>NZ_LRDB01000012.1 GCF_001592935.1 Roseivirga echinicomitans
AATGTCATCAGGGTTAATCCTATTAATGTTTCCGCTAAAAGGAACACCATCAACGACTATGAAAGGTTCGTTACTTCCGTTAACTGAACCAATACCTCTTAATCTGATGGCAGGGCTAGAACCAGGCTGACCTGTTGCTGTCGTTACTTGAATACCAGGGCCAGAACCACCAAGTGCAGAAATTGCACTAGTAATTGGTCTGTCTTTGATTTTCTCAGCTGAAAGCGATGTCACAGAACCTGTGATACTCTTTGCGTCTTGAGTTCCATAAGCAACTACTACTACTTCACCTGCGTCAATAATGTCAGGTACCATTGACACGTTAATTGTGGTTCTGTTACCTACAGGTTCTTCTTTGGTTTTGTAACCTAAGTACCTGAATACAAGAACTGCATTCTCAGCATTCACTGATAGTGAGAATTTACCGTCCGATTCTGTGGTTATTCCAGTGGTTGTTCCCTTAATGGAAACCGTCACGCCTGGAAAGCTAGAACCGAATTCATCAAGCACAGTACCCTCCACGGTACGTTGCTGGCCCATTACACTGCTACTAACGAGTAGCAAAATGAGCATTAATTTTAGTTTAAATTTTTGCATTTATAAGTAATTCATTTGTTTGCGCGAATAACACCTAAACGGATATTGATGTTGCTTTAACGTACGTATAAGGATACATCATTTTATAAATGGTGATAATTCTGTTTTATCGGTATATATTTTAATTGTCATATTTAAATTTTTATTGTTCATATATGACCATATATGGCTCATTATAAAATTGTAAATATCTATGACAATATTGGTTTTATTAAATTATTGACGGTTATTGAGGTGTATTTGGTTCATCTTCAAATAATTACAAAAAATATTACTTGTCTGATGTATTATAACGTTATCGCGAAATTTATAATTTTTACGATCTGTCGATTTTAGTGTGATAATTACGAGGGGATACACGCTAAAATATTTCTGGGTACGTTTTTGAGATTTTGAACAAAAAAAACAGCCCTTTCGAGGCTGTTTCAATGTTTAATAGAGAACTGGTAGCCCTTAACTCAGTCCAGCTAGTTTTTCTTCCAATACTTTTATTTTTCCTTCTGCATCGGCTTGTTTAGCCTTCTCTATGGCTACTACTTGCTCAGGAGCACCAGCCACAAAACGTTCATTACTCAGTTTTTTCATTACGGAGTTCAAAAAGCCTTTAGTGTATTCTAGCTCTTTCAATATTTCGGTCTTTTCTACTTCAATATCAATCGCGCCTTCTTCCATAGGAATAAAGAATTCATCAGATTTAATGACAAAGCCTAGCGTGCCGCTTACTTTCTCATCCGTATAGGTTAGTTGATCGATGTTGGCTAACTTCTTAATGATATTAATGAAAGGCTCGTAAGCCTCAGGGTTGCCTGATTTAATCGCTAAGTCCAAAGCCTTGTTCGGGGAAATTCCTTTTGACAATCGCAAGTTTCTAAGGTTAGAAACCAAGTCAAAAACGATTTCAGATTGCTTGTTCAGTGCTTCATCAGCACCGCCAATGATTGGCCAAGTAGAAACAATGATGTCTTGTCCTTCGGCTCTTTCTCTTAATTCACTCCATATTTCCTCGGTAATAAAAGGCATAAACGGATGAAGCACCTTCATGATTTTCTCGAAGAAATTAAGTGTTACCTCGTAAGTAGGTCTGTCGATAGGCTCTCCAAACGGAGGCTTAATCATTTCTAAATACCACGAACAGAAGTCGGTCCAAATCAGCTTATAGGTGGTCATTAGTGCATCAGAAATTCTGAATTTGCTGAAATGATCCTCGATTTCAGCAAGGGCTGCATTGAACCTAGAATCGAACCAACGCACTGCGGTTTGGTTTTCTTGACCGTTTGAACTGCCACCAACTTCCCAACCTTTAACTAAACGGAAAGCATTCCATATCTTGTTGGCAAATTTTCTTCCTTGCTCAACAAGCTTTTCATCGTAAAGCAAATCGTTGCCTGCTGGCGAAGAAAAAAGCATTCCAGTACGCACGGCATCAGCGCCTAGTTCTTTAATTAAGTCCAGTGGATCAGGTGAGTTACCCAAAGACTTCGACATTTTTCTTCGCTGTTTGTCGCGTACAATTCCCGTTAAATAAACGTGCTTAAATGGTTTCTCTCCAGTGTACTCATAGCCAGCAATAATCATTCTGGCTACCCAGAAGAATAAAATTTCTGGTGCGGTAACCAAAGTGGTGGTAGGGTAGAAGTAGTCTAACTCAGCATTCTTGCCTTTAATAATCTTACCTGTCTCTCTATCAAAGCATGAATCATCAAAGCCATTGAAAACTGCCATTGGAAACAACCATGAAGAAGCCCAAGTGTCGAGTACATCTTCATCTTGCTTTAGGTCACTGGCAGTGAGTTGAGCATTGCCTGATTTCTCTTTGGCCAATGCCAATGCTTCATCTGCCGATTCAGCGACAACAAAGTCATTTTCACCTTCACCATAGAAGTAGGCCGGAATTTGTTGTCCCCACCAAAGCTGACGTGAAATACACCAGTCGCGTACATTCTCCATCCAGTGGTTGTAAGTGTTTTTGAATTTAGAAGGAAGAATCTCCACTTCGTCATTCATCACCACTTCATGCGCTGTGCGCGATATTTCTTTCATTTTGATGAACCATTGCAAAGAAAGCTTTGGCTCTATCACTGTATTTGTTCTTTCTGAACGACCGATTCTGGTTGTAAACTCTTCAAAACCGATGTAATAACCAGCTTCTTCTAAGTCTTTCACCATTACCTTGCGCGCTTTGAAGCGCTCCATGCCCATATATTTCGGCACACCACAGTTTTCATTCAAATTACCATCAAAGCCGATGGTGTCAATCACTTCTAAATTATGACGCAAACCAATTTCGTAGTCATTCGGGTCGTGGGCAGGCGTTACTTTTAGGCAACCTGTTCCGAATTCTATTTCTACATAGTCATCCGCAATGATTGGAATTTCACGGTTAACGAAAGGCACAAGTGCAGTTTTACCAATCAAATGTTGGTAACGCTCATCTTTTGGGTTTACGGCAATAGCGGCATCTCCTAAAATAGTTTCAGGGCGCTGCGTAGCAATAATTACCTTTTCGTCTGAATCTTTAATGCTGTACTGAAATTTGTAAAGCTTCGATACTTCATCTTGGTCGGCATAAATCACCTCTTCATTCGAAACCGTAGTTTGGGCTTCAACATCCCAGTTGACCATGCGTAAATCGCGGTAGATGTATCCTTTATTATATAGGTCTACAAAAACACGGAGCACAGCCTTGTGGTAGCCTTCATCCATGGTGAACGCGGTGCGGTCCCAGTCGCATGAGGCACCAAGTTTCTTCAGTTGTTCAAGAATGATCCCGCCATATTTTTCTTTCCATTCCCAAGCATGGGTCAAGAATTCCTCCCGACTGAGGTCAGATTTTTTGATGCCTTTTTCGCGAAGCATCTTCACTACTTTGGCTTCAGTGGCAATCGAAGCGTGGTCGGTACCAGGTACCCAGCAAGCTTCTTTGCCTTCCATTCGGGCTTTTCTGATCAGCACATCTTGGATGGTATTATTCAGCATGTGGCCCATGTGGAGCACACCCGTTACGTTTGGCGGAGGGATGACAATAGAGTAAGGCTCTTTTTGAGGGTTTACCTTGCCATGGAAATATCCTTTATCCATCCAGTGGGCATACCATTTATCTTCTATCTCGTTCGGGTTATACTTCGTTGAAAGCGACATGTAATTGTTTGAATAAAATTAGGCTGCAAAAATAGGTGGAATAGTCGGAACACGGAAGTTAGAAGGCAGAAGAATGAAGCTAAGAAGAGGAAGTGCTTATTAATTCCTCAATGATCGCTGTCATTATACCTCTTCTCTAAAAACTAAATGCCGTAGTGTGTATGTTCTTGGAGAGCACAAATGAGCTTTGTACCTGTCCCAAATTTGCTGTGGTAGAGAGTTTGGTGAGAATAAAGGTTTCATATGATTCCATGCTCTTTACCACCACTTTTAAGAGGAAATCAAAGTTGCCAGCAATGTGGTAACATTCCATAACTTCAGGATAGGCCTTAATTTCATTTACAAACTTCTCTAAGTACATACGGCTGTGTTTCGTAAGCGAAATTGAAATAAACACAGTGAGCATTAAATCTAGTTTTTTTCCATCGAGTAGTGCCGCATATTTTTTAATAACTCCTTCTCTTTCTAAACGTTTAATCCGTTCAAAGATTGGTGTGGTGGAAAGGTTGAGTTGGTCGGCAAGGGCTTTTGTGGTGATACGCGCATCTTCTTGCAGAATCTCTAAAATGCGAATGTCGGTGGCGTCTAATTTCATAGAAGTGGAATTTTCTAAAGATACGTGTTTTTGGATAGCTTTTAAGTGGAATACTCTGTTGATTGATTATTATTAATTTGAATCAGCTAAACATGAAAATCATTTTGGGTGAAAGGTATTTTGAACAAATTGTAAAAAGTATATTTGTTAGTATTTGACCTTAGTAAAAAGAGATATGGAAGCGCTATTAGCGAAATTTGAAAATAAGAGACCTGAAATCGTTTTTGAGTGGAAAGATTCTGAAACCGAGGCCGAAGGCTGGGTGGTGATTAATTCGTTGCGCGGAGGAGCTGCTGGTGGCGGTACTCGTATGCGTGTGGGTTTGAATAAAAGAGAAGTAGAATCGCTTGCCAAAACTATGGAAGTGAAATTCACCATTTCTGGTCCGGCCATTGGTGGTGCCAAATCTGGCATCAACTTCGATCCACAAGATCCAAGAAAGGAAGGGGTATTGAAAAGATGGTTTGCTGCGGTAAGCCCACTTTTGAAATTCTATTATGGAACGGGGGGTGATTTAAACGTAGACGAAATTCACGAAGTAATTGCCATGACCGAAGAAGCTGGTATCTGGCATCCACAGGAAGGCGTTTTCAATGGTCACTTTAAACCAACAGAAGCACAGAAGATCAATCGTATAGGTCAGCTTAGGAATGGAGTCATCAAAGTAATTGAGAACCCGGAATACACACCAGATTTAAGCAGGAAGTACAAAGTAGCCGATATGATTACTGGTTATGGAGTAGCAGAAGCCATTCGCGGCTATTATCAAATTTGGGGTGGCGACTACAAAGTGAAAAGAGCTGTGATCCAAGGCTGGGGAAATGTAGGCGCTGCTGCGGGTTACTATTTGGCTCAAATGGGAATGAAAGTGGTGGGTATTATTGATCGCGAAGGTGGGGTGATGAAACAAGAAGGTTTCTCTTTGGAAGAGATTAAAAACTACTTTTTAAACAGGAAGGGGAACCAACTTGTTGCAGAAGATATGATCCCTTTCGATCAAATCAATGAAGAAATTTGGGGCTTAGATTTCGAAGTTTTTGTTCCTGCTGCAGCCTCTCGATTAATCACAAGGCCACAGGTTGATCGTATGATCGAATCGAAGTTGGAAGTGATTTCGTGTGGAGCAAATGTGCCGTTCAATGATCCTGAAATTTTCTTTGGGCCTACTGGTTTATTTGCTGATGAGAATCTTTCAGTACTGCCAGATTTTATTGCTAACTGTGGAATGGCGCGTGTTTTTGCGTATCTTATGCAGGGCGGAATTGCCTTGACAGATGAGGCGATTTTTGAGGATACTGCCAATGTTATTCGAAATGCATTGCAGAAAGTATATGACCTTTCTCCAGAAAAAACAGGCATCTCGAAAAGAGCATTGGAAAATTCCCTTAAGCAGTTAATATAGTAAGTCACCCTGCCCCGAGAATTCGGGGTGTTTCAGGGGCTGTTTATAGTAAGCTCTTAGGTTTACGGGAGCTAAATAATTAAAACAAAGCGATATGCCGTTTTATCATCAATTGGGAAAGATCCCACATAAACGCCACACTACTTTTAAAAAGGAAGATGGTGGCTACTATTACGAGCAGCTTTTCGGAACTGTAGGCTTTGACGGAATGTCGTCATTGCTTTATCATGTGCATAGGCCTACACAGGTCAAGGAGGTACTTCGTTCATACGATGTTGCACCCAAAATCGCTGTGGAAAAGAATATGCTTTCGCTTGGGTTGAAAGGCTTTTCGGTGCCTCCAAAAGTAGATTACTTGGAAAGCCGAACACCAGTCTTGGTGAACAGCGATTGCGAGATTATTCTGGCCGCACCTACAAAATCTCAAACGGATTATTTCTATAAAAACTCCGATTGCGATGAATTGATTTTCATCCATCAAGGTACAGGGCGGTTACGCACTTTGCTCGGTACTTTAGAGTTTGGTTATGGTGATTACCTGATGGTGCCACGTGGAATGATTTATCAAATCGAATTTGATGATGAGAAAAACCGCTTGTTCATTGTAGAATCACACCGCCCGATTTATACACCAAAACGTTATCGTAACTGGTTTGGTCAGCTTTTAGAGCATTCGCCTTATTGCGAAAGGGACATTAGAAGACCGCAAAATTTAGAAACGCACGATGAAAAGGGCGACTTTATCATTAAGGTGAAAAAGCAAGGTATGATTCACGAATATGTCTATGCCACGCATCCTTTTGATGTAGTGGGCTGGGACGGTTATAATTTCCCCTATGCCTTTTCAATTCACGATTTCGAGCCAATTACAGGTCGAGTTCATCAGCCGCCTCCAGTTCACCAAACTTTCGAAACCGATGCTTTTGTGGTATGCTCATTTGTGCCAAGGCTCTACGATTACCATCCAGATTCAGTGCCTGCGCCTTATAATCACAGCAATATCGATTCAGACGAAGTGCTCTATTATGTTGATGGCGACTTTATGAGTCGTAATAATATAGAGAAAGGACAGATTACATTGCACCCAGCGGGAATCCCTCACGGTCCGCACCCGGGAGCGATGGAAAGAAGTTTGGGTAAAACCGAAACGCAAGAATTGGCGGTAATGGTCGATACTTTTAAACCTTTAAAAGTAACCGAAGCCGCAATGAAATTATTAGTAAAAGATTATCATAAATCTTGGTTAGAAGAATAAAAAATTATGGCAACAGAGAACGCAAATTATCCTGGAGAAAAAATATTTAAGGAAGCAAAAGATTTCCTTCCGATCAACGGAACCGACTATGTAGAGCTTTACGTGGGTAATGCTAAGCAGTCGGCTCACTATTATAAAACCGCATTTGGTTTTGAATCAGTAGCCTATTCGGGTCTGGAAACGGGCAATAAGGAAAGTGTTTCTTATGTGCTTCAGCAAGACAAAATTAGATTGGTGCTTACTTCGCCTTTAAAGAAGGATGGACCAATTAACGAGCACATCAATAATCATGGCGATGGTGTAAAAGTAATCGCCCTTTGGGTGGAAGACGCTACGAAAGCTTGGGAAGAAACTACATCTCGCGGAGCAGTATCTTTTATGAAGCCTGAAAAAACAGAAGACGAACATGGTTATGTAGTTCGTTCTGGAATTCATACTTACGGTGAAACCATCCATATTTTTGTGGAAAGAAGAAACTACAAAGGTGTGTTTATGCCTGGCTTCAAAGCTTGGAAAACGGACTTTAACCCAGCGCCAACTGGTCTTAAATACATTGACCATATGGTGGGTAATGTAGGATGGGGTGAAATGAACAAATGGTGTGAGTTCTATGCCAAAGTAATGGGCTTTGCTCAATTGGTTTCTTTCGATGACAAAGACATTTCTACCGAATACACGGCCTTAATGAGTAAGGTAATGAGTAATGGTACGGGTAGAATTAAATTTCCTATTAACGAACCTGCTGAAGGAAGGAAGAAATCTCAGATCGAAGAATACATCGACTTTTATAATGGTGCTGGCGTGCAACACATCGCTGTGGCAACCAACAATATCATCGAAACAGTTCGCGATTTAAGAAGCCGTGGCGTTGAGTTCCTTTATGTGCCTGAAGTATATTATGATAATATTTTGGAGCGAGTGGGCGAGATCGATGAGGATTTAGAGCCGTTGAAGGAAATGAATATTCTGATTGACAGAGATGATGAAGGTTATCTGCTTCAGATTTTCACAAAACCAGTGTTGGACAGACCAACCATGTTCTTCGAGATCATCCAGAGAAAAGGAGCGCAATCTTTCGGTAAAGGCAATTTCAAAGCATTGTTCGAGTCTATTGAGCACGAACAAGAATTAAGAGGAACGCTATAATTTTTGAGAAAATATGATTAAAGCAAATAATCCGTCACTTCAATCTTGGGTAGAAGTGGCTAAAGATTCAGACTTTCCCATACAAAATTTACCTTTTGGTATTTTCAAAACAGAATACTTGCAGCCGGGCGCTGGAGTGGCCATTGGCGATTCTGTTTTGGATTTGACCTACTTATACGAAAATGGCTATTTCGATGGTTTAGCTCTTCCTGCTGGCGTTTTCAACCAAGCTTTCTTAAATGACTTTATTGCTTTAGGGAAGAAAAAAACAAGTGAGGTACGCAACCGAATTTCCGAGCTTTTAGAAAAAGGCAATGAAGAACTTCGAGACAATGTAGCTGCCCGCGAATTGGCCTTAATTCCAAAGGAAGAAGTGGAGATGCTGATGCCTGTTCGAGTGCCGAATTACACAGATTTTTATTCTTCTGAAGACCACGCCCGGAATGTGGGTACCATGTTCAGAGGGGCCGATAATGCCTTGATGCCGAACTGGAAACATTTGCCAGTGGCTTATCACGGTAGGGCTTCGAGCATTGTGGTTTCTGGAACAGAATTTCATCGTCCAAAAGGGCAAACCAAAGCCGATGATGCTGAAATGCCATCTTTCGGGCCTTGTCGTTTGTTGGATTTCGAATTGGAAATGGCTTTCATTACTTGTAAAGAAAATGCGCTTGGTGATCCTGTTTCGGCCAAAGCTGCGCCAGACCATATTTTCGGTTTTGTACTGTTAAACGATTGGTCGGCAAGAGATATTCAGAAATGGGAATACGTGCCATTAGGGCCATTTTTGGCTAAGAACTTTGCTTCGCATGTTTCGCCTTGGATCGTTACTATGGATGCGCTTGAGCCATTTAGAGTCGCTGGTCCAAAACAAGACCCTGAAGTTTTGCCATACCTAAAAACCAAAGGTGACTTACATTATGACGTGAAATTGCAAGTGGCTTTAAAACCAGAAGGAGCAGACGAAACTGTGCTGAGTAATTCTAATTACAAATACATGTATTGGAATGTGAGCCAACAAGTGGCACATCACACTGGTAATGGCTGTAATCTTCAAGTAGGAGATATGTACGGTTCAGGTACCATTTCTGGCCCAAAACCTGAAGAGTTTGGTTCGATGTTAGAGCTTACTTGGCGAGGCGAAAATCCAGTCACTATGAAAGATGGAACTCAACGCAAATTTATCAATGATGGCGATACCGTAATTATGCGTGGCCATGCTGAAAAGGATGGTGTTCGCGTTGGTTTTGGAGAAGTAAGTGCTTTGGTACTGCCTGCCAAATAGAAACTATTAGCAGCCAGAAGCGTAATGGAGTCGAATTCGGTTATTTTTACGAAATTAGACCACATGAGAAACAAGAAATCAAAGAAGATTGTATCGTGGACCCTTAGGCTTTTGGCTACTTTAATTATGCTCCAAACGTTATTTTTTAAATTTACTGGGGCTGAAGAATCCATTTATATCTTCACGCAAGTGGGGATGGAACCGTGGGGCAGGTATATGACAGGGACTGTAGAATTGATCGCTAGTATCCTTTTACTGACAAATCGTTACGAATTAGGGGCGCTATTAGGATTGGGTACAATTTCGGGAGCCATCTTTTTTCATTTAACCAAACTTGGTATCGAAGTGCAAGGTGATGGAGGTTACTTATTTGCGCTGGCCATTGTGGCTTTTATGAGTTGTGCGATTACACTATTGATGAATTTTTCAGAGATCAAGGCCAAGTATTTACCAAACAAATAGAGGCAGTGCCTGTTAGTAGGGTGTTCTTCTACTGAATGAATAAATTTTTATACTTCAAGAATGATGAGAATCGATCCTAAAGAAATCCCAACCGGGAAATTGCACGGTTTGATGTTAGGCACTATTGGCCCACGTCCAATCGCTTTTGCAAGTACCGTGGACAAAACCGGAAATGTAAACTTAAGTCCCTTTAGCTTTTTCAATGTATTCAGTGCCAACCCTCCGATTTTGGTTTTTTCTCCAGCAAGGAGGGTGCGCGACAATACGACTAAACATACGCTTGAAAACGCCATTGAAACCAAAGAAGTGGTTATCAATATTGTGAGTTATGATATTGTAGAACAAATGTCGTTGACGAGCACGGAATATGCGCAAGGAGTGAATGAGTTTGTAAAGTCAGGGCTGACTGCGGTGGACTCTGAAATGGTAAAGCCGCCTAGAGTGGGAGAGTCGATTGCAGCTTATGAATGCAAGGTAAACGAAGTGATTTCTCTAGGAGATGAAGGCGGAGCTGGAAACCTCATTATATGCGAGGTGGTTTTGATGCACTTGAAGGAAGAAATTCTTAACGAACAAGGCATGCCAGATCCAGTAAAAGCTGATTTGGTTGGGAGAATGGGAGCAGACTGGTATTGCCGGGCCAATGGAGAAGCTCTTTTTGAATTACCAAAACCCAATAAGAATTTAGGAATTGGATATGATCAAATCCCTGAGATAATTCGAAATAGTGTAGTACTTTCGGGGAATAATTTGGGGCGTTTGGGAAATATTGAAAAACTTCCTGACCCTGAGGCCGTTTCGGCTTTTGGAACTCGCCCTGAAATAGAAGAGGTGAAATTACGTTTCAAAAATGATCCAGAGTCGTTGGAGTATCATTTGCATACAATGGCGCAAGATTTTTTAAGGAGCGATGAATTAGAAAATGCATGGTTAACGCTGTTGCAAGTCAATTGAATCTATAAATTAAAACTCTAAATAATTGAAAATGAGAAAGTTATTAATAATGGGATTAATGCTGGGTATGGTATACAGCGTGTCCGCACAGGTAAATTTTGGTCCAAGAGTGGCGGTTATCTCTTCTAACCTTAATGTAAAAGAAGGTGTAGCTAGCGTAAAAGAAGGTGATGCCGAATTTGGTTACCAATTTGGTGCTTTTTTGAGAGTGAAAGTACCCGTGATAGGATTGTATATTCAGCCTGAAGCCCTGTTAAGCCAGACTAATTCTACCATCACTTCGGGTACAAGTAATGTTGACTTAAGTTTCAACAGAGTAGACGTGCCTGTAATGATAGGAGGTAAAATCGGTCCATTGAGAATAAACGCAGGTCCAGCCTTTAGTTTTTTAACAAAAGCAGAGAGTGATGTTAGTGGTGCCGTTGTAGATATTAAGGATAACTATAGTAATACAACCGTTGGTTTTCAAGCGGGCTTAGGTGTAGATGTCTTGAAATTCGTGATTGACCTCAAATACGAAGGAGCGTTAAGCGAGAAATTTGGTGAAACAATTACTGCAGGAGGTAACTCTTTTCAAACTGATGAAAGAAGCAGCCAAATCGTATTGGCCGTTGGATTCAAATTGTTCTAAGAACTGATAAGCTAAAGGATAAACCTCTGGTTGAGGTGTAAAGTAAAAAAGGAAGGAGGCTATAATGCTTCCTTCCTTTTTTTATTGGCCTTCTTAGTGGCATCAACGTTCTTTTCGATCCTGTGTCCTGGGCGTGACCATTTCGCTTTTTCGGCTTCAGACGGAGTCATTTCGTCTGGGTTCACAGGAGTAGGCTTGGCACCTTTAGCATAAGGCTTCATTGGGTTCAGACCTAAAATATTGAAAAGCTCCATGTCCTCATTTACATCAGGATTTGGAGTGGTTAACAATTTATCCCCTGCGAAGATAGACCCTGCTCCCGCTAGGAAACAGAAAGCTTGACCTTCTTTACTCATTTCTGTTCTTCCAGCAGAAAGACGCACTGTAGTAGAGGGCAATACGATTCTAGTTGTAGCCACCATTCTAATCATGTCCCAGATAGGAATCACTTGCTGATCCTCCAACGGAGTGCCTTCTACGGCTACTAATGCGTTAATTGGGACAGACTCTGGCTGTGGACTCAAAGAAGCCAAAGCGATCAGCATTCCTGCCCTATCTTCAATGGATTCGCCCATGCCTATAATACCGCCAGAACATACAGTAACATTCGTTTTTCGAACATTTTTCAAGGTTTGAAGACGGTCGTCAAAACCTCTGGAGGAAATGATTTCTTTATAATACTCTTCTGAAGAATCAAGGTTGTGATTGTAGGCATACAGACCAGCTTCAGCCAAGCGCTGTGCTTGATTTTCAGTAAGCATTCCCAAGGTGCAGCATACTTCCATGTCCAATGTGTTGATGGTGCGCACCATGTCGAGCACTTGTTCAAACTCTGGCCCGTCTTCTACATTTCTCCAAGCTGCACCCATACAAACCCTTGATGAGCCTGTAGACTTGGCCCTTAAAGCTTGCGCTTTTACCTGGCTAACGGTCATCAAGTCATTGGTTTCAATATCTGTGTGGTAGCGAGCTGCTTGCGGACAATAAGCGCAGTCTTCAGGACAACCGCCAGTTTTAATAGATAGCAGGGTACTGATCTGTACTTCTCTTGGGTTATGAAATTTTCTATGAACCGTTGCCGCCTCATATACCAATTCAAGCAATGGCCTGTTGTATATTTCAACAATTTCCTCTTTAGTCCAGTCGTTTCTGATTTCGCTCATTCTCCAAATTTATGAACTGGCAAATTAAGGAGGTTCACTATCAACTCCAATAAGCAAATAGTATATTTGCCTACTATGAGCGACATCTACTTATTGTTAGGTACGAATTTGGGGGATCGAGAATATAACTTGCAAATAGCAAAGGAGCAGATCACTGCTCACCAATTGACCATCAAGAAGGAATCTGCTATTTATGAAACGGCTGCTTGGGGTATTGAAGACCAGCCTAGTTTTTTAAATCAAGTGGTGATTGTAGAGAGCGATAAGAATCCTGAACGTATCTTGATTATCATCAATATCATTGAAGGCTTAATGGGGCGGGTGCGAAATATGAAATGGGCACAACGCTTAATCGATATTGATATCCTCTATTATGGAGATGCTGTGGTTGATAAGCCAAGATTGAAAATACCACACCCTGAGATTCAGAATAGAAGGTTTACACTAACTCCTTTGGTTGAATTGGCTTCTGACTTTAAACACCCAATTAATGGGAAAACGCAATTGGAAATGCTGGAGGCATGCCAAGATAAATTAAAAGCTAAAATTTTTCTGGCTGAACTTTAAGATACACTAATCTGACCTGAAAAGGGGAAGGTCGTTTAAAAGAACTGTTTAAACACTTTAATCATGTCTGCTTCATCCCCCCATTTGAGCTTATTCTCTTTGACAAAATCTTGAATCTCATCGTACAAGTCACCCGAAGTCATAGTTTTAAAGCCTTTCTTGTTTATTGAAACATCTTCATATAAGTCAGCTCCTTTTTTGAAAAAATAGTTAACATCTACTCTGTATTTGTCTTCTGGGACAGATACGTATCTCAACTGGCTGTCTGCGGGGATAATTCGTTTTGTTTCTTGCTTAAGTATTGAAAAGCTCTCACTTTCATATAGTATTTCAAAAAATAGGAGCTCGTTTTTTAACTCTTTAAAGTCACTTGTATACTTCCGAATGAAGAATCTGTTTTCTGCGCCATAGAGTGTAAATCCCGCAACTTTTTCGCTTTCAACTCTAAAAGGATTGTATTCTTCACTAAGCTTGAAAACCAATGCATTTATATTAGCATCGATATTTAGCAGCATTGAATCAGCTTTCTGGTCTGTTTTAAAGCTAATGGTTCCGAACTGCCATTCTTTATAGACGAGTGGGCTTCTTTCAAAGTCTAAATCATATTGTGTCATTCCAACTAGTTTCTGACCTTTTAATGCGGCATTTTGTTGTGAAATCAAAGTGTTTTCGAGCTGTATGGCCTTAACTTCAGATGTGTATTGCGCAGAAGCGCCAAAGGATAAACATACAATTGAGAGGGTTAATAAATACTTTGACATAGCCGTAATTTTTAGATACAGTGGTTTCTTCTCTAATCTAAGCAAAAGCCTAGGTTTTGGAAAGGCTTTGGGTCGGACAGGGTTTTAAACGAAAAATTCCTTCATTGGTTTAATGAAGGAATTTTGGTGACTCTGAAGACTTTAGGGTAAGTTTTTTGCTAAATGCTTGACACCTCAGCTTCTCTATATATTTTTTTGACTAAGCCTTGAAGCACTTTTCCTGGCCCTGATTCTGTAAAGTGTGTTGCTCCATCGGCAACCATGGCTTGTACCGACTGTGTCCAACGCACGGGTGCGGTTAACTGAATCTTTAAATTCTCTTTGATTTCATCAATGTCTGATGAAGCTTTGGCCGTTACGTTTTGATAAACTGGGCATTTTGCGGGATTGAAATGAGTAGCATCGATTGCTTTCTCCAATTCTTCACGAGCGGGTTCCATTAAAGGAGAGTGGAACGCTCCTCCAACAGGAAGGGGCAGTGCTCTCTTTGCTCCAGCTTCAAGTGCTGCGGCACAAGCCAATTCAATTCCTTTATGTGAACCTGAAATAACTAACTGACCAGGACAATTATAATTGGCGGCTACCACCACTTCATCAATCGAAGCGCATATTTTTTCCACTTTTTCTTCCTCTAAACCAAGAATTGCGGCCATAGTAGAAGGATTGATTTCGCATGCCTTTTGCATGGCTAACGCCCTTTTGGAAACAAGTTTTAAGCCATCTTCAAATGACAAAACACCATTGGCTACTAATGCAGAAAATTCACCTAATGAATGACCCGCAACCATGTCAGGTTTGAAATCTTCTGAAATTAATGCCAATACTACGGAATGTAAAAAGACTGCCGGTTGTGTTACTTTGGTTTCTTTAAGCTCTTCGGCAGTGCCGTCAAACATAATATCGGTGATTCTGAAACCAAGTATTTCGTTGGCAGACTCTAAAAGCGATTTTGCTTTTTCCGAAGAAGAATATAGGTCTTTGGCCATTCCGGGAAATTGGGCACCTTGACCAGGGAAAACGTATGCGTTCATGGATGATCTGATTTTTTAAGAGGGTAAAACTAATTCTACTTTGGTTGTCAAACAAAAAATGATTGAATTAAGCGCTTGAGCTTAAATAAACCTCTGCTTTAATTCAGGGGTAGGCATTCGACAGGAATCCTGCTTTCCAAACCATTTGTAGCGATTTTTACCAATAATATCGTACACTCCGTTTCGGATGAATGGAGGGATAGCAATGAAGATATACAGTAATGGCCAGAGTCCTTTTAACTTTTTAGCGATGCGTAATGCGGCCGAACTTTTTCGGTAAACTTTGCCGTTGCTTAATAATACTAAGCTATCGAACTCTTCTTGACTAAAACCCAGTTCCTTCAGTTTGGCTTGACCGAAATCAGATTGAAGTGCTGCAAACTTGAAATGTTTCTTTGGATCTCGGTCAATTATGAAATTGACTGAACTGTTACACAGGTTGCAAACGCCATCGAAGAGCAATATATCATGTTCTTGACTATTTGAAGTTGATTGCATGTGAACTAGACATTTAGATTGCCATAAAAGTTTCAGCCATTATCTCACAATTTTCACCCAGTTCTTAAACTCCATGGTTTCTTTCCTTGGATTGAAAACATCAAAAGTGACAATTGCTTGGTAGTAATAGGTGCCTTCTGGCAATTCTTTCCCATTACTATCTCGTCCGTCCCAATCAATAAAGTAGTTTGGTTCAATGCTACTTTTGGTGCTATAGCTATAAATTTCTTTGCCGCCCCAACGATTGAAGACTTTAAACTCAATAGCTTTTACAAAGCGTGGACATTTTCCATTTGGTCTGTCAAAGGCCCTAAAGGTGTCATTTAATCCATCTCCATTCGGAGTGAAAGTGTTTGGCAATTCATAATTAGGGCAGTTATCGAAACAGACTGCTGCACTCAAACTACTTTCGTTATTGGAGCGATCAATAGAACTAATCTTGTAACAACCTTTGAATGAGCTTAGGCCAGTATGCGTGAAAGTTGCATCTCTTGAGTTTCCCACCAGTTTGAATGTGCCTTCTGCTCCAGTTGGAGAAAAGTAAATGTTATAACTGGCAATATCACCGTCAACATCATCTGCCGTCCAACTCAGTGTGTTTGAGAAATTAACGAATGCACAACCTAGATTTTCTAGGGCGGCACAGTTAGGACTATCCAATATAATTAAGCCGTTTACCTGCTCAGCACCATCAGGTATATCTATTTCTGGCGTTTCTGGTGCTACACTGTCGTTAGGCTGAACACACAGCTTTTGCGAATCATTAATAAGGGGGGTAGGAATAAGGTCGTTACCATAACTCCCTTGAGTAGTTACTATGTAGCAATATTCCCGATCATCGAGCAATGGTGTATTGTTAAAGCTTCCATCGTCAAAATAAATAAAGCCATGGTCAGTAACTTTTACGCTGTCAATCAAGACGAAATTATTTTCATCATTTGCCGCTGCATCGGTGCGGTTTCTCATAATATAATGGTAGGGGTATGCTTGCACCTTGTTAGTCCAAGGCACACTGGCTTCCCATTTTAATTCAACAGCCTTTACTAAGCCTAGGGCACTAAGCCAAACAGATGAAGCTACAGCGGAGCTATCAATTAGATTGTCACCAGAATCATAAAATCTAACTTGGTAGTGATAAGGGATATCTCTAGTGTCTAGTTCAGTATCGGTGTAAGATGTATCAGTTGTAGAAGTTACAAGTGTGCGCCCTGCGGTACCCGTATACCCCTCGTATCTTACTAATTCGTACCTGAATGGAGGTGGGAAAAGGGCTTGGTCTATCTCAAGTGGCGATGTCCATTTCACGAACATTTCGCCATTGGTTGCATTGGTTTCTTTTACAGAAACATTTGTGATGACAGGCACATCAATGGGGATTAAAGTACAAGTTTCAAAAGAGGCGTAACTCGTGCCTCCCTTTGGGAGTGGAAATTCAGCAACAATTCTATAGCAATAGTTTACGCCAGGTCTTACATTATTAGTGTCAACATAACTGGTTTGATTGATAGGTACCTGATCAATTAGTTCATAACCCGATCCATCTGGGATTCCAAGGTTACAATTCTCTGGATCAAAATCAAAGGTGTCTACCCGTCTATAAATTTTCATAACAGGACTCAAGTTTCTTCCTAGGTAATTATCCCAAGTCAGTTGTATAGATCGAGCATCTGCAATTGCAGATTTTAACCCTGTAGGAGCCGGAGCCACAACGGTGACATACCAAGTTGCATATTCGGTTAACGAAGGGGCATCAGGGTCTGTAGGTTTGTCTGATACTTTAAATTGAATTTCATATGGTCTTTCTCTTACATGAGAAAAATCAGTTTGCCATCTGAATAATTGATCGACTGGTTGAGTTTTAAAGGCTGGCTCAGGAGTAAACTGTGCAGCATTTGGGTTGAAATCAAAAACACCACCAAAGGCTTCCACTAAAACTTTGTTATTATCAGGGTCTGTTCCTCTGATCACAGCCTCCAATAGAGTACCCGCCTCAATGCAGGTGTCTGCTGGTATTTCTAATTCTGGCCTTTCATTATCACAGTCTTCTATAAGAATCTGCATGTCACGGGTCACATAGCCAAGTAATTCATGCTTCCCGGTGATTTCGGAAAAACGCCATTCTTCTACTATAAATGCAGCATTGTATTCTCCTGCAATCATAGGAGCATCCCAAGTGAAAGTACCGGTAATCGGGTCAATCTCGAACTTGGCTGGGCTCCCCCCATTTTCTCTCATTGTAGATATTGATGGATCGTTTAGGGGCACATAACCGTTCACCTCCACGCCCCTGTCTTGTAATAAAGGAACCATTCTGTAAGCAAGGCTGTCTCCATCAGGATCATATGCTCCTGGGTTATGAACAAATCTGAAACCTATACATCCACGGTCAATTGGGGGGACTGTTAACTGAGGTGTAGCGTTGACATCTAAGCCTGGGTCTATCCTAAGTACGGTCTCAATATGAAAAGGAACCTGTTTAGAGCTTCCTCCATTGATATTTAAAATTTCATCATTTCGGTTTTGTTCAGTGTAACTGACCACATAAACTCCAGGCCCATCAAAAGTGTGTTCAAATTGGAAGATGGTCATGGCTGTTTTATTCCCTATGAATTTTTCTTCAAAGAAAACTGCGGCTTCAATAAACTTCTGGCGATTTCCGCCTTTCAATGAACCAATAGTCCGACCTTGTCCAAAATCAAGCATCCCTCCGTCTGCTACTTGTACCCCAGAATCAGTGTCGGAATAAATTACTATTGTGAACCTAAATTTTAAGCTAGTTTGTGAAATTCTAACGGCTGTAATCTCACCCGCTCTAATGTGTGTTGCCCAAGCTTGGGCTCCTGCCAGCAATAAAAACGAAATAATAAAGAATGACTTTCTCATTAACCCCATGCAATACCTTGGTTTCTGCTTTAACGCAATATCACGAATAACTTATACTTACGAACAAAAAAACTTTACAATCTGTTTAATCCGTGACTTTCTAATTTAGAATGCATTCAAATAAAAGAGCCATTTGATTACTAACGATTGCAAACTTAACTTTGGCTACCAAATTTAATCTTTAATAAATTAATGAGCTGGTTAAAACAAACCTTTACGAGTTCCATCGGTAGAAAATATGCCATGGCACTCTCAGCCCTTTTTCTTGTTGTCTTCTTACTTCAACACTTCATTATCAATTTCACCTCAGTTTTGAGTGAAGAAACTTTTAATGAGATTTCTCATTTCATGGGAACCAACGTGTTGGTGCAGTTCGGTCTTCAGCCGGTACTTATTTTCGGTGTGATTTATCACTTCGTAATGGGCTTTGTCTTGGAGATTCAAAATAGAAATGCACGTGCGATTAAGTATGCGATGAATAAAGGAAGCGAAAACTCTACTTGGTTTTCGAGAAACATGATTTTCTCAGGCCTTGTAATCCTTGGTTTCATAGGACTTCATTTCTATGATTTCTGGATTCCTGAAATTTCACATAAATATATTGAGGTGTTGCCCGAAGATTCTACAAGGTACTTTGGCGAAATGGTAGAGAAATTTCATGAGCCATGGAGAGTAGGAGTATACGCTTTGTGTTTCGTATTTCTGTCACTCCATTTAATGCATGGTTTCCAATCTGCATTTCAGTCGGTGGGAGCAAGGCATAGCAAATACACGCCTACCATTAAGAAATTGGGTACGCTATACGCTATCATAATTCCTGCGGGTTTTATCTTCATTGCGCTGTATCATCATCTAACTGCTCTTTAATTCATAAGTAGCCATGACGAAATTAGATTCTAAGATTCCAAAAGGTCCTATTAAAGACAAATGGACGAATTATAAAAATAATATTAAGCTTGTAAACCCTGCGAACAAACGATCTATCGATGTGATTGTAGTGGGGACTGGGCTTGCTGGTGGTTCTGCTGCTGCAAGTTTGGCCGAACTGGGTTACAATGTAAAAGCATTCTGCTATCAAGATTCACCTAGAAGAGCACACTCTATTGCGGCTCAGGGTGGTATTAACGCAGCAAAAAACTATCAAGGCGATGGTGACTCTACTTACCGATTGTTTTACGATACCGTTAAAGGTGGAGACTACAGATCGAGAGAGGCTAACGTTTACCGTTTAGCAGAGGTTTCTGCCAATATTATTGATCAATGTGTGGCCCAAGGGGTTCCTTTTGCAAGGGATTACGGTGGGTTGCTTGATAACCGATCTTTTGGTGGTGTTCAGGTGTCAAGAACATTTTATGCCAAAGGTCAAACAGGTCAGCAACTACTTTTGGGTTGCTACTCTGCCATGTCTCGCCAAATTGGTAAAGGAAAAATCAAAATGTACAACCGTCATGAGATGTTGGACATTGTGAAAGTAGACGGAAAAGCCAGAGGTATTATTGCAAGAAACTTAGTGACAGGTGAGATCGAAAGACACTCTGCTCACGCGGTGGTAATTGCTTCTGGAGGTTACGGAAACGTATTCTTCCTTTCTACCAATGCAATGGGCTCTAATGTTTCTGCAGGTTGGAAAGTACACAAGAAAGGAGCATTCTTCGCTAACCCTTGTTATACTCAAATCCACCCAACATGTATTCCTCAGCATGGAGATCAGCAGTCTAAATTGACTTTGATGTCTGAGTCGTTGAGAAATGATGGAAGAATTTGGGTGCCGAAAAAGAAAGAAGATTCCGAAGCGATTAGAGCAGGCAAGTTAAAGCCAACTCAGATTGCTGAAGCCGATAGAGATTATTACTTAGAAAGAAGATACCCTTCTTTCGGTAACCTAGTGCCAAGAGATGTAGCTTCAAGAGCAGCGAAGGAACGTTGCGATGCTGGTTACGGTGTTGGTACAAACGAAACAGGTGAAGCAGTTTACTTGGACTTCTCTTCAGCCATTATGCGCTACGGACAGGAACAAGCCAATATTCAACATATCCACAATGCTTCTGATGCAAAAATCAAGGAGCTTGGTGTTGATGTGATCGAAAAGAAATACGGTAACCTTTTCCAAATGTACGAGAAGATTACTGCCGATGATCCATACAAAACACCAATGAAAATTTACCCAGCGGTACACTATACCATGGGTGGTGTTTGGGTTGATTATAACTTAATGACCACGATTGAAGGTTGTTACGCCATTGGTGAAGCAAACTTCTCAGATCATGGAGCTAACCGACTAGGAGCTTCGGCCTTGATGCAAGGTTTGGCTGATGGTTATTTTGTATTGCCTTACACCATTGGTGATTATTTGGCCAATGACATTAGAACAGGCGAGATTTCTACGGACTTACCAGAATTTGTAGCGGCAGAAAAAGAAGTAACCGATCAAATTGAATTCTTTATTAATAATAAAGGAACAAAATCGGTGGACTACTTCCATAAGCGCTTGGGTAAAGTGATGTGGAATAAAGTAGGGATGGCCAGAAATGCCAAAGGCTTAACTGAGGCGATTGCTGAAATCAAAGAAATCCGTGAGGAGTTCTGGAAAGAAGTGAAAGTACCAGGTAGTGCCGACAGTATGAACCCTGAGCTGGAGAAAGCAGGTCGTGTGGCCGATTTCCTTGAACTGGGTGAATTATTCGCTAGAGATGCGCTGTTGAGAGAAGAATCTTGTGGAGGTCATTATCGTGAAGAGTATAGCACGGAAGAAGGTGAAGCGATGCGTGATGATGAGCACTTTACTCATGTTTCGGCTTGGGAGTTTAAGGGAGAACCAGCAGACGCTGTGTTGCATCAAGAAGCTTTGAATTACGAGAACATCGAGCTCAAAACCCGTTCATACAAATAATTAAGAATTTAAGAATCAGAAAATATGTCAACAGCAAACGGATTGAATCTAACACTGAAAGTTTGGCGACAAAAGAACGATAAGGCAAAAGGCCAGATGGAAACCTATCAGGTATCTGATATTTCTCCAGATAGCTCTTTCCTTGAGATGATGGATATTCTCAATGAAAAATTGATCAACGATGGGGGCGACCCTGTTGCTTTTGATCATGATTGTAGAGAGGGTATTTGCGGTAGCTGCTCAATGTTCATCAATGGCGAAGCCCACGGACCAGGTAGAGAAATTACTACTTGCCAATTGCACATGCGTGAGTTCAAAAATGGAGAAACGATTTATATCGAACCATGGAGAGCAAAGGCATTCCCAGTAATCAAGGATTTGGTGGTGGATAGAGGTGCTTTTGATCGTATTATGGCTGCTGGTGGTTTTGTGAGTGTGAACACTTCAGGGAACACCCAAGATGCCAATGCGATTCCAATTCCAAAGGCAGATGCTGATAAGGCTTTTGATGCCGCTACTTGTATTGGTTGCGGAGCCTGTGTAGCGTCTTGTAAAAACTCTTCAGCCATGCTGTTTGTTTCTGCCAAAGTATCGCAGTTTGCGCTATTGCCTCAGGGTAAAGTAGAAGCGAAAGAGCGTGTACTGAACATGGTACAACAAATGGATGATGAAGGTTTTGGTAACTGCTCTAACACAGGAGCCTGCGAAGTGGAATGTCCTAAAGGCATTAGCCTAGAGAATATCGCCCGCATGAATCGTGAGTACATGAGTGCCAGCTTTACAGCCGACAAACAATAAAAGATAATTTATAAAATCATTAATCCCCAGTCTAGCAATAGGCTGGGGATTTTTGTTGTGTCCTAATGGAGTCTGTATTGTATTTATTGCGCTCTAGTTGAAATCCTTAAATTTCACCCACATTAAAACTGGGTTTTCATTTGACTCCAGCCCTTCAAGTGTTGTTCCTGTTCTATATTCAACTTGCCCTGGCGCTAACTTCTCAATGATCTCAACAGCATCATAGGATGCCATAGAGGCAAGCAGTTTGTCGCCTTCCCATTTTATAGGCGTGAACGTATAGAGCTCCTTTTCTGATTTAGAAATATTCAAAGCAAATTGAGCCCCAGTTTCACGGTCGACAATACTCCTAAGATCGCCTCCGATTCTAAAACTAAGGCTCGACCATAGATATAAATACCTTTCGCCCACCAAATGAGAATAAAGCATCCATACTTTTTCTTCGGTATTAAGCAACCCCATTGCTTTATCAAAGTCAGCTAATGATGCTGGGTCTTTCCAAAGCCAATTATCGCCAAAATCCAATTTAATCAGAGGCCTTACTTGGCCTCCCTCTACCAAAAAAATAGTATCACTCATTACTGTCCTATAATCTACGTTTCCTTTATACTCATTGAAAGTGTTGTAAGTGAATTGCATAAAATCTTGTCTCGCAAAATGCGGAAGCGCAGTGGATCTCCTTTTGAAATTTTCATCCAGAAATACGAGCCTGTCATCTAGGTCATCCGTATTGAGGTTTGCGACATAGCCATTCTTTTGAGGGAAGACATTAGTGTAGGGATACTCCATTTTGAAAGAAGAAATAAAGTTTCCTTCACTATCATACTTTAAGGCTCTATTATCTATACTACTGTAAACAACAATATGATCTCCTTCTTGCCATAAATTTAAAATAGGCTGATATTCTTCTGGTCCATTCCCCTTGTGATTAAAATCCCTAATAAACTTACCTTGTTTATCAAAAATAAAAACTGTTGAATAACCCCTACTTACAATAACGAAGTGTTCGGCAGACTCACTCAATAGATTGACCTGATCTATAAGGCCTTCGCTTCCCTCTTCAAACTGCATTATTTCTACGGCTTCAATGGCCGAAGCTAATTTCACCTCTTCTGCATCAAGGTGGATGGGGATCGATTTAAAATCGTCAGAAGGAATGTTTGTTGCTTTTGACGATTGTCTTTCTTGTCCTGCTGAGCAGGAGCTGAGCAGGACAGATATTGCGAAAACATATATGGTATACTTCATGGATTTACATTAAGAATTATGGCTTTATAAGATTGACTAAAAATTGAGTGACAAAAAATCACATCGGATTGATTGTTTTTGAAAAGCCCTAGAGCGGGCCAATAAACGAGGCGTCTGATATATTATTCAGCGGACGCTTTATTAGCCTGTGCCCTTAGAGAAAGATAAATGAGTAATGACAAAGCGTAAATCATCAGTCCGTAGATAGTCGGGATGAAAGTGAGTTTCAAACCTCCAGCCAATACAGCTGGGTGAATATCTCCTGCCGCCTCAATGGCCTGAAATGCACCTGTTAAATCAAGAGCGCTGGCGAGTAAGCCTATAATGAGGGCAAATAAACCAACCTCTTTTATAAGGCTTATCTTTCGATGTGAATTCTCATTCACCTGATTTGCTAAAACGTTTTTAGCACTAAAAATCGACATAACGATCATGATTACGGCAACGGTCGTTTGTATGCCCATGAACAGCTTACTTCCTAAAAAAAATAACTCTAGCATAATTTGAATATTTAAGGGTTAAAACTTGCTTTCAAAGCTATTAAGGAAGCTCTACAATGTGTAAGTCATATCCATCTGTATACCTGTCGTTAGTCGATATTTGGGTTAAAATAGTAAGAAAGGAGTGGAATTAGTTAAGGTTTTACTTAATCTTGGATAATGATCAAGTATTCTCGTCAAGTCATATTCTGGGTATTGGTGTTCTTTTTCTTGAACCTCCTGTTTGGTTTAAAATGGAGTAATTATCTCGATTCCTTTTACTTCACATCCATGCTTATGCCAGTAGCAATTGCCACTTCATATTTTTTTAACCTGTTTCTTGTGCCTCGGTACCTCGAAACCAAAAAGCACTTTTGGTTTGTACTCTATACTTTTTACACGGTTGTGGGCTCTGTTTTTTTAACTGGGCTAATTGCCATGGGGGCATTTATTTTTCTAACTGACTTCGATAAGAATCGGATGAGCCCAATTGCTGGCGATGTAATGCAGCTAGGAGTCATTATTTATTTTATTGTGATTTTATTCTCTTTCATACGGGTATATCGATTAAACCTTAAGCGTGAGGCTAGGATTACTGCCTTGGAAGAAGCAAACCAGAAGAACCTCTTGCAGACCATAACAGTAAGGTCAAATCGCGAAGCTGTTTCAATTTCAATTGATGATATCCTCTATGTGGAAAGCCTCGCGGATTACGTCAAAATCAACACCGATGCTGGAGTGGTCATTACCAAGGAAAAGATAAGTGGCTTAGAGAAAATGCTTCCAGAATGGTTTATTCGAATTCACCGTTCATTTCTGGTGAATAAAAATAAAGTTCAAGCCTTCGGTCATGATTATGTTAAAGTTCAAGCCCAACAAATCCCTATTGGAAGGAAATACAAGAAAGAGGCCTTAGAAGGTATGAAGAGTGACAATATACTGTCGCAGTAAAAATGTCAGGTTTTAGAACTTAACACGTTTTTCTTCTTCCAAGAATGAACCATTCAAAAAATCAAACGTCTCTTGCTGCGAGTTATTTATAATTTATAGAATAATGGAAGCAGATCACAATCAGGGAGGTAACGAAATCCAAGAAGAGTTTTGGGTTTTACGTTGTCAGGCTGGTGATGAGACAGCTTTCCGACAATTATATTCCCGATACAAACCCAGAACCTTTGCTTTTTTAAAGGGCTTGGTGAAGAGTGTTGAGGCGGAGGACTTGAATCAAGAGGTGTGGTTGACGGTTTACCGCAGAATTGCTTCCCTGACCAATGCGACAGGCTTTAGAATGTGGCTGTTCCAGATTGCCAGAAATAGGGCATTAGACTACTTCAGACAAAACAAAAAACTAAGCGAATTACAAGAGGCCACCCAAGTGTCACCAGAAGTGGGGAGTGAAGGGCAGCCCTTTGATGCTGGTGAAGATCAAGAATTAAAAATGAGGTTGAGGGCATGTTTAGAAAAGCTTTCTCAACGGCACAGAGAGGTTTTGATCCTGAGTTATTTAGAGGGAATGGATTATGAAGAGATCGGACTGATTACTGGTTGTTCGATCGGAACAATAAAGTCTAGAATGCACCATGCAAAAATGAAACTCAAATATCTGATAAACATAAAAATAGAAAGCTATGACAAAGATGAATGAACAATCAAAGGACGCGATCTGGGAAATGATTGACCGCGAAAAGAAGAAAGATGTTTTTGTAAAACGCATAAGCAAAATAGGATGGACTGGTACAGTAGTCATGCTGCTTTTTTTCCTCACAATTACCTTAATTGACCTGAGTAGAATGGTGGGGCTGTACGGTCAAGGCGTAGTGTCACGCCAATCTGTAATCAATACTGTGGTACCATTTGCTATAGTATTAGGAGGCTTATGTCTCATTATAGCCATACTTAGTACAATAGGTGTGTTCTTAAGAATGCGAACTACAAGTTTGCTGGAAATTCAACAGCGATTGGCCAATCTTGAGCAGATGGTAGTTGCTAAGCAGTAGTAGTTCTCTACTGTCATACTCAACGTGTCAGATTTTCAAAACCTGACACGTTTCTGCTATTTAATCGTTTTTTCAAAATGGGATTAATGTCTATTCTTCCACTTTCACACCTCGCCAAAAAGCCACGTAGTTCTTTATGCCTTTGGCCATTTCTTTGGTTTCTGGGTAGAACCAAGCTGCATCTGGATTTTCGCTGCCATTTACTTGAATGTTGTAATAACTGGCAACCCCTTTCCATGGGCAGGTAGTATGTGTGTCCGTTTGGGTAAAGTATTCTTTCTTGATTGAATCGTGGGGGAAATAATGGTTTCCTTCAATCACAATGGTGTCGTTACTTTCTGCAATTACTTCTTCGTTCCAAATGGCTTTCATAGGCTTAAAATTAAAATTGAGGTAAGCTATTCCAGTTTTAGGAAGCTTACCTCAATTTAACCCAGCATACTGGCTGCTGGTTCAAAGTTTATTCATCAAATGTCGGGGAGTGAACAATCGCACAAATCCCGCTACATAGGTTTAGCCTTTCAATTTGGCTTCTTCTCTCTCAATTTCTGCTTCTAACTCTCTTTCATGATATACCGCTTGCTCTACCGCATTGGCGACAACATCAGCCAAAGAAGTATCTAGCGCAGAAGGAATCACCTGATCTTTGGTAGGATGCTCAACACTTTTTGCAATAGCAAAGGCAGCCGCTAACTTCATTTCGGTACTAATGGTTTTTGCACGTGCTTTTAACGCCCCCTTGAAAATACCGGGGAAAGCCAAAACGTTATTGATCTGGTTAGGATAATCACTTCTGCCTGTACCTACAATGGCTGCTCCACCTTCAAAAGCTTCTTCTGGATGAATTTCAGGCTCAGGGTTGGCCATGGCAAAAATGATAGGGTCTTTGGCCATGTTCTGAATGTCTTCTTTGGTAAGTACATCTCCTTTACTTACCCCAATAAATACATCGGCACCCTTAATGATTTCATGAATATCTCCTTCAACATCTTGGAAGTTGGAGTACTTCAAAAGTTCAGTTTTGGCTGAGTTCAGTTCGTGTCTTCTTCTGTGAATAGCACCTTGGCTATCGGCAACAATCAGCTGTTTAATCGAAACACAAAGTTCAGACTCTACATTATAGCAACGCAAAAGCTTGGCAATCGCAATTCCCGCAGCACCAGCTCCGTTAATCACCACCTTCATATCTTCTACTTTTTTACCCACCACTTTAGCGGCATTAATTAAGGCAGCAAGGGTTACAATGGCGGTTCCATGCTGGTCATCATGAAAAACAGGAATGCCAAGATCTTGTAATTTCTCTTCAATAATAAAGCTTTCAGGTGCCTTAATGTCTTCTAGATTAATACCTCCAAAAACTGGCGCTATTCTTCTAATGGTCTCTATGATCTCATCAGTATCATTGCAGTCCAGACAAATTGGAAACGCATTAATTCCTGCAAATTTTTTGAAGAGCATGGCTTTTCCTTCCATTACAGGAAGCGATGCCAATGCGCCAATATTGCCTAAGCCTAAAACTGCTGTTCCGTTAGTAACCACGGCAATGGTATTGCCTTTAATGGTCATGTCGTAAGCTAATTCTGGATTTTTCTCTATTTCTAAACAAGGTTGGGCAACTCCTGGAGAGTATAGCAAAGAAAGATCTTCCTTGCTATTTACATCCATTTTATTTGTGATTTCGATTTTACCTTTAAGGTCGTTATGTAGGGTGATGGATTTTCTATAAACTTCTTTCATATTCGTGTTTCCGCTTTTTCATTTGTTTACCCCCATTGGGTAAACGGTCGCAAAGTTAGGGATATCATCGCGATTAGCAGCCAAATATTCTTCTTCTAATTTATTAAATATTGACTATTGTTGATTTTGGGAGCACCTTATTTGGGTTTTGCGTTTGGGTACCTAGGTTGCGTTTTAGAGATAAGATCAGTTCAAAACATGACGTACATCATCAAAATTATCTAACCATTTTCGGTAATTCATAGTTGTGAATAAGTAATAAATAAAACCTAAAGCCATGAAAACCATTCTAGTACCCATAGATTTTTCGGAACAATCGAAACACGCTTTGAATTTCGCTGCTCAGCTGGCCAGAAAAGGCAAGCTTCAAATTCAAGCCATTAATATTATTGAAGGGCCTCAAAACCACACTTTTAATACCATGGGCGATGGCTTTGCAAATGAGTCAGAGGATTATTTTTTTCTGAAACAGCTGCTTGAGAGAACCAAGGAAAACATGGCCAATCTAATAGGGAATGATGCTTATTCCGGGATTGATATTGCCGGATCTGTGGAGATTGGTAATCCATACCAGAGTATTTCAAAGGCCATTGCTGACCATAAGGCGGATTTGGTTGTGATGGGCTCCAAAGGGGCAAGCGGAATCGATGAAGTTTTAATTGGGTCGAATACAGAAAAAGTAGTGCGCTATGCTAAATGCCCTGTAATCACCATCAAGTCAGAAGTGAAGCTACATGCCATTCAAAATATAGTATTGGCCACGAGCTTGCGTGAAGAGCAGTCAAGGTTGTTTGTAGAACTTAAAAAACTGCAAGCTTTAACGGGGGCAAAATTACACTTGGTTAAAATCAACACCACCAATGATTTTCATACACAACGTCAAATGCAAGATGAATTTGTGAGGTATATCAACGACCACCAATTGGCCAATGTGCATACCGCAATTTATAATGAGACTTCTGAGGAAGAAGGAATTTTGGCCTATGCAGAAGACGTTAATGCGGACATGATAGCCATTGGCACACACGGTCGAACTGGCTTACTACATTTATTGAGCGGGAGTATTGCTGAAGATTTGGTGAATCATTCTCAAATTCCAGTATGGACGCTCTCTAGAAAGAAATAGAGATGAACTGATTCAAAATCAGAATTTTAATACATAAAGCCCGAAATTGCTCGGGCTTTCTTATTTTTGAAAATGGCCAAGAAAAGTAATCGAGATAAGGGACGTTCTGGTGTGGTATATTCTACCAGCGATGATTTTCAATACGAATATGACAATGACTCCACCCAAGAAACCCTAGAGATCAGTGCTCAAAAGTTGAAGGTGATGTTAGACAAAAAAAGCCGTGGAGGTAAGCAAGTAACCCTTGTGGAAGGCTTTGTCGGAACAGATGAGGATTTGAAAGAATTAGGCAAACTGCTCAAGCAAAAATGTGGTGTAGGAGGGTCGGCCAAAGATGGTGAGATTCTAATCCAAGGTGATTTTAGAGATAAAATACTCCAGTTGCTCCAATCGGAAGGCTACAATGTCAAAAGGGTAGGAGGTTAGCAGAGAATTGTATTGTTAATTGACCAAGGAACTCCTAGCTTAAATATTATTCAGGAAGTTTGCGCTCACCGTTTTTCATCCTGAGGAACGAAGGATCTAGTTTTAATGATTTTTTTATGAGAACCCTACTTTTACTCGCTATTTCTTCTGTATTGCTTGGCTGTCAGCTCAGTAAAACGGAAATCCCCACTACCTCAGGCTTTCTAGAAATCAACGGTTCTCAGGTGTATTATAAAACCATGGGGCAGGGCGAACCACTGGTGATTGTGCATGGCGGTCCTGTGATGGATCATTCTTATTTACTCCCTCATTTAGAAGAACTCGCCAAAGACTACCAACTTATATTTTACGATCAAAGGGCTTGCGGTCAGTCTTCCGTAGAGGTGCAAGTTGCTACCATGAACTTAGCAGGATTTGTGGAGGACATAGAGCAAATCAGACAAGCGCTGAAGCTAGAGAAAATCAATTTGTTCGGCCATTCTTGGGGTGGGTTGCTGGCCATGAAATACGGAATCAAGTACCCAGAAAATTTAAATTACCTTATACTCTCCAACTCCATTGCACCCAGCGTGGCCGATTGGGAATTGGAAGGAGGACGTGTTTCAGAAAGGGCCACCAATAAAGACCGTGAAGATAGGCAAGCCATCATGGAGTCTGGGGCATTGCAAAACGCGAATCCGGCTAAGGCAATTGAAAAGCTCTTGCGCATCTCATTCCGTCCGCAAATGTACGACACCATGAACTTGAATAAACTAAACCTCTATGCGCCAGAAGATTATATGCAACGTAGTCAAATTTTTGGCTTACTAGGGCCAGATTTAACGGACTTCAATCTTTATTCAGACTTAAAGAAAATCAATTGCCCTACACTTATTCTTTATGGCAGTGAAGAACCAGCCGCAAGCCTCCATGCTCAAAGAATGACGGAAAGCTTCCCCAATGGTCAACTGTCCATCATCCAAAAATCTGGTCACTTTCCTTTTATAGAAAACCCATCAACTTTTAATAAAGAGATAAAAGAATTTTTGAGGTAAGCTTAATTAGAATGAAAGCCGGCTTGATTGATTTCAAGCTGGCTTTTTTATAGGGGAAATTGTTCTGTCTCTTGAACACAATCAGTTTTGGTTAGGCTTACTTATTGAGAGAAATTATTTTTTTATCAATCTCTTTATCTGTGAGTTGGCTTTCTTCTTTTACTATAATAACTCCAGAAGCTCCTATTGAACCACCGAAATCATTATAAATCATTTCTTCAACGGGTGAGATGTTGTTGAAGCCGTTTTCGATTGGATGTATAAGCAAGTAAATATTACTCATCTTGATATTGGAATTACAAACCTCTTGTAAAAGCAATTTCCCAGAGTTGATTGCTATATCGGAGTTGGCAATAAGGAGTCTTTCTGAACTGAAATTAGCTACAGCCTTCCTTGACTCTTGTGAATAAGCGTTCATTCTATTGTGAAACTCCAATTGGTTATGTGAAATGAGACAATAGATATATGTTCTGGGCTTAAGCCTTCTTATGATCCAGAAGAATACAGAGGCAAGGTCTTGGAAAATGGGGCTCAAAATTATTTGTTTGTCAGTTATTGTCGGGCTATTGAAGACTTCATTCAAGTGCCTTGTGTAATCACCATGTAAGTTAATTGAAAGCTACTTCAAAACACTAATAGAGTAAATCTTGACCTTCTCTACTAGGTATTGATTCTTGTCTTCTTTTTGTTGAATTTTTTTAACGATATCCATGCCTTTTGTCACTTTGCCAAAGGTGGCAAAACCTTGTCCATCAGGGTTTCTCTTTCCTCCGAAATCCAGTGAAGGTTGGTCTCCAATACAGACAAAAAATTCGGCAGTAGCTGTGCCTGGCCCAACGCGTGCCATGGATAAAACACCATCAGTATGTAGAATGCCAGTTTTCTCAGTGGTTTCGTGCGCAATGGCAGGAAAAGAAGTCACCGAACGATTGTATGAAATTCCACCTTGGATTACTTCAATCTTCACATCATTATTGGGTTGATTGTCCATTCTTACCGTGCGGTAAAAACTGGCGCTATCAAACTTATGGTTCTCAATGTACTTAATGAAATTCGCTACAGTAATAGGCGCCTTGTCGGGGTAAAGCTCTGCCATAATAGACCCCAATTCCGTTTTGATTTCAATATTCACCACTTGGGCCTTAAGACCGAAAAATGAAGTCAGCATTAGAAATGCGAAGAGGAATGTTCTTTTCATGATACTATCGTTTGATAGTATGAAAGATATGTTTTTTAATAATTAACCTACCTAAGAATTTGGCCAAGCACTCACTCGGCCATTTGAATGGCGAAGAAAACCTAAATACAATTGGCTAAAACCTCGGCAGCCTTAGGGTTCAACCTAAACCAAAGCTCTGGCTCAATCATTTCTAATTCGATAATGGCCAGTTCATCATTGTTATCGCGAATAATATCAACACGGGCTAATGAAGGGCTTGGGCTACAAACCGACACCGCTTTTTCAGCGAAATCCATTTCGGCTTGAGTGGGCTGGTAGTTGTGGACACTGCCGCCAAAATCATCCTGCACGCGGAAATCACCCGGTTTGGCGACTTTCAGCACCGCATGAGTAAACTCACCACCCATGACCATTAAGGATATTTCGCCTTTAAAAATATTCTTCTGAAAAGGCTGAAGCATAAAGGCTTCGTTCTGAATTAATCCTTGAAAAATAGCCTCGTGTGCTTCAATATTGCCCGCATTGAGTTTGTAAGTGTGGCGAGATGCACCCGATACACAAGGTTTTAAAATGGTTTCTTCCCAACCCGTTAGTGTATGCAGTTCTTTTAAAGAAGTGGCAGTGCCCTTTTCAATGTAGTGCGTTTCGGGAATGTTAATGCCACGCTTTTGCAGATCTCCCAAATAATGCTTGTCCATATTCCAGCGCACCAAGTCTACGGGGTTGATCAGTGTGCTTTTCTCTGAAACCAAGTCTAACCACTGCTGCCATTCCTCGAAGCGCTCAAAGTAATCCCATGTAGTTCTGATCAATACCTTATCCGTGCTGTTCCAATCAAAATCAGGATCTGACCATGATTTACGCACTGCTTTAAGCCCTTTCTTTTCGAAAGCAGAAAGCACGAGTTGATCTTCGGTAAGCACATTCTGTATGTAAGGGGTAATGTTTTCAGGAGTTACATACTTATCGCAGGTAGCGATTACAATATCGAATTGAGCCATGGTGATTATTTGGGGCAAATATAATTTCATTCAGTACACCGCAAAGGTTTTTCTACTGTAAATTATATGCCTCTGCAACTAGAGAAAACCTTGCTTTCGAGTTTGATAGCACAGCTATTGCCGAATGATTTAAGGGATTGTGGTGACTGTTTTTGTGGAGGGTTAATTACTCTTCCTTTTCAGGATTAACGAAAGTAAAACCTCGAGCATCTGCTCCTTCATAAAAATCGACTTCTAAACCTAGCAAGTACATGGTTTGTCGCTTTTCAACGTGCACATTCACTCCGTCTACTTGATAAGTAATGTCTCCCTCTTTGGGCTTGTCGAAGCCCAGTAAGTAGCCCATGCCACCGCAGCCAGAACCGCCTTTAACGCCAATCCTCAGCCCATATCCTTCAGGAATACTCTTAGTTGACATAATGCTTTTCACCTCTTTCAAGGCTTTGGGTGTAATGCTAACGGGTTCTAACACTTGCGACATAATCAATCGTTGTTTGAAATGTAAACTTAGTCAGAATTGAGAATGTTCCATTCCTTCCTTTAAGTTGTTGAATATCTTTTTGATTTAAATTTTCTCTTGTTCATTAGTGTTCGGATTATGTCAATATTAGTGCTTTTGAGCCTTTATTTCGGTAATTTCAATTTTCCTGAATTCGGCACTCACAAAACCCGCTGAAAATAAACATGCATTCTAATCACTCAAATAGCCTTGGCACTTCGCCATTGGTGTCCATTATTATGGCCGTCAAAGATACTGCACCCTACTTACACGAATGCATAGATTCTATCCTTGCTCAGTCATACACGAACTGGGAATTGATTGCGGTAAATGATCATTCTTCTGATGATACGCCTGAAATTTTGGAGGCTTATGCTCAAAAAGATGAACGCATCAAGCTCTATCATAGCGAACGCAATTTCTTGATCCCCACCTTAAAGCATGGCTATGCTTTTGCACAAGGTGAATTAATCAATCGGATGGATTCGGATGATATTATGCCTGTCGACAAACTTCAGGTTTTGGTGGAGGAATGGCAGAAGTTTGGAAAGGGAACCGTGGTAGCTGGAGGCACTGCTCACTTTGTGGATGAAGGCCAAGTGGGCGAAGGTTTTCTGCGTTATGATCGCTGGTTAAATGAAATTGCGACAGATGACAATCATTATCAGGAGATTTATAAGGAGTGCTCTATCCCTTCTCAGTGTTGGTTAATCCACAAGGACGATTTTGATGCTGTCGGGGCTTTCAATCCAGAGGTTTACCCAGAGGACTATGATTTGTGCTTTCGCTTTTACAAGCATGGATTAATAGTAATTGGCTTAAACAAAGTGATGAATCATTGGCGAGATCGACCAGACCGGATTTCAAGAACTTTGGAGGTGTATAAAGATAACCGCTACTTCGACTTGAAACTGCGCTATTTTTTCGAGCTCGACCGTGACGAATCTAGGCCTTTGGTGCTTTGGGGTGCGGGTACTAATGGAAAACAAATGGCGAAGCTTCTTCAGGAAAGGAATCAGCCATTTTATTGGGTGTGTAACAATCAGAAGAAAATTGGTTTAGAAGTGTATGACGTGCTAATGAGGCATGTAAGTTTTATACAAGAACTAGAGAACCCTCAGATCATGGTGGTTGTAGCCTCACCGAATGGTAAAGCTCAGATCAGAAAGCGATTAGCGGACTATGAAAAACAGCCAGTGACCGACTTTTGGTTTTTCCTTTGACAGGATGACCGTTGTTTCGGGCAATGAAAAAATGAAAATCTAGTTAGATCAATGGCTTTGGATAATAATCTCATTATTTTCACTCACAATTTCCGACAGCCTAACAGAATGTCGCTTTAAAAATGAATATGGAATACCTCACCGATTTAATTCAAATTTTAGTCCCAGCAGGTTTAGTGCTTTATGCTGTATACTTAATCGTCAGAAGTTTTCTGCAAAAGCAGTTTGATGCTCAGCTGATTGGACTTAAAATGAAGACCACGGACACCCTTCTGCCTATTCGACTTCAAGCCTACGAGCGCACCTGTTTGTTACTGGAGCGCATTTCACCTAATAATATGTTGCTTCGCTTGAGCAACCCAGACATCAATGCTTTCGAGTTCCAGCATTTATTGTTGAATGAAATTGGGGAAGAACTAAACCATAACCTCTCTCAGCAGGTTTACATGAGTGATGAGGCGTGGAAGCGAGTACGAGATACGGTGAACATTATCATTGCGGTTGTTCAGGATGCTTCCCAAGAAATGAAGGCCGAAAACAATGCCATTGATTTATCGCAGGCAATTTTTGATAAAATGATGAAATTAGAGCGTGACCCTGTGGGCGATACGCTCTCTTTTGTGAAAAATGAAATTAGACAAGTTTTTTGATCGTGTATGAGTAAAGAGAAGGATTTAAACGAAAGAGAAGAGCGATTTTTTGGCAAAATGAAGGCCAAAGCGGGCAAGATTGTGAATGACCGCGTAAAGCTGAAGGAGCTATTGGCAGACACCCAGAAAAAGATGGAAGCCAGTAGTAGTGATGATTCGTTGAAAGATAAAATCGTTGAATTTCTTTCCTTGATTATGCGTATGATTTCAAGCTATGTAAAAGGTGTTTATACCGAAACCCCATGGCAAACCATTGTTATGTTTGTGGGTGGCTTGATTTACTTCATTACCCCAATCGATGCGATCCCCGATTTTATTCCAGTTGCTGGACTTATCGATGATGCTACTGTACTGGTTTGGCTGGGAAAAAGCTTTAGAGATGACGTTTCTCGCTTTAAAAAATGGGAAGACGCGAACGATTCTGAATAGCCTTTGGTTTCCATATTGTCATTCAAAAATCATGACTTATGGAAGCTGTTATTACCAACCAATTACTTGAAAATGCGATCAGCTACGAGCAATATTTAGGCTTGCTCAGTGGCTTATTAATGGAAGAAAAAACGACTGGAGAAAATCAGTCGGAGGCCATGCTTAATTATGCGCGAATGAACGATAAGCGCATGAAAAAATGGACGAAAATTGGAAAGCTAAGTCCCGAAACTCAAGAGCGCCTGCTCAACATTACTTCTCCGCTTACTTTATTGGTGATTACTGAAGGCTGGTGTGGCGATGCCGCTCAAAATTTACCATTTATCTACAAAATGACGCAGTTGAATCCGCTTTTAGAAATGAAAGTGATTTTGCGCGATGAGCACCCAGAAGTGATTGATCAATTTCTTACCGATGGCGGTCGCTCAATCCCGAAAGTTATTGCGGTGAACCCTGAGGATTTAACCATATTGGGCGATTGGGGCCCAAGACCCACCGTAATTCAGAACGAATTTTTAGAAAATAAGAAGACGCAAGAGCGTACTTCGGATGAATTTGCAGTGTATTTACATTTATGGTACGCTCAAGATAAAGGCATAACTCTACAGAATGAATTTTTGGCTAAATTAGGGTTATGGAACAAAAAACAGCAATCGTTGCCGGTGCAAGCGGACTGATTGGCCGGTCACTCACTCAGAATTTATTGAACAGCAACCAGTATGCTAAGGTCATAGCGCTGGTTAGAAAACCCTTGGGAATTTCGCATGAGAAATATGCCGAACTCAACATTGATTTCGATCAGCTAGAAAGTATGGGGGACTTTCCGAAAGCAGATGATATTTTCTGCTGCTTGGGAACGACCATAAAGAAAGCGGGTTCGAAGGAAGCTTTTTACAAGGTGGATTTCACTTACCCTTACAATTTGGCAGAAAGGGCATTAAAGTCTGGTGCCGAAAGGTATTTCTTGGTGTCGGCCATGGGCTCAGATAAGAACTCAAGTTATTTTTACAATCGAGTGAAAGGAGAGTTGGAAGACAAGCTCTCCTTTCTCGCTTACCGAACCATCTACATTTTTAAACCAAGCCTACTTCGTGGTAACCGCAGTGAAAGCCGTCCGGGAGAAAAGTTTGCACAGCTCATTACCCGCATCATTCCTTTTGTCGGCCCATGGAAAAAGTACCGCCCCATCCATGCCGATAAAGTAGTGGACGCCATGATGAAAGTAGCCCAGCAGCACGATAAAGGCTGCTATTATTACCAGTCTGAGATTATGCAGAAGATGTGATGAGCAGTAGTTTAGGCGTTTTGAAGCCAGGAAAGTCTTGGCCTTTCTATGTGACCTTGTTCTGTACACTGGTTTTATGGGCAGCCGCTTTTGGTATCTATGGTGATACTTTAGATTTTCAGCTTTATGACACCTATTTTGTGATGAGTTCAATTTCATTTGGACTTATAATGGCCATAATCATAAGTCTGATTTTAGTAACGATATATCAGGTAATTCATAAATTCAAACCGTTGGTATCTGCCATCTTTATACTCGCTGTGGTGGCTTTTTCCATTATTCGAATTGCTCAAGTTTCAAAGTCATTAGAATTTTTTGTGAGCGGATCAGAAGAACCATACGTTTCAGATAATCCGATTTTTCAATACCTGGATTACGCTCTAATTCCTCTTTTTGTTTTGCTCATGATTAACCTATTCATTGTTGTGAAAAGGGTCTTTCTTCGAAAGAGAATTTAGTGGTATGAGGTTTCTATTTTACTATATCTCAGTCCCATCGGGACGACACTTTTGTAGAATAAAGGATTTTAATAATCATGTTTAGAGCTCCGTAGGAGCGGTCTGATTAAAACGATATGCAATTAATGTCGCAATGCCCCCATAGACCAAATACATCAACACAATGCTGATATTGGCAAACTCAGGGTACCAGCTTTCCCATAATTCCATTTGAAAAGCGGGGTCGGGGATGTGCTGGTGAAGCATCATAAGCGGAAGGGATAAAAGCCCAAGAATCAACAATGACTTGGTTTTTATTTCGCGAAGCTCATACATGATCCAAGTGGTAATGAAAGGAAAACCGAGATAGATAATGCGCGTCATATCGCCACCCGCTAAAATCCCGAAAGCTAAATAGGTAAGTGTAAAGATCAGAAGCACATTTCGCTTGTTGTCATAACGATTGGTCAACGCATATTTCCTTCCAGCCAAAAACAAAGCAGGGCCAAAAGCCACGAACATGGCCACCAACCAGCGCACAATCTCAAAAGGGTGGAGAATGGTTTCTTTGGCATGGTAAAGCAAGGTGATGATGGCTCCCTTTCCTTCTTCAATGGGAGGGAAATAGTGAGCAATGGAGAACTTGGCGATCAAGGAAAGCGCAACAGCCGAAATTAATATTGGAATCGGATAATAGCCTTCTTCTGTTTTTCTGTTGTGCCAAATGCCATAAGCCGTGAGTATAACAACTAAGGCCAGGAACGATTCTTTTTGAGCCGTTGCAAAAGGAGCCAGAATCAGTAACCACACGAATTTTCTTTTCAGAATAATGAGTAATAGCAAGGCCTGAAAAAGGTAGAGCGGAAGATCAACGGTAACCGGATCGAAGGCATTCAGGCGGATGATACCCGTCCAATGGAAGAGCAGCCAGAAAAAGCCAGCGATAAACCATTTTAGCTCAAAACCCATTTGGCGCCAAAGTGCAAATAGCGCGATTATGGAAGCCAGCGTAAAAAATAAGTTCACCCATTGGAAATCCTGAATCATATCCCCAGAGTCAATTTGGGCGGCCAGCCAAGGCACTAAAATTCGTCCGTTAAAAGGAAAAGGAACTTGATAATTTTCTTCTAAACCCACAAAATAGTGGTAAATATGCGTGTAGTCGTTTCCGTCAAAAGCAGGCGCTAAACCATAAGTGATGGGCGCTTGTGTGTTTTTATAGAAAAGGAAGGCAGCCACAGTAATGCTTAAAAAAATGGCCAGCCAAAATAACCTAATTCGCATAATTTGAAATTTAACTAAATTACTTGAATCCTATTTTATTAATGGGGTTTTTTGCATTGATATGATCGCAGTTATACAACATGTTTCCGAATCATCGGTAACCATAGACGGCCAAGTGAAGGCTGCTATTGGAAGAGGTTTAATGATTTTAATTGGCATAGAAGAAGCCGATAATCATGAAGATATTGAATGGCTCAGCCGTAAAATAGTGAATATGCGCATTTTCGAAGATGAAGAGGGCGTAATGAATAAAAGCTTGATTGATGTAGATGGAGAAGCTTTGGTGATTAGTCAGTTTACGCTGCACGCCAGCACTAAAAAGGGCAATCGACCATCTTACCTTAAAGCGGCTAAACCGGATGTAGCCATTCCTCTATACGAAGCGTTTAAGGAGCAATTGGCAATGGATTTAGGAAAACCCATTGGCGCTGGTGAGTTTGGTGCAGATATGAAAGTGGCCTTGGTAAACGATGGCCCGGTAACCATAATAATTGATACTAAAGACAAAAAATAATGACTGAGCAATCGAAAGGAATTACTGCCCTTCAAAAAGAAGTTGACAATTGGATCAAGGAGTTTGGTGTTCGCTATTTCAATGAGCTCACCAATATGGCACAGTTGACCGAAGAGGTAGGGGAGGTTGCTCGCATTATTGCACGTAGGTACGGGGAACAGTCTGAAAAAGAGTCAGATAAGAATAAAGACTTGGGCGAAGAATTGGCCGATGTAATGTTTGTGTTGGTCTGTTTGGCCAATCAAACAGGAACTGATTTACAGGCCGCTTGGGATTTGAAAATGGCTAAGAAGACAGAAAGAGATAAAGACAGACATAAAAACAATGAGAAATTAAATTGATAAATGCTAAGGTTGAACAATTGAAGGAGAAATAGGGTTGAACTTTTTGTAAGATGCCAGTGTAGACTGGTTGAGCTTTAACTACTTTTTTAATTAAAATCACTACTAAGTCATGATCGTTTTACAGATTTTGGGCATAGTTATATTGGCCTTTATTTTTTTAAATGTGATTCTCTATTTTGTAGAGCCCAGCCTTATCGCTGTTACATTTTCATTGGTGTTACGTGTTTTTAAAAAAAACCCACCCATTGTTGATCTGGATGAATTCTTTCCCGATCACCAAATTTTAAAAGACAACTGGAAAGTGATTCAGGAGGAACTTATGGAAGTGTTGAAGAATGAAAATAACATCCCTAAGTTTCATGAAGTAGATAAAATTCAGCGGTTTGTTTCCGACAAAGACAAGGCAGCGTGGAGGGTTTTTATGTTTAAAGCCTATGATAACTGGCAGGCAGCGAATTGCGAGAAAGCTCCCAAAACAGCTGCGTTATTAAAGCAAATCCCAAGCATTACTACTGCTATGTTTTCTATCATTGGCCCAAGAAAACACATTCCGCCACACAACGGCTTTTATAAAGGCGTATGGCGCTATCATTTGGGGCTGGTTATTCCTAAAGAAGGGGAATGCTACATCATTGATGGCGGGCAGCGCTACGACTGGAAAGAAGGGGAGGATGTGCTCTTCGATGATACCTTCCAACACGCAGTTTGGAACAAAACCAATGAAACCAGAGTGGTATTGTTTTGCGATGTTTTCCGTAACGACCTGCCGAAGATTTTCCAACCCATCAACCGTTGGGTATATGGCTTGAGAGAAAGAAGCAACAGGCTTAAAAATGTACTCAAGAACGCAGAAGTTCAAGTGGACCTAGACCCTGAAGAAATTGATAAGCCTTTGGCCAAACAGGCCTAGTCAGTGCTTACACAGTGAGTTCTGAACCGATTAACTTCGGAACAACATTGAACTCGTTCAGTCTTGCGCAATACTCAATGTCTTCTTTTACATTGAATTTAGAGAGCCTTGCCGCGTGATTACTTCTGTTGATGTAATAAGCAAGATCGGTAGCCATCGACTGATATAAGAAAAAAGCACATAATGCTGAATCGCTTTCGAGTTCAGCATTTTGCTTTAATGCATTACAAACCGCTCCGGCAAACAGCGTATCCTCCAAATTGTACCTTCCTTTCCAACCTGCGCAGAAAAGCAGTACATCATTTTCTGATTTCATCATGTGACTAACCAAAGCATTGAGGTTTAGGAAAGACCCAATTACTACTTCTTTCGCGTTTTTTGAAAGCTCAATAGCATGTGTGCCATTGGTAGTGGTGGTGGCTACTTTTTTACCTTTCAATTCAGGTTTCATGTAGTCGAATGGAGAGTTGCCAATATGGAATTGCTCTACTTTCTCTCCACCGCGTTCACCCGCCATGATATAGCCTTGTTTGCCCAGTGCCTCACATTCTTCAATGGTGGCGACAGGGGTGATTGATTGTATACCCGAACCCAATCCGGCCACCATACACGAAGTAGCCCTGAGGATATCAATGACTACTACGGTTTTATTTTCAACCTCAAATTGATGGATAAGGTCAGGGGTATAACAAACGTCTAATTTCATGTACGGGGGCTAAATGGAGCTACAATTAAGCTTTATAAAAGGGAAGTTTAATCACTTCGGCCTTAAGCTTTCTATTTCTTATCGCTACAAAGATTTCAGTTCCTACTTTTGAGTTTTCGAGTGTTACATAGCCCAATCCAACTCCGTAACCTAAAGAAGGTGACATAGTGCCAGAAGTTACTTCTCCTATGTTATTTTCGTTGGCGTCTTCAAGTGCATAGTGGCTTCTTGGAATACCCTTGTCGATCATTTTGAAAGCAACCAGTTTACGTGTAATGCCTGCTTCTTTTTGCGCTTGAAGGTTTTTAGAATTGGTAAACTCTTTGGTGAATTTAGTTACCCAACCCAATCCCGCTTCTAATGGAGAAGTTTCGTCTGTAATGTCGTTTCCGTAAAGGCAATAACCCATTTCTAAACGCAAAGTATCTCTAGCGCCTAAGCCAATTGGCTTAATGTCATAAGCAGCGCCTGCTTCGAAAATGGCATTCCAAACTTGCTCTGCGTGGTCGTTACTCACATAGATTTCAAATCCTCCAGCGCCAGTATAACCGGTAGCTGAAATGATTACGTACTCTACGCCCGCAAGAGGCCCAACTACGAAGTTGTAAAATTTAATATCAGATAGATTTACCGAAGTAAGTGATTGAAGTGCTTCAATGGCTTTAGGGCCTTGAACAGCAAAAAGTGAATGACTGTCCGACACGTTCTTCATAATCGCGCCTTTCGTATTGTACTTGCTGATCCAGTTCCAATCTTTTTCAATATTGGAAGCATTTACGACCAGCATATACTTCTCGTCCTTGAACTTGTAGACCAAAAGATCGTCAACCACACCACCATCTTCATTTGGCAAGTAAGAGTACTGCGCTTGGCCATCTACTAGCTTAGAGGCATCGTTACTCGTTACGCGCTGAATAAGGTCAAGGGCTTCAGGGCCTTCTAAAACAAATTCACCCATATGAGAAACGTCAAAAACGCCAACGCCATTTCTCACAGTGTTGTGTTCCTCTAAATCAGATGAATAACGAACAGGCATGTTATAACCTGCAAAGGGTACCATTTTAGCTCCAAGCTTTTCGTGGAGATTGTTAAGGGCGACTTTCTTCAATTCCATTTCCATAAGGCGATTTAATTTGTTGGCAAAAGTAACAATTAGAAGATAAAAACAACGCCAATAATAGAAGGTATCGTGGGTTTCATCCTTCGATGGTAAGTTGATGATATGATTGGAAGCAACCTTTGTTCTGGTTTGCGCATCTTCAAGTCACTCAAAACAAAACTCAAGGTCATGTTCAAGAATTTTTTCAAAGTAACCCTTCGCAGCTTACTCAAAAGCAAGCTATTTGTCTTCGTTAATATTTTAGGGCTGGGTTTAGCATTGGGCTGCTGCATTGTCGCGTACCTTAATTATGATTTTGCTAAAACATTCGATGATAATCACCTAAATAAGGATGAGATTTATCAAGTCAGCATGAAGCGGCAGATTCAAGGAAATCAGGTGCCCTATAACTTTGTGCCCATGATGGCGGGAGAAGTCATTAAAAGTGAGATTTCTGGCCTCAAAGCCGTTACTCGATTTGAAGGCAGAGGAATTACCGTAAAAAGAGGTGACCAAGTTTTCAACAGGGGTATTTCATTCGCAGATGATAATTACCTAGATGTTTTTACTTATCCTCTCAAGTGGGGTAATAAGGAAAGTTTAAAGGACCGCAGTAAGGTCATGCTCTCTGAACCTACCGCCATTGCCCTTTTTGGAGATGTGAACCCCGTAGGTGAGACTGTCGAGTTCATCAATAATAACGGTGCTAATTGGCTATATACTGTGGGCGGTGTTTTCGAATCTATTCCAGAGAATACGCTGATGCAGTTTCAAATGCTGATGAATTTCGAAAATATCTATACCATGTTTCAGATAGATAGAACGGATTGGGGTGTTTTTTTAGATGCCATTTTTATCCAGTCTGAAGATCCCGCAGTGGCAAATTCTATCCCTAACGCCATTAATAAATACGTTGCGGTTCAGAATGAAAAGCGGCCAGATTTTATGATCTCTGATTTTTGGATTCAAACAATGGCCGAAGCACCGGAAAACCAAAGAGATTTGAACGGTGGGGGATTATGGCAAGCCATGAACCCTGCTGCTATTGTTGCGCCTAACGTTATGGCTATTCTGATTTTGCTTTTGGCCTGTTTTAATTTCACCAATACAGCCATCGCCATGTCGAATAAGCGGCTTAAGGAAATCGGAATCCGAAAAACAGTAGGGGGTAGCAGAGGTCAGTTGGTATTTCAATTTTTGGGCGAAAACCTTATTCTCTGTTTTCTGGCTTTGATTGTTGGTTTGACTGTAGCCACTTGGCTCGTGCCCATATATAGTGATTTATGGCCTGGAATTACCCTTGAGCTGGCTTTGTCTCAGAACCCAGGACTAATTCTGTTCTTAGTTTTAGTGTTGCTCATTACAGCCTTTATGGCTGGTGGTTATCCTGCGTTATTCGTGAGTGGTTACAAGCCTGTTTCTATTCTTAGAGGTACTTTGAAAGTGGGGAGCTCTTCCGTTTTGGCCAAAGTGCTACTTTCATTTCAATTCTTGATTTCGGTAATGGCCTTGGTGTCAGGAGTCGCTTTTGTTCAGAATGCACGGTACCAAGAAGGTCTGGATCAAGGTTATGATAAGAGCAATTTAATAGTGGTAGCCACTGCCAGTAATACCGAAGCGCAGCAACTTAAAAATGCCATTGCATCCAATCCAATGATCGAAAATATTGGAGCCATGAATAACCACATTGGCTGGGGCTATGGTGAAAGGCCGGTGAAAAATGGAGATACTGAACTGGAGGTTGGAATCTTAGATTTTGGAACAAACTATATAGAAACCACAGGTATAAAAGTATTACAAGGGCGAAGTTTTAATTTGGAGAACCAAGAGACAGACCGTCAAAACTCAATTTTAGTCAATGAGAAAATGGGCTCTTCTTTCGGCTGGGCACCAGAAAATACGGTAGGGCAACAAATAGTGCTATACGATACCATACGCTATACCGTGGTGGGGCTGATCAAGGATTTCTATCTCAACGGAGTTTGGGGTAGTATAGAGCCTGCGATGATCAGGTACAGAAAAGATACAGAAGTGACTAACCTGATCGTAAGGTCAAATCCTAAAAACGTGAGCGCTGTAAATGCATTCATTGGCGAAAAATGGAGTGAAATCATTACTGATCGCCCTTACGAAGGTTTTTTGCAGGAAGAAAACGTATTGGGCGAAGCGCGAGAAATCAATGGAAATATTGTGAAAATTTTTCTATTCCTTTCTGTCATTGCCGTAATTCTATCGGCCGTGGGCTTATTTACGCTGGTGTCTATTAATATTCAAAGTCGGACTAAGGAAATGGGCATTAGAAAAGTATTGGGGGCCTCAGTAGCACGTATTACCACTATCATCAATAAACCTTTCCTGATTATAGTATTTATTGGGGCGATAATTGGTGCTGGAGCAGGGTATGCTGTTACTGAACAAATGTTGATGCCGATGATCTACACCTATTACATTAAAATGAATTTCTGGTCATTCTTTATTCCAATAGCCTCTATTCTAATCATCTCATTACTTTCAGTATCTAGCAGAGTGATCAATGCGGCAAAAAGAAATCCAGTGGAGTCATTAAGGTACGAATAGCAGCAAATAATTTGTGTTAGAGAAAATAGTGTAACCTAAAACTATAAAATCAGTTATAGTTAGGTAATCACTAACGCAAATTACAACTATGAAAAAAGGTCATTACTTACTGGTTATTATTTGTCTCTTGAGTTTATCATCTTTTGCTTTTATTACACATGAAGCAAAGGACAGGGCTGAAGAAGAGGCAATCAAAGATTTAGTACTCAAATCGTATGTGCATGGAGCATTCAATGAATTGAATGCGGAAGCCATGAAAAAGGGCTTTCACGAAGACTTTGCTATCTATTCAGCCAAAGGTGAAAGCATAAGCAAATATCCCATTGCTGTTTGGGCGGATGGTGTTGCTAAAAGAAAAGCCAATGGCTATGATGCCAAGGATCCAAAGAACAAATGGGATCATAAGTTTGCTTCTGTGGATGTCACCGGTGGGGCTGCTCAAGTGAAAATAGAGCTTTTTAACCAAGGTAAGCAGGTGTATACAGATTACCTCAGCTTATTGAAGTTTGATAGTGGTTGGCGTATTGTTGCCAAGGTGTATAACCAACATTAGAAAGCGCATATAACCCGAATCTACAAAGGTTCGGGTTTTTCATTACTTCTCTGGCCCAGCAATACAAGTGTAAAAGCTGTCTGGTTGAAGGTGGGTATTTACCATTTGGGAAATGTCTTCGCTGGTAACTTTGTATACCGAGTTTAAATACTGCTCGTAAAAACTCATGTCCATACCTTGAAAATAGACTGCCTTGAATTTCTCCATAATGGCAAAAGGCGAATTTACAGAGCCAGCAAAAGAGCCTGCCATGTAGTTTTTTACTGTTTCCAATTCATTTTCGCCAACAGGCTCTTGTTGTAGCTTTACAATTTCTTTGAAAATCTCGTCAATAGTCGCTTGTTCGTTTTCGCCATTTACATCTGTACCAATACTGAAGTAGCCTTCCTGATTAAGGGAATAGAGATGTGAATGAATACCATAAGTAAAGCCTTTTTCTTCACGAATATTCTTCATCAAGCGCGAGCCAAAGAACCCTCCAAAAAGCTCGTTGGCTACCGTGAACTTCATATAATCAGGGTGGGTACGGTTGAAGAGTACTTTTCCGATTTTTATTGAAGACTGAACAAAAGCCGGTTTACGGATTTCATTTAAGTGACCTACCGTGTTTGTGATTTTGTACTCAGGTAAGCTTACTTTTTTTACTTGGCTTTTGCCGAAGTTCAATTCAAGCACTTCAAGGAAATTACTTGGTAGTTTTCCAGAAACCATGATATCGAAATCGCTGAAATTTGAAGCGAAAAACGCTTTTACTTCTGAGAGTTCAACGGCCTGTATTTTTTCTACACTGTTACTTTTTCCATAAGGATGATCAAGTCCAAAAAGTGAGCTTCTTAAAGCTACAGAAGATAAGTAACTGCTTTTTTCGAAGTTCAATTTTAAACGTTGAACCTCTTTTTTCTTTAACGTTTCAAACTGCTGTTCATCAAAACTAGGGTTGCTTATTACTTCGGAAAGAAGGGCTAAATTCTTATCAAAGAACCTAGAAAGGCCATAAAATGAGATTGTGCTTTGGTCGAAACTAGGAGAGAATTCAGCAAAACTTCCAATGAAGTCAATGGCTTCGGCCAACTGATGAGCGTTACGCTTTGTGGTACCCTCATTCAGCATTTTAAGCGCGAATGAGATCAGGTTATAATTTTCGGTAAACCAACTTCCGCAAGGAATTACCAAATCAATTTTAAATACCTCTACAGCTGGATCATTCAAAAAGAAGATTTTCCTTCCATTTGAAAGTACTGATGAATCAACTTGAGGAATAGTAACTTTTTTGATGGGGTTAAAACCCGGAGCGATTGTTCTATCGAGCATTCGGTTTATTTGGCTTTTTTGTCAAGGTTGTAAGTAAGTCCGAAACGCAAGGTTTCGGCCAAAGGGTGCTCCTGAAGTGTTGGAACTAAATAAGCAAAGTCGATTCCTAATTTTTTAACTTTAAAGCCTACGCCCATGGTGAAATACTTTCGGTTGCCTTTGTTTTGGTGCTCTGAAAAATACCCAGCCCTTAATGCAAAAGCTTCTTTGTATTCGTATTCAGTCCCAAAAGAAATCATAATCTCTTGAAGCTCCTCATTAAAGCCATTTGGCGCATCGGCAAAGGAACCAAACATACCTCCAATCAAGGACTTATCTCTGTGACTACCGTCTGCCTGAGGGGTTGGTACCATCAATTTATTAAAGTCTAAGGCGAAAGTGATTTTGTTGTAAGGGTCAAGGAAACTGGCTAGTGCAGCTCCTAGTCTTAAATTAGTTGGAATAAAATCTTCTTCATCGGCTGTGTTGTAGGAGATTTTCGCACCAATGTTTGAAATAATACCACCAAACGAAAGCTGGCTTTGCTTGTCTAAAACATTCATTTCCGTTTTATAATATACTCCAATGTCAGCGGCAATACTGGTGCCTGGCTTAGGGTCCATTACTGGACTCGTGGTTATGTTTCCAGAAAGGTTAGAGTGAATGAATTTACCTGTAACCCCAATACTTAAATCGTTACTTAATTTTCTTGAGTAGGTTCCAGCAATGGAAAACTCTCTCGGGTTAATTACCTGAAGATTATTACCTACTCCATCAGTAAGCTGAATGTCTCCCAAATCAAAATAGGTAAGGGCCATTCCAAAAGCCTGATTGTCATCTATCTTTTTGTAGCCTGACAAGTAAGAAATCGACATGTCGTCTACAAACTTGCTTAACCAAGGCGTGTATGAAAAAGCAAAACCATAATCATTGTTAATGAAAGCAAGTTTTGCGGGGTTCCAGTGGATAGTATTGGAATTAGGCGCAGTGGCTGCTCCAACATCCCCCATCGCTCCCGAAATTGGGTCTGGCGCAATAGTTAGAAAAGGAACCGCGGTAGTGATTACGTTCTTCTTGGTGTCCTGTCCTGAAATTACCCCAGAGTTTTGGGCGGTAACTGGAAACGAAAAAATGACGGCTAATACCAGGATTGCTACGATCCTAATGTTAATTTTCATGTAATTTTTTTTCAAAGATACTATTATAAAACTAATATGAAATAATAAGTTTTTTGCGCTTGGTGTACGTTTTTCCGTTGTTTTTAGACATTAAAACAACATTGTAAACGTAGATTCCTTTACCCAATTTAACCCCTGAATTGTCTAAACCATTCCATGAAATACTTTCTGTATTTGAGCCCACTTCAATGTCTGAATGGATTGAAATAACTTTCTCTCCTTGAGCATTTATGATTTCAATCCGTAAATCCAATGGTTCGCCTGCGCTGTTATGCGAAATATTGAAAGTGGTATTCTCTATCAACGGGTTAGGGTAGCTGTTTATTTCTGTAATGATTGTAGAATTTTCATTTGTCACTGTAAATTCGATCATTTTCTTAGTCAGGTTATTGTAGTTGTCCCAAGCTCTAACCTCTAAGATGTTGATACCTAAAGGTAAGTCTCGCATTTGAAAGAGGACTCCTCCTTTTCTGAAATTATCTTTATCAGCATTATAAAGACTATTTAAATTGTAAGTCACCGAATCGTTTAGCGTAACCGAAAGGTTTTGACCAATACCATTTTCTGAAATATTGATGCCGCTTTCATCGAATAATTTAAGAATGAGCGTTGCATCACGTTTTACCACTGGTGTTGTGACACGGGTGGAGTCATTAATAAAAGTCCTGATACTAGGTGGAATATTGTCTTCGTAAAGATTTTTGGCTGTACCTCCGAGTATGAAATCGATTTTAGCACCGAAAGCATCTTCTGGATTACTGTTATTCAAGGCATACATGCTCATTTTCCCACTTCCATATTGATAGTTGATGTTTTTCGGTACCACAAATTCCACGGTGAATGTCCCATTAATTACTGATGCTTGCCCATTAAAAAGTTGACTATTACGCTCCAGATATACAAACTTATCACTTTCAGTACCAATCGTTTGTAAAGGGTTTCGCTTGTCGAAAAGACTAAAAGTGAGTTCACCATTAAAGGGTTCTATTTTCTGACCATTGGATTCAATTTGTCCTTGAATTCTCACCCTTTCTAGCGCACTTAGCGTATCTGCTTTGGCAGCAGGTGCTTTTCCATTGATACTTGTGATTGTGATTTCATTTTTAGGGTAAGCCAAGCGCATGCTTGGGTCGCCTAAAAGGATGAAGTTTCGGTTGTTTGCTCCATTCAGGGCATTATTTTTTGTGAATCGAATGATATCGCCAAGCCTTTGAAAATTACCATTAGGCTGTTCCAGAATGGTCTTGTAGAGCGCAAGATTCAAGGCGTAATTGGAAGAAGAAAATACGGGACGCGCGGTGGCTACCAAAGCAATAGCACCACCATCTTCTTTGAACATTATCTTTTCAGCACCAGAAAAAATGGTGGGATCATCGTTTCTAGCAAATTCACAAGTAGCGGTTACTAATAAAGGTAGTCGGTGAATGTTTTTCCAATCGTCAATGGACTGGGTGGTTAGAATTCGCTCTTGCATCCATCCCGTTTCTGCGCCATGGCCTGTGAAGTTCATAATCAAAACGCCTTGCTCAACAGCGTCTAGTAAGGCCTTCTCAGCTTTTGGCGATGACTCACCATTGGGCGATCTGATTTGCTCATAAGCATCGAGGTAAATTTTGCGCACATTAAAGCCCGCATAAGTAGTGTCAACCAATGTAGCCAATTGGTCTGCATCGCGCTGGTGTAAATTGTTATCACCATCATCGGCAACAAAAACCAACCTGCGCCTCCAATCTCCTATGCTTTCTGCGGAAGTTTGATAGTTAATAATTTTATCAACCGCGGTTTTGGCTTGCGCTAAAGTGGTGCTCGGAATTCGACCTATTCCAATGTCTGAGGTGTGATCACCTGCTCTGCTTTCAGTCCACTCTCCTTCATCATCTTCCAAAAAGCCAAAATAGTCATCTGAAGAATATGAGGTTAATGGGTGGATCGAACTTCTGGATTCATAAGTGGGAACCAAGTTAGAGTTGCCTTCAATTCTACTTTTGTAATCATAAGAGCCTTTACCAAAAAGAAGTAAATACTTGAGTTGATCATTTTGTAACTTTAAGTGACGCATGAAATCACGGATGGCCGTTATGTCTTGCCTGCCTGCTGAAAACTCGTTGTATACCTGTTGTGGAGTGGCTACTAAGATTGTAAGATTATCTTCACTTCTTCTAAAGGCTGCTAGTCTTTCCGCTTCGGTTAAAAACTCTGGAGCGGAAATTATTACCATATCTGGCGTTGAACTTCCTTTTAAATCTTGATTGGCCAAAACCTCAAATTTTGTTGGAAGGGGTTGTAATGCTGCCTCAAACATAACATATTCATGAAGTTGATCTGAAAAAGCACCAAATCGAATTTCTGAACCACTTAAACTATACGCTTGACTTTGAACAGCCAATGGGGTGGTAATGTCCCAAACCATCAGGTTCTGATTCGCTTCAGAAATTTTGAAAGTGGTTAAGGCTTGATCTAAGGACTTTGTACTTCGAAATAAAATGGAGCTGCCTGTATATTGAAGTTTGGTTGGAATATCCAATAGGAAACGATCCAAGTAAGCCACAGCTTTATTGGAACCTCCTTGGTTGAAGGTGAGCTTTAAGCTAAGCTGATCTACCCCAGAGAAATTAGAAGAATTGATTTCGAATACGTCCGATGCTTCATTCCCCTTAATGCCATAGCGCGTATCTTGAATAGCCGAAAAGTCAAGTTGCCCTATGGATTGACTATTGAGGCTTGCGCTGATCGAAGTAGTATTGAATGCTTGGGTCAAAGCATCTAACTGCACTTTGATTTGCCCGTTGGCAGTCAAGCTAGAAAGCGGGAAGTCGAAGGTTAACTCATTATTTGTATTGAAGCTTTCTCCAAACCATTGTCTTCCAGAACCAAGAATGTTTTTGATATCCGTTTCGTGCCGAATAATTTTGTTGTAGATGCTTACCTCTGGCAGACTGATGCCTAAGCTCGGAAGGTTAGTGATTCGCAGGCCTTTGCCATTATTTTTAACTGTGATAAAGTAATGAACTTCATCTGCATAGAGGTTTTGAATAGATTCAAAGTTCTTCGTTGCTGGGTTGAACTGGAGTTCATTGACTCGATCTACATAAAAGAGAACGTAGTCATCTGAGTTGAAAGTAGCATCGGCCTCCCCCGAAACAAAAATGGAGGTTTCTTTAAGTCCTTCTCTTTGAATCGAAATGGCTTGAGGAAGCATTCCTCCCTTACTTCCATAAATAGCAATGTTCTGAGGGTTTATAGAGCCGATGTCAAAACCCATTTGGCTTAGGGTATTCTGATCAATGCGGTAAATGCCTTCCTTCGCAAAGCTCATTTTCACCCATTTGCTGGTGGCTAAAACGCTAGAGGTTTGAGCAATCGCGTTCCCAACAAATACCTGAATAAGAAAGGCAATGAGCAAGATATGTTTTGATCGTAATCGACTGGCCATTTCTTGGAACTCAACGTTATTTAAGCAATTTTCTTATGTGCGGGCTGAGTGAGCAGCGAAAGCAAAAGATAAACAACAATGATTAAGGGGACTGCAGCAGTTTTGAAAATTACAATGAGCACAATGCTCAATAAGATAAGTAGAAAACGCTGCCAGTTGTCTTTTACGGTAAAGTTTGAAAATTTGAAAGAAAGTAAAGTAACGGGGGCTACCATGAGTAAGGAAAAGACGATGGCACAAGTGAAAAGCACCCATTCGTTTGCCAGAGAGCCACTCATAAAAGTATCTCCCACAATGATTAAAGGAAGTGTGCTGGTGAATATTCCGTTTGCTGTGGTGGTTAAGCCCGTAAAACTCGTAGTTTGATTTTCGTCAACATTAAACTTAGCCAAGCGCAGGGCAGAAAAAACGGCAATGAGTACCCCCGCGTATTCTAGAGGCGAGTCTATTTTACCTACAAGCATATGGTAGTACAAAATGGCTGGCAGTAAACCGAAAGTGATCAAATCAGCTAAAGAATCCAGTTGCTTACCTATTTCGGATTGTGCCTTGAGGATTCTAGCTAAAAAACCATCGAGGAAATCGAAGCCAGCAGCCAGCCAAATAAGATAACATGCAGTTTCAATTTCTCCCTGAAAAGAAAGAATAATACCGACTGTTCCACAGCTTAAATTAGCGAGGGTAAACAGGTTTGGGATGGCTTTTTTGATGGGTTCCAATGGTTATTTTTTAATAGCACAAAATGGGTTGTTGGCTTTTTCATCTCCAATGGTTGTTGGGCCGCCATGCCCAGGGTATACCACCATATCGTCATCCAATTTAAAGAGTTTGGAATGAATGCTGTCAATAAGGGTATCCAAATCTCCACCGGGTAAATCTGTTCTTCCAATACTCCCTTCAAAGAGCACATCGCCACCAATACAAATGTTTTCTTCTTCGTTTACAAAAACAATATGGCCGGGGGCATGGCCTGGAGTGAAGTATACTTTTAGTGCACTTTTGCCAAATTTCACGGTATCTCCTTCCTTTAAGAATTTGTTAGGTTGAGCAGGCGTATAATTCTGGAAACCATAATTGGCAGCGTAGACACCTACAGATCTAAGTGTTTCTTCATCATGTTCACCGATAACGAGATCAACATTGAATTTCCTTTTCACGAAATCATTGCCTAAAACATGGTCTATATGACCGTGAGTGTTTAGGAGTGATTTCACCTTGAGACCTTCGCTTTCAATAAATTTAACCAATTCGGCCTCTTCCTCCTTCTCATAACATCCGGGATCTATGATTACCGCTTCCTTTGTTTCGTCAAACAAAACATAGGTGTTTTCCATAAAGGGATTAAAGGTGAATGGCTTGATCTTGATCATAAAATACTGTTTTGCTCAAATTTCATTTAATAATAGCCATTATTCAAAAAATGTTGGTTTAAATTCGGCCAATGTTAGTGGATTATATTCTGGTAGGGCAGGGGTTGGCTGGAAGTATCTTGGCCAATCACTTGATAAATGCGGGTTGTAGTGTGATGGTTTTTGACGATCCATTGCTTTCCAATTCATCAAAAATTGCAGGAGGACTTTATAATCCCGTGACTGGTCGTAAGATGGTCAAAACTTGGAATGTAGATAACCTATTCGGTTACCTGACAGACTATTACCCTAAATTTCAACAGCAGTTAGAAGCCGATTTTGTCAATGATATCCCTATTTATCGACCATTTATTTCTCCTGAAGAACTGAATGAATGGATGGGTAAAAGCGCTGACATTGATTATTCTTCGTATGTAAAGGCAGTTCATAATAGTTCGGCCTACGGAAATCAAGTCAACGATGACTTTGGAGGAATTCTGTTAAATCAATCTGGCTTTGTGGATACGGGTAAACTTTTGGATGCTTCAAGAATATTTTTGGAAAAGAAAAAGAGTTTAACACAAACGTATTTCAATCCTGCCGATTTAAAGTTGAATGAGGGTTTCGCCAGTTATCAGGGTATAAAATGTAAGTCAGTGATTTTCTGCAACGGTCATAAATCGCTTGAGCAACAATATTTCGGGTGGATGCCGTTAAGGCCTGTAAAGGGCGAACTCTTGATGATTAAGACAGAGGAAGATTTAAGGGTAATTCATAACAGAGGTGTTTTTGTTATTCCTTTAGGAAACGGAATTTGCAAAGTAGGCTCAACCTATGATCATCAAAATTTGGATGAAAATCCAACCATTGAGGCAAAAAATGTGTTAGTACATAAATTGAACGAGCTGGTCAAATTTCCTTATGAAATTGAGTATCAGTTGGCTGGCGTCAGGCCCGCGACAAAAGATAGAAAACCAATAATTGGTCAACATCCTGAATTTAAAAATTTGATTTCTTTTAATGGATTTGGCACAAAAGGGGTTTCTCTCATTCCGTATTATGCTATGCAGCTCACGCAGCTTTTAACAGAGGCTGGCAGTATAGATGATGAGGTCAATATTGAGCGATTTTTTTCGTTATATTAACAGTCTTTTCTGAAAAGAAGATATATGCTTAAATCTCTACGTTACCCAATCATATTAGCCTTTTTAACCATTGGCTTTTTATCGACTCCTTTTTCTTCTGAGGCGCAGGTGTATCGTGAAGAGTATGGGCAGAACAGAATTCAATACAAATACTTCGATTGGCAATATCTAAAGTCGAATAATTTTGAAGTTTATTTTTATGAAGGCGGAGAAGACTTAGCCAAGAAGTCGATTGCCTACTTAGAGTCTGATTTCAGTCGAGTGACCGAAACCATTGGTTTTTTTCCATATTCTCAAACTAGGGTATTTTTATATAATTCCATTGCAGAAAAACAGCAGAGTAATGTAGGTGTAAGAGGAGACGATTTTACGATTGGTGGTCAAACAGACTTTGTTAAATCTCAGGTTGAGATTGCTTTTTCGGGTGATTACACTTCATTTAAAAAGGAGTTGACCTTCAATTTTACCAAAATGTTGGTGGAAGAGATGTGGTTTGGAGGAAACCTTGCGGAGATGTTTCAATCTTCTTTTTCATCACCAATTCCCAATTGGTTTATCGATGGTATTTCCGCCTATGTAGCTTATGGATGGACGAAAGAGGCTGACGACATGGCCAGAGAGTATGTCTCCCAAGATCAGCCAGTCAAATTTTCAAAATTGAGCAAGGAGGTTAATTTACTATTGGGCCAGTCCATTTGGAGCTTCATCGCCCAAACCTATGGTAAAAGAGATATTTCGAATATTCTGAACTTAGCTAGAATAGTTAAGGACGAAGAGAGCAGTATTTCCAAAACATTGGGAGTTCCTTATAAAGATTTCATGACAGGGTGGAAAGCCTATTATTCCCAAATGAATACTCGAATTTTAGAGAGTTATAAAAGGCTTCCAGAAACACAAGTCATTTCTAGCAGTCGATCCAAAACATCGGTTATTAGTCATTTGAAATTTAACAGTGAAGGCTCGTTGTTGGCCTATGCTGTCTTTGACAAAGGGAAGTATGAAGTTCGAGTGATCAATATGGATTCTCAAGAAGAGGAGGTGATTTATAAAGGAGGGATTAAACTATTAAGCCAAGAAGTAAACGATAATTACCCCCTCTTGAGTTGGGTTGATGAATTTACTTTGGGCATTGTGGCCAATACTGAGGGTAGGAATACAGTAACAATTAAGAGAGTTGGTACAAAAGGACAACAGGTTTTGGCCATTCCTACTGTGGGGCAAATTCAAAGTTTTGAATTTAAGCAAGGAGGGAGACTGGCCGCTTTAACTGGAGTGGTCAATGGCAAAAGTGACGCTTATTTGTTTTTAGTGAATAGAGGCACAATCAGAAGAATTTCCAATGATAGCTATGACGATCGAGATATTAGCTTTCTGCCTGAATCCAATGTGGTATTATTTGTTTCAAACCGACCTAGTGACAGTGTCTATGTAGAAGGGCCAAGTGCTTTAAAAGATGTTGAATCCAACCAGTTTAATGTGTTTACTTATGATTTGGACTTGGTAGATAGTGTTTATGGTAAGTTAACCAATTCTCTTTCGGTTGAATCGAATCCTGTTGCCAAGAGCCTAAATGAAGTTTATTATTTGAGCGATCAACAAGGAGTCAATAACCTCTATTTACATACGATCAACGATTCGATCAGTAAGCAAATGAGTAATTATAGCTTGGGAATTAAGGAGTTCTCTCTCGACCCCAATAATAATCGAATCGCTTTTATTTCTACTATTGACTCTAAGGATGTTATTTACCTTGAAAACTTGAGTAATATTCAGCATGTATTTACGCCTGTAACTCCTAGAAGAGAACTTGAAAGTATTCGTATACTTACTGAAATCAGGAGAAAGAGATTGTTGAATACAGAAAATATTGATAGTCTTGAAAAGACCCTAAAAAGTTCAGAAATACCAAAACAGCCACAAATTGATTCTTTAAAAACTGGGGCAATTGATACAGAAAACTATGTATTCAAAAATGAGTCTAAGGTAAATTCTAAGGATTATAAGTTTGAAACACCAGTGTCTGATGACCAGGGATCGAGTAGGTCTTTTTTGAGCCTTTACCAAAATAGGGGAGTAAAAAATACAATAGAGGGTCCAAATGTGTACGAATCACGCTTTCAAACCAATAATATAGTGACATCATTTGTAATTGATGAACTGAGGGCTTTTTCTCAGCTATTGGAAATTCAAATGAATGACTATCTAGAAAATCATAGGTTTCATGGAGGAGCATTGATTCCATATAATTTTAATAGTGGATATGATGTTTTTTTGGAATATGATTATCTCAAAGAAGCCATTGACGTAAAAGCTAAATATTATCGAAAGTCTATTGTCCTAAGGGACAATACTACTCCCCAGTCGCAACGCTATAACCTCAATAGGTTTGAGCTTGGAGCCGCTTTGCCTTATAGTCCTTACCTAAGGTTTGAAGTCACTCCATTTTTTGAACAGACTAGGTATATTGATTTAGATTATCTGTTGTTACTTAATGCACCTGCCGGAATTCAGGCAGAAAAAACAGCGAATTATTTGGGATTGAAGACGAGTGTTGTTTTTGATAATAGCTTAACAGGAGGTGTCAATATACACGAGGGGACAAGAGCTAAACTTAGCTTTGAGTCTCATTCAAAGCTGAATAAAAATGCGGTAGGCTTTAATAAAATTGAAGTGGATGTTCGCCATTATGAAAGAATTACCAAGGGAGTTTATTTGGCAGGAAGGTTATTCTTTGGACATTATGGTGGAAATGCACCTAAGGCTTACTTACTAGGCGGGGTAGATAACTGGGCGTTTAATAAACGTGAAGCTGTAGAGGGTACCGAACCTGATCCTTTTATTCTACAAAGTCTTAATGACAACAGCGATATTCTATTTAACCAATTTACTAACCTGAGAGGTTATTCCTATAATACGTTTCAGGGAAGTACCGTTTTGACTTTCTCAGGAGAGCTTAGGCTACCTGTAAATCAATTTTTAGCTACAGCTGAGACAAAATCAAGTTTTATTAGGAATCTTATGTTTCTTGGCTTTTATGACGTTGGGTCAGCTTGGTACGAAATTTCTGCCTTTAACGCCCGAAATGATGTGAACACCGAGGAGATAACACTTCCTGGCTCTCCTTTTTCTGGCGTAATTAATGATTTTAGTAATCCATGGTTGCAAAGTACTGGGGTAGGAATGAGAACTATGCTTTTTGGCTTTTTCTCAAGGCTGGACGTGGCTTGGCCGATCCGAGATTTCGAAGTAGGAAATCCTAAACTTCAAATATCAATAGGTTACGATTTCTGATTCCTTTTTGAGATTGACTGAATAGCTTTAACTTCGCGAGTTGTTTAAAACAAATTTCCATGCTTAAATCAATGACGGGCTACGGCCTATCTAAGGCGCAGAAGGGCGCTATGCAAGTTTCAGTTGAAATTCGCTCACTCAATTCTAAATTTCTTGATGCACAAATTCGTTTACCACGACATTTGCAAGACAAGGAACTTGAAATCAGGAATATGCTGAATTCGGAGTTGGTTAGAGGTAAAGTGGCGGTGAGTATCGAAATGAGCTCAGATGATGCTGAAGCCTCAAAACAAGAAGTGAACCATGTCTTGTTTAAATCATACTATAATGAGTATGACCAACTGGCTACTGAAGTTGGTGCTGAAAAAAGAGATCTTTTTAGGTTGGCTTTGCACAGCCCAGAAGTGATGTCTGGCTCTGGTGTTAGTGAAGAACTCATTGCTGAGCAATGGGATTTTACCAAAGAGAATATAATTGCTGCCATTGTGCATTGTAACGAATTCAGAGAACAAGAAGGTGCGAAACTTCAGTCAGAGCTTGAATCTTATATCAAGAATATTGGGAGTTACTTGGATAACATCAAGGCAGTAGAAGCTGAACGATTGGTGTCTATTAGAGAGAGAATAGAAAGTCACCAAAAGGATTTGGTTGGCTCTGATCAGTTTGACGTGAACAGGTTTGAGCAAGAGATGATCTACTTTATTGAGAAACTGGACGTAAGTGAAGAATTTGTTCGTTTGAACGCGCATCTTGATTACTTTTTAGAGATATTAAAGGAAGCCAATTCGCAGGGGAAAAAATTGAATTTCATTTCTCAAGAGATTGGAAGAGAAATTAACACCATTGGCTCTAAGGCCAACTACGCGCCTATGCAGCGTTTCGTGGTATGCATGAAGGATGAGTTAGAGAAGATCAAAGAACAGCTCTTAAACATCATCTAAGCCTTGATGTAACAGCGTTGTATGAGTTATAGACAAAAGGCCTGCTTTCACAGCAGGCCTTTTTCGTTGTTTGAGGTTAATTGAGTTTGAAATTAATGGTTACACGCCTTGGTGATTTCACTGGAACCCCTCTCTGTTGACCAGGATTCCAGCGTGGCGATTTGCTGAGTACACGAATGGCTTCCGCATCGCAGTCTTTACTAATGCCTCTCAATACTTTTAGATCAGAAATATCTCCATTGGCGGCTACAAAGAAAGTCAATACTACCTTTCCTTCTATTCCCATCCTTTGAGCGTTTCGCGGATACTTGAAATTCTTATTTAGGAACTTACCCCATGCTTCGGCTCCCCCAGGAAAGGAAGCTTGCTTTTCCATTACAATAAATGGGTCCTCAGCTTTTTCTGGTTTTTTGGCAATAACTTCAGTGGACTCAATATTTAGAAAATCTAATGGGTGTACTTCATTAATAAATATGACTGTTTCATTGAGTTCCTCTTCATTTGGAATCTCTAACAATACTGGCTGTTGAATAATAGGCTTTGGTGGTTCTATAATTGTGATTGGAGGCTCATCAAAACCATGTAGACTATCTGTTTCGTATGATATGACTGGAGGCGCTGCTGGTATGGTCTTGTACTCAAAAGCGGCTAGGCTAAGTCCCGTGCTAATGCACAATCCAATGAAGAGGAAAAGAGGTCTTTTTTCTTGAGTATCTAATTGTGCGTTTTTTTTCACTTCCATGTTATGACTGTTTAAAATTAAAATGAGTACAAATTCTATAAATGGGTTTATAGTTTACTTTAAACCAAACTTGATCTGAATGGCCATTCTTGACTTTACTGCAACCCCTCTTTGTTTTCCAGGGCTCCATTTTGGCGATGATTGAAGTACTCTTATGGCTTCTTCATCACATCCGCCTCCAATGCCTCGGGTTACGACTATGTCGGAAATGACACCATTTGCATCAACTACAAATGATAAGTGTACAGTACCTTCAATCCCCATTTTCACTGCTTGACGAGGATATTGAAAGTTCTTGTTTAGAAATTTACCCCATTCACCCCAACCACCAGGGAACTTGGCATTCTCTTCGACAAACAGAAAAATTTCATCAGCCACTTCTGCTTCGGGTTCCGCATCAAAAACTAGGTTCTCGACCTCTGTATCTTCTGTAATGTCTACATCTAAGTTGATTTCAATGGTTTCATCGATTTCCTCATCGTCTGGAATGGGAACGATTTCTGGTTGTTGAAGAGGAGGAGCTTTCGGAGGTGGCTGTTCTGTAGGTGGAATCTCTATTAAATCGTCAAAATCAGTCATGGCCATGCCCAGGTCCATTAGTTCACCTTTTTCATATACCCTCCATTCAAATGCGATAAAGGTAAGGCTGAGACTAATGAGCAGGCCGATGGCTAAGAATAGAGTGGACTTTTTATTCAAGTCAGCCGAAGGAGTCTTTTTTGTTTCCATAATTTATTTGTTTTTCATTAGTTAAAACTAAAAGCGTAGTTATTAATGATCTGAAAAAGCCCAATGTACTTGGGCTTTAAGTTATTTTAGTCTGAACTTAATTCTGATGGCCATTCTTGATTTAACCGCTACACCTCTTTGTTTTCCTGGAATCCATTTCGGAGAAGCTTTAAGTACTCGAATGGCCTCCTCATCACATCCACCCCCAATGCCTCTTATTACTTCAATATCTGAGATCGCACCATTAGCATCAACTACAAAGGCAAGGTCTACAGTCCCTTCGATTCCCATTCGTTGTGCTTGACGAGGGTATTTCAAATTGTCATTTAGGAATTTGTTCCATCCATTTCCTGGGAATGTGGCTGGGTCCTCTACGATTAAGAAGGGCTCATCTGAAACTACCTCATCAGCTTGATCTTCAAAAACGAGGTCCTGGATTTCAGTTAGTTCCGTAATATCCACATCGATATTGATTTCAATATCCGCATCAATTTCCTCGTCATCTGGTATTGAAACAATGACTGGTTGTTGAATAGGAGGGGCTTTTGGTGGTGGTTGTTCGGTGGGTGGGATTTCGATTAGGTCATCAAAATCGTTTAAGGCCACACCTAAGTCCATAAGGTCACCTTTTTCGTGCTGCTTCCATTCGAAGGCAGCAAATGTGATTCCAAGGCTGGCTAACAGGCCAATAGCAAGAAACAGGCTTGATTTCCTGTTGATATCTGCCGAAGGAGATTTTTTAGCTTCCATAGTTTTATAATTTAAGATTGAACATGTCTTCTCACTTTTCTTAAAAGAGTAGCCTTTCAAGAACAACTAACTAAAGATACTCAATATAAAACTAAAAAACTAGTTAATAAATAACTAAAAAAGCCCAATTAGATTGGGCTCTTTAATATTATTTAAGTTTGAAGAGAATTCTGATTGCCATTCTTGACTTCACAGCTCTTCCTCTTTGTTTTCCAGGTGTCCATCTTGGAGATGATTCCAATACTCGAATTGCTTCAGCATCACAGCCTCCACCGATTCCTCTTGTTACAGTAATATCTGACAGTTTACCTTCCTTGTCCACAACAAAGGATAAGAATACTGACCCTTCAATTCCCATTCTTGAAGCTGAACGAGGGTACTTCAAATTTTTCTGTAAGAATTTATTCCACTCAGCATCTCCGCCAGGGAATTCAGCATTGTCTTCAACGATTAGGAAAATTTCATCTCCTACTTCCTCTTCAGGCTCTTCTTCAAAAACAATTTCTTCTACCTCTTGCTCTTCGGTGATTTCCACATCCAAATTGATCTCGATTTCTTCTTCGATCTCCTCTTCATCAGGAATCTCAATAATTTGAGGTTGCTGTTTTACGGGAGGTGGGGGAGGTGGTTGTTCGGTTGGTGGGATTTCAATTAAATCTTCAAAATCGTCAGTTGCCATACCCAGGTCCATCAACTCACCTTTTTCAGTTTTCTTCCATTCAAAGGCAGCGAATGTTACACCAAGGCTCACAAGCAGGCCTATTGCTAAGAATAGGCTGGACTTTTTGTTCAAGTCTGCTGACGGAGTCTTTTTAGCTTCCATAATCTCTTTTAGTTACACTTTTTAAAACTATAGCATTAGTTTGGTATTCGCAAACTAATATCTCATAAAAGTAGAAAAAACTACGACACCTACAATAGCTCCAATTGTATTTGCGAGCAAATCGTATATATCTGTCATTCTACCAGGAACAACGGACTGCAATGATTCCAAAATCAATCCATAAACTACGCATATAGTTAACGAATTCCATAGGTATTTGTTTTCAAGTCGAACTTTGCCCTTGTTATTTCTTTTACCCCAAAGGACTAAAAAACTTAGAATTCCAAAGACACCCAAATGGGCTATTTTGTCATAGGAAAGTAATTTAGACTCGGGAAAAGAATCTTGTGGCAACAACATTAATACTGCCAAAACTATGGCCCAAGATACGCTGGCCCAATATTGTTTTATAAACGAGCGCATCAGGCAAATTGGATCTATTGACCAATTAATGCTTTATAACTAGCGGCATCCATCAGGCCTTCAACTTCCGAAGGATCACTCATGGTGATTTTGATCATCCAACCTTCTCCGTAGGGATCAGAATTCACTATTTCCGGAGCATCTTCAAGCTGGCTATTAAATTCTTTTACTTCACCCGAAAGCGGCATGAATAAATCAGAAACGGTTTTTACAGCCTCCACTGTACCGAATACTTCTTCTTTGTCAAGCGAATCTCCTTCTGTTTCAATTTCAACATAGACGATATCGCCTAGTTCGCTTTGCGCAAAATCAGTAATCCCAACTGTTGCTTCATTTCCTTCAACCTTTATCCACTCGTGATCTTTGGTATACAATAAGTTTTCTGGTATGTTCATTTCTCTAAAATAAATTCGATCAAAAATAAACGGAATATTGTGAAAAGTAAGCGTTTATTGAGACAAACTAAACCTAACTCTTCCACCAAAGGCAGTTCTAGCATTTAAGAAGCTCGTAGTCACTCTTGGTTCGTTTATATTTTTTTCAAAATAGAAGGCAACTTGAAGCGCATCGCTCACACTGTATTCTAATGTTGGACTTAGTTGGAAGATTTTTATTCCTTCGGTAACAATGCTTGATTCGCCAATTCTTCGCTGAACGGTTTTGTTATCGCGTAAGCTAAAAGTCATGTTAAAGCGCAATTCGTTAGGAAGGGTTTCTTTTCTTCCTCTAATCCTGAAAGGAATTTTTACCCCGGCTTTGGTATAGCCCAAGGTTACACTGATATCATTTGCCGATCGTTCTGTAACTTGAATATTGGACAGGTTAAGCGCAATGTTTCTTTCTTTGGAGTAATTGACGTCTAGGTTCCAACTACTGGTAGTCTTCAGGTTTATTCCTACAAGCGGAGAGAATTTCTCTGTAAGCACCACTTGCTGCGAAGTGAAAATAGGCACCAAATTACCGTCTTCATTGAACTGATCTGCCAAACCATAATCGTTGAGTTGATTCTCCAAAGTAAGGTTGGATGTATACAGGGCTGAGTTGATGTAATTACTCACACTGTACTGACTGCTGTAGGAATGGCTAATACTCACTGTACTGAAGAGTTCTTTTATGGCATCAATTTTTGTTAGACCACGGTAGTTCAAGGCCCAGCCTGGAATGGGAAGCCGAGGGAAGGCTGAGGTCTTGATTTCATCTGGGCTTTGGCCTGAATAGGCCGCTAAAAATGCTGGAATCACAACGTCCTGCGAATTGACATCATAATTTCCTGTATCATTAGATTGATCTAATCTCGATTTTAAAATATTCCTGTAGGTTTCAAAATTGGCAAATAGAGGTGAGTCATCATTGTTATTATCTTTTTCAAAAGATGTTTTGAACATATTGTAAGACACAATATAAGTACCTGTTCGATTTGGATTGATGCTTAAGAACTCACCTGCTACATCATCACGCCTAAATATTTCCTGATAGTTTTCGGAATGTGTTTTTCTTCCTGTTAGCGTCACCCTAAAATCGCCAAAAGGTTCTAATACCGTAGAGTAGTTGAAGCTCATGTTTTTATCTTGGGTGAATGGAGCGGTCAGGAATGTACTCTGAGCATATAGTCCATCTCTAGCAAGTTGTGTACGAATGGCAGCGTCTTGGCTACCTACAATGAAGCCGAGACTTGGACTCGTCATCTCTTTATCTAGCCCAAAAAGGAAAACATCAGGCATATAACCAGGCAAAACCGTTCCTTGGGCTACTGAGTAATCAAATGTGGCACTTCTCACCATCATTACTGCCCTGAGTAAGGCCTTGAGCGCGGGCATCTGATCAATGGTCTTTTTTTGTTTGATTGAGTCGTTTGTTGCTAATCCAGTAGGGCGGGACCTGCTTCGGGTAGGGGAGTTGATTTTCTTTAACAGCCCAATGTTGTTGTATATCTTCTGAAAATCAATCTTACCATTCAACTTGACAACGCGTGTGTTACCTGCGTAATTGCCTAAAGTATCGGCTTGACCAATGGCGCCAGCTTTCCAATTGTAAGTGGAAGCATAACTTAGGGTAGAGTTTAGCCAGTTCGTGACTGGAATTTTCTCAAAGGGTAGGGTATAGCTTGAATTGATGGTGTGCGTGTAATTCTTTATTCTTCCAAAGTTTTTGAAGTTGGTCCAAACGGAGTCCTTTTTTATGTCTGTATTAATATCACCCTCTGGTTCATCAATAATGGCATTTACGTTGGCAAAGTAATCCAATGTTAAAGCTTTAGTCAGGTTCCAGTTTACGGCATAACTTCTATCAAAAGTGAATGATTTTTCAAAATATGGGTCTATTCCGTCCGTGTTGAGGTCGGAGTTTCTTAACTGGGTTTTGAGGAAGCTTCGGTTTACATTTCCATTGACGGTAATAGAGTTTGGTACCACATTGAAATTGACATCTTTAATAACTTGAAGCCATTTGGAACTCAAGAACCCTATGTTTTTAAACGGTTCAATAAACCACTCTTTAGGTTGATAACTGTAAGTGACAGCTCCCCGGTAGTTTTTGTAATCATAAGAAGCGGTGTTGATATTGCTCCTAGTTATTTCATTGTAGGCGTAAGTGAAACTCAAGTTTTCTATATCATAAATGCGCTTTGGTGCATCTGCGTCTACTCTTCTTTTTCGGACATTAGAGAAGTTGAAACTCCTTCGTTTAGATTGATCCACCACCTTGTCATAGTAGGTGTCTCGTTCTTCCTTAGACTCAAAAGAGTTAAGCACATCTTCAAGAGGCAAATCAGGGTCGAGAGGGTCGTATTGTGGTACGGCCCGTGAATTCTCTAAACTGAGATAGGCAGGAAGCTCAATTCCCCAATTTTCTGGAAAGAACTTGCCTAGTTTAAGACTAGTAGAGATATCATACTGCGTAGTGTTTTCTCTACTTCTTTCAGAAATTTTATCTGCGATTCCGCCAAAGCCAATAGATGAATGTCTTACTGATGCTGAGACGTTCCCGAAATCGGCCAACTGAGCATCGAACCTTGCATTAGCTGCGATTCCTGATTTTGAGTCAAAATCTGTTACCCGAAGTTCGTTGGCCCAAATACAGAAACTCTTTGGTTCCAAATCTGGTGAACTTGGGTTTCTGACCCCAATCATTAGGGTTTGAACAGAACTTAAATCTGGTCGGCCAACTACTGTAATGTTATAGCGATCTACCATTTCGGTATAGGGCAAACTTAGGTTGGCATTGCTGGCATTTCGTCTTGACTTCACTTCGTATAGGCTACTGAAGGCTAAGTCGATTTCATTTTCTTCTGGCCAAATATCGAGTGGAGAGAGCATTCCTGAAGGTGTCATCGTCAAAGGCACTTCGATTTCATAGTAGTTTTCAGTAAAGTCAGTGCCTAGTCTTAGGAAGGCGGTAACTTCTCCTGGCGCAAGGTTGTCTTGGCTATCTGCATGAAGGAACATTTTGATTCGTCCGTAGTTCACCATGTCTTGACTGACGTTTTTGAATACGGCTCTCGCATCCTTATCTCTCAAGTCTTCCACGCAAAGCTGTAATGACTGCTCATTACGTCTTCTTTCTACGGCAGAGGTATTATCTCTATCGCGCTCTATACCAGGAGGCAACACATAAGGAGGTCTGCCCTGACTGCCTTGGCTGTTTTCTTCAATTCCAACTACAGAAACCGTGAAGTTAGGGTCTGATGGTTCTGGAATTTCATTCAAACCTTTTTCGAATAGGCTTTCTTGGAATGTTCTCCACTGGCTTCCTACCAATCTGAAATTCACGAACCTAAGGACCACAGGTTCTTCAAAATCCGTAAAATAAGTTCGCATATAGCGAATAGACTTAAATCCATTGATATTTCCTTGGACATAGTCTGGTTTCCTTACAGGGATCCTGAAAAGATACCAATTTACAACATCTCCATTGTCTCCAACAGCATTCGAAACCTTGTCGACAATATTGTTTTTGCCCACTTCCAGTTGGCCAGGTTTTAAGTTTAGCTCATACCCATAATATTCTTCAAGGTCGTTTAGGGTATTGTCTCTATTCAAATCCTCGTTATCGGGTAAATTGGTGGATGATGGGGTGTAAAGTTGGCTTCCGTTGTTTACGGGGCTGTTACCTTCAAGCCCGTTGAAATTTTTATATCGTTCCAGCACTTTGGCATCTCTTACGTCCAATTCGTCTCCCAAGTAATATTGAAAATTATCGGCCGAGGGATCGGCTTCAATTTGCTGTTTGACGTTTCCATTGACATTCAGCGAACTCAGATAATTAGCGAAAAAATCAAGTTCATCTGAAGATTTTAATCCGTCAAGCCCTACGTCTTGGTTGGCCCTAGCGTCCCCTGAGTTATCAAAGGCGGGGTTCAAATAAGGCTGGCGTGTTACTCGGCCCCATTCATTTTCCACCACGTTTTCAATGCTTGGGTCTCCATTGGCTGGAAGTCCTTGCTCAAAAGCGTGTCGCTCATCTTTCATCAAATCCTCAGAAATACTACCGAGGTTCAGAATGAACTTACCACCCGTTGTATTTGCCTTAGGAGCATTTATCCCGTCATCAATAAGTCCTCTTGGGTTACCTGGCGTACCATTCGTTGAATTAATAAAAGGATCCATCATCCAGAATTCGATGTACTCAATGTTGGTTTTATCAAAATCTACTTCATTAGAAATGGCACGGGTAATGGCACCAAAATTCGACTTCGGGTCAGGTAGAAAACCTTCTGAGGTTAAGTTTGGGTTATAGTTGTAAATACCTCTTTCCGATGGGTAGTAGGCCAGATCGAAAGAAGGTTCATTCACAATAATTTGTTGGGCATCTCTTTTAATTACCTCATTCTGACCAACAGAACGTACATAATGGTTCTCTAAATCTATTGCGGTAATGTTCTCTGGTCTCGATCTCCCTGTGTTCCTGTAGATCACATTGTCAATGGTGTACCAAGCCACTTTGGCCCTTTTATAGTTGGCGCCAAGTCGATCGGCCGTTTCATTGCTTTTGTCGAACCTGTTGTCATCTGTTTTAGGAGTGGCTCCGAATTTCCAACTTGTCGGGTTATTTAAACTGAATGGTGTGACAGTGGATTCAAAATCGTCAATATAAGAAGTACCCACTCCGTCCACTTTGTTGGAAGTGCCTGGGATAAGCTGCGCCATTTCACCACTAAAGGTAATGGTAGAAGGGGCTTTGGTGTCAATAAAGGGTAACGCATCCACCATTCGGGTAAGAAAACGAGATTCATCACTATAGTTCACGTCAAGTCCCCAAACAGTGTTGTTTACAGGCTCATTACCAATGCCTACTCTGGTCATTTGCGGACGCTCATTTAGGTTGAGGAAGGTAAATCCAAAGTTGGTTTTTGGATTGAGTACATAGTCCAAGCGTGTACCTACCAATGTGCGCGACTGAAAATTAAACAGGTCGGCTTTTTCATAATTCACTCTAATTTTCTTTCCTGAATTTAAAATGGAAGGATTAATAATATTCACTTTCCCCAATGAGTAATCTACAGTAAAGTCAGTGTTTTCTTGCAATGGCGTGTTCCCAGCGGATACCTGCACACTACCGGGTGCTATTTGGAAAGCATTGAGATTGATTTCGTTTGAGGAGCCCGATTGTAGACTTCCTTTGATGTAAAATTTATTGAGTCGAGAGACCAATTCAGCATCTGCTTTTGTCGTGCGATAAAGGGTGTCATAGACATATTTATCTACCAAAAATTGCTCCCCTGCTGCGAACTTACTCTCTAATGTTCGTCCAAAAGGCTCCAGTACCGGGAATAGCATATAGCCACGATCCGTGTTGATTGTAATGTTTTCGACAAAATCAAAATTGGCATCTGGCTGAGGGTCTCCACTTTGATTGAGTTTGTCCAACCCAAATGTTCTGATGAGTGGAACATCTTTGGTGTTCGCCCCTTCATGAAGACTAGGGTTGTCAATTCCCGTTTTGTCGTCACGGTAAATTACCCTGAGTTGAAAAGCTTCCTTGCTAATATTAGAAGCATTGAGGTTATAGATATTTTTCATCATCAGATCCCATGTGGGTACTCGGGTATTGATTTTACTTGGACGAAGTAGCTTCAGAAAGATGGCTTCGCTTTCTGGTCTGTTTTGGTAGTCTTCCGTCAGTTCTCCAACTTTATACCTTCTCCCTTGGTAATTATATTCGTAAGAAACGGCCAATACTTCATCACTTTGTAATTGCCTGCTCAATGAAATAAAGCCTAGCTGACTGTTAAAGTAGTATTCAGATGGATCAAGTTTTCTTGCACCTGTCACCCTTTCAAAATCCAGCGCTTTCTCAAGTCCTTTTTCATTTTCTAACACAGAACTCAGTTGGTCGGCTTGACGCAAACGAGGGTCGGTTACTAAGTTTTGGTACAAGCCGTTGGCCGCGTTGGTAGTAGGAGAGTTTGGGGTGCCATTTCCAACAAATGCATTATTTTCTCTATAGACCCTGTCACCTTCCCCCAAATCCATGAAAGCAGCAAAATTTCTAAGTGTCTGTGTATTGTTGGTTCGGTTGAGTACATAAACTTCAACCCTTGTTACTTGCAGGCCAGAGATTACCGAAGGAATACTTCGCAGCCAGTTTTCATAATTATCTCTAAAGAACTGACCTAAGAAGAAGTGTCTGTTTTCATCATAGTCTGAAGCCCTGATTTCAAATTCATTTCTTTGAATTCCTCCTTCAATTTCGATAGACTGAGATTGGCCACGCTGTGTGGCTGCCAAAGTTGTGACATATAACCGTCCAAATTGTAATTGGGTTTTAAAGCCAAAAAGGTTTTGAGCGCCACTGATCAGACTGTTGGCTACTGGTAAACTCACATCACCTAGCTCAATGGTTTTGATAATATCAGATTCTAACCCCGCGAACTCTACTTTTAGCTGATTTTCAAAATCGAAGGAGTTACTGTTATCAAAGTTAGCTCCGATTTTTAGCTTGGAACCGATTGTTCCTTGCAAGCTCATTTCAATATTCTGGTCAAATTCGAACCCACCCGTTCGCTGTTGTCTGATGGGGATTGCCGGGTTATCTACTCTTTGGAACTGCCCGCCAAAATCTAACTGCACAAAGCCACTGGTTTGAATATTGATTTCGTCCCCGCCAAACAGCCGATCAAAAAACGGACTTAAGGCAATAGGAGGGATGAGTTGTCCTCGGTTGCTTACTGCGCTTTCTCCATCCTGTGCCTTTGCTTTTTCGGCCAGAAATTCTCTTGTCCCCTGTTCTTCTCTTTCTTGTAGCGCAACATTAAATGGAATGAGTGTAGGAGGACCTAAGAACTGACTGCCAAATTTTTCACTATACATTAAAGATTTACTTGTATCTAATTTGTATTCTCGATTGTAAAAATCGAGGTTGTTAAAAAATAGTGGCGATTTTAATCTCCTCTTAGTGAGTGGATCACCAACTCGGAACCTTAATCCAAAGTTAGGGTATGATATTTTTTGGTATTGAGTGGTGTCTGAGCTAATTCTAGTTGTATCCTGAGTTTGCTGTTCATAGGCATAGGTTTGAGTAGCGCCACCTAAAAAGGGGACCCCAATAACGATCAAGAGTAATATTTTGATGGTTTGGTTGATCAAGTCTTCCTAAAAATCAGGCAGCTTTCAGTGCCAATTTGATCAATTCTTCAAGTGAAATTTGGCCTTCGGAATTTTTCAAAATTTTGTCAATACTTTTTTGTGCAGCCACCTTGTTGATGCCTAGAGTTACTAACGCAGCCAAAGCTTCATTTCTTATAGTATTAATGGAGGAAGAAGTAATATTTCCGCCACTCATATCGGTCGACTCTTTTCCGACTTTATCTTTAAGTTCTAAAATGACCCGTTGAGCCGTTTTTGCACCTACACCCTTCACACTTTGAATAGTGACCACATTCTCAGTGGCAATGGCATTCACGATTTCAGTTGGGCTTAATGATGATAGAAACATGAGGCCTATGGATGGGCCAATACCTGAAATGGAAATCAATTGAGTGAATAGTTTTTTTTCAGCCTCATCGGCAAAGCCGTAAAGCACTTGAATATCTTCTTTTACATGGAAATAAGTAAAGAGTTTGCACTGTTCTTCATCCTTAATGTGGGAGTAGGTATTCAGTGATATTCTAATCTCATAGCCAACTCCTTGAATATCAATGATTACAAAAGTTGGGTCCTTATAGGCAAGCTTACCTTTTATATATGCAAACATAGATTCTGATTGTACTTGAGTATAAAAAAAGGCAAGTTGAACCTGCCTTCGCTTAAATTTAAGAATATTCAAGTAAAATCAATGTCGACAATCCTAAAATAGCCGATTTAAGCTGGATTATCTATCGCTCTGAATGTGGTCAATATCGATTCCATTTGGCGAATCAGTTCACGGTGCTCTTCGTTTGGATGGATGATAAAACCCTCGATGTAATACAGTCTGTTCGTCTTCTCGTCCACAAAAGTGTAACTGATAAAAGTACCTCCAACAGAATAATTATTTGTTTTCCATGCACCACGCATCTCAACAGTGTATTTTCCATCGAAAGTAATGTCTCTGAAAACCGGTCTCATGAATTCCGTTTCGGTAATCATGAAGGATTCTTTGTTATCAGGATCTCCATAGATGTACTTCTTTCCAACTTCGTTTCGGAGTTTTATGACGTTTTCATGGGTGAATTCATCCTGAGATTTGTAGTCTTTAAAATAGACGAAAATATTTTTACTTGGCCCTCTGGAAGGTAAATAACGCGACCACATAAAGTCATCAGCGGTTGTGGCTAATTCAAAACCAACAGGGATTTTAATGTAATAATTAAATTTGTTTTTAATTTGATCAGAAATGGCCCTTGAATCAATTGAAGCACGAATGTCAGTGGCCAATCTTTCTCTTTCGGCCATATTGAAATAATTCCTGATAATTTCTCCTTTTTCTTTCAAATGATTGATCAAGTCCTGATCAGTCTTACCGAAAAGGTTAAGTACTTTTTGTCCCTTGGCATACTGGTTGTCGGATGTATTCATGAACAATTCTGGTTCATTCGCAATACGCTCTTTGAAACTATCGGGAAGAATGCCTTTGAGGTATTTGTCCGCAGGGGTGGTGCCATCTAAGGTGGTTATATACACCACATTTCTAGAGAGCTGAAAAATTCTATTGTACTGAAAGGGCTCAATTACACGCGTAGTGAATGACGGCTCATTTCTGTTTAAACCTGGTACAGGGGCATGAAAAACTTCTTGTAAGGCTTCTCCGAGTGGGCCTTCCCACTTCTCTTTGTTCATCACAATCACCAATTCCCCAGCTTGCCCTGTAGCATCAGGTAAAAGGTTGGGGTTCATTTTCTTTGATTCCTTGTCTTCTTGATCTGATTTGCTACCGCAACTCGATATAGAAAGGAGAATCAGTGCTAGAAATAAGAGCTTTTTCATAAACTATTAGTTTAGTTGTTTGTGTCAAGAAAGGTAATATGAAATGGATTTGCAAACAATATCTACTAAATATTTAGTTGTTAATTCACTTAGCCTATTTTCAGCTTCATTCCAGGTTTTAGGCTGCTAGTGTTTAGATCATTTAACTCTTTAATCCGCTCAATTGTTAAGCCTTCATACATTCTTGATATATCCCACAATGTATCTCCTGGCTCAACCGTATACTCCTTCGAGCTAGGGATGGGCTGATTCAATACTCTTTTTGAAGAGATTACTGTGTTGTCTGAAAGAAAATCTGGACCTGTGTAGATGTCCAGTCTTTGGCCCACTTTGATCATTGACCCCCTAATATTGTTCCACGCCCTGAGGTCTTCAATCCGAACTTGGTGTTTTCTGGCAATCGTACCCAATACATCACCACTCGATACTCTGTAGCTCACTTTTTCTTTACCAAAAGTACTACCTGGCATATTTGAAGCCATTTTTTCGAATTCCTTTCGCCCTTCTTCAGCCTTTACTAAGATGTTTTCACGATTGGTTTCGTATAAAGCCATTCCATCTCTAGGGATTTTTAGTTTAAAGCCTTTCGCATTGGCGGGAAGGGCTCCTTTCTTGATGGCTGGATTTAGTTTTTCTAAGGTATTCAAATCCATTCCGCTTTCTTCTGCGAAGGCCTTCAAATATACGAATTGGGTTACTTCAACTTCTTCAAAGTCAATAGGGTATAGCATGTCGTCAACAAATAAATTATGTTCATCTGCATATTCCATGGCATATAGGATGGCTGCAAACTGTGGTACATACGATCTTGTTTCTCTTGGTAAGTATTTATAAACTTCCCAAAAATCGTCTTTGTTAGATCGCCTCATGGCCCTTTGCACATTACCGATACCACTGTTGTATGCCGCTAAGGTCATTTTCCAATCTCCTAAAATGCCATATAACCATTTGATATACTGACAGGCGGCCTCGGTTGATTTTTCTGGGTCCATTCGCTCATCAATGTACCAGTCAATCTGTAATCCTTGCTGTTTTGCTGTAGGGGACATAAACTGCCATAAGCCAACAGCCTTAGGGCCAGAAGTAGCTACAGGGTTTAGGCCTGATTCAATGATTGGCAGGTACTTTAGCTCTTCTGGGAGGTCGTATTTTTTAAGGTACTTTTCGAAAATGGGGAAGTAGATTTCTCTGCGTCTAAGCATTTCACGCGTGTACTCTCTGTTTCTCACCGTAAAGTAATTAATAAAGGCCTTGACCTGATCATTGAAAGAAATGTCGATTTCAAGGTCTAGGTTGTCATAACGGCTTTGTAATTCTTCATAAGAAAAATCAGGAGCGTAGTCATAGCTAGGCTTAAATTCTTTGGGTATGGTATCGTTGGTTGCATGGCTCTTTTGCACAAAGGCAAATGAGGTGATCAGCAGTAATAATGCCCAGTATATTCGCTTCATTGTATAGCGTCTGTTCAAATGTTTTGTATCAAGTTTTTCGAAAATGCAAAAAGTTTAGCTTCTTGAAAAGCCGCGGATATAATTTGTAGCCCAATGGGCATTCCATCTTCATCTTTTCCAATAGGAATAGATATCGCTGGAAGCCCAGAAATGGAGGCTTGTACAGTAAATAAATCGGCCATATAGACTTCAATCGGACTTTTAGTGTGTTCTCCCAATTTGAACGCAGTAGTCGGTGTTGTTGGTATGATAATAAAATCATATTCCGAAAGAATTTTTTCGGTGGCCTCTTTTATTAGTTTTCTTGCCTTTTGTGCTTTCGTAAAATAAGCATCATAATAATCAGCACTTAATACAAAAGTACCTAGCATAATTCTTCTTCTTGCCTCTGCTCCAAAGCCTTCCGTTCTAGAGTTTTTATAGAGCGATTCTAGGTTAGAAACGGCTGAACTCCTATGCCCATAACGAACGCCATCATAACGGCTCAAGTTTGAACTGACTTCTGCTGTAGTAAGAATATAGTAGGTCGGCAAAATATAATCGAGTAAAGAGAAGCTCACGGGCTCCACCATATGTCCCGCTTCTTTGAGACTAGCAATTTGGCCTTCGAAAGCAGCTTTAATTTCTGGCTGAAGTGCTTCCGTTTCAAGTGCTTCTGGTAAATAGGCAATTTTGAATGTGCTTTTGTTTCCTAAGTCTTGGCTATAGGCTGGTACTTCTCTGGAAGAAGAAGTTGAGTCTTTTTCGTCTTTTCCAGCAATAACCTCCAATACTCTAGCATTGTCTTCAATACTTTTCGAGAAGATGCCGATGCTGTCGAATGAAGAGGCATAAGCCAATAATCCCCAACGCGAAACTCTTGAATAGGAAGGCTTGAGCCCTACAATACCACAAAATGCTGCGGGTTGCCTTACAGATCCTCCTGTATCAGTGCCAAGGGAAATATGGCACATGTCGGCTTGAACAGCAACAGCAGAACCTCCTGAAGAGCCTCCAGCCACTTTGTTTTGATCAAGAGCGTTTTTAGTGGGGCCATAAAATGAATTCTCATTGGATGATCCCATTCCAAATTCGTCACAGTTTTGACGGCCTATTAAAATGGCGTCTTCCTGCAGGAGTTTTTCAACGGCTGTGGCTGAAAATTGAGATTCAAAATTTTGGAGAATTTTACTTGCGCCACTGATTTTGTGGTCTTGGTAGCAGATTAAATCTTTAATGCCAAAAATTAAGCCGGCAAGTTTGCCGGCTTTCTTTTCTTTAATCCTTAGATCTATAATATCTGCCTTTTGCAAGGCTTGTGTACCGTAAACTTCTATAAAAGCATTTAGATCCGAATGAACCTTAATGTTACTTAAATAGTGTTCTACAAGCGCTTTGCAAGAAGTTATTCCAAGTCTAATGTCTTTTTGAATCTCATCAAGGGTATGATAAGATTTCAATTTTTAATTAGCTTGTTTGTCGATTTCTTTACCTGCATCGTCTACCTCTTTCTTAATTTCTTTGGTAGCATCTTTAAATTCTCTGATGCCTTTTCCCATTCCTCTTGCGAGATCTGGAATTTTCTTAGCACCGAAAAGAAGTAAGATAACAAATACGATGAAAATCATTTCTGGAGTTCCTGGCATACCTAGTGCGAAAATTGTTTGCATGATTACCTACTTTAAAATTTAGACTTCAAAGATAGCTAAAAACTATCTAGGAAGTAAAGGGATTCGTGTTTGTTGTGTAAACGGAATTTAATTGCTAGGGTTAAAATCTGTCAACTCTATTTTTTGATACGCGAGCAAGTTCTATTTAAAAGGACATTATGGGCGCTTTATTTTGTTCGTTTTTGAAGCCAAATTTCTGGGTTTACAGTGCCTTTTTTATCATGCACCCTGAATTTGACCTGAGAAATATTGTCTTTATCAGTAAGTACTTGTCCTAGCGTTTGTCCAATCTGAACCTGTTCTCCTTTTTTAACAACGACAGTTTTTAACTTCGAGTATACAGTGAAATATTCTCCGTGCTGAATCAGTACACTGTTTCCTAAGCCGGGGATAGACAATACTTGGCTTACCTTACCTGGGAATACAGCTTTTACTGATGCATTTTCAGAAGTTTGAATATCTACTCCGAGATTGTTGATGGTAATGGTTTTAATGGTAGGGTGGCGATGTTCACCAAATTTAGAAGAAACAAAACCTTCATCTACAGGCCAAGGTAGTTTCCCTTTTTCTTTGGTAAAGGCCTCAGTTAGTTTGGTCATATCGACCGAACCCAGCAAAGCAGCCTTTCTTTCTTCCTCTATAATGGCCTCGATACGTTCTGAAAGTTGTTTTTCAGCCTTTTTTTGTTCTTCTAGTTCCTTCTTAATCCTTTGCTCGTCTTGAGTAAGCTTGGTAATTAAATCTTTTTGATCTCCTCTGAGCTCCTCTAGTTTATTGCTTTCTGTTAGCTCATCGTTAAGCAGAGATTGCTTGCTTTTTCTTTGGTCTTCAATTTCCGCGATTTGCAAACCGATACTGCTTTGAACAATCAGAATTTGTTCAGCTTGTTTCTTACGAGCTTCAGAATACTGTTTTATGTATTTCATTCTCATAAACAGCTGATTGAAGGTGGAAGAGGCAAAAAGGAAAGTCATCTCATTAAATCCTTTGCTGGTTTTTTGAGTGGTGTAGATCATTTCCGCATACTCTTTTTTAAGCTGAGAGAGGTCATTTTCCATCGCTTGGATAATCGACAGATTTTCAGAAATTTCGCTATCCAGTAAACTCACTTCGCCTTTGATGGCTCCAATTAAGGAGGAGCGGGTTTGGATCTGCTCATTAAGTGCTCTTAAGCGTCCTATACTGCTGTTTTTCTTGGTGGAAGTTTGAGAAAGAATACGCTCGGTTTCCTGTATTTTCTTTAAAATTTCACTCTTCTGGGTTTCTAATGTCTTTCTCTGGTCTTGAGCTGTGCTGTCAAAACCTGTAAATAGAAAAAATATAGAAAGGGTTAAAAATACCCTATTTACGCTCATAGCTCTCTGGTATACTAAAGGGAAAGGTAAGTGGTTCGTTTTCAATTCTGGCCCTGTTGTGCTCAATATCTATCGTAATTTCGCCTTTTTTATTGTCTTTAAAGTATTGTAATACCATATCTGCCTTAAAGGCAAACACAAATTGCTCTAACATATTGAAGTCAGTGTATTTCAATTCAAGAGTATTTTTACTCTTTACTGTACTGGCTGTTAGTTTTTCTAGCTTTTTGGTTTTGTTACCAATTTGGTTCATTAGAGTAAGTTCTCCAATTCTTTGAACAATGGTGAACTGATTGGCTTGGGCAACAATATCGTCTTCTGCACTTTGGGCAATTGGCATGTCTCCAATGAGTACCGATTGAAAAAGGTCGTAATTTAATTCGAAATTAAATTTTTCGCTTAATCCTTGAAAGCTGAAAGCATAATAGCTTTTGTTTACCCTGTCGATCATAATGAGCGAATCTTGGGTAATTATTCCTCTGGCACCTTCAATTCCCAAGCCTGGTGTTAGCCTGAACCATATCAAACTGTCTTTTTTTACACGAATATCTGCAGTGGCTTTGGTCTTCGATTCCCCATCCTTAAACTTAAACTTAGTTTTGGTAGAAAAGTATTCAAAAGGGATTTCAGCTACTTGAAATTCTTCTTTAACGCGTGTATTTGTGCCTAAGAAAGTGCTTTTACATGACTCCAAAAAGAAAGCCGAAAACACAATGAGAAAGAGCAATAAGGCTCTGTTAGTAGTACTTTTTGTCTGCAATTTTTTTATCGATTTTATCGGAAGTGTTCCCAGTGTTTTTTGCTTTTTTCCATTGCTCAACAGCCGCATCAATTTGGTTTAACATAAAAAGGTTATCACCATAAACTTCTAGAAGCCCCCCTGAAATATTAGCTGGTTTTTGCCTTATGAAATTCTCAATCAGCTGTTTTGCATCTGCAAATCTACCTAATTGAAACAAAACCTTTGCTTTCAGATGAAATAAATCACCATCTCTTGGATATTCCTTGATTAAATCATCTACAACTACAAGTACATCTTTGATGATTTCCTGCTCTCTATGGTCATTGAGATAACGTAGCATAAGATTAATTGCTTCACTATCAGCTTTACCTGAAGCAACGGGGATTTCAAATGCTGTTCGAATTTCTTTCGTGTTTCCTTCCTCCAAAGCAAACTCTAGTTTCTTAGATTGGATCTTGCTCGTCAAGAATTCGTCATTTCTGGCCAATTTTAAAGCCTGATCAAAAGCCATGTTTGCCTCTTCTTTATCACCATTGCTGCTGTAAAGTTGAGCGTTTCCGTAGTAATAATAAAATAGGCCTTGGTTGGGGAAGTAGCTCAAAGCATCTTCACTGTTGGTGAGTAGGGTTTCCCAAGATTTCTGATTGTAAGCCCTTGTCAGTAGTTGGTTCCAAACTTCGTAGTCAGATGGATTAAGGTCCTTTAGCTGATTTAATGCAGTGAGCGCTTGCGTTTCATAGGCTGCCTTATCTTGCGAATTCGCCTTTTCAGCCAAAGTGCTATAAACCTTCTCTCCGGTTTTAATTACTTCAATATCGTTGGGATAAATGGAATACAGCGTTTTTTGCTGCTGATCTAAAAAGGAGAGTGAAATTTTGTCTGATCCAGCTGCTGATAAATTAGACATTAGTAGAAGCTTTGCCCCAAGGTCTGCTTCTTTGTTTGTCATGATTTCTGTAATCATGGGTTTGGCCGCTTCAAAATCACCTTCCTCTAATTTTAAGTTGATTAAGAGGAAGTTGGAGGATGAGGACGTAGCTGTCGATTTAAGAATGTCTGCCGCTTCTGTTTTTTGACCTGTTGAAGACAATAAATCAGCGTATTCTAATTTGTAACTTTCATTTGTAGGAAAGTCTTCGGTTAGCTTTTTTAGCATGTCCAATGCTTCTTTTTTCTTTCCTGCCTGAATTAGCAATTCCTTTTTTTGCGTGGTGAATTTATTTGGAATGTTGTATTTGTCTTCCGTTAACTCAAGCATTTTGATGGCTCCATCATAATTGCCCAAGCCAACATATACGTCTGCGAGGTCTAATAAATACTCACGGTAGTCCGTGGAGTTTTTAAGCATCAATTCATATTCTGAAGCAGCTGCTTGGAGATTGCTCTGCGACTTATGCAGTTGTGCTGCAAGGATATAATAGAATTTATTGTCTGGCTTGATTTCTTGCGCCTTCTTAATCGCCTTCAAACCCTTGTCGTACTTTCTTTGGATGAGATAAATTTCCCCCAATTTGAAGTGAGCGGCATGGTTGTCTTTATCGACTTCTAAAGATTGTTCTAGAAAGGCGATGGCCCTTTCATAGTCTTCTAATAGGTAGAATTTTTGGGCATCAATCATCAAATACTCAGCATTGGCCCTCTCATATTTAGAAACCTCTTTGCTCTCTTTTTCCTTTTTTTCTTGGGCAATCGCTTCCGTACTGCTGCAAAACAGCAAAAAGGCAAAAATGAAAGGGGAAAGCTGGAGATATTTCTTCACGAGATTCTTCAATTATTCAAGAAACGCATTTTAAGCGGGCTATGTTTAAGCTTTCTGATGAATGTAAGAACAGTGATTTCATTGGCGTTTTTCAACGGTTTTGTGTCTAAAATTCCTTCCTTCCAAAAGATAAATAGCAACAAAAAAGGCTGCTGTGACAAACAGATCAACGCCATACTGACCCCAAGCATTGGAAATTGAAATTAGATTTGATCCATAAATCACCCCTACTGCAATGATCAAATACAGAAATAATTTCTTGAAATTGTAAGGTACTGGGAAGACTTTTCGGCCTTTATAATAACACATAGCGCACATTACGGCATAACAAACCAAGGCTGAGATGGCCGATCCGAAATAGCCTATGGATGGAATTCTAACTAACCACAAATGCCCGACAAGCGTGATTATTGCCCCAATGGCCGTAAAATAAGTGCCATAGATAGTTTTGTCTTTGATCTTAAACCATACGCTGAGGTTTACATATACACCAAAAAAAAGTTTTCCAATGAGTAATACTGGTAATACATACAACGCGGCTTTGTACCCTGGCCGGCCTAAAAAAACATCTGCTATTAGTTCAATATTTACTGCAATGGCCACCATAATGGCGATATTGAATACCACAAAATAGTGCATGACTTTGGCAAAGAGTGTTGGCGCTTCCTTATTTTCAGCATGAGAGAAGAAGAAAGGCTCACCAGCATAGCGAAAGGCTTGAATTCCAAGCATCATCAATACACTCAGCTTGAATGCACTTCCATATATTCCTAACTCTGTTTCCGGATCATCGAAGAGGAAACTAAAGAGGATGGTGTAACCCTGATCATTGAACATGGCTGCTAAACCCATTAAGAAGATGGGGAAGGAGTAAGCCAGAATAGGCTTGAATGCCGACCATTTAAATCGGATTCTGATTTGCCCCAATTCTTTGAATAGCATGGGGATGTACAAGCTGTTGGCAATGAGGTTGGCTACGAAAATATAACCAATGCCCATCTCTGGATTGTATATTTTTTGAACTATGGGTTGAAGGGCACTTAAATATTCTCCTTCAGCAATAGCGGGGAAGGCCAGTAAAAACAACAAGTTCAAACCAATAGTCACCGCAATAACAGTGAGTCGGATGACCGCAAATTTTATTGGGCGATCATCCAGCCTCAGTTTTGCAAAAGGAATGGAGACAATAGCATCTATAAATACGATGGCGGCCAAATACTGCAAATACTCTGGATGTTCGGAGGCTGCAGTGAAATTGGCCAGCGATGCAGCATCGAAATAGATGAAACCAGAGAAAAGGATACTGGTGAAAAGAATAGCTGTTGCCGTATAATGGTAGGCATCAATGGACTTGTTTTTCGTGGTAAATCTGAAAAACGAAGTCTCTAAACCATAAGTGTAAATAATATTCAAGAAAGCGGCAATACCATACAGGTGGATGACCACACCATATTCTTGTTCTGGAAGAATTCTGGTATAGAACGGCACCAAAGCAAAATTGAGCACTCTGCCCAAAATGCTACTGATGCCGTAATAAGCCGTTTGGCTCGCCAATTTTTTGATTTGACTCATAAAGCGAAGCTACAAGGATTTATGCTTTGAGCCATAAATGAATTTACGATTTTGGATTTTTTATTGAACGCCAAATCATGTGTAATGTTATGGCTTCGTGTTAAACCCTCTATTTTGAATTAGCCTCTTATTCTCCCTTAAAATCTGGCTTCCTTTTCTCTAAGAATGCTTTTGTACCCTCATTAAAATCTTCGGTTTTCACGCAGTTGGCAAAACTATTGGCCTCAGCCTGATAGCCATCAATTTCATTCGTATAAACTGCGTTAATACACTCGATCACCATGCCAACAGCTAAAGGGGCTTTGCTTGTGATTCTGCCAAGAAGTTCTTCTGCCTTTTGAAGGCCAGCAGCTTTACTTTCAACTACATGATTTACTAAGCCCAAGGTTTTTGCTTCGTCAGCTTTAACCATGTCGCCAGACATAGCAAGTTCAAACGCCTTACCCTTACCCACTAATTGAGTAAGTCTTTGTGTTCCTCCAAAGCCAGGAATGATACCAAGATTTACTTCTGGAAGTCCGAATTTCGCGTTTTCAGTGGCAATGCGGATGTGACAAGCCATGGCCAATTCACAACCTCCGCCTAAGGCGAAGCCATTCACTAAAGCAATAACAGGCTTATGACAGTTTTCGATACTGGCAAAAACCTCTTGTCCTTGTTCTGAGAATTTTCTTGAGTTTAATTCTGAAAGTTCAGCTATTTCTGAGATGTCAGCGCCAGCCACAAAGGCCTTTTCACCCTCTCCAGTAATGATTACAGCCTTAATATCGACTGAATCGTAAATTTCCTGGAAGGCCTCTCCAATCTCTTCAACAGTCTGGATGTTGAGTGCGTTTAGCTTGTCGGGCCTATTGATGGTGAGGTGAACGACCCCGTCTTTATTTTCGAATTTTATATTCTGGTATAAGTCCATTGCTTAGTTGAGTAAGGTGCAAAGATAGTAGCAATGTGAGAAAACTAAAAAGACTAAAGCAAGGTTAAGTGTTCGGCTCAAAATATCTGATGAGTGGAAGGCGATAAATTTGGCTTTTAATTCCTTTTAAAACCTTCCTTTAATACCTTTGCAGCCATTCAAGAAAAATACATTCAAGCACTTATGGAAACACAAAATAGAATTACAGTCGCTTATGGTGATGGAATTGGTCCAGAAATTATGGACGCCACCATTCGTATTATGGATGCCGCCAATGTTGGTTTGGGCTATGATGTGATTGAAATCGGTGAAAAAGTATACAAAGCAGGACATAAATCAGGCATCAGTCCTGAGTCTTGGGATACACTTCGAAAAAATAAAGTTTTACTTAAAGCGCCTATTACCACACCTCAGGGTGGAGGTTATAAGAGTTTGAATGTAACCATCAGAAAGTCACTTGGTTTATTTGCCAATGTAAGACCATTCAGAGCTTACCCCCCATTTGTGCCGTCACACTTCCCTCATATGGATTTGGTGATTGTTCGTGAAAATGAAGAAGACCTATACGCTGGAATCGAACATCAGCAGACGAGTGAAGTTGTTCAGACTTTGAAATTGATTTCAGAGCCGGGTTCTGAAAAGATTATCAGATACGCTTTTGAGTACGCCAGAGCATACGGTAGAAAGAAAGTGACCTGCATGACCAAAGACAATATTATGAAGCATACCGATGGTATGTTCCACAGAATATTTAATGAAGTAAGACTTGAATACCCAGAAATTCAGTCTGATCACTGGATTATTGATATCGGGTCGGCTGTAGTAGCGGCTCGTCCAGAATCTTTGGACGTAGTGGTGACTTTGAACTTATACGGAGACATTATCTCTGACATTGCTGCGGAAGTAGCAGGTTCAGTAGGGATGGCAGGTTCTGCCAATATTGGAACGAATTATTCTATGTTCGAAGCCATTCATGGCTCAGCACCAGACATTGCTGGTCAGGACATGGCCAACCCATCTGGTTTGTTGAACGGTGCATTTATGATGCTCGTTCAGTTGGGTAAAGCCGATAAAGCTGAGTTAATCCAAAATGCTTGGTTGAAAACTTTGGAAGACGGAATTCATACAGGTGATGTGTACCGACTGAATCGTAGTGTGAAAAAAGTAGGTACCAGAGAATTTGCCGATGCGGTCATCGAAAGGTTAGGTCAAGTACCTGAGAAGTTGAAGCCTGTAAAGTATAACCAGAATGTTAAAATTCAAGTGGTGGTACCTGAAAAACCAGCCAAGAAGAAAGAGCTGGTAGGGGTTGATGTATTTATTGATTGGAGAGAAGGTACACGTGACGCCAATGAAATTGGAGATCGATTATTGAAAAACGTTTCTACCGATCAATTAAAATTAGACCAAGTGTCGAACCGCGGTGTGGTGGTTTACCCAAATGGAATGGACGAAATTTTCAAGTCTGATCATTGGAGGTGTAGATTTACGCATCCAGAAGGAGGAACGTTAGATAACGCGGATATTATTAAAATTTTAGAGCGTGTTCAAAAAGAAGGTTTTGACTTTATTAAAACAGAACATTTATATCACTTTGATGGAGAAAGAGGTTACTCTTTAAGCCAAGGTGAATAAGAAGATTTTATCTTGATTAATTTTCACAAATGTCTTGGGCCTGCTTTTGGCTCAGGACATTTTTTTTGAACTCCTGCCTTATTAGAAATACTCATCAGTATTTATGTTGTATTTGCCATTGTCCTTTAGTGGGTATAATTGGTCGTGCTGACCTTTGAAGATGACATCGAAAGAAATGTGCCATTCGCTTTCATTGATTTTTGAAGCAGAGATAATGGCTTTTTCTAAAGTGTATTCACTGAATCCACAAAAACAAGACCTGCGATAAGCCGCGTTGATCGACCCATTCTCATCTGTATTAGTGCCGTTATAGGTATATGAGGTACTGCCCTTAGGTATTTCTAAATAGAACATTTCTGCCAGTTCATCATCAGCGATGTTTTCATCCTCTTCGTGTGCATAAGTGTATTTAAAAACAAGGTTTTCTCCATCCGAAACCACAGGCACTTTAGGATCATCTACATTATCCGAAATAAATTCTAGTTTACGTCCCGCCTGGAACGCTCTGTATATTTGTGATGGGTTTTCGTTTCCACAAGAAGAAAGAATAAATACGAGTAAAGAGAAGGCGATTAGATTTTTCATACCTGTTTAGACACAGAGAGCTTGGATTAGGTTGTCCGTAGGAGTCCTCTTGTGTTTTTTAGTCAATTCATTTACCTAACTAAACTAGCGTTAAGTCATCCCGTAGGGATCTTTTTCAGTTGAGCAGATAATGGTGTGGTTCTTAATAAAACGGACGGAGTCCTTGTGTTCATAGGTAGTCACAGGTCCTGCCTAAGGGCAGATAAATCAGAGAACCTGCGATAGTGACTTTGGGTAGATAAACCGGAGGGTCTGCTACAGTGGTGACCAATTACCAATTAACTAATGAACGAACCCCTAAAACTTATCTAAAATTGGAGGTAGGTTTTCAAGGATGTCTTCAGTCATGGCGTCTAAGCTGAAATCGTGTTTCCAACCCCAGTCGCCTCTCGCTTGAGAATCGTCAATGGTGTTTGGCCAGCTATCGGCTATGGCCTGACGGAAATCTGGCGCATAATCAATTTCGAATTCAGGCATTTGCTTTTGAATAGAAGTTGCCATTTCTTTAGGCGTAAAGCTAATGGCTGAAAGGTTGTAGCTAGAACGTACTTTCACTTGCTCTGCGGGTGCTTGCATTAGGTCGATGGTGGCCTTAATCGCATCCGGCATATACATCATTGGCAAGGCCGTGTCTTCCTTTAAGAAACAGGTGAATTTCTCCCTTTTTAATGCTTTGTGATAAATTTCTACTGCGTAATCCGTGGTCCCACCACCTGGCAAAGATTTGTAACCGATAAGTCCTGGGTATCTGATACTTCGAACGTCCACTCCGTATTTGTCGAAGTAGTATTCGCACCATCTTTCGCCAGCAAGTTTACTGATGCCATATACCGTGTTGGGGTCTTTCTCACAGAACTGAGGAGTATTGTCCAGAGGCGTGTTGGGTCCGAAAACGGCAATGGAACTTGGCCAGTAAATTTTGTCTAGTTTTTTCTCTTTGGCCAATTCCAACACATTCAATAAGCTGGTCATGTTCAAGTTCCAAGCCCACTGAGGGTTAGATTCGCCTTTGGCAGAAAGGATGGCCGCCAAATGATAAATCTGAGTGATCGAATGTTTTTCAACAACTTCCTTCAGCTGAGCCGCATTCATTACATCTAGTTTTTCGAAAGTAAAACCAGCAATGTTGGCGTGAGGTGAAGAAATATCAGAAGCAATGATGTTTTCGTTTCCAAAAACCTCACCGAGCGCAATAGTCAGTTCCGATCCTAATTGTCCACTCGCTCCGATGATAAGTACTCTAGTCATTTGCTTCTTAGTTTTAGTTGTAATCGTTGAATCAGAAATCTATTCTTCTTTTTCTGCTTAAAGAACAGAAAGTTTCTGAACGGTAGGAACCTCTTGAGGAGGTTAAGTCCTCAAAAGGCGCTACCATTTTGTGCTGCAATATTAGCGAATGCAATAGAATAAGTAAAACCTTTGCCGACACGAATAGTCGTTCGGAACCCATATTTTTTATATTTGCATTGCAATGGAAATCAAGGACTTTGAAACTTATTTAAAAGACAAGAAAATTGACTCGGCTGCCTTTCAAAAAGGGGAGCCAGAACAATGGGGTAAATTCAAAGCTTTGTATGACCAAATGCATCCAAATAGCTTTACAGCTCAGAAATTATACCTGATCAATCCTATTAGGCGAGCATTTCCATTAAAGGAAGAAGTGCTGGAAAAGGCAGCGCCAACAGCGCAAGCCCGACCTAAAGTGATGATGAGACCCAAACCGAAAACAAATTAATTATGTTCGATACACTCCAACCCAAACTTCAGGCTGAACTAGCAGAAATTAAAGAAGCCGGACTTTATAAAAAAGAAAGAATCATTACCACTCCCCAAGCGGCCGACATCAAAACTGCTGATGGAAGAGAAGTAATCAACTTTTGTGCGAATAACTACTTAGGCTTATCATCTCACCCAAGGGTGCTTGAGGCGGCCAAGAAGGCCATTGATACGCATGGCTTCGGTATGTCTTCTGTTCGTTTTATTTGTGGAACACAAGATATTCACAAGGAGCTAGAGCAAAAGATTTCAGAATTTTTGGGCATGGAAGATACCATTCTTTATGCCGCGGCTTTCGATGCGAATGGTGGTGTTTTTGAGCCATTGCTGGGTGCTGAAGACGCCATTATTTCGGATGCGCTAAACCATGCTTCTATTATTGATGGTGTACGTTTGTGTAAAGCGATGCGTTTCCGTTATGATCATAATGACATGGACAGCCTTGAGCAGCAATTGAAAGATGCTGACGCTAAGGGAGCGAAGAATAAGATCATTGTGACTGATGGTGTTTTCTCAATGGATGGCACTATTGCACAATTAGATAAAATCTGTGATTTGGCCGATAAATACAAAGCTTTGGTAATGACAGACGAATGTCATTCAACAGGTTTTATGGGCAAAACGGGTAGAGGCGTTCATGAATTCAGAAACTGCATGGGTCGTGTAGATATTATCACTGGCACATTGGGTAAAGCCCTAGGTGGTGCTTCTGGTGGGTTTACCTCAGCTAAAAAAGAAGTGATTGAAATCCTTCGTCAGCGCTCAAGACCTTATTTATTCTCTAACACTTTGGCGCCTTCTATTGTGGGTGCGTCCATCGCGGTATTCGATATGCTTTCTGAAGCCACCACCCTTCGCGATAAATTGGAGGAAAACACCAAGTACTTCAGAAGTAAAATGACTGAAGCTGGCTTTGATATTAAGCCGGGCGAGCACGCTATTGTGCCTGTAATGCTTTACGATGCTAAATTGGCCCAAAAAATGGCCGATGCACTTTTAGAAAAAGGCATTTACGTAATTGGCTTCTTCTTCCCTGTAGTGGCGAAAGGCCAAGCCAGAATTAGAGTTCAAGTTTCTGCGGGGCATGAAAGACATCATTTAGACAAAGCCATTCAAGCCTTTACCGAAGTAGGTAAAGATTTAGGGGTGATTTAATAAAATCAGTCCGTTCATCACTATTTGAATATGCCCTATAGTCTGTTGTAGATTATATTGGTATATGAAGAAATTTTATGATCAAATAAAGCTAATTCGAAGTATACAAACCTTAGTGATCATGTGCCTTTTCTCTGCTCAAGTTATTGGGCAGGGAAAAGTCTCGGACTCCTTCGTGTCCTATGACCTGAGCAAGAATGACAGAAAAATTAAGCTCACGAACCTTATTGAAGAAGTTGAATTTATTCGACTAGAAGAAACATCAGAGTCTTTATTAGGGAGTGTTGGAGATGTCCATGTAGTCGGAGATAAGTTCGTCTTTATGGGCAATAGCCTCAAAGGCGATATCTTCGTATTTAACGATCAGGGTAAGCTCATTAATCGAATCAACCGACAAGGAATTGCTCCAGAAGAATATCCTGCTATCAAAGACATTTGGATAGAAGGCAACTTAATAGCTGTCCATACTTCATTAAATGACATCAAACGCTATCGGCTCAACGGTGATTTCGCGAGTAGCAATAAACTAAAATTGACTACGGGGCATGCTTTGGGTAATTCTGAAAACTATTTCCTCGATATGAACTTCAACAGTCTTGAAGATCAGTCCAAGTATAAAGTGGTAAGACTTGATGGGAATATGGGCATTACTGGAAAGTATTTGCCATTTACGAAAGCTCCCGTTGCCACCATGTTTTCACCAAGTCCACTGTTTGAGTATAAGAAGTCAATTGGCTACTATAGAGCGTATTCTGATACTGTCTATTTTTATCAGAATGATAGATTCGTTCCATTTATACATTTCGAATTTGGCAACAATTGGCATTGGGACGATTACGATCCATTTGGCCCTGATGTGATCAAAGGCTTAAGAGAAGGAGAGAAGGTTTGGTCAATTAAGCCTAAAGTAGGTTCACGGTATATTATTACCTCATCCCTTTATGGTAAAAGTGGCAAGCTAAGGCTGGAACATGTCATTGACAGAAGGGATTCTGAAATCATTCTCATTGATCTTGAAAGGTCCTCAAAAAAAGAACCCTTCGATTTACAGGTGAGCCATTGGGAGTCTGATGATACATTTTATGCCTTTCTTCCTGCACTGGATGCCGTTGGATTGGTGTCTGAAGCCAGTTCAAAGTTTTGGTCTTTCCGTGGAGGTACCAGTTTAGAAGAAATAGCATCGTCCGAAAACCCAGTTTTGGTGCGCATCAGTATCAAAGACTTTTCAAAAAAATGAAAATCTCTTATGGTTTTTAGTGAAGAAGCCATTGGGTTCAATCCAATGGCTTTTTTATGTTACTTTTTTGCTGGACAGGTATTGATTCCCACAAGCGTATAAAGTGGGCAAAAACTCAACAAGCTGGTCAGAAGAAATACTGCAGCCACCACCAATAATACAATGCCCAAAGTGCCCGTCACTATGTTGCCAAAATAAAGTATCGCAATAGCAACGATTAGTAAAATTCTTACTGCTCTGTCTGCACTTCCCATGTTCTTTTTCATAATTTCAATAGTTAGATGGTTTCGAATAAAAGCACAATCCCTGTGATGATTATCAGACGCAATCCGCAAACGATCAGCAGCTTAAAATGCTTTTGCTTTCATATCATGAAGTTAGTGGGTATCCCTTTACCGAATACTGATATAAGTCATGTTGAAAGGAGATTTAATCACTGGTTTAGGCCTTGCGAGAAAATGACAATGGGCGTCATTTGGCTATAATGTCACTTGGGGTCGCTGTTGTGTTTTTTTTCTTATTCCAAGCTGAAAACTATAGAATACACAAAATCAAATTTGATCTGTTATTCTTTTGAAACGACTATTCTTTTAGTTATCCTTGTTAGTGAATGTTTGATTTATTAATCAAGCTCAAACTTCCTTCAATCTCAAAAAAACTATGAAGCAGTTCATCCTATTTTTGTTTATTCTGTTGGTCGCATTTTCATGCTCAAAAAACACGACCAAAAAAGAAAGTGAATCCGTAGTGGTTACGGATGACTTTAAGTCTTACCGTTTGGATATTGACCTCCCTGTAGAGCGTTTTTCCGATTTAATTGAATCGGTGGAGTTGGTGCGGATGGAGGAAACCGATAACTCATTATTGTCTTATATCTATGCCATCGATCATACGAAAGGCGAATTGGTGTTCACCAGTGGAAGAGAAGATGATGTATTTGTTTTTGACTTGAAGGGAAATTTTGTTCGCAAGATCAATAGGAAAGGAGAAGGCCCAGAGGAATACTTAGACATTACCGACCTGTGGCTTGAAGGTGATACTTTGGTGATTTATTCGAAGAATCAACTTACGGTTAAGCGCTACAAGTTAGATGGTGATTTTATCCGGTCTGAAAGGTTGCCGTTGTCTCCTGGTCACATCTATAGTTATAATGGGGGTTATGCAATGGAGATGAATTACAGGTTAATAAACGACTCTTTGCGCTTTAGATATGCCACACTGGATAAGGACTTAAAACCAGATGGCATGTATTTAACAGTGGACAACCGACTGTCAGTTGGTCTTGCATTAAGTACCAACGCGGTAGTCCCTTACAAGGATGGGGTGACGCTGCATAGAGCAATGAGCGACACCGTGCATTATTTGAGCGATAAAGGCTTTACTCCACTCTTACACTTGAACTTTGGTAACGATTGGTACTGGAAAGAGAGCCGAGATGTTACAGAGCAGTTTGTTTCAGAAATGGGAAACACTGAGAAGGTTTGGTCTGCCGATGCCAAGATTGGAGCAGATCGAATTTGGGTGCTACCATATACAGGTTCCGTTGAAGGGAGGGTATCACCAAATTTTTTTATTGACCGTGGCACAGGAGCTGTTCATAATGTGGATATGAGAAAGGCAGATAAGTCTAACAGTGTGGCAATCGCCCTACGTTGGGACAATGAGCAAATGATATTTACCATTCAATCTCCAGACGTAGCCTCTTTTCTCTCCGAACTTAACGAAGACCAAATCAAATACCGCCAAGGCACTACCTTAGAAGAAATAGAATCCTCTGAAAACCCGGTGCTGATGTGGGTGAAGTTTAAGGAGGAGTAGTTAGTACATAGTATTTAGTAGCTAGTTTTTAGAAATGAAGAATAAATTATTCGGCTTTTTGATGCTTGTGATTGTTGTTTTAGGCTGCGCTGAAAAGGGAGGTACTAGCGACAAGGAAGCTGTCAATCTGGATGAATTCAGGTCTTATCATTTGGATATAAATCAACCCAAAGAGCGCTTTTCAAACCTAGTAGAATCGGTCGAAATTGTAAAACTTGAAGAAACGGACAATTCACTTTTGTCTGACGTGTCAAACCTTAAAAAAACTGATGACTATTTGGTGTTTTTGAGCGGAGGAGGGGCTAATGCCTATGTATTTGATTTGGCTGGAAACCTAGTTAATAAAGTAAATAGAAAAGGAAATGGGCCTGAAGAATATACTGGAATAGATGATATGTGGTTGGTGGGTGACACACTATCAATTTATTCTAAAATTGACACCAAGGTGAACAGGTATACCATTGATGGAAGCTTTATTGATTCGAAAAAATTACCATATCAGGTTGGTCATGTTCTTGGTCATGTTCTTGGTTATGAAAATGGTTATGCCATGGATATGAACTATGAGTTGATAGATGATTCTGCTAGGTTTAGATATGCATTTTTAGACGAAAATTTAAAAGTAGATGCAACCTATTTACCTTATAAAACTTCGCCTTCCTTCACTATCTACAAAAACTTTCAGACCGTCTCTCCTTATAATAATGGGGTGCTGTTTTTTCGAATGCTAAGTGATACAATATATTTTTTAAAGGATCAGGAGTTTGAGCCTATTGCTCATTTAGATTTTGGTAAAGAATGGTTTTGGAGAGGTAAGGGGGAAGTTAGCGCTAAATATATTGAAGAGCTTCAAAATCATGATGGCATATGGGATGCCATTATGTATATGGGAGAAAAGTACATTTATGTCATGGGACTAGGGAGTTTTGGAAGCACAACTAGCTCACCATTTTTTTTGATCAATAGAGCTACAGACGAAACACATAATCTTGATTTTCGAAAGCAAGGAGATACTAAATTTAGCATAAAGGCCGAAGGCTGGGATAAAGAAAAAATGATTTTCTCAATTCAATCTACGCAAATAGCCTCCTTTCTCTCAGAACTGGAAGACAGTCAAATCAAATTTCGCGAAGGCACCACTTTAGAAGAAATTGAGTCTTCAGAGAACCCGGTATTGATGTGGGTGAAGTTTAAGGAGGGGTATTGAGAAGAGCGTATTTAGTACATAGTATTGAGTAACTAGATTTTAGAAAGATGGCAAGTCATCGAATATAGAGGGCATCCTGAAAATCCTTCCAAATTGAGTTTGATGATTAGATAAATGACAATGAGAACGAGCAACATATTTTTACTTCTTCTATTAGCTGTGTGGAGCTGTTCTGACGGGAAGTCAGAGGGTTTAGATGAATCTGGCTTGGACATAGATGAGTTCCGGTCTTATAAAATAGACATGGATATGTCTCAAACTAAACTGGCCGACTTAATAGATACCGTTGAAGTGATGAGGCTTGAAGAAACGCCAGGATCACTGCTTGGTTATGCAAGTCGTTTACAAGAGTACAGCGATGGGTTCGTCATGGCCAGTGAAAAGGTTGGAGTCCTTTTTTTTAATAAGGATGGTAAATTTAAGCTCGGTTTCAATCATAAAGGATCAGGGCCAGATGAGTATGCTGACATTTATGATTTTTGGATTGAGGGAGATACCATTGCCATTTTTTCTAAAGCAAGTCAGCATATTAAACGATATGATTTCAACGGTAACTTCATCAGTTCAATTAGAATTCCCTATTACGCTCATCATGTTTATCCCATAAAAAATGGTTTCGTGTATGACTTGAATTATGGGGTCATTGAAGATTCACTCAAGTATAGGGTAGTAGTGGTCAATTCAGAACATAAGTTGGGAAAAGCACTTTTGCCCTTTAATGCTTTTCCCAAAATGCATTACTTCTCTAATTCTCCTTCATTAAAGCCCTATGATAATGGGGCTACTTATTTAGGGGTAATGAGTGATTCGTTGTATCTGGTCCAGAATAATCAAGTCAGACCACTGGCTCATTTTGATTTTGGTGAGCAATGGCATTGGACTGAGGAGGCTAAAATGAACACTAGCATGTATATGGCGAGCAAGGGTAAAAAGGTGGATAATATTAACTCGTTCATTGGAGAGGGGCATATTTGGCTAAGTGCCACTTATATAATGACGGATATTCAGTCATTTCTCATAGATAGACTTACTGGGGCAGTCGTTTCAATTGACCTGCGGAACCAAGGCGATGGGCGATATACAATTTCTCCGATAAAATGGGAAGGCAATTCTTTTTTTGGCTCAATTCAATCTAACGACTTAAGTACTTTGATCAGTGAGCTGGATCAGTCTAGAATAAAGTTAAGAAGGGGTACCACCTTAGAAGAAATTGAATCCTCTGAAAATCCAGTGTTGATGTGGGTGAAGTTTAAGGAGGAGTAGGTAGTACATAGTATTTAGAAATTAGACATGAAACGTAATTTATTCAGTTTGTTGATCCTTACACTTGTTTTTAGCTGCGCTGAAAAGGGAGGCGTTAACGACAAGCAGGTCACTAATTTGGATGATTTCAGAACCTACGCCATAGACGTTGAGAGCAAAGCCACTCCTGTTTTTGACTTGATTGAAGAGGTGGAGGTAATGCGATTAGAAGAAACGGAGGAATCTCTTTTGGGGGATGTCTATAAATTAGATGCGCTAGAAGGGGAGTATGTTATTACATATCCGCGAACGGGGGATAACCATTTCTTTGATCGCAATGGAAAGTTTTTGAGGGCTTTTAATAATTCTGGTGGTGGTCCAAAGGAATATAACCTGGTTTTGAATTCATGGATTGAAAATGATGACCTCTCAATTTTTGATTCCCAAAGCATGCGCGTCCATAAATATACCAAGTTTGGCAATTGGATTGAATCTAAGCGCATACCCTATTCAGCATTTTCCTTGGCTTATTATGATAGCAAGTATTTTTTGGATGTGAGTAGAAATCCCGTTGAAGATGATTTTCATGCCGTTGCTGTACTCAATACTAAAATGGAATTGATAGAAACAACCGTACCTTTTAATGACAGAAAGGCGATTTCCCTTTCGTGGGGAGTAGATAATTTTAAGCCTTATAAAGATGGATTGGTCTACAATGATGTCATAAATGATACCGTCTATGTGTATGAAAACGATTTATTTAGGCCACTGCTTTCAGTAGACTTTAGGGATAAATGGATTTGGAGTGATAGGGCAGTGTACAGTGATTTTCAAAAGGCTCAATCCATGATGCAACGAAATGATGTTGTGTATTCTTTTGGGTCATTTGTTGGCGAAAGATATGTCTATGTACAACACATTTTAAACTCCAGAATCTTAAACTATTTGATTGACCGAGAAACTGGAGAAGTTCAAAAGATTAAATCGGTTAGGAATGGCGCTGATAAAAACTTGCTTATTCCCATTCGTTGGGAAGGTGACAGGCTGCTTTTCAGTATGCGTTCTACTGCTGTTAAAGAATTTCTAACAGAGTTAGAGGAAGGGCAGAAAGAATTTAGAGAAGGCACCACTCTGGAAGAAATAGAGTCTTCTGAAAATCCGGTGCTGATGTGGGTGAAGTTTAAGGAGGAGTAGATAGTACATAGTATTTAGATTTTAGAAATGAAGAATAAATTATTCAGTTTTTTGATGCTTACACTTGTTTTAAGCTGTTCTGAAAAGGGAAGCGTTAATGACAAGGAGGCCACGAGTTTAGACGACTTCAAATCATATCATCTCGATTTGAACTTGCCTAAGGAGAGTTTTATAGATATGATTGAATCGGTAGAGTTGATGCAATTTGAAGAAACCGATGAGTCGCTTTTATCTACAATCCGCAAAATCAATAGGCTCGATGATGGCTTTGTCTTTCATACAGATAAAAAGATGGGGACGAATGAACATACAACAATCTACTTTTTTGATAAAAATGGAAATTTTAAGAATAAAATAAACCGTCAAGGACAGGGGCCAGAAGAGTACATTTCAATCGAAAGTTTATGGATGGAGAACGGTTTGGTCGCAGTGTATTCAATGCCCAAATCGGTGATTTATCGGTACACCACTGAAGGTGAGTTTGTCGACTCACGTAAATTACCTGATCAAGTTCGCGTTGGAGATATTCGGCCTTATAAAGATGGCTACGTTGCTGAAATGAATTACCTCCCTATCAATGACAGCTCTTATTACAAATTCGCGAAGCTGGACAAAGATTTGAAACTGGAAAAAGCATTTCTGAAATATAAGGATGCACCTAATGGAATGTGGAGGCCTACTAATTACTCCACTGTGATTCCATATCAAGATGGAGTGCAGCTTTTCAGGGTTTTTAGTGACACCATTTACGCCTATACAAATGATAAACTCGCCCCTTTGGTGCATTTTGATTTTAAGGAGAATTGGTTTTGGGCAGACAAACCTGAACCTACTTCTGAGGTTTGGCAGAAAGTAGAAGCCGAGAATAAAGCTTGGGTAATAGGCATGGCGATTGGTCAAAAACACATTTATGCAGATGCCTTGATCGGCTATTCACATTGGGAGTATTTTTTAATTAACAGAATGACTGGTAAGGTCAAGCGAATGGGAATGCCGAAGGGCAAATCAGTGAGTGAAGAGTTTTTATACTTGGGCTGGGAAAAAGATCGGCTGATGTTTTCTGTCACCACAGCCGATGTTCCTAAACTCTTATCAGCGCTGGATGAAAATCAAATCAATTACCGTGAGGGCACTACTTTAGAAAAAATTGAGTCCTCTGAAAATCCATTGGTGATGTGGGTGAAGTTTAAATAGTGTTTTACTATCTGATTTTGAGTACAGGAAAACAAGGATTGAATACATCAATTATGTTGTTGAAGGCATACAATTATAATGTTGAGCTTTGAGTACTTATTTTAAAGTATGAAAATATTCTATATAAGACTTACCGCTTGTTACGCCTTGTTTTTTTTCGGTTTGATGTCCTGCTCAAGTAATAGGGAAAAGGAGAGTGTTTCCACTTCTGATATTGATGACTTTAAATCTTACAGTATAGATCCAGAGAAAGCACCCACCTCTTTTTTTGATTTGGTTGAAGAAGCGGAGGTGATGAGGTTAGAAGAAACTCCTGAATCTTTATTAACGAATGTGGCCTTTATTGGCCATTCTCAAGGTCAGTATGTTTTGGCTGGAATGTCTAAGCCGGATATTCATGTTTTTACAAAAAAAGGAGAGTTGGTCAGAAGGATCAACCATAAAGGGGAGGGGCCCGAGGAATATCCAGGGTTTAGTAATTTTTGGGTGACAAATGGGCATATTGGGTTATATTCTGTAGGTCGTTTTATTATTCAGTATGATTTAGAAGGGGCATTTTTAGCCAAAGAGAAGCTCCCAATTTCTCCCTTTCACGCTTACGCTTATGAGGGAGGTTATGCATTGGACTTAAGTCAAACGTTTACGGAAGGGCCTACACATTATAGCATTATGTTGCTTGATTCAGCCATGAGGCTTAGGTCAATGATGAATCCATCAAAACGGCATGAAGTTGGCCTTATTGGAGCCAATAGTTTTGCGGACTATAAAAATACAATAGTCTACCATGACCCATTCAGTGATACTGTTTTTGTTTTGGAGGATAAGGATGCCAGACCTCTGTTCAACCTTGATTTTGGAAGTAAGTGGGGCTGGAAGGATGACGCTGATCGTTTAGATCGGGTTAAAAATAGGGAAGTAATGAGGAACAAAGAATTGGTATGGACAATTAAGCCTTACGTGGGTCCAGAAACTATATTAGCCTCTTATAGAAACCGCACAGGTTATGTATGGATTGATCGAAAAACTGGTCAGTATGAGATCATCGATTTTTCAATGGCGAATCAAGAAACACTTGGCCTAAGGCCCGTACAATGGGATGGAGATAGAATACTTTGCAGCTTACCATCTGAAAGTGTAGCCAGTATGATTGAAGAATTAGGAGAGGGTAAGGTCAAATTCCGCCAAGGCACTACTTTAGAAGAAATAGAATCATCAGAAAACCCGGTATTATTGTGGGTAAAGTTTAAAGAATTGAAATAAGAAATCAGAATATATGAAACGAGTTTTTCCAGCGCTACTTGTTGCTGCATTTTTTACGGCCTGTGGCAGTCAAAAAGAGAGTATTACTGAAGAGAAAAATCAAACCAATGACGAGTTTAAGGTCATTTCTCTGTCTATAGAATCAGAGAAACGAAAACTCTCCGACATGATTGAGTCCATTGAAATAATGGGCTTGGAAGAAACGGATGAAGGATTGTTGAGTGGGGTTTATGGTCTTTCTGAAGTAAAAGGCAGAATAATTTTCCCCAGCGGGTCGGAAGGGAATGTGTTTGTTTATTCCGATCAAGGAAAGTTCATTTCGACTTTCAATAGACAGGGAGATGGCCCGGAAGAATATGGTCGTATACAGCATCTTTGGATAAAGAAAGATACATTGTTCATCCATGATGGCCAGAGGGGAAACATAAATAAGTATGATTTTGAAGGAAAATACCTTGGACAGATAAAACCAAGTATTAAGCCCACCCATTACTATCCTTATCATGATGGTTATGTTGGTGATATGAACGGAAGGCCAATAAACGACTCACTCAAGTTTAATGTTGTTTTTTATGACGATCAGCTGAAGATGACCGGAATGAAAAACCCTTATAAAAACGTGATCCCTTTTCCGATTGTCACTACCGTAAACAGTTTAGCGCCTTATAATGATGATTTGTTGTACAGAGAGATCTTCAGTGACACCGTTTTTCTCATTCAGGATAATACCGTCAAGCCATTGTTAAAGCTAGATTTCGGTACTGAATATTTATGGAATGATGAAGAAATGAGGGCTGATGGGCAAAAGGCGATGAATAGTATAGAGAAGAGTGGTTTGGTATGGATTTTTAATTCTAAAGTGGGGAATTCAAAAATTTATATGAACTTCAATACAAGCTTCTCGGAGGCGTTTTGGCTGTTGATCGATAGAAATTCAGAAAGTTATTATCAAATAGACAATAAAAAGAATGTGGAAGAAAGTTATGCTTTTGCACCTATTAAATGGGAGGGAGACGTATTGCTTGCTAGTTTGAATTCTTACGATTTGGCCGAATTAATTAAGGAAATTGGCCCAGGGAATGCCACTTTCAAGAAGGGGAGTACGCTAGAAAGTATAGAATCTTCAGAAAACCCAGTATTATTGTGGGTGAAGTTCAAGGACTTTAACTAGTCAGTACAAAGAATTTAAAGATGAAATTGAAAGTAAAAGCAGTAATAACATTCGTTTTAGTTGGCCTGTTAGCCATTTCGTGTTCAGATAACAAGTCTGAAAATACCACAACAGTTGCGGTCAATGATGACCAGTTTCGCGCCTATCCGATTGATGTGGAAAACAAACCCACCGCATTTACAGATTTAATTGAGAATGTTGAAATCTTGGCTTTGGAAGAAACTGAAGAGGCTAAGTTGAGTGATATATTATCGTTTGAAAGAGGAACGGATGGTAAGCTTCACTTCTCCACCGCTCGTAAGGGAGAAGTGTTTACATACACGAAAGACGGGGAGTTCATTAGTGAATTTAGCCACAAGGGTAATGACTTAAATGAGTATCTGTTTGTTCAAAATTTCTGGACCAATTCTGATTCGGTTACCATCTATTTCAACAAACGATTGTTATCATATGATTTTGAAGGCAATGGGCAGAGCAAAAGAGACCTTTCCTTTAGACCTACACATATATACCCATACCAAGATGGGTACGTGGTTAATATGAATTTCTACCCCTATCAGGATAGCCTTTTTTACAACGTGCTTTTCTTAGATAAGGAGTTTAATGTTGAAGCCATGGCAAACCCAAACACTGGGCTTTTAAGAGTACCACTGCTCTTGTCGATCAACAGTTTTAAACGCTATAAGGAGGACTTGACATACCACTCTATATTGAATGATACTATTTTCTATTTGAAGGACAAGAAGAGTAAAGCCATAGCCCAAATTGACTTTGGCAAGGATTGGCTTTGGGGTGGAAAAGATGTTGCAATGCAAGATCCAAGTGTGATGGGACGTATTCACGAAGAAGGGTCCGTTTGGGCTATGAACCCTTTTGTGAGCAATGAATTGATTTACCTTACCTACTACACTGCTCCAGGTAAATATTCTCAATTGGTGCTCAATAGAAGAACAAGAGGCTATGAGATTTTGGATTTAAACATGGAGGGAGGTAAACAATATTCTCTATACCCTTTGGCTTGGGAAGATGATAGAATGCTGTTTAGTATTCTACCTCAGGATATCCCCCATTTGCTTAGCGGACTAGGTAAGAAGCAATACAAATTACATGAAGGCACAAGGCTTGAAGAAATTGAGTCTTCTCAGAATCCAGTGCTTCTTTGGGTGAAATTTAAAGATTTTTAGTAGGGAATTTAAACCAAAGTAATGTAACAGTCTCTATGCATTACTTTGGCCTGATTAAGAAACGGCTTCCAAGTTTTCTTTTTTGTCGCTTTCTGGAGCTTCCTCTTCTTCCTCGCTTAGGTATTTGTTTAGCTTTTTTCGAATTTCAGGCGCTGAAAGGTTACTGTAGATCTTGCCATTTCTAGCAATGGACATTTGTCCGGTTTCTTCAGAAATGATAAGAATAAGTGTATCGGTAGCCTCAGACATTCCGAGCGCAGCCCTGTGTCGCAAACCATATTGAGCAGGCAGGTTTTCGCTTTCGCTTACTGGTAAAAGGCAACGTGCGGCCTTAATTTTCCCTTCATACAAAATCACAGCTCCATCGTGTAGTGGGCTATATTTATTGAAAATTGAAATCAATAATCTTTTAGAAATAAAGGCGTCTAGAAGATCACCCGAATCGGCATAAAATTTTAATTCAGTATTTCTGGAAAATACCATCAAAGCTCCAGTGTTTGAACCTGATAGATTTTTTGAAGCCTCAATAACGGCAGTGAGGTTCATGTTAATCTTGGGCTTCTTCTTTCGCCATATCAAAAGCGATTCAAAGACTCCATTTTTTCGGAACGAAGTTTTACCTAGAATAAGTAAGAATTTTCTGATCTCTTGAGAGAAAATAATAATGGCAGCCAAAACCCCCACGCCCATAAACTGGCCTAAAATACCAGCGAGCAATTCCATTTGGGCAGCCCTTACGACCAGATAAATAAGGTAGAGTGAAAGAAAACCTATTAGAACCCGCACAGCGACACTTCCTTTTAAGAGCTTGTAAACCTGATATAGCAATACGCTTACAAGCAGGATGTCAATAATGTCGACATAGCGTACGTCCAGAAATCCTATTTTAAAGGCGTAAATCAAGGATATATTGCTTTATATAATTTAACAGTTTCTACAGCGGCTTTTACATCGTGTACTCTGAGCATAGAAGCGCCATTCATAAGGGCGACCATGTTCAAAGCTGTTGTGCCGTTGAGTGCTTCCTTAGCCGTAATGTCTAAAGTTTTATAAATCATAGACTTTCTGGATAAGCCAGCGAGTAAAGGTAACCTCATTCCTTTAAAATAATCCAAATTTTGGAGAATCTCATAACTCTGTTTTGAAGTTTTTGCAAAACCAAAACCAGGGTCAAGAATAATGTCCTTCACACCCAGAAATCGCAGTTTTTCAACTCTTTCACTAAAAAATATAGTAATGTCTTTTAATAGATTCTTGTAGTTGGTCTGTTGGGTCATGTTTTGAGGAGTACCCTTCATATGCATCATAATGTAAGGCACATTTAGTTCTGCTATTGTGTGAAACATTTTAGCATCCAAGGTTCCTCCAGAAATATCGTTGATGATACAGGCGCCTTGGTCGATAGCCACACTTGCTACGGAATTTCTAAAAGTGTCGATGGAAATATAAGCTTCTGGAAATTCTTTAATGACAAGCGCTATGGCTTTACTGATTCGCTCTGTTTCTACTTCGATACTTATATCTTCGGCATTAGGGCGAGAAGAGTAACCGCCAATGTCAATAATGAGGGCGCCATCTGCTAACATGGTTTCCGCAGCATATAGAATTTCTTTTTCACTGTTCTGCCTGCTAAGCGAGTAAAAACTATCTGGGGTGATGTTTAAAATACCCATTACTGCTGGCGTATCGAGCGAAACTAGATTTCCACGTAAGTTCAATGTCTTTTTAACCTGAAATATTTTATCTTTCGCTTTCAAAAATTCCCTTTAGCAATTAAAATCACTCAACTTGAAGGAGCAAACGGTAGGCGAATATAAGCAAGTTATAGAGGCCTGTAAAGACATATTTCTTAAGAAAACCAAAGACTACGGAACGGCATGGAGAATCCTCAGGCTGCCATCTATCACCGATCAGATTTTCATCAAGGCCAAACGCATTCAATCTATTCAAAACAAAGGAAACCAGAAAGTAGTGGATGATATCGCTGGAGAGTTCATTGGGATTATAAACTACTGTGTTATTGCCTTGATCCAAATGGAATTGGGAGAGGATGAGCCTTTCGAAGTAGCGGTAGAAACTTTGGAGCCACTATATGATGAAAAAGTAGAAAGTACTTTTAATCTGTTAATGGACAAAAACCACGATTATGGTGAAGCTTGGCGCGACATGCGCGTAAGTTCTATGACGGATATTATTCTAATGAAATTGCTTCGGGTGAAGCAAATTGAGGACAATCAAGGACAAACCATTATTTCTGAAGGAATTGATGCCAATTATCAAGACATGATCAATTACGCAGTGTTTTGTTTGATCTTAATGAAATTTTCAAAATCATGAAACTATTGACCACAATTTCTAGGTATTTGGTAGGCGCACTTTTTATTTTCTCTGGCCTTATTAAGATTAACGACCCCGTTGGCACACAAATAAAGTTGGAAGAATATTTCACCGTTTTCTCGGTCGATATCGCTCCATTTTTTGAAACCCTAAAACCAGCGGCACTGTTCCTCTCGGTTTTGCTTTCCACTCTTGAAATTGTACTCGGACTGGCTGTTTTGTTAAAGTATAAACCACAACTTGTAACCAAGCTGCTTTTCGCGATGATCGTGTTTTTTACCTTCCTTACTTTTTATTCTGCGTACTTCAATAAAGTAACCGATTGTGGTTGTTTTGGAGACGCCATAAAACTTACCCCTTGGGAATCGTTCACTAAAGATATTATTCTGTTGGCCTTAATTCTAGTGCTATTCTTTAATCGGAAGAAAGAAGAAATTACTTTGGCCTTTAAGAATAAGTCGATAGTCCTGGCTGGAACGCTTGTGTTTTGCTTGGTAGTTTCATTTTTGGCCATTGCTCATTTACCTTTTATCGATTTCAGGGCCTATAAGGAAGGTACTCATATTCCAACCGAAATGCTCCCCCCACCGAACGAGCCAAATGAGGTGCCTAAGATTTCCAACTTTGCCATGTGGAGTGATACCGCAGATGAAACTCAGAGTATCTTGACTGGAAGGAAATTGTTGGTGGTAATTCATGAAGCTGAAAAAACTAATGATAAATCGTATGTCGATTTAAACTCCTTGATCAGTGCGTTAGGAAATCAAGTGGAGGTAATAGCCCTTACCTCATCATCAGGTGAACAGTTTGAAACATTAAGACACAGCGTTCAGTTGGCCATTCCTTATGTTTATTCTGATGCGACTTTACTTAAAACTATGGTGCGTTCAAACCCAGGTTTAGTGCTGGTGGAAAACGGGACTATATTGAAAAAATGGCATTATAACGACATCCCATCGGCCAGCGATTTAATGTCGAACTTTAGATAAATGGGTCAAGTCCAGCGAATTTACTTAGTGGGATTGCCAGCCTCCGGCAAAACAACAATAGGTAAGCAATTGGCCGAACACTTAGGTGTCCAGTTCATAGATTTGGATACCGAAATTGAAAAAGTGGTGGGTCAATCTATTCCCGAATACTTCAGTTTTCAAGGAGAAGGGAATTTCAGGATTATTGAGAAAGAAACCCTCAGAAACCTTGGCTCAACAAACGACCAGTTTGTGATGGCTACTGGAGGAGGAGCGCCTTGCTTTCACTTTAATATGGATCACATGAATGAAATGGGGATTACTGTATTTTTAGATGTGAGTCCTGGAGATTTAGCCTTAAGAATAATAGATCAGGGCGTTGAAAAAAGGCCATTATTCAAAAGTTATGATCAGCAAGACTTGATTCAGGAAGTACGCGATTTGGCTGAAGGTAGACTCTCTTTTTACAATGAGGCTAAAATAAAAATGCGAGACAATCGAATCACATTGGATAAGATTGTCTCGCATTTAGAGCCTTAAACTGAGTTTAGAAATTCAATCCGAAAGTCAGTTTAGCATTTGTGAAATTATGTTTGATTGTTGTTAATGGCGAATCCTCAAGTACCGCCATTCTGTAGCTTCTAAATGACTCATCGTATTTGGTATTGACAAGAGCAAAGTCAAAGAAGTATTTGCCCATATTGATCCCTAATCCCCCTGAGACGATCTTTTTTGATCTATCTAAATCTACTTCGTCAAAATTACTTTTATAGGGGTCACCATAATTTGCATAGCCCACTCTAAACCTGAACATTTCATAGCGGTATTCACCGCCTAGTTTGACATTAGTTACAGAGTTGTAAATATTTTCTATTGTTCTGTTGTCGTTTCCCGAAAAGAAATCACTTGACGATACATTCGCATTTGCATAATTTAAGTGCTCAATATCGGCAGTGATAAAGCCATTTTTGTTGAAGAAAAAGGCCAACCCAGCGTTAAGCTTTGCTGGTGTTCTCAAATTGAAGGTGGAAATGAAGATGTCGGTGGCCGTTTGTAAGGTGTTCAACACGGTGTCCTCCAAGATCAAACGGTTATTCTGATCATCTCTGAAATTTGAAACATCGTAATTGTTCCATTCGGAAGTGTAAACATTATCTCCTTCCTCATTGAAATTATAAAAAGTAGGAGAGGTATAAGACAAACCGATTCTTAATACATCTACTGGACGAACAATAGCGCCAATATTGAAATTTATTCCGGTGCCATTTAATTCAAGTCTTTCATCAATTTTAAAGGTAGAAAGTGGTTCATTATTGAAGCTTTCAGTATAAATTCTACTGTTCGAATAGCTAGAAGATGTAATCCCCATTCCGGCACCTAAATATATTTTATCATCAAAATTGGTTCCGTAAGCGATGTTCACTTGATCGGTGTAACCTTTGGTTCTAATCGTTTCAGTTTGTGTTGGGAAGCCCAGTACAGGGGAGTGGTAAAGTGTCTGATCATTTGGGTTGGGATTAATGATGTAATGATCGTATCCGGTTTGTGCAATACCATTGAGCTCATCAGGAAAAAAACCGTCCGCCTGCTGAAGCATATTGTCGATAATGGAGTTATCCCCATTGTAGCCACTCGATAGCACATTTCTATTAAAGTCGTTGATTCTATTATAAGTGATGGCCAATGAACCACCTCTAAATGAACCCGGGATTAAATCTCCTTTATTGAAATTGATCACTACGCCTAAATTGGCAATGGAGAACTTATTGGCTTCATCTTTATTCGTGGAGCCAAAGGAGTTTCCTTCTGTTTGTAGAGAAGAAAAGCCAGGGGTGAAAGTAAACTGTGACCTATTAAATACACCTAGCCCTGCGGGGTTATAAATGGCGGAACTAATATCGCCCCCTAACACCGAGCCTGAACCAGCCAAAGCTGAGAACCGTGCCGTCCCGAAATTTTGCAACTGACTATACCTTAAGGCATCATTATAGTAGCCAAAAGATCCTTGTTGAATCTGTGCCTGAGAGGTTTGAAATAGGCAAACCACGCCCAGGCTTATCATAATAAGCTTTATTCCAAGTTTCATGTTTTGTGAGTTTTTTGTGAGTATTATTAATTACCTCTTCCGCTTCTTGATGAACTACTTTTAGTTGAGCTCGAGCTTGAACTGCTACTATTACCAGATCTACTGCTAGAGCTTGAACTTGAATTTCCACTTCTTGAAGAAGAACTGCTAACCGTTCCAGATGACCTACTAGAAGAAGAGTTATTGCTGCTGCTTCTATTGGATGAGACACCACTACTTCTACTAGATGAGCTTGAAGAAGACCTGCTGCTTGAAACGCCTGAATTTCTACTGCTGCTACTTGATGATCGGCTATAGCTTGGTGTAGCAGACCTTGTAGAACTGGATCTACTAAACAGGTTACTGCTTGAAGAACTGCTTCTTCCTGAAACAACACTAGAACTGGATGCTGACCTTGAATCTGCATAAGTCTGTGATCTGCTGCTTCTCGCGTTACTACTTCTTACTACGTTTGACCGTGTTAATCGGCTATCATTTGAAAACTGATAAGCATTAGTGTTTACTCTAGAGCTTCTTGCGTTACCAGATGAAGTAGCTGTTGAGCTATTTCTTCCACCAACTACTTGGAAACCATCTGCCCCCCCTGCTCTTGATCCTTGGGCCCCTAAATTACTTGCATATCTAGACGAACGTGTATTAGGAGTTGAGCCATTGATAGCATCAGTTCTCACGCTGCTTACAGAAGTTGAACTTATCCTACCGCCTCTCGTGATATCTCTGTCATCTCTACTTCCTTCTTTATTGTAGTAATAATTGTGGTAATAATTACCAGTGTAATATCTGCCAGGGTTTCTATTGTTTATATCCCACCACCCGTAATAATTCACGTAGTATGGTGAATAAAAATCTCTATAACTCCATGGCGAGCCATAATATGGTGACCTGATGAAGAAATTTGATGGTCCGTAGAAGTTGTTTAAAGTAACATAAGACATACTTACATAGAAGCCAGGGTAAAAAACACTCGACCCAAATATATCTAGGCCAACTCTAGGGACAGTCAATCCATTCCTTCTCTTACCATATCCTCCTGATAGGTAGGTGTTCATTCTAGAATCTCGGTTTAGATAATATTGTTCGTACCAAGCCAATTGAAACTGAAAGTCATTTACCATTATCTTATTAAAACTCCATTTATCCCAATCTGTATTCCAATCCAAGGGAAGTTCATAATAGGCCAAATTTTCGTTTTCATAATCATAAATAAAGTCATCGTAGTTCAAGTCTCTAGCTTGCTTAACAATGGGGCCTTCTTCAAAATAAACTACTTCTCCATCTTGGCTATTGTTGTATTTACTTACCAATGTAGGGTCTACCGATTCGCTTGAATAATCGCCTAACGAAAATGCTTTTTCGTTAGATGACTCAATTTCTTGTGTCGATTCAATAATCGTTGGTTTACTAGTCCTGTCTGCTGATGTAAAATATACATCATCATACTCTTGAGAAGATTGAAATTGGTCTGGTGCGCATGCAAACACGGCAAGCATACTGAGTGGTGCCATTAAAATTCGGATGTAGTCTCGTTTTTTCATGATGTTTCCTCCTTGGCTTTTTTAAGTTAACGTGTATTTATCAAAATGGGTCGATAAAATAATCGAATGATATATCTTTGTAAGAACTATTTTAACAACCGTTAACAAACAAGATTCATACCAAACAACTGATATGAGCAAAGGATTACCAAAAAGAAGTGAAGATTACTCATTGTGGTACAATGAACTGGTAAAAAAAGCAGATTTAGCTGAAAATTCACCCGTTCGTGGTTGCATGGTGATTAAGCCCTATGGCTTTTCCATCTGGGAGAAAATGCAGGCTGAAATTGATAGAATGTTTAAAGAGACAGGGCATGTGAATGCATACTTTCCTCTTTTCATTCCGAAATCATACCTGAGTAAGGAAGCAGATCACGTAGAGGGGTTTGCCAAGGAATGTGCCGTAGTCACTCATTATCGATTGATGAAGGACCCTAATGGAAAGGGAGTGGTAGTTGATCCTGATGCTAAATTAGAGGAAGAGCTCATCGTGAGACCGACTTCTGAGACGGTGATATGGAGCACTTATAAAAACTGGGTTCAGTCTTACAGAGATTTACCGCTCCTTATTAATCAATGGGCAAATGTTGTTCGTTGGGAAATGCGTACACGCCTTTTCTTAAGAACTGCCGAATTTCTTTGGCAAGAAGGTCATACGGCTCACGCTACTAAGCAAGAAGCCATTGACGAATCTGTTCAAATGATGAATGTTTATGCTCAGTTCGCTGAAGAGTTTATGGCCATGCCTGTGGTAAAGGGTATAAAATCCGAAAGCGAAAGATTTGCGGGTGCTGTAGAAACCTATTGTATCGAGGCTTTGATGCAAGATGGAAAGGCACTTCAAGCAGGAACTTCTCACTTTTTAGGGCAGAATTTCGCAAAGGCTTTTGATGTAAAGTTCGCCAGCAAAGAAGGAACACAAGAATACGTTTGGGGTACTTCATGGGGCGTGAGCACTCGATTAATCGGAGCACTTATCATGGCCCATTCAGACGATCAAGGCTTGGTGCTTCCGCCAAAATTGGCTCCAATTCAGGTGGTCATTGTGCCTATATATAAAGGAGAAGAGCAGCTTCAAACTATTTCCGATAAAGTAGCAGAGTTAACTAAATGCTTAAAGGCCAAAGGTATTTCTGTCAAATTCGATAACAGAGATACTTACAAACCTGGTTTCAAGTTTGCTGAATGGGAATTGAAAGGTGTGCCTGTAAGGTTGGCCATTGGTCCGAAGGACCTAGAGAACAATACTGTTGAAATTGCCCGAAGAGACACCGGTGTCAAAGAGCTTTTTAACTTAGAAGGTAACTTGGCTGATAAACTAGAGGCTTTGTTGGACGAGATTCAGAGTTCTATTTATCAAAAGGCATTCGATTTCAGGGCAGAAAATACCACTGAAGTTGATACTTATGATGACTTCAAAAAGGTACTTGAGGGGCAGGGTGGTTTTGTTTCTGCCCATTGGGATGGCACTTCTGAAACGGAAGATAGAATTAAGACAGAGACCAAAGCGACTATTCGTTGTATTCCTTTAGATAGAAAGGAAGAAGCTGGAGTTTGTATCTATTCTGGGAAACCATCAACAGGCCGAGTACTTTTTGCAAAGGCTTATTGATGTGGTTAAATAATAGTATATTCGAACAAGTTTAAACAGAGTTCATGAGCGATTGGATAACAATAATATTACTTGTCGTAATTGGGTTAGCATTAATCTATGTGGAACTACTTTTTGTTCCCGGAACTACCATTGTTGGAGTTGTAGGTTTTTTGTTGACTTGTGTGGGAGTGTATTTAACCTATGAAAATCATGGGTCAACCGCTGGAAATTATGTGCTTGTTGGCTCTTTTGCCGTATCAGCTATAGCTATTTACTTTAGCTTTAAGTCAAAGGCATGGGAACGCTATTCACTCAAAGGTTCAAACAACACAAAAGTGAATGATGGTTATTCTGAGGGGCTTGCACTAGAAATGGCTGGTGTTGCCATTTCGGATTTGAAACCCATTGGTAAGGCTGAATTTGGCGAAAAAACTTATGAAGTAACTTCTCCAGGTTTTTACATTGAATCAGGAAGCAAAATTAAGATCATCCATTTAGTGGGTAATCGTATTACAGTAGATTTATTAAATAATAACTAGATATGCAGGATTACATTGTTTTGATAGCGGTTGGAGCGGGCATAATTGTCTTCTTCTCCTTTTTTTATTTTGTACCAGTTGGACTCTGGATTACTGCCAGATTCTCTGGTGTAAGAGTGAGTTTATTGGCGTTAGTGTTAATGCGAGTAAGAAAAGTGCCGCCAAGAATTATTATTGATTCAATGATTACTGCAACTAAAGCAGGGCTTGAATTGACAACTGATGAACTGGAAACGCACTACTTAGCAGGAGGTCATGTGCCATCAGTAATTAAAGCATTAATCTCTGCAGATAAAGCAAATATTACATTAGGCTTTAAACAAGCCACAGCAATTGATCTTGCTGGTAGAGATGTATTTGAAGCAGTTCAGATTTCTGTAAACCCTAAAGTAATCACTACCCCTAAAGTAGCTGCTGTAGCTGCCGATGGTATTCAGTTGGTGGCAGTGGCAAGAGTAACGGTGAGAGCAAACATCCAACAATTGGTGGGGGGGGCTGGTGAAGACACGATCCTCGCTAGAGTAGGAGAAGGTATTGTAACCTCAATTGGTTCTGCAGCTTCACATAAAGAAGTATTGGCCAATCCTGATAAAATCTCAAAACTGGTATTGAGCCGTGGTTTGGATGCTGGAACAGCATTTGAGATCCTTTCAATTGATATTGCAGATGTAGATGTAGGAGTGAACATTGGAGCGATACTTCAAACGGACCAAGCACAAGCTGACTTGAAAGTAGCTGAAGCTAAAGCGGAAGAGAGAAGAGCAATGGCTGTGGCCGAAGAACAAGAAATGAAAGCCAAGTCGCAAGAGGCAAGAGCTAAGGTAATTGAAGCAGAAGCGGAAGTACCTAGAGCGTTGGCCGAAGCTTTCAGAAGTGGTCGTTTAGGAGTGATGGATTATTATAAAATGGAAAATATTCAGGCCGATACTGACATGAGAGAATCCATAGCTAATCCAGAGCAAAAGGCGACTACAAGAAGAAAGCCAGACGATAAGGATAAAAAATAAGAACTTCCTTAAGAGAAAATTTAAATGGGCTGTCCTTTCGGGTGGCCCATTTTTGTTATACGCTTATCAAAACAAGGGCTACGATAGCGAGAACAATCCCTATAATATTAAGCTTGCTGGGGTATTCTCTGAAAATGAATGCGGCTAAAATTGTTGAAGTAATGATGATTCCGATGTTCAATACAGGGTATAGTACTGCGCCATTGTTGTCGAAAGCAGAAAGGGCTTTGATTTGGAAGTAAATGGAAAAGTAATTGGGAATACCGAGATAAAGACCTCCCATAATCTCTTTTTTAGTCACCTTAATTTTCTTTACCAAAATCACAATGCTGCCAATAATAAATGCAGTACCAAAAGTGATTATAGGGTAGATACCTTCTATATGGACTTCAATTAAGTTTTCACTGGCGTAATTTAACCAAGTGTCTAATGCGCCTCCCATTAAGAATACAACAAAAGGTAGGGCTACATAGCCAATAGATAAGGGTTCTTTTACTTCTAGTGATACCTTCTTCTTAGACACCAAGAATATGGCCACAAAAGCGGTAACAATACCGATGTAGTTCCAAGGGCCTAGTTCTGAAGTGCCAATTTTCAAAATGAACAAGCTAAACAAAACTGGAATGGCCAGCGACATTTTGGTCGCTACCGTAGCTACTGCAACACCCCTTAATTGGGTAGTTAAAGCCATGAGGTAAAATGTCCCTATAAATAATAAACCCAATGCTGAAGCACTATAGAACCAAGGTTGGTCGAAAGCGATGTTTGACTTTATATTTCCAAAACCAACATAAATGCTTCCAGTGATTACGCAAATCAAGTAATTGGTAACAATGGCGGGGAAGGTGTTAATTTTAAACCTTGTAAACGATCTAAAAGATAGAAAAACTGCAACGTTGCCCAGTATAGCGAGTAGAAGGTAAAGCATAACGCGCGAAGATACAGAATAGATTAATTGTTACTTTAGTGATTAAATAACTGCCGTGAAAAAACCTGAAGTGTATACGTTCGATTCGAATCCTGATTTAAGGGGCAATCTTACTTTTTTAGAAGAGTTGAAAAGCATTCCCTTCGAAATAAAGCGAGTGTATTGGCTGTATGATTTGCCAGAACAACAGGCGAGAGGCGATCATGCTCATAAAACGGGTGAGCAAGTCATTGTTGCGTTAAAGGGTAAAATCGAAGTTCTGCTAGAGTCGAAAAAGGGAGACTTATTTAATTGCACTTTAGACAAAGCTGATAAGGCACTTTACATTCCGCCCATGTGGTGGGGCCGAATGATTTTCAGCAAAAATGCCATAATGATCGGACTTGCTTCTGATGAGTTCGATGAGAATGATTACATACGAAAACGCTCTGAGTTCAAATGAGAAACCTGAAAGTGGTTGAGGAATTTTCAGAGAAGTCCAAAAAGGGATTTTCTGAATTACTTTATACACAGCCTAATTTTCTTATTGGCAACAATCAATTGCCGCAAATTCATTTCTATTTACTTGACACCACAGCGAATATTGGATTAGGCCATATTGGTTTTTCTTTGGAAGAAGGAACTGTATTCAGCCCTTATCGAGCTCCGTTTGGTGGCTTTGCTTTAGCCGATGATTTGACTAGCCTAGAAATCACTTTCTTTATTTTTGAAGTACTTAGAAAACTCCAAGTGCAAGGAGTGAATTCCATCCAAATGAAATTGGCTCCCAATTGCTATTTCAGCAATACATTCTTGCTCAAGGAGAACTTAGTTTATGCAGGTTTTGACTTGGAAGAACAGCTAGAATATCAAGCTATCTCGATTACTGACCAAGCCTTTGAGTTAAACTTAGCTTCAATGGAAGTCCGAAAATTGAAGAAATGTAAAGAGGCTGGTTTTGAGTTCAGTAGGCTTCCAAAACATAAGTTGGCCGATGTATTTGACTTCGTTAAAAAGCAACGCCAGGAAAAGGGCTATGAATTGTCAATGGAATGGCCTCAAATGAAATTGGCACAAAAGGTAAACTCCGAAGCATATATTCCCTTTGTAGTGAAAGATGGTAAACGAATTATTGCGGCCACCATCGGTATTTTAGCCTCTGACTGTGTGCTTTATAATTTCTCTCCTGCACACCATGCTGAATATGACCCGTTGAGTCCCAATGTATTGCTTACAGAAGGCCTTTATGACTTTTGCAGAGCGGAGGGATTAAACTACCTTGATTTAGGTACGTCTTACCTCAACGGTGAGGTAAACGAAGGGCTTTGGCAGTTTAAGTCGCACTTAGGTGGACAAAGCTTTTTGAGCTACAGTTTTAGGAAAGCCGTATCTTAGCATTAAATCTTTTGCTGTTGGCGTCTCAATTCTTTAAAAGTTCTCGGTGGTCGTTTCTTGCGGTGGTGTTTCGCGCCATTGGTGGCCTAACCATTAATAAACTCTTTGCCGTTTTCTTCGGGACCAACGGTATCACCCTACTTTCTCACTTTCAGAATCTAACTTCATTATTTACACTGCTTCCTTCAGAAGGAGTTAACAGAGCGGTAATGAAACATTGGTCCGACCCTAAAGCCAGTGAAGAGAGCAAACACAAGTTATGGCAAACTGGCTTTTGGATAAGCAACCTGATTTTCATAGTGATTTTTGCCATACTCTATTTTTGGTGGAAGGATTACTTTTTTGGTCGATTTGTGGAACATTACAGCATTGGTCAGTTCCTGATAATTTTTCTGCCCGCCATTTTTTTAATGCTGATGACGGGTTTGCTTAATTCAGTGATTCTTTCGTTTCGTGATGTAAAGGGCTATGCCCTTGTTAGTATTTCTGGAATCCTACTTTTAGTAGCAGTAGTGTTTTGGTCGGTAAATTTGGGAAACCTCGATCAAGCACTCCTTAGTTTTGTGGTGGGTTACGCACTTATGTTCTTTTGTTCGTTGGTCTACTTTATTCTTAACAAGGATAAGATTAAACTTTCCATAGGTGTTCCTGATAGCGCTTCGTTAAAGAAAATCAGCCAATTTGTACTTATGGCCATCAGTTCCATTGTCTTTGGCAAACTGTTGGATTTTATGGTTCGCGATTATGTAATTGAACTCTATGGTTTAGACCGAACTGGTCTTTGGCAGTCCGTGACAAAAATGTCGAGTAGTTATTTGCTTGTGTTTAGTGGGACTGTGGGTGTAGTATATTACCCTAAAATGGCTTCGCTCATTCATGATGAAATAGCCTTAAGAAGCTACGTACTTAAAGTAATGGGCTTTGTCGCGTTTATAACAGTTATCTGTTTAGGTATTTACTATCTAAATAGTGAGTTTGTATTGAATCTATTTTTTGCCAAAGGTTTTGATAGAGCCGCATACCTGGTTCGTTTTCAAGCAATTGGTGACTTCTTTTGTGTTCTTTCTTATCTCTTGGCGTATTTGCTTTCGGCTCGGGTGCAAACCGTAAAATACATTGTGGCACAGCTATTCTCAGCACTCATATATATTATATTGATCTATGCACTCATGGACAGGTTTAATTTGGAGGCCCTTACATTAGCTTACTTATGGCGCCATATTGGCTTCTTTCTTATCCTCATTCTGCTTAACAGGAAATTCTTATTTAAATGAATCCACTCGTTTCGGTAATATGTATTTCCTATAATCATGCTCCTTATATAAAAGAGGCTTTGAATTCGGTTTTTGGTCAAATCCATACCGAAATCGAAGTGATAATTTTGGATGACGGAAGTTCAGACGCTAGTGTTGAAGCAATCAAAAAGAGCATTCAAGATAAACCAGAAGTAGCCTTTATTGCCAATACTGATAATGAAGGCTATACTTGCACTTTCAACAAAGGTTTGAGGCTTGCAAAAGGGAAATACATTGTGGATTTTGCCTTAGATGATGTCATGCATCCCAATTTTTTAAGTGAAAGTGTAAAGCGGCTGGAGACTTTGGATGAAGAATACGGAGTAAGTTTTTCTAATGCTGACTATATCAATTCCGAGTCGAAGATTATCGGTAATCATAATAAAACGCTACTTGAAAAAAAGTTGATTCAAAAAATTCCTCAAGGCGATATTTTTGAAATGGTGCTCAAACGATATTTTATTTGTACGCCAACCATGATTGTCCGCAAAAGTGTTTTTGATCGAATGGGAGGTTATGATGAAAGCTTGGCTTATGAAGATTTTGATTTTTGGCTGCGTTCTTCCCGTCATTATAAGTACACTTTTATAGATGAGGTATTGATACAAAAACGCAAGCTGAAAAGCAGTATGTCAGCTGCGCGATATAAGCACAAAGAGAATGAATATATGCAATCGGTACTATCCGTTTGTAGAAAGGCATTCAGCTTATGCAAAAGTAAATCAGAGTTAGATTCACTCTATGAAAGACTGTCCTACGAACATCGTCAGTGCATTCGCTATCAAGCCTACGATATGGCTGACCAGTACATATTTTTGGTAAAGAATATCGGCAGAAGTGTTTTGAAGCTACAGTTTCTTGGTCTTTTAATTCGGTTAGGGCTCGACCGAAAGCGAGTGTAAATAGGTCTAATCTTATGGGTTTAGATCGAGATGGCTTTTATGATTTTCAAAATCATAATGGTCTATTCATAGCCGTTTATCACAGATTCTCTTATCTTACCTCTTAAAGACCACCCCTTATCTTTATGGATCCCAAAATCAATAAAATCAAAAAGCTGCTAGTCGCTAACCGAGGCGAAATTGCAATCCGTGTTTTACGTGCTGCTTCTGAACTGAAAATCAGAACGGTAGCCATGTATACCTATGAGGATCGATATTCTTTACACAGGTACAAGGCAGACGAAGCATACCAAATTGGAGATAATGAAGAGGCGCTTAAGCCTTATTTAGATATTCAGGAAATCATTACTTTGGCCAAAAACGAAGGAGTAGACGCTATTCACCCTGGTTATGGTTTTCTTTCAGAGAACGTACATTTTGTAAGGGCTTGTAAGGAAGCTGGAATCATTTTTATTGGGCCGGAACCAGAAGTAATGGAAAGGCTGGGGGATAAAGTTCAGGCTAAAATTATTGCTCGAAAAGCCCAAGTGCCTTTGATTGAAGACAGTCACGAATTGCTGGACTCATATGAGGTAGTACTAAAAGAAGCACGAAGGGTTGGTTTTCCAGTTATGGTGAAAGCTGCGGCAGGTGGTGGAGGTCGTGGAATGCGGGTAGTGCGTGAAGAAGTTGAATTAGAGAAATCATTTAACGAGGCTAAAAGTGAAGCCTCAAAAGCATTTGGTGATGACACGATGTTCATGGAAAAATTCATCGATAACCCTAAGCATATCGAAGTGCAGATTATGGGTGATAACTATGGCCATTTGGTGCATTTGTACGAGCGCGATTGCTCGGTACAACGGAGGTATCAGAAAGTAGTGGAGGTTGCTCCTTCCATTAATTTAAGTCAAGCCACTAGGGATAAATTGTATGAATATGCACTAAAAATCACCAAAGAGGTTAATTACAATAATGTTGGTACGGTTGAGTTTTTGGTGGATGCCGATGAGAATATTTTCTTTATTGAAGTCAACCCAAGGGTTCAAGTAGAGCATACCATTACAGAAGAAATTACAGGGATCGATATTGTTCGTTCTCAAATTGAAATTGCACAAGGCTATCCACTTTCCGATCCTCGAATCTTCATCAAAGATCAATCCGATGTGCAATGCAATGGTTTTGCCATCCAATGCAGGATTACTACTGAAGATCCAGAAAATGGATTCAAACCGGATTACGGCACCATTATAGCGTACCGAAGTGCAGGTGGTTTCGGAATCAGGCTCGATGCAGGAAATTGCTACGCAGGTGTAACCATATCGCCATTCTTCGACTCCATGCTGGTGAAAATTTCAGCGAAAGGAAGAACATTGAAGGGGGCTTCTCAAAGGTTACAAAGAGCACTTTCAGAATTCAGAATACGAGGCGTTAAAACCAACAAGGGGTTTCTGGAAAACGTACTAAAGCACCCTACATTCTATAATGGAGAGGCTACGGTGAAATTCATAGAATCTCACCCAGAACTCTTTGAAATGCCACGGTTTATGAACCGAGCAACACGCTTGTTGAATTATTTGGGAGAAGTAGCGGTAAACGGAAACCCGAATGTAAAACGGATCGACCCTTATGTTCATTTTAGAGAGCCAAAAGTACCTACCAGTGACAGGCTTGCTCCTCACCCAAGAGGCACCAAGCAGGTATTGACAGAAAGCGGCCCAGATGGCTTGGCGAAATGGATCAAGGAACAAAAACAGATATTATTCACAGATACTACTTTCCGTGATGCGCACCAATCACTTTTGGCCACTCGAATGCGGACTTTGGATATTCTAAAAGTGACGGATGGTTTTGCCAAAAATCACCCAGAGATTTTCTCTTTAGAAATGTGGGGTGGAGCTACTTTCGATGTTTCCATGCGGTTCTTAAATGAAAATCCTTGGGACAGGTTGAAGCTTATTCGCGAAGCAGCGCCTAATATCCTAACTCAAATGTTATTGCGTGGTTCTAACGGAGTTGGCTATGCGGCTTACCCCGATAATCTGATTGAGCGTTTTGTCGAAAAAACTGCTGAAAACGGCATGGACGTTTTCAGAATATTTGATTCGCTGAACTGGATTGAGAACATGAAGGTGAGTATTAGAACCGTGCGTGAAAGAACTAACTCTGTTGCCGAGGCTTGTATTTGCTATACGGGAGATGTGCTGGACCCGAACTCAAAATATAACCTTCAGTACTACCTTGATATGGCAAAGGCTTTAGAGGATGAAGGAGCGCATATACTTTGTATCAAAGATATGGCGGGCTTATTAAAACCAATGGCCGCCACTAAATTGATTACGGCACTAAAAGAGTCAGTGGACATGCCAATTCATTTGCATACCCATGATACCTCATCGATGCAGGCAACGACCTATTTTCAAGCCATTGAAGCTGGGGTGGATATTGTGGATGTGGCGGTGGCATCAATGTCTGGTCTTACCTCACAACCTAACTTTAACTCGTTGGTAGCCTGTCTGGAAGGTCATGAAAGGGACCCAAAAATCAACTTGATAAAACTCAACGAGTACTCCAATTATTGGGAAGATGTTCGTGAGTATTACTATCCATTCGAGAGTGGTTTAAAAGCGGGTACTGCTGAAGTGTATGATCACGAAATTCCAGGGGGGCAGTATTCTAATTTGCGTCCGCAGGCAGCAGCTTTAGGTTTGGAGCATAAGTTTGAAGAAGTAAAAAAGAATTATGCTGTGGTTAACGAGCTGTTTGGTGACATCGTAAAAGTAACACCATCATCCAAAGTGGTTGGGGATATGGCCATTTATATGACTTCAAATAACCTCACAGTCGAAGATGTCATGACCCGTGGCGAATCTCTTTCTTTTCCTGAATCTGTGGTAAGCTTGTTTAAGGGAGATTTGGGGCAAACGCTTGGAGGTTTTCCTCAGGCATTGTCGAAGATTATTCTTAAAGGAAAAACAGCCTATACTGATCGACCGAATGCTCACTTAAAGCCAGTGGATTTTGAAAAGGACTTTAAACAGTTTCAAACCGATTTTGATCAATACTGTGATGAACTGGACTTCCTATCTTATAAACTCTACCCAAAAGTATTCAGAGATTTCTATGAGCACTGGCTGACTTATGGAGAAGTACGTCATCTTCCAACAAAAGCCTTCTTTTATGGTTTAAAAGAGAATGAAGAAGTTTTTGTCCAAATAGGAAAGGGCAAGCACATTATTGTGAAAATGTTGCACAAGTCTGAAGCTGATGAAGATGCCATAAGGAAAGTGTATTTTGACCTGAATGGACAGACTAGGGTCATTGAGGTGAAAGACCTAAATGTGAAAGTGACTAAAGTTGCGCACCGTAAGGCGGTATCAGAGAATGAAATTGGGTCTCCATTACAAGGACGATTGGCCGAAATCAAAGTAAAGGAAGGCCAAGAAGTAAAAGTGAATGCTGGCTTGTTTGTCATTGAAGCAATGAAAATGGAAACTACCGTTTCAGCTCCCAAGGCAGGTAAAGTGAAGAGAATTCACCTACAGCCTGGAACAATGCTAGACCAAGAAGACTTGGTAATAGAAATGGAGTAGCTAGGCCAAGATGGCTGATTAAATAGTTTTATACCAAAATGTGTACTAATATAATAGGGTTGGGGAATAGCTTTAAGTTATTCCGCCAGTTTATTATGTTATTTTTGCAACAAAATATTTATTCAACCTGTTCGTCTCTTTTTGAGAGAATTGGACTTACAGGGGATGAAATCTTTCAACCTATATGCCCATTAAGAAGAAGGAAAAAATCAATGTACTCCTAATTTCAGAAGGTACCTATCCGTTTTACGGTGGTGGGATTTCTACTTGGAGTCACATGCTCTGTGACAGGGTTTCGAATGTGGATTTCACTCTTTATTCTATCAATGCAGGATTTGAAAAAGAACCCATTTTTGAGTTGAGTGAAAATGTAAAAAAGATAATTCAAGTCCCCCTTTGGGCACCAGACGAACCTCAGGATTATGTGAGCTTCAGTAAGGAATATTATAAGGTGGTGAGTAAGAAGGAGAATACTTCTCCTGAAGTTATTGAAGAGCATTTCGTTCCAGTTTTTAGAAAATTTCTTGATCTGCTATACAGTGGCTCCGAGGATATGAAAGCCTTGGATTTCGTGTTCAGAAGTATGTGGGAATATTTTAAGAATTACGATTACAAAGAGACCATGAAAAGTGAAGAGGTTTGGTTAGTTTTTCAGGAAGCTGCCATTCAAGAGGCTGATAATAATGGTATAGATGCTACTCTCTTTGATTTGACTGTTGGTTTACGTTGGTTATATAGGTTCTTGATCCCTTTTTCTATTCCAATCGAAAAAGTAGACGTCTCTCATATCACGCTTTCAGGCTTTCCTTTAATTCCAGCTTTGGTTTCAAAATACAGGTATGGTACTCCGCTGATCATTACCGAACACGGTGTTTATGTAAGGGAGCGCTTGTTGTACATCAACCGTTCTGACTACTCTTATTTTATAAAAGTATTTTTAATAAAGCTAACAGAATGTATTACTCGACTTTCCTATTACAAGGCGGATAAAATACTCTCTGTAAATAAATTCAATATCACTTGGGAATTGATGTATGGGGCTGATAGAGAAAAAATTGAGATCACCTACAATGGTGTGGACCATGAGAGGTTTGTGCCTAGAGAAAAACCAGAGCATTTGAGAGGTATTCCCACAGTAGTAGCTGTTGCCCGGATATTTGAGCTTAAGGATGTACTTACCATGATTCGTTCTTGCGCTGTGGTAATGAAAACGATACCAGATGTTCAATATTTGGTTTATGGGGATAAGAATGCCGTACCAGAGTACACTGAAGAATGTGAGGCTTTGATCGAAGAGTTGAGTTTGGTAAATAACTTCTTTTTAAAGGGGTTTCACAGTCAGCCGCATCTGATTTTTAGTGAAGGAGATATTTCAATTCTTACTTCCATTTCTGAAGGCTTTCCATTTACGGTTCTGGAGTCTATGAGTTGTGGCATTCCAGTTGTAGCTACTGATGTTGGAGGAGTTAGCGAAGCAATTGATGAAGAATCGGGTTTTGTATGTAAACCGAGGGATCCAGAGGCCATTGGATCCAAGGTGATTGAATTGTTGACCAATGACGAATTGAGAGATGAAATGGGGAAAAGTGCCCGTCAACGTGTGATAGATAATTTTACACTAGATATTTTCATCGAGTCTTATGAAAATATATATGAATCCGTTTACACAAAGAGTTTAAAGAAGAAAAAACAATCAAGCTAGATTGTAGTGATTTGATGAAGGAATTTGAAAGTAAAATAGAGCGACTAGGCTTGGATGTTTACGACAAGGTGGGTAAGCCTGTTAATGTAAATGTAGCCAGAGCTATGCTCGAATCTATGAGTATCAGGGCAATTGATGCCAAAACCGATTATGGTGTGGCTGATTTACAGGATTTGGCCAAAATGGTTTATGCACAAATTACAAACCCCGATTTTATAGCGGCTCATCCAAGTAAATTGAAGGTCAATGATCAATTTAAGAGTGAGGTTACTTCAGCGTCAGATTACCTTCGTATCAAGACAAAATATTTCTTTTATTACTATCCATTGGGGCTTATTCTAGGGCTTCCGGTTTTTAGTCAAATCCTGACGATTATACTTTTTGGATATTCATTATGGACCTATGTAGGCTTTAATCAACTGCAATCAACAGCCGTAGTACTTGGCGTTATTTTTGGACTGGTGGGAACAGGAGGTTTTGTTCAGGTCATTGGCCGGCAAGTGTCACATTATTGGTCTCATAATGATTTTGTGATGGCCAAAAAAAGCACCATCAAGGTGATTAAGGATGGATTATTGTTTATGTCGGTACTCAGTGTGCTGTTCCTGGTGGTTAACTTTTTCGCCAATATTTACCCCTATCGCTTCCTGTATATTGTATATATCTACTCTTTCTCCATTGGTATTTTGTTATTAATTTCTTCAGTATTTCACCCTTTAAAACGAAGATGGATGATAACCGTGGCATTTGTTGTCGCCACAGCGCTGGCCGTCAGTTTAAAGCTTTTTACTACGATTAGTACTTATTTAACCCACTGGATAGGTATTTGGGTAGCCATTATATTATTGGTGATTTATTTGAATTATTTCTTCAATAAGAAAGTAAAAGCGACAAAAAACGTGAGTAGGGCTACCTCTAAAACCGTGGTGATGATCTACCGTAATTATCGCTATTTTTTTTACGGTCTGTTGTCTTTCGTTTTTATTTTCATCGACCGGATTTTAGCATGGTCTACCTCTGCTGATGGCTTGTTGCCGTATGCAGTGTATTATGAAAAGAATTATGAGGTTGGCATGGATATCGCAATTCTAATTTTCTTTCTGCTGGTAGGAGTCTTAGAATTTAGTATAGCCTCTTTTAGTACATTGAGTGATTTATTACAAAAACAGATTCCTTACAACCAGCCCGAACTCTTTAACCGTAAGTCATTGGCAACCTATTGGCAACATGTACAAATACTTTTAATCACAGGGGTAATAATGGCTGCATTGCTCTATACTGTGATATGGGTTTGGTTTGGCTATGAAAAGGCGTTTGGTCAGGTACTGAGCCCTATTAGTATTAGGGTGAGTATTTTGGGTGGTTTGGGGTATATTCTATTGGCTTGGGGAATGCTTAACTCGCTTTATCTGTTTACATTAAACAAGCCTACAAAACCATTAAAGGCAATTATGATTGCCTCGGTTGTAAATTTAGTAGTGGGGCTCTTTATGAGCAGACTTGTTTCTTATGAGTATAGTGTGGTAGGAATGCTGATTGGTTCAACAGTCTTCATGCTTCTGACTTTGAGGTCAGTGACAGAGTTTTTCAAAAACCTAGACTATTACTATTATGCGGCTTATTAAAACTTTATCCCTTATCATGGCTATGTTCTCATTTTCGGGGCTATTCGCTCAAAAAAATCAGCAGAGTACAGTCCTTATTTGCTATGGAAAGGTTAATCCTGATCAAATCAGAGGGTATAAGTATGTGATTTTAGAGTCAGAACACTATACCGCCTTCGATGTAAAGTTGATTAAAGAAAACAATGAAAATGTGATTGGCTACATAAGTGTGGGGGAAGTGAGTGATGGTCGCTTTTACTATGATGAATTAAAGGAAAGTACGCTAGGAAAGAACAAGATTTGGGAAAGTTATTACCTGAACCTTGAGGATAAAACTACTCTGGATGTATTAATCAGTTTTGTTGATAAAATGGTTGAAAAAGGATTTGATGGTCTATTTTTGGATACAGTAGATACTTTTGCAAAATGGGGTCCTTATCCCAATATGGGTGATGATTTGGTTAATTTATTGAAGCGAATCAAGGATAAATACCCAGAAATTCACCTGATGCAGAACGCTGGGCTTTCCCTAGTTCCAAAATCGGCCAAATACATTGATTCAATTGCGATTGAATCAGTTGCCACTAATTATTCATTCGATAATTCTGAATATCGCATGCACAGATGGGACGAGTTTTATAAAAGGGTAGAAGAACTGCAGGAGATTAGAAAGAAATATCAATTACCTGTAATTCTCATAGAATACGCAGACAGTAAAAAACTGTATCAAAAAGTAATGCAGCAAATAGCCCCATTAAAGTGGGATTATTTTATTGGCAGTATTGGTTTACAAAGCATTCCAAAGTTTAAATAGGAATAGAGGAGATGAGCATTCCATATACCGACTCTATATTTACAGGCCTCATCAGGCTGTTCCTTTGGATTTTCTTCTTGTATGCAATGAAACGGTTGTTTTTCAAGGGGAAAGGGTCCAAAAATCAAGTCAATTCCATGGCAGGAATGTGGGCTTTCTTTGTGAGTATTATCATCGTTGGAATCTTCCTTTTGGTTCAAATTAATGGGTATGACCTAATGACTTGCCTCTTCATTATGGTTATTTTTTTTGGGGTGAGGTTGGTGGGTATTCAGAATGTCCTTTCCGACTCGGCTAAGTTTAGGCGACAAAGGAAAATGATTTTATTGAACGTTCTTGAGAAGTCAGAAGATAAAGAACTCTTGATCGATACGGTGGAAGAGAAGCCAACCAAGAGGCTATCTATCAATTTTCCTTTCGTAATAATGGCCCTTACTGGTTTTGTCGCCATGGCGGTGAGGTTTTATTTACTCAAGTATGACAACTATCAACTCTCCGAATCGTGGTTTAATGAAATCGCTATTCTTAAGGGAGTTTCACAACAAAATTGGTTGAGTAATGATACCGGAGTAGTTGGACAATATGCCCTAATGACTTTCTATGAAAAAATGACGGGAATCAGTCCCGAAATCACCCTTGAATCATTCGGGATTCTTCAGGCTTTTGTTTTAAGTTTTATTATTTTCTGGTTTATGAATACGATGACGGGGTCTAAGATTACCGTTCCGTTGATGACCACCTTGAGCTTTGCTTTTTTCTTCAATTTTGTGCCTATTAACCTTTCTCAAATCACCCATGGGAAGGAAACATTAATGGCACTTACCTTAGTGTTGCCAGTCATGGTCTATATAAAGAAACCATGGCTGCTTTATGCTAGGTCTACCCGAAGCTATCGCTATAAAATTTTTGTCATTTTTACCGCCATCGCACTGATCGATGTCTATTCACTTCTTGTCCTAATCCCCCCATTTTTTTTGGTGGCTCCTTTTTTTATTAGTAAGAAACGCATGCGTTTTTACTGGCTTGCACTCAAGGCATATCTGTTGGCAACAGGTATTGTGTTGGGGATTTATGCCTTTTATTTATATCGGGAAGGTGCAGATTTTCTTCAGTTTATTATGTCTAATCTCTTGTCGGTAACTTCCTCTACCTATACAAGCAATATGATGCTTCCATATGATGATCTAATGAGGATTATTCAGATTGTTTCCTTGGTTGCTGTTTTGGTAATGTTTCTAATGATGAAGAAGAAGGACAAATGGGCAAGTTTAATAGCTTTTATAGTCTATGTAAACGTCTTAATTCTAATCAGTTTTCAGGATTATCGGTATTTTGATCATGATCTGTTAAATGAGATATTACCAGTATTTATATCTATCGTTTTGGGGATCACTTTTTATTTGATCATGTATTTATTTGTGACCAAGGTGAAAAAGGTGTTTATGCCAGAGGGCTTTGCTGTTGTGCTAATTTTCGTGCTTTTTGCCTCAGCCGCTTTCTTTGGTCAAAAGGATCTTTTTAGTAAGGAAGAACCCACTTCAAGGTTATCTAAAGATGTAATTGCGGCCTATCAAGAAATTTCATCTGGCTTTTTACCCTATTCTTATGCGGTAGTAAATAGTAATACACTCCGACCACTCAGTACCGATTCGCATAACTTTCTTACTTATCGAGATTTTCTTGGTGAGTATGCGGTTCGTGATTCTGTCTATTTTGCTAATAAAGAGGATAAAGAATTTTTGAGGGCCAATACCCAGTATATCATTCCAAATAGTCTACTCGTTTTTATTTATGACTTAACAAACGAAGACGATTTTATTCAGCTTGCCGTGTATTTAGACTTGACGGACGAAGTAACAGAGCGGATGGAAAAACTTAGAAGCGAAGGAAGAACGATACGGGTGTTTTTCCAGAAGGGAGACCTTACTGTGTACGAAATTGTAAACAACCCAGGGCAGGCGAAAATTAACGAATTACTATAGTTTGAATTACGGAAGAAACACATATGGCCCGAAGGTATTATTGATCATAATGTTCATGATCACTCTTGTTGGATGTGGTGACTTTAAAGAAAATAAGAAGGAGTTGGAGGAACCACCAACTGAATTTAACCCCATTATCGAGCCTTTGGTGGTATTTATCCATCTGGCAGGAAGCGAGCTTAGCGACTCTTACTCAGGCCATATTGGAAAAATTATGGACTATACAAAAATACCCTTTAAAGAGGTAAGTTTAAAGAGCTTTAATAATGCGCCTACTTTCAAATCCACTCCTAAAGTGATTTTGATTGATGGTACAGGGACCAGTCGGTTAAACGGGGAGGCAATTGATTACTTGGTTAAATTTGTCGGGCAAGGCGGCACACTTATTTTCACAAGTGTTAATGAGGACCAAAGAATGGGCTTCCTTTCAGGTTTGAAACAAGATGCCTCTTTTGCCTACGATTTGGAAGCTAAAGGCTTTGATTTTATAAAGAATGTGCTTCCAGGCCTGAGCAGTGTTAAATTATACATCAATAGGAACCATACTTCATTAGCCAAGGAAAATTTTAAACCTAATTTAAATGTACTGGCTACGGCAGTGAGTGATGATGAGCTTCCAATTATTTTTGAAAACATGGTCGGCAATGGCAAAGTTATAAACTTTAATACAACCATCGAACTAGAGAGATCAGATAGAGGGTTGTTGTTTGCTGCGATTTTGAGTGCATTAGAAGGGGTACCTTATCCAATTGTGAATACGAGTACTATTTTTATTGATGACTTCCCTAGTCCTACGTATGATATTAAGTCAGAGCCCATTAAATCTGAATTTGATATTTCCCAGTCTGAATATGTGACGGATGTTTGGTGGCCTGATATGCTCAAACTCTCAAAGAGGTTTGGCATTGAATACTCCGCATATCCAATTTTTAACTACAACGAAATAAAGGATTCTCCATTCCTTTTCAATGAATGGGACTTGCAGAAAACCGTGAGAAATGGGAGGCAATTAAGTACTTCTGTTTGGATGAGTAAGGAAGTCCTTCGGAATAAATTTGAATTGGCAATTCACGGATACAACCATGAGTCATTATTGAAGGAGGTTTGGAGAGACCCAGAAAGTATAGAGTCATCATTTAGGGCGGCCAGGAAAAAATGGACAGTGGATCGACTTGGAGACTACCCTACAAGTTATGTGGCACCATCTAATTATATTGATAGCACGGGCTTGGTACACCTAAAAAGAGCTATGCCTGAGGTAGAGTTCATGAGTACAACTTATGGAGGAGAACTTATAGAAGGAGGGGGGAGAGATTTTGATCCCGACCCATTTGAGCCTAGCCTTTTTGATTATCCAAGAATAACTAGTGGATATGTATTTACCGATAGAAAGGAGTATTTCCATCAGTCCCTCTATTTATACACTGGAATTTGGACACACTTTATTCACCCAGATGATGTTTTTCAGCTGCCAACTGAAAATAATAATTCAGCAGGTGAATTCGCTTATAGAAACCAAGAGAGGCTTAACTGGTATAGAAACTCAGATAATACACAAGGGATGTATTCGCGCTGGACATCCTACCTTGAGAAAGTAAAGACCATACATCCTACCACAAGATTTCTTACCGCTACGGAAGGAGGAACAATTACTAGAAACTGGAGAAATTCTGATTATGAATATGGCAAAAGTGGGGATTTTTATTCAGTAAGAAAAAGTAGTGCCAACAACTGGAATGACAAAGAATTCTACTGGTTTGTTTTTGCCAAAGAGGAAAATGCAGAGGCTATGGAAAATGCTTTTTCAAATGTGGTAGATACCTACACCAAGACGGCTTTCTTTGGAGGAACTTTGTTCACCCTTAAAACCTCAAAACCTGAACTATTATTTGAAGATATAAAATGGAAACAAGATCCCTTGTTTGATCTATCAGAGGTGAAGGCGATAGTAACAGAAGACTACCAGAACTATGTACAAGAAAGAGCAGCCATAGCCAGTGGTTATTTGGCCGAAGATAGTGAACTAGAAATCTCAGAAGAGGAGGTTTTAGCCCAAATGACAACAGCTGAGGACTCGGTGGCTTGGTTTGTGGCTAATGATCAGTTGGGTTTAGCAACGGACATTTTGCTAAAAGAACTAATGAGGGGAGATGTTCAAGATACCAGTATTTTCAATAAGTATGTTTTGTACAAGGGTTATCAAGATCGGTCTATGGATGTTTGGACTTTTATGGAAGAGATCTACCAAGACCGATCGAAATCTTTGGCCTTGGATTATTTGAGTTTGTATTTAAAGAAAGAGACCTTCCCAAATGAAGAACTCACGGAAAAATGGCTCAACAGAAGAATCTTCTTCGATGCCAAAGATGAGACCGCTATTAAAGATTACTTCACCTTCTTTTATTCAACAGAATATGTTTCTCAAGTCAAAAGGGTATTGGCTGAGCTGAATGAAAAGAATCCTACTCCAGAAAATTATGCTAGATACATTCAGTTCATAATTGATTTTGAGCTCGAGAATCTAAGTGAAGAACTGAAAGGAAAAAACCCGGAAGAGCTTCCTTTGCTTTGGCCAAAGGCCACCACAATTGCCTACACATATTCAGATGAAAGCAGGATTCAAGAAGCATTGTTATGGTCTGATTACTCAAATGAAATCCCAATGATTACAGTGTTGCAATGGTGGATTGAACTGGAGGCCTTCAATAAAATGGAAAGCGTTTATGCTGAATACATTAAGGAGCACCCAGAAGATCAAGCGGTAAAGGCATTTGTGAGCTCCGCTTGGTATGATATAGCAGAATATGAAAGGTCGGCTTTGGTGGCCAATCAATTACCAGAGGGCGATGAAAAGAAAATTGAAATTGAGAAACGCTTTAATCCAGACGTGATTTACTTCGATGCGGATGTCCAAAAGTTTTTGATTGATCGAACCCCAGAACTTTTTAGTTCAGAAACACTTCATATCCTAAAGAAAGAATTGCGCTACAACGAAAACAATTCTATTGAAGTAAATACGGCCTATGTGGAGGATAACTTCAGTCAATCTGTTTGGGAGAGTGATGCTACGTTTAATCTAAGAACCGCAAAAGGAAGTCAGCATAGTTTTTCGATCACTCATGCAAGCGTGTCTGACTTGGTACTCACCGACATAGATCCGCAGAACTTGGCACATGAACTTTATGGTTTGCGATACCGCTATCAAACGGCTAATAACCCAGAAAAGCCATTGTTTAGTATTGGAGCAGGCTTACAGCAGGATAATTTCAACAAAATGTTCGTGGATTTGGCCGCGAGTATTTCGAAGTCAAAGGAGAATGTATTTAAGTCTTTGTCCTTTGATTTTGCGACTGTGAAAACGGGTGTGGGTATTTCGAAAGAAGTATATAAGTCTGAAATTATAGGCTATTACGAACGTGGTTCAACCAAGTTTTGGCAGTCCAGCTTTGCACTTGTGGGCAGTTACTATACCGATGGAGGTGCGGAAGCCGCTTTGACTTCTCGTCTTTTTGCAAATTTCAAAATAGAGAATAAATCAAGGTTTTCACCTTTTGCAGAACTGTTTGTGTCTGCCGCCAATAGAAGTCAAGAGAACGGAAATCCATACTGGATGGTTGACAGTAGGCTTTACGGTGGAGGAGGTTTGGCTTGGACTTATGGAAAGGACGAACGAAAACTAAAGAGCAGGATAGAAGCTGGCTATTTCTTTGATAGCTATACTGAGGGGTTCTTAAGGGTAACAGGTAACGTATCCTTCCCAATCAAAGAATTTACCTATGTGACCACCCAATTTGAGCTGTTCAACCAGTCACTTTACTATTCTAATGGCATTCAATTCGGCATCAAGCATTTCTTAGATCGAAAGAGAAAATACACTTACAAGCCTAGATCTTATTAACCAATTCATTTCCTTTCCTGACTCCGAGACTTCGGAGGAAGGATCTAAGCTATTTTGAGTCTCGTCACGCGCTTATTTGTTTTACAAAAATAGATGTTATAGATTTGATCTATGTTTGTAGATTAAATCTAAGTCATATGAAGGGCGATAACATTGGTGAACTAGAAGAGATTGTACTGCTACTCGTAGGAGTGCTATACGAAGACGCTTACGGGGTTTCTGTTTTGAAAGAAATGAAAGAGCAGATCGGACGTGAAGTCAACATCAGCGCCATTCATGCGGTTTTGAATCGCTTAGAAGAGAAAGGGCTGCTCACTTCTGATATGGGAGGGGCGTCACAAGTTCGGGGCGGGAGAAGAAAACGCTACTATACACTTACATCAACAGGTCGTGCCGTTTTGGATCAGGTCAAATCCATGCGCGACAAACTCTACAATCAATTACCTGCACTCAATTTTTCAGCATGAAAGATTTAGAGCAACCAAAACCACCACGCTGGGCAGACCGCTTTCTGGAGTGGTATTGCAGTCCTAGACTATTGGAGCAAATTCAAGGCGATGTGCATGAACTATTTTTCTGGCGATTAGAAGAAAAAGGAGTGCAAAGTGCCAAACGCGCTTTCGCTTGGGACATTATTCGCCTCTTCAGGTGGAAGAATATCAAAAGAAAGTCAAGTCAAACAACTCAATTTAACAACATTGCTATGTTCAAAAACTATTTTAAAATCGGTTGGCGAAATATTCTTCGTCAAAAAATGCCCTCGTTTATCAATATCACTGGGCTGTCTTGTGCCATAGGCTGCTGTTTAGTGGCCTTCATGTTCATCGAACCACGTGTCATCAAGGATCAATTTCATGAAAACGGTAAAAACATTTACCTGGTCGCTCACGAAGCATTTGTGGAGGGTGAGCTGGGCAAGTATGGAACTTTTGATTCCGGCTTGGCGGAAGACTTGCTTGATCATTTTCCTCAAGTAAAGCGCATAAGCCGATATAAAGGAGCTCAGAATGTTTTTCGGATTAAGGATAATATTTTCAGAAGCTATGTCAATTATGTGGACCCCGATTTCTTAATGTCCTTCTCTTTTCCTATGGTTCAGGGAAGTAAGAATGTACTGGAAGATCCCTCCAAGATTGTCATAGACCAATCCACTGCTGTTAGGTTTTTCGGAGATGAATATCCGATTGATAAATTAGTAAAAGTCATTTTTGGAGAAGAGGAAATAACCTTTGCGGTTGGTGGAGTGATGGAGGATGTCCCAACCAATTCTAGTTTGAGACCTAGTTTTCTGTTGAATTATGAAGTGTTGGAGGGCCGAGGGGTGCCAACGCAAAACAATGATGTAACATTTATAGAATTGAAGGACGGAGTAGATGCAACCGAGCTGGAAAGTTCGTTTCAGTCAATGGTCGCCCTGCAGAATGGATTGAAACCAGATGCACAATATGAGTCCATTTTTCTTGTGTCTTTAGAGACTATGTCGAATCGAGACTTGTTGGGTGCGCCAGGAGGGTCTCTGCCAATGGCTCCAATGATTCTTCTAATTTCAATTGCGACATTTATGTTGTTGCTGGCTGTTTCTAACTATGTGAATATTGCCATTCTGATGGCAACAAAGCGTGTAAAAGAAATAGGGATTAGAAAGACAATAGGTGGTAAGCGACAGCAAATAATCATTCAATTCTTAACAGAGAACCTAATTCTCTGTTTTATTTCTATTTGCCTTGGCCTGTTTCTTGCAAAAGCCTTTTTTCTCCCTTGGTTCAATGAAATATCTGGCGGAACAGTTGCAAACGATCCATTTTCAAACTCAAATATCTGGTTATTCTTAAGTGCACTTTTGGTAGTGGTAACACTATTTTCAGGATTCTACCCGGCATTTTATATTTCGAAATTTAAACCTTCTATAATTTTTAGAGGTAAAGAGAATTTGGGACGCGAATGGGGCTTTTCTGGCACCCTGATTACATTCCAATTGGTACTATCAATTATCACAATAGTTGCAGGTATTATGTTTGTCAAAACGAACAGCCTGATTGAGAATTTAGAGTGGGGTTTTGAAAAAAACGATAGAATTTTAGTGAATATACCTGAATCTGGTACATATCGATCTATTGTAAATCAGATGACTGCGTTATCGGGGGTTGAAGAAGTGGCTGGTACATCTGATATTTTTGGAGACGCTTATGAGAGCATTTCTTTCTATTTGGATGAAAACGGAAATAATGCAAATATTATTCGCTCAAGCGCGATCTATCCAGAGTTTATGGGTTTGAAACTGAAGGAAGGAAGGTTTTTCGATTCTGAATTAGAAAGTGATGTCCAGTCTTCGGTGATGGTAAATGACTACTTCATTAGAAGATATGAATTGAGCGTGGACGATTATATTCAAATTGACAGCTTACCCCATAAAATTGTTGGTGTGCTTGAGGATTTTCATTACCGAAGTTTAGAAGACAGGATTGAGCCGGTCATTATAAAAGCTATGCCCGATTCCGTTATGAAGTATCTTACGATTAAAGTAAGTAATGGGAACGAGGCTGAGATGGAACCAAAGATTAAAGAAGCTTGGTTGGGAATAGTTCAAAACAGGCCATATAATGGACAGGTTCAATCGAGAATTTTTGATAGAGGCTTTGAAGATAGCAGAGGACTAAGAAATACGCTTCTATTTACCGCTACTTTGGCCACCTGGCTTGCGGCCATGGGTATTTTTGGATTAGCATCTTTAAGCATGTCAAGCAAAATGAAGGAATTCGGAATAAAAAAGGTGCTAGGGGCTAATCTGATGCAGCTTACTAAGTCGGTCTATATTAGATTTATAATTATGCTGTCCATAGCAATTGTCATTGGAAGTGCCTTGGCTATACTGGTGATAGGCGCTTTGCTTGATCAAGTTTATGGATATCACGATCCTGTCAATTTGGTGCCATTGGTGTCTGCGTCTGTAATTCTTGCTGTGGTGGCTTTTACAACGATAACTTCACAAATAGGAAAGGTAAAAAAGATGAACCCTGCTGAAACCTTAAGAATGGAATGATGTAACAAAAACGAGCTTTGACCAGTGTATGATCAAAGCCCGTTTTAATTCACCTGTTAAGTGAAGTAAGTTATTAACCCTCAATAATTAAACATCAAAACGAATCGTCCCGATAATTTATTTGTGCTATTTTTTCTGATTCATGCAATAAATTCATCTTTCTTAGTTATCTATTTGGAGCGGTAATTTTTATATTGAGCCATCAGCGTTCCGATCTCTTACTGTCTTAATTAAATTGAAATGCCATTGTCCAAAACTTCACTTTTGGGTGCCTTATTGTGCCTCGTGTTTATCACTTCCTGTGGTGATAAGAAAACCCCAATAGATCAGCTAAATAAGCAGGCCGATGAGGCCTTTTCGGCTTATGTTTCATCCTATACATCTGGTAAAGTCTCCACTCGTTCGACCATTATGGTTCGATTGGTTGAGTCTGTAACCGATGCTCAATTGAACACGGATCCAACTTCACTTTTCCAGTTTACGCCAGATGTTTCTGGGAAGGCCCGTTGGGTGGGGAATAATGTAGTGGAGTACCAGCCTTCATCTCCTCTCAAATCAGGCACTTTGTACAACGGAACGCTAAAGTTGAGCAACCTGAAAGAAGTAGAAGAGGAGCTCAAGAATTTCAATTTTGGTTTTGAAACCCTCAGTCAGAATTTCGACCTAGACATAGAACAAATTGCCTCAGATGCTGAAGATGCCATGCGCAAGCAAGTTATCGAAGGGCAGTTCAATACTGCTGATTTTGTCGATTCTGCTGCTGTGGTAAGAGCGGTGTCGTTCAAACAACCGGGCAGTAATCTTTCGGTACAATGGGAAATAGACAAATTAAACGGAACGGCTCACAAATTTAAGGTACAGGGAATTGAAAGAAAGGAGAAAGCTTCGGGCGTTGAAGTGTTCGTTGATGGCAGCAGTTTAGGGGTAGATCGTGATGCACGCACTGTGGTGCCGGTGGCTATTTTGGGCGATTTCAACGTGTTGGATGTTAAAGTGGTGAAAACAGGTGATCCGTATGTTCTCGTGAGTTTTTCAGATCCACTGAAAGAAAATCAAGACCTGACGGGCTTAATTACAGTAGAAGGCCAAAATAACCTTCGCTATTCGATTGATGGTAATAACGTAAAGGTATTTGTGACATCTGATATTTCTGGTGTCAAGGCGGTAAAAGCATATCCTGGAGTTCGTAATCTCCTAGACTTTAAAATGAAGGAGCTTTATCAGAATGTTGTCAATTTTGAGCAATTGAAGCCTTTATTGAAGCTCAATGCAAAAGGTACAATTCTTCCAAGTACCGATGGCCTCATCCTTCCCTTCGAAGCGGTAAATTTGAATGCGGTTGATGTAATCGTCATCAAAGTATTTGAGCGCAATGTGCTCCAATTTCTTCAGGTAAACGAATTCAATGGAAATCAGCAATTGCGCAGGGTTGGGAAGCCAGTTTTGCAAAAGCGTATTCCGCTCAACGAATCAGGAGTATTTGATTTAGGGAAATGGAATCGTTTCACTTTAGACTTAAACGAACTCATTCAGACCGAACCGGGAGCAATTTACCAAGTGCGAATTAACTTCAAAAGAGCATATTCCACTTTTGGTTGTGCTGCACCAATGAGTGAAGCGCCAGCCTTAATTGGAGAAATTCCTGAAGATAATTGGGATGCTTATTCTGGCGACAATGACGGTGAGTACGATAGTTATTATGACTATAACTACGGAAGAAACTACAACTGGCAGGACCGTGATGACCCCTGTACGGATTCCTATTATGTGGGCAATAACAGGACGGTAAGCAAAAACATTTTAGCATCGGATTTAGGGATGATCGCTAAAATTGGGAATAACAGAAAACTGACGGCTTTTGTCACCGACTTGAAAACTACTAAGCCTGTTTCTGGTATTTCAGTAGATGTTTATGACTTTCAAGAAGAAAAAATCGCAACAGTTACAACTGATGGTCAAGGTAAAATAGAAACTCATTTATTGAGAAAGCCATTTCTATTGGTAGCCAATAGAGGTGCGGAGCGTGGCTATTTAAAACTCTCTGATGGTCTCTCACTCTCTATGAGTAATTTCAATACAGGCGGTGCACGAGTAGAAAGAGGGTTGAAAGGGTTTATGTATGGCGAAAGGGGCGTTTGGCGTCCGGGGGATGATATTTATTTGAACTTCATTTTAGAGGATAAAGAAGACAATCTGCCAAATGACCATCCTGTAGTTTTTGAACTGATTGACCCATCTGGAAATACCAAGCAGCGCATCGTAAGAACGCAGTCCGTAGATGGTTTTTATGATTTCAAAACCCAAACTGCCGACACCGACCCAACAGGCAACTGGACAGCAAAAGTGAGTTTAGGTGGTGCAGAGTTCACCAAACGCGTAAAGGTGGAAACAGTCAAGCCAAACCGCCTCAAGATTGACTTAGATTTTGGAGTAGACAGGCTAACTGCTGCCACTACGTTTGTGTCGGGTGATTTGAATGTAAAATGGCTCACGGGTGCTGCTGCCAGAAACTTGAAGGCCGAATTCGACCTCTATTTGAATCCAGTCACGACCACTTTCAAAGACTTTCCTAACTATTCATTTGATGATGATGCGAAGAACTTCAACCAACAACCCACTCAGGTTTTTTCAGGTGAAGTAGACGCTTCTGGTCACTCAAAAGTGAACTTGAAAATTGGTTCAGAACTAAATTCTCCGGGGGCTGTGATGGCCACCTTTAAAGGTAAGGTATACGAGCCAGGAGGTGATTTCAGTATCGATCAATTCAGTATTCCTTTCTATCCCTACACTTCATTTGTGGGCGTGAAAAAGCCCGATGGCGACAGAAGAGGCCAGCTGGTGACGGGCAAGTCACATCAGTTGAGTGTGGTTACTGTGGATTCCAAAGGAAATAGCATCGACAGAAAGGGGTTGATATTTGAAGTGTATAAACTCGGTTGGCGCTGGTGGTGGGACGGTGGTCAAAACGATATTGCCAATTACATTGGTGCCAACTACAACAAACCAGTAACGACCAAAACGTTGAGTACCACGGGCGGTAAAACTACCGTGGATGTGAATATTGGTGATCGTGAATGGGGACGCTATTACATTCGTGTGACAGACCCTGTTTCTAAACACTCCACTGGGACAATAGCCTACTTTGATTGGCCAGGTTGGGCAGACGATAATAACCGTCCAGGAGGTGCATCACTTTTGGCCTTTTCAACCAACAAGGAGGATTATAATATTGGTGAAAAAGTGAAAATCAATATTCCATCAAACTCAGAAGGAAGAGCATTGGTGAGTGTGGAGAATGGCAGCAAGGTAGTTACTTCCTATTGGGTGGAAACCGGTAAAGGAGAAACAGCATTTGAATTTGAGACCACGGAAGAAATGGTGCCAAATGCTTATGTGAATACCACCCTTTTGCAGCCCCATGCACAAACCAGAAACGATTTGCCGATCAGGCTTTATGGGGTGGTTCCGATCAATGTAAGCAACCCAAAAACCAAACTGAATCCTGAAATTTCATTGCCAAACGTTCTCGAACCAGAATCGGATGTAACGGTGAAGGTGAGTGAAAAGGATGGCCGTGCAATGACTTATACCATCGCAGTGGTAGACGAAGGCTTGCTTGATATCACGCGTTTTGGTACACCAGACCCTTGGTCGAATTTCTATGCACGTCAGGCTTTGGGTGTGAAAACTTGGGACTTGTTCGATGATGTAACAAATGCTTACAATGGAGAGCTTACGCGTTTATTGGCGCTTGGTGGTGATGGCACGAATGCTAAACCGGAAAGTGCCAAGGCCAATCGTTTCAAGCCAGTGGTCAAACACTTGGGGCCTTTCAGGTTGGAAGCCGGGAAGACCGCTTCGCATACTTTTAAAATACCAAATTATGTAGGTTCTGTGCGTACCATGGTGGTGGCAGGAAAAGATGGCGCTTACGGGAAAGCAGAAAAAGCAACGCCAGTACGTAAACCGTTGATGGTGTTGGGTACGCTGCCAAGGGTAATTGGTCCAGGAGAAAAAGTGAAATTGCCAGTCAGTGTTTTTGCCATGGAGCCATCGGTGAAAGATGTGAAAGTTTCCGTAAAGGGTAACGCCTTATTGAAAACCGTTGGTGCCACACAACAAACTTTGACCTTTAATGAAATTGGTGATAAGATCATCGATTTCGAACTAGAGGTAAGTGAAACACTAGGCATAGGCACGGTTGAAATAGTGGCTACATCAGGAAATGAAACCGCAACTTATAAAGTGGAAATTGATGTGCGCAGTCCTAATCCACCTGCTACCGATGTAATTGCCAAGGCACTTCAGGCGGGCCAAAGCTGGAATCAGTCTTTTGACCAAATGGGAATGGCAGGCACGAATAAGGTACAACTTGAGCTTTCTGTAATTCCTCCTATCAACCTTGGGAAACGCTTGAATTACTTGATTGGCTATCCGCATGGCTGTATCGAACAAACCACTTCTGCAGTTTTTCCTCAACTCTTTTTAGGAGATATTATGGAATTGACGGCTGATAGAAAAACTGAAATAGAAAGAAACATTAAGGCGGCCATTGACAGAATGTCGAAGTTTCAAACGAGTGAAGGAGGATTCTCTTATTGGCCGGGCCAAAGTGATGATAACGATTGGGGTACAAATTACGCTGGTCATTTCTTGATGGAGGCCATAGATAAGGGCTATAATATTCCTTCCAACTTACTTAGAAACTGGACGAAATTCCAAAGTAAAAAAGCCAAGAATTGGATGCGCTATGATCGATACAATGATGATTTGATGCAGGCTTATCGACTCTATACTTTGGCTTTGGCGCAAAGCCCTGAGTTAGGTGCTATGAACCGCTTGAGAGAAGATAATAGCCTTTCGCTGGAAGCGAAATGGAGATTGGCGGCAGCTTATGCAGTGGCAGGAAAGGTAAATGTGGCGAAAGAGTTAATTGCTTCAGAACCTAAGGTGTCTAAAGCAAAATCGAATTACTACTATTACGGTTCTCAAACCCGAGACAATGCCATGATATTAGAGACATTGGGCTTACTTAAAATGCAAAACGAAGGCATGACTTTATTGAGAACTGTAGCTGATGATCTCGGTGCCGATCGTTGGATGAGCACACAAACAACGGCTTACTCGCTGCTTTCAGTCATCAAGTTTTCAGGAGTGGATAAAACCTCAAAGGGCTTAGAAGCCTCTTATGTTTTGAATTCAGGTTCGAGCCAAAGTATAGAGACGGCCAAGCCTGTGAAGTTAATCGATGTGCCTGTGGATGGAGCAAAAGCTGGTGCCATTAAGGTGGAGAATAAGGGCGAAGGAGTGCTCTTTGCCAGAGTCATTAAAACGGGTCAACCTTTGGCTGGAAATGAAACTGCTGCCTCGAATGGTCTGACAATAAAAGTGACCTACGTAGATAGAAACGGGCAAAGTGTAGAGCCGAGCAGTTTGAGCCAAGGCACCGATTTCTTTGCTGAAGTTTCGGTATTCAATACTGGAACAAGAGGGATTTATGAGAACCTCGCTTTGAGTCAGGTTTTCCCTTCAGGTTGGGAAATCTTGAATGATCGATTGAATGAAATCCCAGGTGCTGCCACTTCGCAGAACTATACTTACCAAGATATTCGGGACGATAGGGTTTATACATATTTCGATTTAAAACCGAACGAGAGAAAGCTGTTCAAAGTAGCCCTGAATGCCACTTATGCGGGACGTTTCTATCTGCCGGCCGTTGGAGTTCAGGCCATGTACGATAATACCATCAGTGCACGTGTTCCTGGTCAATGGGTGGAGGTTAAGCGCGTAAATTAGAAAGAATAGCAGACCTGACAGGTTTCAAAAACCTGTTAGATCTTACCACACCGAATGAAAAAACAGATCAAGAAATATCGTTATCCAATCGTGGTGCTTTTCGTGCTATTGTCGGCTGCGTATTATGTCTGCTTGCCCGAAAATCTATTTAAGGACCCATATGCCACGGTGCTGAATGCCGAAAATGGAGAAATGCTTTCTGCCCGAATTGCCAGAGACGGCCAATGGCGTTTCCCAGAAGCGGACTCTATTTCGGATAAATACGAGAAGGCCTCACTTACTTTCGAAGATCAATATTTCTATAGCCATCTCGGAGTAAATCCTTTAGCCATGGGCAGGGCCATGGTTCAGAATTTAAAGGCAGGGTCTGTTGTGAGTGGAGGCAGTACGTTGTCCATGCAGGTGATTCGCATGTACCGAAAAGGGAAGTCGCGAAACGTATATGAGAAGTTGGTGGAGATGATTCTGGCCACGCGACTTGAACTTCGATATTCCAAAAAAAGTATTTTGAAACTGTATGCTTCACATGCCCCTTTTGGAGGAAATACAGTGGGGATTGAAGCCGCTTCTTGGCGCTACTTTGGCCGAAGAGCCAACGATTTAAGTTGGGCCGAAGCTGCATTGTTGGCAGTGCTTCCCAATCAACCTTCATTGCTGTATCCCGGAAGAAATACGGCTCCCTTAAAAGCCAAACGCGATCGTCTTTTGGATAAAATGTATGCGGAAGGCTTTTTTGATGAAACAAGCCTTGAATTAGCCAAAGAGGAACTCATTCCTTCTAAACCCAATGATATTCCAATTGAGGCTTTGCACTTGCTGGACAAAGGCGTCAAGGATGGAAAGGAAGGCCGAAGATTACAAACTACGCTAGATGCACACTTACAGAGAAGAGTAGATCGAGTAGTGAAAAACCATAATGCACTATTGAGACTCGATGGAATTGAAAATGCTTCGGCCATTGTGTTGGATGTTCGCAGCAATACGGTGAAGGCCTATATAGGAAATGTGTATGAGGAAGGTACATCGTCAAACGGGCAGCAAGTAGACGTGATTCAAGCACCAAGGAGTACAGGGAGTTTGCTCAAACCCATACTCTATGCTTCTTTATTGGATGAAGGATTGATGCTGCCAAAGTCACTTTTGCCCGATGTGCCGGTGTATTTCAAGAACTTCGCCCCAAAGAACTTTACACGCGAATACGATGGAGCTGTACATGCTGATTTGGCCTTGTCGAGGTCGCTCAATATACCTGCGGTACATATGCTTCAAAACTATGGCTATCCGCGTTTCCATGAAAAACTGAAAGATTTTGGAATGACTACGCTTACCCAGCCCGCTAGCTATTACGGTATATCTATGATCTTAGGGGGCTCTGAAGGCACACTTTGGGACTTAACAAACATTTATGCGGGTATGGCTCGGACACTCACACAGTTTAATGGGCGGGCTCCAGAAAAGCGCTATGACAAGAGTGATTTTGACTTTGCGAATTATGATGTTGCAACTTCAAAAGTTCAAGGTTCATTGTTGAGTGAAAAAGATGTTTCTAAAAAACAGCCTACTGAAAACATTGAACTGAAGAACAATAAACAGTTGAGCGCTTCTTCTATTTGGTTCACCTTCAAAGCTATGTTGGAAGTCTATCGCCCGGGCGATGATGCTCAATGGAAACTGTATTCTAGCGCCAAGAAAATTGCTTGGAAAACAGGGACAAGCTTTGGTTATAGAGACGGATGGGCAATAGGAGTAACTCCTGAATATGTGGTAGGTGTTTGGGTGGGAAATGCCGATGGCGAGGGTCGTCCCGGCCTCACTGGAATTCAAGCAGCCGCACCAATTCTCTTCGATATTTTTGATGTGCTTCCAGAAACGACTTGGTTTAATCCGCCCATGGCCGAAATGGTTTATGCCCCAGTAGACCGTCAAAGTGGTTATTTGGCCTCACCTTATTCTATTCAAGTGGATACCGTTTTAATTCCAAAAGCTGGGCTGAATACCATGGCAAGCCCTTTTCACCAGAGGGTACACCTAGATAAAACTAGAAATTACCGCGTAAACTCAGATTGCGAACTAGTGGTAGATATGATCAGCACCAATTGGTTTGTGCTTCCGCCTAAACAAGCGCTGTATTATAAAAAGCGTAATCCAACCTATGAAGAACTGCCTCCTTTGCGAAGCGATTGCTTTGGTGAAAGTTTAGACATGGAAGTGATGGACATGGTATACCCAGAGCCTGATGCGCAGGTATATATTCCAATAAACCTAGAATGCGAGAGGGAACAAGTAGTGTTTGAAGTGGCCCATCGAAAACCCAATAGCGAATTGCACTGGCATTTGGATGATGTCTATTTAGGAACGACCACAGGCACCCACGTTTTAGGGCTTACTCCACCAGCCGGAGCACATATCATCACTGTGGTTGACGAAGAAGGACATCGGCTTTCACGGAATTTTACGGTGTTGGAGAAGGTAGGGGAGTAATAAAGGCTTCACTCGATAAAGTGAAGCCTCGGTATTTATACTTCTTCTTTCAGCCTGTCTTTAAACATGCTTCTCAATTTCTGAACTTTTGGGTCTATGATAGCCCTACAATATGGCTGCTGCCTATTCTCATTGTAATAGTTCTGATGATCTCCTTCGGCTGGGTAATAAGCTCCAAGCGGACTAATTTCTGTTACCACAGGGTCGTCAAAGTAATCTTTCATTTCTGCTTTTACAGCTTCTGCTATTTGATTTTCTTCTTCGTCTTGGTGGAAAATTACCGACCTGTACTGTGTCCCTTGGTCATAACCCTGTCTGTTCAATGTAGTAGGGTCGTGGGTAGAAAAGAAGATGCGCAACAAGTCGGCATAGGGTAGAATCTCTGGATTGTAAGTGATTTTAATCACTTCCGCATGTCCCGTTCTTCCCGTTCCAATTTCTCTATAGGTTGGGTTTTTAATGGTTCCACCTGAATAGCCCGACTCTACCTTTTCTACTCCTTTTACACGTTGAAAAACAGCTTCGGTACACCAGAAACAGCCACCACCTAAAATGGCAGTGGCCTCGGTTTTGTCTTCTTCAATCAATTTCATGGAAGCCGAATTAATACAGTAGCGCAATCCGCTTGGTGCAGGGCCATCTGGGAACACATGGCCTTGATGTGCATCGCAAGTATTGCACATCACTTCTACGCGCACCATGCCATAGGCAGTGTCTTTTTCGTACTTAATGGCGTTTTCTTTTACTGGCTGTGTAAAACTTGGCCAGCCAGAACCTGATTCGAACTTTAATCTGGAATCGAATAGGGGAGTGCCGCAACAAACGCAGCCGTATAATCCGGGTTCGTGGCGTTCACAGAATTCACCTGCTCCAGCCCTTTCGGTACCTTTTAATCGGGCAATTTGAAATTGTAATGGAGTTAAAATGGCCTTCCATTCTTCCTCTGTTTTTTCCACCCTTCTGTCGGGTGCTGGGCTGCCGTTGTTGGCAAATTTGATTACGTCAATCCAAGTAAGCATATATTCCTTTCTTATTTCGGGGGTAGAACACAAATGTCTACTGCGAGGTTTCAATATACTTCATAAGTTCTGCTTTTAGCACTTTGCTTTGGCTTGGCCTTGGCGCATTGTTGTTCACCAGTTTGCCTTTGGTGCCATATATCATGTACCGAGGAATTGAAGGAATATTGAGTTCTTCCATTTTAGAGGTATAGCCTGCGTTGTCTATTCTGAAGTGTAAACCTTCATTTAATTCAAGTCTTTCCATGGCCTTTTGCCAAGGCCGATCGGTTCTATCACTTGAAAGGTAGACGTAAACAATGTTTTCATTTGCTAAATCCTTTTGCAATTGCTTTGAACTTGGCATTTCGTTAATGCATGGCCCACACCAGCTTGCCCAGTAATCTATGTAGAGCACTTTGCCTTTATGTGATGCAATTAAAGCTTCTAGGGAAGTAGCCTTTCCTGCTTTGTCTACTAGTTCAAGATCGTCATCAATTTTGAATTTGATGTTGAACTTCTCCACCAGAAAATCAAACATTGCTGAATCTTGGTAATCGTTGTTGAACTTGTCCAGGTATTCCCAACGCTTTTCGATGGGAAAGTAACCGGCATCTTGAAACAGTTTTTCGATGTAGACGAATTGAAGTTTTTTCTTTTCGATGGGAGTTAGGCTGACCATCATTTGAATAGAGTCGTAGGCCTGTGGGTAATTCATGATGCTTCCACCCGAGACGCCTGTGTTATAATTATAGGAGCTCACTTTTTCTCTGACGTCTAAGCTGGTAGTATAGAGTAAGTACTTTATGTATGCGTTATTATAGACCAAGGAATCGCTTCTTTCAATGCCAATTTTTGGATAACGCTTGACTAAATTATCCATTGAGTTTTTTAGTGTTGAAGCTTTTTCATCTTCAACCTTGTTTTTGAGCAGTGGTGAAGCTTTTAACTTGGCCAATTGAAAGTAGATGTTTTGAATTCTATAATCTAGTTGCTTGTTTGTGATTTTACCTTCTATTTTTAACTGTTCAAGTAATTCATATTGACTTGCTAATTCTTCAGAGATATTTCTTAAGGCTGTTTCCCCAATTTCATCATAGAAGCTATTATATTGCTCACGGTCTAAATTCCTTCCCTTATAAGTTAGAAGTAATGGAAGGTCAGTTATGTGTAAAGCCGTATACTCATCAAGAGCTAAACTATCTCTTTCGACCAAACTGAAATTAGTCACTGTATAATCTTCTTGACGGTTTATGACCTTAGCAGTCGGTTTAATACCTGAATAATTAAAGACTACGGAATCTCCATTTTGAAATAAGTATTTCAGTTCGTCAACGCCTTTGTACATTAATCTTATTTCAACCAAATCCCGTTTACTTTTAACAATCACAGTGTCTGACTCTACCCCAATGTTAAGGTGAAGCAGTTGCTCAATCATATTGTCATCTAAGAATTGAATTTCGTCACCGTTAGGATTCCTTTCTTGTGATCTACCACCGCCATCTGGTATCAAATAATAACCATTTTGAACAGGCTTATGAAAAATAAGGACTATTTGATTCGTTGGCACTATCTCACCTTCCTTGGGGGTATTGGTAGGTGAGCAACCTAAAAACACAAATAGAGCAGAGAACAGTATGAGTTGTTTCATACTACAATATATGTAATATATTATATTATAGAATGCAGGTGTATGATTGTAAATAGATTATATTATTCTGTTTAATTATGAGTAGAGATAGAGAATAGTCTAGGAATAGTAGGGAAGAAATTGAATGTTTTAGTACGGATTGGGCTAATAGGTTCTTCAAGTGCTTCGAGAATTATTGTTTTATTCAGATTCATCCATTGTCTAAAGTCAGTTGACGCTGCTTTGTTTGTAGATAGGTGTTTTAGGAAGGGATCTAATACAAACTGATGGTTAGCGATTCCGGCACCGGCTTTTACGGCATCAAGTGCGTTACAGGCTTGCTCATATTGCTTTTCAACGGGCACCATCATTACTGGCTTACCCAAGTACATTGCCTCGCAAATGGATTCAAAACCTGCGGTAGAAACGTAGCCCAAACAGTCTTTCATAAAGCTCAAAAACTTTTGGTCATTAATATGGTGGAAGGTGATGTTTTTCCAAGGTGACCATTCGTCTTTTTGCGCTAAGTTGTCCCAAAAACAATGGAGGCGAATTTTCTTGTTCTGCTTGTGCCATTCCATTAAGTCATAAGCATAGCCGGGGTTTACTACATAGGCCAAAATGAAATCTCCTTTGCCCGGTGTCAGCTTGAAAATTTCTTCCCTGAGCAGTGGAGGAGCAATGGTGAGCGTTTCTGAATCAGGTTTAATATTTCGGAAGGATAAGGCAATTTTCTTATGTGTATTAAGTGATGTCAACTTGTTTGTTAGCAGAAAACATCGTTTTTGAAGTGGAGAGCCTTCGGCAAAAGGAAACGAACTGTCCTCGGCCAAATACTGGTGGCCAATACAGATTCTTTTCACTTTGGGTTTATATATCCCAAAGTACATGCCAGCCAGTATATCATAGAAATTAATGATTACATCTGGTTGATCGCTTTTTACAATCCTATTGATCTTGCTCAGTTGACTAAAGAACTGCGGAATGTTTAAGGTATTTACTAGCCCAGTTTTCCACAGATTGATGGACTTCTTTCCTTTATCATAAAAGAAATTTGGACTGACAACTGAATGGACTTTTGTGTCGGATTTTTGTTTGAAATAGGCAGGTACTTCACGTCTTTTGTTGGTGCCTATGATCATGGAGGTTACTTCATGGCCAGCCTCTGTCAATTTTTGCGATAAAGCCAAAGCTTGTGTCATATGGCCTCGGCCTTCACCTTGTATTATAAAGAGTGCTCTCATTTAACCAATTTCAGTTTTTGGGTTAAGCTCTACGGGTCCAAATAGGCCGTTTGTTTCTATAGACTTGCTTTTTAATGGCTTAGATTCTTTCTGTTTATTTTCTGCCTTTTGAGTTTCAGAGTAATAAACAAGGCTCCATTCTCCATTAAAATCTTCGATCAGGGCGGTGAGGGATTCTACCCAATCTCCAGAGTTGAGGTAAGAGATGCCGTCAATTTCCTTAATAGCTGGTTGGTGAATGTGGCCACAAATAATACCATCACATTCACGATATTTGGCCATGGTAGAAAGCTGCTCTTCGTAATCATCAATGTATTTAATGGCTTGTTTTACTTTTCCTTTTATCGCCTGAGAGAGGGAGAAATAGGGAAGCCCCTTTTTCATTCTACGAAAATTGTATTGGCGATTTAACCACAAAAGAAAGGTATAGCCCACATCGCCAAGTTTGGCGATCCACTTAAATTGGCGTGTTACAGAATCGAAGATATCTCCGTGAACGATCAGAAATTTTTTCCCAAAGGACTCATAGATCATTTCCCTCTTAATGGTCAAGTTGCCCATTGTGAAGGGAAGGATTTGATCTAGAAAATCGTCATGGTTACCACGAAGGTAGGTCACTTTAGTGCCTTCATTTTCAATCATTTTGAGGATGCAGGTAAAAAAGCGGGTGTGCTTTCTCTTCCATTGACCTGATTTTTTGAGTTGCCAGCCGTCAATAATGTCTCCGTTGAGTATCAAGTTTTCACAATGATACTGTTTTAGGAATCTGACGAGTTCTTTAGACTTTGAGCCTTTGGTGCCTAGATGAACATCAGAGATAACAATGGTTTTGCAATTATTCTTCACGGTTAAAGGGGTATGACTCAATTAACAAATTGAGTTTGACTCTATCGTCACCGTGGTTTTACTTAATTAATATTTAAAGGAGGGGTATGAAGAATTTCGGTAATACAGGCTTAATCTAGCTATAGATTAATTCTGATTTACCTTTTTGGTAATGTATTCTACGGCCTGCCCTACGGTTTGTAGTTGTTCAGCATCGCTATCCGGAATTCTAATTTCAAAAGTCTGTTCAAATTCCATTACAAGTTCTGCATAGTCCAAAGAGTCTATACCTAAATCTTTAATGAAGTTTGCGTCAATTGTAGCCTCAGTAGACGCTATGCCTATTTTGTCAACTAGAATTTTTGTGATTTTATCTTGAATCTCACTCATTGGTTGGTCTCTAAAGGAATATTTTCGGAAGATAGTCGATTTAGCTAAAATTTAAAACCTAAGGGTGAATTCAGTGCCTTCATTCATTACAGATTTTACTGTAATTCCGCCTCCGTGTTTTCTCATAATTTGTTTTGATAAACTTAAGCCAATTCCTGATCCTTGTTTTTTTGTGGTGAAGAAAGGAATGAAAATCTTGCTCAATGCTTCCTCGTCAATACCACAGCCGTTGTCTCTAATTACAATTGTAGGCCGGTTATATTCATTAACAAAGGCCCGAATTATGATGTGTTTTTCTTCTGTGTTTTCTTCCAGCGCATGAACCGCATTTTGGAGAATATTAATCAATACCTGATCAATCAACTCCTTGTCTATACTGATGGCTAGGTTGATAGGCTCAATGCTGCAACTAATTTTGATGCCTTTAGCAGCCAGCTCATAATTGAATAAGACTTGAATATGCTCTAATACCTCGGCTACACTTTCTGTGGCTACTTTTGGCTGAGGGATTTTGGTTAAGTTCCTGAAGTCGGAAACAAAGCGAATTAGACCTTGGCTGCGTCTTTCAATGGTTTGAACTGCCAAATAGATATCTTCCAACTCCTCCTTTTCAATAGGGACGTCATCTTCAATATTATCTACCAAGTTGTCTTTTACTGTTGCAGCCAAAGAGGAGAGTGGAGTTACGGAGTTCATGATTTCATGTGTTAACACACGAATCAAGTTTTGCCATGCATCCATTTCTTTTTCCTCAAGTTCAGATTGAATGTTTTGAACCGAAACGAGTTTAAATTCCTCACCTCTGAGGACCAGTTCAATAACATAAATGGAGAGTTGGATGTGCGTTCCGTCTTGCGTGAATTCAATAAGATCACTCCCCCCGGTTTTAAGCTTGACCAAGGATTCAACCAGTTTGGGGCTCACCTTACTGAGCTCAAAAATATTCTGAATGGCTTCTACACCGATCAATTTTTTTGCAGAGCTATTGATGATTTGGATGTCCCCTTTTTTATTGAAAGTGATGAGTCCAATTCCAACATGTTGAACTATCGTTCTGAAGTAATGATAATTGGCTTCTTTGTCTGCTCTGATTTCTCTGAACTTCTTAATTACATTATTGAATTCTTGGTACAGCCGATCAACCGATGCTGAATGCCCTTCGGTAGGATAGGTTGCGGTAAAGTCATCGTATTTTATGGAATTAAGAAAGCCAGAAATCTCTCGATTTGTTTTCTCAATTGCACGAATAAGCAAATAGACTTGAACGACAATTGCCATGCTAACAAAGAATATGTTGACTTGATTTTGCGAGCCATAGATCAAACTGGCCAGTAGCAAAGCACTGGCCGTAAGAAGTATTACTCGAGCAATAATGGCAAATCGTAGATTCTTAAAGCCCATGTTTTTCTAATCTGCGATAAAGCGAAGCTCTTGTGAGCCCAAGCTCTTTGGCTGCTTTAGAAATGTTACCCGAATGCTTATTCACCGCTTTTAGAATCACATTCTTTTCTACCTCATCAAGGTTGAAGTTTTCTGCTGCGTCATTTACGGAGTCTTGCTTCTGAACTAAAAAGAAGAAGTCGTCTGGCATTAAAGTATTGCCTTCCCCCATAATAATAGCCCTTTCAATGGCGTGTTGAAGCTCGCGAATGTTGCCAGGCCATGAATATTTCTGAAGCTTCTTCATAGTAGATGAAGCTACCTTCTTTCTGTCCTTGCGGTATTTGTCGCAATACACTTTAACAAAATGTTCTGTAAGAAGAATAATGTCATCCTGCCTTTCGCGAAGCGGAGGTAAATGCACTTCTACCGTATTGATTCTATAGAGTAAATCCTGTCTGAAGGTATTTTCGTGTACCATTTCATACAGCGGCATATTAGTCGCACAAATCAAACGGATATCTATAGGCATCGATTTATTGGAGCCAATCTTCGTTACTTCTCTGCGTTGAATGGCAGTGAGGAGTTTTGATTGAAGAGGAAGACTTAGGTTTCCGATTTCATCCAAAAATAAAGAGCCGCCATTGGCTACTTCAAAACGTCCTACTCGGTCTTCTTTGGCATCCGTAAAAGCCCCTTTTTTATGCCCAAAAAGTTCACTTTCAAAGAGGGTTTCGGTAATGGCCCCCATGTCGACCCCCACGAATACATTGTCTTTCCGCAATGATCGTTGATGAAGTGCTCTGGCGACAAGTTCTTTACCTGTTCCGTTTTCTCCTAAAATCAAAACATTGGCATCCGTTCCAGCCACTTTATCGATGATGGAAAAGACATTCTTCATGGAAGGACTGTCTCCAATAATGTCTTTAAAGGGCTTACTTATTTCGTCTTCAAGCTGTTTTTTAGCACTCTTGAGTTTGTCGACTTCAGCATAAGAGCGTTTTAATTTAACCGCTGTCGAGAGGGTCGCAATTAATTTTTCGTTCTGCCAAGGCTTAAGTACAAAGTCGGTAGCTCCTTCTTTTAGTGCCTTAACTGCCATCTCCACATCACCAAAAGCGGTGATTAATACCACCACAGCAGATGGATCGGCATCTAATATCTGTTCTAACCAATAATAGCCTTCCTTACCACTAGTAATGTCTTTGCTGAAATTCATGTCGAGCAAAATGACATCATAGGTGCCGTTGTTCATAAGAAAAGGAATTTTTTTAGGGTTCTTTTCTATAATGACCTCTTTGGCGTGTTTTTTAAGTAAGAGTTTGGCGGCAATGAGTACATCCTCATCGTCATCTATGATTAATATTTTACCGAGTTCGTTATCCACTAGTGTCTAATTTAAAGTACTTAATCTTCCTTGCTGCCTATAATAGTGCCAACTAACATTGTGGCCGCTGAGGCAACTATTTGGGTATTTGTGTGTCCGCTATCGTTCTGAAAATGTACTAAATACGGACAGTATAAAGCTAGTGACATTTTACCTTTTTACTAAGAAATTTGGGTAAACCCTTTCAAAGGGAGGTTTAAATGTTGGTCATCTGATGTTTCTGATACCGCTTAAACTAAAATTATGTCACACCACAAATTATTGGTGCCTTGGCTTTGTGAAATTGATTTATGTATCATATATTGCATACGTTGTTTTGAATTAATTTAAACGTTAATTCAGATATTTTGAGTTTTTGACCTTTGGGCTCGATTCTGACCAAATCGAGCCTTTTTTTATGCCCAATCCTCTGGGCTCAGTAATTACAAAACTGTTCGATTCCGATCAAGTCCTGTTCTAATATTGTACACCTTTACGCTTCTTGGTATATGTTAATAGTTGTTAAATGTCTATTATTCAGGTTATTGTGTTTGTGGCATCTTTGTTGGTAAAAGCAGGCCGGATAAGAAAACATCACTCAAAATGGCAATGGACAGAAAGATTAAAAAGAAGGTATGGACCGCAAAAAGAATTTTTACAATACTAGGTGTCACTGGGGTTGTCGCCCTAATCGCTTATGTATTCTTTTTTGCTGATAAATCCTCAAAACTCAATGTTGAGTTAGATAAAATTAATGTAGCCGGAGTAACTGAAGGCGCATTCCAAGAATTTATTCCTGTTGAGGGCACGGTCAACCCGAAAACAACCATATATCTAGATGCCATTGTTGGCGGGAATGTGGAAGAGAAATTTTTAGATGGAGGTGTTGAAGTTGAAGAAGGAGATACTATTCTAAAGCTTGTGAATGATAACCTTCAAATGAATTACATCCGAGAGCAAACGCAGGCTAACTTACTAAGAAATGATATAGAGAACACAAACCTTAATCTTCGTCAGCGGCTGTTTCAATCAAAGTCGAACATTATTAATTTGGACTTTGATATTGAGCAAGCAAAGGATGCTTATGCTAGAAACAAGCAGCTTTGGGAGGATAAAGTTATCTCAGAGAAGGAGTACTTTGACTCTAAAAGAGCTTACGAAAAGCTAGAAGCGAGAAGGGTCAATGAAATCGAATCAATGAAATTTGATTCACTAAATGCAGTGACTAGTACCAAGCAAAATGAAGAACGACTGGAATCTACGAAAGAGAGTTTAGAAATTGTAAAAGGAAACTTAAGCAATTTATGGGTAACGGCCAGAATTTCCGGATTGCTTTCTACTGTGAATTTTGAGGTTGGGCAAAACGTTAGCCCTGGTGTGACCATTGCTCAAATCGATGATTTGGATGGGTTTAAGATTGTCGCTCGCGTAGATCAACATTACTTAGATAGGGTGTATTTGGGGTTGAGAGGTAACTTCGACTTCGGTGGCTCAAACTATGGTTTAGTAATTCGAAAAATATTTCCTGAAATTAATAGTGGTCAGTTTAATGTCGAAATGATGTTTGAAGGGGAGGCGCCTGAGAATATTCGTAGAGGCCAAACTGTGCCAATCAAACTTCAGTTGAGCGAGGAGCGTCAAGCAATTATGATTCCTCGAGGAGCCTTCTTCCAAACTACTGGGGGTAACTGGATTTTTGTAGTAGATGCTTCAGGAGAATTTGCAGAGAGAAGAAGTATCAGCATTGGTAACCAAAACACAAGACAATATGAGGTGCTCGAAGGGTTGAAGCCTGGGGAGCAAGTAATTACCTCATCTTATGATGGTTATGAAGACAAAGATAAGCTAGTAATAAAAAAATAGTATAAATTAATTCACAACAACCTTTAACTTTTATTAAAATGGAAAACAGTAAGAATCTTATTACCACTAAAGGTCTTAAAAAATTCTATTACACTGATGAGGTAGAAACTACAGCATTGGGTAATGTGAACCTTGAAATCAAAGAAGGCGAATTTGTAGCCGTAATGGGCCCTTCTGGTTGTGGTAAGTCCACACTTTTGAACATCATTGGTCTTTTAGATAATCCTTCTGAAGGAGAGTTTTACTTCTATGAGGAGGAGGTTTCTAACTACTCTGAAAGACAAAGGGCAGAATTGAGAAAAAGAAACATCGGTTTCGTTTTCCAAAGCTTTAACCTTATTGATGAGTTAACAGTATTTGAAAACGTAGAACTTCCTTTGATCTACTTAAAATACCCAGCGGCAGATCGTAAGAAACGTGTTGAAGAAGTACTTGAGCAAATGCAGATCATGCACAGAAAAGATCACTTCCCTCAGCAATTATCAGGTGGACAGCAACAAAGGGTAGCGGTAGCCAGAGCGGTTGTAGCTAAGCCAAACCTAATCCTTGCGGATGAGCCTACTGGTAACTTGGACTCTACCAACGGTCAGGAAGTAATGACACTTTTGACTAACCTTAATGAGAGCGGAACTACCGTAATTATGGTGACGCACTCTGCAACAGATGCAGAATACTCACACAGAGTAATCAATCTATTTGATGGTCAGATTGTTTCTGAGAACATCAATTCGAAAGAAAACTCACTAGTTTAAAAATATAACTCAAAGTGTCTGAAAGGGCTCTGGATTTTTCCAGAGCCTAATTAAAAACATGCTTTAAGGCAGCATGATTGGTCAATAATGCCTTGTGGATAGAAAACTCGAACGATGAAAAAATTATTTTACACCCTTTTCTTCACTGTGTTTTTGGTTACTTCTCTAAGCGCTCAGCGAGTACTTACCTTAGATGAATGTATTCAAATAGCACTTGATAACAACTTGGATATTAAAAGAGCCAGAAACGAAGCTATTAGTGCTAGGGCTGGGTACACACAAAGTAAATTTAATTTTTTACCCGACTTAAGTGCTGGAGCAAGTCATCGATGGAGCGAAGGATTGTCTTTTGACCAAACTTCGGGAACCAGGGTTAATACAACCACGTTGGGCGGAAGCGCATCAATTGGTGCTTCAGTGACAATTTTTGGAGGCTTTAGTAAAAACTTAGAATTGAGTAGGAGTAAGCTCTTGTTAGAGGCTAATGAGCAAACAATAGAGAGTAATATTCAAACGATTGAAGGGAGTGTAGTAGGAGCTTTCCTTCAGGTTGTTTCTACTCAGGAAAACCTTAAGATTGCTGATCAGACTTTCGGTTTACTAAAGGAGCAGCTTGATAGAGAGGAAAAAAGAGAGAAGGCAGGTGTAGGTGATATGGAGCGCGTTTACAACTTCCGTTCGCAAGTAGCACAGCAAAACTTAAGGATTGTTGAGTTGAATAATCAACTTAAATCCAGTGAGTTGGTCTTGGTACAACTACTTCTTTTGGATCCCACTGAGGATTTTCGTTTTCAAGGTATCTCTGCCGAAGATGCCGATTTGGAAGCTCAAATCACAGATTTCGAGGAGGTTTCAGGGAAATCTTTAGCATATTCACCAGCAATTAAAGCTTCAGAGCTGAACTTAGAAGCTACCAAGAAATCATTCAAAATGGCTCAATACGCGTGGATGCCAAGGCTTAGTGCTTCTGCTAGTTATAGTTCTGGCTGGACTTCCAACTTGAGAAATCAAGATGGTAGCGTTGTGGACGTATCTACTCAAATGGAGAACAACGTAAATAAAGGGGCTGGTTTAAATTTGAGTATCCCCATTTTTAGTAATTTCCAAAACCGTACGAGAGTTCAACAAACCAAGATTCAGGTTTTAAACTCAGAGATTGGTTTGCAGCAAGTAAAGAATAACCTTACCAATCAGGTGCAAAGAGCATATTTGGATTTAGTGAATGCCAAAACTTCGTTTGTCGCTGCTAAAGAAAGCTTGGTGAATTTGGAAATGGCATTTGAATTTGCAAAAAGCCGTTACGAGAATGGGACAATTGATTTTGTAACTTATTTAACGAGCTTGAATGGAAAGAATACTGGGGAGCTACAACTGGTGCAGGCCAAATACAGTATCTTATTCCGCCAGTTAATTCTAGATATCTATACTGGCGAAATGAATAACCAAAACTAGTTTATCTCAAAAATATCGAGTGTAGTACTTGTAAAAAGAAACACTCGTTTGTTTTCCATTAGAACAAAAGTGTAAGAGGGGTCAGGTAAACTGACCTCTTTTTTTTGTTTAGTGTAGATATCAAAATATAGGACGTTCCCATTTTGAATACTTATTAAGGCGGAGTCCTTAAAGCTGAAGAAGTTGAGGCCGAATAGAGGAAGTGTTTCTAAGTAATTACCAATATTGTCGAAGACAAGCACCCCATTTTTATTGTCGCTAATGAAGAGTAAGTTTTGGTATTCCCTGATGTAGGAAAAGTCATGATTCTTGTTTTTAAGAACTAAGTTCAAATTGGTATCTGAAATTACTTCATTATTATTAGTATCTACTTTCTTTAAGCTAAGCGCCTGGGCGTCTAGTACCCAAATGTTATTGTCTGCTGCTATGGTAGAAAGACTGGAGTTGCTAACGACTTGCTGATTGCCAAATTTGTATCGCTCAGATTCAACAAGGAACCGGTTAAAAAACGAGTATTCTTGAAAGTCCTTATAGAAGGCAAAGACCCTAAGCCCTTGCCACGCTTCTATGATGCGGGGAGTAGACCTCTTGGTAGGAGAGTAGTGTGATTGAAACTCACCATTTGAGTTGTACTTGTCTATTGACCCGTTGAGAGAAGACACATAGAGGTTACTCTGGCGATCAATTGAAACTAGGTTTGCCGGATTTTTTAGTGTGACCGATTCTAATTTCTTCCAATCTTGCGTGTATGCAAGAGGGTGGGAAAAGATTAATATGAATAAGGTAAGCTTAAGCTTCAAAAGTATTGAAGTTGAAATTTTGGCCATCAAACTCTCCATAGGTATAGTTGTTGATCCATTCCCCCAAGTTAACATATCTACTGTTTTCTCCTACCTTTAGGTCAAGAGGTAAATGCCTATGTCCGAATAGGTATAGGTCTCGGTGTTTTTGCGCTTCTTTCTTTTTAGCATAAGCCCAAAGCCATTCTCCTTCTCCTAAGAACTCTTGCTCTTTCTCATGCCCCTGTGCTCGACTTTTTCTAGACCAGTAATTAGCCAAACCAATACCTAAATTAGGATGAAGTCTGTGAAAGCACCATTGAAAGAAGGGGTTAGTAAATATCTTCTTCAACGATTTATAACCTTTGTCATGAGGCCCGAGTCCATCGCCATGGCCAATGAGCATCGAATAATTATTGATCGTGATGTCGATGGGGTCTTTAACTACTTTAGCATTCAGCTCTTGCTCTAAATAACCAAACATCCATAAATCATGGTTGCCGGTAAAAATCACAAGCTCAATGCCTCTATCACTAAGTTCAGCCAATTTGCCCAAGAATCGGGTAAAGCCTTTTGGAACAACGGAATTATATTCAAACCAAAAATCGAAAAGGTCACCTACCAGAAATATTACTTGTGCATCTTTCGAAATAGAATCGAGCCACCTTACAATTTTTCGCTCCCTTTCAAGGCTCTTTTCAAATGAAGGAACCCCTAAATGGAAATCGGATGCGAAATAAGCTTTTTTGCCTGTGGCTAAGTTGATGTTCATGGCTACGTTAATGCAACTTCAAAATTGCAAAGTATTCATAAATAAAAAAATCAGGCACTATTGGCCTGATTTCAATTTCAAATTTTCTATAAAAGACTAATTCTTGTCTTCAGTACTTGGAGCGTCATCACTTTTATTTGAGTCTGCTTCAACCTCAGAGCTTGCCTTCTCAGGATCTGGGGCTAGTTTTTCTTTTTCCTGACCATTAGGAGAAGTATAAGCAGCATAAGTAGTTTGCTTTTCAAAAGGCCTTTTGCCTATCAGTCCCTCCAAATCGGATTGGAATATAATTTCCTTCTCGAGTAATTTTTGAGCAATGATTTCAAGTTTATCCTTCTTCTCTGTCAATAATTTGATTGCACGTTGGTAAGCCTCATCAATAATTTTCTTAACCTCTTCGTCAATTGTTTTGGCCGTAGCGTCAGAGTATGGCTTGCTATAGTTGTATTCCGATTGCTTTGAATCATAGTATGAAACATGACCAATTTTGTCATTCATGCCATACACGGTTACAATGCTGTAGGCCACTTTGGTTACGCGCTCTAAATCGCTCAGTGCTCCCGTTGATATTTTGTTGAAAATAATTTCTTCCGCAGCTCTACCACTTAATGTCATACACATTTCGTCCATCAACTGTTCAGTTTGATATAAGAACTGCTCTTTTGGTAGGTATTGGGCATAACCCAATGCGGCTACTCCTCTTGGTACAATACTTACTTTCACCAATGGATCGGCATGTTCCAAGAACCAGCCTGCCACGGCATGACCAGCTTCGTGGTAAGCCACAATTTTCTTTTCTTCTGGAGAGATAAGCTTGTTTTTCTTTTCTAAACCTCCAATCACACGGTCAATCGCATGCTGGAAATCATCCATATCAACAGCTTTTTTATCTCTTCGTGCCGCAATCAAAGCTGCTTCGTTACAAACATTGGCAATTTCTGCTCCTGCAAAGCCTGGAGTTTGGGCTGCTAGCTTCTTAGCATCAATGTCTTTGTCCATTTTGATTGGTGCGAGATGCACTTTGAAAATGGCTTCACGGCCCACCAAATCTGGCTTATCTATGCTTATCTGTCTATCAAAACGGCCTGGTCTTAAAAGGGCTTGATCGAGTACATCTGGCCTATTGGTGGCTGCTAGAATAATTACGCCTGAATCTGTTGCGAAACCATCCATCTCAACCAAAAGAGAGTTTAATGTATTCTCTCTTTCGTCATTAGAACCAGGCATCTGACCTTTACCTCTAGAGCGACCAATGGCATCAATTTCATCTATGAAAACAATACAAGGTGCTTTTTCTTTGGCTTGTTTGAAAAGGTCTCTTACTCTTGCTGCTCCAACTCCAACGAACATTTCAACAAAATCTGAACCTGAAAGCGAGAAGAAAGGCACAGCTGCTTCGCCAGCTACCGCTTTTGCCAATAAAGTTTTACCGGTTCCTGGAGGGCCAACAAGCAATGCTCCTTTAGGTATTTTACCTCCTAGCTTGGTAAATTTGGAAGGGTTGCGAAGGAATTCTACAATTTCTTGAACTTCTTCTTTTGCTTCGTCTAGTCCAGCTACATTGTCAAAAGTGATTTTTACTTTGTTATCGGCATCGAATAAAGCAGCCTTTGATTTGCCAATATTAAATATTTGTCCACCAGGGCCAGAGTTGCCTGTCATTCTTCTCATCATTAACCAGAAGAATAATACAATAATGATAAGAAAACCATAGGACCCAAGAAGTTCGAAAAACGTTGTTTTTTCATCAAACTGAACCCTAACAACTTCGTCTTCAGGGATTTTTTCTTTCTCAACAAAAGATATATAATCGTCCTTAAAATCTTCCGCTGATAGAATGTTTTTTATTATGTAGTGAGGTCCTTGATTTCCAAAACTGAAGAAATCTTGATTTTCTAATTCAGTTTTATATTTGGCATTTTGAAGGGCCTCATTCTTTAGAGTGACTTCAACTGTTTTTTGATTGGTAATAACCACTACGCTTTGGACATCCTTGCTCTTCACCATGTCCTCAAAGCGTTTCATAGTAATGATAACGCCTGTGCTTTGGTTACTGAAAATGGAAATGGAAAATACCACAATAATCAAGGAAATGAATATCCATACTTGATTGTTTGGCTTTTTGCCTCCTGCTTTTGGAATGATGTTCTTCTTTCTTGGACTATCTGGCATTTCTATTTTTTATAAAATTAAAATCTTTCTTTAAACGAGGACTAACCTATAAAGTTAAAACAACTTTTGATTATCCGATTGAGGTCACTTTTGCGTCACCCCAAAGATCTTCAAGTGCGTAAAAATCTCTTTTCTCTCGCTTGAAAATATGTACAACATTGCTTACGTAATCGAGAAGAATCCATTCTCTGTTAGTAAATCCCTCTTTGCGCCACGGGCGTTCGCCATGGGCCTCTTTAACCTCTTTTTCAACAGATTCGGCTATGGCTTGTAGTTGGGTATCAGAATTGCCTGAGCAAATAATGAAAAAATCGCTAATCGAGCCTTTCACTTCACGTAAATCAAGGACCTTAATGTCCTCTGCTTTACGTTCTTCCATTCCCTTTATAATAATCTGGCTCAGTTCTTCTGAAGTCATTCAGTTTTTTGTGTCTAAATTGTTATTTATTTGCAGTCAAAACTACGAAAATCTGTTGTACAAAATCCTTGCTAAAACTTTATTTCTAGGGAAAGAAGTGATTTACATGCCAAGTTGTCATTCAACGAATGATATTGCCTTGCAAATGCTAAAGAAACCTGACAATCGAGAAGGGTTGATAGTGATTACTGACCACCAAACTCAAGGCAGAGGGCAAAGAGGAAACAACTGGAAATCTGACTCGGGGTCTAATCTAACACTGAGTATTATTTTAAAACCTAGTTTTCTTCTGGCTTCTGATCAATTCTATTTGAATATCATCACTTCATTGGCCGTGAGAAGAATGATAGAGTTTTACGTGAATGAGCAAGGTGCAAAAGTAAAGTGGCCTAATGATGTACTTCTGAATGAGAAGAAAATTGCAGGGATATTGATAGAAAACACTTTGCAAAGAAGTTCTATTCAATGGTCAGTTGTGGGAATGGGTATAAATATCAATCAACAAGGTGTAGGCTTAGAAAAGGCAACCTCGCTTTTTGAAGTGACTAAATCAATGAACTCCTTACCTGAGCTTTTTGAAAAGCTAATCGAATCACTTGAGTATTACTATTTGAAACTGAAGTCTGGAAAGAAGGAAGAGTTAAAGGAAGAGTATTTGCAGCATCTTTTTGGCTTTCAGAAATTTAGAAAATATAGAACAGAATATCTCTTTAATGGTAAAATAATAGATGTCGAAGAAACTGGCAGGCTAGTAATGGAAACGGCAAAAGGGGTACAGTCCTTTGACTTTAAGGAGGTTGAATTTTTGTATTGAGTGCCATTAGTTTTGAAATTTATAAAGGCATGTGGTATCTTTGCAGCGCAAATAAAAAAACGATATGTTAGAAACGGGATTAGAGTACAAAGTAAAAGATATTTCCCTTGGTGATTGGGGTAGAAAAGAAATTGGATTGGCCGAGGCTGAAATGCCTGGTTTAATGTCATTAAGAGAAGAATTTGGTGCTTCACAGCCTCTAAAAGGTGCAAGAATTGCTGGTTGTCTTCACATGACAATTCAAACTGCCGTTCTGATCGAAACTTTGACTGCACTTGGTGCCGAAGTAACTTGGTCTTCTTGTAATATTTTCTCTACACAAGACCATGCTGCTGCTGCTATAGCGAAGTCAGGTGTTCCTGTTTTTGCTTGGAAAGGCATGAATGATGAGGAGTTTGACTGGTGTATCGAACAAACTTTGTTTGCATTTGAGGGCGGAAAACCTTTGAACATGATTCTTGACGATGGTGGTGATTTGACTAACATGGTATTGGATAAATACCCTGAATTGGTAAAGGACATTAAAGGCCTTTCTGAAGAAACAACTACTGGAGTTCACAGACTTTACGAAAGAATGAAAAAGGGCACATTACCAATGCCTGCTATTAACGTGAATGATTCTGTTACTAAATCTAAATTTGATAACAAATACGGATGTAAAGAATCATTAGTAGATGCCATCAGACGTGCTACTGATGTAATGCTTGCTGGTAAAGTTGCAGTAGTAGCAGGTTACGGTGATGTTGGAAAAGGTTCTGCAGCTTCATTGAGTGGAGCTGGTGTTCGTGTTATTGTTACTGAAATTGACCCAATTTGTGCTCTTCAGGCGGCTATGGATGGTTATGAAGTGATAAAAATGGCGGATGCTATTCCAAGAGCTCAAATCATTGTAACTGCCACAGGTAACTACAATATCATTCAAGGCAAGCATTTTGAAGCCATGAAGGATAAAACCATTCTATGTAATATCGGTCACTTCGATAATGAAATCGATATGGCATGGTTGAATAAAACTCACGGTGCCAACAAAATCGAGATTAAGCCACAAGTTGATTTATACAATATCAATGGAAATGATGTTATCGTTTTGGCTGAAGGACGTCTAGTAAACTTGGGTTGTGCCACAGGTCACCCATCGTTTGTAATGTCTAACTCTTTTACGAACCAAACTTTGGCTCAGTTAGAACTTTGGACAAACTCAGACGCTTACGAAAATGCGGTTTACACATTGCCTAAGCACTTGGATGAAAAAGTAGCAAGACTACACTTGGCGAAAATCGGTGTTGAACTTGAAACTCTTTCTACTGAACAAGCTGAATATATTGGTGTAACGGTTGAAGGGCCTTATAAGTCTGAACAATACAGATACTAAGTAAAATTTATATAGAATAAAAAAAAAGCTAGTTTTATACTGGCTTTTTTTGTTTCTGGACGGGTCAGAAGATTTTCATCTTTAAAAAGTAGCTCAATGGGTAAGGTTGGAAGTAAAGTTAGAAGGTATAGATCCCTTATCGGTAACTTTAAGAACTGGAAAGAATTTCTGGTTTTTAAATCATCTAAAAAGCCTGAGTTCAATTTTAAAATGAGAAATGGTTTTGATATAAATGTCAAGCGCCAAATGCTTCCTCCTTTTAAAGAGAGCTTTTTCGATAATATTTACTTTGATGGATTCCCGATAGATAGAGGACTCAAAAAATCCCCCTTAGTAATTGATATTGGAGCTAACGTGGGTTTTTTTAGCCTTAATATATTCTCCAAGTACCCTCAGGCCAAAGTGATAGCATTTGAGCCAATGCCTTTTAATTATGCTCAATTACTTACGTATCAACAGGAATATAAGAATGTGAATTGGGTAATTGAGAATAAAGCAATTGCCGACCATTCAAATGGTTTAACCTTATATACAAGTACTTTAGATGGGTTTTCGACCATGGCAGGTGTTTTTAAAGAGGGGGGAAAAGCCAGCGAAATTAATGTTGAAACTCTTACTTTATCTGATGTGATTAAATCTAACGATCTTGATAAGATAGATCTGTTGAAGTTAGACTGTGAAGGGTCTGAGTATTCTATTCTGTATACTATGCCCGATCAAGACTTAGCGAAAATTTCGATGATGAGTATTGAGACTCACTATGGCAATGACTTCTCAGAAAACCATGGCTCATTGGTTAAGTATTTGAAATTAAAAGGGTGGAATTTGAAAGAGGAAAGTAAGAAGGATACCGGTTACATTTGGGCCTGGAATTGAAATGCTCTTTGCCACTACTGGCGATAGATTAATTTGAAAATAGCAAAGTCAGAGTAGTCACCTTTTTCAGCCTTTAAGCTCGCTTTTATAAATTTGGCAAACTGAGACTCACTCGCAAAATCATATATATAGCCTTCCCAAAGAATTTCTGCGTCTGTAAATTCATTCATGTGCTCTTCCCTTATTAGGGCTAGAGTTGGTTTGGCATATTGAATAATATTATCCAGAGTGTCTTGTCTTATTATCTTACGCTCCGCATAAAATGGCATGTTGTGAATGAGTGTTCCGTCAATTTGAAGTGGAGTTTTTTCATCAATACTCTCATTTGATCTTATAATTTCCCCTATGCTTTTGTAAGGCCTAAATGATTCTAGAGGCTTTAAATAAGCACCTAAAAGAATATAGACCCCAATTATAGCATAGAATGGTATGGCAATCATTTGAGACTGAACCTTGTCTTCTCTTTTATTTCTTAAAAGATAGAATATGAGAATAGAGACTAATAATGGTACGATGTACCAGGCTACCGAAAGCGAGAATAAATAAACTAGAACAAAGGAAGCTCCTAAAATCAGCAGACTGGGCAGAAGAAAGGAATAGAGTCTTATAAAATTGAATGGCTTGCTGAGCTGAGGTTTGTTAATTAAAAAGGCAGTTAATATCAATGCCATTGGCGGATGAGCCTGAATGAAATAGGTAGGAATTTTGCCTTTTGCTGCAGTGAAAATAATGAACATCACTATGAACCACGAAAAGGCAAATCCAATTTCCTTTCTCATGCTCCTATAGTTGAAAAGATAATAGCCAAGCGCGACAAAGAAGGCCAAGGAATAGGGTAGAATGCTCCAAGAGATCACTTCGAGGTAAAAAAATGGGCGCATACTTTTTTCGTTTCGAGTGAAAGCGCGCTCAAACGTTTCATGTTGAAAAATTTCCCAAAAGTCTTGACCATAGGTGAAGTACATATAAATTACCCAGCTCAAACCTATTATTAAAACAATCGGGATACCGATGTGAAGCTTGATTTGAAGCAGTTTTTTAAACCATACTTTTATGTTGAATTGGCTGTCTAAAAGCAGATAAAGCCCTACAATACCTCCAATCACCACAATATATGGATAGCCTTTGGTGAGTGCTGTTAGGCCCAGCGCTACATATGCTAAATAATAGTATTTATTCCTTTTTTCAGTGTGGGCCCTAATGAACCAATACATAGTTAGCGTGAAGAAAAACGTTAAAGGCACTTCAGGTGAAGCGTACTGTTTAACTGCAATTAACTGTACACTAACACCCATTATACACATCGCGTAAAGCCCTGCCTTTGGGCCATATATTTTTTTCCCTAAAAGATAGGTGAGCCAAATGGAGCCTAAGGCCATGAGTATCATGGGTAGTCTAATTCCAAATTCATTTAAACCGAAAATGGATGAGCTTAAAGCTATGGCCCAATAGGTAAGAGGTGGCTTATTATACCTTGGTCGGTAGTTGTATTGAATGTCAACAAAATCCCCACTTTCAAACATTTCTCTTACCGATTCCGCGTAAAAGCTTTCATTTGGAGTCCAGATATCATTAACACTGAAATTGTAAAAATAGAACAGGGCAATTACTGTGATAAGAAATCGTAATTGTTGTTTGTGACTAGCTTCAAAAAAGAGCAAAGAGGTTATTTTTTTCATGCTAATCAATCTTTTTCCCCAAGTTGAGTTGTCTAAGGTATGCGTATTTCAAGAAAGTAGTGTAGCTATTTGTTGAGCAAATAATCAGACCGTAAAACCCATCCAGTATTCCCAATTTTAAAAAATAGTCTCGGGTAAACCTGAACAGAGGGCTGAAAATCATTTTATATGATGAAGGATTTTTACCCATTTCATGAAATGCCTTAGCTGCTATTTTGGCATACTTCGCTGACCTGACTATATGCTCTTCAATTGTATAATATGAGTAATGAAGCAAATCGCCATTGATGTGTTCAACCTTAACTCCATTTTCTAACTCGACTGAATCATGGGGATTAACTCCTCCCCATGCTCCTTTTTTCTTATTCCACAATCGTATTTTTGTGTCAGGATACCAACCAGAATGTTTTATCCATTTCCCACAATAATTAGTGAACCTGTTGAAAGATAACGCTTCATTATTCCAATTTGAAAGCGCTTGCTTGATCGACTTTTTTAGTTCGCTACTTAGCTCTTCATCCGCATCCAACGATAATACCACATCATTATTAGCTTGTGACACTGCGTAATTTTTTTGTTGAATGTGGCCTTCGAAAGGGTGTTCTATGAACTTGATATCAAAGGATTGACATATTGATTTAGTCTTATCAGTTGAATAAGAGTCGACAACAATGACTTCATCACATACTTCAATAAGCGACTCTAAGCATCTTGCTATATTATGCTCCTCGTTATAAGTGATTACTAAACCGCTGACTTTCGTATTACTTTCATTCATAGACTGCACAAAAATAGTGAATTGAAGGCTAATTACTTTCCTTGTATGGAAAATCAGGGAAGTTAAGTGTGAGTTGTCTTCTTATTATTTTGACTAAATTTGAATCTTGATTCTAAACCATAATTGATGCTCGATTTTTTCAAGAAGCGTAAGGCAAAAAAAGCTATTAAATCTACCTTCAAGGAGTATGGCCATAAAATAAAACAATTCGATATTGATGAATATGGTCGTGTCGAGTATGCTCAATGGCTGCACCCTTTTGAAGGACCGAAGTCTGTAACTAAATCTCAGGTTAATTTTTATAAGGAGTTTGCTGAGGAAGGGCAAATGATTATTGATATAGGTGCTCATACTGGTGATACCACAGTTCCAATGGCTTTGGCGGTTGGTCAAAAGGGTATTGTTCTAGGTTTGGAGCCCAATCCATATGTGTATAAGATACTAGAGGAAAACTCTAAATTGAATCAAGAAATCACCAATATTGTTCCGTTACCCTTTGCAGCAACGATAGAGGATGGAGAGTTTGTATTTAACTATTCAGACGCATCATTCTGTAACGGGGGGTTTCTCTCTCAAATAAAGAACAGAAAGCACAAACACAATTACGAACTGAAAGTAGAGGGAAGAGATCTCCAGAAGTTTTTGAATGAAAACTATGCTGATCGATTATCTCAACTGTCTTTATTAAAAGTAGATGCAGAAGGTTATGACAAGGATATCCTAAATGGCTTGAGTAATCTGATATCAACCTATAGGCCGAATATTATGGCAGAGTGTTATAAAAGATTAACCAAGGAAGAAAGAGAAGAACTGTATGACGCTATGGCAAAACATGGTTATACGGTTTACATGAATGATATTCATTATTTGTCGGATGGCTTTGTAGATACTGCAAAAAGAGTGAAGTTAACAAAAGACACCATGAGTATTAAAAAGCATTTCGAAATAATAGCCATTCCAAATTAATATGATCCTAGTAGAGAACGCGGTAATTAGTGACGACATAAAAGAACAACTTTTTGTATGTGATCTTGATGCCTGTAAGGGTGCATGTTGTGTAGAAGGAGACTTAGGTGCGCCACTTGAAGATCATGAGTTGAAGGAATTAGAAGATGCTTTTGAAGCGGTTAAGCCTTACCTAAGTGAAGAAGGTTTGAAAGCGATAGAAAAGGAAGGGCCATACATCATGGATTTTGAGGGTGATTATTCTACCACAACCATTGGTAATAAAGAATGTGCCTTTTCTATTTATGATGAAAAGGGAATTCTGAAATGTGGAATAGAGCAGGCTTACCGTGATGGAAAAACCACTTTTAAGAAGCCGATTTCATGCGAACTTTACCCAATAAGAATCACTAAATACGATCATTACGAGGCACTCAATTATGATCGTTGGTCTATTTGCTCTGCAGCATGCACATTGGGCGAAAAGCTCGGAGTACCCGTTTATAAATTCCTCAAAGACGCCCTTATAAGGAAATATGGGGAAGCTTGGTATAGGGAGCTCTGTGGAGAAATTGAAGGAAAATAAGCCCATAAAAAAGGTCACTTTTGAGAACAAAAGTGACCTTCAATAATACTCTTATGTTATACTGTTCCTACATTCCTGTAAAATCGAAGTTCTCTAAGAAGCTCGTAGTGAATTGACCTGATTTGAATTTAGGGTCGTCCATTAGTTTGATATGGAATGGAATGGTGGTTTTAACACCTTCAATTACATATTCTTCCAAAGCCCTCTTCATTCTCACCAATACTTCTTCGCGTGACTGGGCCGTTACGATTAGCTTGGCAATCATTGAATCATAATTAGGCGGAATAGTGTAGCCAGCGTAAATATGGCTATCAATTCTTACGCCATGCCCACCTGGGGTATGAAGGTTGGTTATTTTACCTGGGCTTGGTCTGAAGCCATGTGCAGGATCTTCAGCATTGATTCGGCATTCCATCGCATAGAGATTAGGGAAATAGTTTTTTCCTGAAATTTTTTCACCTGCTGCTACTTTAATTTGTTCTTTGATCAAATCAAAGCTGGTTACTTCTTCAGTAATTGGATGCTCTACTTGAATACGGGTGTTCATTTCCATAAAATAGAAATCACCATGTTTATCCAATAAGAACTCTACAGTTCCAGCGCCTTCATAACCAATAGACTCAGCCGCTTTTACAGCCGCAGCGCCCATTCTTTCTCTTAGCTCTTGATTAACCGCAGGCGAAGGGGTTTCTTCTACTAGCTTCTGATGCCTTCTTTGGATAGAACAATCTCTTTCTGAAAGATGGCAAGCACGTCCGGTGCTATCGCCAACTATTTGAATTTCAACGTGACGTGGTTCTTCTACATATTTTTCAAGATAAAGGCCATCGTTACCAAAGGCTGCGGCAGATTCCATTCTGGCATCGTCCCAAGCTTTTTGAAATTGAGAATCGTCTTTTACAATTCTCATACCTCTACCACCGCCACCAGCAGTAGCTTTTAAGATTACAGGGTATTTGACTTTGTTTGCAATTTTTAAACCTTCCGCCACAGATTTGAGCAAACCATCAGAGCCTGGAATGGTTGGTACGCCTGCCTTTTTCATGGTGTCTTTAGCCGTGGCTTTGTCACCCATTTTGTCAATCATATCAGGACTAGCACCAATAAATTTAATGCCGTATTCTTGACAAACCCTTGAGAACTCAGCATTTTCTGAAAGAAAGCCATATCCTGGGTGAATCGCATCTGCATTTGTAATTTCAGCAGCAGAGATAATGTGTGGTATTTTCAAGTAAGACTGATTGGAAGGAGCGGGGCCAATATTCACCGCCTCATCAGCAAACCTAACATGGAGACTGTCTTTATCAGCCGCAGAGTAAACTGCTACGGTCTTGATGCCCATTTCCTTACATGTTCTTATAATACGAAGGGCAATCTCGCCTCTGTTGGCAATTAATATCTTTTTAAACACTACAATAGATATTTTAGGTTGAGAAATAATTGAGGGCCTTTGAAGGCCCCTTAACCAAATTTTTAAGCAGGATCCACCAAAAATAGTGGCTGATCGTACTCTACAGGTGATGCGTTTTCAACCAATACTTTAACAATAGTACCTGAGATTTCAGATTCAATTTCGTTGAAAAGTTTCATGGCTTCTACGATACAAACTCTGTCTCCAACAGATACTGAATCTCCAACATTCACAAAGGAAGGGTCTTCTGGTTTTGGTGAACGATAAAAAGTACCAATCATTGGTGATTTGATCTGAATGTACTTGCTCGATTCATCATTAGCAGGCGCAGACGCTGCTGTTTCTTGTGGTGCAGGTGCTGCCGCTACAGGTGCTGCTGCTTGTTGAGGCATTGCTGGTGTAGTAATTACTCTACCTTCCGTGTCTCTTTTAACTTTGATTTTGAACTCTTCAGTTTCAATATTGACTTCAGCCAAACCTGATTTGGCAATAAAGTCGATCATGTTCTTGATTTCTTTCGCATTCATAACAATTCGATTATTTCGTTGGGATAGTGGGCTATTTTACACGCTCACCGTATGAATTTGTTCTAGTGTCTACTTTAATTTTGTCGTCTTGATTGATAAATAAGGGGACTTGGATTTCAGCGCCAGTTTCCAGTGTTGCTGCTTTTGTAGCGTTTGTAGCCGTATCTCCTTTAATACCAGGTTCGGTGTAAGTTACAACAAGTTCTACATAAGCTGGTAACTCAACACTTAGTACAGACTCTGTTTCCGCATGAAACAGAACATCAACTTCTTGTCCATCTTTCATCAGTTGCGGTGCATTGATTAACTCTTTAGGTACAGCAACTTGTTCAAAAGTTTCCGAATTCATTAGGTTATACCCGTAGTCATCGATGTAGAGAAACTGATGAGGTCTTTTTTCAATTCTTGCTGTTACTACTTTAACACCAGAGGTAAAAGTATTGTCTAATACTTTACCCGTTCTAATGCTTTTTAGTTTTGTTCTTACGAATGCAGGTCCTTTTCCCGGCTTAACATGCTGGAATTCGGTGATTGCGTAAAGGTCATGATTGTATTCAATTACAAGACCGTTTTTAAAATCTGCTGTACTTGCCATGCGTTTATTTCAAACTAATTTACAAATATACAATTCTGATCCTTCGGGATTATTATGATGGGTCGTATGCCCATTTTAAATAAATAGCGCCCCAGGTAAATCCGCCACCAAATGCGGCCAAAATAAGATTATCCCCTTTTTTTAATTGATTCTCGTAGTCCCAAAGACAAAGAGGAATGGTTCCGCTGGTAGTATTACCGTATTTATGGATATTCAACATTACTTTGTCTTCACCAATTTCCATACGCCTTGCTGTAGCGTCTATAATTCTTTTGTTCGCCTGATGGGGGACTAACCATGTAACGTCATCACCATCCAAGTTGTTTTTAGCCATGATTTCGGCAGAAACATCCGCCATATTGGTTACTGCAAATTTAAAAACAGCAGACCCTTCTTGGTAAACGTAATGCTCGCGGTTATCGATGGTTTCGTGCGAAGCTGGTTTGCGGCTTCCTCCGGCTTTCATATGAAGGTGTTGTGCTCCCGATCCATCAGATCGAAGAATAGAATCCATGACGCCAACATTTTCTTCGGTTGGTTCTAATAGAATAGCTCCACCACCATCTCCAAAAATAATGCAGGTGGTTCTTTCATTGTAATCTATAATAGAAGACATCTTGTCGGCACCGACCACGACTACTTTTTTGTATTTACCTGTTTCAATAAACTGACTACCTGTAACTACAGCATAAATGAACCCTGAACAGGCCGCTTGTAGGTCGTAACTGAAGGCGTTTGTAGCTCCGATGGCATCTGCAATAATATTTGCAGTGGCAGGAAACATCATGTCGGGGGTGGTTGTGGCACAGATCAGAAGATCAATTTCAGAAGGGTCGGTATTGGTTTTTTCGAGCAAGCCTTTTACCGCTTGAATCCCCAATACGGAGGTACCTTGACCTTCTCCTTTTAATATTCTTCGTTCTTTAATGCCAGTGCGGGAAGTTATCCATTCGTCAGTGGTGTCGACTATTGTTTCTAACTCTTTATTCGTGAGAACGTAGTCTGGCACCCAACCATTGACTCCTGAGATTTTAGCTCTGATTTTAGTCATCCAATGTTTTTGGAATGGAATACACCATCCTTATTTCTAAATAATCTGCCAATATAAGGGTTCAAGCTTCAGATTCAAATAATAGATTGAATGAAACCTTAGGATGGGCAAATGAAGTGTCTATAAATAAATATTGCTCCTGAATGTTGATTCAGGAGCAAATATTCAAAAGCCAAAAGTTGAACTTAGGCTAAAACTTCTTTTTCTATTACTACTTTACCTTTGAAGTAAAGTTTTCCCTCATGCCAGAAAGCTCTGTGAGGTAAGTGCATTTCTCCCGTAGTAGGGCAAATAGCCAAAGCTTTGCCATGTAATTTCTTGTGAGTTCTACGTTTGTCTCTTCTGGTTTTCGAGATTTTCCTTTTAGGATGCGCCATTTTTCTACAGTTTTATAGCTTTCGCTATTCTTTATTTTTTCAATTTCTTCAAAGAAGCCCAACGTGGGTCTATTGATTCTTCATTTTCCTGATCTTCATTCTCCTCATCATCTTCCGAAGAATATATCATGAGTACTTCTGCTTCACTATCATCGTCTTCTTCTTGAAAGCGTGGGTGAAGCTTTTTCATGGGGATTTCAAGTCCTATAAATTCAAACATTATGGAGGCCACGTTCAGTTGTTGGGTGTCGCGTGGTATTACCACTACTTCATCCGACAATTCCTCATGCTCGTTTCCAAGCTTATAGATGAACGGTCTCTCCAAGTCAATCGGAAAATCAAACAAATCTAGACTTCTGTCGCACTCGAGTTCTATAGAACCCTTGATGCGAAATATGGTATGGATCATTGTTTCAGACTTGTTCAATGAAATGTTAGCCGTCAGTTTCCCTTTGCTAATCATGTCATTGTCAAATAATTCAAAGAACTCATCATCTAACAGAAACTCAAAATCATGCAGCCCAGTGTTGAGCTTAAAGATCTGTATTTCGTATTTTCTGATTGGTTTCAAATATCTCCCCTCAAAATCAGGACTGCAAAGGTATGAAAATTCAATTGAATCATAAAACAGTGTTTGCTTATTTCCTTAATAAATATTGAACAAAAATTGGGCACTAGCTTATGCGCTTTAAATGGCATCCTTGAAATCGGGCTTAATTACTCAGAATGAGCTTATTCCCTTCTGTTTCTAATGATGTCAATGGCCATATAAAGTGCGGCCCTCATGCTGCTAGGGTCGGCTTCGTTTTTACCAGCGATGCCAAAAGCAGTCCCATGGTCTGGTGATGTCCTTACAATAGGTAAACCCGCAGTAAAGTTAACACCGTCTTCAAAAGCTATAGTTTTGAACGGAATTAAGCCTTGATCGTGGTACATGGCTAGTATTCCATCAAATTTTGCGTTGGTATTATTGCCAAAGAAACCATCGGCAGGGTAGGGCCCAAAAACCAAATGCCCCTTTTCTTTAAACTCGTTGATGACAGGTATAATCAATTCTTTTTCTTCCGTACCCAAAAGACCGTCTTCTCCAGCATGTGGGTTAAGTCCTAAAATGGCCACTTTGGGTTTAGTAATGCCAAAATCTTTTTTAAGTGATTTTAACATCAAATCAATTTTGCTGGTCAGTCTTTCAGCGGTCAACTCTTCTTTAATTTTCATTAGAGGAATATGGCCAGTGGCTACACCGATTCTCAGGCGATCGTTGCAGAGAAACATCAGACTATCTTTTGCGCCAAATGTAGTAGTGAAAAACTCGGTATGACCTGGGAAGGAGAATTCGCTACTTTGAATATTGTGTTTACTAATAGGAGCTGTTACTACGCCATCAATAACTCCATTCTGCAAATCTTCTACGGCCCTTTGTAAAGATGCTAAAGCGTACTTACCGCCAGTAGCATTTTCTTCGCCTGGCTTAATTTCAAAATCCTCTTCCCAGCAATTAATTACGTTGGCCTTTTTTTCATGAAGCCTATCGCCAGTATTGAATTGGTAAAAGGAGAAATTATCTAAGCCTAGAATTTTCTTATAGTGCGAAAAGGCTTTTCCGTGTCCGTATAAAATGATGGTCACGTAATCGTAAAGCTTTTGCTCTGAAATGGTTTTGATAATTACTTCAGGACCAATGCCATTAATATCGCCAATGGTAATTCCAATTACTGGTTTGTATGTTGTTTCGTCTTCCGAATGTAGATTCATGATCAAAGAATTTCCTGCTTTTGTAATCTTTAAAGAAAAGTTGAAGTAGGTTTGAATGTGAGAAGAACAATGAAGCTCTGCCCTGAGTAATCTTCAACAGAATTCTCATTTTGTGCAAATTAATGTTTTTTCTATAAGTTACTCCCATGTCAGCAGTCAGACCCAAGAAACATCTCGGCCAACATTTTCTAAAAGATTTAAATATTGCCAAGCAAATTGCTGATGGGCTTACGAGGCATGGCGGATATGATAAGGTGCTAGAGATAGGGCCAGGGACTGGTATGTTGACTCAATTTCTTTTACAGAATGAAGGGGAAACCTCAGTGATTGAACTTGATAGAGACTCCGTAGCCTATTTAAAACAGCATTTTCCTCAATTGGAAGGAAGGATTATTGAAGGCGACTTTTTAAAGCTCAATATGGAAGACTACTTTCCAGGTCAATTTGCGGTGATTGGTAACTTCCCTTATAATATTTCATCTCAAATATTTTTCAAAGTACTGGACCTAAAGCAGCAAGTGCCAGAAGTGGTTTGTATGCTTCAGAAAGAAGTGGCTGATCGCCTTATTTCTCCTCCAGGAAACAAAACCTATGGAATTTTGAGCGTGTTCTTACAAGCTTATTACGATTTAGAATATTTGTTCACAGTTCCTCCTAATGTTTTCAACCCTCCTCCCAAAGTAAATAGTGCCGTAATTCGGCTAAAAAGGAACAAAAGAGTGTCATTAGATTGTGATGAAGTGCTTTTCAGAAGAGTGGTGAAAGCAGGTTTTCAAATGAGAAGGAAAACATTGCGCAACGCGCTAAAACCAATAAATTTGCCAGAGGAACTGAATGGTGAAAAAGTGCTCGATCAAAGGGCCGAAACACTTTCTGTTGACCAGTATGTGGAACTGACAAATCTTATAACATCGTGTCGGGAGTAAAAATCAGCTTTGAACTTTCTAAAGAGTACCTCAGTGCGCTTGAAGTAGCCATTGAGGGGCAAGATAGTGTCTTCATTCGTGACACGATGGAGGGGGTGAATTCTGCTGATATTTCTGCGCTCTTAGATGAGGTGAGCAGCGAAAAGGCCAAATATGTCATAGACATTTTGGACAATGAAGTTGGTGCCGAAATTATTGAGGACCTTGAAGAGGCTACCCGAACCAAGTTCTTAGAAAACTTCACTCCCAAAGAAGTAGCCGATTATATTACGGAAATGGATTCCGATGATGCGGTGGATATTATTAATGAACTTCCTGCAAAAACTCGTGAAGAAGTAATCTCTGAAATTATAGACCCCGATACTGCTGCTCATATTCATGAGCTGATGCGGTATGTTGAAGATTGTGCGGGTGGATTGATGGCCAAGGAAATGATTGTTGCCAACCTGAATTGGGACATCGTTCAAACCATTGAAGAAATTAGAAGACAGCGCGAAAACGTTGATCGTATTTACGCTGTTTATGTTGTTGATGATAAGCATAAATTGTTGGGTAAGGTTTCAGTAAAGGATATTTTGCTGGCGAATGACAATACACATATCAGCGAAATTTATGATGAAGATGTCATCTCAGTTGAAACCTATATGGATGAAGAGGAGGTGGCCGATATCATGCAAAAATATGACCTCGATGTGGTGCCCGTTGTAAACCTTCAAGGCAAGCTGGTGGGTAGAATTACAATCGATGATATTGTAGACGTAATTACTGATCAAGCCGAAGAAGACCGACAGTTGATGTCTGGTATCTCTTCAGATGTTGAAGAAGATGATTCTATTTGGGTGATTCTGAAGGCCCGATTACCATGGCTAGTCATTGGCTTGGTGGGTGGAATCGTTGGGGCTTTTGTGATTCGCGGTTTCGAAGACCAGATTCAAACAATCACAGGTTTGGCCTTGTTTATTCCCCTCATTATGGCGACAGGCGGAAACGTAGGAGTCCAGTCTTCTACGCTAGTGGTTCAGAGTTTGGCCAATAAATCGGTGTTTACGGATAGTTTGGGGAAGCGGCTATTGAAAATGGTGGCGATCGCCATGTTTACGGGTTTGGTTTTGGGGTCCATCAGTTTCTTTTTTGTCTATCTATATGGAGAAGTTAAACTCGGTTTAGTAGTCGCTATTGCACTGCAAGCCGTTGTACTACTGGCCTCCTTTACCGGAACAGCAACGCCATTAATATTAGATAGGTTCGGGATCAATCCTGCATTGGCTTCTGGTCCATTTATTACTACCGCCAACGACATGTTGGGAATTACCGTGTATTTACTCATTGCAAATTTATTACTCTAAGCTCATGCAGAAAAAGTTTTTGATCGTTGACGACATGCATCAAAGTATCTGCGGATTGCTTTCAAAAATTGGAATAGATGCCAATTATCAGCCGCATATCTCAAGAGGGGAATTGCTCAATATAATAGGTGATTATGAAGGCTTGCTTATTCGTTCTAAAACCGATGTAGATCAAGAGCTTATTGACGCTGCCACTAAATTGGAAGTGATAGGAAGAGCAGGGGCTGGTTTAGATAAGATAGATGTACAATACGTTGAATCGAAGGGAATAGAAATCCTAAATGCCCCAGAAGGAAATAGAGACGCATTGGCCGAACACGCCATGGGTTTACTGCTTTCTATGTTGAATAATATTGTAAAGGCGGATGCCGAAGTAAGAAACTGGATTTGGGACAGAGAGGGGAACCGAGGCGATGAGTTAAGTGACAAAACCATTGGTATTGTTGGTTATGGCTACATGGGGCAGGCTTTTGTGCAAAGGCTTAGGGCTTTCGATTGCCGCGTGTTGGTGTACGACAAGTACAAAAAGGGTTTTGGAACCAAAAACGTAGAAGAAGTAAGCTTGGCTAAGCTGTATGATAAAGCCGATATTCTTAGCCTTCATGTCCCTTTGAATGAAGAAACACTCGCTTGGGTGAATAAAGACTTTATTCAAAATTTCAGAAAGGATATCTACCTTTTGAATACTGCCCGAGGCGAGATTTTACCCACTAAAGACCTTCTGGAATTATTAGACTCTGGCAAGGTAAAAGGTGCAGCGCTGGATGTTTTAGACAAGGAGAAGTTCGATAAACTGACCGAAGAAGAACGCAACCAGTTTACAGATTTATTTTCAAGAAAGAATGTAGTGTTTTCACCGCATGTAGGGGGCTGGACTTTCTCCTCTTACAAAAGAATTAATGAAGTGTTGGTAGGTAAAATTTCCGCCCATTATAATTTCTAGATTATCTCTACACTAATCTAGGTCTCTCAATTAGTTACAAGCTCATAAACATTATACTGGAAACCATCTTCAATCATCTGATCAGTCCGCTGAATATAGATTTTACCGTTGCCGAATATTGCTGGCTCCCTTACCCTAGCCTCAATTTCGATCTCTGCCACTACTTCAAGCCTTGGGTTGAGCACCATTAAGTACTTGAAATTGTACAGATCCCCGTTGGGTAACGGCCGAAGTTCGGAATGAATACGTGCGTAGTAGCCAGATTTATTGTCTTTAGACCATTTAGAAAATTTAGACCCAGACATTTCATACTCCAGCCACTTGCGACTTCTTTTTACTTCAGGGGTTGTAGGCTCTCTTAAATTCGATACGAAACTGGATTTGGTGTCCAGCACAGTGGTTTTGTCTTTTGATAATTGGTATACATATGTTTTCGCAGAAAAACGAAAACTGTAGATGATAGAATCATTTGAATAAACCATATCATGAAACGAGAAATCATTATAGTACCCTTGTTCAGGCACATCTACCAATGCTTCTTTTGGGGGATAAACGTTTAATTCATTGATAGTCTTTGTTTTCAAGTGAAAGGTTATGAATATATTTTGTGGGTTTTTAAACATGAATTTACTTCCAAAAGCTTGAAATGATACTTTGTTGAAGAGGACTAAATCGGGGTTGATTAACTCAAAATCAAAAATTTTGAAGTCCGTGTTCATCCCAGTAATATCATCTGATCCATAACGAGCAATAAGTTTACCTTCTAATGTGTAAACACTGAAAAAATTGTTGGACAAAACATATAGCCGTTCGCCTAGAATATCCATTTCACTCGTTTGTACATCAAAGGAATTTGGTCCGTCAAAAGAAACTCCAATATTGTAGACAGGGAGCTTTGTGTTAAGGTCAAATATTACCAGCTGTTTAGTAGCTTGGCTTAGGCTTAACAAACTGTCTCTACCTGTTATTTTACTCAACCCCGACCTATTGTTTAAAAGTAAATCTCCGTGACTGATTACCACCTCGCTTTTCTTAAGCTCTATCAATCCTTGGCTCTTCTCAGTAGAGTTTTTGCCACAACTTGAAATTACAAGTAGGCAAGATATGAGCCAGTAAATATTGTTCGATCCTTGAATTTTAGGCATAAAATATAATTATAGTTTAAATTCTTCTTGTTTCAAAGAACTTCTTTTCCTTAAAAGAGAACACTTTATGCGGTCTTAGTGAGGGAGAAGAATTAATGAAGTGATGGTTAGTTGAATACTATATAATGTGAGAAGGTAGATAGGGGCTAAATTGGGAGTAAGCAACTGTTGTTTTAGAGCCCCCAAAAACTAATAAATACACTTCAAATCTAATTTTAAGCCCTTTTCAATTACCTGAGTAAACCCATCGTTAGTAGGAGACTATAGATATTTTGCTTAAATTTGAAGCATACATCGCTTTTACGGGCGATTTTTGTATTTAAAGCAACGGTTTCTGTTAGGAGCCGTTCTTTGTTTTTTATAGCATAACAAAATAAACAATTAAAATTATGGCTGGAATTTCATATTACACGGAAGAAGGCTTGCAGAAATTGAAGGATGAGCTTCATCACCTTAAAACCAAAGGTAGAGCGGACATGTCGAAGCAGATTGGCGAGGCACGCGATAAAGGTGATTTGAGTGAAAATGCTGAATATGATGCTGCAAAAGATGCACAGGGTCTCATGGAAATGAGAATCTCTGAGCTGGAAGTAGTTGTGGGTGACGCAAGAATCATGAAAGATGAAAACGTGGACCTTTCAAAGGTGTCAATCCTTTCAACAGCGAAGATCAAGAACGTTAAAAACGGCATGGTAGTAAAATACACTTTAGTATCCGAAAAAGAAGCGGATCTGAAGGCTGGAAAAATATCTTATGAATCACCAATAGGCAAGGGACTCTTGAATAAAAAAATTGGTGAGATTGCAGAAGTAACGGCTCCTGCTGGCACTATGCAATTCGAAATATTAGACATCACATTAGAGTAATTATGCCAAGTATCTTCACTCGAATCATTAATAGAGAAATTCCCGGCCACATTGTGGCAGAAGACGATAATAACATAGCCTTTCTGGATGTCAATCCATTGAAAATAGGCCATGTATTATGCGTTCCTAAAAAGGAGGTGAATTATATTTTTGATATGGGTGAAGATGCTTACATAAACTTGCACACTTTTACCAAAAAAGTGGCCAAGGCAGTTGAAGCCGCTGTGCCTTGTAAAAGAATAGGTGTGGCTGTTATTGGTCTTGAGGTACCTCATGTACATATCCATTTAATTCCCCTTCAGAATATCTCTGATATTGACTTTAGTAAACCCAAACTAAGTTTAAGTCAAGAAGAATTGGCCGACACGGCCGAGAAGATCAGAGGTAAGTACTAATCTTAATTTTTAAAGGATAGCGTAAACTCTGTCCCTTCATTGATTTTACTTTCCACCGAAATATGACCACCTAAGTTGGTCATGTGTGTATGGACAAGATAAAGGCCTATGCCTTTGCTCTCTGGACGCGTGTTAAAGGTCTGGCTCAAACCAAAAATTCTATCTTTTACCTCATCTTTATTAAAGCCTATACCATTGTCGATAAAAACAAGGCGTTTCACTTCATTTACCATTTTGGACTGTATGGATATAATAGGCAGAGTGTCTGGTCTAGCATATTTAATCGAATTGGTAATTAGATTCAGGAATATGCTTTCTAGGTAGTCTTTATTGAAACTGATGGTTTGAAATGCAGTGAAATCAACTTGGAAAATTACTTTTGAGTTGTCGATCAGTGTGGCAATGGAATCTTGTACACTTTTCAATACTTCGGTCAATGATACATCTTCGATTTTAACCGAAACCTTAGCATTCTCACTGAGGGCGTCTAAGTGCCTGTTCATCTTCACTTCAAGTTTTTCAGAAGTTGTTTTTAACAGCTCAATTAGGTGTAGTGTTTCTGGGTTTTTAATTTCAGAAGTATCCAAAAGGTGAAGAATGCCAAATAGGTTATTTACAGGGCCCCTTAAATCATGTGAAGTTGTGAAGGATAGGTCTTTCAACTTCTTATTCATTACTGAAAGGTTGGCTAATAACGCATTTCGCTCTTCTTCTAGTTTCTTTTTATGCGTTATATCTTTGGCAATAGCATAAACTAAAGATTCATCATTCAAAGGCATTGAGGTCCACGCCAACCACACTATTTCACCGTTCTTTTTTATATAACGATTTTCATAATTGAGCAGTGGATTTCCCTTTTTAATGTTCTCTCGGTATTGAGAGGTAATGTTTTGATCTGAAGGATGAATAAAATCATCAATAGGACGAGACATTAACTCTTCTTCAGTATAACCCAAAAGATTTGAAACCGCTGGATTGATCCTTTTGAAGAACCCATCAAACCCGGCAATACAGAGTAAGTCTGGAGATAACTTAAAGAAATAGTCTGAATTGAGTCTGAGTTTATTCATATATGGGGTGTCCTTTCAGTGAATGCCTAAAAATCACGGGCGAATTATACATTAAGACATGTCGTACTCGTGTATCCTTATGAGTAAGTATATGTATTATAATTGAATGATGATATAAAATAATAAAGAAATTAGCCCGCCTTATTTTACTCGTCCGGGGTTGTCGGAGATAAAAGACTTCCAGCTTTTGTTGCCGCTTTGTTGGCTTCCTCCTTGAAAATGATGGCAGAGGGCTACTGCCAAAGCATCGGTTCCATCGAGTAGCTTGGGTAATGTTTCGATTTTTAATAGGGTTTTCAACATGGCTGCTACTTGTTCTTTAGAGGCATTGCCATTACCCGTAACCGATTGTTTAATTTTTTTAGGGGCATACTCAGTAATAGGAATTTCTCTAGCCAAGGCTGCAGACATCGCCACACCCTGCGCCCTTCCTAGTTTCAGCATGGACTGAACATTTTTTCCAAAGAAGGGAGCTTCCAATGCCATTTCATCAGGTTGAAATTCTTCAATGATAGAAGTAACTCTCTCAAAAATCTTCTTCAATTTCAGTTCGTGGCCTGTATATTTACTTAAGTGAATAACACCGAATTGGAGTAACGTGATCTTTTTGCCTGAAATCAAAATTAGCCCGTAACCCATTATGCTGGTACCGGGGTCGATACCAAGAATAATTTTTTCTTTAATGGGGGCTTTGGCTAAAGGCATATGCGCAAGATAAATAAACCTTCCATTTCTGTAATTTAAAACAGGGTTTTAAATCCAAAGGCTTTCCGCGTAATTCGCATATGGTTCTTATTGCCGCTGGTATTGTTGTCAGTTATTTGCTTCTACTGCTTTTCCCCATTGTCACTTGGCAACAGATACCGCTTGTTTTTTCTAAAAAGTATGGAGAAAAGGTGTCCGTAATTGTTCCTTTTAGAAATGAAGAAACAAACTTGAGACGATTGGTGAAGGCTTTGAAGGCCCAAACTCATTCGTCCTTCGAGGTGCTTTTTGTCAATGATCATTCTAATGATGATTCTTTAAAAGTATTGAAGGAACTTACGAAAGAAGACATGCCCTTCTCTTTCAGTATTATTTCTTTAAAGGAGACTCAAGGGAAGAAGGCTGGCATTGCCGCAGGTATTGCTCAGGCTTGTGGTGAAATTATTGTCACTACCGATGCTGATTGCTGGTTTGATAAAAACTGGCTATCAGCAATGACTTCAGGTTTCAATAATACAGAAACGCAAATAATTACTGGACCAGTAGTGTTGGAAGGAGCGGACTTCTTTCAGAAATTGCAGCGGATAGAATTTGGTGCAGTGTTGGCTTCTTCCGCAGCACTGATTGGTTTAGGCAAACCCACCATGGCCAATGGAGCTAATTTGGCCTATCGAAAATCGGTGTTTACTGAAGTAGAAGGGTTTCTTGGAATTGAACAAACCCCTTCTGGGGATGATGAGCTGCTGCTGATGAAAATTGCGAAGAAGTATCCTGAGGGTGTTGTCTTTGCCAAGAGCCCCGAAGCAGTTGTACATACTTTAGCACATACTCATTGGGCTGATTTTGTGCAGCAACGTAAGCGATGGGCAAGCAAATGGAAGGTAGGTATGCGATGGACTACTATAGTATCTGCCCTGTATGTTTATGTAGTACAGTTGGCTTTTGTTGGTTTATTATTGATGACGATTTATGGAGAACTGTCCTTTAAGTGGTTAGCAGGCCTTTGGCTTATAAAGTTGGCTTTAGAACACTTTCTTATTTGGAATTACTTTCATGATTTAAAACAGCCTTGCTCATTTTCCCACTTCCTATTGTTACAAACCTTTTATCCTTTTTACGTGCTTTATGTTGGTTTCGCATCTAACTTTGGTCGTTTCCAATGGAAGGAAAGAAGTTTCAAAATCTAGCGCAATATTATGACGGACATGGAGTTTGATGTTTTGGATGAGCTTTACTTTGTTCAACCTTTTGATGCCATTCTAGAAGAAATAGAATTGACGGAAGACGAACTTAAAAAAGTGCTCACAGAGTTGTTGAACAAGGGTTGGGTGAAATGCTATGGTGACCGCCAAGCAGAAATGCCAATTGCGCCAAAGGATTTGGGAAATGATCTCGCATCTTATTTTTATTTGGCCACAAAAGAAGGTTTATTAGTTCACAACGGTCGTTAGCGCTATGCAGGATACACTTCAACGTAAGTTTTACAGGAAGGAAATGGAGGTAAATGCACTCTTGGAAATTACCCAAGCAGTAAATAGTAACCTCCCCGAAGACGATTTATATAAAATTTATGAGTTCACTTTAAGGGCCAACCTGCAACTGTCAAGAATGGTGTTGTATGTTAAAGATGAAGATTGGGACTGTAAAGTGCAGTTTGGCACCAAGAAGGATTTCTCCAAAATACCACTTGACTCTGGCTGCCTCAATTTGAAAGAAATCGTTGAGGTCAATAAAGTCAACTTATCCATTTCTTGCTTCAACGAGTTTGACATCATAATCCCTGTAACACACAAAGAGAAGCTTCTCGCTTTTGTGTTCATAAAAACTTCTGAAGAAGAAAACGGAGCAGATACTACTTTCATTCAAGCCTTAAGTAATGTAATTCTCGTGGCCATTGAAAATAAACGATTGGCCAGGAAACAGCTTGAACAACAAGCTATTCAGCGTGAAATGGACCTGGCCAGAAACGTTCAGAATTACCTTTTTCCTGATGTTTTGCCCAATTCTGAGAAGCTTGAAATTAAGGCCTTTTATCAGCCGTGTAAGACGGTGGGCGGTGATTATTACGACTATATTCCTATCCCCAACGAAAATCAGTTTTTAGTTTGTATAGCAGATGTTTCTGGAAAGGGAATGCCAGCCGCTATACTAATGTCTAATTTTCAGGCAGTATTAAGGACCTTGAGCCGAAATGCGGAAAACCCTGAACAGGTAATTCATGAGCTAAATCACCAAACTTGGCACAATGCCAAGGGCGAAAACTTCATTACTTTCTTTTTAGCAGTTTACGATTTTGACAAAAAGAACCTACGCTACTTTAATTGTGGACACAACCATCCCGTATTGATTACTAAAGATAAGGTGATGATTTTGAGTGAAGGAAGTACTGTATTGGGCGCTTTTGATCCTCTTCCTTTTTTAGATAAAGGTGAAATTGAAAATCTTGACGAATTTTCACTGTTCATGTTTACTGATGGTCTCACCGAGACCTTTAACAGTGCAGGAGAAGAGTTTGGCGATGAAAGGTTGAAAAAATTCCTCATTGAAAACCAAAACGAGGATCTCCAGGTAACGCATAATGCCTTAATGAAAGAATTGGAAGGCTTCAAAAAAGAAAATGCCTTTGCCGATGACCTTACTTTCCTATCTTGTAGGGTAAATAATGCTACTCCATAGAACACCCATATTTGCCCATTGGCTTTATCCTAGCTTAATTTGGAAACAATCCAGTACAGAAAAAGTCATTTATTTGACCTTCGATGACGGCCCAATTCCAGAGGTTACACCCTGGGTGTTGAAAATCCTTGATGAGTTTGATGCAAAGGCTACTTTTTTCTGTGTAGGAGAGAACATTCATAAGCATCCAGGTATTTTTAAGGAAGTGATTAATAGAGGTCATTCAGTGGGTAATCACACCTACCATCACTTAAGTGGATGGAAAACAGAGGCTACCGGATACCTAAAAGATTTTCTAAAGTGTGAAGAAGAACTGCAAAATTTCGATCAAGGTGGGAGGCTTTTTAGACCGCCCTATGGTAAAATAACCTCCAAGCAAATCAGACAATTGTCTTCCCGCAAAATTATTATGTGGGATGTGCTCTCCGGGGATTTTTCAAAAAAACTATCTCCTGAAACCGTATTGAAAAAGAGTCTTCAGTATTCTAAACCAGGAAGTATTATTGTTTTTCATGATAGCTTGAAAGCATTAGATAACCTTCAATATGTACTGCCACGCTATTTAGAGTGTTTTCAATCGAAAGGTTTTACATTTAAGCCGCTATGATTGTTGGCGTATTACTTATTGCTTTTGCGCTCATCTTACTGTCGGAACTCTTTTTAATATGGAGTTTTAAAAACCACTTTATTAAAGCCGCTGAAATTGATTCCATTCAAGTCTGGCCAAAAGTATCCATCCTTATTGCTGCCAGAAATGAAGAAGAGAATTTAGAGGCATGCCTTAATTCTGTATTGAACGTGGATTATCCGCGTGATAAACTTCAAGTGTTAGTTGGGAATGACCAGTCTACAGACCGAACCCAAAGTATAATAGATCGCTGGATCAATAAAGGCCATAATGTTAAATCAATTCCTATTCAGCCCAATTTAAGAGGACTCATAGCCAAGTCGAATGTTATGGCACAATTGGCAGCAAAAGCGGATGGAGAGTTTTTTATCATTATTGATGCAGACGCCACAGTGACTGAACATTGGCTAAAAACCATGGTTGCTCAAGCAGTTCAGGGTTTTGGTATCGTGAGTGGCTATACTGAGGTGAAAGCCGAGAATTATTTTTCTTCCCTTCAGAAAATGGACTGGCAAAACAGCATTCATACCTTGAAAGTGTTTTCAGATCGAGGGAATACGCTTACCGCTTTAGGGAACAACATGTTGATTTCGAAAAAGGCTTATCAATCAGTAGGCGGTTTTGAAGCTCTGGGAGCAACCAAAGTGGAAGACTTGAAACTATTATTGGCCGCTAAGGAATTAGGCTTGAAGACCTTTCAATTAATAGAGAGCGAAAGAGTCATTACTGCTCCAATCGAAAGTGTTTTGGGGTATATTAATCAGAGAAAACGGTGGCTGAGTGGGGTGCTGAGTTACAGAACGCTCTCTGGTATCGGGTTCATTCTTTATCGGCTGTTGCTGATTGAAATGCTGGTTGTACTGCTTTTTCTATCAAGCCCAACAGTGCAAGTTCTGTTGATTTCTTCAATAGTATTAAAGCTGGTGATCGAAAATATCAAACAACATCAAATCAAGAGCGCTCTAGATCAAGTTGGTGTTAAGTTTAGCGTATTGAAACCATTTATTATTGCTCTTTTAGATACATTTGCTCTTGTTGCTTTAGTGCTTAACCCTAAGGTGAGTTGGAAGAAAAGAAAGTTTAAATGATGATTGAAACCCACGCACATATTTATGCCGATCAGTTTGAAAAGGACATAGATGAAGTGCTAGAAAGAGGAAGAGAAGAAGGGATTTCTAAGATTTACATGCCAAATATTGATCATACATCAATTGATGGAATGATGGAATTGGAGTATAAATATCCTGATTTATGCGTGGCTACGATGGGGCTTCACCCTTGTTCTGTAAAAGGTGATTTTCAAAAGGAGCTTTATATGATTGAAGAATGGCTTGGGAAGCGCGAGTTTGTAGCCATTGGTGAAATGGGCACAGACCTATACTGGGACAAAACCTTCATCGATGAACAAGTCGAGGCCTTTAAGATTCAAGTGGCCTGGGCAAAGCAATACGAAAAACCGATCATCATCCATTGCAGAGAATCCTTAGACATGACTATCGATTTGGTTGAACAGCTTAAAGAAGATAACCTCACGGGTGTTTTTCATTGTTTTAATGGTTCTTTAGCGCAAGCAGATCGTATCCATAAATTAGGTTTTTATATTGGCTTAGGTGGAGTAGTTACCTTCAAAAACAGTGGTATGGATGAAGTCATACCACAATTAAATATGGATCATGTGGTTTTAGAGACCGACAGTCCATATTTGGCACCTGTTCCACATAGAGGGAAAAGAAATGAGCCATCATATTTAAAAATGGTAGCACAAAAAATAGCAGATTTAAGGCAGGTTGGGGTGGAGGAGATAGAAGACATCACAACTGTAAATGCCAATTCATTATTCAAAGTACAGCCATGATTTCAACTTTAGAATTTTCTCCCAATCCAAAAGCATCTATACTAATAGTATACACAGGTGGTACATTAGGAATGGATTATGATGAAAATGGTTCATTGGTACCTTGTGATTTTGAACGAGTTGTAGCCAGAATCCCTGTATTAAAGGAGTTAAATATTAATCTATCTGTAATTTCGTTCGATCCTCCGATCGATTCATCCAATGTGAAAATTGAGCATTGGGTACAGATTGGGCAAACCATCAAAGATAATTATGATGCTTACGATGGTTTCATCGTATTACACGGTACAGATACCATGGCGTATTCTGCTTCGGCCTTGAGCTTTATGCTTCAAGGGTTGAACAAACCTGTGATTTTTACAGGGGCTCAATTACCTATCGCTTCACCTAGGTCAGATGGCCGAGAAAACTTTGTTACCGCCTTAGAAATTGCTGCAGATAGTAGGGATGGAGTGCCTGTGGTTTCTGAAGTTTGCATCTTTTTTAACCACTTATTGTTGCGTGGTAACCGTTCAAAAAAAGTTGAAAGCCGTCATTTCGATGCTTTCGAGACCGAGAACTATCCTGCACTGGCAGAAGCGGGCATCGTAATAGACTATAATTATGCCGCTTTAAAGGCATATGATCCCACATCAGAACTTATATTTTATCCAGAATTAAAGGATGATATTGTTATTTTAAAGCTGTTTCCGGGTATTAATGAACAGGTGGTAAGTCACTTATTGAATACACCTTCTATCAGGGGTGTGGTCATGGAGAGCTATGGTTCGGGTAATGTTCCTCACCAACCTTGGTTTTTAGACTTATTGGAAAGTGCTGTAAACAAGGGAGTTGTTGTATTGAATGTCTCCCAATGCAATGGAGGAAACGTTATACAAGGAAAATATGAAGCCAGTAGTGCTTTAAATCGCATAGGTATTATTAGTGGTGGAGACTTAACCACAGAGGCAGCTACAACTAAAATGATGCACTTATTTGGTAGAAGCACTGGATTAGATGAACTTAGAGAAAAATTGATCCGTGCTATTTCGGGCGAAATGAACTGATTTTTATTGATTGACAAAAACATAAATCAATTTGCATAAAGGTTATTTTATTGATTTATTTGTCACCTTGCGATAAGCGCATTCGTTGATAAAAGTTGAGGAGAGGTGTCCGAGTGGCTGAAGGAGCACGCTTGGAAAGCGTGTATACTCGAAAGGGTATCGAGGGTTCGAATCCCTCTCTCTCCGCATGATCAACTAAAAACTTAAGTATAATTTCTTTTAACAATAATTATTAATAATTTAGAAACCGTTTTAACCTTTATTAATCAAAACTAGACTATGAAAAAGTTATTCTCACTATTGATGATCTTAGGCGCTCTGTCGATTGGATTCAATGCTTACGCTCAGGACGATGCCCAAGATGGTGCAGCAGAGCAAGTAGAAAACACCATTCCAGAATCACCTGACTATTCAGATGAAATGGCAGATATGCCAGAAGAGTCTTTAGACCAAATCATCAAACAAAAATTTATTGAAGGAGATCCTAAGTTTATGTCTCCTGTATTAATCTGTTTAATTCTGGGACTTGCTATCTCAATTGAAAGAATTATCAGCCTTAATATGGCAACTACCAACACAAACAAACTTTTGAGCAAAGTAGAAGACGCTCTTGAGTCTGGAGGAGTTGAGGCTGCTAAAGAAGTGACTAAGAACACTAGAGGTCCAGTCGCATCCATCTTTACTCAAGGTCTTATGAGAATGTCAGAAGGAATTGAAATGGTTGAAAAATCAGTGATTGCTTATGGCTCTGTAGAAATGGGTAGGTTAGAAAGAGGTCTAGTTTGGATTTCATTATTTATCTCATTGGCTCCAATGTTGGGTTTCATGGGTACTGTAATTGGTATGATCGGTGCCTTCGATGCTATTGAAGCAGCTGGTGATATTTCTCCAGGATTGGTTGCTGGTGGTATTAAAGTGGCCCTTTTAACAACAGTTGGTGGTTTGATCGTTGCGATTATTCTTCAATTGTTCTACAACTACTGTGTTTCTAAAATTGACTCAATTGTTAACTCAATGGAAGACGCTTCAATCTCTTTGGTTGATTTGTTAGTAAAACACAATTTGTCTAAGTAATTAACCTGAAAACAAATTATTATGGATCAGGACCAATTAATTGATTTAGGATTATACGCATCTTATATTCTGCTTATTGTAGCAACGGTTGCTGCTATTGTAATGAACCTCGTGAACTCTTTTGGTAACCCTAAGAGTTTGGTGAAAAGCGGTATTGGGATAGTCGTATTGGGATTGATATTCTTTATTGGGTATTCAATGGCGCCTGCCGAGATAGATCTTGTTAGTCAAAAAGCTTTTGAAGCTAACAAAATTGACCCTTCTGCAGCATCTACTTTAACTACCTATAGATTAATAGGTGGAGCAATGACCACAACTTTGGTACTACTTGTAGTCGCAGTTGTAGGGTTAGTTTATTCGTCAATCGCTAGAGTCGTTAGATAATTTATTATGGCAAGAAGTAAAAACAGAGGAAGTCAGGAAGTGAATGCGGGCTCAATGGCCGATATCGCTTTTCTATTATTGATATTCTTTCTGGTAACTACTCAAATCGCCACCAACAAAGGTTTGACTTTGTTACTTCCTCCTAAACAAGAGGAAGACATTCCAGACCCAGTAAAACAACAAGAGAGAAATATCTTTAAAATTCAGGTAAACTCTCTGAATAAGTTGATGGTGGAAGGAGAGACACTAGATGACCCATCTTTGATAGGAGATATGGTTTATGACTTTATTTTGAATTTCGGTAATATTTCTGACGTTGAGAAAGGTCCCACAGGTGCAAAAGTGAGTGATAGACAAACCTATGAGTCTTTGCCTGCAACTATGAAAGCATACATTAATAACAGTTTGAGGTCAGACAAATCGTCTGATGGCCCAAATGCTGCTATTGTATCGCTTAAAGCGGATAGAGGAAGTAGTTATGAGATTTTCATTCAAATTCTAGATCAGCTAAATGCTGCCTATAACCGAGTATACGGTGAAAGGGTAGGCTTAACTGATGAGGAATTTAGAAAATTGAATAGAAACGATCCAAGAGATTTGGATTTATATGAGAGAGCTCGTTCAGGAATTCCTAAAGCGATCTCAATTGCAGAACCAAGTAAAGTAGGAGGGTAATATGTCAAAGTTTAAGAAAAAAAGTGAATCGACTCAGGAGATTCCAACTGCAGCATTACCTGATATTATCTTTATGCTTTTGTTTTTCTTCATGGTAACTACTGTAATGAGAGAGACAGAGGTTTTGGTAAAACAAGAAATTCCAAGAGCGGAACAGTTAGTGAAGCTTGAAAAGAAGAAACTTGTAACTTATCTATATGTAGGAGAGCCTAAAGAGCCAGAAATTTTCGGTACTGAATCATTGGTGCAAGCCAACGATGCATTTATCGCTATTGATGGTATTGTTCAGTGGGTGAACCAAGAGAAGGATTTACTAAGTGAGGTTGAACGTGATCAAATCACGATTTCTCTAAAAGTAGATAAGGATACCAAAATGGGGATTATCGTTGATATTCAGACCGAATTGAGAGAAGCAAATGCTCGTAAGATCATTTATGCTGCTCCTAAAAAGACAGATAACTAGTTTTGAGAACTAATTTATATAAAAAGGCTACCATTTTGGTGGCCTTTTTTTTGCCTAATCATAAGTGCTATTTATTGTTAATGACTTAACGGTCTATCATTCTAGTATCTCTGGTATGTACGATGTCTAGGTTTACTTATTATTAATTAAATCATTTGATATTCTTAGAATAGGTTCGGTCTTAAATAACAAAGGGGTTCTCTTACATAAGAGAACCCCTTTGTTATTAATAAGGTAGTGCTTTTCTTAATACACCTTCTGTCCATTCAAATAAGTCGCTGTAACTTTTAAGTTTCTCAATTCTGACTCAGGGGCTTTCATCATGTCCTTTTGGGTGAAGATGAAATCGGCAAATTTACCTACTTCAATACTTCCCTTTTCGTTTTCTTCAAAATTGGAATAAGCGACCCAGATGGTCATGCCTCTTAAGGCTTCTTCTCTGCTTAGTTTGTTTTCAGCTTGCCATCCACCTTCTGGCCAGTTCTCAGCGTCCTGACGGGCAACCGCAGCATGAAATCCGTACATCGGGTTAATGTCTTCTACTGGGAAGTCACTACCTAGTGCTATGTAACCGTTTTGGTCAAGTAAGTCCTTATAGGCATAAGCAGTTTTCACTCTGTCCTCTCCTAGTCTTTCAACAGCCCAATACATATCTGAAGTCGCATGTGTGGGCTGAACTGATGGGATAATATTGTACTTCCCGAACTTAGGAACATCTTCTTTAGAAACGACCTGAGCATGTTCAATCTTCCATCTTAAATCGTTGCCTTCAGGAAGGTATTTGCCATAGATATCTAGAATAACACGATCAGTCCTGTCGCCAATACAATGAGTGTTCATCTGAAAGCCCATGTCATAAATGGTTCTCGCTAACTCATCATAGTTGGCCTCAGTTTCTAAAAGGAAACCTGAATTCCCTGGATCATCTGAGTAGTCGCTTAAAAGGTTTGCGCCACGAGAACCTAAAGCACCATCGCCATACACTTTAAAAGAGCGCACATTGAGGTAATCAGTTTTGATCTTGCCTTTCTTTTTAAAGTAGTCTATACTCTGTTCCGAAGGAGCAACCATGGCATAAAGCCTCATTTTTAATTCACCTGATTTGTTCAGTGAATCGATTAACTCAATTGTGCTTACTTCTAAGCCAGCATCAACAACACCCGTCAGTCCAACTGCAAAGCAGTTCTGTTGTGCCATGATAAGTGCTTCTATTTGGTCGGCACGCGTTTGCTCAGGAATGTATTTGCCAATCAGGTCCATGGCGTTGTCCACCAACAGACCAGTTGGCTTTCCGTCTTTATCGAAATAGATTTTACCTCCGGTCACTTCTTTTGTATTACCGAAAATCTCGCTTTGGCTCATCGCAGAAGAGTTTGCCAAAGCCGCATGACCGTCAACTCTTGAAATGAATACAGGAACATCAGGAAATAGCTTGTCTAACTTTTCTTTACTAGGGAATTCTTTGTTCTCCCAGTCATTTTGATCCCAACCACGTCCTACAATCCATTCATCGTCTGGGTATTTTTCGCGGTGTGCCTGAAGGATCTCCAGAATTTCATCGAAGGATTTTGTGCCGACCAAATCAGCATTTTTCAAGCCTAAACCATAGCGGTAGAAATGCGCATGTGCATCAATAAGTCCGGGGTAAACAGGAGCGCCTTCTAGGTTAATGGTTTCGTCAGACTCAAAGTCTTTCAGAATGTCTTCGTCCGATCCAACTCCGATAAACTTTCCATCCTTCACGGCAAAAGCTGTGGCTACTGTAAATTCATCGTTTACGGTGTAAACAGTTGCATTATGAATGATCAGGTCGGCTTGTTGTTTTCCACCACATGACCACAGTAAAAATGTCACTGCGGCAATCGCTAATAATTTCTTCATTATTCGAATCTTAAATGTTTTACAGAATCACCTGAGTCTCTGAGTTCTCGGAGTGAATCAATTCCTATTTCTAAATGGTCATTCACGAAGTTTGAGGTGACTTTTTTGTCACTTTCTTCCGTTTTAACTCCTTCTGCAATCATTGGATTGTCAGAAACCAAAAGGAGGGCGCCATGCGGGATCTGATTTACAAAACCTACTGTAAAAAGTGTAGCGGTTTCCATATCAACGGCCATCGCTCTAATTTTACGGAGGTATTTTTTGAAAGCTCTGTCGTGCTCCCAAACCCTACGGTTGGTGGTGTAACAAGTGCCTGTCCAGTAATCGCGTTCGTGCTTCTTGATCATTGAAGATACTGCACGCTGTAAACGGAAAGAAGGCAATGCAGGGATTTCAGGAGGCATATAATCGTCACTAGTACCTTCGCCACGAATGGCTGCAATAGGGAGTATTAAATCGCCAATGGCAGTTTTCTTTTTTAATCCGCCACATTTACCTAAAAACAGAACAGCTTTAGGGGCTATAGAAGAGAGCAAATCCATCACGGTGGCTGCCATAGCACTTCCCATCCCAAAGTTGATAATGGTGATGTTTTCTGCCGTTGCAGACTGCATTGGACGACCTACGCCATTGATTTCAACCCCGAACTTATCGGCAAACATTTCTACATAAGTAATAAAGTTAGTCAGTAGAATGTACTCTCCGAAATCTTCATTGGCAACACCCGTATAGCGGGGGAGCCAGTTTTCAACAATTTCCTGCTTAGTTTTCATGTATAAGTTTTGGGTTCAGTTACATTTGTTCGATGGATTCACTCAACCTGCCGGCCTATGAATATCGCCTCGATAAACGGGATGGCAAATTAGTTATTTTTGACCCTATACGGAAGAAGTTTGTTGTACTTACCCCAGAGGAATGGGTACGACAACATTTTATTCATTTCCTCACTGGTAGTTTGGGGTACTCTATGAGCCGAATGAGTGTAGAGACGGGCAATAAATACAATCAGCTGCAAAAACGTTCTGACATTTTGTTTTATGATGAATTCATGAAACCTCTTGTCATTGTAGAGTGTAAGGCACCTTCCGTCAAAATCACTCAGAATGCTTTTGATCAAGTGGCGGTGTACAATAAAACGCTCAAAGCTAAATTGTTGATCGTTACCAATGGTATGGCACATTACGCTTGTTGGTTTGATGAAGAAAAACAGAAGGTGAGTTTCTTAGAGAAAATACCCAGCCTTCAGGAGTTGAAAGCCATGATTTGATTTCGTATTTTTCAATATGAGTTGGATCAAGCGAATCGGTTTTCTTACTGCTTTTATAATTCCTGCGCTTGCCATCCTAGGTTTTTACCTTGGTGGCTGGTGGAATTACCTCACCATTTGCTTTGTGTTCGTATTGATTCCTTTGGCTGATTCTCTTATTGGTGAAGATCCCGAAAATATGGAGGATACCGATGCTTTAATCATTTCTGAACAATTCTATTATCGTTTTATCACTTACATCTGGGCCATTTTTCAATTGGCTTTCTTGGTTTGGGCATCGGCTCAAGTGGCTTCTACTACTATGGAAGTTCACGAATGGGTTGGTTTTGTGTTGAGCTTCGCTTTAGTAACAGGTGGAATTGGTATTACAGTGGGACACGAGCTAGGGCATAAAAAATCGGCTTTGGAGCGTTTTTACTCTAAGCTTATTTTAATGACCGTTTGCTATATGCATTTCTATATCGAACATAATCGCGGTCACCATGTGCATGTAGCTACTCCTAAAGATCCTGCTACAAGCAGAAAAGGAGAAGGCTTTTATCGTTTCTGGTTTCGCTCGGTTTTAGGGAGTTACCGCAGTGCTTGGAATATTGAAAGGGCAAGCTTGAAAAGAAAAGGAGAGAAGGTATGGTCACTCAAAAATGAAATGATTTGGTTTACCATACTTCCCGTTTTATTGGCTGTAACTTTAACATTGTCGGCAAGCCTCTGGCAAGGAAGACTGGTTTGGGAAGTGCCTGTTTTCTTCTTTACCCAAGCCATTTTGGCCTTTAGCCTTTTAGAAATAGTGAATTACATTGAACACTACGGCATTGTAAGAAAGGAGATTTCTCCTGGACGTTACGAAAGAGTCAACCCTATGCACTCCTGGAATTCAAACCATCGGTTGAGCAACTTCTTTCTGTTTCAGTTGCAACGTCATTCCGATCACCATGCGAATGCGATTAAGCGCTATCAGGTATTAAAGCATTATGAAGAATCTCCTCAGCTGCCTTCTGGTTACCCGGCTATGATCTTAATGGCCGCATTTCCTCCCTTGTGGTTCAAACAAATGAACCCTAAACTGAAAGACTGGGAAGAGAAAGTGTATTTGAAAGAATGTTGATTAAGACTTTGTGCTTAGATAGTAAAGCGCCATATCGTAACCCATCAAACCAAATCCAGTAATCATTCCTGCACACTCTTTAGTGATTAGGCTTAGGTGCCTGAATTCTTCTCTCGCATGAATATTGGAAATGTGAACTTCGGCTACGGGAGTATTAATAGCGGCTATTGCATCTGAAATAGCCACAGAGGTATGTGTATAACCACCACCATTGAAAACAATACCGTCATAAGAGAAGCCTACTTTATGTAGCTTGTTAATCAATTCGCCTTCTACATTGCTTTGGTAGTATTCTAGTTCAAGGTTGGTGAATTTTCCTTTCAGCTTTTCAAAGTAAGTCTCGAAGCTTTCATTGCCATAAACGGTTTTTTCTCGGATGCCCAGTAAATTTAAATTTGGGCCATTGATGATGATGATCTTCATTTTGTCGAGTGGTTACTTATCTTTAGCCGTGGCTTGGGAAATATATATTCAGGAATACGAAAACTACTTAAAACTGGAACGGTCGCTGTCCGAAAATTCGGTTGAGGCTTACGTTCATGATGTGGTGAAGCTAAAACAGTTTCTGGAAATATCCAATCTAGATATTACGGCACAGCAAGTTCAAGCTAACCATCTGCAGAATTTTATAGAATACATCAACGAGTTGGGCATGAGTGCGCATTCACAGGCACGTATAATTTCTGGGCTCAAGTCTTTTTATAAATTCATGATGTATGAGGGAGAGATAGATGTGGATCCTACTGCTCTATTGGAAGCCCCTAAATTAGGCAGGAAGCTACCCGATACGCTGGATATTCATGAAATAGATAAAATTTTGGCGGCTATCGATCATTCCAAGGCAGAAGGAATGCGCAATAGGGCCATGCTCGAAACGTTGTACAGTTCAGGTTTGCGGGTGACCGAACTTATTAGTCTCAAGATTTCCAATATTCATTTCGAGATTGGGTTTTTGAGAATTCTAGGAAAAGGAAATAAAGAGCGTTTGGTGCCTATTGGGAGAGAGGCACTGAAACACATTAACATGTACAGAGAAGAGGTTCGGGTGCATTTAGATGTCAAACCTGGGCACGAATCATTTCTATTCTTGAATCGCAACGGAAAACAACTTTCCCGCCAAATGGTATTTATTGTAATCAAGGATTTGGTAGCCAAAGTTGGACTTCATAAAACAGTGAGCCCACATACTTTTCGGCATTCTTTTGCTACCCATTTAATTGAAGGCGGAGCTGACTTAAGAGCCGTTCAGGAAATGCTCGGTCATGAATCGATTACTACGACCGAAATTTATACGCACTTAGATCGGGATTACCTGAAGCAGATTATCAAAGATTTTCATCCAAGAAGCTGAGACTATAGCCAGCCTTTCCTTTTGAAATAATAGATCATCCCTCCAGCCACGGTTAGTAGTGCTCCCCAGAAAATGGGGTAGGCATACCTATAAGAAAGCTCAGGAAAGTATTCGAAGTTCATTCCGTAGATTCCCGCCATAAAAGTGAGGGGAATAAAAATAACTGAAAAAATGGTGAGCACTTTTAAGATGTCATTCAGCTTGTTGTTCATCTGGTTATTGTAATGATCCATCAAGTCTTTCAACTCGTCCATATACAACTCCACATTTTCTGTTAGGTGAGTAGTGTGGTCCAGTAAATCTTTTAAGAAAGGGGAAGTCTTTTTATCGATTAAACTGGTTTGAGACTTATTGAAATTAATTACGCTTTCCTTGATTGGGCGAACAGTTCTGCGTAGCCAATTCACTTCCTTTTTTAAAGTGCTTAGTCGATTAATGAAGCTAGGGGTGGGTTTACTTCTTAATTCGTCTTCTAGATCATCAATTCTGTCCGCATACATTTCGATGATAATGAGGTAATGATCTACGATTACATCCATTAAAGCGAAGGATAAGTAATCGGGCTTACGCGTACGTATTTTGCCTTTGGCGTTTCTTAGTCGATCACGAACACCATCAAAAACATCTCTCATATCCTCTTGAAAGGTGATGATAAAGTCTTTACCTACCACCATGGCGAACTGCTCATGCTTAATCATGTCGTTCTGTGTCATCACCATTTTACAGATTTGGAAGAAATAGTGATCGTATTCTTCCCACTTTGGCCGTTGACCAAGATTCAATACATCTTCCAATGTAAGGTTATGGATGTCAAAATGCTCCCCAATTTCTCGAATCAACTCTACATTGTGCAAGCCAGTAACATTGAGCCATAGGTTTTTACCTTTTAGATCAAGCTCTTTTAATTCAGCAATAGATTGGAGTTCCTTTTCTTCGCAAGACTCACCGTTATAGGCCATTGCTTGGAGAAGGATCTCATCATCTCTCTTTTTACCAGTGTACAGCAAAGACCCTGGCATTAGGTTGGATTTTTCTTTGGATACCCTCGGTCTTCTTATAATGTCCAAAGGGATTAACCTAAAGAGGTCTATTGGGTTTCTGGATTTAATCTTTCGCATTTTATTATCAATAGTAGGCTGAAAAAGAGAGTTGGATGCTTTTTATTCCGTTTTACTCAGGTTTAAGGTAAGTATAGGGATGTTAGACTTGGTGATCAGGTATTCAGTAATGTTGCCCATTAATAATGTTTTTATGTTTTCTCTATGGTAAGAAAAAAGAGCAATCATATCGCTTTTAAAGAAGTCTGCCGCATACAAAATACCTCTATTTATCGACTTTGCATTGAATACTTCAACAGAATGATTGACTAATCCGTGTTTCTCTAAGAATTCAACCCTCAGTTTGTTGATCTGTAATGTCGTTTTAAAATGGGCTTGCGTATTGATATAGACAAATAAGAGTTCTGCATTGAATGATTCTGCAAACTTCATCAAATCGGGCATTGCTGGCGAATAATCATCCGTCAAGTTGGTAGGGATTAGAATTCTTTTGATCTCAAAACGTTCCAGTGCATTATTAATGGTCAGTACCGGGTTTTTGGCCAGTGCTGCAATTTTTTCTGGATGTGTTCTTTTAAAGACCTCATCAAATCGTTCATGCTCGTAATTGCCAACAACAGTTAAGTCAAAAGCTTCTTCTGCAACCAACTTAGCGATTTCATTTGGGGTGTCATGTACCTTTAGTTTAGAGTGAATAGTGATTCCACGGTCTTCATATTTTTGAATGAGCCGCTTCATTTTCTCTTCATTAAGGGATAGTATATCATCTAAAAACTGCTGTCCTGTTGGTGTTTTGCTTTTGTATTCGCCCAACTCGTCTAAATAGACAGAAAGTGCAGCTTTCACAATGTGCATCATATAGACTTCACTATTGAGTTTTTTTGCTATTTGGCAGGCAACCTCTAAAGCCCTGTGCGATTTTTCAGTAAAATCTATTGGAACAAGAATTCTGCTGTACATGGTTTTCGTATTTGGAGCAACGATTTATCAATTCTTACATAATCTTCCAAAAAATGAGATTGGAAAGCAAGCGATAAGACCGATAGTAAAGTTAATTCAGCTAAAATCTTAATTCCTTTTCATCGTTCCCTACGAAGCCGTACTTTTGATAAAATTTTCAGCTTTGTATAAATCAGTTATTCGTCCCTTTCTTTTTGCTAAACCAGCAGAAAATGCGCACCACTTTACTTTTGGGTGGCTTAAACGTCTTTTTAAAATCCCAGGAGCCGCATCCATCGCTAAATCACTCTACGACTTTGAAGATAGTAGACTGGAGGTTGAAGCCTTTGGGCTGAAATTTAAAAACCCAGTAGGGCTTGCTGCGGGCTTCGATAAGGACGCCAAACTTTTTGATGAGCTTTCAGCTTTTGGCTTTGGTTTTATTGAAATAGGCACTTTAACCCCTAAGGGGCAAGAAGGAAACCCTAAGCCTAGACTTTTTAGGTTACCGAAAGACCAAAGTTTGATTAACCGAATGGGCTTCAACAATCAAGGAGTTGAAGTTGCAGTGGAACGACTGAAGCGTAAGAAAACCACAGTGCTGATTGGTGGGAATATTGGTAAGAACAAAGTAACCCCTAATGATGAGGCGGTCAACGATTATCTATCGAGCTTCGAAACGCTTTTTCCACACGTAGATTATTTTGTGGTGAATGTGAGCTCACCTAACACGCCAAATTTAAGAGAGTTACAAGAGAAGGAGCCCCTCAAGTTGTTGCTTATGACGTTGGAGGCAGCCAATAAGTTAAAGCAAATTAGAAAGCCAATTTTGTTGAAGATTGCGCCAGACCTTACGCCTGAACAGCTCGATGATATTGTCGAGATTGTAGAGGAAACAAAAATCGATGGTATCATCGCTACAAACACTACTATTTCAAGGGAAGGTTTAGTGACCGAAAAAAGCGAAATTGAAAAAATAGGAGCAGGGGGATTAAGCGGAAAGTCGGTAAGAGATCGTTCTACAGAAGTGATTCGTTATCTTCATCAAAAATCTGGAGGTTCTTTCCCTATCATTGGGGTAGGAGGAATAAATACAGGAGAAGATGCGATTGATAAGTTAAAAGCGGGAGCAACTTTGGTTCAGGTGTATACCGGATTCATCTATGAAGGCCCTGCAATGATCAAAAAAATCAATAAAGCCATTCTGAAATGGAAGTTTGGCTAGTGATGTTAAGATGTTTTAGTCAATCAGTCTAAAGGATTCATAAAATTCATTTATTTTCGTAACTATAAGGGAAGTACTTTTTCATGGCCAAAAACACCTACAAGTCCAATACATTTAAAAACACCAAACAAGAAAAAAAGGAATCCAAAGGATTTAGCCTTAAGGGTAAACTACGGTTGGGTTTCTTGAAAGACCGAAGAATTCAACTCACAGTAGGTTTGTTTTTACTGCTTTCCGCAGTCTTCATATTTGTGGCTTGCGTTAGTTACTTGTTCACGGGTAAGGCAGATCAAAGTGTGATAGAGTCCATAGGAGAAACTGGTATGATTGCTTCCGGAAAGGAAGCTGCCAACTGGATGAAGCTTTGGGGTGCATATGCTTCACACTTCCTTATTTTTAAATGGTTTGGAATAGCAGCTTTCCTTATCCCTCCATTCTTATTTGTTGGAGGGTACAGAATCGTATTTGGAAAAGCCCTTGTCAATATTCAACGTGCTTTTATTTTTGTCGTATTCTTCCTTTTGTGGATCAGTCTACTGATGGGGTCTATGATTAAAGGAGGTTCTGGTGTATCTGAATGGAGCTTCTACAGCGGGGGGCTAGGTTATGAACTTGCTGTTATATTTGATAACCTCATGGGCTTTGGAACGCTGCTGTTATTAGTGTTTACTTTTCTGGTTTTCATTATTTTCTTCTTCGATATCAAGCAAATTTTCTTGACCAAAAACACTTTGTCTGATTTGGATAACGCTGATGAAGAAAAAGAAACCGTTGTTACTGAAACAAGAGAAACCATAAAAGCGGAGAGTTTAGGGGAAGATCTAGATGATGACCTTGAGCTATCCAGCGAGGCAGATCTTGAAGATTGGGTGATTGAGTTGAAAGGGGAAGGGGAAAAGGCCTCAGAAGATAATTCCATCGAACTAGAATTGTCTAGTGAAATAGAGGAGAAGCCTGAGCCTAAAGAGTTAATTGTTGAAAACCCTTTTGTAGAAAATCGCCCAATTGTACCAGTAGAAAAGAAGGACGAACTTTCGTTTGAAGTTGAAATTAATCATTCGTCAGAAGAACTGGTTGAGAAAGCTGGGAATTATGATCCTACACTTGATTTGGCCAAATATAAGTATCCAACCATTGACTTATTGAAAGAATATGGTCCAGCAAAAATTCAGGTGACAAAAGAAGAACTACAAGCCAATAAGGATAGGATTGTAGAAACACTTACCAATTTCAAAATTGGAATTTCGAGTATTAAGGCCACTATTGGCCCAACGGTTACACTTTACGAGATCATTCCAGAAGCAGGAGTTAAGATTTCTAAAATCAAAAACCTTGAAGATGATATCGCCTTGAGTTTAGCCGCTTTGGGCATTCGTATTATTGCGCCAATTCCAGGGAAAGGAACTATCGGTATTGAGGTGCCGAATAAGAATAAAGAGATGGTTTCTATGCGATCTGTAATCGCAACGGATAAGTTCATGAACAGTGATAAGGCGCTTCCTATTGTATTAGGGAAAACCATTTCCAACGAAGTTTTTGTTACAGATTTGGCTAAAATGCCTCACTTGCTTATGGCTGGGGCGACAGGTCAAGGTAAGTCTGTTGGATTGAACGCCATTCTAACCAGCTTACTCTATAAGAAACACCCTTCTCAGTTGAAGTTTGTTTTGGTGGATCCGAAGAAAGTGGAGCTCACTATTTACAATAAAATTGAAAGGCACTTTTTGGCCATGCTGCCTGATGGCGAGGAAGCGATTATTACCGATACTAAAAAAGTAATCAATACACTTAATTCTTTGTGTATTGAAATGGATCAGCGCTATGATTTACTGAAAGATGCCGCTTGTCGTAACATAAAAGAGTACAACCAGAAATTCGTAGATCGAAGACTAAACCCAGAAAAGGGACATCGTTACTTGCCGTACATTGTTCTTGTTATAGATGAGTTGGCGGATTTGATGATGACAGCTGGAAAAGAGGTGGAAACTCCTATAGCGCGTTTGGCGCAGTTGGCCAGGGCCATTGGTATTCACTTGGTAGTGGCCACACAGCGACCATCCGTAAACGTAATTACAGGTATTATTAAAGCCAACTTCCCAGCGAGGCTTTCCTTTAGAGTAACTTCTAAAATAGACTCAAGAACTATTCTCGATACTGGCGGTGCCGATCAATTGATTGGTCAAGGCGATATGTTGCTTTCCATGGGATCTGAAATCACTAGAATTCAGTGTGCATTTGTAGATACGCCAGAAGTAGACGACATTTGTGACTTCATTGGAGGTCAACAGGGCTATTCATCTGCCTATGTGCTCCCAGAATTTACGGGAGATGATGCAGATAGTAGCTCGAGCTCGGTCGATTTATCAGACCGGGATGCGATGTTCAATGATGCGGCTCGACTAATTGTATCGCATCAGCAGGGGAGTACTTCCCTGATTCAACGTAAGTTGAAATTGGGTTATAACAGAGCAGGGCGAATTATTGACCAGCTGGAAGCAGCTGGAATTGTCGGCTCTTTTGAAGGCAGTAAAGCAAGAGAAGTTTTAATTTCAGACGAACATAGTTTGGAACAGTTATTGAACAGCTTGGACAATAACTAATTCCTTAGAATAAGATACGATGAGAAGAATACTAGGATTTTTGATAGTGATGATGGTTTTCAGCAGTACGCTGATGGTGGCGCAGGATCCAAAGGCGGTTTTAGATAAAATGAGTGCAACCTATAAGGCCATGCCTGGTTTTGAAATAGAGTTTGTACAGAAAGTGATGAGTGAGGCGGAGGTGCTAGATAGATTTTCTGGTACTGCTGCAGTTTCAAAAGAGAAGTTTATGATCAAGTTTAGGGATCAGCATATTTATTGCAACGGCCCCGTACTTTGGACTTATTTGGTTGAGGCGCAAGAACTGACCATTACCAATTTTGAACCAGAAGAGACCTTTATCAACCCTACCAATATTTATGATATTTATAAAAAGGGTTTTACGTACACTTACAAGCGTTCCGAAAATATGGGAGGCTCATTAGTAGATGTAATTGAATTGGTTTCTACAGATGAAGACAGTGATTTCACGAATATCATTATGTACATAGACAAAAAGACCAGTTACCTTAAAGCTTGGGATTTGATTGACTATGATGGCATTAAAACGGCCTTCGAAGTGGCCAATTTTAAGCCAAATCAGACTTATGCTGCTGGCTTTTTTGAATTCGATCCAAAGAAAAACCCGGTGCAACACACCGAAGACTACAGGAACTAAATGACCAGAGCAGAGCTTTTTGGCCAAATTCAGAAAAAGAAATCCTTTTTGTGTGTTGGCTTAGATACCGACCTGAATAAAATACCTAAGCATTTACTAGATACCGAAGACCCCATCTTCGAGTTTAATAAACAGATTATAGATGCCACGGCCCAATATGCTGTGGCCTATAAACCCAATATTGCTTTTTATGAAGCTTATGGTGTTAAGGGTTGGCAAAGCTTAGAAAAAACGATCGCATATATTCCTAAAGATATTTTCATTCTGGCCGATGCCAAGCGTGGAGATATTGGTAATACTTCTAAAATGTATGCCAAGGCTTTCTTCGAAAATATGGATTGTGATGCGCTTACCGTGGCACCTTATATGGGAGAAGATTCAGTAAAACCTTTTTTGGAATTCAAGGACAAATGGGTGATTCTGTTGGCGCTAACTTCCAATACAGGCGGAAAGGATTTTCAGAATTTAGATCTTACTCAAGGAGGAGAGCTCTTTGAAGAAGTGCTTAGAAAAAGCCAAGAATGGGGTACTGCAGATCAGTTAATGTATGTGGTTGGGGCTACCCGGGCAGAGGTATTGACGAGAATTCGTAAGATCGTACCTAATCATTTCCTGCTTGTTCCAGGTGTTGGAGCACAAGGCGGAAGTCTGAAAGATGTAGCCCAATATGGGATGAATAGCCAATGTGGTCTTTTAGTAAACTCTAGCAGAGGAATAATTTATGCTTCTCAAAAAGAAGATTTTGCTGAGATTGCTGGGGAGAAAGCGCAAGAGTTACAGTTGGAAATGCAACAATATTTATCTGATTTTTGTAATTTAAGAAGCTAAAGGGCTTTTTAATGTTACCAGAATCCTTTCTTCATTTCGTTTGGCGATATCAATACTTTAATACTTCTACGCTAGAGCTAGTTTCTGGTGACCAGTTGAATATTATAAAAACAGGCCATCTTAATCATTTGGCTGGCCCAGATTTCAAAGAAGCCCAGGTCGATATTGAGGGAATTCAATGGCACGGCTCAGTCGAGATTCATGTGAAAGCTTCCGATTGGTACGCACATAAACATCAAGATGATCTCAATTATGATAATGTGGTGCTTCATGTGGTTTGGGAGAATGACAAACAGGTGTTTAACAGTGAAGATAATCCAATTCCTACATTAGAACTGAAAGGCTTGGTCAAACCAATGGTATTGGAGCGTTATCAACACCTTATGGATAATGAAGACTCAGTTCCGTGTGCCCGACATTTAAACAATACTAAATCCATCACAAGACTTTCAATGTTGGAAAGGGCCTTGGTGGAAAGGGTGGAAGAAAAATCTCATGACTTCAATTCCATTTTGGAATCCAACGCACATGACTGGGAAGAGTCGGCTTACCATTGGCTAGCCAAAGGTTTTGGTTTTAAAACAAACGCGAACAATATGCTGCGTTTGGCGCAAAGTGTTCCATTAAAAGTGCTCACAAAACATTCGAATCAGCTTTTTCAGATTGAAGCATTACTTTTTGGGCAAGCGGGTTTTTTGGACGTTGATGTATCGGACGAATACGCCTATCAGCTTCAGAAGGAATACAGGTTTCTGAAAGCCAAATATGAGTTGAAACAAAAAATAGGCTATAATGAGTGGTACTTTTCTAAAGTGAGGCCCGCCAATTATCCAACTATAAGAATTGCTCAATTAGCTGCCTTGGTGATTACCTATCCGCATATTTTTTCATTCTTTTCAGAAATCGAGAATCGGAGGGAGGTCATAGATAAGTTAGATGTCCTTCAATCGGATTACTGGTGTACTCATTATGCCATAGACAAGAAGCTGAGCAAGCGTCTAGGGGGATTGACTAAGAAATCGAAGGAGAATATTATCGTAAATACCGCAATTCCTTTTCTAGCCGCATTGGCTAAATACAAAGATGATAACGCTTATCTAGATAAAGCACTGAACCTGCTTTCGTCAATGAAAGCAGAAAGCAACCATATCACAGAATTATGGAAAACCTTGGGCTGGAATGTGTCTTCTGCTTTCGATAGCCAAGGATTGATCCAGCTCCATAACGCCTATTGCCTTCCAAAGAAATGTATTGAGTGCAATATTGGGATATCGTTGGTGCGCAATCCAGTATTTTAGTTTGCTTAGAATTTCGCTCAAAAAAAGTTAACTTTGCCGCCCGAAAAAGGAGGAAATTATGGACAATCCAGTAATCATATTTGGTGCGAATGAAATGGGCAAAGCTGCTCTCGAAATATTTGAGAGTAACGGAGTTGTGGTGTATGGCTTTTTGGATGACGATGCGGCCAAACATGGCCAAGAATTGAGCGGAGTATCCGTTTTAGGGAAAACTGATGACGATGGCTTTTTAAAACTGATTGGCAAAAAATGCGAAGGCTTTATTGCAGTGGACGACCGTGAACTTAGAAAAGGCTTGGTGAAACTCATGGTTGAGCGCAGAAAGAAAATGCCAGTGAATGCTATTCATCGTAATGCGGAAATAGCTACTTCGGCACACATCGGCCATGGCAACTTTGTAAATAACGGAGTGGTGGTAGGCTCGAATGCTAAAATTGGCAATCATTGTTTATTGAACACCAACTCAACTGTTGATTTCAGTGCCACACTAGGTGATCTAGTACAAGTGGGTGCGGGGAGCGTAATCGGAAACGAAGTTGAAATTGGAGACAATGTGTTTATTGGCTCTGGCGTTACGATTGTTTCAGGTATTAAAATAGGTAAGGGGGCAAGAATTGGAGCAGGTTCTGTGGTAATAGCAGAAGTAAAAGCCAATGCTACCGTATTCGGCAATCCAGCCAAAGAAGTTTAAAGTACAAGTTTTATTATTAATTCACCCTACTTGAAATAGGGCACGAGCTATGGGAAAACAATATTCAATTTTATTGTATTACTGCTATGCCGATATCCAGGATTATGAGGCATACAGAGAAAAACATCACTTATTTTGTGTTGAAAACAATTTACGTGGTAGAGTCATCATTTCACCAGAAGGCCTTAACGGAACCGTTTCAGGACTAAAGGAGGATTGTGAAAAGTACATGGCTTATGTACAATCAGATGCCCGCTTTGCAGACACAGAATTCAAAGTAGAAGCCCATGATAAAATGGCTTTTGCGAAACTGCACGTTAGAGTTAAGCCCGAAATAGTACACTCTAGCTTAAGGCACATTAACCCACGTGAGAAAACGGGTACTTATGTTGAGCCAAACGAATTCAAAGAGATTCTTAGAAATCAACCCGAAGACACGGTAATACTTGATGTTCGTAGCGACTACGAGCATAGCGTTGGTAGGTTTAAAAATGCGCTTACTTTGGACATCGAAAACTTTAGAGATTTCCCTGAAAAGGTGAAAGAAATAGAGGGATTGAGAAATAAGAAGGTAATCACTTATTGTACTGGAGGTATTAAGTGTGAAAAAGCCAGTGCTTATCTATTGGAGCAAGGTTTTGAGAACGTTTATCAGCTTCATGGTGGAATCATCAAATATGGTATTGAAGCGGGCGGAGAAGATTTTGAAGGAAAATGCTATGTTTTTGATAACCGAATTACGGCCGATGTTAACTCTGTGAACCCTTCGGTGATTTCAAAATGCCATGTTACCGGTGTGCTTACAGATAGAATGGTAAATTGCGCCAACCCAACTTGTAATGCACATATTCCAATGTCAGAAGAAGCTGGTTGGTTAATGGATGGGTGCTGTTCAGATGAATGTCGCCAAAACCCGGAAAGAAGGCCTTACGATGGAACGGGTTACTATCAAAAGAACACCAATCATTATAACCCTTTAAAAGGGGTGAAGAGAGAGCCTGCCAAAATCGACTAAAGTGGAGAAAAGGACTATCCCAGAATCAGAACTTATTTTGACCAACGAAGGCGCAATTTATCATTTGGGCTTGCAGCCTGAAATGGTAGCCGATACGGTCATCGTGGTGGGTGATCCAGATCGGGTTGCCAAAATCAGTAAATACTTTGATCGAATAGACTTTCAAGTCACCAATCGAGAGCTTGTTACGCATACGGGAGAGTTAAACGGAAAACGGATTTCGGTGATCAGCTCAGGAATGGGTACCGATAATGTTGAAATCCTCATGACCGAGCTGGATGCGTTGGTCAATGTAGATTTGAAGAAACGTCAGGTTAAGGATAAGCTTAAAGCCCTTAAAATCATCAGAATTGGAACTTCAGGCTGCATGCAACCCGATATTCCATTGGACTCATTTTTAGTGTCGAAGGCAGCTTTGGGGATGGATTCTCTGATGTCTTTTTACCCTTGGGTAGAATCAGAAGATGGGCAAGTGATTGGCAACAAAGTGCAAAGAACATTGGGCTTACCCATTAGACCATATTTGTCGGAAGCTTCCCCTTTGTTGTTGAAAGAGTTTCAAGGCCCTCAAATGTATAGTGGAGTAACAGTGACCGCCCCAGGTTTCTATGCTCCTCAGGGTAGGGAAATCAGGCTTAGACCATTTCTTCCAGACTATCTCGATAGACTTTCAAAAATAAACACCTCGTTTGGGCAAATCACCAATTTTGAAATGGAAACGGCAGGCTATTATGCCATGGCTAAAATGCTGGGCCATGAAATGATTAGCTTCAACGCGCTAATTGCGAATAGACCCAATAAACAGTTTTCGCCCAACGCAGAGAAAACAGTGAATGATCTAATTCAATGGGTTATTGAGAGGCTTTAATGCCTTAAGTAAACTATTTTTTGGGCTTTAATTTACCTTGAAGCAATAAGTTAAACTCTTCGCAAGTTAGAATTCCATTGGTAGAGTAGGGGCATTTTTTGTAAATGGTTTCGCCTATCCGATCCCTTGAACTAATGATGTCATCACCTTTGCAAACGGGACAAACTATATTTTCATGCCCAGAGCAACTAATCGTGTTCTGGTAAAAGAACTTCGTATTAGTTTCTACAGTTTCTCCTGTACTTCGATTCGCCCTAAATTCTTTTTCAGATTGATCTAAGAGCGCAATTACCTCATCTGAATATTGCCCTGATGAACCTTTAAGTTCCAAGTACTTGCTGAGCCAATCTATACTCTGGCTATAATATTTTAGATAGAATGAGTTCTTTCCAAAGTAGTAACAGAAATCTGAAGAAAGGACAGTGATTTTATCCAATGCCACCATAAAGTATTTGTCGGCTTCCAAATACTTCTCCTGATTCATGTAAGTAACGGCCGTATCGATATACCTTCTGGGATCTTGAAATAGATGACTCTCTTTTTCCTGCCCTAAAACATTTTGAATAAGGATAAAAAGAAAGACGGTAGAAATGAAGAGTTGCCTCATAGTGAATATTTAAACGCCTAAATTAAGAAAGTTTAGACATTAAAAAGCCTCGGAATTACCGAGGCCATATGTTTTAACAGTTTTTGTGAACTGTTAGAATTCAAAAATGAATTCTACTTCGTGCTTTTCTTCAACTTTGGCAGGGCAAATTTTTTGCTGGCCAATGTCGCGATGCCAATTCCCGTGGCAACAATTGCGGCTGTGAATAATAATGTTTTAGTTCTCATGTTCTTTTATTTGGGGTACTTATACTCCTAAGACAACCATTGTGCCAATAATGTTCCTGCTCTAAGAATATTATTTTTTTGTCTTTCGTTTACATCCAAATAACAACTGGCAATGGTCTTCTCCCTTACCCTAACTTCATTTAAATTTTAATTTACGCTTTGATTTTTGAGGCCATAATCTTTTGCTTGAAAAATTAGTTTTCCATTGATCAAGTATTGCTTTTTATCCCGAGCAAATGATCTTTATATTTCAATAATCAACCTGTTATCTTATGAAGATTAGAAATTATTTATTTGTGCTTTTGAGTTTTGGCTTCTTTTTGAATCCATTGGCGGCTCATCAAACCGCTCCTCCCCAGACTGATGCTAGATTTTACGACATCGTTCAGTCTGCTTCTCCAGAAAGAATTGAAACTGACATTCGTAAGCTGATCAGCTTTGGTACCCGTAATACTTTTTCTGATACCGTTTCTCAGACCCGTGGAATTGGTGCTGCTAGAAGATGGATCTTCTCTGAATTCGAAAAAATATCAAAAGAATGTGGAGGCTGCCTTGAAGTTTTCTATCAGAAAGATTTTGTGGAAAAAACTGAAGGAAGTCGTGTTCCTCACTCAGCTTGGATAGTGAATGTTGTCGCTGTTTTGAGAGGGACCGAATACCCAAATAGTTATGCAATGATGTCTGGCGACATTGATTCTCGCTCATCTAATACCATGAACTTTGAAATTGATGCCCCTGGCGCTAATGATAACGCCTCAGGTATGGCTGGAACAATTGAGGCAGCACGTGTGCTCTCAAAATATAAATTCAAACATAGTATTGCCTTTGTAGGGCTTTCTGGTGAAGAACAAGGTTTGTTTGGTGGCGCTGGTTTGGCCAAATATGCACGGGATAACAACTGGGAAATTGTCGGGATCTTGAATAACGACATGATCGGGAATATTGAAGGCGTTGATGGTGTAATCAGTAACCGCGATTTTAGAATTTTCTCTGAGCCCACTCCAGCCAATGAAAGTGAAGGCTTGAGACGTACGAGAAGAACCGTTGGTGGAGAAGTAGATGGAAACTCAAGACAACTCGCCAGGTTCATTTATAAGCAAGTACAGACTTACATGCCTGAAATGAATCCAATGATGATTTACAGGTTAGATAGATTTGGTCGTGGAGGCCATCACCGCCCGTTCAACGATCTAGGTTTTGCTGGAGTACGTATTATGGAAGCCCACGAAAACTATGTGCGTCAACACCAAGACATACGAACTGAAAATGGAATTGAGTACGGAGATGTGATTGAAGGTGTAAATTTTGATTATGCCGCTAAACTCACTGCCGTTAATGCGATTTCATTGGCAGGTTTGGCTTGGGGCCCAAAACTCCCCGAGGATGTAAGAATTGGCGGAGCTGTTCAGCCTTCTACAACCTTACAATGGAAAGAATCAAACGATCCGAATATTATTGGATACAAGCTTTACTGGAGATTGACTACTTCACCTACATGGGACAATTCAAGGTTCGTTTCTGGGGTGAATGAATTCACCTTAGAAGGCATCGTGATTGACAATTATTACTTTGGAGTGGCTGCTGTAGCGAAAAACGGTAGTGAATCGCCAGTGGTATTCCCATATCAGCAGATAAGAAGAAGATAGAAGGTGTTATGACCAAATGAATATAGAATGAAAAGCGGCCACTGGCCGCTTTTTTTATGATTCAGTAATTGTGAAGCTGGCAGTTAAGCCCACACTGAAGTTTCTAGGAAGAGATTGAGCGCCAAAAATTGCTCGGCTGTGGGTGCCTTTTTCTTCCAGAATTTTGACAAAAAGATCAGAAGCACCATTCGCAACTTTGGGTGATTCATCCCAGTTATTACCTGCTTGAAAGTAAATGTCTATATGGTTTAGGCCCACTAACCTGTCAAAACCTACTTTGCTGTTGATTTGAGCCAAGACATTCAGGGTGCACAATTCCATAGCATGGTAGCCATCTTCTGTACTGAGCTCATCTCCTAACCGCCCTTGATATAGAAATTCTTCATTCAGAATTGGAAATTGTATGGCCACATAGGCAATGTTTGCTCGGATATTAACCGACACATAGTTGCCACCAGGAGTAGAAACCTCTGGAAGGCTAAGGTTGAGTTTTTGTAGGTTTTCTAGTGGGGTCATCGTAGTTGGAAGCTCTGATTGATCATTTGGAATTAAGAATACCGATCCATATCCTTCATAAAGCGCCTTCTGTCTTTACGTTGGTTTCTGTTTATGATAAAGAATAGGAGTGGGCCTATTAAAAAAGCAGTGAATAATGGGAGTTGAAACACTCTTGATTGATTACTCTTACGAGCCGATCGCTGTTTTAGGAATTGCAGAAAACTGATGGTGTAAACCACCATAATTAGAACGCAAATAAGAATCCATGCCGCTGTGCTCATATCCAAAAATACAAACTTATTGTAATTACAAACTAGACCAGTACTGTTGGGCTTACGTACTCTAAGGAATAAACTTTATGACTTCCTTTCTTGCCCTTCACTTCTATTTCGTATTCTGCATTTACCACGCAACAAGTCTCAAATTTTTTAAAGAGTGCTTCAGAAATTAGAAAATCTGTATTTAATGTTTTGTTGGCTTGTTCGATGCGCGAAGCGAAATTCACGGTATCGCCAATGGCAGCTTCTTTTTGCATGCCTTCTATACCAATGGTGCCCCAAATTACTTTGCCAGTATGCGCTCCTAAGCGAATTTTGAAAGAAGAATTCACTAAATCGTGTACTTCAGTATCGAATTTTTTAATGGCTTCTTGAAGTTCGAAACCTGCACTGATCACATTTTTTGTATGATTCGGCTGGTGATCTAAACCAAAAATGGCCAAGAAACCATCACCGTAATAGTCGAGAATTCTGCCATTATGTTTTTTGATGATATTGCCTGCAATGTAGAAATAGCGGTTGAGCACATGCACCACATCATAAGCCGGGGTACGTTCGCTAAAGGCAGTATAATCGGCAATGTCCACAAAGAGTACAGAGGCATCAATTACTTCTCCCAAACTTCGAGGTGCGCTTGACATGCCTGAGCTTAGAATAATGTTCTCGTCTATTTTATCGAGCACTAGCCTACGTGCTTTTACGGGGCCGCATACCGTGGTTTGACATGCTAACCTTATTTCTGGCCCGAATTTAAGTACGTCTGCTAATTTCTGTTCCTTCTCGTTTCTAGGGTTTACGTTTTCTAATCCTTCATTAATATAAACCCGGCAGGTAGAGCATTTGGCTTGCCCGCCACAAGCGTGCGCATGATTGATACCCATTTTAAGCGAGGCGTCCAAAATGGTTTCGCCATGCTCGCAGTCTACTGTTAGTTTATCTGAATTGAGGATTAGTTCAGCCATAAATTAGATTACATGTATTCGGAAAGCTCAAGCCAGCGCATTTCCTTCTCCTCTAAATCGTTATTTATCCTTTCTAGTTCCGTTGCCCACTCAGTTAATTCCTCATGATTAGTAGAACCCCCTATTATTTTTTCATTCAGGACTGCTTTTTGCGCTTCCAGCTTGGCCATTTCTTTTTCTATCGTATCGAATTCTAGTTTTTCTTTGTACGATATTTTTCGCTGTTCTTTTTTAGGGGCTGGAGCAGCGGGCTTCTCAACGATCTTAGGCTTTGGTGCATCTTTGGCGGCTACTTCTTCTAAACGCCAATCGGTATAATTACCGTTATAATCTCGGATATCGCCTTGGCCATCAAAAACGAAGAGGTGATCGACTAATTTATCAACAAAATACCTATCATGAGATACAAGCACCAAGCAACCTTCGAAATTCTCAAGGAAATTTTCTAAGGTGTTTAATGTAATCAAATCAAGGTCGTTGGTCGGCTCATCCAGAATCAAGAAGTTTGGACTCTTGATCAAGATTTTAAGCAACTGAAGTCTACGTTTTTCCCCACCACTCAATTTACCTATGGGTTTGTATTGCACTTCGGGCGGGAAGAGGAATCGAGTCAAGAATTGAGAAACTGGAATGCTCTGGCCTTTTCCGTACTCTACAAACTCAGCAATTTCTTTCGCAAATTCAATGACGGTTTGGGCATCGTTGAACCTTAGTTCTTGCTGACGGTAGTAACCGATTTTAGTCGTTTGGCCTAAATCAATGGAACCTTCATTGGCTTCTAAATCACCGACGAGTAAACGAAGGAAAGTTGTTTTCCCACTTCCGTTTGCACCAACAATTCCTACACGATCCTTTCTTGGAAAAACATATGAGAAATTATCGATCAATTTCTTGTCGCCAAAACCATGGCTGATTTTTTCAATTTCCAGTACTTTTTTACCCTGACGTGAAGCCGTGGCACCCAATTCCATACCTGTGGTTTTTGCACCAGAGAAGGCCTTTGATTTGGTTTCTTCGAAAGCATCTACTCTGTACTTGGCTTTTGTGCCTCGGGCTTTTGGTTGCCTTCTGATCCAGTCGAGTTCTTTTCTGTAGAGGTTTTGAGCTTTCTCTATTGAAGAAGCTTCGGATTCATGACGTTCAGCTTTCTTTTCTAAGAAATGCCCGTAATCACCTTTATAACGATAGAGTTTTCCTTGCTCGAGCTCTACAATTTCGTTCGTTACTTTTTCTAAGAAATACCTATCGTGAGTAACAAGAATCAAGGCCATATTGGCTTGGCTCAAATAACCTTCTAACCATTCAATACTGTCAATGTCCAAGTGGTTGGTAGGCTCATCCAGAATTAGTAAGTCAGGTCTTTGGATAAGGACCTGCGCCATGGCGACTCTTTTTTGCTGCCCACCTGAAAGTTTGCTTACATCTGCTTCTAGATCTTTCAAGCCCAGTTTGCCTAAAATCTGCTTTACCTGACTTTCTTGATCCCAAGCATTCAAAGCGTCAATTCGTTCGATAACGGTTTGCATTTCTTTGTCATCGTAGTCACCACGTTCAGCTTTCAGCATTACTTTTTGGTAACGATTTAAAAGCCTTAGGGCTTCGTCATCGTTATCAAACACTGCATCAAGTACGGTTTGGTTGGTTTCGAACTTTGGGTTTTGCACCAATGAGCGCACCGCAATGTCATTTCGGAAGACTACATCTCCGGCATCTTGTTTCTCAACACCTGTGATAATTTTGAGGAGGGTAGATTTTCCTGAGCCGTTTACGCCTACAAGGGCAATCTTTTGGCCTTGATCAACACCAATGGAAATGGCGTCAAGTATTTTTCTGTCACCAAATGTCTTGGTGATATTTTCTAACGAAAGGTAGTTCATTCTTGAATGGAATTCTTAGTGGCGCAAAAGTAACCAAAGAAATGGGTAACGATGTGTTTTCTAGTTTTCTAACTGGAATAAAGTCGGTCAATTCTTTAATTACTCGTCATTTCGGTCCGATGACCACATCGGCCTTTTGCTATCAAAAGGCTGGTTAAAACTATTTGGTCAATCAATTCATCTTAATTGATAAAGTGAAAGCTCAACTGTTGGTCTTTAGCAGGGTAGTGCCTTAGTTTTTATTAAAGCGTAATAAGTGTTGACTTAACAAGTGTTATCTGTTATTAAGAAAAATTAACATTCAAAAAGTAATATTTTGAACTATGTTTACAGTTCAAAAGGTCAGTCAAAATAACAACAAAATGAAAAAACGTAACCTGATAATCGTTATCGGCATTTTTGTCGCGGTACTTATTTTTTTTATCACCAAAGTAAACAAGGGGTCCACTGATTCAACCGAGGTCTTTGCCAAAGTTCAACGAGGGCAATTCAGGTCCGAAATTACAGCATCGGGCGAATTATACGCCAAGAGTTCGGTCGATATCCTAGGGCCTGGTGGAATGCAAAGTGCAGGCATATTCCAAACTACATTAGAGCACATTATTCCTGAAGGAACGGTAGTGAAAGCGGGAGATTATGTGGCCCGTTTAGATCAAACGGAACTGGGGACAAGGCTTCAACAAAGACAAAGTGATTTTACCGTCACCTCTTCTGATTTTACGCAAGCAAAGCTAGATACGGCAATAGAGCTTCGCAAAGCCAGAGATTTAATGGATAATCTGCTTTATGAAATTGAAAGGAAGAAATTAGTATTGAAAAATTCTCAATACGAACCGCCTGCAGTCGTGGCAGAGAAACGAATGGAATTAGACAGGGCGGAAAAACAGTTCTTGGTTGAAAAGGAGAATTACGAGCTTCAGCGACAAAAATCTGTGGCAAAAATGAAAGGGGCTGCAGCAAAAATGCAGGACGATAAAGTCAAACTAGATAACCTAATGGCATTGCGTTCTCAGTTTACCATTATGGCACCCGAAGCTGGAATGCTTATTTATAAACGCGACTGGCGTGGGAGTAAAATGGGAGTAGGGGCACAAGTTGCTGCTTGGGATCCCGTAGTGGCGACATTGCCTGACCTAACTCAGATGGTGTCAAAGACCTTTGTGAATGAGGTCGATATTAATAATATAAAGAAAGGGCAGCGGGTTGAAATAGGGTTGGATGCCTTTCCTGATAAAAAGCTGACAGGTCAAATTTTGGAAGTCGCCAACATGGGGCAGCAACGACCTAACTCCGACTCTAAGGTGTTTGAGATTATGGTGGCGGTAAATGAATCGGATACCACCTTAAGACCGGGCATGACAACAAGCAATAAGGTAATAGCCGAAGTTTTAGAAGACGTTCTTTTTATCCCAGTAGAAGCAGTTCATAGCCAAGGTGATACCATAACTTATATCATTGCCAAAGATGGACTGAACATTACTAAGCATGAAGTGAGGCTCGGTAAGTCCAACTCAGATGAAGTGGTTGTTCTTGGTGGAATTGACGAAGGGCTTACTGTTTATTTGTCTGACCCTAGTGGCATAGAAGATAAACCCATTAAACGTATTTCTGAAGGGGTAAAGGCAATCGCTAAAAAGGACTGATATGTTCCGAAAAATCCTTTCAAATTTGGCTATTGCTTCAGAAGCAGTACTGTCAAATAAAATCCGTAGCATCCTCACTGCTTTGGGGATCATATTTGGCGTAGCCGCAGTAATTGCCATGATGGCCATTGGTTCAGGTGCTCAACAGGAAATTCTTGAGCAAATAGAATTGGTGGGGGTGAATAATATCGTTATCACTCCGATTATTGAGCAGAGCGAAGGTGAATTGGATGAAACTGCGGGGGCGGTAGGTACCCAAAAAGGGAAAAAGAACCTTTCATTAGGCCTTAATTTCATGGATGTGGAGAGCATCAAAAACATGATTCCGGGCATAGACATGGTCAGTCCAGAGATTGTTTTAGAAACCGAGGTGTCCAGACAAGGTTTCAGGCGTTCAGCAAAACTGGTGGGGGTAGAGAATACTTATTTTGAGATCTCTGGCTTCGAGCTCAGTGAAGGTGAATACTTCAATAAAGAGCATTTAAAGAAGGGCGTTCCGGTTTGTATTATAGGGAAGTCCATCAAATCTAAATTTTTTAGTAGGGAAGAACCAATAGGCAAGTACATTAAAGTGGGCCGTCACTGGCTCAAGGTAATTGGGGTATTAGAGGAACGGATTATTTCAGACAAGAGCATGTCTAACCTTGGTATCCGCGATTATAACATGGACATCTACACGCCTCTAAGTACAGCTTTGATGAGGTACGAGAATAGGGCAATGGTAACGAATGCTCTCATTCAACAAGCCCGAATGAACAATGCACAAAATGAAGGCAACACGGATGTTAACTATCATCAACTCGATAGACTAGTACTTAAGGTATCGAATACGGAGCAAATGAATTCAATTGCCCAGGTGGTTTCAAAAATGTTGAAGCGCAAGCACAGCCAAGTGGTAGATTATGAAATCAGTATTCCCGAACTGCTCTTAAAACAGCAACAACGCACCAAGAACATCTTCAATTTTGTATTGGGGGGGATTGCAGGTATTTCGCTACTCGTAGGAGGTATTGGTATCATGAATATTATGCTGGCTTCCGTAATGGAAAGAATTAAGGAGATCGGTTTACGTATGTCGCTTGGCGCTACAAGGTTGGACATCATCTTTCAGTTTCTTTTAGAAGCCGTAATGATCAGTTTTTCAGGGGGAGCCATAGGAGTGCTATTGGGCTTGGGTGCTGCTTTTGGTATAGCAGAACTGGCTGAAATACCCACCATTGTTAGTCCATTCTCTATTTTACTGTCGTTTGGGGTTGCAGTGACTGTAGGGATTGTATTTGGAATAGCACCAGCCAAAAGAGCCGCAGAGCAAGATCCTATTACCTCGTTGAGGTACGAGTAATCCATAGAAAGGAATAGACATAAAGAAAGGCTACTGGAAAAGGTAGCCTTTTTGATTATTTTTCATCTCTATTTTTAGACAGAAAGGCTTTAGATTTTATAATGAACTCACCTTTGGTTTCTCCTTCATGAGCGCCATGGGCAACGTTTGGCAATATCCAAAGGTCAGATTGGGGAAGGTTTTTCTTCACCCTAGCGACTTCTGATAAATCCATACCCTCATCATCATCGCCCACCATGATCAATACTTCAGGCTTTATTCTTTGTAATTCCTCGTCACTTAGCCTGACTGTATAATTCTTGAATTGCTCCATGAGGGCTTTTATTTGATCGTCTGAACGATGGTCCGTAGCGAGCCAAGGGAAATTGTCCTTATTCTCAAAAGTGAATATTTTCTGGTACTCAGGAAAATCATTTATCGTCCAGGTGCCCACTGCACCGATTGTTATCATTGATTCTATCAGGGGTGGATTAAGCAGAGCAAGTTGATATAGAATGTCTCCACCAAAGCTGAACCCAATGGCATTTATTTTTTCTAATTCAAGATGCTGAGCTAAAGCGTTAATGTCCTCAGCCACCGACTTTATGGACAATTCTTGCTTGAAGGCCTCAGATTTTCCGTGCCCAGTTAGGTCAATTAAGTATACCTCATATTCTTGCTCAAAATCTTCGACATAAGGTCTCCACGATTTGGAGGATTGTGTATAACCATGTAAAAGAAAAAGTGGCTCACCTTCACCGTAAACTTCATAATAAATGCTCTTTCCATTGACTACAGTAGAGGCAGATCTTTTGGCTTCTTGAGAAAATATATCGGTTGATATGGAGAGTAGGACTGGTATTATAAAAGCAATCTTTTTGATTGTGCTTAAGGAGTAGGACGTATTGGAATTTATCATTTGAATTTCAAATATGGCTTTTCCCTTGAAGAGAACCAACTTTCATTTTGGTAGGGATTGATTTTTGTCATCGTCAATCGGCTTGGCATTTCTGTAAATTATAAAACTCACATCGTAGGGTTTGGAGTATCAAGTATGAATTCACACAAAAAAAGGCTACCGTTTCGGGTAGCCTTTCAATTTTATGTTTTGTTGAGTTTTAGTTTAACTCAGTCACCACTTCAGTAATGTCTACTGCTGGGGCTTCAATAATAATTTCTTTTACTTCCGCTTTGCTGTCGTCATTAGACTCTCCATGACCTGCTACCAATAGCGGAGCGATCACCAAACCAATCAAACAAGTAAGCTTAATCAAGATGTTCATTGATGGGCCAGAAGTATCTTTGAATGGATCACCAACAGTATCTCCAGTAACAGCTGCTTTGTGAGCTTCTGAACCTTTGTAAGTCATTTCACCATCAATCATAACACCAGCTTCGAAAGATTTCTTAGCGTTATCCCAAGCACCACCAGCGTTGTTTTGGAAAATAGCCCAAAGCACACCCGATACCGTAACACCAGCCATATAAGCGCCAAGCGGTTCAGCACCCATGATAAATCCAACAAGGATAGGGAAGATGATCGTAATAGCGCCAGGCAACATCATTTCTTTGATGGCTGCTTTGGTAGAAATGTCCACACATTTTGCGTATTCTGGAGTGGCCGTGCCTTCCATAATACCTGGAATTTCTTTGAACTGTCTTCTTACTTCTTTTACCATTTCCATGGCCGCTTTACCTACAGACTCCATTGCTAAAGCAGAGAAGATTACAGGAATCATACCGCCAATGAACAAGGCCGCCAAAACATCGGCTTTAAAGATGTTAATTCCATCAATGCCAGTGAATGTAACATAAGCAGCGAAAAGTGCTAGGGCTGTTAATGCAGCAGAAGCAATCGCAAATCCTTTTCCGATGGCTGCAGTAGTGTTACCCACAGCATCTAAAATATCTGTTTTCTCACGTACGTCAGAAGGCAATTCACTCATTTCGGCAATACCACCAGCGTTATCCGCAATTGGCCCGAAAGCATCAATCGCTAATTGCATAGCAGTTGTTGCCATCATTGCAGAAGCAGCAATAGCTACACCGTAGAAACCAGCCAATTCGTAAGCACCCCAAATGGCACCTGCAAAAAGAATAATTGGTCCGAAAGTAGATTTCATCCCTACAGATAAACCTGCGATAATGTTAGTAGCAGCACCTGTAGAAGAGTTTTGAATAATGCTCATTACTGGTTTTTTACCAATAGCAGTGTAGAATTCAGTAAGGAAAGAGATTAAACCGCCTACTACTAAACCTACCAATACAGCTCCGAATACGCGGATAGAAGAAATTTCAAGAATGCCTTCACCGAAGAAACTCATTTTCATGGTTTCAGGTAAAAGTAGATCGATTAAGAAATAACAACCGATAGCTGTCAATACAATAGAAATCCAGTTACCACGGTTTAAAGCAGATTGAACCTCTGCTTCTTTAGCGTTATTGTTTGATACTTTAATAAAGAAAGTGCCGATCAACGAGAAGATGATTCCTGTACCAGCGATTACTAAAGGAAGCAAGATTGGGCCAATGCCACCGAAAGCGTCATCAACCGATCCACCCATGTCTCTAATGATGTAGTTACCTAACACCATTGAAGCCAATACTGTAGCCACATAAGAACCGAAAAGATCGGCACCCATACCAGCAACGTCACCTACGTTATCACCTACGTTATCGGCAATAGTAGCAGGGTTTCTAGGATCATCCTCAGGAATACCAGCTTCAACTTTACCCACAAGGTCAGCGCCAACATCGGCTGCTTTGGTATAGATACCACCACCTACACGGGCAAATAAGGCAATTGACTCAGCTCCTAAAGAGAAACCAGCAAGTGCTTCTAATACGATTGTCATTTGGTAAACACCACCATTCGCCATGTCGCTATCCATAAAGAAAGCAAACAATAGAATGAAGAGCATACTTAGTCCAAATACGGCTAAACCAGCAACACCAAGTCCCATTACAGTTCCGCCAGTAAAGGCAACTTTTAAGGCTTGACCTAGGCTAGTTCTAGCAGCTTGGGTAGTTCTTACGTTGGCAGCAGTAGCGATTCTCATACCGATGTTTCCGGCCAATGCTGAGAAGAATGCGCCAATAATAAAGGCAAAAATTATGAAGTAGTGGGTGGTTTCAACTAGGGTAGAAATCACTCCTAAAAGGATACCAGCAATCACCACAAAAATAGCGAGTACTCTGTACTCAGCACTGAGGAAAGCCAAAGCTCCTTCACGGATGTAATTGGCAAGGTCTTGCATTTTCTTATCCCCTGCATCTTGCTTGTGTACCCATTTCGATTTAACGATCATTACTAACAAGCCGACTAGCCCGAGAATTGGGACTAAATAAATCAGATTTGACATTTTTAATTATCAGTTTTATAAAAGACGTGCAAAGATAGTAGATGCCTTTACAAAAAGAAAAACTAAATCAATTAAAGAAAAGAAGCGCTAAAGGTGCTTTGAGCCCACTGAGTTGTGATTTTTTGAAGATGGAGGTTCTTTTATGAAAAAGCCCAATGTAAATCTTAGGCTTAGAAGGGCAAAGCTTTAGAGGGAGGTAGCCAAAGAGGACTTTTTTGAATTGAGTTAAAAAAAGAAGGCTGTCTGAAAAGGCAGCCTTGATATTGTATTCTTTAAATGTAGTTCAACTCAGTAAAGACTACTTGATATATTTCAGGAACTCACTTCTCGTGGCTTCTTCTTTAAACTTGCCATGAAACTGAGCCGTTACGGTACTGCTGTTTACGTCTTTTACACCTCTAGATTGAACACAAAGGTGATCCGCATCAATAATTACAGCCACATCTTCTGTGTCAAGTAAGGTTTTGAGTTCGTTTGCAATTTGAACAGTCAGCCTTTCTTGAACTTGTGGACGTTTTGCATAATACTCTACAATTCGGTTGATCTTAGACAGACCAATCACTTTTCCGCTGGAAATATAGGCCACATGCGCCTTTCCAATAATCGGCACAAAATGATGCTCACAATTAGAATGGAAAGTGATGTTCTTCTCTACCAGCATCTCATTGTACTGGTATTTGTTTTCGAACAAGGTCACTTTGGGCTTGTTGGCAGGGCTTAGTCCGCTAAAAATTTCTTTGATATACATTTTGGCCACGCGCTTTGGCGTTCCCGAAAGACTGTCATCGCTTAAGTCAAGGCCCATGATTTCCATGATCTCCTTGAATTTCTTTTCAATGAGTTCTTGTTTTAAATCATCGTCCATATCGAAAGCATTCGGAACCATTGGTGTTTCATAAGAAGTCCCCACGTGTTCATCTCCGATTTCTTCTATACTACTATATACGTTAAGCGGGGTACTCGACAAAGTTCCGTTCTGTTTCATAGAGTCTTATTTTCAATTCTAATTTTTGGTCAATTTCTGGGCGCAGTAAGTTGTAGATCACCACTGCGATATTTTCAGCCGTTGGATTCAGATTTTTAAATTCGGTTACATCCAAATTTAAATTTCTGTGATCGAATTTATCGGTTACGTGGGCTTTAATAATGTCCTTGAGGATTTTCATATCGCATACATACCCTGTTTCTGGATCTTGCTCGCCCACGACTTTTACAATGAGCTCATAATTATGGCCATGGAAAGAGGGGTTATTGCATTTCCCGAAAATCTCATCATTCTTTTCTTCAGTCCATTTAGGGTTATGAAGTCGATGAGCAGCATTAAAATGCTCTTTACGATAAACAGCTATTTTCATTTTGGTAATTTAAAACGAGTAAGAAGTGTGCTTACTACTTTTTATTCTCGGCTTGCCAACATTGGGTTCACCGATTTTGTTCAAAGAACGATAGAAATTACTTGAACAAAAAATCTAAATGTTAATAAATGAGTCAGTTAGAGAAGTTGACCTGTTGATGTACCTAAGCCTTGAGCTTTAGCTCTGGAGCCAATTGCATGCTGTCGGCTCGTTTAGCGTGGTTTTTTCGCTGAATATTTCCTACCATATTGGTCACTCTATTACGGCTGAGAAGCCTTGGTAAAAAAGCGCTCAATTTATTCCAAACACCAGGAACCGCCACCGGATGACCTTTGATCATGCTTGAAAAGGCAAAGTAGGCCACCTCTTCGGCTGTGGCGATGTTGAATTTTATATTTGGATCTTCATTACCATTCGCTTTTGCAAAGCCTGTTTTCGTCATGCCAGGGCATAATACGGTAGCTGAAACGCCAGTCCCCTTTAGTTCGTTGGCCAAGGCTTGGGTGAATGAAAGTAAATAAGCTTTTGAGGCATGGTAAGTCGACATCAATGGACCAGGCACAAAAGCGGCCACAGATGCATTATTTAAGATATAACCTCTTTTTCTGTAAGTCATGCCAGGAAGCACGAGTTTAGTCAGGTGGGTTGTCGTCACCATGTGCACATTAAGCATGGCCTCATCCTTTGCCCAGTCGGTTTCCAGAAAGTGCCCAAAATTGCCAAAGCCAGCATTATTGAAAAGAATTTCAATAAGCAGTTGCTCTTCAATAATGCGTTGATGAATTTTCTCTGCAATGTCCTTCTCTGCCAAGTTGCAAACCATAAGGTGAATGTCCGTTTGAGGGAACATGATAGAGATTTCTGCTTTCTTTTCGGCCAATAATGTCTCATTTACATCAATCAGAAGTAATGAATAATTGGCTTGGGAGGCTATTTTTGCAAATTCAAATCCAATTCCACCGGCAGCTCCGGTAATTAAAGCAGTAGTTTTCATACGGTCAATCCTTTGCCAAACGGCACGGGTTAGAGAGAATAATAGTCAGCAAGAATAACCATTTTCTTTTTTTTAGTCTAAAATTTTGCTGTTTAATTGTTTGGGAAAGGATTGATCTCTCTTCTCAAAAGAGGTTGTTGTGCAGCGTACTGTGCGTATCAGTTGTGAGACAAATTCTGGTGTTTTGTGTGTTATTGTGGGTTCCCTTTGTCTGATCGGTTTTATTTGACAGGGTGAACCGAAGATTCACTTCCGTTTGAAGGAGCTGCAGGTTAATTGTTTGTGTTTTATAAATATGTTATTAGGTGATTTAATTATGTTTACAGAGGTTGTCTTATTGTTTTTAGTGTAGGTTCTTTCCTTTGAACTCTTTGTGGCTCTCAAGGCTCCACGACATGTATTTGTTAACCAACCAATTCTGGAGTGATTTGTGTTGTTAGAGGATTCGTCTTTGAGAGAGGGGATTAAAAAACGCAAGATGATTGTGGTGATCTTGAAGGCGAGGTCTGTTGGGTTGGAAACCCCGAGTGTGGGGTAAAGACTTAGGACTACCTCGGAATTAATTTTTGCGGTTGCTTGTGAAGCGACCACTTTTTTGGTATAAAGCTTTAATGATATGTTTATGAATAGAATAATACATGTTGCATTTTTTGTTTTGATATTATTTTCATGTTCGAAAGAAAAGAATCCGGAGTGGGAGAAGTTTTCAGATGGAATTGGCGAAATCAAGAAGGTTTCGTTTGCGAAAAGGGATATAAAGTCAACACGGCAACTTAAAGGGGAACTTTTAGAGCTTACCAATTATCTATCCTTTCCTAGAACACTTGTTGTGAATAACGGGACTCTAATTATAACAGATATAAATAATAATGCAATGATTCACATTATTGATTTGAAAACTAATCAGTATTTAAAATCATTGGGTAAGAAAGGCTATGGGCCAAATGAAGTAATGAGTGTGGGCCATTCATTAAGCTTAAAGCCAGGTGAGATAAATGGATTCTGGACCTATGATATGACTCAACTTAGAATGTCGTTTTTTGACTACACTAAACAGGACACTATAAAGGAAGCCATGAAACAATTTGTGTTTAGGACTGGTGAATTTAAGAGTTTTAGAGTTACATGGACTAACAGAAATACTTTGCTAGGATTACCATATGACGGTGGGCCGAGGTTGATAGAGTACGATACTACTGGGGCTGTTTTAAATGAAATTGGCGACTACAAGGGAGTACTTGATGATAAATACAGGTCGGGCACCTTAGCACAGCTTTTTCAAGGGGTTGTTCGGGCTAATCCAAAAGGTGATAAATTTATTCATTCGAGTATTTATGTTGATAGGTTGAACTTATATGATTTGAACGAAGATAGAATTCTAGAAATAACAGGCCCTTTAAATATTGACCCCATATTTGAGGAACATATTATTCAGAATAATTCTACATTGGGTATAAATACTGAAGAAGCATACCAGATGTATTCTGATTCCTATTTGAGTAAAGATAGAATTTATGGGTTGTTTTCTGGTAAAAAGTGGATGGGAAGTCCGTCAGGTGTCGAAAATAGTAATTTGATATATGTGTTTAATTTGGAGGGCGAAATATTGGAGGCGCTAGAATTAGACTATACAATTAGGGCTTTCACTATTGATCCAATGACTAATACCATTTATGGAGTCTCATCGAGTAAAGAGGCTGATATTGTTAAGTTTTCATTTTAATAGTCTTGATGTGAAGCTTTAGGGATGTATTTATACTTGGAGTAATGGGGGGAGTATTTTGAGTTTTAATATTTGATTTTATTAACATCAATATCTCTTCCGCATTTAAAGTGTCCTTTCGGGCATTCTTTAAAGCCATGGAGTCCGCAAGGTCGGCAGTCTAACTTTTCAGAAACTTCAGCAATTCTAGCATTTTCAGCCAAAGGCCCAAAACCGAACTCAGGAACAGTAGAGCAGTAAATGGCAGTGGTTTTAGCATTCATAGCTGAAGCCAAGTGCATGGGGGCGGAGTCGTTCACATAATTCATTACCGCATCTTTCATCAATGCAGCGGACTGAAGTAAATTCATTTTTCCACACAGGTTCTGCGCTTTTGAATTTCCGCCTTGGGCAATGATTTCATCGCAAAGCACCATATCATTAGGGGCTCCAATCAAATAGATCTTGCCTGAGAAATTGAGTGCTTGAATTAATTCCACCCATTTCTCTTTTGGAAATTGCTTGGTAAACCAAACCGAGGCTGGTGCCATGCAGACAAAAGGTTCGGTTTTATAAGCGGCTACTTTTTCAAAATCGGAAGTGGAAGGGTAAAGTACTGGACGCTGAAGCTGGTCATCAGTAATGGCTTTGATCAGCTCATTGTTACGCTCCACTTCGTGCGTTCCCTCTTCAATTGTATGACTTACCTTTTTCGTAAAAGACCAAGCGAAAGGGTTTTTATCAAAACCGATTTTCTCTTTCGCTCCACTAAAGGCAGTAAGCATTCCTGAATTGGCAAAACGCTGAACGTTCACCACCAGGTCGTAGTTGCGCTTTCTAATTCTGCCAAGGAGCTTAAAGAGGTTACGGTATTTCCCTCCTTTTTTATCCCAAACCAACACCTCTCCAAGTTTCGGATGATTGTTCAACAGGGCTTCATTGCCCTTGCGTAACAGAAAGTCTATTTTGGCTTCTGGGTAGTACTGATGCAGCTTTTCGATCAGCGAGGTTGCCAGAATTACATCACCAATAAAGGCCGTTTGAATGATAAGGATCTTTCCGTAGGTCATACTATTGGCAAATATAGTGCTTTCTTCAACTCTCCAAGGGTTCTGAATCTTTGGAGAGTTTTGATAGGCTTGAAGTGAAAATCAGCGGAACTTAACTTCTATCAAATAAATGAGGACAATACTGATGATCACTGTCAAAAGTGAAACAATAGACTCAATACTTACCCGCTCTTTGTTTTTATTGCGGAGTGCAATTACCAAGTATTTGTACCTCTTATTGAAGACATACGCCATAAGGGGAAATAGAACTAAGTACATGTACCTAATGTGAATATAGAGATAATCTTTTTTTTGTTAAAAGTTGATTTAATGTTCTTAAAAATAAACAATTAAAACCCCCATTTTGGGTTGGCTAGGTGTTCACTAAAATCATTTAGACTGCGAGCTAAATACATGGGAGATCGCATTGAAGTAGGACTCATTTAGTGGTTTAATGCCTCTAATGGGGACAAATGTATGGTTGACAATGTGATTTGAATTAATGGTGAAATAGTAAGGTGCATTGACCTCGTCTACAGGGAGTTTTAATTCTCCATAATCAATAGTGAAAATAGGTATGCCAGACCCTGAAAGACCGTTGGTCATAAGTTTTAAATTCCTCTCGGATTTAAATGTTGCAAATACGGCAATCTGATTTGTGCCTAATTTTGTTTTGAATGATAGAATTTCTTCAAGCTCAACTTCAATACAAAGACCACAATTACTGTCGTTAATTCTTAAAATGGCTAGTTCATTATGTGCTCTCAACAATGAATCAAACCTAATTTTATGATCAACGGACTCTAAACTGTCTTTGACATTTAAAATCGAAGAATTTGTTTTTTGTTCAAAAAACAAATTGCTATTGTCTCAATTAGGCCTGATTCTGCTGAGTTGACCGTGTCTTCGTTGTTATTCGAAGTACAAGCAACTAGGCAAAAGAACAGAAGGACAATGGTTTTGTTATTGATCATTTATATTATTGAAATCAGGTTCTACAAATACCAAAACTGGGTTGTCGTCTGGGTCTAAGTTTTTTGCTAAGTCCAAGTAGTTAAAGCCGTTTTCTTGAATGTACTTGTTCAAGTAAAACGCATACTGTTCATCTAAGCTCATCTCTGGACGGCTTTTCCCGTTATCAGCAATTAGTGCTTTGCGTAAGCCTACAGTAATTTCTAGATATTTATCGACCGCGTTTTTTGGTTCCATTACATAAATAAGAGAGTTTCCTTCGTATCCAATTGGAGAATATGGTATTGCTCCAGCCACTTGCATATTGTCATCAATATCTCCAAAGGTGAATCCTTTTTTTAAATTCTTATTATAGAGTGTGTGGGTAAAAGCATTGGCGGTTTCTAAAGAACTAACGGTGTATATGTAATCTTCAGTTTCAAAAAAAATATCTGGATAAGGAAGCTGTCCAAGGCTTTTCTTCCTGTTTATTTCCCTGATATCCCCATTTTGGAATAGATCTTTTGGGATTGCCCATTTTCCGTAGTCTATAACATATTTTGGATGGACTCCCTTTTCGCTAAATGAATATATGGTGTCATTAAAAACCATATTGATAAGAAAGTCATTATCACTTCCCTCTGATAAATTCTGACGGGCTCCAAAGTTGAGTACTTCTGTATTCGGGATATGAGGTAGATGTTGCGATATTATTCTTACTCTATTGTATTCAACTTCTTCAGCAACCAGTAACTGGTGCCCGAGACCATCGACTTGCCCGTATCGATCTTCATTAAAAAGATATGACCCTACAAAGAATAAGTATTTATTTTCATCTAGTGGTGTGAATGCCTTGAGAAGAAAGCCAAGTTTAAGGGTAGATTGGTAAATCCCAGTATTAGCATCGTATCGTTGAATAATGCCCCTAGTATTATCAAGTATTTCTATCGTGTTTTTGGCTTTATTAAACCCGATATACTTTATAGATCGATATTCTTCAGGGCCACCGCCTGATCTGTCAATTTTAAAGTCAAATTTCCCATCATGAAAAAATACCAGAACAGAATTGGTACTGCGGTCTGCAATAATATACCGAGAATCTGTCAAGATGAATTCGTCTATTTTTCCAAATAGTGATTCATCAGTAGTTTCCAAAGGAGTAAAGCGAATGTTTTTTTTGAATATGTCTTGACTTTTGATTTTTGGTGAATTACCATCTACTTTGATAGTGCTAGGGTCAAGGTAAATATCCTTATATATGTTTTCCTCGAGGCTATTCAGGTCTAGCTGATAGATTAACAACTTCTCATTATTTGATTTACATGATGAGAGGTAACAACAGAGGAAGAGTAGGAGGATTTTATGTTTCATAAAGGGACATTTAAAGGATGAGGGTAAAAACACAGCACTTAATTATCTGTTTCGATTTCACCTAAATACTAAGTGCCGTGTAGTTGTCTTTAATCAGTTTATCCTTTTGTACCCAGGGTCAATTTCACAATGAGTTCGGCATGCGTACCAAATAGAAGCATCTAAGCAGCCACCTTGGGTGCCTTCAAAGAGTATTTCATAATCCCCACTTTTAAACCGAAACCCTGTTCTGTCTACGGCAATCTCTTCTTCACCTCGTACTCTTTGAGTTACGATACACCTCTCATTATCACCACCCTCATTTGCAAACCACTCTATCTTGGCATCAGCTTGGTTGATGAAGTTTAATCCCAAATAGGGGATTGATAAACAGGTTACAGTTAGTAACGCAATGACTAAAATGATTCTTTGTTTGATCTTGTTTTTCATGGCTTTGTTTTTTATGTTTTACATATTGATAAACTAAAGTTTTGTTTGTGTTTTTACGGTTTATGGATAATAATTCTTCTTGGCTATCGGTAGAAACTATCTTTATGTGTTATAAATATTATTAATTATTGTTATATGTAATAAAATAGTACATATCTATTATATTAATGATTTAAAAGATTAAATGTCACCCTTGAAAATTGATTTTTTTATTAATAAAAAAATATCTGATGACCTACCTCTTGCGTTAGCTTTGATTTTTGATTGGTTATAAGTGCCTGATATTTATAAACTTGAGTTTAATTGGGTAATGTTACTCTTAGTAGGAGCTCAAGCGTGAATTCTTGCAATAAAAAAATGATGTTGGTTGACTGAAATTTAAAGTACTACTCAATATGAGTTTTGTGTGCATGCCAACAGTTGGCCTATCTAGGGCAAAGTCAATCTGTTTTGAAAACCCCGCTAAGGACTTAGATATACTGCCGTTTTCACTTACTGAATAAGTGATCTATCACAGTATTTTTGTCTAGTAAAAGCTGTGGCCTTATCTTTAATATTCTTTTCTATTAAAACTTATACCTTTGTCGTTTTAAGGAGATGCTGCGATGGTCGATTATAATGTTTTTACTTTACCCAATGGCATTCGTGTAGTGCACAAAGAGGTGAGCAATACCAAGATTGTCCACTGCGGATTTGTGTTGGATATTGGTAGCCGCGATGAGCGCGAAGACCAATTGGGGATTGCCCATTTTTGGGAACATATGGCCTTTAAAGGCACCAAAAAACGGAAGGCCTATCACATTCTAAATAAGCTTGATGCTGTTGGCGGAGAGTTAAATGCCTACACTACCAAAGAGAAAATCTGCTTCTATGCTTCTGTATTGGACAAGCACATGGAATCGGCTTTTGAGTTATTACAAGATATCACTTTCGACTCTATTTTCCCTGAAAAGCAGATTGAAAAGGAGCGCGGGGTAATTTTGGAAGAAATGTCCTTGTACCACGATAGCCCAGAGGATGCTATTCAAGATGAATTCGATCGCGTGATTTTTGGTGATCACCCGCTTGGGAAAAATATTTTAGGCACTTCCGATAGCGTGAAATCTTTTCAGCGAGAAGATTTCAAGGCTTTCTTGAAAACCAATCTCAATACAGAACGAATCGTTTTTTCCTGCGTGGGCAATGTATCATTAAAGAAAATTCAGAAGCTAGCCACCAAATATTTCGAACCAATTCCACACCATATTGGACAGAGAGAACGTGTGCTTTTTGGAGAGTATGTAGCCAATAGCGAAATCATTACTAGGAATATTACTCAGGCCCAATGTGCCATTGGTTGTACTGCCTATCCAATTGGTCATCCCAAAAGACTTCCTTTTTATATGTTGATGAACGTTTTGGGCGGCCCTGGCATGAACTCTAGGTTGAACTTGGCGCTACGCGAAAAGTACGGCTTCGTCTATAGTATAGATGCCAGTTACCATCCTTTTTCAGATACAGGTCTGTTTTCCATTTTCTTTGGCACAGAAACGGGGCAAGTGGAAAGAGGAAGGAAATTGGTGTTGAAAGAATTGCTGAAACTAAGAGAAGTGCCTTTGGGTACGATGCAGTTGCACATGGCTAAAGAGCAAATACTAGGTCAATTGGCCATGGGCGAGGAAAATAATACTGGCTTAATGCTAATGATGGGCAAAAGTATTCTGGATAAAAACAGAATTGACAGCCTAGAGTCTATCTTTGATAAAATCAGAGCGGTATCGTCATCAGATCTTATTGAAGTCGCCAACGAGCAACTGAATGAAAATCAATTGAGCCATTTAACCTTTTTACCAGAGCACTAATGGAGTTTATTCCCGAAGATATTCAACGTTATGTTGAAGCCCACACCGATGCAGAATCGGAGCTTTTGTTGGACTTGAACCGCGAAACCCACGTCAAAGTAATGATGCCGCGTATGCTTTCAGGTCATTTGCAAGGCAGGGCTTTGTCGATGATCAGTCATATGATTAAACCGTCTAGGATTCTAGAAATTGGTACCTATACTGGCTATTCTGCTCTTTGTATGGCGGAAGGTTTGGCAGAAGGAGGGAAGCTAATTACGCTTGATAAGAATGAGGAGTTGGAAGAAATGGTGCGTGGCTATTTCGAAAAAGCTGGATATTCGAATGTGATAGATTTCAGGCTAGGGAATGCCATTGAGCTAATCCCTGAGATAGAAGGGCCCTTCGACTTGGTTTTTATTGATGCCGATAAAGCTAATTACTACAATTACTTTAAATTAGTGTTTGAAAAAGTTCGCCCCGGAGGCTTCATAATAGCCGATAATGTGCTTTGGAGTGGGAAAGTCATTCAAACGGAAAAGAAAATCGACAAGGATACGCAAGCAATCTTAGATTTTAACCGTTTGACCCATGAAGATGATCGCGTTGAAAATGTACTTTTGCCGATCAGAGATGGGTTAATGATTTTAAGGAAAAAATAAAAGTGATAAAATACATAGCGTCAATCATCATCTTTTTGATGGCTTCGTTGAGCACATTCGCGCAAGCCCCAATGGTTGTCCCCTCTGAAATGGAGTTTGCAGGTGTCAAACTCAAAATCACTAGCAGCGCAAAAAAGGAGATTGAAGAAACGCTTGATTTGCTTACGCGAAGTCAGTACCACTTTCAACTTTTGGTAGACCGTTCGAATCTCTACATGGGTATGGTGGAGGAGGTATTGAAAAAAGAAGGAATTCCGGACGATTTCAAGTACTTGGCCATTCAAGAAGGCCAGTTTGTTTCCGATGCCGTGTCCACTGCTAATGCCGTGGGTTTTTGGCAGTTTAAAAAGGCTTCAGCCCAAGAACTTGGCCTGAGGATAGATGGTGTTGTGGATGAGCGAAAGCATATCATAGCCTCAACTGTGGGCGCAACTAAGTATTTCAAAAGAAGTAATTTCGTTTTCGATAACTGGCTGTGGTCCATGCAGTCCTATTTGCAAGGCTTGGGAGGAGCTCAAAGAACCATTCCTGAGAAGGATTATGGGGCGAAGAAGGTTGAAATTAACGCCAAGACACATTGGTACATCAAAAAGTATATCGCACATAAACTGGCCTTTGAGGGCTTTGTTGGTGAAGGGCGAAAGCACCCAGAGTTGCAGTTGGCCACCTATGAAGGTCGGGGCAAAACTTTGCGCGATGTGAGTAAGGAAGTCAATGTTGATATAGACGAACTCAAAAACTTAAATAAATGGCTGGTGGGTTCCAGAATACCCGATGAGAAGTCCTATAAAGTAATCTACCCTGTTAAATCTGGTAGTCGCCCTATTGCTCAAAACACCGAGAGGCCTAGAAACGAAGAATCGAAAGTTTCAGAGAGCACCAAATCAGCAGAAATAAAACAACCTGAGAAATCAAACAACAATCGGAGTATTTACGCTGGTGTTAGGCCAGTTGAAGGAAATATAGGCGCATTTCCTCATGTGACAGGAAATATCAGAAACGAATATGAACCCGATCAAATTGAGATGAACGGAATTGATGCCATACGGGCAAAACCAAACGACAATATTGAAACGCTGGCGAATAGGGTAGGCAAGAGTGATTCGAAAATTAGAAAGTACAATGACCTTGGTGAGAATGGTAAGCTGAGAAGTGGAGCGTATTACTATTTAAAAAATAAGAAAAACAGTGGGAAGGTACATTACCATATTGTTGAACCAGGAGAAACCCTTTGGAGCATTTCGCAGGACTATGGTATAAAATTTAAAAAATTGCTTCAGAAAAATAGGATGAGGGAGGCTGAAGAACTTAAAGTTGGAAGGGTATTGTGGTTACGTTTTATTAGGCCAGCCAATATTCCAATTGAATATACCGATGTGATTCTGCCGAAAAATAATCCGATCCCTGAAGATAAGATGATTAAGGAGGTGAGTTCGCCAGAGCAATCGACTGGAAAACAAACTCAAACAACCCCTGAGAAGAAATCAGATTTTGAAGAAGAGGAATCGGTCGAGGATATTGAAATTGGTGTTACACGTAAAGTATTGATGGCTACCGCTGCAGACACCATAGTTACTCATGTTGTTCAGCCAAAAGAGTCCTTTTTTGCGATTTCTCAGAAGTATGGCATTGAATTGGATGACATCATTGACTGGAATGGCCTCAATGTAATGGATGGCCTTCAGGTAAATCAAGCGCTCAGATTGGTGGTACCTAAAGCTTATTTTTCAAAACAAAAGGAGGCGACAAAGTCAGTCATTAAAAGGGAGGTTTTCCACGAAGTACAAAAAGGGGAAACCCTTTGGGGGATTTCAAAAAAATATAATGTTACCATTGAAGACATTCTGAAATGGAACAATAAAACAGACAATAACCTTGATTTAGGCGAACGCCTTAAAATTCTGCAAGACAACTAAGGACTAATAGAATCATTGAATAGTTTTGTGCGGATTTTGGAGATGAAGAGAAGAATGAATCGTTACCTACTAGTTATATTTATTTTACTGACCTCTATTTCGATTGTTAACGGGCAAGACGAGATTGATTTCTTGTTGCCGCCCGATTCGGAGCCACCACCAGCGGACACGATTAAATACTGGAAGAATGGGGGTAATTTCAATTTCAACCTTCAACAAGTAGCACTGACCAACTGGGCTGCCGGAGGGGAGTCTTCAATTGCTATTGGGACAAAATTCGAGACCTTTGCCAATTATGAGAAGGAGGGGGCGGTATGGCAAAACCGTTTTAAAATTAGTTATGGTTTAATCAGAAATGGTGATGCTAAGAGCCGCTTTGTTAAAACAGATGATCAAATTCTCCTGAATTCTAAATACAGCCAGAAGTTCACTGAAAAGGTGCTTTTGACAACTTCTATTAACTTCCAAACCCAGATGGATGAAGGGTACAAGAATAAAAAGATAGCAGGAACAGGTGAGATAGAGCGTATATTGATTTCAAACTTTATGGCACCTGGTTATTTGCAAGCTTCTCTTGGGCTTTCGTATAGAGAGATGAAAAAACAGTGACAGCTACTTTGGCCCCCTTTACAGGGTGTTTTACCTTTGTGCTGAATGATTCTCTTTCTAATGCGGGTGCTTTTGGTATTAACCCAGGGGATCAAATCAGACCCGAAGCAGGGATAAGTTTAGCAGGTACCTATAAGAAAGATGTGCTGGAAAATGTATCCTTTTTGGGGAACTTCAACCTCTTCTCTAATTATGAGAAATTCCCAAATACCGTAGTTAACTTGGAGGCTTCTTTTAAACTAAAGGTGAATAATTACCTTTCTACCAATATCAGTTCTCAGTTGATTTATGATGATGATATCACACTTACCCGTAATGATGGAACCAAGGGGCGTGATATTCAGATCAAGAATGTAATCAACGTGGGGGTTACGCTGGGCTTTTAAAACTCGGGGTCTAAACCTAACCGTTCTTGAAGGTCTTTTAAAGCAGGGTATTTCTTCTTTAAGTGTTCGAACTTCTCTTTATCAGTGTAAAGCATTTTCTCTCGAGCTACATCAACTACTTCTGATTTTAGAATTACGCTGTCATTTTCAAGCCCATCTCTCAAAGCCATCAGTAAGTCACCTCTGAATTTCTCAAAACTAGATTCAGCCGCCCCATTCGATATTTTTATGGTAACAGTATTGCCTTCCAGTTCATAGGGTTCTTGCAGAAGAAGCAATTCCAACTTGTTATCCTCTTCTTCTCTTTTAGCCTTAAAAATATTCCAAATGCTGTCTAAATTTTCAAGAGTAAAGTCCTTGTTTCGATTTGAAACGGGCTCTGCTGGGACTTCTCCTTCTGTCGGTTCTTCCTTTTTGTTGAGTTGATTTTTTAAGTCAGAAAGAGAAGGGATACTAATGGTTTTAGAAGGAGCTCTTGATGGAGTTTTAGTCTCAGGCTGAGGTGTTGGGCTCACTTGTTGAGCTAGTGCTTCACTTGGGGTCTCTTTAGCTTCCTCAACTATTGGTGTTGCTAGAACAGGCTTTATCTCTGGCGCTTCTTCCTTAGGGGCTAGCGGTGCTTTTGTTTCCTCGACCTCTTCAGTTAGGATTTTTTTTTTGAAGCGTCTTCTGGTGCAACCTGTGCCAAACGAATGGCGGACGTAAGGTGCGCCATTTTCACTAGAGCCAGTTCAACGTGAAGTCGTTGGTTTTTGCTGCCTTTATAACTTAAGTCGCATTGATTGGCAATGTTGAGGGCCGTAAGTAAGAACGATATCGGAGTGACATCGGCTTGGGCTTTGTAACGCTGCTTAATATTGTCAGAAACTTGGAGCAACTGAATGGTCACATTGTCTTTGCAGACCATTAGATCTCTTAAATGGCTGGCCAGTCCCACAATAAAATGGTGGCCGTCAAAGCCATTTCTCAGAATTTCATCAAAAGTCAACAACACGTTAGAGGTGTCTTCTTTTAAAAGAAACTCCGTCATTTTGAAGTAATAGTCGTAATCTAGAATGTGGAGGTTCGAGATTGTGTTTTGATAAGTAACCTTCTGTCCGTGCGAAAAAGTAACGATAAGGTCGAACAGAGAAAGCGCGTCACGCATTGCGCCATCGGCTTTTTGGGCAATGAGGTGAAGTGCCTCCTCTTCCGTATCAATTTTCTCCTTATCAGCAATCATTTTGAGCTGAGTAGAAATGTCGCTGACTTCAATTCTGTTAAAATCGAAAATCTGACAACGGGAAAGAATCGTAGGGATTACCTTGTGTTTTTCAGTGGTAGCCAAAATGAAAATGGCATAGGATGGAGGTTCCTCCAATGTTTTCAAAAAAGCATTAAACGCTTGATTCGAAAGCATGTGAACCTCATCTATAATATATACTTTGAATTTCCCTTGTTGAGGAGGGTATCGTACCTGATCGATTAGATTTCGAATATCATCTACCGAGTTGTTAGATGCTGCATCAAGTTCATATATATTAAAGGTGTCGTTGCCTTCTAAAGGATTGTCAATGTTTTGATCATTGATCATTCGGGCAACGATTCGAGCACAAGTGGTTTTGCCGACCCCTCTTGGTCCGCAAAAAAGCAAAGCTTGTGCTAATTGATTATTATCGATCGCATTTTTTAGTGTAGTAGTAATATGCCCTTGTCCAACTACTTCTTCAAAGCCAACGGGTCTATACTTACGTGCGGAGACAACAAAATTTTCCATCGCTGCAAGATATAAATCTTCGTTAAGATGTTTCAAAAAATGACTTCAAAGATTTCTCGACTTTTCCATTAAGTTTGCGCCCGGATAAATAAGAGGTAGGTAAGTCTCTTTTTTCTTTCAACCGAAATATGTTTCAATAGTCCATTCAAGTGCCAATCAGGGCGAAATGTTAGGGTGAAAAGAAATATGGGGCGAAAACTGCTAATTTATTTACATGGCAACGTTGGAATTAAAAAAGCAAACTTCTATCTTTGTGTCCCTTTTCAAGCTAAGGAAGAGGTAAAGTATTAAAAGTCAATTAAATATACCGAAGTGGATACACTAAGTTATAAGACGGTTTCGGCTAATAAAGCTACTGTAGAGAAAAATTGGATAATCGTGGATGCGAGCCAAAAATCGCTAGGTAGATTATCAAGTGAAGTTGCAAAAATGATCAGGGGAAAACACAAGCCTGGTTATACCCCAAATGTAGATTGCGGTGATAACGTGATTGTAATCAATGCCGACAATGTAAAGTTGACAGGTAAGAAATGGGATGATAGAGTGTATCTACGATATACCGGTTACCCAGGAGGTCAAAGAGAAACAACTCCGAGACAACTAAAAGCCAAGTCATCTAGATTGTTAGTTGAAAGAGCAGTTCGCGGTATGTTACCAAAAACAAGATTGGGAAGAGCACTTTTCAATAACCTATATGTTTATGAAGGTGCTGAGCATGTACATGAGGCTCAAAAGCCACAGGAAGTTAAATTATCAATAAGCTAGTTAATGGAAATAGTTAACAAAATTGGAAGAAGAAAGACCTCTGTTGCAAGATTGTACATGGAGTCTGGAAAAGGTGAATTCAATATCAACGGAAAAACATTGGAAAATTATTTTCCTTCTGATGTTCTTCAGATTATTGTAAAACAACCTTTGATGCTCGTGGAGCAAAATGGGAATTTCGATTTCAAAGTAAACGTTAATGGTGGTGGACCGAAAGGTCAGGCTGAAGCGATTAGACTTGCCATTTCTAGAGCACTTTGCGAAATTGATGCTGAAAACAGACCTCCTTTGAAGAAAGAAGGTTTCCTTACTAGAGATCCTAGAATGGTTGAACGTAAGAAGCCAGGAAGAAGAAAAGCGAGAAGAGCATTCCAGTTCAGCAAGCGTTAATACGAATTATTATCAAACTTATATATGTCTAACAAATTAGAGTACAAAGACTTACTTGATGCTGGTGTCCACTTTGGTCACTTAACGAGAAAGTGGGATCCGCGTATGGCGCCATACATCTTCATGGAGAGGAATGGTATCCATATTATCGATCTTAATAAAACTCTTAATTGCCTCGAAGAAGCATCATCTGCAATTAAGAACATTGTCCGCTCAGGAAGAAAGGTAATGTTTGTAGCCACTAAGAAACAGGCCCAAGGGATTGTTGCTGAAGAAGCTGCAAGATTGAATATGCCTTACGTAACCGAAAGATGGTTAGGTGGTATGTTGACCAACTTCGCAACGATTAGAAAATCGTTGAAGAAGCTTCAGGGTATTGACAAAATGATGAAAGAAGAGTCTTATAAAAACCTTGCGAAAAGAGAAAGGTTGATGAAGACTCGTGAAAAAGAAAAGTTAGAAAGAGTATTGGGCGGTATTACTGACCTTACTAGACTTCCTGCTGCCTTGTTCATCGTTGATATCAAAAGAGAGCACATTGCGGTGAATGAAGCTAAAAAGCTAAACATCCCTGTATTTGCGTTGGTTGATACGAACTCTGATCCAAACAAAGTTGACTTCCCAATCCCTGGTAATGATGATGCCTACAAGTCTGTAGAAACTATCACTAAGGCTATTGGTAGAGCTATTGAAGAAGGATTGCAAGAGCGTAAGAATGAGAAAGAAGAGAAGGATAGAGAGAAGGCTGAGCAAGAAAAAATAGCTGCTGATAAGGCAGAAGCGAAAGCAGCTGACAAGACAGAGGCGAAAGCCGAAGACAAGTCAGAATCTAAAAAAGAAGAAGCTTAAATCGATTAAGATTAACTCATATAAAAAATTGAACATTGAAGCTTTTTCGGTGTTCAATTTTTGTTTTAAACCGATAAGCTTGAGGTGAATACACTGATCAAAGCTTGAGGTTCTAACTGATTTTAGGAATAATATTTAAAATATATACAAATGGCTATCACAGCAAAAGAGGTTAACCAATTAAGACAAATGACCGGTGCCGGCATGATGGATTGTAAAAAGGCATTAGTTGAATCTGAAGGAGATTTCGATAAAGCAATTGAAATTCTTCGTAAGAAAGGTCAAAAATTATCTGAAAAAAGAGCGGACAGAGCAACTTCTGAAGGTTCTGTTTATGTAAGGTCTAGCGAAGATGGTTCTGAAGCTATTCTTATTGCTTTTACATGTGAGACTGACTTCGTAGCGAAAAATGGTGATTTCCAGGCTTTAGGAAATGAAATCGCTGATGCTGCAATTGCTAACAAACCAGCCGACCTTGAGGCGCTTAGAGCACTTAGCTTAGGTAACTTAACTGTACAAGATAAAGTAACTGAGCTTTTGGGTAAAATTGGTGAGAAGCTAGAGGTTTCGGTTTACGAAAAACTTTCTGCTGACCAAGTGGTTTCTTACATTCACTCTACGGGTAAATTGGGTGTTTTAGTGGCTTTAACAGGCGTTGGTAGTGCCGATGTAGCTGAAGCTGGTAAAGACGTTGGAATGCAAATCGCAGCCATGAATCCAGTTGCTGTTGATAAAGATGGTGTTGATTCATCTGTTATCGAAAAAGAAATTGAAATTGGGAAGGATGTAGCAAGACAAGAAGGCAAGCCAGAGGCTATGCTTGATAAAATTGCTGAAGGTAAGTTGAACAAGTTCTTCAAAGAAAACACTTTGTTGAGCCAAGCTTTTGTTAAAGATCCAAAAGTAAACGTTCAGCAATACCTTGATTCAGTAAATAAAGGTTTAACTGTGTCTACTTTTAAAAGAGTGGCTATAGGTTAATCCCTACTACTTATATAAAATTAAGAAGGCCCATCATTTGATGGGCCTTCTGTTTTTAATACCACCTATTGAGGCGACTATTTATTTATGTGCTCTTCTACCGTTTCGAGTAATTCATTGAGTCCAAAAGGCTTGCATATGTAAGCGTTGGCCCCATGTTGTAGACCATGAAGTAATTCCTGTCCGTGATTCTTTACGGAAAGAAATATAATTGGGATTTCATGAATCTCTGAATCCTTTCGTATTTCATGAAGCATCTCATAGCCATTCATTAAGGGCATATCAATATCACTTAAAATCAACCCTGGCCTCTCGGTTTTAGTAAGCTCAAGGCCTTCTGCACCATTTTTTGCTAAGACTGTTTGATAACCTTCTAATTCTAATATCTCACTGAGATTGTCAAGAATCATAGCATTATCTTCTACTAGTAGTATCTTTTTCATATTCCTGCGTGTTGAATTTAAGCTTTTTGGCTTTAAAACCTTCACGTTTATTGTACTTCAATATTCGAAATTCTAATTGTCTAAAAATCTCATAAGGTTTACTTGTGTTTGTACAAATAATTAGGTGATCTTATTGCGTAAATCACATGCGGGTTTATCCTGCTAGAATGGAGGTTTTGTTAAAAAAGTAGGGCCATGGGGTATCAACGCTTTGGTTTAGAGCGCTGCCTTGACAGGGCAGAGGTCACTGGTTCGCCCCGAAGCTTCGGGGCAGTATTTCCCACAAAACGTATTTTTAGATCGAGAACCTCCGAAATGCAGATGAGTGTTTTGAATCTCAAGAAAAGTGATTATCGATTTTTCTAATGCCTTCAAATCCTGATTAAATGAATCTTTTTATTAATATTGCAGACCCTTGGGGTATTAGCTCAGTTGGTTTAGAGCGCTGCCTTGACAGGGCAGAGGTCACTGGTTCGAATCCAGTATATCCCACTTGAATGTGACTAATTTAAATGGTCATCGGTTCGCCCCGAAGCTTTGGGGCAGTATGTCCCACCAAAAAAGAAACCAGTCACTCTTTTGAGTGACTGGTTTTTTGTTTAAAAAAGAACAATTTTTTACTCACTCCTCAAAGCGTCCACTGGATTATGCGTAGCGGCTTTAACTGATTTAATGATAATGGTAAGGCTCGTTAAGGCGAACATTGAAACCATCACCAATAGAGCCAAACCAAATGAGAAATTGGTTTTATAGGCGAAATTATCGAGCCAGCGATTGATAAGCCAATAGGCTGCAGGAACACCCACAAGACAAGCCAATAGTATTAGTTTGTACACCTGTCCTGTAAACAAAAAGAGAATTTGCCCTACTGAAGCACCCATTACCTTTCTAATGCCCACCTCTTTGGTTTTCGACTCAGTAATAAAGCCAATAAGCCCTAAGAGACCTAGGCAAGAAATAAACAAAGCGACTCCAGTGAAGAGATTGAAAATGTTTGCCAATCGGGTTTCAGCTGTATAAAGCTGATCGAACTTCGCATCCATAAACTCAACTCCAAACTTAGAGTTGGGTATAAACTCATTCCATTTGGTCTCGATTTTATTGAGCGTTTCTGAAATGTCCGTTGTACTCACTTTAATCATAACTCTAGCTCCAGAGGAACCGGCAAAATCATGATAGAACAGTGCCATAGGTTGTATTTCATTATGGAACGAGCCCAGATGGAAATCCTTTACTACTCCGCGAATTTTCGTTGGGATAGCCAGAAATGAATATTTTCCAGAGAGCGGGTCCTCAAGATTCATAGGGTTTTTCGATCTGATGATATTGGCCAATGTCTCATTGATGATTACACCTTGGTCGATATCTGAAGTTGAGTTACCATCGAAGCTTTCCCCTTCGGTAATTTCAAGTTTGAGCATGTTAATATAATCTCCATCAACCTGATGGTAATAGCCTCGAATATCCAGCCCGGCTATTGGGCCAGAAGCGTAAAGATTTTCGCCTCCAGGAGGACTAGAAGTAAGGCTAGATATAGAAATTTCTGGTATATCTTTTAATGATTTTTTAAAGTCATCTAGATTGGAAGAAATCGAGCGTTCGACAATAAGAATTTGCTCAGGGTTGTAAGTTAAAGTTTCGTTTTGAATATATCGCAGCTGTTTTTGAACCATGACCGTACCAAGTGTTAAAATTATTGAGATGCTGAATTGGAAAACCACTAGCCCTTTTCTAAGCATATTGCCTTTTGTTGATGACATAGCCTTTCCTTTGAGGAATTCGCTAAACCTAAACCTCGATACCACCAAAGCAGGATAGAGTGCTGAAAGCAGCGCCAACAGAATGATTAATCCAAAGTAAACTAGAAAGAATGGAAGGCTGGATTTATAGTCGAAATGGAGAGGGTTACCAAGAATTGATTCAAAATAGGGCAATGAAACTTCCAGCACTAAGAGAGAAACCAACATTGATATTGTGCAGAAGATGAGTGACTCCGTCAAGAACTGGAAAATAAAGCTGCCTCTGCCCGCTCCAATTATTTTTCGTATTCCAGCTTCTTGTCCTTTTTGAAGAGCGCGAGCCGCAGTGAGGTTCATGTAATTGAATAAAGCTAAAATCAAAATAAGGAAAGCAACAATGGTAAAGAGTATAACTGTGCTTTTGCTCATGGTTTGTACAACATCATCGGTAGCTTCAGTATCAAACTTTACCTCTTCGAATTCAGTAAGCCTATAGTTTAAATTCTGTAGACGTTTTGCTGCGCCAGCTTCCTTAATTGTATTGTTGAAGCCAGTTATTAGTTGCTTAATATCCGTTCCTGATGTGAGCATTAAGTAATTAGCTGAAGGAGAATAAGCACCAGAGGCAATGTCGTAAGGACTATAATTAGGAACTAGATAGTCGAATTCGATACTAGAGTTTTCTTTGATGTCTTTTAAGACTCCAGTGACTGTATAATTAGCGCCTTCACGAATGGGTAAATAAACAATCTTGCCGATTGGATCTTCCTCTCCAAATAGCTTGGCGGCCATGCTTTCTGTAACTATAATGCTATGAGGTTCTGAGAGCACTTCTTTTTGATTTCCATCAATTAGTTGGAAGGGAAAGAAACTGAAGAATGAGGTGTCAGCCTCTAGCCCCCGTTGTTTGTAGAACTCCTTCTTATCACCTCTTTTTACGGTGATTGTCATGTTTTCATTGAGTGCGTTAATTCTCAGATAGTTCTCTATTTGTGGATAGTTTCTATTTAAAATGACAGCAAAATCAGGATGGGTTCGAGCTTCATATTTATCGGTAAAATCTAGAGGTTTTAATACTTCTAACCGGTAAATTTTGGCCCGGTTAGGTATGAAGTTGTCTTTCAGAATTACATCAGTGATGAATAGAGATAATATCATAAAGTAGGCTAGACCAAGACTTAATCCAAGAATATTGATAGCCGTAAAGCTCTTATGCTTGAGCATGCCCCTCAAGGACGTTTTTAAATAATGTCGAATCATGGTAATAAAGCTTAAAGGATGAGTGGAGTTACTTTGGTAATCAAAAAGGTAACTTCGAAATGAACGGATGACAGTCCAGTAGTATAATCTCCGGGCTTTTCTGTAGCCATACGCTTGCACTTGGTCTTGGAATTCCTCGAATAAATCACCTTCAATTTCTTCCAACCTATGTTCTGCACAAAAGAACCGAAGGATTTTCAAGGGTAGTTTTGGTGGCTGCTGCATGGCTCAAGAATTTTGAAAAAGTGTTTGAGGCATGTTATTCCAGAGCGACTCCCGGATTTCCTTGATTTGTTGAACCGCCTGAAGTCCATATGGGGTAGGCTTGAATAGACGTTTGCGTTTTCCGCCTCTTTTTTTGCTTGCTTCACCAAGTTCAGAAGACAGAAAACCTTTTTTTTCTAGCCTATATAATGAGGAGTGAATAGCGCTGAGGTTAATGTTTCGCTCCGTGTGTTTTTCTACCTCTTCTTTCACCAAATTGGCGTAGGCATTTTTGTCTAATACACAGGTGGATAATAATACCACTTCCTCAAACTCGCCTAAAAAAGTGCCTTTCATGTCTTTAAACTATTATTTATATGAATGTAAGTAAAATAAATTGTCAAAACCAATTAAATACATAAATGTAAGGAATATGGTTAGAGCTCAAGAAGTGGCTTTGGTGAGGAATACTGTAAACTTACTTTAGTCTGTTGAGAAGCAAAAAAATGAAATTATAGTAGTAAGTGAACGTTCGTTCATTTAATTTTGCGGCTTATTATTCCAATGAAATGAGACCAAGGGACGCAGATAAGGAGAGGGTAATTAAAAAGAAAGCCATTGAGATGATTGTGAAGTACGGCTTTGATGGCTTGAGCATGCATAAGCTTGCCAAGGCAGCAGGGGTTTCGCCAGCCACTATCTATATCTATTTCAAAGACAGAGATGACCTAATTATTCAGGCGGGTTTGGAAGAAGAACTGAAAATGTTTGATGCCACGCTAAAGGGCTTTGACGCAAGTATGTCTTTTGAAGAGGGTATGCGAGTTCAATGGATGAATAGGACGCATTATTTCTTGGAGAACCCTGATCAGATGAACTTTATGGAGCAGTTAAAACATTCTCCTTATCATCACGAAATTGGTACTAGGGTCGAGTCGAATTTTTCAAACCTTATGTCACAATTTGTGCATAAGGCCATAGACAACAAGGAGCTAGCGCCCCTGCCAATAGAGGTTTTTTGGGCCATTTCATTCGCCCCTCTGTATCAGTTGGTCAAATTTCATATTAACAAAAAAGGAATCACCGGAAGCCCTTATGTACTCGATGATCAGAGTATTCATTTGGCGCTTTCAATTGTGCTCAAAGGTCTAAAACCAACGGTTCAATAAACAACAACGTCAAACTATTTCAACTTTTGAAAACTCAAACATTTACTTCTTACCAAAAACTGATCATCGCTATTCTGGCTTTTTCGCAGTTTACGGTAATCCTCGACTTTATGGTGTTATCACCATTAAGCGCCATTTTATTGGACGAACTATCCATCACCACCCAACAATTTGGGATGGTGGTTTCGGCTTATGCTTTTAGCGCTGGTGCCGCTGGTTTGTTGGCGGCAGGCTTTGCTGATCGCTTTGATAGAAAGAGACTGCTTATCTTTTTCTATTCTGGATTTATTTTGGGAACCCTCTTTTGCGGTTTGGCACCCAACTATCATTTCTTACTCATCGCAAGAATTGTCACCGGGATTTTTGGAGGGGTCATTGGATCTATTGTTTATGCCATTATAACAGATCTTTTTGTGTTGGAAAAGAGAGGTAGGGTAATGGGCTTTGTCCAAATGGCTTTCGCTGCTAGCCAAATTTTGGGAATCCCTATAGGCTTATACTTGGCGAATCATTTCGGTTGGCATTCTCCCTTCCTATTGATTGTAGGGCTGAGTTTGGTGGTGGCCATTGTTATTATGATTTATATGAAGCCTGTAAACGAACACCTGAAGTTACAGACTAAACAAAATGCTTTTGTACACATGGCCAAAACATTGAGTAATAAACGCTATTTAAGAGGTTTTTCTGCCACTACATTATTGGCCACAGGTGGCTTTATGTTAATGCCATTTGGTGCTGCTTTTGCGGTGAATAACCTCGGTATTTCTATCGACCTGTTACCTATGGTGTATTTGGTGACGGGTATTTTCACCATGATATCCGGCCCATTGTCGGGTAAATTGAGCGACAAGTATGGTAAGTTTAGAATGTTCACCATTGGTTCTTTGTTGGCAGCTGGGCTTATTCTACTATATACTAACCTTGATGTAACACCGCTTTGGATGGTTATCGCGATCAACGTGGTTTTGTTCTTGGGGATAACACTAAGAATGATTTCTTCCCAAACTTTACTTACTGCTATTCCAGAGCCGAAAGACCGAGGAGCCTTTATGGGAATTAACTCTTCTGTGATGCAGATTTCGGGAGGCTTTGCTGCAGCCTTGGCGGGGGTAATTGTGGTACAGGGCGAAGATGGAAAGCTATTGCATTATCCGCTTTTAGGGATGGTGGTTACAGGGACCATCCTTATCACCATTATACTCCTTTATTTTATCAATAAAATGGTGCTTACCAAGGAGGAAGTGCATGCTGCCGTAAAATCAGAGCTGGGGTTGGTTGAGGTACCTATTACAGAGGGCTAGGGTAAAAGGGTTTAAAAAAAAGAATGAGCTTTCTGAGGAAGGGGAGAATAACGGTCAGGTTTTAAGGAGACTCATTTTTTGAGTATACTTTCTGACCAAATAAATAAGACCAAGTGCTAAATAGAATCCGCCAAACCAAATGAAGGTGCTGTCGGTTTCGCAACAGCTAAAGTAGAAGTACCCAATAGGTACGAAGTAACAAAGAGCTGTAAGTAAAAATAGGGGCACGGCTATTTTGTGCGCGGGTTGTGCCTTCAGTTCAAATGTTTTTTCTTCCAAAATGCTATTAAAAAAGTAACCGCTTTCCTTTACTGATGGAAGAACCAAAAGGTTATAGCGCTTTTACGAAAGGAAAATCTGCTTGTTTTTTGGTTGAAATACCTTTTCAGCTTACAAAAGAAAACCCCAAAGCCAAGGGCTTCAGGGTTTTGTTGTTTGTTCTGAGCATGAAAACTAGTTCCCTCCTTTTCCTTTGGCTTTATCAAAAGCACTTTTGATGTTACTTCTTGGGAAGATATTATTTTCCGTATTCACATCGGCCAATTCCTTATTAGGGTCGAAGACCATGCTGGCCACTTCCTTGTCTTTGGCAAAAATATGAGTCACTTGGCTTTCACTAAGTCTCCAAATTTCAGCAGGAATTTTCTCAATCTCTTTGGTGCCGTCTTTATATGTCCATTCAATTATTAGAGGAGTAATTAAGCCTCCCGTGTTTTTGAAAGTCACTTGATAAAGGTTTTTACCTGCTAATCGCTTTCTTATGGCATCGTTCGGAATCTCACTTCGATATTCACCTCTTACACGGCTGTCAGTTAACTCAATTTCTTGAGGGCTAGCGTAGAATGGATTGTCAGTATTTTGCTCATCGCCAAGCGTTCCTGCTTGTGCATTCACTTTCTTTTCAATCTTTTGGTTTTCACCTTTGATTTGAAACCATTTCACATCGCTCACTTCCACTTCTACGTTGTCGGTAGTGTAGAACCACCCTTTCCAGAACCAATCCAAATCAACGCCAGAAGCATCTTCCATGGTACGGAAAAAATCAGCTGGTTTTGGGTGCTTAAATGCCCAGCGTTCTGAATATTCCTTGAATGCGGCATCAAATAATTCAGGCCCCATTACGGTTTCTCGGAGTACTACCAATGCGGCAGAAGGCTTTGAATATGCCTCTGGCCCCAATTGAAGTGATTGCTCAGGGTTTGTCATAATTGGGCGCATGAAATCTTTACTACCCTTCATATAAGGTACAATGGCTGCTGGAGAATTAGAGGTATATGGCAAGTAATCATAGTACTCGTGCATGGTTCTATATTCCAAGAATGAATTCAAACCTTCATCCATCCAAGCCCATTGCCTTTCGTCTGAATTCACAATCATAGGGAAGAAATTGTGGCCCACTTCGTGAACAATTACAGAAACCATTCTAGTGGTGATGAAATCATCGTAAGTTCCATCAGGGCGCGGACGACCAAAGTTGAAACAGATCATTGGATATTCCATACCGATACTGGCCGCATGTACCGAAATGGCTTTCGGATATGGGTAGTCAATAGACATGTTTGAGTAAGAAATCAAAGTATTTACAACAGCCTTGGTCGATTCTTTTTCCCAAAGCGGGTTGCCCTCTTTTGGGTAGTATGACATGGCCAAAGGCGTGTTGTTTTTTAATTTAACCGCTTGCGCATCCCAGATGAACTTTCTAGAACTGGCAAAGGCAAAATCCCTTACGTTTTCAGCCTTGAATACCCAAGTAGACTGAGTGGTCGCTCTTTTCTTTTCCTTGGCCTCTGCTTCTTTTTGTGTAGTGATAATCACAGGCTTATCGAAACTCTTTTTGGCTTGTTCAAAGCGCTGAAGTTCTGTTTTTGTAAGTACATCTGAAGGATTTTGTAAAGTACCTGTAGCGGCTATAATGTGATCAGAAGGAGCGGTGATAGACACCTCAAAATCTCCAAAAGTAAGGGCAAACTCTCCCGAACCTAAGAATTGCTTGTGCTGCCATCCGTTGACATCGTCATACACGGCCATTCTTGGGTAGAATTGAGCAATCGTATATAGATAGTTATCGTCTTCAACAAAATGCTCGTAACCAGATCTGCCACCAAGTTGTGCTCTATCGTTTATTTTATACCACCAAGCCATATTGAAACTGTAAGAATCACCAGTTTTTAAAGGTGTTGGTAGCGTGATCTTCATCATGGTGTCATTGATCAAATAGGTCAATGGTGTGCCTTTTTTGTCAGTCACTTTTTCTAGTTTGAAACCACCGTCAAACCCAGCATCTATCATGGATGCGGCAGCACTAGTGCCTAAGCTAGAAGTATTGTCTCTGAGTTGGCCAAAACCGTTGGTGAGTGCTCCTGTGTTGTCGGCTTTTCTCACATTTTGGTCTAACTGAAGCCAAATGTATTTTAGGCTAGATGGCGAATTGTTAGTGTAGGTCACCATTTCAGTACCAAAAATTGTCTGGTTTTTGTCGTCTAACGTAACTGCGATTCTATAATCGGCTTTTTGCTGCCAATAGGCTGGTCCAGGTTCTCCCGATCCTGTTCTGTATTCATTTGGGGTGGGTAGTGTTGTGCCCAGCTGTTCGAATTTTGCTCCCCAGTTTTGTTGGGCAAAGCTCATGAGCGGAAAGAGGCACATCAGAAATAAAATTTTCTTTCTCATGGTTTTTAGGTTTAATGCATCGAAAAGTAACGATTTATAATCCAAGAGTGATAATTAATTGAGTAGATTTTCTTCTCTAGAAAAGAGTTTTTAATTAAGAATAACTACCTCTAACTTCTTACTCGTCTAACCTTAATAGTATCGTAATCACTTTTTTAATTTCCTTTGCGTAATTTGTTTTAAATTCTATTTATGAAAACATCTGTACTACTTCTTTTCTTTCTTTCTCTCAGCTGTGCCGAAGTCCAAGAACCACTCGATGTTCAAGGTCACAGAGGTGCCAGAGGTTTAATGCCTGAAAACTCTATTCCAGCATTTATGCGAGCCTTAAAAGAAGGAGTGACTACTTTGGAACTGGATGTGGTGATTACAAGTGACAAGCAAGTATTGGTATCGCATGACCCTTATATGCTGTCTAGTATTTGTAGTAAACCCAATGGCGAACCTGTTACAAAAGATGAAGAGAAGAGACTTAATATTTATCAAATGAACCACTCAGAGGTGGTTGGCTATGATTGTGGTTCCAGAGGTAATTCGCGCTTTCCTGAACAAGAAAAAGCAGCAACGGCAAAGCCATTACTGACCGATGTAATTTCAATGGTGGAAAATCACTTGAAAGAAAATAACCTTCCAAAGGTGGGCTACAATATTGAAATCAAGAGTGTAGAAAGTGAGTATAATGTGAGCCAACCAGAGGTAGATGAGTTTTCGGCATTGGTCTTAGACGTAATTAAACAAAGGCTCACCAATGATAGATTTACCATTCAGTCATTTGATTTTAATGTGTTAAAGTATTTACATAAATCTAATCCTGAAGTGCGATTGGTGGCCTTGGTAGAAAATGCCAAAGGAATTGATGCCAATTTGGAAGCACTAGGTTTTATCCCAGAGGTTTACAGTCCTTATTTTATCCTTCTTAAGAAGGAAGATATCGACTTCATTCATGAAAAAGGCATGAAAGTGATTCCTTGGACGGTGAATGACCGCAAAGACATGGAACGTTTGGTGGCCGATGGCGTGGATGGTATCATCACCGATTATCCTAATTTGGCAAAGGGACTAAAAAAGTAGCTTGTGTGAATTTTTCAGCATAAAAATTTGCCTTCAATCACATTCTTTTCAAAAGCCTGCGGATAACATTTTGATGTTGGGTATATCTATTTATTTTTGGGCTGCCCAATTTGTACATGCAGATATTTGAAGTTACCGATAGCCATTCAGAAAATGAATTCATCCAATTGCCAGTAAGGCTTTATAGGAATGAAGAAAACTGGATAAGACCCCTTGATAAGGATATTAAAGCAGTTTTTGATCCCAGCAAGAATAAGAACTATAGAAATGGCGAGGCCATTCGATGGATTCTAAAGAATGATAAGGGCGAGGTTATTGGAAGGCTCGCGGCCTTTATCATTAAAAAAGTAGCTGCCGCACAAGAGCAACCTACTGGCGGAATTGGCTTTTTCGAGTGCATTGATGACCAAGCCGCGGCATTTATGCTTTTTGATGCAGGAAAAAAATGGCTGGAAGAGCGTGGTATGGAAGCCATGGATGGCCCAATCAACTTTGGTGATCGAAACAATTGGTGGGGGCTTTTGATTGATGGGTTTTCAGAGCCTAACTATCAAATGCCTTATAACTTCCTTTACTACAAGGACCTTTTCGAAGCTTACGGCTTCAAAGAATACTTTAAACAATTCACCTACGAGCGCCCGGTGGGCAGCCAAGTGGAGCTAGACGATCGCTTTTATGCAAAAGCTCAAAGTAGCTTAGATAACCCCGATTATGAGTTTAGGCACATTAGAAAAGATGAATTTAAAATTGCCCATAAATACTTTTTAAAAGTTTACAATGAGGCTTGGACTGGTCATAACGGAGTGAAATCTATGACCGAAGCGCAGGCACACAACATCTTTAAACAACTCAAACCAATTACCGATGTTAAAATTGTTTGGTTTGCCTTTTACAAAGGAGAACCAGTCGCTTTTTTCATTTCTATTCCAGAATTAAATCAGCTTTACAAACATCTAAATGGCCAATGGAATTTATGGTCGAAGATTAAATTTATGTATATGCTGAAAACGGGTGTATGCAAAAAAGCTTTGGGGATTGTGTTTGGCGTTGTGCCTACACACCAAAGAAAAGGAGTTGAAGGAGGTTTGGTGGTCTCATTTGTGAAAACCCTAGCTTGGAAAAAGGGTTTTCAATACGATAACATGGAAATGAACTGGATTGGAGACTTTAATCCTAAAATGATGCGTGTGGCGGAGCAGATTGGTGCCGAAATTGGAAAAACGCACATTACTTACCGTAAATTATTTGATGAAACGAAGGAGTTTAAAAGAGCTTCCTTTATTTAATAATAGCATATGAAAAAGAAGTACGATGTATATGGCATAGGGAATGCCTTGGTTGATCTTGAGTTCAAAATTGATGAACAATTCTTAACTGAACATAAGGTTGAAAAGGGCTTAATGACCTTAGTGGATGAAGAAACTCAGTTTAGGTTAATCAATTCGATGATACAAACGGATGCCATTCGTAAGTCTGGTGGTTCTGCTGCGAATTCTATGATTGCCATTAGCCAGTTTGGGGGAAAATCTTTCTATTCGTGTAAGGTAGCCAACGATGAGTTTGGCGATTTTTATATGAAAGATATGCGTGAAGCGGGCGTTGACACCAATCTTGATAAGCAGAAAAGGGAAGAAGGAGTTACTGGAAAGTGCTTGGTATTGATTACGCCAGATGCTGACAGAACCATGAACACTTTCTTAGGTGCCACTTCAAATTTCTCTGTAAAGGAATTGGATGAGAATGCCATTAAAGATTCGCAATATGTTTACTTGGAGGGTTATTTGACTACTTCTCCTAATGGAGTGGAAGCCATGATGAAAGGCAAGAAAATAGCCGAAGATTATGGTGTGAAAACATCAATTACACTCTCAGATCCTGCCATTGCTAACTTCTTTAAAGCACAGTTTACTGAAGTAATTGGTGCTTCTGTAGATTTGATTTTCTGCAACGAAGAAGAGGCCAAAACCTATACAGGAAAGGATAATTTGGAAGAGGCACGTGAGGCCATGAAGAAGGATGCTAGGAGATTTGTGATCACTCAGGGTAAGAATGGAGCTATGATTTTTGATGGGGATACATTTATCGACATAGAAGCGTATGATGTAAAGGCAATCGATACCAATGGTGCTGGAGATATGTACGCTGGAGCTTTCTTGTATGGAATCACTAACGGAATGTCTTATGCTGAAGCTGGTAAATTAGCCAGTTTGGCCAGTTCTAAAATTGTGAGCCAATATGGGCCCAGATTGAAGACGCCAGAAGTACACGAAGTATTAAGACACTTGAAGTAGTTGTCTGAAGTATAAAAGAACTAGAAGCCATCTGTCACCTGACGGATGGCTTTTTTCATTATTTTGCATCAATGTCGAAGTCCGAAATCAATAACGCCATCGATCATCTTTTTCGGCAAGAATATGCCAAATTGGTGTCGCTTTTTACGAATCGGTATTCATCGGCTTTGATTGACCAAATCGAAGATGCCGTTCAAGAGTCTTTGCTTAAAGCGGCCAAACTGTGGAGTTTTCAATCCATTCCGGAAAACCCTTCCGCTTGGTTGTACCGGGTAGCCAACAATCAGCTAATTGACCAACTCAGAAGACAAAATAAATCTGTGGCTTACGAGTCTCAAAATGAAAGTGTTGAGGAAAATGTCTCGGAGTTTGAATTGGAAGAAGGACAATTGGTAGATGCACAGCTCAGAATGATTTTCGCCTGTTGTCACCCCTCAATGAAACTTCAAGAGCAATTGATACTGAGTCTAAAACTGCTTTGCGGTCTCAGTGTAAAGGAAATTGCTAGGGCGCTCTTAAAGAAAGAGGACGCAGCCAAGAAGGCCATAACCAGAGCTAAACATAAATTTAAAACAGAAGTAGGTGAACTTTTGGTTCCAGAAGGAGAAGCGATTAATGAAAGACTGGATGCCGTGCTTCAGGTCATTTACCTTTTGTTCAATGAAGGCTATAAAGCCACAGAGGGCGATGAATTGATTCGTCATGAACTTTGTGAGGAAGCCATTCGGTTGGCTTTTATTCTAACCAATGCCAAAGATTGTCATACTAGTGAGCTAAACGCATTGATTGCAATGATGCTTTTTAAGGCGGCTCGTTTCCCTGCAAGAACAGGTAAAGATGGCTCCTTGGTGACATTAGAGCATCAGGATCGAAGTCTTTATCGAGAAGATTATATTCAATGGGCTTGGAAGTTTATGCAGGAATCCAGCAAAGCGGAAAATACTTCTGTATATCAATTAGAAGCAGCTATCTCAAGCTATTATACCGTTGCGGCCAGTTATGAGAAAACGAATTGGAAAGTGATTTTTCAACTTTACGATGGATTAGTGAAATTGAAGCCAGCGCCTGTTGTGAAAATGAGCCGAGTATTTGTGATGAGTAAAGTGCTTGGAGCTCAAAAGGCATTGGAAGCCATGGCTGAAATTGAAGGTGAATCATCTGAAGTGCAATCTTTTCAAGCCTTAAAAGCTGAATTATATGCTGGAGTGGGAGATTTTGATAACGCTAGTATTCATCTAAAAAAGGCTATAGAGCAAGCGCAAAATATTACGGAAAAGAGATTTTTAGAGGCTAAATTGCTCAATTGGAAAACCCCTAAATCAGTTTAACCAATGTCTCCACTAGTAAAAACAGTTCTACGGTTTGGTTTGATTATTCTGGCACTACTCATTCTATTTCAACTAACAAACGCTTCCCTTTTTATTCCTTCAATTTCGGTCGATTTTGTAATTGGAATAGCGGCTATCATCCTCATGGCTTTGGGTATTTATTTGGGGAGGGGAATAAAAAAGGAGAAAATAATAGAGGTAAAGCCTTCCTCAGTGATTGATGAAAAGAGAATTCTTAGCCTTGGCATTAGTCCGAGAGAATTGGAAGTGCTGCAGTTGATTTCAGAAGGTTTGTCTAATCAAGAGATTGCCGAAAGGCTTTTTATCTCTGAAAGCACCATTAAGACTCATATTTCCAACCTCTTTGTAAAGTTGGATGTAAAGCGCAGAACCCAAGCCGTGATTCGAGGGAAAGAGTGGCGTATTATCGCATAACTTCTAGGGGTGCTGTGTTCTACATTCCAAATTCTAACATAGTACTAAAGTCGGAATGTGTATTTTGGTACTAAAGTATGAATAGGTTCTAGCCATTTTGAGCTTGATTTGAATGTACTAAAAATTATAACCATGAAAAATATTGTAGTCCGTTACGGAGTTATTGCCAGTCTAATTGTAGTTGGGGTTCCTTTGCTTTCAGGTCTCATCATCGGCTTTGGAATGGATAGTTTTGCCATGGGCGAAATTGTTGGATACACTTCTATGATAGTGGCCATGACCACGGTTTATTTCGCCATGCGTCATTACCGAGATCAAATCAACAAGGGGGTACTTAGTTTTGGGTTGGGGCTAAAAATCGGTTCTTTAGTTTCTGTTTTGGCAGGAATTGCCTTCGCTATTTATAATGTAGTTTTCGTAACGTTCATTATGCCCGACTTCAACGAGCAGTACTTCGCTTATGCTGAAGGTCTGGAGCTAGGTACTCCCGAATTTGAAGCAAAATTCACAGCCATGATGGAGGCTAATGGTTTTATGTTTAGTGTATTGGGAGGGACAATCCTCATGTTCTCCACTGTATTCTTAATTGGTTTCATCATGAGCCTTATTTCGTCACTTATACTTCAACGCAAACAAGTAATGGCGGTGTAATTGCAATTATGAATGTTTGTTTACCTTAGCATAAAACTGCTCTGGTATCAATTTTGAACAGGCAGTATGGATTAAAATCTAAGTCTCATGCGTTCCTTATTGCTATATGTTCTTCTTCTTTTTGGTCTGTCCCCATTTGTAGGTTTAAATGCTCAAAGTGCGAGTTATATCAAGGAAATTCAAGCCTTTCAAAAGGAGCTAAATGAAGAGTTTTTGAATCCAGATAAATCTCCTTTGACCGCTGATGAGCGAAAAGTGTTTAAGGGGCACGATTTCTTTGCCATTGATGAGGCTTATAGGGTAGAAGCGATATTTGAGCCTACCCCAGATTCAAAGCCATTCCCCCTCAATACTAGTAAAGGAACAACCCAGTTGTATAAGCGTATTGGTATTCTGCATTTCGATTTAAAAGGGAAATCTTATACCTTGGAGGCTTACCTCCGAATTCAAAGGTTCACCATTCCTGGCCAAAAGACCTATGTGTTTCTACCCTTAGTAGATGCTACTACGGGTGAGAGTACTTATGGCGCGGGTCGTTATTTACATTATGAGGGTATTCCCGAAGGAACAAAGTGGATCATTGACTTCAATAAACTCTATAATCCTTCTTGCGCTTATAGCGATAAATATGAATGTCCGATGGTGCCAGAGCAAAATCACTTACCCATTGCTGTGGAGGCTGGGGTAAAGGGGTATTAATAGAGGACCTAACTGAGCTTGTTTATGAAAATGGAAATCTTCTCCTCTAATTTACTCTTCAATGCTTCGTTTATGATCTTTCCTTCAGAAAAATTTTGTTCAAAGGATGGAAGTGAAAAAGTCTCAATAATTTCTGAACCACAACGGGGTAAAAGGATTTTACCTGAGTTCATGGCATTTCCTGCGCCATAGCCACCAGGAGACGTGCTCATCAATAGTGTGGGTTTATCTCCAAAGATATTGATGTCTATTCTGCTACACCAATCAATGGTGTTTTTGAATACTGCTGTATAGTTTCTATTGTGTTCTGCCAAAGAGCAAATAATAGCATCGGCTTGTTCTATTGCCTCTCTGAACTTATAAGCTGCTTCAGGATATCCCTTCTCTTTTTCTCGGTCCACCGAAAACATAGGCATTTCAAAATCATTGAGGTCCAATAAGCTGATTTCAAAACCTTCGAAATAAGTAAGTGCAAATTCAACCAACTGCTTATTAATGGATGTACTACTATTGCTTCCTGCAAACGCGACAATTTTCTTCATACTATTTTTAAGCTTTGATTTGTAAGGTGTGTTTGTGAATTTAATTTTCTTGAATGGAGCATACTATGCTGAAGCAAAACAAAGGTTATTTTAACTTGTTCAGCATCTCGTCTGCAATGGGGTCTGAATAAATGCCGTAACTATTCACTAAAATTCCTTTGCGTTGATGGTCTTCCGAAGAAATGGCGTATAGTACAGCTTGATCGGATGGGTCTTCGTTTACATCAAACGGGAAGGATTTATCTACTTGAAATTCATTATGAAGAATTTCATAATCATCTTTTCCACAGGTAATACAGTTGTGTTTAAGATTAAAGTCTTCCGTATAGCCTTGTTTGCGCAAAGCATTTATTCCTTCTGTTAATGTTTCGTAGGCTTCCATATGATTTTCAAAAATTGTCTTTTGATCTCCTACTAAAGTTAGGATAACTCTTGTGATGTTTCATAGGGAATAACTATAATATTTAACTTTCAGTAAATATTGAAAGTTAAATAATTTGTGTTATGTTTGAGCATGCATTACGATGAAGGGAAAGAGAAATTTATTCAAGCTTGGGGCACTTTAGGTTCTGCTTGGGGAATAAACAAAGCCATGGGCCAAATTCATGCCTTATTATTGATTTCTGAGGAAGCACTTTCTACAGAAGAGGTTATGGAAGAGCTTCAGATTTCTAGAGGGAATGCTAATATGAACATCAGGGCCTTGATAGATTGGGGGATTGTTTCTAAAGCATATAAGCCGGGAGAACGTAAAGAGTATTTCACTACAGGTAAGGATGTACTAGAGTTGGCACGCCAAGTGTCGAGAGAACGTAGGAGACGTGAAATTGAACCAGTGATGCGTGTACTAGAAGAAATGCAACAAGTTGAAGGGGATACGGCTGAAGTTGCCCATTTCAAAACAGTAACTAAAGACTTGGAAGGTTTTACCAAGCAAGTGGATGGTGCACTGGATAAATTTATCCGCTCAGATAAGAATTGGTTTTTTCAGGTTTTGATGAGATTAATGAAGTAAAAAAAATTTAGCTAATAACTTTCATAAATTATTGAAAATATGAAAAACTCTATTTTGTTTTCTAAATCTGAAAAGAGGCTTAGGTAACCTTCATAATAGTACAATAGTCAATGAATTTTAATATCAAACAGAGCACTATGAAAAGGATCGTAATTACAGGAGGAACAGGCTTCTTAGGAATTAGCTTGGCTAAATTCTTAATAGAGAAAGGGTTTCAGCCAATTTTAGTTGCCCGCCACAAACCTGATTTGGACTTTGACTTTGTGCTATGGGATGGTGTCAATCTCGGAGATTGGTGTCAAGTTTTAGAAGGAGCCACCGCCATTGTAAACTTAGCGGGAAGGTCCGTTGACTGCATCAAAACACCCGACCACTGTGACGAAATATTGAGGTCAAGGGTAGATTCTACAAAAGTGATTGGAGAAGCATTAAAATCGGTAAAGAACCCTCCAAAAGTTTGGGTTCAAATGTCCACAGCTCACATCTATGGTGATTCTGTTGCTCAAGTTTGCGATGAAGGTTCTTCTACTGGTTATGGATTAGCACCATTTGTTGGGAAGGCCTGGGAGAAAGCGTTTTTAGCCGCCTTGCCTGAAAACACTAGAGGTGCCAGGTTAAGAGCAAGTTTTGTGATTGGGCGAAACGGAGGTGCATTGTCAAGTTTAAAACGAATTGTAAATCTTGGTTTAGGGGGCAAAGTTGGGGAAGGAAAACAAGGGATGAGTTGGATTCACGAGCATGACTTGAATGATATGATTCATGAAGCGATAGTCGACCATAAATATGATGGCTTCTATATAGCAAGTGCTCCAAAGCCTGTATCAAATCAGGAGTTTATGAAAGAGCTGAGAAGTAGAATGAGGCCCTTAATTGGGCTTTCATTGCCATTGCTCATGGTGAAGTTCGGAGCAAAATATATTTTCAAAACTGATTCCGAATTAGCGATTTATGGTAGGTATGTGAAGCCCGCGAGATTAGTCGATCAGGGGTTTGTTTTTAAATACCCCGACTTGAGTCAGGCATTTGATAACTTATTCAACCACAAAGAAAATTAAGGCTATGGGACATTATAAAGTATATTTTTCAATCTCCATCATTATAGGTGTTTTGGCGATTTATAATACGTCATTGTTTTTGTTTTACTCAGATCATGAGGGTTTACTGTTTCTAATGCTATTACAATTGCCCTTGGGGTTTATGCAGTTGACATCAGGTTTACACTATGTTACAAGCCTTAAACTCTTTCCTATTTGGTTTCAAGACTTTATAAGAACCTATTGGTGGCTTGTCTTCGCTTATTTTGTTGGGTTATATATATTATTTAGGTTCTATGAATATGAAGATTTTGTAATACAAATTTGGTTTTTTGTAGTGCCTTGGCCTATTGCTATTTTTCAATTCTACTTTGTGTTCCGGTTATATCGATTCGAATTAAGTAAGGGGCTTCCGCAATAAAAAAGCGTTCTCCAAAGATAAATTGAAGAACGCTTGATAAGATTTTTAGAATACTCGTTACTGTATGTTACAACTACCGTTAAAATCTGAGGCGTCAAAAATAGTTTTGGCACTTCCTTTTAGATTGCCCTGCACCACCTCAATGGTGAGTTGGTTACTTCCAGAACGTTTGGGAGAGCAGTACTCCAATAGATAGTAGCTGTTGGCTTTGCTGTTAATCAAGTCCCCAATTTCTTTAAATTTGTCCAGCAACTCGCCAATGTTTACGGCAGAAACAAAGCTCGTCTTTCCTATCTCTTTTAATACGGGCTCATCGATTTCTCCTCCAAGTCCAATGGTGTAGAACGAAATGGAAGGGTCTGCTTTTCTCACGGCTTCTAATGCCTGTCCTTTGGTATACCGGTTGGCTTGATCGGTTCCGTCAGTAAAAATTACTACCGAGTTCGAACCAAATTTATCCAGTTCCTGAGACTGACTGAGTCGCTGTGTTGCAATTCCAACACTTTGTATCACCGCACCATAAAGGTTGGTGGAATTGTCTGAGCTCATAGAGGCGTTAATATTGTCTATGGCATTTTTCAAGGTAGTGGTATTGGAAGTAATGGGCTGCAACTGTTTAATGTTCTGAGAACCATCGAACCACCAAATCTCAACCTTAACTGCTCCAGATGAAGCTTCTCCTTCTGAGGGTACTACCTCATCTATAAAGCTTTTGGCCGCTGATTTTAATGGAGCCAAGTTCTGACTACTTAAAATACTGCCACTTAAATCGAGTAAGAGCATAATATTGTAGTCCAAAACTTGCTCGTTGGGCTGTATTTTTCGTACTGCCTCAAACTCTGAAATTAGACTTCCGTTTTCGTAGATGTTGAAATCCGCTTCTTTTAAACCAGCCTTTCCTTTTCCTGCGCCATCCTGTACTTTAAAAAATACAGAGACATTGGATGGAAGGTTTGTGAACTGATTTTCGATGGTTACTTGTAGCTGTGGTGTGGTATCGCTGTTTCCACCACAACTTTGTATGATCATAAATAAAAATGCAGCCATCAGGCTTGCGGTAATACGTACTTGAGTCATGTTATCTCTAGGTTGGTGCTTCTCACACAACCATGAAACTTATGTCAATATTGTGTGGTTAACTGCATAATTGATTTAATTTTGAACTTTAATAAAACCACGCAATATGAGAGTTACCACAACGTTCAAGGATGATTATGAATTTCAGTCGGTCAATGAAGAAGGCAATGTTTTAGACATTGATATGTATTCTGCCGACAAGAAAAAGCACATGTCTCCTACACAATTGTTGCTTTCTAGTTTGGCCGCTTGCGCTTCTGTTGACTTGGTTCAAATGTTAAAAAAACGCAAGAAAACTGTAAACGGACTTACCGTGGTAACCGATGGAACTCGTAGGGATAAACATCCGAGAGGCTTTACTCATATTACGCTCACTTTTACGGTGGATTCGCCAGATGTTACTGAAGGGGAGTTTGAAAAAATGGGCCATTTAGCCGCTACAAAATACTGTTCAGTAGCTGGTACTTTAAGCGCTGAGGTAGATCATAAATTCATCGTTAACCGAGCCTAAGCGCATAGTTTGTGAGAGTTGTTAAAGAAATATCCAATAGCAAGTGTAAGATCACCGTTTTTTCTTGGAATGGGAAATTCCTCATTAAGTTGGAAAACGGAGGTTTTGAACAAACCTTTAAGGTAAGTGAACTTGATGTGCTAGAGCAGGAACTAGACGATATACTGAACGATACCTTTATTACAGAAGCCATTGAACGTTTTGATGAGATGGCTAAATCGCTCCGTAAGGCTATCCCTTAGTTTGAAGGCTATTAATTTTTTGGGTTGAATGCGTAAGTAGTTGCGTATTTTTGTTATTGTTGTTCTTTAACATCTGCTTTTGCTAGACGTAACATGATTTATTTACTACTCTCTTTAGCCGTAATCTTAGCATTTGTCTTAGCCTACCTTCTGTTCAAAACGGATAAAAGAAGGTCTCATTTACAAGAAGAGCTTAATGCATTAAAAGAGAAGTATGAAGAGGATCAATTCCACTTAGATTTTTTTCTAGAGCATACTTCTGATTTCCTTTTCAAGTTCGATACCAAGGGAATCGTAAACTATTCATCGATGAACGTGGTCAGAGTAATGGGGCGAAACCCTAATGTAAGACTCGCTCACTATAGTACAAGCTACTCAGACAACCCTATCAATAAAAAAGCACGAGAAAGAATTGATGGATTTCTTTCTGGGAAGTATGATTCTGTTCCTCCTTATTTTGTAGAAGTTAATGATGCTAGAGGGCTTCCACATATGTTGGAAGTGTTTCACAAACCCGTCTTTAACGATCAGGGTGAGTTGGTTTCCGTGACGGGAATCGCGAAAAACATTACTGGAATTTATAATGCAGAATTAGAAATCAAGAAGTTTGAAAAAGAACAGATATTGATCTTAGATGCGATTCCTGACACCATGTTTACTTTTGATAAACGAGGTTTTCTCCTGAACTATCATGCGAAGAATGAGATAGCTACACAGCTTTCTGCCGAAAAGCGATTGGGAGAGAATATAGTGAATATTTTTCCTGAGGATATTGTCTCACTAATGTCTGAAAGTTTAGAAGAGGCGCATCTTACCGAAGAGATGCAAACGGTTGAATTTAAACTGGTCATGAACAAAAAGGAGCATGTTTGCGAAGGAAGGTTTATTAAACTTACCGATGATAGAATCCTTTTGATGATGCGCGATATATCAGCTCAAAAGCAATTAGAGGAGGGTTTGAAACTGGCTAAGGAAGCCGCAGAAAGTGCAAATCAAGCGAAGAGTACCTTTTTGGCTACCATGAGTCATGAGATTAGAACCCCGATGAATGGCGTAATAGGAATGACTAACCTCTTAAATGAAACATTATTGAATACTGAACAACGTGATTATGTAGATACCATAAAAGTAAGTGGAGAGACATTACTTCGAATAATCAATGACATTCTTGACTATTCCAGAATTGAATCGGGAAAAGTGATGTTAGAAGAATCGGTGTTTGGCTTGAAGAGAATTGTGGATGAGTCTTTAAACCTTGTGGCCTATGAAGCCAAAGGTAAGAAGGTAGGTTTGAATCTATACATTGATGAAAATGTACCTGAGTTTTTCTATGCTGATAGAAATAGACTTGGACAAATACTCGTCAATTTACTCTCCAATGCAGTTAAGTTCACCGAGAGAGGTTTTGTGTCGGTTAAGATTTCTATGATTGAATTAAAAGGCGATACAGCCAATTTAGAGTTCAAAATTAAAGATACAGGGATTGGAGTGGCAAAGGAGGAAATTAAAAACCTCTTTAAAGAATTCACCCAAGTAGAATCATCAAACTCGAGAAGGTTTGGCGGTAGTGGTTTAGGTCTGGCGATTGTCAAAAACCTGTTGAAGTTGTATAACGGTAAGGTTTCAGTTCAAAGCGAATTAGGGAAAGGTTCTCTATTCACTTTTAACATCTTCATGAAACTAGCCATTGGCGAAATGACAGAGCAGCAAATGGAAGGGATGATTGGTCCAAGTCGCTATGAGGTGGATAAATTGGGAGATGTACTTTCAGGGAAATACCCTTTAAAAATTCTTTTGGCAGAGGATAACAGGATTAACAGTAAACTGATATGTCTAATTTTAGAGCGTATGGGGTATGTGCCAGATTTAGCCAAAACAGGATTGGAAGCATTGTCTCAAATGCAACATAATTCGTATGATGTGATTTTAATGGATGTTCAAATGCCAGCAATGGATGGTATTGAAGCCACAAGGAAAATTCGCGAGCTCAACCTCAATTCTCCCCCATATATCATCGGTATTTCGGCCAGTGCTTTTGATGAGGACGTTAAAAATGCAATCGAAAATGGTATGGACGATTACTTGATAAAGCCCATCAAGCTTGATGCCTTGAGAGATAAACTTATTGAAATAGGGCAAAGGCGTTTTCCTTTTGTGTCTTGAGTTTCGTTTATAGCTTTACGACATGAATTATTTTGTGACGGCCATAGGTACCGACAGTGGAAAAACGTTGGTTTCTGCAGTTTTAGTAGAAGCATTAAAAGCCGATTATTGGAAACCAATTCAAGCAGGAATACCGATGGATACCACCACGGTTAAAGAGTTGGTGAGTAATGAGATTACCCGATTTCATAATGAAACTCACGTATTCAAAATCCCCGCTTCACCGCATGCCGCAGCCAAATTCGAACATTTAGCAATACAATTGGATGACTTTGTGCTTCCCGAAACCACGAATGATATTGTAATTGAAGGGGCTGGCGGTGTTTTAGTACCAATTAATCAAGACGATTATGTAATTGATATAGCCAAAGAATTATCAACTCCAGTTATTTTAGTAGTGAACCTCTATTTGGGCTGCATTAACCATACTTTACTTACAGTGGATTATTTGAAGAGAAACGAGGTGCCGGTATTAGGGATAGTTTTTAATGGCGAATCGAATTTCGAAAGCGAAAGCATCATCGAACAGAAATCTGGCTACAAGGTATTGCTAAGACTGCCAAAACTAAGTTTGATCAATAAGGAGATAGTTAAGTATTGGGCGGACGAATTGATGTTGAGTTGGTATGAGTGACTGGATAAAAAGAGATAGAGAGGCCATTTGGCATCCTTTCACACCCTTAAGGGGAATGGAAAGTCCACTGATGATAGAGCGGGCAGAGGGAGTCAATCTATTCACCAGTGATGGAGCAAAAATCATTGATGCCATTTCTTCCTGGTGGGTAAACTTACACGGGCACAGTCATCCGCATATTGCCAAAGCCATTGCTGCTCAGGCTGCAAAATTGGAGCACGTGATTTTTGCTGGTTTTACGCACGAACCAGCCATTCGGTTGGCGGAGCGCTTATTAGAAATACTACCAGAAAATCAATCAAAAGTGTTTTACTCCGATAATGGAAGTACGGCTACTGAAGTCGCCATAAAAATGGCTTTTCAGTACTTCTATAATCAAGGAATTAATAAAAAAAGAATCATAGCCATCGATGGCGCCTACCATGGCGACACTTTTGGTGCCATGTCAGTAGGAGAGAGGGGGCCATTTACTGAGCCATTCGACCCATATTTATTCGATGTCAGTTTTATTGATTTTCCAGAAGAAGGAAAAGAGGCGTTTGTATATCAGCAGTTCAAATCTTTGGTAGAAAAAGGTGAGGTTGCCGCTTTTATTTTTGAACCGATCATTCAGGGTGCATCGGGAATGCGTGTATACAGTATTGCTTTGCTCGATAAGATGATTGCTTTGGCGCAGCGTCATGAGGTGGTCTGCATTGCCGATGAAGTTATGACGGGTTTTGGCAGAACAGGGAAATTGTTTGCTTCTGATTGGCTCACCAATAAGCCGGATGTTTTTTGCTTATCAAAAGGACTAACGGGGGGTGCAATTGCCATGGGGGTAACTACTTGCACGGAAAAAATTCAAGCGGCTTATCGTTCAAATGACTTGATGAAGACCTTCTTTCACGGCCATTCATTTACTGCGAATCCAATGACCTGCGCAGCTGCAAATGCTTCATTGGATTTGTTACTTACCAAAGAAAGTGAGGAGAATAGATTGAGGCTAAACCATAGTCACCTTTCATTTATGAAGGTAATAGAAAGTCATTCTATGGTAAGAAATGCGAGAGTTCTCGGTACAATCTTGGCATTTGAAATGAATACCGAAAAGGACACCTCTTATTTCAACGAAGCACGTCATTACCTCTATCCATACTTTATCGGCAAAGGTGTTTTACTCCGTCCTTTGGGTAATGTGCTTTATTTGATTCCCCCCTATGTGATATGTGAAAAAGATTTAAAATATGTGTATCAAACCATATTGAATTTCTTAAATCACCCACCAAAATCCGAAGAGACCCAACCTTAGAAAACCTCGTTTTTTACCCCAAAAAGAAGTTTTTAGGCGAAGTGCTCACTTCGTCTAACATAAGCCAATAGTTAAATCTGTCCTTTCAGTCAAAAAGCTAGGTTTTGATACCGAGTATTGATTTTATTTTTAACTTTATGCGATTATAGTACCCATAGTAATAAACCCAGTTTTTATGAAGTTTATCGTTTCTTCAGCAGAATTGCTAAAGCGCCTTTCCAATATCAATGGTGTGATCACTACTAATCCAGTAGTGCCAATCCTTGAAAACTTTTTATTCGAAATTAAAGATGGACTTTTGACCATCACGGCTTCTGATCTTCAAACCTCTATGATAACAGAGATTGATGTGGAAGCAAAAGAGAATGGAAGCATAGCGGTTCCTGCTCGTATCTTAATGGATACACTTAAGAATTTACCAGAGCAGCCAGTTACGTTTACTATTGATAATGAAACTTACAGCGTTGAAATAAACTCTGATAATGGTAGATATAAATTGGCTGGTGAAAACGCCACTGATTTCCCTAAAGTGCCAGAAGTGACCGATGCTTACCAAGTGGACATGTCTACAGAGGTGTTGAGTAGCGCGATTAACAATACAATTTTTGCAACTAGCAACGATGAGTTGCGACCAGCAATGACTGGGGTTTATGTGAAACTTGCAGAAACAAACACCACTTTTGTAGCGACTGACGGGCACCGTTTAGTACGTTATAGAAGAGTAGATGTAGTTTCCGATACAGGAATGTCAATAATTATTCCTCGTAAAGCCTTAAACTTGTTGAAGTCTACTTTGCCTTCAGAAAATTCGAATGTGGTTGTTGAATACAATGCATCTAATGCCTACTTCCACTTCAACGCGATTAAAATGATTTGTCGTTTGATTGATGAGCGTTTTCCTGATTACGAAAACGTAATTCCTTCTGACAACCCAATCGAAATGAAAATCAACAAAAGCGAGCTTTTAGGTTCGTTGAAAAGAATTTCGATTTATGCCAACAAAACTACACACCAAATTAGGTTGAAAATCACGGGTAGTGAGCTTACTGTTTCTGCCGAAGATTTAGATTTCTCTAACGAGGCAAAGGAAACTTTGGCTTGCGAGCATGAAGGAGAAGATATCGAAATTGGTTTCAATGCTAAGTTCTTGGTGGAAATGTTGAGCAATCTTCATTCTAAAGAAGTTACGCTTCAAATGTCAGCACCTAACCGTGCTGGTTTGTTGATTCCTGGTGATAAAGACGAAAGCGAAGATATTTTAATGCTGGTAATGCCGGTAATGTTGAATAACTACTAATTCATCATTGAACAAAAGGACAAAAAGGGAGCTTTAGGCTCCTTTTTTGTTTTCAGCCCTATATTTTTGATAACTTAGTTAACTAAGATTGAAAAGTGCTATCTAAGAAAACCCAATATGCCTTCCATGCTTTGACCTACTTGGCCGAAAACCAAGGTAAAGGCCCGATACTCATTTCTGAGATTTCAGAAGAGAGAAAAATCTCATTGAAGTTCCTAGAGAATATTTTATTGGAGTTGAAGAAGTCTGGAATTTTGGGGAGCAAGAAAGGTAAAGGAGGTGGCTATTACCTCATTAAGGAACCTGAGGAAATTGGATTGGCCAAAATTATTCGATTGCTAGATGGCCCAATTGCGTTGCTTCCTTGCGTGAGTTTAAACTATTATGAAAGGTGTGAAAACTGTCAAGAAGACATTTGCGGACTCAATGTAGTGATGAGTGAAGTCCGTGACAATACGCTTAAGGTATTGGAGAATAAGTCTTTGAAAGATGTTCTGCGTAATTACTAAAAAGACATCCTATTAGAAGAGTAATGATATTGACTCTTGTAACATCAATGCTTGACCACATTCCCATATAAAATAAATTTCCACAGGAAAGTGTAATGGGTTGTTAACGTATCTTTTCTTCCAGCTTAGTGTCTAAATCTATAGAAAATACATATAGTTCATCCAAAAGTCTGCTTAGTTCAATTTCGTTTTCGATCAGATTGAGGATTAGGTTTTTGAACTCTACACTTTTAATTCGATCGAAGCTTACTACTTTTTGTAAACCGAAGTCTACATCCTTGATTAAGAAGTCATTATAATACTTCTCCTTCATACTGACATGGTTTTGAGCTACTTCCTTTAAGGCGATGTATTTATTCTTTATCGTGATCAGGTCATTTTTGAGGTCAGCATTATTGGTGGAGTAATTGGTGTTGAGGTAAAAATTTATGCCTTCAAACTGGTGGTTGGCCTTAAATGTTTTGTTGATGGCAAAGAGGTACTTAGAGATTTCTTCATTCTCTAAATCACCTTCAGTATAGAGATAGCCATCTGAATAAAGGATTTGAGCCAACTGGTTCTCATTTTCAAGCAGTTCCAATCGTTCATCTATCAACGATTCAAACTCATTCATGTTCAACTCATGTTCAGCATGTACATTTTCAAGTGCGCTCTTTTCAAGCTTGAGATCTTTCGAGTCCTCATAAATAACATTGAGTTGATAAGCCACTGTAATACCGAATATTACAATGAAAATTTCTATCATGTAGGTGATTACATCGGCTTTTTTGACTTTGCTGAGTCTACGAGAAGTTCCAAATTTCATTCTATAACAAGATTTGACATTGAATATAAAGCAATTGCTTTATAATTGACAAGGAAAGTTGTCTATGGATGCTTATGAAATCATCCTTTCAAGTATCACGCCTACATAATAGGCTAAAACAGCAGCAGACCCGCCTAAGAAAAGTGTCTCTAAAACGCCTCGTACACGGCTGGTAGAAGTTACATAGCTCTTTGCGTAGCCAATGGCACCAAAAGCAACAAAGGTCAGGATGGAAGAGTAAAGGAATAGATCCGCATCAAGTCCTTGTGTGTAATCAATCACGTAAACAATGAGTGGAATAAAGCCCATAAATAAGAAAGAAATAAAGGTCACAAGTCCCATTTGAAAAGGCGACTTGGTTTCTTCTATCATCTCCAATTCCTCCTTCATCATTACATCTACCCAGCGATCTTTGTCTTCTGTGATTTTATCCACGACTTGTTCCAAAAGCTCACCTTCAAAGCCCTTGGCTTGATAGATTTCTCTGATTTCCTCACGTTCTTTTTCTGGCAAGTGGTCCACTTCCCAGTATTCAATGGCTTTATGTTTATCGTAATTCTGTTTTTCTGATTTGGTTGAGAGGTAGCTTCCAACGGACATGGCGAAACCATCAGCAAATAGGTTGGCAAACCCGAGAATAATGACTATAGAACTGTCTAGATGAGCTCCTGCAGCTCCTGCTACAACAGCAAAGGTGGTAACGCTACCATCAATTCCTCCATAAATAAACTCACCAATGTAATCGTGAAATTTAGAGAAGAACGATGTTTTACCGTGTAAATGTGCTTCGTGGTGTTTTTTGCTCATGCCGTCTTTGAGTAGTTAGGTTGAACCTGAATATTAGCTCAATATAACATGAATGGCTTCTTAAACCTTATTGTCTTTGAATCTTAGCTCCTAAAGCGTTTAGTCTTTGATCAATGTGTTGGTAGCCTCTGTCGATTTGCTCAACATTGTCAATCACACTGGTGCCTTCGGCAGAAAGCGCTGCAATCAGCAAGGCTTGTCCTGCACGAATATCGGGTGAAGTCATTCGAATTCCCTTTAACTTTTGTTGACGGTTTAGGCCAATGATGGTGGCCCTATGTGGATCGCAAAGAATGATCTGAGCACCCATGTCAATCAACTTGTCTACAAAGAACAAGCGGCTTTCAAACATTTTCTGGTGTACTAAAACGGTTCCTTTGGCTTGTGTCGCCATAACCAAAATAATACTTAAAAGGTCTGGGGTTAGCCCTGGCCAAATGGCATCGGAAATGGTCATAATAGAACCGTCAATAAAGGTTTCTATTTCATAATGATCTTGACCTGGGACAAAGATGTCATCACCTCTAAACTCCATTTGAACACCCATTTTTCTAAAAGTATCGGGAATTAAACCAAGCTGATCAATGCGACAATCCTTAATGGTGATTTCAGATTGAGTCATGGCGGCCATTCCAATAAAACTACCGATTTCAATCATATCAGGCAGCATGGTATGCTCTGTTCCGCCAAGCGAATCAACGCCTTCAATATGCAATAGGTTAGAACCTACTCCGGTGATTTTCGCACCCATTCTATTGAGCATAGCGCAAAGCTGCTGTAGATAAGGCTCGCAGGCAGCATTATAAATGGTGGTCTTCCCCTTGGCCATTACGGCTGCCATTAGGATGTTGGCCGTACCCGTAACCGAAGCTTCTTCCAAAAGCATATAAGTGCCTTTCAGTTGTGAAGCATCAATGTGGTACATACCAGTTTCGGCTTCGTAAAGGAAGCGTGCTCCTAGTTTTTGAAAACCAATAAAGTGGGTATCCAGCCTTCTTCGGCCAATTTTATCACCACCAGGTTTTGATATTTTTGCTTTTCCAAAACGGGCTAAAAGTGGCCCTAGAATCATTACCGAACCACGGAGCGATGAAGCTTTGGTTCGGAACTCTTCAGTTTCTAGATAATCAATGTTTACATTTTTTGCACAAAAGCGGTAACTCTCAACCCCCAAAAATTGTACTTCGACACCCATGGCACCAAGTAATTCAATGAGCTTGTTTACATCACGTATGTCGGGGACTTTGTGAAGTGTGACAGGTTCAGAAGTGATTAAAACAGCACACAGAATTTGTAATGCTTCGTTTTTAGCACCCTGTGGAGTAATTTCTCCATTCAGTTTAGTGCCGCCTTCAATTACAAAAGATGCCATTAATTATGCGCGTCTACGTTTTGTGTAATTCTTTTTTCTGTTTTGGTTAGATGGCCCAGAAGATGGTCTTCTTTCTCTTACGCTGGTATTGAAAAGGCCTTCTTCTTTGATTTTTTCGATATTGACTACCAATTGGCCTTTCGACATTCTGTGAATGTGCTGAGCAATTACTTCGTCTTCAATATTGTCTTTGTTCCAGTTAGAAAAGAAGCTTTTCATTAAACGACCGATGTGAATAATAGCATTCTCTCGAGACTCTTCATCTTCCATTTCAACCGCTAATTTCACCATCATCTCAAGATTCCTACCATAATGGCGGAATTTGATCTCATTGGTTTTATAAGCCATACGCTGTGGCTTCTTGCCAATTGATTCTTTTTCAGGCATTGGAAAAGGAGACTCTACGTCTAAATCAAAACGTGACATGATGTATAAATCATCCCATACTTTTTGATCGTATTCGGCATTTTCGCGAAGCAAATTGGGGTTAATCTGACGCATAAGGTCAGTTAGTGTTTGTGCGTATTGGTTACGCTTTTCTTTGTCTTCAACGGTTTTGATATATTCTACCAGTTTCTGTACGTTTCTACCGTATTCCTTCTGGATTACATCTTCTCTTTGGGTATTATATTCTAAACTCATGTTTTTACTTTTCACTACGAAATTAACAATTATTCTGGAAGAAGAAGGTCTATTTGATCGTAGATATTCATCGGTTTGAGCACCGTTTTATAAAATGGATCCTTCTTTCGGGATTAATATAAACCTAACGCTTAAGGCGCGGGGTTGTTATGGCAGTAAGTTAATTCTTTTTTATTCTACAATCCTCAGCTTTGCAAAGCTTAATAGCAGGGTTTTTTCGCCAAAGCTCTCAAATATCACTTTTGCTTTTTTGTTAGAGCCTTCCACATCCATTTTATGAACCTTGCCAAAACCAAATTTAGGGTGCTCCACTTTCATTCCTTCTTTAAGGTTTGAAATATCACTCGGAGTGAAATTATCCGAAGGCTTATGGTACGACATCGGCTTTTTAGGCGCAGCATTTCTATTCGCAATTAAATTTCGAGCGTAGTTTGAGCCTACTTCTGGCGCATTTCTACTAGGGCTGAGGCTTGATGGTTTTTGTTCTCGACTCCCGTATTTTGTATTTACCCTGATGTAGCTAGGATCTACTTCTTCAATAAATCTGCTAGGTTCGCAATTGAGTAAACGACCGTAACGGTACCTCGAAAGGGCATAAGAGAAGTATAGGTTTTCCTTTGCCCTAGTGATTGCCACGTAGAACAGACGCCTTTCTTCTTCCAAATCGGCCCTGCTGCTCATCATCATTTGCGAAGGAAAAAGGTCTTCCTCCATGCCCACAATGAATACATTCTTAAATTCAAGTCCTTTGGCCGAATGAATCGTCATTAAAGTCACTACATCCGTCTCTTCATTTTCCTTGTCATTATCCGTTAACAAGGCAATGTCCTGCATGAAGTTATTCAGCGATTTGTCTTCAACTTCTGGCGTGTCGACAAATTCTTTGATGGCGTTCAATAATTCCTGAACGTTTTCATAGCGGTTCAGTCCTTCAATGGTTTTGTCTGCGTACAACTCTTTTAATAAACCAGAGTTTTTGGCAATGTGACTGGCGGTTTCAAAGGCATCTTTGGTTTCAACATATATTTTAAAACTTTTGATCAACGTAACAAAATCGTTGATGGCATTTGCAGCTCTGCCGGGTAAAAAGGAGTTGATATTGGTAAGTACTTCCCATAGCGGAATATCATGTTCGAAAGCCGCTACCACAATTTTCTCTACCGAAGTAGGACCGATGCCACGTTTCGGTAAATTGATTATTCTTCGGAAAGATTGTTCATCGTTAGAGTTGATGGCGAACCTAAGGTAGCCCATCAAATCCTTAATTTCTTTTCTTTGGTAGAAAGAGAGTCCACCATAAATACGGTAGGCAATACCTGACTTTCTTAAGGCTTCCTCAATTGAACGCGACTGGCTATTTGTTCGGTACAGAATAGCGAAATCTTCGTTTTTATAGTTGCGATTCGCCTTTTGTTCAAAAATTTCCGAAGCTACAAAACGTCCTTCTTCATTGTCTGAAACCGACTTTATCAACTCAATTTGGTTGCCATCGTTGTTGGCGGTCCAAACGGTCTTTTTTAGTTGGCCTTTATTTCTTCCAATTACAGAATTAGCCGCGTTAACAATGTTTTGGGTAGAACGATAGTTCTGTTCCAGTTTGATCACCTTCAGGTCTGGAAAGTCCTTTTCGAAATTCAGAATGTTCTCAATATCCGCTCCACGAAAAGCGTAGATACTTTGTGCATCATCACCTACTACCGCTATGTTTTGATTGACAGCCGAGAGCTTTTTGGTGATTAAGTACTGGGAAACGTTGGTGTCTTGAAACTCATCCACCAGCACGTACCTAAACCGATGTTGATATTTGTTCAACACATCTAAGTGATCTCTAAAAAGTACATTGGTATTGAATAGCAAGTCGTCAAAATCCATGGCGTCTGCTTTTTTACAACGCAAACTGTAGGCCTTGTAAAGCATGCCCATTTCTGGTTTCATGGCCGTATCATCGTCAGCCTTGTAAATAGGGTTGGTAGTGTATTCTTGCCAAGAGATTAACCGATTCTTCGCACTCGAAATCCTACTGAGCACAGTGTTTGGCTTATACACTTTGTCGTCTAAACCATATTCTTTAACAATGTTTCTGATCAGAGACTTAGAATCGTCTGTATCGTAAATGGTGAAATTGCTTGGGTAGCCTAACTTCCCCGCCTCGGCCCTTAGAATTCTAGCAAATACAGAGTGAAAAGTGCCCATCCAAAGGTTTCTGGCATTAGAGCCCACTACGCTTTCAATCCTTTCGCGCATTTCTTTTGCAGCCTTATTGGTAAAGGTGAGGGAAAGAATATTGAACGGATCAACCCCTTTTTCCTGCATTAGGTAAGCGATTCGGTAGGTAAGCACCCTTGTTTTTCCGGAGCCGGCACCTGCAATAATCATGGTGGGGCCTTCCGTGTTCACTACTCCTTCGTATTGAGGCTCATTAAGGGAAGAGAGGTAATCCATTCTGCACAGTTTTCAACCTGCAATTTAAGCTTTGATTCTAGTTTTTGGCTATTAAACCTGAATTATGCATTAGACTTTCTATTCCATAGATAAATTACTTCAAAAGAGTCCCTTAACATATATTTATTGAATCACCATAGCTATGCTATGTCTCTTCAATATAAGTAACTCTTTTTTTGTGCTTTATCTCTTCATCACGAAATCCAATGCGTAATTCAAGTTAAACTATAGAAGTATTCCTCATAATTAAGAATTGTATTCTCCATGCTGAAAGTCTCGAAGGCGGTGGTTAACCCGTTTTTAATAAACTTATCTATGGTGGGCTGATCGGAGAGGAGCTGCTTTATTTTTGATGAGAGTTCAGTAATGTTCCCGTTTTCGAAGAGAAAGCCATTGTAATCGTTCTGAACTACATCGGCTATGCCCCCAAAGTTGGTGGCAATTACAGGGCATTTCATCGCCATAGCTTCAATCAATACTAAGCCGAAACCATCCATGGTAGAAGCAAGAATGTTGATGTCGAACAAACGGTAGAGGTTCAGCACTTCTTTTCCGGAGACATCACCCAAACAGATCACTTTATTTTTAAGGCCGAATTGTTCAATGTAGGGTGTCAGTTGGCTTTGTTCTATCCCCGCAAAAACGAGTTTAATACTTGGATCATTGAGTTGAGCGACCGCCTCAATAATTTGTGGCTGTTCTTTGAAACGTGAAACACAACCGACAACTTTCTCACCAGGCTGAATACTGAGTTTGTTTCTGAAATAGTCAACAGATTTTTGGCTCCATTGGTTGAGGCGCTCTGCAGGAATACCATTATGAATTACTTTTAAATGATCTTTTGGGTAACCTTTATCAACAAAAATAGTTTTTAGTCCTTCACTAATCACCACAATTCCAGCAGTGTTTTTCACATAAAACCATTTCTGTAACCAGCCGCCAGCACTCAATGGGTTTTGTCTGCGGGTGTGTACTATTTCAACTTTGAGATTGTACCTCAGTTTTGCGAAAATGGCAGTGTAGCGATCGTAGCTCGACTGGGCATTAATTACTTGAATGCGATGTTTTTTTACTGCATCTCTGATCTGTCGCCAGTTCTCAGTATCAAACTTCCCTTTGAATGTCATCGGGATTCGCTGCACTTTGCTGCCGTCCAGTAAATCCCAAATAAGCATGTCTTGCCTGCAACCCACAAAAACCTCATGCCCTTTTTCGGCCAGCCCTTTTGCCAAATAAGCAATAGAGTTGGTGGAACCTGCCAAACCGCCTTGGTAGGTAATAAAAAGAAGCCTGAGTTTGTCTTTCGGCATATTTTAGATGTACAGTGCTTATTAACCCTTCCAGTTGGAAGGGTCCTGTCTCCACTTTTCTAAAGAAGCTAGGTCGTCTTGGTTCACATATCCAAGTTCCTTCGCCTTTTCAAGCATTACTGAATAGTTACTTAAGCAATGAAGCTTAATTCCTGCTTTCTCAAAATTATCGTCCGCCAACGGAAATCCATAAGTGAAAATGGCCAACATGCCCAACACTTCATAACCCGCTGCTTTTAGTGCTTCGGCTGCTTTTAAAGAACTTCCTCCAGTAGAAACCAGGTCTTCTACAATCACCACTTTTTGTCCTGGAGCAACCTTTCCTTCAATTAGGTTTTCCATGCCATGCCCTTTTGGTGAAGAGCGCACATAGATAAACGGAAGCTCCACTTCATCGGCAAGTAAAGCACCTTGTGGAATACCTGCGGTGGCTACTCCAGCAATGGATTGAGCCTCTGGATACAATAATTTACAGGCTTCGGCAAGCGCCTTTTTTATATAAGTTCTGGTCGCTGGAAAAGAGAGCGACAGACGGTTATCACAATAAATTGGAGATTTCCATCCCGAACTCCATGTAAACGGTTGAGACTTATTAAGTTGAATTGCTTTTATTTCTAATAAATCTGAAGCAACTCTTAGTGCAGTATCTTTAGGGGTGCCTATTTTTTCCATGGCACGAATTTAAGGGATTTTTTTTCTGAAATTTATAAACCCAACACAGGTATTGTTCTTAAAAAATATTTCATATTAGCAAAAATTAGTGCTCACATTAGATGAGAATATACATCAAAGATAAGCCTCTCCGAATCAAACGGCCGGAGGAAGTTAAGGATCATTCTAAATTCGATCTTGTTATAAACGTGGATGACGTTATCCTGAATGAAAAAGCATTCAGAGGTAATATGTTGATCACGAATGCTTCGCAAGGAATGATAAAGTCATTGCTCTTCATTTTGCATCATAGCAAGTTAAAAGGCTTCAAATCAGTTACGCTGATAACCCCTGAGTATGATGAAACTATTCGTTTGATTAAGGATAAGTTTAAGATAATCAAGGCTGCTGGTGGAGTGGTGGAAAAGGACAACAAAGTGTTGATGATCCACCGGTTAGGAATGTGGGATTTTCCGAAAGGTAAAATTGAAGGAAAAGAGAGTGTTGAGGCGGGAGCTAAGAGAGAAGTGGAAGAGGAGTGCAGCGTAAAGGTGCATGTAAAGGAAGAAATTTGCGTTACTTGGCATACTTATGTACGTGGGGGCAAAGATATTCTAAAGAAAACAAGTTGGTTTTTGATGGATAGCCTTGATGATTCTAAAATGAAACCTCAAGTAGACGAGGACATTGATGAAGTGAAATGGATGAACTCTAATGAGGTTAACGTAGCACTTTATAATACCTACCGTTCCATCAAGCATGTGTATAAAAAGTACAAGAAAAAAAGAGGGAAGAAGGCCGTTTAAAGCTTGTAGGGTATAAATTCCTGAACATCGCCACCATAGCGATGAACTTCTCTGATAATAGTAGAACTGACCGATGATAGCTCTGGAGATGTAATCAAAAATACAGTCTCAAGTTCATTGTTTAGGTGTCGGTTCACCTGAGATATACTGTTCTCGTATTCAAAATCTGTTGTGTTTCTTAAACCTCGAACGAGGTATTTAGCACCCATTTTGCTGGCTAAGGTGGCTGTGAGTTCATTATAAACCACGACAGAAACTCTTGGTATTTTGCTGAAAGTTTCCTCGATTTTCTTTACCATGAACTCGATATCGAAGTATCTATTTTGTTTGGCAGTATTGTAACCTATCGCTATCACCACTTCATCAAAAATACCTAAAGACCTCATTACAATGTCTTGATGTCCTTTGGTGAAAGGATCAAAAGAACCAGGGAAAATAGCAATGCGCTTCATAGCAATGGGGTGTTTGTTATGAATTAGTGGTAGAGAGACTCCCAAATATTTCTACGTGTTCGTAAAGCTCTATTTCATCAAACTGATGACTTGTTTTAAATTGTGTAGACCTTTTACCCAAGCTAAGGTTTTTAAAGTATTTTTTCAGCAATGGTTCCAAGCTTTTTATTCTGTCTTGAACGCCCCAAAGTATAATCGGAGTGTCCTGACCTTCTTGGCTAAATTGCTGAATACACATTAGAATCAGTTTGGGCAACTGTTTTATGTCTGTAATTTTAAACTGATTGTAAATCATTAATTTTTGCCCACTAAAACCTGCAAGCATTAAAGTGTCTGAATTACAATTGAGATACAAAACTGGTTTTTTGATTTTAAGTAGTTGGTTCTCAATACTATTCAAAAAGGTAGAGCCTTCGTGGAAGACATGAATGCGGGCCCTTTTGTATTTTGAGAAGAACCAATCTTGAATGACTGAAGGATAGCCAAAAACATAAGTGGCTGCCAATGATTTGTGTTGGTGTATGGCATAGTTATCCAACTCGGGATTACTATCCGTATTAAGTCTTATGTAGTTGTAAGCTGCATCTTCATCAAACAAAAAACTGGGGACCAGACAGAATTGATTATTTCGGATATAGATATGGATAGTTGGCCAAAAACCAGCAGGTACTAGCTCATGCTGGTCATGGATTTTGTTTAGGAAATCAATAGGGGATGATTCAATGAGATAATTTTCGAATAACAAAAGCTTCTGCTTTTGTTCATCAAATACAGTGATTTGACAATCCCGGTCACCAATAAAAAACGAAAGACGACATTGATCAATGTGATCAATGTTCATTCTTTCGTCTTTAATTTTTATGAGTTGTTGGTTTGTAACAGTACTCACTATAATGATTTACTACCAGTTACCTGAAGTGGTGATTTCAGTTCTAGAACCGAAACGTAAGGGTCTTCTATTTTTAATTTCGTTATCCTCTGTTCTTGATCTGTCGAAAGGATAAGTATCAACTACCTCAACATAATCTACACTAACACCTGAACGAATCGAATCTTTTGCATAAAGCGAAAAGTATTTATCTGGAGCGTGCGGTAATTTTGGAAGGTTCATTGGATTGAAATTAGGTATTTTAAACAATGAATCTCTCACTGTTCTAAAACCTAAAGTGTCATAAGAAAAAGTTGAAATTTCTTCACCGTAAGCTTGAGGAGTAATGGTTTCAGTTCTTTGGATTAACCAAATTTTACCACTGTCCACATAAGAGATTAGTTTCTCCCATGTATCGGCATAGTCACCGTAGGCAACTTGGTATGCAATTTGGGCATCACGAATGAGCTCAAGCTTGGCTTTTACCGTAGCTTCTACTCTTTCAATTTCTTTTGCTTTCTCAATAGTTGAGGCGATGCTGTCATAAAGGAAGTAGCCAAATGTTATGGCTCCTATGAATATGACTACAGTAAGGATTTTAGTTAGGCTCATTTTTAAGGTTGATCTTTTTGCGAAAATAACTATTTTATTAGGTAACTGAAATAAATTGAACTGCTATTTTATGCAATTCTAATGAATTTTGAAATAACCTGTCTGATTTAAAAGGCTTTTCGAAACTAGTAATATTTTGAATAAGATGGTGCAACCGACCGTCAGGGTTTCGTTTTATTTCTTCAAAGGGTTTAAAATCCGTTTGAGCGATGATTTGAGAATCAGCTTCTGTTTAAGTGTATACGCCTTTTTTAGCTTTTTCTAATTTTTTCAAGCTCAATAATATTTTTTACAATTTAATAGTTGATCGAGACGCTCATATACGCAAATGAGGTTTTTTGATTCCAATGATCAAAATCGGAGTGTTAATATCCCCACATTCACTAGCTGCTTGAAGCGTTTAGTACCTTCATCAACTGTGCTTTTAGAAGCTCTGATTCACTTGGCCTTGGAGCGTCTTTGTTTACCAATCGTCCATTGGTATCATAAATCATGTAGCGCGGAATGAATTGAATTTCTAAATCATCCATTTGCAATGAATTATCCGCATTCATGATTCGGTAATTGGTACCTCCCTCTAGCTCTAATTTTTTTAATGCCTTTTGCCATGGGGCCTCTGTTCGGTCAGTAGAAAGGTAGAGGTAGACGATGTTTTCGTTGTTTAGCTCGCTTTGTAATTTTTTAGAACTTGGCATTTCAGCAATACAAGGGGCACACCAGCTGGCCCAATAATCAACATAAATGACTTTCCCTTTGTTGGCCGAAATGAATTCATTCAGAGTTCTAGTTTTTCCGCTATTGTCTACCAATTGAACATCATCATCTATTTCGAATTTGACATTATACTTTTTGACAAAGTCATTAAATAACAACGTGTCTTGATAGTCATTTTTGAATTTGGTGAGGTACTTAAGTCTGGTTTCAATATTAAAGTGTGCAGCTTCAGAAAGCATTTTGTCCACGTTTTTGTACTGAAAAAGTTTTCGCTCGGTTGGACTGAATTCGGTGGACGCCTGTATTGAATCGTATGAGGATGGGTAATTCCATGTACGACTTGCGCTTTCTCTCCCTTTTATTTCGAGCATCTCTATTGGATAGAGTCGTTTGGCTTTGGTTTCTATGAAACTTTGGTAAACCCCTGAAACGAGAAGAGAGTCATTTCTAACGGCAAGCATGGGGTGATCTCTTTCTAAGTCTTTGAGTATTTGACGTAAATACTCGAAGTTTTCTTCCTCAGGGACATACCTTAATTCGGTCACTTTATTGGTTAGCTTCCAATACAAGTCACTTAGCATGGCATTATGATGTTGTTCCGTGATAAGACCTTTTTCTCTGAATGAGTTGATTCGTTTAATGTCTTCCGTTAATTCTTGATTCAATACTTTCCCCATCTTGATTCTGTAGTTTCTATCAAACTCTTGAGAGCTAATGGTCTTGTCTTCACCTCTTGAGTATAGTCTAAAGCCCAGTAGAGAGTGATTAAATATAATCATAGCAGGTAAATCGTCTTGGTATACAGAGTCTCGTTGGTTTAGGCTAAAGTTTGTAATCTCCGTATTTTCTTTTCGGTTAATGATTTTGGCTATTGGCTTCTTTCCCTCATAGTCAAAAACTACGGTGTCCCCCTTCTGAAAATAATAGGTGAGTTCATCCAAGGCTTTATAGGTAAGCTTAACTTCAAGCAAGTCACGCTTCGTGTTTATGGCCACTGTGTCTGAAGGAGAGTTGACTTCAAAACGATAGCGGGTGGGTATAAACTCATCGTTGATGATTGCTATTTGATGCGGGTGAGTCATGACAGGTTGGTCATGAAAAGTAGCCAAAGTGTATTTAGCATGCGATTGTGGGTTCTTGAAAATTAGAACCACCTGATCTGGCAATTGGGGCTGATCTATTGGCTTGGCTTTGTGATCACTACAGCCTAAACTCGAGATTAAGATCAGTAAAATGAGGTGTTTGTTCATAACATTTGGCTTATTCTATAAATATATAGAAATACCACATTCATAAACTAATTATTTAGTTATTTGTTTCTCAAATAACCAGTTCTGCTTAAAAGGCTATCAAAGCTGCTTATGTTTTGAATCACATAATGCAAATGTGCTTTTGGGAGTTGTTGTATTTCGGATAGAGATTTAAATTCGACTTCTGTGATGATTTGTGCATCAGCCTCCATTTCAGGATCAGCACCTTTTTTGAGTTTTCCGCCCGTTATTTTGATTTCAAAAAATAATTCAATGCCATGCAGCGGTGGATCGAGGTATTCATGCACAAATAGAAATTTTACTGCTTCAATGTGTAAATGGGTTTCTTCCATAAACTCACGCTTTAGTGCTTCATGGGCATTTTCTCCATACTCCATGCCTCCGCCCGGTGGCGCCCATAAAGAGCCCTGTTTACCCAAAGCGGTATGGTGAACCATCAGCAGGCCTTCTTCGGTAATGCATATTCCGCAAACACGAACCCGAAGTTTTTCCCCATAATTAGATTTGATTTTGGATTCCAGTGAGTCCATAAATAGGAGATACGATATATTTGTCCAAAATTGAAAAGATGATAAAGGTATTGAATCCCAACTTTAAATCAAGAATCGAGAAATTCCTTGAAAGGCAATATTTCATGAAGCTGGTAGGCTTTGATTTGAATGTGATTGAAGCGGGAACTACGGAAGGTTGGTTGACATTGACACAGGAACATCAGCAACAAACAGGTTTGGTACATGGAGGCGTTACAGCTACCGTGGCCGATATTGTTGCGGGCTTTGCTGCATATACGGTTGTGCCAGAAGATCACCATGTAGTGACGGGAGAGATCAAAATCTCTTATTTCTCTAAAGGAAAGGGAGATAGACTTCATGCCATTGGCAAAGTGATTAAGCAAGGTAGAAAACTGAACTTCTGCGAGGCGGAAGTGTGGTGCTTAGATGGAGAGAAAAAAACATTGATTGCTAAAGCCACTACTACTATGGCTACCATTTTCCCTGAAGACATCTCACGCGCTAAGCAATAACCATTGGCAAAACCTTCTGAAATATTATTGAGCAAATTCCCTTTTGAGCCCACTTCGGGTCAAAAGGAACTTTTCCGTATGTTCGATACATTTCTACTGGACAAAGATTTAGTAAAGCCTACCCTGACCATTCGAGGTTATGCCGGAACGGGTAAAACTACTGTCATTGGAGCGGTGGTAAATATGCTTCCCTTCTTCAATATGAAGTATGTGTTGATGGCACCCACAGGCCGAGCGGCCAAAGTGATGTCTTCTTATTCCAAACGCACGGCTTTTACGATCCACAAAAAGATCTTCCAACAAACGGAAGAACCAGGAGGAAGTCTTCGCTTTTCTCGACAGAAGAATTACCATACGAATACACTCTTTATAGTGGATGAAGCTTCAATGCTTTCAGACCAATCGGATTATGGCACCAAGGGTTTGTTGACCGAGTTGATGGACTACGTGTTTGAAAAGGAGGGGAACAGACTCTTGCTGATTGGTGATGTAGCCCAGCTACCGCCAGTAGGTAGTGCCGAAAGCCCAGCTTTGGAAGCTTCTTATCTAAAACATAATTTCAAAACCGATAACTTTTCCATTGAGCTTACCGAAGTAATGCGTCAGGAGGAATCTTCGGGAATTCTTTTCAATGCCACACAGCTTAGGAGAGAGCTAGGCAAGGAAAAGTTTGATATTAAGTTTACCACAGGTCAGTTTAAAGATATTTTTAAAATGACTGGAGAAAAGCTGGAAGATGGCCTTCGCTATGCTTATGATAAATATGGCACCGAGAATACGGTGATTGTTTGTCGGTCGAATAAAAATGCGGTGCAGTACAATCAGTACATCCGCAGGGCCATTCAATATAGAGAAGACGAATTGGAGGCTGGAGATATATTGATGATTGTTCGGAACAACTATCATTATTTGCCAGAGAATACGCCTGGAGGTTTTTTGGCCAATGGTGACTTTGTCGAGGTAATGAAAATCGTTCGCTTCGAAGATGTTTACGGATTACGTTTTGCCACCCTTAACCTGCGATTACTAGATTACCCTGACCATGAACCTTTTGAGGCGAAAGTAATTTTAGACACACTTTATACTCCAGAGGCATCATTACCGAGTACCGAGCAGAAAAAGCTTTACGAGCAAGTGGTAGAAGACTATGCAGATGTGGAATCGAAAGGCGAACGAATTAAGCTGATCAAGAAAGACCCTTATCTGAATGCCCTGCAAGTGAAATTCGCTTACGCGCTTACCTGCCATAAATCTCAGGGTGGGCAATGGGAGGCCGTTTTTGTAGACCAAGGTTACCTGAATGAAGATATGATAGATCAGGATTATTTGCGCTGGCTGTATACAGCTGTCACACGTGCCTCAAAGGAGCTTTTTCTCGTTAATTTCCATCAGAAATTCTTCTGATTTACCTTTTCTCAGAAACTGTTTTTAGTCTTTTTGGTGAATTGATTCACCGATAGTTATGACTTTTGGTGAATTAATTCACCAAAAGTCATTATATTTGAGTTGGTTTTAGTGAGATTACTATGATTAAGCGTGCGCTAGAGGAGAGAATTAGAAGCAAAATAGGGCGAGGTAAAGCCATTGTTTTGATTGGGCCAAGGCAGGTAGGGAAGACTACATTGATCAATCAGATTTTGAATGGTGAAGACTTTCTTTTCTTGGATTGTGATGATCCAACTGTGAGAAATATTATTTCTACTGCAGGCACTGAAGAGCTTAAAAGCTTAATTGGTTCCCATAAATTCATTTTCATTGACGAGGCACAACGAGTTCAAGAAATAGGCTTGAAGCTTAAGATTATAATTGATCAAATCAAACCACATCAATTATTTGTGAGCGGCTCTTCCGCATTCGAACTTAACAATGAACTGCATGAGCCTCTTACAGGGAGGAAGTGGGAATATGAGTTGTTCCCAATTTCTTGGAGCGAACTTGAAGGGCATGTAGGCTACCTTAAATCAGAACAACAATTACCGTTGAGATTAATTTATGGTATGTATCCTGATGTTATTAATAATCCAGGAGAGGAGGTTGAAATTCTTAAAGAGCTTGTGAATAGTTATCTGTATAGAGACCTTCTGGCTTTTGGTGGAATAAAGAAGCCTGAGGTTTTAGAACGTCTATTACGTGCTTTGGCTTTTCAAATAGGTAATGAGTTTAGTTATAATGAACTATCAAATCTTTTAGGTATTGATAAGAATACGGTGAATTCATATATGGATGTTCTTGAAAAAGGGTTCGTTATTTATCGTTTACCTTCTTTTAGTAAAAACCTTCGCAATGAAATTAAGATGAACCGCAAGGTGTATTTTTACGATAATGGAATTAGAAATATGATTATTGGAGATTTTAAAAACCCAGATATCAGGAATGACATGGGCGCTTTGTGGGAGAATTTTTTAATTACCGAGAGAATAAAACTTAATCGATACTTTCAACCGACAGCGCACTCTTATTTTTGGCGAACAAAACAAAAGCAAGAGGTAGATTATGTTGAGGAGCTTAACGGTGATGTTTCTGGCTATGAAATAAAATGGAACCCAAAGGCTAAGATCAGTCCTATTCAAAAATTCACAGAGACGTATAACAGTAGTATCTCTAGATTAAGCAGAGATAATTTTAGACCTTTTTTGGAGGTATAATTAAAGACTATTCTTAACCCCTAAAACCAAGAATAGCCAACCCATAATAAAGCCCAAACCTCCAATTGGAGTAATAGCGCCTAACCATGTAACATTGGTCAATGATAAGGTGTAGAGCGATCCACTAAAAATGAATATGCCGGCTACAAAGCAGATGGCAGCATAACCGAAATAGTTACTTTGATAGTTGATCATTAAGAAGCCCAGAACTAAAAGCGCCAAGGTATGGTAAAACTGGTATTTTACGCCTGTTTCAAAAGTGTCCAATCGATTATTGGCAGTCAATGTGCTTTCCAAAGCATGTGCACCAAAGGCGCCAATGGCTACGGATAACATTCCAAATATTCCTGCTAAGATTAAAACGGTTTTTGCACTCATTATTGATTGTAGTTTCGTCCTCCAAAAATAGCAGATCCAATCCTCACCATAGTACTTCCTGCTTCACAGGCTACTTGGTAATCGCTGGTCATGCCCATTGATAATTCTTTCATTTCTAAATTTTCAGACTGAATTTCGGCTTTGATTTGCTCGAAAAGGGCCTTTAGCCCAGTGAATTCACTCTTCACCCTTTGCATGTCGTCAGTATTGGTGGCCATGCCCATCAGTCCAACAACTTTAATATTTTTTAAATTTTTAAAATCTTCAGATTTTAAGAAGTCAAGCAATTCTTCTTCTGAAAACCCAAACTTGCTCTCTTCCTTGGCGATGAAGACTTGAAGTAGACAAGGGATAATACGCTCATTTTTCTCTGCTTGCTTATCGATTTCTTTCAATAACCTATCACTATCCACTGCATGAATGAGGTGAACAAAAGGAGCTATGTACTTTACTTTATTTCGCTGCAAGTGGCCAATCATGTGCCACTCACTGTCTTTTGGGAGTGCTTCGGCTTTTTCTGTAAGTTCTTGCACTTTATTTTCGCCAAATGCAAGTTGTCCTGCCTCATAAGCCTGTAACAAATCTTCCTTGGGCTTAGTCTTACTAACGGCAATCAATTGAGCACCGAATGGTTTTAGAATTTCGCGGTATTTTTTTATGTTGTTTTCTACACTCATTTGAGTTGCCTTATTTTCAGTAGTACTTTTGTTTATATTTGAAACTCTCAGTAGACTCCAAAGTTAGGATAAATTCGCTTTGAAGTGGGCTTGCTGATCATATGAAATTAATTGAATGGCCATATTAGGGACTATACTTAAAAGAGGAATAAAGCTTAGGGAAACATTAGAACAAGATTATACATCGCCCTATGAGCTTCAGAAAAAGGAGTTATCTAAACTGCTTATTAGCGCAAGAAATACGCAATTTGGTAGAGAATACGACTTTGTAAGTGTCCTTGAGTCTTTCAGAAATCATGGTGGACACGATTTTTTGGATAAGTTTAAAGCCAACGTGCCCGTATGTGATTACGAAAAGATGAATGCGGATTGGTGGCATAAAATCAGAGAAGGTGAAGAGGATGTTTGCTGGCCAGGTAAAACGAAGTTTTTTGCCCTAAGCTCTGGTACTTCAGGTGCAGCCTCAAAATATATTCCTGTCACCAAGGATATGATTCGCCAGATCAGAAGAACAGGAACAAGACACATCTATACACTTTCTAAATACGATTTGCCCGATAAATTCTTCCAGTCTGGAATGCTTATGCTGGGAGGAAGTACCTCGCTCAATTTCTCTGGGAACTATTATTATGGTGACTTGAGTGGTATTACGACTGGGCAGTTGCCACTTTGGGTGCAAGGTTTTTCAAGACCAACACCAAAGATTAAAAAGAACAAAGATTGGGCAGCCAAGCTAGACGAAATTGTCGAGTCGGCTCCAAAATGGAACATTGGGATGATTGTAGGTGTGCCCGCATGGATGCAAATTCTAATAGAAAGAATTATTGAAAGGTACCATGTCAAGGACATTCATGAAATTTGGCCTAACCTACAAGCCTTTGTGCATGGTGGTGTGTCGTTCGAGCCTTATAAAAAGGGTTTTGAAAAACTGTTGGGTAAGCCAGTTCATTATATAGAGACTTATTTGGCTTCTGAAGGGTTTTTAGCCTTCCAGTCTGAGCCAAATAAAAAATCAATGCGGCTGGTGTTGAATAATGGTATTTTCTATGAGTTTGTTCCTTTTAATGATAAGAATTTTAGCCCAGATGGTGTCATTGTTGAACATCCAGAAACGGTCATGATTGATGAGGTAGAAGAAGGTAAAGATTATGCTTTATTGATTTCTACCTGTGCTGGAGCATGGCGTTATCAAATTGGTGATACTGTTAAGCTTGTAGATAAAAGGAATTCCGAGATTATAATTACAGGCCGTACGAAGCATTTCTTAAGTCTTTGTGGCGAACACCTTTCTGTAGATAATATGAATCATGCCATTGAATTGGCTGCTGAAGAACTGAATATTAGCGTTAAGGAATTTACCGTAACCGGTATTCCTGATGGCACGTTATTCTCACACAAATGGTATGTAGGTACTGATGATGAAGTGGACAGTACTGCTTTGTGTGAACGAATCGATGCCCACCTTAAGGTAGTGAATGATGACTATGCCGTAGAACGAAAGCATGCCTTGAAGAATGTAACGTTAGAGATTATACCGACAACGGTTTTCTATGATTGGATGCGTTCGGAGGGTAAAGAAGGCGGTCAATCTAAGTTCCCGAGGGTGCTCAAGGGAGATCATCTAAGTAGTTGGTCAAGTTTTCTAGCGCAACAACCTAAGAAGTTCTAATGCATCCTTTACTCAATGGTTTATTGTTTGGTCTGTTGCTATGTATCCTAATTGGCCCTGTTTTCTTTGCGCTTATTCAAAATAGCATTGAAAAGGGTTTTTGGTCTGGATTCTTTATGGCCATAGGAGTGGCGTTAAGCGATGTCTTTTATATTGTAATTACCTACTTCGGAGTTTCTCAACTTGTGGAGAGTGAGAACTTTAAAATGTGGCTGGGAGGAGTAGGGGGAGTTATTATGCTGGTGTTTGGGCTTTTCTATTTGTTTAAATCCGTCCCCAAAACGACCGTCATGAAAAATACCAATGGTGGTAAACATGGCTTCAAACAGATCTTAAAAGGTTTTTTCCTGAATGGTGTAAATCCTTTTGTGTTGTTTTTTTGGATTGGGATTATGAGTAAAGTCTCCATCGATTTTGAATACACTTCAAATCAAGCCTTTGCGTTTTTTACTGCTCTAGTTGGTACAGTCTTTATTGTAGATGTCCTTAAGTCGTATTTCGCTACCAAACTCAGAGAGATTGTTACAGCTCGTTTTATGAGAATCATGAACCGCACCGTAGGTGTGGCTTTGATCCTTTTTGCCCTCCGATTACTTAATTTCTTACTAGAGGGTTTTGGAATTCAACTCTTTGCGTAGCCATGAAAAAATCATTCTTTCTTACTGTCTTTCTGGTTTTTACCACCTTTCAGGCGCTAGGGCAATCTTCTGAACTAACAGCATTTAATGCGGATCGACTGCAACTGAACAAGGTAGGAATGGTTGTTTTAGGCAGTTGGGCTATAGGTAACTTCGCCACTAATGCCGCTTTACTGAGAAACCCTAGCTCTAAAGAGCAAGGCTATTTTTACAGAATGAATATTTATTGGAATGTAGTGAATTTAGCCCTGGCCGTTCCTGGCTTACGTAACTCCCTAATTACCGACCCAAGTTCAATTAGTCTAACGGAATCCATTGGTGATTACCATCAAATGGGAAAAGTGCTTTTGATCAATGCTGGCCTAGATGTAGCTTACATTACGGGTGGTTTCTTAATGAAAGAAATGACCAAATCACGACCAAATAGGCAAGACCTGCTGAATGGGTATGGTAAGTCTTTAATGCTACAAGGTGGATTTCTCTTTGCTTTTGATGTAGTGATGTATGGCTTGCTGCAATCCAAGAGCGATAGCCTGAATAAAATAATAGAAACTGTCAGTGTAAATGCTGACGGATTTAGTCTGGTTTTTAGGTTTTAGTCTTTAACTCTAAAGAAATATGATGGGCGTTTTCGACTTAAAAAACGTCTTACTCTCTTTCTGGATAAATGCCCATTTTTTTTAACATGAAAAAGTCTGTCACCTTTAGTGAATAGATTAGAAAAATTTATTTCCAAAGTTTGATGTCTTGATGTCAGCAGGCTTGCAGTATGATCCTCCAAGGATATCAAACTTGATTGTTGGTTGTCAGACATAACTAAGCTGTCTTTTATTGAATTTGTTTGGCTACCTGAGATACGAATTGTGTCAAATATCGGAACAACTTTAAGTTCAATGAAGCCATTTTCCTCATGCCAAATACCAGTTGCCCATTGCGATGCCAAATCATGGCTCCTTGAATAAGAGAAAGTGGAGTCAGATCTTAATTCTAATTTTTCTCCGAAATAACTTCTGTAAGTTCCTGAAATACTAGATTGAGCATCAAGAGCTTTTTCTGCAACAAAGAAAATGGCTATCAATACGAACATTATATACTTATGTGAAATGCACTTCATATTCATCATAATCTAAGGCATTCACATAAACTATACAATACTAGTTAGGTATTGTCTTAGTGGATTGTAAGTTTAAATAGAGAAATGATCAGAGTGCATTTCTAAAGCGGTTTAGATTCTTAATCCTCCAACACGTTGCTCACAAAAGTACTTTTAGAGAGCATAAATAGAATGAAGAAAACCAATCCCCATTTGGCGTAAATAGGATAGAAGTCCGTGGTGTTCTTGTAACGGGTTTCTTTTATTTCAGCTTTTTCGTATTGGTCGATCAGGCTAAAAACGTTTGAAAGTGCTTCGTTATCAGAAGCACGATAGAACTGGCCATCACCAATCTCGGCAATCTTTCTTAGCGTGGTTTCATCTAGCGTATTCTCTATGTAATTGGGTCTGCCAAAGAAGTCTTTTCCGTAAGGTACTTTTCCATCCTTACCAATACCAATGGTGTAGATTTTAATGCCGTAAGCAGCAGCCAATTCAGCTGCAGTAATTGGGTCAATGTTTCCGGCAGTGTTGTCTCCATCACTCAATAGAATCATCACTTTAGAAGCCGCAGTTGATTCCGTCATTCGGTTGGTACCCGTTGCTATGGCGCTGCCAATGGCCGTGCCTCGGTTCTCGATTTTACCAAAGTCTACTTCAGTGTCTATGAAACTGCCCAGTAATTCATAATCCGTGGTTAACGGAGAGAGTGAGTATGCGTCACCGGAAAAGATTACTAGTCCAATTCTGTCCTGAAACCGGCCATTGATAAAATCACGCGCTGTCTGTTTAGCGGCTTCAAGCCGGTTCGGTTTAAAATCTTCAATCTGCATTGATTCAGAGGTGTCAATGATCAATACGATATCAATTCCTTCTGTCCATTGCTCTACTTCTTCATTGGTACGCTGAGGGCGAGCGAGTGCAACAATCAGCATGGCCAAAGCCAAGGCCGTAAATAGGTTAGGAATAACCCTCAAGTAGCTTGTCCAGCTGCGTTCTATGTCTTGTTTGGGAAGTGCAACAGGGAGCTTTTGCTTTATTTTAGTGCCGATCAGCCATTTAAGAAGAAACAGAATCAGAACTAATGGGAGAGCGTATAGAAAAATAGGAAACGCCCAATCAAAGGATTGGAAACCCGTAGGAGTAAACCACTCCAATGAAAGCCAACTATATTTCGATTCGTCAAGCATTTTTAATTACTTCTGAAATGTGATTGTATCGGTCTTGAGTATAGTCTTTCAAAAACTCAAAATCGTTCTGTAAGGCAGAAACGGTAGCCTTACTGTATATGTTTTTATCAATGGATTTGAGCGTTTCATCCAAGCTGGAACTTTGCGTCAATAATACAATTTCCTTGGTGGTTAGTTTGGTATATGGTAGATTTTCCAAACCTTCCATATAGCTCTTCCAGTACTTTAAAGTCTTTTCAATATTCGCCTTGGTCGTATCGTTGCTCAAAGCATCAATCTGTAGATCGAAGGCTGCTTTGAACTTCTCAAGACCTTTGTTCAATCTGTACAGTCTTATTCGTTTTCTAATTTCTTTACCCCATACTACTAAAACGATTATGGCTAAAACACCTAAAACCACTAATGCGATAATGAAATAAGGATAGTTGAATTCAAGTGATACAGGCCTGTAGTAAGAGTTTTCTTCCATACTCACACTATCGGGCATTTGTGTAACTACCTGATCGAGAATAATCGAATCCATTAAACTGAAATTCGGAATACTGTCGCTTGCTGTAATAAGAAACACAGGTAAGGACAGTCTCTGAACCGTATCAATCTCAAAAGTAGTGAGGTAATACACCGCACTGTCAATACTGTTTAAGTCGTCAGACTGCGTGTTGAAGTATTCCTTTTTAACCAGTTCAAAAGGAGCAAAGTTATAGAGCGAATCAGGAAATATAACAGACCTGTTTTTCTTGTCTTTATAACTGAAAATAAACGGAACCGGCTCACCGATTTTCACACTGTCTTTCAGAAAAAAACCAATGGGCTTTGTTTCCTGAGCGTGAATTGCCTGACTTCCAGAAAAAATTAAGGCGGCTAGAATGGTAAGTTTAACGATCTTAATCACGCTTCATTGATTTATTTCGCAGTTTGAAAAGTTTGATGAGTTGGGGGATATAATAATCCTTGGTGTTGATTTCTACATAATTGATCTGGTGCTTTCTGCAAAACAGCTGTAAGTCATCTTTATTCGTAGAGTATCGTTTTTCTAGCTTATTTCTGAAATCCCTTGACGAAGTATTTACCCACACCGTTTTACGGCTCTCTTTATCGTAAACAGGAATTATTCCCAAGTTAGGTAAATTAGTTTCTCTGTCGTCTTTCAAGTGAATCACCACAAGATCGTGCTTATTCGACAAGGTCCTTAGGTTCTTCTCGTAATCGGTGTCAATAAAATCCGAAATTAAGATTACTACACTCTTTTTATTGATGGCTTCAAGCGCTAAACCAATCGCCTTACTGATATTAGTTTTTCCAGATTTTGGTTTTAGGTTATAGAGTTCATGAATAATGGCATAGCCATGTTTGCTGCCTTTTCCTGACTTCACGAACTTTTCTTTTTGATCTGAAAAGCAAATGAGACCCACTCTGTTTTGCTCTTTAATAGCAGAGAGCGTTAAAACGGAAGCGATTTCTTTTCCCACATCTACCTTTTGGGCGCCTGGATTTCCTATTTCTTGCGAACCACTGACATCGAGTAAGAAGAAAACAGTTTGTTCTTTTTCTTCCTTAAAAGTCTTTACAAAGGTTCCATGCCCTTTGGCCGAAGTGTTCCAGTCAATATTTCGGACGTCATCACCATAGTGGTATTCACGCACTCCGTCAAACTCCATCCCCGATCCTTTGAAAATGGAATGGAAATCCCCTTGCATCCGGGAATTGATGGCTTTTCTGATTTGTATTTCGTACTTCCTAAGCTTGGAAATTATGTGCTCCATATCTAAAAGGCCAAAAATAGAATTAAATCGGTTTTATTCAGCGTCAACTATCTTAAATTTGGTTAAGAAGCATTCCGCTACCGTGCAGAATACGTTACCTTTGACAAATTCGTTTGAAAATCGAAGTTGAAAATAAAATTGAGGATTGAGTGTGAAAAAGCTTTTTTTGTTGGCGGTTAGTTGCTTGTTTTTTACCTGCGGTAGTAAAGAAGAGTTGCCTGAAGGATTATTGTCAGAATCTGAGATGATCGACATCATGATCGACATCCGAGTAGCAGAGGGTAAGGTTACCCATTTGTTGCTTAAGCCCGACTCCGCCAAACAGGTGTTTAAGATAATGGAAAAGAGGATTTTCGAAGAGCATGATGTAGATACTGTTGCCTATAAAAGTAGCTATCAATACTATTTGCTTCATCCAGAAAAGGCTTCTGTCATATTTTCAGCCACCTTGGATAGCCTCAATGTTATGAAAGAAAGAGTCACCAATCAGCGATAAGAATAAGCCCCATTTACTGAATGCTTTATCCCCCGAATTTAGAAGAAAAGTTAGGTTTTGATAAAATCAGGGCCATTTTACTCGAGAAATGTGAGAGTAACCTAGGTGCCCAGTACGTTTCAAAAATAAAATACGCCATAGATCGTAATTCTATAGATAAGTGGTTGGAGCAAACCCACGAATTCACTCGAATTATTCAAAGTGGCGAGCTTTTCCCTAATGCTAACTACATCGATGTTTCATCACACCTCAAGAAGGTACAGATGGAAAACTCATTTCTTTCGGAAGAAGAGTTTTTCGATTTGCTGTTGGTTTTCAAAACTGCCGACCAATGCTTGGGCTTTTTCAGCCAAAAACGAGACGATTACCCTGAGCTGGTTCAGCTTACTCATCCATTGCTATGGAATGATGCATTGCTTTGGTCCATAGACCGAAAGTTTGATGAGCGTGGAAAGCTAAAAGACAATGCGTCTGCTTTATTGGCTGAAATCAGAAAAGGGATTTTTACCGAGCAGCAGAGACTTAGAAAAGTACTTGATGGTATTTTAAGACGGGCACAAAAAGATGGCTTTACACCAGACGATGTGTCCATTACGATTCGTGAAGGCCGAATGGTAATTCCTGTGTTGGCGGAATACAAAAGAAGGGTGCGCGGCTTTGTGCATGGCGAATCTGCCACTGGCCAAACCGTTTATTTAGAGCCTAGCGAAGTACTCGAAATCAATAATGAAGTTCGCGAATTGGAGTATGCTGAAAAGCGCGAAGTCACACGAATTCTAACAGCATTGACCGATGAGGTGCGTCTGGAACTGGAGAACCTTTCAGGGATAATGAGATTTTTGGGCGTCATCGATTTTATTCGAGCCAAAGCTCGGTTCGGAATTGAAATTGGAGGAATAAAGCCTGTTTGGAACGAAAATAAGGGCTTTAAATGGAAGAAAGCCCGACATCCGTCACTTTACCTTTCTTTTAAAAAGTTAGGGAAGACGGTAGTGCCATTGAATATTTCACTCGATGCAGAAAAACGAATCTTGGTGATTTCTGGGCCAAATGCCGGAGGGAAGAGTGTTTGCCTAAAAACAGTAGGTTTATTGCAATACATGTTCCAATGTGGCTTGCTGGTTTCTGTAGATGAAACTTCACGCTTCACTATTTATAACGACCTCTTTATTGATATTGGTGACGAACAATCCATCGAGAACGACTTAAGTACTTACAGTTCGCACTTGGTGAACATGAAGAACCTTTTGGGACATGTTAATAAAGCCAGTTTATTTCTGATTGATGAATTTGGAACGGGTACCGAACCGCAGTTTGGTGGTGCCATTGCCGAGGCCATTTTGGATGAACTCCGCAGTTCGAAAGGCATGGGCGTAATTACTACGCACTATGGCAACCTAAAGGAGTATGCCGACAAGCAGCATGGTTTGGTGAATGGAGCCATGAAGTACGATTTGAAGAACCTTCAACCTATTTATCAACTAGAAATAGGCAAACCTGGAAGTTCTTTCGCTTTAGAAATTGCCAGAAAAATTGGTCTTTCAAACCAAACCATAGAATACGCCAAGTCTAAAGTAGGAGTGAAGCAGGTTTCTGTAGATCAGCTTTTAGGTCAGTTAGAAAGTCAGCAGTACGAAGTAGAGAAAGCTGAGAAAAGGGTGAAGGTGAAGGAAAAGGAGTTGGATGAATTGACCAACCAATATGCCGAACTCAAATCTCACCTCGAAAATCAAGAGAAGAAAATACTGAATACGGCCAAACGTGAGGCTAAAGTGCTTCTGGATAGTGCCAATAAGGAGGTGGAGCGTGTTATTCGCGAGATAAAAGAAGCCCAGGCGGATAAAGAGAAAGTAAAGCAAGCCCGCGAAAGCTTAGAGGTTGCCAAGAAGAAAACCAAAATCACTTCGCAAGAAAAAGAGGTAGTTCAAACCGAGACGGGTGCCATTGAAGTAGGGAGTTATGTCCGTATTAAGGGACAAGAGACCTCAGGGAAAGTGGTGTCTATCAAGGGCAAAGATGTTGAGTTAAGTATTGGAGCATTGAGCTCTATGGTCAAGCTTAATCGCTTAGAGAAAATTACCCGCAAAGAAACCCGTGAAAAGACCAATGTGATGTTGGGCAAAGCGGGAGTTTCGATCAATGAGAAAATGGCCAACTTCACTCAGAAATTAGATATTCGTGGCTATCGTGCCGAAGAGGTCATTCCAAAACTAGAGCAATATATGGACGAAGCCATTCTGCTTGGCTTTAACGAACTCCATATTCTTCATGGAAAAGGCAATGGAGTGTTAAGACAAATCGTCCGAACTCACCTCTCGTCTTACAAAGAAATTGCCCAAATGAAAGACGAACATGTAGACCGTGGAGGAGCAGGAATTACCGTGGTTACAATGCGTTAGTCATTGGTTGAGTGGTCATTAGTCATCGAGGGTAGTCCATAAACTCAATTCATCGTCATTGCGAGAAATAGACTTCTCGGTAGCGAAAGGCTATGACGAAGCAATCTCACTTTTCAAATTACAGAAACTGCTGGCTAGAGACCGCTTCGTTGCAATCCATTGCTATCGCATGGCCTGCGTCTCGCAGTGACGGTCGTTTTAGGCGTCATTCTGAAATTTTAGACTGATGTGAGTCAGGATAAAATGAAAGAATCTGTTTGATATACTGCCTTTGGAGTTAACTCAACCCTAAACCAACTTCAACATCGCATCATAGTCAATCGACATGTGCGAACTGTTATGAACAGCTTTGCTGTTTTTAATCACAATGGCTTGTGGAGATTCATGTTGCACGCGAAATTGTTCAGCAATGGCGTTTGAGATTTCTCTAAACTGAATCAAGTCTAAGTAATAAACTTTCAATTGGTTACCTTCTGCTGTCCAGTTACGCTCCAAGCGGTTCAGCGCCATGCTGCTAATGCTGCAACGGGTACTGTGCTTATAAATCACCACCGTTTGGTTTTTGCTCTCTTCAATTATTTCAGAAATCTGATCTAAACGCTCCAATCTATTCCACGGCACTTCAACTGTGTCTTCCTTCTTTTTATTCCAAAACATAAAACTTAGTAATTTATCAAGTCATTCAACTTCTCTACAAGTCTTTGTTTTGGTAAAAAGTTCTCTTCTAAGTGTTTTCCGAAAGGAACAGCAGTATCCAAGCTGCCCACTCTAGCTACAGGAGCATCTAAATTTTGGAAACAGTTTTCACCAATCCAGGCCGCTATTTCGGCACCAATACCTCCAGTGAGCGTATCTTCGTGCAATACAATTACCTTATTGGTTTTCTTCACCGTAGCTTCAACTGCTTCTTTATCCCAAGGCAGCAAAGTTCTTAAGTCTATAATTTCTATTGAGGCTTCCGAAGTGGCCGCTAATTCTTTCGCCCAGTGCACGCCCATGCCGTAAGTAATGATAGAGATGTCTTCACCTTCTTGCGCAATGGCAGCTTTTCCTACTTCAACAGTATAGTAATCATCTGGAATATTCTCCATTACCGAGCGGTACATGACTTTGTGTTCGAAGAACAAGTAAGGATTTGGATCTTCAATGGCAGCAGCCAAAAGCCCTTTAGCATCTCTTGGGTTAGAAGGATAAACGATTTTCAAGCCAGGGGTGTGGAAGAACCAAGCTTCGTTGGATTGAGAGTGGAATGGTCCAGCACCAACGCCAGCGCCAGTCGGCATCCGCACCACTACATCTGCATTTTGGCCCCAGCGGTAATGACTTTTCGCGAGGTTGTTGATGATTTGGTTAAAGCCACAAGTAACGAAATCGGCAAACTGCATTTCAACCATGGCTTTGTAGCCATTAATACAAAGGCCGAGTCCCGTACCAATAATAGCAGACTCGCACAAGGGTGTGTTACGCACTCTTCCGCTTCCGAATTGATCTAAGAAGCCATCAGTGATTTTGAAAACACCACCATAATCGGCAATATCTTGCCCCATTAACACCAAGTTGTCAAAGCGTTCCATACTTTGCTTCAAACCATCCGAAATAGCATCGACAAAACGCTTTTCAGAAATAGCATCGGTTTTGGGTTCAATTACCTCCTGAAGGAATGGTGCATGCATATCGTCAATTTCCATTTGCGTAGCAGGAGGTAATTCTTCTGCATAAGCCAATTCTAAACCTTCTTCAATGTCGGCTTTGATTTTCGCTCTGATTTCTTTTTCCGCCTTGGCGGTAAGTATTTTTTCCTTCTTTAAAAAGGACTCATAATTTTCAACGGGATCTTTTTTCGCCCATTCTTCCATCAAAGCTTTCGGAACATATTTAGTGCCGCTGGCTTCTTCATGGCCGCGCATTCTAAATGTCATGCATTCCACAATCACTGGCTTAGGGTCTTTTCTGATTTCTTCGGCCAATTGCTTTATGGTAGAATGTACTTCAAGCAAATTGTTGCCATCTACTTTTACTGCTTTAATACCGTAGCCCGGGCCTTTGTCTACAAAATTCTTGAATCGGAACTGCTGTTCACTAGGGGTGGATAGGCCGTAACCGTTGTTTTCAATCACGAAAATCACAGGCAAGTCCCAAACTGCAGCAACGTTAAGTGCTTCGTGGAAATCGCCTTCCGAACTGGCACCGTCTCCTGTAAAGACTAAAGTAGCTTTTTTACTTTCTTTGAGTTTGTCGGCTAAGGCAATTCCATCTGCCAAGGCCATTTGTGGGCCTAAATGCGAGATCATTCCCACAATGTTAAATTCCTTTGTCCCAAAGTGAAAGGAGCGGTCTCTTCCTTTTGTGAAACCGCTTAATTTGCCTTGAAATTGTGCGAAAAGGCGACTGTACGGAATGTTTCTGCCCGTGAAAACACCTAGATTTCGGTGCATGGGTAGAATATATTCTTCTTGTTCGATAGCGTTTACCGCTCCAACAGAAACCGCTTCTTGCCCAATTCCAGAGAACCATTTGGAGATTCTTCCTTGTCGAAGTAGAATGAGCATTTTTTCTTCGATCATACGTGGTCTCAGAATTTGCTCGTAGAGGTTTAAAAGTTCTTGCTTGGAGTACCCTTCTCGTTTAAAAATCATAATTGTTCACATGGAGTGCGCAACAAAATTAAAGTAAACCCTCAATTGCCGAAATTAATGTGCATTATTTTTATTTTTGCCAACCTACCCAATTGTATATGATCCAATTTGAACGATTTGAGTTAAAAAACGGCCTTCAGGTCATTTATCACGAAGACCTTACCTCGCCTATGGTGGTGGTGAACGTGCTTTATGACGTGGGGTCCAGAGATGAAGAAGAACATCGTACTGGATTTGCTCACCTTTTTGAGCATTTAATGTTTGGCGGTTCGCTAAATGTGCCCAATTATGACGAGCCTTTGCAGAAGGTTGGGGGAGAGAACAATGCGTTCACAAGCCCAGACATTACAAACTATTATATCACGCTTCCGGCCGAAAATATGGAAACAGCATTTTGGTTGGAGTCTGACCGAATGCTTAGCCTTTCTTTCGACCCAAAAGTATTGGAAGTTCAGCGTTCTGTGGTGATCGAAGAATTTAAGCAACGGTATTTGAATCAACCGTATGGCGATGCTTGGTTGAAGTTAAGACCATTGGTGTATAAAGAGCATCCTTACAAATGGGCGACCATCGGAAAGGAAATTGAGCACATTGAAAAGGCGACCATGGGAGATGTGAAGGATTTCTTCCATCGTTTCTACAAACCGAACAATGCTGTTTTAGTGGTGGCTGGGAATACTTCCTTGGAAGAAGTAAAACGACTGAGCGAAAAGTGGTTTGGTGAAATCCCTGAAGGAGAAACGAACGAGCGAAACTTACCCCAAGAGCCAGCTCAAACCGAATTCAGAGCATTGGAAATGGAAGCGCCAGTACCAGCAGACTCACTTTACATGGCTTTTCATATGGAAGGTAGAGCAGATGAAAAGTACTATGCCACCGATTTATTGAGCGATATATTAGGACGTGGTAAGTCGTCATTATTGCACGATCAGATGGTGGAAAAACAAAGGCTGTTCAGTTCAATTGGAGCTTATGTTATGGGTTCTAGTGATCCTGGATTATTGGTCATCAATGGGCAATTGAGTGCTGGTGTTTCGCTTGCTGATGGTGAGAAGGCAGTGTGGGTTTTGATTGAAGACTTCAAAAATGCATCGATTGAAGCCACTACTTTGCAAAAGGTGAAAAACAAAGCGGAGTCAACCATTGTTTTTGGGGAGGTGGAATTACTGAACCGTGCAATGAATTTGGCGCATGCTTGGACTTTGGGTGATCCTGATATGGTAAATCATGAAGGCGAGAAAATTCAGGCTGTTACGGTGGAGGATATTAAAGCGCAGGCTAATAAAATATTAGTCAGAACAAACGCTTCGGTATTAAGGTATAAAGCAAAAAACGAAATATGAAAATCAGGGTAGGTTTTGGGTACGATGTACACCGTTTGGAAGAAGGAAAAGACTTTTGGTTGGGTGGAATTAAGGTGCCTCATACACATGGAGCCGTTGGTCATTCTGATGCAGATGTACTGATTCATGTGATTTGTGATGCGCTTTTAGGTGCTGCCAATCTACGTGATATCGGCTTTCATTTTTCGGATAAAGATCCAAAGTTTAAAGGAATCGATAGCAAGATTTTACTGAAGGAAGTAGTAGCGCTTGTGGAGGCCAAAGGCTTTTCTATTGGTAATATAGACAGCACAATTTGTTTAGAATTGCCGAAAGTCAATCCGCACATTCCTGAAATGCAAAAATGTCTTGCAGAGGTTATGGGGATAGAGGAAGAAGATATTTCTATCAAAGCTACAACCACTGAAAGGCTTGGTTTTGTTGGTAAGGCTGAAGGTGTGGCCGCTTATGCCACAGTGTTGATTCAAAAGTAAATGGGCGAAGTTAAAATTATAATCACCGAAGATGGTTCGCATTCGCTGTACCACGCTGAATTGAACGAAACCTATCATTCGTTTCATGGGGCTGTACAAGAGTCGCGTTATGTGTTTCTGAAAGAAGGGCTGGATTTCCTTCTTTTGAGTTTTGGTGTAGATAAAATCCGAGTGCTTGAGGTCGGTTTTGGTACGGGCTTAAACGCCATCCTTACTTCAGAATGGGCGGCAGCACATCGGGTGAAAATTGAGTACACCACCTTAGAACCTTTCCCATTAAAAAGTGAAGTGTATGAAGCGCTGAATTATCACGAGTTTTTTGAAGATAAGACCGTGAAGGAGCGGTTTTTAGAACTCCATAATGCCGCTTGGGAAAAGAAATTTGAGCAAAATGAATTTTTTACCATCCTGAAAACGGAAGCCAAACTTCAGGATTTTACAACTGATTCACTTTTCGATATCGTCTTTTTTGATGCCTTCGCGCCAAGTAAACAGGCCGAGATGTGGAATTTGGAGGTGATTAAAAAAACAGCTGGTCTACTCGATGCCAATGGGGTTTTTATCACCTATTGTGCCAAAGGCCAACTGAAAAGAGACTTAAGTGCAGTTGGCTTAACGGTTGAAACGCTCCCAGGGCCTCCAGGTAAAAAAGAAATGGTAAGAGGGGTAAAGCGTTAATACCAATGTGGCTTTAAATTTGTAATCAAGTTCATGATGCATTTTGATAAATTGTATATTGAAGCAGTTTTTAATTTCTGATGATGAAAGCAAACCCATACAAACTACTCAGTTATAATCTTTTTGTCGTTCTGTTTTTATTGACAGGATGCAAATCTGCGGAAAAGAAAGACTCACCAGAGTTTACAGTGAAAGATGCGCGTGAATTTTCATTGAATACTGAAGGAGTAAAGGAAGTTGCTCCTTCTAATATGATCAAAGATGCAATTAGACTAAAAGGTGAGATTGAGTCGGTAAAGAGTACTTCTGATCGTGGAAATACTTATGTTTTTGTAGTCGATGAAATTGTGAAATATGGGGCTACATTCGCCACGGTTGCGCCTGAAATTGGAGATAAGATAAGTATTGAAACCCCCGCAGACGTTCAATTTAGCAAAGGTGATAAGGTGTTAATAGATGTTTTGACCCCAATTACTAAAACAAAGGAAATGCTTAGCGCTACAATGGTTCAAAACTAAGCAACCATGAAACCATTCTGGAAGGCAGGATTCCTGACGGTAATACTTTCTTTACTTGCCTACTTTATTTTTAAGGGTGATGATCAATGGTTTACTAAGGAGTATAACCGATCAATAGTCTTTGAGGCCATTCCTGATTCATTAGAAACTCAGGAGAGCGAGGCAGAATTCGAGAACCCAATCAAGCGACTTCAATTTGAATACGAGATGCTCGCCAATCCTACTACGGGTAAAATTCCATCAGGAATAAGAGAAAAGGAACTTCGTTTTGCCGAGGCGCAGAAGAGTATTTCAGATTTGAATATTCGGATGCAGGCAAGCGGTATAAGTAAAACGCAAGCGTCTTCTTTTATAAGCAGAGGCCCTTATAATATTGGGGGAAGAACCCGTGCGCTGGCAATTGATATTTCAAATGAAAATGTGATTTTAGCTGGGGGGATTTCTGGTGGCGTTTGGCGATCGAAAGATGCTGGACAAACTTGGACAAGAACTTCTTCTGTAATGCAGTTGCCAGCAGTTTCTGCTTTAGTGCAAGATCAACGTACAGGTAATACAGGTACATGGTTTTATTCAGCGGGTGAACTTTTCGGTAATTCCGCCTCCGCCAATGGTGCATTTTATCTTGGTGATGGTATTTTTAAGTCTACAGATGGAGGACTATCGTGGACGGTAATTTCTACTACCACTCAAAATGACAATACCAATCTGGGGGATTTTGGTTTGGTGGGAGAAATAATAATTGACAACTCTAATGCTGATGTACGCGAAATGTATGCTGCTCGACTTGGTAATATTGTAAGAACCACTGATGATTTCGCTACTTATATGACCGTATTGGGAGCTAATAATACCGGCTTTTCTTATAGTGACGTGGCTATATCCAGCAGTGGCGTTTTAATAGCAGCGATTGCCAATAATGTAAATAACGGACAAAACGCGCAGGAAGGAATTTACAAGTCTGACGATGGCTTGACTTGGGTTAATATAAATCCGTCTTCAGGTTTGCCAAGTTCATACGAAAGAATTGAAGTGGCATTTGATCCTCAAAACGAAGATATATTTTATGCTGTAGGTTCTAGTTTTTTACTTAAACATACCATTAGTACTGGTGAATGGGTTACACTGACAGGTAATCTTGGTATTTCAACAGATTCTGGACAGGGGCATAATACTCAAGGAGGTTATAATTTAGTCATGAAGGTTCATCCTTCAAGTTCAGACACTATTTTCATTGGGGGGACGAACCTTTTGCGTAGTTCATCGGCCTTTACTACCAGTTCTGATCGAGTAAATATTGGTGGGTATAGAGAGGATAATAATTCAGAGAACTTTCCTAAATACGACAACCATCACCCAGATATTCATGCCTTGGTGTTTTATCCATCAGACCCAAATAAAATGCTTTCGGGATCAGATGGTGGGGTTCATGTGACACTTGATAATGCAGTTGCAGGTACAAGCAGTCCAGTAGTTTGGCAGTCTCTCAACAGAGGTTACCTCACCACACAGATTTATGCCATTGACTATTACCGATTTAATAGAGGAGAGGAGCTTTTGATTGCTGGAATGCAGGATAACGGAACTTGGGGTGCAAATGAAAACCTATCCAATACAGATTGGGTTGAAATTTTTGGAGGAGACGGTTCATTCAATGCTATTACTTATAACTCATTGTATGTTTCTGCCCAAGAGGGCCAATTAAGGAGGTTTGAGGTAAATGCTGAAAGCAATACATATGAGTATAAAGGAGATATTTCTCCGAGTAAAGATGATGCTGACTTTTTGTTCGTCAACCCATTTATTTATGATCCGGTAAATCAAGATAGAATGTATGTTGGGGCAAAAGGTAAAATTTTTTTTACCAATAATATCCGTGAAAACCCTAGTTCAGGAGATTGGCTTGAGATATCCATGGGCACCGCTAGAGCAAATGATTTTGTGTCAGCTCTTACCGCGTCTATTGAACCTGAAGGAGTACTTTATTTCGGGACACGCAACGGTAGAATATTTAAAGTAGCCGATGTAAGTGGCGGTCTTACTCCTGTGGAGGTTACAGGAAGTAATATGCCTGGTGGAACTATTACAAGTTTAACTGTTGATCCAGCGGATGCAAATCGAGTATTTGTCACCTACGGGAACTACGGAATTGTAAGTGTTTGGATGAGTGAAGATGGCGGGCAAACATGGGCCTCCATTTCAGGTAATCTAGAAGAAAACACTAATGGATCGGGCAGCGGCCCTTCGGTACGATATATCGAAATGTTGCCAAATGGATCGTCTCCGATTTACTTTGTAGGGACATCTCTAGGTCTTTATAAAACTTCCGTTTTGGATGGCGATAACACCGTTTGGACACAGGAGGCCTCAGGTATTATAGGAAACTCAATTGTCAGCATGATTAAAGTCAGGCCTGTTGAAGGGCAAGTAGTGGCGGCTACGCATGGTAATGGTGTTTTTCAGGCCAGTTATGATGTAGCTTTTGCTCCAAACATTAACTATTCCATCGATTATGCAACACAAGAGGCGACACTCAGGGGCCCCGTTTCATTTACAACAGGTGCTGGCTTTTCATATCAATGGATTAAAGACGACAAAGATATTTCGGGAGCAACCAGTTCAGAATTATTGGTTTCAGAGCCTGGGGTTTATAAACTGAGGGTTATGGATCAATTGGGGCCAGTGGAAGTTTCCAATGCTATTAACCTAAAGTTAGATAAAACAGCACCCGTTGTAAGCTCTATTGTGAGGCTAAACCCAACACAAGAGCAGGTTGAGGCTATTGAGGTTAATTTTCAGCTCACTTTTGATGAACCTGTTCAAGGGTTAACCACTACCTCATTTGAACTCGCTGGAACAGCATCAGGTAACATTGCGTCTGTTTCGTCTGTTTCCTCTACTGTATTTAATGTTCAGGTGGACAATATTAGTGGAGCAGGCTTACTAGACTTGAATATTAAATTAGAATCTGGGATTATGGATCTATTCAAGAATGCTTTTGGAGGATCCATATTAAGTGAAGAGACTTATATTATTGTCGATTTGACAGGGCCTAAGGCTAGCATATCAAGATCACAACCCACTTCAGAAGAAACGAACAGAGCGGAGGTCGCATTTGCTGTTGATTTCAACGAAGCCGTTAAAAATGTGGGGGTAGAAGATTTTGAACTGTCTTCAACGTCAATTTCAGGAAACATCGAGCGTGTAACCTCTAGTTCAATTTCAAGCTATTTGGTATTTGTTACTGGCTACTCCACAAATGGATCAGTGAATCTTGATTTTAAATCTAGTACGGATATTAAGGATATGTCTGACAATGCTTTTGACACTAACCTTATTTCGGAAGAAAGCTATATAATCAACGCTGCCTTGGCACCAACCGCTACAATTAAGCGTAATGCACCAACCGTATCATCAATCAATCGTCTGGATGTGCTGTTTGTGGTTGAGTTTTCTGAAGATGTAACCAATGTTGATATTACAGATTTTGAATTGAGCTCAGGGAGTATTCAGGCCACAGTGGCGGAAATAACAGAGGATTCGCCAAGTAAATACCTTATTAAGGTGAATGGATTTTCAACCCAAGGTTTAATAGACCTTGACTTCACTAACGCTACGGGAATTGAAAATACTGGAGGGAATGTGTTTACGGGTGGGCTTACGCTAGAGGAAACCTATACGGTTGATTTTTCAGCAGGGCCCAGTGCCAGTATTGCAAGACAATCCCCTTTAACGGAAAACACTAACCTCACGGAAGTGACCTTTGAAATTACTTTTTCAGAAGGAGTGACAAATGTGGATTTAAGCGACTTCGAACTCTCATCAGTCTCAGTGGATGCAGTGATTCAAGGCGTATTCTCTAGTGTTTCTAACACAAGTTACTTGGTAATCGTTGAGCAAATTGAATTTGATGGCTTGATAGATTTAGATATTAAATCTTCTCATAACATTGAAAATGCCGAGGGTAATCGATTTAATGGGATATTCACTTTGGACGAAACCTACACTGTAGAAAATATCATTACTGGAATTGATGATGATCCGTTGATGATCGATTTGATAATTACAGTAGAGGAGAATCCGTCCTCAGGTGTTTTTAGAATTAGATTGAATGCAGATATCCCTTTGGGTTTAAATTATATAGTTACTGACAGCCAAGGAGTAGAGGTTTTAAATGGAAAAGTGGTCAGTTATTTCATAGGTAAAATAATAAAGCTTGATTTAAATACTGTGGCAAACGGTGTATATGTATTAAGAATGGAGACTCAGTACGGTTTTATTCAAGCAAAATTGTTAAAACAACAACAATAAAATATATCTTTAATGTTCATCTGAAAATCCGTTTAGGAAAGCTATGCCATTTGGAGAAAAAAAATAATCCAACGGTATACTTACAAACGTAGATGAAAGCAGAAATACCTTAGACTACACTTATATGAATAAGATTAGATTGCGAAACTTGGGAGTTGTTGGAGTGTTTGTAGTGCTGTTTTTAATCTACTTCGAGTATCAATCGTCAAGGTTATTCAAAGTGAATACTGAGCCACAGTTCGTGATTGCTCAAGTAGAAGATTTAAATGAAGGAGCAGAAGCTGAATCAGAAAACCCTCTAAAAAGGCTTGAATACGAAATGGACATGTTAAAGGATCCTTCAACTGGAAAGATTCCCTTTGATATTCGTCATAAAGAATTATCATATGTTCGAGCGTTAAATCAAACTGATAGAAATAATATAAGGTCTTCTGCTGCAGGTGTTTCTCAAACCAACGCATCTCCTTTTGTGAATTTTGGGCCCTTTAATATTGGAGGTAGAACTAGAGCGCTTGCTATTGATGTAACAGATGAAAATATCTTTTTGGCTGGAGGAATTTCTGGTGGAGTTTGGAGATCAACGAATCAAGGCACTTCTTGGACGCGAACTACAAATTTTGATCAAATACCATCCGTGACAACAATAGTTCAGGATAAGAGGACTGGTAAAACCGCTAACTGGTATTACGCAACGGGTGAGAATATAGGCAACTCTGTTTCTGAAACGGGCGCTTTCTATTTGGGAGATGGTATTTATAAATCGACAAACGGAGGTGTTTCTTGGAGTTTAATTACTGGAACAGCAATCAATTCTGCTACGAGTTTGGGGAAATTTAGTTTAGTGAATAAGCTGGCGATTGACTACTCAAACCAAACAGAAACAGAACTTTATGTCGCAGGATTAAGTAAGATATATAGAACGGTAAACGATTTTCAAAGTGTTACCACAGTATTAGGACTTTCAAATACAGGAGTTGGTAATTCGGCAGACATAGCGATAGCAAGTGATGGGACGATAATTGCAAGTATACCTAACAAGTCTAGTAATGGTTCGAATGCAGAAGAAGGTATCTTCATTTCCTCCGATGGAATTAGTTGGACATCGATAACCTTACCAGCCGCATGGCCTGCAACATTCAGAAGGGTAGAATTGGCCTTTGACCCGCATGATAATAATTTCTTTTACGCACTTGGAGAGTCTTTCTTTTATAAATACGATAGAAGCACTTCTACCTGGACTGCTCTTACTAGTAATATTAATGTGAACAGTGAGTCTGTTGAAGGTTTTGATGGTCAAGGCGGGTATAATTTAGAGGTGGCTGTTCACCCAGGGAATCAAAACACTGTATTTATTGGAGGAACCAACCTTTTAAGGTCGCCAAATGGTTTTACTCTGGAAACGGATAGAAAGCACATTGGTGGATATACAGGCACCGGAACTGCTGGCCCTTATGAAAACCATCACCCCGATATTCATACCCTTTCATTTTTGCCATCTGACCCTAAAAAAATGTTTTCAGGTTCTGATGGTGGGGTTCACAGAACAAATGATAATATCGCAAGTACTGTGGTTTGGACTTCACTCAATAATGGTTACGTTACTAGTCAGTTTTATACAGTAGATCTTTACCGCGATGATCGTGGCGATAATCAAATTATAGGAGGAATGCAGGACAACGGAACTTGGGCGATTTTCCAGAATAATCCAATAGGTGTATGGATACAAGCCTATGGTGGTGATGGGGCCTATTCAGCAATAAGTTATAATTCGTTGTATGCTTCCGCTCAAGAAGGCCAAATGGGTCGTTTCGAGCTTGTTGACAATACTTATCAAGCTTCAGAGGATATTGCTCCAAGCGATGATAGTGATGAATTCCTTTTTATAAATCCGTTCATAGTAGATAGAGTCAATCAAGATCGTCTGTATGTAGGGGCAAAGGGCAAAATATATTACACCTACGATATTAGAGAAAACCCTGGGAAAGGAGAATGGGAGCAAATTAATGGTACTGGCATTACCAGTCAACCAGTTGCTGCAATGGCTACTTCGGTTCAACCAGAAGGGGTGCTTTACTTTGGGACCACCACAGGAAGACTTCAAAAAATAGCCAACACAAAGGAAATCACTTCTGTTGAAAATATATCGGGAAGTAACTTACCTCAAGGTGCTTCGGTGACTAGTATTGCAGTTGACCCAAGGAATGCAAATCGCGTATTCGTCACATTTGGAAATTATGGAGTTATAAGTATTTGGATGTCGGAGGATGGAGGAGGTACTTGGTCTTCTATCTCTGGTAACCTAGAAGAAAATGCTAATGGGAGCGGAAATGGGCCGTCAGTTCGGTCGATTGAGATTTTGCCAAATGGAGCTTCCGGAGAGAAGATGTTTGTGGGTACTTCTACTGGTTTATACATGACAAGTAGTTTAAATGGTGCCAGCACAGTGTGGACACAGCAGGCGCCTAGTATCATAGGTAATAGCATTGTTAATATGGTCAAGGTAAGGCCTATTGATGGAAAAGTGATTGCTGCTACCCATGGTAGTGGAGTGTTTGTAGGGTATTATGACACTGGGTTTAATCCGGAGATTAATTATTCGATGACGGGGGAAAGTAGTGCGGTTTTAAGAGCCAACCAGTCATTTAATCAAGGACAGGGTTTTGCGTTTAAGTGGTTTAAAGATGGTACAGTGCTAGCTGGTCAAACGGGAGCAGAGCTTATAGTGAACGCTAATGGTACTTATAAATGTGAGGTCACTGATCAATTAGGGCCAGTTGCATTTACCAATGAAGTGACTTTTAATTTTGATGTGGTCGCGGGAATAGATGATGATCCAATTCAAACGAGTGCTCAGGTAAGTCCAAATCCATCCAACGGAGTCTTCAATATTAATTTAGATGCGGCATACGCTACTGGTTTTGATTATTCTATTGTGAACAGTAATGGTAATCAAGTAATCACTGGCAAGAAAGAGTTTTACAATACAGAAGAGAGATTTCGAGTGAATTTGAGTACAATGCCTGATGGGCTCTATATTCTGAATATTAATAATGACAAACGGAGGGATGTAATTAAGCTCTTGAAGCAAAGAAACTAAGGAAGGCCTTAAAAGAGAATATCGAAACGGCTGTGATTGAGAAATTGCAGCCGTTTTTATGTGTTAGAATGAATAAATCTTGTGATGTGTAATGCAGAAATCAAGCGGAATGTCATAAGACTCTGAATAGGGAATATGATCCAGTGGAGGTGTGATCGCCAAGCCTACCTTGATTAATTTGTCTCCGGCTTGCGCAAGAAACTTGTCGTAATAACCACCGCCATAGCCGATTCTAAATCCTTTTCTGTCAAAGCTTATGAGTGGGACAAAGACCACATCTAGGTGATTAATATTGAAGAGTTCCTCGCCTAGGGGCTCGGTCACCCCAAAGTTGCCGACCATAAGTTTGGTGGTGGAATTGTAGGCGATATGTTCAAGGGTCTTTGTTTTACTGTTTACCCTAGGCAACACGACTTGGTGCTCCGATGTTTCAATGAGCTTTTTAAAAAGTGGTGTGGTGATTACCTCTCGCATCTTAGCGAGTGGAAGGTACATGTGAATATTTTTAAACTGGCGTTCTGTAATGAGCTTGAATGCTTGTTCGCAAACCAATGACGATCGGAGTGCATGTTCTTGATGCGTAAGTGTTTTACGCTTCTCCAAGAACGTTTCTCTGAGCACCTTTTTAGTCATGGGCTGCAATCAAGTGAAACTGGTAACCGAAGGCATCTAGGCTGTCTAGGCAATTCTGAATAAAAGCAGGGTCGCTAAGGTAGAAGTTTAAGAAGTTGTCTTTTCGTTCTTGTGGGCTTCCGCCCGGAAATAAGCTTTCCTTAATGGCCGAAATACGATTGACTAAAACATCGTGATTTCTCTTTTCAGCCTTCATTAACTTCTTCTCAATTTTTTGGATTGAGTTTTCCGCCCTTTTTTGCTCAGCAGCAACCAACTTTTCGAGTGTAACATCAATGGGTTTAGCGACATTTAAAACCTCTGCGAAAATAGACTTGATTTGTTCCAACTCACTATGTAAGGTCAATTGGTTTACAGTGTTCTGTTTTACCTTTTCTTTAATTAAGGCTTCTTCTGGTTTAAAGATATCCTCGAAATTCAGTTTCGACTTTTCAATTTTACGCTGGATGTTTGGGGTGACAACCCCTGCGAAATTCCGGGGCATTAGCATTGGGAAAGGCGTTTCGAAATGAGTGAAAACCTCTTTTAGCTGAAGCCAATAAACCAATTCTGAAGGGCCGCCTACATAGGCCAAATTCGGTAAAATCATTTCCTGATAAAGCGGTCTTAAAACCACATTTGGGCTAAAACGCTTAGGGTGACTTTCTATTTCGGCTCTTAACTCACTTTCTGTAAAGCTGATTTCAGTATCGAGCACATAAAACTGCCCATCTTCTTTTACAATCCGTGATCGAATATTTCCTTTCAGGTAGAAGAAATTAATCTCTCTTGGAAAGACTTGTGTTTTGTAACCTGCTTTATCCAGCTGAGCTGAAGTTTCGGTAACGCTGTCATTCACAGAATGCTTAAAGATATCGTCAAACATCACAGGCTTGAGGATATTTTTAAGTTGAGCATTGTCTGCGTCTACCACTACTAAACCTTCATCACCAAAAAGTGCGTTTACATAATGCCTTCCTGCTTCGGCTAGGGTATTTTTCTTTAAATAAGCTTCCTTGAAAAAATCAGGTAGGCTTATAATTTCGTCAAAAATTGGTTTAAGTGATTTTGGATCAAATCGTCCAACCGCACCTGTTTGCTCAGTTTCCCAACTGAATTTTTTGCCGTTAAAACGGAAGTAGCTGATCTCTTCGAAGTCGTGATCCTCAGAAGCCATCCAATAGACAGGCACAAAATCGTAAGCTGGATAATGCTTCTTCAACGCTTTGCAAGCGTTGATTACCGTTACTATTTTATAAATGAAATAGAGTGGGCCAGTGAATATGTTTAACTGATGACCAGTTGTTACAGTAAAAGTGGTTCCAGCTTTTAGAATTGCTATATTTTTCTTGGTTGCTTTACTGGTTTCAAACCCTCGGTACTGTTGCTCAAGTACACTTGAGAGTACTTTTCTGCTTTCATCACTGAAGTGTTTTTCTTCAATCTGAAGTTTAAAGTTTTCAATGTTTGGCAAACGATTGTAGAAGCCCGTTAAGGCTTCTTTTCCTTCGATGTAATCTAAAAATGACCTTGAAAAGCTGTTCGTTTTATTGAAAGGTATTTTGCTCAATAGTACTTGTGATAGTTCCGAAACAGCCATAGTCGTTTGTTACAAAGGGTTTTGATTGTTAGATCAGCCTTGACAGCAATTCAATCTAATGCAGCATAAACATGAAAAGTGCTTAAACTGGTTCACCATAAAGATCAAATTCTGTAGCATCTGTGATTTTAATGTTAGCGAAATCGCCAATTCTTAAGTGATGTTTTTTCGCATCGATGATAACTTCGTTATCTACTTCTGGAGAATCGTGTTCCGTTCTTCCATAATAGTTTCCGCTTTCCTTTCTATCGATTAGCGTTTTGAAAGTCTTACCAATTTTCTCTTGATTGATTTCATTAGAAATTTCTTCCTGTATGCCCATTACGATATTGGCCCTTTCTTGTTTCACTTCATCAGGTACATCATCAACATAAGAATAGGCATGCGTGTTTTCTTCATGCGAATAGTTGAAAATTCCCAATCGATCGAAACGCATTTTCTTCACGAAGTCGACCATGTCATTGAAATCTTCTTCTGTTTCGCCAGGGTGACCAGCAATCAAAGTAGTTCTTATGGCGATACCTGGGACTTTAGCCCTGATTTCTTCAATTAATGCCTCAGTTTTTTCACGGGTAGTCCCTCTACGCATCAATTTCAACATTTTGGTAGAACCGTGCTGAAGTGGAATGTCTATGTAACTACAAATATTGTCACGCTCTGCCATTACTTTTAGCGCGTCCATTGGGAAGCCAGTAGGGAAGGCGTAGTGCAAACGGATCCACTCAATGCCTTCCACATCAGAAAGACGTTCAAGTAATTCGCCAAGATTTCGTTTTTTGTAGATATCTAATCCGTAGTAAGTAGAATCTTGAGCAATGAGGAGCAATTCTTTTGTGCCGTTTCTGGCCAAGTTTTTTGCTTCTAAAACCAATTCTTCGATTGGACGTGATTTATGTCCGCCACGCATCAAAGGAATGGCGCAGAAGGAGCATGGTCTGTCGCAGCCTTCTGATATTTTTAAGTAAGCATAATGATTTGAAGTGGTGATAATTCGTTCCCCCACCAATTCGTGCTTGTAATCTGCTTTAAATTTCTTGAGAAGCGCAGGGAGCTCCATCGTACCGAAGAAAGCGTCCACCTGAGGAATTTCAGCTTCAAGATCATCTTTGTAGCGCTGTGAAAGGCAGCCAGTTACGTAAAGCTTTTCAATTTCGCCATCATCTTTGGCATCAGCATAACGCAAAATGGTATCGATAGACTCTTGCTTGGCGTTATCGATAAACCCACAGGTGTTTACAATGATGATATTAGCATTGTCTTTTTTAGACTCGTGAGTTGTTTTGATTCCGTTACCCCTCAATTGAGTGAGCATCACTTCTGAATCTACTAAGTTTTTTGAGCAACCTAGCGTTACAATGTTCACCTTGTCCTTCTTCAGTCCCTTCGTTTTCATTCCTTATTGCATTAATGCGCAAAGGTAATGAATTATAAAGGCTTGGTAATTTATTTTCTCTTCTTCCTAAAGGTAATTGGGACAACTTCGTCAGTTGGCATTCCAATTTGGTAAAGCTCCCAGTCAGCGTCATATTTAGCAAGTATTTCCCGAATGCAGTCTACTCTGTCTCCACTTGGGTTTTCGCAGTCGGCCCAGTGGAATACTTCTACTCGGTAATTGTAGGATTTTTTCTCACCGTTGATTCTTACTTCGACTTCAATGTCTTGTTCCCCAGTGATTTGAGGAATATTAATGGCTATAGCTCCCATAATCTATGTACGTTAATGAACAAATGTTTTCTATCCGCTTTTGTTTTAACAAGGGTAGTGCCAAGAAGTTAAATGTTTGTTTTTTAGTTAGTTATAATTTTCGGTGGTGAATGAATGCACGTTATAGGGCAGTGAGATGTTCGATTTCGACTATAAAAGTTGCAACGTTCTGATTTAAATGTTGGATTTTGTATTTTCAAGAATTAGTCAACTCAATTATGAAGAAGCTTTACGTGCATTTTTCCTTTCTCGTCATTAGCATTTCTATTCTTTCATGTAGTGTTCAGACTGAGGTTACTCCGCAAGAGACTTTGGAGTTAGCATTTGTAAAAGACATTTACTTGAATTTGGATAATGAAACCTCTGCTAGAGGCAACAGTTTTTATCAATTGCTAGATCGTGACTCTGTAACTCAAATTGCTTTTTTTAATCGTCTTAATTTCAATTTGTATATTTATGATTTAATAAACGGGAAACTTGAAGAGCAAATAAAGTTTGAGAAAGGTGGTCCAGACGGATTAGGTGATATGATTATGGCCTTTCATATTGCTGAGGATAATAAAATTAACTTTCACAGTTATTATAGATCAGAGCTTATTGTTGCAAACTTCTCAGGAGAGGTCGAATCAAGGCTTAAGATGAGAAAGGATGATTTAGATTTTATGCCGGTTTCTTCACAAAATAAGCCTTTTATTGAATTAGAAGATGATGTTTTTATCTATTCTGGCAAAACCTCCAATGATCTAGATTTTCTAAATGCACCAATGCTCTTAAGGTACAATATTAAAAATAATCAGTCGGAGGATACAGGAGTAAGGCTGCCAGATTTATACACGACAGGAGCGTCTGAGTTTATCCCGGGTGATTTATCAGAACCAAGCTTAACATCTAATCCAGAAGGAAAGATTTTGCTTTTGAGCTTCCCTCTTGATGATTCTGTCAAAGTAATCAGCGTGAATGGGGAGGTTAAATCAGTCTTTTTTGGAATTAATAGTCATGAATTGGAAAGCCCCTTAAAAAAGGATAATGGAGCGAGGGATCCTTTAGGGAAGTTGAAAGATTTGTTGACTTTTTCGCGGTATGGTGCTGTGAAATATGATCCTTACCGCAAAATATACCTTAGGACATATATTGATAAGACACCACAGAACCTATTGGATCAGGATATTCTTAAAGGTGATCAAAAGATAGTTTTTGCCGATAGCTCATTAAACGTAATAGGTGTTGCTGACTTTATTGGTACAGACAACTTACTTTTCTCAAAAGAGGGAATGCTTCAAGTGATGTACAATAGTCAATTGGAAGATAGTTTGCAGATAAAAGTGTTTAAATATGAATGATTTTAAATTGAGGATATTGTTCTGTTTTTTACTACTTACATCAATTGTATCATGTTCCCGCAAAATACTAAGTTTGGAGGAGTAATTATTGGCGGGGCTTGAATCAGCTGGGAAGAATGATTTGTTAAGTCGTGAATTTATACTTGAGATTCCAGGAGTATGTTTAGGCTGTATTGGCTCGGTGGAACAGTTCATCTTGGATAACGTAGACACCTACTCGAATCGAGTAGGTTTTATTCTTTATGATATTACATCAGTTAAAACAACACAAATTCGATTTGGAGGAGATATAACTAATAAAAGTAACGTATACTTGGATAAAGGTAAGGTGTTTGACTTTGAAGGAAATATATCGCTATATCCTGCTATTTTAAGGTTGAAGGGTGGTTCGGTTGAAAGCTATGAGCTTGTTTCACCTGAAAACGAAAATGCAATGGAGAATTTTTATAAGGAGTTGCTGCCTTAATTTTCTTACTTCTTAAAAAGCGAATCTACGAACTCAGCTTTATTGAACACCTGAAGGTCTCCAACTTTTTCTCCAACGCCAATGTATTTGACTGGGATTTTGAATTGATCAGAAATACCAATTACCACTCCACCTTTGGCTGTGCCATCAAGTTTCGTAATGGCCAAAGCAGTAACTTCAGTAGCCTTTGTAAACTCTTTGGCCTGCATAAATGCGTTTTGGCCAGTAGAACCGTCAAGTACTAATAAAATTTCATGAGGAGCTTCTGGCATGAACTTCTGCATCACTCGCTTGATTTTAATCAGCTCGTTCATCAAGTTCACTTTGGTATGTAGTCTACCTGCAGTGTCAACGATAATGAGATCAGCACCCATTTCAACTCCTTTTTTTACCGCATCAAAAGCCACAGCAGAAGGGTCGGTGTTCATACCGTGTGCTACAACAGGCACATCGATTCGTTCTCCCCAAAGTTTAAGTTGGTCTACAGCAGCAGCTCTAAACGTGTCGGCAGCACCTAAGACAACGGATTTACCTTGTTTCTTGAACTGGGCAGCTAACTTTCCAATGGTAGTGGTTTTTCCCACACCATTTACGCCCACCACCAAAATGATATGTGGCTTATGAGTAGAAGGGAGCGTGAACTCTGTAAGATCTTCTGAATTGTTCTCAGAAAGGAGTTCCGCAATTTCTTCTCGAAGAATTCTATCGAGTTCCGTTGTATTGAGGTATTTGTCTTTGGCAACACGCTCCTCAATACGCTGAATAATTTTGATGGTGGTTTCAACCCCAACATCAGATGTAATTAGAATTTCTTCTAACTCATCGAGTATTTCATCATCAACTTTGGATTTACCGGCTACGACACGACTCAGTTTGGAAAAGAAACCGTCTTTAGTTTTTTCCAGCCCTTTGTCGAGCGATTCTTTTTTTTCTTTCGAGAAGATTCCAAATAAGCCCATAATCGTACGTTAAATTAGCAATAAAAAAGTCCCTCAAGAGGGACTTTGATATATTTATTAAAAGTGCAATTTCTTACTTGTCAGCAAGTACTGTTTTTACCATATCTTCAGTAACAATCTCTTCTTTAAAGGTGTATGCACCCGTTTTTGGAGATCTTACTGCTTTAATTACCTTGGCGTATTTTACACCACCTTGTACTTTCAGGGTTGCAACTACTTTCTTAGCCATTATTACTTAATTTCTTTGTGAATAGTGTATTTCTTCAAAATCGGGTTGTATTTCTTCAACTCCAATCTCTCGGTTGTGTTTTTGCGGTTCTTAGTAGTGATGTACCTAGATGTACCGTGCATTCCACTTGTCTTATGCTCAGTGCATTCCATGATCACTTGAACTCTATTGCCTTTCTTAGCCATTTCTTTTGCTTCTAAAATTCGGACTGCAAATATAGCTAACTGTTTTTTATAATGAAACCCATGATGCCGAAATATTTCAAGTGTTTTCTTGGGCTCTGAACGGGAGGTGTTTAGTAATTTTCAATCTGTATAAATTAAGAGTGTTATCGCTGATTAAATCTAATGAGGGAACGTTTGGGTACGTTATTCAATTTCTATTAGATTAATTGTTCTACATGTTTTCTGGTGTGCGATTTTAATCAAAGGAGATATGTCTAGAGGGAGAACAATAAAGGCCAGCATAGCCGGCCTTATATTGTTCTAAAATTGATTCTTTTTACTTGTTTCCCTTGAGGGCTGGTAAGGTAAATTGCGCCAACGGGCTGCTTTGTTTCATTAAAGCTTCAATGTCTTCTGATTTTCTTGGTGCGAAACCAGAAAGTAACTCAGAACCGTTTTTGGTGATAAGAATATCATCTTCAATCCTAACCGCAATGCCCCACCATTTTGGGTCGCATTTGCTGCCATTAGGGATGTAGATACCCGGCTCGACCGTAATCACCATATTCTCTTGTAGCGGCCCTCTCGGCCCCTTATCGTGTACGTCTAAGCCAATGTGATGCGAGAGCCCATGAGGGAAGTACGTATGGCGTGTGGTCTCGTTTTCAATCACTCCTAAGGCAGCTAAACCTTTGTTGATTATTGTTGAAGCTAATGCTCCCATTTCACTCATTGAAACACCCGGCTTGGCCATTTGAATAGCCTCTTCTTGTGCTTGATAAACTAAGTCGTAGATCGCCTTTTCTTCTTTCGAGAATTTGCCATCAATCGGAATAGTACGGGTTACATCGGCGGTATAGCCATGGTACTCCGCACCCAGATCCATTAAAATCATTTGATCGCTTTGAATGTCTATTTCCGTGTTTTCAATGTAATGAAGAATACATCCGTTATTTCCAGCACCTACAATCGATGGGTAGCCTTCATACTCTGAGCCGTATTTCTTGAATACAAATTCGTGAATGCCTTGCACTTCCGTTTCTGTCATGCCAGGGTGCATGGCCTTCATTACTTCGGCTTGGCCTACTGCCGAAATGAATACTGCTTTACGTAAAAGGTCTAATTCATCTTTGGTTTTAATACCGCGTAGCTCGCCCATAATTGTGTTAAGACCTCGGAGGTCTAAGTTGTTCTTTTTTGGCTCTGCACCAAGGCTATTGGCTTCAACTCCGTAACCTACTTTGGTTTTGAACTGCTGTATGAGGCTGAAAAGATCACCTTCATCTCGAGCGTTGTCTCTTACATCGTTTTTGAAGTCGTAAAAGAGGATTTTATCGAATTTCTCGAAGTTAACATCGTAGGTCTTGAAATCTGTGTTGTTAAGGGAGTTAAGAATCCCCAACTTTTCTTGTGCTCCAGCGGAACCTAGCCTACGTCCTGTCCACTGCTCTGCTTGGGCATTTCTTGTTTGAACAAAGAAAATTTCGTTATACTCATTCCCGCTTTTATCGGTTTGAGCATTCTTGAATACCAATAAGACGGCATGAGGCTCGTTGTAGCCTGTTAGGTAAAATAAATCTGGATCTTGATGATAGATGAAATCTACATCGTTAGCGCGGTTGCGCACTGGGCTTGCAAAGAAAATAGCCACAGAATTGTCTGGTAGTTTTGCTCGTAGAGCATCTCTTCTTCCTTTATGGAAATCAGCACTCAAGTAGTCTTTTCGAACATTTTCTTGGGCTTGTAAAAAGAAAAATCCTGAAAACATAAACGTTATCAGGATTATCAAAGTCTTAAATGAAAACTTCATAGGAGTACAATAACGTTTAGAACGCTATTATACTAAAACGTTACCGTTTTCTCTTGCTTTTTTTAGTACAGCGGTGATGCCATTTTTATTAATGGTTCTTAAAGCTGATGTAGCAACTTTTAAAGTGATCCATTTGTCTTCTTCAGGAAGATAGAATCTCTTTTTCTGAAGATTCGGGTAGAATTTTCTCTTTGTTCTATTTTTAGCGTGAGATACGTTGTTTCCTGTACGTGCTCTCTTTCCGGTGATGTCACAAACTCTTGCCATGGGTAAATATAATTTAGTCGCTTTTGAAAACGGAATGCAAATATCGTAATTATTTGGAAAGACACCAACCTGAGGTGAGAAATTTTACTTAAAAGTTTGGTGGCGTTTATAGATAGGAAACCAATCGAGAGGCTTTTACTGACTATTCCTTATAGAGACTGTCACGAATGGCTTTTATTTCGGTTAATATTTTATCGGTTTTGCTTTTCAATTCTTCTGCTCCATCAATTCTCAAAACCTTACAATCGAGTAATTCAATCCAATCATTATGAACTTTTAGTGACCTGCCATCGAAATTGGGCTTTTCATATTGTTTTGCCCATTCCAAAAAAGCTTTAGAGTCCTCCTGTGTTTTTTTGTCTGTTATTAGCTTTTCTCCATAGCGCTCAATCTCTCGCTGTTGAAGTCGTTCGATTCTTATTCTGTCGTTTAAACGAATAAAGATTGCTAAGTCAAATAATCTTTCCCATTCTTTTCCCCAGCTCACCAGCGAGCCAGTGATAATGACGTTTTCATGTTTTTTGAAATCCGTTTTTAAATTTTCATTTCTTTCAGATAAGGCTATTTTTTCTTGAAAGGGTAGCTCTGTTTTTTTCCAATAATAGAGGTCAACATCTAGATGAACAAAACCTGTGCGTTTTCCGATTTCTTTCCCCAATGTGGTCGTTCCAAAGCCAGAGGCACCAAATATCAAAATCTTCATGCTAAGTAATTATATTTTTGCTTTGTTTGTGGGCGTTGAGTCTACTTTACCTTGCCTGTATCGTTCGTCTTTATCCTCCTCGTCTATAATCAAGGAACTGTCAGTTAATTCGGGTAAAATATTTTTTGTTTCGGCTTCTGTAAGGACTTCCACGTCTTTTAGTTTTCTTTGGATGGCGCGGGTTCTTTTGCCCATCACATCATCGAGTTGGTTTAACCCTGACTGAATGTTTCTCTGGGCTTTTTCCATAATTCCGCTAAAGTTTTCAAACTCCTTTTTTACGGCCCCTAAAACTTGCCAAACTTCGCTGCTTCGTTTTTGAATCGCTAAAGTTTTAAATCCCATTTGTAAACTGTTGAGTATGGCGGCTAGGGTAGTCGGGCCAGTGACTATAATCTTATAGTTTCTCTGCAAATCTTCGAGTAGGGCGGCTTTGCGTACTACCTCGCCATAAATCCCTTCAAAGGGTAAGAACATTATGCCAAAATCGGTAGTGTTTGGCGGATCAATATATTTTTCGCTAATGTCTTTGGCCATTTTTTTGATGGTGTTGTCAAGGTTCTTTTGGGCGATTAAAATTTTGTTTTGATCACCTTCGTCATAGGTCTCTTGGAGTTGCTCATATATGTCTTTTGGGAATTTAGCATCAATAGGAAGCCATACATTTTTCCCTGAATCGTCTCTGCCGGGTAACTTAATAGCAAACTCAACCAAATCAGTACTATTGGCTTTTGTTTTTACATTTGATTCATACTGATCGGGAGCAAGAATTTGTTCGAGTAGCAACGAGAGCTGTATTTCACCAATGCCACCACGCATTTTTACGTTACTCAATACTTTTTTGAGCCCGCCCACATCTGTGGCTAAACTTCTCATTTCACCCAGCCCCTCTTGCACAGCCTGTAATTGTTTTCCCACGGTTTCAAAAGATTGGCTTAACCTCTCGTTCAATGTTTTTTGAAGCTTTTCGTCTACCGTATTTCTCATTTCATCAAGCTGCTTGGTGTTGTCTTCACGAATTGATTTTAATTGACTTTCGACCGATTGCTTAACTTCTTTTACATTCTCTGTGGTTTGTTTATTGATTTGATTTTGCTGAATAGAGAAATCACCAAACTTCTGACGAAGCAATTCATTTAGCGCTTTAATGTTTTCCGTGAATTTACCCTCGAAAGATTTTTGGCTGTTTGTCAGTTCTTCTCTGTTGGTTTTTGATAAGCTGTTCGTTTCGGTTCTGTTTCTTTGAAATTCATCTTTGATCGATTTCTCAGTTCTTTCAAGTGTGGAATCAAACTTCACCATTAAATCCTCCACTTGTTTTAGCTGCAGTTTGATGTCAACTTTGGGTTTCTTGATGAGGCTTACCCCGATGTTGACTAATAATAGTGCAACTATAATTATGAGTAAAGTTTCGATCATGGTAGTGCTTACTTTGAGGCTACAACGTATAAATAATCGCTATATGTTTTATTGAGTCTGAATTCCTTCTTAATAAAGAGTTGTGGTTGTACACTGTGTTTTGAAAGAAATATACTTGAATTTGATCCTATTTGCCTTTTTTTAAAACTTGTTCGAAGGATACTTTTTTACTTAGGTAGGTGTGGGTGAGTTGGATAGTGAAGTCGTTCAGCTCTTTCACTGAAGATTTCATATAAACAGCCAATTGTTTTAAGGTTGCTTCGTCCAGATTTTCCATATCGATCAAATTAGAAAGCCCCATAATGTTGGTTACTGGTTTTCTGATAATATGAGATATATCAAACAGAATCTGTTCGAGCGTAAGCTGGTATTCTCGGTTGTCGGTAATGTCTAAGTTTGTACCTACAAGCCTAATAGGCTTACCTGTTTCATCTCTCTGAACAAGAGACAAGGACCTAATGTGTCTGATGGTAGAGTCGGGATGAATAATCCTGTACTCCATATCAACTTCATTTACAGAAGGCTTGATGTTCTCAATGTTGTTAGCGATCATTTGATGATCCTCTGGATGGACTAATGATATCCAAGATTCAGGGGTTACCTCAAAATAGAGATTAGAGACTCCATAAACCTTATACATGGTGTCATCCCAAATTAAAGTGTTGTTTATGAGGTCTCGATCCCAAATTCCCAATTTAGATCCTCGAGCGGCTAGGAGAAAACGATCGTTAGTCATTTTGAGCTCTTCCTCTGCATGTACTCGATCAGTAATGTCTCTAAAGTTATCTACAATACCATTTATGGCAGGGTCATGAATTAAATTGGTGACGACTGCTTCCACCCAGCGCCACGAACCATCTTTATGTCTGATGCGTGAAGTGTGGCCTTGAACAGGGACTCCAGGTTTTTGCATGCAAATATTTATGGCTTCACCTGATGCTGCTTGGTCATCTGGGTGCACCAAAGACCAAATCTCCATATCCATTACTTCTTTAGGAGTGTAGCCTAGCATATTCTTAATAGAGCTTGATACGTAAGTAGTTTCAGCTTCAGGAGAGATAATAATAACGCAATCGGCTCCATTTTCTACGAGAGCTTCAAACCGTTTCTCATTTTGCTTCATCAATGCTATACGCATTCGCCATATCACTACTAAACAAGCGGTAATTACAGCGATAAAAATATACGGTAATGCGTTCTCCATCTTTGAATATATAGAATAGGGTCCCTTTAACCTATTTTGGTGGGGTGCTATTCTGCTATTTTATATTAAAATTTACTAACACTCAAGCGGGTGTTAAGTTACATCCACTCTCTCTTGTCTGTTTGAACCCTATAAAGCACGAAATTTTCCAACTGTAAGGCTTCAGAAAGCCTAATATAGGGGATGCTCATTTCACCTGCCGCAGTATATAGTTTAATAGTGGCAAGTTGTTTTCTGCGCTGATACCAGCTTTGTTTTACTTTTACCGCTTGGATTTTATGGATTTGGGTCAGTACGTTTTCTGTGCCCACAATTCCTCCGTTACTCCTGATCAACTCTTCATTAATTTCATAGCTTCGTTTTTTGTGGTAGGCCTGCCCCAGGAAGAATGAAAGTGGTAAAGCTAGCAAAAAATAGAAAGCAGTATCTTGGATTAGAAACCAAGCACTTAAAGCGACTAATGAAGGAAGAACTCCATAGAATAGCACAATTCTAAATTTTATGACTGGGCTAATAGAATGTTTGACCTCGGTTCCTAAATACTCTGAAGGGAAAACCATATTGATGACCTTCGCTAATTGTTCTTTGTAGCTTCCGGGAACGTTGATTTTTGACTTGTGTGCATTTACTTCAGAGCTGGAGGCCTGAGCAATTTGCAAAGTGTACATTTTGAATAATTTTCGAATAGGGTTAGTAGACCACGATACCATTTGAACTTTGTTTCTATTGATGGTTACTTCCTCTCTGTTTAATAACCCCCTCACCAGTTTCAGCCCATTTTTGCTCATCCAAAGCTTTAAATCGTAGTATTTTAGGAGAGAGTTTCCTAATGAAAAGAGGAATGAAATAACGGTTACAAGAATAGCAGAAACAACAAAAGCGAATAATGTATTATGTTCTGCAAAGCTTTCGAATTGTGTAAACTGATCCGATACAAAATCACCAATGTCGTTTGTGAGTTCATTCATAGTGGTGAACACGAAAGCAAAGATAATCCCCATTGAGCGCAGGTGATTCTGGCTTACCCCAACTTTGAGAAGGTCTGAAGGAGTTAAATGAAGCAGCAGCTCTGAGGGACTTCTATCCAAACTTATTTCTTTTTCTTCCTCCGTGCCCGATTCGCTAATGAGGTGTTCTTTTTCGGCTATGATATATTCTCTCAATGCGATCGCTTCGTCTTTGCTGAGCGCATCAATACTAATTTCGGATTTGTTGGCGCCAGCAGAATCGATTTCTACACTGACCACATTGAATAATCGGTGGAGTAAGTTTTGACTAAAGTTGATTGTTTGAATTCGCTCAAATGGGATATTTGTCCTTGTCTTTTTCAAAACTCCTTTGTCTAAGACAATGGCATTGTCTTTTATATAGTAGTAAAAACGAAAATAGGTAAGTACAGAGCCTATTAGGTTATAGGCAGCAAAACCAATTACCACATAAAGGATAATGTCATCAAAGGTTGAACCTGCTCTGCGGCCAATAATCAGGGATACAAGAATAGGCCACATGGCCCTGATTGTCATTCTGAAAAACTTAATTAGAATAATGCCGATGGCTACCGATGGCTGACGTTGAGGGATAGAGAAATCATGATTGTTTTGTTCCATCCTCTTCGGTTTTCTTGAGTACAAAATCTTTCATGGATAGCGCATCTTTGTCTGGTAAACCAGGGATAACCAAGTCGCTACTCTGACCACCTGCCGTATATAGCTTCAAGCTATTTATTTTGTAGAGACGCTCAATAGGGCCTTGTTTCAATTCGGCATGCTGTATCCTGTTAAAAGGCACTGTAGTGCGTACCGACCAGATTAAGCCCTTGGTGTATATGATGTCTCGTTGACGGAGGGCGTATTGTTTCTTTTTAAAGCCAAGAATAGTAAGTGTTATATTAACAGCAGCCAGAATAATAATCACACTCATAGAGATTAGGTAGCTGTTTATTTTTTCTTCAATGTCAGAAAACTCAATAATGGCGATGGCACCTCCAATAAGAATGACAAAAAATAAGACTGATGAAATAAGGCTTACTTTAAGGTAGTTTGGATCAATGAGTTTGAAATTGATTCCCTCTAAACCTGGAAGTTCATTGGGATCAATAGAGAGATTCTCGAAATGGTTTATCATTTTTTATAGCCATAAGGGCAGTGTCTACAACCATTTTTACAGCAATGACCTCTTTTCAAGTGGTACTTCGCTGTGAAAACCATTCTGCCCAGTTCGTCAAGGTAATAATCTTCTTTTTCTGTGACAAATGTTGATTTTGATTTAGAATCTTTCGACATCTTTTTTGGGCTAAATTAGTTTGTTTACCTTTGGCCTACCCCTGATTTTAGGTAGCAAAGATAAAATTTTAAAGAGATGGAAACAGTTCAAAATAGTAAACAAGCGATTAATCTAGAAAACAAATATGGTGCACACAACTATCATCCGCTACCGGTAGTTTTGGCCAAAGGCGAAGGCGTATATGTTTGGGATGTAGAAGGGAAAAAGTATTTTGATTTTCTGTCTGCCTATAGTGCTGTAAACCAAGGTCATTGCCATCCAAGAATTGTGCAGGCCTTAAAGGATCAAGCAGAAATACTGACCCTAACCTCGAGGGCTTTCTATAACGATGTATTAGGAATGTACGAGAAGTACATGACCGAGTATTTCGGTTTTGATAAAATATTACCCATGAATACTGGAGCCGAGGCGGTTGAAACAGCCATTAAACTTTGTAGAAAATGGGCTTACGAAAGAAAGGGAATTGCTGAAAACGAAGCTAAAATTATTGTTTGCGAAGATAATTTTCACGGAAGAACTACTACAATCATCTCCTTCTCGAACGATCCAGTAGCCAAGAAGAACTTTGGCCCATACACCAAAGGTTTTATTAAAATACCATATAACGATATTGATGCCTTAAAAGCAGCCTTAGCCGAAGAAAATGTGGCTGGATTTTTAGTGGAGCCTATTCAAGGCGAAGCGGGTGTTTTTGTGCCAGACAGCGGTTACTTAACTGAAGCCGATCGTTTGTGCAAGGAGAATAACGTACTCTTTATTGCCGATGAGGTACAAACTGGTATTGCAAGAACGGGTCAGCTCTTGGCCTGTGATCATGAAAATGTGAAGCCAGATGTCTTGATTTTGGGTAAAGCCGTTTCTGGCGGTGTGTATCCGGTGTCTGCAGTATTGGCCAACGATCGAATTATGGATGTAATCCAGCCAGGTCAGCATGGAAGTACTTTTGGCGGAAACCCATTAGCCGCTAAAGTGGCAATTGCGGCTTTGGAAGTAATTAAAGACGAAAAACTTGCTGAAAATGCGCAGCGTTTGGGAGAAATTTTCAGAGAAAGAATGAGCGCATTTATCAAGACCAGCGACTTGATTACTTTGGTACGAGGCAAGGGGCTTTTAAATGCGATTGTAATTAATGATACTGAAGACAGTTCTACTGCTTGGGATATTTGTATGGCATTAAAAGAGAACGGTTTATTGGCCAAACCAACCCATGGCAATATCATTCGTTTTGCTCCACCATTGGTAATGACAGAAGAGCAACTACACGAATGTTGTGATATTATTGAGAAGACCATTAGAGAATTTGCTGCTTAAGCAATTCAATACTCATTTCTAAAACCGACTTTTGAACTCTGTATAATTGGAGTATCTTAAGTCGGTTTTTTTATGTGTGATTAGTATGTGTAGTGATTCAAATTTTAAGCTATTGGTACCTCGTTCTTTGTTGTTTTTAGTCTGTTTTTTTGGAGCAATAAATCTTGCGCACTCTCAATCTGTTGAAGACAGCCTGAAGGTAGCCTTAAAGAATGCCCCTGATTCTGGTAAAGTGCCTATTCTGATTAATTTAGCCAAGGTGTCACAGGATAATAATCAATCTTTAATCTACGCTAAGCAGGCATTGAGCTATGCTAAACTAGACTCAGAGAAGAGTTCTGCCGCAAATCAAATCGCCTGGACTTTCAAGAATCTATTTCAATTTGACTCAGCCAAGGTATATGTAAAAAAGGCACTTGGTTACGCTGAGAAGGGAAATGATCTGTTGATAACCTCCGATGCCTATAGTACTTATGGGAGTGTGTTTTATAATATTGGAAGCTATGATAGTGCCCTCTTTTACAATAAAAAAGCATTAGAATATCGTATTGAAGCAGGTGATAAACAGGCGCAAGCCGCTTCAATGAATAATATTTCAACGACACTTCAGCGGCTCTCGAGGTATGGTGAATCGATGGAGTACATCAATCAGAGTATTTCGATCTATTTGGCATCAAATGATAAGAGAAGTGCGGCAGACTCATACCTTAATAAAGGTAATCTTCTAAACAGTCTGGGCGCTATGGATTCTGCATATGTAAGCTTTCAAAACGCCCTAAAAGAGTATGAATCACTTGGTTTGAAATCTATGATGCCCTATGCATTGATAAATATGGCAACAGTCGCGGTACATCTAGATCGTTTAGAGGAGGCGCAAAAAGGCTTTGTTAAGAGTAGAGATATTCTGCTGGAAGGAGAAAAGAACCCTCAGTTGTTAGGTTTTTCATACAATGGAATTGGTGGAGTATACCAAACGAAAGACATGTATGACTCTGCTCTTCTTATGTTTTTAGAGGGAGAGAAATATGCCTTGTTAGCTCAAAATGAGTACCTGATATCGATGGTCTATAATAATTTGGGAGATACCTATGCGCACAAGAAAGAGTATAAGACTGCAATAACTTATCTTGATAAAGCGTACGAACTAAAAACTAAAATTGGTGATCAAGCAGGTTTGGCCTCAGTAAGCATAACTTTAGCTAGTACCTATGCGAATTTAAGAGATTATAAAAAGGCTGATAAATTTTACTTGGAGGGAATTAAGCTAGCTGAACAAGTTGATGACAAGGTAACAAAGCGAAAAGCTTATAACGAGATGTATTTGTTTCAAAAGGAGATAGGAAATTTCTCACACTCGCTGGATTATTTAGAAAAGTTTATGGCATTGGACGACTCCTTGATCAATGATCGAAATCTAGATAAAATTGCAGAACTCAATACCCAATACGAAACTGAAAAGAAAGAGCAGCAAATTGCTTTGCAAGACGCCCAATTGGGCGAACAAGAGTTGATGCTTGAGCGAAACCGCTTGCTGATGATCGGCTTGATTTTGATTGCCGTTCTATTCTTATCCGTCATATTCTTAATAAAAAACAGGGCTAAAAAGAATGAGCAGCTAATTCTTCAAGAAGGCCAACTCAAGCTTCGCGATGCTGAATTAAATGCCGTAATCAATTCTCAAGAAAAAGAGCGTAGCCGTTTTGCAAGGGATTTGCATGATGGCTTTGGTCAACTTATTTCTGTGCTTAAACTCAACCTTTCTGGACTTAATGATACCGATGCTCAATATCCTGAAAAACGGATGGAAGTATTCAAAAATGGTGAGTCTGTAATTAATGACATGTATGCTGAACTCCGGTCCATTTGCTTCGATTTAATGCCTCAAACTTTAGTGAAAAAAGGAGTGACTATTGCGCTGAAGGAGTTTGGAGATCGCATTACACAAAGCAAAAAGGTGGTCTGCGAAGTTATAGTCTTTAGCAATAAAGAGCGACTTCCTGAGGTTGTGGAGATTTCGCTTTTTAGAATTTGTCAAGAGTGGGTGAACAATGTGATGAAATATGCTGAGGCGAGTCACATCACCATTCAACTGACCAGAGATGAGGAGGAGCTAACCTTAACTGTAGAAGACAATGGAAAAGGCTTTGAGGCTGATCTCTTTTATAGTGGCAAAGGTAATGGTTGGAAGAATATTCAAACTCGACTGAACTTAATCAAAGGAGAATTCGATCTAGACACCCAACCAAACAGAGGAGGTACCATGATGACGGTTAATTTACTAGAGGTAGAAATGAAAGAAGTTTCTGCTAATGCAGAAAGGAGTATTACGGTTTAATCATTTTTTTTCAATAGTTTTATTCTGTGTGTGTGGTTTGGTCAAATCACTTTTTCTGTCAATAATCTCATTTTGATGAAGAAGTATTTTTATGTGTTGTTAATCGTCTTGTTGCCAAATATATCGTTGGGCCAAGATTTATTTCGTTTTAAACAACTGGTCAGGAAAGCGGAGTCTAATTATTACGTTAATCCAGATAGTACACTTTACTATGCGAAGGAGTTAGTCACAGAAGCCAGTAGGGCTAATGATCTTTATTTTTTAGGAGAAGGTAATCGGTTGATAGGTGTTTATTATCAGTTGAGTGCCAAACCCGATTCTGCATTATATAATTTTGAAGAAGCCATCACCATTTATAAGCAAATCAAGGATTCTACACAGTTGATTAGGGTAATGATATCGGCAGGAGTGATGGAAACAGGTTTGGGTAATTATAACAAAGCCTTGACCCGTTTCTTGGAAGGCCAACTGGTTGCTGAAAAAGTAGGGAACGAGGCTTATAGGTTGCGCACCGTGGCAGAAATTGGACGTATTTACTCTATTCAAGGCGAGCATCAAAAGGCCCTTAAGCAGATGCAATATTATTATGCTAAGGTAAAGGACTCTAATGAGGTTAGCGAGGTGGCTGCTGCACTTAATTACCTCACTGGTGAATTCATGCTGCTTGATATTCATGATAGTAGCCTCTATTACCTAGAGAAGAATCTAGAAGTGCAAAAGAAGCTTGATTTCCCTATCGGTATAGCAGCTGTGCTTCAAAATAGGGCCACTGTTTATGGTAAAATGGCGATGCCTGAAAGAGCTTTGGTAGATTTTGAGCAAGCTTTGGACTACTACCGAAAAGCCAATTTCAGTCAAGGGATTGGTCAAGTGAGTATCAACAGCTCGGCAGTTTTTATTGGAAAAAGAGACTTTAAGAAGGCTATAGAACTATTAAACGAAGGGGTTTATCATAGTTTCTTAATAAAAGATTATCATACACTTAGGGCTCAATACTATGAGCTGGCCAGTGCTTATGATTCAATTGGAGACAAGGCGCATGCATTTGAATCTTTTAAGAATTTCTCTGCGATGAACGATACGCTGATGAGCATCGATAAGCAACGTACAATGTCTGATTTGTTCACCAAGTACGAGACGAAAGAAAAAGAGCAGCAAATAGAACTACAACAGTCTTCTTTAATTGCTCAAGAGGCCCATTTAGAAAGAAATCAAACATTGATTATTGGTTTGGTATTTATTGCGTTGTTGTTGGTTATCCTAGTTCTACTCAATAGAAATAGGGCCAAAAAGAAAGAACAATTAATAAAACAAGAAGCTCAACTCAATCTTCGCGATGCTGAATTAAACGCAGTCATCAACTCTCAAGAAAAAGAACGCAACCGCTTTGCAAGGGATTTGCACGATGGCTTTGGTCAACTAATTTCTGTTCTCAAACTCAATCTTTCTTCCCTTACCGATAAGGATGCACAACAACCAGAGAAAAGGTTGGAAGTATTCCAGAATGGAGAATCAGTCATCAATGATATGTATGCGGAATTGAGGTCCATTTGCTTTGATTTAATGCCACAAACGTTGGTGAAAAATGGACTTGGCGTGGCCTTAAGAGAGTTTGGTGATCGAATTACACAAAGTAAAAAAGTGGTTTGTGAGGTAATGGTATTTGGTGATGAAGAACGTTTGCCAGGGCTTATGGAGATTTCGCTTTTTAGAATTTGCCAAGAGTGGGTAAACAATGTGATGAAATACGCAGAGGCAAGTCACATCACCATTCAGTTGACCAGGGATGAAACCGAACTTACCTTGACCGTAGAAGATGACGGAAAGGGCTTTGATGCTGAACTCTTTTATAGTGGCAAAGGGAATGGCTGGAAAAACATCCAAACTCGTCTGAACCTGATCAAAGGTGAATTCGATTTAGATACCCATCCAGATAGGCGTGGCAGCATGGTGACCGTTAATTTATCTGACGCGTCAATCATAAAAATACCCACCAGTACTGAAGACCAAATCACGGCTTGATCGGATATTTTTAATAGATTAGAGAGAATACCTTGCCATCATGAAATGGTTGTTCAATTTTGTGGGCAAGGAACAAATAGCAGAAACAATGAAAATCCTCCTTGTCGATGATCACTCCATATTATTGGATGGCTTAAAAAAGCTGATTGAAGAAGATGAAATGCTCTCTGTGGTAGATGCCGTTGGTTCTGTTCCAGACGCTATCCGCTCCATAGATAAGCACAAACCCGACTTAGTGATTACGGATTATAATTTAGGTGATGATGACGGACTGAGCTTAGTGCAGAAATCAAAGCGTCTTTTTCCAGATATGAAATTCATCATTTTGAGCATGCATGATGAAGCCCATTTGGTAAAGGAAATTTTGAAAGAAGGCGTAAATGGTTATGTGTTGAAGAAAGACACTAAAGCAGAATTGATTGAAGCCATTTATGCGGTAAGAGGAGGGAAGATGTATATGTCCACCGATATTAATGCCATGTTGGTGAAAAGCCTTTACGAGCCCGATGAAGGAAAGCTATTGACTTCACGTGAGCGCGAAATTCTAAAACTGATTTCTCAGGAATATTCCAACAGACAAATTGCGGAAGAGCTTTTTATCAGTGAACGTACTGTAGAAACTCACAGAAAGAACATTTTTCGCAAAACAAAAACCAGCTCTTTAGTGGGACTTATCAAATTTGCCTACGCGAATAATTTGATCTAATACCATTTAAACCTCTATAAAATTCATATTTGAGCTTTACTCATCCGTGCCAGCACGGATGCAAATACCCCATCCCTAGCGTATTCTTTCTGATACAGAGTGGTTTTAATTTTACATTAATCCAAAGGCTTGATTTTCAATCGCCTTGATTGACCACTAAATACTGTACTCATGAAAAATTCCGTCTTACTCTTATTTATGGTTTTTGCTTTTTCTGCAAAGGCTCAAATACTGGAAACTACCACTTTAGCATCTAAAGGTGTGAAAGGTAAAGTCAACAGTATTGTAAATTCATACTATGAATTTGTAGCGGAAAAAGGGCTTCAAAAATCTGTGATTGAAATTGAGAAATTTGACAAAAACGGCAACCTAATAAGCATAAGCCGAGATGAACTCTTAACTGGAAATAAGTATGAATACACTTACGAGTTGGATAAAAAGGGAGTTTTGGGGGTTGAGAAAATTGCCAATGGTGCTACAGGGTTAAACTTGCGCAACACTAAGTATGACTATAAAAAGGGCTTACTAGCTACAACTACTCAAGTGCAGGGCTTAATTACTACGGTTAAGAACTATGGCTATAATGACAAGGATCAACTTATAGAAACTGAGGTGGTCGAGGATGAAGAGGTTAAAGGAGTAGTCTACAGCGAAAGAGATGAACAAAACAGAATTATCAAAACTTCACAGAAATTAAAGGGTGAAGAAGTGGTCAGTGTGATTTCTACATTTGAGTATAAAGATGAGGGTGTAAATGAAATAACTGCCGAAACCAGAGCAACTGTTAATGGAACATTCTTTATCACCACTTTAACCGATAAAACAACAAAGCTGAAAGTTCAAGAAACTACCAAGAACCTAGGAAATAACCAGCAATCTGTTTTGAAGCATTACTATGAAAGCGATGCTCAAGGAAGCTGGATTAAAAGTGAGGTATTAGATGAGCAATTTGGAAGATCCAGTTTAGTCTTACGCAAAATCACTTATGCCGATGGACAAACTACGGGTAGAACTGAAATGGCTCCAGAAGACAATAGAGCACAGTATTTCAGACAATACTCTAATGTAAGTGTAGCCATTAACGGCAAAATAGTACCAGCTACCAGTCCTAACCTTATTTCTGGTACGGACGATTACATTACTTATGTAAGCTCAATAAATGCTACGGTTATATTAAAGGGCTATAACAAATCATCGAATCATACCACTTGGCATGAGGGTGTAATTGTATCCCATAATCCTGAAGATATTTTCTGGGCAGGTGGGCCTAATTACCCAACTATTTTCCAAAAAGGGCTTATTGTAACTACAGGAAAATACAGATATGATGTAGGAGCTAATAGTATTAATTATTTAACCAGTCAGAACAAATCATTCTTAGCTATTAAAGAGCCAGAAGAAAAGCCTGGGCTTAAGAAGGCAGAGTTATTAGAAGATAATCGGTTTTGGGCTAAAATGACAGATAGTACCTATGTTTTGGTTTCAAAAGGTTATGGTGTAACTATCAGAAAACAACTAGAACTAGATGGAGGGGATAAGTTGATATTGTCATACCTTGGTGGGGCTGATGGTTGGTTTATCTTGCCTAATTATAGAACAAAATTTGATGAAGGTAAGCCAGGTGATATACACAATACGGAATACTTAGAGGAGCCGCTTAAGCAATTAAAAGAACGCTATCCCTCTATTAATTTTAGCAGTATTGTTTACGACAACCTTCCCCTAAATAAATATCGATTAAAAACGGTTGATGGCACCGTAGTCTCTGGTATTGCCGAAACAGCCACTTGGGCTCCAGATAAACAACAAGTTCTATACTTTCCACTTACTTCGGCTTATTATAGGTTAGATGGTTTCTATGATAAAGCAGATGATAAGGAATTTGCGAATCAACCCTTAACCTTACTGTCAAAGGGAGAGAAATCGATTTACTACTTATATAACGAGAATAAAAACATCACCTACTTTGTAGAGGGCAGGCGCTTAATCAAGAGTAATTTAGGCTCACGTAAATTGTATGCCGATCAAGGAAAATATGGCGCAGTAGTTTATGATTCAACCACGAACGCAAGCTACGGCATGCAATACGATTTGAAAGGAACAACTAAGATTGGCCCAATGAAGGCTTTGTCTTGGAATTCAGTTCAAACCTATATCATGAAATTTGAAAAGGGGCAATGGGTCATTTTTGAAAAGGGTGAGGGAATGAGTAATTATGATTACAGTCTAATGGATGGTGATGATGTTGTTCATTTCTATACTAATGCACTGAATGTAGTGAAGGCTTATCGTTTCAAAGGCTTTAAAAATATTGAGCCAGGCGATTTTCTACCTGCTGAGTTTGTGCCAGATAATGAGGTGGCAAGTTTAGCAACTAAATTAAAAGTGGACCCTTCAAAGCCTAAAGAAAAACCAGTAGTTACAAAAGCTCAACCAAATACCTTTAAGAGAATAGGAACTACCTATAATCTATGGGACGGAAACGGAGAGCCAGTGGTAGACTATTTGCAATTTTTTGGTAACCTAGGTAGTCCCGATGCCTATGTGCGTGATACAGCAAGAAGTATAACCTACGAGCTTAAGGGCTATTTTACCCAAGATAATATAGAAGGCTCAAGTAGAATAGTTATGGGGCCTACCGACTATAAGGTGTTAAAATGGGGAGATAAAAATGTTGCGTTTTTCATCAATGGGAAATCGATAGTTGATGTAAAGCGTGTATATGTCAAGAACCAAGTAGACTCGGAAATGTGGGGCGAGGTGATTTATGATAGGCATAGCGGCTCAACTTTTTTAGCCGAGTACCCGCAAAAGGAAGGGTTCTATTTTGGCGCGCTTAATAAGCTTCTGGCCGATAATGAAAAAACTGTTTTAGTTAAGCAAAAAGACGGTAAGTTCACATTAATTGTAGAGGGTGTGATTGATAAGAGTACAACATTCACAGTCGATATCTATCAAGGAGATCTTATTTATGTCAATAATGGCACAAGTCAGAAGGCGTATAGGTTCAAAGGTTTTGAAAAAGCTGAATACTTAGATCTTCTCTTTCCTGAAGTCATCCCTCAAGCCGAATTGAAGACTATTTTAAATGAGATTGACACGGCTAAGACTAAAGGCGGTAAGGATTGATCATCATTCTTTTACTCTCCCTAATACCACTCATGTTCCTCTTTCAAAGCTGAAATTGATTTAACTCCGTACTGGTACGGAGTTAAAAACACCGCTTAGGTTGTATGTTCTCAAGGCTTGAATTCAGGCAATTTTGAATAGTAATTAAAAACCTAAGATGATGAAAAAGGTATTGGCTATCTGTATTTTAATTGGGCTTTCTAGCCATTCAGTTTTTGGCCAGGGCTACGAAGTTTTAAATGACGACCCTTCGAAGCTAATCAAAGGACATGTTGCCTTAGAATATTTAACTGTTGATGCCGGCATGGCGAATGTAAGCGGTGCTTATGCTTGGGCCTTGGGGGTCAATTCTTATTATCCTTTGTTGCCTTCTCTTGGTTTGGAAGGAAGTTTAAGAACACCGCTGTTAAAAATCGAATCTTCTGGAGGCTTGGCCCTTGCTGCTGAAGCTGGAGTAAGCAAAACCTTATTCTCGAAGACTAAATTAAAAGAGGATCTCAAAGTATTGATGAGTTTCAATCAGTCGCGATCGGGAGGCTTCGTAACGACCAGGTCGAGTACCCTAACCATGCCTGGGAATATAAGAACAGAGATGTTTGTTCGAGGAGGTGGTTATTACAGAAATAGTAGCTATGAACCAGACGAAGTTGGATTTAATACTACAATAAGCTCCATTACACATACAGGAGGCTATGTAGGAATCGGTATTTCAAAAGGCACATTCTTTCAGTTTAAGAGTGAAGAAACACAAGAAAAGTTCGCCCTCGGAAGCATCTTCAAATTCTATGCAGATGTACTCATTTTACCCACTAATATTAAAGATCCAGCTTACGATGATTCGAATGCAATCGGCTGGAGGCTAGGTGTAAAGTGGTACAATAGTCCATACAGCAGCGAAAGTGATTTTGGAAGAAAGAAAGGCTTCTTCGGCAATATGTTCGCTATTGGCGAACTGGGCACACGGCCATATGAGGGTGCCGTGATTACCGCTTCTGTTGGCTACATCATTAAGAAATTCTAGGAAATATTACATAACATGAAATAACCATAAAATTAAACATATTAAAATTCATCACCATGAAAAAGTTCACCCTATTATTAATCCTTGCAATGGCCACCATTGGCTTGAATGCACAAACAGACTGGTCCAAAGTCGACTATGTTAAAAAGTATAAAATGAAAACCAAAATATCTGGTGGTGTTGCTAAAACACTAAAAGGTAATCCCACTTTCATTAATGATTACTATATATCCCAAGCCTCATTGATGAAGGGAAAGTCTCAGGCAGGGGTAATGCAAAAACAAGGAGTAGGTTCTGTATTCGCAGAGGCTGCATTAGCAGGAGTGAGTGCAGAGGCACTCCAGAAATTGATCGAAGAACTTCATGCTCAGTTTGTTCAGGAACTAAAAGGAATTGGCTTAACCATTACTGATGGTCAATCCGTGATTGATGAGGCAAATAAAAGCGGTAAAGCGGACAGGAAAAACGCATGGATTGGGAAAACTGATGGCGAAGTTATTTTTGATAAACTGGGGCTATTGGACAATACATCCGATATCAAAGAGATAAATATTTTCAGACCGAAGGATATGCCAATTTACTCAACATCGGCAAAAATACCGGGTAACTTCTATAACAATGCCGCGAAGAAGGGTGATATGAACCTGATCAGCATCAATTATGTGATTCGATTTGCATCGTTTGATGGTAAAAAGAGTATGACTAGAAATAGTTTAACAACAGAAGCAGGGTTGTCCATACTGCCTAATGTTTCAATCACAAATCCAAAAGCGGCTTGGGGGTCAATAACTTTTGATAAGCCAATTGAAGGTGACAATGACTGGAGTAAAGGTTTAGTAGAGACTAATTCAAGAGATGGTTCTTTCTGGGGGCTTTCTTCAAAAGGTGAATATTCTATCCATGCTGATGAAGCTAAGTACATTGAAGAGCTGAGACAAATCGTACTGAATACACAAAAAGCCATCGTAGCTCAAATTAAGTCCAACATGAAATAAAATATTAACTCAAGTTTCAGAAGGAAACTAAGTAGTAGTTAATCATAAACTAAGATTATTTTTGGCTCGAGTTGGGTGCCTTAAATAGTGGTCGATTCGGAAAGCCTCGGGAGCGGGGCTTTCTTCGTTTCGTGATGAGCGAGTCAGTGCTAGCACTGACTCGCTTTTGCCTTTCATAGGGGATGTTTAGGGGCTGTTATTCAACCTAATTTTATCATGTAATTAATCGGTAAAGAGGTAAATTCTTTAAAAATGGAAACTTATCTGAATAGAGTTAGCGCTTTTGATAAAGAGCAAACCTACACATTGGATGACAGAAGTATATCGAATGGACAAAGCCAGTGGGACTTACAGGATATTGAAAATGTTCATTTGAGCTTTAAGCCAACAAAGCATTATGGCAATATTTATCAGTGTGCAATCGAGTCTAGATCGGGAAAGATTACCCTTAGCAACAGGCGCTATATTGGACCAGCAAGTTTTGATTATCAGTCAGCCGAATACAGTCAGTTTATAAAAATATTATTGCTGAATCTGGATGGTTATGGACTGACCAATTTCAAATCAGGCAAATCTAAATCTAATTACTGGTTAGAGGTAATAGCATCAACCCTCTTTTTTGGACTGATACTTATTGTTCTAACCATGTTTGGTGCTTGGCTTGCTTCATTGGTATTCTTGGCCATCATCATCTTGCGGCTTATCCCTTATTATAAGAAAAATCGGCCGATGACTTTTCCAGCTAGGCATATCCCTGACCACATTTTACCCTGAAATCAACTTTTTAAATCTTAAAATATAAACTATGAAAAAGGTATTAATAGGACTTTTCTTTGTGTTTGCTGTAATAGTATATTTCGTTGCTAGCTCGTCTAGCTATGGAGAAAAACTAGAATTTAATGGCACTGACGTTTATTACACTGATCTAGTTACTGAAACTGATGCCCAAAAACTGGGAGATTATTTGATTGAATCAGAGTTTGCCGATGGCAACGGAAAATCTGTTCAATTAACAAGAAGAGACTCTACTTATTTGTTCAGAATGGTGGTGATTGATGGTGTGACAGAAGACAGCACCAAAGATATAAGTTTTAAGGCATTGGCTATGCTTATCTCAATGGAGGTGTTTGATGATGCTCCTGTTGAGCTAGAGGCCTGTTCGAATACTTTTGAAACTCTTCGAGTATATAAGTAAAATGGAAGCGTCCAAAAAATCCCGATTTACAGGCGTAATAGCCGGGTTGACCCTCTTAATGATTGCTGGGCTTAGTGCTTGTATTATCATGCTTATTTTGATGTCCGTTGATGATATCTCATTTGACAAAGTTATGGTCTTCGTGCTGGGCCTAGCGGTAACTGTAATTAGCTTGCGGACAATTGTTAAGCAAAATCAAAGCTACAGTCAACAGAGAGTAGATATGGCTAGAAATGGTGGTGAGGCCGTTCTAACCCAATGGGAAATAGACAAAACGCAATGGACTCACTTCTGTAAATCTAAATACGAATCAGACATCAACGAGTCTTCTGGCTACGGTTGGTCTGCTGCTTGCTTAATGGGGCTTGTCTCCGGTTTTTCGCTTTGGAATAGATTTGATTTAGGCCAGATAGTTGCGTTTGTACTGTTAATCGCTGGTGTTTTCTTTTTTATTGGAAAATATGTAGCAGGATTGAAAGCTAGGTCTGATTTTAAAAGGCAATGTCAATTGGAAGTGGCGGATATTCATTTTGCAAGATCCTCTATTATATTCAACAGTAGGCTTATCCTCCTAAATGAGTTAGGCTACCGGCTCAAAGACTTTTCAATTCAAGATAAGTTTAACATGAAGGTGATTATATTTACGGTCGAGTCTGGGGTTGGAAGTAGAAAGTCTAGCAGTGGTTATACAATCCCTATGCCAGCCGATAAAATGGAAGAAGCAAATCAGCTATCCTCCTATTACAACGGAATTGCTTAAATTAGGGTCAGTATAATAACTGGCAGAGTTGTTGTAAACGAGGTTGGTTAGTTACCAACCTTAATCTAGAAATGAGAAAAGTAATTAACTTTTGTTTTGTCTTGCTCGCAATTGCTGCGGTAGTCTATGGACTAATAGAGCGTGATTCTAAGAATAGGGCCACCAAGGAATCTCATGCTTTGGAATTGATTAAAGACAAGTCTCAAAATGATAATCTGATCTCTGATATAGAGGAGGATGTAGCTGTACCCTATTAACTATTCAAATTATTTTCCTCCAAACTTATTCAGCTTATACCCCAGCCTAAACCTAAAGATTTGGCGCAAAACGTTGGTTTCAGAATTTTGGATGTATTCTGAGGTTACATTCCGATTAATTACAGAGCTTTGACCTAGTAAATCACTTGCGGTTACACTAAAATCCATTTTCTTTTTGAAGAAGGACTTACCCAACGACATGTTCCAGATTACTTGGCTGGTGCCTTCAATGTTGCCCACTTTACCATTTTGTTGATGGCTGAGTGAGGTAGTGATGAAAATCCCACTTTCTGATTTATAGGTAGCGCGCAGGGAAGAAGCCATTTGGGAATAGCGTCTATTACCTGCTTCATTACTCTGGTTTTTTACATTAGAGAAACCGGGCCTTGCACTAAGTGAGATATCAAGCTTCTTACTAAAGTTGCTGTTTACCGCAAATCCAATTCCATAATTAGAGTTTTCTGAAACTTGAATGACACCATTTAAGAACTGAGGATTTCGGCTAAAACTAGCAGAGCCGCCAATTTGAACATTGAGTTTCAATTTTTCTATGGGCTTTGAAATATTGACACTCCCATTCAGATTTCTTCTTCCATCCATATTTACGGGAGTACTTAATCGAGCACCCACAGGTAATTCAATACCATCAGGGCTATTTGTTCCATTCCCAATAATCGTACTGTTTACTACTATGTTTTCTGTAGTTCCTGCAGATAGGTTGAAGGAGATATATGATTTTGTTTCCTTGTTAAAAAGGGCATAGGCTAAGGTTAGCCTGTTAGAGTAACTTTCAGAGAGTTCTGGGTTTCCTCTTCTTAGGAATAAAGGGTTACTGTTGTCCAGCACATCTTGCAATTGTCTGGCTTGAGGTACCCCCATACCTCTTGAATAATTCAATCTTATTTGTTTACCCTCCTTGTTCCTGAAAGACAAACTAACATTGGGGAGAAAGCCTTCAAATTTTCTGTCTAAGGCGGTAAATCTTGGGAAAATCTGATTATTCTCGATTCTTTGGAGCTGGTATTTTGCCCCAGCAGTGATGTTTATTTCTCCAATCTTAAACTGAATTCCCGAGTTAAATTCGTCCTTGGTTAATCTGTTGTCATACTGACTTGATCGAAGGGTGTCGATGTCCGTATAATTCGATTCATTGTTATTGTAGTTGAGTAGTAAGTTTTCGTTGTCGGTTTTGTTAACATCCCTTTTATATGAAAGCTTCAAGCTCTGTTTTTCTCCTATGGGTTCGGTATAAGAAACTTGAGTGGAAAACCTATTGGTGTTATCTTCCGGTCTACTGAATTGGTCGTAATCTTGGTTGCTTACATCTCCAGTACTAAAACGATTGATAGACCTTACAGAATCAATACCAGTCGATTCACTTTGACCAAGGCTAGAGTTGATTGAAATAGTTCTGCCTTTTTTGGAGAATTTATGCCACCAACTAAAGCTACTACTCCAGTTATTTCCATCAAGCTCAGAGAAGTTCCTATTGTTAGTACTATTGATTTCTTCATCATTCATAAAAGTATTTCCAGTTACATGAGAAGTGTTCTTTCCCTCGCTTAATGAAAAACTCTGTCTCAGTGTAATTCGATCATTGTCGCTTGGTTTATACTCTAAACTCAGTGATGTACTATGAGATATATTATTGTTTTCACGTTCAGATCTTTGGTTGTAAACCCTACCAGAATCAGCTGCTTGAATATATTGTTGAGAAGTTTCATTAATCGATTTAGTAATTGACCCTCGGTAAGCATAGGACGCATTTGCTGTAAGCTTCGGTAGGATTTCAGAATAATAGTAAGTGTTGAAATTACTCTGTTGTGAAATGCCTCCGCTTGGCCCCATTCCCTGAACCATAACCATACCTTGGCTGCCTCCAACATCTACATATCGAGGAGCTCCACCTCCTGAGCTTAGATTATTGAAAACTCCAGAAAAAGAAAACCTGTCTTTGCCTCGAATAAAGTTAATATTGCCACTTGCTAGATAGCGTTCTGGTGGACTGTAAGTCAGGCCTAAGGTTGAAAAATAGCCTCTTCGTTTTTCTGGTTTGGTCACCACATTAAGCACCTTTTCCCTTTTTCCATCATCGTGACCACTAAATATGGCTTCCTTACTTTTTTCATCTATCACCTGAATTTTACTTACCATATCTGCTGGTAAATTCTTCAAAGTGAATTCTGGACTGTTTTGGAAAAAGGGTTTTCCATCAACTATTATCTTTGTAATAGCTTCCCCTTGAGAAGTTAATTTTCCATCTTTTACTTCCAACCCAGGCATTTTTTTCAGTAGGTCCTCAAGGTTGGCTTCGGAAGTCGTTTTGTAGGCAGATGAGTTAAATTCTACGGTATCCTGCTTTAAAACTACGGCAGGAGCAATACCTTCAACGCTTACTGAATCGAGCAGCATAAGGTCATCTACCAAAAATATTTTTCCTAAGTCGATTGATTGATTATTGAATTCGAAGGTTTGAGAATAGGGTTTAAAGCCTACGTAAGTGATGTCGATTTTGTAAGTGCCCTTGGTTAATTTTGAGAAGCTAAACTCACCTTTTTCTGAGGTGGTTATGGCTTTAAAAAGGCTATCGTTTTGCTGGAGGAGGATCACATTGGCCAAATAGAGTGGCTTTTGTTCCGTGCTGTCGAGCACTACTCCAGAGATGGTTGCTTCTTGTGATATGCAATATGACAAGCACAAGATTGAGTATAAAAAAATAATAACTAGTTTCATGAATTATGACCTTGTCATGAAACTAGTTATTAAAATTAGAAAACTTAAATTTTAGTTTGTTAAAAAATTAAAATTTGATGTTTAATATATGTCTGATTTGGAGCTTAGTACATGTCTCCAGTTCCAATACCTCCGTTGCCACCACGGCCACCTCTAGCTCCACCTGCACCTCCTTCATTTCCACCGAAACGTTGTCTTGGATTATCAAGGTTAGGAACCGTTCCGCTACCAAAACTTCTGATATTGAAAGTGAAGGTTAACATTACATACTGGGTAAGTATTTGTGAGTTAGTGTCCTGAATATAAGATCCATTGATGCTTCTTGAAACTCTCTGGTTTTGCTTTAAGAGGTCAAAAACGGTCAGTTTCAATTCAGCTTTGTCCTTTATTAACTTCTTGCCAAATTCCATATTCCAAACCAAATAACTTTGGTTAAATCCATCGCTAAGGCCAGGGTTGGCAGTGTGGTTCACTTCAGATCTAAACACGAAGCTAGGCCCGAATATCCAGTTCAATCTCAAACGTGTTGACTGAGTGAAATTCTCTGTATTGGTTTGGCTTTGAACCGTATTGCTGGTTGTGCTATAGCTAGAATTACTAGAAAGCGTGAAATCAATCTTTTCACTAATGTTACTGCTGAATACTGCGCCCAATCCTAAACTAGGAGAAGAAGAGTGATTCATTTCTTCGTTAATCATTTCCGGTGTACGGCTATAATTTCCAGAAAGGGTTAGGTTCAAGTTAGATTTCACAGAGGCCATCGGAAGGCCAAATGAAACAAAACTTCTTACACTGTAATAGCCACCCAAGTTCATAGGTTGAGAATATTGAGCACCAGGCTCTAAGGTAATATCTCCTACCGATGTGTTCTCTCTTGAGGCAATAATGGTATTGTTACCAATGTAATTGTCAGAATAAGTGGTGTTCAATGTGGCGAAAAATGTAGTCGACTTTTCAATGTTTGTTTTGGTATATCTAATCGTTGCGTTGTGCTGGTAATTTTGATCCAAGTTTGGATTACCTGCGCTAATGAATAGAGGGTTAGAGTTATCAATTACATTTTGCAGTTGACTTACCGATGGAGCTTGTGTACTGGTTCTGTATGAAACATTCACGTTTTCTGTACGCCCAACACTGTATCGGTAGTTAAAACTTGGTAAAAAGTTGTTAAACGTTCGCTGTACGTTGTCATCTGTAGGGAAAGTTTGATCGTTGTCTAATGTCGCATTTTGATAATTAGCACTTACCGAAAGGTTTGCTTTGTCGCCTCTTAAATTATAACCCACAGTAGCGCCATGTGTAATATAGTCGTTCGTGAAAATATTACTCAATGGAATGTTAAGGTCTGAGTACTGACCTGCGCCTTCATTGTAATCATATGTTTCCTTGTTCGAATCATTGTATTGATAACCGTATTGATAGGTCATTAATAATTGACTCTTGTCAGTGAGAGGCTCAGTATAAGTAGCGTTTGCTCTTAGGGTTAGCCCCGGTTGAGTCAATGACGCACTTTGTCTAAGGTCTTGATTCTCAGGATTACCTTGTCTATCGTAGAAAACGTTTTCAGACAACAAAAGACTTTCACCTGTGCTTTTATTCAGTGCAGTATTTACGTTGATCGAGAAGGTTCGCCCTCTTTTATCAAATGAACGTCTATAAAGGAGGTTGTTAGAGAAATTATAGGCCATTAGGTCACTTGTGTTCTCGGTATCCGTAGAGTTCAGAATGTCATCGTTGAGCATAGTGGTTCCTGTTACAAAGGAAGAACCCACATTGTCTTGAAGCGTAAGCTGTGGCCTAATTGTGAACGAGTTCTTATCGTTGATTTTATAATCAATTTTTGCGCTGAATCTATGGTTAATGTTGGTGCTCGGTGAAATTGTATTCTCCTCATAAGTCTGACCTTCGTTTTGAGGCAGGGTAAACTGTCTGAAAATCGATTGGTTAGAGGTATTACTGCTTTCATTATAGAAATAGCTTCCTGAAAAGTCTAATTTTTTGTTGGGCTGATAAGAGTAGTTGATACCAAAAGCTGTGGTTTTAGAAATTCCACCTTGTTGGCCAACAAGAAAGTCGCTGGTGTTTCCTCCGTTAGAGAAGCCACCGCCTCCACCTCCGCCACCGCCAGCACCACCTCGGCCACCACCACCTCCAGCGCCACCTCGGCCACCACCACCTCCAGCGCCTCTGCCACCACCAGAAGTGATACCTAATAAATCGCTGGTAGCAAAGTTTTGGATGTTAATATTGTTGGTTTGCGCTAAAATGGTGGTTCTGCTTTTAGGTCTGAAAAGGTTAATGCTTCCTCCAACATTATAAGTTTCGTCAGTTCCTGCACCAGCGTATACTTTTCCGAATTCACCATTGCTCATACTTGCTTTGGTGATAATGTTTAACACCTTAGAAGTTTCGCCATCTACAAAGCCAGTGAACTGAGATTGGTCACTGCCTTCATCATAAACTTGAATTTTTTCAATAATCTCTGCTGGTAAATTTTGTAAAGCAGCACTGGCGTCTGTGCCAAAAAATTCACGTCCATCTACCAATACTTTTTTGACTGATTCGCCTTGAGCCTGAACTTGTCCGTCCACTATCATAATTCCAGGCATTTTCTCTAAAAGATCTTGGGCCGTGGCATCTGGATTTACTTTGTATGCTGCGGCATTCATAATGGTAGTATCTCCATTTTGCTCTACTCGATCTACAAGTCCCTCTACAGTTACTCCTTCCAGTTGCTTAATGTCTTCCGACATTAAAATTGTACCTAGATCAAGAGTTCCTCCTGCTACTGTAATGTCTTTTTTGAAATCGAAATACCCTACAAATGAAATTTTAAAAGAGTAGTTACCATCGGCTATTCCGGTAATTCTAAACTCTCCATTCAAGTCACTTATTTTGGCTTTAAGGCTAGCGTCTGCTTTGTTAACAATACTGATAGTTGCGGCCACCATGGGTACACGGTCGGCACTATCGAGAACGGTTCCTTTCACTACCCAAAACTGCGCTTGGGCGCTGCTTGCAAAAGCTAGGAACATAAAAATGATTGCGGTTCGGATGACTTGATTTTTCATATTGGCACTTTGACATAGGATTTTTGAAAAGGTTTATTTTGCTTTTTTATCGTTGTATTACGGTAACTAATTATTGTTTAACGATAATTAATTTCTACATTTGGTAAAATTGAAAAATATGAATGTCTCGAAAGCATCTTTATGGCTGACCAATATTTTGATAGGAGCAGCTATTTGTTGTGCTGATTTGATTTGGCTTTTTACACATTCAAACAACTCTGACTTTAAACAAGGAATAGAACTTAAAACGGATAAAGACCTAACGATATGAAAAACAATAATTTACTGATTAAAATCTGCGTTGTCTTTTTAACATTTGCTCGTTTGGCAACGGTGATTGGAATGGCAATAGTACTCTACTTTGGGATTTTCGAGAATACCGAGAAGTATTTCACGGTGGAGATGAGCCGAGAGAATTTTGATAAAGTGGAAGAGGGGAGTACACTTGAAGTAAAAGCAGAATATCAAGATTCAATTAAAGAGGCGAAGCTTGAATCCAGCACTAAGAACTATATTATTTCCTTCAATAAGAGTCCTCGTACTCTAATCTTTGTTGTTCTGATAGTCGTTATGGTTTTTTCCATCTACTTTATCCACCTGTTGCTTCAGTTTGTGAAATCCGCATTGGGGGAAGATTTCTTCTGTCTGGAAAATGTTACTCGCGTCCGTATGATGGGTTTTATTTTAGTTGGGCTTGGTGCTGTACACCTAATGATGAATCTTTGGATTAGTTATATTGCGGGCAGTTATTTTGAACTTGACACGCTGGGTGCTAAAACAATAAAAGTGAGTTTTTCACCAGATATTTTCAGTAGTACAATTTTCGTTGGACTTATTGTATTGGTGGTGGCCCAAGCTTTTGATCATGGTTTAAAATTGAAAGAGGATAAAGAATTGACAATCTAGTGGCCATTATAGTAAACTTAGATGTAATGTTGGCCAAGCGAAAAATGCAGAGCAAGGAGCTTGCTGAGCAAATTGGAATCACATTGGCCAACCTTTCCGTGTTAAAAACTGGGAAGGCACGGGCGATTAGATTCAGTACGCTCGAAGCAATTTGTAAGGTGTTGGATTGCCAGCCAGGTGATATTTTGGAACATAAAAATGATGATGAATTATGACAAGTGAAGAAAGACCATGGGTTTTGGGGTCTCATATTGGAACCCTAATAGGATATGCGGTTGCATTGGGAAGTTTTATAGTGCCACTAGTTATTTGGCTTTCGAAGAAAGATGAATCAGAAGTGATTGCCATGCATGCCAAGGCATCGTTGAATTTTCAGCTGTCTATGCTGCTCTATACTTTTATTGCGGGTATAGGAATATTCTTCCTTATTGGGATTCCATTTTTGATCATCATTCCAATTGTGAATTTGATCTGTGTAATTCTGGCTACTATCGAAGCTGACAAAGGCGGACTGTATAAATATCCGTTAACCATTAACTTTGTGAAGTAAGCACCTCAATTCTTTTGAAGTTTACTGAACTGAAAGCATAGTATTTCCATTTATAAGAGCGCATGAACATCCGTCCGAGAAGAAACAGAAAGTCAGAAGCCGTTAGGCGAATGGTGGAAGAAACCAAAGTGACAACCGATGATTTTATTTTCCCTTTGTTTTTGCTCGAAGGAGCCGATGATAAAATTGAAGTAGACTCTATGCCGGGTATTTACCGCTTGGGTTTGGATAAAATATTGAAAGAAATTGAAGGCTGTTTGAAGCTTGGAATTAATGTTTTCGATGTGTTTCCGGTGGTGCCAGAGCACTACAAGGATAAAACAGCCACCAAGAGTTTCGATCCAAATTTCTTTTATCAAAAAGCCTTAAAAAGAATCAAGTCTGAATTTCCAGAAGCCGCGATTATGTCAGATGTGGCTTTGGATCCTTATAATTCCGATGGGCACGATGGCTTGGTGAAAAATGGCGAAATTCTAAACGATGAAACCCTTGAGGTTTTGGGGAAAATGGCTTTGGCTCAGGCCGAAACAGGCATCGATATCATTGGCCCTTCCGATATGATGGACGGCCGTGTAGGCTACATTCGTGAGGTGTTGGATGATAATGGTTTCAATAATGTTTCCATTATGTCGTACACTGCGAAATATGCTAGTGCTTTTTACGGTCCATTTAGAGATGCATTAGATTCCGCTCCAAAAAATGGGGATAAGAAAACCTATCAGATGAATCCTGCTAATCAGAGAGAAGCCTTAATCGAGGCGGACTTAGATATAGAAGAAGGGGCAGATTTTTTAATGGTAAAGCCCGCTTTGGCTTATTTGGATGTAATTAAGTTATTGAAAGACAATTATGCTCAGCCGATTGCTGCCTATAATGTCAGTGGTGAATATGCCATGCTAAAAGCTGCTGGCATGAAAGGCTGGATTGACTATGACCGTGCCATGATGGAAACGCTTTTGAGTATTAAGAGGGCAGGGGCAGACGTGATTTTAACTTATCACGCCAAAGAATTTGCGCTTTTGACCAAAGGGTTATAATGTCACGAAGTTTATTTTCTTACCTGAGAAACACCTGCTAAAAAGTTAACCAAGCTATTGATGAAATAGGCCCTTGGTGTTTCCATAAAAGCAGCATGGTCTCCTCCTGGAATTACCGTCCATTGTTTGTGTGAAGTGCCTAATCTTGTGAAAAGTTTGGCTTGCGTTGCTGTAGGCCCAATCGGATCAAGCTCACCTTGAAGAATTAGTGTAGGGACTGTTACTTTGGCTGGATCCAGTTCGTTAAACTGGTCGTACCTGTTCAAGTCAACCCTTACTGGGTCTGCTTTGAGTGCCGCTTTTACATAAGCATCTATCGCTTTTTGACTAATAGATCCGGGAGTAATAAAATCGCTGGCAGCTGCTTCTGCTGTAGTTGGGCTCATTGCTGGCTTTGCCCCACTCGGCTCGTCTGGGAATATTTGGTCGCTATCTTTCCAATAACCGAAAAGTGTTAATGATGAAATGAGCTCAGGGTGGCGTTGGGCGGTAAGTTGCGACATGGTTGATCCCATTGACCAACCGAAAAGGTGAGGAGGGTTCTCCCATATTTTTTGCTGAGCCATCCATTGCAATACCACAGCTATATCTTTTGCAGCCCTGTCTGGTGTAAACCAACCCGTACTGTCTCGTGGAGTAGCGCCATAACCTCGGCCGTCAATTGCATAGACAGCATATCCTCGCTCAACCAAACCGTCCATTAAGGAAAGGTCTTCGCCTTCCACTTGCAGGTCAAAGTCGGGGATTGCACTCCAAGTTCTTCCATGTACAAGTAAAATGGCTTCTGTAGCATTAGGGTTCGACTTGCTCCAAACTGCTATAGGATGCGCATCAGCGAGTACGGTATTCTGTATTAGTTCGGCCCTAGTTGTTTCAAGGGTTGTGCTTTGAGTGTTTGGCGATTGACAGCCAAAATTGAGCAATAAAAAACCTACTGAAATCAATAAGTAGGTTTTAAAGATTTCAGTAGGTCTATATTTTCTCATTATAGAATATTATGCCATTTGGCTACGGCCAAGGCTCTTGAGCATTTTGCCATGTGCAACAATAGCGTCCATGAAGCTTTTTTCTGAATTGTAAGGAAGGCCATACTCTTTGGTGGTTTCCATGACAATCTTCGATATTTTCTTATAATGAACATGGCAAATGTTCGGGAACAAATGGTGTTCAATTTGGAAGTTCAATCCGCCAACATACCAAGAGAATAGTTTGCTCTTAGGCGCAAAATTCGTGGTAGTGAAAAGCTGATGCACTGCCCAGTTGGTTTCTAAATTTCCAGTGTCATCTGGGATAGGGTATTCCGTGGTTGGCATAACGTGAGCCGGTTGGAAAATTAACCCCAATGAAAGCCCTGTAATGAAATGCATGATAAAGAAACCCAATAAAACTACCCAAGTAGGGGCAGGGATAAAGATTAACGGCAATACTAAAGCGTATCCATAGTAAACGATTTTAGAAATAATCGTTTCGATTAAAACACCAGTGTAAGTTCTTTTTTGAGCCTTCAAAAGCCCTAATTTTTTGTAACGATACAGTTGCTTAAAGTCTTTTGTTGTTAGCCATAAGAAGGTCATAAGGCCATATAAGAACCAACCATAAATATGTTGAAGCTTATGCACTTTCAATAGTGGTGCATGCGGAGAAAGCCTCATTAACTTACCTGGGTCAATGTCTTCGTCCATTCCTTCAATATTGGTGAAAGAATGATGAAGCACGTTGTGCTGAACTTTCCAGTTAAAGGCACTTGCCCCGATTACATTCATCACATAACCCATGTATTTATTTACATGCTTATTTTTCGAATAGGCACCATGGTTGGCATCGTGCATTACGGCCAGACCAATACCAGACATTCCAATACCCATAATAGCCCACATCAACAGCAGAATCCAAGTATTCGTAATCACTCCGGTAAGCATGAGTGCATAAGGAGCGAAGTAGAGTAAAAACATCACTATCGTCTTTGTGACCATTGTTGCATTTCCGTAGACGGAAATCTTATTGGTCTCAAAGTGCTCTTTGACCCTTTTTCGGAGATCGCTGATGAATTCAGCCTGATTGCTCCTTGAAAATTTTATTGCTTTATATTTCATAAGATATTTTTAACAAGCTTTTGAGTGTTGAATATAACCTGTTGTGTTTCGCAATGTTTACTCAGAACGGTTGACTCATCTAGAACGACTCTGACTAAATATTGGTTTCTTTTTGGTGCAAAGATAACAGTCTGATTCAGCAATGACAAAATTGATTTTTTTAATTGGTTAAAGAACAGATGAATGTGGCATTTATTATAGGTTCTGAGGCCTACTTAAAATGTTGGAGTAATGACTGATTCAGAGGATTTCATCTCTTTCTAACATCAGGATGGAAGACTGAGGGACAATGAATAGCTTTTCGTTCCCATACCTTATTTCAATGGCTTCTCTCTGAAGAAAAATGGCTAAATCACCTTCTTCCACCTGTAGGGGGATGTATTTTATTTTTTCCTCATTGTCTTTCCATGGTTCGCTATCTTCAATGGGTATAGGTATAGGGTAGCCTGGGCCAACTTTGATTATATACCCGCTTTGTACCTTTTCCCTTTCTTGAACCCCCGGAGGTAGGTATAAACCAGTTGCTGTTTTTTCGGCTTGTTTCTTAGGGCGTATTAAAACACGGTCTCCAACAATGATAAGGTTTCTGAGCTTGTTGTCTGCTGTTAATTCCATAGTCTAAGTTGTGAATTACAAAGATAGACTGAAAGTGGTAATTTCGACTGCTTGGGTCGAAATGGCTAGAAACAAAATAGAGAATCTACTTGAATGGGAAGGCTAATTTCTTATTAAAATTTAAACGTTTTGTGTTCAGTCAAATGTAAAATAGCTTTATGCAATCTCTCTTATTTCACTAAATAATTCTTCTTTGACAGGCGCGTTAAAGCCTTTGTTGAGTAGGTGTTGATACAAAGCCGTTTCTAACTTGTAATCTAATTCTAAAAAGTGATCTAATAAACACCAAGGAGCAACCTTCAATTCAACATGATTTTTATGAAGTTTGGTTACCGTGATTTTTGATTTTGGAGATTTTAAGATATTAGAATAGCCCTTTAGAAAATCATAAATGCTCTGTTTTACCTCAGTCATATTCTCTGAATAAGAGATATTAAGCTTTAATTCTAATCTGATAATGTTTTTATCACTTAGATTATTTAAAGTGCCTAATAAGAATTGAGCATTTCCAACTTCAATTGTCTCACCATCAATCGTTTTTATTTCACTGCGCGTCCAGTTACTTGATGTCACAGAACCTATCTCTCCATTCACCTCAATGAAATCACCTTTTTTAAATGGTTTTAGCGTCTTTAGGAAGATGCCTCCTGAAAGATTAAATAAAGAAGATAAAAAGGGCTCTTTCATTTTATGGGTTATGGTTCTCATAAATAGATACTTTGATGAAAGTTGTTTTCAATTCTTATACCAACTACACATATGTGTATGTAAACCCTACTCATATTCCAAAAATAGTCAAATTATTTATTAATCTTTAATATATGGTGTCATTTTGGGAGGTGATTTTCGTTTTGGGAATTGATATGCCAGCTGATCAGCTTAATTTAAGGCTATTTTATCGATGATAATTACTCCCTTAGGACTCTTATCAAAGACAAAACGAACTTTGAATAATTCATTGAGATTGAATTCGGATGATTTACTAATGAGCATATCATTATATATAAAGAAGGTGTTGTAAACTGCTTCGGAAGTTTTAGCGGATTGAAGGCTTGGGGTCTTGAGGACGTCAACAGTGAGTTGTCTTTGTAAATAACTGTACTCACTTAAGGTAAGTTGTACGGTATTATCTGATGTATCAGTGAGCAAAATACTGAAGTCAATTGGGTCTGGTGCTTTTTTATCGTCTTCCTCTTTGTCTTCACTTTCTTCTGTATCTTGGTTATTTTCGTTTGAATTGTTATTGCCGTTGTTCAGTTCATTATTCTCATTTAACTCTTCATCCTTTTTCTTTTTGTCTCTGTCCTTATCTGGATAAGATCTCTCTTTGGATTCTGCTAACTCAAAAGTAAGTGCTGCTGCTTCGGCTAGCGTAAAGTTATCATCAACAGAAAACTCAACCCAAGCGGTCTTCCCTTCATAAGCTAAACTATCCCAACCTACATACACAGCTTGAGTTGCTTTGTTTCCCCATTTCATGCCTACCATTTGTTCTCGCCAAACGGTTAAGTTTTCAGAGGTGACCTTTCCTCCACTAGAATTGGTAGTTAGATCTAAGTCTTCTTCAAAATCAGCAATGATTTTCCAACCTGACGATTCATATTGATTGAGGTAAATCGTAGTGGGGAGCCAGTTGTTACCACTTCGGTGATCTTTGAATAAAGCTTCATATTCTTTTTTGCCCTGCAATGTGGCTTGCAGAAATGCACTTATATATACTCTGCCAATTTCCAATTGATCTTCCATGGGCAAAAGCGCCTTTTTATTGAGCAATGAACCATAAGGTTGTCCAGAATCTGAATTGCCCCAAGTGGTATTGAACTGGCCATGATTTGCACCATATATATAGACAGCCGATTTGAAGTGATAAATTGAATCGGTGAATTTGACTCTTTCGTATTGTCTAAGGCCAGCAAACGACTGAACGTCACCATCATTCGCACCATGTAACACCAAGTAGTTCACATTTTCTAATGGTGTTTGAATTTCTCCAGGCTTATACTGACCATCAACAGGGGCAATGGCCACAACTGATTTTATATTAAAGTCGAAGTCGAATTTTTGCTTGGCATCATCAGGGTAGAATTGCAACTTATTGAAAAAGCCAGCCACAGCAGCAGCCTCTCCGCCACGCGAATGCCCCATCACGGCAATGTTTTCTAGGTCTACCTTATTCTGAAATACATTGTCTGTTTCATCGTTCCACTTTCTCCAATATTTAAGGTGTTCTAAAAGTAACCAGCCTCGGGCATCATTTTCTTCATCCAAGCCATCACCGAATATGTCTTTCCATGAGCTGTTGATAAAGTTTTCATCTACACTCACCATAATCATTCCTTGGCTGGCCAAGAGCTTTCCTAAATACTCATAACCGGGATCAGAAAAATCTTCCATCCCATGATTGCCATGAACGATTAATGCCAAAGGAAAAGGGCCGTCACCTTCGGGATACCAAACTCGGCCGTTGATAGGAAGCGCTTCTTCATCGAAACCCCAAAAATGAGTTCGTAATTTTCCAGCGAATCCTTCCCAATTATCTAATAAACGAGATCCGTCTACTGAATCGGTAACAATGGTAACTCCCTCAGCGAATTCCTTTCGCTGTTTATCATTTCCACTACCATAAGTGAGGTATCCAACTTTGTAGGCTCCTTCTTCAGCAGGGTTAGTGGCTTCAATCAGTTGAGCTTTGTAGGGTGAAGTTTGAGCTGCGTCAATGTGTTCTATCTCAGGTTTGCTTCCTGTGTCGAATAACCAGATAAGCCCCCAAACCAAACCTGCTAAACCAATAAGGCTGCCTAGGCTTGATACAACAACCTGATAAATTGAAAGTCCACCTCTGTTCTTTTTGGTAAGTGAAAATAAACCAGCACCTGCCAGTCCAGAGAAACCGATGACGAGCAAAGGGAATTTTATAGCCAAGCTATCTCCAAAAATTATGGTGGTTAAAAAGAAAGCGCCTGGTAGCACCCAAAGGAAACTCTTGGGTAGTTTTTTCAGAATAAGGAGTAAAAGAATTAAGCTGGCGCTACAGAGAAATGCAAGAATCAGCCCGATGACGATAAGCGTTAAACCGATGGGAGTTCCTGCTTCTAGCACAAACATAAAGAGTGCTCCCAAAATCCAAATTACGACTGCGGTTGTGGCGATGGCCTTGTTTGCACCTTTCCAAGCGACTTCCCCAGGTGTTATTTTTGAAATGAATGATTTAACTGCTTGGAAGATACGTTTGAAGAAATTGAGCATGTCAGATAATGGTTTCCAAAATCTACTTATAAATCATTGATTATCAAATCTGTAATTTACAAGGAGCACTGTTTTAAAAAGTAGAGTTGCTCAAATAGTAGCTATGCACTTGAGTTCAATGGCAATAGGAGTAGGGAGTGAGTTAATTTCTACCGTAGTACGACAAGGTTGATTTTCTTTAAAGTATTCTGCGTATATGCGGTTGTATGTTTTGAAATCAGCTTTCATATTGGTGAGAAAAACGGTGACATCTACCAGCTGATCCCAGCTGCTACCAGCATCTTCCAGAATGAGTTTTACATTTTTGAAAACTGAGTGACACTGAGCTTCGATGTTGTAAGAGAGAATATTACCCTCAGCATCCAATTCAACCCCAGGGATTTTTTTTGTTCCTCGTTCTCTTGGCCCAACTCCGGAAAGGAATAGCAGATTGCCTACTTTTCTGGCATGTGGGTATAAACCTACAGGTTCTGGCGCTCTATTGGAATTTAATTTGTCACTCATGATATGTTCTTATTGCGGAGCCCAAATTTGCTTGGCGTTAATTTTCTCTAGTCTTGAAGGAATCGAAATCCTTTCAGATGATTTACAATAGAAAACAAAGCCTTTATAAGAAGTGCTATATTGAAAATACTCCTTGAAAAACAGTTTGCCCTGATGTTCAATCACTAAACCATCATCCATTTTTGAAAGCATGTGGCTAAAGTCGTTGGCTTCTATTTTAACAATAGCGCCAGATGCCTTTATGGCTTGTTGAATGGCGGCTTGTGCCGCGGCTGCTGTACTCATTTCAAATGCTTTACAAGTTCAATCCGATAATTCTCAAGTTCGTCTTTTGGTTTCACATTAAAAATATCAAAGCCATTTTTAAGGGAGAAAGCCAGCATCGCTTTATGTCGGTTCAATGTTTTGAAACGAATTTTAGAATAACCATTATTCAAGGCCCAAACTTCCATTTCATCTGCTAAAGCCTTCGCCACGCCAAGTTTTCTGTACTCGGGCAAAACACCACCTAACCAACTGTATAGAGAACCATCTTTGTGTTTGTGATAACCTACTTTGCAGCCTACCAGCTTATCTTCAATCTTAGCCAATAATATGATATGGACTTTATCCTTGATTTTACCTTCGTAGTAATCGGATTCCAACAGTGGGTCAAATTCAGGAACACTTCCTAAGACCTTTAATGCCTCTTGGAGTGTTCCTTCATAAATTTCTATTACCATTCTAAATTAAGCGTTCATGATGCTTTCAATTTCATCTGCTTCAATTGGGATGTTACGCATTAGGTTGAACGTGCCATCCTTCGTAATAACTTCATCATCTTCCAATCGAATACCAAGGCCTTCTTCTGGAATGTAAATCCCTGGCTCTACGGTAAACACCATGCCTTCTTTAAATTCAGTATAAATGCTGGCTACATCATGCACATCTAATCCAATATGGTGAGACGTGCCGTGCATAAAGTACTTTTTATACGCTGGCCATTCTGGGTTTTCGTTGGCTATATCTGTCTTATCAATCAGGCCTAAACCGATCAATTCGCTTGACATTATTTTACCTACTTCTTTATGGTATTCAGGAATTCTATTTCCCGGTGTTAACATGGCAGTAGCCTCTTTTTTCACTCTCAATACCGCATCGTAGACCTCACGCTGTCTTTTTGTGAATCTGCCATTTACTGGGATTGACCGGGTCATGTCCGCATTGTAGTTGGCGTATTCGGCTCCAACATCCAGGAGCATCACATCACCATCTTTCAACTGATCTTTGTTTTCAATATAATGAAGCACGCAAGCATTGGCGCCACCACCAAGAATAGGAGTGTAAGCAAATCCTTTTGATCTATTCTTCGCAAACTCATATAGAAATTCAGCTTCAATTTCATATTCCCAAACGCCTGGCTTGGTTAATCCGAGTACTTTTCTGAATGCCTTTTCGGTAATGTTGCAGGCAGTTTGCATGAGTTCGATTTCGCGCTTCTCTTTTACGTTTCTTAAATCGTATATGATCGGAGCGAGTCTTTCGTACTCATAATTTGGGTAGGTGGCATGACACCATTTGCTAAACCTATCAGTACGCGTTTCTACTTCTGTGGCATTACGAATATGCTCGTTTTGATAGAGGTATATGTTCTCTATTTCGGCCAGCATGGTATTGAAAGTGTTTTCGAATTTATCAGTCCAAATTACCGTCTGAATCCCTGAAGTTTCTGTGGCCTCTTCTTGCGTATATTTATGTCCTTCCCAAACAGCAATGTGTTCATTGGTTTCGCGTACAAAGAGTACTTCTCTGAATTTTGGGTCTGGAAAGTCAGGGGCAATTACTAAAACGGACTCTTCTTGATCGATTCCCGAAAGGTACAGCATGTTGCTGTTTTGGCGGAATGGCATGGTACCATCTGCATTGGTAGGCATAACATCGTTAGAGCAAACTACAACAACTGAGTTTGGCTTTAAACGGGCTTTTAGTTTTGCTCTGTTCTTAATAAACAGGTCTTTTCCTATTGCTTCGTATCTCATAATCTATGTTTTTATGAATTCAGACGAAATAACTAGGAAAAAGGGAGAAAAGGAAGGAAACCACATTAAGTCTTATTCACGATTCTTTTATGATTCCGTCTGCTGGGGATGATTTTTAAATAGCGCATCTGTTTCTTATTTACCTTTTTGCCTTACCTTTGTGTGGAATTAGTCTAAATAAGAATAGTTAATTGAGTCTCGCCCCACTTTACATCTGTTTCCCCCAGTACTTAATTCAGCAGGGATTGCTGGCTTTGGCCAATAATAGTGGGCATTATAGTGATATTAAGGTGTTCAGGCATACGGCAGAACTTAAGGAATCTATTGGAAGTCATAATAAAGAAACCGTAATCTTAGACTACCTCAATGAAGATGAAAATTTCGTGCATGAACTCAATCGTTGGATTCAAACGCACCCTAATTTGAATGTGCTGGTAATTACCGATGATTTAGACAGCAACCGAATTCGGAGTGTACTGAAAATGGGGGTGAGCGGTTTCTTAACGAAATCCTGTAGCGAAGCCGAAATACTCGAAGCCATCAGTGCTATTAAAAATGGTAAGACGTTTTTCTGCAACAGGGTGTTGAAGGCCTTAGTAGATGACGGCAACGAATACTTTGAACTTTCGGAAAGAGAGAAGGAGGTGGTGAAACTTATCGCTGTCGGTAATTCATCATCAGAAATAGCTGAAACGCTTATCATCAGTATCCATACGGTAAACTCGCACCGCAAAAACATACTCAAAAAACTGAAACTTAAATCCCCCACAGAGCTCATCATCTTTGCTGCAGAACAAGGTTGGGTGAGTTTAGAACGAAAGTGAATCACTAATGCTAGTGATTATTTTCCCTAGCATTAGCGATTGTTCGTCAGCTTAAAACCCAACTACCTTTGTGTTATTAAGAATTAATCTAAATAACACTCGTGCGCAGCGCATTTACCTTCATATTCATCCTCATTTGTCCAGCCGTATTTGGGCAAGAGATCACGGTTACAGACCAAAATACAGGAACACCCATTGAAGGGGTGGCCTTTATGTTTCAGCCCATCAATGGAGGTTATAGTGGTCATGTGATATCTGACAATCAAGGGCATGTAAACCTTAAGGCAGTTGACTTTCCTATCGTCATAAAAACCCAGCATGTCGGTTATCAGTCTTTTTCTGACACCCTAAAGGTTTCGAAAGATTACGTGATTAAGCTCGTGCCGAAGAATGTTCAACTCGATGATTTCATCGTTACAGGACAGTTTAATCCGCAGTCCGCAGAGCAATCGGTTTTCACTGTAAAAGTGATTGACCAAGAAGAGATAAAAGCACGAGGTGCGGTTAATCTATCCGAAGCGCTTTCCAACACTTTGAACATTCGCTCTTCGCAAGATCTGGCCATCGGAAGCTCAGGAATTAGCATGCAAGGTATTTCTGGCCAGAATGTGAAAATTCTGTTGGATGGAATTCCGCTGGTCAACCGAAACGGAAATGGAAATGCAGCCGATCTTTCGCAAATCAACCTGAATAATATCGAAAGGATTGAGATTGTGGAAGGCCCAATGGCGGTGAATTATGGTGCGAATGCTTTGGCCGGAGTAATCAACCTTATTTCTTTTAAAGATGCAGAAAACACCACTGAAATCTCGGTGGGATTGCAAGAGGAAACGGTAGGTTCTGAGTTCGGTACGGGAGAAGGAAAGCACATTCAAAGCATAGATGTAAAACAGCAGATTGCTAACCAGTGGTTTGGGCAAATTGGTGTACTGCACAACGACTTCAAGGGTTTTCAGGGGAACCAAATAGGAAGACCAAAGGAATGGAACCCTAAAGAGCAATATCAGGCGAATGCCTTAATCAGGTTTAGCCCAAAGAATCACTCCATTTACTACCGATTTGATTTCTTGGATGAGACGATCAATGGCCTCGGTAAGTCGAACAATAATTATTTACCCTCGGGAGAAAATCAGCCTTTCGCTATTGATGAAAAGTACTTGACTCAGCGTGCTATTCATCATGTTCAAGCGGAAGGCAAACTCCCTTTTTTGAGCCGATACAATGCTTTTGCCTCATATTCTGATTTTGAAAGAGTAAAATCCAAGCTGTCTAAAAACTTGGTTACTGGTGAAGAACGATTAACCACTGCCGATGGTGACCAAGACGTAAGCACTTATAAAGTGTGGGAGTTTGGTGGCACTGGATACTTGGCATTTTCTGATAAACTCGACCTGCAAACTGGCTATAACCTAAGTTTCGAAAAAGTAGGCGGAGGTAGAATTCAAGAGGGTGAACAAGAGATCAATGACATCGCTATTTATGGTTCATTAGAATGGAAGATGGTTGATAATATTCTTGTCCGACCAGGGCTGCGTTTGGCCACCAACAGCACTTTCGGAACGCAGCTCATTCCTTCGGTGCAAATCAAGAAATCTTTTGATGGGAATGCAGACTTGAGACTCTCTTATGGAAGAGGCTATCGTGCACCTTCAGTGCGTGAACTCTATTTTGAATTTGTTGATTCGAACCACAGGATTTACGGAAATGAGAACCTTAATCCAGAATTTTCGCATCATTTCAGTTCCAACTTCACTAAATCTTACGAGGTGGGAAATGCTAAGTCTGAGGCTGGAATTAACCTCTTCTATAATACAATTGACGACCAAATTGGGATCGCACAATCAGCCTCTGATGCTACCGCTACTACTTATGTGAATATAGATAAATACAAAACTTTGGGGCTTGGTGTCAATCAGAAAATGGAATGGGCGAAGCTTTCTACAAGTATTGGAATTTCTTATGTAGGCCGATATAATCGGCTAGATGATGACCAACAAGGCGATCTTGATGAGTTTTTCTACACCCCAGAACTCAATGGAAATGTTCAATACGACTGGACAACAATAGGAACAAAGATCAATGTTTTCTACAAATACACAGGGGCATTAAGAAATTACATTTTCTCAGAAAATACTGCTGGCGAACAAGAGGTAATCATTGGTGAAGTAGAAGGATATCACTGGTTGGATTTAACCTTGTCCAAAACGTTTTTCACCCATTTCGATATGATCCTCGGGGCAAGAAACCTTCTAGACATTCAAAGAATCAACAACTCAGGAGTTTCAGGCGGAACGCACTCTGGTGGTGCTTCTGTGCCTGTATCCTATGGAAGAAGCTATTTTATAAAATTAAACTATAACCTAAAATTAAAATGACGAACAGTAAATACACATTGAAGTTAATTCTTGCTTTAGTAGCGATTGGCTTCTTAAATGCCTGCGATGGGGAAGATGATCAGCCTAAAGTTGATCCTGCGGTTTCCAGTGCAATTATAGATGCAGAGGTAGGAGGGGCAGACCAACCAAACCAAGTTTTCATCGACTTTTCTTCTAAAACTCAAACGGTAGTGAATCGTGCTTCTTGGGATTTAGGTTTCTATACAGGTAGCGAGTTCAGGGTAATTCTGAATAACCCTTCGAGCATGCTTACTCAAGCGATTGATAAGAATGATTTAGCACAAGTAACTGCGGAAGATACCGTTGGAATGGGGGCTCAAATGGATATAGATGCCATTTTCGGTTCATTGTTTGGAGCGCCTGCAGAGTGGTTGCCACAAGCGCAAACTTGGATGGATCAGCCTGATGGTTCTCTGGAAGGAACAGCCATAGCGGAAATCTCTGCCACTGCTGATCAAAATAAGGTCTACATCATTAACCGTGGTAAAAATGCTGATGGAACGGCCAGAGGCTGGATGAAAGCTCGTTTCTTAAGAGAGGGGAGTGGGTACAAAATGCAGTATGCAGAGATCAATGCTACCACTTTTAGTGAATTACAGATCAACAAAGACAGTGACTATAACTTCAATTACGTCAATTTCAACCAAGGCTTAGTAAACGTAGAGCCAGAGAAAGCCAAATGGGATATTTGCTTTACTGTTTTCACTAACCTTTTACCCATTGACGCAACTTCGAAAATACCTTATGCCTATAAAGACTTTGTGATCCAAAACAGGACCAATGTGGAAATAGCGGAAGTAGCGGTGGCAGACTTTGCCTATGAAGATTTCACTTATACCAACTCAACTGATTTAAGCTATTCTTCAGATTTAGCTACGATTGGAAGCAATTGGAGAATTGTTGCACAGCCTGGCTCAGACAAAGAAACGGGAGCTAATCCAGACCTTTTCTATGTAGTGAAGGATAGTGATGATAACTATTATAAACTAAAATTTACTAGGATGTTAGACCCAATTTCTGGTGAAAGAGGCTACCCACAAATTCAGTACGATTTGTTGGTTCAATAAGCATTTGCCGAAAGGTCAGAAACTCCAATTAATCAGGTTTAAATAAGCATTAATACACGTTCAAATAAATAGTAAAAATGAAGAATATACTCATTTGCCTAATGCTAGTAATGTCTACACTAGCTGTGGCACAAAGCAAGAAGAAACAAGACCAACAAGCGATCAAAGAAATGTGTGGCTGTTATGAAATCACTTTCAATTTTGCAGAAACATTTGATTATCAAAGAGATTACCAATTCCATGATAACTACAGAACCAAAGGTTTTGAGTGGGCCCAATTGATAAAAGATGAGAAGGAAGAAATCTCAATTCAACATTTGTTAATCGTTGGGGGAGGTCAAATTGTGAAACATTGGAGGCAGGATTGGCTTTACGAAAACACAGCACTTTACAGTTATGTGAAGGACAATAGCTGGGAGCTTCACACCTTACCAAAATCGGAAGTAAAAGGCCAATGGTCACAGAAAGTTTATCATGTAGATGACAGTCCACGTTATGAGAGTTCAGGTTCATGGGTACATGTAGATGGAAAGCATTATTGGGAAGGCGCTTCTGATTCCCCCTTACCAAGAAGGGAGTATTCAAAGCGTAGCGACTACAATGTGATGCTTCGAACCAATAGACATGAACTCACTGATTTTGGATGGATTCATGAGCAAGACAATGGAAAGGTAAATCGTACCGAAAAAGGAGATGAACTTTTAGCCGAAGAAAAAGGCATGAATGTCTACACTAAAGTAGATGACAGTAAATGTGAAGCAGCACAAGAGTGGTGGAAGAAAAATGAGCAATACTGGGCAGATGTGAGGTTGGTTTGGGATGAAGTATATGGAGCGAATCCTGATTTTAGCTATGCTGAAAGCCTGAATGATAAAATGCTTTACGAAGTACTTTTTGCTTTAGGCGATGAAATGGCTACTGCCGACAATTACAATAGCATGGAAGTTCAAACTAAAGTGTCAGAGATCATTAAATCATACATGGATTAGATTGTAGGAGCTGGGTGAAAGTCCGTCAAGGGAGTTTTGCGCCAAATGGTTTTACTGGAAAGAGCACTTTGGAAGAGGTGCTCTTTTTTTATGACTAGTCTCTATAAAAAAAAACACGTACCGAAATGAGGAGATCGGTACGTGAATAACTACAAACTAAATCATCTATGATTGATTTCTTATTTGATGGTTACGTTGAAGGTTACACTGATGTCCGTTTCTCCACCAGCATTGGTAGGGCTTCCTGTACTAACACCAGAAGCATCTTTGTCTGGTTCGTGAATAAGCAGCACTTGTAAAGTTCCAGTACCTGCAGCACCAAGTAAAACAGAGCCCGACAAACCAATTGGTTTTGTGTTGACGTCTTCGTCTCCGTATTGGTAAGTGAAATTAATATTGTTGGCGACAAAGAACACTTGATGCTCATCACCTTCTTCCTCTACCTCTAAAGTAATATTTTCTGCAGGTGATTCCGCTTCATTTAAGAAAGCCACGCTTACATCATATGAACCATTTGCGGCCAACTCTACCGGGTTGGTGATTTCTGGGTCATCTCCTCCAGTTCCATCAAGGTCCTTAAAGATTGCTTCAACGGTTTCTCCTTCATTGGGGCCAGTTCCAGTAAAAGTCACCTTTAAGGTGGTGATAAGTTCTTCTTCATTTACCGGCTCTGGATCGTCCGAACCACATGCCGTTGTGGTTAAAAGGGCTGCAAATACAGCTAATGAATAAAGCTTGATACGTGTAAATTTCATAATTATTGAACGTTGTGTTTCTAAATATACTTAAATATCACTATTGATACGAGAATTGTATATGCAACAATAGTGCAAGTGCAACGTTGTTGCAAGTAATTGAAACAAAATTATTCTCAATTCTTTATTAATGGTGAATAATTGTGCCGTTTGGTTTGCTGGAAAATAAAAAAGACCGCTTTAAAGCGGTCTTTTAATATTTATAGCATTGAACGTGATTAGTTCAAGTGATTTTTCACATCTACATAAGGTAAGTCAAAAGCTTCAGCAACGGCTCGATAAACCACATCACCTTTGATTACATTCAGTCCAAGCTCTAATTCCTTGTTCTCAGTACAAGCTTTCTTCCATCCTTTATTGGCCAATTGAATAGCATAAGGTAAAGTTGCGTTAGTAAGCGCAACGGTAGAAGTATAAGGTACTGCGCCTGGCATGTTCGCTACACAGTAGTGAACGATGTCGTCAATAATGAAAGTAGGATCCTCATGGGTAGTTGGTCTACAAGTTTCAATACAACCTCCTTGGTCAACAGCAACGTCAACAAGAACCGTTCCCTTTTGCATGTCTTTCAACATGTCTCTAGTGATCAAGTTAGGCGCTTTTGCACCCGGTATTAATACCGCACCAATGATCAAATCCATAATAGGAATAAGTTCACGAATGTTTACTTCACTAGAATAACGAGTTACCACATTTGCTGGCATTACATCGTTCAAATAGCGCAAACGATCAAGGTTGATGTCCATAATGGTTACTTGAGCACCAAGGCCAGCAGCCATTTTAGCAGCTTGAGTACCAACGACTCCACCACCTAGAACAAGCACTCTGCCTGGGCTAACGCCTGGTACACCGCCAAGTAATACACCTTTTCCCTTAATTGGTTTTTCAAGGTATTTAGCGCCTTGTTGGGTCGCCATTCTACCAGCTACTTCCGACATAGGAATCAAAAGAGGTAATGAGCGGTCAGCTTTTTCAACTGTCTCATAAGCCAAGCAAACTGAACGATTTTCAATCATCGCTTTAGTCAATGGCTCGTAAGAAGCAAAGTGGAAATAAGTGAATAGCAACTGACCTTCTTTGATCAATTTATACTCGCTTTCGATCGGTTCTTTAACCTTCATGATCATTTCCGCAATGTCATATACAGCTTCGATAGTAGGCAATATTTTAGCCCCTATACTCTCGTATAAGTCATTTGGGAAACCACTATTGAAGCCCGCATTATCCTGAACATAAACCGTGTGACCACGCTTAATAAGTTCTAAGGCACCACCGGGGGTTAAAGCAACCCTGTTTTCATTGTTTTTAATTTCGATTGGTACACCAATGATCATGATATCTGAATTTTAATGTTACTGGGCAAATATAGTAAGCTAGACTTCAAACGATTGCAAAGATTAGAGAAAAAAGCTCCTGTTGATAAAAAAGGTTTCTGCTCTCTACACAATAGGCATCTTAGATGAAAGTTTTTAACTTAAACATAAAGAGAAATAAAATTTCGGCTTACTGATTTGTTTGAAATAATATTCTGTTTAACTAAAAATTAGTTTATTTTATTCTGTGTTCCCGTTCATAACATAGGCTCAGCCAAATTTGATTCGTATCAGTAAAGTTGTATTTTTGTTAACCTTTGAGTTAGAGGTGCATTGAAAATTTAACGTTTAGGATATTGGGAGCGACTAAGACAGATAGAAAACTGAGTATAGGAGTAGAGGAGATATTGAACGATTATCGTTTGGCATGCGAAAGCAGAGAAGCGAGTTTGATGGGGCGAAAGGAAGTTTTCATGGGTAAAGCCAAGTTTGGCATTTTTGGAGACGGTAAAGAGGTCGCTCAAATTGCAATGGCAAAAGCCTTTAAAAACGGTGATTTCCGCTCTGGCTATTACCGTGACCAAACTTTTATGTTTGCAATTGGTCAGCTTAGTGTTCAGGAATATTTTGCCCAATTGTATGCTCATACAGATGTCAAAGCAGAACCTGCAAGTGGAGGGCGCTCCATGAATGGCCACTTCGGTACTCGACTTTTAGACGAAAACGGAGCGTGGAAGAAGCAAACGGAAATGAAAAATTCCAGCGCTGATATTTCCCCAACTGCTGGCCAAATGCCAAGACTTTTAGGTTTGGCTTATGCCTCAAAACTTTACCGCCAGAATAAAGACTTACATCAATTCTCTGATTTCTCAATAACCGGAAACGAAGTTGCCTTTGGTACTATTGGTAATGCCTCAACTTCTGAAGGCCCGTTTTTCGAATCGATTAATGCTGCTGGCGTTTTGCAAGTGCCTATGGTGATGTCGGTTTGGGATGATGAATATGGGATTTCCGTTCCTAAAGAATTCCATACTACTAAGGGAAGTATTTCTGAGTTCTTGGCTGGAATACAGCGCACAAAGGATAAAGCAGGCTTTGAGGTATTTGTTGTAAAAGGTTGGGATTACATGGCTTTGGTTGAAACCTTTGAAAAGGCAGCAAGAATTGCGAGAGAAGAACATGTGCCTACCTTGATTCATGTTATAGAAATGACACAGCCTCAAGGGCACTCTACTTCTGGATCTCATGAAAGGTATAAGTCGAAAGATAGACTTCAGTGGGAGGCTGATTTTGATTGCCTAAAGAAAATGAGGGAATGGATTTTGGAGAACGAGCTGGCCCAAGAAGCTGATTTAGAACTCATAGAAAAAGAAGCCAAAGAAGGGGCCAAGTTAGCGAAAACTGCTGCTTGGAATGCCTTCATGGAAGATATAAAGAACGAACAATCCGAAGCCATTGCTGTCATTGAGAGATGTGCAGAAGACAGCAATTTTATTGGTGAAATACATCAAGCAGCCTCTGACTTGAAAAAAACAATGAATCCAATCCGTTTGGATTCCATCAAGGCGGTCAAAAAAGTACTGAGGCTTACGCGTTCGGAAAATACCGAAGCAAGAGCAGAATTAGTCACATGGTTGAATAATGCCTTAGCGAAGAATAAAGAAAGATTTAGTTCTCACTTACTGAGTGAATCTGCGCAATCGGCTTTAAAAGTTGAAGAGGTGAAACCGGATTTTTCGGATGAATCTCCTTTGGTTGATGGCCGAGAAGTGCTTCAAGCTTGTTTTGATGCAGCCTTAGCGCGTGACCCAAGAGTTTTTGCCATTGGCGAAGATGTTGGTAAGATCGGAGATGTAAACCAGGCATTCGCTGGCTTGCAAGATAAGTTTGGATCACTAAGAGTTACCGATACCGGTATTCGTGAGGCCACCATTATTGGGCAAGGAATTGGTGCGGCACTGAGGGGATTAAGACCAATTACTGAAATTCAGTATTTAGATTACTTACTTTATGCCATTCAGATCCTTTCAGACGATTTAGCTTCATTACAATATAGAACAGCTGGAGGGCAGAAAGCACCATTGATTATTAGAACAAGAGGTCATAGACTTGAAGGTGTATGGCATTCAGGTTCGCCAATGGGAATGATTTTGAGCAGTCTTCGTGGAATTCACGTATTGGTGCCACGAAACATGACGCAGGCGGCTGGGTTCTATAACACCATGCTAAAAGCCGATGAGCCTGCTTTGATTATCGAATGTTTGAATGGCTATCGTTTGAAAGAACGAATCCCAAATAATGTTGGTGAGTTCACTTTACCTTTGGGTGTGCCTGAAGTACTGAAAGAAGGCACGGACATGACTGTAGTGACTTATGGTTCTATGTGTAGAATTGTAATGCAAGCAGCTGAAGAATTGGAAGAGATTGGCATTTCTGTCGAAGTGATCGATGTTCAAACCTTACTTCCTTTTGATGTTCATCATTCAATTGTGGATTCGATTAAGAAGACCAACAGGGTAATCTTTGCTGATGAAGATGTGCCAGGAGGCGCTTCTGCTTATATGATGCAGAAAGTAGTGGAGGAGCAAGGTGCTTACTTCCATTTAGATTCTCAGCCAGTAACGATTGCAGCAAAAGAACACAGACCAGCATATGCTTCTGATGGAGATTATTTCTCTAAACCAAGTGTAGAAACTGTTTTCGATACCGCTTATGCGCTAATGAGCGAAGTAAATCCAACGAAATTCCCAGAGTTGTATTAATTACTTGAGTGATATTAGAAACCTGAAATGGGTTCATAAGAAATAAAAAGGGCTTCAACCAATATTGGTTGAAGCCCTTTCTTTTGATCATCAGTTCTTGATTAATTTTCTGTTTCTGTCTCTGCTGCAATATTTGCTCTTTCCGCGTTGGCCCATTTCCTTAATTTTTCAATCTGCTCATCAGAAAGCTTGGCCTCTTTGTGCATTGGAAGGTAATTAGGAAGCGGCATTTCACGCTTTTCTACCATTTCTACCATTTCTTCTAGCTTGTGGTCTCTTCTGCGGGCGGTAAAAGTACCCCAAAGTGAGAAGTTTAATTCATCTCTGCCATGCTCAATATGGTCGCCAATCCACCAGTTTAATGGAGCTACATTGGCGTACCAAGGGTAACGTGGTTGATTGGAATGACAATCGTAGCAAGAAGCTTTTAGCATTGCGGCTATTTCTTTATCTACATTGAGTAGACCAATAATGTCATTGTCAGTAACAGGCTCATTAATTTTTTCAGGCCTTTTGATGAATTGGATAACAACAAATGCAAAGAAAACGAAGAGAAGAATGTAACGAAGTATTTTTTTCATGATTAAGAATTAGCAGTGAAAAAATCGGTGCTATTCCAAATATGAAAAATAAATCTGTATAAAATTAGACGCTGGTGTAAAAAATAAGAAAGTCGCAGACTCTTAAGGCTGCGACTGTTGTGTGTATTCTTAGAAGATGAAGTTCAGGAATTCGAAAGCTCCCCAGAAGAGTAAAAGAGAGACCGCTGTGCTGGCCGTAATCAAAAGGAGTGTTTTCTTTCTTTCTTCTAATTGCTCTTGTTGAATCTGTGTTCTGATCTTTTTTGAACCTAAGGCACTGAGTGTTTTAAAAGTGTATTTGCGCCCAGACGGTTGAATGAATTTGTTTGCTGATTTAATGTTAAAAGATCCTCCTCTGTTTAATAGAGCCCTATTGTTTAACATTGTGTTGTTCGCATCTAATATAAAACCTATTCCGCTTGCCATGATTTTTTTAAGTTTAGTGACATGTAGGTTTTCGTGAAAAAGCACCTTAGGGTTCCTCGCTGAGGGTAAGTGGTAGGAGACTTGGGTAAAGGGTTGGAGTCACTGGGTAAAGTCACATTTTCAACTCTGAAAGCCTGATTGGAGCAAACAGACCTTTTGATTTTTTAGTGAAGTTATGGGCCTAGTGTTTTTCGAAAACCATTTCTGGTTCTTCAACAGCTACTGTGCCGTTCTCGTTGATGGACTTCAGTGTTACCGTTTTTAGCTCATTGATGAGCATCGGGTCATATTTAGCAGCAACACGTACATAGTTTTCCGTGAAACCGTGCATCATACCGTTCTCAATATCATTCTCAAAGAGTACAGTAGCAGTAGAACCTAGGTTCTCTCTATAGAACTGTTGTTTCTTTTTCTCTGAAAGAATACGGAGCATCTTTGATCGCTCTTTTCTTTCCTTTAAAGGAACTCGCCCTTCCATTTCTGGGGCGGCAGTATTTGCTCTTTCAGAATAAGTGAAAACGTGGAGGTAAGAGATATTTAACTCGTTTAAGAAGTTATAAGTATCTAAAAAGTCTTCGTGTGTTTCGCCCGGAAAACCAACAATGACATCTACGCCAATACAGCAATTGGGCATCAACTGTTTGATTTTGTTAATCCTATCCTCGTACAATTCCCTCAAATAACGCCTGCGCATTCTTCTGAGCGTTTTGTTGTTTCCAGATTGCAATGGAATATGGAAGTGAGGAACGAAACGTTTAGAGCTTGAAGTGAATTCAATGATTTCGTTGGTGAGCAAATTGGGCTCGATAGAAGAAATTCGAATACGATCAATGCCTTCTACTTCATCAATAGCTTTTACCAAGTCTACAAAGCGCTCAGTCCTTTTGCCATCTTGAATCCCGAAATCGCCAATGTTAACGCCTGTCAGTACAACCTCCTTTACTTCAGTCGCAGCAATTTCTCGTGCCGAACTCAAAATGTTCTCCACACTGTCGCTTCTGCTTTTGCCTCGCGCCAGTGGGATTGTACAAAACGCACAATGGTAATTACAGCCGTCTTGTACTTTTAAGAAAGTACGTGTTCTGTCATTAATAGAGTATGCATTATTAAAAGCGGTTGCTTCTTTAATTTCGGAAGCTAGCACTTGCGTAGTTTCTGGTTTTACAAAACCATCCAGTAATTCAATGAGCCTGAATTTTTCGGCAGCGCCTAAAACCGCATCAACTCCGGGTATTTCAGAAATTTCCTTGGGTTTTAACTGTGCATAGCAACCAATAATGGCTACATAGCCGTCAGGGTTTATACTCTGGGCTTCGCGAACAATCTTTGCACACTTTTTATCAGCATTATCAGTCACCGAGCAGGTATTGATAATGAAAATGTCTGGCGTTTCAGAGAATTCCACCTTTTGATAACCCTTTTCAGCGAACTGACGGGAAATGGTGGAGGTTTCTGAAAAATTCAGTTTACAACCTAGTGTATAAAATGCTACTTTTCTCATTTCGGGCTGCAAATCTAAGCATTTAACTTCTGATTCAGAAGCTTTAGCCTCGTAGTGACCCTGTTTGAGATGAATGGGTGTTTTCTTTGGGTTGAAAATTGTCGATTGAACCTGTTTTTTGGGTGTTTTCTGTTTTTTTCTAAAAAACTGGTTAAAAAAACACCCTGTTTCTAAATTAATGTCTGTAATTCATTTACTTTTGGGTGTAAATTTTAACCAACCTGTTCTAACGTATGTCAAATCAACGTCAGCGAGCGCTCAATATCGTTCAAACCAGAACTACGGAGCGTGTTTTCGCCCCAGCAGACAAAATTTCAGATTTCTTTGCCGATGATGTCTTCACACTTGAGAAAATGAGGTCGACCTTGACCCCTGAAACTTTCAAGAAAGTAGAGGCTGTTATTAAAAAAGGAAGAAAAATCGACCTAGAAACTGCCAGCGAGGTGGCTTCAGCAGTTAAAACGTGGGCCCTTTCTAAAGGTACTACTCATTACACACACTGGTTCCAGCCATTAACAGGATCAACTGCTGAAAAGCATGATTCTTTCTTTGATGCCCAAAAGGGGATTGAAGTGCTGAAGGGTAGTGCGTTGATTCAACAAGAGCCAGATGCTTCTTCTTTCCCGAATGGAGGAATCAGAAGTACTTTTGAGGCGCGTGGTTATACCGCTTGGGATCCTACTTCTCCAATATTTATTTGGGGTAGAACCTTATGTATTCCGACCATCTTTGTTTCCTACACAGGTGAAGCACTTGATCATAAAGTACCTTTATTGAAGGCGGTTGAGGCAGTTGATAAAGCAGCAACTAAGGTTTGTCAGCTTTTCGATAGAAACGTAACAGGTGTTAGTGTTTCATTGGGTGTTGAACAAGAATACTTTGTGATCGACAAAGCGTTATTCAATGCACGTCCAGACTTAGTAATGAGTGGAAGAACCATTTTCGGTCATCACCCAGCAAGAGGACAACAGTTGGATGATCATTACTTTGGTGCTATTCCAAGCCGTGTTTATAACTTCATGAAGGACTTCGAAATTGAGTCTTTGAAATTGGGAATTCCTGTAATGACCCGTCACAACGAAGTGGCTCCAGCTCAGTTTGAAGTGGCTCCTTTGTACGAAGACATTAACATTGCCACTGACCACAATTCATTGATGATGGATGTGATGGATCGTGTTGCTGAAAGACACGACTTGAAAGTGCTTTTCCACGAAAAGCCATTTGCGGGACTTAACGGTTCAGGAAAACATAACAACTGGTCGATAATTACTACAACTGGAGTGAATGTATTCCAGCCTAGTTCCAGCGCAAGAGAAAATTTGCAATTCCTTACTTTCTTAGTGACCACCATCAAGGCCATTCACGAACATCCTGGAATGTTAAGAGCGAGTATTGCTTCTGCTGGTAACGACCACAGGTTGGGTGCTAATGAGGCACCTCCAGCAATTATGTCGGTGTTTGTGGGTTCTGAGCTTACTTCGGTTTTAGATGAATTAGCAAACAACGGAAACCTTAAAGTAGATAAAGGTGACAACATGTACATGAAGTTGGGGATTGATAAGATACCTCAGATCATACTAGACAATACGGATAGGAACAGAACTTCTCCATTTGCCTTTACAGGAAACAAGTTTGAGTTCAGGGCTGTTGGTTCTGATCAGAATGTGGCCGAGCCAATGACTGTACTTAACCTAATTGTAGCGAACCAACTAAAGGAGTTCTACAATGAGGTAAGTGCACTGATTAGCAAGGGTGATGATAAGAAAATGGCCATTGTTAATGTATTGAGAAAGTACATTAAAGACTCTAAGTCGGTGCTGTTTGAAGGAGACGGATATTCTGAAGAATGGGCAGATGAGGCCAAGAAAAGAGGACTTCCGAATGTTAAAGATACGGCTAGGGCGCTTGATGCGTATGTGACTAAGGATTCCATCAAAATGTTTGAGGAATTTAAGGTAATGAACGCTGTTGAGCTTGAGGCAAGGAACGAAATTCAGCTTGAAAACTACATTCTGAAATTGCAGATCGAAGCTAGGTTAATGGGTGAAATTGCAATGAATATGATTCTTCCTGCTGCTGTTGATTACCAAAGTAGGCTCATGGACAATGCCAGTAAACTAGCAGGCTTAGGGCTTGATAATACTCACGTAATGGCTGTTGTTAATAAGGTTAATAACCATATTAAGACTATCCAGACGAAAGTAGAAGCGATGAACGATGAGAGGGGCGAGGTTAACCACATTGAAGAGTCTAGAGATAGAGCAATTGCTTATTGCGATAGAATTAAAGGGAAATACTTTAATGAAATCCGTAATGCCGTGGATAAACTTGAGTTACTTGTTGACGATGAGGATTGGCCTTTATTGAAATATAGAGAGATGCTTTTCTTGAGATAAGGAAAACGATTTTATAAATTTTGAAACCACTTCTGGAAGGGAGTGGTTTTTTTATGGTATGTTTCTAATGGCTATGAAGAAGAGATCGAAGTGGTTTAAAAGAATTAGAATTGGTTGCCTTTCCAGTTTGGTACTTATTATCGTGTTATCTCAAATAGTAAGCGGCTGTATAAGCTTTTCTAAAAGCGACAAAGAGGTGGCCGAATTTTTTCAAGGTCAGCCTGTAAAACCAGTGAGCGAGCCTTATGTGGTTGACGGCTATAAAATGCACTACGAAGTGCTGGACTTAAATCAGCCTGCCACCTTTGTGTTTGTACACGGCACGCCTGGTTCTTGGGATGCCTTTATCGACTATTTTGTAGACAGTACGTTTTATAATAAAGCAGTAATAATATCACCTGATCGGCCAGGTTTTGGGAAGTCGAGCCAAGGGAAACCAGTGGCTTCACTTGAAACACAAGCCAAATATTTGGCGCCTATTTTAGAGAAATACCCAGCGCCAAGAATCCTGATCGGACATTCATTGGGAGGCCCAATTGTAGCCAGAATGGCCATGGATTTCCCAGAACTGGTAGACGGAATTATCATGTTAGCCCCAGCACTTTCTGCCGAGTTAGAACCGCATGAAGATTGGTTCAGGGTGCCGATGCGTTGGCCAGTCATCGAAGGTGTTTTCCCTAAAATCTTTAGAGTGTCTAATGAAGAGCTTATTTTCTTACGAGAAGAACTTGAATTGATGATGCCGCTTTGGAAGAATATCACTGTGCCCAGCGTGGTTATTCAAGGTGAGGAAGATAATCTAGTTCACCCCGGAAATGGGCCTTTTGCAGATAGTGTTTTGGTCAATGCCCCACATAAAATCATCATGCTTCCCAAGCAAAACCACTTTTTGCCTTGGAACGAATCTGAGCTCATTAAAAAAACAATTTTGGAGATGCTGGAAGGGATAAAGAGTGGGAGTTAGGTTTTTTCTTTTCTATCGCTGCCCTCGCTATGTTTTTTGTCCACCCCCAAGCCCCCGCCATGCTTGCGCTAAAGCTTTAGCATACGCGCAGCGGGGGATAAAAGCAGCAGAGCTCATGTTTACTTCTGAAGTTTCTGTACATCTGCCGCTGTCCTCCCTTCTTGCCTTCGCGAAGCTTCAGCAAAGCAAGGGGGGAGGTGGCCATGGTCGGAGGGGGATTTGATTCACACTTTAACTTCCAACCAATCAAGATGAGGGTGTGTCTATTGGGGTATGAAAACCATTCGATTTTTTATTGTTTCTTTCATGCTTGGGGCTGCGAGTCCAGCTTTGCAGGCACAAATAACTGTAGGTCTTAAAACTGGTTATACTCAGGCTTGGGAAGATTATGGTGATGTCAACTTACCTGACGATGCGGTAATCCATGTGAATAGATTCAATGTTACAGCCATGGGCTATTATCGTTTGACACCACATTTCAGTCTAGGGATTGAGCCAGGGTTTGTGAAACGGGGCGCAGCTTGCGTACCGGGTTGGTGGGGAGGTACTCCGGGGTTTTCAGGAGATACTCAATTGACTTTGAATTATGTAGAAATGCCACTTATGTTAGCGGCTAATCTACCTTTCTGGAGTCCGAAACTTGAATTCAAGGCGAAACTGGGTTATGGTTTGGCTTATATGGTAAGTGCCAACGAGAAAATAGTCGACTTAGAAACCAATGAAGAGCTATTTAAGCAGAAGGTTGATTTTGATAGAAGAAACCTGAATCGTTGGGACAATGGTGTTTATCTAGGTATTGGTTTTGGTTACCAGATTGGGAAGGGAAGTTTATTATTGGAGAGTACCTACTTCAGGTCGCCAAAGAATGCCGATGAAAGCAACGCCTCTAAAAACAGAAGCTTGAATATCAATTTAGGCTATTCATTTTTATTGAGTAGATAAAACCAAAAAAAGCCCAATTCTTTCGAATCAGGCTCTTCTATATTTCCTTTGCACTAAGCACTAAGCACTAAGCACTAAGCACTAAGCACTAAGCACTAAGCACTAAACACTAAACACTAAACACTAAATAACGATATTCACAATCTTCTTCGGTACTACGATTACCTTTTTAGGAGTTTTGCCTTCGAGCCATTTTTGAACGTCTTTGCTGGCGAGTACTTCCGCTTGAATTTCAGCATTAGGTTTGTCTACAGCGAAACTCATTTTCACCCTCATTTTACCATTGAAGGCAATTGGGTATTCATGCTCGTCTTCTTGCAGAAACTCTTCATTCAGCACTGGATAAGGCGTATTTACAATACTTTCCTTATTGCCCAATAAACTCCAAAGCTCTTCAGTAATGTGTGGCGCATAAGGCGAAATCAACACCACTAAATCAGCCAACACCTGACGGTTATTGCAGTTCAATGCGGTAAGCTCATTCACGCAAATCATAAAGCTACTGACAGAAGTATTGAATGAATAACGCTCAATGTCTTCTTCCGCTTTTTTTATGGTTTTGTGAAGCACTTTCAACTCTGCTTTGTTTGGAGCTTCATCGCTTACAGCAAACTCACCTTCTTGGTTATGGAAGAGTCTCCAAAGCTTTTTAAGGAATTTAGAAACGCCATCAATGCCATTGGTATTCCATGGTTTGAATTGCTCCAAAGGCCCAAGGAACATTTCGTATAAACGAAGGGTGTCGGCACCGTAACGCTCAATAATATCGTCTGGGTTGACCACATTGTACTTCGATTTGGACATTTTTTCTACTTCCCAGCCGCAAACATATTTGCCGTTTTCTTCAGTAATAAACTCTGCATTAGCCAAATCAGGTCGCCATTTACGGAAAGCTTCCATGTTGAGTTCATCATTGTAAACAATGTTGACGTCCACATGCATATCGATAGTGTCGTAATCATCTTTCAGACCCTTCGATACAAACTTGTTTTCACCCTTGATGCGATAAACAAAATTCGATCTCCCCTGAATCATGCCTTGGTTGATCAATTTCTTGAAAGGCTCTTGTTGGTTCACAATGCCTAAATCATACATGATTTTATTCCAGAAACGAGAATACAGCAAGTGACCTGTGGCGTGTTCAGAACCACCAATGTACAAGTCCACATTTCCCCAATATTCTTGAATGTCTTTGTCTACAAAAGCCGTATCGTTCTTCGCGTCCATATAACGGTACCAATACCAGCTTGAGCCTGCCCAACCCGGCATGGTGCTCATTTCTAGCGGATAAGCTTCTGTTTCGCCTTTTGGCGTATAATTAAAGTTTTCGGCCCTGGCCAATGGCGGATCGCCATCTTCCGTAGGTAAATATTTATCAATTTCGGGTAGAATAATCGGCAGGTCGGCCTCGTCTACCAAATAAGGCAGGTCGTTTTTGAAATAAACAGGCACCGGTTCACCCCAATACCTTTGGCGCGCAAAAATGGCGTCTCTAATTCTGAAGTTGATTTTGCCTTTTCCAACTCCTTTTTCCTCCGCAAATTCAATGGCTTTGGCTATTGCGTCTTTACAACTCATCCCATTTAAAAAGCCAGAATTCATCATGACGCCTTCTTTTGTAGGGTCGGATTTTTCACTGATGTCTGCGTCTTCAATGACTGGAACAATCGGTAAATCGAAGTGCTTCGCAAAGTCGTAATCGCGTTGGTCGCCACAAGGCACGGCCATTACTGCGCCAGTACCGTAACCCGCCAAAACGTAATCCGCTATCCAGATAGGTATTTGAGTTCCATTGAACGGATTGGTGGCATAACTGCCCGTAAACACACCTGAGATGGTTTTTACATCACTCATTCTGTCGCGTTCAGAACGGTTTTTGGCCGTTTCTACATAAGCAGCAACCGCTTCTTTTTGGTCTTCTGTGGTCAATTCGGCCACCATTTCGCTTTCTGGCGCTAAAGACAAGAATGTCACTCCGAAAATCGTATCGATACGCGTGGTGAACACATTGATTTTTAAATCATGACCGATTACAGGGAAGGCCAGTTCGGCACCAATGGATTTGCCAATCCAGTTACGCTGCATTTCTTTCAATGGTTCTGACCAATCTAGGTTGTCCAAACTTTCGAGCAATCTTTGGGCATAGGCAGTGATGCGCATGCTCCATTGCTTCATTTTTTTCTTTACTACAGGGTGGCCACCGCGTTCCGAAAAACCATCTTTTACTTCATCATTAGACAATACGGTTTTTAGTTCGGGACACCAGTTTACCGAAGTTTCGGAAAGGTAAGTGAGTCTGTATTTGAGCAACATGCGCTGCTGCTCTTCTTCCGACCAAGCATTCCACTCGTCTGCTGAAAAAGACGGGGTGTCTTCATCGCAAGCGGCACTTACATTGGCATTGCCCGATTGAGCAAAGGTGGCTACCAATTGGTCGATAGTTTCGGCCTTTTCGGTGGCTTTGTTGTACCAGCTGTTAAAAATTCTAAGGAAAATCCACTGTGTCCATTTGTAGTACGCAGGGTCGCAGGTTTGAATTTCTTTGTCCCAATCAAAGGAAAAGCCGATGTTCTTCAACTGCTCTTTGTAGCGGTCGATGTTTTCTTTGGTGGTAATGGCAGGGTGCTGCCCCGTTTGAATGGCATATTGCTCGGCAGGTAAACCGAAGGCATCGAAGCCCATAGGGTGCAATACATTAAAGCCCTTGTTTCTTTTGAACCTAGAAACGATATCGGAAGCGATATAGCCCAGCGGATGACCCACATGAAGCCCAGCGCCCGAAGGGTAGGGGAACATGTCGAGTGAGTAAAACTTGGGTTTGCTCTTGTCTACTGTAGCTTTGAATGTCTGGTTTTCGTTCCAGAATGCCTGCCATTTAGGTTCTATATGCTTGTGATTATAATCTGCCATTGCCGCTTAACCGTTTCTAATATCTAAAGTGCGCAAAAATAGTGTTTTTCGCCCTTGAATAAATCATTTTCGTGATTATTCGTGCCTTTTGGGCAAGAGCCATTATATTTAATCATTGAATAGAAATCTATGTTCGGTTTATTTAAAAAGAAGCCCAAAGAAAAGCAGGCGCCAAAACTGCTTGATCTGAATAGCAATCCCATAAACGAGGGCGATGTAGTGACCTCGCTACGCTATGATTTAGGCGATTGTAAAGTAGTACTGGAAGAACTGGTATTTTTTTACGAGTCGGTTGAAACGGGAGAACGCGTAAGTTATGTGCGTATGGTGGATGCGATTACCGAAAATCAGAAAGTGGTTTTGAAGAAGGATTGAGTTCAAGTTTCTGTTAAGCCTTCACTAGTCCAAGCGTCTCGCTTGGACTTTTGTCTTACGATGGTCTCAGCGAGACGCTAAGACCAGTGGGGGGATTGAGTTGTAAACTCTCGCACTTCACTAGTTCAAGCGTCTCGCTTGGACTTTTTGTTGGTGTCAGCGAGATGCTAAGACCAGTGGGATGTACATTATTTGCACAAGCCTTCCCTCAACTCGATCTCATCTAATTTCATCCAGGCATTATGTTCGAACTCTTTGGGTGAAAACTTAAATAGAATGATGGTTTTATTGGTTTGTTCACAGTAATGCTGTTCTACCGTAACTTGTAATGTCATCGGTTTTTTGGTATAGCGGCTCTCGAAAATATCGAGATGTCCTGTAAATCTGGAAGTGCTTTTGTTGGCTTCTTTTTCACCCAGTAGCGCCTTGGTATTCTGGATAGTCGCATCACTTTTTTTCCAAATGTCTATACTCAATAAGCCATCAAAATAGAGTTGTAAACTGCTTTCGAGAACAGTCTTTGTCACTTGCTTATCGGTATCTACTTCCCATACAAAGGCATATGACCAGAACTCAGGACTTTGCTCATTAGACCAACCTTTTGGGAAAAGTGCCACTTCTGCGCCTTGAAAATTGATTTCTTGCGCAAAACTTATGGGGAACTGAAAAAGCTCTTTGCCCCAAGTACTGTCTGCTTCTAAAAGTCTTTCGGCTAGTTTCTCCGCTTCCTGCTCTTGGCCAAAGCTCAACATTGAGTTGAGGAGTAGGACTAAGGTCAGAAGGATGTTTCTTGTTGTTTTCATAGGCTTGTTAATGACTAACATATTGACAAATGCAATTGCATCTGTTGCTGTTATATCTGGGTCAATCTACTGAAATTATACATGTGATCACCTCTTTCCTCCTCTTTGGCGAAGGAGGTTGCCTGTCGGTCTCAGACTGGGGAGGATTGGGATTAAATACCTACAGTTCAAGCGTCTCGCTTGGACTTTCATCTTACTGTGGTCTCAGCGAGACGTTAAGACCAGAAAGGGAGAAATGGACAGTGCTAGCCTCTATTCTTTACTTTTTAATTCCCCTGTAAACCTTGTGGCTTTTCTGTACGTCCTTAACATGTGTCTGCCGTCTTCTTTCATGTTATTCACACTTTATAAACTACTATTGTTCAATGCGTAACACGTTACATATTTTTGTTACATTTATAACGGTCAATTTTTTTTAATCAGATTCTCAAATCTAAAAAACAACACACATGCTTAAAAATTACATCAAGGTTGCTTTCCGTAGCCTGCTAAGACAACCGGGCTACACGGCCCTCAATATTATTGGACTCACAGTTGGTATTGCCTCTAGTTTAATAATTCTATTGTACATCTTTCATGAAACGAGCTTCGATAAACAGCACTCTAAAGGTGATCGGATCTATCGTCTTTCAACAGAAATTACTGAACCGGACAATTCATTTAGGTGGGCAAGTATGACAAACCCTGCCGCATTTACGATTAAAAATGAAAACCCAGAGGTAGTACAGGCCACTCGATTGTCAGGCATAAGTGGTCAGGGAGGCAGGCGATTCGACTATAATCAAGTGGACTATTATCAAGAGAATGTCTACGCGGCAGACTCAACGATTTTTGAAGTATTTGATTTTGAATTTGTAGCGGGCAACCCTAAAACTGCACTGGAGGCTCCAAATTCAATTGTCATCAATCAGTCGATGGCAAAAAAAATATTTAAAAATGAAGACCCCATTGGTCAAACAATTAGAAGCGATGGGAATAGGGAGATTTCCTTACAAGTTACTGGGGTGTACAAAGACATGCCTCAAACTTCTCATCTCATTGCTGATGCACTGATTTCTTGGAAGACGATCTTCCCAGATGGAGATCGCGGCTGGGGAGGCTGGGGTGTTTTTTCCTATGTTTTAGTGAATGACGGTGTGACGCAAGAGGCCTTACAAGTCAAACTTGACGCAACTGTTACTAAATATATTGCTCCAATTTTTGACCCGCTGAATATCAAGGTTAAAATGATACCAGTCCCACTAAAAGATATCCATCTGACATCAGACTTTGAAGGAGAGCCTGTGGCAGTAGGCAATAATGAGTATGTAGAAATTTTCACGGCAATAGCAATTTTCCTTATCATTATTGCCAGTATCAACTACATGAACTTAGCCACAGCACGGTCTACTAAAAGATCGATGGAAGTTGGTTTAAGAAAAGTAATGGGGGCTCAAAGAGGTGGTTTAATAGGTCAGTTTTTAACTGAATCAATTCTTATCACACTAATATCTTTAATCTTGAGCATCCTGGTAATGATGGCTGTGGTTCCAGCAATAAACAGTATTGTGGGTACTAATTTATCTCTGATGGCATTGCTTGATACTAATGTGATATTGGCGGTCATCGGCATTGTGTTTATTACAGGGTTTTTGGGAGGTTGTTATCCCGCATTCTTTCTGTCTTCTTTTCAGCCAGCGGCTGTGCTTAAAGGAGGTGGAGGGAAATCTGGCAATAAATTTCTAAGGAAGTTTTTGGTGACGCTTCAGTTCTCCATTTCCATCTTCATGTTGATTGGTACTTTGGTCATTTATCGTCAGATGCAATTTCTTAGAGACAAAGACTTAGGTTTTGACAAAGAGCAGATGATGCAAATCGATTTTAGAAGTAGGGCCGATGTGGAGAAATGGAATGTGCTTAAAAATGAATTGGTTCAAAATGCCAATATAGGAGGAATCGCATCTGCGAGCACGACTCCCGGAAATGGCTATGCTAAAAACGTAATGTCAATTGAAACTGAAGAAGGGCCGATGGATAACCGTGGATTAGACCACTATCAGGTGGATTATGAGTTTTTTCCTACCCTGGGTATTGAGGTAGTTGAAGGCAGAAACTTTTCACTGGACTTTCCTTCAGACTCCTCACAAGCGGTAATGGTAAATGAGGCTATGGTGCGAAGAATGAACTGGACCGACCCAATTGGTAAAAAAGTAGATATTCAAGGAGATGAGTCTATGCCTCCCGCTGTGGTGGTTGGTGTGGTCAAAGATTTCCATCAACAATCACTTTACGATCCAATTTCGGCTTTAATGTTTACCCCAAGCCGTCTCAATCCTTCCGCAATTGTTAAAATCACAGGAGATGTAGTGCCTACAGTTGCCTTGATCAAGGAGGCATGGGAAAGAACATATCCTAATACAGCATTTGAGTATGTATTTATTGATGAGCAATTCATGGCGAGTTATGAGGCTGATCAAATTCGTGGTCAATTATTCTTGGGCTTTTCTGGCATGACCATCTTGATTGCTTGTTTGGGCTTATTGGGCTTGGCTTCCTACACTGCGGAACAACGTTCTAAGGAAATTAGCATCAGAAAAGTGCTTGGCGCTAATACACAAGGGCTAATTAATCTTCTCATTAAAGATTTTGTGATCCTTATCGTGATTGCCGCAATTATAGCCTCTCCAATTGGTTATTATAAAATGAGCCAGTGGCTGGAGGATTTTGAATTCCATACTACTATCGGTGTTTCCATTTACGCAACTGTATTGATTGGGACTATTGTAGTCACCGTGCTTACCACGGGTTATCATGCCCGTAAAGCAGCCACCGCTAATCCTGCGGAAAAGTTGAGGAGTGAATAAGGAGTAAAGTTATTGAAAGCTAAAAAAGGCTCATTCGGTCAATGGAATGGGCCTTTTTTTTATTGGATGCTTACGAGCAATTGCATCGGGATGTTAAGGTTAGTGGCTAGTGGGGGCCTAGGCGAGTCAATCAATGTTCACATTAAAATCACATCGTATCAAACATGTTTTCTAAATCACTGATAAAGGATTTTTTATCTTTTTCAAAATCATGTACAATTCTACGGTGATTATTCAATTGATAGGATTCGTACTGATAATGGCAGGTAAATGTAAAGCGAATATATTCTAAAATCCATAAGTCCCACCAAGGCCTCATTTTAGTTGTGCCAAGCTTAGAAGAAGAGTTAGTGTCAAATAATACGAGTTGATTTTTATGAAAATAATTCACCATTAAATGGGGGGTAGCTTCCTCTAATGGTTGTCTAATGGTTGTTTTGCCCCTTAGAATTGTTAAGTCACCTTTGATTGACAAAAAATCCACTTCGTTATTTCCGCTAGGAACTCCAAAGTAGAGCGTATCTCTGGTATAGTTGATAATTGTGGTATTGTTGAATATCTGATTACCAACGGTTTGATTTGGAGTTTGCATTCCATTGACACGGGTGTCTGGCTCTCTTTTAACGAAAGTGCTGTTGTTGAAGGTGATAAGACTTGCGATGTTCTTTTTTCTGTTCAGTATTTGGTCTTTTATATCTAATTCGTAGGTGTCGACCAAATTTTTATCACTTTGAAAAGATACCGCCCAATCAACCCCTACATCTTCGAAGATGCAGTTGTTGAAGTTGATTTTACCGAGATAGCAGTTACTCAAATCTGTGAGGTATTTCGATTTACTTTTTTCTGTATACACATATGAATCATCTATTTCTTCCAATAAATCAGACTGTTTATCTCCAGGTAATAAAAAATCAATCATCAAAGGAGGGCAATCACTGTGAATAATATCATTCACCTCAATTGAGCCAATTAAAAATGCATGCTTTGTAAGCTGAGTTAGAATCATCTGTCTTTCATAATTTTCAAAAAGGCAGTTGCTGATTTTGAGCTTATTGACATATCTAATTTGAAAGGCAGATAAACATTTCAAATACATGAACCTGAATTGATCACCAAATTCAGTGATGTATGGATTTCCAGTCAAGTATGGATTTGGGTCAGTGTCATAGTCAAGGAAATTCAATCTTTGACCATCAAATACTGAATCGGAAATATCAATGTTACCCGGCTCGTGTTGACTGTTGGCAAGTTGGGTGTCTAACTCTATGTCTTGATAGATATCTGGGTCATGATTGCCGCGGGCAAAATGGCATCTTTTTATTGTTAAATTACCTATAGAATTCCATACGATACCCTGCTTGGCAATATCATATGATTTACCAAAATAGCAATCTGTGATATCGGCATTAATGTTTCCGAAAGGAGTCTCAGTGATTTTATTACTACCCATAATCAAGCCATCTAGAAACTGCCCAGAGAAATGCACTTTATCCAGACTAATATTTAAAGCTTTACTCTCATTGGTACTCGTGAAAATAAAGTAACTAAGGCCTTCCTGAACGAAACCGTTCTTGATAATGACTTCTCCATGCCCTTTAAATGTTGGGGCTTCTCCTCCCCATATACATCCATTAGAAACATAGGCATTCCGTGGGATAATTGGATGACCTTCATAACGATCGTCTTTAAACTTGAACCCAGTTAACTTATTGCCAGTTGGCGCATTTTCCAAGAAACAGTAATTGGTGGCGGCTGTACTGTTAGTACTAGGGAAACTGGAACATATATTGTCACCTATTTTAAAGAAACGGGCATTATCTAGTTCAAGTTCGGCATCTGGTTCACTCAGGTTGCACCAGTTTTGTGCCTGCGCTACTTGAAGGCCACAGTCAATTGTACCTCCTTCCAAATCAATAGTCAAAGAGCCACCTAATAGTTCAAACCCAAAGAATTTATCTGGAAACTTCAGCATGTTGCCTCGAAGCTTAATCACGACCTTTTTGTCACCTATTTGAAGCCATTTTCTAGCCTCAGATTCTTCGGTCGCACCTGGGGCTTTTATTTCTGCACAACTACGTCTTGTAGTCAGCCCCTCTAAATGATATTCTTCTGGCTGCGAACTGTTAGGGAATTCGATGGTGATGCTATTGTCTCTAACTCCAAGAGCTGTCTCAAATGAACTGAATTTTAAGCGTTTAACCTTTGTATCTCTGTTGGCTCTGCTTTGCACTGTTTTGTTTACAAAATCATTGAGCCCTAGTTTCTTTATCATCTTGGCTGAATTAGAGTAAAAAATAGAACAAGGGGTTCTTCTGTAAGTTAGTCAATCTAGTGGTCTTTACGAATTGTCCCAAAATGGGCGAGGTAGACTTTCACTGCAACATCTTAGAGGAATTATTTTCCATGTAACACCAATCAAACTGTTTCGTGAGTTTTTGCAAACATTTTAAGTCAATATTGAATTTGTTCGTCAACTTTGCTGAGCAGGAAGAGAGCGCTGCAACTCAATGGTAAATCCGGTTCGGCCTGACTCAATTTCAACATTAACCAAATAAGAATTATTCTATGGGAAACTTCTTTCCAGAGCAAAGATGGACAAGTGAGGGAGAGCCTGAACTAGGTGTGGGAATCGTTACAGGAATCAGTAAAGGGAGGGTTATTATTCATTTTCCTCTACCAGATGAAACGCGACAGTATGCCATGGAAAATGCTCCCTTGCGTAGGGTGATTTTCAAGCCTGGAGATACCATCGTGGATAAAAGTCAAAAGCCATTATTGGTGGATAGGGTAGATGAGAAGGGTGATTTATTCATTTATATAGGGAAAGATAGAAGCCTATCGGAAGCTGAGCTTGGCGATGTATCCGTAACGCATGGTGTGGATGATCGCCTTTTTACGGGGGATGTTGAAACGCCACAGTTATTTGCGCTACGCAGAAAGACACTAGAATACGACCATCATAGAAGAATTTCGCCCATCAATGGATTTGTGGGTGGTCGAATCGACCTGATTCCCCATCAGTTATATATCGCTCATGAGGTGAGTTCGCGCTATGCACCTCGCGTGCTGCTTTCCGATCAAGTGGGGCTTGGTAAAACCATTGAGGCCTGTTTGATCTTGCATCGTCTATTGTTGAGCGGACGGATTTCTAGGGTGTTAATCCTTGTTCCGGACTCATTGGTGCACCAATGGTTTGTAGAACTGCTCAGACGATTTAACCTGTGGTTTCATATTTATGATGAAGAGCGCTGTGCTTCACTCGATAAAAGTGCGCCAGAAGGGAATCCGTTCTTAGATGACCAGTTGATTATTTGCAGCACTTCTTTTGTGGCAGGTTCACAAACCCGTGCTCGGCAGGCGCTAACCGCCAGCTGGGATATACTCGTAGTGGATGAAGCCCATCATTTGGAATGGTCTGTTGATAAAGTAAGCCATGAGTATGCCATTGTGGAGATGCTGAGTAAAGTGGCAAAAGGCTTGTTGTTATTGACCGCGACCCCTGAGCAGTTGGGCGTAGAGAGTCATTTTGCTAGACTTCGATTACTCGACCCAGAACGGTACGCAGATTATAACACCTTCAAGAATGAATCACAGGACCATACAGCCGTTGCCAATATTGTAGAAAAATTGTCATCGGGCAAGGCATTAGAGGCGGCTGATACCCAATTATTGGAATCGATAATTGGGAAGGAAAGAATGGAAGCCTTTGCCAAAGGAAGCGAAGCTGCCAAGAACTACCTTATTGAAGATTTGCTCGACCAACATGGTCCTGGGCGGGTAGTGTTTAGAAACACACGATCTGCAATGAGTGGTTTTCCAAAACGAAAAGTTCACCTTATTCCTCTCCAAGCAGGAGAAGAGCATGAACGGTGGGTAACACGTTTATCGCAGGAGTATGCCATCGATATGGAGCCATCAGGTTCCGTTTCGACTAAGCAAAAATTCTGGTTTAATGAAGACCCAAGAGTGAGCTGGTTGGTAAAACTGATGAAGCAACTAAAACCGTCAAAAGCGGTGCTGATTTGCAGAAGTAAAGAAAAAGTACTGGCCTTGGAGGCCACTTTAAAAAAGCTGAGTAGCATAAAAGTGGCCGTTTTTCACGAAGACCTTACCATTGTGCAAAGGGATAGGAATGCGGCTTGGTTTGCTGAACCTGATGGTGCTCGTTTACTCCTTTGTTCTGAAATAGGCAGTGAGGGAAGGAATTTTCAATTTGCACATCACCTTATTCTCTTCGATTTGCCGGTTCATCCTGAATTATTGGAACAGAGAATCGGGCGCTTGGACCGGATTGGACAATTGGAAGATATCCAAATTCATGTGCCTTACCTTCAGGGAAGTCCGCAAGAAGTGCTTGTTCGGTGGTTTCACGAAGGGTTAAATGCTTTTGAAGAAAACTTGGAGGGTGGAAATCAACTGGTGCAATTGTTTTACCATCGCTTGAAGGAAGCCACCTTGTCTGTTTTATCAGCTACAGTTGGCGATCAACTTGAATCGCTGATTGCCAATACAGCAGCTTATCATCAAAAGCTAAAGGAAATGCTGGCCAATGGTCGAGATCGATTGCTCGAAATGAATTCCTTCCGACCTAGAGTTGCTGGGAAATTGGTAGAGCAGATCAAAGCAGCAGACTCGGATATGGGCCTGGAGAAGTACATGACTCAGGTTTTTGAGCAATTCGGAGTTGACATGGAAGATTTGGCACCAAGGACTTATTTATTACATCCGCAACAAGCCAATGCAGTTCAATTCCCCTCTATTCCAGATCAAGGGATTTCTATCACTTTTGATCGAAAGCGTGCCTTGAGTAGGGAAGATATCAGTTTTGTGAGTTGGGATCACCCGATGGCCACAGGTGCAATAGATATGGTGCTGAGCTCAGGAACGGGAGGCGCCAGTTACGGAGTGCTTCGCGGAACAGGCAATTCAATGATTCTTTTGGAAGTGCTTTTTGTGCTCGAAACATCTGGTGGCAAGAATATTAATGTGGATCGTTTTCTTCCTAATACGCCTTTGAGGATTGTCGTAGATCATAGCGGTGAGGAGGTTACGGAAGAGTATCCGGTTGAACTGTTTGATCAGCAATTAAGGCCAGGGCAAGTGAATGATTTGCTAGAAAATGAATATTTGGTGGACACTATTCTTCCTCATATGATCAAGTGCGCCACTGAATTGGTAGAAGGACTTAGAGAGAAAGAAGTCATAAAAGGGCTGAAACAGGTGAGCCTTACCATGAACCATGAAATTGGTAGACTTGCTTCACTTCATGAGAAAAACAAAAGCATTAGGCCAGAAGAAATCCAGATTGCCCTTAATGAAGAAGCCATGCTTTCGAGGTTGATCAGAAGCTCCCGTGTTAGAATGGATGCGCTTCAGCTGATTAAAGAAGGAGCTTGAGGCTGTTTAGTCTTCGTACAATCGTAGCCTGTTTTTGGTAGCGGTTAACTCCGCTTGCAGGTCATGGATTTTCTCTAATAGGTTAAACACGGTGTCAATTCCTTCAAAGTTGATATCGAGTTCAACGTGTAGTCGGATCATTTTTTCAACATCAGTTATTTTATCCTGATGAATGTAGGGTGATTCTTCTATCGTTTCGATTTCGATCAAACCAAACTCATTCAAATGAGTGAAGAATGACATTTCAACTTTATAGTGCGTACACAATTGATTTAGCGGAATGAAATTTTCTAAGCTCATGCTGATCGTAATTTAGCTAGTTCATTAAATAATTCTTTTTCCTTGTCGGTAAGGTTGGTGGGTAACGTCACATTATAGGTGATGTATAAGTCTCCAAACTTGCCTTCTTTTTTATAAACAGGGAAGCCTTTGCCTTTGAGTTTTACCTTTGTTCCGTTTTGAGTTTCGGGCTGTATTTTTAGTTTCACCTTTCCATCAAAAGTATCCACGATAAGATCTCCTCCTAGAAGAGCGAGGTATAAGTCAAGGTCTACGCTTGTGTATAAATCATCATTATCAAGTTTGAATTTGGAATGGTTTTCAACTGAAAATTTGATGTATAAATCTCCATTTGGCCCCTTGTTTATGCCTGGGCTACCATGTCCTTTGATTTTTATAACCTGGCCATTTTTAACCCCTGCCGGGATGGTAAGGCGAATATTTTTACCGTTGACGGTTAATGTGCGTTTATGGGTAGTGTAGACATCATTCAGGTCTAGCCGTAGTTCGGCATTGTAATCTTGTCCTTTGTATTGAATATTGCTTGCTCTACTGCCTCTGCCACCAAACATAGATTCGAAAAAATCTGAATAATCACTTTCCGAAAAACCTCCTGGGCCTTGTTGTTGCTGATAGCCTCGTTGCGATTGTTGTTGCTGTTGTGCTTTCTCAAACTCTTCAGCATGCTTCCAATCCTTTCCATACTTATCGTATTTCTTCCGGTTTTCTGTATTACTCAGCACCTCGTTGGCTTCATTAATCTCTTTGAACTTCTTCTCTGCTTCTTTATCGTCAGGGTTTAGATCGGGGTGGTATTTACGAGCTAATTTCCGGTAGGCTTTTTTGATATCGCTTTCGGTTGATTTCTTATCAATACCGAGTATTTTGTAATAGTCTATAAACTCCATTTACGTTCTGTTGTACTGGTAATTTAATTCAGTTTGTTCAATAGTATTCAACGTAACAGATATACAAAACGGTCATAATTTCACTGCCAAATGCCATTAATTTAGTCCTGCTATGTTTATTTTCAATTTAATGAAATTTCTAGAGTTCTTCTCCTCACTGGTTCTTATCAAGAGTGATTTCCTAGGGAAAGAAAAAGGAGGTGCCTTAATGCCACTTAATACATGGTGTTGGGGTTCTTCGAAACGCTTGGAATTTCCTGAATGGCATCCCAGTGCTCGCAGATTTTTCCATTTTCATCAAAGCGAAAAAAATCCATGGTTACGTATTGGTCATTCCCTGGCCAAGTTTGGTGTGTGTGTAGTGCTACTAAATCTCCTTCGGCAATGTAACGCACAAACTCAATTGACTTATCTGGATATTCGGTCTGCATCCGCTCAAAATAGCTGATAAACCCTTCGGTTCCATTTTCAACATCTGGGTTATGCTGAATATACTCTTGGCCAACGTAGTCTTTAATTGCCTTTTGAGGGTTTCCCTCGTAGGCAGTTTTATAGAAGGCAATAGCGTTTTGTTTATTCTTTTCTAAATCCATGCTCATGCTTTTTTAAAGCTGCAAAAAGTGAAATTCTGAAGGGTTTCGAAAGGTGTTTTATGATCGATTGTAAGGCAATCTATTTTCTCGAAAAATGGTTTGAAAGTTTCCTCCATTGAATTTTCGGAATACTGCTTAATATCTATACCGCTACATTTTTCAGGGCCTTTGTCTGAAAATGTACCGATGACCATAATACCGTTGGTGTTAATGTTTTTACGAGCCGTGTCGATATAGGCTGAAACTTGATTGTCCTCTGTTAGGAAGTGGAAAGCAGCCCTGTCGTGCCAGAAATCATATTTTTCTTCTGGTTTGAATGATGACGCATCTGCGACAATCCATTTTACGTTTTCGCCTCGCTTGCCAAGTCGCTGTTTTGCTCTGTTGACTGCAGCTTCAGAAATGTCTAAGACAGAAATATCAGTATACCCTAAGTCGAGCAAGTGGTCAACCAAAAAGCTGTCACCACTACCAATATCTATGATTTTTGCCGTAAGAGGGACTTTGAATTCTTTAAAAAAGCTGAGGGAAGTTTCGGGTGTAGATTGAAACCAGCTTAGGTCTTTAAGTGCCTTCGTTTGGTAGATGTTATTCCAATGTTTCTCTTGGTCAAAAAAACCCATGCTGTGTAAACTGATTTCAGTTTATATAGTTTCCTAATTATTATAGACGGATAGAGGTAGAGGGTTTAAGTAGAGTTGTTAGGGCTGGATATTTGTGTTACTTATCACCTAGGTTAAAAGCTAAAGCTTTATCCACCCAGTATTCTAAATCTTCGTCTATATCGAATCCATCTGGTGTGATATAGATGAAATTCAGCGAGGGTCTGCCTGAAAAGTCCATGGGTAGACAAACCTCTTTTTTAATCTCTGTTTCATAGGCCACAGCTCCAATTTTAGCCATTATAAGGCTGTCACCGTATTTTTTGTTGATATGTATTCCGATACACATTTTTTCATTCACCATGAAAATTAATGCACCCATCATTTTTTTCTCAGTAAAAAGTACGTTTCTCGATTTTATGATTTGACTTATTCTTTCTCCTAGATAAATGTCGTAGGCCATACTTTTTAACTGACTAAGGTTATTGGTTTTCTGGTAAATTTTCGAATTCTTTTTTCTTGTTATCGAACCATACTTTCATCTCTTGAGGCGACTTCATTATTTCTTGCATTTCTCTCATCGCTTTAAGGTGATCTTCATCTTTTTTCTGAAACATTTCCATTCCATGTTGCTGTGCCATTTCTGCCATTTCTTCAAAAGTGTTGGCATGAAACTCTTGTTCACAAGCCCCTCCCAATTGATTACAGTTCATAGTTTTCATAATTTCAATTTTCGTAATTAATGTATATTTCTATTTTATTCTCCACACATCGATCTTCAATCTAGTAAATCTTCAGCTTAATTTAAGCATCAATGTTTTACAGCATTAGGGGTTATCTGTAAAAGAGGAGTGCTTATGGGTTAAGAGATAAACTGGAATATTAAGCTTTATACATTTCTACTTTATGAAAATTTAACCTGTTTTGGTGTGCATTTTGCTAAACCATTCGTTAAGTTCAAAACAAAGAATCATCATTATGAAAAAACTAACATTACTACTTTCATTTTTTCTTGTTTTCAGTTGTGCTGCTGAGGCCCAAATTTTCAAAAAGGCTAAAGATTTATTAGGTGGAGGAGCTGTATTTTCCAAAGAAGAAGCTGCTAATGCCCTGAAAGAAGCTTTGGAGCAAGGAACCTCCAAGGGGGTTGACTTGCTTTCAAAAGCAGATGGCTATTATAAAAACCCTGAGATTAAAATCCCTTTTCCTCAAGAAGCAGAGGCGGTTGAAAGCAAATTGAGGGCTCTTGGTTTGGGTAATCAGGTAGACCAGGCGGTAGAATCCTTGAACCGTGCGGCTGAGGATGCAGCATATGAAGCAAAGGATATTTTTATTGCAGCCATTAAATCACTTACAATTACTGATGCTATTAATATTGTAAAGGGAGATAAGGATGCCGCTACCCAATTCTTGGAGAGAGAAACAACCACTTCTCTTGAAGGCAAATTTAATCCAATTATTGAGGCTTCATTGCAAAAGGTAAATGCTACTAAGTATTGGTCAGATGTTATGGGGACTTATAATAAAGTGCCATTTGTGAAGAAAGTGGAGACAGATTTAACTGCTTATGTTACGGCAAAAGCGATTGATGGTCTGTTTCTGATGATCGCTAAAGAAGAACTTAATATTAGGGATAATGCTGGAGCACGTACCTCTGAACTATTGAAAAAGGTTTTCGGTAAATAACCTGCCAATTGTCTTGAGCTTGCTTTAGGAATCGTCTGTTGGAACAAAGAATTGAATGTAAAAGGACTTCGAAATGAAGTCCTTTTACTATTTAGGCTAAGCTTTATTTATTCGGCTGTGGTGTATACCTTAAATAAGGTTTCACTACGCGATGACCTTTCGGGAATTTCGCAGGAATATCTTTAGTAGCAATGGAAGGGGAAACCACAGTGTCTTCTCCATCTTTCCAGTCGGCTGGAGTGGCAACACTATAATTGGCCGTTAATTGAAGTGAATCAATCACCCTTAAAAGTTCATGGAAGTTTCTGCCCGTTGAAGCTGGGTAAGTTAAAGTCAATTTTACCTTTTTGTCTGGACCAATAATGAATACAGAACGAACAGTTAGCGTATCATTTGCATTTGGATGGATCATGTCATAGAGGTTTGACACAGTTTTATCTTCATCTGCAATGATTGGGAAATTTACTGTTGTGTTTTGTGTCTCCTCAATGTCTTTAATCCAACCTTTGTGTGATTCTAATCCATCGACTGAAACAGCTAGTACTTTTACGTTACGTTTCTCGAACTCTGATTTTAATTGAGCTGTGCGGCCTAATTCAGTGGTGCAAACCGGTGTGTAATCCGCTGGGTGTGAAAACAGCATTCCCCAGCTGTTGCCTAACCACTCATGAAAATTAATGGTGCCCTCAGTAGTTTCTGCTTTAAAATCTGGGGCAATGTCTCCTAATCTAATGCTCATGTTTAATGATGTTTTATTGTGAACTAATTGATACGCAAAGCTAGTCATTTTGATTTATAAATATAAAGCCTATCGAAATAGTAGGGTAATTAATTTTAGAACAATTCAGAAAATCAGGTAGAGTCGAATTTTTCGTTTAAAGTTTGCGTGAAAGAGAGAACCCGACTAGAGAGATTCCCCCTTGGCCGACATCCTCACCAGAAGAGATTACATTGATTTCGTAGCCAAATTCAGCATACAGTCCAAAGGATACCTTGGAACTCAGGTTGAAGTCATAACCCGCTATTGCTGTGGGTTGGAAAACCGTGATGGAAGTGGAGCCAGTCCTAATCGGTTTATTGTCTCTCCAGTCAATATTCATAAACCAAATACTGGATTTGAGTTCGTAATATAAGCCACTGGAGGCTGGTTTGAGATAGTGTTTGAAACCTATATTCAAGCCAAGACCGCCTCCTTCTTCATTATCATGCTCTCCGAAATCTTGTCTTCTGGCCATGTTGTAACCAATTCGGGTATTTAAAACATTGTGCTCATTTAAATTGAAAGCAGTTTTGGCCATAAACATCATTCCTGCTGGATACGCCTGAATATCTACTCCATACGACTCCATACTTTGAGCTTTGGCTGCTGAAAAGCAACAGCACATTCCAAATAATAAAGCCAATCTTATTTTCATGCTTTTGATTAAAAAAGTCAGGAGGACGTGAAGGTGAAGTTATAGTTGGCGATAAAATTCCAGATTACCACAATTCCTATGGCCACTAATTTAGCCCAATAAAAGGTCATCTTCTTCTTATTATTAACCAGTAAGTAGATGATTAAGTTGTTGATGATAAGGCCAATGAGGGCAATTAGAATATATTTTGAAAATTGAGTGACTGCATCTGGGTTGGTGTCTTGAAAAGTCCAGGTTTTGTTAAGTAAATAGTTGGATGTGGCGGCAAATACAAAGCCTAAGCTGTTGGCAAAGTATTTATTTAGGCGCAATTTCTCCTTAGCCAAAAAAGTGATGCAGAAGTCGATGGCGAGACCCGAAAGGCCTACTGCGCTGAATTTTAAAAATTTAAGGCCTAATTCAAACATTAAGAACGATGAGGTCTGATATTTTGGTTTATGTCAAATACAAATATGCTGAACAATTTTCATAACGCGAAAACTTGTACTTTTGAACTTCGACTTAAACTTGATTATTGGAATGACTTCACTGGGTACGCAACAGAACAGTAAGCATGAACGCTTCTTTTTCTATTTTTTAATCCTTTGGACAATTGCTGGCCTAATACAGAACTACTTTACTGAAGTAAGTGGGGAAGAGGCCTATTATTGGCTGTTTTCTCAATTTTTGGATTGGAGTTATCTAGATCATCCGCCTATGGTAGGGGTTGTTACAGCGCCTGGTTATTGGCTTATCTCCAATGATATGGGCTTGAGAATGGGAATGTTGATCACCAATATTCTTACCATTATTGTGCTGCGCAGAACGCTAGAAATCAAGGATGATAAGCTTTTTGTATGGATGATGCTTGGTTTGTTACCTGTTCATTTGGGTGGGTTATTGGTGAAAACTGATGTGCCTCTTTTGTTTTTTACTGCCACCTTCTTCTATTTCTACAAACAATATTTGAAAGAAGATAATTGGAAAACAGTAGTGCTACTTGGTTTGAACATCGCTTTGGTGATGATGAGCAAATATCATGGGGTTTTGGTTGTGTTCTTTACGGTGCTTTCCAATCTAGGGCTTTTTAAGAAGAAATCGTTTTGGGCCATTGTCGGTTTAACGGTAATGTTTATGTTGCCGCATACCTATTGGCAGTATACGCATGACTTCGCCAGTATTAAATTCCACCTTTACAATCGGATAGATCTAGGTTTTAGCTTCGGTACAATCCTTTATTATATCAGTATTCAGCCGCTTGTATTTGGGCCTTTAATTGGTGTATTACTATTTGCTGCTGCTTATAAACATAAAACGGAATCTGCTTTTCATAGGGCATTAAAGTTCAACATTGTCGGAGTTTTAATCTTCTTCTTGATTTCGGCTTTTAGGGTAGAAGTACACAAGCACTGGACCAGTGTAATTATGGTTCCACTTATTCTTTTGGGGCATGAATATATTACTAGCCAAGAAAATTGGAGAAAGTGGATGATGAAACTCTGCGTGATTTCATTGGTACTTTTTATCCCTGCACGAATTTATTTGATGCATGATTTTCTTCCTTCAAAATGGACTGAAGGCTGGGATGTACTCCATAACTGGGACAGTTGGGCAGACGAAGTAGAAGATTTATCTGCTGGGCTCCCAATCGTATTTATCAACCATTATGAGCGTGCGTCACGCTATAGTTACCTAAAAGACGAGATAGTGCATTGCTACAATACTTTTGATTACAGGGAAACACAGCATGATTTATGGCCTTTGGAAGAGAACCTTCAAGGCAAAACAATCTTCCTAATTGATAGGCACAACAGAAAGGGCGAATATGAAACCTTCACCACGACTATTGGTAAGGGAATTCACTACAGAATAGTTGAAGATTTTAGATCATTCCGTAATGTAAATGTTGAAGTAGAAGGGCTTGATGAGAATGAATTTGCTCCTGGAGAAGAAGTGATAGTGAACATCACGATGAAAAACAACTATGATTATGCTGTTGATTTTTCAGATGTGAATGGAAGGGAAGTGTATCTTAATGCGCATATTCTGAAAGGACTCAACCCTGTGCAAACCGTTGTACTTGAAACTTTAGCCATGAGCCTTGCGCCAGGCGAAGAATTAACAAAAACTGTCAAAGTGAAAATGCCTGATATTGAAGGTAAGTTCGACTTACGTTTTTCTATTCAGGTAGATGGAATTGAAGCACCGATTAATGGGAGAAAACAGCGGGTGATTGTTAAATAATTACCCCTGCTTTTAGTTCCCTCTAATAATAGTGCTTGATTTTGGTTTGCCCCTTTTGTCGAAGCGCTTTTTAAGTCCGCTTTCTGTCATTATTATCACCATGGCAATACCTACAACCATTACGCCTGATGTAATGAGTATTGAAGCTTCATCAGGCAGCATAAAATAGGTCACCACTTGGGTGAGTAATGTTATCCCTGATGACCAGAGCATAAGGTTAGTACTATAGGGTTGTGCAAAGTCCCAGGCTTCTTTGCTGCGTAACGAGGCCGGAGTTCTGTACCCCACAAAGGTATTTGGGTATTCTGACACCACCAGTTTCATCAGCACTGCAGGGAGGATGACAGTAAAGGCTACCACCAGGTGGATTATGAGCAGTTCATTTCCTTCCATTACTCTTCGTTCTTAGGTTTGTTTTTAAGTCTACCAGCGTCTTTCAAAGCCTTGTTGATTAACCATTCGAGTTGTCCATTTGTACTACGAAATTCATCCGCAGCCCACTTTTCAACAGCACCCAGTAATTCAGGGTCTAGTCGTAGTACAAATGGCTTTTTCTTTGACATAAGCTTTAGTGTTTAGATCGTCCCAAGATGAGGTATGCACCTCCACTATAGGATGTGATAATACGCCAGCCTGAAGTGGCCATGACATTGAGCTTCTTTTCAAAGCTTTCCATTTTCTCGAACGCTCCTTTATATATGATTTTATATTCCATAGAATTAATATGTTATTGAATTAATGAAAAAATAAGTTTTGGTATCAATGAATTAATGATTTAGTGTCCCTGTGTTTACCACTGGTGTTACTGCCCTATCAGAGCAAAGCACTACCATTAAATTGGATACCATTGCTGCTTTCTTATCATCATCCAGTTCCACGATACTTTTCGCATTGAGTTCGTCCAGTGCCATTTCTACCATTCCAACAGCGCCTTCAACAATCTTTTGTCTGGCCGCAACTATCGCAGTGGCTTGCTGACGTTGCAACATGGCACTTGCGATTTCTTCGGCATAAGCCAAGTAACCAATTCTGGCTTCAATTACACTAATTCCAGCCATGGCCAATCGTTCACGAAGTTCTTCTTCAAGGTCGTGATTTACTTCGTTCATACCACTTCTCAATGTGATTTCGCCATCATTGTCGAAGTTATCATAAGCGTAACTTCCACCCAACTTACGTACTGCGGCATCGGACTGAACACGAACGAAGTGTTCGTAATCATTGACTTCAAACATGGCTTTGTAAGTGTTTTTTACTTGCCAAACCAAGATCACCGAAATCATAATAGGGTTTCCGAGTTTGTCATTCACTTTTAGTCTTTCGCTATCAAAATTGTAAGCCCTTAACGATACTTTCTTTTTTGAATAAAAGGGGTTGGCCCAGAAAAAACCATTTTTCTTAACTGTTCCGCGGTAGTCGCCAAAGAATACCATCACTCGAGATGAATTTGGATTGATGATGAAAAAGCCAAAAAGCATGATGAAAAATACGAGAAATAATAATGCGAAAATCGGCATCTGTGTAACTATTAACGCGGCTATAGTTCCGAATAAAATGAGGAAGGCCAAAAGGAGTATTGGAAAACCCGACCGTGGTTCAAATGTTTTTTCTTCTTTCATGGTGTATGTGTTTGAGTTGATTTAAAGTGATATCAATATAATATCAAAGTAACTCATTTTACGGAAGATTAATAAAATAGGTTCGAATTATTTTTGAGAATAAGAGTGAAACTGCCCTGGCTTTAATTTCTGGATATAAAAAAAGTGGCAAAGGCCACTTTTTACTGTTTCATATTTTACAAATCTGTTGGTTAGGCTTTTCTCTTTTTAACCACCAATATTATTAGTCCAATAACTAAAATCAATGGCCACAGACCTATGATCCACATCACTCCATTGATTAGGCCAGCCCAGCCATTGGCCAAGGATTTCAAAATGCGTTGGCCAAAATTGTCTTGGTTTTCTGGCTCATATACATAAGGTTTTACTTCATAAGCGTTCAACTGAATGGTGCTCATGTCCACTTGGTCGTTGAGGTATTTCAACCTTCCTTCTTGAGATTCAATTTCAGAACGCACTTGGTTCAACTGCCTCTCGATGTTCAGCATGTCATTTACATTGTCGGCTTTTTTCAAAAGCTCTAAATAGCGTTCTTCCAAGGCCTTTCTATTTTTCAATCTAGTTTCAACATCGATAAACTGCTCAGTAACATCTTGCTGATTAAGCGACTGATGCTCTATCTTTTTTGCGAATGGTTTTAAGTCGTCAAACAGATTGTTAAACTGATCTTGAGGAACACGGATGGTGAAGTAAGCATCCAACCTTCTGTCTGAATCGTTTCGGCTTTGGTTGGTTACATTGGCTTTGTACTTACTCAAAAGCTCGCTTAAGCTGGCTTCGAACTTCTCTAAACTGACGACTTCGATGTTTAAGTTGGCAGTGGTTATGATTTTTGAAGTTTGGTCTTGCTCTGCGAAATTAGAAGTGGTCATTGCTCTTCCGGAATAACTATCGGCAGAAAGCTTCATGTTCTCGCTCCGAGGCGCTTGTTCTGTCATTGGAGCTTCTAAATTATCGATTGCTTGTTCATTGTAGCCGTTCGTGTTTGTAGGGCCACAACTACTTAAAATAAGTATGGACATCAGGATAAAAAGTGGTTTCTTCATGGCTATATTCATGTTAAATGTTTCTAATCGTTCGAACCCAATGATTACAATTACCAGACCAACCTTATTGCTCAACGAAAAACAGTGCAAAATTAATATTCAGCGAATGGTGGATAAAGCCAACCGTTTGAATGTGCAACTGGTTCCTCACTTTAAAACACATCAGTCTTCTGAGATTGGCGAATGGTTTAGGGCTTTTGGTATTGGCAGTATTACGGTTTCTTCCGTAAAGATGGCTGAATTTTTCGCTCGTTCTGGTTGGTCCAATATTACCGTTGCTTTTCCTTTTAACATGCATGAAATTCCAGCGGTGAATAAAATGTTAGAGCAGCACGTTAACCTCACCCTTTTTGTAGTCAATACTGAGGTGGTTCAGAGGCTAAATGAAGAATTGACAGCACCAGTAAATCTATTTATCGAAATGGATGCGGGTTATGGCAGGTCAGGTGTTGCTACAGAAGACATCGCTAAAGTAAAGGAATTGGTAGCGTTGATAGAGGCAGGAAGTATGACTAATCTTTATGGTCTGTATTGTCATCCAGGAAATACTTATCACACCAATTCGGTAGAAGAGATTAAAGGCATTTGGGCGGGAGTAATAAAAAAGATGCTGGCAGTGAAAACTGCATTGGGCGTTGCGGGAGAATCATTGAAAATCAGAGTTGGGGACACACCCGGTTGTGCCTTGGTAGAAGAAATGGAGGGGGTGGACGAAATCGGTCCTGGCAATTTCGTTTTCTACGATTTGGTGATGAACTATCTGGATGTATGCGCTGAAAGCGATATCGCTGTGGTCATGGCCTGCCCTGTGGTAGCCAAAAATGAAAATCGAAATGAAATTATCATTCACGGAGGGGCGGTTCACTTTTCAAAAGATCATCTATTTGCTGCTAATGAAGAGAAGTTTTTTGGCGAGGTAGTCGTATTGGAAGAAGAGGGCTGGTCTCCCATTGTGGAGGGAATAAAGTTAGTGTCTCTTTCTCAGGAGCACGGAGTACTTAGGGCTTCTGCTGAAGTTTTTGAAGCCATTGAAATAGGTGATGTTTTGGGAATCCTTCCTATCCATTCATGCCTTACAGCCAATTTAATGAAGTCATACACCACACTTAATGGTCAGGAAATAAAACATTTAGAAAGTTTTTAGGTTGGTGCAACCAATCAACTATTGGTGTCGTCTTGTTTTTGAACCTGTTGGATAGCGGGTTCAGGTCAAACAACTCAAAACAACAACCACATGCTTAAAAATTACCTCAAAATTGCATTCCGCAGTCTTCTGCGTGATAAATTCTTCTCATTTCTTAACATCACCGGACTAGCCATTGGTATTTCCTGCGTGCTGTTGATCATGACTTATGTAAACTACGAGCAGAGTTTCGATAGGCATTTCGAAAACCAAGAACAGATTTACAGGGTGATTATTAATGGTCGCTTTAATGGTCGTGATTTCACAGGTTCTCAGAACCCATCTCCAGCTGGCCCGACATTTAAAGAGCAAATTCCAGAAGTCGAAGAGCGCCTTCGATTTAGAAGTACGGGAGACTGGGTGGTGCAATATGGTGATAAGGTTTTCAATGAAGATGACTTAGTTTTTGCAGATGAAACCTTCTTCAAAGTGTTTTCAGTAAACCTTATTCAAGGTAATCCCGAGGAAGCACTTTCACGCCCAAACCATTTGGTGCTCAATCAAACTCAAGCCAAAAAGTACTTTGGAGAGGAGGACCCAATGGGCAAAGTGCTGAAGCTGGATAATGATGAAGAATGGATTGTGAGCGGGGTGTATGAGGATATTCCAGACAACAGTCACTTCCATTTTAACTTCATTCTCTCTTTTATTACGAGGGAGGGGGATTACAACAATCAAGAATGGCTAAGTCAAAATTTTGACACCTATTTGGTGATTAATAAGAATGCAAATCTTGCTGCAGTTCAGGATAAGATTAACGAAATAGCCATCCAGAAAATGGGGCTAGAGCTCCAGCAATACCTGAATATGAGCTTCGAGCAGTTTAAGGCCGGAGGCAATAACTTTGAATACTTCTTACAGCCTTTGACCGATATTCACTTGAAATCTGATAATTATGGAGGGTTTGAGCCAGAAGGTGATATTACTTATGTCTATATCTTTACGGCAATTGCCATTTTCATATTAGCGATTGCTTGTATCAACTTCATGAATTTGTCTACTGCCCGTTCGGCAAATAGAGCTAAAGAAGTAGGGGTAAGGAAAGTGCTAGGGTCATTTAGGTCTCAGTTGATTGGTCAGTTTATTGCAGAATCCGTCCTTATCACTTTTATCGCGGGTCTTTTGGGGCTTACGTTGGCGATTGTGGTCATTCCATTTTTTAATGATTTCACGGATCGACAAATGGTTTTGGAGTTTCTTCCTAACCTACCGATTGTGGCTTTAGGCTCAGTTTTAGTAGGGTTTTTATCAGGGCTTTATCCAGCTTTTTTTCTCTCGGCCTTTAGTCCGGCTAAAGTGTTAAAAGGAGATGTAAGCACTGGTGGTAAATCTGGTGGCTTGAGAAAGGCCTTGGTGAGCTTTCAGTTTTTTGTTTCCATACTTCTCATCATCGCTACTTTCAGTATTCTTAACCAATTGAATTTTATCCAGAATAAGAAGTTAGGATTTGAAAGAGATAGAGTTTTGGTGATCCATAACGCCTATATGTTGGGTGATAATTCTGACGCTTTCAGAAATATGGTCTTACAAAGCCCAGAAGTGGAACAGGCATCATTTTCAAGTTACTTGCCAACATCGAGCAGTCGTTCATCAACGGTGTTTTTTCCTGATGCGGTGATTGATAAGGACAGAGGTATAGTTTCTCAGAATTGGCGTGTAGATGAAAGCTACCTCAATGTATTTGGTATGAAGATGAAGCAAGGGCGATTCTTTTCTAAAGAATTTGCCACAGACTCTACCGCCATGGTAATTAATGAAACCTTAGCGAGGGATTTTGGAATTGAAGAAATTGATGGTCAAGTGGTGGGTACTTTTGGCGATAGTGGAGAAGTGCTAGATCGATACAATGTGATTGGTATTATTGAAGACTTTAATTTTGAATCTTTGAAAAGCGAAATTGAACCTATGGTTATACGTCTAGGTAAAACCACAGGCTATCTGAGCATTAAATTGAATACGGAGAATTTCAAGAAACAGGTAAGTGATGTAGAAGCAAAATGGGATGAAATGGCTCCTGGTCAGCCATTTGAGTATTCATTTTTGGATGATCGCTTTACCAATATGTATACAGCCGAAAGTAAATTGGGGGAAATATTCACTGTTTTTGCAGCATTAGCCATTGTAATTGCATGCTTAGGCTTGTTTGGATTGGCGGCTTTCACTGCCCAAAAGAAAACCAAGGAAGTAGGAATTAGAAAAGTGTTGGGAGCATCCGTAATCCAATTGGTTTATTTAATGTCCAAAGAGATTTCAATTTTAGTGTTTATATCTTTTGTGTTGGCATCAGCTCTTGGGTATTGGGGGGTAAACTGGTGGATGCAAGATTTCACATACCGTCCACCAATTAACTTGTTGGCTTTTGTATTGGCTGGGGTATCGGCTTTTGCAATTGCTCTATTAACAATGAGCTATCAGTCTATTAAAGTAGCAAGAGCGAATCCCGTGAAATCACTTCGAAGTGAATAAAAACTATCTAATTGATTATAAAGCAGTTCGTATATGGACTGCTTTTTTTATGCTCTTAATACAAGAAATTCGCTTGAAAATGGTTAGAATAGTGGCCGATAGCCTATCCAATGAAAAGCATTTTAAAACTCCCCATTATCATTTGGTGTTTCGTAACCTTGATTGTTTACGGAAGCGTATGGGTGTCTCCTGAGACTTTTAAGTACTCTGCCTTATTATCATTGGGCATTCCTTTTCTCTTGATTCTTAATTTGATTTTTTTCCTTGTTATGATTTTCACAAGGTCAAAAAAGGCAATCGTTCCAGCTTTACTACTCATTATTGGATTATCGTTTATCCAATCAACCTTTTCTATAAGTAAAACGCAGGAGTCTTCTTCATCTTTTCAGGTATTGAGTTACAATATGATGAGGATGAATAAAGGGAATGAAAAGGCAATGCTTAAATGGATTACATCAAATAGCTCTGATATTAAATTTTTCCAAGAGTTTCTGGGTAGGGCGAGTGTGATCAATACAATAGCTGAAAATGGGAAATACAATAGTTTTGTAGGAGGTCATGCGAATAGCTATGCCATATTCTCGAAATACCCTATTATAAATCGAGGGGTGTTTTATGAAAAGCAGACAACCAATAACATACTTTTTGCGGATTTAAAAATTGGTAAGGATACGTTGCGCGTATACAATGTCCATCTACAGTCAATGGGAATCGATGTTGATCAGGAAGTAATTGATCAAGGGGAGTTTGAGAAAAAATATGAAACAGTAAGAAGGAAATTTCAGGATGGCTCAGTAAAAAGGGCTGCTCAAATCAATGATTTGTTGGAACACGCAAAACAATGCCGTTATCCAATTTTGATTGCTGGAGATTTTAATGACATACCTTACGGCTATAATTACTTTAAGGTTTCAAGAAAATTCAATAATGCCTTTGAGGACGCTGGTAATGGCTTTGGATTTACTTATAACGGTAAATTACCCTTTCTTAGAATAGATAATCAGTTCTATAATAGTCGGTTAAAGGTGCTTGATTTTACCACGCTTAATAAGATAGACTACTCAGATCACTTCCCCGTAATAGGTATTTACTCAATAAGTTATTAATTTAGTAGCTTTTAAGTCAAAGTATGTCGTCAAATAGGGTTTTTAAAAGGTCTTCTGATAAAGTAGTAGCTGGAGTTTGTGGAGGTCTTGCGGCATGGCTGGGCTGGGACGTGAGTCTCGTCAGAGTCTTATACGTTTTAGCCACAATTTTTACAGCATTTTCAGGACTTTTAGTCTATATAATATTGTGGGTTGTTTTGCCACAAGAATAACAAGAGTGTGTACTTAACAATATTTCTATGTCAATAAAAAGAATAAGGAGCTTTCTGCTAGCAGTAAGTGCTACAGCCCTTCTAGTTGGTTGTAATTTTGAATATTTCGCAGATGCCGAGCTCAATGATTTCGTATGGACGCCTTCCTTGGCGATTCCTATAGGTGAACTATCCTACACTGTAGAAGATTTGTTTGGTGAGTTAAGTGGTGCAGGGGTCGATATTGGGCAAAACTCGGATGACGTAGTTATGCTTACGTATGAGGCGCAACTACAATCTCAGACAGCAACAGGCTTCCTTACTCTAGCGGATCAGACCTTTGCTCAGGAAGTAGATGCAGGACTCAATGTCAATACTCAAGGTTTTAGTGCACAGTTCGACTATAATGAAGTATTTGAGTTTGATTTAGCGGCTACCCAAAATGAGGCGTTTGATAGTGTGAGGTTTAGTGGAGGTAGTATCGATATAATGATGAACTCTGAAATTGATGCTGAAGTAAACTATACACTTACATTAAGTTCATTAATTGATATTGATACTCGTTTACCCTTGGTAGTATCAGGAACACTTACACCCGCAAACGCAAATGTAAACTTAAGTGATGCATTAAGTAAGTACGTGGGCGATTTTTCGAAGGATAAGAACGGTAATGTAGTTAGAAATAAAATTGTTGTTAAGCTGGATTACCAGGTAAGGGCTTCAGGTAATTCCGTTATTCAGGCGACAGATGGGGTCAGTTTTTCCATGTCATTGATTAGTCCAAAATTTGACTTGGTGTATGGCTTTATTGGATCACGTAGTCTTGATATAAATTTTGAACTGTTGAACCTTGATTTCTTTGACTCCTTTAAAGAAGGATCAATCAGTTTCGCAGAGCCAAGCTTCAACTTTGTTTTTGATAATAGCTTTGGGTTCCCTCTTGGCGTTAATTTCAACCAGATTGCAGCAATTACCCAAAAGGGTCAGATTATCCCCCTAACAGGGAGTGCGGCCACAACACCAGGGATTGTTAATGGGCCACTAGTAGGAGCGATTGGCACAAGTGTAAATACAGTGCTCAAGTTGAATTCGACAAATTCCAACATTCCTGAGTTGATCAGTTCAATGCCGAAAAAGGTAATTATAGAAGTGAACACTGAAACTAACCCTGCTAGTGCACCAGCCCAGTATAATTTTATTGGAGCTAGTAATGAATTAAGTATTGGAGTGCTGCTAGAAATGCCAATGATTGTCAATATCAACGGTTTAGTTTCTCGTCAGAATGTTGCTTTTGACATTGCGGGGGACTTAGAACAAGCTAAGAAATTGACTTTAAGATTGATTGCTGAAAATGAGTTGCCACTAGGAGGTGAGATTGAGTTGGTTTTTAAAGATGTAAATGGCGATGCTGTGTTTACGGTTAGTCAAAGAGCTTTGTTTGAAGGCGCCCCAGTAGGGAGTGACGGAAGAACAACTGGTCCAACGACTAATGTTGTAGATATTAATTTTTTAGATGCTGATATTCGACTTTTAGAAAATGCAACAAGTATTGATGTGGTAACACGACTCACCACAACAGACGCGTCTTCTAATCAGGCCGTGAAATTCTTCTCGGACTATAGCCTAAAAATAAAATTAGCTGCTCAGGCGGATATTGAATTAAACACTAAGAACTGATGAAAGCCATGAAAAAACTTCTACTAACCACAGCTCTTTTAGTATTCGCCATTCAGTTTTCTTACTCACAGGCATACTTTTCGTATTTTCAGTTGAGAGAATTGGTTCCCCAAACGCAAAGCTTACAACCAGCTTTTATCCCTAAGGGAACTTTTACATTTGGATTACCTACTGCGGGTTTTTTAGCACAATCTGATTTCAAGTTGAGAGATTTGATTTCTAAACAAAGTGGAGACGTCAATTTTGAAGTTAACTTTGATGTGATGCTAGCGGCTTCTGCGGAAATCAATACGATAAGTACAGATGTAACCGCCAATCTTTTTCATGTAGGATATAAAACAAAGAATGGAGCATATAGCCTTTTTGCTAATGCTAGAGCTTCTATAGATTTAAGATATGGTAAGGATCTAATGGAGTTCTTAGCTAATGGTAACTCTAATCGCATTGGTGCTGAAATTAACCTTTCGGACACCAGAATATTTGCAAATACGTATCATGAGATTGGTATAGGACATGCACATAAGTTCTTAGAAGATAGATTAACTGTGGGCGCAAGGGTCAAGATGATCACTGGCTTGTTTCATGCATCAACTGCTGAGGGCGCAAGCGGAACTTTGTATACTAACGAGATAGATAATAGTTGGCGTGTATCCCTCCAAAACGCAACAATAAATACTGCGGGGTTAGACTTATTGATGAATAGCGATGACTACGAGAGTAATGCTACATCAAGTTATGCCATGAGTAATCAGAACAAAACGGTTGCCTTCGATTTGGGTGCCAAGTTCAAGGTGTTGGATTGGCTTACTGTTGAGGCGGCAATGAATGATATTGGTACTATTAATTGGAAAGAGCAGGTAAGGAACTATAATACTGCCGACACAACCGTCACCATCAGTGGTATACAATTAAGAGGGCTTGAGAACTCTTCAGATTCGTTTAAAGATAGTATTCAGAATAAGTTTAGGTCTAACGAAACCCAGAAAGAGTTTAGTACCAGCTTACCAATGAAAACTTATTTGGCAGCATCGCTTTTTCTAACATCGAGAGATAAGTTTACCGTGATAGCTTTCAATAATCATGTGTTTAAAGAGATAGATCCATCTTTTGCAGTTGCATATAACCATACCGTAAATAAATTCACTTTTGGAGTTTTGGGAAGTTATAGAGGACCTCAAAATGAAGTTAACCTCGGGCTGAATCTTGCTACTGATATTGGGCCAATGCAGCTTTATCTGGCGACAGACAATATGTTGATTTCTAACAAGCCAGAGCAGTATTCTAAAATGGATTTTCGTTTTGGGCTGAATCTTATGTTTGGTTATAAAAAGTGGAGTTCTAAATCGGATGCTGTTGATTTAGACTCTCTCTAATTCTTCATAAGTCAGGCGAGTAGGGATCAAAAACCTTAGGTCAAACTTCGAATTGATCTTTAAAAGAGCTTATTTTGAGGATCAATTCTTCATTCGAAAAATGGCATATTTATGAAGCAGTACCACGACCTAATGAAACACATTCTGGAAAATGGAGTGGACAAAGGGGATAGAACAGGAACGGGTACGCGCAGTGTTTTTGGCTATCAAATGCGCTTTGATTTATCAGAGGGTTTTCCTGTGGTAACCACCAAGAAACTTCACCTGAGGTCGATCATTCATGAATTGCTTTGGTTCCTCCAAGGCGATACCAACATTAAATACCTGAAAGACAATGGTGTTTCTATTTGGGATGATTGGGCAGATGAAGATGGAGGCCTGGGGCCAGTTTATGGTTATCAGTGGAGGAATTGGCCTGCTAGAGATGGAGGAACAATCGATCAAATCACCAAACTGATCGATCAAATCAAGAAAAATCCCAACTCTAGACGTTTAATGGTGAGTGCATGGAATGTAGCTGATGTAGATCATATGGCACTTCCCCCTTGCCATGCATTGTTCCAATTCTATGTAGCGAACGGAAAACTCTCCTGTCAGCTTTATCAGCGTAGTGCCGATGTGTTTTTGGGGGTTCCGTTTAACATTGCATCGTATGCGTTATTGGTATTGATGGTGGCTCAGGTTTGTGATTTAAAGCCTGGGGAGTTCATTCATACTTTTGGTGATGCTCATCTATATAACAATCACTTAGAGCAAACAGAGCTTCAGCTATCTAGGGATTTTCGTCCTTTACCAACAATGAAGATTAACCCTGATGTGAAAAATATTTTTGACTTTAAGTTTGAAGATTTTGAGTTGGTTGGGTATGACCCTCACCCACATATTAAAGGGGCTGTAGCAGTTTAAGTAATTTCTTGAGCTTTTCTTCCGGGTTCGAATATTTCTTGTTTTCGAACGAATTGAAATAACGAATTCCACTGGCATTAGAACAGAATACAGAGTCTGCCTGTATGAGTCTTTCTGGCTTGCTCATAACTTCAGCTACTTCCAGTTTTTCTAAAATGAATCTTCTCATTATACCTTGAATGCAACCAGTTTTAAGAGATGGTGTAAATATCTCATCACCTTCAATCCAAAACAGATTTGAACTGTGGGTCTCAGCTAAATTCCCCTGATCATCCAATAAAATAATTTCGTCTAACTTTTTTTGTTGCATCTCTATGCCTGCCAATACATAAGGTAAAGCACTCATGGTCTTAGCAAATGAGATGGCAGTCTGACTAACTTTTGATGTAGTAGAAATGCCAATTGATCCACCTTCAGCAAAAGCTGGTTTGGTAGTTATTGCCACCTGTAAGAGAAAAGAAGAGACAGATTGTTGTGGGCCGTAAAGTCCTCCTTCTTCCCTCCAAACTTGGAGTCGGGTTCTTAAGTCTCCATTAAGTTGGTTTATATCAGCTAGTTGGGAGATCATGTTATTTAGTTCTTGATTTGAAAATGGAGGAGAATCAAGGTCTAAGACTTTACAGGCCCGTATTAATCTTTCAAAGTGAAAATCAGTCAAATTAATTCGGTTGGGGCCTGTAACAATTGTTTCGAACAGGCCGTCTCCATAGCAGAACGCTCGGTTTTTAGTATCGAGCATTAGGCTGTCAATTTCTATGAGTCGGGAATTAAATATCGCTTTCATGTATTCTATAAACCACTTAAACAGATTGCGAATTCAAGTAGGGGATTATTCTCTAATATTGAAAGTAGAATAAATTATGGTTATGGCTGAGCAAAGTAGTGTATTCGATATGATAGGTCCTGTAATGATAGGTCCTTCTAGCTCGCATACTGCTGGAGTAGTTAGAATTGGGCGAGTAGCGAGGAAGATTTTGGGCTGTCAGCCTGAAACTGCTGAGATTACTTTTTACAATTCATTTGCCAGAACTTATGAGGGGCATGGAAGTGATAGGGCAATTGTAGCCGGGCTTCTAGACTTTAAAACGGATGATGCTAGAATCAAAACGGCATTTGATGAGGCAGAGAAAGTAGGGTTTACCTATGGCTTTAGATCAGTGGGTAACTCGCTTACAATGCATCCGAATACTGTGAAGATCAAAGCAACCGCTAAAGAAGAAACAATTGAGGTAGTTGGTGAAAGTCGAGGTGGTGGAGTAATCAAAATAGTAAGTGTGAATGGATTTTCAACAGGCTTTAATGCCAATTTGCACACTTTGATTATTACAGCAGATGATAGAAGAGGGGTAATAGCGTTTATAGCGAACATCTTAGCTAATTCTGAATGCAACATTGCAAATATGTCGGTTAACCGGAAAGGAAAATCGGATATGGCATGTCACTGTATTGAAGCAGATTCAGGACTAGATAAAATTACAATTGAATATTTAAACCATTTAAGTTGGGTCAAAAAGGTCATTTATATACCCGATATAGATTTTTAAAAAGCAATCAAACATGATTTGGAAAAGAAAAATTTACCTGAGCCTTACAGGGCTCTTTATGCTCTTTGCGTCCTATGGTCAGCAAAATAACTGGACGCTAGAGGAGTGTATTAATTACGCATGGCAAAACAACTTGACAGTTCGTTCTAGTGAACTGAATAAGTTGAACAGTGAAATTTCGCTGAAAGAATCGAAATTTGCCCTCCTACCCAGCTTAAGTGCTGGAGGAAATGTAGGGAAGTCTTTTGGTAGAACAATTGACCCCGTAACCAACGGCTTTATTAGTACCAGCTTTGTTAGTAGTGGGGTGTCTGCTAGCACATCGGTGACATTGTTTAATGGAGGAGCGTTAAGAAACTCTATTAAAAGAAATGAGCTTAATCTTGATGCAAGTGAGTTCGATCTTCAGAAAGCTAAGAATGATATTGGTGTAACAGTAGCAACCAACTTTCTAAATGTTTTATTGGGCAGAGAGCAGTTGAAGAATGCTCAGTTTCAATTGGAGTCTTCTCAAGCGCAATTGGAAAGAACAAAAAAATTAGTGAACGCAGGATCACTTCCTATGACGAGCCAATTAGATTTGGAGTCTCAGGTTGCAACAAATGAGGTTTCAGTAGTGAACGCTGAAAACAGCTTACGTGCAGCCTCGCTTAACTTAAAGCAAGCCATGCAAATGCCTGCTGATGAGTCTTTGGAAGTTGTTGCTCCAGAAGTTTCTGTAGATCAGCTCGGTTTTATTTCTCAAAGCCCAAGTGAGATTTATAATATTGCAATGGGTGTGCAGCCAGAAATACAAAGTGCTGAGCTAGGAGTGAAAACTAGTGAAATAGGAGTGGATATTGCTAAAAGTGCTTTTCTTCCAAGTTTGAGTTTGAGAGGTAGTGTTTCCACTAACCATTCTGGAAGGGCTAGGCAGTTGATTGGAACGCAAGATGTTACTGTTCCTGCAAAGAACATTGGTTTTGTAGAAGGAACTAATCAATCTGTTTTTTCAAATCCAAGTCAACAGACTATACCTGTTTACGCAGAGAACTATGGTGTATTCAATCAGTATGATGACAACCTCGGTCAGTCAGTTTCAATAAATTTGAGCGTACCAATTTTCAGTAAGTACTCTAACAGTGCGAATCTACAAAGGGCTCAAATCACTAAGCAGCGTGCCGAGATAACGTCAATGAACACGAGAAATCAACTGAGGCAAAGTATAGAGTCAGCTTATAACAGTGCTTTAGCAGCATTAAATACATATAATGCGACACTTAAGCGTGTAACGGCATTAGAAGAGTCGTTCAGAGCTACTGAACAACGGTTCAATGTAGGTGACGTAAACAACCTTGATTACCAAATTGCGAGCAATAACTTGTTTTCAGCGAGAGCGGATTTAATTCGAAACAAATACGAGTACATTTTTAGAACAAAGATTTTAGATTTCTATTTAGGGAACCCAATTACATTACAATAACATGGCTAAGAAAAAGAAAGGATCAAATAAACTAATCTATATACTGTTAGTAGCAGTAGTGCTGATTTTAGTAGTTGCCGTGGTTGGCAAACAAGCGGGCTTTATAGGCCAGGCTAAAACGTTAAAAGTTCAGATGGCATCTGCCAAAAAAGCTACTATTATAGAGAAGGTAACTGCCTCTGGTGTAGTTCAGCCTGTAACGGAAATCAAACTTAGCCCAGATGTGGCAGGAGAGATTATTGAATTGAATGTTGAAGAAGGAGATTTTGTAACCGAAGGAATGATTTTGGTTAAAATTAGACCTGACAACTTGCAATCTGCATTGGAAAGAGCGAGAGCAAACCTGAATCAGCAGAAAGCCAACTTGGCGTCTAGCATTGCTCAAGTAGCAAGAAACGAAGCACAATTACTTCAGTCTAAACAAGCTTTTGAACGTTCTGAGCAATTAAGAAAAGAGAATGTAATCTCTGAATCTGATTTCGAAACGGCTAAGGCTAATTATGAAGTAGCTAAAAAGAATTTGGATGCTGCTAAAGAAAGCGTTAACGCTTCTGAGTATGTAATTAAGTCAAGTCAAGCTACGGTAGAGGAGGCAGAAGAAAACGTAAGACTTACTGTGGTAAGAGCACCATCTTCTGGAACTGTATCGAAACTAGATGTTGAAAAAGGAGAGCGTGTGGTTGGAACTCAGCAAATGGCGGGTACTGAAATGATGCGTATTGCAGACTTGACAATGATGGAAGTGAGAGTTGATGTAAACGAAAACGATATCATCAGAGTAACTCAAGGTGACACGGCTATCATTGATGTTGATTCATATAGCTCAATGGATAAAGAATTCAGAGGAATAGTAACTTCAATCGCTAATACGGCAAATGCTAAATCATCTGCAGATGCAGTAACAGAATTCGAAGTGAAAATCAGAATCCTGAATGAGTCATTTGCAGACTTACTTTCTGAGATTAAAAGTGCTTCTCCATTCAGGCCAGGAATGACTGCCAGTGTTGAAATCATTACCAACACAAAATCGGGAGTTCTTTCTGTTCCATTGTCGGCTGTAACTACGAGAAACCCAAATGCAAAAGTAACAGAGGGTCAGACCACAGGAACCAATGCTGTTGTGACTACAAATGCCTCATCAAAGGATGAAACCAAAGAAGTGGTGTTTATTGATGAAGGTGGAAAAGCCAAAATGGTTGTAGTGAAAACCGGTATCAGTGATTACGACAATATTGAAGTATTGGAAGGTTTGAAAGAAGGAGATGTTGTAGTTTCTGGTCCATTCTTAGTAGTGTCTAAAACTATCAAAGAAGGTGATTTGATTGAGAAAACTGCGGCTAAAAACTTTGGTGCCACATCTAATAATTAAGATCAAGAGAGGCCTTTAAAGGCCGTCTGAAAGTATATTTATCCCTGTAAGTGATTTTGCGTACAGGGATTTTTTTTGACTTGAATTATTGGCAATCTCGTTTATGACAAACAACAAGCTCTTTTGTCATCTTATGATTTGAAAACCAAGGAGCAACTGTTATAGATTCCTAACCTGATTTCTCAAAGGCTTTTG
>NZ_LRDB01000014.1 GCF_001592935.1 Roseivirga echinicomitans
TTTGCCCTACTGAAGCACCCAATACCTTCCTAATTCCTATCTCTTTAGTTTTCTGACTGGCCAAAAAGGCGACCAAACCATACAGTCCTAAACAGCCAATGAGAATGGCAATGCCAGAAAAAATCTGGAAGAGGTTCATCATATTGGCCTCCTCTTCATAATTCTCCATTATACTTTCAGAAAATAGAGAGTAATCGAAAAGCACATTTGGATATTGCTTTGTCCATGCGGCTTCAAGGGCAGAAATCACATTCCCCATTTGTTTATCGGTTCCTTCAAAACGAAGGGCTCCTTCATAGAAATAACCTTGATATGTAACCAAAATAGTAGGTTCAATTTTCTCTTTCAGTGATTTTGTATGGAAGTCATTTATCACGGCAATTACTCTTTTTGCCTCAGCAAAGCCGCTTTCTATTTGTTCCCCTATGGCATCCTCGGGGTTTTCAATCCCCATTAAATCCATGACCGATTTAGAAATAATCGCAACATCCAGCGTATCAGTGGCATTAAAGTTTCTACCGGCCAGAATCTCGATACCATACAAATCCAAGTAATTTTCGTCCGCAACTTTATAGGCCGCATCGTAAGAACCTTCCATTTCGAGCGGGGCATAACCGAAACTCGAGCCTATATTGTTATCAGATAATGGTGATGAAAAATTGAAGCTTATCTTTTCTATTCCTGCGAATGTTGAAAGCTCATTTCTCAACGGATTGAGTTTTTCGCTTGCATTAGTTGGTAGGGGAAAAGTAACAATGGATGTTTTTCTAAAGCCCAAGTCCTTCTCCTCGAAGAATTGCATTTGAGAGATAACCACCAGCGTACAAACCACCAATAGTTGTGAAATAACAAATTGAAAAACCACCAAGCCCCTGCGAGTATTCACATTACCAGAAAGTGCCGATTGGCCTTTGTTTTTCAATGCCATTACAGGTGCCAGTCTGGATAAAATCAATGAGGGATATAAGCCAGCCATCAAAGTGACTCCTGCTGTTATCCCCAGCAAAATCATAATAAGCTGAGGGTCTTGAAGTAGGTTGAGTGATAGATTATATCCAACAAACTGCTCCATGTTTTTCATCATCAGTTCAGCAGCGCCCAACGATATCAAAACTGAAATGATGGTGATAAAAAAAGTTTCACCCAAAAATTGCTGCATCAACTGCTCCTTTCTTCCGCCCAAAACCTTACGAATACCAACTTCCTTCGACCGCTTTATGGCCAAAGCCGTAGATAAATTCACGAAATTGATACAAGCAGTCAAGATTAAGAAAACTCCGATGGCTATTGGTATGGTCAGAAAATCAGAAGAAACCCCTGCGTCATTATAAGTGTTATACTGAGGCTGAAAATGGATATCGGCCATTGCTTGAAAGCCATACACCGTATTTTCCGGGTCTTCTGGCATATATTTTTTTACAATCTCTGTCAAGGCAGCCTCTATTTGGATATCCTCCACCCCTTTCGCCTTCAGAAAAAAGACATTGGCATTTGACGAAGTTGAGTTCCATGATTCTGGCTGATAGAAATCGAAAATTGACTTGATAGCCTCATATTCAATTATAAAGCTAAAAGGCACTGAACTGTTCACTGGCGGGTCTTTTACCACAGCCGTTATAAAAACGTCAAGTTTATCATTGAGCCTAACCTCTTTACCTATTACTCTGTCATAACCGCCATCAGTAATGCCGAAGAGTTTTTCAACCAAAGAAACCGAAATAACAGCGGAATTTGGCTTGTCCAAAGCGGTTTCAGGATTACCCAATTCAAACTCATAATCAAAAAGATTGAAGTACTCTTTGTCGGCAAAAGTAATACCATCCCTTTGCGCAAAGTGCTGTAAATCACCAATGGAATTGGTAATACTCAATTGACTTTCCCCTATTCCAAAAGTCCGAACAGGCACGCCATAGTCAGGATAGTCGGTTTTAAAGGCAAGTGTAAAAGGATTCTGAATTCCCGCATCAAACTCTACCTGATTTGGGCTTTCAGTTCGTTTGGTAAACCTATAGAGGTTATCAAAATTGCTTTGGTACTGATCGAAACTCTTTTCGAAAAGCACAATTTTAAAGAGAACAATGGCTGCGCTAATTCCTAGTGCCAGCCCAAACACATTAATAATCGTGTAAGTCTTGTTTCTGGTAAGGTTTCTGAAAGCTGTTGTGATATAGTTTTTGAGCATAGTTTGACCTTTATGATACAGCTGCCATACCAATAGCAGTGCCAAACATATATACAATTGATTTACTGATAGTTACATCCAATTCGGAAAATAAATAGTCTATATATCGTTTGTTTTCAATACATTTAACTGTTTGGTTTTGATACAGTATCTCCATGAGTAAGACAGAAGCAAAAATTTTAGTGGTTGACGATGATATTGATGTGCTTAACACCGCACGGATGTATTTGAAACAGCAGTTCACACTGGTTCAAATTGAAAATGACCCAGAGCAAATCCCCGATCACTTAGAGCGTGAAGCCTTCGATGTAGTGTTGCTCGATATGAATTTCAAGAAAGGAGACAACGAAGGAGAAGAAGGTTTGAAGTGGCTCAACCGAATTCTAACCATCGATCCAAACGCGATAGTGATACTGATTACAGCCTATGGTGAATTTGACTTGGCGGTGAAAGCTGTAAAGTCTGGTGCTACCGACTTTCTGCCTAAACCATGGAAAAACGAAAAGCTCTTCGGCACTATTCAATCCGCCCTACAGCTAAGGCAAAGCAAGCTGGAAGTCGACCGACTGAAAAGCACTCAAAAAACGCTCTCCAGCGAGATTGATCAAAAGTTCGAGAACTTCATTGGTGAATCATTGCCCATACAAAAGGTCTTCTCTTTAATTGAAAAAGTAGGCCCCACCGAAGCCAATGTCTTGGTTTTGGGTGAAAATGGAACTGGAAAAGAGTTGGCCGCTCGTGCCTTACATCGCCAGTCGGAGCGAAAGGGCAAGGTTTTCATCAATGTAGATTTAGGCTCTATCAGCGAAAACCTTTTTGAAAGCGAACTCTTTGGCCATGTACGAGGCGCCTTTACAGATGCCAAAGAAGACAAACCCGGTAGGTTTGAGCTGGCTTCTGGCGGCACACTTTTTTTAGATGAAATAGGTAATCTCTCTCTTCCTTTACAAGCCAAACTCCTCACCGTTTTACAACAAAGAAAAGTAAGTCGAGTGGGTTCAGGAAAAGAAATCTCAGTTGATATTCGTTTGATCTGCGCCACCAATATGCCATTGTACGAAATGGTGAAGGAAGGCACTTTCCGCCAAGATTTGCTCTACAGAATTAATACCGTGGAACTGAGAATGCCCGCACTAGCCGAAAGAACTGAGGATATCGATTTACTCGTGCAGCATTTTATGCAGCTCTACGGTAAGAAATATCAGAAACCGAAAATGCGAATTGATCAAAATACCATTGCCAAACTCAAGAAGTATCATTGGCCTGGGAATATTCGCGAACTGCAACATGCCATAGAACGTGCCATCATTTTGGCTGATGACCATAAGCTTACCGCTGACGATTTTGTACTTCAACCTAACCGCAGTAACAAACGTTTGGAGGAAGATATTCTAGACCTTTCAGAAATGGAAAAGCGCCTCATCTTAAAAGCGCTAGATAAGAACAACGGAAACGTAACCCGTGCCGCGAAAGATCTGGGCATTGATCGGTTGGCTTTGTATAGAAGACTTCAGAAATACGGACTGTAGTTGAGTTAAGGGTTAATAGGAATGAGTTATTAGGCAGAAGTTATCAGTTATCAGTTATCCGAAAATAGAAATCAGGAATGAAAATACCCGTAATTCAAGGAGTAATTGATCGAAGAATTCTTATTAACTATCAAATTGATAAGGATGTACTTGAATCTTTCTTGCCACACCCTTTCAAGCCCAAATTAGTGAAGGGCAAAGGGATAGCTGGTATCTGCTTGATCCGATTAAAGGAAATCAGACCAAAAGGCCTCCCAAAAAGCATAGGCATTTCCTCTGAAAACGGAGCCCACCGAATTGCAGTAGAATGGGAGTCAGAAGGAATCACAAAAGAAGGAGTCTACATTCCTCGAAGAGATACTTCATCTAGACTCAACGCTTTCGCAGGAGGCACTCTCTTTCCAGGAGAACATCATTTGGCCGATTTTAAAGTGAGTGAATTAAGTGGTAATTATGAAGTATCGTTTGAAAGCAATGATCAAACAAAGCTTTTAATTTTGGCTAAAGTGACCGAAAAATGGGGCGACAATAGTATATTCCAAAACATCAATGAGGCCTCATCATTTTTTGAACAAGGCGCTGTTGGCTATTCACCTAATAACAAAAAGACATTTGACGGATTAGAATTAAAAACCACAAACTGGAAAGTAACACCTCTCGAGGTTTTAAAGGTTGAATCTAGTTTTTTCGACAACGAACAAGTATTCCCAAAAGGGTCTGTGAAGTTTGACAACGCATTATTAATGAAGAACATCTCCCACGAATGGATCGGTCTAGAAGAAATATGCTCCAAATAAAAGAACCCATGAACATTAACCTCTTAACCAATACACTCATAACCCTTAACTATTAACTAACCAAAAATGGTTTCAAAGCGATTCAGCCTTCTTGTAATAATTCGGATAACGTTATTGATGTTAACGCTAACGGGCTTGGCTTTTATTTTCGCCAAAACTGAGTTGTTCTTCAATCAAATCATTCTGCTTTCTATTGTTATTATTCAGGTGGCTGAGTTGATACGCTTTATCACCTTCACCAACAGAGAACTGGCAAAACTTCTCTTGGCCATTCGCTATTCAGATTTTTCGATTTCATTTAAAGGCAAGAAGCACGGCAAATCCTTTCAGGAATTACAAGATGCTTTTGTGGAAATTATAGAAGCCTTTAAAAAAGTATCCGTTGAAAAGGAAGCCCAGTTCAGGTTTCTAAAAGTGATTGTAGACAATGTGAACGTGGGGATCATTGCCATAAAGGAAGAGCATCAAATTGAGCTCATGAATAAAACCGCCCAAACTCTTTTAGGGGTTGGCGTACCCAATTATTGGAAGCAACTACAACAGCTTTCCCCTCAATTTTCTCGTGAATTTTCTGAGATGGACGACAACGAAAGAAAGTTAATTGAACTGAACGTTAAAGGTGATAAACTTCAAATTTCCGCCCATGTTACCCGACTGAAAATTTTAAACTTCAGGTACTCGATCATCACTTTTCAGAACATTAAGTCGGAGATTGAACAGAAGGAAATTGAGGCTTGGCATAAGCTTATTCGTATTCTTACGCACGAAATCATGAACTCGGTCACGCCTATTACTTCACTTACGGAAACCATGCAGATGATGCTACACAAAGGCGAAAACCTTGAGAAGTCCATTGACGAAATTTCTGAAGAAGATTTGGCCGACATCCGTTTTTCATTGGAAACCATTCAAAGGCGAAGTGAAGGCCTTCTCCATTTTGTGGACGATTATCGTAAACTCACCCGAGTTAAAAATCTGGACAAAGAGCGCACAGATGCCATTGAATTATTAGAAAACATGGCGCAGCTCATGAAGCCAGAGCTTCAGAAAGAGAACATCACATTGGAACTTCACCTTAAAAGTGCCTTCGAACTTTCTATCGACAGAAAATTAATTGAACAGGTGCTGATTAACCTAATTACGAATGCAAAGCATGCATTAAAGGAGACTGAAAACCCTCGAATCACTTTAAGGACTTATTTCCGAGAGTCAGAAAAAGTAATTGAAGTGACGGACAACGGAATGGGAATTGAAGAAAGTAAGATTGATCAAATTTTCATTCCTTTCTTCTCTACAAAAGAACAGGGTTCTGGAATTGGGCTGAGCCTTTCTAAGCAAATCATGAAAAAGCACAAAGGTGACCTCACCGTCAAATCAGAGAAAGACCAAGGTGCCAGTTTCTTTTTAGTGTTTAAGTATTGAGTTCAACAGTTGCATAGTCTACAGACTTACCTGACCCAGCCACTTCTCACCTCACAAACCCCAAAGCTAAATCATGCTGTAAGCATCTTTTTCAGTAACACAAGAAAACAAATTGTGAGTAGCAGACTACTACGCCCTTTGAAAAAAGCCCTACGGGATGACTGAATAGTTAGCTTGTCTGGCTAAATAATCTCTTTCGTACAAACTTCAAAGTTAAGTCATGCTGTAAGCATCTTTTTCAGTAACACAAGAAACCGTCCATTCGAGCAACCAAAATCAGAAAGTAATTCTCATTTTTTATTTCCGAATTCAGTATTTTCAAACATGAAAGGTTTTCATGTCTACATTACAACTAACCCCTTAAAAGACTCTTTGTATACAGGCATGACCAACAACTTAGAATATCGAATCATTGAACATTATCTGAACAGAGGGCATAAGAAGACTTTCGCTGGCAGGTACTACTGCTATTGTCTACTTTATTACGAGTTTCATCATTCTGCTGTAGGTGCTATAGAAAGGGAAAAGGAAATTAAAAGCTGGACAAGAGTTAAGAAAGAAGAACTTATAAACTCAATAAATTCAGAATGGCTGTTTTTGAATGATGAAATAACACCTTGGCCACCTGAACCTGATGTTACGGGGAGGGCTTAGCATCATTTTCAGTACAACAAGAAAACGAGTTGCGAGCAGCCAACTACTGCGTTGCGTGAAAAGACCCCTACAGGGATGAATGTAAAGCTGGCGTCAACTCTTACATAAAATCGTTCGCACAATATCTAAAGCTAAGTCATGCTGTAAGCATCCTTTTCAGTAGAACAAGAAAAGCAACAGTGGGACCTGTGATACGTGAAAAGATCCCTACGGGATGACTGCAAGATCTGGCTTATCTGGTTAAGCCTCGGCATTGATACAAACCTCAACGTTAAGTCATGCTGTAAGCATCCTTTTCAGAATAGAAAGAAACTCATTGCCACACTCAAAAACATTCTGGAACACTTTGTGTAATTTAGAAGGGTATCTGCTATGGAAAAACCATCAAAAACTTGGCTCAGAATATTCAAAATTACGGGAATCACTGTATTGACAGTAGGTTTATTGCTCTCAATCTTCGTTACCTTCTTTCTCAAAGACATCATTAACAATCGTTTAAAAAAAGAAATTAAAGATACATTTGGGGATTTTTATACCCTATCGTTTGAAAATAGCTACACCTCTTTATCATGGAATGGCTTCAATATAGAATTTGAAAAAGTGGAGTTCGAAACAGACACTGCAAACAAATTCATGATGATCCGTTACCCCGCAGTTTTCTTTAAAACCAACTCGTTCAAAGTAGTCAATATCAACATTTCAGACCTTTTGTTTCGCTCTGTAATTGACGTAAACAAAGTAGCCATTGAAAAGCCTGAACTACTCTTCTTCATTCCAGAAAAAGAGAGCTTAATAGGAAATAACAACTCTAAGAATGAAGACTCGAAAAAGAGTGCAATCGGGAGTATCCAAGTAGCCAACTTCGACCTCACTGATGGACATGCCTCTTTCGTCTTTCATCGAAATTTAGCAGATACGCTCTACGCTGGAAAGCAGGTAAATGTAAAAATGGAAGATCTAAAAATTGATCTCAATTCTACTGAAAACATCATTAAAACCTCCAAAGTTGAACAAGTGGCTTTTTCGCTGAACGAAATCCTACTGAGCCCAAAAGACTCAGACTATAAATACCTGATTGACGGCATCAACTTTAACTATAGAGACGAATTACTCCAGTGCTTTGGCGTAGAAATAACTGCAAAAAGAGACCCTTATAAAATGACCTTGGAGAGTCAGTTTCGAAAAACCATTTTCAATATCACTTTAGATACCCTCACTTATCAGTCAGGAAATTTTAAAGAACTGAAAGACCTTTCTTCCATAAAAGGCAAGACCTTACATTTGATCGGATTGGACATGAATCTTGTGAGAAACAAAAGCGTTCCACTGGATGAAACGCTCTATAAAGAACTATTTCACCAGTCCTTCCTCAACCTCCCAATCCCTGTTGAAGTTGATACTCTGTATTTAAAAGATAGCAGCATTGATTATAAAATCTATAGCGACAAAGAGCTTCAACCTGGCAACTTAATACTGACACAGCTGAATGCTACAATTGCTAACCTTTATACTGAAAAGGAAAAACGTAACAGTATTAAAGCGGACTTTGAGGGTGTTTTCATGCAAGATGCCCCTTTTAAGTTCGAATTTAACCTTCCATTAAACGACCCTAATAATCATACCTACAAAGGCTACATTGGCCCAATGAAACTCACTAGCCTCAACCCACTAATTGCTAACCTCACAAGGGTCAAGTTGGCGGAAGGTAAAATCAACAGCATCAACTTTGAGGGCCGAGGAAACCAGTTAACAAACTGGGGAACCATGCGCTCTGACTTTGAAGGATTAAAACTGAAAGTAACAGACAATCAAAATAATGAACGTTGGTTGCAGTCTGGTTTAGGCAACCTAATTACTAGGAGAAACAACAGAGGAAGCAAAAATGGACTCGCAGATTCAATTGAATACGTTTTTGAGCGCCCACCCTTCAAAGACCACCTCACACTTTATGCAGGAGGTTTGATTGAAGGTTTTGCACTAAGTATTCTTCCTGAATCGGTATATAACCTCATCATGCCGTAATAATCGAAATGATTATTGCTCTTCTTTATCACACAATTCGATTAAAGGTTTTATTTTGCCATTACTGGTTTAAACCTTAATAGAAGTCAATGGACATTTTCAGCATCATTACCATACTTATTGTTCTTTCGGCAGTGTTTGCCTTTATCAATACCAAATTTCTGAAACTGCCTTTCACAATCGGGCTTATGCTCATTGCGATTTGCTTTACCCTCGTTCTCACTATTCTAGGAAGTTTCAACCATTACATCTTAGATGAAGCCAAAATACTCATTGAATCCATCGACTTCGAAACTGCCTTGCTCGACATTATGCTGAGCTTTTTGCTATTTGCAGGAGCGCTTCATACTAAACTCGATGCTCTTAAAAAACATAGAGTTCCCATTGCGCTATTTGCTACCATGGGCGTGGTGGTTTCTACCTTTATTATTGGAACGCTGATGTACTATGTGGCCATTCTCATCGGGCATGAAATCAATTACATCTATTGTTTGCTCTTTGGCGCTTTAATTTCTCCTACTGACCCTATTGCAGTTTTAGGGATTCTGAAAGATGCCAACGCACCCAAAAAACTCGAAATCAAAATTGTAGGAGAATCGCTGTTTAATGATGGGGTTGGCGTAGTTGTATTCTTGGTGATTTATAAAATTGCGGAACAAGGTTTGGCTTCGGTTGAGGCTACTGAAGTAAGCTTTCTTTTCTTCGAAGAAGTAGTGGGTGGAATTGCCCTCGGCCTTATTGGCGGATGGCTAGTATTCCAGCTTATGAGAACCATAGACCATTATGAAACCGAGGTAATTATTACGCTTGCCTTAGTAATGGGGCTCTCGGCTTTAGCCCATTTACTCCATGTTTCAGGGCCTTTGGCGGTTGTGGTTGCCGGTATTTTCATAGGAAATAAATCCCCCAAAATTGCTTGGTCAACGACCACACAGAATTATGTAGATAAATTCTGGGAGTTGCTCGATGTTTTACTCAACGCCATTCTATTTGTATTAATCGGTTTAGAATTGCTTGTGATCACCATCAATGGTGAATACATCACCTTTGGTTTAATTGCCATTCCAGTAGCGCTTATCGCCAGATATTTAGCCCTAGCTGGCCCGGTAGCATTGTTTAAAAAGAAATTAGATTTCATTCCAAAAACCAACCTCATTATGACTTGGGGTGGAATTCGAGGAGGAATCTCCATTGCCTTAGCGCTATCGCTGAAACCAGAAATGGAGCGCGAGCTTTTCCTGACCGTCACTTATATTATAGTGGTTTTCTCGATCATTGGTCAAGGCTTAACCATAGGCCCATTGGTAAAAAGGGTGTTGAAGAATAAGTAATATGACTTTAGGAGCGTTAATCATTTTGGCGCACCTAAATTCCACCATTTATAAATCGGAGTTCGGAAGGTTCATATATTAGGTTATTTTTGAGGAAACCATTTAGCTATGCATTTTTTCAAACCAACCTATTACAAATCACTCTTGCTGCTCAGCTTTGCTTTTTGCGCTTGCAGCTCTCCTACTGAAAACCTAAGTATCAACACCACCGAACCCGATTTCGATCCAATTTTGGTAGAAATGGACAGCATTCAGGTGAGTGGAGACCTTGGCGATTTTAAAGTAACCAAAAGCCAAAAGCAGATTGAAGAAGGTTTACAAATCATCACTTTCAAATTCGAAGCAGAAAAACCAAGTGAGCTAAAGCCCGTGTCTTTGTCTTTCAATTTTCCTTCAGTGGATATTAATGGCTATTGGAACCCGACCAATAATGATAGAACGAATTATTACAGAAGTCCACTAAGCTCAAAAGCATCGCAATGGGCGCCTGTCCTCACCCTCTACAATAACAGGCTTCAGAACAGAATTACATTTGCCCTTTCAGACGCGTTAAACAAAGTGGACATCAGCAGCTATTTGCGTGAGGAAGATGTGAAGTTTTACCCCAACATCAGGCTCTTTACAGAGCGTATGCCTAAAACCACTTCTTATGAAATTGAACTGAGAATTGACACTCGACCACTTCCTTATTACGAAGCTGTTGAAAAAGTGAGCGCATGGTGGGCTTCTAAACCAGAATACACTCCGCTTGCTGTTCCGGATATCGCAAAGCGACCAATGTATTCTACTTGGTACAGCTATCATCAGGGCATTACTGCCGAAGAAATTATTAAGGAATCTGCGATTGCTAAATCATTGGGCACCGATGCCGTAATTGTTGACGATGGTTGGCAAACGCTTGATGGCAACCGAGGTTACGCCTACACTGGCGACTGGGAGCCCGATAGAATTCCTGACATGAAGGGTTTTGTAGATGGTGTGCATGCCACTGGCATGAAATTCATTCTTTGGTACTCGCTTCCGTTTATGGGGGAGAACGCCAAGAATTTTGAGCGATTCAAAGGCAAATACCTTTTCTACTGGAACGGACAAGGCACCTGGATTATGGACCCGCGTTATCCTGAAGTAAGGGAGTACATCATCAATACTTATGAAAAAGCACTAGACGACTGGGGACTTGATGGTTTCAAGCTCGATTTCATCGGTCGTTTTTCGGCACAAGCCGATACAGATTTGACGGCCAGAAATGGACGAGATTTCGCCTCGGTCAACGAAGCCACGGATCATTTAATGACGGAAGTCATGAACCGACTTAAGGCCAAAAAACCAGACATTATGATCGAATTCCGTCAGCCATACATTGGCCCATTGATGCGGAAATTTGGAAATATGTTGCGAGGCACCGATGTCCCGAACAATGCAGTGGCCAACCGAGTAGAGACCACCACTTTGCGCATTATGGCTGGAAATACAGCCGTTCATGCCGATATGTTTATTTGGAGAAAAGAAGAGTCTGTTGAGTCGGCTGCGCTTCAAATCTTAAATATTCTGTACAGTGTACCTCAGCTTTCCGTTCGTTTGGAAGAAATCCCTGAGCATCATTTGAATATGATCCGTTATTGGTTCAAGTATTGGAATGAGAACCGCGACATACTTCTCGATTCTAAATTTATTCCTTCAAACCCAAGTGCCAATTACCCCATGCTAACCGCCCACAATGGCAAAAAGCAGATCACCACCCTTTTCGAAGAGCTTTTGGTAAGACCAGAAAGTGACAATCTTTCTGCTTTGGACATTGTGAATGCCAAGGGCAGCAAAATCATTATGCTGGAACTGGCAAAAGATTGGAAGGGCAATATTGCCGTTTTCGATACTGAAGGAAATGAGGTACTGAACAAGTCGGTTACTTTAAAAGCAGGCCTCAACCGCTTAGAAGCCCCACTTTCTGGAATGATTAAATTGACTAAATAGGCTAGTCAAAAGAAATCAAGTAGGTGGCTAGCGGTCAATCAACCATCAGCCACCTACTCATAATACACCACCACTTTAGGCTGTTCGGGTAATGCCCTATAAATGGCCGTTAACGCTTTATCGTTGGCTTCTAAAATTACCGAAGGCTGATATTCATAAGGTTGAAAATTGACCATAGCAGTTAAAAAAGACTTTGTCCTTTCCATTCTTCTCCCCGACCAAAAACTACGGTTGGCTTTTTTATCTACCGAAGTGAGGTCCTCATCTTGCGTAATAAGAAAGTGGATTCCGTTGTCGGTAATCAACTTGATGAAAACAGGTTGGTGCACCAAAGTGTCGGGTGTCGTAACCGAAGTCAGTAATTCTTCTGGGTTTTTGGGCGCTATCTTTTCAATAATAGGCTCCTTTATAATACTGGCTTCAGACAGCGTTACAGACAGAGGTTTTGAAAATGTTTGTATGTACATGCCCTGAGGTAATTTTCTGAGCATTGGATCAAGCTTCATTGAGGTCATTTTCACATTGTAAATCACTACGCCATTGATAAATAACCCTAAGGTGCTGTCTGGCACATTGATGATTAAATGGATAGAATCCTTCTTTGAAAGGCTTAATAAAGCATCTCTATAAGCGATCAAACGTTGAATCGAATCTAATTTAGCGTCATTATAAACCGCTATTGTTTCTTGATTTTTCTTCCATTCTGCCAATTTGTTTACTGGAGCCATGGCATACTTTACCAGCCCAAAAATTATTATGATCAGTATCATCGCTAAAGCGATATATAAGAAAATTGTCTTCCCGCTTTTGCTTAGGTTTTTTTCTTGCGCTTCCATTCAATTAGAAAATAAAAACCTTAGAGCCAATGGGCAGCGACTTATACACCAACTCTAGGTTGGCGTCATCCAAACGAATGCAACCATGCGTTACAGGTAATCCCAAAAACCGCTGATAAAGTGTGCCATGAATCAAATATCCATCGCCAATGCTCAACGAATAGTCGCCCAAAACCCCGTATTCAAAACGGGACGAATGATTTGGAGAAGGCACAGGTAAACCATCTTCTACGAAAGCCCAATCAGGTTTCTTCCACACCGGGTCTTTGGTCTTATTCAATATTCTAAATTCGCCTTTTGGCGTCTTAAACATCCATTGCTTTTTACTGTCGTTGCCTTTTAGAAGGATATAACTCCCAGTTGAGCATATATCGCTTTTGATCAGATTCGTTCCCTTGTACAAGTAGAATTCATTGACCGTACTGTTCACTACCAAATAGTTATTTTTAGGAATATTGGCCGAAAGTTTCTTATCCAAAACCGCCAATTGGTTCTGCATGTCGGTCAGTAAAGCGGCTTCGGTTTCCTTGTCTACTTTCACCACATCTTCCTGAGCAGTTAAGCTGATCATGATGGTTTGAATTTTCACCAAAACCAGCAGTAACAACACCATGGTTGTCGCCAACACTACCCATTTCCTTATGTTCGTTTTCTTCTCCATTATTTAGTTGGGAGCGGTTTAAGCGACCCCACGATAATTACTTGTGTATTTTCTGAAGCCAAGCCAAAAAGCTTGTCCATATCATTGTTATTTAAAGCGACACAGCCATCGGTCCAGTCCAAACCTTTCCCGCCATCACCGTGTATTTCTATTAAGTTGCCAATGGTGGCATTCTTTGGAATAATGCCTTTGGCCTTATTCTCCTTAAAGCGTTTCTGATCATCAGCATTCGGGTAATTCAGCAGTAAAGCTTTATAATATTTGGTCTGCCCATTCCCCTTTTTCTTCACTACCTTATACACTCCTTCAGGAGTGGTTTTATCCCCAGAGAGCATCTTATCCCCCATCCAGTTGGCACCAAGTTCCATATTGAAAGTATGGGTCAGTTTACCTTTGGCATATACATAGCAAAGCCTCTCCATCTTATCGATGACAAAAACGGTTTCATTCGCTTTGCGCGATTTTTCAATTCCTGCAGACACCCACTTTTTCCATTGTGGATAGTCCTTAAAGAATTCGGTCATGGTAGCCTCGGCTTGCCCAATCAGTTGAGCCATGTCCTTTTCCAACTTGCTTAAGTTCTCTTTCAGAAGTGCAGCATTTCCACTTTCAAATGCAACAGACACTTCATGATAAAGCATACGCGATTGTGCAAGTCGTTTTACCGAGCTTTCACTTAGCGGAATATTTTTATACTTTAGGTCGAAACGCTCAAACTGATCATCGATTAAATCGAGTCGTTTGCTGTAGTTCGACCATATTTTCTTGCTCATATTTTGAGCTGTACTCTTGGCTAATATTGCCGTTTCTGATGCTTTAGAAGCCAGCTGTTTTGTGATCAAAAAGTCCTTCATAAAGAAGAAACGATCGTTTTCTTTGGCCCAAGCCACCATGGCCGAGTCGTATAAAATAGTTGCCTTTTTATACAAATCTGGTGCGTATTCTGACGCCTGACTTTTTTCCGCTTCCGAAAGCTTTTCTCGTGCCTCGGTTAATTCAGCCAGCGGAGGCTGAGGGAAAATGAAGGAAGGAAATAGTAATGCCATGAGAATTAGCACAGTGAGCAGAGCAATCGCTAGCCATTTGATTTTCATATCTTTTCCAAAAATGAAAATCCCCTTTAGGCTTTGAAACCTTCAGGGGATTTTGCCTTTATCGTTCTATCTAAATTACTTTCTTCTTGGAGCAGCTTTGTATTTGCTGATCACTTCAGTTAATTCAGTATTGATTGTGCTTGCTTTTTCTTTAGCAACTTTCACTTTCGCTAACGAAGGCTTCAACTCACCATTTTGAAACATTGTGTTTGATTCAGTAATAGAAGCTTCAACAACATCTAATTCAGTTTTGATCGCCTCTAATGCAGTCGTTCCTTCTTTGCCTTTAGGAGCCTCAGTAATTAACTGTCTTCCTTGAGCAACCAAAGTCTGAACTTCTTCCATAGAAGCCAAGATTTCAGCTTTCACTGCTTCTTTAGTGGCTTCAGTGCTAGCAGAAACTTCGTTAGCCATTGCAGTCACGTTGTTTAATTTCTCAACAGTCTTAGTGTACTTTTTGAAGAACTTAGATTTTTGCTCTTCCAAGCTTGCCATAGCTACCGCCATAGAGTCATTCAAAGCATTGTATTGCTCGGTAACATACACTTCGGCACCAGCAACTTTTGCGGTTTCGATAGCAGCTGTAGCAGCATCAATTTCAGTTTGTGGTACATCTGCACAAGAAGTCATGCCTACCATACCAATGATCAATGCACCGATTAATTTGTTTGTAATTTTCATAATTGTTTATTCTCTCTTTTTAATTGTTGATTGATGCCCGAAGGCATACATGGTTTTAGTTTTGATCATGAGACGCAACATTTTCAAAAAGTAACATGGCCGTTGAAAATATATTTTTCGAAAGGTTCAGAAAAGCCCAAATCATTCAAATTTTGACGTATCGGTAGATTTTCAATTTTATATTCTCTCCTAAGAAAAAGTCTAGTTATCTTATCGACCCAATTTTATCAGAGGAAAAATCAGAAAATATTCCGCAATAGATCGAGCATGAGAATTAAGAAACTGAGAGGACACCATCGCATCTGGAAGGACATTGAAACGTGGAGAAGTGAAAACCTTAAGCTAGATATTGAATCCTTAAAAAGTAGCCAACGCGACCATACAAAAATCTGGGTCAGCCCCTATTGCGACTACACCATGCTCAACAGCGAATTCCCTCAACCTAAAGGTAAGACCCGCCAAAAAATCATGAATGGTTTGATTGACATTTATAATGAATGGAAAAAGCAGCTAGATGAGCTGGGCGAGCCTTACTATCTTAAAATGTGGCTTAACGATCCTTATTTCTCTCAATCTCAGGTAGTCTGTGCGATTGGTGATTTTCTCCACTTTTACGATCGTACATTCTTTAAGCCTGACCAAGAATACACAGCACAAACTGAACCTCAAATCAAAAACCTTCCTGCTGGCTTTAATTGGGAATGTCGCCTAGACGAAAAGCATTTGACCAGCAATGATCTAGGCCAGCCTGAAGATTACTTTGATGAAGAAGATTACCTCATAGAGAAAAGTCGGCTCGAAGCCCAAATAAAAAAACCACACCGGAAAACAGTCAGCAAATCAGATGACGGTGAAGTAACAGAGTATTACTCTTTCAAATTGGGTCATGCTTGGTTGGGAAGTAAGGACTAACCAAGTTAAATCACTTCAGTTTCCCTCTCAAAATTCATTTCCATAAAGGAGGAGCTCTCGTCTCTAAGGTTTTTTAAAAAATAAATCACCTCACTAATCACTCATTCACAGACTGTTAGATAGTTTATTCAAAAATATTCAAATATTTTTATTTCAATGTTTGAACTTCAATGTTACAACATTAGTTAGCTACTTGAATTTGAAAAACTATAAAACAAAAAATACAATGAGAAAATTTGAAGTACCTACAAGAGAACAAGTAGCCCCTGCGGCACAAGCAATTTTTGATGACGTAAAACAGAAAATCGGAATGGTACCGAACATCTATGCGACCATTGGCTATTCTGCAAACGCGCTAGATTCATACTTGGCCTTCCAAGGCGCACAGGCCAAAGGGTCATTTAATGCAAAAGAAAGAGAAGCTGTAGCGCTTGCTGTAGCACAAGCCAACGGCTGTTCATATTGCCAAGCCGCGCATACTGCCATTGGAAAAATGAATGGCTTTAGCGAAGAGGAGACTTTGAATTTAAGGGCTGGAAAAAGTGGAAATGAGCGTTTAAACGTAATTGTTGCTTTAGCAAGAGAGCTTACCCTTAAACACGGACGCCCCTCTAGCGAAACTGTAGAGAACTTCTTTGCACAGGGTTTTGACAATGCTGCGCTTATGGATTTGGTGCTTTTGGTAGCCGATAATACTGTAACCAACTACGTGAACAACGTTACAGAAATAGCCATAGATTTCCCAGTGGCAAAACCGCTTGAAGAAGCCGCAGAAGCATAATTACTGCAATAATTATAGATAAAGTTTTTGGTGATTGTTGAACATAGCCATCTAGCAATCAGGGTCAAAGCCTTGTGCGTTAGATGGTCTATGTGTTTATAGGCCTTCTTCTATTAACTCGAATCAGATTTTGATTTCCACAGTCAATGTTATAACATTAGGTCTAATTTAGTAAGCCACCCGACAATATTTTAAAATGGATACGCAAACAAACGCTCAGAACACCAAAAGCATTAAGGAGCAATTGCGAGCAAACCTATTGTACTCCGCCTATTGGCTCAGCGATTTGACCACCGAGTTTTTAAAACAATACGATATAACTCAGCAGCAGTTCAATGTATTGACCATTTTGGGTGAACAACATCCCGAACCCATAAGTACCAAGCAGATCAGAGAACGAATGATTATTAGCAATTCTGATACTTCGCGTTTAATAGATAGACTTTGCGACAAAGGTTTAGCTTGGAAAAGACCTTGTACTCATGACGGCAGATTGATTCAGGCATTTATTCATGAAAAAGGCCAAGCACTTTTGAGCGAAATCGACCAGAACATGGGCAAGCTTGATGATGTGATGTTCAATATTACCGAAGCGGAAGCCATAGTAATGAACAAGCTATTGAACAAAATGAGGTTCCACGCCAAGGAGAAAATGGTTTAGGTTAGCCCGAATCTTTGGTCGCTATTTCTCCAACGCTTCAACTGGGCCAACTAAATGATCTACTGTTAAACTATCGCTCACCAAATTGAGCACCCCTAAAGTATCGATTGTCGTTTGGAGCATTGCTGGATTAAGGTGCGGACGAGGTGTCCAGCTTACATCTTTGAGCCATGCTTCTACATCTTCTGGCTTTAAATGATAGAAGTCACTGATCAGTTTCACTTTATCTGTACTAGCAATGAATTGAGTCACCTGTTGAAACAAGGCGTTTATAGTTTTTAATACTGCCTCTTTCTTTTCTTCGAAAGCCTTGTCCGACACGCAGATCACGAAGCAGCTGAAAGGCGTTTTCCGCTCTCCTACTCTTCTGAATTCTCCACTGTCCACTAAAGATTTGGTCGTGAATTTCTCCCATAGAAAAATGCCTGAATCGCCCTTTTGAAATGATTCACGGGCGCCTGCCAAATCATCGATCACTTCGAATCTCATGTCCTCGATAGACCAGCCTCTCGCTTTTGCGTCAATAATAGCCATCAAGTGAGAGCCCGAACCATAGCGGCTAATCGCATAACGCTTGCCTTCAATGTCCGAAACAGTTTGCGAAGCAGAATTGGCAGGCACATGAATCCCCCAGGTCAAAAAGGAATCAACATAAAAGCTGAATATTTTAAATTTCTTCCCCCTATCAATTCCTTGAACAGCACCTTCCGTAAGTAGCACTCCGATGTCTAAATCGCCATCGTGTAAAGCTTGCGCCAAAAGACCTGTGCCACCGTGATAATCCGCCCATTGTGGCGCAATACCAGATTTCTCAAGTGTTCCTGAAGAAAGTAATAGCTGCCATGGCATATTGAAATGTTCTGGCACTCCCCCTATTTGCAATTCAAACATTATGCTGTCGAAAAATTTGAGGCGCAAAGAACACCAAAATCATAGAGAAAAGCGCCCAAAATGTTCAAAGAATGTCGTGCTCCTGAGGTAAGAGGTAGATTAAACCAGCAAAAGGTTTTAGAGAACGAGATGAAATGAAAAAAGCCTCCATGAGTAATTCAACTCACAGAGGCTTTGCTTACAATCAAGTATTAGTTTACCTGATTTCCTTCATCAATTCCTCAATGGCTTTTTCCAACTGTTGGTCTCTTCCTTTGTCTACAACACCCGGCATCAACTTCACTTTAAACTGAGGTTCAGTCTGGTTGTTTTCCATCCATTCACCTGCTTTGTTTTTAGCGCTTACAGGTACAACGCCCCATCTTCCTCCGTCAGGTAAACCTTCCCAACCAGCAAAACTACAAGTACCAGGCACTGGCATTCCTACTGTTTTTCCAATTTCGAGTTCAGCATAACCAATGGCAAAACAGCTGCCATCAGAGTACATACTTTCGTTGAAGAGGGCCAAAGTCGGCTTTGTCCAGCGCGAGGTTGGTTCGCCTCCTACAACTTTGGCTTCAGTGGCATATGTAAGAAAAGGCTCGCCTGTGAAGAACATGGCCAAATCGGCCACCAAATCTCCTCCACCATTAAATCGAGTATCTACGACTACGGCCTTACGGTCTGAAAATTTGCCCATCATATCTTCGTAAATACTACGATAAGGCCCATCGCTCATGCCCGGAATGTGCACATAACCCAACTGACCATTACTCTTCTCTTCTACTTCTTTCTCGTTGATTTTCACCCAACGATCATATAACAAACCTCTTTCTGCACCTAGAGAAATAGGCTTCATCGTGATTTGTTGTCTCTTTTTAGTAGCAGGATCATAGATTTCTAACAAAGTGAATTGGTCTGCCTTGCGGTTTAAGTACTTGGCTACATCAACATTCTGAGCAATGGTTTCTCCATCAATTTTCTCGATGATCATTCCCTTTTTCACATCGATGTTGGCTTTGTCTAGCGGCCCGCCTTTGATCACTTCGGCAATTAAAACACCATCGCCCTTATGCTTATAATCCATAAAAACACCAAGCGAAGCAGTGGCATCTGGGTTAGGAATACTTGTGCTGTACCTAGCGCCAGAGTGCGATACATTCAGTTCACCCAGCATTTCTGAAAGCATTTCTGAGAACTCATATGAGTTACCAATTGAAGGCAAATACTTAGCGTATTCTTTTCTCATTAACTCCCAATCAATGCCATGGAAAGTTGGTTCGTAGAAAACATTCTTGGTTCTAATGTAAACATGGTCGAACATATACTGACGCTCTGCAACGGCATCATAATTCATCTCACCTTTCACATCCACGCCTTCGCGTTTTCCGCTTTCCGGATCAATTTTAGAGATTTTACCTCCGCTCAATAAGTAAAGGTTCTTTCGTTCTTTGTCCCAAGTTAGGCTACCGAAACCAGCATCGAGTTTCAAAGCCATTTTGGTTTCTCTGGTTCTTAAATCGGTACTCCAAAGGTTCATTCCTTTCTCGAAACGTGCCAAGTAATACAGCTTATCATCATCTTTAGAAAGCACGGCATCGCCCAAACTAGAAGAGTGGATGGTCATTTTCACCCTTCGGTCTTTCATGTCATCCCAATCGAAAGTGAGGTCTTTCACTTTTTCTACCTCCTTATCCTTATCGTCTTTTTTGTCTTTATCCGCATCTTTGTCTTCAACATCCTCCTTTTTGGTCGCCTTTTCGATTTCTTTCATCAAGTCATAATCTTCTTTACTCAGGTTATACTTATCCCAAGCATCTTGATCAAAGAACATGCTATACACATCACGTTGTGACGAACCGCTGGTGGCGTAACTCTTCAAGCCATCACGATTACTAAACCAAATCATTTGCTTGCCATCATTCACCCATTTAGGACTTCTGTCACCATAGCCACTTTCGGTAAGGTTCACTCTTTTAGAACCATCTGCCGCCAAAAGCAAAATTTCGCTATTGCTCAATGTTTTTCCCCAATCGAAAAGAATCCATTTACTATCTGGGCTCCAAGTGAAAGACTGATCGCCATCACCCATGTGGAACAAATCATCTGGTGTCATTAAAACGGTAGCATTGTTGGAAGCCAAGTCCACTACTTTCAAAGTTCTTCTTCCTTCAATAAAGGCTAGTTTTTTTCCATCGGGTGAAAAGTTGGGAAGGTAATTATCAAGCTTATTTTGCACCAAAGGCTCTTCTTTCAACAAGGTTGAAGCGAAGAAAAATGGCTCTTCGGTTTCACGAACTCTAGTGGTTTTGAAAATGCTCCATCTGCCATCTCTTTCACTGGCATATACCACTGATTTTCCATCAGGTGAAAAAGTCACGAAGTTTTCTTGCTCAGGCGTGTTGGTAATTCTTTTGGTGATAGAACCGTCTACAGAGGTCACAAACACTTCGCCACGGGCAGTAAATGCAATTTCCTTTCCGTTAGGCGAAATGGCCATTTCGCCAACACCACCATTGATAGAAACAAATTTATCACTATTGGCTTTGCTTTGTGTCACAATATTCACCGAAAGCTTTTTAGGCTGTTGCCCTTCTTTCATGGTGTATAGTTCTCCATCGTAGCCAAAGCTCAAAGTACCTGCACCCATGCTGAGGAAACGCACTGGATGCGTTTTGAAATTCGTCAATTGAGTTCTTGCAGCAGGATTGTCAAGCGAAAGCTTATGCACATTGAAATTGCCACTTTCTTCGCTTAAAAAGTAAAGGCTTTTCTCGTCTTGGCTATAAATCGGCTGACGGTCTTCTCCTACATAAGTAGTAATCATTTTGTGCGAATCCGCCTTTTTATCATACACCCAAATATCACGGGCAATGGCAGAGTTTTGATGCTTACGGAATTCGTTTTCGCCTCCTTTTTTATCGTGGTAAACCATCTGGCTTCCACTTTTATTCACCTGCACATACTCTGCTGGGAAAGAAAAAAGCTGGTCTACTCGACCTCCAGCCGCAGGCACGGAATATAATTCCGACTGAGAACCGTGTGGGTACTGTCTGTTTTCGGCCAAATCTTGTCTTAGCGCCCCAAACAACACCGATTTGTTATCGGCAGAAAAAGAGAAAGGCTGCTCATCATTTGAATGGAAGGTAATGCGGTTGGCTTCTCCTCCACGGATATCCATGGTGAACACATCGAAATTGCCATAACGGTCTGAAGCAAAAGCGATGGTTTTTCCATCTTTGCTAAACACAGGCATAAAATCATGCGATTCGTGGAAAGTAAGTTGGGCGGCATCACCACCGTTGGCGCTCACCTTATAAAGGTCGCCTTTGTAGGTAAATACGATTGTAGTACCATCCGGAGAAATAACCGGATACCGAAGCCAGTTAGGTGCAGTTTGGGCAAAAATCCCTACCGAAACCAGCATTAAAAGTGTGATGAATTGCTTTTTCATATGAGGGTTGATTTGTAGAGGGTGAAGCTATGAAAAAAAACAAATCACAGCTAACCGACAAAGAAGGAATTACACTGGCCAAAATAGAAAAACCGTATCGCTTGATCAGGACGGAACAATACTAATTTCGTAACATCAGGAATAAACCAGTAGCGAGAAGAATTAGAAAGGAGTACAGGTGAAGTGATTTTGGGTTGAATTTTTCTTTTGCCCAAAGCACAAGAGAGAATATTGGCAGAACAAACAACATTGCGATCATTGGAAGCCATAAAATTTCAAAAATCGCACCTACTACCGCGAAATAGTAAACATCAACAAACTGTCCCAAACACCAGAAAATGGCTGTCAGTATACTTAATATGAAAATTATTTTAGCAGTCTTTAACTTGTTGACTTCACTCATTCTTCTCTTTTAGATTCCTACTTAATACTTACCGTCATCATCCAATAAAGCAACATTCAAAAAGTCGATCATCGGTAAAATGGCCGAATAAGATTCGATTACCATATCATGAAAGCCAACTGAAAGAATATCCTTCCGCGTAATCGGACGCATGGCCGCAATGCTTTTCAGTCTCAGCAATTCAATAAACTCATGCTCTTGCGAATAGCCTTTAGGTGCAGTTTTCAATGCGCCCTCGGTATAAAAATGAAACCAACTTTTAAAGGGCTCGGCATTTAGGGTTTTCATCAACTTGTGACCTTCATAATCAATCTCAGTTCTGATTTTCTTGAGTCTTGCGCTGTCTGGATGCCAAATTCCGCCCGCCATTAAAGTTTCATCCGTGCCCAAGTGTACATAGAAATCGGCCAAGCCTTTCCCATGCCCAAACACCACTCCAAAATGGTCTTTATAGGTTGGCCTTTCAGGGTGAAACATCAAGTTGTTATTGATACGGCTAATGGCTTTTCTAGCCGTTGGCTGCACAATTCTTGGGTCGATTTCCTTCAGCGAAGCTAAAACAGGCTCGAACAGATTGATTAATTCGTTTTTGGCTTCTTCGTAATAAGCCCTGTTCGCATCCATCCACTCTTTAGAGTTGTTTTTGCTAAGCTGTTCCAGAAATTCAAAAATCACTTTTCTTGCCATCGTCTTTATCCCCTGTTTTCCTCCTTAATGTTTACCCTTGATTTTCAATAAGGGAAATTCCATTCATATCAGTAGTGAGGTAGTCGGTCATGACATCGAAAAAAGGACGCAAGGCCAAAAATACCGACAAGGCATTTTCGACAAAATCGGGTGAGGTTACCTCCTTATCGGAGAAGCTCTTGAACACGTACATGGATTTATACCTTAAAAGATCAATGGAAGGATGATCTTTCTCAAAGCCCTTTGGCGCAGTTTTCAACTGCTCACCTTGCAAGCCTCCAAAGGTCTTTATGAACTTAGGATCGGAAATTACTTTCCTCAAGGGTTCATCATCCATCGCAATGTGATCACGAATAAGTTTGATATCATCGGCATTGGGTTGATAAAAACCTCCACCCACTACCGTATTTCCGCCTGGCTGTAAATGGAAGTAGTAGCCGCCTCTCAAAGCTGGTTTGGATCGATTGAAACTTCCAGCCCAACGTGGATTATAAGGGCTCTTATCTTTCGAAAAACGAACATCTCTATAGATCCGCATCAAACTCTTCTTTCCAGTAGCGGTGGTGATTTGGTCGTGTTCCGACAGCCCCGCCAACAAAGCATTGGCTACTGAAATTGCATTTTCATGGGCTTGTTCGTACTCCTTCTTATTGGCCGTAAACCATTCGCGGTTATTGTTTTCAGATAAGGTTTTCAGAAACGAAAAATTAGAGGAACTGATGTTCATGACTTTGATGGTTTGATATTTCAACTAAAACTAACATTTACTAAACGAATGACCTGCTGAATTTGGGACATTTTATATTTATCGATGCACTTGGTATTGAGCAGGCGGCAATACCTTCCCTAAATCATCAAGCTGATCCCTTTCCATAGCAGTCGATTCGGTATAGGCCAAAGCTTGATCGAGTTGTTCTTTGGTTCGAATCCCTACCACAGCACTGGTGACAGCGGAGTGACTCAATATCCATTGCAAAGCCACATGTGACAGTTTCGTTTTGTCATCCGTGAGCTTCTTCATTTCGTTGACCAGCAATTCTATTTCTTTTGACTTATAATTCAGGAAAGCTTCTGGGCTTTTACCTGCCAATAATCCTTTGGCTAAACCACCACGTGTCATGACGCCCACCTTATTACTTTCCAACAAGTCCAGCATTTCTTCTTCGGGCCTTCTGTCAAGCAAGCTGTATTGCATCATTACGCTAGCAATATTCGAGTTGGCTACATATTCCCGAATTACATTGGGGCGAATGGAAGAGATGCCGTACCCCCTGATTTTACCTTCAGCTTTTAACTGCTCAAAAGCTTCGATCACTTCGCTGATCGGGTCTTCTATGGTTCCACCATGTAATTGATAAATATCTATATAGTCAGTTTGCAGTCTTTTCAAGCTCTGATCAACTGCTTTGAGAATGTAGTCTTTCGAAGGGTTCCAGTCCCAACCACTGCCATCAGCTCTTAGTTGATTGCCTACTTTGGTTGCCACAATCACCTCGGATCTTTTGCCTTTTAGTGCCTGACCAAGCGCTTCTTCGTTCTTTCCTTGGTCATAAAGGTCGGCAGTATCAAAATAATTTATTCCACCATCAATGGCAGCGTGGATCAACTCATCATTGATCTTTCGGCTCAAATCCATTGACATACAGCCGAATGCGATTTCGCTGATTTGTAGTTCTGTATTTTTTAGCGCTCTATATTTCATCACAAAAAACTAAACAGCAATAGATGCAAATAAATTCAAGGTTCAACTTGCCAAAAGAAAATCGATTTTCATATATTTGCACTCGCTTTTGAAAAGCGGATAACGGTCCCTTAGCTCAATTGGATAGAGCAACTGCCTTCTAAGCAGTAGGTTTCAGGTTCGATTCCTGAAGGGATCACTTAAAAACCCCATCTGAGTAAATCAGTGGGGTTTTTTATTTTTTTGGCAAGCTATTGGCAAGCGACACGGCCTTATCAACTAGAATTCGTTCGTCTAAAATGTGTTTTGATTAAATTACATCATGCTTAATCTAAACATCAAAAACACATCAAATCCATACGAGGACTTTAAGAGAATTGCTTCAGATTTAATGAATAATTGTCTTTTACAGGTTAGTGAAGATTCATTTAGAATTATGGATATCGAATTTTACTATTATTCTGAACTCCACAAAGATCCTTATAGCCATAAAAACCAAAAGCAATTGACCTCTAACGAATGGTACTTCCATGGGTCTGGACTCGATATTACTTTCGGAAATGGCGAATCCTTTGGTGGGATTCTAATAAGAGAAATTCAAGAAATGAACACGAATAATTATTTTTCTGGACCTATTGTCTCAGTTTCGAGAATTCTCAGTTCAATTAAGCAACTAGAAATTCGTGAGTTAAAGTTCGGACTCATTAAAAATAACAATCCTTTTAGTAGTGACCTTTTTCAAGCCCCTAGAATTGGCTTAAATAAAGCTCATGATGAAGATTATCATTCTAGACCATATAGATTCCTAGTAGAGCCTAAAAAACCTCATAAAGAGAAGTCACGAATTATTGAAACAACCATGAACCTTCGTAATACCTCATTAAAGGATGCTCAAGAGATTATCTATAATTGATTACAAGAAAGGAACTCAAGCCTCACTATTAGATGATCCCATCTTACACCTGATCAATTAACTCCTCGAATCTTTTTCCAATACATCTAAAACAGATGCCTTTTTGCACGTGATTGTATTCTGGAAATCTCCCTGCACCAAAGCAACGATTGCAACGTGTATATTCTCCCAACACATCTCCTCTAGTACTATAAACAGGTATTTTCTTTTCTTTATGCTCATCCTCATGACATTGCCAACATAAGGTTAATAGATCTTCATTTTCATACTCCCAAGCCATACGACTTTGACGGTAGCACTCATGATGTACCTGCAAGTTAAATCCATACAACCACTTAAAATTTTTACTAAAGCTCTTATTTAGTTCGAAAATTGTCTCTTGATCATAAATTAGTTCTTCTAGACTTTTACCATCTTCGAATAATTCTTGCGCAGAAACTTGATTGGTGGTTCGTACCATATGATCTAATACCCTTATCGCAACGACCTTTTGTCTATTCTCAATCTCCTTCAAATAAACCGCAGCGTTTGAGTATTCAAAAGGGTAGTTAAATATCTCATGCTTAAGAATTTTAACTCCTTTACCAATGACGGTAAGCTTCGTACATTCTAGTTTTTCCTCAAATTCCTTTACCTCTGTTAATCCAATTATAGTTTCCTGAATAACTTTTTCATTGAAGCATATCTGACAGCAATTATTATCTCTTTTAAGTACTTCGGTGCGCTTTAATTTCCATTCGGGTTGCAAAAGCTGTTCTAAGTAATTCATATCATTCCCCCATCCCTCCAATAAATGTATCTACGAAGTCGACCATTTTGTCAACGATGCGCTCTATGGTAGTTCGTTTTTGAGCGAGCTTTGGCTTGGCTCCTTCAATCATGTTGAGAACGTCTGTACCTAATGGCTTGCGTTCTGTGAATAGATATTGATCTATCGAGGCCTGTAAAAGTTCAGGGTTTAGTTGTTCTTCATCTGCCAACTGACTAAGTGCTTTGCTACGCTCTTCTGTCCAGAAAGACTCGAAGACCTCATCAATCTGATCCATGTCTTCGACATTAGGCAGACTCTCATGAATGAACTTTTCTATCAACTCCTTTTTGCTCCTCAATTGAGCATCCCCGGCAATAGCATCGATAATCTCTTTTTTACGCTTCTCATGATCCTCTGCTTTTGCTCCTTTCAATTGAGCCAATAGCTTAAGAATATAGGCTACATTAATTTCATCTCTATGAATGAGCTCTAATTCAAAGTCTACATCATCGAGAATAGAAACCTTCTCTTTCTGACGGTCATTGCGGACTTTATCGTGAATGTCTAAGTATTTGCTTTTGTAGTCTTCAAACTCCTGCGAATCTATGCCTATTTCCTCCTCATCGAAATCTGCAAAACCACTGAGTACATTTTTCAAACGCAAGAGTTCTCTAAATGCCTTCACAAACTCAAACTCCTCCTCCTCAGAAGGCAATGCATCGACACTGCCTACTGTTGGAGCAATCTCTTTCATCTTCTCTAAAGCAGCTTTGAACTTGTCGATGTAGTTCTCATAAGGCTCCATCAAAATCACCTCTCGGGCATCTTTGTTAGAGAATAGGGCTATGGCATCGTCTGTGGCTTTTTTAAGGTTTCTGAAGCAGACAATATTACCCTGCGACTTTGTTTCATCAAGCGTTCTGTTGGTTCGTGAAAAGGCTTGAATAAGGCCGTGATATTTGAGGTTCTTATCTACAAAAATGGTGTTCAGTTTTTTGCTATCGAAACCTGTTAAGAACATATTCACCACGAGCAAAATATCCACTTCACCTTTCTTTACTCGACTTGAAATGTCATTGTAATAGTCATAGAATGACTTACTATCTCTGGTCGAATACTTGACACCAAACATCTTGTTATAGTCATCTATGAATTCATCGAGCTTTTCACGGGAATGTTTATCGAGCCCATAAAGCACTCTTGGGTCTTCCGCTACGGAAACCTCCTCACCTATTTGCCCATCAGCATTGGCATCTTCTTCATTGGGATTGTAACTGAAAATCGTAGCGATTTTAAGATTATGCTTACCCTCAGCTTTGGCTGCCTTGAACAGCTCGTAGTAATGAATGAGACTCTTTACACCACTTACACAGAACATAGCTGTAAATCGCTTGCTATGTGTCTTTCGGTCGTGATTGAGCGCCACATAGTCAACAATCTTTCTGAGACGTTCAGGGCTCTCCAAAAGCTCCTTGGTGTCGATGTCCTCTACCTCAATGTCAATATCGTTTCGGCTGCCTTCTTTCTCTCTGTATCGGCCTACATACTCGATTGAAAACTTGAGTACGTTTTCATCTCTAATGGCATCGGTGATTACATATTTGTGAAGACACTCTTCAAAGAGGTCTTTGGTGGTTCTCTTGCCTTTCTCATTTTTTGCTGCGTTTTCAGCAAATATCGGTGTGCCTGTGAAACCGAACATCTGGGCTTCCTGAAACCAATCCTTAATTTTCTCATGTGTATCGCCAAACTGAGAACGGTGACATTCATCAAAAATGAAGACAATCTTTTTGTCTTTCTGATGCTCCATTCTGGTGGTGTACCGCTTTTTAGAAATGGCAGTATTGAGCTTTTGAATGGTGGTGACAATCAAAGGCGTATCATCAGAAAACTGTTTTACTAAGATCTCTGTATTATCTGTTGAGCTGACACTGTCTTTTTGAAAGCTATTGTATTCTTTGGCCGTTTGGAAATCAAGGTCTTTTCTATCGACTACAAACACTACTTTATGCACCTTGGGTAATTTCATTAAAACCTGCGCTGCTTTGAAAGAGGTAAGCGTTTTGCCTGAGCCTGTGGTGTGCCAGATATAACCGTTTTTGGTAGAGTTCTTAACACGATCAATGATGGCCTCCACTGCATAAAACTGGTATGGCCTGAGGATCATCAGCGCCTTCATGGTTTCATTGATGACTACATACTTGCAAATCATCTTGCTCATGTGGCAAGGCTCTAGAAACTCTTGAGTAAAGGCCTCTAGGTTGGTGATAATGTTATTCTCTTTATCCGACCAATAAAAGGTGTTTTTAAAGCTCTCACGTTTTTGATTAGAGAAGTACTTAGTGTTTACGCCATTACTGATCACATAAAACTGCACGTACTGAAACAAGCCTAAAGAAGCTCCAAACGAATGCTTTTGGTAACGCTTTACTTGGTTGAATGCCTCTTTCAGTTCTATCCCCCTCCGCTTGAGTTCAATTTGAGCAATGGGAATACCATTCATAAGCAGAGTAACATCGTAGCGGTTTTTGTACTTGCCTTCCATAGCGACCTGATTGGTAACTTGGAAGATATTCTGGCACCAATGCTCTTGCTGAATAAACTCTAGGTAAATACTTTCTCCGTTCTCTTTGGTGAGCTGGAATTTATCTCGAAGGGTTTTGGCTTTATCGAAAACTGAACCTTTGCTCAATTGATTAATGACCTGAGCAAACTCCTTTTGAGTTAAGGAAACACCATTGTGCTTCTCTAATTGAGTTTTAAGGTTAGCCAAAAGATCACCCTCGTCCTTAATGGTGACGAATTGATACTTGAGCCCTTGTAATTGCTCAATCAGTTTATTCTCTAATGCCTGCTCTGGTTGTATGGTCATACATTAAAATTTTTAAACTCCATACTCAATATCTTTTCAAACTCTTCTTTGCTGTTTCTTCCTTCATAAATCTTGGCTCTTCTATACCAACTTCGAAATGTGGGATGCCCTACCCTTTTTACATTTCCTTCAATGGTCCATCCATTTTCTTTACCATAAGAATCATGAGCAACCTTACTAAGGAAAATCACAAGTACTGGATTCAGAATTTGAACTAGATATTTATAAAATTCATAAGCTAGCTTATGATCTTCTGAAGTTAAATCATATTTAATAGTTTCTCTTTCTTCTTCAGCTGGCCTTTGAAAATAGTTGTAATAACTAACTTCTTTATAGGCCTTTATCTTTGTTTCATAGCCAAATACATTTTGGATGCTCTGTGCAATATTAGTATGAATCGAGTGCCCCCATTTTTCCATTACTCCTTCAACATTTGCTCTGGTATTGGTCCAATTAAAAATGTGGCCGTCATTCAATGACTTTAGATATTCTACATCATTCCATTCAGAATAACCAATCTGATGATTATACTTTGCAGGTATATAATGCGACTCTGCAATCAACAAGGCTTTATGAGGACTTTCATTCCACTCTGCTCCAATAAAGGGAAGTAACTGTGGATGCCTTTTAAGGTGATCAAATTGATTAATTAGTAGTTCATCGTATTGTGTGGTATAGTTCATTACTGCTTATTTGAATTTCCTAAATGCTTGAGCAGTCTGATAAATACCATACCCGATAAAAACTCGCCCTAGCAGGTCAAAGAGATAGAACCCGTTATAGAGCTCAAATTTTTCACAGAACTCTTGTCCTAGGTAATCAAACCTATGTATTGGCAATAAAAAGTATGCGTAGTTAGCTATTTCACTTCGCACAATATTTGGGTCAAAATTCCAAGCAAATTCGTATTTCGAGGTACCAAGAAGACTTAAGTAGAAAAAAAGCGCCCCAACTAGTAAAGTAAACAGCACTCCTTGGACATAGGCCGCACCATAGTAATTTGACATCCAGTTTAAACGGAGAATACCGATATTAAAAATACTTTTCCATTTCTCGATTAAAAACCTAAACCAAGGCTCTTTCTTCCCTTTGATATCCTTTTTTCGTAACCGGTATAAATTGATTCTTTGTTCTACAAGAAGTGTTTTCTTCTCAAGTACCTTAAATGGTATTGATTCAACAGTATTGCTTGTTTTTTCATATTGCTCTTTAAAGAGCCTGAGTGTTTCTCTCTTATTCTTTATCGGAATATCTCCATTCTTGCTGACTGCGTCTTCGAACTCATCATCATTTAACTTTCTCTTTAGAGATTTGAAGTCACTAACCCGAAGGTCAAACGCTCCTATCTGACCGGGAATTATTGCTAAAGACAAATCAAGCCCCTTTCTAAAAACAGTGCCTCTAAAAAGTATTAAGTGATTAATTAGAGAATAAGTGAATAGAACATTCTTCTCGAAAATAGCAGCTGAAAAAACTGCTACTTTTAAAAAGTCAGTCTTGTAGAAGATTGTTTCTTGAAAAAAATGAGTTCTCCAGAAATCTACTAACCCCTCAAATTTTGTATTTCTGAAGTTGGTCTTCTTGTGGAATCGACAACCCCTGAATCTTACTTTACCTGTGAACCTCGAGTTTTGCAAAGAAACATCTTCAAAAAAGTCACAACCTTCAAAGGTTACATTTCTGTTTGAAGTTGTGACCTTCACGTAAGATTTAAAATGGCAGTTTTTAAAGACAACCTCATTGAGGTCAGCAGGTGTTGGGTAACGTCTATTGCAAAATGAATTTGGTCGGAGGCTTTGCCCTTCTTCAAATGAGAACTCATAGTTTTCAAAAAAATTAATAGCCCGGTACTTTTTAAAGTCCACAGCATCACAAAGGGCGAATACATCCTCATGGTCAACAATTAGTAATTTCTCTTTTTCCATATCACACAAACATCTGCTGCAACAGCCCTTTTTTAAAGTCCTTCATTTGATCGATTTAAATTTGAGCCGTTAGCCTATCATTTTATGAATACTAAGAATAAAATTCTGTTTAGACTCCAATACTTTTTCAAGCAGTTCCTTGGAGTTAACATTTGTTGTACCGTAAACAAACAGATCTCCGATAGCTTTCAAAATTTTCTGTGGTGAAGCCTTTTTTTCACTTTTCTCTGTTCTTTGAACATTTAAGCTTCCATCATTGATATGATCTCGAAGTTCATTGAGAATTTTTAAGAAAGCTCTCGTTTCTGCTTTACCTACCAACTTTTCTTCAAAAAAGAATGAAGCATATTCTATACTTGACTTAAATTCATTGAGGTGAATTTGGAAGTTAGTATCTAGTTGTATTAAGTCAGGTTTCTTTTCACCGAGAGAGACGTGCACTAAATTGATAAGCACATTTGATTTTTTTATAAGTCCTTCAGATAATTGAAGTCTAATTTTCTTTAATTCTACTGCCTTCTCATCCCAAACTTTAAAAGCAAACTGACTAAGCGTAAACCCTAAACCAATCAAAGCCAAGACCAAAGGATACCTAAACTCTTTGTCTTCAGGGATTTGGTTAGCATACAGCAGATAAGCCAAAAATAGAGAAAACACAAAAATCAGCAGCGCAATTAAAACACGGTATTTAACCCAATTACTCATTATTCAATAAATATTACTTATCATTCATTTATACAAACATCTGCTGCAATAGCCCTTTTTTAAAGCCCTTCATTTGATTGATTTCCTTATCAAATCCTTGAAGTTTTGTATCTATTGAAGTCAGAAAATCGACTATTTTAACTTGCTCCTCCTTAATTGGCAATGATAGTTCCATTTTGACAAGGTGAGTTTTAGATATGCCTAATACGGACACTCCAGTTGCTAATCTCATAATTTGCCTCCTTATATCTACCGTTTGAAATAGGTAGCCTTTAAACCCCAAAGTGAAGTTCTTATCAATGTCCCTTCCTATGTAGGTATGTAAGCCCGCAACAACAAACTCATTATTGAGGTCAATTAATTCGATCGCTTTACCAATATCCTTGTAGTCTTCACTGGCATCTGCGATTATCAAATCACCTTCTTGGCAAAATTGCTCAGCCTTTATCTTTGACGTATCCACTTCTTCATTAATGAATGGAACCTCCTCATCATTTAACTTAAAGTTAGACCTGAACTTGGTATGTATATCGCCATAATGAATGTTCTTAATCGATCCCGATTCGTAGTTAAGCAGACTTCTAGAGAAGGAATTTGTACCAAAAAACTCAATCACCCCCCCCAACCTCTTCTCCTCCCAACCTGGAAAGCTTGTACCATCTGGGCGTTTAAAGCGGAGCTCTGGGTTGGTTTGGCCTGCTTTTGGAAAGAGCTTTTGCATTACCCCTTTTTTGTAGGTTTCGAGCTTTTCTTTTTTGGCGGTGAGCAAACGGATCTTCTCATCTACCGCACTTAAAAAATCAGCAATTTTATCCTGTTCTTCAATTTTAGGATAATTGAGTTTAGTATTAAGAATGAACTTCTGGGAAATATTTGTTTGTGATGTAGCCAACCCACTATACTTACTCATCAATTGTTTTTGAGCCTTCCTTGTACCTAATAAAATTGCAAAGAACTTGTGATTATTACCTCCAACTCGAACTCTAATTATCTTATCAGATAACATTAATTTATTTCTAACTAGGCCCACATAGGCAACAACACCAACCCGATTGGTTGGACCTGCTCTTGTAATTAGAATATCATTTTCAACTACTTCGATCTCCTTTCTCGCCTCTAATTTCTCTGGTAACTTCTTATTTTCTTTTTCATCAAAACCTCCCCAAACCACCGAGGTAGTTTTTAATACTCCCCATTCATTATTCGTAGCACTTCTTTCTTCACATTGGGGACTCCAACCTGATTCTATAACACTTACCTCAGAATCTAACCTAGCTTCCTTCCAAGGCTCACTATACCCTTTAAACCTTAATTTAGGAACAATCATACTTACACTTTCACAGGTGAATCAATCCCTAATTCTGAACAGTAGTCGGCTATCTTTTGGTCGATAGCAGTCATTTGTCCTTCTAAATCAGCCAAGTCTTTACTTACTGTTTGTAAGTCAATAGTCTCCTCTTCTTCAAAGGTGTCTACATAGCGAGGGATATTGAGGTTATAGTCGTTTTCTTTGATCTCTTCAAGGCTGGCTACATAACTGTACTTTTCTTCTAGCTCACCACTTGGCACTCCTTCCACTACATAATTGCGGTAAGTCTCAATAATCTTATCAAGGTCTTTTAAGCGAAGGTTATTCTGGTTTTTAGACTTTTCGAAATGTTGGCTGGCATCAATAAATAATACCTGATCGGGATGTTCCTTACACTTTTTAAACACCAAAATACTGGTGGGGATTGAAGTACCATAGAAGATATTGGCAGGCAAACCGATCACAGCATCGAGCCAATTTCTATCTTCAATTAAATACTTTCTAATATGGCCTTCGGCTGCGCCTCTAAACAAAACCCCATGAGGCAATACGCAAGCCATAGTGCCATTCTCATGTAAATGGTAAAGCATGTGCTGCACAAAGGCAAAGTCGGCCTTAGAGCTTGGCGCCAACTTACCGTATTGGCTAAAACGGTCGTCTGTCATATGCAAGCTGCTGGCACTCCAATTAGCAGAGAATGGAGGATTGGCCACCACGGCCTCAAACTGATGTTCTAAATGCTGCGGATGTTCTAAAGTATCTTCTTGCCGAATATCGAATTTAGCAAAGTGCACCCCATGCAAAATCATGTTCATGCGAGCTAAATTATAGGTGGTACGGTTCAACTCTTGACCGTAGAAATGGCCTACTTCCTCCACCTCTTTGGCTACACGCAATAAGAGCGAACCACTACCACAGGTAGGATCATACACAGATTTAAGTCGGGTTTTACCCACAGTGACCAATCGGGCCAAAATGGTAGAAACCTCTTGCGGAGTATAGAACTCCCCTGCTTTCTTCCCTGCGCCAGAAGCAAACTGTCCGATGAGGTATTCATAGGCATCGCCTAGCACATCGGAATTAGCGTCTTCTAGCTTAAAATCAATTTTGTCTAAGTGGCCAAGTACTTTTACAATCAGGTCGTTTTTGGCTTTTTCTGTTCTACCGAGTTTGGTAGATGTCAAGTCGAGGTCTTCAAAGAGCTTATTGAAATCATCTTCCGATTCCGTGCCCATGGTACTCTGCTCAATGTAGTTGAGAATATTGGTGAGGTCTTCTAGGATAAAGCTGCTATCGCCTTCTTCTGCCCTGCTGGCTCCTTTATTGGCAATGGCACTAAATAGCTGTGCTGGTTTAAGGAAGTAACCGAGCTCTTCTAAAGCCTCAGCTTGCAAAAAGCTGAGCATTTCATTTCCATCGGGGGTGCCTTCTATCAGTTCTTCATATTGTAAACCATCTTCTTGCAATTGCTCATTGGCGAAGAGGTACATTTTCTCAGAAAGGTATTTATAGAAAATAAAGCCAAGGATATAGTCACGGAATTCATCCGCATCCATTTTGCCTCTTAGCTCATTGGCAATATTCCAGAGTTGTTGTTGTAGTTGTTTTTTTTGGTCGTCAGACATAATTTAAATTAGATGGCTTCAAGCTATAATTAACAAATTAAGTATTGAAGAGGTGATCACTATTATCCTTAATGATATCCTCAACATTTTTAGCATGATCTCTTGTTTTAGTCGCCAATGTACGAAACTCCAAGTTCGACCAATTTTTCAAAATAAATTTTCGCTTATCCTCATTATTTCTAGTACCGACTCCGTAAGGCTTTGGGTATAGAGATTTCATTCTTTTCTGACATTCCACGCCAATACCAAAAAGTATTTTGCGCTTTGTTCCTACTTCTCGAATTTGATAAACTCCAGACCCTTGAGGCCCTTCTATATTTCTACAATCTTCGGGCCTTGGCATTTTTCGCCATGAAGACCAATTCTCGTTTTCAATCATTCATATTCATTTAAGTACTCAATGGCAATATTCCAGAGTTATTATCGCTGACTATTTTTAGTCCACAGACATTGTGCATTATGGAAAAGCAATTAATCTACGGCATTGAAAATTATTAAGCAACTTCAATTAAATAAGAAATGAATTATATTGAACCTTCAACCGCGCAATAATGAGTGATAAGACACATTTTAATCCATCCAAAGTTTATTTCATCATTTTAGCATTTGGTGGACTATTATTGGTCGCTTACATATGCTTACTTACCCTTAATTTCAATCAAGCCGATGCCACAACATCTGGCGCCATTGGTGATGCTTTTGGTGGAGTTGCAGCACCTTTTGTTGGTACTGCTGGGGTTTTATTGACATTTCTAGCCTTTTGGGTACAGTATATAGCCAACGAGCGACAGAGAGAGGCTTATGAACAGCAAAGAAATGATATTAAGCGAGAACGATTTGAGAATAAATTTTATGAGCTTTTGAGGCTTCACAAAGAGAATGTGAATGAGGTCAATATTAATCATGGAGCGTTTAAGGGTAGAGATGCATTTATTCTGATGTATCGAGAATATAAATTCATCTATTTGATCGTGGAAGAAGAGGTAACACAACACCTTAAGACTTATCAACTAGGTGATTTCGAACTAAAACAAATGTCACATCGATTCGCATTTGATTTCTTCATGAATGGCGTAGGACCAAGTACAGATGAATATTATGAAGCAATGGGCAAACCAGGACCGGTGAATGTTCTGTACATAAAAATAAACAATAAACTGAAGGAGCTTACTCGACCACACAAAGATGATAAAGCTTATCGAGCTGGACACTTTGAAGTAAAGTTTGGTTACAAGCCTGTTAATGGTCACATCTCCAGATTAAGCCATTACTACCGTCATTTATACCACACCATAAGATTTGTGGTAAATGAGGAACAAACCTTTTTACAAAATTATGATTTCATAAGACTCTTTAGGTCACAGCTTTCAATACACGAAGTAGCACTTTTATACTATAATTCATTTTGGTACAAAGGTCAAAAAATGTGGAAAGATGAAATGAGTGACGGCAAAATAAACCACTACATCATTGACTATAAACTCTTAAAAAATCTTCCTGAAACGGTTCAAAGCTTTGGCTTAAAAGCAAGCGAAAAGCTTAGAAAAGAAATGAAAATTCAAAAAAACTGGTCGGATAAAAAAATCGATCATGAAGTAAAACTTTCCTTCGAACAAACCGAAGATAATGTCGCAATATTCGAGCAAAAGTAGTTTTGTAGATATCAAACATCAAACTACTCGAAAGGTCTTCAATAAGCAATTGAATTAACATGATCAGAAGAGAAAATGAGATTTTGTTAGCAATTTATCATGCAGACCATATGAAATGTGAGCCGTAAATTCCACTACTAGCTTTTCTCAACATTGAATTAGCTGTTATGCAGTGTTGGTGACATATCTTCATCTTCCAGAATCAAAGGCCCTTGTAAAAACTTCTGGTTCTTATCGGTCGGGTTTATTGTAGGCCTCGCATTCTCTTCAATAGATTTCGCTTCGATAAACTCAAACATATTAGAAGGCGATTCATTATTTTCTGCTTTACGTGTAGATCTCATTTTAAAAAACAATAGGATGTAATACTTTTCTCTTTGTAAGCAATACAAATTAAACACCTTATCGCTGCTTTGCAATTACTATTAATCAAGACTCCATTCATGGATTGTAATTAATTTTCAATCTTTAGTTAGTTACTAATTATATTAGTACAGCTAAATAAATTAGTTTTGAGGTATGATTCGAGAAGAGGGCTTTTACATTGTAGAGAAAAAGGGTGGGTTCTCTAAAACAGTACACTTCCTTTGGATTTATGTCAAAAACAGAAAGAAATACTTTCTTATTGATGATAATAATCCGGTTCTATTTACCGAAGATTCTAGCCAAGAGTTAAATGAATTCAAATTTATTAAGAAGCTTACCACCAATAGAAAGGACCTAGAATTCAAAAGGACTGTAATAACAATCAAAACCGAATTCGGAAATCATACATTCGAATTCAAGTCCTTTAATTTCATCGCTTTATACAGATTAGTATTTATTCTATTGCCAGGTATAGGCGAAAGTCTGAGGTTTAGGCACTTTGTTAAGAGACTTTTGAATGACATTAAGCAAGGAAAATTCGATTCGTAAGGCGTATCACTTCTCTTAAATTACTCATTGGTAAATGAGAGGATTTTCATCCTTTAAAAACGGTGATTTATTACTTTTTTAACATTAACATTGATTAACATTTTCAAAAATTTAATCACCTGATAATCTGATAATTAATTTTCAAAGTGTTGTCCGAAAGGTTATTAGAATAAAAGCAATTGAGAACATTTTTTTTAGAAGTTTGAGAAGATGCTGAAACAGTTTAAAAGGTTGTCATTATTCGTCAATTCACAGCGTCAAATTCGTATTCAATAACATGATTTTATAACCTCAATCACTTCAGCTTTACCCTGTAAATACTCTTTATATAATCTTGCGTTTAGCTCAGGATCATAAGTCTCACGAATTTCGATTTCAATAGACTCTTTCACTAAAAAGAAAGCCGAGTTTTTTATTCTTGTTTCCTTATTCATTCTTCAATATACTCTAGAAAGGTAGATGTTCAGATGTTAGCATTACTCAACATTTCCCTTTCTCTATTTAAAACAAGTCTAGTCAAAACATAAACACATTATGTACCCTTTTTTTCACTTAATAACAAGTTCAGATTGAGCTCTTTGAGCAGGAGTTCATTTAGGTTGATTTTTGGATTTAATAATGCCCTTGATTTTTTCACACTTTCATTAACCCTAGCAAGGTCAGTTTTCCCTCCACCTTTCTGTTTCAGTACTCTATTGAACTCTGAATAAGCATCTGAATAATATAACATGATATTCTTGATGTCGCTGGTTTTCATATCTGGCGACAATTGAGGAAATAGCCGAAAATTAATACCACCTGTCACCTGACGCCAATGACTGTAAATAGGAGACTCCATATCGAACAAGTCTGCCCCTTTTTTTACGCCATGCTTTCTTAAGAAGTTTCTATCAAAATACTTAATTTCAAACCGGTATGACCCAGGCCGAACATAGCTTACATCTTTGGCTAAGATGTTCTTCTTTGCCACATCATAAATTTTAATCTCAAACTGAGTTAATTGGAGATGCCAACCGTAAATCTCTCGTGACTTACTCTTCTTCATAGCGTCAAATAAGCTATTCTTATACGCTGCCTTTAGTCGAGGAATTAAATCGAAATCCTCATGGAAATAAACACCAACCTCAACATGATCGATCTCAAAATTTAAAGCATTCTGACCTAAATCTATACTCAGGTTTTCAAAGGCTTCGTAACACTCCTCAATACTAAAGGTGCAAGCATTATTTCCATGATAATATTTCCATAAAGAGTTTTTCAAAACATGCTTACCATGTAGTAAATCTACCTTCTGATAAAAACCTCTTTCTTCTTTGGGTACGTTATACGTCCAATATTTTGGAAACCCAGGAGAGAGAATTGATTCAGAAGGTTTAAAAAGCCTATTCATGTACTGAATAGGCTTTTTCCGCATTAACTGAAATAGGCCCAAATCTGTATCAGGCCTCATGACAATGAAATCAAACGCCATCTTTGTTTACCATTTCCTCCAAGTCCGCAATTACCCAGTGTCTAGAAAACAGTATTCTTCCGTGGACTTTAATGGCTCTAATTAATCCTTTGGCGACCCAACGGTCGAAGTTGGTCAATGAAGTACGACAAAACTCAGCCGCCTCCTCTCTAGTTAAAAAATGTTGTGGCTCCTGACTTTTTGAAAGCTTCTGGTCTACTAAATCTTCAACCTGCTTTCTGATTTCGGCAATGATAATTGAATTTAAATGTCTCATAATAAATATTATAATGAGACGAAATAGGGGGTTATAAGCACCAATATGTTCCATAAACCCTCACAAGATCACTTGTGAGGGTGAGAATGTGAGGGGCTTAAATCTTTACTTTCTTTTCGAGAGGTATTTTATTCTCTAGCTCCTTCATGTCTTTAATTAATGAGTCAACCACCTTTTGTATTGTCACTCGAACTTGGTTGAGGTTTTCATAATAATCTTCATCACTCAACTTTACTTCACGATCACTTGAAGGCCTTTCCATGCCTAAGGCTATCCTCATAGATTCAGCCCCTACATTGGTTATTAAGTTTGATCCTTCTCCAATTTTTTCATTCGTGTTTCTAAAAACATCCAAACCTTTTAGTTCTTTGATTAAAATAGCTAACTGACCAAGCGTCAATGATGAATTAATCCCTGTGCCTATCTTGTTTTTAATCCTTTTTTCTTGGCTTTCGGATACTTCTTTTATGGTGTCAGATAAAGAGGTAACCGAGTAATCCAATTCATCTTTTATAAAACTAATTTCGTCTTGAAGTTTAATATTTTCTGCTTCCAGTTCATCAAACTTCACTGCAACATTGAAAAACTGTTCCTCAACCCGCTTCTCCCAAAAAGTATTAAGCGAATCCCCAATTAGTCTTTCAATTTCGTTTTCAGACCATTCTCTATTATAACCTCGTTCTTCGTACATATTTAAAATAACATTACGTCTATCAAATCTTGATCACTTACTGAGTAATAGTGATCATTAATTACTTTCTCTGTCTTTCCGGTAATCACTGCCACATGCTTTGTAGAGACACCCCATTTGTGACAAAGCGTGATAAACGTCTTTATCGCCAAGTGAGAAGTTACAAGCGAGCTTAACGACTGAAAATCACCTGGTTCAACCTCTATTTCTCTGTTTATTCCTACAAGCTCAAAAAGGTCTTTGAGGTACTCATTGTATTTTTGATCGGATATTCTTGGCAACTGATAGTCGTACTTTTCCAAAATTATTAGCGGAATTGGCTTTAATGGAATAAGGGCTCGTTTTCTCTGCTTCTCGGTTTTCAGCTCAATCACTTTCACCTCTACATCACCTTTATTCACCTTGCTGATATGCTTTTGGTTTAATCGATTCAAATCACCTACCCTCAACCCTACGAAGCAATTGAAAACAAACCTATCTCTGATTCTAGCTAACTTCTCATGTTTTGATAAGTCATAATCTATAAGGCTATTCACTTCTTCTTCAGTAAGATAAAACACTTTTTTCTGCGATTTAAAAACCTTGAACTCTTTCGTATCAATATCCGAATGAACTGAAAACCCTCTACTTCTCGCCCAATTAAGCACTCCTTTCAGCGTCTTTACATTCTTGCCAATTGTGCTATCCTTTTTAATTCCTTTGTGCGTATTTCTTAAAAAAGAAATGAAATCATCATAGTAATTAAGATCTACTTGATTTATAGCGAATTGGTGCCCTACCGCTTTGTGAAAGTTTTTAATATGATTCAAAGTACTCTTATACTGCCTAATCGTATTACTTGAAATTCCAGATGTTTGCCTAGAGGTCAAGTAATCTTCATATACCTCCTCGATCAAGGGTATTTCATATTCTTCGATTGATTGATTGAAACCAGACTCAAACTCTTTCTTGACAAAATTTGGAGTTGGATCAATGCCCTTCGCCAATAATCTATTAGCTGCTGACTTCACAGAAGCAATAACTAGTTCAATGCTGTCAATGGCTTCCAGCCTACCTTTTGATCTCTGTTTTATGAAAGGCGCAATCAACTCCAGCCTACCACTTCTTTCAACAATCTCTAATACTTCCGGATTAACCTTACATGCCTGAAAATCTGCTGTTTTACTATTGTGTTGATATCTGACGTATAATGTAGTCTCACCTTTGGCACTGAGCCTCGGGTTTTTCAATGCGTCTTTCTTAAATATTACTTTGGTTGTCATTGTTTTTGGCAAGCTATTGGCAAGTGTAATATACTATAAGAGCACAAAATAACATACAATATGCCCCACATATTTATTTCACATCACCAAACAAGGCTTCAGATAGCTATTTATTGTAACCTCAAAAATTAGGTTCGATTCCTGAAGGGATCACTTTTAAACCCCTCTGATAATTTCAGTGGGGTTTTTGTTTTTTAAGGGATTAGATACAGCGCAAGTATATACTCAACAAAATAGGCCCTTAGCTCTCCCGAAGTTTCAGGACGATACAAATCCTTATCATCTATGCTTCCACTTTTTTTGTCTGCATCACAGATTTGATGGATTACGGGATTTCACTGATTTGGTACCAAAGCTCGCCTTTGTTGCGTGTTTTTACCAACAAATTGAGGGGCTTGCTATAACTTTCTTTTTATCCTGACCCCGAACTTCTCGGAGGAAGAAACCAAAGGTGTTACGCCCCTTCAGGGCTTAATTAAGTTTATGCTGAATTACGGATGGGCTGCACCCATCCTTATGATATTTCGCCCCGTTGGGGCTAAGTCGCAGAAATATTTAACTCACATAGCCCTGAAAGGGCTTTATATGAAAACGAAGGATGCAACCCTTCGGAAACAGATCTACATATTAATAAGTCCTGAATGGACGAGATAAGCCTCTTCATAAAATAAGTCACTAGCCACAGGCAAGCGACTGCTTCGGTGTTAGACCCTTCGCTTCACTCAGGGATGGAAAAAGGTATTAGTACATTTAAAGATCAGTTTCTTTAAAGAAGCTTTAGCTCGTTCTTTCCACTAAACGCCAGCCTTTGTTACGTGTGCCTTGCTAATAGACCTATTATGGCTTAGTATGATTACAAAAATTTTAAAATATTTGTTTATTAGCTGAATAGTCTATTTTTGAAGTATGAGAACTTCACAGAGTCGTTTGTTTAAGTGTATGTTGGTGTGTTCAATCTTGACCTTTTTTTATGTGGTTCAAGGTTGTGAAAAAGGCGTAGAAGTGGATGAACTCCCTGAAGAACCTGAGCTCCCTATTGTAAAGGTTGATGAGTCCTTCTTTTATGTAGCAGATATTAAAGAACCGTGGAGAGAAGCCTTATTTAGCACAGATGAAAACATTGTCTATCTTTTTAGCCGAGAAGAGAATGGCAAAATGATTATTTATAACTATGAATCGTATTCGGTTGTAGCCGAGGGGGTTAAATCGGATAAAATTCTGGATTACCCCGTGGCCATTGGTCAATTCAATGATAGTAAGGAGCTCTATATTGGTAGTGGTAAATATGTCAACGTATATGATGGAAAAACCCTAGAGCATAAGGAAAAGCTTAGAGCACTTGAAGATGGAGACAGTCAATACGTTTCTAGTTTGGAATTTAGAGAGCCTAACCTTCTTTTTATTGGTGCTTGTAACACTAGTAACTCGAACAAAAATAAGGGTACTCTAACTATTGATAGGAGTAGCGGCCAAAGGATCGCGAGATCTCAGTACGGAGATAATTGCGTGAGAATAAAGACTTTCAAGAATGGGTTGGTTAATGACGAAATAGGTGTGTTTGGAGTAGGATTTCAAACCTCAAGCCCATGGCTTATTTCAGACTTATTTGATAAATCGGGGGATGTAGTAAGTAATAGTTTTAAGGCTGTAGCTGTGAATAAAATGTCACGAGATATATTAGCCACTAGTGAGGATGCGGATTACTTTGTTACTGGAGAAAGAGGCAATATCTTCGATAAGAAAACTACGGATCTACTAGGTAGTTTGAATGGCGATTTTAGGAACTATTTCTTAAATGATGACGGGTCTAAAATCTTCGCAATAAAGGATTATTCGTCTATTGAGGTCTTTGAATACCCATCTCTTAAATCATTAGGACTTATTAAATTGGCGGATGAATCGTTGACAGAGTATCTAGTGCCAACCAAAGGCTTTGTTGATGGAGATAAAGTAATATTGGTTTATCTATCCATAGAAAAGATATATATGTCCAAATTGGATATTCCTAAATTTTGAACTCTATCACTTCCCGATACAGAACTTACTAAAAATATTCGCCAATAAATCATCGGTGGTGACCTCGCCAAGGTAATGGAGGCTTTAGCAAATAACTCTAAGAACTCAATAGATAGATCAATCCGTGCCCAATGAGAAATCGTAATCTTCACAAACATGGGGACTATAAAAGCAAAAAACTCGCCCTGGGACGCTGTTCGAATGGGTAGCGTGGCGAGTACTGTTAATACAAATGTACGTAAAGCCAACAGAAAGAGGTTGTACATTTCTGTATTTTCTCCAACGCCAATATCAGTATACTTCTGATAATCAACCCTTAGCCTCTTCCTCCTTCAACTTCCTCCTTAAAATTTTGCCCACATTGGTTTTAGGCAGTTCGGTTCTGAACTCATAATGTTTCGGACGTTTGTAGCCAGTTAGGTTTTCATGGCAATAGTCGCGTATCTCCTCTTCGGTGAGTGATGGATCAGATTTTACGATAAAAGCCTTTACACATTCGGTTGAATGCGGGTCAGGAACTCCGATAACTGCTACTTCTAACACTTTTGGGTGGTCAGCAATTACATTTTCAACATCGTTAGGGTATACATTGAAACCAGAAACGTTGATCATGTCCTTTTTACGGTCTACAATTTTGAAGAAGCCTTCCTCATCCATCACACCGATATCTCCTGTTCTGAAATAACCTCCTTCAAAGAATACTCCTTCATTCTTCTTATTCCAATAGCCAGACATTACTTGCGGCCCTTTCACGCAAATCTCTCCTGTTTCGCCTTGTGCCAAGCGGTTTCCATCATCATCGTAAATGGCCAATTCGGTTGAAGGCACAGGCAAACCAATCGTTCCTATTTTATGTGTCCCATCCAATGGATTACAACAAACAACAGGAGAAGTTTCGCTCAAACCATAGCCTTGCACTAAAGGAGTACCCGTGTCTTGTTGCCATTTTTTAGCCACAAAATCTTGCACCGCCATTCCTCCCCCAATAGAGACTTTGAAATGAGAGAAATCGATTTCTTTAAAATTAGGTTGGTTCAGCAGTCCGTTGAAAAGGGTATTTACTCCCGTAAATAAGGTAAATGAATGTTTCTTTAGTTCTTTCACAAAGCCCGGCATATCACGCGGATTGGTGATCAGCACGTTTTTAGCACCAATGTGCATCATAAATGTGCAGTTCACATTTAAAGCAAAAATATGATAGAGCGGAATGGCCGTAATCATAATGTCTTTTTGCCCTTCTTTTAAAAGCGGCTTAAAAACCTGGGTAATAATAAGTGTATGGGCTACCACATTATTATGCGAAAGTATAGCTCCTTTCGAAACACCAGTGGTTCCACCGGTATACTGAAGAAAGGCAGTGTCCTCCCCTTTTATTTCTGGCTTGGTGTATTTCATTCGTGCGCCTTTGGCCATGGCGCTTTTTAGCGAAATTGGATTGGGTACTTTGTAAGCAGGCACCATCTTTTTAATGTGCTTCACCACAAAGTTGACAACCTTCCCTTTCAGGCCACCAAGCATGTCGCCCAGTTCGGTAACGATGATGTTTTCAACAGAAAGGTTTGGCATTGCCTCCTCTAAGCTCTTGGCGAAATTGGCCATGATCACAATGGTTTTTACACCTGCGTCATTGAACTGATGCTCCATTTCGCGATGGGTATACAGCGGATTCGTGTTGACCACAATACAACCAGCTTTTACCGCGCCAATAAGCACCACAGGGTATTGCAAACAGTTTGGCATCTGGATGGCGATTCTATCCCCTTTTACCATGCCCAATTCATTTTGCAAATAGGCAGCAAAGTTGGTCGAAAGTTGGTCTACTTCTTGAAAAGTAAGTATACCGCCCATGTTCTCGAAAGCCTCGCGGCTACCAAACTGATTGAAGGCATTCTGATAAAGTTCTAGAAGGTTTTTAGGGCGTTGATCTTCAATTTCTGCGGGAACACCCTTTGGGTAATGCGCAATCCAGGGGAAAGTACTCATGAATTAAAATTTGGCTATCATCAAATATAAAGATGAATTACCAAAAAAAAAGGAGGCTAACAAACAAGCCTCCTTTCAATCTAAGAAAAACAAACTGAATACGTTTCCAAACTAATATTCAAAATGATGGCTGTAGGGGAAGGAGTCGAACCTTCACGGAGAGATTAGTCGTCAGGTAGTTCAGATTTATTTCTTTTTCTCCACCCTCGAGAAAGGAGGGCATGGCTGCCTGTTTCATCACCCTACAGTATAAAGTTTCTCTTTTGAAACTGTTTCAAAGGTAATACAAACAGTTGGTTCATTAAAATATCAACAACATATTGATTAAATATTTAGAGATAAAATAATTATAAACTATTTTTATTGCTGAATCAATAATTTCAACAAAAATTATGGCCGATAATTACGAAATCGATAATGTGGATTTGAAAATCCTTTCGCTTCTTCAGCATAATGCCAAAAAACCTTACACCGAAGTAGCCAAACTGGCTTACGTTTCTAGCGGAACAGTACATGTAAGAATGAGTAAGCTTGAAAAGATGGGCGTAGTGAAAGGGGCTTCCCTAGATTTAAACCTTGCAAAGCTGGGTTATAACGTCTCTGCCTTTTTAGGGGTATTCCTTTCCAAAAGTTCGTTGTATGAAAAAGTGGCTACACAGCTAAAGAAAATACATGAGATTACAAGCATTCACTACACCACAGGAAATTACTCCATGTTTGTTCGCATTTATGCCAAAGGCACAGATCACTTGAAGGATATTCTCCACGATAAAATTCAGAAAGTAGACGGTATCGAGCGCACAGAAACCTTTATCATACTTGAAGAAACTTTAACCCGAAGTATTCAGTTGGAAGGGTGACCAAAGGGGTTTCTAAACTCATAATAGCTTTTAGTAATAGTTTATTGAAAAAAGGAATTGAACAAACCAATCCTTTAATCTATAAGTTGTACCTTTGTATTTAAAACGATTCTAAATAACTAGGAATGGGTAAAGACGATCAGATATTAGAAGAGTTCACCTCTAAGGAATACGAGTTCGGATGGACAGTAGACTTTGAGGCAGATGAGGCTCCAAAAGGTTTGAACGATGATATCATTCGGTTTATTTCTGCAAAAAAGGAAGAACCGCAATGGATGCTAGACTGGAGGCTTGAGGCTTTTCATGCTTGGCAGAAAATGAAAGAACCTGAGTGGGCCAATGTTCACTATCCAAAAGTAGACTTTCAGGACCTTATATATTACTCTGCACCAAAGAAGAAAAAGCAGGTCAACTCGCTAGATGAAATCGATCCGGAAATGATCGCTACTTTCGAGAGGCTTGGTATTTCGCTTACAGAGCAAAAAAGACTTACGGGAGTTGCTGTAGATGCTGTTATCGATTCGGTTTCGGTAGCTACTACTTTCAAAGAAACTTTAGGCGAGCTAGGAATTATCTTCTGTTCATTTTCAGAAGCCGTGCGCGAACACCCAGAGCTGATCAAAAAGCACATGGGTTCAGTAGTACCAGCCAACGATAATTACTATGCAGCACTAAACGCAGCGGTATTCTCTGACGGTTCATTCTGCTTTATTCCAAAAGGCGTAAGATGCCCAATGGAACTTTCCACTTACTTTAGAATCAATGCCGCCAATACAGGTCAGTTTGAAAGAACCCTGATTGTAGCTGAAGAAGGATCTTATGTAAGTTACCTAGAAGGTTGCACCGCTCCTATGCGTGATGAAAACCAATTGCACGCTGCGGTTGTAGAAATCAAAGCAGCAAAAAATGCAGAGGTAAAATACTCAACGGTTCAGAACTGGTATCCAGGAAATAAAGAAGGTGTAGGTGGTATTTACAACTTCGTAACCAAACGTGGTATTTGCGAAGGTGACCATTCTAAAATCTCATGGACTCAGGTAGAAACTGGTTCGGCTGTTACTTGGAAATACCCTTCATGTATTCTGAAAGGTGATTATTCAATTGGTGAATTCTATTCAGTAGCCGTAACCAATAATTACCAACAAGCCGATACAGGGACCAAAATGATTCACATTGGCAAAAACACCAAGTCGAGAATCGTATCAAAAGGTATTTCTGCTGGCAAATCGCAAAACAGTTACCGAGGCCAAGTGCACGTAATGAAGCGTGCGACCAACGCCCGAAACTTCTCTCAGTGCGATTCACTTTTGATGGGTGATAAATGTGGAGCACATACTTTCCCTTATATCGACATCGAAAATCAATCGGCTCATGTAGAACACGAAGCCACCACCTCTAAAATTGGAGAAGATCAAATCTTCTATTGCCAACAAAGAGGGATTAATCCGGAGGCTGCCGTAGCACTTATCGTAAACGGATACGCCAAAGAAGTACTTAAGCAATTGCCAATGGAGTTTGCCGTAGAGGCACAAAAACTTCTTGCTTTGACGCTTGAGGGATCTGTAGGCTAACTGTTCAATGTTTTGAGTTTATTGTTTATGGCAACAATTACTAGGTTTGAAGATTTGAATATTTGGAAAGAAGCAAGAATTCAGGCACAAGGTATTTATGCTCAAATAATTAACAATCAAAACATTCAGGATTACCCACTGAAAAATCAGATAAACGGTTCATCAGGTTCAGTAATGGATAACATTGCCGAAGGCTATGATAGAAAAGGAAATAAAGAGTTTAAGCAGTTTTTAGCAATTGCTTTCGGTTCAAACGGAGAAGTAAAATCTCAATATAGAAGTCTCTATAGGTGCTATATCAACCAAAAGGATTTTGACGAATTCATTAAGAGAAATGAAAACATATCAAAAATGCTTACCGGTTTTATAAAGTACCTAAATCGAACAGAGTTTAAAGGCACAAAATTCATCATCGAAGAGCCTATAGCAGAATATACTTCGACAAACCTTGAGCATTAAACTTTGAACATTAAACACTAAACACTAAACATTAAAGAGTTAAGATGTTATCAATAAAGAATTTACACGCCAGAATTGAAGAAAAGGAAATCCTTAGAGGGATCAACCTAGAGATCAAACCAGGTGAAGTACACGCGATCATGGGCCCTAACGGTTCTGGAAAAAGTACTTTGGCTTCTGTGCTTGCTGGGCGAGAGGATTACGAAGTGACTGAAGGGTCAGTAGAGTTTTTAGGCAAAGATTTACTTGAAATGGAAGCTGATTTTCGGGCAAGAGAAGGTCTTTTCTTGGCTTTCCAGTATCCAATCGAGATACCTGGTGTAAGCACGACCAACTTTATGAAAACGGCTGTCAATCAAATCAGAGAGCATCATGGAGAAAAAGCACTCGATGCAGTTTCTTTCTTGAAACTGATGAAAGAGAAAATGAAGTTGGTTGAAATCGACCAAGCTTTATTGAGCCGTTCTTTAAATGAAGGTTTCTCTGGTGGAGAAAAGAAAAGGAATGAGATCTTCCAAATGGCGATGCTTGAGCCAAAGCTCGCCATTCTTGACGAAACCGATTCAGGCCTTGATATCGATGCACTTAAAGTTGTGGCGCACGGTGTTAACACCCTGAAAAACAAAGATAACGCCACTATCGTGGTAACTCACTACCAAAGACTTTTGGATTACATTGTTCCTGATTTTGTACACGTTCTTTATAATGGAAGAATAGTGAAGTCAGGCACTAAAGAATTAGCCTTAGAGCTAGAGGCCAGAGGTTACGATTGGATTAAGGAAGAAGCAGACGCAACCGCTTAAGCAGATATTTTATGGAAAAAATTGCAGGACAATCGATCTTAAATTCGCTTGAAACTCAATTTGAGGCGTTTGAAAAAGGCTTGAATGGGCAAAGTCAATCGGCAGCACATGCTGTTAGAAAAGAAGCTTTTACAAGCTTGATGAACTCTGGCTTTCCTGGCCCTAAAAGCGAGGAATACAAGTTCACCAACTTTACCAAAGCCGTTGAAAAGAACTTTGAGTTGAATGCAGCAAATGCTGATTTTGGTTTAAGTAACACTCAGGTTTCAGGCACCCAAATCCAAGGGTTGGACGCGCATAAAATCGTGTTCTTGAACGGGGTTTACTCAAGCGATCTTTCTGACAATATTCAAGTAGAAGGTTTAAAAGTAGAATCACTTGCTGAAGGTTTCAAATCCAATTCAGCATTATCTCAGGAGAATTTTGGCACCAAAGCCAAGTTCGCAGAAGATGCTTTTGTAGCCTTGAATACTGCTTTCAGTCAGCATGGTGTAACGATTGAAATCGCTGATAAAGCGGTAATCGAAAAACCAATTGTACTTTACTTTATTGGCGACAGTTCAAAAGCAGAGCTTTCATACCACATCCGAAATATTGTTGTAGCAGGGAAGTTCTCTCAAGCCACTATCATTGAGAAATTCGATACCGTTGGTGAACACAAGAGTTTTACAACTTCTGTAAACGAAATCAGTGTGAGCGAAAGCGCGCATCTTCGTTTTTTCAAAATTGAAAACGATACTGAGCAAGCTTATCACATTTCAAATATTCATGCTTCACAAGGAGCAAACAGCAATTTCAAGGTATTTACCTTCTCGCTCAATGGAGCGATGATTCGTAATAATCTGAATGTAAAACTTCAGGCCGAAGGAATTGAAACCTACATGAATGGCCTCTATTTATTGGATGGAAAAACGCATGTAGACAACCATACCGTTGCTGATCATATGATGCCAAATTGCTATTCAAACGAATTGTATAAAGGCATAATGGATGGCAGTTCGAAAGGAGTTTTCAATGGAAAAATATTTGTTCGTCCTGACGCACAAAAAACCAATGCATTCCAGTCGAATAAGAATATTCTGATTTCTGACAGGGCTACCGTAAACACCAAACCTCAATTAGAGATTTGGGCAGACGATGTTTCTTGTTCGCATGGTTGTACTACTGGCCAGTTGGATATGGATGCCCTCTTCTACCTACGAGCGAGAGGAATCCCAAGAGATAAAGCATTGGCAATTCTATTGAAGGCTTTCGCGAACGATGTATTAGAAACCGTTGAAAACGAAGCGATCAAAGAATACCTCGCTGCGATTATAGAAACAAGGTTGGAAAAATAAACCATGGCTCAGACTTTGGAAAAACACACATTGGACATTCAAAAAATCAGGGCGCAATTCCCAGTGCTTCATCAAGAGGTTAACGGTAAGCCTTTGATTTACTTCGATAATGCCGCCACAAATCAAAAACCTAAAAGGGTGATTGATGCTTTGGTGAAGTATTACGAACATGACAATGCGAACATCCACAGAGGAGCACATGCCTTGGCCGCTCGTGCTACAGAAGCATTTGAAAACACACGTGTTTCCGTACAGAAGTTTATTAATGCCAACGAGCCAGAAGAGATCATTTTCACAAAAGGCACTTCTGAAAGCATAAACCTAGTCGCTTCAAGCTGGGGGAGAAAGTTCTTGAACCCAGGAGACGAAGTTTTGATTTCGACCCTAGAGCATCACTCCAACATTGTGCCTTGGCAAATGATTTGTGAAGAGCGCGGAGCTGAACTCAAAGTAATGCCCATCAACGAGGCTGGTGAAATTATTATAGAAGCACTTGACGAGTTGATTACGGAGAAAACCAAAATGGTAGCATTCAACCATGCCTCCAATTCTTTGGGCACCATCAACCCGGTAAAATACATCATCGACAAAGCGCACGCAGTGGGTGCCAAAGTGTTGGTGGATGGCGCACAAGCCTCATCTCACCTCACTGTTGATGTTCAAGCATTGAATGCAGATTTCTATGCTTTTTCTGCCCACAAAATGTACGGTCCAACAGGTTTGGGTGTGCTATACGGAAAACGAGATATTCTCGAAAAAACCCCTCCTTATCAAGGCGGTGGAGAAATGATTAAAGAAGTGAGTTTTGATAAAACCACTTACAACGATATTCCTTACAAATTTGAAGCAGGCACTCCAGATATTGCCAATGTAATCGCTTTCAACGAAGCCATTCTTTTTATTAATGAATTGGGTAAAGAGAACATTGCCGCTTACGAGAACGAACTTTTGGCTTATGCTACCGATAAAATCGCCCAAATAGAAGGCGTGAGACTTATTGGTACAGCCAAAGAAAAAGTGAGTGTACTTTCCTTCGAAGTAGAAGGAATTCATCACTTTGATTTAGGTATGTGGCTCGATGCTAAGGGAGTTGCTGTTAGAACTGGCCATCATTGCACTCAGCCATTAATGGACCATTACTGTATCGAAGGAACTGTTCGTGCGTCATTTTCTGTTTACAACACAGTTGAAGAAATAGACGCCTTTATTGAAGCCTTAAAAAGCACAATCAGCAAATTCAAGAAATGAGCGAAACCATAAACGATATTCAAAACGAGATCATCGAAGAGTTTTCAATGTTAGATTCCGACATGGAAATGACCATTGAATATGTTATGGAATTGGGACAGCAACTGCCAGAAATGGCTGAGGCACTCAAAAACGAAGATAACATTGTTAAAGGCTGTCAATCTAAAGTTTGGCTAAATGCCGAAACGAAAGATGGTAAAATGTACCTCGAAGCTGACAGCAATACTGCGATTACCAAAGGCTTGGTAAGTATTCTAGTGAGAATCCTTAATGGACACACACCTCAAGAAATCCTTAATGCAGACCTTTACTTTGTAGACAAAATTGGTTTAAATAGATTCATCGGAACGCAAAGATCAAACGGATTGGGCGCTATGATGAAGCAAATAAAAATATACGGGTTAGCTTATTCTGCTAAGGCGGAATAAATAACAATAAAAACAAAACTCAAAATTCAAAACGGTGGCGAGCAATTATGACCTTGAGCAAAGAACAGAACAGTTCGCCAAAGACGTTAGGAAATTTATAAGATCATTGACATTAGATTTAGTTCTTGTTATTTGAGATTTTGAAGTTGAATTATGGAAGATAACTTAAGAGACCAAGTTGTAGCTGCAATTAAGACAGTGTACGACCCCGAAATACCTGTAGATGTTTATGAATTGGGTTTGATTTATGAAATCAATGTTTTCCCAGTAAACAACGTTTATGTTCTGATGACATTGACATCTCCTTCTTGCCCTGCGGCAGAAGTGATACCAGAAGAGGTAAAACAAAAAATCATGGCACTTGAAAGTGTAAATGATGTAGAAGTTGAATTGACTTTCGACCCACCATTTACACAAGACATGATGTCGGAAGCAGCCAAGCTAGAACTTGGTTTTATGTAAGAATAGCCAAAACGGCTTTTAAGATTTAGAAACGAAATAAAATTAAGAAATATGTATCCTGAACATTTACTCGTCCCATTCAGACAAGAATTAACTGAAGCGGGTTTTACAGAGCTGAAAACAGCTGAGGCTGTTGAAGATCATTTGAAAAATCAAAAAGGCACTTCTTTGGTAGTGATCAACTCGGTTTGTGGTTGCGCTGCTGGAACAGCAAGACCAGGTGTTAAGATGGCTTTAAAGCTATCAGACAAAAAGCCTGACCATCTTACTACTGTTTTTGCTGGTGGCGACATCGAGGCAACTGCTAAAGTAAGAGAGTTCCATATGCCTTATCCTCCTTCTTCTCCATCAGTTGCTCTTTTCAAAGATGGTGTATTGGTGCATTTTGTTGAAAGGCATCACATTGAAGGCAGAACAGCAGATATGATTGGTGGCCATTTGGCTGACGTTTTCGAAGAGTACTGCTAGTACTTTATATTCCATAAAAAAGGGTCGATTTCTTACGAAATCGACCCTTTTTGTTGTTGTATCAGTTGGGTTATAGATCCAATCGATAAATGAAAACATTGTTTAACTCTGCTAAGAAATCGCAAGCATTTACAATCGTTCTCAATTGCTTATTTGCCATTTGTTCCAAAGTGTGAATTGGCGCCTCCAAAAGTAAATTATTACTTCCGTCATAAATCATGATCATTTTGATCAGCTCAGGCTTGACGTTACCCTGATCATCAACAACGAAATCTAATTCGTAATCCATCAAGTTCAACTCATGTTTTACTTCAGAGATTAATTGAAAGGCTTCTTCTTTCGTTAATCTTTCATTGTCAATATTTTGTGCCATTGACATTGTACTTATGCCTAAAAAAAGGCAAATCATTAAAGGGATTCTTCTCCCTAAATTGTCGATTGTGTTGTTTATTGAGTTCATGACCTTGTGTTTTTAAGTTTAACATTACTGCTAACAAAAGCAGTTGACCTACCCCTTTTTGACAACCCATACATCAACTAGTTTAACTTACTGATTAACAATTGCTTGATTTAACATTTATTAGGAAATCAACTTAAATTATGTTCAATAACGTACACAATGACTCTTCATGAAATTCATAAAAAACAAAAGAGGCCACTTCATATGAAGTGGCCTCTTTTGTTTACTACTAATTCTACTGACTATAAATCTAATCTATAATAGAAGGTGTTATATGATTCGATTAAGAAATCACTTGAGTTTACTAACCTTCTTAACTCCTTGTTGCTCATTTGTTCTACGGTGTGGATTGGAGCTTCTAAAAGCAACTCGTTATCCTTGTCGTAAATCTTGATGACCTTAATCGGAGAAGGCTTAATGTTACCTTCGTCATCAATTACGAAATCCAATTCGCAATCATTTTTCAGATTCAAATCGTGTTTTACTTCTGAAATCAATTCAATAGCTTCTGCTCTTGTTAATTTTTCATCAGCAATTTCTGATGCCATTGAGATTGTACTTATGCCTATCAAAAGGCAAATCATTAAAGGAATTCTTCTCCTTAAATTGTCGATTGTGTTGTTTATTGAGTTCATGACCTTGTTGTTTTTGAGTTTAACATTGCTGCCGACCAAAGCAGCTGACCTACCTCCTTATGACAACGCTTATGCCAAATAATATATACAATTGATTATCAGCTATTTATATTGTGTTTTACTTAAGGAAACAGACTCATTTCCGTTCACAACCGTACACATTTGTTCGATAGTGTCACAATGAAACTTTTATCGATTTCTATCGTCCCATTAGGAACATATAAGGGAAAGAAGAATAAAAGAGCCTATCCCCATAGGCTCTTTATAAGACTTGAAAACAAAAAGTTTCCAAGTCCTCCCCTCAACACAAAGTGTCTTTTATAAATTAATTTCCTTGTTATTTCTCTAGGCTCACCGTATAGTTCCCGGAAGTTCCAGCTACCACTCCACCGCCAGAATGTGTAAAACTGAATTTAAACCTAGTCACACTCAAATCTAGAATAGTCACTTCCTCACCTGTGTCTAAATTAATACTCCCAGCAACCTCACTTACCCAAGTCCAGGTGCCTGTAGCTCTGAATAGATTACCCCCATTGATTGTAGTATAGGTACCATCAGCGAATGAAATTGAAAAGTCTGGATAATTCAAGCTCACATCTTGACCATCCAAAGTGATTTGCCCATTGACACCATAGATCCAGTCCCCAGCTAATTTCTCAAAAGCCAATTCTTGATTTATTAGCCCATTAGGGTCTACTGTTCCACATCCTATAATGATCATAACGATTAATACTAAGGCACTCAGGGTTTTGGTTCTATTAATTTTCATAACTCTCATTTTTTGATCATGACCTTTTTCCTTACAACTGACCTACCATCGCTAAACTGAACAACATAAATACCGCTGTTATACTCAGAAACATCCAATTGCAAATTTCTCTCTGTAAATGCTTTCCTACTAAACATTGGTGTACCCGATATATCTACCACTTCGACATCAAGCTTTATTGCTCCTAGTTCTGATAAGTCAATATTGATTATTCTATTTGCCGGGTTAGGGAATACGTTGATCGATTCTGGTTTGATTTCACCATCATCTACTCCCGTGATTATCGCCCCTTCACCAGATACATCTACCGAAATGGTGCCTGCATTGGTGATAAACTGGATTGTTCCTGCATAGATTTTCACTTCCATTGGTTTAAAGCCGAAGTCGATGGTTCTGCTTTCACTTGGATTTATTATGATCCCTGTAACGGTTCCAATAAAGCCTTCTGGAAACAACACACTGTTGACGACTAATGCTGCTTCTCCATCATTATGGATGGTAATATCAAATTTGCTTGTTAGGCCTAAATCGGTTACTGGAATATCAATATTTGAAGTAATTCGAAGTTCTGGCTCTTCCACATTGGTAATCGTAATGGTAAACACTTTTTCGAAAGCACCTCCTCTACCATCGTCAGTTTTAACTCGGATGCTATAACTTGTTTTGGTTTCGAAATCGAAGACTGATGCTGTTTTTAAGCTTGGGCCATCAATGATGAACTGTGCATTGTCCGTACTGCCCGTTCCCGTAACCAAGCTATAAATATGCCCAGTAGATTGATCTGCATCTATTGTAGTGAAACTTCCAATCACTGCTGCTACTTGATTATTCTCCGTAATACTGGATGAACTAATGGTGATGTCTGTTGGTGGTAAGTTCGTCATGTACACCTCACCTGTAAATGTTGCTGACAATGGATTATTGGCGGTATCTACAATAGATTGATCATTCTTCAGGTTCAGGCCAATGGTGCCTTCTCCAGAAATTCCATTGAGGCTTATGTCATAGGTTTTGGCATCTACCTGTGTAACGGTGTTTAATGTTCCTGTAGCGGTGCCAGTCAATATCACTTCAAAGTCAGTGAGGTCTACACCCGTCACATCTTCTGAGAAGGTTGCTCTAAAACTGACCAATGCACCTAGTACTGGATTGCTATCTTTCCTTGTAATGGAAACTCCTGTTGGCGCTGTAGCATCAAATGCTGTAGTTAAAACACTACTTGCTTTATTGGCATTCCCAGGGGCATCAGTGACATTATTGGCTGGAAGACCCACCGTCACTGTACCATCTGCTCCTGGAGTAATTTCCACCGTCCATGCTTTTCCTGAAATTGTTTCCACCAAATTACTAGCCGTACCATTGGTCACTTGAATATCACTAATTGCAAAGCCTGTGACTATTTCCTCAAAGCTAATATTCACCTCAAATTTGATGTTCGTCAATGGGCCTACAGCGGTAGTCAAAGTTGCTGTTGGTGATACACCATCAACCAATACCGCAGCGGTTGAGGCCACTTGGTTTAGGTTTAACAAAGCATCTGTGCCAAATGAATCTTGGATTGTTCCTCCATTAAGGTCAATACTTGTCCCTAATGCTATCCCATCATTGTCTAAATCTCCCTCCGTAATTGTATAGCTGAATATTGCCGTGTTACTATTGCTTACAGCAGCTTTTAGATTCGCTGTCTTCATACTTGCCCCAATCGTAATTGGAATGCTTGGCGTGCCTGTAGTACTAATGGCCAAATTAAAAGTTACGGTTAAGTCTAATCGATCTCCTATGTTATAAACCTTGTTTAAAGGCACAGCTACTGCTGTTACAATACTTGCATCAAGCCTTGTAATTATTCTAGTTGCTTGAATTGCTGCATTATTAGCCAAATCGCTAACATCTGCTGTAACGGTTTCTGTGGTATTAATAACAGCTATATCTGTCTTTGGTACCGTCAGACTCCATTCATTATTTACTACAGTAGTGGTATATGTTTTGTTGTTCAAGCCTATGGTCGCTATTTGACCATCCTCTATTCCTGTTGTCGTGCCTGAAATAATTTGATCAGCTGATCGCTCTAAAAGATCTACCACATCATCAATAGCAATTATAGAAATATTGATTGTTGGCTTGGTCTCATCATTCGTTATGCTTAACTGAGTTGCCGCTGTGTTACTATTACTCGATGCATCAGTAGCTTTTCCCGCTGCTACATCGACTGTAGTTATACCATCTCCTACTGGCGTGATAGTAGCGGTATAAACTGTGGCGCTGGCTGCATTAAAGTTACTAACGGCACCATTGCTCACCGTAATATCTCCGATCACAAAATTTGTAACAGCATCAGAGAAGGTAAAGGTAGCTGTAAACGCTCCAGGGTTTGGGCTTGTAGCAATAGTGCTAATAACCACCGTTGGACGCTTGGTGTCAATCGTGAAGTTTCCAGAATCAGTAGTACCTGCTCCAATATTACCTGCATTGTCTGTTACTCCGGTATTCGCTACAGTGAACACATTGGTCGCAGCCTCCAAGTCAGCGGTTGGGGTAAAGGTAGCTGTGTAAGTCGTTCCTCCATCGGCTGAGCTTACCGCGGTCATCGTCCCGTTTGGAATGGTAATATCAGCATTGGCAAAGCCGGTCACTACTTCTGAGAAAGTGAAGGTTACCAATGTTGTTTCCCCTACCTTCAAAGCTGCATCTGCAATAGTGATAGCAACAGTAGGTCTTTTGGTATCGATTGTGAAGTTTCCAGAATCAGTAGTACTTGCTCCAATATTACCTGCATT
>NZ_LRDB01000015.1 GCF_001592935.1 Roseivirga echinicomitans
CAGACTGATAACTGATAACTGATAACTGATAACTGATAACTGATAACTGATAACTGATAACTTGAAAAGAAAACTAACCATACTAGGCGCAGGTGAAAGCGGAACAGGAGCAGCATTGCTTGGAAAAGCGAAAGGCTATGATGTGTTCGTGTCTGATATGGGGCAGATTAAAACTCAATATGTTCAGGAATTAGAAGCCAACGGTATTGAGTTCGAAAGCGGAAAACATTCAGAAGAACGAATTTTAGAAAGTGACTTAGTGATCAAGAGCCCTGGTATTTCAGAATCGGCTCCTTTAATCAAAAAAATTAGAGCCAAAGGAAATTTGGTCATTGGAGAAATCGAATTCGCAGCTAGGCATACGGCCGCAAAGCTCATTGGTATTACTGGAACAAACGGTAAAACCACTACCACCCTTTTAACCTACCATCTTTTGAAAGAGGGAGGATTTAATGTTGGTCTTGGAGGAAATGTAGGAAAAAGTTTAGCACGTCAGGTAGTGGAAGACCAGCACGATTGGTACGTGCTAGAATTGAGCAGTTTTCAGTTAGACGATTGCTACGAATTGAAATTGAACATTGCTGTAGTATTGAATATCACTCCAGATCATTTGGATAGATACGATTACGACTTCGAAAAATATATCGCATCGAAGATGCGCATCTTTCACCTTTTACATCTGGGTGGTCATGCCATTTATTGGAGCGATGACCGCCAAATTGGGAGGAACATTTCTAAAGCCAATGATGGCTTGAAATTTCATCCTTATTCGCTTGGAGGAGACGCCTCTGAGATAACAAATGATAGGTTGTTTTATACCCCTATAAACGTTGAGATATCCGCCCCCAGAGCAGATATCTCAATAAAGGGGCAACATAATATGTTGAATGCAAAAGCCGCAGGTTATGCTGCTAGCTTGGCAGGTGTGAGCGATGAAGCCATTTTGAGAGGCTTTAAAAACTTCAAAAATGCTCCACACCGACTAGAGCCTGTAAGGGAAATTGACGGAACGAAATATATCAATGATTCAAAAGCGACAAATGTGGATTCTGTCTACTATGCTTTGGACGCGGTTGATGCTCCTATTGTTTGGATTGCAGGTGGTGTAGATAAAGGAAATGATTACAGCCTGATTCAGGCTTTGGTACAGAATAAAGTAAAAGGCTTGATTTGCTTAGGGAAAGATAATTCGAAACTCTTTACGGCATTCGAAAATTTGGTGCCCAGCATTCAGGCGACAGATGATTTGATTAAAGCGATTAGAATGGCTAAGGATTTGGCCGCACCGGGCGATACCGTTTTGTTATCTCCGGCTTGTGCAAGTTTCGATTTGTTCAAGAACTATGAAGATCGAGGAAATCAGTTCAGAGAAATTGTAATGGAATTAGCGTAACGAAAGATTTAAAATTAGAATAATGATTAAGCTAAAAGCATGGGCCGATAAAAACCTTCAGGGCGATCCCGTCATCTGGGCGGTGGTGCTATGCCTCTCGCTGATTAGTATTTTGGTAGTGTACAGCGCCACAGGTTCTTTGGCTTACAAGCAAATGGGAGGCAATACAGAATATTACCTCATTCGCCATACTGTTATGGTAGGCTTGGCCATGTTAGTGATGTGGATTGCCCATAAAATAGACTATCGCTATTATTCTAAAATCACCCGATACGCACTGTTCATATCTGTGCCACTTTTACTGTACACTTGGTTGTATGGCTCTACCGTCAATGAAGCATCACGTTGGATTGAATTACCATTTATTGGTTTGCAATTCCAGCCTTCCGATTTAGCTAAAATGGCCTTGATCGCAGGTTTGGCCAGTATGCTGGCAAAAAGGCAGCAGAACATTGCCAATATCAAAGAATCATTGATCCCAATGTTGGCTTGGTGTGGCGCCATTTGTGGCCTCATAGCGATGACCAATATTTCGACAGCAATTCTGCTGTTCCTTACTTGTATGCTGCTTTTATTTATCGGTCGTGTGCCGACAAAATATTTGGCTATGCTAATGGTTGTTGGTGCTTTTGTCGGTGTGCTCGCCATGAGTTTTGGTCAGCGTGGTGGAACAGCAATTAGTAGGGTGACCGACTTTATAAGCCAAGAAGAAGTTCCTTATCAGGCACAACAATCCTATATCGCTATTGCCACAGGCGGAGTAATTGGGAAAGGGCCAGGTAAAAGTGATCAAAGAAATTTCCTTCCTTACCCTTATTCAGATTTTGTGTATGCCATCATTATCGAAGAATATGGAATGATTGGAGGAGTGTTCGTTTTGTTCCTCTATTTAGTGCTGCTCTATCGAGGAATGCGAGTAATGGCTAATAGTGACAGGGCATTTGGAGGGCTGCTTTCGGCAGGACTCAGTTTTGCCATCGTAATTCAGGCCTTGGTAAATATTGGTGTTGTGGTTGGCTTAGGGCCTGTAACAGGTCAAACATTGCCTTTAATTAGTATGGGGGGAACCTCACTACTATTCACTGGACTCGCCTTGGGAATTATCTTGAGTGTTAGCCGAGGAGAGCAAGAAGTTTTTTCACCAATAACTGGTGATTTGAGAAATACAGTAAAAGCATAAAACTCATAGAAAAGAAACAACCATATCGAATTATTATCAGCGGAGGCGGCACAGGTGGGCATATTTACCCAGCCATTGCAATTGCCAATGCTTTTAAAGCGCGTTTCGATGATGCTGAGATTCTTTTTGTGGGTGCCGAAGGGAAAATGGAAATGCAGAAAGTGCCTGAAGCGGGTTATAAAATCATCGGTCTTTGGATCAGTGGTTTGCAGCGCAGACTCACTTTCGACAACCTTCTTTTCCCAGTAAAGCTGGTGAACAGTCTCAGCAAAAGTGCGGGCATTATTAGAAGATTTAGGCCACATGCGGTGGTAGGTGTTGGTGGTTATGCTAGCGGCCCTTTATTAAGAGTGGCTTCGCGAAAAGGAATTCCAGCAGTGATTCAGGAGCAGAATTCATATGCAGGTCTTACCAATAAATTATTGGCAAAGAAGGTGCAAAAGATTTGCGTAGCGTATCCTGGCATGGAACAATTCTTCCCGGCCAACAAAATCGCTTTTACAGGAAATCCTGTTCGAAAAGACATAGTCGATTTAGCAGGAAAGAAAGAAGCTGCTCTGAAGCATTTTGATCTGAGTGATGCACCAGTATTGATGATTCTAGGAGGAAGCCTTGGAGCCAGAACGCTGAATGACAGTATGGTTCTAGGCTTAGAGAAATTGAAGGCAGAAGGTGTTCAAGTGATTTGGCAGTGTGGCAAGTTTTACCATGCTGAAATGAAACAGAAACTTGAAGCTTCTGGAGATGCAAAAGGTATTCTTCTTTTTGAGTTTTTGAAGGAAATGGATTTGGCATATGCAGCAGCAGACGTGGTGATTTCTCGAGCGGGTGCATTATCCGTTTCGGAACTCAGTATAGCCGCCAAACCGACAATTTTTGTGCCTTCACCTAATGTAGCAGAAGATCATCAAACGAAAAATGCAAAAGCTTTGGTAGACAATGATGCCGCCATTTTGGTGAAAGATGTAGAAGCTAGAGATAGATTGATAGACGAAGCCATTGCGTTGATCCACAACCAGGAAAAGCAAGAAAGGCTGAGTGAAAAAATAAAGGCATTGGCCAAACCCAATGCGGCAAATGAAATAGTTGACGAGATTTTAAAATTGATAGCGTGAAGCTGAGAGACGTACATAACGTATATTTTCTTGGGATCGGAGGGATCGGGATGAGTGCTTTGGCCAGGTGGTTTAAGCACAACGGCAAAGCTGTGTCGGGTTACGATAAAACGCCAACGCCTTTAACACGTCAGTTGGAAAATGAAGGAATTGCAGTTCATTTTGAAGATGATCCAGCGCAGATCAGCAGCGAAGTAAAAGCTTCCAAAGCGGATGCTTTGGTGATTTATACTCCAGCAATCCCGAAAGGTCATAAGGAATGGGCTTGGCTGATGGTAGAAGGTTTCACCATTATGAAACGCTCCCAAGTGTTGGGTTTGATTACCGAAAGTATGATTAGTGTGGCAGTGGCTGGAACGCATGGTAAAACTACTACCAGTTCAATGATCGTCCACTTGATGAAAACGGCAGGGATTGATTGTACTGGTTTCTTGGGAGGAATTGCGACCAATTATGGTACAAACATGGTGATGAATGAGGAAACGAACTCTATCGCTGTGATTGAAGCAGATGAGTTTGATCGTTCGTTCTTAACCCTTCGTCCAGATGCGGCTGTGGTGACTTCTATCGATGCAGACCATTTAGATATTTATGGTGATAAGGACGCTTTGAAAGAGTCGTTTGCACTGTTTGTAAGTAAAATAGAAAAGAAAGGTAAACTCTTCGCGAAGCAAGGAGTGGGAAGTCAGATTTTAGTCGATACAAACCGAATTCATCATTCAAGTTATGCCTTGGAGTCGGCTGACATTACGGCTGAGAACCTAAGAATTGAGGAGGCGGCTTTCGTTTTCGATTATAAAACAAGCAAGAAGACGATTTCGGGTATTCGATTGAATGTACCAGGTTTTCATAATGTAGAAAATGCCTTGGCAGCTATTTCTGTAACCAAATATTTTGGTGCTGATGATGATTCTATCCGTGAAGGTATAAGTACTTATAAAGGGGTGAAAAGGCGCTTTGAGTACATTATAAAGTCCGCTGGTTTGGTCTATATAGATGACTACGCACATCATCCGGTGGAGATCGAATCATTATTGAAGTCGGTTCGAGCACTTTATCCGAGTAAAAGAATTTCGGCTGTTTTTCAACCGCATCTGTTCAGTCGCACTAGGGATTTCGCACCAGAATTTTCGCAGAGCTTGAGCTTGGCGGATGAAGTGATATTGTTGGACATCTATCCTGCCAGAGAGCAGCCGATTGAAGGAATTACTTCAGAAATGTTGCTGGAAAAAGTGAATGCTGAAAGAAAAATAGTTTGCACTAAAGAAGCATTGCTTGAACAAATTAAAGCTTGGCAACCAGAGGTGCTTTTAACCATTGGTGCAGGCGATATTGATAAATTTGTAGAACCTATAAAAGCTGAATTGTCATGAGAGCAAAAGAAACAATTTGGAGGGTCGTAGGAATTACAGGGGCATGTGTCCTTCTATTATCCATGATCAGTTTTATCGACAAAAGGGAACTGGGCTATAGAATTAACGACATTGAAGTGGACATAGAAAATACCTATGAAAACTTCTTTATCGATGAAGAGGATGTAATGTCGCTCATCTTTGAGAACAAAGGGGATACCGTTTTGGGTGATGCTTACGGAAGGGTGAGTTTGAAGGAAATAGAGCGAAGAGTAGAGTCGCACAGTTTCGTGAAGGATGCACAAGTGTTTAGAGACTTAAATGGCCATTTGGTGGTGAAGGCCATTCAGAATAAACCAATGGCAAGGATTGTTGCCGATAACGGAAAGCAAGCGTATTTGGGTGAGGAAGGTGATATCCTGCCAGTTTCTAACAAATATACCGCAAGGGTTATCGTGCTTTCAGGTAAATATATGGATGAGTTGACTTCTAGAAAAAGTATTGAAGGAAACGAGTATGACCACAAACTTTATGATTTGATTGAATACATTAACAAGGATAAGTTTTGGAGCATGCAGATCGCTCAGTTGATAGTGAGCAAAAATGGAAAAGTAGTGATGATTCCTCAGGTGGGAGATCAGAAACTTGAATTTGGGTATGCAGAAAATTTTAAGTCGAAGTTCAAAAGGTTAGAGATTTTCTTTAAAGAAATTATGCCAACAAAAGGTTGGAATACATACAGTAGAGTAAATGTAGAATACAAAGATCAACTCATTTGTGAGTGATCAAAACAAAGGAATTTAAAGCGAAAATGAATGTAGAAGTGACAGGTTTACAAACATAGAAGCTCTGAAATATAAAATACAAACAACGCTATGCAAGAAGATAAAATAGTTGTCGGACTAGACATTGGAACCACGAAAATCTGTGTGATTGTGGGGACGAAGAATGAGTATGGAAAACTCGAAGTATTGGGAATGGGTAAAGCCGTTTCTGATGGAGTAATCCGTGGTATAGTGACCAATATTGATAAAACCGTTATTGCGATTGAAAAGGCAATTGCCGAAGCAAGTGAGCAATCGGGTATCGAAATCAATGTAGTAAATGTGGGCATTGCAGGCCAACACATTAAGAGTTCGGTGCACCACGGCAGTATCACCCGCGATGTAGTTGAAGATGAAATTACAGTGTCTGATTTAACACGCTTAGCAAACGATATCCATAAAATAGTAATGCCTCCAGGCTGTGAAATTATTCACGTAATGCCGCAAGATTACATTGTGGATTACGAAGAAGGAATTAAAGATCCAGTTGGTATGTCGGGTGTTAAGCTTGAAGCAGATTTCCATGTGATCACTGCCCAAACTAATGCCATTAGAAATATCAATAAATGTGTGCGAAGAGCTGGTTTGGAAATCGAAAATTTGATTTTAGAGCCATTGGCATCTAGCATGTCAGTGTTGAGTGACGAAGAAAAAGAGGCTGGCGTTTGCCTCGTAGATATTGGTGGTGGTACTACCGACATCGCGATCTTTCACGATAATATTATCCGACACACGGCAGTCATTCCTTTTGGTGGTAATATCATCACCTCCGACATTAAGGAAGGCTGTAAAGTAATGCAGAATCAAGCTGAGCTATTGAAAACGAAATTCGGAAAAGCCATTGCAGAAGAGGCCAATCCAAATGAAATCGTTTCGATTCCTGGCTTAAGAAATAGACCACCAAAAGAAATTTCGATCCGTAACCTCGCCAATATTATTGAGGCCAGAATGGAAGAGATTATTGAGTTGGTACATGCAGAAATTATCACTTCAGGTTATGCTAGCAAGTTGGCTGGTGGAATTGTGATTACGGGTGGTGGTTCGCAACTGGGTTATGTAAAACAGTTGTTCGAGTACATGACTGGTATGGATGCCAGAATTGGTTACCCGAACGAACACCTTGGCAAGAGCAAAGTTGAGGCGATCAAAAGCCCAATGTATGCAACTACTGTTGGTTTAGTGCTTTCGGGCTTCAGAGCGATTGACGAAAGAGAAAACCGCTATATGGAAAATCAGGTGGCCTCAGGAAAGAAGACAATGAAGAGCGCAAAGAAAAGCTCAGACTTCTTCAAAGGCCTTATCGATAAAACAAAGGGTTTGTTGATGGATGATTTTCAGGATAAAGGCGGAGAGTACTAGACAGATTTTAAAAATAAGATAAAATAACAAGCGTCCGCTTTTGTCTTCGGTCTTCGGACTTCAGGCTTCGGACTTAAACATAATAATCATGGCAGAATCTTATATGTTCGAACTTCCAAAGCATCACAAATCGATCATCAAGGTGATCGGAGTTGGTGGCGGAGGAAGCAACGCAGTAAACCACATGTATAATCAAGGGATTAAAGATGTGGAATTTATTGTATGTAACACCGATGCGCAGGCATTGAAAAGCAGTCCTATTCCCAATAGATTGCAAATAGGCATTGGTCTCACCGAAGGTCTTGGTGCAGGCGCTAGCCCAGAGGTGGGTAAAAATGCAGCTTTAGAAAGCAAAGAAGACATCCGTCAAATGCTGGGTGAAGATACCAAAATGGTATTCATTACAGCAGGAATGGGTGGAGGTACCGGAACAGGAGCTGCTCCAATCATTGCTAAAATAGCACGCGACATGGATCTACTTACGGTAGGGATTGTTACGGCTCCTTTTGGCTTTGAAGGAAGAAAGAAAATGAACGCAGCCAACGAAGGTATTGCTGCATTAAAAGAAAATTGTGACACTGTTTTGGTCATTCTCAACGATAAGCTGAGAGAAATCCACGGTAACCTACCGATCAGTAAGGCATTTGCCGAAGCTGATAATATTTTAACCACAGCCGCGAAAGGTATTGCTGAAATCATTACTGTTCCTGGCTATGTAAATGTCGATTTCATGGACGTTCAAACCGTAATGAAAGGAGCAGGTGCTGCAGTTATGGGTTCTGCTTCTGCCGAAGGCGAAGGAAGAGCGCTAAGGGCAGCCGAAATGGCAATTTCTTCTCCGTTGCTCAACAGTCAAGATATTTTAGGGGCTAAGAAAATATTGCTTTCTATTATTTCTGGCGAAGAAGCTGAACTTCAAATGGACGAGCTTACTGAAATCACTGAGTACATCCAAGATAAGGCGGGTGACGATGCAGAGGTGATTTTCGGTCACGGTATTGATGTAGAGCACGGTCAGAGCATTAGCGTAACTGTAATTGCTACAGGGTTTGAAACTCCAGTGGTGGAAGCGAGACCAAATACAACTAAGAAAACGGTCATCGATTTAGAGAGTAATCAGCCAATCGAACGCAATGTTGAAAAACCTTCTTTCATTGAGAAACCAACACAATCTTCATTATTTAGTGCAGGTTTTGAAAAGCCAGAACCGCGTCAAGAAATTGATGAAGTGGAGAGTAAAGACGACAGCGATGATGATAATATCACTTCGGGTTATACTTTCTTGTCTAGGTTAGCTCAGAAATATGACATCGAAGAAGTTGGTCCAGAAGCCAATGAGGATCCTGAAGTTCGTTTACGTAATGAACGTGTTGAGCTAGATCACGAAGAGCAGCGTTACAAGGATTTCTTGGAAATGAAACGCAACAAACTTCAGCAGCAAGCGAGACTAAGAGAAGAGAAATTACGTAGCTCTGGAAATTATCAGATCAAGAATGATGATATAAAAGAGAAACTTGAAGTTCCTGCTTATCAGCGTAGACAAGTGAGGTTAAATGATGCACCACCTTCATCTGAAAGCAATGTATCGCGTTATAACCTTAATGATGACGATGAAATTATGGGCAATAATAAATTTCTACATGACAATGTAGATTGATTGTAACCCAACATTCATTACAAAAGACGACCTGCTGCCATGGGTCGTCTTTTTTGTTTACAAACTACCGTTAAGTCATTCTAGGTTAGCGATGATTTCTTGTGTTATTGAAAAGGATGCTTACGCCAGCCTGAGTTAAAAATACTGTCATCCCGTAGGGATCTTTTCACGAAACACAGACTATCTGATATCTGTAACTCTCTTTCCTGTGTTACTGAAAAGGATGCTTACAGCATGACTAAACTTTGAGATTGGTGGATGAAACAGAAACGTGCTGTGTGCGCCAGCTACTAAGTTATCCCAGGTTCCGAGGCTTCGGAATTTTCACGAATCACAATTCGTTTGCTACTGACAGCAGAATCAAAACAACTCGATCTGCTCAGGCAATAATCTAAATGATTTTCGATGCAAGGATGTAATCCCTAAATCTCGAATGGCTTGGCGGTGCTTTTTGGTTGGGTAACCCGCATTGCTTTCCCAACCATAACCAGGGAACAGTAGAGCCGCATTGCTCATAATTCTGTCTCTTTCTACTTTGGCCAGAATGGAGGCCGCAGCAATGGATAAATACTTTCCATCGCCCTTGATAATACATTCATGCGGAATGCTCTGGTAAACTTTGAAGCGATTCCCATCAATAAGTAGGAGTTCTGGTTTTATCTTGAGTTGGTCGATGGCGCGGTGCATGGCCAAAAATGAGGCGTTTAGAATATTGATTTCATCAATTTCTTCAGGGCTTACTTCACAAACGGCCCAAGCCAAGGCTTTAGCTTTGATTTCAATTTCAAGTAGCTCTCTGTGTGCCCTTTTCAGTTGCTTAGAATCATTTAGTAATCCATTCTGATAATCAGCTGGCAGAATAACGGCTGAGGCCACTACTGGCCCCGCTAGGGGGCCACGGCCAGCTTCATCGCAACCTGCTTCAACTTTTCCAGAACCAAAATTTGATAATAACATGCCCAAACTTAAAACTTTGATTTGGATGCTGAAACATATGTCTAATTTTGCGGCATGGAATCGCATAAAAACCCTTGGAGGACTTTAGATGGAAAGCTGATCTATGAAAATCCATGGATTAGGGTAGATGAGTTTAATGTGATCAATCCTTCAGGTGGAAAAGGGATTTATGGCAAGGTGTCCTTTAAGGGGCGAGCTGTGGGTATTCTTCCAATAGACGATGAAATGAATACCTGGCTCGTTGGACAGTATCGATACACTTTGAATGAATACAGCTGGGAAATCCCGATGGGTGCTGTACCTGAAAGCGAAGTTTTAGAAGAAGGTGCCAAGCGTGAGTTAAAAGAAGAAACGGGTTTAGATTGCCAACAGCTTGATTTTTTGTGTAAAATTCACACTTCAAACTCAGTAACAGACGAAGTGGGTTATGCTTATTTGGCAACAGGCCTTACAGAGGGCCAAACTAACTTTGATGATACCGAAGACATTTCAATTAATAAATTACCCTTTACAGAAGTTTTGGAAATGGTACTCGATGGGCGTATTACGGATAGTTTAAGCGTGGCGGCAATCATGAAGTTCGCCAGAATAAAAGGAATCTAATGTTGGAGAAACTATCGTACAAACAGCACTTCGGGAAAACAATAAATCTTGCTTACCCTGTAATGTTGAGCCAAGTTGGCCACGTGACTGTGGGTATAGTGGACAGCATCATGGTGGGCCAAATTGGCACAGAAGCTTTGGCGGCATCCTCTTTCGCCAATAATGTGATGATGGTATTCCTAATGTTTGGAATTGGAATGTCCTATGGTATTACGCCATTAGTTGCTCAGGCCGATGGTGAGGGCGACCGCAATAAAATCACCCGACTGCTCCGCCATGGAATTGTTTTGTGTTTAGGTACTAGTTTAGTGTTGGTGTTACTAGGCTACCTTTTGTCTTTTGGTTTCGATAATTTCTCTCAACCCGAAGAAGTAATAAGGTTGGGGAAACCATACTTCTATGTCATCCTTTTTTCGATGATTCCGATGATGCTTTTTCAGAATTTCCGACAATTTGCCGAGGGACTTTCTATCACCAAACCAACCATGTTTATTACCATTGGTGCTAACCTGATCAATGTGTTATTCAATTACATTTTAATTTATGGAAAGTTCGGGTTTCCTGAATTAGGCCTAATTGGAGCGGGTTGGGGAACACTAATTTCTAGGGTGTTTATGGCCGTAGGCATGATGCTGTATGTAGGAAGGAGTAAAAGAACACAGTATTACAGCACTGCTTTTAAAATCTTTAATATTACTGCTGCTTACTTTAAACCCATGCTCAAAATTGGAGTGCCGAGCGGAACCCAGTTTGTATTCGAGGTAAGTGCTTTTGCAGGAGCAGCGTTGTTGATGGGAAGGCTTGGGGTAGTCCCTTTGGCAGCACACCAAATTGCTTTGAGTTTGGTTTCACTCAGTTATATGATGGCCACAGGTATTGCAGCGGCTTCTACCGTGCGTATTGGTAACCAAGTGGGGAGAAGAGATGCTTTCAATCTTAATCGTGCGGGTAATACCAGTTTCATGATGGCGCTTATTTTTATGGCCTGTTGTTCTGTGGTCTATATTGTCTTCCATAATTTTTTCCCAACACTCTATATCGATGATCCAGAAGTAATAAGAATTGCTGGCTCGCTGATTATAGTTGCCGGCTTCTTCCAGCTGTCAGATGGTGTGCAAGTAGTGGGATTAGGCTCGCTCAGAGGAATGTCAGATGTTCGAGTGCCCACCGTAATCACTTTTGTGGCCTATTGGGTACTCGGTATTCCTGTTAGTTATTTGTTTGGTTTCACGTTAGGTTTTGGTCCTGAAGGTGTTTGGTACGGCCTGCTAACCGGCTTAAGTATTGCCGCCATCACCCTCTTTATCCGCTTTAAGGTTTTGGCGAAAAGAAAGGCGCTTTCTTTTGCCGCCTAGGGCCTTGTTGGTTTAAAACATTTTTGTCCTTTCCATCAATAATTGGTGCTACAAATTGCTCCAGTCTTAAGTATCGGTTTTATACCGTTATTTGATAACGTGTAATTTTTATCTATACAAGTATTAGAAAAATTTGAAAAAAAATATTTCAAGTCAATTATTTGGTTTTATAGGGTTTTATAGGGTTTTATAGGGTTTTATAGGGTTTTAGATGGTTAAAATATAATCATAAGTATAATTTAATTTTTTGAATATTTGCGATAATTCTTTTTATTATGTAACTATGTTTAGTTAATAAAATAGGGGGTGCCGAAAACCTAGAAATAGAGTAGGTATACTTAAAATTTGTAAGTGAGTGTGCATGCCACTCATTTACTCTCTTTTTATTGGCAAAGGGAGATGCCGAAAACCCTGAATAGAGTAGGACTTATTTAAAAAAAAGTAAATATGAAGAATCGTAAAATTATTGTCTCGGGAGTGGCTTTTTTAATGTTGTGCCTAGTCTTAATTTCTTCGCATGATTTGTTTTCATACCGAGTTGGGTTTGATTACAAGCGGAGTTACGACAGTTCACTCAACGATGGCCCCAACGGAAACCCTATTTTCTGTTGGATAAGGAACTGTACTGATGATCCAGGTACCGATTGTACAACACCAGGTTCAGCCACCCAGCAGTGTATTGAATTAGATCCAGAATAGTATTTATTAAATTTAATAATTATGAAAAAGATAACAATGAATAAAACTGTTAAAGTATTATTGAGTATTCTTGCTCTATTTATATCTGTTTTGAGCGTCAATGCCTATTCATCGGGATTTGACTATAAGGAAACCAAAGGGACAACCTACGATGGTACTAATCTTTGTTTAGTAACGAAGTGTACCGATGACCCTGGTACAGATTGTACAACACCAGACGCGTCATTTAGGGAGTGTATTGTGTTTCCTGAATAATCTATAAACAAGAATGCAAGTGGATAAAAGGAGTTTGTCCACTTGTTTTAAGCCCTTAACCATATGCTTTACAGATTTTTTTTAATTGGAGTAGCCACACTGTTGTGTGTTTGCTGCGCAAGTAAGAACGATGAAATTAGTGAATTGACTTTTGACTTAGTTATTTCTGATTCTCTTGACCTTAAGCTTCCTAGAGATGTCTACCACCCCTTGAGTGATGATTCTTATTTTTGGTCTCATGATGATGTTAGTTTTTCATATTTAGTAGAAGGCGGATTAGACTCGTTATTTATTTATAGGTTTTTCTTTTCAGGAGAATGGAATAAAACGACTCTTTTTCCTCAAGGACCGAACCAGGTATATGGGGCTGGAGCATTCACTTTCATTAACGATAGCTCGTTTTATTATTTCCCTGGGGTAGTGTCAAAAATATTAAAAATGAATATCTCAGGCGAGACTTTGGAAAGTTATGATTACTCTTATTTAAGGTTGGAACGGATAAGAAGAAATAATAACCAGTCAAATATTTTTTGGAATGACTCAATCATTGGGTTTGATATTGCTGAATATCGTCCTCTGGAAGAAGTTTCAACTTTTTTAGAAGCTTCAATATATGGTGTATATGATTTTGATACTTTAAGTGGTATTATCAACTATCCTGAGGAGTTTCATGGAAAGGTATGGTCCAGTAACGATGTTGATAGAAGTTCTTTGGTAGTTGGAGATAGTATTTATTTTAATTTTTCGAAGTCTTCTTATATATATGTTTATGGTTTTGATGGTAAGGAAATTGCTAAAAAGAAATTAGGGTCTCCACATATAAAGGAATCGCAATCAGGAAGAGTTGAAGATGCTCAAGTTAATTTAATACGAAGAGAGAATAATGGATATTATCCACAGATGGTTTACGATAAATGGAGAGGTTTATTTTACCGCATTGGTATTTATTATAAGAGTAGTCAGGAAGTTGAAACTATAATGGATTTGGCTAAAGTGGCTAAGTCTAGGACTATGTCAGTTACAACGTTCAACTCAAATTTAGATCTGATAGCATATAATGAGTTTTCCATTAAATCTCATTTGGATCATAGGTTGTGCTTTGTTACCCCAAATGGGCTTTTTTTCCTAAACAGGAATTATAATTCGGACGATGATTTGAGGTTCTATCAATTGAATTTAGTAAAGAAAGCAACTAATTAGATCTCACATTTATCAATTTCATGACTTTAGTGAATAATCATAACATGAAGGTTGTTTGTTTGGTCAATTTGTTCTTAAGATTTGATGCCTCTCTGTAAGATTGGATTCTTGAAATCATCTACTGGATCCTAATTTTAAAGAACCTCTCGAGGGCTCCTAATAATTCTAAAAAAGTTTTTATGGAATTTTAATTAAACCATAATGACATTTGCGGATTGTACATTGGGCTTCGTCAAAAGGAGTATTTAACTGAGGAAGGGCACCTTAATTCTGGGCTTAATAAATCATACTTATTTAGTGTCAATTGAGATGTTGAACTGATCAATGCTTATGAACTTGATAAGTATCTGCGGAGTTTTGACCTTGATAAGAATAACTCCATTTATGGCTTAGCCGAAGACGATAGCTTAGGAGTAAAGAAGGTTTATCAGTTCGATTTAAAGTAGTACTACTCGCTCGCCTTAAGACTTTTAATAAACTCCACAATTCCCCTTACAATCATAAATTGGGCTATAATGTAAGTAAGCATAATAAGGAAGCCAGCTTGCGGAAAAGGGGTTCCAAATTGGTTGATGGCCAAAATGCTATCGCTGATAATGAAGAAAAGAGCGCCAATCATGATCCACCAAAAACTGGCTTTGTCTGTTTTTCCCCAGCGCTTGCTGGCGGTAATGCCCATAATACAAATCACAATGGTATAAAGTAAGGCAGGTATCATCATATCTCTCAAACCTGGTTTGATTTGTTGAAATATAACGAGGCCGTAAACCCCAAAGAGTAAGTCGTGCCAATTGAATTTTAGTTTTCGGTCTTCCGTATCTACCAAGTTGAGGTTGATGAATATATAGACAAGGTGTGCGAGTAAAAAAGAAGCCAAACCTAGTAGAAAGAAGATGGGTTGGGCATCGGAGAAGATCAAGAAAACATCGCCTAGCAAAGAGAGAAATAGGGCCGCATTCACAAATTTGCTGAGCACTGTTTTTGGCACTTCACTATTGAAGTAGATCATCAAACCCAACATTAAGAGTGGCTTGGTGAAATCTGCCATGGTCGGAAAATCCATAAGCTTGGCCAACAGATGGATAAAGGCAAATGCAAAAAATGGGAGCAGTGTCTTTGGTGTTTTCATGTGTTTTCAGCTAAACTGTACTCTTCACAAACCGTTTTGACCAATTTAAACCAAAAGTAAGAAATAAGAAACCAATAAAGGAGAGCACAGCACAAAGCAAAAAGGCTTCGCGTAGGTTTTCAATTTTGTTAGCGTAAATAAAACCAGCAATGAGTGCTCCTGAACCAATACCAATTTCAAGGGCAATGTACATGGTGGCCAAGCCTTTGCCGCGCAAATGGTCTAAACTTAAATCAATCGTCCATGCGTAAATAGTTGGCGTGTTCATCCCTACCGCAACTCCAAACATTATGGCACTGATCATCAGCATAGTTTGGGTATGCGTATAGGCAATAAGCACATCGGAGACGACTATGGCTAGTGCTGCTATTTTTAAAACGATTACTCTTCCGTATTTATCTGAAGCCTTTCCTGCCAAAAGCCGAATGACCAAAGAAGAAATCACGAATACTGAAAAGAAAATCCCTTTTTGACCTTGGTCATACCCAAGTTGCATGGTGAGGTCTGGGACTAAAGTAAGTACCGCCCCAAAGGAAAATGCGGTCAATAAAAAGAGGAGGGAGGGATTGAATACCCTTGGCTCAATAATTTCACCCCATTTGATTTTGAGCAATCTAGGATGGAATTTGACCTTTTCTTGTAAGGTCTCTTTCATGCCCACTAAAATGATCACCGACAGTATTGCAGCTATGGAAGAACTATAGAATGTCATGTCCAAACCGTAGGCTTCGGTGATCTTTGGGCCAATGGAAGGCCCAGCTGCCATGCCTAAACTTCCGAAAAAGCCAGAGAGCCCCATGGCTTCTCCTCGTCTAGTGGAAGGCACTATATCGGCTATATATGCAGAGGTACCTGTTGGTTTAAAGCCAGTGGAAAAGCCATGAAGAAACCTGAGGAGTAAAAGCGCCCAAACGGTACCAACCATTGGATACAAAAAGCCCATTATAAAGCAAACGCTGGCCCCAAAGATCATTACGGGTATTCGGCCTATAGTATCAGATAGCTTTCCGCTAAAGGGTCTAGATAGCCCCGCGGTGACCGTGAATAATGAAATGATGAGCCCTTTGTATTCCCCACCTCCTAAAGAGGTAATGTAATCGTACAAATCGGGCACGATCATATTAAAACTACCGAAGAACAGAAATGAACTGAGGCAAAGTAAGAAGAACTGTAAGGTATAAATGCTGGGCTTTCCTGTCTTTCTTTTGAGCATAGTGGTAAATAAAAAATGGAGCCGAGGCTCCATTTAATTTATTGCTGCATTAAATAAGCTTTTATGTAACCGTCTAAGTCACCGTCTAACACGTTTTGCACATCAGTTCGTTCATAACCTGTTCGGGCATCTTTAATTAATTTATAGGGGTGCAACACATAGTTTCGAATTTGAGAGCCAAAATCCACCCTCATTTTTTCACCTTCCACAATGTCTCGGGCTGCATTACGCTTGTCCAGCTCAATTTGGTATAGCCTTGATTTCAACATTGAAAGCGCCTTTTCCTTGTTGCCAAGTTGTGATCTACTCTCTGTATTTTCAATCGTAATACCAGTAGGTGCATGTTTTACACGTACACCAGTCTCTACCTTGTTTACGTTTTGTCCACCAGCACCTCCTGAACGGAAAGTATCCCAGCTGATATCGGCAGGATTAATTTCAATTTCAATAGTATCATCAACTACTGGGTAGGCAAAAATAGAGGCAAACGAAGTGTGTCTTCTTCCACCAGAATCGAAAGGTGAAATACGCACCAAACGGTGTACTCCAGATTCTGCTTTCAATAAACCAAAGGCGAATTCACCTTCGAACTCGAGGGTGCAAGATTTACATCCTGCCACATCACCAGGCTGATAATGTATTTGTTTGACTTTATAGCCTTTGCTTTCTCCCCACATGATGTACATACGCATCAATATTTCAGCCCAGTCGTTACTTTCTGTACCACCTGCACCAGGGTTGATTTCAATCATGGCACTCAGTTGGTCTTCTTCACCACTGAGCATCTTCTTGAATTCAATTTCTTCTAAAATTGTAAGTGCTTTTTTGTACTCTTTTTGCACCTCTTCTTCCGATACTTCGCCCATCTCGAGAAACTCGTTTAGGGTGTCCACATCTTCTAAAGCTGTTAAAACGTTTTCAAAGCTGGTGGTCCAGACTTTCTTTAAACGAATTTGTTTTAATGCTTTTTCGGCCTCTTTTGGGTCATTCCAGAATTCTGGTTGGGCCGTCACCAGTTCTTCTTCTTCTACTTCACTTTTTTTGACATCGTAGTCAAAGATACCCCCTCAAAGCCGCTACTCTGGCTTTTAAATCTTTCAGCTGATCTGAAGTCATAGTTCGTAATTTTTTGAAGCGCAAAGGTGGCGAAATGTAGGGGATAATTCAAGATTGATTTGGGTTTCGATCATAGTTTGTGGGTATAAAAAAGAAGAAGCCCAATTGTATCAATTGGGCTTCTGTAATTTATTAAGATGAAGATGTTAAATCTCCTTCGTTTTATTAATCGTTCTGAACCAAATTAGGGTTGATGTTAATCGCGCTAATTGGGAAGAAAAATTGCCACTGAAGATCACCAGCAGGCATATCTGTAATTCTGGCCTGAGTAAGGCTGAAACTACCTCTTGTAGATCTCTGAAGCGGCAAATCTAATCTCTTAAGATCTAAGAAACCAAATCCTTCACCCCAAAGCTCAATTCTTCTTTGCACCAAGATTTCATCCAATAAAGCTTGTCCAGTGTTAACACTGATTACAGCATTTGGATCACGTTGAGATACTAGAGAGAATAAAGCAGTTCTAGCCGCTACTTCATTGGCTCCTCCAAGACGAGCATTCGCTTCAGCTTCAATCAAAATCATCTCTGCAGTTCGCATTAATACAACATCACCATCACCAATAGTTCCACTAGGTAGTGCTTCAAATTTAGTATTCATGTATGGATACTTTGCGAAGTTGCTTGGGATATCAATAGCTGCTATATCTGCAGGAGTAACTTTCCAGAAACCTTTTCTAACATCAGTTGCAGGAATCATGTCATACAGGTCAGCATTGATACACTTAGGATCGTTTCTAATGTGTGAAGAACTGTAGTTGTAAGACATGTAGGCAAAGAAAGAAGCAAAGTAAACTCCTTGATCAGGAATTACTTGGCTAGACCAAATCCAACCTGTTGCACCAGAATTGTTGAAACCTTCCTGAATTTGAGCAGAAGACGTTAAGGTATGGCCTTGTCTTGCGGCTTGCGCAAAAGTAATGGCGTTTGCCCATTCACCTTTGGTTAAAGCAACTCTTGCTAAAAGACCATTTACAGCATTTACACTAATTTGTGATTTGTCTGAAAATGATACAGATGAAGCGTTCAAGCTTTGTAAAGCAGCGGTAAGGTCAGCTCCTATTTGAGCGTATACTTGATCAACTGTTGAACGCGCTTTAGCTTCTCCAAGGTTGCTCAAATCATCAAGGTTGATCACAATACCTAACTGGTCGTTTGCTTGACCTGCTTTGTATCTGCTACCATAAAGTTGAACCATGTTAAAGTGGGCAAATGCTCTATAGAAATAAGCCTGACCTTTAATATTATTCTTCTCATCAGCATCTCCGTCAACAGCATCAATTGAATTGATAATATTGTTAGCGTTTGCAATCATGGCATAGAAGTAATCATAAGTATGCTCTACTAATGAGCTACTGTTATTTCTATGCTCAAGCCATTGGTGTACACCAATAAACCAACCAGAACCCCTTTGCGGGTTAACGATATCTTGTCCCAAGAAATCATAGTTGATCATCATGTTTCCATAACCAGACCTCTCATCTTGAGACCCTCCAACACCGTACATGTGACGGTGAATCCCTTCCAAAGCAGCCCTTTGGTTTGAAATAGTATTGAGCACTTGATCAGCAGCAAGCTGATCTGTAGGGAACGTATCTAAATATTCTTCATTACACGAGCTTATAGCCAATACAAAAAAGAGTAATATTATTTTTGAAATATATTTCATTGTCTTTGTTTTAGAAGTTTAGGTTAACACCCAAGGTTAAAACTCTTGAAGGAGGGTAAAGTCCAACATTTTGTGTTCCGTTAAACGTCTCCATAGGGTTCATTCCTTTTCTTGCACTAATGAAGAATAGGTTTTCAGCAGAAACGTACATTCTAAGGCTAGAAAGCCCCATGTTTTGTACCATGGTTTGCTTGAACTCATATCCTAAATTGATATTTCTAAGGTTTAGGAATGAAGCATCTGTCAACCATCTGTCAGAGCCTGCAATGTTGTTAGTGTTATTGTTGATAGAAATCTTAGGTACATCTGTAATGTCACCTGGGTTTTGCCATCTGTTTGCAATATCAACACTTAAAGCGCCTCCGTCAAGAGCACCCATTAAGCTTTGCAAGTTGTTGTCGTAGATTTTACCACCAACGCTATAAGCGAACATTACAGAAAGAGAAAAGCCTTTGTAAGAAAGGTTGTTCGTAAATGCACCATAAACATCTGCAATAGAAGAACCATTATAGTGGTATACTGCATTGTTTTGATTGGTTGTCACTGGAACACCATTGATTTCTTTCAAAAGGTTAGCTGTTGTAGACTCTGACTCTGGGTCGTAAACATAAAGTGGGCTACCCGTATCAGGGTCAACACCGTACCAATCTTTCAGCCAGAAATCATAAATAGACCGACCTTCTAAAAGTTTTTTAGTACCAGTGATGATGCCGTTTTCTCTTGAGTCTTCAGGTAGCTGAGTGATCTCATTTGTAAGCATAGTTGCATTTAAACCAAAGTTCCACTCAAGTCCACCATCTGATTTCAAAATATCAACATTGGCATCGAACTCTAAACCTCTGTTCACCATTTTACCGATGTTTCTGTTTTGAGAAGTGTAACCAGACTCACGTGGAATTGGCACTGAGAACAATAGGTTGTCAGAATAACGGTTGAAGTATTCAACAGTACCCCTAACTCTACCTAAAACTTCAAAGTCAACCGCTACGTCAGCGGAAGTATTCTTTTCCCATTGTAGATTATTATTTCCAACGCTGTAGCTAAAGAAGCCAGGGTTGTTACCATTGTTTTGCCCAGAAGAGTAAAGGGTTTGATATGGATAGAAACCTCCAACATTATCATTACCTGTTTGTCCGTATGATCCTCTAAGCTTCAACTCATCAATCCAGCTCATGCCGCTCATGAAAGCCTCTTCACTCATTCTCCAGCTTGCACCAATAGACCAGAAGTTACCCCATCTTGCATCTTGAGAGAATCTAGAAGTACCATCTCTTCTGAAAGAGAATGAAGCATAATAACGTTCATCATGGTTATAGTTAATTCTTGAGAAGTAACCTTCTGTTTTGTATCGGTTAACTCTAGAAGTTGCACTAGTGATTGTAGTATAGTTATCCAAAACAGGATTGTCTAAAACAATATAACCTGTTTTTGAGGCAGAGAGATCATTGTTCTTGATGCCATAACTCTCATGACCAGCTAGGATGTCAAAGCTGTTTCTGGTGTCTAGATCGAATGAATATTCTGCGATCTGGTTAAAGTTAGTAGTGATATCGAAGTTGGCGCTTTTAGTAGCTCTTCCCACTGGAATGTAATCTCCAACGAACGGGTTACCATAGAATTGGCCATTTGATGTTCCAATGTCCACACTACCATTAATTTTAACACTAAGGTTTTTGATTGGCGTTAATTCTACATAACCTACAGTTCTAAAGAATAAGGCTTCATTTAAGCTATTGTTCAAAAGAGACTCCTCTGGTGCTTGTCTACCGGAAGTGTTATTTGGTCTTCTTGGTAATCCAAATCTACCATCACCTCTATCAAAAGCTTTAGTTCCAAAGTCAGGATCAGTAATATAGTTACCTTGATCGTCAATAGCATAAACAGGGAAGATAGGCCCCATTCTTCTTGCATTGTAGAATGCGTTAGCAAAACCAGAACCTCCACTCGTTACAGAATTTGTCATTCTGATATCACCAGAGTTGTTTACTCCAACTTTCAACCAATCTAAAACGTCAACATTAACATTTGTTCTTAAGGTATATCTTTCGAAATCAGAATTTTTGAAAACCCCTTTCTCGTCCAAATAACCAAGAGATACATAGTAATCAGCTCTGTCTGTGGCACCTTTAGCACTGAAGTTATACTCTTGTCTGTAACCTAATCTTTCAATAGGAGCAAACCAATCTAGATCGTCAGAAGAGTATCTGATGCCTGCGTTAGGATTGATAGCACCATCAGCTCCAATGATTTGATTATCGGCAACGTTTGTTGCATTGTAAGCAAGGAAATCAATCAACTCAGCAGTAGCTTCTGCTCCAGCAGTAGCAGGATCTGCTCCTCCAGTTACTTTGTCATTCCTTAGAGCTTCCCAATAGGCTTGATAGTAGCTTAATGGATCAACTCTATCATACTCTTGAATACCTCTGGCTGAAATTCCTTGCTTAGTTGAGAAAGAGAAAGTTGGCGCGGAGTTTTTCTTGCCTTGTTTGGT
>NZ_LRDB01000016.1 GCF_001592935.1 Roseivirga echinicomitans
ACCAAACAAGGCAAGAAAAACGTTGCCCCAACTTTCTCTTTCTCAACTAAGCAAGGTGTTTCAGCCAGAGGTATTCAAGAGTATGACAGACTTGATCCATTGAGCTACTACCAAGCCTATTGGGAAGCACTTAGAAATGACAAAGTAACGGCAGGAAAGACTCCTGAGGTTGCAGCAACAGAAGCTACTAATGAGTTAATCACCTTCCTTAAATACAATGCAACAGATGTTGCTGGTAATCAAATTATCGGAACCGATGGTGCAATCAACCCTAATGCAAGTGTTAGGTACTCTTCTGACGACCTAGATTGGTTTGCCCCTATTGAAAGACTAGGCTACAGACAAGAGTATAACTTCAGCGCGAAAGGCGCAACAGACAGAGCAGATTACTATGTATCTCTTGGTTATTTGAATGAAAAAGGGGTTTTCAAAAATTCTGATTTCGAAAGATATACCTTAAGAACAAATGTTAATGTTGACGTTTTAGATTGGTTGAAAGTTGGAGTAAACAACTCTGGTGATATCAGAATGACAAATTCGGTAACGAGCAGTGGCTCTGGTTTCGCTAACGCTTTCTATAACGCAAGAAGAATGGGGCCTATTTTCCCTGTTTATGCTATTGACGACCAAGGCAACTACATTACTGACCCTAACTTTGGAACTAAAGCTTTTGATAGAGGTGATGGTAGATTTGGAATACCAACTAGACCAAATAACACTTCCGGCAGACAAGCACCTGAAGAATCACTTTTGAACAATAGTTTGACTGAAGCCTTATTCTTTAGAACTGTAGGTTATGTGGAATTAACTCCAATCAAAAACCTTAGTATTAAAATTAATGGTAGTGTGGACATTGGAACAGCAAATGGCCAATTCTATGGTAACCCATTTGTAGGTGATTACATTGGAGTAGGAAGAGCTACTAAAAGCGCCAACTTCGATATCACTACTAACCTTAACCAATTAGTTGATTATTCATTCGATCTAGACGCGAGAAACAGCTTTGACATCCTAGCTGGTCATGAGAGTTATGGCATAAAGAACAATGATTTCAACGCGGCAAAAACAGGTTATATCGTTTTAGACAATCCTGTTTTGGATAACTATACAACAATTGTTTCTGCAGCCTCTCAGATTGACAGATACAAAACAGAAGGTTATTTCTCAAGAATTAACTATAACCATGATGATAAGTACTTTGCTTCATTCTCTTTCAGAAGAGATGGCACATCTAGATTCTCTCAGGAAGCGAGATGGGGTAACTTCTGGTCTATTGGTGGTAGCTGGAGAATGAGTGAAGAGGCCTTCATGAGCGGCATGAGCTGGATTGACGAGTTAAAACTTAGAGGATCATACGGACAAACAGGTAATGATAATGTAGGCGGATACTATGCTTCTCAAACCCTTTACTCTTCTGGCAGAAACAACGCAAATAACGCTGGATTCTTTAGCTACAATGTTGGAAACAATGCCTTAAAATGGGAAAAGAACACCTCTGCTGACATAGCTGTTGACTTTGAAGTTTTAGGTAGAGTTAGAGGTACTGTTGAATACTTCAACCGTTATTCTGACAACCTATTATTCTCAGTGCCAATCCCAAGTGAGTCTGGTTACACCTCACAAAACAGAAACATTGGTAAAATGGTGAACAAAGGTTTAGAGTTCGATGCCAATGTTGATATTTTGAAATCAGCCGGTGGACTTGAGTGGAACTTTGCTTTAAATGCAACCATGCTTACAAACGAGATTACTCAGCTACCTGAAACTTCAAGAGAAAATGGTATCATCACAGGTACTAAAAAGCTTTTAGAAGGACATTCTATTTATGATTTCTGGTTAAAAGATTGGTATGGTGTTGACCCTGACACAGGTAATCCACTATATGTTTACGATCCAGAGTCAGAATCTACTCCTAACAACCTCTTGAAAGAAATCAATGGTGTTCCAGTAACAACTAACCAAAACAATGGAGTATACCACTACGCTGGATCTTCTATTGCAGATGTTTACGGAGCATTTACAAATAATCTTTCTTACAAAGGCTTTTCTCTTTCTGTAATGTTTGCCTACAGTGTTGGTGGTAAAATTTATGACGGCAACATGCAAAGCTTAATGGGCACTCTTGATGGTAGTGCTATTAGTGTAGGCATGGATGACAGATGGAAAAACCCAGGTGACATTACAGATGTACCAAGGATCTCGATCAACAATAACACTAACAACATTGCAACATCTGATAGATGGTTGACTGACGCATCATTCCTAAACCTTAGAAATATCAACCTAGGATATGAGTTTAAGAAAGCCGCAATTCAAAGCTTAGGAATTTCTAGCCTTAGAACATACGTTTCGGCCGAAAACCTATTCTTCATTAGCGCAATAAAAGGTCTTAACCCTATGGAAACGTTCAATGGAACACAAGATGCAGGGCTTTACCCTCCTTCAAGAGTTTTAACCTTGGGTGTTAACATAAACTTCTAAAAAAAAGACAATGAAATATATTTCAAAAATAATTCTACTCTTTATTGTATTGGCTGTAAGCTCATGTAATGAAGAATACCTAGATACGTTACCTACGGATCAGCTTGCTGCTGATCAGGTATTGGGTACTATTTCAAACCAAAGAGCTGCTTTGGAAGGAATTCACCGATATATGTATGGCTCTGGAGGCTCTCAAGATGAGGCAGGAGGTTACGGTGACCATTTGATCAACTTTGATTTCTTAGGACAAGACGTTGTTAACCCACAAAGAGGTTCTGGTTGGTTTATAGCTGTTCACCAATGGCTTGAGCACAGATCAAACACTAGTTCATTGGTAAGTCAAACTTACAATTTCTACTATACCATAATTGTTAATGCCAACAACATTATCAATTCAATTGACAATGTAGAGGGAAGCGCTGATGAGAAGAACAACATTAAAGGTCAAGCTTATTTCTATAGAGCATTTGCCCATTATACACTTGTTCAACTTTATGCCGAAAGATACAAAGCAGGTCAAGCAAACGACCAGTTAGGTATTGTGATCAACCTTGATGATTTGAATAATCTTGGCGAAGCAAAAGCCCGTTCAACAGTAGACCAAGTATACGCTCAAATTGGAGCTGACCTTACCGCTGCTTTACAAAGCTTAAACGCTTCATCCGTCACATTCACTGACAAATCTCAAATCAGTAAAAACGTTGTTAATGGTATGTTGGCAAGAGTTTCTTTGACCAAAGGTGAGTGGGCGAATGCTATTACTTATGCGCAAGCAGCAAGATCAGGTTTCCCATTGACTTCTTCGACTCAAATTAAACAAGGCTTCAACAACTATGGAGCAACTGGTTGGATTTGGTCTAGCCGTATCATTCCTGATCAAGGAACATACTTCTCATCATTCTTTGCTTACATGTCTTACAACTACAACTCGTCACACATTAGAGCCGACCCTAAGTGTATCAATGCTGACCTGTATGACTTGATTCCTGCAACTGATGTTAGAAAAGGTTTCTGGGCAGTGACTGCGGCTGAAAGAGCAGCGATTGTACTTCCAAGCAGTTTTGCAAAATATCCATACATGAATATTAAGTTTCAATCACCTGGTGCTGGAACACTTGGCGATGGCGACCTCGTATTAATGCGTACTGCAGAGATGATTTTGATTGAAGCTGAAGCGAATGCTCGTTTGGGAGTTGCTAATGAAGTAGCAGCTAGAACTGCATTGTTCTCTCTAGTTTCTCAGCGTGATCCAAACGCTGTAATCAGCGTTAACACTGGACAAGCCTTATTGGATGAAATCTGGATTCAACGAAGAATTGAACTTTGGGGAGAAGGATTCAACTTCTTAGATCTTAAGAGATTGAACTTACCACTTCAGAGATCTACTAGGGGTAGTTTCAGCCTTACTCAGGCTAGAATTACAGACATGCCTGCTGGTGATCTACAATGGAATTGGTTCTTCCCAATTAGCGCGATTAACGTTAACCCTAATCTGATTCAGAACGATTAATAAAACGATGAAGATTTAACATCTTCATCTCATAGCAAATTACAGAAGCCCAATTGATGCAATTGGGCTTCTTCTTTTTTATACCCTATCTACCGAAGTCAAAACCAATACCCCACGGTCGGCCCAGCTTGCACTTTGTTGCTACTTAATTTTATTCATGAGTGTCAGACCTTTAAACCAAAAGGTGATTTAACCTATACTAACACCCCCTCAAACAGACGAGATAAATTCATATTGTATAGTGGATCTTTCGGTAATTTAAGTGTGGTTGCAACCCCATCCCTTACCCCAAGAGACACAGAAACCTACAACCTAGAAATTACCTTTATATTTTCTGAATAATTACAATAATACTTGTGATAATCTTAGCTACAATGGAATAAAAATCATCCGAAATGAATTGATAAATTCATATTTTAAAATCAAGAATTTAAGTAAAATCAACTGAGATGCTTTTTATGTCAAAAAATACACATATATTCACAAAATAATTTCAATCCATATTATCGCCAAATTTATGCGCTGAAATTGACGGATCGTAAAAATTATAAAATTCGCGACAATATTATAATACATCAGACAAGTAATATTTTTTGTAATTAATTGAAGATGAGACTAATACATTTCAATAACCGTCAATAATTTAATAAAACCAATATCGTAATAGATATTTACAATTTTAAAACACCTGCTATTTGACCGAAAATGAACAATAAAAACCCTTAAATAACAATCTAAAAACCTACCGTCCAAACCAAATATATACCTTACAAATAAAGATATAGCCTAACAGTCACCTTAAACTAACGTTACCCCTCTGTTTAGGAGTTATTCGTGCAAACAAATAAATTACGTATAAATGCTAAAATTTAAGATCAAAGTAATGCTCATTTTGCTGCTTGTCAGTAGCAGTGTAATGGGCCAGCAACGTACCGTGGAGGGTACTGTGCTAGATGAATTCGGTTCTAGCTTTCCAGGCGTGACGGTTTCCATTAAGGGAACAACCACTGGAATAACCACTGGATCGGACGGTAAATTCTCTTTATCAGTGAATGCTGAGAATGCGGTTCTTGTATTCAGGTTTCTAGGTTACAAAACCAAAGAAGAGCCTGTTGGAAACAGATCCACAATTAATGTATCGATGGTACCTGACGTTATTGACGCGGGTGAAGTTGTAGTAGTAGCTTACGGTACTCAGGATACTAAAAGTATCACTGGTTCAGTAACTTCGCTTTCAGCTGAGAAAATCAAAGACAGACCTATCTCAAATGCGATTTCCGCACTTGGTGGTTCTGGCCCTGGTATTCAAGTAACGACAGCGACAGGTCAGCCTGGCGATAGCCCTGCTATCAGATTAAGAGGTATTGGTTCAATTAACGGCAGTAACAACCCTTTCTTAATCGTTGATGGTGTTCCTTTTAGCGGAAACATTAACAGGATTAACCCTGATGACATT
>NZ_LRDB01000017.1 GCF_001592935.1 Roseivirga echinicomitans
GGGTCTACTTGAAAGTCTTTGCTGATGAGCGCTAGGCCAGTTTGTATATCTTCTTGAGTTATTGAAAACATGTTCTTAAGATAATAAGGTTACCTTAATTAATATCCCAGAACATAAGGACATTATTCTCATCAATATCTTTGAGTTTGTCTGCTGGAAAACAATTTAACTCCTTCAGCATTTTAATCTGACTTGGTAATAGATGAAACACCAATTGGTTGTTTATAGCAGTCAAAGGGTCGAACCTTGAAACAAAGCAATCCATGTTAACATTCCAATTGTCACGAGGAATAACATTGGTAGTCCCTTTTTCTTTATCATAAAAAGCCATGTATACAGTAAGGTTAATTTGAAACTTAAAATATAGATAACTCTCTGTGTCATATATTGCCCCTATGTCCCATACCTTACCTAAGTTATAAAGATCATTCATTACATCTATTCCTCGTTTTTTCTCCTTTGTAAAGAAATCTGTCGGGAAATTTAGTTCACCAAAGTCTAGTATTATATCTTCTCCTTCAGAAAGATTTATAAGCCTATTTGAAAAAGCATCAAAAAAATACCAACTATTATTTACTTGAGTGAAATTTTGGGTTGTCACGTAATAGAAATCTGCTCTAAGCATATCCGCAGGTACGATTACTTCTGGGTTGGTCAAATTTAAGTTGGTTGAAATAACCAAGCCAGTTTCATTACTATCTTCTTTAAAAGAAAAGGCTATATTGTTTGTGTAGAAAAAATACTTTGAGTTTGTTTTTATAAATTTTTCAGCGGCAAAAGGTAATTTCATTTCATTGATGAAATCTCCATTTTTAGAATAGGTGATTATCTTACGTTGTGCTTCGTCTAATAATTCAATGGTGCCATCTAAGTTAATCCACAAATCGGTTGGTTGGCGATATTCTCCTGGACCGCTGCCTGTTTTACTAATAAAATTTAAGAGATTTCCATCTAAATCGTATATGAGGATGATTTGCCCTCTATCACCATCAAGCAAATAAATACGATCATTTTGTATAATGAGTTTTGTGATTTCCGCGAAGAATTTATCTCCAGTTTTAAGAATCTTGTATTTGGCACCAGAAATGAATTTTTCAATGCTCTCAGTGGCTTTTTTATCAATCTGACCAATTTCTATTGTATTAACATTTATGCTAGCTTCTTCTTTCTTGGAGCAAGAAAATATTAATAGTGAAGTTCCTAAAAGTATTGATAACCCAACAGATTTGGCATTCATAGGTAAGAGTTTAATTGTTTTGTAGGTTGAAAGTATTCGCTTTCAACCTACATGTTTTTTTGATTTTAACTTTTCTATTCCTGTTCTTCAATGATGATTATTTCATCACAGAAACGTTGATCCTCGGCTTCGCAATCCCCTCCACCTTCTGCACAACGTATAACGGCTACTGGTTTGTCAGGGCATTGTTTGAATGTCGTTCTGTACCCAGCCGATAATGACGTTGTGATAAAAAGTGCACCAAAAATGAGGAGGTTAGCTAATGATTTTGTTTTTAAATTTCTCATAATTATATATTTTGATTTAAAATCAAAATCAATATCAATATATCCAAATATTTATCTAAATAATGTGACTATAACTGGCAGAAGTGATGATAGTTACCTTGTTTAAAACTAGAATAGGTAGATTTTAGTTATTATTTCGATAAACCGATTCAGTACCTTCATCTTCCGGTAGTTGCTAATCTTTCGGGTCTACTTGAAAGTCTTTGCTGATGAGCGCTAGGCCAGTTTGTATGTCGTTTAAATCCATAAAAAAAGCCGGTTGAGACCGGCATTTAATTATTTTTCTTCTTTTGTTTCGGCTTCTTCGTCTGCTTCCGGTTCTTCTTCGAAAACCTCTGGATGATCTTTAGACAATAGGTTATACCAAGTCACCAATTTCTTGATGTCCGATACATACACCCTGCTTTCATCATAGTCAGGCAAAATATGCTGTAAAAAAGACTTCAATTCATCGGGATCAGAGGTTTTGCTTAAGCCTGTGTCGCCATCAAATTCAGCGTGGATTTTCCTCATTACATCGGCCAAAGGAGTAGCTCCTTCTTCGGTATGAGTGTAAATAGAAATCTCACTTAGAATGGACACTTGCGCATCGGCTCCTACGACTACCTTCTTTTTCTGAGCGTCTAAAGACTCCAGAATTATCCCCGTTCTTCCTGGTTTTGCAATTCTAAACAAACCACCTTTTCCAGTTACTGCGGCAATTTCTTCAAACTTCATATTTACGATTTATACATTATTGCCTTTGGGCGACCCCGCCATTGGCTTTGATTAAAATAAAAATTATGCGGTGAGCACTCCGTGAATGTACTCAGCAATTTCTGTACGGCCTAAACCTGATTCGGCCGAACTTACGAACATCACAGGTAACTCTTCCCAAGTTTCTTTCATTACCTTTCTAAAGCGGGCAATGCTCTGCTGAGATTTGTTAATCGATTGCTTATCGGCTTTGGTGAAAATGAGCCCTAAAGGTATTCCAGCTTCTCCCAACCATGTTACAAACTCGATGTCTATTTTTTGCGGCTCCAATCGGCTATCAATCAGCACAAACACCATTTGGAGGTTTTCTCTTTCCAAAAGGTATTTCTCAATCATAATACTCCAAGCTACTCGGTTTGACTTACTGGTTTTGGCATAGCCATAGCCCGGCAAATCGACCAAGTACCACTGATCGTCAACAATAAAGTGATTGATCAGTTGTGTTTTGCCAGGTCGGCCAGAAGTTTTAGCCAAGTTCTTCTTTTGCGTAAGCATATTAATGAGGGACGATTTTCCCACATTAGAACGGCCAATAAATGCAAACTCAGGCTTATCTGGTTTGGGGCATAAATTGTGATCCGTATTGCTTATTACAAAACTCGCATTTTCAAACATGGTGCAAATGTAAATAAGTACCGCGAACCTTTAAACCTTTCTTTGTTCTTATTTGTGAGGAGGATCAGAAGTAGTTAATTGATCTCTTTTTGAAGGTTTGGGTTGTGCTCGATGATTTCACACAGTTTTAGGTAGTCCAATAAGTCAATCCTTTCATCGATTCTAATGAGGTATTTCTGCGAATCAACGAGCTTTTCAAGCTGTTCTAAATCAATTGAGTTTTGGATTTCAATTACTGATCTATCTTGTTCATTGCTTTTGGGTTTTTGAGGTGCTGGTGGTATGTTTTTAAATCTGATGAATGAGTCGAGTGCTTGTTGATTAATGCTGATTTGATCCCTCTGAATATAGAATTCTGCAAGCACTTTGTGCCCAGTAATCAAAGTAACCTCATTCAAGCCACTTATTTGGAGCCATTGGTAAACTTCTACAAGATCATTGAATGTAACCTCTTCTCCTATAAAGAGGGCTAAAGGTTGATTTGAAATGCCATGCCCTCGATTTATATATTCAGGGATTTGACTCAAGTCTTTTATTACGTCATTCAACCTTACTTGGAGCGAATCATTCATTTTCATCAAATGAATAAAAAGCATGTTGGCATTTGGGTTTAATACTTCATCTGTTTTGAAGTTTATTAAATCATACTGTTGGTTTGGGTCAAAGTGCCCAGAATCGTTTTTATAATATGACCCGTTTCCCAATATTAGATTGCCTGATTTCTTTATGAAACTGGTTTTCCAAGTGTTTCCGTTTGAAAATGTCAGGCTTATGGAATCATCTTTTATGACATAATTAGTTTGGTAGATAAACGAGTATTCATCTGTTAAATAAAGGGCCTCCTCATTAAAAAAGAGCTCGTACGGAATAGATAAAGATTGACCAGGTTGATGGAGATCAAGCCTCCAAAAACCATATAAACTTCTATCACTTCCGCAGGAGAATAGAACGAGTATTAAAATCAATATTGACTTGTAAGTCTTCATCTAGTTATTAAAGTTATCAAGATTGAATAATATGAAGCTTATATCTTCCTTTTATTCTCAACAGTAATTTCAGACCCTTCAGCCAGCATTACGGATACTGGTTTAATGTCGTTAAGCATTGAAAAATCATTTCCGTAAACTGCTTCAAAGTCCACATCAATCTTGTAGTCAGTTACTTTATAGCAATCCCATCGAGGGTGGGTTACTTCGTATTCAAAGGTGGAATTTGCTCCGGCTTTTGTATAGCCCCAATAATGCTCGGTGATAAATTCAGATTCGGAATTTCTGTCAATAACATTGGGGGCTATGTCCGCTTTTAATGAAAAGGTGTTTTTCTTACCATTGTGCAACCAAGTGTATTCCACGGCTCTTTCTTTTTCAAACTCTTTCCATAAATGCGACATTTTCATGGTTTGATAGTGCTCTTTATAAACAGTATTGGCAATGAATGTCAAAGCTGGTTTGGGTACAATTTCCTTGATGAAAACTACACCTCTTTTCCATTTACCATCCTCCTTATATCTCACATAGAACCTAAGATTTACTTCTTCAAAATTGCGATGAAAGGGGATAGGCAAGCCCAACAACTTGGTGTTGAGAAACATAAAGCCTATAAGACTAACATAGCAGGTACCGTTCCATAAGTCTAACTCAGTTTTGGGAGGAAGGTATTTGGTCAGTACCTCTGGGGTGATAACATAATTCGCAATTGCTAGTTTTCGCCATTCGGCTTTTAGAAAGCTCATTTTTAGTTTTTAGAGGTAAAGCGTTTTACTACCAGCTGCCCTCGCTATTGTAGTTTCTGATTTAATCTACCGTAATATATCAAATCTACAATTTTGCCCGAGGTGGTTTTATAGTCCATCCGTAAAGTCCCTTCTATTTCAAAACCACATTTAAGGGCAATGGCCTGCGCTGCTTTGTTCGAATGGTGCGTTCGGAGGAATATTTTTCTGAAGCCATAATGCTCAAAACAGTATTCTACAAAGAACTTCATTGCCTTGGTAGTGATTCCTTTGGCCGCAAATTCAATGTCAGTATAGCAACCAATTTCTGTTTTGGGAATTGACCAATCCAAGTTTTTGAGGTCAAAAAAGGCAATAAAGTTATTGGTTGAATTGTCGATTACGATAAAGGGGTAGTATTGTTTGGAGCTTCTTTTTTGATCGATTTCTTCTAGAAATAGCTTGGTCGACTCAAGGTCTTTTGTTTTTGAAACTGTTCCGGTAAAAAAGTCTTCGAGTCTCTTTCGGTTCCTTTCTACCAAGTCAAAATAGGGGATTAAGTCCGAAGTCTCTAATGGACGAATTGTATAGTGATCGAATGAAATCATATGCTGAATTTATACTAACGTAAAAGAATGTTGACGGAAATTCATGTGCAATGGTTTGCTTGTCTTTTATGTTTCTTCTGAACTGTCTATTTCATCATATTGATCCTTTGCTCAGAAGTTTATAACAATACCCAGTTGAGACTGTTCTACCTTAATAACCCTTAAAAACAAAGAGGTTGGCAGCTTTTCCCGTTATTCTTGGGCATTGCGCTAAGGTTTTATAACTTTGCAACTTCTTGAAAATCAAGGAAAAATTTAAAAGAAAGAATTATGTCAAAAGCAAAGCAAGGCGATAACGTCAAAGTGCATTACACTGGAAGATTGAAAGATGGAACCGTTTTCGATTCATCTGAAGGAAGAGAGCCATTAGGTTTTCAAGTGGGTGCAGGTCAAATGATCAAAGGATTTGATGCTGCCGTAGATGGTATGGAAAAAGGACAAAAAGTAACTGCTGAAATTCCTGCAGCAGAAGCTTATGGTGAAGTTAACCCAGAGTTATACTTCGATGTGCCAAAGGCTAACTTACCTGAAGATTTAAAACCTGAAGTGGGACAGCAACTTGCAATGTCTCAGCCTGATGGTCAACAAGTGCCAGTGAAGGTGAAAGAGGTAAAAGAAGATGTAGTGATTATTGATGCCAATCATGATTTGGCTGGAAAAGACTTGGTCTTTGATATAGAATTAGTTGAGATTGCTTAAGCAATTTTAAACCTAAAGTTAAAACGGACTCACCTTAAAGCGAGTCCGTTTTTTTATGTCATTCTGGCCCTGAAGTTTCGGGCGTTTCAGAATCTCCCTAATCTTGTTAAGAATCCTATGTTATTGGTTGAATATTTGAATAGCGAACCCAGCCAAAGCCATAAATAAACACAAAGGAGAGAATAGCTTAGTATCCATTTTAGCAAAAGGAGTAGACTTGATTTTTTTAAAGAAGCCTACGTATACAAAATCTCCCACTGCCCTGAGTAAAAAGATAAAGGGGACAATCCAACCACCATAAGTAGTCAGCCAATCAGGCATTTCTATTGTTGTGAATACTGCTTGAAATAAATAGAATGCGCCAAAAGCAGAAAGGCCTAAACCTACAATCAGGCTATCGATTTTTTTAGGGTTGAGGACTCTTTTGCCTGCTTCATTGGTAGGTAGCGCTGCCTCAAAACCCCATTGCCCACCCAAAACCCAATTGAAATGGATTAGGCCAAGTACTATTAAAGTGATGGACAATAGGAGTGAGAGAATGGTAGAAAGCATTGGTTAACTTTTGTATTCTAAAACCTAAAATGATACCGATTACTATCTAGGTACTAGCTACTAAATACTAAAATCTAATGTCATCCCATTTTAAAGCCTTTGAGCTTAATCTGCGTTAGTTTACGTTTGGTATCAAGAGGGAAGTCTCCTTGCATCATCCAGTCGTAATAACCACGCTCTTTTTCGAGCACTTCGGTTACAGGTTTGCCCTTGTGCTTACCAAAGTTGAAGACTTCAATGCCTTTGTCGTTAAACACAAATCGTCCACCAAGATCAACCATATTGGAGCCTACCAATTGGTGTAATGAGGCCATATCGTTTTCGATTTTAGCAATTACATTGCCTCCAATGTCTTCTACCGATTGGCCATTGTATTTGTCGAGTTGGGCTTTGAGTACTTCGTAAGTAGCTTCTGTATCCGCCATGGCACCATGTGCACCTTCTAATTCTTTATTACAATAGAATTGGTAGGCCGCAGTCAGTGTCCTTTTTTCCATCATAAAGAAGATTTTCTGCGCATCAACCAACTTTCGGTTGCCTACTTCAAAATCTACTCCAGCCCTTAGGAATTCTTCTACCAAAAGTGGAATGTCAAAACGCACATGATTGAAGCCAGCCAAGTCGGCTCCTTCTAAAAATTTAGCTACACTTTTGGCAAGTGTCTTAAAAGTGGGTTTGTCTTTCACATCCTCATCACGAATTCCGTGAATCATGGCTGATTCCTCAGGAATTGGAATAGTAGGGTTGATCAAATGATGCATTTTCTCTAACACACCATTGGGCATTACCTTAAGTATGGCCAATTCTACGATTCTGTCTTGGGCAATGTTGATACCTGTCGTTTCCAGATCGAAAAACGCCAATGGGTTTTTAAGATTTAATTCCATGATTTCCTGTTTATGCAGGTGCTTTTTAAAGAATGTGTTGCTTAAGTGCTTCTAAGTTAAGTCCTCCAAAACTGCCAGAACTCATAAGAATAAGGTTTTTGTTGGCCCAGCTATGCTGCATCAAATGATCATTTAATTCGGCAGTATCATTAAAGAGTATAATGTCCTTTCTGTTGAAGGCCGTTCTGAGGTCCGCTTCTGTCAATGCTTCAAGCCCTTTTTGTTTTGCGGCTTCTGGATTAATGTAGATAATAGCCTCATCGCTATTATTAAAAGTGTTTTGGTATTGCTCAATAAAGTCTTTGTTCAAGCTGCTGAAGGTGTGCAGTTCGAGACATGCCACCAAATAACGATTTGGAAACTGATTTTTTATGGCTGAGGTAGTGGCCAATAGTTTAGAAGGAGCGTGGGCAAAATCTGTATAAATGGTGGTATTGTTGTTTTTTCCTAGAATCTCCATTCGCTTACCAGCACCTTTAAAGGTCACAATCGCCTTGTAGAACTGGTCATCGGTAACTCCAATTCTTTTGAGTATGGCCTGTGCTCCACTCAAGTTTTGCATGTTATGGTAACCAAAAATTTCAACTTTAATTTCGCCATCAGGCAATCTTAAATAAGTAATGCCATCCCTCACCACATGTTCATGCGCCTTGTAAGGAATATTGGTGACGTCTGGTCTTTCCTTTTCGGCAATAATCATAGAGGCCAAATTATCTTCCTCGCAATAAATCAATGTGCTAGCTTTCGATGAAGAATCGGCCAGTAATTCGAATTGATTTACATAATCATCCAGTGTTGGGAAAACATTGAAGTGATCCCAGGCAATTCCCGAAACGCTCGCGATATGATGGTCGTAGTGTAAGAATTTTGGTCGTGGGTCTAAAGCAGAGGTCAAGTATTCATCACCTTCAATGATAATAATAGGGGCGTCTGATAGTTTCACTTGCTCGTCAAAACCTTTGATTTGAGCACCTACCATATAGTCAAAATCACGTCCAATATCCTTTAAAACATGCATCACAATAGCTGTCATGCTGGTTTTTCCGTGGCTACCTGCAATTACGATACGTTGCTTGTTTTTAGAGGCTTCGTAAATGTATTCTGGGAAAGAAAGTACTTTAATACCTAGTTCTTGCGCCTTTAATAATTCTGGATTGTTCGCCTTGGCGTGCATACCCAGAATCACTAAATCCAAACTGCTATCAATTCTGCTGGCATCCCAACCTTCATTTTCGGGCAATAGGCCCAATTCTTTCAGCTTCGATTTAGAGGGTTCGTAAAAATGATCGTCAGATCCGCTCACTTTGTGTCCTGCCTTATTTAAACACATGGCTAGGCTATGCATGATGCTTCCTCCGATAGCAATGAAATGGATACGTTGAGAATTTTGAGTCATATTATTAGATGGATTGAACGTTCAAAATTAAGACAAAAAGGACGTTCAACAAATAAAGCAAAATAAACTAGAACCTCACGTGTATAACATAGTGTAAAAGTTGTGGGTAAGTACTCGGCACAATCGTTGTTGAACACAGGAATTTGCTCTAGGTTTGAAGTATGGAAAAAGGAAAGTCTGCGGCATTGCGTTTGGGTTATAAATCTAGGAACAATCTAGGTGACGAACTGAGCCAATTGGGGAAACTGCCACCCCAAGCTACAGACCTTGAAGAGGCCATTTTGGGTGCTTTGATGTTGGAAAAGGATGCCTTGACCAATGTGATTGATATTCTTAGGCCAGAATCTTTTTACAAAGAAGCCCACAAGGTAATCTATCAAGCCATTTATGATCTTTTTCAGGCTTCGGAACCCATTGATATTCTTACGGTAACAAGCCATTTAAGAAAAGAGGGCAAAATCGAAATGATTGGTGGGCCATATTATATTACCCAGCTTACCAACCGCGTAAGTTCTGCGGCCAACATTGAATATCATTCTCGAATAGTAGTAGAGCAATCCATTAAGCGAGAGTTGATTCGTATTTCTTCTGAAATTCAGCGCGAAGCTTTTGAGGATACCACCGATGTTTTTAAGCTACTCGATAAAATGGAGCAGTCGCTGTTCGAAGTTTCTGAAACTAATATTCGTAAGGAATATCAGAAAATGAAGGACATTATGACGACTGCCCTTGAAGAAATTCATGCGAGAAGAAATCATAAAGATGGACTCACAGGAATTCCTTCTGGTTTTACCAGTTTGGATCGAGTTACTTCTGGCTGGCAGAAATCTGATTTGGTAATTATAGCAGCAAGACCAGCGATGGGTAAAACTGCTTTTGTGGTTTCTGCCCTTCGAAATGCAGCCGTAGACCATGGGCATGCAGTGGCCATTTTTTCTTTGGAAATGTCATCGGTACAGTTGGTGAATCGTTTGATTTCTGGCGAAGCCGAATTGGAAGGAGAGAAGATCAAAAAAGGCAACCTTGCAGAACACGAATGGGCACAGCTCGTTCACAAAACAGCGAATCTAACAAAAGCCCCCATTTTTATAGATGACACCCCCGCACTTTCCATCCTTGAATTAAGGGCGAAGTGCAGGAGGTTAAAACAACAGCACGACATTCAACTGGTGGTAATTGACTACCTCCAGCTGATGTCTGGCGATTCGTCTAAAGGTGGAGGCTCAGGAGGTAACCGTGAACAAGAAATTGCTTCGATTTCGCGGGCCTTGAAAAATATAGCAAAGGAATTGAGCATACCTGTTATTGCACTTTCGCAGTTGAGTAGGGCAGTGGAAACCCGTGGTGGTGATAAGCGTCCACAGCTTTCCGATTTGAGGGAATCTGGTTCTATTGAGCAGGATGCAGATATGGTAATGTTCCTTTACCGACCAGAATATTACGGCATTACGCAAGACGAAAACGGCATGCCAACCCAAGGTGTGGGTGAAGTGATTATTTCTAAGCACAGAAATGGTTCGCTAGAGAACGTCCAGCTTAAGTTTATTGGCAAGTACACCAAGTTTACCGATTTGGATGTTACTGGTTTTGGTGGAAGTTACGGTACTTCGCTTCCAGGTTCTGGTGCTGCTAGTTTTGAATCTGGCGGTGGCGGTGGTGCAATGACCTATCAAAGTAAAGCCAATGGCAATGACAGTCCACCTGCATTGCCTCCAAGTGGAGAGGACGCTCCTTTTTAAAGCGTCTTGAAAAACAATTCTTATTAGAGTCGGCCACTTATAACCGAAATGCATAAGCCTAAAAACTCATGAAAGCACTTGTTTTAGTAGATCATCCAGAAGACAAAATTCAGTTGTTAGAAGTGGAAAAGCCTAGCCCTACTGAAGGGAAGGTGTTGATTAAGCTGAAAGCAGCTGCTCTAAACAGGCGTGACCAATGGATAAGGGAAGGCAAATACCCAAATATTCAGATGAACACTATTCTAGGTTCTGATGGTGCTGGAACTGTAGAAGAAGTTGGGGCTGGTGTTTCATCCGATTTAATTGGCAACGAAGTAATTATCAATCCAAATATTGATTGGGGAGAAAACCCCAAAGTGCAGTCTAAGGGCTATAGCATTTTAGGGATGCCTACCAATGGCACTTTAGCAGAATATGTAGCAGTAGAAGCTTCAAAAATTCATCAAAAACCAGCACATTTAAGTTGGGCAGAAGCCAGCTCTATTCCTTTAGGCGGACTCACCGCTTTTAGGGCGGTGTTTACTCAGGGACAAGTGGCTGCAGGTCAAAACGTATTGATTTCTGGTGCTGGTGGAGGCGTGGCTCAGTTTGCTATGTTGTACGCTTTGGCGGCCCAAGCAAATGTATATGTTACTTCGGGAAGTGTCGATAAGATTGAAACTTGCATTGGTTTAGGGGCAAAGGCGGGCTTCAATTATAAGGCTGAAGGTTGGCAGAAAGAAGCACTTCAGGCTTCTGGTGGTTTTGATGTAGTTATTGACAGCGCTGGTGGAGATCAACTCAACGACTTTATTAAAATGATGAAGCCCTCTGGCAGGATTGTTTTTTATGGTGCTACCAACGGCACTCCTCAAAAACTAGACATGTTCCGCATGTTCTGGAATCAAATCACTTTGCAAGGCTCTACCATGGGTAACGAACTGGAATTTGAACAAATGGTAGCTTTCATCAATGAACATAAACTCAAACCTATTTTAGATTCAGTTCGACCATTTTCAGAAATCATTTCGGCTTTTAACTCAATGAAAGTGGGAGGGACGTTTGGGAAGTTGGTAGTGAATATGGCGCGCTAGTCACCTAGTAATAGAAAGCTTTGCCGGATAAGTCTTGACATGTCTCAAATAGTCTGTTTGATTTACTCGGGTTTTATAAATAAAGATAAAAGAACCTCTGGAGATGTATTCAGAATACTCGGATTTTAAAACAATTGGACTCTTGTTCAATTCTCTGATAATTCCGAATAAATTGACAAATGTGTCACCGGGCCAATATTTCCAATGAATGCATTCTATATCCTCCAAGATTAACTTTTGAATTTTTAATAACTTTTCAGGAGTGGTGATCCCTACTTTCCAAACAAGACTTTGATTAAATGACGAACTGTTATTGTTTACCCAGTTGTTGATTTGATCTTTGGTTCCTGATGAACCTCTCTCTAAATAGTTTATTGCTGGATTTGACATGATATTTACTTTAGGTTTTCAGTGTGTTACCAGAGGTTTTTTTATTTGATGTCTTCTATTTATCGTTTGATACTGGATTGCTTTTTTGACTTAGAAGTTGAAAACTGAAAGGCAATTTCGTTTGCCGAAAGGCTTTCCATTCCTTGATTTTTCGAACCGTGATCATATGAATAGCTGAATGAAATAGAGTCGTTCAGCTTTAGCCCAAGATTGAAAACTAGGATTTTTTCTTTTCTAAGAGAGAGAGTTGTCCAAAGGTTTTCTTTAAAGATTAATTTCATCGAGTAGTCACTCGTGTTTTTCTCGTAAGGACTGACCCTGTATAATAAGGAACTAATCAGTTGCCAATCAGAATTAAGCGTAAACTTATATCCAGCGTTGATGAGGTGTTGGTTTTTTATTTTAAAACCGTCTTCACTTTCTTGATTTGATGAATTGCCAGAAAACAATCGTTTAATGCCGTATCCAAGCTGTAATTGGTCTGAATAGAACCAAATTCCTAGGCCAAGGTCAAGAAATTTTTCTTTGTTGAAACTTGTTATGAATTGATTAAACGGAAGATCATTATCTTCCAAAATAAAATAATCATCACTCACATTCAATCGTACTTGCCCAATGGTGGCTGCTGTACTTAAACTGTAACGAGCACTTAATGGAAGGTGTATTCCTGTTGTTATATGTGCCGTTGTTTTTTCTAGTAAACCAAAATTATCTTTTGATATAACAGCTCCTATAACGGGTATGGGTTTAGGGTTGAATGCTTTAATAGTGCTATTATCGACATACCTTGTTAACCTAAACCCGTTGCTCATTTTTTGTGTAAGAATTGGGCTTTTGATTGTTCCATAAACCGACATATAGTATGAACTGACGTCATTTATCCGATTAGATTCTTGTTTTCGAACACTAAAATCTAAATTCAGATAGTTAGAAATATTTGTAGCCGCAGGATTAATGAGGTAGTTGTTGTTTAAGTACTGGCTAAACTCAGTGATTTGCTGCGCGAAAGCATTGTTGGTCAATAAGATCAGTCCGATTAGAAAAAGGCGATATAGGTTTAACCCTCTCATTTAATGATAGTAATTTCACCTTCTATAAATTCAAGAGGGTTTTCCTCATCTATCACTTGGTACAGGTAAACACCGAAAGGTTGAGTTTTACCACGAAGCTTTCCATCCCATGGGTTTTCTTGGTAATTGGTTTGAGCATAAAGTAAGTTACCGTAGACATTATAAATTTTCACCTGTGCTCCGGGGAGTTTCTCGATTTCCGGAATAATGAAATAATCATTTATTCCATCATTGTTTGGTGTAAAAACATTTGGTATCAGCGCTTTGTCAATAAGTCTTTTATAGAGTCCAACGGTAATGATGGACTCATAAATTTCCACTTGGGCTTTTGCAATATGGCCATTAGCGCTGCTGCCTCTCGACAGGTTGGCCTCTGTCCGGTTCCACTCTCCATTGTTTTGTATCCAAACTTGCTCCTTCATGTTAGGGTCTTTTACCAAAATTTCATCGTCAAAGTACTCAAGACCTATGCGAAGCTTATCATGAGGTTTCTTTTTTGTACTTACTTTATAATATCTCGTAATACTTTCCCCAAATGGTATGTGCAGTGTTGAATGTCCTCTTTTAATCAGTAGAGTGTCTAAGTTTTCAAAGTTTTCGAAGACTAATCCAAGGTTTCCTACATTTTCGTTTTTTAGATTCTGCTGGGTGTAATATTTGATGATTTCGCCAGAGCCACTACTTACGACTCGATTATTAGAGTTCTCACCAATTAACTTACTTTCATTCTTTGGGAGAAATAGGTTGTAGTCTTGTAGATCCACCTCTCCATTTTCAAGAATAAATTGATTATTGACGGATAGGTGAGTACCAATGACTAATTCACCTGATATTTTTAGTTTAAGATCATGGAAAATAAGTGGAGTAGTACCTTCGATGTATGTGTCTTTTGTGCCTCGAATCGTCACTTCACCTCCGCCCAAATGAAGCTCACCTTCATTCAAAATATTTAACCCATTCATACTTATGGAAGGGCTTCCTTGGCTAACAATTTTACTTTTCGCGCCATTGATAAAAACCTGAGCATTCAAAAAATAAGAGAAGGATGTGAAAAGGGTTAGAATGAGCAGCTTCTTAATCGTCATGCTTATCTCCTTTCTTCAACAAGCTCAAAATTTGGCTGAGCTGATCTTTTAAGCCCTCTACTTCATCATTTAGTTGCTCAATCTGTGACTGTTGTTCTTTAACTGCTTCAACTAAAACGGGTGTAAGTTGTGCGTAATTGAGGCTTAGGTAGCCTTGTGAATCTTCAGTTACTAATTCTGGAAATATTTTCTGAACCTCTTGTGCTATAAAACCAATTTGACGAGTATCACTAAATTTTTTGTCTGGAAATTCCGAAGTTCTCCAATCGTAAGTTTTACCTTCAAGCTTAAGTAAGCTGGATAGCGCATCTTCAATTGGTAGAACAGACTTTTTAAATCTAACGTCAGAAGTAAAACTGTACCAGTTTGCAATTACACTTCCATTAACATACAATTCATGAGATAGTGATGATGGGTTTGCTAAACCAATACTGACCTTGCCATTGAAATTGATAATGTCCTTATCAAAATCGCCATAAATCAAGGGAGAGTTTGAGGGGGAATTTTCAATGTAAAGTTTGTTACTTCCTGTATTACTGAACCCTGCACGATAGCCCAACATAACATTACCACTTCCTGTAGTAACTTTATTCAATGATTGATAACCCAGTGCTACATTTTTTGACCCAGATGTGTTGTCTTCTAATGCCCCAATACCTACTCCTACGTTATCGTCTCCTGTGTTACTTAGACCTGAATCTTCACCGATAAAGACAGATTTGGAATCACTGGTGAATTCCAAGGTCTCATTATTGATTCTTAGGACTTCGTTTCCGGCAGTTTTAAAACGAATAATATCATCATTGCTGTTATTCAGGTCGGTAGTAATGACTGTGTTATTGTCAGTGTCATTGATTTGTCTGTTGTCGCCTATTAATGATGTACTGCTTCCCCAGTTCCCAGCAGTTTTAGGTCCGAATAAGTCTAGCGTAGTGGTGTTGATAAAGAAGTCACCATCAACTCCATCAGAGGAAGCAGGGTTTGAGCTACCATTGAGTATTGTTTTTCCGTCTGCGCCATCAGCTCCATTCGATCCGTTTAGTCCATTAGTCCCAGCTGCACCGTTAGTTCCAGCAATACCTTGGTCACCCTTATCTCCTTTATCACCTTTGTCA
>NZ_LRDB01000018.1 GCF_001592935.1 Roseivirga echinicomitans
GTGAATACCATCACCACCAAGTGTAGCAACTGTTGTCACTGGCTCGGCTTGATCATTATCATAGGCTCCTGCTGCAGGGTATGCTCCATAAGCAGTTCTCAATAATCCATCTGCTGGTGCAGCCGAATCATCACCATGGTCTCTGCCCCAATAGCCATCACCTGTATAACAGAAAGTGAAGTTTGGAGTACCTGCACAAGTAAGCTCAGTACCGACTGGGTCTCTCAAAGTTTGTCTATAGAAGTAGTATCTCAATCTAGGGTCTTGCACAGCAGAAGAATCTTTCATGTAAGAGATTAAGTTATTAGGTCTATACCCTGAAGCGCCTGTAGTATAACTAGCTGACATTAATGGATGTCTACTCTCGTTCACAACGGCCGTTACTCCATACTGGAATTCAAAGTCTTGGCTGTTATTTTGAATGTACTCTCCACCAGCTAAAATTGCGTCAATCTTAGTTTTTGAATCAGCAGCTGTTACCAATCTAGTGGTAAGCAACATTTTGATTTTAAAACTGTTGGCAAATCTTACCCACGCAGCTGCATCACCGTCATAATAGAGATCGTTTACGGGTCTCTTAGCGCCAGATTTCAAATTGGCTATTCCTTCATCAATCAGGTTATACATTGCTGTATAAATCGACTCACCAGAATCTAATGTTGGCTTTGGAATTGTTGGATCATTGGCTTCTGTATAAACAGCTTCACCAATAAGATCTACCATATTTACAAATAGGGTGGCTTTCATGATTTGTGCCATTCCTAAATGGAAGCCTAAACCATCTTCTTCAGCGATGCTCTCCAATACATTGAAGTTGGCATTGAAGTTATAAAGACTTGTCCACTCTCCATTCATTGCCGTAGTAGAGGTGACAGCATTATAGGTAGAAGCTAGCACTTCCATTCTCATGGAATTGTCTACTGACCCACCAAACGATCTATTCAAGTTTCTGAAATCGAGCTGCATTTCGTTCAATACAAAGTCTGGGCTAGCAGAAGAAAGTCCCAATGCATTTGGGTTTTCTATAAGCGATTCTAACTCCAAGGTTTCGCAAGAGATGACTAAGCTGAAAGCCATGATCATCCCTAGAGATTTTATTACTATGTTTTTCATGTTCTTCATCATTAAAATGTTACTCTAAGTCCTACTGAGAATTTTCTCATTGCGGGGTCAGAGATCCCTAGTTCACCAAATCCGTTTTCACCAGAAGTATTTGCTTCAGGGTCCAACCTAATTCCCTTAGGGAAATGCGGAGCATACCAGAATACGTTTTGAATGTTTCCTGTGATCGTTGCACTATTCAACCCTATTCGGTTTACCCATGTGTTAGGGAGGTTATAGTTAAGGTTAATCTCTCTTATTCTGAATACAGAAGCATCGAACATACTGTTCTCATAAGAAGTAAACGCGTTGGTAAAGTAAATGTCGTTCAAAGTCAACTGATACCTGTTAGGTATTTTATTACCAGACTCATCTTTCAATGGCTCTCCAGTAGTCACGTCACCATATACACCAGGCAGATAGAAAGAACCTTCTCTGTCTTCTGTATCAGTAGTAACACCTCTTTCATAAATACTAGATACATAACTTGTAGCTATATCACCTCCGTGCGTATATTCTAACTGAACGGTCAGGTTAAAACCTTTGTAAGTAAAACCGTGGATCATTGAATATCTGAAATCCGGGTTAGGATCTCCAGTTATTTTTTGATCTAAACCAACATCGCTACTGATAATAAAGTTACCATTGGCAGGGTTGATCAAGGCATTGCCTTCATCATCTCTTACAATATAAGTAGACCTAAACACGCCCAAAGGCTGTCCTACAATAGCCGTATTGTTTCCAGAGTATTCTACCAGCTCTTCAGGCAATGCTTTCACCGTAGTTTCATATGCAGTGAAGTTGTTTGTGATAGAGTAAGTTAGATTACCAGTTCTTACTGGGAATACCGTAACTCCTAATTCTAAACCTTCAGTATCGATTCTACCCGCATTAATTGAGGTGCTTGTAAAACCAGTTGATGGAGGAAGGTTTGAGCTAAAGATTTGATCTTCACTAATTCGGTTGTAATAACTCATGTCAATATCCAATAGACCATTGAAGAGTGTAGTCTCTATACCAAACTCAATTTCTTTTTGCCTTTCAGGCTTAAGATTTGGGTTGGGTTGAGTGCTTGAAACAAAGTTTGAAGTAATGTTACCGTCTGTGTCTGAAACAAATCGAATTGGGTCAGAACCAAGTGATGCTCTTGTTCTGTAAGAACCAGGGAAACCAGCAGAAGAACCGTAGCCTAATCTGAATTTCAAGAAGTCTACAAAATCAGGAACCATATCTGGCAATGCGTCCGACATGATGAATGAAGCAGAAGCACTTGGATAGAATAAGGAATTGTTTTCCTTTTCTACTTGAGAACCCCAATCATTTCTACCACTCAAGGTTAAGAAAGCATAGTCTCTAAAAGAAAGTTCAGTTTGAGCATAAAGCCCTAACACATTTGTTCTTTGTTTAGAATCTCCAGCCGGAGCATAAGACAAGAAGTTATCATGTCTAAAGAAACCAAATACCACTTGTTCAGTACTGTTGATTCCAAAGCTTCTTGTATTGATACTTCTCATGTTGAAACCTGCTTGACTCGTAATGGTTAAGTCTTCGTTAATTTCAAGTCCAGTAGTATTTAATAAGAAGTTATGGTCAAAGTTAGATCTTGTAAACGAAGACTGGTTGTAGAAACCAAGGCCTGCATTGTACCTTACTCCACCATAATTTTCTCTTTGGAAACTTTCTGTAACGTAGTTGTCATACCCTACACGATAGCCAAACTTCAAGAAATCTGTTATATCGTAGGTTAAACCAATTTTCATGAAAATTCTATTGGCATCAGAGCCGATTAAATGATTTTTCTGCTGCCATAACGGATTGTCCCTATCAGTTCTGTACCATACACTTGATCCATCAATTGGGCTTTCAAATGGAAGGCCATTCAAGTCCAAGTTTCTCGGTAAGAAAAGCGTTCTGCTGAAAATATCATTTGGCGGCTGGCGAAGTAAGTTATTGGTAAAAGTAAACGTACTCTGCAGGTTTAGCTTATCCGCTAACTTAGTATTTGCACTTAATGAAAGATTCAGTCTGTCAGATTTATTCGACTCGATGTAACCTCTTTCACTGTTGTACCCTACACTGAAACCAAGGCTGGTTTCTCCAATTCTCGCATTCCCGAGTAATGATGTGTTTCCACCACTTCCGTTATTGAAGAAATCTTTGATCTGGTTAGGATAGGCTTGATAAAGCACCTCTTGACCTTGGAATTGAGGAAATGCTTCAGCAAATCTAGCTTGATCTAAATGGTGTGGTACCATGAAATTATCATCGAACCTACCACCCCAGTTGCCAACAAAACCTACATTTGGCACATTGTCTGAACCTTGACCATAAGTATTTTGGAAATCTGGCAGTCCAGTAATCTGATTTATATAAAACTGCTGAGAAACAGTAATAGATAAATCCTGAGCAGCATTTGCTGATGCGGTTTTTGTTGTAAAAATGATTACCCCATTTCTACCTTCTTGACCATACAGTGAAGATGCCGCGAGTCCTTTTAAAACTTGTACATCTTCAATGTTATTGGGGTCTAAATCATCAATTCTGTTTCCTTCATAGAAAACACCATCAACAATGTAGAGCGGTTGGTTGTCTCCATTAATTGAAGATACACCACGAATAATAACATCACTCCTACTTCCTAGCATACCGCCAGTGGATGTGATTTGAACACCCGGTATTTTTCCTCTTAGGATGTTCTGAACGTTGGATTCAGGTCGCTGTTCAATACTTTCAGATTTCACTTCACTCAACGCAAAACCGAGTGCTCGTTTTTCTCTTGCAATCCCTTGGGCCGTTACAATAACGTCTCCTAATTTGGTTGCCTCCTCAGTGAGTTGAATGTCAACGACTGTCTGACTGCCGATAACTACTTCTTGAGTAACGTATCCGATAAAGCGGAAAACTAAAGTCGTCCCACTTTCAGGGATAGATAGTTGATACTTCCCGTCTGGGTCAGTAGGTACCCCAGTCGTGGTGCCTTTGATGACTACGGAAACATTTGGGATCGGTACCTGGTCTGCGGCTCCTACCACTCGTCCAGATATTGTCCGTTCCTGCCCGCTTAGTGCTGTTGTCAACAGCATTAAGACAAGGAACCGAAACAATTGTAATGGTCTCTTCATGTTGTTTTGTTTTTGTTTAAAATAGCTCTAAACCTAAGGAATAGATTATTATGCCAAAACGCCTTCTTGAATTGTGAGCACTCATTTATGAAGCTTATCACCAAATTATCTGCTGATAATATTGCATTATACAGGTGTTAGCTACCTTTGACTCGGTCGTGACAAGAAGGGATTGCTTCCAATACTGGCTGAAGATATAGCAGAAAAATTATATTGTTTACTCTAAAATGTATCTAGATTAAACCTATTGTCTTGGTAATTTAATTTGATGTCTAATTACCGCTAAAGTATTTTTGAATTTTGCATTGATTTATTCAGCGGCTAATTACCCTTATTGGTAAAGTGTTATTTTTTAATTCACAATAATGATGATTGGCAGGGTCTTAATGTTAGCGGTATTTCCGTTCATGTAAATATTAGCTTATAATTTAAACCTTTTCATTTTCCTTTTGTCCGCATTTTAGCTGCTTTAAATATGGAGCTTAAGTATGAATAAGATTGTTTTGACCTTGCTTACTTCAGATTATCTAGGTTAATATTCACACCGTTATAAAGCATATGGTCTCGAGCAATCATGGCGCCAGAAGGGATCTTTAGGTAGTTTTTCCAAGTGAACTCCATTCCTCCAAGCGGTAAAATGAATGGCTTATCTTCACCGAAAGCGATCGTTTTTATCCAAAAACTGCAGATAGCTTTTAACTCTTTTTCTTTCACTTTTAGCTGCAAGATTTCCTTAGGTAACACTCTAAATAGGAGTAAAAAGTTAAGAGTGTGGATCTAGTTTGATTTGTAGGGTATGTCTAAAACCATACGATTAACGCGTTATTCTTCTTGTGATATTTAGTTGATGGTCAATCGTAAGGCTATAGCTCTTTAAAGGTACTGCCCTTCGTAAAAAGATTGCCCCAATTGCAAAATGAATATGGCAGTCAGTTGTCGGATGGATTAAAAAAAGGGCTCCCTAATAATTAGAGAGCCCTTAAGTTAAATAAATAGTAAGACTATTGTTTAGTCAATCTTATTTCAGATCTAATGCTTGATAAAGCACCTCCTCCAGTATCAGCTCTAGTGTGA
>NZ_LRDB01000019.1 GCF_001592935.1 Roseivirga echinicomitans
CCTGGTGCTAATCAGTTTACAATTGTCAACTTTTACAATCAAGGAAATGACTTTGTTGTGACGCAAGACCCTGAAACAGGTGATCTAAGTGCTGAAGCACAGTTATCGTATGTTGATGACACTGGGCGTTCAGCTTATGACGGAGCCCCTGTCAGTTCTCAAATTGAGGCTGTTTCAGGGCCGGCAGCTGCTAGAAACTATGGTTGTGCTGATTTAATCGTGCTTTACCTTTATCACACTAGAGCTGATACTGG
>NZ_LRDB01000020.1 GCF_001592935.1 Roseivirga echinicomitans
ACGGTTATACGAACCGTTGGCAACAATATTGAAAAAACTCATTTTCATATTATTTTTTGGCCTTTGCGCTTGTAAATCGGGATTTGATTCCTCTGCAAAACAATGCGTAGAAAAAAAGGAAAGTGAAACTCTAAAACAGGCCGTGGACCTATTTGAATGGAAAATTCAAAAAAAATATCCAAATGTTTCAAAAGAAGCAGCCTATTTCGATTTCATTTCGGATTGGAGTAACAAAAAACTACCGATGGATTTTTTTCAAGACTCGTTGGAATTGAAAATTCGAAAAATGGATTTATGGACAGAATCAAATCGTTCGGAAAGAAATATGGACTTAGAAAAAAAGTTATTTAATGTAGATTCAATGAACCCTGTAAGAGTGAAATTGGGTAAGGAATTTTCGACTTGTCTGGGTAAATCAACCGATTTGGATGGAATTAGAAGCTTTTTGCATGCTAATTCAAAATATCGTTTAAGTCCAAGGCTTGCGCAAAATCCCTTATATAGGACAAGTGAGCATGACATGAAGAAATTTGAGAATAGACTGGCAATAGTCCTTGGAGTTTATTACCAAACTATGTTTAATATAAAAAATACTGTTGCCAACACGGTGTATAATTAATTGCGGTCGGAAATTCAACAAGTGAATTTCCTGCAATCAATTATCTTTATAGTCAGGCGGACATTTTCCGTTGGAAAAGTCCGCAACTAATCATACACGAACCGTTGTAACACATTAAAACGA
>NZ_LRDB01000021.1 GCF_001592935.1 Roseivirga echinicomitans
CAGGTTATCAGTTATCAGTTATCAGTTATCAGTTATCAGTTATCAGTTATCAGTTATCAGTTATCAGTTATCAGTTATCAGTTATGGCTGAGTTTTTTTCAGAGAATTGAGTTCCCTGACTCCCAGTTTTCTGATCAACTTTTTTCCTGCTTCCTGATTCCCTTATCAACTATCTTCCCTATTCACTCCTAAGCGATTCCACAGGGTTCATTCGTGCTGTTTTCAATGTTCTTAGCAATACAATCAAAAGCGTGATGGACAAACCAAAGGAGGCAACGACTACAAAAGGCATCACTCCAATTTCTACTTGGTAGGCAAACCCATTCAACCACAAGTCTGTCATGTAAAAGCCTAAAGGCACCGTAATCAATAGCGCTATACCAATCAGCTTGACCATTTCTGTAGAGAAAAGCTTGAGTATTTGCATCACGCTGGCACCCAAAACCTTGCGCACACCAATTTCTTTAATGCGTTGATCTAACTTATAACTGATCAAACCAATGAGACCTAAAAGCGCTACAAACAGACTCAAGCCTGTGAAAATCGTAATGATCTGACTCATTTGCTTTTCACCATTAAACAGCGTATTGAATCGCTGATCAAAGAAATAGAAATCCAACGGCTCACTGGTAAACTGGGCGTAACGTGCTTCAATTTCCTTAATGGTTTGCCCCAATTCTTTCCCTTCTAATCTGATATTGAACTGGGAGGCATAATCTCTTTTAAAGAAGACCGTTGGGCCGATGGCCTTACTAAAATCGGCATAATGGAAATCCTCTACTACACCCACTATTTGTAAATCTGTCCCATTATTCCCTGCATTGAAACGCTTTTCATATAGTCCATCGCCAATCATTTTCGCGAAAGTTTCATTGACAATAATCACCTCCGCGTCTCCATCTATGGCCTCGTCAAAATCTCTTCCTTCTATAATTTTGAAACCCATCGCAGGCACAAACTCTGCATCAGTATATTTATACTGAACTCTGTAACTGGCTTCTTCTCCGCCAATTTCTACCACTGAAGAAAGTGGTAGGTTTCCAATCATACTGTAATGGCTGCCTGAGAAATTCTTTACTGCAGGGATTTTAAGCACTTCATTTTTAAAGGCGTTTACATTTTCATCTTCTGTGCCCAACTGAGATTTAGAATTGTCGACTACGATCACACCTTCCTTTTCGAAGCCCAATTCTTTGGTAAGTCCATAATTGAGTTGTTGGTAAACAAAAACTGAAAAAATGGCCAAGGACAGGGAAACCACAAACTGAAAAACGACCAATGAATTTCTGAAAAATTTACTTCCTTCACCTGAGCGATAATCGCCTTTAAGCACCGAAGCGGGCTTGAAAGAGGTAAGCACCAGAGCAGGGTAAATACCAGCACCAAGACCAGTAACTAAAGCCACGCCCAATGTGATCACGATCAAATTGGGGTAATCAATAATACTTACATCGAAATTAGGGAAACCAGCAGCCGACATAAGCTGTAATGCTCCTTCCGCCAAGCCTAAACCAATGATTACAGCACTCAAAGCCAACACCACTGATTCTGTGAGAAACCTGCTGATCAACTGGCTGCGCACCGAACCTAATACCTTTCTAACTCCAACTTCCTTGGCGCGTTTGGAAGCCTGAGCAGTAGCCAGATTCACGTAGTTAATGGCGGCCAATACGAGTATAAAGATGGCTATGCCCAAGAATATATAGAGGTAGCTTTTATTACCCGGGTTCGAAGCTTCAAACTGCACATTAGACTCTAAATGAACATCCGTGATATTCATAATTACAGGCTGGTAAGCCCTCACTTGCTCTAAATAAGTCTCGAAATCTTCTTCCGAACCATATAGATCATAATTCCGCTTCGCGAAGATCTCATCGGTTTGGGCTTGAACAGCAGCGACAGGTAAGGCGGTTTCTGTTTTGAAATAGGAATAGCCTGTGGTATATGAAAAATTGTCTTTTACTTGATCTTCGAACGACTGAGGCAAACGTGCCATCACATTAAATTTCAGCGTGCTATTGGGAGGTAAATCCTCCACAACACCTGTCACCTGATAATTTTCGATGGACATTTGAGTGGCCACTTCAACTAATTCTCCCAATGGGTTTGCATTGCCAAACATTTTATTGGCCATGGACTCCGTTAGAATCAGTCCGCTAATGTCATCTAAAGCCGTATTAGGATTGCCTAAAACAAACTTATGATCGAAAACTTTGAGGTAGTCCTTTGTAGCAAAAAAGGTATTCTCTTCAATAAAGCCTCTCCCATTATACTTTAAGGTGCTACTAGGGTTGGGCATTACATTTACCCAAGCCTCCACTCCTGCCATGTTCTGTTCCAGATAACTTAATTGCGCTACCGAGGCCAGCGCAAATGTGCTATGACCGATCCGGTAGGTGCGTTCATGGTCTTTGAAATGCTTATCGTAAGTGAACTCCTGATTGACATAAATAGCGATGAGAATAGCAGAAGCAAAACCAATTGCCAAGCCAGCAATATTGATTGCGGTATAACCTTTGTTCTTCTTAAAACTTCTCAGTATCGGCAACAAATTGGCTTTTATCATTGTACTTTGAGTTAATCAGTTATCAGTTAATGCGAATCTTTTTCAGAAAATTGAGTTCCCCCTCCGATGGTTCAGGATTGTTTTCTGATCAATATTTTCCTTTGGTCTTCCAGCTCTCCTTCATTCATTTCTTAAAATATTAGCTGGATTTACTTTCGATACTTTAAAGGATTGATACACCACGGGTATGGCCGCTATGACCATTGTTATTACCAAAGCAAAAATGAAAGTGAAGGCACTCAGGTCAATTCTATAAATGAATTCTGCGAGCCAGTCCTTCATGCCTAAGTAGACCAAAGGACTCACCACCACAAAGGCGATAATGATTAGAATCAAAAACTCTTTGGAAAGCAGAAATCCAATTTGCTGTACTTTTGCACCTAGTACTTTTCTAATGCCAAACTCCTTCAGGCGTTGCTCAGCAGAGAAAGACGTAAGTCCAATTAATCCCAAGATTGATATGCAAATGGCAATTAAAGAGAAGATGTTAAAAATCTGCCCAAGGCGAATTTCCTTTCGGTATTGACTATCATAGTACTCATCGTAAAACTGATACTGAAAAGGTCGGTCCGTTACCATTTCATACCACTTTGATTCTATTGCGCTCATAGAGCTTTTTATCTCAAGCGGATTAAGTCGGACATTCACGTATTGCTTTGGTGCTTTGGCATATACCAAAACGGTAGGCTTTACTTCAGCCTTTAGGGATTCGTCATGAAAATCTTTCATGACGCCAATTACCTGTTTTTCACCACCCCAAATTTTCATTTTTTTACCAAGAGCATTATCCCAACCTAGTTTTTTCTGTGCAGCCTCGTTAATAATCATGCTCTGTTCAGGCGCAATCTCTTGGTCTGTTGAAAAGGAGTTTCCCTCAATAATTTCCATACCCATGGTAGAAATGAATTTATCATCAACATCAAACAAACCGGTTATGAAGTATACATTGCTTTCGGCATTCTCATTCCCTTCTATTTCATTCAATTTCATGAAACTGACGGCATTATGCTGAAAAATTCCATTCGATAGAGAGACAGATTGAACGCCTGAAATTTGCTCTAATTCATTCTTAAATGCTTGTGCTCCTCCCCCTAATCCATCAAAAGCACTTATGTAAAGCACATGTTCTCGGTCATAGCCCAAGTCTTTGTTCTGCAAGTATGATAATTGAGATTGGATAATAATGGTGGCTACAATCAAGCCTTGCGCTATAAAAAATTGAAAAAACACCAACCCTCTTCTGAGGCCTGACTTTTCTCTAGTACCCGAATTGCCTGATAAAGCCTGTACTGGTTTGAATGAACTCAAACGAAGCGCAGGATATAGCCCTGAAGCTACGCCAACAAGCAGGCTCAAGCCAATTACAAAAACCACAAAATCAAGGCTTAAGTAAGAAAGCGAAAGTTGCCTATCGATTAAATCATTGTAAAATGGCAAAAGGCGCTCCGCGAGGGCAAAAGCAATGACCACACTAATAAATGTAAAAAGGAATGACTCTGATATGGTCTGCCAAATAATTTGACGTCTATCAGCCCCCATTACTTTTCTTAAACC
>NZ_LRDB01000022.1 GCF_001592935.1 Roseivirga echinicomitans
AACCTCAATTATTAACAACACCAACACGCTTCCATAATGGTACACTACTACATGCCTCACCGTACATAAGCAAGTAATGAACACCAAAAATAGAAACACGAAAAGATACTTCACCTGATAGAAACAACTTATTAAAACAACAAACCCCTGCTAGACCAAAGCCTAACAAGGGTTCATAATAATTTTTAATACGTCTATTAACGCACGATCGTTTCTGTTCTATCTGGGCCTAAAGACACAATTGTGATAGGAACACCTGTTTCCTTTTCAATATATTCAATGTAAGCAACCAACTCAGAAGGAAGGTTACGATACTCTTTTACGTCCCTTACATCCTTAGCCCAACCTTTAAAGGTTTTGTATACAGGAGTTATTTCTTCATCTAAAAGCTGGAATGGCATCTCTTCTGTCAATGTTCCGTCCGACAGCTTATAATGAGTACAGACTTTCAGTTCATCTAGAATACTTAAAACATCGGCCTTCATCATAAAGAGTTGCGTTACCCCATTGATCATAATGGCATATTTAAGCGCTGGCAAATCTAACCAGCCACATCTTCTTGGACGGCCTGTAGTAGCTCCAAACTCATGACCTTCATCTTGAATTCTCTTCCCAACCTCATCAAACAGCTCAGTTGGGAACGGCCCTCCACCTACACGGGTACAGTACGCTTTAAAAATACCAAATACCTCTCCAATATTCCTTGGCGCAACTCCTAGCCCTGTACATGCCCCAGCCGTCATCGTATTCGAGCTGGTTACATATGGGTAGCTTCCAAAGTCAATATCAAGCAAAGAGCCTTGCGCACCTTCAGCCAACACAGTTTGACTGGAGCGGATGCACTCGTTAATCACATATTCACTATTCACTAGATTGAAATCTCTAAGGAAGTTGATCGCCTCAATGAATGGTGCTTCAGCCTCCTCTAGATCATATTCAAAATCGTAGTGGCTTAGAATATTTTGATGCTTCTTCACCAAGTTGCGATATCTACCATCGAAGTCAGGAGCGACAATATCCCCCACTCGGATTCCATTTCGCGCCACCTTATCTTGATAAGAAGGTCCTATTCCCTTTAGGGTCGAGCCAATTTTATCTTTCCCCTTGGATTGCTCGTAAGCAGCATCCAGAAGTTTGTGCGTTGGCAATATGAGCTGTGTTTTCTTAGAGATAAAGAGGTTCTTCTTGAAATCAATATTGAATTTAGAAAGGCCTTCTATTTCCTTTTTGAAAACGATTGGATCGAGCACAACACCGTTTCCAATTATATTTCTTATCCTTTCACGGAATATACCTGAAGGAATTTGATGCAATACATGCTTATGTCCATCAAACTCAAGTGTGTGCCCAGCATTTGGCCCACCTTGGAATCTGGCGACAACATCGTATTTTGGAGCTAGTACATCAACTACTTTTCCCTTGCCTTCGTCTCCCCATTGCAAGCCTAAGAGTACATCAACCTTCATTCTAGTTTTATGATTTTAATTTTAATATTGCTTCGGCCACCGTGCTTTCAATATTGAATATGGCGTTAAGCTTTGTAATTATTAATAGCTTTTTCACATGCTCGGAAGGATTTACAATACATACCTCACCGCTCTGATTTCTAAACTTAGTTAGAATTGTGATTAAGACACCGATTCCACTGCTGTTAATATACTTTACTTCATTAATATCGATTATACAGTATTTTATTCCTTCTCCAATTGCTTGATCCGCCTCCTTAAGCAAGGCAACACCCACTTCTTCACCAATAAGGTTCCCTTGTAGTGAAAGTATTAGTGCTCCAGAATCTATTTTTGAACTATAATCCATACCAATTTCTATTTAGTTATCGGGCTCTGACTTCTTTTTTGGCTTCGCGAAAAAATATAGCGTATGATGCATTATATCAATATCAAACATTTCTTCGAGTGTGTTTTTAATGTTCTGTATTCTTGGATCACAGAACTCAAGCACTTCTGTGGAATCTAGCATTAAGATATGATCGTGCTGCTTAAAGCCGTACGACTTTTCGTATTGTGCCAGATTCTTACCAAACTGATGTTTACTGACCAAATCACACTCTACCAATAAATCCAATGTATTGTATACGGTCGCTCTAGAGACGCGGTAATTTTTGTTCTTCATTGAAATGTAGAGTGACTCCACATCAAAATGCCCTCCTCTGGAATAAATTTCCTCAAGAATCGCAAACCTTTCAGGCGTCTTCCTAAGTGCTTTGTTTTCCAAAAAAGCAGTAAAAATCTTTTTTACTTGTTCAAATACCTCAGGCTTTAACGACATACTTCTCGTGCATCAAAGTGCAAATATATAACTCTAAACTTATTTCACTCATTAGGATTGAATCTATCGGAAATTAACTCCTCTATTATATAGAAGGAAAAGAACCCAAACTAAGGCATGAGCTGATTCAACCAAGAAGCCGTCCGTATTGTTCTTATTTTAAATCTTTTGATTCGAAACGAGTCACCTTCACCACTCCATTGATTTTTGCCAGTTTCCGACTCATATCATCCAAGTGCTTTGTATTATTGATGTATAACATGATTTGACCATCGAAGATTCCCGTTTCGGTATCGATGCTGATGGATCGCATGTTCACCTTAAGTTCACTTGAAATCAAATCTGTAACATCGCGCATGAGCCCTACCCTATCTGTACCAATAATTCGAAGGCCAGCCAAAAATGCATTTTGTTGTTCAGACATCCATTTGGCTTTCACGATCCTATTGCCATGATTGGAAAGTAATTCTGGTGCGTTTGGACAAGTCGTCCTATGTATTTTTATTCCTTCATTTACGGTTACAAAGCCGAATACATCGTCACCAGGTATGGGATTACAACATTTGGCAAGGCGGTAATCCACCATATCCATGTCTTCACCAATAAGAAGAATGTCTTTTCCAGTGGTTTTCACCTTACTAAAGTCATCGCTATAGTCGCTTAACTCCTCCGTTTTGGCGCGTTGCGATTTAGTATTGACTTTAAAGTCTTTGTATTTCTTAATTTCTGAAGGGTCGATGATTCCTTTTCCTACTTTATAATAGAAATCGGTGACCGTTTTTTCCTCAAAGAAGGCACGGAGCTGATTTACCACATCTCCATCGAAGGGGATTTTCATTTGTTTAAGCTTGCGCTGAACGATCTCTTTCCCATCAATTGCTGCCTGTTTTTTATATTCCTTTAGGCTGTCTTTAATTTTTGACCTGGCTTTGGAGGTTACAACAAACCTGAGCCAGTCTTCATTTGGTTTTTGTTTAGAAGAAGTAAGTACCTCAATCTGATCTCCGTTCTTAAGTTCATAATTTAATGGAACCAGCCTGTTGTTTACTTTTGCCCCTAAGCACTTAGCCCCAACCTCTGTGTGAATATCGAAAGCAAAATCGAGCGCAGTAGCTCCTACCGGTAAAATCTTCAAGTCTCCTTTTGGAGTGAATACGAAAACTTCATCGCTAAAAAGATTAGCTCTGAAATCATCCACGAACTCAATTGCATTTGTGTCGTTCTGTTCAAGCATATCCCTCACCTTTTGAATCCACAGTTCTAAGCCAGACTCGTGCGAAGTAGGTGCTCCATCTTTATATTTCCAATGCGCTGCATATCCTTTTTCAGCAATTTCGTCCATACGTTTGGCTCGAATTTGAACTTCAACCCATCGACCGGCTCTACTCATAACAGTGGTATGCAAAGACTCATACCCATTTGCCTTTGGTGTACTTATCCAATCGCGAAGTCTATCTGGGTTGGGCGTATAGAAATCTGTCACTATTGAATACACCTGCCAGCAAGCTGCCTTTTCATGTTCACTATCCGTGTCAACAATAATTCGAATGGCGAATAAGTCATAAACTTCTTCAAAAGGTATGTTCTGTTTCTTCATTTTATTCCAGATGGAATAAATAGATTTTGGACGGCCCTTCACTTCAAATGTAATCCCTGCACGATTAAGCTCCTCTTGAATGGGAGCCACAAAACTTCTGATGAATCTACTTCGAGATGATTTACTCTCCGCAATTTTAGAAGCGATATCGGCATAAACATCTTCTTCGGTATATTTCAACCATAGGTCTTCGAGTTCAGACTTTATCGCATAAAGCCCCAGTCGGTGAGCAAGTGGTGCATATATATATATTGTCTCAGAAATAATCTTAAGCTGTTTATGACGAGGCATGCTCCCTAAGGTTCTCATATTATGAAGCCGATCGGCAAGCTTCACCAATATTACTCTTACATCTTCTGAAAGAGTGAGCAGCATTTTTCTGAAATTCTCAGCTTGTTGAGAGCTCCCATGATCAAAGACACCTGATATTTTTGTGAGGCCATCAATAATCTTGGCTACTTTGGGGCCAAAGTCCGCGTTGATTTCATCCAACTCGATTTCCGTGTCCTCTACTACATCGTGAAGAAGTGCCGCTACAATTGATGTTGTACCTAGCCCAATCTCTTCCACGCAAATCTGCGCTACAGCCAATGGATGATATATATAAGGTTCACCCGTTTTTCTCCGCATTTCCTTATGCGCTTCGAGAGAAGTATTGAACGCCTTCTTAATCAATTTGGCATCGTCATCCTTTAAAAAAGGCTTTGCTGTTCGCAATAGCTTACGGTATCTCCTAATAATTTCCTTTCGTTCCTCTTCTGCATCAACCGCTATCATATGTTAAAATTAGCCCGTGTAATTTTCGATCAATAATATTTATAAAAAAAGATTTTTAGCTATTGAATTATTTGTCTTTTAGTGTACCTTTGCAGTCGCATTTAACAATCGCACGCGGATGTGGCGAAATTGGTAGACGCACTAGACTTAGGATCTAGCGCCTTACGGCATGGGGGTTCGAGTCCCTCTATCCGCACAAATAAACCCTCGATCTTCCGATTGGGGGTTTTTTATTCGTACCAACAAAAATTGACAGGTTTTGGATATCACGTTAGACAAAAAAGCTTCAAATGTCGCTTCAATTAAAGTTAATTTAAATGAAGGAGATTACCAATCAAAGGTAGCCGACAAAATTAAAGACTACGGAAAAAAGGCACAGATCAAAGGCTTTAGAGCTGGAAAAGTACCTAAGAGTCTTATCGAAAAGATGTACGGAAAGTCTATCCTAGTAGAAGAAATCAACCATATAGTGGGTCATGCCATTCAAGATTACATTCGTGAGAACGACTTGAAGATTCTTGGAGAGCCACTTCCAAATCAAAAACAAATTGAATCAGTAGACTGGGATACTCAGTCAGATTTCGAATTTGAATACAATATTGGATTGGTAGATGAGTTCGCTTTGTCGATTGACAAAAAAGTGAAAGTAACATCTTACATTCTTACAGTAGACGATAAAGTTCTTAACGAATCAATTGATAACGTAAGAACTCAGTTTGGTAAAATGACCAACCCTGAAGTAAGCGAAGAAGGTGATTTGCTTTACGGAACCTTAAAGCAGGAAAATGGTGATATCGAAAACGATACTACTATTGACCCTTCTGATTTCACCAAAGCCAACGCAAAGAAATTTGTAGGGAAAAAATCTGGTGACGAAATCAAAGTTAACCTTAAGAAACTCTTCAAGGATGATGCTCAAGTAGCTTCTCACCTGGGTAAAACCGCTGATGAAGTAACTGACCTTGATGATGCTTTCGTTTTTGTTGTTAAAAACATCAACAGAAAAGAGGTGGCTGAATTAGATCAAGAGCTTTTCGATAAAACATTCGGTCCTGACACTGTTTCTACAGAAGAAGAATTTAGACTGAAAGTAAAAGAAACTATCGAAGCTAACTATGCTCGTGAAACTGATGCTTTCTTAAACAAAACGATTCAAGACGAATTGATCAAAGTTGCGAAAATCAACTTGCCAGATGAATTCTTGAAGGAATGGCTAAAAGTAACTGGCGAAGGAAAAGTAACTGACGCAGACATAGAAAACGAATATGAAATCTATGCCAATCAATTACGTTGGAACCTTATTTCGAGCCAAGTCGCCAAAGAAAATGAAATCAAACCAGAGCACGCTGATATTCAAGAAGCTACTCGCGCCATGATCGCTCAACAATTTGCAGGTTCAGGAATGGGCCAGTTTGCAGAGCAAATGGATTCTTTTGTTGAGCATTACCTTAAAGGTGAAGAAGGTCAGAATTACATGAAGATGGCCGAGCAAGTACAAGAGACTAAAGTGATGGAATTGATTAAAGATAAAATCGAGATCAAATCTAAAGAAGTCGATGTAGAAAAATTTAAGGACATCGTTCAGAACTAAACGAATAACAACCTTGTTAAAATTAAAGTCCTTTGAACGAAGGGCTTTTTTTTTAAATTTGTTCAGTTCAATTCTCAAATAAAAACATGATAGATAAAAACGAATTCAGAAAATATGCCATTCACAACCAAGGTGTGAGTGGAACTGCGATTGATGATTATTCTAATTATATCCAGAATATGACACGATCGGTAATTGAAGAACGCCCAACGAGGTTTGCCGAAATTGACGTGTTTTCACGTTTAATTATGGACAGAATCATCTTTTTAGGCATGGGTGTTGACGACAATATCGCCAATATCATCACTGCTCAATTGCTCTTCTTAGAGTCGGTTGATCCTAAAAGAGACGTTTTGATGTACATAAATAGCCCAGGAGGCTCTGTTTACGCTGGTTTAGGTATTTACGATACTATGCACTATGTTGGGCCGGATGTGGCTACCATATGTACTGGTTTGGCTGCCTCTATGGGAGCGGTACTATTGGCAGGTGGGGCAGCAAATAAAAGAGCCGCTTTACCTCACTCTAGAATCATGATCCACCAACCAATGAGTGGAATGCAGGGTCAGGCTTCTGACATGGAGATTTCATTGAAACAAACGTTAGAAGTTAAAAAAGACCTTTACAATATCCTTTCTAGTCATTCAGGCCAAACTTACAAGAAGATTGAGCAAGATTCAGACAGAGATTATTGGATGAGAGCTTCAGAAGCTAAAGAGTACGGATTAATTGATGAGGTCTTGATTAGACCTAAAAAATAAGATTATGGCAGAAGTAACCTGTTCTTTTTGTGGAAGAAATAAGAAAGATGTAGACCTGATGATTTCAGGGATTCATGCGCACATTTGTAATCACTGTATTACTCAAGCGAATCAAATTCTTTCCGAGGAACTAAAAACAAAAAATGCTGAAGAATCTGCACCTAGGTTCAACGTAATTAAACCGATAGAGCTGAAGAAGCATCTCGATCAATACGTTGTTGGGCAGGACGAGGCTAAAAAGGTTATTTCTGTAGCGGTTTACAATCACTATAAACGATTGACTCAACAAAAGATTGATGATGATATCGTGATTGAAAAATCAAACATTATTATGGTTGGGGAAACGGGCACAGGTAAAACTTACATTGCCCGGACCCTTGCCAAAATCCTTCAAGTACCTTTCTGTATAGCTGATGCTACGGTATTAACCGAAGCTGGTTATGTAGGAGAAGACGTAGAGAGTATTCTTACCAGACTATTGCAAGCTGCCGATTACGATGTAGAATCTGCTGAAAGAGGCATTATCTACATTGATGAGATCGACAAAATTGCTAGAAAGTCAGACAACCCATCCATCACCAGAGATGTGAGTGGAGAAGGTGTGCAACAAGCACTTTTAAAATTACTAGAAGGAACAAATGTTAACGTTCCTCCTCAAGGCGGAAGAAAGCACCCTGACCAGAAAATGATTTCGGTAAATACTGAAAACATACTTTTCATTTGCGGTGGAGCTTTCGATGGCATTCAAAGACATATTGCAAGTCGTTTGAACACACAACCGCTTGGCTTTATTTCGGCACAAGATGATAAGGACGATTACGACAGAGAAAATCTTCACCAATACATCAACGCTCAGGATTTAAAGAACTTCGGATTAATCCCAGAATTGATTGGTCGTTTACCAATCGTTACTTTCTTGAATCCGTTGACCACTGAGATTCTAAAAGACATTCTAACCACTCCTAAAAACGCACTTACAAAACAGTATGTGAAGTTGTTCGAGATGGAAGAAAAAGAATTGACATTTGAACCTTCGGCCCTCGATTACATTGTGGAGCGAGCACTTGAATATAAATTAGGTGCGCGTGGTTTACGCTCCATCTGCGAGGCCATTATGACCGATGCCATGTTCGAAATGCCTTCTGACGCTAAAAACATCAGACTAGACATTGACTTAGAGTACGCTAAAGAAAAGTTGGAGAAATCTAAGTTTAAGAAGCTGAAGGTTGCTTAAAGTAATCAGGTAATCAGGTAAT
>NZ_LRDB01000023.1 GCF_001592935.1 Roseivirga echinicomitans
AACCTCAATTATTAACAACACGTACACGCTTCCATAATGGAACGGAACTACACGCCTCCCCGTACATAATTGACTTTACTACTGGCTGAAGTAAACTCGTTAATTCTACAAAAGCAGACTCAGAGAGGGGGAGGTCACCACATCCTTTGACTACTACGGGACGGTTTTCGAGTTCTTTCAGGTCAATTTGAGAGAGTGCTTCTTTGAAAAGAGCATACTCAAGCACATCAAGCCCTCCAAATACCACCTTGTTCGCATAAGGCTGAAGTCTTGTCGTTAATAGCATATAGGCCCAAGTGGGTACGATTGCATCTTCGGAACAAAACAAAGCAATGTTCTTCCCTTCATATAGAGACCAGTCGTGCTCTTTAACAAAATCTCTAAAATCCATCTCCTTTAAAATCAGGCCTTGATAAAGGTGTTGAGCAATATCATACCTCACTCTATCCCCTTTATGATAGTAATCTTCAAGGTCGATGGTGACTATTGAACTATTCGCAACGCGATTAACAATTTCTTTTTCTTCCATTATAAAACCTTTTTAGGTTTGGTCGCGACAAAATCTTTTAAGTAGAATGGCTCGAAGTAAGCCACGTCTTCAAAATCACCTTTGAGAAATGCTTGGTTTGCTAACAGCCCCACACTCCATGCAGAAGGAGTTATGTTATCAATAAAAACCGCATTCGCCTCTCCATTTTTTAAAGCCATGAATTTATCAGCGCCATTTCCGAAGAACAACACTTGTTTTTGATTCAACGTTTCATCAAAAGAGTTTTCTTCTAAGATTTTAGCAGAAGTCTTCTCCAGCTCATTGAGTTCTCCATCATACAAAGCTGTATATACCTCCATCCTCCTCGCGTCAATCATTGGGCAAAGCAAGGCTTGGCTGTGGTTTTGTTGATTCACTTCATTGGCCATGACCAGCAATGTATTGACAGCGATTAGTGGTTTATCTAAAGCATAACAAAGTCCTTTGGCTGTTGAAACTCCAATTCTTAATCCGGTATACGAGCCTGGGCCTTTGGACACCGCTACAGCATCCAACTCCGTCATTTCCATTCCGACTTGCTTCATTATTTGCTCAATGACCACTGTTAACAAAGTGGAATGGGACTTTTCCAGAAACAATTTCTGACTCGCCAATGAGTTCCCATCAACAGTTAACGCTACTGAACACACAGTTGTGGACGTTTCTATGCTTAATATTTTCGGCACGGATTCTTAAATAAAGTGACTATAAGGTGCTTTTCAAGAGAGTAGTTGAATCAACTTATCGATAATTACTACTCCTAAAAACGACACAAAGATATAACTGATGGTTCGATTGGAAAGCTTTCTAGCAATTCTTACTCCATAGGGAGAACCGATCACCACACCCAAAGACAGCACAAGCACCAAAGGCCAAACCACATAACCAATATTTTGTCCTGTAATATTAGTCGTTGGTTCGGCTAATAGATTAGAAATTGACATTACCATAGAGGTAATGAATATTACACCAAGGGAGATTGACTTGGCCTTTCTCATACTTTGCTTAAAGCGCAAATTAAGAATGGGGATAATTACCACTCCTCCACCAAGCCCCGAAAGTGCCGATATACTTCCAGCCAAAGTACCAACCACCCCAAGTTGCCCTTTTGTGACTTGCTTCTCTTTACTCTTTATATCAGAACTACGGTTGCTCTTAAGTGTACGGAAAACCACAAACGACATTAATAGAATAATAACCACATTGAATTTATCGCGCTGATACCAATCAGTTTGAACAACAAACTGCAAAACCAAAAGAGAGATGACTGTCCCGAAAAATCCGACTATTAAAACCTCTTTCCAGAAGAATTCCTTTTTCACAATTAAAGCCACGTTTCCAGATAGCGCTGCAAACATGGTTCCGACTAAAGAATTGGCGATAGTAAACTGAACAATCTCAGTGTCTGGGTACCCCATATTCACCAAAACATACGGTAATATGAGAATATACATCACCCCTCCGCCTACTCCTATAAGACCCGCCAAAAAGCCACCTAGCAATCCCATTAAAAACAGGAGTATAAATTCAATCATTCAATGGGAGAATTAAGAGGTGGTATTATCTAAGCCTAGTTTCCTGCTAAGGTTTTCTCATACAAACTTTGGTTCGAAAGTAACTCAAGAGCCTTACTAAGCTCTTGGTCATTTTCAAAAGAAGCGAGAAGGCGACCTTCTTCCAAGTAGGTTCTCATCACAAACTCTTCTTTTAGCAATTGCTTGATCTCTGCTTTCGCCTGCTCTATATCATTTGCTCTACTATGAGCAAGTTTAGCCTCCAAAGCTGAAAGCTCAGTGCTTATATTTTTTAGTCCTCCCGTTTCTTCAGCTACTTCTTTCAGCTTACTGAGCTGAATTTCCAAAGGACTAGAATAATCAAATGTTTGACTAACGGCCCAACTTTTAAAGTCATTGAAAATTTGATCTGTTATTTGAAAATCCTTGATGTTAGAAATCGAATCAATTTTGGCAGCATACTCATTCCCAAACTTAAGCAAGAGGCTTTCGGAAAGAATACCCAAAGTAACTGGAGCATAGTTCTTTTTCGGCACTAAAAAGTCGGGGTCGATTCCTCCACCATCGTACACTGGTCTCCCATTTTTTGTCTTGAAGAGTGTCTTCAGTGAGTCAGCTACTTTACCTACACTTCCATCTTCATTCCGATGTGTATAATCAAGTGCCTGAATACACCTACCACTTGGCGTGTAATATTTGGCAATAGTAACTTTCATTTGAGAGTTATATGAAAGTGGTAATGTCTGCTGAACAAGGCCTTTACCATAAGATTTTTGACCAATCACTACCCCCCTATCGTAATCTTGCATTACTCCAGCAACAATTTCGGAGGCCGAAGCACTCATACTTGAGGTTAAAACTACCAATGGAATTTCTTCATCTGTTGATGTATTGAGTGTTTTATAAGTAGCGTTGGTTTCTTCGAGTTTTCCTTTTGTGGTTACTATCAATTCCCCCTTAGGAACAAATATGTTGGAAATATTTACCGCCTCACTTAGCAGACCTCCTGGGTTTCCTCGCAAGTCTAAGATGATTTTGGTGGCGCCTTGTTTTTTCAATTCTCTTAAAGCAGATTTCACTTCTTTAGATGCATCTGGCGTAAAACCTGTCTGTTTTATCAGGCCAACGTCACTACTCACCATTCCAAAATAAGGAACGTTAGGTAGATCAATTTTCTCCAGCGCTACAGAGAAACTCAGTTTGCCTACATTTTCGCGAAGCACTTCAATCGCTACTTTCTTCGAAGCTTGTCCTTTGATGTATTCACTGGCTCGATCAAACTGGCCTTTTACATCTAAGCCATCAATCGTTATAATTTCATCGCCACGTTTCAGGCCTGCTTTATCTGCAGAAAAGCCCTTATCTGGCATAACGATCATCACTTTCCCATCCAGCAAAGCTACCTGAGCACCTATACCACCATATTCACCTGTGTTCTCGGTGCGCACATCTTCAATTTCGTCTTCAGAATAGTAATTCGTGTAGGGATCTAATTTGGACAACATGCCGTCAATTCCGTTTCTCATGAAAGTATTCGGATTGATGTCATCCACGTATTTGGCGTTCACCTCTTTGAACATGGTAGCAAAAATGTCGAGGTTTTTAAGAATCTCGAAATACTTATCATTCTGGGGTGCAGTAAACGACCACAGACCGAAAACCATGACTACTGAGAGTGCCAGATATCGTTTCTTAAACTTGACCTTTGCCATACATTGTTTGTTGATTTGCATTACAACGGAGGAATGCGACTCTTGTTTATTCTAATTATTCATTCGGCTGAATGCCTCAATATATGGCTTAGTGACTAGAAAGCATAAAAAAACCCAAGCGAATGGCTAAGGTTTTATGTGGGTATAAATCTTGATCGATTAAGCGTGAAGAGCTTTGCTTGCTTTATCTACGCCATTTTTCGTTTTTTCCGCAGCTGTTTCAAGTGATGAGTTATATTTCCCTTTTGCTGTTTCCATAGTTTCGCTGTACTTCTCTTTGGCTAGATCCATTTTTTCAGATATAGCTTCATTCGCTGTAGATACTAACTCCTTAGTTCCTTTTGCGATTTTCTTACGTGTTTTCTTACCACTATCTGGCGCCATCAAAACACCTGTGATAAGTCCTGCTGCTGCTCCTGCTACTACTCCCGTTATTATTTTTGCTGTATTGTTCATGTTCTAAAAATTTAAGTTAAGTGTAATTGATTTCACTTAACTATATAGAGAATAACGTACCAAGACTAGAAAAGCACATTAAAGCCGTCCAATCACCATATTTCATTAATCAAGAAGAATTAAGTGTGTATATACCTCTACACCACTGGGGAGATTATCAAACTAAATGTCGATTTTAGCAAGTTGAGCAATCAATTTCTTCATTCTGAAATCGATCATTTTGGAGTCGTGAATTTCCTTGCCTGTATAGACTAGGCCAATCAGTAATGTAGGAGTTGTCTGATCTTCGGTCTGTAAAAGGAGATGTTTGTTCAAACGATAGGCTTCTTTTACCCTGCGTTTAATCAAGTTCCTATCAACAGCATTCTTGAATCTCCGCTTTGCTACAGAGACCAAAAATTGATTAACAGGTTTTTCGGGGGAATAAGGTAAGTACATTACCTTAAAGGGGTACAAATAAAAAGAGGAGCCTTTTTCAAAAAGCTCCTGAATTAGTTTTTTGCTATGCAATCTTTCCTCTTTCGGGAAGTTGTATGTCAATTGGGTAGTTTCTATGACTTGGAGGTTCTAAATGAACAAAACCTCAACCTAGGAGAAGATTACTTCTTGCCCTTTTTCTCGTCAGAAACAGTCAGCTTATGTCTGCCTTTAGCTCTTCTACTTGCTAAAACGCGTCTACCATTAGCCGATTCCATTCTTGCTCTGAAGCCGTGCTTGTTCTTTCTTTTTCTCTGCGAAGGTTGGAATGTTCTTTTCATTATATTTTAAATTCTTTTGATCTGTTCCAAAAAGGAATGCAAAGATAGGTAGCTTTTTTTGATTTGCCAACGTCAGTTTTAAATTGTTTGACATTAACGCTAATTCGCTTCACAGGGGGCAAAAGTAGCGATTCCATTCTTATTCACACAGCTTTGATAAAGTAAATCTATGTTCAAATTGATATTATATCTAGGTGCTTTATCTTTCGGTCATGCAATATTCAATCTCCTACACCAACCCTAATCGGCATATCATTGACATCACACTCAGTCTGAGTGATGTTAATAGTGAAGAACTGAACCTATTCTTACCCTCATGGCGACCTGGGCGCTACACCATTCAAAACTTCGCGAAGCATATTCTTAACCTGCAAGCTTATGATGAAAATGGTGTTGAGTTAGGCTGCGAGAAAGCAACGAAAGACCAATGGTGTGTTGCAGCAGGCTCTTCTAAAACGATTGAAGTGAAATACAGCTATTATGCATTTCAGATGGATGCGGGTAATTCATGGCTTGACGATGAGCAACTTTACCTGAACTTTATCAATTGCTTGATTTACGCTGAAGGACGATTGAATGAAAAGTGTAAAGTAGAAATTCATGTCCCAACAGATTACCAATTTGCCACGGGTTTGACTCAAACAGGGGTTCATGAATTTGAGACAGACAGTTTCTATCATTTAGTGGACAGCCCTCTGGTGGCAGCCAAAAAAATTAGAAAAATTGAATACCAGATTTCTACGACTACATTCTATTTATGGATAATTGGAGATTTGCCAAGAACCGATAATGAAGTGATTCGAGACTTCCGCAAGTTCACCGAACTTCAAATTGAAGTAATGGGTGAATTCCCTTCACCAGACTACCATTTCATTTATCAGTGTTTGCCATATAAGCACTACCATGGAGTTGAGCACTGGAACTCTACCGTAATTACGATTGGCCCTGCGGAAGAATTAAAAGACCGCCCCCTCTATAAAGAATTTTTGGGCGTGAGCAGCCATGAGCTCTTTCATACATGGAATGTGATTAGGCTTCGACCTAAAGAAATGACGACTTACAATTTTCAACATGAGAATTACCATGAAACGGGCTTTGTCACTGAAGGCGTGACTACCTACTATGGTGACCTATTTTTAAAACGAAGTGGCGTTTTCAGTCTCGAAGAATACCTTGGAGAACTGAACAAACTACTGGAAAGACATTACCTCAACGAAGGCAGAAACAACATGTCTGTAGCAAGCTCATCTTTCGACTTATGGCTAGACGGTTATGAGAAAGGCGTGCCAGGAAGAAAAGTATCTATATATAATGAAGGTGCTTTATTGGCTTTGATTTTAGATTTAAAAATTCGATTGCGCTCAGGACACCAAAGGAGTTTGGATGATGTAATGCGCTTGATGTGGCAAAGGTTTGGGAAGAACCAAGTTGGATACACTTACCAAGATTACCAAAATGTATGTGAGGAAGTATACGAATCCTCTCTTCAGGATTACTTTGAGAATTACGTTTCTGGCACCTCTCCTCTTGAAAATGAATTGAAGGAATTGTTTCCTCAGTTTGGATTGAGATTCAATGTAAAACCTTCTGAAAAGCTTGGGGAGAAAACCTACGGACTGAAACTCATAGAACAAGACGGCCGATATTTCATCGATGCCATTGCGGCAAATTCTCCAGCAGAGCAGGTGCTGAGTTTGAAAGATGAAGTTTTGAATTGCAGTCCCGATCTATTCAAAAGTAAAAACGATATAGGGATTGAAGTCAACCGCTTTGGAAGAAAACTGAAGGCTGAACTTAGCCCCAATGGCGGGAATTATTTCTCCATTTATCAAGTAGAAGAAATCAAAGGTAATAGCGAACTAACGCGATGGCTGGGGGAATAAGCAAAGCACACCGTTGGTAAAGGATTGATTGCTATGCTTCTGGGTTGAATCTATCTTTCAGTTATAAAAAATCTCCATGAAAAAAACCTACTCCGCATTACTCTTTAGTTTATTCATTGTAGCGCTTGGGGCTTGCTCCCAAAAGGAAACAACTACATCTGAAACCACATACTCTGGTGGAAAACTCTTTATTATTGGTGGTGGTTCAAGGCCTGCTTCCCTTATAAATAGCATGATTGACGAATCTGGAATTCGTGAAGCTGGTTATGCTTTGGTTTTACCCATGGCTACTACATTACCCGACCGTGCTATAGAATCAGGGAAAAAGCAATTTACAGACAATGGAATTTTAGCCGTTGGCGCCATTAACTTTATTGAAGGCGAAACACCTACTAAAGCTCAATTAGATTCAGTTCGGAACGCAAAACTGATTTACATTCCCGGAGGAAGCCAAAACCGTTTTATGGATGTAGTAGCAGGTACCGAAATTGAAAAAGCCATTTGGGAAAGCTTTAACAAGGGAAACATGATTGCAGGCACCAGTGCTGGTGCGGCCGTGATGAGCGAAAAAATGATTACGGGTACGCAACTTCTTCGTCCTGACGATAGCGGATTCAAAGTAATAGAGCAGGGAAATACGGATTTGGCTGATGGGCTCGGCTTTATTAAAAATGCTATTATAGATCAGCACTTTGTAGTACGCAGTCGCTTTAATCGCTTACTCAGCCTGACTATGGAAAACCCGAATCTTAAATGTATTGGCATTGATGAATCCACAGCCATTGTGGTTTCGGGAGACAAAGTAAAAGTAGTTGGCTTATCTCAAGTATTGGTTTTTGATGCACAAGGCAAAGCCCCAAACTTACAAGGCGTAAAGCTGGGCGCAAAGGATATCAATTTGAGCATCTATTTAGACGGAGACGAGTTTAGCCTGAACTAGTTTTCTTAGGCCCAAACTCTCTTTTTAGCCACTTTGTAAAGCAGACCAAAAATCTATTGTTAGTTTTGGGCATGAGTGCCGACTATTACAAAACCATTTCGAAAACTTCAGAAGCGCTTTATAAAGAAAAAGGCAGCAAATTCTTGGCCTTTGCTTTTCCCGTTCGGAACGAAGAAGAAGTGAAGGAAAACTTAGAAGCCCTCCGTAAACAGTATTACGATGCGCGACACCATTGCTATGCCTATATATATGGTGTAAATGGAGAACATTACCGCGCCAATGACGATGGAGAACCAAACCATTCGGCTGGAGACCCCATTCTCGGACAAATAAAATCGAAGGAACTTACCAATACCTTGGTTGTAGTCGTTCGTTACTTTGGCGGTACAAAATTGGGGGTTGGTGGCTTGATCAGCGCTTATAAAATAGCTACTGCCGAAGCACTCGATCTAAATGAAATCATCGAAAAACCCATCACCCAAAGTTTCACCCTTGATTTTCCTTATGAAGAAATGAACGAGGTGCAACGCTTGGTTAAAGAGCTGGATTTAGAAATCACCAACCAGACCTTTGAAATCGCCTGTAGTATGGAAGTGGACGTACTTTTAAGCAAGGTTGAAATTTTCGAAAGCAAGGTCAAACTACTTCAAGATCTGAGTCATGACATTAAATTGACCTCAAACAATTAAAAACTCCTTCCCTCGATACCGCTTACAGCTTTTCGCTAAGCACATTAAAGTCAATCTCTTATATTAAGTTTTAAGTTCGTTTTAAGCCTATTTTTTCATTTGCTTAACTCCGAACGCAACAACCTTAGACTTTAAAATTTAGCGAATGGCATCCTTCTTCAATCGATTACGGTCAGTAAATCAATTACCAAAAGGCTCAAACCTATCTCAAACCCAACTCTTTATTAAAGGCGCTTTCTACGGATTACTCCTACTTTCACTGTCGTTCATGGTTATTGGAGGACTATTTTTCAGAAATGGAATATCGCCTTACCTGCAAATTCCAGTCTATATCATTGCTGGTGTTTTAGGATTCTATCTTTTTCGATGGGTGGGTTCAGCTTTACACTTAGTGGTAAAAGGTATTCCGACCATTGCCGTTTCTTTGATTTTAGCAACCCTACTTACTTTTCACTTGGCCGATTACATGCGTTTTAGCTGGCCCGGAGCCTTGGTGCAAAATTCATTGATCATTGCCATTTTCGCCATGGTGCTTTTGGCGGGTTCGTTAATGAACCTCACCCGAGGCACTAGAAATAAAGGACTTTATAGCCTATTCGCCATTATTGCACTAGCCATCATTGCCTACCCTGTCTATTTATTGATGGACGAAGGATCGACCCCCCACCCTATAGACTTTGAGCAAACTAATGCTCCGTTACTTTCAGAAATGGAAATTAACAACCCTGGAGAAAAGGGAAATTTCGATTTCGATTACTTCACTTACGGAAATGGAACCGATGAGCGCAGACCAGAATATGCCGAAGAAGTAAAATATAAAACAGAAACGGTTGATGCTTCGCTCGTTATTCCAGAGTGGACAGGCAAGAAAGCGAAATGGAGAGAGCGTTATTGGGGTTTTGGAATGAAGGAATTCCCCATCAATGGCCGCACATGGATGCCGAAAAAGGATGGAAAATTGCCACTGGTTTTAATCGTTCACGGAAACCATGGCATGGAACATTACTCAGACCCTGGTTATGCTTACTTGGGTGAACTATTGGCGAGCAAAGGTTTTATTACGGTTTCGGTAGATGAGAATTTCATCAATGGTACCTGGTCGGGTGATTTTGGAGGAAAAGAAATGCCTGCTAGGGCTTGGTTGCTTTTAAAGCACCTCAGTCAATGGAGAGACTGGAACGGTGACGAATCTTCTGACTTTTTCGAAAAAATCGACATGGACAACATCGTACTCATGGGCCATTCACGCGGTGGAGAGGCTGTTTCGATTGCTGCGGCCTACAACAAACTGAACCAGTTTCCTGATAACGCTTTGGTTGAATTTGATTTCAATTTTGGTATTCAAGGCATTGTTGCCATTGCGCCCACCGATGCCCGCTACTTTAGAAGGTTGGATTTAGAAAACATCAACTTCCTTTCCATTCAAGGGGCTTATGATGCAGATGAAGCTAGTTTCTTTGGGCTTCGCCAATACCAACGCATCAGTTATACGGACTCCGTTCATCGCATAAAGGCAGGTTTATATGCCAATCAGGCCAACCACGGACAGTTCAATTCCATTTGGGGAAGACATGATTTTGGAGGCACATCAAGCTGGTTTATGAATACGGCTCCACTCATTACGGGTGAAGAGCAACGCCAAATCGCTAAAACCTATATTGGTGCATTCACAGAATATGTTTTCAATCAAAAAACAGAATACGCCCCTATATTTAACAATAGTGCTACCGCGAAAGATTGGTTGCCCGAAGTCGTTTATGTCAACAATTTTCAGGCTTCCGAAAACCAAATCCTAGTAGAATATGAAGAAGACATTGTTGTTACTACTACCAAAAATGATGTAGCCACTATTTCTGCTCAAAACTTAGACGTTTGGTACGAGCAAGATTTGAAAATGCGAGACAATGGTTTGCAGGGCACCAATGCCGCCATCATTGGTTGGAATAACGACTCTTCTACGGTTGAAAAGAGCTATACGCTGAGTTTCAACGAACCAGTGTCACTTGACTCCACTTCCACTTTGCTCTTCTCATTCGCCAGGGCCGATGACAGCAAAATCAAAATGGAAGATAATGATGAGCTGAATTTCACCATCGAGCTTTTCAGCCAAAATGGAGATATAGTTTCTACTACCCTTTCGGAACATAAAAAAATAGCGCCAAAAATTAAGATCAAGTACATGAAGTTCAAGGCGATGAACGGCAGCTTTGGGAACAACTGGGAGTTGGCCATGGAAACTTTCGAAATTCCTTTCTCAGACTTCTCCGACCTTGGTAACTTTGAATGGACTGGCTTAAGGTTGGTTTTCGATCAATCATCCAAAGGCGTAATTGCGGTGGATAATATTGGATACCGAGATTAATGAGAGAATGAATTAGGGGAAGAATGAATTAATGGGTTAAGGAATCAACTATTAATATTAAGGAATTAATGAATCAAGGGATTCATGAGGTAATGAGCTAGGGGATAATGAAAGAATGAAAGAACAAATTCGAAATTACATTCCTATCCTATTTCTTCATTCCTTTTCTCATTCTAACATTAATTCATTGTTTCCTTCTTTCATTAATTCACTCCCTCATTACCTCCTTAATTTACTCGCTTCTCAACGACTTTACGGGATTTGCCAAAGCCGCTCTTCTGGCCTGGTTCATGACTACAGCCAAAGCAAAAATCAATGCTACAGCACCAGTTACTGCAAAGATCCACCAGTCAATTGAAGTTCGGACAGCGTAGCGCTGCAAATAACTATCGAGCAAGAAATAAGCAACAGGGGCCGATACTACGAATGCAATAAGCACGAGCTTGGCGAAATCTATGGACATCAGTCCAACGAGATTACTCACCGAAGCACCTAGCACTTTCCTGATTCCTATTTCTTTAATACGTTGTTCCGCAGTATAAGAAGCCAAGCCAAAGAGGCCAAGACCTGTTATGAAGATCGTTAGTCCAGCGAAAAGCATCGAAAGCTCTCTAGTGAGATTGATTTCAGTGTACTTCCTTTCAAAATCCACATCGACAAAACGTGATTCAAAAGGGTAAGCTGGATTGTGCTTTTCAAAAATCTCTTGCACCGTGTTCATGGTTCCGCTCAAATCATTCGTGGCACTCAACCGAACTGTGATGGCGCTAATCCATTCTGGATCCATTACCATAAACAAGGGCCTCACTTCATCATAAGGCGAGCCCATCAATACGTTATCAATTACACCGATCAAGGTTCTTTTACCTCCCCATAAATCGAATTGCGTACCAATAGGGTCTTCCAACTCCATGAGTTCTAGTGCTGCTTTATTAATTACGATGGCGCTTGAGTCTGAAACAAATTCCTTTGAGAAATCTCTTCCATAGAGCATTTCGGCACCGATAGTTTTGGCATAATCATATTCTGTGGCAATGGTTACAAAAATCACTTTTTGACTTTCCGGTTTTCCTGGCCAACTTAAAAAATTGTTCGAGTTAATACTTGTTACATCACTGTTCGACCTGGTGATCGATTCCACAACCCCAGAGGCCAACAAATCATTTTTCAGTACATCATAATTTTCTGCCAGTGCATCGGTGTAGGGCACTGTAATAAGTCCTTCTTGACTATAGCCCAAATCTCTATTCTTGGCCAAGTCAATCTGCTTGACAATTACAATGGTGCTAATGACCAAAATTACAGCAAAGCCAAACTGAAGCATCACCAGCACTTTACGTGGTGTATTGGCATTCTTCCCAATATTCACCTTACCCTTTAGGGTTTTAACTGGGTTGAAAGAAGACAAATACAAGGAAGGATAACTTCCTGAAATCACGCCAGTAAGGAATATTATGGCCAATGCAAAAAGCCAAAATTCTGATGAGCTATAATCAATAGAGAGTTTCAGGTCGACCAAATTATTATAGGCTGGCAATACCAACTGGACTAGGAAAAGGGCCAAAACGAAGGAGATCAATGAAATAACAAGTGACTCTCCGTAGAACTGTAAAATCAATTGTGAGCGGGTTGAACCTAAGCTTTTTCGAACCCCAACTTCTTTCGCCCTTCTTTCGGAACGGGCCGTGGCCAAATTCATAAAATTAATGCAAGCAATAATGATGATGAACATCGCAATCACCGTAAACAAAGTCACGTATTCATGCATTCCTCCAGATTCCTTACCGTTCTCGAAGTTAGTGTGTAACCTCCAGCGTAACATTGGATGAAGAAAGAACGCACGAGGCATATCGTCTTGCCCATTTTCGATAAGCATATCTTTTATGCTTGCCTCCGCTTTATCTTCAGAAGCTGGATCGGTTAATTCCACAAATACCTGAAAGGAATAATTACCCCAATTACTTTTATTGTCCCTGACCCATTCCTCTGTCGCCTCTCTGTGCTTCCATGGAATAACATAATCGAATTGAAAGGAAGAGTTTTGAGGTATATTCTTGAAGACACCCGTCACCTTAAGTGTACTGGCATCGTCTAATCGAACCAATTCACCAATCGGGTCTGCGCCCCTAAAAAGTAAGTCCGATAATTTCTCTGAGATTACTATAGAAGCAGGTTCATCTAAAACCTCGCTTCGATCGCCTATCACCATTGGGAATTCGAACATATCCAGAAACTCATTACTGGCGAAGTAGCCACGTTGCATTAAACGGGTTTCACCCACCGTTAAAAGTCTGTTTCCACCCCAGCCTGAGACTGCCGAATTAACAATATTCGCATCAGCATTTTTCATGGCCTCATAACTAGGCAGTGGCACCGAATTCCAACTGTTAATGGTTCCGTTATAATCGGCATTGACCCAAACCTGATACAGACGGTCTGCTTTTGGAATGAATTTATTGAATGAAGTTTGATTCTGCACCCATAATAAAATGAGAATACTGCAAGCAATACCGATTGACAGCCCTGAGATATTGATGACTGAATAAAGGCTATTCCTGCGCAAACTGCGCAGGGTAACCTTAATGAAGTTTTTGAGCATTTGACCCTTGTTTTGAGATGATGTTTGTATAAAGACTTAAAAAGTAAGTGAGCGTTACACTTGATCTTTACTTTTTTGAAAATCACCCAACCAAGGCGATTAAAACTAGTTTTGAACCAACAATCCGAAAAAACCAGATTGTCGGTTCAAAATAACTTGATGTTAGTCCCTTACTACGGCTCTTCCTGAACCTGAGCTGATTTTAACCAATATGCTTTTGTTTCCTACTTTTGCTTCTTTCACATAACGCCTTCCTTTTTCTGAAGTTCTATCAAAGCTGAAGGGCGCTTGAATGCTGTTTTTAGAAGAAGCCTCCATAATGAATTCACCTGAAATTTGGCTGCCATTGAAATCTAGTGTAGCATTTCCTGAGCCTGTCCCAAGGTTTAAATCATAATCCAAAGCCGATGAAAGCTCCACTTCTACATTGCCAGAACCCGTGCTAAAAAGAGAAGCTCCTTTGATGGCGGCACCTTCTACAATCACATTTCCACTACCCGAACTCATTTTAAATACTCCTGTAACATCTCTTAATCGAACATTTCCAGAACCTGTGGTCATGTCAGAATCACCTTCAGACCTGTCCACTCTAATGTTTCCTGAACCTGTATGTCCATTGTGGGTACCTTTGATATTCGAAAAATCAAGGTTTCCAGAACCCGTATTTGAACTTACCGTCCCCTCCAAATCTTTAATGTATATATTGCCCGAACCAGACTTGGCGATTACGTTAATGCTCACTCCCGACACCTCAATGTTTCCAGAGCCAGTTTTGAAATTCAGGTCAATTCCGTTGGGAACTTCCAAAGTCCATCTCGAATAACCTCTATTCCAACGGCTTCTTTCAAACTTCTCTTCAACTCTTAAAGTAGATCCGTTTCGTTGGAAAATGGGTTTATAAATATCTTCATCAAAAGTGTATTCCACAGTAACTGTAACTTCGCTATTGTTGCTTCTTTTGATCGTTCCGTTACCAGAAGCAGTCGAAAGATTGATATTTTCAATTCCAGAAAAAGTTTTGGTGATGCGTTCTTGGCTATAAACCGTAGTGGTGAGTACTAAGGCTATGAAAGCCAAAAGCGTAATTTTAAGTGTTTTCATTGTTTATGTGGTTTTGAGTTTTCCGAAAGACTACTTACTGGGGGACTGGGTTGCACAAGATTCGGAAATGAATCAAAAAATATTAAGAAGTACTTACTTCTAACTAATCATAAAGAAACTCAAAGGCACTTTTGTAACCACCAATGCTTTGCACATAATCAATCACAGCATTGTAAAAAGTGTCTTTACCTAAGGTGGCCGAGTCGCCTACCACCACCAACTTTGATTTGGCTCGGGTCATGGCAACGTTCATCCTGCGGTACTCCTTTAAAAACCCGATTTCGTTTTTATCATTAGAACGAACCAAACTGATGAAAATCACATCGCGCTCTTGACCTTGAAAAGCATCAACGGTATTGACCGAAATATCTTCTTTAAACGGATCGAGTAACTCTTCGGCATGAAGTAAATCGCGCAACAATTCAATTTGTGCCTTATAAGGAGCGATGATTCCGACACGCTGGCCTTCAGTGATTGATTTACTCAAAAGCTGAATAATGAGTTTCGCCTCCTCATCATTGTAAGTACTGAGCGTTTCCTTTTTTACTTTTTCCGAAAAACCACAGCCAGCGGTATCGATAAACTCGAACCTCGCTCCTTCCAACTCTTTATCTCGAAGTAAGATTTCCGGTGCCACTTCCAGTCTCCCTTCATAAAAATAGTCGCTGGAGAACTTCATGATGTGCGGATGCATTCTGTATTGGGTTTCCAGCATTACATCACTCTTAGTAAGTTCAATGGCTTTTTTAAAGAGCGTTTCTTCCAAACCATCTCTTCCAGCCTGAAGCGACTTTAAAGTAGGAGGCAATTGCAAATGATCGCCCGCCATAATTACGCGGTACGACTTCAGAATTGGAATCCAACAGGCTGGCTCCAGTGCTTGACTTGCTTCATCGATAAATACGGATTTAAAAACCCGATCGCGCACCAGTGGATGCGTAGCCCCCACTAGGGTACAAGCCACCACTTCTGCCCTACCCATCAAGTCCTCCGTAATTTGCGATTCAATTCTATCGGCATCTTGGCGAAGTAGCCTCGACTCTTTCAGCAGCAAATCACGCTGAAGCTTTTCTTCTCGTCTAAACTGACGCTTAAACTTTGTGCCTAATTTTCGATATTCACCCGATTTCTTCCTGACTTCTCTCAGTTCTTTGAAATAACTGTGTTTGGAAATTTTCACATCCAAACTATTCTCGATTACTTCTGGAGTTAAGCGGGCGGGGTGCCCTAATCGTAGCACATCCAAGCCAAGGCTATCGAGTTTTTCTACAATCAAATCTACCGCTGCGTTGCTCTGCGCGCAGACCAACACTTGCTTTTCGGTTTTCACCACTTCTTTAATGGCATTGACCAAAGTGGTCGTTTTCCCAGTGCCTGGAGGGCCGTGAATAATGGCCACATCGCGTGCATGAAAAATGTTGGTGAGGGCTTCGTTTTGCTTTGCATTCAGGTTTACAGACTGATATTCGAAGCCCGTTTTGAATTCTGCAGGTTTGGCACCATACATTACTTCACGCAAATCGGCTATTCTACCTTTATCTGCTTTCAGCACCAGTTCTAAAGCACGGTTCATTTCGCGGTACGAACCTTCATCGAACAATAAGTTGACCCCAATTTTGCCCTCTTTTAGCCAATCGGGAAGGTCACTTACGTTCAGGGCCACGCGCATTTTTTCCCTGCGTAAAAAACTGATTACCCCTGAAACAGCTTCGGCTTCATTTCCATGTCCTGAAAAAACACTTACTACAGCGCCCACCTGAAAAGAATGGTTTTGATCTAAATGTGTAGTGCGATCAAGTTCTAAAGTATAGCGTTCTCCTGTACCGATGTAGCGATTCATCAATTGAACAGGATACCAGGTCACACCTTGTCTTCTGCGTTCTTCTAAAGAAGTATTAAGCATTTTTCGCTCGTATTGAGCGTAATCTTCCTCTTTTTCAACCTTCAATAATTGAATTAAATGTTGAATGGATTTTTGGGCTTCAGTCAAAAGGCTGTTGTTTGTTTGGGCTGGTAAAGTTAGCTTATTTAACCGCAGAGGGCACAAAGCATCGCAAAGTTTAAATTAGAATCGTCACTGCGAACGCTTACGCCTTAGCTTCAGCGTTGGCGCAGAAGCAGGCCATGCGTTAGCAATGGGCTGTAACGAAGCAGTCTCTTATCTTTAAGTGAGATTGCTTCACTTAAACTTATTCGCTTCCATAAACATTGGCGGGTTCGCAACGCTTGCGCAGAAGCTTCAGCGAAGGAGCAATGACGGAAACGAGGGGATTTACTTCAAAAGACGAAACTACTAGCTTCTTGTTCTTTCCAAAGTAACTTTTGACTTGGCACAGATACCGCCAAAGGGTGGGTTGTGCTTGGCTACACTCACTTTAACTTCTGAAACAGAAGCAAAGCGTTCGAAGACACCATCAATAATTTCCTGTCCTAGCTTTTCTAAAAGCTTGGCGGGGGTGGCCATGCTGCTTTTTACAATCTCGTAAAGCTGAACGTAGTCTACTGTGCCCGATAAATCATCTTTTTTGGCGGCTTGATCAAAGTTAGTAGTCACTTCAAGATCAACGGTAAAACGGTTTCCGATTTTGCGCTCTTCCTCATAAAAACCATGATAGGCATAGAATTCCATGCCCTCTAAGGCGACTTTATCGGTATTCATATTAATCTACTCTATCGAAAAACGATCCTTTTTTATCTTCAGAAGGAGCCTCTTCTTTTTGAGATTCTTTTTCTTTTCTAAGATCAGCGCCAAGAAACCCTTCTGCTGACTCGTTAACTTCCTCCTGCTCTTCCTGTTCTTCTTCATCAGCCACATCGGCCAAATCTAGGTTAGACAAGTTTTCTTCAATTGGCTCCTCCTCTATTTCTTCCACCACGGGTGCAGCGGCTACTTTTTCTGGAGCTTTAGTCGCCATTTCTTCATTGGCTGGCTTTTCTTCGCCATTAGTTTCGTTTACCTCACGGCTAAATTTCTTCGCCTCTTTTAAAATTGGCTTAATATCCGCAGGAAATTCTTCGTGCCTTTTAATCTTATCCAAAATATCAGAAGTCAACATTTTCAACTCCGACATCATTGAGCTTTTATTGGCACTTAGGCTCTTGAACACTTGCTCCAACTGACGGATTTCATCCTCCATGTCTTCTACAATTTCACTTGCCCTGTTCTCTGCATCTTCAATAATATTTTTGGCCCTACTTTTGGCTTCGCTCATTATTGCATCGGCTTTCATTTCAGTTTCTTTCATATGAAGGTCTGCCGTTTTGGTAGCATGCTCAATCATATTGGCGCCTGTATCTTCTGCAGTTTTCAAGGTTTTGAAAAGAGAGTTTTCTACTTCACGAAGTTTTTGCACTTCTTTTTCAGCAGACTCTAGTTTATACTTCAGCTCCTTAGTTTGGTCTTGGAGTTTCTCCCACTCAACCGACAGTGATGTCATAAAAGCGGTTACTTCGTCCTTATCGTAACCTCGAAAATTCTTTTCGAAAACCTTTTGCCTAATTTCTAAGGGTGTAATGTTCATTGCTCGGAAAAATTAAAATTTGATGTCCCAGATGGAAATACTTCGGTCGTCACTGGCCGAAATTAATAGGTCGTTATGCGTTGTCCAAAGCAGCTTATTTACGCTAGTGCCATGACCAGCGTGGCGTGCCTTGTCGATAACTTTAAGGAGTTGATAAGTCGATGCATCCCAGACCTTTATAGACTTATCCATGCTACAAGTTACAAAATGTTTGCTATCGGGACTAAATTCGATATGGTTTATTGCATACATATGGGCTGCAACGGACTCCTTAAGCGTATAACCGTCAATAACATCCCAGATTTTCAACTTCGCATCCCTACTTCCACTAAGTAAGAAACGCTCATCGGGGCTGTATCGTACGGAGAAAACTGAATTATTATGGGCGTCAATTTCATGCACCCTTGCCCAATCCTTTAAGGAATAGATCCTGATTTTATTGTCGCTATAACCTACAGCCAAATGGCCATTTAATTGGGAAACAGACAAAGTTCGCGCACTCATTTCTGAATCGCGAATTACATGCAATGTTTCCAAAGTCTTAATGTCCAGAATATGCACTTCCCCCATTCCTTGGGCCACAATGATTCTATCCTTGATTACTTTAATATCGAAGATTTGCGAATTAGAAAGCTTGATAGAGCCTAATTCCTTTTTATTCTCCCAATCAATAATGTGCAAGCCATCCATGTTCTGACCGATAATCAGCGCATTTCTTTCTGGGTAATAACAGAGGGCGTATATCGAACTGGGTACTTTGGCAATCATTCTGCCCGTTTCCATGTCATTCAGGTCCCAAAGCGCTACCACACCATCGGCACCAGCAGAGAAAAACTGATGTGGTTCGGGGCCACGCTCCAGCACGTAGACACAGTCTTGGTGTCCGCCTACGGTATTCAGTTTTTTGACGCTTACTTGTGTCATAGGTTTTTAAAACAATTATCTTTCGATCTGATACAAAACTAAGTATTCAACCTGCTCAACCAATTAATAATTCATGCCTTTATTTCTAAAAGCCGATATCAACCCAAAAGTTTGCTTTGCGATATGGAAAACTGAGGAGTCGGAAGAGGAATTAATGCGATTGTATCAACCCAGCGCTACCGAAATCACGGTATTGTCGGGTTTTAAAATAGAAATCAAAAGAAGAGAGTGGCTTTCATCTCGCTTGGCTTTGAAGACGCTTTTCCCAGATCAAGACTACGAGGTGAACAAAGACACCTTTGGCAAACCGCACATTAGCTTGGAAGGCGTTGGGATTTCAATCTCCCACACCAAGAATTTTGGCGCTGCGGCCTACAGCCTAACGGGCCCCATTGGTATTGACATTGAACACGACCGTGATCAAATTAAGCGCATTGCCCATAAATTCCTCCACCTTACTGAAAAGCCCTGGGCTGAAAACCAAGTAGACAAGCTGACCCAAATTTGGTGCGCCAAAGAGGCTTTATATAAACTCCATGGCAGAACGCAACTCATTTTTGCAGACCAATTGGTGGTAGGTCAACCCAATCCCAAACAACAGGCCAATGGCCAAATTATAGAAAGTGGTATTAGTTCAGTGTTTAATGTTCAATGGTTAAAAGAAGCCGACTTGAATTGCTGCTTGGCCTATTGAGAGGCTTACCAAACATCTAATCGCTATAGATAATAGCATAATATTCCTTACATTAGTCATTCTGAACTCGTTTCAGAACCCGTCAATTCAAAAGCATAAAGCCACATGAAAAGCCAAAGCACCACAAACCTCAAAAGCACGCTCGCCATCCCTTTGGCAATGGTGATTATCTTAATTCCATTCTCATTTTTAATAGGTTGGAACATGGCCAGCATGGTTGTTTTTTGGTTTGTATTGATTCCTTTAGTGAGCCATTTAATCCCGAGAAAAATTTTCAAAAGCACTAACCCCATGAAGGAATCCATTATTGGGCTTACCATTTTTTATGCCCTTATGACCTTTATGATTTATGAGCACACCGACTTTTTGCAGCTGATGCTGATCAGTTTTGTGGTCAATCTATTGGTTCTCTTTTTTATTCAGCTTGATAAAAAGGTGAATCGGGAGGTTGTAGAACACATGTAATTAAGTTACAATAAGGGTAAGAGTCCTAATGCGTTTAGTCTACTATTCCCAAACCCAATGAAATCGTGTGTACAATGGAATCTGAAATCAAATATACGGAACACCTTGATGGATCTAAATGTAACAGAATCAAACAACTAGGACGTAAATCTGAAATCGCAAAACACTGGAGAGAAAGTATTTTCAAACTTGGTTTATTTATGGATTGGGGGGAGCCTAGTTGTTGGGCATGCGGTATCTTTGATAACAAACACGATATTCAAGACTCAACTTTGGCTATGGACGAAATTTTTAAAGTTTGGGATAAACAAAACTATCTTGAAAGGTGTCATGTAATTCCTAAATCATTAGGTGGCTGTAGTTGCAGTGGTAATATTGTTCTGCTTTGTAAACGTTGTCATAAAGACAATCCCGACACAAATGACTTATTAACATTCAAATTATGGATTCAAAACCGTAAAAGTCATGCCGTCAGAAGAGTGGCAGAATTAACAAGTCTTTTCGAAGAGTTTGGTCTTAAAATCAATGATCTTGATTTTTTCCTATTGTCCTCCTGCCAAGAATTCAAAAACCACCTCATTAATAACCTCATACCCGTTAGAGGTAAATTCACTGATGCGACAAAACTTGCGGCTTTGCTCGAATGGAAAAGAGGAAAAACTGAAGAGGAACTATTGAATAAACTACCTAAATACGTTCAAGAAGAGATTAACGCTATGAGATAAAAAGACAATCACCTGTCGCAGGCTCTCCGAACTCGTAACATCATATGAACACAAGGACGCTGTCCGCTTTACTAAAAGCCATTCCCTGTATCGTCCTGAAATAGGTTGACTCAATTTAGTGGTTTAAATGATTTATAGTTTTCCCATTTTCTCTGTAAGTGGCCGGAAAGTGTGACTTTATATGGTACGCATAGAGTTGACCGCCCTTAAACAAAAAACGCGCGATGATTTCCACACCGCGCGTCTTTAATTTATTGATGGCTTTTTAATTCTTTCTTCCCGGTGTCCAAGGCGCACCTGCTTTTTCAAGTGCTACCTCATAAGCCTCTAAGGTTTTATAGAAAGCCTCCACTTGACCTTTGAACTGATTGAATCCAGTTTCGGCTAAGCCAAAGTCTCTCTTTTGCGTAGTGGTTGGCAGTTGTGTGGTTCCAGCACTTCCGCCCATGGCAGTCCCTAAACGCGACCTTATGGATGGCGATGTTGCTTCATTATAGGCAGCAGGAGTTCGGTCTCCATTGAGGCCTTTCTGCAAATTGGCCAAGTCTTTACCCAAAGCTTCCCATTGCTCAAACAATGCTGGTGAAGCACCAGGGGTTTTGAGCAGCGCTGCTTTCATAAATCTTAATTTTTCACTGGCTTCGCTCAATCTTCTGCCCGCGTTGCCCATTTGTCTCGATAGTTCATTGCCCTTTCTTTGGAAAGCGGCTACTTCTTCATAATTCACTCCCTGAGCAACATTTGGAGCAGCCTTCACCATAAATTCTTGCGGAGCACCTTGCGATTGCAATTGGCCATTGTTCAACACATAAAGTTCAACGCTGTACTTACCCGGAGCCACCATTGGGCCTTGTGGTGTCCCTGCCCAAGGTGGTTGAAAAGTGGGACGGCTCAAACTAATAGGATCAGAAGCGGGGAGTCTTAAATCCCAATTGGTACGGTGCACTCCTTTTTGAGAAGCCCCTTCTAACCATCTAACAGTCTCTCCTTTGGCATCGCGCACGAGCAATAAAACGGTTGCACTAGTCTCTTGCGCTTCAAGCCCCAATTGATCCCACCCGGGGAAAGGGATATTTGCGCCTTTGGCTTTCAAGTCATTTTCCGTAGCGGTTCTTTTACTCTTGGCTGTTTGCGGTAAGTCGTTCAGGTAATAAGTGATTAAAGCACCGAAAGCAGGGTTCTCCGTTTTAAAACTTGTTGAGCCTTGTGATGGCATTCCGTTGGCCTGCATTGGCGTATTTGGCAAATACCACCATGCATCGCGCACAGGGAAGAGTGCATTAGATTTAGCGGCAAGTACCTTATTCATCGACCTTAGTGGTGTATAATCATCGAGCACATAAATACCCCTTCCGAAGGTCGCCCCTACAATGTCATTGTCTCTTTCATGTAATTCAATGTCACGGAAAGCGATGGTGGGCACGCCCGAACTCAATTTGATCCAATTGACGCCCATATTTGGCGAAAAGTAGATGCCGTTTTCAGCGCCTATAATTAACAGGTTTTCATCTACGTAATCTTGCTTGATGGACCATAGCACAGTATTGGCAGGTAAATCACCCGCAATTGATTGCCATGAACCTCCACGGTTTTTACTCATGAAAAGGTAAGTGCTAAAGTCACCTTGTTTGTGGGCATCTGCAATGGCAAAAACGGTATTTGAATTATGCCTAGAGGCTTCAATATCATTAATGAAAGACAAGGCAGGTACTTTTGGTAAACTTTCCGCTTTCTTCCATGTCTGACCATCATTTTCACTTACATGAATCAGCCCGTCATCAGAACCAGTGTACAACAGACCTTTGGTTATTGGTGATTCTGCAATGGAAGTCAGTGTAGAGAATAAAGACATGGCGCCATTATCATAAAATGCGTCTACACTCGACACCCTGTCCATCATTTCTAATTCATATCGAATGGTATTAGTGGTAAGGTCTGGGCTAATGGCTTTCCAAGAATCGCCTCTGTCCTCACTTTTCCAAACCCGTTGCGAACCAAAATAAAGGGTTTTACTATTGTAAGCACTCACCTGAATTGGGCTGTCCCAGTTAAATCTTTCTGGTGCCTCGCCCGGAGCAGGTGTTGGTTTTATGCTTATGACCTCTTCGGTTTTTCGGTTCAATCTGTTCAACTCTCCCCCTTGAATTTCCATGTACACCGTATTTGGATCTTCAGGATCAAACATTGCATCGTAACCATCGGCTCCTAAAGGAACGTACCAATCTTGGTTGCGAACGCCTTCGGTATTGGTGGTTCTAGAAGGGCCTAAAAGGGTACCCAAGTCCTGCGCTCCTGCTACGATGTTATAAAATGGCAAGGCATTATCGAGGCCTATTTTATAAAATTGAGCAATCGGTAAATTAGGGAAAAAGCGCCAAGTGGTGCCTTCATCAAAAGTCTCGTAGAGGCCACCATCATTACCTGAAATTAAATGATTGCCATCGGCAGGATCGATCCATAAAGCATGGTTATCACTGTGTTTTTCGCGTCCTGTACCCAAGTTATCGAAGCTTTTACCGCCATCACGTGACACTTGGTAGAATACATCCATCTGGTAAATGAGGTTCTCGTCTACGGGCGACACTTCAATTTCCTGATAATAATGTGGCCCAGTTCCTCCCGATATATAACTGTTTTGCTTGGCCCAACTTTCACCTTTGTCGCTTGATTTATAAAATCCCTTATTCGAATTATCTCCCTCGATTGTGGCATATACCAAATTGGGGTTGGCAGGAGTAACTCCCAAGCCTATTTTACCCAGATCTCCTTTCGGTAAACCTGTCGATAGCTTTCTCCAAGTATCACCATTATCGGTTGACTTATAAATTCCTGATTGTGGCCCGCCCGCCAAGAGCGACCATGTTTTTCTTCTACGTTGGTAAGCCGCGGCATAAAGTACATCGGGATTGGTGGGGTCGAATTCAACATCCGTCACCCCCGTATTTTCATCTATTTGAAGTGTGACCGTCCATGTTTTACCACCGTCTTTCGACTTGTATAAACCACGTTCACCGCCCGCTGACCATAATGGGCCTTCGGCAGCTACAAAAACCACATCGCTATTCCTTGGGTCGACTAAAATTTTACCAATGTGCTCGGATTTCTTGAGCCCCATAGACTCCCATGTTTCACCCGAATCTCTACTGCGATAAACGCCATCGCCCCAGCCTACATGGCGTCCGCTTACGTTTTCACCAGTGCCCACCCATATTGTATTGGTATTGGTGGGGTCAATGGTAACCGTACCTATTGAATAAGAAGCCTGACGATCAAAAACCGGCTTCCAGGTAATTCCTCTATTATTAGTTCTCCAAACTCCACCTGAGCCCACTGCCACAAACCAGTTATTACCATTGCTAGGGTTTACTGCGATGTCAGAAACGCGCCCACCCATTACGGCTGGGCCAACACTTCGAAGTTTTAGGCCGTTGGCAGCTTTTTGTAAGTCTGCTGAGGAAGATTGTGCCTCTAGATTTGATACTGAAAACAAACAGATAATGGACAGCAGGTAAACTGCCCTCGTTCTGAACTTATACATAGTAGGTTTTTTAAGGTTGAAAAAACTAGGTACAGCAATTTAACAATTGTATTGTAAAGCGGTCAACCACTTGTCAATCTAAAACTTAGGTCCATTAGCAGATTAGATGATCAGTTCCTGAAGTATGGCGTGAATATCAAATCACTCTGCTTGGTTAAATTTTAATCAGTATTTTGAAGGTTCAAATCACATCAACCATGAAAACACTACTCAGTTCACTTCTTCTTTTAGTTTGCAGTCTCACTTACAGCCAAGAAGCCATGCGCAGGTGGCGAAAACTGAATCAAGTCAGGAACGACAAGTTCGATTTGGTTTTACCAGAGGCCATGAGGGAAAACCAAATCGACATGTGGATTATTATGAACCGTGAAGGCAACCTCGATCCGCTTTATACAGATATGGGCGAAGGTTATGTCGGTTCATTCGGTGGCTATTACATTTTCACCGACCGCGGTGGAGACCGAATCGAACGGGCATCGCTGGGAATTGATGGCTACTTATTAAAGCAAGGAGGTGCTTATGATTATTTCGGATCAGTTAATGAATTAAAAGAGTTCGTTTCTACCCGTGACCCTAAAAGAATCGGACTTAATATTTCCAAAAATATCGGTGGTGCGGATGGGCTCACCCATTCTGGCTATTTAGAGTTGACAGAAATTCTAGGAAAAAAATACGCGGATCGTTTTGTGTCAGCAGAAAAGCTGGTGTCTGATTTCCGATCAAGACGCGTAGCGAGTGAAATCGCCATTTATGGCGAAGCGGGCGAACTCTCCTATACCATTGCAGAAAGAGCCTTATCCAATGAAGTAATCACTCCCGGAGTTACCACTTTGGAAGATGTTGCTTGGTGGATGAAGGAGCAGCAATTCAAGCATAATTTAGGTTCTTCTTTTGGAATGCCTTCCGTATATATCACAGGGCCAAATGGTGTAGAAGCCACCTCATCCGATCGAATAATTCAAAGAGGTGATGTACTTATGATTGACTGGGGAGTGGGGCTTATGAATATGTATACTGACATGAAGCGGATGGCCTATGTTTTGAAAGAAGGAGAAACCAAAGTTCCCGCTGGTATTTTGAATGCCTTCGACCAAAGTATCAAAGTCCGTGAGATTATCCAGAAAACGATTAAGCCTGGCGTAACGGCTAAACAAGCAGAGACCGCTGTTTATGCAGCTTTGACCAAGGCTGGTTTTAATCAAATGAAAGGCTTTAATGAATATACCGATTTGGACATGACCGATGTGATTATTGGTTCTCATTCAGTCGGTAACTGGGGGCATGGTATAGGCCCATCTATCGCTTATTGGAATCCAGTAAGAATAGAATATGAACTGAAGCCTTCAAACCTTATCTCTATCGAGTTTTTCGCTTATACCAAAATACCAGAATGGGGAGGAAAGAAATTGAGAGTGCCTATAGAAGATGATGCGCTCATCACTTCCCGTGGAATAGAATGGCTCTACCCTGTAAACCCGAGGGTTTTGGTAATTAAATAACACGAAGAATACAAGGAATACAGAACCGTCCCTTAGTCCAAATCAATTGCCTTACCCGCTAGAATATCAATAAGGGACTTTATTTCTTCCAACTTTTCGGTGTTTCCCAGTTTTTCGTGGGCGATGGAAAGGTTACGCAATACACGAACAACTATATCAATATTCGTGCAAGGCTCGTAATATTGATCTTTTGGTGTTAGTTTTAAGTTGGCCACATAATCGTCAACTTCCTTTCTAGAAAAAATCAGCCCACGGTTGAAGGCATTTACATAAAATTGGGTTTCTCCCTGCTTATATGTGAGTACGAAGAGATTTGGTAAATTCACTCCGTATATGGGCAGCTTCAGTTTTTGGGCAACCAAAGCGTAAACGATGCAAAGTGAAACTGGATTTCCTTTTTTGGTTTGAAGCACCACGCTGATCATTGAGTTTCCAGGAGAATGGAAGTTCTTGGTATTCGCCCCAAACTTGAGTTTATTGAAAATAACGGAGTTCAATACCTTCACCTGATCAACAGGATGAGCATCCGTTTTGAACTCTAACCATGCCTCGTAATAAATTTGCTCTAATTGCTTCTTGAGGTCCGCGTATTCTAAATCTGGATACTGATAGGTGTTCACCAGCCACATTCCTTCTAGTAAATCTTCACCCTCTTTTTCTTTCCAGGCCTCGAGTTTTTCTCTCAATAACTGAAACTGAAGAGAATGCACCAGTTCTTCTATTCTCTTTTGTACGGTAGGGTTAAAACTCCCCTCCCATTCAAATTCCAAATAGGGAATAATGTGCGTGCCAAGTGACTTGATCTTACCTTCTACATGATCAACCACTTCAGCGTCATCATCTTCCAGCAGAGAAATCAATGCTTTTAATTCTTTATTACTCAGGTTTTCTGTTTCGTTCATTATCAGGTTTGAATGATCCCTACATTGAATTGTTCACGAATTGGTGCTTGATTGGCTGCTTGAATGCCTTTAGCAATCACCTTTCTGGTGTCCAAAGGATCGATGATGCCATCTACCCAAATTCTAGAAGCAGCATAATATGGACTCAATTGCTCATTGTAGCTGTCCGTGATTTCTTCCAACAGTTTTTTCTCTGCTTCTGGTTCAATTATTTTGCCCTGCTTTTTTAAAGAAGCCACTTTAATCTGAAGCAATGTTTTGGCTGCTGCTGCCCCACTCATTACCGCCATTTGGGCCGTTGGCCAAGCATAAATCAATCGTGGATCATAGGCTTTTCCGCACATGGCATAGTTACCTGCTCCGTAAGAGTTACCAATTAGGATCGTGAATTTTGGCACTACGGAATTGGCCATTGCATTTACCATTTTGGCTCCATCCTTAATAATACCACCATGCTCTGCTCGGCTGCCCACCATAAACCCACTCACGTCTTGTAAAAAGACCAATGGAATTTTACGCTGGTTGCAGTTCATGATAAAGCGTGCTGATTTATCAGCTGAATCGGAATAGATCACTCCGCCCATCTGCATTTCGCCTTTTTTAGACTTTACGATTAATCGCTGATTCGCCACAATTCCCACAGCCCAACCATCGATTCGGGCATAACAGCAAACAATAGATTTTCCATAGCCTTCTTTGTATTCGTCAAACTCAGAGTCATCGACTATGCGTTTGATGATTTCTTTGATCTCATAAGGCTTCACCCTACTGTCTGGCATAATGCCATACATTTCTTCTGGATTTTCCTTTGGCACCTTAGGTTCCTTTCTATCAAAACCTGCTTTTTCGAAGTCTCCAATTTTATCGAAAACGCTTCGGATATAATCTAGGCAAGCTTGGTCGTTCGGGAATTTGTTATCGGTTACGCCTGATATTTCAGATTGCGTAGTTGCGCCCCCCAATGTTTCATTATCTATACTTTCGCCAATAGCGGCTTTCACTAAATAAGAGCCCGCTAAAAATATGGATCCTGTTTTGTCTACAATAGCAGCTTCATCACTCATAATTGGCAGATAAGCACCGCCTGCCACGCAGCTGCCCATAATGGCCGCTACTTGAATAATACCCATAGAGGACATTTTAGCATTATTCCTGAACTGTCTTCCGAAGTGCTCTTTGTCAGGGAAAATCTCGTCCTGCATAGGAAGATACACGCCAGCACTGTCGACCAAATAAATCACCGGCAATCGATTTTCCATGGCTATTTCTTGGGCACGAAGGTTTTTCTTGGCGGTAATTGGAAACCAGGCTCCTGCTTTCACCGTGGCATCGTTGGCTACAATCATACAATCGCGCCCACTCACTTGGCCAATACCAGTCACCACCCCTCCAGATGGGCAACCGCCTTCATCTGCATACATGCCATCGCCAGCAAAGGCTGCTACTTCTAAAAAGTCACTTCCTTCATCAATCAGGTATTCGATTCTTTCGCGCGCAGTGAGTTTGCCTTTCTTATGCTGAGATTCAATCTTTTTTTCGCCTCCACCCAATTTTACTTCTTTGAGTTTTTCATCGAGTCTATACACCAATTGGCGCATGGTGTCATCGTTTTTATTGAATTCAATATCCATATGCAAGTGTTAGCCCGATAAGACCGGGAGTATGTATTATTACCTTTGATCTAAAGTAAACCCAAGATTGATGATATCAAAAAGAAGTTAATCGCTCAGGACTTTATTTTTTCTTCTTGTCTGCAGGAGGTCTGTTCTTTCTTCCAAAGATTGAAAAATGAACATAGCGTTTAGGGTTCTCTCTTAGGTCTATGAACAAACTATCTAAATCAGTCATAGAGCTATTCAGTGCATTGTACAATGAGTCATTGGTCATCAGCTTCCCTAGCGTACCTTCATTAGAGTTTAGTTTACTCATGAACTCTTGAGTTCCTAATAAGACTGAGTCCATACGCATCAAGCGAGACTCAATATCAATGGCATTCATTTTTTCACCTAGTTTGGTATACTCAGCAAGCAGAGGTGTTATTCCCCCCATTGCTGCTACCATGGAATCGGTGACGTAATCTATTCTAAGCTTAATTTGCTCCATGGCGATATTTACCGAGTCGGTCATATATACCAGTTTATCACTAAAATACTTGAAATTGTCTATCGCCAAGGCGATGGTATCGGCCCTTGAGGCAAATGGCTCCAATACATCGTTTATCTTTTTCACTACTGAATTCAGACTATTGGCTGCGGAAAGACCTTCTTCAGTAATCATTTCAGCAATACCTCTGTCCATTTCGCCTCCTAAAAAGTCTCCATCCTGAAGCAGCCTCTCTCCATCTGGGTTTAAGATTAACTGAACCTCTAAGGCGCCCAAAATATCAGGCTTGGCCAATCTTGCCACGGTGCCTTCCTTCATTTTTATGGTATTGTCTATGGCGAGTGTCACCAATATTTCGTTGTAGGTATCAGAGCTAAATTTGCGCTCAAGTACAGTCCCAACATTCAATCCGTTAAGTATTACTCTGTCGCCTTTACTTAGGCCACTAATATTGCTATACGTAACGTAATAGGTGTTTAGCGGAGAAAAAACATCAAGTCCCCTTAAATAGTTGAAACCTATATAGAGTGAGCCCAACATGAGCACCGCAAATAAACCGACCTTAAATTCTCTTCCTTTTGCCACTATCTATTTTGTTGATTCCAAATAGTCAATATAATCTCTAATTCCTCTAAAAATTGCTGAGGCTAAATATTCTTGTACCTCGGCTGAACCGAGTTCCCTTTCCTCCTTTGGGTTTGTAAGATAGCCAAGTTCTATCAAAACACTAGGCATAGAAGTATTCCATAATACCCAAATACTTGACTGTTTCACCCCCCTGCTCTTCCTTCCTGCCCTTTTAGAAAACTGATTTTCAACATTTTGCGCTAAGAGAATACTGTTTTCTTGATATGCTTCCTGCATAATAGAAAAAGCAATATTTACTTCAGGTGAGGTAGGATCAAAGCCTTGGTACTTCTCTTTATAGTCTTCTTCCAACAAGATTACAGAGTTTTCTCTTTTGGCTACTTCAAAATTCCCACCTTCATTCTTTACTCCCATTACGTAAGTTTCAGTTCCATACACCCCTTCATTACCCGCAGGCATTGCATTGGCGTGGATAGAAACGAATAAATCAGCATCTGCGTCATTGGCCATGATGGCACGAACTTTGGGATGGCTGTAATCATCAGTTTTTCTAGTATAGATAACCTCAACGTTTTCTAAAAGTTCATTTAAATACGCACCCACTTTCATGGATACGGCCAGTACAACATCTTTTTCGAGTAAGTTTTTTCCTCGTGTACCGGAATCTTTTCCGCCATGCCCTGGATCAATCACTACTTTAAATTTAGGCTTAGCAGTTTGAGATAACCCTTGATATGGAGCAAAAACTATTAAAGCCAATGATAAAACAAGGAAAGCAACTCTATTATTTTTTACTTTGGTTCGCATAGAAATGGTTATTAGAATACCTTTACACAAAAATCTGAATTTTTTCCATAAAGCGAAAAATCCTTTGGTCTCTGTTAAAAACATATCTTTCATATTAGTTTTACTACTGACGGCATTTGGCCTGAGGGCCCAAGAAGGAAGTTTAAAGAATGATCCAGTACAGATCGACCCCGCTCCGCTCGGCACCAGTCCAACAACAACCAGACCAGTTGGCACAGACACCCTCAAAATCAACAATAATGGCATAGAAACTACAATTTTATACTATGCCGAAGATTCGATCATTACCAAAACTGCTACGAATGTAACGTACTTATATGGAAATGCTTACATCGAGTATGGTGATATTAAACTAGATGCTGCACAAATTATTATTGACCGAAATCAGAATGAGCTTATTGCCAAAGGAGTACAAGACTCCACAGGCAGCTGGGTTGGCCTACCTGTTTTTCAAGACAAGGCTGGAGTGTATGAAACTAGAGGTATTCGCTATAATTTCGCCACCAACCGTGCAAAAATAACAGGGGTAGTTACTCAACAAGACGAGGGCTACGTTTCTGGAGAAGAAATCAAGAAAAACCAAGACGGAAGTGCTTATATCAAAGGGGGTAAGTTTATTCCTTGTGCCGATCTTTTAGCCACTACTTTCATTAGGGCAGAAAAAATCAAGGTGATTCCAGGGGATAAGATCATTACTGGGCCAGCACAATTATACATTGGTGACATCCCTACTATTTTCGCCTTACCTTTTGCCTTTTTTCCAGATGTTAAAAGTGATGCACAATCTGGTATTCTGTTTCCAAAGTATGGTGAAGAAAGGGTGCGAGGAATTTTCTTGCGTGAAGGCGGTTATTTCTTTGGTAACAATGAGTACATAAGAACAGCCGTTACTGGTGATTATTACTCCAAGGGTAGCTTCGGATTAAATGTGCGTTCCACTTATAAAAAGCGTTATAAATATAGCGGTAGTATAGACCTTAAATACAATAAGAGTTATACTCCAGAAATAGATGAAAACCCTCTAAATTCAAATGATTTCTGGGTTTCCATTTCTCATAGACCTGAGACCAGGGGTAAAACACGTTTTTCAGCGAGCATCAATGCAGGAACGAGTTCATACAATAACAACAACATTTCCACTGAAAATTTTCAGAATTCCATCCGTTCAGAATTCCGTTCCAACGTATCACTATCGGGAAGTTTCGCTAATAACAAGTTCAATTATGGTTTAAGCGCACGCCACTCACAGAACATTCAAACGAACATTCTTGATGTATCCTTGCCCGAGTTTACATTGAGCATGACCAGGGTAATGCCATTTTCATTTGCCGAACAAGAAGCCCTAAAAAGACTTTCTTTTTCATGGGCATTCAGTACATCGAATAAGATCACAAACTTGGTGAGGCCCAATACTGCTGGATTCGATATTGCTAACAGCACCAATGAGGCCGACACCATTGCTGTTACATTTGCCAAGCTCCCTGAGTTGTTTGCAAACGCTCAAAACGGTGCAAGGCATTCAATTCCTATTTCCACTTCCTTCCCTTTATTGGAAAATTTTAATGTTTCTCCTTCTATCAATTTTCAGGAATTATGGTATTTAAAAGAGTTGGATTACACTTATTTAGAGGATGAAAATGCAGTCCGAATAGATACATTAAGCGGATTTTCTAGGGCTACTACATATGGTGCAAGCGTTAGCGTTTCTACTCAATTGTATGGCTCTAAAAACTTTAAGCCCAGCAGCAGGGTTGAATCAATACGCCACATCGTGTCTCCTTCACTAGACTTCAGTTATCGCCCTGATTTCGGTCAGGAAAAGTATGGCTATTATAAAAACATACAAGTAGACACAACCTCAACGGGGGAACCCGTTTATCGTTTTTTATCTAAATACAATGGCTTTGTCTATGGAAGTCCAAGCTTAGGAGAATCAGCAGCCATTGGCTTCATTGTAAATAACAAGGTGGAAATGAAGGTAAGGAGCGACACGGCTAAATCGGAAAAGGTATCAATCTTTGAAAACTTGTCTTTTTCTACCAGCTATAATTTCTTGGCCGACTCCTTCAACCTTTCAGACTTTAATGTAAGCGCTAGAACAAGCCTGTTCAAGAAAAAAATTGATGTAAGTGCAGCGATTACTCTAGACCCCTACACTTACCTGACTACCAACGATGGCGAAGGAGATGTGATTAGAAGAGTGGACGTAGTAGCGCTGACACAAGGAAATGGTATTGGAAGGGTAAAAAGTGGACGCTTTTCCCTCAGCACCAACCTTAACTCAAAAGCATCCACCAATAGGCCATCATCTTCAATGGGCGGTAGTGCTGGCGGTTTAGCTTCGATTGAAGGAGGAGGATTTGGTGATATTGGAAATGGAACCGACAATGGTTATGGCACCATGAACAACGGAGAATCAAACAATCAGCAGCGGGTACCTCAGTATTTTGACGACCCCAATGCATACATCGATATTTCGGTGCCTTGGAACGTAAGTTTCAGCTATAATTACTCCTTTAATCAGTACCTGAGTAATAATGAATTTAATACTACCACGAGGCAATCCGTTAAAATGAGCGGAAACTTGTCCCTCTCTGAAAAATGGCAGCTCACCTTTAATACGGGTTACGATTTACAGCTAAAAGAATTCACCCAAAGCTCATTGGGTGTTTACCGCGACCTAGGCTGCTGGGAATTAAGTGGCAACTGGATTCCATTTGGGCGATTTACCTCCTACTCTATCGACATTCAAATCAAAGCTTCGGCCCTTAAAGATTTGAAACTAAGCCGCAGAAGAAGCTTCTTCGATAATTGATTTTTTTAAGATGTTAGATCTTAGATAATAGACCTTAGACCAAAGTCAAACAGCCTTTCAGTCCTTGTTGGTGTTCTTCACCAACAAGCCACCTTAATTAATCACTGAAAGGATTTTTTTTGATAAATTACAGGAGATATGTACGCCTGAGATGTAGCGAATAGATAACGTTATGCTTCATTATGGCAAACTGTTAACCAATGATAAATTTTTTCAGAAAAGACAGACTACAAATGCTCTCTAAAAACAAATTCAGCAAATATCTGCTTTATGCAATTGGAGAGATTGTACTCGTTGTGATTGGGATTTTAATTGCAATTCAGATTAATAATTGGAAGCAATTAAATGTCGAAAACAAATTAGAGCGAAAATACCTCAACAATCTAATCACTGAATTAAAGCAAGATTCTATTGGTCTAAAGAACAATTATCTAAAACTCGAAAGACAAGCAAGAACCAAAAGTCTTTTCTTGGATATGGTTAAGGGAAAAATTCAAACCGATTCCATTATAGAATACTTTGAATACCAATGGCAACCGATACAACCCTATGTTCCAATAAAATCTACTTACATAGAAATGAGTGCTAATTCTCATTTAAGAATCATAAGAGACGATATGATTCGAGAGCGAATTATCAAATTCTATAACAGTTATGAGGCATTGGAAAAAGAAGAAGACTTTTTAACGCAAACCTCTACAGAAAATGTGTTAAACATGATCTCAGAAAGGCTTCCCGATATGTCAAATTACAGTATCGATGATATCATGTCCTTAAGACACGACACTCATTTACTGAATACGATTCAGCTCAATGGCGCTTATACCAGGAGAGATAATTACAAAAAAACGATAACCGACTGTTCAACCTTGATTGCGCATATTAAAGAATATCAATCCACATTGAATTAAAGAAGCTTCCGCCCTTATTGTTGTTCTTCACTAACTAGCCACCAATCGTTAGTCACTGAAAGGAAGTTTTTAATAAATTACATCAGATAAATGTGGTGAATTTGTAGCGTTGCGTAACACAGTGGAAAATAAAACCAATGCTGATTACCTTAAAAAGCGTTCATTAATTATTATACAGTATTGTGATGAGAAGTTTTTTTAATACAGCATCCTTTTCAAGCCTATCCCCTCCACTGCCCAATCAGGTTAAGGAAGAAAAAATACTTTATTGGCTCACCATTACTGTTTCGCTGTTAGCAGTGCTAGAGTTTGGTCAAGATTATATCAAGTCCGTGTTGAATAACAGTGATTTCTCTTTAATGCAGTCATTATCATACAAGCTATTTTGGTTTGTATTTATACCTTTTACCCTCTTGCTTCTGCACTTGCAGAATAAATTCAACTTAAATACAGGTAAAAGGAAGACTCTACTGAAAAAGTCCTTTCTAATTATCTGTATCACCTTATCACACTTATTAGTTTTCTCTTTACTTCTCTATATTATTTCATTTACAATAAATGGCGAACCTTGGCCTTTAACTTTATTGTTAACTCAAAAGCTATCAACCCGACTCTATTTAGGACTCTCGTTCTACATTATCTTCTCTTTCATTTACTATCACTTTAGTCAAAAGGCCATAAAAAGCAAAGACCAAAAGAGTAACCTAAATACTTTTCGAATTAAAAATGGCAGCAAATCAACGTTCGTAGAAACTCAAAAAATAAATTTCATTGTTTCTGATGGCCCATATTTAGAAGTCAATACCCTAGAAAATAAACATGTCATACTTGACAGTCTGAAGAATATCATCGAATCACTACCTGAAAACTTCAAGCGTATTCATAAGTCAACCATCGTGAATACTAACCAAATAGAAATGTCAAAATCACGAGGCAATGGTGACCACGATTTAGTATTAAAATGTGGAAAGACAGTTCGCCTTAGTCGTAATTATGCTCAATCTTTAAAAGGCATTCTACATTAACTATCAGGTTATGCGGTAAACTCCTCAGGTTATAAATTACCGCCCTCGTAGTCCCTTCCTAGTCCCTACATTTAGGCTCACACAAATCAAGCGCTAAGTGCACGCTCTTTTTCACAAGAAGTGTTCGGACAGTAAAATTCATTAGACATCATGGTTGAAAAGTATTTAACACCCCTTCTCCAATCTTCAAAAGATAAGGTATCTGGATTGGGTTTTCTTATGCTCAGAATAGGCACCTCCACATTAATGGTTTACCTGCATGGTTGGCCAAAACTCAAGAATTACTGGGAGGACCAAAACAGCCTCCCAGAGCTCATTGGGCTAGGCTCTGAGAGTGGTTTACTACTCGCTATTTTTGCTGAGGTAATTTGTTCATTTCTTCTGGCCCTTGGTCTTTTGACTCGAATCGCGGTGATTCCGCTGTCATTCACCATGGTTGTTGCCGCTTTTATCTTTAATGCAGATCAAGCATTCATCGTCAAAGAGAAAGCCATATTATACTTGATTGTATATCTCTTCTTTTTAGTTGCAGGGGCAGGAAAATACTCGATGGATCACCTACTCGCGCAAAAAATAAACTCAAAAAAACAGTAATTAAAGAACAACTATTATGAGACAATTTTTAATCATCCTTTCCTTGCTGACGCTCTTAAACAAAACCAGCTTAGCACAAGACAAACAAGTTGGAGGACGCTGTCAAGATTGTGAAGCACTAATGGACTATCACCTTTTTTCTATTCAGCCCAAAGCATCAGATACGTTGCCTGGCTTTCTGGAAAATACGCCTAAGATTAAAATATCAGGAAAAGTATTTGAAGCAGACGGAAAGACTCCAGCTAGTAACGTAATTCTATACATATATCATGTTGACAGAAATGGAATCTATCAACCTAGTGATAATCCAGTAGGATGGGAAAAGCTTCACGGACAGTATAGAGGCTGGCTAAAAACGAATAGCAACGGGGAGTACTCATTTTTTACCTTTAGACCTGCCCACTACCCTGAAGTTGAAGAACCTGAACATATTCATATCTATGTTAAAGAACCAAATACTACCCCATATTACATAGATAGTATTCTTTTTGAGAGCGACCCTATACTCACAGCAAAAATCAAGAAAGCTAAGAAAAATCGCGGTGGTTCAGGAATTGTCCGACTCGAAATAAAAAACGGCATTTGGACTGCCAATAGGAACATAATTTTAGGACTGAATATTCCCGATTATAAATAAAGCATTAGGCAACAGACGATAGCTAGACAGATTCATCAAACAACTAAAACCCCCATTGCTTTACAGTCCATTTTTTCTAGAAGTTTTTGATAAATTACATAAGATATATACGCGAGAGATGTGGTGGGTATATAACGTTGAGCATAATGTAAAATGGCCAAACCAATAAGTCAACTAACATATAAGATTGTCGCGTTTCTTGAAATCCAACAAGTCGACACCAATGAGAGTATTGATTGGGCAATTGAAATGATGGAACTTGGATACGAAAGTCCGACTTTATACATGCTTGCAAGTTTCAACAAGCCGACAAATTATTCCGAAGTTATTAACTACGTTACAGACACGGTAGAAGAACTCGGACTTGAAATGAAAAGTGGTGATATTGCAACTTTGAGCTACACAAGCTATTATGTTCATCAAATCGCCAAAGGGCAAAGAGTAAGAGAAAACTTGACTGAACTTTACAAGTTTTGTCAAATGAGAGACTATGAAGGCCTTGTTTATGACTTCTATCTACTTTATTGGGCTTGGGTCGCCCTTGACTATGAAGACCATACATACAATCACTATTGGGACGGAGCCAGAAGAGAAAACATTAAAACGATTGTAATGGACGTAGCGAAAAAGTGGCTTAAAAAAAACAAAGAACACTATGCACAACATTAGCTATGGCAAATATTCCCGCCCTTGATGTTCTTCACCAACAAGCCACCATTAGTGAGTCATTGTAAAGAAGTTTTGAAAAATTACATGAGGTAAAAAAAAGATATAAGTGTGGTAAGAATTTAGCCTTGTGCAAAGCACTGAATAAATATGGATGAGTTTCTAAAATCTAAATATGATAATCTAATATTATCAGATCAAAAGAAGGATGAGTCAAGAAATACGTTTTTTAAGACACTTTCAACTCTTTCAGCAGCATTACTTGGATTGCTAGTTGGGCTCAAGCCTTCATTAATAAGTGATCAAAATGCCAAAACAGCATTTATCATTTGTCTAATTTCAATAGCTACATGCATTATATTTTCGATTGGAACAATGTATTACGAAGTATTAAGTTCAATCAAAATATTCAATACTAGGAAACAGGAACTCTCTAACTACGTGAAGAAAAATGAAGAATATTCTATCACACTATTTCATAGAAAACATTGGATATTTTGGCTTTTTGAACTACTTGCTTTATTATCGATGATAGTGTATTTAGCCTTTTTAATAATTTATGTTTACCACATAGAATATTAAGCACTCTGTACAACATCGGCTATTCCGTCCTTGTTGGTGTTCTTCACCAACAAGCCACCAATAGTTAGTCACTGAAACTAATTTTTTTTGATAAATTACATTGGATATACGCCATAAATGTGGTGGATACATAACGTTGTGGAAAACTGCAGCAATACACCAATAAGACCGAATAGATATATGAGTGCAACAATAACATGGGCGATAAAAGATAGAAATTACGTCCATGTCTCAACATTCGAGCCAAATGTTGGCCTTAATTGTGGTTGCGTCTGTCCAGAGTGTAAGGAACATCTAGGGTCAAGAATTTATTCCAAGAACTCAAATAGAGAAAGCTGTTACTTTCATAAAAATGAAGAATCAACTTGTACAGGAGGGCAAGGAGAATCTGAATTGCATTTGTTGGCCAAAAAGATATTTGAAAAGAATAACTGGCTTATGACCCCTCCTTTTGAGACAACTGGAAAGTTAAAATTTGACTACAAGAAAGTAGAATTCGAAAACATAATTGGTAATATAAGGCCAGACATTATTTTAACGAGCGAAACTGGGAATCAACTTTTGGTCGAAATTGGTGTAACCTCCTTTATTAAAGGAAATCATAAGAAGATTAGTGAAATTGAACGGCTGAGAATACCAACAGTCGAGATTGACTTAAAAGAATTGCATATCGAAAACCCCATTATTGATAGCTCAATAGAGTCTGAATTACGGTCCCATTTAATAGAGTCAATAGATAAGAAGAAATGGATTTGGAACATCCCAAGCATCGTTAATGACGCTTCCGAAGGGCAATCAATGAATTCCGAACTGAAGGATCTCTTAATTTTAATTATGACATTTATTGGCTTGAGAGCACTAATTGTTCGGTGGAAAAGAAGAAACTCCTCGCAAAAAAAACATAGGCCTACTAATAGGAGAAAAAGAAGGAAAACGGTTTATGGAAAGTCCACCAAGTATTAATAAATTTAAAGCAAGGCATAGCTATGAGCGAGAGGAAAAGTTAGTGCTTTGTAATCCTGTCTCATGATAGATAGTCGTTATGCACTATTTTTTTTTGACTGTGTATGGATAAGAAAAAAGATGACATAATTGAATTGTACAATGTTGGTTGTGCTATGTTGGTGTTTTCTTTTGACACCACCGACCTTACAACAAAGGACATCATACTAAGAAATTTTCTTGCTAAATCGATAAGTCAACTCAGGACAATACAGTTGTTAAACAACTCAGGACAACTATTGGACTGTTACATAATTTATCGTTCTATGGTTGATCGACTAGGTCATCTTTATTACTTGCAGAGGACAAATTCATTTGGAGATTTTGAAGCCTGGAGTTTCCTGAGACAGATAGATGCTAATAACAACTCATTAAGTGACGTTAATTTTAAAGACACATTCCCTAAAGAATTTTTCTTACCCACACAGGACGATAAAGTGAGATACAAACAAATTCAAAAGAAAGAGACAAAATGGAAGCGTCCTGACATAGAGGAAGAATTTAAGACCAAAGGTTTCTATTTCTTATACAAATTTGGTTATGACTACGCAAGTACGCATGTTCATCCCATGGCGAATGATGGTTTAGTAGAATATTACAGGATGATTCATAATCCACCTATTGAGGTTGAAAAATATCTTAACCATCAGACACAGTTGATAACTCGAAAGTCAACTCTAATTTCGTCTTTGACAGTTAATGAATGTTTAAATTCCTCTTCACTAGAATGGAGAGCATTAGTCTTTTCGTTTTTAGAGTCATTCAGACAAGCAATCAATGACCAAGACAATGAATTTGAATTTAATTTCTTCAAAATGAAAAAGTTTATTGATGACAATGAGCCCTTGGCAAAGTAGATTACTGGAAATGAAAAATAAGTTCACAAACTATAGCCAGACGAACACATCAAAAAAGCCATCCTGCTTTCGCAAAATGGCTTTTTGTATTTTTAGATTGGGTTAACTGTTAGTTCAACCAGCCTTCGATTTCTTCTAAGCTAGCCGCTGCAACGTCTTGAAGCTTGAGCTTCTTTCTCATGCCCCCCATATCGTTGAGCAGTTTAGAAGCCGTTTGTTCTTTGAGCTGTGCAATGGTATTGATGTTCAGTTTTCTCAGAATTTGAACCAGTTCTAATCGAACGCCTTCTTTTACAAACTCATCATCCGTAGCCATTTTGGCTTTCTTCTCTGGTTTCATTTGAGGGAAGAACAACACATCCTGAATAGACTTTGAGTTAGTCATAATCATCGACAAACGATCGATACCAATGCCTAAACCAGCGGTTGGCGGCATGCCGTATTCCAAGGCACGAAGAAAATCTTCATCCAAGGTCATGGCTTCGTCATCTCCTCTTTTACCCAGCTCCAGCTGCTCTTCAAAACGCTCTCTTTGATCGATTGGATCGTTCAACTCAGAGAATGCATTACAGATTTCCTTTCCGTTACAAATCGCTTCGAAACGCTCCACCAAACCTTCTTTAGTGCGGTGCTTTTTCGCCAATGGAGACATTTCCACCGGATAATCCGTGATGTAGGTCGGCTGAATCAGTTTGCCTTCACAGTGCTCACCAAAAATTTCATCAATGAGTTTTCCTTTCCCCATCGATTCATCATTCGGCACTTTTAGTTTCTTGGCTGTTTCTCTCAATTCAGCCTCGTCCATTTCAGAAATATCAACGCCTGTAAAATGCTCAATGGCTTCAAACATGGTGTAACGTTTCCAAGGACGTTGGAAATCAATTACGTTTTCACCCACCTGAACTTTAGTCGTTCCGTGTAAGTCAATGGCCACTTTCTCTACCATTTCCTCCACCAAATTCATCATCCAATTGTAATCCTTGTAAGCCACATAAAGCTCTACTTGGGTAAATTCTGGATTATGGAAACGTGACATTCCTTCGTTTCTGAAATCTTTAGAGAATTCGAAAACGCCATCGAAGCCACCTACAATTAATCTTTTTAGGTACAATTCATTGGCAATTCGCATATAGAGCGTCATGTCCAAAGTATTGTGATGTGTTTTGAAAGGCCTTGCTGCTGCCCCACCATACAAAGGCTGAAGGATTGGCGTCTCCACCTCTAAGTAACCTCTGTCGGCCAAGAACTGACGCATTGAGTTCACCATGTGCGTTCTTTTAATGAAAGCCTCTCTTACATGAGGGTTCACCACCAAATCCACATAACGCTGTCTATAACGCTGCTCCGGATCGGTAAAGGCATCGTGTACTTTGCCTTCTGCATCGGTTTTTGGTAATGGAAGAGGCTTTAAAGATTTAGTAAGCACGGTCATTTCTGTTACGTGCACAGAAGTTTCGCCTACCTGTGTTTTGAACACATAGCCTTTGATTCCAACAATGTCGCCAATGCTTAATATCTTTTTGAAAACGGTATTGTAAAGGGTTTTGTCTTCGCCTTCGCAAATATCATCTCTTCTTACATAGACCTGAATACGGCCTTGAGTATCTTGAATTTCGGCAAAAGATGCGGAGCCCATAATTCTACGGCTCATCATTCTACCGGCAATGGTCACTTCCTTATAGCCTTCAGGATTCTTATCAAAACCTTCCTTAATTCCCTTAGAATAGTGAGTTACCTCATAGGTTTCTGAAGGATATGGATTGATACCGAGCTTTTGAAGTTCCTCTCGCTCTTGTCTTCTGACAATTTCCTGTTCGCTTAAAATCTGCATTGCTTTATTTTTTTCGAGGCGCAATTTAGTCATTCAATGACATTTATTAAACAATTAAAAGAGGTCTCTATATACTATTGAAAAAATTTACTCCTAAATAATTAGGAGTTGTCCGAGATCTTTAAGACTTTTCCGAAAGAATTAGGAGTTATGAAAGACTTAACAAAAGCTGAAGAGCAAATAATGCAGATCGTTTGGGAGCATGATAAGATGTTCATCAAAGATATTGTAGACCAAATGCCTGACCCAAAACCAGCCTATAATACGGTGGGTACTTTCTTGAAAATTTTGGAAACCAAAGGTTTTGTGAATAGAGAGAAAGTGGGAAATACGTTTTCTTATTCCGCTACGGTGAAAAAGAAAGCCTATACCAAAAAGTCGATGAACGGACTTTTGAGCAACTATTTTGAAGGTTCGGCCGAAAAGCTGTTTTCATTTATGATGCAGGAGAAAAAGCTAAGCCCTGAACAAGTGGAAGATTTGATGCAAAAACTGGAAGACCATGAATAGTTATTTAATAGAATCTTCAATTTGCCTAGCAAGCTTTTATGGCTTCTATTGGCTCTTCCTTCGTGGAGAAAAATTACTTTCTGTGAATAGGTTTTACCTGTTATTCACGGTTTTGGCTTCAATGCTTATTCCTTTACTCAATTTTCAAAGTCAGTTTGCTTTCGGTGCTGTCCTCGAAACGCTTAATACGGGCGCTGCCACTCCAATTCAGGGAAGCACCGCAGAAGCATTAACACAGTCGGCACCGCTGATTTCCTTAAGCACAATTTACCTCATTGGTGTGGCCGTCTCTATCGGCATCTTATTCTTCAAGCTAGTACTTGTAAAACGAAAAGTGGGCAAATGGCCTTCGTTACAAAACAATAAGATTGAAGTGATTGAAACCGAAGGCAATGATGCTTATAGCTTTTTCAATACCATTTTTATAGGCAAGGAATTGAACAAAAACGAAAGTTTAAAACAGCAAATCATCACACATGAGCTTGCTCATATTGAAGGAAGGCATTCGTTGGATTTACTGCTTTTTGAAGTACTCAAATGCGTTTATTGGTTCAATCCATTTAGTTACTTCTATGCTAAATCCATCCGTCTTCAACATGAATACATAGCCGATCATTCGGTATTGAAGCGTATTCCCCCAAAACATTACGAAAGGTCATTATTGCAATTCGCCCTGGCCAAAGTGAACAGCAGCTTGATCTCCAGCTTTAGCGAGCACCCTATTCAGAAAAGATTAAAAATGATTCAAAAATTAAACTCAAATGTCATGAACAAATTAAAACCATTACTCGCCCTGCCTATTTTAGGCCTCTTATTTATTGCTTACGCTTGCACCGATGTGGTCGAACCAGTATTGGTAGATGAAATCGAAGAAGTTGTACTCGATCTGGATGTTAAAACTGAACCTTACTTAATAGAGTACCTTGATTCAACACGTACTTCAGATAATGAAATCATTTTCGAAAATGAAATTGAAGTGCCTTTAGAGGTTGTAGAAATAAGGTCAAGATTAATACAACTTCATGAAATCGGTAAAAAGCAACAGACTGTCGATGGTTATGAAGTAGTTGAAAGACTCAATGTTCCCATTGAGATCACTGAAATTACTGAACAGCCAATGAAGGTTAAAGGAGTTAGAAGAAGTAATAATTAACATCAAAATACACGCATTAAAAAGCCTGACCTAGTTCAACTAAGTCAGGCTTTTTGCTTTCTTTTTGGATTCCCTTTTTAGAACTTATCCTGATGAGCAAATTCCTTTTTGGCTTCTTTTCTACGTTGCATTTCCTTTTTAATCAAGGTCAGTTCACGGCTGCTTTGACCTTTTACAGAAGTATTCTCATTTGCCCTGCGCATCAAGTAAGGAATAGTGGCTTTAATAGGCCCATAGGGCACATACTTAATTACGTTATAACCTGCATTAGCAAGATTAAAAGAAATATGATCGCTCATGCCATACAACTGACCAAAGTAAACCCTCCTATCGTCTCTCGGTAAACCATACTTTTCAAGATAAAGTGTTACCAAATAATTACTTTTCTCGTTATGCGAACCTGCGAAAAGCCCAATGTCTTCAATGTATTGAATACAATACTCAGTGGCTGCATCAAAGTCTCTGTCGGTAGCTTCTTTGCTCGGTTGAATTGGGTTTTCATAGCCCATCTCTTGAGCTCTTTCAGCCTCTTTTTCCATGTATGCGCCACGCACCAACTTCGCACCTAGTCTATAGTTGTTTTCTTTTGCATCGGCATGCAGCTCCTTCAAATGTCCTAACATGCTATGGGCATACATCTGAAAGGTATAGAACACTAAGGCTTTTTCCGTATTGTACTTGGCCATCATGTCCCTTGTGATATCCGTTACTGGTTTTTGAATCCAAGTTTCCTCCGCATCAATCAAAACAGAAACGTCTTTTCGTTTGGCTTCAGCACAAATCATATCTACTCTGGCCTTTACCCGCTCATAAGCTGCCACTTCCTTTTCAGAAAGTTTTTCTCCTGCATGAATTTTGGTCAGTAAATCGAAATGAGCCAAGCCTGTAATCTTAAAAGCAGAAAACCGAATGAACTCATATTAGCTCGCTCGGTCTATAGTTCTCATTATTTCTTGTGCACTTCCATCAAATCCTTCTTCGGTCTTTTCCCCTTCAACAGAATAATCGAAGATGGCGCCAATTCCAAAAGCCGCCAATTCGTTGGTTGCGCGCTGGCATCCATCCAAGGTTTCACCTCCACAAAACAAGTTGAAAATAGTCTTTCTAATGATTCCCTTTACAGGTAAACCCAAGTTTAAGGACCACTTGGTAAGGGCCATTCCTACTTTTACCAATCCTGGAGATTGCATAGTAGAGAAAATAAAATGCGCTTGCTTTAGTGCTTCGTCAGTTCGAGCCGCAAAGGCATTTGTAAGGTTGTCAAAATCAACAAACTTTTTTAGTTCCATAGCGATATTCAAAGTCCGCAAATATAGTAACAAACCAATAGTCTCCTACCTTTGTTGTACTTGAGTTGCAAACGAAATATACATGACTAATCCCCCATTACACAGACGGTTAGACAGCGACAAAAAGCCCATCATTATCGCAGGGCCTTGTAGCATTGAAAGCCAAAGTCAATTTTTAAAAACACTGAAGGGTTTAGACCTTTCTAAAGTTGATTACATAAGAGGTGGGATCTGGAAGCCTAGAACTCGGCCAGGTTCTTTCGAAGGCATGGGCGAAGTCGCTTTTGAATGGGTGAAGGAAGTGCAAAAGGAACTCGGTTTTAAATTTGCCACCGAAGTAGCCTCCACTGAACATGTAGACATTGCTTTAAAAAATGGCGCTGGATTATTGTGGATTGGTGCCAGAACTACTGTCAACCCTTTCAATGTGCAAGAAATTGCCGAGGCTCTTCGAGGCGTAGACCTTCCCGTTTTTGTAAAGAACCCTATTAATCCAGATTTATCACTTTGGAAAGGGGCTTTGGAAAGGCTGTTAAAATGTGATGTCAAAAACCTCGGTGCTATTCATCGTGGCTTTCAAACATTTCAGCAAAGCAAATACCGCAATACTCCGCTGTGGCAAATCCCGATGGAATTGAAAAGTGAATTCCCTGACTTGCCTCTGCTCTGCGACCCAAGCCATATTGGTGGAAAAAGAAGTCTAATTGCTGAATTGTCGCAACGGGCTATGGACTTAGACTTTGATGGTTTGATGGTTGAAACACACATCGACCCTGACAATGCGCTCAGTGATAATGCGCAACAATTAACGCCCGATGCTTTTGGTCTTCTTCTGGATAGTTTGATTTTTCGAAATCATACGTCCAAAAACGAAGACTTCAACAATCAGCTAGACATCATTCGTGAGCAAATAGATCAAGCGGACAGGGAAATACTGGAAGCCATTGCCACCCGTTTAAGCTTGGTTGAAAAGATTGGAACCTATAAAAAAGACAACAACGTGGCTATTTTTCAGATCAGTCGCTGGAAAGAGATTTTGCACTCCCGACCAGAATGGGCAAAATCTTTAAACTTAGACCCCGAATTTATTCGCGAACTTTACCGACATATTCATCAGCAATCCGTAAGGATACAGACATCCGTATTTAATAAAGAACAAGACAAACAACCTAATGACTGAACTAGGACTACTCGGCCCTGAAAACACTTATCATGATATGGCTAGGCAAAAATTTTTGCCCAATGTTAGCCATGTACTTTTCCATTCATTCGATGACGTTTTTAAAGCGCTCAAAGAAAAACGAATTAAAAAGGCATTGATCGCCATCAAAAACAACACCTCTGGTTTGGTTGGAGATAATTTAGAGCGCATCAAAACCTCAGGGCATCGTATTCTGGAGCAGTTTGAGCTTCCAATTCATCTTTGCCTAGGGAGCTTTAAAGCTGCTAACATTGAGAGTATAAAAAAGATCTATTCTCACCCAATGGCAATCAAAGAGACCAAAAAGTTCTTCGTCAAATACAGCCATATTACTTTCATTTCAAGCACCAGCACGGTAAGTGCTATTCATGAATTGAAGAATAACCGTGAGAAAAATTCGGGAGTAATTGCCAGCAAAGAGGCCATAGAAGCCAACGACCTCATGTTACTTTCGGAGAATATCGAAGACAACTCGACCAACAGCACAACTTTCGCTTTGGTGGAAAACGCTTAAAAAAAATAATTTCACTTTATATTTTTCTTTAAAAAAGAGATACCTAAGTTTATCGCATGTTAGCAGCAAGGACATCATTTTATTACTTTTTTTACTTTAGAACTCAACGAGATCGAGCCTGCGCTATCATATAAATGAAATTGTAAAAATATTTTATTAGCCCGGTTCGAAAGAGTCGGGCTTTTTTTTTGACCAAACGTAATTATGAACATCATCGACATTAAAGATTGGGGGCTCGGATTATCAGAGCATGTGCTCATTGCCGGCCCTTGCAGCGCAGAAAGCCCGCAGCAAATCGAAACCATTGCAAAAGGTTTAAAGGAAAGTCCTGTTGAATTATTTAGAGCGGGTGTATGGAAACCCAGAACTAGACCCGGCTCTTTTGAAGGCGTTGGCGTGGAAGCTCTGGAGTGGCTACAAATTGCCAAAGACATTTTGGATGTACCTGTGACAGTAGAAGTAGCAAAAACAGAACATGTAGAAGCCGCACTAAAAGCTGGCGTTGATGTGCTTTGGATTGGTGCTAGAACAACGGTAAACCCATTTTCGGTACAAGAAATTTGCGAAGCCTTAAGAGGCACCGACATTCCCGTAATGGTGAAGAACCCCATCAACCCAGACCTTCAACTTTGGTTGGGCGCTTTTGAAAGACTTAATAAAGTAGGTATAAAAAAAGTGGCCGGCATTCACCGTGGTTTTTCTGATCCTTACGAAAAAAGATACCGCAACAAGCCAGAGTGGTCATTACCCATTCACTTAAAACGAATGATCCCCGGTCTTTCTGTAATTTGTGATCCAAGTCATATTTGTGGCGCACGCGAAATTATTGGAGCCGTAAGTCAAAGGGCCATTAACTTTGGTTTGGATGGTTTGATGATTGAAACTCACCACGACCCAGACAATGCCTGGAGTGATGCCAAACAGCAGATCACACCTCAAGCGCTTAAAATCATTTATGAAAGCCTGATCTTTAGAGAAAACGTAGACGAGCATCCAGAAATGCTAAATGAGCTGGATCAATTCAGACAAAAAATTGATTTACTTGATACGCAACTACTAGAGCTTTTTGCCGAAAGATTCAAAGTAATAGAGCAAGTAGGTGACTATAAGCGCGAACATAATTTAGCCGTTTACCAGCCTAGCCGTTGGGAAGAAGTGATGGAAAGCAGAATTCAGGACGGCTTGCGTAAAAATTTGACAGAGAAGTTTATGAAAAGCCTTTTATTTGCCATTCACGAAGAGTCCGTGAAAAAGCAAGAAGCACAACTGAAAGAAACCCGTCCATTGACAAACGCATGAGCCACATTGTAATTGACCACATAGAAACCAGCCTCAAGGCGGTATTAAAGGAAACTGACTTTACGCAACTAGCGGTTTTAGTCGATGAGAATACGCATGCGCATTGTTATCCTTTGGTACAGGCCTTTTTGCCTGAGCATTTGCTCATACAAATCACTTCGGGCGAAGAGAACAAAAATCTTCGCACTTGCGAACACATTTGGGAGCAATTCACCACAAACAACTTTGACAGAAAAGCATTGCTGATCAATTTGGGTGGTGGCGTCATTGGCGATATGGGTGGTTTCTGTGCGGTGACTTACAAACGCGGTATTCGATTTATGAACATTCCTACTACCCTATTGGCGGCTGTAGATGCCAATGTAGGCGGGAAGTTAGGAATCGATTTTATGGGCTTTAAAAACCATTTAGGTTTCTTCCAAGAGCCAGAAAGTGTTTTGATCGACCCTGTGTTTCTAAAAACCTTAGCGCCAAGAGAATTAAGATCGGGTTTTGCAGAAGTAATTAAGCACGGACTGATAGCCGATACTGATTATTTTGAGCAAACCACTGCCCATGGTTTAAACATTGAAAACTGGGAAGCGGTGATTGCCCATTCGGTAGAAATCAAAAATGAAGTAGTAAAAGCCGACCCAAAAGAAGCCGGGCTCAGGAAGATTTTAAACTTTGGGCATACCATAGGGCACGCCATTGAAAGCTTCTATTTAAATACAGACAAAAAGCTTTTGCATGGAGAGGCAATTGCGGCTGGAATGATATGTGAAGCCTACTTGTCAAAAAAACTGCTGGGTTTTTCTGATGAAAATCTATTGCAGATTTCTGACACCATTCTCGAAATTTATCCTGAAATTAACATCGCAAAAGAGGACTTTTCTGGAATCATAAAACTGATGTACCAAGACAAAAAGAATCTCAATAACCTCCTCAACCACTCCCTTCTGATGGACATCGGAAAGGCCACCTACGATATCGCAGTAGACGAAAAAGATGTAATTGATTCTCTTTTTTACTTCACTAAACTGAAACACTGACCTTGGAAACCATTCACCTTAAACACTCACCCCAACTCAAAGCAGTAGAAATCCCGCTTCCTGCTTCTAAAAGTGAGAGCAATAGGGCTTTAATTATCAACGCGCTTTCTGGTAACCTATCAGCACTACAGAACCTATCGGAGGCCAGGGATACTCAAACGATGATTCGTTTATTGGCCAGTTCGGAAGAAACTTTAGATGTTTTGGACGCTGGAACCACGATGCGATTTCTTACAGCACTTTCAGCCGTGGGAGAAACACCGAGGATTCTTACTGGCACGGCAAGAATGCAACAACGTCCAATCAAGATTTTGGGTGATGCGCTTAAAAGCCTTGGTGCCAAAGTGAAATATTTAGGAGAAGAGGGTTTCCCTCCACTCAAGGTAAAGCCCATTGTTGATCAAAAGACCAACAGTATTAAAATGCAAGGCGATGTCAGCAGTCAGTTTATATCGGCTGTATTAATGATTGCCCCTTGTTTACCCCAAGGGCTTAATTTAGAGTTAAAAGGGAAAATCGGCTCTCGCCCTTATATCCAAATGACTTTGGACATGATGAGGCTTTTTGGAATTCACTCCAACTGGACCAACCAAACCATTGAAATTAAGCCTCAGCAATACAATGATTATCCCTATGTAGTGGAGTCCGATTGGTCGGGTGCGAGCTACTGGTATAGTTTTGTCGCTTTAGCGGATGATGCCAAAATCAAATTGAAAGGGCTCAGACAAAAGTCGCTTCAGGGCGACATTGCCATTGTGCACATGATGAATCAGCTTGGCGTGATGAGCACTTTTGAAGCCGATGGTGTGGTACTTCAGAAAATCCCTCATTCCAACGAGGTGAATTTTGACTTTAGCGATTGCCCAGATTTGGCCCAAACCATAGCCGTTGTTTGTGCGGCAAAGAAAATACAATGCACCATGACAGGTTTAGAAAGCCTTGTGATCAAAGAAACCAACAGGGTGAAAGCCCTAAAAAAGGAGCTGAAAAAATTCAAAGTCAAGTTAAAAGAAGTAGCACCAGAGGTGTTTGAACTTAGGTCTAAATTCGAATTGAGTGATACCCCCATAGAAATCGAGACCTATGACGACCACAGAATGGCCATGGCTTTTGCTCCACTTTGTACCTTGCAGGGCATCATCATCAAAGATCCCAGTGTGGTCAATAAATCATACCCAGGTTTTTGGAAAGACATTGAACTGGCAACAGGTCAGTAAGAATGTCATTTAAATTACTTTTGATCAATTGAACTAACTGGCTTTCAACACGGTTGGTCTTACTATATTTCAGCGGTTACCATGGCAAAGAAGAAAAAACTCGACAATATCACTGTAGGTGAAGTTTTTAAAAGAATCATTTGGCCCAAAAGAGGGCTTTTACTTTTTGGACTGGTCTTAATTTTACTTAGAAGTGCAGCCAGTTTGGTGCTTCCGAAAGCAACTCAATACTTGATTGATGATGTTGTGGTAAACAAAGACATGGAAATGCTGAAAATGGTTATTCTTGTCACCATAGCGGCCATCATTACCCAAGCCATTACTTCCTTCGCCCTTACCCGTATCCTCAGTGTTCAAGCGCAAAAGCTCATTGCGGAATTGCGTGTTCAAGTGCAAAAGAAAATTTTATCACTCCCCCTTAATTTCTTCGATAGCACCAAGTCTGGAGCATTAGTTTCAAGGATTATGACCGATGTGGAAGGCGTAAGAAACTTAGTAGGAACTGGTTTTGTACAGCTTATTGGCGGTAGTATTACTGCAGTTGCCGTACTCGTCATACTCTTGGGCATGAACGCTAAACTTACCGCATTTGTGGTCGTTCCTGTGATCATTTTCGGTTTAGTGGCCATGAAAGCATTTGCCTATTTAAGGCCAATCTTCAGAAAAAGAGGCCAACTCAATGCTGAAGTTACCGGGCGATTAACGGAAACTTTAAGTGGCGTGCGTGTAATCAAAGGCTTTGGTGCTGAGTTACAAGAAACGGAGAGTTTCGAAACTGGTGTAAAATCATTGTATGAAAATGTAAAACAGACGCTTACAGCAACTGCCGTAGTCACCAGCTCTGCCACTTTCCTTTTAGCGGGTGTTGCAAGTACAGGTATTCTAGGAATTGGAGGCTACTATATCATTCAAGGCACCATGACCACGGGTGAACTCTTTGCATTTATTGGCTTACTCGCTTTACTCATTGCCCCAATTGTTCAAATGTCAAATATTGGTAGCCAGATTACAGAAGCATTTGCCGGACTAGATCGTACGGAAGAGATTATGTTGATGAAAGCGGAAGACGATGACGAAAACCGAACCGTTAAGCTTAAAGAAACAGACGCCAATATCAAATTCGAAAATGTATCATTCGCTTATGAAGAAGATACAGACGTATTGAAAAACATAAGCTTCGATGCACCTTCTGGAAGCGTTACTGCTTTGGTTGGAACTTCTGGCTCAGGTAAATCTACAATTGCAGGTTTAGCCGCTTCTTTCCTTAACCCACGTGAAGGGAAAATCACGATTGACGGCATCGACCTTTCCTCCATTTTATTAAAAAGCTACCGAAGAAAGTTAGGTGTAGTACTTCAAGATGACTTCCTTTTTGAAGGGACAATCCGCGAAAACATCCTTTTCCCTAGGCCAGATTCTTCTGAGGAAGATTTACAGAACGCAGTGAAAGCAGCGTATGTAAATGAATTTACCGATCGATTTGAAAAAGGATTGGAAACCATAATTGGCGAAAGAGGTGTGAAACTTTCTGGTGGCCAACGACAGAGAATTGCCATTGCCAGAGCCGTTTTGGCCGATCCAAAAATCCTTATTCTTGACGAAGCCACTTCCAACCTCGATACAGAAAGTGAATCTTTCATCCAAGAAAGTTTATCGAGCTTAATGAAAGGTAGAACTACTTTTGTAATTGCTCACCGTTTAAGTACCATTCGCAAAGCAGATCAAATTCTCGTGATTGAGAATGGTGAAATTGTTGAAAGAGGTACACACGATGAGTTGATTGTTAAAGAAGGTAGATATTATCAGCTGTACACTTATCAAGCAAGAATCTAACTTGTGCCGAAGAAATTGATGGCGCTTCCTCTTTTTATTTCAGGTCTGCGAAATAAGCAGGGGCTTGCATTAACCTACTTCCGTACCAACTGAACATTTCACCATCTACGAGTTGAACGTCACAATTGGGTAGCACGGTCTTTAGTTCGGCAATGTGCTTTTCCTTAAAAGGGTAAGGTTCCGAAGAGAGAAGAATAGCTTCGGGATTTATGTCTTGGATAGCCTCTAGTGTAAGTTCTGGGTAACGTGTTTCTGAAAGCACATTTTCAAAGCCAGCGAAATCCATCATTTCATCAATAAATGTTGCTCTGCCTGCCCCCATGTACGGCTTCTTCCAAATAAGATACAGCGCTTTTTTTCTCGACTTATAGGGAAGCGAAGCAAAACCCTCCTTCACCTTTTCTACAATAGAAATTGATTTGGCTCTTTCCTCTACCAAATTACCGATGGCCAAAATCATATCGAAAGCCTGATCTAGCCCAAGAATATCGCTCATCCAAACCGGGTATTTCTTGGCCAGTTCCTCTATGCCTTCAATGTAATTTTCCTCTTTATTCCCGATAATTAGGTCAGGTTTGAGCTCATCAATTACATCGAACTTAAACTGCTTGGTACCGCCAACAAAGGTTTTGGATTCGTGCCATTGACTTGGGTGAATACAAAACTTGGTGACCCCAATTACGCGGTCACCAAGTCCTAAATCATATAATAATTCTGTTTGGGAAGGCACTAAAGAAACAATGCGCTGAGGCAAACTAGGTACCTCTACCTTCCGCCCCATTTGATCCAACACCACTCTTATACTCCCTTCCAAACCAATTATTTTAAATAGCTGAAATCATGATCGGCTGGTAAATGAAGTATAAACTGATACATCAGTTCAATTACCTTCTCTATATCGCTTTCATGTGCAGTTTCTACGGTAGTGTGCATGTACTTCAAAGCCAAAGAAATTAAAGCTGAAGGCACACCTTCGTTTGAATAGGCAAAAGCATCGGTATCGGTGCCCGTTGATCTTGAGCTCGCATGACGCTGGAATTCGATCTTATTCTTTTCTGCTACATCAATCAGCATTTTCAATACGTTGTTATGCACCGCAGGGCCGTAAGCCAATACAGGGCCTAAACCGCATTTCTGATCACCTTGTATTTGCTTTTCATACATTGGCGAAGCAGTATCGTGACATACATCTGTAATGATGGCTACATCGGGCTTGATTCTAGCGGCAATCATCTCCGCACCACGCAAACCAATTTCTTCTTGTACCGAATTGACCACATAAAGACCAAATGGAAGTTTCTTGCCTTCTTCGTGAAGCCTTCTGGCCACTTCGGCAATCATAAAACCACCAATACGGTTATCGAGCGCACGACCACACCAAAATTTCTTATTGAGTTTAAAAACCTCATCGTCAAAAGTAATTACGGTTCCCACATGAACGCCCATATCAAGCACTTCCTGCTTCGACTCCGCTCCCACATCGATGAAGATATTTCTCAGTGAAGGTGATTTTTCAGATGCTTTATCGCGCACGTGAATGGCTGGCCAGCCGAAGACACCTTTTACAATTCCCTTTTCGGTGTGAATGTTCACCCTTTTTGAAGGCGCTATTTGGTGATCAGAACCCCCATTTCGAACTACATAAATGTAGCCGTTGTCATCAATGTAGTTGACGAACCAGCTGATCTCATCAGCATGTGCTTCAATCACTACTTTAAACTTTGCATCAGGATTGATTACCCCTACTGCCGTTCCGTATTTGTCCGTGAAATAGCTATCCGTATACGGCTTGATATAGTCTAACCAGATTTGTTGACCTGAAGCTTCAAAACCTGTTGGTGAAGCATTATTCAAATATTTGGTAAGGAATTCCTGACTCTTCTTATTCATAATTTTCGGTATTCTAAATGCTAAAAAACTGGCCAAAAGCCAGTTCTATAATTCAATTCGGTACGGATAAAACCCTTGTTACAAAGGAATGTTCCCGTGTTTCTTTTTCGGTAGCGTAGCCACCTTGTTCTCCAACATGGTAAAGGCCCTAATAAGTTTCTTACGGGTATCTTGAGGCAAGATTACTTCATCCACATAACCTCTTCGTGCAGCCCGATAAGGGTTGGCAAATTTCTCAGTATATTCCTCTACTTTCTCCGCTAACTTCGCTTCAGGGTCATCAGCAGCCGCAATTTCTCTTTTGAAAATGATTTCCGCAGCACCTTTCGCTCCCATTACCGCAATTTCAGCCGAAGGCCAAGCGTAGTTCATGTCCGCCCCAATGTGTTTGGAGTTCATTACATCATACGCTCCACCGTAAGCCTTCCTAGTGATTACGGTAATTCTTGGCACCGTAGCTTCAGAAAAGGCGTAAAGCAATTTCGCTCCATTGGTGATAATGGCGTTCCACTCTTGGTCTGTGCCTGGCAAGAAGCCCGGCACATCTTCCAACACCAATAAAGGCACATTGAAACAATCGCAGAAACGCACAAAACGGGCTCCTTTAACACTCGCATCAATATCTAAAACTCCAGCCATAGAAGCGGGTTGGTTTCCTACAATACCGATACTTCTTCCACCAATTCGGGCAAAGCCCACAACAATATTTTCCGCAAAGTTTTTATGTACTTCGAAGAATGAATCATCATCCACCAAGCCATCAATCACCTCGCGCATGTCGTAAGGTTGGTTTGGGTTTTCTGGAATAATATTATTCAATACGGTTCTTACCGCATCTTCTTCCAAATCATATTCATAAACCGGGGCCGTGTCTTCACAGTTTTGCGGAATGTACGACAGCAATTGTTTGATTTCATTAATGCACTGCACCTCGTTGGCCGAGGCGAAGTGTGTTACTCCACTTTTAGTACTGTGCGTGCTAGCGCCTCCTAATTCTTCAGAAGTCACTTCTTCTTGCGTTACAGTTTTCACCACATTAGGCCCGGTAACAAACATGTATGAAGTGTTTTCCACCATGAAGATAAAATCGGTAATGGCTGGTGAATACACCGCACCACCCGCACATGGTCCCATAATAGCAGAAATCTGAGGCACTACACCCGAAGCCATCGTATTACGGTAGAAGATATCGGCATAACCGCCAAGCGACACTACGCCTTCTTGGATTCGAGCTCCACCAGAATCGTTCAGGCCAATCACTGGCGCACCGTTCTTCATGGCCAAATCCATAACCTTCACTATTTTTTCGGCATGTGTTTCAGAAAGAGAACCTCCGAACACCGTAAAATCTTGTGAGTAAACATATACCAAACGGCCATGAACCGTTCCGTAACCCGTCACTACGCCATCGCCTAAGTAGATCTCCTTCTCCAAGCCAAAATCTGTAGCCCTGTGTTCTACAAACTTGCCAATTTCTTCAAAACTGCCTTCGTCTAACAATAACTCAAGACGTTCCCTCGCGGTAAGTTTGCCTCTTTTGTGCTGGCTATCAATTCGTTTCTGACCTCCACCCAATAAGGCTTCTGCATTTTTTTGCTCGAGCAATTCAATTTTATCTGCTTTGGTTATGTGTTTTTTAAGCGGGGTATTCTTAGCCATAGGTGTGGTTTTATATACTCGTCAAAGATATACAGGTCAGTACAAAAAAAGAACATAATCGCCATCTATTACCTTTCGATGAACACCCATATTTTAATAGAATGCCTTATATTCGCCCATCTTTGCAGAAGGGCATGAAAGAGAGAATAGCGGTTATTGATTTGGGCACTAATACCTTCCACTTGTTTATAGTGGAGGTGAGTAAGCGCGAAATCAAAACGCTATACCGCGAGAAAATAGCCGTGAAAATTGGCAAGAACGGCATTAGCAAAGGGAGAATCTCAGCTGATGCCAAAAAAAGGGCCCTTCACACCCTACAAGTCTTCAAAACCATTATTGATCAATTCGAGGTCAAAACCATAACTGGAGTTGCAACAAGTGCCATCCGATCCGCGAAAAATGGCCAACAATTACTGGACGAGATCAAAGAAAAAACTTCCATTGACATCAAAATCATTTCAGGCGACCGTGAGGCGGAACTCATTTTCTATGGTGTGAAGTCCACTTCGCAACTGACAGAAGTTCCACAGTTGGTGATGGACATTGGCGGTGGAAGCGTAGAGTTCATCATTGGCAACAACCAAGAAATATTCTGGAAGCAAAGCTTCGAAATTGGTGCACAAAGGCTTTTGGATAAGTTCCACAAGGAAGACCCTATGCCGCAGGAAAGCATTGAAGAAATGAATACTTGGCTTGAAACTGAGCTTTCCAGTTTGGTAGCCGCCATTGAGGAATTCAAGCCCAAAGGATTAATAGGTTGCTCTGGTACTTTCGATACGCTTTCTGAAATTTATATGAAGAAAAATGGGATTGAAAGGGTTGCAGACGGCCTAACTTTTCAATTCCCAATAGAAGCAAACAACAGAATTTACGAAGAGCTAATTACAAAAAACAAGAAAGAGCGAATGCATATCCCTGGTATGGTTACCATGCGAGTAGATATGATTGTTGTAGCCAGTTGCTTGATTCAGTTTGTTTTAAAACATATGACTACCGAAAACATTACGGCCTGTGCTTATGCATTGAAAGAAGGGCTTTTGTATACATCGTTTTCGCATATTAAGATATCGGAGAAAAACACTTCGAATTAAAAATTACACACATGTCGAATTATTCTTACCAAGATCTATATCAGTTTTCTCATTCCGTTTTCATCAAAATGGGCTGCTCAGAAGCAGATGCAACTCAGGCTTGTGAAACACTGCTTTCTGCCGATCTAAGAGGCATCGATTCGCATGGTGTCGCTAGACTCAAGGGTTATGTAAGGCTTTGGGAAAAGGGAAGGATAAATGCTACTCCAAACATCAAAGTTACCTATGAGACTCCAAGTACCGCTGTCGTAGACGGTGATGCCGGTTTAGGACTAGTCGTTGCTCCATTTGCGATGAGAGTGGCCATCACAAAGGCAAAAAATGTGGGGACAGGTTGGGTTTCGGTAAAAAACTCTAACCATTACGGCATTGCTGGCTTCCATTCGTTATTGGCCGCACAGAATGACATGATTGGTATTTCAATGACCAATGCTAGCCCTTTGGTTTCCCCAACTTTTTCCAAAGAAAGGCTCTTAGGCACCAATCCAATAGCCATTGCTATCCCTGCTGGCAACGAACCTCCCTTTGTTGGCGACTTTGCAACCACCACTGCCGCGAATGGAAAGCTCGAAATTCTTCAAAGAAAAGGAGAGCCTGTACCCAAAGGCTGGGTGCAAGACAAAGATGGTATGGATACCACTAATGCTTTTGGTGTTAAAGAAGGTGGTGCTTTGCGTCCATTAGGTGGTAGTAGACTACATGGAAGTCACAAAGGCTATATTATGGGTTCTGTGGTGGATATTTTCTCGGCTGTGCTTTCTGGGGCCAATTATGGCCCTTGGGCACCTCCATTTGTGAGTTTTATGGATCCAGTAAGTGATCCGGTAGGCGAAGGCCTAGGCCATTTCTTTGGCGCCATGCGTGTAGATGCTTTCCGCCCAGCAACTGAATTTAAAGAACACATGGACAATTGGATTCAGCGTTTCAGAAATTCAACACCTGTTGATCCTGAACAACCTGTGCTCATTCCTGGTGACCCGGAACGTGAAATGGAGAAAATAAGAATGGAGCAAGGTATTCCTTTGCTTCAACCCGTTTTTGAGGACCTAAAAGAAATTGGAAAGAAATTCGGAATCGAATTTTAAAAAGTAATCCCCCCTCGTATTACTAATGCACTTCCATAAGGTGACCTGAGGTCATCGTGCAGAAGGTTATATAAGACAGTGATGTTTATTCCTCCCTTTTTAAAAATAGGCTGAAAGGCACCACCACCAATAAAGAGCCCCGGTACCCATTCACGGTTCGTAGTTTCACTGTAAGGATCAGCCGCAAATTCAACATTTAAGGCCTCAAATTCCAAGTGAGCAAAATAGGTCTCGAAAATATTATGTCGTAAAAAAGTACGTCCACCATATACGCTGCTGCTTAACTTAAATGTATTGCGTGAGGGTAATAAAATATACTTACGTGAAAGATAGAGATAAGTAGCGCCCAAACCAGCGGAGAAGTCAGGAGTGATCATATAACCAGCCAATGGAGATACATCGATGTAAGTAAAGTCGGTTCCGAGGTTAAATGAAAAGTTTCCTCCAAAATAAACCCTGTCCATAAAACTAACAGAGTCTTCTTTCTGGGGCTCTTCCTCGAAGTAAATTTGAGCTTGGAGTGATGAAAAGGTCATTAAAAAGAAGAGGGCAGCGATCAATAATTTTCTCATAATCCTAGTAACGAAAAAGTCCTCAAAAAGAGGACTTGATATTGAATATTTTTTTTTGAATTAGTCTTCCGTGACTATGACGAAAAGATCTTCAGATGGTTTCTTCATCAAGTACTTTTCTCTAGCAAACTTTTCAAGCAACTCTTGATTTGTAGTGAGCTCTTCTTTGTTCTTCAGTACTTCCACTTTTTTCTCAATGTAGTATTCCTTCTGATTTTTTAGGTTACTCAGTTTCGATTTAAGTCTTATCTGAGTCACAATATCATTGGAGTCTACAAACAGCATCCAGATAATGAAAAATGTTCCGAAGAGAAAATAGAAACTCTTTGCGAAACGAGGAACTTTGGTGAAAGCCTTCATAGTACAAAAGTAACTAACTTTTTAGCACAAAATCAAAAGTATGCCGATTTACTCTTGATTCTGTTTTTAAAATCAATTGTTTGGAGCGCCAGCGTCTACCCAAACTACGATAGTATTGATCTGATCAGTACTTAAAGCATTGGATCCTGATGGAGGCATTGTTCTGGCCGAAACTCTTGACTTTATGGATAAATCTTTTGCCTTTACATCGCTGTAATTCGCCATTACGAAAGGTGCACTACCTCCGCTTACGTGGCAACCTGAGGTTGCGCAGCTACTTTGCATAATTGGAAATACATCACTAGAGAAAGATGGAGTAGCTGAGCCACCAGTTGATTCCGTAATTGTAATCGAAACGCTAGCTGTACAGCCTTGGTTGTCTTTTACCGAAACAGTGTAGTTACCAGCAGCAAGACCAGTGAATGAGGATGAGCTTTGAAAGGTCCCACTGCCAATTTTATATTCTAATCCGCCGTTTGATCCAGCAGCAGATATCGACACACTTCCGTCTGACTGGCCCGATGTAGCACTTTGTTGGCTTGATATGGTCAGTACAATTGGTGTTGCACAAGGATCAGGGGTTTCATCTCCACCTCCGCCACTACAGGCTGAAATGATTAAAACAATAATTAGCGCGAAGTATATTGGTCTGATTTTCATAGTAGGGTTGTTTTTTACCCTATACTTAGATTTTTACAATATGGCTGCGTACCCTTAAAACAAAAAAGACTCCACCCCTAAAGGAGCGAAGTCTTTGATCGTATTTTGTTTTGTGCTTAGTAAGCCTTTCTGAAATTCTTCCCAGGGTATTTGGCTACTTCTCCCAATTCTTCTTCAATTCTAAGTAATTGGTTGTATTTAGACATTCTGTCTGAGCGTGAAGCTGATCCGGTTTTAATCTGACCAGTGTTCAATGCTACGGCTAAATCAGCAATCGTATTGTCCTCTGTTTCTCCAGATCTGTGTGACATCACGGCAGTATAGCCGTTTCTGTTGGCCAAGCTTACGGCCTCAATTGTCTCTGTCAAAGTTCCGATTTGGTTTACTTTAATCAAGATTGAGTTGGCAATACCCCCATCAATCCCTTTCTGTAAACGCTTCACGTTAGTCACGAACAAGTCATCACCCACCAACTGTACTTTGTCACCAATCTTATCGGTTAAGGCTTTCCAGCCTTCCCAATCGTCCTCAAACATACCGTCTTCAATCGACATGATTGGATATTTCTCGCAAAGCGAGGCAAGGTAGTCTGCCATTTCAACTGGCGTCATTTTCTTCCCTGTTGAATCTTTGAAGTGATATACTTTTTCATCCTTCAAGTAGAATTCAGAAGAAGCCACATCTAGTGCGTAAACGAAGTCTTCGCCTACAGTATAACCTGCGTTTTTCACTGCTTCAGAAATTACCTCCAACGCTTCATCATCAGAGGCCAAGTTTGGTGCAAAACCACCTTCATCGCCTACGTTAGTCGAAAGACCACGAGAAGAAAGTACCTTCTTTAAGTGATGGAATACTTCAGCGCCCATTTGAATTGCCTCGGTAAAGCTTTCCGCTCCAATCGGCATAATCATAAACTCTTGAAAGTCGATTGAATTATCTGCATGAGAACCTCCATTAATGATGTTCATCATAGGCACAGGAAGTGTGTTTGCGTTCACACCACCCACGTAACGGTAGAGCGGAAGTCCTAATTCAGATGCCGCGGCCCTAGCAATCGCCAAAGAAACGCCCAAAATAGCGTTTGCTCCTAGGTTGCTTTTGTTCTCAGTCCCGTCTACCTCGATCATAATCTTGTCAAGCAAGTTTTGCTCGAATACAGAAAACCCGATCAATTCAGCAGCAATGGTAACGTTGACATTCTCAATGGCTTTCAAGACGCCTTTCCCAAGGTATACGTCTTTATCACCATCTCTTAACTCAACGGCTTCATGCGCACCAGTTGAAGCGCCAGATGGCACCGCAGCACGGCCTAAAACTCCGTTCTCTGTAATTACATCTACTTCGATGGTAGGATTCCCTCTTGAGTCAAGGATTTGTCTTGCATAGATACTTTCAATTAAACTCATTGGTATTATGATTTGATAAGGTTAATAAATTGATCGAATAAATAGCGTGAATCATGTGGCCCAGGTGAAGACTCTGGATGGTATTGCACGCAGAATGTTTTCTTTCCTTTTACCTGCAAGCCGGCAACGGTGTTATCATTTAAGTTAATATGCGTCAGTTCCATACTTCCAGCCGCTTCAAGCGCAGTTAAGTCTACTGCAAAACCGTGGTTCTGAGAAGTGATTTCACTCTTACCCGAAATGAGGTTTTTTACTGGGTGATTTAATCCTCTGTGTCCGTTGTGCATTTTGAATGTACTCGCGCCACAGGCCAAGGCTATCACTTGATGCCCAAGACAAATTCCAAAAAGTGGTTTGTCTTCAGCCATTATTTTTTGAGCCGTTTCTACTGCATAAGGCATTGCAGCAGGGTCACCAGGTCCATTGGACAAGAAATATCCATCAGGATTCCATTTGCTCATTTCTTCAAAGGTAGTCTTCGCATTAAACACCTTTAAGTATGCACCTCTGCTGGCCAAATGCTTTAGAATACTGGTTTTCACTCCAATATCCAAAACAGCAATTTTAATTGCTGCATTTTCTTCTCCAACAAAGTAAGGTTCTTTTGTGCTTACGAATGAAGACAATTCTAAACCATCCATCGATGGAATGTCAGCCAGCTTAGCTTTCAATTCATCATCAGAAAGATCTTCTGAACATACAATAGCATTCATTGCTCCCTTATCTCTGATGTAGCGCACCAAAAGGCGTGTATCTACATCGGAAATTCCGACAATGTTATTCTTTTCTAAATAATCTTGGAGTGAGCCATCGGCTGTTTTACGACTGAAATCCTTAGAAAAAGTATTTACAACCAAACCTCTGATTTTCGGTGAATCCGACTCCTGTTCGTCATCCTCTACCCCATAGTTCCCGATGTGAGAAGCTGTATTTACTACAATTTGACCATAATAAGATGGGTCGGTGTAAATTTCTTGATAACCCGTCATTCCTGTATTAAAGCAAATTTCACCTCCGGCAATACCTATTTTACCAATGGCAGTACCCTCATAGCGGCTTCCATCTGCTAAAAGAAGAATGGCTTTCCTTTTACTGTTGATATTATTCGTTGTAGACATATTTATAGATTGGTGCGCAATTCAAATCTTTAATTCGGTACAAAAGTAAATAAAAAAGGGATTGAACAAATTTGCTCAATCCCTTATTCTATATTTTTAAGAAAGTAGAATTATTCCCCGTCTTTCTTATCATCTTCTTTTGCTTCTTCAGCCTTTGCTTCCGGAGTCTCTTCAGTTTTAGCAGCTGGTGCTTCAACAGTTTCTTCCTTCTTCGCCTTAGGTGCTTTTGCTACAGGAGTTGATTCAGTAGTCTCATCAGATTTCTTACCTCTGCTTCTTCTGCTGCTTTTCTTAGCAGGAGCTGCTTCTTTAAGTAGTAATTCGTTGTAGTCTACTAATTCAATGATACACATATCAGCATTATCTCCTAATCTGTTTCCAGTTTTGATAATTCTAGTATATCCACCAGGTCTGTTTGCTACCTTTTCAGCGATTTCGCTAAAAAGCGCTGTTACCGTCTCTTTATTTTGAAGATAAGAGAATACTACTCTTCTTGAGTGAGTTGTATCTGTCTTAGCTTTTGTAATAAGAGGCTCAACATATTTCCTAAGTTCCTTTGCCTTCGCTACAGTAGTTGAAATTCTCTTGTGCGCGATCAAAGAAGAAGCCATGTTAGAAAGCATTGCTTTTCTATGCGGTGCCTTTCTACTCAGGTGATTAAATTTCTTCCCGTGTCTCATCTTACTTTATTCCTCGTCAAGTTTATATTTTGATAAGTCCATACCGAAAGTAAGGTTCTTATCAGCTATCAATTGCTCCAATTCAGCCAAAGACTTCTTACCAAAGTTTCTGAATTTCATCATGTCAGAAATTTCAAGTCTTGCTAAGTCGCCTAATGTTCTTACATCAGCTGCTTTAAGACAGTTGTAAGCTCTTACTGAAAGATCTAAATCGTTCAGTTGAGTTTTCAACAGCTTACGCATGTGAAGCATTTCTTCATCTACTTGCTCTGGCTCATCTAAAGACCCAGTTTCTAAGATCATGTTCTGATCAGAGAATAGCATGAAGTGTTGAATTAAGATATGGGCAGCACCCTTCAATGCGTTTTCAGGGTGGATAGAACCATCAGTTTGAATATCCAAAACCAACATTTCGTAGTCAGTTTTTTGTTCAACCCTTGTGTTTTCTACACTGAATTTAACATTTTTGATTGGCGTGTAAATAGCGTCAATTGGAATGTATCCGAATAATTGCTCAGAAGGTCTGTTCTCTTCAGCAGGAACGTAACCTCTACCTTTATCGATAGAAAGCTCAATTTCGAACTTTACCGAACTATCAAGGTGACACACTACTTCATCAGGGTTAAGGATTTCGAAAGCACCAGTGAATTTTCCAATATCACCAGCAGCAAACTTATCTTGACCTTCAATGATTACAGTTACTTTGTTATCAACAGTATCGGAGATTTTCTTAAAACGAACCTTCTTTAGGTTTAGAATGATTTCCGCTACGTCTTCCACAACACCCTCAATCGTTGAGAATTCATGCAAAACGCCAGGGATTTTAATACCTGTGATAGCGTAACCTTCTAATGAAGAAAGAAGAATTCTTCTTAATGCATTACCGATTGTAACCCCGTATCCTTTTTCGAGCGGCTTAAAAGTGAACAGACCGTGAAAGTCGTCCGCCTTCTCCATCACCACCTTTTCAGGGATTTGAAATGCGAGTATTGACATATGATTAGATCGTTTAAGTTCTTAAATAGATTATTTAGAGTAAAGCTCAACAATAAGCTGCTCATTGATTTTTTCAGGAATTTCGTCCCTCATAGGCAAAGCAATCATCTTACCGTTCATTTCAGTTTTATTCCACTCAATCCATGGATATTTCTGTGCTGAATTGTTAGCTAAACTATCAGTGATGGCCTCTACGGATTTAGATTTTTCTCTAACGCCTACTACATCACCTGGTTGTACCACATAAGATGGGATGTTCACTAATTCTCCATTCACAGTGATGTGCTTGTGAGATACTAGTTGTCTTGCTCCTCTTCTTGTTGGAGCAATACCCATTCTATATACAGTATTATCAAGTCTTGCCTCCAACATTTGAAGAAGGATTTCACCTGTAATACCTGATTTTCTTGATGCACGATCGAACGTGTTAGCAAACTGACGCTCTAATACACCATAAGTGTATTTCGCTTTTTGCTTCTCCATTAACTGGATTGCATATTCAGACTGCTTTTTTCTTCTACCTCTTCCGTGTTGCCCAGGAGGGTATGCTTTCTTTTGCAATGCTTTGCTATGACCAAAGATAGGATCGTTAAATCTTCTCGCAATTTTGGCCTTAGGACCTGTATATCTTGCCATTACTTTCTAATTTCTGGATTAAACTCTTCTACGTTTCGGAGGACGACATCCGTTGTGTGGTAGTGGAGTAACATCTTTAATCATTGTTACTTCGATACCAGTATTCTGGAGTGTTCTGATAGCAGACTCTCTTCCAGAGCCTGGTCCCTTAACAAATACCTCAACTTTTCTCAACCCCAAATCGTAGGCGGTTTGAGCGCAATTTTGGGCTGCCATTTGGGCTGCGTAAGGAGTGTTCTTTTTAGAACCCTTAAAACCCATTTTTCCAGCAGATGCCCAAGAAATCACTTGACCTTGTTGGTTAGTGATTGATATGATGATGTTATTGAAAGAAGCCTTAATGTGGGCTTGTCCAATAGCTTCAACCTGAACTACTCGCTTTTTAGCTTTATCTTTTCTCTTCTGAGCCATTCTTCAAATATTTTCAGACCTGACGGCCGTTAATTCAAATTACTTGGTTGCCTTTTTCTTGTTTGCAACAGTCTTTCTCTTACCTTTTCGGGTACGTGAGTTGTTTTTAGTGTGCTGACCACGAACAGGAAGACCCTTTCTATGTCTCATACCACGGTAACAACCAATATCCATCAGACGCTTAATGCTCAATTGAACCTCTGATTTTAACACTCCTTCTACTTTGAACTCTTCACTGACGATGGTACGAATTGCTTTTTGCTCTTCGTCATCCAAATCACCAATTTTCTTGCTCACATCGATTCCGGCTTTACCTAAAATGTAAACAGCCGAGCTACGACCAATTCCGTAAATGTAGGTTAAACCTATCTCTGACCTTTTGTGGTCCGGAATATCTACTCCTGAAATTCTAGCCATAATTACCCTTGTCTTTGTTTGAATCTAGGATTCTTTTTGTTTATCACGTATAACTTTCCATTCCTACGGATCAGCTTACAATCAGCACTTCGCTTCTTGATAGATGCTTTCACTTTCATGATTTCTTATTTATATCTGTAAGTAATTCTTGCTTTGCTTAAGTCGTATGGCGACATCTCCATTTTCACCTTGTCACCTGGTAATATTCTGATATAGTGCATTCGCATTTTACCAGAAATATGAGCAGTAACGGTGTGTCCATTATCAAGTTCTACCCTAAACATTGCATTAGGCAATGCTTCTAGAATAGTACCATCCTGTTCAATAGATCCTTGTTTTGCCATACTAAAATTTAAAAACTTCTTCTATATACTTATGTGTTGTTAACACTTCTGTTCTATCCTTGAAAACTGCCACAGTATGTTCAAAATGAGCCGAAGGTTTTCTGTCTCTGGTCCTGATGGTCCAACCATCATTTTCCTGAACAATATTCCTTGTCCCTAAATTGACCATCGGCTCAATGGCTATTACCAAACCCTCCTGTAATTTAACTCCTCTACCACGTTTTCCGTAATTAGGAACCTCAGGTGATTCGTGTAAGTTCCTTCCTAAACCATGTCCGACAAGTTCTCTCACTACCGTGTAGCCCTTGTCTTCAACGTATTTTTGGATAGATGCGCTTACATCGCCTAACCGATTGCCATACTTGGCCTCTTCAATACCTATATACAACGACTCTTTCGTTGCTTTAAGCAGTGCTAATGTCTCTGGGGAAACTTCTCCTACGGGGTAAGTATAAGCGGAATCGCTATGAAAACCTTTGTAGAAGACTCCACAATCTATAGAGATTATATCACCGTCTTTCAATTCGTATTCTCCTGGAAAACCGTGAACTACATTTTCGTTCACTGAAATACACAGGGTAGAAGGAAATCCATTGTAGCCTTTGAACGATGCCTTTGCATCATGATCGCGAATGTATTCTTCTGCAATCTTATCAAGGTCAGCGGTTCTAACACCTACCTTAACCCTTTTAGCTACTTCTCCGTGAGCCCTGCCAAGAATATCGGCACTCTCTCGAATTATTTGAATCTCCTCTTCAGTTTTGTAATTAATCATATTACGCTACAGCTACGTTCTGAGATCGGCCACGCATCTTGCCTGACTTCATCATTCCTTCGTAGTGTCGCATCAACAAATAGCTTTCTATTTGTTGTAAAGTATCCAAAATCACACCCACCATAATCAATAGTGAAGTACCTCCGTAGAAATAAGCGAATTGCTGTCCTACACCTGCATTGTATGCGAAGGTTGGAAGAATTGCGATTATCGCCAAGAATATTGATCCTGGAAGGGTAATTCTATCTAATACATCTCCAATAAAATCAGATGTTGGTCTACCCGGCTTAATCCCTGGAATAAAACCACCACTTCTTTTAAGGTCATCCGCCATATTCGATGGATTAACCGTAATGGCAGTGTAAAAGAATGTAAATGCTATAATTAACAAGGCGAACGTCAAGTTGTATTGCCATGAGTATGGGTTGCTAAAGGCTGTCCCAATTGAGTTGGCAATATCACTACTATCTGCCCAGATACCTGACAATAAGCTTGGCAGAATCATTAAGGCTTGAGCAAAAATGATTGGCATAACACCAGATGCATTCACCTTTAAAGGTATGAACTGACGTTGACCTCCGTAGACTTTACCACCAACTACTTGCTTCGCATACTGCACCGGAATTCTTCTGGTTGCTTGAACCAAAGCCACAGTAACAATTACAACAAAGAACAAGACGATCAACTCAATCACAGAGAACAATGCCTTTCCGATGCCATTTGTAGTCACAAACTCCATCCAAGCTGCTCCAGGCAAACTTGAAATGATACCGATCATGATCAGCATGGAAATACCATTACCAATTCCTTTATCAGTAATTTTCTCTCCTAACCACATACAGAACATTGTACCGGCAGTTAACAAGATCATTGAACTGATCATGAAAAGTGATGGGTCAATGCTAGGTAAAACAGCATCTTGAGAGATAATAGTTGCCTTGATGTATCCAAAGCTTTGTGCTAGAGTTACTAGAATAGTTAATACCCTAGTGATCTGAGTAAGTTTCTTTCTACCAGATTCTCCCTCCTTCTGCATTTTCTGGAAGCTTGGCACAGCCACAGTCATCAATTGAATTACAATTGAAGCTGATATATAAGGCATGATACCTAAACCGAAGATAGATGCTCTACTAAATGAACCACCCAACAATGAATTCAGGATACCAAATATCCCTCCAGCGTCATCGGTTAATTTAGCTACGTCTACACCAGGTAAAACGACAAAAGATCCAAGTCTGAAAACGATCAAGAACCCCAGCGTAGCTAGGATCCTATTTCTCAATTCCTCAATGGAATAAATATTTCGTATGGTAGTAAAAAACTTCTTCATGTTATTAAAGCTTTGTAACGGTTCCGCCTAATTTTTCGATTGCTGCTTGAGCAGAACTAGAAAATTTATGGGCCGATACATTCACTTTAGAGGTTAATTCGCCTCTACCTAAAATCTTAACTAGATCATTTTTTTGAGCAAAACCATTTTCCATCAAAGTATTGAAGTCAATGGTGTCGGTATTCAATTTGGTTGCTAATTCCTGAAGCGAATCAAGGTTTAATGCCTTGTACTCAACTCTGTTAGGACTAGTAAAGCCAAACTTAGGCACACGTCTTTGTAGTGGCATTTGACCACCTTCAAAACCGCCTTTGCTTTTATAACCAGATCTAGATTTTGCTCCGTTGTGACCACGTGTAGCAGTACCACCACGACCAGAACCTGTACCTCTAGCTATTCTCTTTCTATTTTTCGTAGAACCTTCTGCAGGTTTTAAACTATTCAAATCCATCTTACAGTTCCTTTACAGATACTAAATGATTTACCTTATTAATCATACCAGCAATAGATGCAGTCAATTCTACTTCTACTGTTCTGTTGATTTTACCCAAGCCTAAAGCCTGAATTGTTCTTTTTTGTCTTTCAGGTCTGTCGATCGTGCTCTTAACCTGTGTAATTTGAACTTTTGCCATTCCTATTATCCGTTAAAAACTTTAGACATTGTAACACCTCTTTGCTCAGCAACTGTATAAGCATCTCTCATGCTCAAAAGAGCATCGAATGTAGCTTTTACTACGTTGTGAGGGTTAGAAGAACCTTTAGACTTAGCCAAAACATTATGGTAACCAGCACTTTCAAATACTGCTCGCATCGCACCACCTGCAATCACACCTGTACCTTCAGCAGCTGGCTTCACTAATACAAAGCCTCCACCAAATTTACCGATTGATTCATGAGGCACAGTACCTTTCAACAAAGGAACTTTCACCAAGTTCTTTTTTGCATCATCAATACCTTTAGTTATTGCGTCAGTAACTTCGTTGGCCTTTCCTAAACCGTATCCAACAACACCATTTCCGTCACCCACTACTACGATTGCAGAGAAACTAAATCTTCTACCACCTTTAACTACCTTAGCCACACGCTTGATCGCAACTACCTTTTCTTTAAGGTCGATCTCACTTGCTTTTACTGATTTTATATTTTTCTGTGACATCCTGATTAAAATTTAAGACCGCCTTCTCTAGCTCCTTCAGCCAATGCTTGTACTTTACCGTGGTATACATAACCATTACGGTCAAAAACCACACTGGTAATACCTTCTGCTATTGCCTTTTCAGCCAATTTTTTACCAACTTCTTTAGATAGCTCTACGTTGGTGTTTTTCTTCTTACTATCAAACTCAATAGAAGAAGCTGATACTAGCGTATGCCCGTTTGAATCATCAATAATTTGGGCAGATATACGTGAATTACTTTTGAAAACTGAAATTCTCGGTCTTTCGGAAGTTCCAGAAATCTTATTTCTAATTCCTCTTTTTATTCTTAGTCTACTTTTACTAACAGCCATGATTACTCTTATTTAGAAGCAGTTTTACCAGCTTTTCTTCTGATTACCTCACCAACGAACTTGATACCTTTACCTTTATAAGGTTCTGATTTTCTCAACGACTTAATCTTAGCAGCCACTTGTCCAATCAATTCTTTATCAATTCCTTCTAGAGAAACTGTAGGATTCTTTCCTTTCAACATTTCAGCGCTAGCTTTAATCTCTTCTGGAACAGCAACAAAGATATTATGTGAGTAACCAAGGCTCAATTCCAACACGTTATTGCTAACAGTTGCTTTGTAACCTACACCTACTAATTCTAAATCTTTCTTGTAACCTTCATTTACACCAACAACCATGTTGCTGATCAATGAGCGGTACAAACCGTGTAATGATTTGTGCCTTTTTTGTTCAGTAGGCCTTTCAACCGTAAGAACAGCACCTTCAACGGTTACTTTTATATCAGGATTTACTGCCTGTTTCAGCTCTCCTTTAGGTCCTTTAACAGTAACCACGTTATCCGCAGTTACGTCTACAGATACTCCTTGAGGTAGATCAATCGGTTTCTTACCAATTCTTGACATCTCTTCTTATCTTAGTATACGTGACATAAAACTTCACCACCGATATGAAGATTTCTCGCTTCTTTATCGGTCATAATTCCCTTTGATGTAGAGATGATAGCTATACCTAAGCCGTTTAAAACTCTAGGTAATTCCTCCGCACCAACATATTTTCTTAAGCCTGGCTTACTCACTCTGAGTAATTTTTCTATGGCTGGCTTCTTAGAAACTTTATTGTATTTAAGAGCGATTTTGATATTGCCCTGTGGACCTTCTGCCTCGAACTTATAGTTCAAGATATATCCTTTCTCGTGCAATACACTCGTGAGCTGCTTCTTTAAGTTAGAAGCAGGAATGTCTACAACTCTATGCTTAGCCTTAATGGCATTTCGCAATCGTGTTAAATAATCTGCTATTGGATCAGTCATTGTTATTTGTTTATGACGGCTCGATTTTTCAAAACTCCGTCTCCAACCTGGCGATATCACCCAGAATTGGCATTCTATTTAAAATTAATACCCCCCGACCTGAATCGGCCTGCAAAGGTATTGAAAATATTGTATTAGCGAAATAAAAAAAGCTTACCAGCTTGATTTTGTTACTCCAGGGATTTTACCCGCTGAAGCCATTTCTCTAAAAGTTACACGAGAAATACCAAATTTCCTCATATATCCTTTAGGACGACCAGTTAGTTTACATCTGTTGTGCAATCTTACAGGTGATGAATTTCTAGGTAGTTTATCTAAACCTTCCCAGTCACCAGCAGCTTTTAAATCAGCTCTTTTTTGAGCGAACTTAGCAACAAGACGTTCTCTTTTTCTTTCTCTAGCTTTTATCGATTCTCTAGCCATAGTATTATTTTTTACCAGTTGAGAAAGGCATTCCGAATGCTTTCAACAACTCGAATGCTTCCTCATCAGAATTTGCGGTGGTAACAATAGTGATATCCATACCAGTGATTTTATTCACTTTGTCAATGGAAATTTCAGGGAAAATGATTTGTTCTTTAACTCCGAGGGTATAATTACCTCTTCCATCAAATCCTTTGTCTTTTACACCTTTAAAATCTCTTACACGTGGTAAAGCGATACTCAAAAGTCTATCAAGGAATTCGTACATTTTCTCACCCCTTAAAGTTACGCGAGCACCAATAGGCATTCCCTCTCTTAACTTAAAGTTTGAAATCGAATTCTTAGCAATTGTAGCAACAGCTTTCTGACCAGTAATGGTAGTAAGTTCTTCTACTCCTACGTCAACTAATTTTTTGTCTGCTACTGCAGCACCTATACCTTTGTTGATCACTATTTTAGTGATCTTAGGCACCTGCATTACTGAAGTGTATTCAAACCTCTTCACCATTGCAGGAGTTATATCATTGATATAAGTATCTTTTAATCTAGGATTAGCCATTCTAATTAATTTGACTTAGTCTTAAAATACCTTTCTAATTTCCCTTCGCTATTCACTTTCTTACCTGTTCTAGCAAACTCTCCTGATGCAGGATCCTTAACCATAAGGTTTGATACGTGAATTGGAGCTTCTGTCTTCTCTATACCACCGTTAGGGTTAGTAGCGGAAGGTTTTGTGTGTTTCGACACAATATTAACACCTTCAACAATTGCTCTTTGTTTTGCGATGAAAACCTCGAGGACTTGTCCTTCTTTACCTTTTGAGTTTCCAGAAAGTACTTTAACAGTATCTCCTTTTCTCAAATGCAGTTTTTGCTGCTTGTTTTTCTTTCTTTCCATTGCTTATAATACTTCTGGTGCCAATGAAACAATTTTCATGAATTGCTTTTCACGCAATTCTCTAGCCACCGGGCCAAACATACGAGTACCTCTTGGTTCATCGTTCTGGTTCAGTAATACAGCAGCGTTATCTTCAAATCTGATATAAGAACCATCTTTCCTTCTTACGGCTTTCTTGGTTCTAACGATTACTGCTTTTGTAACAGTACCTTTTTTCAAATTGCTTGAAGAGTGGGCAGCTTTCACAGAGACCACAATTTTATCGCCAACAGTAGCGAATTTCTTTTTAGTACCGCCTAATACGCGAATACATAGAACTTCTTTTGCTCCACTGTTATCTGCAACGTTCAATCTTGATTCTTGCCTGATCATGGTTACTTAGCTCTTTCAATAATTTCTACTAATCTCCAACGCTTATTCTTACTCAGCGGACGAGTTTCCATGATTTTAACAGTATCACCGATACCACAATCATTAGTTTCGTCATGAGCAGAAAATTTGGTAGTTTTCTTAACAAACTTACCGTAGATCGGGTGCTTTTCCTTACGTAACACAGCCACAGTAATGGTTTTTTCCATTTTGTTGCTTGTCACAATCCCGATTCTTTCTTTTCTAAGATTTCTGGTCTCCATGCGTATCTTAATTTGCGAGTTCTTTAGCTCTCAACTCAGTTTTTAGTCTAGCTATCAACTTTCTAGAATCCTTGATTTTCATCGGGTTTTCTATTGGAGAGATGGCTTGGGCAAATTTCAATTTGCCAATGTTATCTGTCTCGGCCTTAATTCTTTCTGTCAATTCCTCAACAGTAAGTGCTTTGATCTCTTGATTTTTCATAACTATCCAACGTAATCTCTACGTACAACAAACTTTGTCGACATGGGTAGCTTTTGGGCTGCCAATCTCAACGATTCTTTTGCCAGTTCTTGGCTTACTCCACCAGATTCGAAAAGAATAGTGCCAGGTCTAACGCAAGCTACCCAATATGAAGGTGCTCCCTTACCTTTACCCATCCTTACCTCAGCAGGCTTACTCGTGATTGGTTTGTCTGGAAAAATTCTAATCCAAACTTGACCTTCCCTTTTCATAGCTCTGGTCATGGCAATACGTGCAGCTTCTATCTGACGTGCTGTGATCCATCCAGCTTCTAATGATTTTATACCAAATGTTCCAAAAGCCAGACTGTGACCGCGACCCGCAAGTCCCTTCACACGGCCTTTTTGCATTTTTCTAAATTTGGTTCTCTTTGGTTGTAACATCGTTGTAATCTTTTAACAGGTGATGTGATTAACGTCTTCTACCGGCTGGGGCTCCTCCTCTATTGTTTCCAGAAGGTCTTCTTCTGTTACCAGGCGCACCTCCAGCTCCTCTTTCTGATTGATTTCCTCCTCCTATATTTGGAGATAGATCTCTTTTACCGAAAACCTCACCTTTGAATACCCATACTTTGATTCCGATTTTTCCGTAAACTGTATCAGCTTCAGAAATTGCGTAATCTATGTCGGCTCTAAGTGTATGCAAAGGAATTCTTCCCTCTTTATACATCTCAGTTCTCGCCATCTCAGCTCCGCCTAAACGTCCTGAACATTTAATCTTAATTCCTTGTGCACCTACTCTAACCGCTGAAGCAATTGCTTGTTTCATCGCTCTTCTGTAAGAAATTCTTGCCGCTAATTGCTGAGCAATTGATTCCCCTACTAGTTTGGCATCCAATTCTGGTCTTTTGATCTCGAAGATATTGATCTGAACATCCTTATTTGTAAGTTTCTTCAGTTCTTCCTTGATACGGTCCACCTCTTGTCCACCTTTTCCAATTACAACTCCTGGTCTAGCAGTGTGCACGGTAATGGTGATACGCTTAAGTGTTCTTTCGATAATAATCTTAGAAATACCACCTTTTGGGATACGAGCGTTTACGTACTTTCTGATTTCTTGGTCTTCAACCAATTTACTCGAAAAGTCTTTACCTCCGTACCAGTTGGAATCCCAACCTTTGATGATACCCAATCTTAGACCTATAGGATTTACTTTTTGTCCCATCTGTTCTTAATTAGCAGTTTCGTTAGTGACTTCTTCCTCCTTACCAGCGGTAACCTTAGTAGATGCTTTTTTAGAATCTACAATTAGTGTTACGTGGTTAGATCTTTTTCTTATTCTATGTGCTCTTCCTTGTGGAGCTGGTCTTAATCTTTTTAAGATTCTTCCACCATCCACACGGATTTCTTTGATCATAAGATCTGCATCTTCTAATCTTTCGTCTTCGTTTTTAGCGATCCAGTTAGATACAGCTGATCTCAAGAGTTTCTCAAGACGTGCTGCTCCTTCTTTAGGCTCAAACTTCAAAAGGTTCAAAGCTCTGTCTACACGCTGGCCTCTGATTAAATCAGCCACCATTCTCATTTTACGAGCAGATGTAGGTACATTATTTAACTTAGCTACAGCTTCCATTATCTTCTACCTTTATCTTTTTTAGCAATGTGACCACGGAAATTTCTAGTTGGTGAAAATTCACCCATTTTATGTCCGACCATGTTTTCTGTTACAAAAACTGGGATAAACTTATTTCCATTATGTACAGCGAATGTATGCCCAATAAAATCTGGGGCTATCATTGATCTTCTGGACCAAGTCTTAATTACAGACTTCTTACCAGACTCTTCCATAGCCTCTACTTTATTGGCTAAACGAAAATCGATATATGGTCCTTTTTTTAACGAACGTGCCATGTTTTACTTCTTCTTTTTACCAATGATCAAACGATTCGAGTATTTCTTAGGTGTTCTGGTTTTCAAACCTTTAGCAGGCAATCCTTTTCTCGATCTAGGATGTCCACCTGAAGATTTACCTTCACCACCACCCATTGGGTGATCGACTGGGTTCATTACCACACCTCTTACTCTTGGTCTTCTTCCTAACCATCTATTTCTACCTGCTTTACCAAGTACAACGTTCATGTGCTCTGCGTTTCCTACGGCACCAATGGTGGCCATACAAGTAGTAAGAACGTTTCTCATTTCGCCAGAAGGCAATTTAAGAGTTGCATACTTACCTTCACGCGCTACAATCTGAGCGTACGCTCCAGCACTTCTCGACATTGAGGCTCCTTTACCAGGTTTCAATTCGATATTGTGAATGATTGTACCCATTGGGACTTTAGAAAGAGGCATTGCGTTACCTACCTCAGGTGCAACACCCTCGCCAGATACTACAACTTGCCCTACTTCTAATCCTTTAGGAGCAATGATATATCTTTTCTCTCCATCTGCATAAAACAACAAGGCAATTCTTGCTGAACGCGTTGGATCATATTCAATTGATTTGACTGTAGCTGGTACATCAAATTTCTCTCTCTTGAAATCAACAATTCTGAGTTTTTGCTTGTGACCACCACCCATGTAGCGCATAGTCATTTTCCCAGTATTGTTACGTCCACCAGACCTCTTAGAAGGAACGGTTAACGATTTCTCAGGAGCACTTTTCTTAACAGTTACTTCTGCAAAGTCAGGAGCCATTCTATGTCTGGTTCCCGGAGTCATTGGTCTTAGTTTTCTAACGCCCATTATTCTCTATTTAAATGCCGCTATAAAAATCAATAACATCACCCTCAGCAACTGTTACAATTGCTTTCTTGAATGCATTGGTTTGACCTTGTACTACTCTAGACTTTGTCATTCTAGATTTGGTCTTACCACTATATCTCATGGTGTTAACATCTTCCACGGTCACACCGTACATCTGTTCAACAGCCACTTTGATTTCTATTTTGTTGGCTTTGTAGTCTACAACAAATCCGTACTTACCCTTTTCGTTCAAGGCTGATACTTTTTCGGTAACTAAAGGTTTTTTAAGAACACTCATTTTCTGTTACTTCAATAAGTTTTCAATAATTTCAACTGAGCTTTCACTCAAAAGCAAGCTTTCAGCATTCAGCACATCATAAGTATTCAATGCGTTTGCTGTAATCACTTTAGTATTCTGGATATTTCTTCCAGATAAAAGAACATTAGTATCATGTTCACCTACAACGATAAGAGTCTTCTTACCAGACAATGACAAACCGTCAATCATCTTTTTATACTCTTTAGTTCTAGGAGCATTGAAAGTAAAGTCTTCCAAAATCAAAAGATTGTTATCTTTTGCCTTGTATGCTAAAGCTGATTTACGAGCTAAAACTTTAAGTTTTTTATTCAACTTGAAGTGATAATCTCTTGGTTCAGGACCGAATACTCTACCACCGCCTCTAAAGACTGGTGATTTAATACTGCCAGCTCTCGCTGTACCTGTACCTTTTTGCTTTTTAATTTTTCTGGTAGAACCAGCAATCTCAGCTCTCTGCTTCGACTTGTGCGTTCCTTGTCTTTGGTTAGCCAAGTACTGCTTTACGTCTAAGTAAATCGCGTGATCATTCGGTTCAATACCGAAGATGTCGCCTGAAAGCGTTACTTTTCTTCCAGTGTCTTCGCCACTATTTTTTAGTACTGCAATCTCCATCTTCTTATTTCTCTAGGATTACGGTTGAATTTTTCGCACCAGGAATAGATCCACTGATTACAATCAGGTTCTTTTCTGGCACCACTTTCATTACGCGCAGGTTGATTACTGTCACTCTATCTCCACCAGTTCTTCCAGCCATACGAGTACCTTTAAATACTCTTGCAGGGTAAGAAGCTCCACCAACGGAACCAGGTGCTCTCAATCTGTTGTGCTGACCGTGTGTTGCTTGTCCAACTCCACCAAATCCGTGTCTTTTTACAACACCTTGAAAACCTTTACCTTTTGAAGTACCCACAGCATCAACAAAATCGCCTTCTTTGAAGACATCGCCTACAACGATTTCGTTACCTAATGCTACTTGACCTTCAAATTCTTCGCGAAAATTTCGGAACTCAACAACAGCTTTCTTTGGAGTAGTATTCGCCTTAGCGAAGTGACCCTTCAAAGCTTTAGGAGTGTTTTTCTCCTTGCGCTCTCCAAAAGCAAGCTGTACAGCTGTATACCCGTCTGTTCCCTCATTTTTTACTTGCGTTATTACGCAAGGACCAGCCTCTATCACTGTGCATGCGACACTACGTCCATCGGCACTGTAAATGCTAGTCATTCCGATTTTTTTTCCGATTATTCCAGACATCTTTTTAATTCATTATGACCCTCATAAATCCGAGGCTCCCGTGAAACGGATTGCAAAGATAGAGAATTAATTTTCTGCTACAAACTCTAGATTTGAAATTTCGATAATATATTCACTCAATTTCAAGTCGTTAATACCGACTAGCTTTCTTTGCATAAAAAAGAGGCTCACCAAAAGGCCAGCCTCTTATATTCTGTATCTTAATTAAGTACTTATACTTTGATCTCAACGTCAACACCACTCGGAAGCTCAAGCTTCATAAGAGCATCAACAGTTTTAGCACTGCTAGAATAAATATCTACCAATCGCTTGTAAGTACAAAGTTGAAATTGCTCACGCGCTTTTTTGTTTACGTGTGGAGATTTCAATACTGTAAATTTCTCTTTTACTGTTGGTAACGGAATTGGCCCGCTAACAATAGCGCCAGTTGTCTTTACAGCTCTTACGATTTTCTCTGATGACTTATCCACCAAGTTGTGATCGTATGACTTTAATTTGATTCTTATCTTCTGTGTCATTATTCTAAAATTTACAGATTATTCTCCTTTGGATTTTTTGATCACTTCTTCTGCAATGCCATTAGGCACGATGTCATAATGTGAGAATGTCAAAGCAGCCGTAGCACGACCAGAAGACATTGTTCTCAAATCAGTAACATAACCGAAAAGTTCAGAAAGTGGAACGTTGGCTTTTACTACAGTAGAAGTACCTTTCGTATCCATACCTTTCATCATACCTCTTCTTCTGTTCAAGTCACCAGTAATAGAACCCGTATACTCATCAGGTGTAACTACATCTACTGACATGATTGGCTCCAATATTTTTGGACCTGCTTGTTTACCAGCAGCTTTAAAGCCCATTCTGGCAGCAAGTTCAAAAGAAAGTGCATCTGAATCCACATCGTGGAATGATCCGTGGAATAATCTCACTTTCATGTCCTCAACAGGATACCCAGCCAAAGGTCCATTCTTCATTGCTGAAACAAAACCTTTTTCGATAGCGGGAATAAATTCCTTAGGAATAATACCACCTACAATTTTGTTTTCAAACTGCAATCCTTTACCAACGAAATCCTCGTCCTTTGGACCAATTTCGAAAGAGATATCGGCAAATTTACCTCTACCACCAGACTGCTTTTTGTAAACTTCTTTGTGTTCAACCGACTTAGTAAGTGCTTCTTTGTAAGCCACCTGAGGAGCTCCTTGATTCACTTCCACTTTGAATTCTCTTCTCATACGGTCCATGATGATGTCTAGGTGAAGCTCACCCATACCTCTTAGAATCGTTTGACCAGTTTCTTCGTCAGTGTTTACTGTCAATGTTGGATCTTCTTCCACTAGTTTGGCAATTGCCATACCTAGTTTATCTACGTCTGCCTGAGTTTTTGGCTCAATAGCATAACCAATTACTGGCTCAGGGAAATCCATTGATTCAAGAACAATCTTGTGTTTCTCGTCACAAAGCGTATCTCCTGTTTTAATATCCTTAAAACCTACAACAGCAGCGATATCACCAGCTTGTAGCTGATCAATAGCGTTTTGCTTGTTTGCATGCATTTGGAAGATTCTAGAGATACGCTCTTTCTTTCCTGTTCTTGTATTGAATACATAAGAACCTGAATCAAGTGTACCTGCATATGATCTAACGAAACACAAACGACCTACAAATGGATCAGTAGCAATCTTAAATGCCAAAGCAGTAAACGGCTCTGTTGAAGATGGCTTTCTGAAAGTAGGCTCTTCTGTATCTGGGTCTATCCCTTCTACACTCTCTCTATCAAGAGGAGAAGGAAGTAACTCCATCACATAGTTCAACATTGACTGAACACCTTTATTCTTAAAGGCAGAACCACACAACATTGGAACAAAAGCTAAATCGATAGTCGCAGCTCTCAAAGCTTTGATAATTTCATCTTTAGAGATCGACTGTGGATCTTCGAAATACTTTTCTAAAAGTGTTTCGTCATATTCAGCAACCGCCTCTAATAAATACTCTCTGTATTCTGCTACTTCCTCAAGCATATCTGCAGGAATTTCGATTTCGTTATAGGTCATCCCCATATCTTCCTCATTCCATACGATAGCCTTATTCTCTACCAAATCAACAACACCTCTAAAGGTATCTTCTGCTCCGATAGGCAATTGAAGAGGAACAGCTTTAGTACCCAACATTTCTTTCACCTGCTTACACACGTTCAAGAAGTCAGCACCAGACCTGTCCATTTTATTAACGAATCCTAGACGTGAAACTTTATAGTTATCAGCTAATCTCCAGTTAGTTTCTGATTGAGGCTCAACACCATCAACAGCAGAAAACAAAAACACCAAACCATCAAGAACTCTTAGGGAACGGTTTACCTCTACGGTAAAATCTACGTGACCTGGAGTATCAATAATGTTGATGTGATATTGTTCGTCTTTGTATGGCCAGAATACAGTAGTAGCAGCAGAGGTAATTGTAATCCCTCTTTCTTGCTCCTGCTCCATCCAGTCCATTGTAGCTGCACCATCGTGAACCTCACCAAGTTTGTGAGAAACACCTGTGTAGTACAAAACTCTTTCGGTAGTCGTTGTTTTACCCGCATCAATGTGCGCAGCGATACCGATATTTCTTGTTAATCTTAAATCTCTTGCCATTTTATTCTAGGAATTAAAATCTAAAGTGAGAGAATGCCTTGTTTGCATCGGCCATTCTGTGAGTGTCGTCTTTCTTCTTTACGGCAGCCCCTTCTCCTTTTGATGCAGCAAGAATTTCGGCAGCCAAACGGTCCCTCATTGTCTTCTCACCTCTTTTTCTAGAAAAAGAAATCATCCACTTGATCCCCAGTGAAGTTTTTCTAGCCGGCCTCACTTCAGTTGGTACCTGAAATGTTGCTCCACCTACTCTACGGCTTTTTACTTCGACTGAAGGCATGATGTTAGTCAATGCTTTCTTCCAAGTCTCAAGACCATTCTCACCACCTTTCTTTTCAACGATCTCGATCGCATCATAGAAAATGTTGTAGGCAATACTCTTCTTCCCGTCTACCATTAAGTAGTTCACAAACTTTGTTACCAAAGTATCATGGAACTTAGGGTCAGGAAGAATATATCTCTTCTTTGGTTTAGCTTTTCTCATTTTATAAAAATTCTATTTTTTAGCTGCTTTAGGGCGTTTTGCGCCATATTTTGATCTACGTTGAGTACGACCACTCACACCTGCGGTATCTAATGCACCTCTAATGATGTGGTATCTTACACCTGGAAGATCTTTTACTCTTCCTCCTCTAATCAAGACGATTGAGTGTTCTTGAAGATTGTGACCTTCACCTGGGATGTATGCGTTTACCTCCTTACCGTTAGTCAACCTTACTCTTGCTACTTTTCTCATAGCTGAGTTTGGCTTCTTAGGCGTGGTAGTGTAAACCCTTGTACAAACCCCTCTTCTTTGCGGGCAGCTATCCAGTGCAGGAGATTTTGACTTAGAAGTCAATTTCTTTCTGCCCTTTCTTACTAGTTGTTGTATAGTAGGCATTTACAATTATTTTTTAGATTTTATTTCCCTATGTACAAATTTAGGATTGCAAAGGTAACAAAAGAAGTTCTCAGAACAAACACATCAGATTAAATATAATCAAACATGTAACTTCCTAAGTTCCAACTTAAAGTACTCCTTACTATTCCTACCATAGAATGACTAAAAAGCTCATTCCAGTCGACTCTTTTCAAAGTCAAGTTTTACCTAAAAAGCCCCAATCTCTCGAAAGGGGCTTTTATTAAATATTTAAAAGTATATACACATTAAGCCTCTCCTATTGTGCCACCAAAATTCATTGGGAATTTTGGTGCTTCTTCGGATTGGGTAATGGTACCAAAATGATTCTCGAATTTATCGATGTTATCTTTTAGTGCCATCAACAGCCTCTTGGCATGTTCTGGTGTAATGATAATTCTAGATTTCACCTTCGCCTTTGGTACACCCGGCATCATTTTGATAAAATCAATCACAAATTCGCTGTTCGAATGTGCGATCATCGCCAAGTTCACATACTGACCTTCCGCCACTTCTTCGGAAAGCTCAATATTGATTTGGTTCAGATTCTTTTGATCTTTATCCTCAGCCATGGCCTAGTACTCTACTTCTTGTTCTTCTGATTCTGATCTATTGTAAGCTGCCTTTGCTGCCTGCAATCTTTCGTAAGCTTCTTTATTTCCAACGATAAGGTCTTCGTATTCTCTCAAACCTGTACCTGCCGGAATCAAGTGACCCACAATTACATTTTCCTTCAAGCCTTTTAAATGATCTGCTTTACCTCTAATTGAGGCTTCACTTAGCACTTTAGTAGTCTCTTGGAATGATGCGGCAGAAATAAAACTTTCAGTTCCTAATGAAGCTTGAGTGATACCTTGAAGTTTCGGTTGTGAAACTGCAGGTTGTGCATCTCTTACTTCTACCACTTTCATGTCCTTTCTTCTCAAAGAAGAGTTTTCATCTCTTAACTGACGAGGAGTAACAATCTGACCTGGTTTTAGGTTTGAAGAATCACCTGCTTCAGCTACTACCTTCATGTCTAGCATTGCATCATTCTCTTCTCTGAAGAGGAATTTATCAACCACTTGACCTGGAAGGAAACTAGTGTCACCGGCATCCATGATCTCAACCTTCTGCATCATTTGCTTCACGATTACTTCGATGTGCTTATCATTTATCTTCACACCTTGTAATCGATATACTTCCTGAATTTCATTCACTAAATATTCTTGAACCGCTGTTGGCCCTTGAATATTCAAAATGTCATTTGGAGTAATAGCACCATCAGATAGAGAGTAACCAGCTCTTACAAAGTCATTGTCTTGTACAAGAATGTGCTTAGACAATGGCACCATGTATTTCTTCTTCACGCCATCTTTAGATTCGATGAAGATTTCTCGGTTACCTCTCTTAATTCCACCGTAAGTAACAACACCGTCAATTTCTGACACTACTGCTGGGTTAGATGGGTTTCTAGCTTCAAACAATTCCGTTACTCTTGGTAGACCCCCAGTAATATCTCGAGATTTACCCATTGTTCTAGGGATTTTTGCAAGTGGCTGACCCACTTTAACTTTATCACCAGCATCTACTGCCAAGTGAGCTCCCACTGGAATGTTATAGGCTTTAGTATCGTTTTTAGAGTTTACAACAACCGCTGGGTTTTTAGTCTTATCTCTGGTGTCAGTGATAACTTTTTCCCTGTGCCCTGTTTGCTCATCAAACTCCTCTTTAAATGTAATACCTTCTTCAATGGCATCGAATTCTACTTTACCATCGAATTCTGAAAGGATTACAGCATTGTATGGATCCCACTTACAAAGTTGCTGACCTTTTTCCACCTTATCTCCTTCTTTAACATCAAGAGTTGCTCCGTAAGGAACATGGTTTGAGATCACTACTTTGTTAGTTTTTGGGTCAACGATCTGGATTTCACCAGTACGCCCCATTACCATTTCTATTTTGTTACCATCGTTGTCAGTAGTTGGAAGTGATCTAAGTTCTTCGAACTTAATTACACCATCAAACTTAGCTTTAACTGTTGCATCAACTGCAATGTTAGAAGCTGTACCCCCAACGTGGAATGTTCTCAATGTAAGCTGAGTTCCTGGCTCACCAATTGACTGCGCAGCAATTACACCTACAGCCTCGCCTTTTTGTACCATGTTAGAAGTAGATAAGTTTCTACCATAACATTTCGCACAAATACCACGCTTGGTTTCGCAAGTCAAAACAGATCTGATTTCTACATCATCAATAGCAGTCTGATCAATACGATCTGTAATTTCTTCTGTAAACTCTTCTCCAGCTGAGATTATTAATTCCTCAGAGATTGGATCAAAAATATCATGAACAGAAACTCTACCTAAAATTCTTTCAGATAAAGATTCAACCACATCTTCGTTGTCTTTCAAAGCAGATACTGTTAAACCTCTTAAGGTTCCGCAATCTTCTTCGTTAACAACAGCATCTTGCGCTACATCTACCAAACGTCTAGTCAAGTAACCAGCATCGGCAGTTTTAAGTGCTGTATCGGCCAAACCTTTACGAGCACCGTGAGTAGAGATAAAGTACTCAAGTACATCTAGTCCTTCCTTAAAGTTAGATAGAATTGGGTTTTCAATAATGGCTCCTACAGAACCGGCAAGGTTCTTTTGTGGTTTTGCCATCAAACCTCTCATACCACCTAGCTGACGAATTTGCTCTCTTGAACCTCTGGCTCCAGAGTGCATCATCATATAGATAGAGTTGAAGCCTTGGTTATCTTCTTCCATCTCGTTCATCAAGTCATTGGTCAACTTAGTGTTAACCCTTGTCCAGATGTCGATAACTTGGTTGTAACGTTCGTTATCAGTAATTAGCCCCATAAGGTAGTTTTGCCATACAGCTTCCACTTCGTCCTTAGCACCTAATACTAATTCTTCTTTATGTTCTGGAATGTGAATATCATTCAATCCCATTGAAAGACCCCCTTTGTATGCCATTTGGAAACCAAGTTCTTTGATATCATCAAGGAATTGGGCTGTTCTGGCCACACCAGAAATAGCGAATACACTAGCAATAATCTTTTGAAGCTTCTTCTTCGTCAATAACTCATTCACATAACCTACCTCAGTAGGTACAGCTTGGTTAAATAGAATACGACCAGCAACAGTTTCGATCACCTTATCAACTAAGACTTCTCCTTCTCTTACTTGGGTCTTCACATGAATGTAAGCGTGCTTAGACACTTTACCTTCATTCATTGCTATAATCACCTCTTCGGAACTATAGAAACGCATTCCTTCGCCATCTACTTTGAAATCTTCAGTAGACCTTCTGCCTTTGGTTACATAATACAGCCCCAAAACCATGTCTTGAGAAGGTACAGTTACCGGAGCTCCGTTGGCTGGGTTAAGAATGTTGTGAGAAGAAAGCATTAGCGTTGAGGCTTCCAATACTGCTTCGTGCCCTAGTGGTACGTGAACAGCCATTTGGTCACCATCAAAATCAGCGTTAAATGCTGTACATACTAATGGGTGCAATTGAATTGCTTTTCCTTCAATCAATTTTGGTTGGAAAGCCTGGATACCCAACCTGTGCAATGTAGGAGCACGGTTAAGCAATACAGGGTGTCCTTTCAATACGTTCTCAAGGATATCCCAAACCACAGGATCTTTACGATCTACTATTTTCTTGGCAGACTTCACCGTCTTAACAATACCTCTCTCAATCAGTTTTCTGATAATGAATGGTTTGAAAAGCTCGGCAGCCATATTCTTTGGCAAACCACATTCGTGAAGTTTCAACTCTGGTCCTACTACAATTACAGAACGACCTGAGTAATCTACCCTTTTTCCTAGCAAGTTCTGACGGAAACGTCCTTGCTTACCTTTAAGCATATCACTCAAAGATTTCAAAGCTCTGTTACCATCTGAACGCACAGCATTTACTTTTCTCGAGTTATCGAAAAGAGAATCTACTGCTTCCTGAAGCATCCTTTTTTCGTTACGAAGGATCACTTCTGGTGCTTTAATATCAATTAATCTCTTAAGACGGTTATTTCTAATAATAACCCTTCTGTAAAGATCATTCAAATCTGATGTTGCAAAACGGCCACCATCTAGAGGGACTAACGGTCTCAATTCTGGCGGAATTACAGGTACCATTTTGATAATCATCCACTGAGGACGGTTCTCAATTCTAGTCCTTGCATCACGGAAGGCTTCAACAACTTTCAACCTTTTTAAAGCTTCTGCTTTTCTTTGTTGAGAAGTATCTGTTGCAGCTTGGTGACGAAGTGCATAAGAAAGTTCGTCAAGATCAATTCTTGCCAAAAGCATCTCCAAAGCATCAGCACCCATCTTAGCGATGAATTTCTGTGGATCTTCATCATCCAACATTTGATTTTCTCTTGGAAGTTTATCTAGAATATCTAGATACTCATCTTCAGTCAAGAAATCCATGTAGGCGATTCCATCCTCTTCTTTCATTCCCGCTTGAATTACTACATAACGCTCGTAGTAAATAATTTGATCAAGCTTTTTAGTAGGAAGACCAAGAAGGTAACCAATCTTGTTAGGTAACGATTTGAAGTACCAAATATGTGCTACAGGTACTACCAATTCGATATGGCCCATGCGCTCTCTTCTTACCTTTTTCTCGGTAACTTCAACCCCACATCTATCGCAGATAATACCTTTATATCTGATTCTTTTATATTTCCCACAATGACATTCCCAATCCTTTACAGGCCCGAATATTCTTTCACAGAATAAACCGCCCATTTCTGGCTTGTATGTTCTATAGTTTATCGTTTCCGGTTGTGTAACCTCACCATGAGAACTCTCAAGGATTGATTCCGGAGAAGCCAAGCTTATAGTGACTTTATTAAAGTCATTGTTAAGTTTTCTATTCTTTTTAAATGCCATAGCTTTTGTATTCTAATTTATAGGCCTAAGCCCGTTTAAGAATTAGTCAAGTGTAATTTCAAGTGCCAAACCTCTAAGTTCATGAACCAATACGTTGAATGATTCAGGAATATTTGGTTTAGGAATATTCTCGCCTTTCACGATGGCTTCGTAGGCTTTCGCTCTACCAATCACGTCATCAGATTTAACGGTTAGAATTTCCTGTAACACATGAGATGCGCCAAAGGCCTCAAGAGCCCAAACCTCCATCTCACCAAAACGCTGACCACCAAACTGGGCTTTACCACCCAATGGTTGTTGAGTAATGAGAGAGTAAGGTCCGATAGAACGCGCGTGCATTTTATCGTCAACCAAGTGACCAAGTTTCAGCATGTAAGCAATACCTACTGTAACTGGTTGGTCAAATTTTACACCAGACAAACCATCGTATAGATAAGCACGACCAGCATCTGGCAATCCAGCCTCAGCTAATTCTGCTTGAACTTCTTCCATGGTAGCGCCATCAAAAATTGGAGTAGCATATTTTCTACCCAATTCCAATCCAGCCCATGCCAATACAGTTTCGTATATCTGACCAATGTTCATCCTTGAAGGTACACCCAGTGGATTCAATACAATATCCATTGGAGTTCCATCCTCTAGGAATGGCATATCTTCTTCTCTAACAATTCTGGCTACAACACCTTTATTACCGTGACGACCCGCCATTTTATCACCTACTTTAAGCTTACGCTTTTTAGCGATGTAGACTTTGGCCAATTGTACGATACCTGTTGGTAATTCATCACCTACTTCGATTGTGAAACGCTTACGTTTGAATTCGCCCGCAATTTCATTTCTCTTCAGTTGGTAATTTTTAACCATACGAACGATAATCTTGTTGGTCTTATCGTCAGTAGTCCAGTTATCAAGGTTCAAGTCGGAAATTAAGTTAACCTCTTCTTGAACGTTGTAGTTACTTTCGTCTCTGTATATATTCTTCTCAGGGAATATGTTTTCAGTAATATTGGTTTTGTTGAATTTCACTCCTTTCGAAATGACTTCATCACCAAATTTATGTTTTACTCCTTGAGAAGTTTTCCCTTGTAGTAAAGAGAAGATTTTGTCAATCATTTCATTTCTCACAACAGTCAAATCTTTACTGTACTGAGCTTTCAATGTCAAGACTTCTTTCTTCGACTTTTCTCTAAGGTCTTTGTCTTTCTTAGGTCTTGTAAACAACTTAGTGTCAATTACTACACCTTGAAGTGAAGGAGATGCTTTCAATGATGCATCTTTTACGTCACCCGCTTTGTCTCCGAAAATGGCTCTTAAAAGCTTCTCTTCTGGAGTTGGATCTGTTTCACCTTTAGGGGTAATCTTACCAATTAGAATATCTCCTTCTTTGATTTCAGCTCCTACTCTGATGATACCATTCTCATCAAGGTTTTTCACTGCTTCCTCACTTACGTTAGGAATCTCAGAAGTCAATTCTTCTTCACCTCTTTTTGTATCTCTTACTTCAAGTTCGTATTCATCGATGTGAATTGAGGTGAACACGTCATCTCTTACCACTCTCTCAGAAATTACAATTGCATCCTCAAAGTTATATCCTTGCCAAGGCATGTAAGCTACTCTTAGGTTTTTACCTAAGGCCAACTCTCCATTTTGTGTAGAATATCCTTCGCAAAGCATTTGACCTTTTACAACTTTATCACCTTTCAATACGATTGGTGTAAGGTTAATAGAAGTGTCTTGGTTAGTTCTTCTAAACTTGATCAATTTGTACGTTTTGTACTCATTGTAAAAGTTCACCAACTCGTCTTCAGGACTTTGTTCGTACTTGATGATAATTTTATCAGCATCAACATAATGTACAACGCCTGTTCCTTCTGCAATAACTAGCATTCTAGAATCTCTAGCAGCTCTACCTTCCAAACCAGTTCCAACAATAGGAGCTTCTGGCTTCAATAAAGGCACCGCCTGACGTTGCATGTTTGATCCCATCAAGGCTCTGTTCGCATCATCATGTTCCAAGAAAGGAATTAATGAAGCCGCAACAGAAACAATCTGGTTAGGGGCAACATCCATGTAAGTAAGCTCTTTCGGCTCCACCACAGGGAAGTCTCCTTCAAACCTAGCTTTTACTTTATCATTCACGAAAATCCCTTTGTCATCCAAAGGCGCATTCGCCTGTGCAATATTGTGGGTATCTTCTTCTTCGGCAGTGAGGTAAACTACGTCCTCAGACATGTTCACTTTACTTTCTTTCACTTTTCTATAAGGAGTCTCAATGAATCCCATGCTGTTAATCTTAGCATGTACACATAGAGATGAAATCAAACCAATGTTTGGTCCCTCTGGCGTTTCAATGGTACAAAGACGTCCATAATGTGTATAGTGAACATCTCGTACCTCAAAACCGGCTCTTTCTCTTGAAAGACCACCTGGCCCTAAGGCTGATAATCTCCTTTTGTGAGTAATCTCGGCCAATGGATTCGTTTGATCCATAAACTGAGAAAGTTGGTTCGTTCCAAAGAACGAGTTGATCACAGAAGAAAGTGTTCTTGCATTAATAAGGTCTACAGGTTTGAAGTCCTCATTATCACGAACGTTCATTCTTTCTTTGATCGTTCTAGCCATTCTAGCTAAACCAACACCGAACTGAGCATATAATTGCTCCCCTACTGTTCTAACCCTTCTGTTCGATAAGTGGTCAATATCATCCACTACAGCTTTAGAGTTAATCAACCCGATCAAATACTTCACAATTGAAATAATATCCTGAGTAGTTAACACTCTCTTATCAAAAGAGATGTCCAAACCGAGTTTCTTGTTAATTCTATATCTACCTACTTCTCCTAGATCGTATCTCTTATCGGAGAAGAAAAGACTTTGAATAATATCTCTTGCAGTTTGCTCATCTGGCGCCTCAGTATTTCTCAACTGACGGTAGATTTGCTCTACTGCCTCTTTTTCAGAGTTAGAGTTATCCTTTGAAAGCGTATTATATATAATAGTGTAATCTGCAATGTTGATATCCTCACGGTGAAGGATAATTGAGTCAACACCCGATTCAAGGATCATTTCTACATCATCCTCACTCAAAACAGAGTCACGCTCCAACAACACTTCGTTTCTATCAATAGATACTACTTCTCCAGTATCTTCATCCACGAAATCTTCAATCCAAGTTTTAAGAACTCGAGCTGCAAGTTTTCTACCTACACCTTTCTTAAGCTGAGCTTTGTTGGCTTTAACTTCTTCAGATAAACCGAACAAGTCAAGAATATCTTTATCTGTACCATAACCGATAGCTCTTAAAAGCGTGGTTACAGGGAATTTCTTTTTACGGTCAATGTAAGCGTACATCACGCTGTTGACGTCAGTCGCAAATTCAATCCAAGATCCTTTGAAAGGAATAATTCGGGCAGAATATAAAGCTGTACCATTGGTATGCTTGCTTTGCGCAAAGAACACACCAGGAGATCTGTGTAATTGAGAAACAATTACTCTTTCGGCACCATTTACCACGAATGACCCTTTGATGGTCATGTAAGGAATATTTCCTAAGAATACTTCTTGTTCGATGGTTTCAAAATCCTCGTGATCTGCATCATTACATGTTAGACGAAGTTTTGCTTTTAATGGAACGGAATAGGTAAGTCCTCTATCAATACACTCTTCAACAGAGTATTTTGGAGGATCAACCAAGTAATCAATGAACTCTAATACAAAGTTATCTCGTGAATCAGAAATAGGGAAATTTTCTGAAAATACTTTGAAAAGGCCATCTTGAGTCCTTTTTTCAGCAGGAGTTTCAAGCTGAAAAAAATCTTCGAAAGACTTCACTTGTATGTCAAGAAAATCAGGATAATCAAGAACTGATTTAATTGAAGAAAAACTTATTCTTTCTGTTTGAATTGCGTTAGCCAAGGCCGTAATATTTTAGTTTAAACCAAGAATAATTTTTGCACTCGAAGCGTACAAAGGCTTGTAGAGATCAAAACTCTTTACTGTATACAAACAGGAAAAGACCCATGATACCGATCCCGAAAATTCGGGAAGGGACCAGGGCCTGTTCCTTTGCCATAGTTAGCTATGGCCAGTCAAATTACTTAAGCTCTACTTCAGCACCAGCTTCTTCAAGCTGCTTTTTAAGTGCTTCTGCTTCATCTTTAGCTACGCCTTCCTTAATTGCTTTAGGAGCGCTGTCTACGATTTCTTTAGCTTCTTTCAATCCTAAACCAGTCAATTCTTTCACTAGTTTAACAACGGCTAGCTTCGAAGAACCAGCAGCAGTCAACACTACGTCAAAAGCTGATTTTTCTTCAGCAGCACCTTCGCCATCACCACCAGCAGGACCAGCAGCAACTGCTACCGCTGCAGCAGCAGGCTCAATACCGTATTCGTTTTTAAGGATATCAGCTAATTCGTTAACTTCCTTTACAGTTAAGTTTACCAACTGCTCTGCGAAATCTTTTAAATCTGCCATTTTTGATTTTGTTTATTTAATTCTAAATCTTGATTAATTACTAATTTTCACGCTCAGATAAAGTCTGAAGAATTCCTGCCAATTTGCCACCAGCACCCTTAAGGCCTGAAATAACATTTTTAGCTGGTGATTGTAACAATCCTATCACCTCTCCGATAAGTTCAGCCTTAGACTTAAGACTGCTTAACATATCTAAATTCTCCTCTCCAATGAAAAGATCGGTATCGATGGAAGCACCTTTCAACATTGGAGATTTAAAACCTGATTTTTTTCTAAATTCTTTGATCAACTTAGCAGGAGAATTAGCGTCCTCACCTGAGAACATTATTCCTGAAAAACCTTTCAAAACCTTCTCGTCAAACGGAGCATAATCTGCATCCATTTTTAACAAAGCTTTTTGGATCAAAGTATTTTTAAACACTTTGTACTCTATACCTTTTTCAAAGCATAGTCTTCTAAGTGCCGTGGTTTGTGCAACCGACATTCCGGAAGCATCAGTTATGTAGAAATTATTGTTTTCAGAAAATTTCTGAAACAATTCTTCAATTACTACGCCTTTTTCTTCTTTCGTCATGATTATAATCCGGAAATGGAGTTTTTATCAATTTTAATTCCTGGACTTTGAGTCGAAGACAAATTGATACTTCTAAAATAAGTACCTTTTGCCGATGCAGGTTTCAATCTTGAGATGGTTTGAATTACCTCATTAGCATTTTCCAAAATCTTCTCTGCTGAGAAAGATACTTTTCCTACGCTTGTATGAATAATACCAAACTTATCGACTTTAAAATCGATTTTACCTCCCTTAACTTCTTCAACTGCTTTTCCAACATCCAAAGTAACTGTACCAGATTTCGGGTTTGGCATCAAACCTCTTGGCCCAAGAACTCGTCCTAAACGACCTACTTTCGCCATAACTGTTGGCATAGTGATAATGACATCAATGTCAGTCCACCCACCTTCAATCTTAGCTATATAGTCATCTAGACCCACGTGATCTGCACCAGCGTCTCTTGCTTCCTGCTCTTTGTCAGGAGAACACAACACTAATACTTTCACTTCTTTTCCTGTGCCATGAGGAAGTGCTACCACTCCTCTAACCATCTGGTCTGCCTTGCGCGGATCCACTCCCAAACGAATATCGATATCAACTGAAGCATCAAATTTTGCATTGGAAATTTCCTTTACAATTGATGATGCGTCCGTCAAAGAATAATCTTTTTGTGGATCGTATTTACTTAAAGCTTCTTTCTGCTTTTTTGTCAACTTTGCCATTTCAACAAATCTTTAGTTTTCCCAAGGTGCTTTACCGGTCACTCTAATGCCCATGCTTCTTGCAGTACCCGCTACCATCTTCATGGCAGATTCCTCTGTAAAAGCATTCAAATCCGTCATCTTAACTTCCGCAATCTCTTTCACTTGAGCCCAAGTTACCGAACCGACTTTAATACGGTTTGATTCATTAGAACCCTTTTTGATTTTCGATGCTTCCATTAACATTACCGGTGCTGGTGGTGTTTTGATCACAAAGTCAAAAGACTTATCAGAATAAATGGTAATTAATACAGGTAAAACCTGTCCCATTTTGTCCTGAGAACGTCCGTTGAATTGCTTGCAAAACTCCATGATGTTAAGTCCTTTCGAACCTAAAGCAGGACCAACCGGAGGGGAAGGGTTTGCTTGACCTCCCTTAACTTGCAACTTCAGATAACCAGATATTTCCTTAGCCATCTTTAATCTTGTTTTTCGACTTGCATGTAACTTAATTCAACAGGGGTATTTCGGCCGAAAATCTTAACCATAACATTAAGTTTTCTTCTCTCCTCAAAAACCTCCTCAATTGTACCTGTAAACCCACTGAAAGGTCCATCCATTACTTTAATGGACTCTCCAACTATATATGGTGTATCAATGTGTTCGTCAAATTCATCGATTTCCTCAACCTTACCTAAAATACGGTCGACTTCAATCTGTCGTAACGGAACAGGAGGAGTGTTGGAAGCATCCCCCCCCTTTTGACCTAAGAACCCAATGATACCAGGAATATTTTTAATCATGTGAATGACCTCACCGTTAGTAAGATCTGCTTGAACCATGATATAGCCAGGAAACATGTTTTTATCACGTGAACGTTTCTTACCGTTACGCATTTCATACACCTTTTCCGAAGGAATCAACACTTGGGGTATGTGGTCTTGGAATTGCTCCCTGTCCACTTCATTCTCCAAATACTCTTTCGACTTCCTTTCTTGACCAGACACGGCCCGAACCATATACCATTTCAGCTCTGCCATTCTATCAATTATCTTCCTATTGTGTAAAACCAATCCATGATGTTAGTAAAACCCAAATCGATGACCCCAATAAAGAGAGCAAAAATTAGAGAAGCGACCAACACCAACACAGAACTACTCTGTAGCTCAGAATATTTAGGCCAGCTCACCTTATGTCTCATTTCAACATAAGATTCAGCGATAAATGTTTTCAGTTTACTCATCGGCTTTACATTACTTATTTGCACGGGTGGTAAGAATCGAACTCACGACCTTTGGTTTTGGAGACCACTGCTCTACCAGCTGAGCTACACCCGTGTATACTCATTCAGTCCAAATCAACCCCTTTATCCCAACTGTAATCTTAGTTTTTTAAAGGAATTAAGATTCCCATCCTCACAATCCAGCCCCAAAACGGGCTGCAAATGTAGACAAAAATACTATATGAAACAAACGCGTTTCCGATAATTCGAAAACGCGTTTGAAATATTTAATAAGCTTGGAAAGTTTAGTCTAGAATTTCAGTTACCTGACCGGCACCTACAGTTCTACCACCTTCTCTGATCGCAAATCTCAAACCTTTCTCAAGCGCTACTGCGTTGATCAAGTTAACTTCGATAGTTACGTTATCACCTGGCATTACCATTTCGATATCTGCAGGAAGCATAATTTCTCCAGTTACGTCAGTAGTTCTTAAGTAGAACTGAGGACGATATTTGTTAAAGAATGGAGTGTGACGTCCACCTTCTTCTTTTGAAAGCACATACACTTCAGCTTTGAAGTGAGAATGAGGCTTAACAGAACCTGGCTTACAGATAATCATACCTCTTTTGATTTGAGATTTTTCAATACCTCTCAAAAGAAGACCAACGTTATCACCAGCTTCTCCTCTGTCCAAAATCTTACGGAACATCTCTACTCCAGTAATTGTAGACTTCAGACCTTCAGCACCCATACCGATGATATCAACAGCATCACCAGTGTTAGTAACACCTCTTTCAATTCTACCAGTTGCAACAGTACCACGACCAGTGATCGAGAATACGTCCTCAACAGGCATCAAGAAGTCTTTATCAACAGCACGCTCAGGAAGTGGAATGTAATCATCCACAGCAGCCATAAGCTCATTGATTTTTTCTACCCAAGCAGGCTCGCCATTCAATCCACCCAAAGCAGAACCTTGGATTACTGGAATGTCATCACCTGGATAATCGTAGAAAGAAAGAAGTTCTCTAATTTCCATTTCTACTAGTTCAAGAAGTTCCTCATCGTCAACAAGATCAACCTTGTTCATGAAAACTACTAGAGAAGGCACACCTACCTGACGAGCCAAAAGGATATGCTCTCTTGTTTGTGGCATTGGACCATCAGTCGCAGCTACAACAAGAATTGCACCGTCCATTTGAGCAGCACCAGTTACCATATTCTTCACATAATCCGCGTGACCAGGACAGTCAACGTGTGCATAGTGACGATTAACAGTTTGATACTCAACATGAGAAGTGTTAATAGTAATACCTCTTTCTTTCTCTTCTGGAGCATTATCAATAGAAGAGAAGTCTCTGTTTTCAGCAAGACCCGAGTCTGCCAAAACTTTAGTGATAGCGGCAGTTAATGTGGTCTTACCGTGGTCAACGTGACCGATAGTACCAATATTAACGTGCGGCTTAGAACGGTCAAAGTTTGCTTTAGCCATAACTTGAAAATTAGTTAATATTTAAATTCAATAAATTTAATTCCTTACCTAAGTAATTGAAATTCTCAATTACAATTGAGCCAATGACGAGATTTGAACTCGTGACCCCTTCCTTACCAAGGAAGTACTCTACCCCTGAGCTACATCGGCTTTACTAAGTTTAAGGTTTGAAGTTTCTAGTTCGACAAACATTAAACTTCGCACTTTATAACTCAAAGTTTTGAGCGGGTGACTGGGTTCGAACCTGCGACCTACAGCTTGGAAGGCTGTCGCTCTACCAACTGAGCTACACCCGCTTTTCCAAAAACATCAAAATTAAAACCCAAAACCACTGACGTGTATTCTGGGATGTTGAAATCGACATTTCAATTATTGTGGGGGGAGAAGGATTCGAACCTTCGAAGACATAAGTCAACGGATTTACAGTCCGTCCCAGTTGGCCGCTTTGGTATCCCCCCAACTAGTATTCCTATCACCTAAAAGACCGTCTTAAATAATCCTTTTGGCGAAAGGGAATGCAAAATTAGACCCTTTTTTATATTATTCAAACATATCCCAAAAAAAGATCAAGAGTTTTTACTCAAGTTTTAAAACAGGCCCTCAAAGGCTTTAAATAACAGTTAGCACAATTGATTATTTTCTCCCAAATCATTTTTCAAGTACGACCACATTGCCTATCCCTAATCAAAATACTTCTCTATATTTGCAAGGTTTAAAACAATATATTTAGGTGCCCTTATGTTTTACCATAATCAAAAGTGAGCCCTACTCTTAATTTAGCCTGATGTACAAAGTAAGTCTTAAGGAAAACCACGAGTCAGAAGTCGAATTCAAGGACGATAACATACTTCTAAACGGTTCCGATTTTCATTGGAACATCTCAAAAACATCAAAGGATAAATTTCAGATCACAAAAGACGAAAAAACTTTCAATGCCGAGGTTATTGGCTTCGATAAAGAAAGTAAGCTTGTTGAAATAAAAATCAACAATCAGATCTATAATGTTTCTGTTAAAGATAAAATGGATCAGCTTCTCAAAAAGATGGGGATTACTAGCTTAAGCAATTCCGTTTTAAAAGAAGTAAAAGCTCCAATGCCAGGGTTAATTCATGATATTTTAGTTGAAGTTGGGCAAGAAGTAAAAAAAGGCGATCAACTCATGATCTTGGAAGCCATGAAAATGGAAAATGTTTTGAAATCTCCAGGCGCAGGAACTATCCAATCTATTGAAGTTGAAAAGGGTAACAGCGTAGAAAAAAATCAAATTCTGATAAAATTTTAACACAATCACACGGATGAAGTATAAAAGAATTCTTCTAAAACTTAGCGGAGAAGCCTTAATGGGCAACCAACAATATGGTATTGACCCTATACGAATAAACGAATACGCTAAACAAATAAAGGAAATCCACGAAAGCGGAGTTGAAGTAGCGATTGTTATTGGAGGCGGAAATATATATAGAGGAGTTCAAGCCGAAGCGTCAGGCATCGACAGAGTTCAAGGTGACTATATGGGAATGTTAGCCACAGTGATTAACGCAATGGCCATTCAAAGCACTTTAGAGAACCACGGCCTATATACTCGACTAATGTCTGGGATTAAAATGGAAGCAGTCTGCGAGCCTTTTATTAGAAGAAGAGCTGTTCGTCATTTAGAAAAAGGAAGAATTGTTATTTTTGGAGCTGGAATAGGCAACCCTTATTTCACAACAGACTCCACCGCTAGCTTAAGGGCTATTGAAATTGAAGCTGATGTTGTCTTAAAGGGAACTCGTGTGGATGGTGTTTATACTGCCGACCCAGAAAAAGATTCTACGGCAACCAAAATACCTAACTTGTCTTTTGAAGAGGCCATTCGAGGTGGATATAGCGTGATGGACACAACAGCCTTTACACTTTGTCAGGAGAATAATGTACCAATTATTGTTTTTGATATGAATACTTCCGGCAACCTATTAGATATTGTGAAAGGTAAAGAGAACGTAGGAACATTGATAAGCTAATTTATAATCATGGAAGAACTGGAATTATACTTGGAGACAGCCAAGGAGATGATGGAGAAGGCCATCGTCCACACAAAACAAGAACTGGCCAAAATTAGAGCAGGCAAGGCCATGCCAAGTATGCTAGATGTGGTTAAAGTTGATTATTACGGAACACTAACTCCTCTTAATCAAGTGGCTGCGGTAAATAGTCCTGATGCAAGAACACTTTTTGTTAAACCTTGGGAGAAGTCAATGACCACGCCCATTGAAAGAGCCATCATGAACAGTGATTTAGGTTTGAACCCACAGAATGACGGTGAGCAAATTATCATCAATATTCCACAACTAACTGAAGAAAGAAGACGCGAGTTAGTTAGGCAATCTAAAGCGGTTACTGAAGACGGTAAAATCAGCATTCGAAGTGCCCGAAAAGAGACCAATGACGAATTAAAGAAACTTCAAAAAGACGGTTTAGCTGAAGACTTGGTAAAGAGTGCCGAAGACAAAGTACAAGACCTTACGAATTCGCACAACAAGAAAATTGACGACTTGTTCACACAGAAAGAGCAAGAGATTATGACGATTTAATCATCATCACGGATTAAAAACACACTGAAAGGCACCCGAAAGGCTGCCTTTTTTTATGTCTACGATTTAAAAACATGCACCTTCAAAAACTCTTCTGAGGAAAAGACTGGCATTTCAGAAAAATAATAATCCGACAAGTTTTCTGTAATCAAACAGTTACACCCCGTCTCCACGGCTGAGTAATATTGAAAACCATTTTCTATATCATTAACCTGGGGGTTATTCAAAGCGCTTTTTATAGCATTTTCGTCAATTTGCGCGATTGACAGATGGTTACACAACAATTGAATTTTCCGCTTAGCTTCAACTTCCCCACATTTCTTAGAGGCAAAATAAAACCCAATGGCCAAACAAAGGGAAGAAGTAAACAACTTAAAACCATTTTGCTCAGCCAATGAGAGCACACGAGAAGAATAGATGAAAAGAGGGTACTCCTTATTAAGGACCGAAACCAATACGCTAGCGTCAATAAATGCAGCTACCATTATTTGCGCTCGTAATAGTCCAACTTGGATATTTTTCTAGGCTTAGTATGGTATTCAGCCTCGCCTTCAGCAACCGCGCTCACCCAATCTGCTATTGGTAGATTTTCAATCGATTTGTACTCATTCGAGGTGATCTGGCGATATAGAAACTCAGTTAGCCGTGAAAGACTAATATTGTTCTTTTCTGCAAAAGCCTTTGCCGACTTAATCACCTCTTGATCAAAACTTAAAGTCACCTTGGCATCCATAACAATTTATTTATACGACAAATTTATTTTTTCTATACGTATAAAACAAATTTTAGTTTGCAGCATGATTACTCCATCAGCGAAAAGCTCAACTCGTTTATTCATCAGTTCGATACACCAAATTAACAAGTGGTTACCCAAAGCTTTAAAGTTTAGAGCCAAACACCTACCTATGTAGCCTAATGAAGTGTCGAGCTATATATTCTGTATTTGTATAAATAATAATTTTAGATTTATCTATTTTTCATACATTTAAGGAATAAATAACCAATACCTATGAAAGGAACGAATTTAGGTGAGTTTGAAGAAGTGGTTTTATTAACCATTGCAGCCTTACTGACCGAGGCCTATAGCGTAGCCATATGCGATGAAATCGAACGAATTACCGATAGAAAGGTAAAACTGGGCGTAGTACATTCAGTGCTCAATCGTCTGGAAGAAAAAGGCTTTGTCAATTCACAGTTGGGAGAAGCCACCAAAGTTCGAGGTGGAAGAAGAAAACGATATTTCGAAGTAACCCATGCGGGTAAAGCCACGCTGCAAAAGGTCAAATCGCAGCGTGATGAGCTTTGGAAGCTAATTCCTGAATTCAATTTAAAAATGATATGAGTAACAAAAGTGCACATCAACCTCCTCGTTGGGCCGATAGGTTTCTAGAATGGTATTGCCGTTCCGAAATCCTCGAAGACCTTCAGGGAGACTTATATGAGCACTTTGAGCGCAACACGATTAGCAAAGGAAAAAGAAAGGCGAAGCAGATTTACTGCTTAGACGTACTCAAGTTTTTCCGCCCTTACACGATCAGAAAATTCAAAATAGTCAACAACATAACGTCATTTATCATGTTCAAAAATTACTTCAAAACCTCCGTACGGAGCATCGCTAGGAACAAGCTCTTCTCCGCAATAAACGTCATTGGTCTGGCGGTTAGCATGTCCATCGGTCTGCTTATGATCACTTTCATTTCCGAAGTCACCAGTTTCGACAGGTTTCATACGGATGGAGATAGGGTCTACAGAGTCAACAATAAGTACCAATATCAACAAGAAGACCCCACCAATTTTGCCACTACTTCCGTGGCCATGGACGAAAGGATAAAGGAAAACATTCCAGGCATTGAATCACAAGTTCTAATGACCCGTGGTTTTGGAGGCGATGCTAAACTTGGCGATAAGATTATCCCTATAAGTGGTTTATGGGCTTCCGAAGGTTTTACCGATGTTTTCTCTTTCGAGGTGCTAAGAGGAAATCCAGAAACAATGCTCTCCGAGCCACACTCTGTAGTGTTAACAGATGAGACTGCCGAAAAGATATTTGGAATTGCTGACCCAATGGGACAAACTTTCCAACTGGGTGAAGATATTTTTACGGTTACAGGGGTCATCAGAAACCCGCCCTTTAATTCTCACTTTACCTTTGGTGCTCTAGGCTCTTACATTACTTTCATGAACAAAAATGGAGTTGGTGAAAAAGGTGAAAGATGGAAGAACGCATGGAATAACATGTGGATGAATTACGTGTATGTGAAACTAGAACCGAATACCAGAGTAGAAGATGTAAATCAAAAACTCCTCGCATTAGGCGAGACAGAAAGTGAAAAATATGAACACATAACAATCACCGCTTCACTGCAGCCATTATATGGAATAATGGCTGGGCCTGATTTGTCGAATAACATTGGCAACTCAATTGGCGGAGAAATCATCTGGATTCTGGGCGCACTCACCTTAGTGGTGTTACTATCTGCAGGCTTCAATTACACCAACTTATCCATAGCCCGCTCATTAAGAAGGTCGAAAGAGGTAGGTGTTAGAAAAGTAGTGGGTGCTACTAAAGGGCAGATTTTCAATCAATTCATTACAGAGGCCACCATTATCTCATTAATCTCGGTTGTGTTTGCCTATTTACTGTTCATGCTAATCAAACCTCAGTTTCTAGGTTTAGACCCGAGTATCCAAAGAAGCTTACAGTTGAATATCACGCCAATATTATTCCTTTATTTCTTTGGCTTTGCCATTCTGGTTGGGATTCTTGCAGGCTTCTTCCCTGCCCTATTCCTCTCAAAACTACAGGCGGTTCAAGCATTGAAAAATGCAGGGTCTACCAAGCTATTTTCTAAAGTGAATATGAGGAAAGTATTGATTGTGATTCAGTTCACGCTTTCCATGGCTTTTATTATTTCAGCGAGCATTGCTTACACTCAATTCAAATATGCCCTTGGTTTTGATTTAGGGTTTAAAACTGAAAACGTACTCAATGTACGTCTTGAAGGCAATGACTGGCAAAAAGTACAAACTGCTTTTTCATCCATTCCGGAAATCACTCAAATATCCAAGTCTTCGATGATTACGAGCACGGGAAGCACTTATGCAGCCGACATGAAGTATGGTGGAGACTCTACCGAGCTCTTCTATAACGACATTGATGAAAATTACCTAGAGCTCATGGGGCATGAACTTATAGCTGGGGTGAATTTCGATAAAAAAACACCCGACACAGATGAGACAGAAATCATTTTGAATGAAGCTGCCTTAAAGCGTTTCAATTTAGGTACTCCTTACGAAGCGATTGGCAAGCAGGTAGAGGTTGATAATAAGGACGTCACTATCATTGGGGTAGTAAAGGACTTTCACTACAATAAAATTGAAGAAGGAATTGAAAGCTTCGGCTTTAGAAGTAACAATCAAGGTTTTTATAATGTGAATCTTAAGATCAGTTCTACAGACCTACCAGCCACCATGAATAAGCTGGAAAACGCTTGGAATGAATTGGACCCCGTTCACGAATTCGACTCCAAGTTTTATAATGAGCAAATTCAAAGTGCTTATTCTCAATATCAGATTATGGGCACCATAGTAGGCTTTCTAGCCGTACTCACCGTTTCCATTGCTGCATTAGGCTTATTGGGAATGGCCGTTTATACTGCCGAAACCCGTATGAAAGAAATCAGTATTCGTAAAGTATTGGGAGCAACTGAAGGAAGCTTGATCAGCCTATTGACAAGAGGATTTATGTGGTTGTTACTCATTTCTGCCGCATTGGCCATCCCTCTCACCTACTTATTCTTTGAGCAAAAAATACTGAACGATATTGAAAATCGCGCATCCATAGGAGTACTTGAACTCTTCACTGGTGTGATCATAATTTTCGGTATAGGGATATTAACCATTGGTTCGCAAGTAAGAAAAGCGGCTAGGGCCAACCCAGCACAGACATTGCGCAGCGAGTAGCTCTAATTTGGAAATGAGTTGATTTGGTGATTTGAAGATTGATTTTCAAATCACCAAATCATTTTTTTATCCATTTCCTCTCCATTTAAGAATTTAATACTTAGATTTAGTCTTCATTTAAGTATCAAATAGAAAATCATGAAAGGAACTTACCTCGGAGAATTTCAAGAAATTGTGCTCTTAACCATCCTTGTATTGCATGAAAATGCCTATGGTGTAAGTGTGCAGGAAGAAATTGAGAAAAGAACTGGTAGAGGAGTAAGTCGCGGAGCCCTGCACACCGCCTTCACTAGGCTCGAAGAAAAAGGATTTATTCAATCGGAATATGGTGGTGCTACTGCCGAGCGTGGTGGCAGAAGAAAGCGCTTCTACCAAGTCACTAATTTGGGCAAAAGCTCCTTAAACGAGGCCAAGGAAGTTCGAGATGAACTTTGGAATAGTGTACCAAAAATCGCTTTACAGAAAATTCAAGGGTAAGCCATGAACCAAAAAACACCTCAATTTTGGACCCGACTTTTAAAATTCTTCTGTAAGGAGAGTTTTCATGAAGAACTGCAAGGCGACTTGGAAGAAAAATTCTATGCCAATATAGAATCCAAAGGTTTAAAAAAAGCAAAGTCTATTTACCGCAAGGAGATTCTAAAACTGATGAGGCCTTCGGTGATTAAAAAGCCAAAAGGCCTCAACTCAAAAATCAACACTTCTTTATTCAAGCTTCACTTTGTTCTTACGCTTAGGAATATTCAACGTAACAAGGTTTTCAGCTTGGTTAATATTCTGGGTTTAGGAGCCGCGCTCACTATTTGCCTCTTCTGTGTAAATATGATTTACACAGGTTTTCAATATGACAAATACCCTGATGCAGATAGGCTTTACCGCATAACCACTAAGGTAGAAGGCCCAAAAACCTCCATGCATTGGGCAACTTCTTCATTTGCCTTAAAATGGAAGTTGGATGGGATTCCCCAAATAGAAAAGTCTTCCACATTTATGGAGAACATGTTTGGATCATTTGAGGTCAAAGGGGAAACTATTTCGGCAAACGGATACCCTATAGACAGAGAGTTTTTAGACCTTTTCCAATTCAAGGTTATTGAAGGAAATCCATACGACCTTTTCAATGATTTGCATTCGGTGGTTATTACAGACGAACTAGCGAAAAGACTGTATGGCGAGGAAAGCGCCATCGGTAAACAAAGTAAAAGTGGAGGAATTGTTAGGGCTGTAATCCAATCGCCAGAGGGTAATTCCCATTTCGCCTTTCAATTTTTGAGTAATATTGGTTTTATGGGACGGAGCATGTCCGAATCTGAAATTCATAATAGGCTTGACAAATGGAGCAACTACGATCAAAGCTACTATACCTACTTCAAGCTAAGCCCAAATGCGCAAATAGAAGATGTTGAAAATTTAATCTCAGGATTGAATAAGGAAATGACCTCCAGTATTTCTGACGGTAATACGTACACTATGGAACTCCAGCCTGTAAGTGACATAATGTTTGGCAAAACACTTTGGGCTGACTTTCGAAATGTGTTTCCTCGTACCACACTGTATGTATTGCTCATCCCAATCATCATTCTAATTTCATTAGCCTCTTTTAACTATACCAACTTATCGATAGCAAGATCGCTCCAACGCTCAAAAGAAATAGGCATTAGAAAGATAGCAGGGAGCTCAAAAAGGCAGGTCGTTTTCCAGTTTCTGATAGAGACAGTAATCTTTTCTCTATTCGCTCTCGCCATTGCCTTTGTTAGCTACAGCTATATTTCAACCCAATTTGAAGGTTACATTCAAGAGTTGGCAGAACTCTACTCGCCCGATCTTAATTTGGAGATTATACTATGGTTCATCGCCTTCAGTATTATTGTTGGCCTAGTTGCCGGAATGCTTCCTGCCTTACATTTTGCTAGGGTCTCTCCTCTTGTGGCTATCCACAAAAAAGCTGGTAAACAAATTTCATTGTCGAGTATCAGAAAGGGACTAGTCGGTGTGCAGCTATGTATTTCTACCTTATGTATTCTGTTTATTGTTTTGATCTCAGACCAAAAGCAACAGCTATTAGCGGCAGATTTAGGCTTTGAAACTTCTGGTCTTATCACCATTCCAACAAAAAAAGTGGACCTCGATTTACTCACTGCTGAACTCGATAAAATCCCAGAAATAAACAGCTACACAACTACCTCCATGATTCCTGGCACTGGAGGAATGACTAGAAGAATCTTAGTAAGTGGTAATTATCAAGATACCATTTCCGCTCGATACGGATTAGCTGATGTTGGTTTTAACAGTGTATATAATCCCAAACTTATTACTGGCACTGGATTTACTCATGGTCGTGAGGACGAAATCATAGTTGATGAGGGTTTTCTTAAGGCCATGAATATCCCCTTAGATAGTGCTCTAGGGAATATAGTTCACATTATGCATTTCGATATTCAGGAAGATCTACAAATTATTGGAGTGCTAGACAACTATGTTTATCAAGCCATGTCCTCGTCTTATGCATTTCCTTTCATAATCCGTAACCAACAAGACAGTTTACTTACCAACAAAATCACGTTGAAACTCACTTCCAGTAACGTAGCGCTAACCCTCAAAAAAATAGAAGCGGGCTGGAACACTATTGCAGGGGACAATAGCTTTGACCCCATTTTTGTGGATGACCGACTTGAAAAAAGCTATGATGTGTTTTTCAATTTTATGAACATGCTAAAACTGGCGGGCATAACGGTCATCATTATTGCTATTTTAGGACAATTCGGAATGGCACTTTACAGTGCAGAAAGCAGGGTAAAAGAAATTGGGATCAGAAGAGTACTAGGAGCACAGTTTCACTCTATAGCAAAACTAATTTCGAAGGGGTCTGTGAAGGCTTTGGCTATTTCAGCCATTATCTCTGTTCCTTTAATCTATTTGATCTATCAAGAGCTTATCTTCCCAAGTTTCACTATACATCTTGATATTTCAGAAATGCATATTATTCTAACGTTGACTACATTTTGGTCCATCGTTTTAGCCATTGTTATCTTTCAAACTTGGCAAACCGCCAAAGCCAACCCTTCAGAATCATTGAGAAGTGAGTAAGCTTAACCCCCATATTGCTCCACCTGCATTTGCTTCACGACTACTTCGTTGGTTTTGTCACAGCGATTTTCATGAAGAGCTAGCAGGTGATTTAGAAGAGAATTTTCTCAAGAACACAGAAATCTATGGCCTAAAAAAAGCCAAAAGAAAATATACTATAGAAGTATTGGGACTTCTTCGTCCCTCGGTCATAAAAAAGGTCAGACTGTTCAATTATCAAAACAACACCGCTATGTTTAAAAATTACACGCTGGTTGCCTTCAGAAACCTTTCTCGCAACCGTCTTTTCTCTGCCATTAATATTTTAGGCTTAGCCATGAGTATGGCCGTAGCCTTGTTAGCCATTGTTTTCGTAACCGAAATCTACTCATTTGATGAGTTCCATAAGAACAAGGATAGAATATACCGAGTAAACAATATCGTTATCAAACCCGATGGTGAATTGTCTGTTCCTTACGCCAGCACTTCTCTATTGGCCGCGCAAAAAATACGAGAGCAGGTTCCTGGAATTGAAAAAGTAGCCTCCTTCTTCAAGGGTTTTTACGGTGACTTAAAAACCGAGAATGAGACTTACAGTATTGAGGGTTACTTTGCCAGCAAGGAATTCTTTGAAGTATTTACTTTCCCCATGGTGCAAGGAAATCCAGAAACTGCCTTGACTGAACCTTATAGCCTTGTTCTGACAGAATCTACAGCCATAAAGATGTTCAACAGCACTGATGTATTAGGTAAAACTCTCCTGAGAAGAAAAACGCCTTATACGATTACAGCAGTAGTAAAAGACCCACCAAGAAACTCCCATTTACGATTTGATGTATTAGGTGCTCAAAGCACGCTTGCCTCGGAAACCAGAAATTCTGTACTGACCGACTGGAATAGTATGTGGAGCAGTTATGCCTACTTACTTGTTTCCGAGAATCGCAATCTTGAGCAAATTCAGGCCTCAATTGACCAAATAGCTAAGGAAGAAAATGCCAAATCGCAATCCCTTAATGCCAAGTTACGCATAGAACGGATGTCAGATATTTTCCCTGGGGAAGACCGTTGGAATGAGGTTGGCACCGTAATGCCTAATCAAAGGCTAAGCGCAATGATTATTTTAGCACTTATCGTGATTTTCTCGGCTTGCTTTAACTATGCCAACCTATCAATTGCCCGTTCATTGAAACGTGCTAAAGAAATTGGTGTTAGAAAAGTGGTCGGTGCTAAGCAAGGTCAAATCTTTACTCAATTCATTACTGAAAGCATTTTAGTTTCCTTGATATCTCTCATTTTAGCCTTTTTCCTTTTCAGGTTAATTAGGCCTGAGTTCTTATCACTTGATTTCTACATATCAAGAACAACTACTTTAGAATTAACTACCAGCACTTACTTCTACTTCTTTCTTTTCACGGTACTTATTGGCTTTCTTGCCGGATGTATCCCTGCACTGGTTATGACCAACTTCAAACCCATAAGTATTATGAAGGGCATAGCCAATATGAAGGTCTCGGAAGGAATCAATATCCGAAAGATACTCATTGGTATCCAGTTTGTTCTTTCTATGGGCTTTGCCATTTTGGTAACGCTCACTTACAAACAATATCAGTTTGCACTCAACTTCGATTTGGGCTATGAAACTGAAGCTATTCTCAATGTTGAGCTTCAAGGAAATGACTTCGATATCGTAAAGTCAGCATTCATTCAAATACCAGAAATAGAAGGCATCTCTGGCTCAGCATTTATGCCTAGCACCGGAAGCACAAATTCAGATCATGCAAAAATAGAAAGCAAAGCCGACTCGGTGGTAGTATATAGCATCAGAATAAACGAAGACTATATTCAAAACCTGAAGCATGAAATATTAGCCGGAGGCCCAATAAATGATGACTTGCAGAAAAAACAGATGATTGTGAATGAGGCATTTCTTAAACAGTTTGAATTAGGAAGCCCAATAGATGCTATCGGACAAATAGTGGATTACTATAATGAAAATAGAGAGATAGTGGGGGTCATCGAAGATTTTCACTATGGCACAATCTACAATGACATTCAACCCTTTGCATTTATTCAAAGCGAAGGTTATTTGAATTATACAAATCTAAAAATTCGGTCGAAAGACATGAATTCAACAATGGCTAAGATTGCCAATGCTTGGAACTCAATAGACAGCAATCATGATCTTCAAGCCTCCTTCTTTGATGAAGATATTGAACGAACTTACAAAGACCTTTCCTCTTCAATGAAAACCTATGGCCTACTATCTATTGTCGCTATTTCAATTTCCATACTCGGCCTTTTAGGTATGGCAGTGTACACCGCAGAAGCTAGATTAAAAGAGTTGACCATCCGAAAGGTACTTGGCGCCTCAGTTCAAAGTTTAGTAAGTCTTCTTTCAAAGAATTTCGTCATTATTTTCATCGTATCAGCGGCTGTTGCCATACCTACTAGCTATTATTTGTTTAAAAACACCATTGCCCAAAACATGGAATACACCATTAATATTGGTTTTTGGGAATTAGGTAGTGGTGCCATTTTGGTCATCACAACAGCGCTCTTGACCATTAGTTCTCAAGCCATTAAGGCAGCCAAAGCCAACCCTTCAGAATCATTAAGAAGCGAATAGCCAATTTGAAATAAGGGAATTTGATGATTTGATGATAGTTTTCTCAATCACCAAATTCTCAAATCAACCCATCTTCAAATTAAATTCCATGTCTTCATTTTAGAACTCTAATTTATTTCATACATTGGTCTACATTTTAGAACATGCTATGAAAGGAACAAATTTAGGTGAATTTGAAGAAATAGCTTTACTCACCATTTTGGTTTTAAAAGATGACGCCTACGGAGTAAGCATCAAGCGCGAAATCAACGAACAGGGAAAGAGAAATATTAGTAGAGGTGCTTTACACACTGCCCTCTCTCGCTTGGAAGAAAAAGGGCTTTTGACTTCGAAACAAGGCCAAGGCAACGAAGACAGAGGCGGCAGGCCAAAACGCTATTATGAGGTAAGCAATAAGGGCTTAGCTGCTTTGCAGGAGGCCAAAGAAGTCCGCGACCAATTATGGAGTCAGGTGCCAGCTTTTCGTCTACAATAAACCTTTATAGACATGTGTATCATTCCTCCAAAATTATATACCCGGCTTTTTAAAGCCTTCTGCAAGCCTGCTCTTTATCAAGAGCTTCAGGGCGATCTAGAAGAAGAATTCAACTTCAACCTAAAAACCTTAGGGGAGAAAAAGGCCAAAGCCATTTACCGTAACGAAGTGCTGAAGATGCTCCGCCCTTCTGTGATTAGAAAACCTAAAATCATTGTCAACATGTTCAGAGCTTCATTATTTCAAATTCATTTAAAGCTGGCCTTCCGCAACTTGTGGCGCAATAAGGTATTCAGTGCCATCAACATTTTTGGCCTAGCTGCCGCCATCACGGTGAGTATGTTTGCGCTGAATATTATTTACACTGGCTTGTCTGTTGATAAACAACATCCGCATACTGAAAGGCTGTATAGGGCCATCACGAAAATAGGAAGAACAGACGATGGTGCTATTTCATTGGCCTCTACCTCCGCACCTTTAGGAGAGAAACTTCGGGCAGATCTGCCAGAGATAGAAGTATTGACGCAGTTCAGTGTTTTGCATCAGTTCAAAGAAACCATAAATGGAAATTCCGTAAGTCTAAAAAACCTAGTAGCAGACGAGTACTTTTTTGAGGTCTTTCAATTTAAAACTGTCGCAGGTAACCCAGAAACCTCATTACAAGATCAATCGGGTTGCATTATTACCGATGACTTAGCAGAGCGTTTCTTTCCAGATGAAAACCCTATTGGTAAAATTCTTGGCTCAGGGCTAATCGTTAATGCCGTAATCGAAAGTCCCAGAGGCATTTCTCATTTAAATTTCGATCTCATCTCTAGTAAGCCTAAAAGCTCCTTTTCAGCAGAAACAGAAGGCTTTGACTACATAGAAAGCTGGAACAACTACTATCAAGGCTATACATATTTTAGAACGATTGAAGGGGTAAGCCAAGAGCAGTTTGATAACAAATTAAAGATGGTTTCAAAAGAAGTCAATCTCCTTAGAAACGGCAAAGCGTCTATTTTTGATTATCGCAGTCAAAATATTAGTAAGATCATGTTTGGTGACAATCTGATTAGTCCTGTGGGGGTTAATGTCCCTCGAGAAATTTTGTACTTACTAGTAAGTCTCATTGCAATCCTGCTCTTATTGGCAAGCTTTAATTACACCAACCTATCAATTGCTAGGGCAATTCAACGCACCAAAGAAATAGGCATTAGAAAGGTAGCTGGGAGCACAAAAGCTCAAATTGTGGGTCAAATTTTAGTCGAAACGATTGTATTCTCCGTGGCGGCAACATTAGTAGGATTCTTACTTTATCAGTTTTTCGTACCCGAATTTGTTGCCCTAATGGATACTAGTAATTTATTATTCAACTCCAACACTACCCTACCTCTTCTTTTGGTCTTTTTAGTTTTTTCTATAATAGTTGGCTTGGTAGCTGGCCTTTTTCCTGCACTTTATTTTGCCCGAATTTCTCCTCTGAATGCTTTTCGATCAAATATCAAAAGTAAAACCATGTCGCTCATGAACATTCGAAAAGGCTTGGTGGTGTTACAACTCACCATTTCTATGTTCTGCATTATGGTTGTTACTGCCGGTTCGGATATCTACCATTCCATTGTGCAAAACAACTGGAATTTCAGCAAGGATGGAGTAGTCAGCGTAGAAGTCGAACCTAAAAACAGGCAACTATTGAAATCCAGATTTGAGCAAGTCTCTGGAGTCGTGGGTGTTTCTGCAGTTTCGTCCCTACCTGGTGTAGGCACAATGGGAATGACCATGTTAAAACGACCGAACAGTACTGACAGTGTGTTTGTTAATTTTTCTGTGGTAGACACCGATTTCAACAAGGTTTTTAAACCCAGATTATTTGCAGGCCATGATTTTAAAAGATTATCGTCCGACTCAACACTCACAGAGGTTTGGGTAAACAAGAAGCTATTGTCTGACCTCAATATTCCATTAGACAGCGCACTTGGTCACACGCTATCATTCCAAACAAATGTTGTCCGGTATCAAATTATTGGCATTATGGAAGATTTTGTCTTCGATCGTCTCGATGCCCCTAAAATGAAACCAATCATCGTTGCACATGAGAAAATAGACTTATACAGAAGATCGCTCGCCATTAAAATAGAAAGTCAAAATATGGCAGTTACATTAAATCAACTTGAAAAAGCCACGAAGGAAGTGGACAGTGAACAGGCTTTTACTCCTATTTTTGTCAATGACTCAATTGAAGACAGCTATAACGATGTAAACCAAATCGTTAAGGTATTCCAGTTTCTGTCTATTATCATTATTTCCATCTCGCTCTTGGGTCAATTGGGAATTGCACTCTACAATGCCGAAACCCGAACCAAAGAAATTGGTATAAGAAAAGTGCTTGGCGCCAGAGCTAAAAGCATCATTTTACTATTGTTAAAAGGCACTTTGACCACTTTAGTCATTGCCGCATTAATTGGCACCCCATTAGCCTATCTCTTTTTGCAAAATACATTCTGGACCTCTTTTGTCTTAAAGCCCGATTATGAAGGACTTGTATTGGTTCAGGGCATTCTACTACTGGGGAGCTTAGTCGTGTTTGTTATGATTGTCCAAACTTGGCGTGTGGCTCAAGCCAACCCTTCAGAATCACTCAGAAGTGAGTAGGTAATTTGAAAATGAGTTGATTTGGTGATTTGAAAATCTCAGTGCGAACTGCCTTTATCTTAATATTCAGTTTCGGTTCAGTGCTCCATTCTTTATCTTCCGGAAAAAAACAAAGGATGAACACTGAAGACCGCGAACTACATAAAAGAAAGAGCCACCTGTTTATGCTTTTAATGCTAGCAGAAGCGGATAATGAAGACAGTCCGCTTGAAGCTTTGTTCATTAATATGGTAGCTGAACGGCTAGGAATGACTCCTGAAGAGGTTCAAGAAATAGACAAAAAACCTCAAGACCTTACGCTGGTTATTCCTAAAACGGAACATGCAAGAATAGAGATTCTTTACGACTTACTATTCTTAATGAAATTCGATCAAGATGTAGACCAAAGCGAAATTGACTTAATCCATAGACTTGCCTTTCGAATGGGGTTTCGCCCTACAATGACCCAAGAAATGATTGAAGTAATGAAGCAGAACATTGGCCGAAACGTACCTAAAGACAGTCTGCTTAATATTATCAGAAAGTATATGAATTGAAATTGGTCTTAGTCACAGACCATTTCTGGCATGTCGCTATTCAGCTTTGGGCTTGCGTAAGGAATGCCCAAATTCAGTCCGCGAAGGATAAGGATTAAACCCACCAATACAAGCAACTTCGGCACAAACTTGAGCCACGTTGCAGTAAAATTACTTTTGAAAGAAAAGCCCAGATAAGCCGCTCCGAGCATCATGGGAAAAGTACCCAAGCCGAACAGGGCCATATAGGCGGCTCCTCCATAAAAAGTACCCATTGAAATGGCTGCCACTAAAGCCATATACACCAAACCACAAGGCAAAAGACCATTCAATAAACCCAAGCTAAGGTTCGACTTGAAATTACTAGTTTTAAGCAAGCCTCCTATTCGCACCTTAATGCTTAAAAAAAGCCTTTGAAGGGGTTTGATTCTAATATTGCCAGATAATTTCCCGTTCAGGAGTAAGGCTCCAATGATGATTGTTGCGCCAGCCAAAACAGATAAGCCTTGTTGCACTCCAGCCATCGAAAGCATTTCGCCAAAAAGGCCGGCAATGGCACCTAAAAAACTATAAGTAATCATGCGTCCGCTGTTATAGGCCAAGCGGTTGGCTACCCAAACCTTTTTCTTTTTTTCGTTCTGAGGAACTGCCCAAGCGATGGGTGCGCACATGCCTAAACAGTGCAGGCTACCAAAAAACCCAAATGCCAGCGCTGTTCCTAAAAGCAACATTAGATTACGATATTAAGCTCTTGGTAATATTCTGTGCCTTTTGACTTCCACTCAATTTTCACCTTCCATGCGCCAGAAGCAAGTTTTTTCGTATCGAAAACCTGAACCCCACTTTCGTCAAAGACCAAATCAAATTCTTTATCTAAACGAGCGTCAGCTGAACGGAAAAAAGAGATACTCCCCTCTTCCATGGCTTGCATTACCGAAACAGGAAACCTCAACTCTGCTTTCCCTTCGTTTCTAAGTAATTTAAAGTCAGGCTTTTCAGCCAAGCTATTCACATTTTTCATGCGTTGAATCTGATCCTCATAAGCAAGCTCTTGCTCATAGTAGTTATCAGACACCAAATAGAAATCGGTACTTACACTTACGTAAACCAAGGTCACCAGTAGCCCTACGAAACACACAAAACTGATTACTATTTTTGTTCCCCAATTCATTATTTAAATCTTATTGGCCCCAAGAAATTGGTCTTCATTTTATCAATCAAAACATCACCCTGAAAAATCCCCACAGTAATGCTATTCTTATTCCCTTCCATTTCTGATTCAGGCAATCGCACAGTAAACACAGCATCTGCTTTTCCAGAACTTAAAAGCTTAATTTCGTTGCCTCCTACTACTTCTATTACCCCACTTTCGTGATCAATCAAGCGAAGGTGTACATTCATATCCTCTACCGTTTTATTGATCAGCTGGATGCTATAAACGTTCTGAATTTGATCATTCTCTACCTTCTGGTAAAGCATTCCAGGTGTCCTTAAAATGGTGGCTTGAATATCTGATCTGCTAGAAACAAAAATGGTTAATAAAGAGATAAGTACTATCAAAACGCCTGTATAACCCGCCACTCTTGGCGTGAAAATCTTTTTCTTTCCATCAGCAATGGAACTGTGCGATGCAATACGAATCAAGCCCGTTGGCTTATCGATTTTAGTCATCACATCGTCACAAGCATCAATACAAGCAGTGCAGTTTACACATTCCAGTTGCGTACCATTTCTGATATCGATTCCTGTTGGACAAACGTGAACGCAAAGTTTACAGTCAATACAGTCGCCTTTATCGGCTTGAACTTCCGATTTCTTCATTTTACCACGTGGCTCGCCTCTGATCCAATCGTACATAACAGCCATGGAATCGCGTACCAAAAGTACACCTTGAAGTCTTCCGTAAGGACAAATGGCAATACAAGCTTGTTCTCTCAGGTAAGCAAACACACCATAAAAAACTGCGCTAAAGGCGATCAAACCAAAAAAGCCAGCTAAGTTTTCGGTGGGTGGCTGACTCACAATTTCCTGCACCTTTTCAATACCAATTAAATAGGCCATGGCAGTATGCCCTATTAGTACAGCGATGACCACAAAAATGCTATGCTTCAATAGTCGTTTTTTGATCTTCTCGCCATTCCAAGGCATTTTAGCCAGTTTACGTTGCTGGTTGGCATCGCCTTCGATCCAATACTCAATTCTACGGAAAACCATTTCCATAAAGAGCGTTTGCGGACAAGCCCAACCACACCATACCCGACCAAAAACAACGGTAAAAAGAATGATGAAAACGAAGAAAGTAATCAGCCCTAGGGCGAAAATAAAAAAGTCTTGGGGCCAAAAGACTGTCCCCAAGATCACGAACTTCCGTTCGAAAATATTCATCATTAAAAAGGGCTGACCGTTGATTTTAATGAACGGGCCAGCAAAAAGAATGGTAAGTAAGGTTACCGAAACAATCTTACGGGCATTGAAAAACTTACCTTTTGGCTTTTTTGGATATATCCAAATTCGTTTTCCTTGTGCATCTACCGTGGCTATACTGTCGCGGTATTCTTCGTCATATTCGTACAGCTCCTTCATTTCAACCCTCTTTAATTAATCAGTGCACTTTCCAGTTATTCTTGGTTATTTTCTTCCTCTACATACAATTCACCATCTGGAGGTAATGCTCCTGCAGGATTGGTTCCTCTTAGGCTCTTCACATAAGAAGCCACATTTTGTAAACGGATTGGATTGAGTCTGCTTTCCCATGCGATCATGGCTGTACTCGGCACACCATTTTTAATTACATTGTAAATATTGGTCATGCTTCCGCCATGTCTCCAGTAGTCATCGGTAAGGTTAGGGCCAGCCAAACCACCACCATCTGCTTTGTGACACATACCGCACTGTGCTTCGAAAAACTTCTTCCCATCAGCTAATGCCTCAGCGTCATCATTGAATGGCACATTGCTTTCATCAAAATCCACTACAATGGTTTGTTCAATATCATTCTTGGCCGCCAAAGCCAAAGCCATCTCAATCTCATACTCCTCTTCCTGTAAAGGTGAAGTTTTGAATACATGGAAGACCATTAGGTAAATCACAGCATAGACAACTGACAAGTAGAATAGGGCCTTCCACCAAGGTGGCAGGTGATTATCAAGCTCCTTAATCCCATCGTAATCATGGTCGAGCATAATATCTTGCTCTTCTTCCATAGGCTTAAGTGCATTCCACTTGTCCCAAGTTTTAGATAACCAGCTTGGTTCCTTTTCTAAGCTGGCTTTCTTTTCTGTCGACATTTCCGTTCTAACAACAGCTTTAAGCAGCGACAGTAAACTCACGGCTAAAAGCATTACCAAAATCGCAACGATAATCAGTAAAACAACCACCACATAAAAGGCCGTAGTTGGAGAAACCCCAGAAGGACTCTCAGTTTGAGCCGCCATTGGTGTTGTAAGTAACAGTAATGGCAACAATAAGTATTTCGAACTCAGGTTTTTTAGTATTGATTTTATCCTTTCCATGAGCTTAGTGGTTTTCATTTTTAAAATCAGATGAGATAATTGTTGCGTCATCAGTAAGAGGAATGTCACTCATTTCCTCCACATAGTCTTTCTTCATTCGCCATACATAAACCATTAGGCCAACAAAGAATACAAAGAAGATGGTAAGCGAAATGATCGGCCAAACCTCTACATTATGAATCTTTTCAAAATAGTGCTTGAACATGATTTAAGGTTTTTGATCGTTTGACTTCACTTTAATATCTGTACCCAACCTTTGCAGGTAAGCAATCAGAGCAACAATTTCAGCTTGTTCAGAAATTTCGATATCGCTGGCCGCTAAATCAGCGGTTATTTCCTTGGCCTGTTTCATCAAATCATCGTTGGCCGTTGCCTCATAACCTTCAGCATATGGAACTCCCACGGTTCTGAGCGCTTTAATTTTACCTGCGGTTTCGTCCAAATCTATGGATTGAGTAAACATCCAAGCATAAGGCGGCATAATAGAACCCGGTGAGGTTGAAGTAGGATCAAGCATGTGGTTGAAGTGCCATACATTATTGTATTTGCCGCCTACCCTATGTAAATCTGGCCCTGTACGTTTCGATCCCCAAAGGAATGGGTGATCATATACAAATTCACCTGCTTTGGAGTATTCTCCATAGCGCTCAGTTTCCGACCTAAACGGCCTTACCATTTGCGTATGGCAGTTGTTACAGCCCTCTTTTATGTATAAATCTCTTCCATGAAGCTCCAAAGGTGTGTAAGGTTGTACACTTGCAATGGTTGGAATATTAGACTTGATCAAGAAAGTAGGTACCATTTCTACCACCCCACCAATGACAATGGCCACTAAAGTAAGGACAGTGAAAATTAGTGGTTTTCTTTCCAATACAGCATGCCAGTGACCTCCTACAATTTTCTTTTTCTCCAATGCTGGAGCCTCTGCGGCTTCCTCCGCCTTAAAGCTTCCTTGCTTGGCGGTTTTCACCAAGTTGTAAGCCATCATAATGGCACCCGCTAAGTAGAGCACCCCACCAACAGCTCTCATCATGTACATTGGCACAATTTGAGTTACTGTTTCTAAGAAGTTAGGGTATTCTAAAAAGCCCTCAGCATTAAAGCTTTTCCACATTAAACTCTGCACCACACCGGCAGTGTAAAGCGGTAATGCATATACTAGAATCCCTAGCGTACCAATCCAGAAGTGGACATTGGCCAATTTCGTAGAGTATAGTTTTGTTCCCCACATTCTTGGGATCATCCAGTAGAGCATACCGAAGATCAAGAATCCATTCCAACCTAAACCACCCACATGAACGTGAGCAATAATCCAGTCAGTAAAGTGGGCAATGGCATTTACATTTTTAATCGAAAGTAATGGCCCTTCAAGTGTGGCCATACCGTACGCAGTAACGGCTACCACCATAAATTTCAAAACTGGATCTTCACGAACCCTGTCCCAAGCACCTCTTAATGTTAAAAGTCCGTTGAGCATACCACCCCAAGAAGGGGCGATCAACATGATTGAAAATACAGTTCCTAAAGATTGTGCCCAGTTAGGCAAAGAAGTGTACAAAAGGTGGTGAGGCCCAGCCCAGATGTAGATGAAAATCAGCGACCAGAAGTGAATAATTGAAAGCTTATAGGAATAAACTGGCCTGTTGGCTGCCTTAGGTAAGAAGTAGTACATAATACCCAAGAAAGGCGTGGTCAGGAAGAATGCTACTGCATTGTGTCCATACCACCATTGCACTAACGCATCTTGTACACCAGCATACCAGGAGTAACTTTTGAACATGGTTACCGGAATCTCAAATGAGTTCACTACGTGCAAAACTGCTACTGTAACAAATGTGGCAATGTAGAACCAAATGGCTACATACATGTGGCGTTCTCGTCTTTTCAGAATCGTACCAATCATGTTAATACCAAACACCACCCAAATAATTGTAATCGCAATATCAATTGGCCATTCCAGCTCAGCATATTCCTTCGAGGTGTTCATCCCCAAAGGCAGGGTAATCACGGCTGCTAAAATAATGAGCTGCCAGCCCCAGAAGTGAATCCAACTTAGCATATCGCTGAACATGCGCGCTTTTAGCAAACGCTGCATAGAATAATACACCCCCGCAAACATGGCGTTACCCACAAATGCAAAAATTACTGCATTGGTGTGTAGCGGACGGATACGACCGAAAGTAGTGAATTGAAGACCTAAATTAGCTTCGGGTAAAAAAAGCTGGGTGGCCATTAAAATACCCACCAACATTCCTATCAGTCCAAAAGTGACCGTGGCGATGACGAAGTATTTGACAATTTTGTTGTCGTACTTGAATTGCTGTAGTTCCATAATTTAAAAGGCGTAGTTATTCCTAAACCTTTGCAAGGTAGATTCAACAGCTTCGTTTCAACCTGACAGGCATTAGCCAAAAAGATGATATAAATCAGGTTTTTGAATTTGGAGATTAACCTTTGCTCGAATTGATACTAGCACCTCTGAATTTAACATCATGGCTTACAATCATTTACTTAGGCCTAGCAACCGTTTTGAGTGTCTAAAACTCTTTGTACCTTATCCGTCATTATGAAAACCACGAATATGAGAACCGCACTTAAGCTCGAAGAAATCGGGCTTTTATTGATCGTTTGCCTGGTCTATTTTGAGTTTTACGAAGGTGGATGGGTGCTCTTTGCTAGCTTATTTTTTGCCCCGGATTTAGCATTTCTGGCCATTATAGTAAATAAAAAAGTGGCTACTATTGCTTACAATGCTGCCCATCATAAAGGTTTAATTTCGCTATTAATGATTATTGGCTACCTGCTCTCCAATGAATTGCTCATTCTTATCGGATTGATCTTTATGGCGCATTCTTGCTTCGATAGAATGCTAGGCTACGGATTAAAATACTTCGACAGCTTTGACCATACCCATTTGGGTTGGATGGGGAAGAGTAAGCATAAGAATCTAGAAGTTTAGGAATTGGTTATTAGGGAAGAGTTATTAGGGCTAGATCTGATATTGCGATTTAATTTTCTTTATTTCTTTACCCATTTCGCTAGAATCAATCACGAAAGAGAAGAATGGCGAGTCGATTTTTACGTACTTCCCCTGCGAGGATTCTGACACAAAGAATACCCTCTCTCCTAATGACTTCAGCCTAACTTTATAAATAGGAGGAGCAAAAAATCGCACCCTCCCTAATTCCTCCACTTCTGTCCATTTATAAATCCTATCTTCTTCCTTTTCATGGATTATAATTTGGCCTTGAGATATAGAGACATTTTTGATCATTCGATAGTAAAGCAGATTCACCAAAATTAGCATAACTCCAATAGCGCAAAAAATGATGCTATCTAACCCATCTGTGAGCTGATATTCTGTTTCACTAATAACCTTTTCTTGCGGGAAGAAGAAAATCACGCTACCAAAAACTAAAAGAAAAACACCTATGATAATCAGTAAATGTTTGAGCAAAAACGTTTGGGTAGCGTTATTTTCAATCATGGATCTTCAATCGATTTATCCATAAATCTAATAAAAAACCTTCACCATAGCCTCGAATACTAAAGGCGATTGCACAGTCTAGATGTTGCTCAAACCAATCCCCCATCCCCCTTTTCCAAAAAGGGGGAAAACTCCGAATCAGCAGTGTCAGTAATTATTAAATGCAGCTAAATACGAACCATAAGCCTAGTAATGTGTCAAAATCACACCGCCCGACTAAACAATTTACTTCCGTTTTCTGGTTCGTAATAGGCATCGAAAAGGGCACAGATATTTCTGAGGAACATCATGCCTTTGCTGGTTACTTGATAGTTAAGACAGAACTTCTCTATTAAACCCTCCTCCACCATTTGGTTGAAAGCTGTATATTTCTCAGAATTGAGTTCAAGCACATCACGCATTTGAATCCGGGCACTGCAAGCAATATCAAGAATGAGTTGCTTGGCTTCCATTTCAGGAACGGTCATCAAGTGGCCTTTGAATATTGGAAATTCACCGGCTTCAACTTTAGCTCGGTAACCTTCTACCGACTTTGCATTTTGAGCATACGCTACTCCAATATCTGAAATAGAAGACACTCCTAGCCCAATCATAAAATTGGTTCTGGATTCGGTGTAGCCCATGAAATTACGGTGCAGTCTTCCTTTACTTCTGGCTTCACAAAGCGGATCTTCAGGCAAAGCAAAATGATCCATTCCAATAGACTCATAGCCCATATCGATCAATAATGCTTGACCAAGCATATTCAGTTTGTGTTTTTCTTCACCCTCAGGAATGTGCTCTTCAGAATAAGCCCTCTGACCAGGCTTTACCCAAGGCACATGCGCATAACTATAAAACGCAATGCGGTCGGGCTTAAAGCGCTTGACCACATCCATGGTTTGCTTGATGCCATAAATGGTTTGAAAAGGCAAACCATAAATCAGGTCGAAATTCACTGAAGTGTAACCGATTTCTCTGGCCGCTTTAGTTACCTTTTCTATGTTTTCTAAAGGCTGAAGTCTATTAATGGCCTTTTGTACTTTAAAGTCAACATCCTGAACGCCATAACTCACGCGGGTAAAACCTACATCGTAAAGCGCTACTAAATGTTCGTAAGTCGTATTGTTTGGGTGGCCCTCAAAACTGAATTGATAATCGGGATGTACATCTATGGAGTCGAGGATAGACTCCATTAAATACCTCAAGTTTTCAGGAGAGAAAAACGTTGGAGTGCCTCCGCCTAAATGAATTTCTCGTACCACAGGCTTCTTACCAAAAAGCGCTAAATATAACTTCCATTCTTTGAGTAAAGATTCAATATAAGGTAATTCCACCTTATGATTAATAGTAATACGTGTATTGCAACCACAGTAAGTACAGAGTGATTCGCAATAAGGCAAGTGAAGATAAAGGCTTATCCCCTCTTCCTTTGTTTGTTGAAAAGAAGCCTTAAGCCTTCCTTTATATTCCTCAAGTTGAAAAGCATTTACATCCCAAGCCGGCACTGTTGGGTAACTGGTGTATCTTGGAACTGGCACATCATATTTCTTCACTAAATCAATCATCTTTGGCCTCCTTTTCTTTTTTGACGCGGTCTTCAAATAACATTCTCACCGAAGGTGAATAAGTATCATCGAACTGCCCAGATTTGACCGCCCAGAAAAAAGCAGTTAAAAACGCAATTGCGACAACCAAACTGACCAATATGAGAATGAGAATGACCGACATATTTATTTGAGTTTTATTTTTTTAGAAATCAGATTAATAGAAACAGTAGTAAAAACCACTATGGAAATACTACTTAGTGGCATAAGAATGGCCGCAACGAGAGGTGTTAACTCTCCAGCGACAGCAAAACTTAGCCCAATGCCATTATAGAGTAAAGACAAGATGAAACTAGCTAAAATGACATTCCTGCCTTCATGCGCCAGTTGAATAAACTTGTGTAAATCCATCAGGTTTGATGCTTTTAAAATAGCATCGCTAGCGGGTGAAAAGAGTGATACATCTTCGGTAATGGCAATACCCACTTTACTTTGCTGTAATGCTCCTGCATCATTTAAGCCATCGCCCAACATAATAACATCATTGCCCTTTGCTTGAATTTCTTTAATGGCCTTGAGTTTGTCTTCGGGACTTTGGTTAAAGCGTAAGGTCGAACCTGTTGGGAACATCGACTTTAAGCGTTCGGCTTCTTTATCGTTGTCGCCAGAAAGCACCTGAAACTTGAATTTGTTTTTTAACGCATCTAGCAAAGCACTTAGGCCTTTTCTATAAGTAGCCTCGAAGCTGAAATAACCTTTATAGTCATCACCAATGCTGACATGCACTTGAGTGGCATTGTTTTGAGTGCTTTTCTCCACTCCTAAAAATTTGGCAGAACCTACCTTTACCGTCAAACCACTGACCACAGACACAAAACCTTTGCCTTCAATTTCTTCAAAAGACTCTATGTTATAATCAAAACCTTTGGCTTCCGTAAACTGCTTTATCCATCTGCTCAACGGATGCGTACTGCTGGCCACTGCGGTATGGATTAGCGCCTTTTCTGCTTCAGAAAGTGCTGGTCCACAGAACTTCAAAGCCTCACCTTGAGTTTCAGTAATCGTTCCCGTTTTATCGAATACAATTGTGTTTGTGGCGTTCAATTTTTCAATGACGTCTGCATTTTTCAGGTAGAAATGATTTCTTCCAAAAACACGCATAATACTGCCCATGGTAAATGGTGTAGAGAGGGCTAAAGCACAAGGGCAAGCAATTATAAGAACAGCCGTAAACACCAACCAAGTTTGGCTAGGGTCTGTCAGCTGCCAAAAAATAGCCGAACCAAAGGCAATCAGAAGTATAACTAGCGTAAAGTAGCGGCTCACTTTGTCAACCAGCTTAGTATGGACTTCCTTCTCACCAAATGCATCATTGTTCCAAAGCTGAGTGAGGTAACTCTGCGAAACTTCTTTCTGAATAACAAAACGGACCTGTTTACCTACTTGTCTTCCGCCAGCATATACATAGTCACCTTTTTTGCGTGCTACGGGCACAGATTCTCCCGTTACAAAACTGTAATCTATTGAAGCATAATCGTCAATCAAGATGGCATCGGCAGGGAGCACTTCTCCATTTCGGAGCAGCACTTCATCGCCTTTCTTCAACTCCTTTACAGGCACTGGCGCAAAGGCGTCATTAATTCTCTTTTGAACCGCCAGCGGAAAGTAAGATTGGTAATCACGTTCGAAGGAAAGAGCCTCGTAGGTTTTACTTTGAAACCATTTCCCGATCAGTAGAAAAAACACTAAGCCCACCAGCGAATCGAAATAACCTGGGCCAACATCAGCAATGACTTCATAACTACTTCGAACAAAAAGGGCCAATAAACCTATGGCAATGGGCACATCAATATTGGCGAATTTTTGCTTCGCACCTTTCAAGGCTGAAGTGAAATATTCACTACCCGAGTAAAAAACTACTGGTAAGGAAAGGGCCAAACTCAAATACCTGAAAAAACTTCGGTATTCTTCTTCCACCCCAGCGATGCCCAAGTAGTCAGGGAAACTGAGCAACATGACGTTACCAAAACAAAAACCAGCAATCCCCATTTTGATGAGCAACTGCTTATCGAAAGTCTTCTGTGGTTTTTTAGATTCATCTGAATCCTTGAGGTTGATCTGCGGACCGTAACCAATCGAGTCAAGCATTTCGGCCAACTGGCGCAAGCTCATCTCATCAGACTTATAATTAACAGTCAGTTTCTTTGATGAAAAATTGATTACGGAATCAAGAACTGCTGGATTCAAACGGTCTAAACTTTCCAGCAACCAAATACATGAACTGCAATGCACATTGGGGATGTGCAGCGTAGCTCTTTGAAAACCTTCGCCTTCAAAATCTAGCACTTCTCTTTTGATTGACTCATTGTCTAGAAAATCAAAGAGAGAATGTTCGGCTTTGTCTCTTATGGTAAACCCTGGAGTGCTTTCCATGGAGTAATAATCACAGAGATCATTACTACTTAGGATTTCATAGACGGTTTTACAGCCGTTGCAACAAAAGCTATGCTCTTCAAAAGTCAGTTTACCTTCAAGGCAATCTTCTCCACAGTGATAGCACTTGGTTTCATTTTTCACTATGGTGCTTACGGAATTCACTTCTTATAGATGAACAAAGGCGAACTTTTTGCTCGACAATCGGCAATTGTTTTTGGGCAAGCTAATATTTCTTCTCCCAAGTTAGTGCCTGTCAAAATCATGGCCTTGTCGGTATCTGAGTTAAGCTCGTTAAAAAACTCGTTAATAGGCTCCTCTACCATAAGCTGCATTCCAATATTTGGGAAGGCCATTTTTAAATAGTCAACAAAGAATTTCTCATTTTCCGTTTGCGCTTCGTCTTCTGGAAAATTGAATAGTACTGAAAGTGGAAGCTCAGCCAAATCGGGGTTGAAAATTTTAAGAAAGTCTTTTACGATTTGCAGTGAATGGTGTTCTGGTTCGTGCACCATGATTAAGCGATCTACCTTGGCATTCTTAGGCAGTACTAAAACAGGGCAGTTTACTCTGTTAATCAGTCTCGTTAGTTCTTCCCAACCATTCTTGTTTCCGAAAATAGAAGAATCAATGATGAACAAATCGGCAACACCAGAAAGACCCGCTAGACTTGCTTCGGTCAGTTCAGATTTAAACACTTCTGCATTTACATTTGCAGGAACCTTCAATCCCTCCACTTTCAATTCGAATTCTACTTTTTTTAATAGATTTAAAGAATGTGCCGACCCATTTGAGCGTGTATTTGCCTCTATCAGCTCATTTTCTGCACTTTCATCTACACACAAAAAAGTAAAGAAATACTCATTCAGCGGATTTAGGAAGCCACTTATCCTTTGATAAAGTACCTCTAAATCACTTTGAATTCCCGCCCCAATTAAAATTTTCTGTTTCAAAACCCTTAATTCAGTTTACCACTGAAACAAAGGTAGATTTACGAAGGTGAGATTGTGTTGATACGCATCAGCGAAAACCATGACAAAAGTCATGTTTTCTAGCCATAGAAATCGGCTTCGTGAAGCAATTTATCAGCATCAAGCACCTTGATTTTCTTTCCTTCCAAAGCAATCATTTTATCTGACTTGAATTCGGAAAGCAATCGAATGACGGTTTCGGTAGCAGTACCGACAATATTCGCCAAATCTTCTCGACTCAATACAATATCGATGACTTCGCTGCCCTCTCCTTCCATACCGTAAGTTTCCTTTAGCATAAGGATTGTAGCCGCTAACCTTTCCCTTACCGATTTTTGTGAAAGCTGTGCTAGCTTCGTTTCCATCACTCCTAGTTCGTGGCAAACGGCTTTCATTAGCTTCCCAAAAAATTCTGGATTAGAATGAAGAACTTTTAAAAAATCACTTTTTGGAATGAAGCATATCGCTGCTGGTTCTAATACAGTTGCAGAGGCGCCATAAAACTCCTCACTCAACAAAGATCTATAGCCAAGAAAATCGCCTTTCTGTGCAATGAAAAGAATCTGTTCCTTTCCGTTAGAACCCATTTTAAACACTTTGACCTTGCCCGTATTGATACAGAAAATACCCATTGGACGGGTGCCTTCATAAAATAAGGTTTGATTCTTTTTATAAGTAACGCAAGATTTGTGCTCACTTAAAATCTCCAATTGCTCCTCCTCTAGATTCGAAAAATGGGAATCACCTCTGGACTGACATGCAATACATTGGAGTTGAATTTTCATGTTTTTTGTAGACATAAGAAATTGCGATTACACTTAAAGATATAGAAGTATTAGAGGATAAACAAGCTTCATTTTCGGCACACTAGCCTACCAATTGCCCCACTCCAAAAAGTACAACATAAAGCAATGTGGTCAAGGCCATTTGCTTTAGGAAAGGATCTAATTTTGAAGCTTCGGTATGCTGCTTAACTGCTTTGGCATTTTTAATTAAACCAGGCAAGGCCAATACGATGATTAACTGCCAATAGCTGGTATAGTTCATTAAAACATAAGTAAGCCCTAAAGCAAAGCCAGTACCCAGTAAAAACCAATGATAGATCACTGCTTTTTTTCTTCCAATTCGGACTGGAATAGAAATCTTACCAGCTTCTTTGTCAGACTCAATATCACGGATATTATTTACATTCAGTACCCCTACAGAGAACAAGCCTGTAGAAATAGCAGGAAGCAGATATTCCCACTTCAACTCTTGTTCGTATAAATAGGCCGAGCCCATCACGCCCACAAGGCCGAAAAAGATCAATACGCTGATATCCCCCAAGCCCATATAGCCATAAGGTTTATAGCCGGCTGTGTAGGTAATAGCAGCAAGAATGGCCAAAACTCCCAAGCCCAAAAAGAAGCCAAATACTTCAGGTGACCAGCCAAAGGCCAAATAAATCAAGCCAACTCCAGAAAGAAGTGACAAGGCAGAAAAGAGGATGATGGCGTTACGCATGGCTTTCAAGGAGATAACGCCAGACTGAACTGCTCTTGATGGCCCTGTTCTTTTATGTCCATCAGCTCCATGAACTGAATCGCCATAATCGTTGGCTAAATTTGAAAGTACTTGAAGTAGAATGGTGGTTAAGGCACAAAGCCCAAAAATGCCACCCTTAAATTGCCCTGCAGAAGCTGCTAAAAAAGCGCCCATTCCTATACTGGCCAAGGCCAATGGAAGCGTACGTAGCCTAAAAGCTTTAACCCAATGCTTCATTTTTGATTATAAAGTTCCAGTAATGGCCTCGTCCATTGGGTTTACCGATGAAGGGAAGAATGCGACTACTTTCCCATTTTCATCAATTAAGTATTTGTTAAAATTCCAAGTAGGCCCTTTGCTTGATTCTTTCTCTAACCACTCATAAAGTGGTGCTTTGTCTTTGCCGAGTACTGAAATCTTTTCGAACATTTGGAAGGTAACTCCAAATTTGGCAGTGCAGAATTGTTGGATTGCTAAGTTCGAGCCAGGCTCTTGACCGCCAAAGTTATTTGCAGGAAAACCCAAAACCACGATTTTATCTCCGTAAGCCTCGTGTAAATTTTGAAGGTCTTCGTATTGCGGAGTAAAGCCACATTCAGAAGCTACATTTACCACCAACACCTTTTTGCCTTTAAACGCAGTCATGGAAATTTCTTTCCCTTCGATGGTCTTCATTTTAAAGTCATAGAAACTCATTTCTTTAGGTTTTGGGTTGAAGATATTCAGCAACAAAAATAGGCTTAAACAGAAATTCATATTACATGCGGTTTGGTACGTTGATGCCCAGTAAGTTCATGTTTACCTTAATAGTTTCAGCAGCCAAAGCTGAAAGGCCAACACGGAATTTTCGTTTTTCTAAGTCACCTTCGCTGAAGATAGATACTTCAGCATAAAAGCGATTGTACTCTTTTGCAATGTCATAAACATATTGTGCAATTACAGCTGGAGAGTAATCATTTGCTGCCAAAGCCACTTTTTCCGAATACTGACTTATCGCGTAAATCAAATCCTTTTCAGTGTCGTGCAAATCGGTGATTTGGCTGTAGTCAATCGCAGCAATATCAATATCGAGTTGCACTGCCTTGCGCACAATGGCACTAATTCTCGCGTAAGTATATTGAATGAAAGGGCCAGTGTTGCCTTGGAATTCGATGGACTCTTCAGGGTTGAAAAGCATTCTCTTTTTAGGGTCGACTTTCAGCAAGAAGTACTTGATAGCCCCCAAACCTAGTGTTTCATAAAGCTTACCCGCCTGGTCTTCCGTAAAACCTTCAATCTTACCCAGTTCTTCTGTTCTACTTTTGGCAGTGTCGGCCATTTGCTGAATCAAATCATCGGCATCTACAACTGTTCCTTCGCGTGATTTCATTTTCCCAGAAGGAAGATCAACCATACCGTAAGACAGGTGATAACAAGCCTCAGCCCATTTGTAACCCAATTTTTTCAAGATAAGGAAAAGCACCTTGAAGTGGTATTCCTGCTCGTTTCCCACGGTGTAAATGAGTTGAGAAAGCTCAGGGTAATCTTCATAACGCATGATGGCGGTGCCAATATCTTGCGTCATGTATACCGAAGTACCATCACTTCTGAGCAATAGTTTTTGATCTAAGCCTTCATCGGTTAAGTCTACCCAAATAGAACCGTCCTCTTTGGAATAAAAAACTCCTTTTTCAAGACCTTCCATTACACGGTCTCGGCCAATGAGATAGGTTTCACTTTCGTAATAAAGTTGATCGAAATCAACGCCCATGCGCTGATATGTATCTTCAAAACCAGCGTACACCCAACCGTTCATTTTTTCCCAAAGGGCATAAACTTCAGGATCTTTGGCCTCCCACTTCAAAAGCATTTCTTGGGCCTCAACAAAAATCGGAGCCTGCTTTTCAGCAGCTTCTTTTTCTATTCCATCGGCAACAAGAGTTGCAATTTCTTCTTTGTAAGCTTTGTCAAAAGCCACATAGTATTTTCCTACCAAGTGGTCGCCTTTGATCCCCGCAGTTTCTGGCGTTTCGCCTTCGCCAAACTTGAGCCAAGCCACCATTGACTTACAAATGTGAATACCGCGATCGTTGATGATCTGCACTTTCACGACTTTGTTACCATTGGCCTTCAAAATACGGGATACTGAATTGCCTAAAAAGTTATTTCTCAGGTGACCTAAGTGAAGTGGTTTATTGGTGTTGGGTGATGAATATTCCACCACCACAGTTCTATTCTTATCTTCAATGTTGAAAACAGGAGAGGCAGCTACATTTGCTCCATCGAAAATTTTAGCAAACAAATCTACTTGCGATCCTTCTGAAAGTTCTAGGTTTAAAAAGCCCTTCACCACATTATAATCGGCCACTACATTGGAAACATTTTCTTTTAAATATTCACCAATGGCTTGCCCTGTTTGCTCTGGATTTAGCTTAGAAATTCTTCCAAAAGGAAAAGTGACTAGGGTATATGTACCAGCAAAGTCTTTCCGTGTGGGTTGTAGAGCAATCTCTTCGGCAGAAATTGTATGATTGTACAGTGCTGCAAACGCAGCCGAGATTCCTTCTTTAATTTTTAATTCCATTCCTAGAAATTCTGGATCAATGACGCAGTTGTGGCTTCGAGAATTTCGAAAGCGTTGTTGGCCATTCTGTTTTCGGTGTCCAAAGTTGGGTTAACCTCTACGATTTCCCAACAACAAACACGCTTATCTTTGATTAATTCGATGTTTAACTCTAATGCTTGCTCCTTTGTAAGTCCTTCAGGAACGGGTGTGCCAGTTCCTACAGAAATGGAAGTATCTAAACTGTCCACGTCAAAGGAAATATAGATCTGATCACAGTCTTTCAATATTTCCATCGCTTCTTTCGAAACTTGCTGAACTCCTTTTTCGGTAACTTCCGCAGTAGTAAAATTCTTAATGCCGTGCTTTTTAATCAGATAGTCTTCCTCTGGTTCTGTATCACGTACACCAATGAAAACGATGTCTTCAGGTTTCATTTTGGGGCCACGCATACCAATAGATTTGATGCGCTCCCAAAGGGCTTCTGTTTCTTCTTCAATATCGTTTTGCTCGCACTCAATATTGTCGGTTGCTGTAGCCATGGCCAAAGGCATGCCGTGCATATTGCCAGAAGGTGTGGTATAAGGCGAATGAAAATCGGCATGTGCGTCAATCCAAATGGCGCCCAATCTTTTATCGGGATCAGCCTTTTTTATACCCGCAATAGTACCCGCAGCGGTAGAATGATCTCCCGCCAGCACAATTGGAAATAAGCCTTCAGCACGAAGATCACTTACCGCATCGCAAACTCTCTTGAGTACGGTAAAAACGCCTTCTCCGTATTTGGCGTTTTTAAACTTTGGCTCTTGAAATAAAAGGTCGTTTTCATTTTTCACCCTGATCGGCTGAAAACGTAAAAAGAAGTCGGAATGCTTACCTAAGCTAGCCACTTTCATGGCATCAATCCCCAAACTAGCGCCACGCGTACCAGCCGCTAACTCTGATCTAACTTCAACTAAGCGAATCTTTCTCATGTCTATAATGCTTTAATTACCAACCTAATACGTAAGCAAAAACCAATGGCGCTACAATTGTAGCGTCTGATTCGATGATGTACTTAGGTGTATCCATGTCTAGTTTACCCCAAGTAATTTTTTCGTTCGGAACTGCCCCAGAATACGAACCGTAGCTCGTGGTAGAGTCAGAAATTTGGCAGAAATAACTCCAGAAAGGAATTTTATCCATCTCCATGTCTTGGTAAAGCATTGGTACTACACAAATTGGGAAGTCGCCTGCGATACCTCCACCAATTTGGAAGAAGCCCACTCCTTTTCCTTCTGAGTTTTTCACGTACCAATCGGCCAAGAATGTCATGTATTCAATACCCGATTTCATGGTTGAAGGCTGCAATTCACCTTTAATGCAGTAGGAAGCAAAAATATTTCCCATGGTAGAATCTTCCCAACCTGGAACAATGATTGGAATGTTCTTTTGGGCTGCTGCTAACATCCAACTGTTGGCTGGATCGATTTCGTAAAATTGCTCTAAGTCGCCAGAAAGCAACATTTTGTACATGTACTCATGTGGTAAAAACCTCTCTCCTGCTTCTTCGGCACCTTTCCATTGCTTAAAGATTTTAGACTGTAAACGTCTAAATGCTTCTTCTTCTGGAATACAGGTGTCGGTAACACGGTTCAGGCCTTGCTCTAATAAGTCCCACTCATCTTGTGGGGTTAAATCTCTGTAATTCGGAACCCTTTTGTAATGCGAGTGCGCTACAAGGTTCATAATGTCTTCTTCCAGATTGGCACCCGTACATGAAATAATGGCCACCTTATCTTGACGAATCATTTCAGCAAACGATTTACCTAATTCCGCAGTACTCATTGCGCCTGCAAGTGTCACCATCATTTTTCCGCCTTCGGCCAAGTGTTTATTATAACCTTTGGCGGCATCTACCAAACTGGCAGCGTTAAAATGGAGGTAATGCTTTTCAATAAAATCGGATATCGGTTTCTGAGACATATTCATTTAATTTTTTAACGGTTCTAATAAGACTAAAATCGGTCATGGAACGGTCTGCAATTTGCTAAAATTCAATGACTATTTCATATTGAAAGCCCATTCTCTGCTGGGCCTATAAACTGCTCTTGTATTACAAGCTCTGAAAAAGAAGTATGGAAAGCAAAATAGCCTCACAAGCGATTTATTATCAATAAATTAGCGCTGAACACAAAACAGACATTCGAAAGCAAAAGAGCATTATCAAATGTCAGCTCATTTTTTTTGCTTTATGAATTAACATTTGATTGGCAAGCTTTCTTTTAAAAGTTCAGAAATTTCTAATATTGCAGCTTTCGAATTTTGTAAAAGCGGTAGATGAAAAGTTATTTCGACCTTATTGACCAGACCTTTGATTTTCCAACAGAAGAGTTTAAGGTAAATGGTAAGTACTTAGAGTTTCATGATGTTCCATTGAAGGACATTATTAAAGAACACGGAACGCCCCTGAGGCTTACTTATCTCCCCAAGATTTCGGAAAACATACAGAAAGCCAGAAAATGGTTCGAAAATTCAATTAAGAAGCATAAATACCAAGGGGATTATACTTACTGCTACTGCACCAAGTCATCTCATTTTAGTTTCGTGTTGGATGAAACGATCAAAAATGGTTGTCAATTAGAAACTTCTTCAGCTTTCGATATTCCAATCGTAAGAAGTCTTCATGCGAAAGGAAAAATTGACAAAGACATTCTAATTATTTGCAACGGTTTTAAAAGGCCGCTTTACACTCAGTATATTTCGGAGTTGATCAATGACGGATTTACCAATTGTATTCCTGTTTTGGACAACATGAATGAACTGGATGTTTATAAGGATTTGATCAAAGATGATTTCCAGGTGGCACTTCGAGTAGCCGCTGATGAAGAACCTAATTTTGAGTTCTACACCTCTCGCTTAGGTATCCGTTATGGCGATATTACCGATTACTACAAGGAGCACATTGAAGGTAGCCGCGCTACATTAAAAATGCTTCACTTCTTTATCAATACAGGCATTAAAGACACTGCTTACTACTGGAGTGAGTTGAGCCGCTTTATGTACAAGTATTGCGAGCTTAAAAAGATTTGTCCATCGTTAGACACGGTTGATATTGGTGGTGGTTTTCCAATTAAAACTTCGCTTACATTCGAGTACGACTACCAATATATGGTAGATCAAATTATAGAAAACATCAAGTGGATTTGCAACAAAAGCAATGTGCCTGTTCCAAACATTGTTACTGAATTCGGAAGCTTTACGGTAGGCGAAAGTGGTGCGTTCATCTACTCTATCCTCGATCAGAAATTACAAAACGACAAGGAGCTTTGGTACATGATTGATGGTTCGTTCATTACTCATTTACCTGATGCTTGGGGGTTAAGCCAAAAGTATATTCTGCTGGCCATCAATAAATGGGATCACCCTTTCCATAAAGTAAATATGGGCGGTCTTACTTGTGACAGTATGGATTACTATAACTCCGAAGCGCATACTTCTGAAGTATTTATGCCATTGATTGAAGAAGACGAAAATCTATATGTTGGCTTCTTCCATACTGGCGCTTACCAAGAGTCACTGGGTGGTTATGGTGGCATTCAGCATTGCTTGATACCTGCGCCTAAACACGTTTTGATTGACCATGATGAAAATGGAAAAATCAGAAGTCGTGTATTTGCTAAAGAGCAAGTGGAAGAGAGTATGCTGAAGATTCTGGGGTACTAAAAAAGTATTGAGGTGTTGAAGTATTAAAGTACGGAAGTACTTCATCTTCTAATTAAAAAATAGAAACGGGAACTAGGGTGTACAAGCAACCTGGTTCCCGTTTTACTTTTAGTCTCCTTTTCAAAGTAAGGACTTCACATTTTCTGGTGGGCGACCTAACACCGCTTTGTCTCCTTTTACCACAATTGGTCTTTCTATAAGCTTAGGATATTCCACCATCGCAGCAATCCATTCCTCTTCGGTGAGGGTTTTGCCCTTGAACTGCTCTTTATAAATGGCCTCTGATTTACGTACGATCGCTTCAGCCCTCATTCCTAATTTCTTGAGGATATCACGCAATTGATCTTCGGAAGGAGTTTCTTTCAAATACTCCACTATAGTGAGCATTTCGCCACTTTCTTCAATCATTTGAAGCGTTTGCCGACTTTTTTGGCAGCTGGGGTTATGATATATTTTCAACATATTTTAAGGTTTTAAATTTCTAATTGAGCAATTTTAATGTGCGCTGTTTATTTATTGAACCCGCCTGATCTAACACTTCAAAAATAGAAATATGACCGCTGACTTACGTTATCCAATTGGAAAATTTGATCCTCCTACCAATATTACATCTTCTGATGTTCACGGATACATTCAAAGAATTAAGGATACTCCTGAAAAACTCAAAAAAGCAGTTGAAGGTTTAACAGAAGCGCAACTCAATACGCCTTATCGTCCTGCTGGCTGGACGGTAAGACAGGTAATTCACCATGTAGCAGACAGCCATATGAATGCTTATATCCGTTTCAATTGGGCTTTAACAGAAGATTCTCCCCGAATAAAAGCCTACGATGAAAAGGCTTGGGCCGAATTATCATACCAAAACCAAGTACCCTTGGAGGTTTCTTTGAACCTAATAGCAAACCTGCATGAGCGCTGGGTACATTTGCTCAAGAGTATGTCGGAAGAAGACTTCAATCGAAACTACATTCACCCCGAAGGAGACAAAGTATATGTACTTAGAAAAGTTGCCGCCATGTATGCTTGGCATGGCGATCATCATATTGCACATATTACTTCATTGAGAGAAAGAATGGGCTGGAAATAGATTTTGGTACTTTAGTGCAACCTTTAAAGTCAAACAAATAGGTAGTTTTAAAAAAAGAAAATGAGTGATAGCAAAAAATCAATTTACGGAACCATTGGATGGTTTGATTTAACTGTACCAAATGCCACAACGGTGAAAGACTTTTACGCCAAAGTAACAGGATGGAAACCAGAGCCAGTTTCGATGGGAGAATATGATGACTATAACATGACAGTTGATGGTGAACCTAAAGCTGGTATATGTCATAAGCGCGGTGGCAACAGTGATATTCCTTCTCAATGGATGATGTACATTAATGTAAGAGATTTAGACCAAAGCCGATCTGAATGCATAGCGAATGGCGGCAAATTGATTACCGAAATTAAGAGTGCTGGCAGCATGGGGCGTTACTGTTTTATCGAAGACCCTGCTGGTGCAGTCTGTGCACTTTTTGAGCCTAAGGAAACCTAAAATTGCCAATTAAATATTGGTCTGCTAAAATAATTTCTTTGTAAATTTATCTTCTAAAGATATCCTATGAAAGCTCTTTTCCCACTTATATTTCTCTTTTTTGGTTTTAAACCTACCTCAGAACCCGCCTGCATTACCTGTGATCAAGACCGAGGTTACCTATGTGCTTCTAACACATTGGCCATGAATGCTCGTTTGTGCATGGACATGTCAGAAGTGTCTGGACAGATGTATAAAGTCTTTTTACTAGATCTGAAGAAGAAGCATGGAGAGAAGTCAGACGAATATACTTCCAACATACCCAACTGGGAAATCTGGAAAGAACTTTACCCTGTTAAAACAGCACCAGAGATTTCAAAATTATTCTTTGAGACTACCACTTTTGCCTTAGCCCCTATGGTAGGGATTAGCTATGACCAAGCCGTTATGTTTGCAAAATGGCGTACTGAAGCTTTCAAGAAAGAGCTCGCAGGCATGAAGGAAAAAGAAAGAGAAGCTTTCCCTAAAAAATTTGAATTCAGATTACCTACGCCTAGTGAATGGTCTAGGATGAGGTTTATGAACCAAGATAAAGGACTTCTCAAACAAGTGAGCAAAATTACTGATGCTTATAAGAAAGAGTTTAAAATCGATAAAAACGACTTCTTGAATAATAGCACCACGGTTCACGATGTTTTCTCAACCATGGATGAAAAATTGGGTCTATTCGGTTTACATGACAATGTAGCTGAGATGACTTCTGAAAGAGGAGTAGCCATGGGCGGAAGTTGGAACAACAAAAGCACTGAAACAGATTTCATGAAAACATCAGAATTCACTGCCCCTCAAGCTTGGTTAGGTTTCAGATGTATTTTTGAAATTATTGAATAGGCCAATTACTTCCTCAACTGCTCCAACATTCCCTTTAAATCTTGCTCAGAGAAAATCTTTGTGCCTAAAACTAGCGTATTGATGGCTCGAGTGTTGGTAATATCTACCAACGGATTGGCATTAAGAATGAGTAAATCAGAAGACTTACCAGCCTCCACCGAACCATAGAAGCCCTCCATTTTCATGAATTTTGCACCATTGATAGTCGCGGTACGAAGTGCTTCGGCAGGTGTTAAGCCAGCCGCCACCAAAGCCTCTAACTCCTGATGAAGCGAAAGGCCCTGATATACATAAGAGTTAGACGCCCCAGAATCAGAACCCGCCAAAAGTGAAACTCCAGCAGCCTGCATTTTAGGGATCAACTTTTCGAAAGTACTGTTCAGCTCATGCCGCTCTGCAATGGCTTTTTCATTCGCCCGCATGGCACTTCTGATTCTCCCTTGATAGGTTTTGATAATTCCATCGCCTACATAGTTAAGGTACTCGTCATTCTCGTGATTATCCCTGTCTAAATAGGAAAGCGTATTCCCAATATGCTTGGTAGGTACCACATAAGTATTGTGCGTTTTCAACATGTCAAAAACAGTTTGTGCTTGAGACTCATCATAAGTAGCAATCAGTTTATCCATAGAACCCCAAAAGCCAGCCTTGCCATCAATTACATCTTGTGTTATTTCTTTTTCTTGGGTCGAAGCGCCTTTGAGGATATAATAAAGGTGCTCCACAGAGCCCAATCCCGCGTTTACCGCATCTTCCAACATTACTGTAAAAGGCATATGACCAGAGGTGGTGATTCCTCTTTTTTTGGCCTCTTCAATAATCCAGATGTAAGCCTCTTTAGAAATAGTGCTGTCATAAATTTTGATGAAGTCCACCCCCATATTTTCGAGGGAATCCACACCTTGAATTACCTCTTCCTTAGTCGTTACAGGAATCGAACCGGCCCATGTTCCGCGTGGGCCATCTAACTTTGGTCCAGAAGTAAAAATCACTGGACCTGTAAGTGTACCTGACTTAATTTCATTCCTCCACTTAAAAATTTCAGATGTCATATCACCACCAGCTTCGCGAACACCAGTAACGCCATTGGCAATAAATAAAGGGAGCAGGTTCTTATTCTCTTCAATCAATTCTTCCCCGCCTCTAAAGTGTACATGCATGTCCCAAAGCCCAGGAATAACGAATTTACCTGTAGCGTCAATGGTTTTGGCAGCGGTGTAGTCACTATGAGTTCCAGCTTCGCGAACAAAAATGATGGTGTCATTTCGAATCCCAATCTGCTGATCTGGAATCAATTCCCCCGTTTTCACATCCACCACATTGGCATGATCGATCAGCAAATCAAGCTTCGTTTTTTCTGAAGTGGCACAAGAAAAGAGAAAGACAGTAAGGAGTAATAGAGAGAGTTTTTTCATAGTCAGGCTTCCGATTAATACCCTAACCTATTCATTATTAAGAAGCTCTGAAATGTTAATTTTTTGAGTGGTAGCCAGTTGGGGCTATTGTAATCTGTCCATCACCAAACTCAACCTATAAAACAACGTATCAATTGGGTTGCTCAAAAAGTCAGTCGGGAGCTCTTTTTCATCGATTTTCTGAAATCCGTGTTTTTGGTAGAAGCTTTGCGCGGCTTTAAATTGAGTCATTGTACCTAAATAGATATATTCAAGCTGACCTTTCTTAGCCTCCACAAGGGCAGTTTGAAGTAGTAGATTTGCAACATTGTGAACCAGACCCCTGAATTCCTTTTTGAGCATCATTTTCTTTAAAATCCCATACTCATGTTTAATAATCATCAAGCCAGCAGTCCCAACCACTTGACCTTCGAACGTGGCCACCCAATACTTATCTGGAAAAGCAACCGAATTGCTTTGTTGTCCACCCATAATAGGCTCGGTAAACTCTTCTGCAATTTCTTGAATCATAAAGTCAATACCAGCCTGATACTTTGATTCGTATGGAACAATTTCGATCATGTGATTTTCTAATGTGGTGAGGAAATCTAACGCTTCACCCCCTTATTCTGAAACCTAAAATTCAATACAGAAGCGGGGGTCTCTAAACCTGCTTTGCAATCCTCGTTCTTAACAGCTCTGCCAGGATGGGCTTCAATTTCCAACACTCCTGCCCAAACATCCAAATCATGATCAAAGGCTTCGTCAACCGCTCCTTCGTCACGTACTTTGGCAGAAGCTTCTGTGATGTCAATGCCAATGACCAGGGTGCTGTTCAATTCCTTTTCATTGGGCTCGCGAGCTTCTGCCCAGCGACCAGCGATAATGTTTTCAGTGATGATCTCTAATGCTTCCATTTTCTCGGCAGGATCTTCAATCAATACAGGTGAACCAAAAACCACCACCGACCTATAATTTACCGAATGATGAAATACCGAACGCGCCAGTACAAGCCCGTCCAAATGAGCGACTGACAAACTCACTTTCTCTTGCTCCAAAAGCGAAAGCATCATTCTGTTCTTCATGGAACCATGAATCAACAGTCGATCTCCTTTTCGACCATAGGCCGTTGGTATTACAATGGCAGCGTTTTCATGCACATAGGGCACATGACAAAGGAAATGTGAATCGAGGATTTCGTAGACCAAAGCCTTATCGTAGAGTGCTCTCTTGCTTCCTCGGATCACCTTATTGTAAGTGGATTTAGAAAATTCAGTCATAATATTGTTGTTATATGCTACGAATATCTAAATTGATCGGACTATTAATGTAATCCACTTTAGCACTACTCAGTAGTCCACTATGATATCATTTAAGAATTTAATCCACATAGATCGCAGCGCTGAAACGCCCATTTATCTTCAGCTGCACAACGCCATCATTAACATGATCAAATCGGGAGTGATTAAAAGTGGCGCCAAACTACCCGGCACAAGGAGTCTTTCCTTGCAAATTGGTTTGCACCGAAAAACAGTGATTGCAGCCTATGACGAATTAATGGGACAAGGTTGGATCTCCACCATTCCAGCTAAAGGCACTTTTGTAAGCGACAAACTCCCTGAAGTAAAACCACGGGGGCAAGGTGTTGGAAAAGGACTAAAAATTGAAGCTGGCTTTTCATTCGAAGAGAGAAAGTACCTCCATCGCCCTTATGCGCAGTTACCTTCAATGCTAACGATCGATGAGGGAATTCCAGACGTTCGGATTGCGCCCATCGTTGAAATTCTGCGCCATTACCGCAGCATTGTATCACGCAGTTACAATGCTAAGTATTTGAGTTATGGCTCCTTCTTTGGCGATGACTCCTTACGTGAAGTTTTAGCCAATTACCTTCAGGAAACTAGAGGGATTACTTGCTCAAAGGAAAATATCCTGATCACCCGAGGGAGCCAAATGGGAATGTATTTGGCCTCGCAATTGATTCACCAAAAAGGAGGTTTTAGTATTGTAGGGGAAACCAATTACATTGCCGCAAGCCTAACTTTGACCGATGCTGGCGCTTCGCTACTTCGGGTAAGGGTGGATGAAAACGGTTTGAACACCAATGATATTCAAGCGCTCTGCGAAAAGCATAAAATCAAATCGGTGTATGTTACTTCCCACCATCATCACCCCACTACGGTAACGCTTAGCCCCGAAAGAAGGCTGCATTTAATCGAACTGGCACATCAATACGGTTTTGCCATTTTGGAAGATGACTATGACTATGACTTCCATTATCAGCGGGCTCCACTTTTGCCCTTGGCCAGTGCCGATGAAGGAAATCATGTGATTTACATTGGTGCGGTATGTAAAATCATTGCACCCGCCATTCGTGTGGGCTACATGGTAGGACCAACTGATTTTATTGCGGCAGCAGCGCATTTAAGAAGAACCATAGACCGCCAAGGCGACACCATATTAGAAAGGGCTTTGGCACAAATGATTGAGCAAGGCGACCTTCAGCGACACAGTAGAAAAGCACTCAAACTATATCACGAACGGAGAGTTCATTTCCATCAATTACTCACTGATCACCTTTCAGAATTCATCAGTTTTAGTGTTCCCGAAGGCGGAATGGCTTTTTGGGTGACGCTAAAAAAAGACATGAATTGGGAGGCCATTGCCAAAACTTGCTTGGAGAATCAAATGGTAATTCCTGATTGGAAAAACTACGATAGCCATAATTCAGGTCATAATGGTATCCGTTTGGGCTTTGCTTCCTTAAATTTTGAAGAACAAACCAAGGCCATTCTCATTCTGAAATCTGCCATGAAAAAAGAAAGTCAAAATTAATTTCGCGAAATTGTCCCCTACTTACCATGACTTTCGTCAATAGGGTGAATCTCAAAAAGAGAACTCGATTTTTAAACCATAATTTTTTAACACGATGAAAAAGTTTTTATACCTGTTTAGAGGTGGCGATGCAAGAATGGCCGAAATGTCTCCAGAAGAAGTGCAAGCTGAAATGGCCAAGTGGGGCGAATGGATGCAAGGTTTGGCCGAAAAAGGTCAATTGATTGATGGTTTGCCGTTGAAAGCCGAAGGCATGCAAGTATCAAAAGGTGGACAATTGGTTACCGATGGCCCTTTTGCGGAAGGTGCTGAAATTGTTGGTGGTTACTTGATGGTAAACGCTACCGATATGAATCAAGCAATTGAATTGTCTAAAGGTTGCCCAATCTTAAATGCTAAAGATGGCAATATCGAAGTAAGAGAAATTGCTGATATGTAAGATTTTAGAGAAGTCGCTTTTGATCAATCATGGCGACTTCTTTTTAGAAAACTACCTCACTTTGACTTTCTTGATTAATCTGGCAAATAAGCCTGGAACAAAACGCTTGGCATAAGCTCCGTAAGATTCCTTACCAATATAAACCTCGCGTTTTTCTTTTTGGATCGCCTTAATGATAGCTTTGGCACAGTCTTCTGCGGAAATTCCATTGGCTTGGGCATCGTCCATAACATTGGCTTTTGAGCCATCGCCCACCAAGGCATTTACTGACACATTGGTTTTCACGAAACCCGGTGCGGCTATCGTTACTTTGATTCCATCATCTTCAAGTTCGGCACGAAGACTATCATAAAAACCATGAAGCGCATGTTTTGTGGCCGCATAGCCAGACCGATAAGGTGTTCCGAAAATTCCAGTCAGGCTCGTCACCACTACAAAATGACCGTTTCCCTTTTCGAGCATATGTGGCAGCAGGTTTTTGGCCAAAGCAATATTTCCAAAGTAGTTGACTTCCATCAAATTTCGATCAACCTCAAGTTTAGTGTCCTTTACCAAAGACCGCTGACTGATACCGCCATTATTGATCAAAATATCCACCTGCCCGAAAAGAGCAATGGCTTCGTTGGTCTTTATGGCCAAGCTATCGGCTTCAGCTAAATCGAGGGTGAGAATTTTGATGTTGTCTTGATTGGAGCAATTAGACTTCACCCTTTCCAATTCGGCTAGTCTGCGGGCAGAGAGAATCAGTTGAGCCCCTTCGGCAGAAAGCTGCATGGCCAAAGCTTCTCCAATTCCTGAAGAAGCGCCCGTGATCCAAATGGTTTTGTTGGTTAAAGACATATTTTAATTCTTCTATCAGCACACAACCCTCCAAGAGTTCTAATCCGATATTGGCTGTAAATTGTACTTTAACGAAGGAGTTGACTATTAACTCTTGGAGGGTTAGCCAACTAAAACGTATTACTTCCGAACATAAGTTACAAAGTCAAAAGCATATTTATGCTTTTCATCGGCTTCATGATGCTCTCTTCCTTCTTCCTTCCATTCACTTTTATCGAATTTTGGAAAGAAAGTATCTGCTCCTTCGATTACCGCTTCTACTTCCGTAATCAACATTCTATCCACCAAACCTTTTTCAATGGCTTCGGTATAAATTTTCCCTCCACCAATGATCATGCATTCGCTCAATCCTTGTTTTTCACAATAGGCCAAAGCCTCTTCTAAGCTATGCGTTACTACATGGCCTTCAGGCATTTCAAAATCTTTATTTCGCGTGATCACCACCGAAGTACGGTTGGGCAGGGGCTTGCCAAGCGACTCGTAAGTTTTTCGCCCCATCAGAATATGATTTCCTGAGGTAACGGTCTTGAAGAATTTGAAATCATCGGGCAGGCGCCAAAGCAAATCGTTGTCTTTGCCAATGGCATAGTTTTCTGAAATCGCTACTACAATGGTCCTGATCATAATTGTGTTCCTCTTAAAAACGATTCGATATCCATTCGTTTTTTTCCTTCCATTTGCAATTCGGTAATGGCCAAAGCGCCCGTTCCTGTTTGAATATGAAGGAAAGTTTTATTGTCGGTTTTGTACTCGCCTGGCTCAGTTCTTTTTGCTGAATCCATTTTTTTAGTAGCGAAAATTTTGAAATTTTTATCGTTAATGCACGTCCATGCCGCAGGGTAAGGCGATAAACCTCGAATGAAATTATAGACTTCTTCGGTCGGTTTCTTCCAGTCGATCTCGCAGGTCTCTTTAAATATTTTAGGCGCATGCTTAATCTCCACCGACTCGTCTTGTGGCAGTTGCGGATAATCACCTGCTTCAATGGCTCGAACCGTTTTAAGCACCAATTTGGCACCACGCTGCATTAGTCTTTCATATACATCGCCTACATTGTCTTCTTCGCCAATGGGTTCTTTTTCTTGGAAAATAACATTTCCCGTATCAATCTCATGTTTCAGGAAGAAGGTGGTCACCCCCGTTTCCTTTTCACCATTAATAATCGCCCAGTTAATAGGCGCTGCGCCTCGGTATTGCGGCAACAAAGAACCATGTAGGTTGAAAGTACCAATTTCGGGCATGTCCCAAACGGCTACTGGCAGCATCCTAAAAGCCACCACAATTTGCAGGTTGGCATTGTAGCTTTTCAGCTCTTCTAAAAACTCTGGCGACTTTAAATTGGTAGGTTGTAACACAGGAATCTCCTGCGAAACAGCATAGTCCTTCACAGGCGTAGTGGTTAATTTTTGCCCCCTGCCTTTCGGACGGTCAGGCGCAGTTACCACGGCCACCACATTGACGCCATTCTCTACCAAAATTTGTAAGCTAGGCACCGCAAACTCAGGCGTGCCCATATATATAATTCTTAAGTCTTTCATTTAAATTAATATGTCAACATATTTATTAGGATCACGGTTGGGAAATATATTAAGAAGCAAACCAGATCAAAGCGATTTAATCTTCTCTCGTCCCATAAAGCATCTTGTGACCTACTTAGTGCCGCGAATTCAACGTTCATCAGTTTTAAGCTATAATATCTAAATAGTTGATAAAGAAGAAGCAGAACCCAAGTGTATTTTAGACCACTAATTCCATTCCCGCGAACAAACTGAAACTCAGCGTTTGAACTAAACTCAATGTATATGTACAAATGTATAAAGGAAATGGCAAACCAAATTAGCCATACATTCATCTTTCGCATTGACTTATAATTGAAAAAGTATAAACAGAGATGAGTCCCTATGGTATACCCTAAACCCCAATCCTTGACATTTGTAAATAGGTCTTGTTGCCAAAAGATCAAGCTTGTCAGGGTACTGTAACAAGTAATAGTAATAAAATCCCACCAGTCCAGTTTTTCAAAATAGATAAACCTTAATACTGAGCGGTCTTTAGAGAAAGGATTATAGTCATTCATAATCCATACTTTTATTCAAAATCAGTATAGAGCAAATATTGTTTTCGCTTGGCCTTATAAGCGTTCAAACCCTCTTGCCAAGTCGCTTTAATTTCTTCCTCTGTCATTCCAGCTTCAATCTGCTTTCGCAGTTCGGCAGTTCCAGCCAAAAGGGTAAGGTAATCTTTGAAGAACTCGGTTTTGTCTTTTAAGGCTTCGTAATAAGTAATCAAATAGCGCAGGGTTAACTCATGCGGTTGATCTACTCCAGAAAAGCTTTGACCATAGCATTCTTCTCCTTCCAGTGGCGGGTATTTAGAGCCTTCATTGGGTTGCGGAGTGAAAGTGTAGGAACCCGAACTAAAATCAGGATGGCCAATCACTTCGTAAGGAAAATCGGTTCCTCGCCCTACGCTCACTACCGTACCTTCAAAAAAACCGAGGGAAGGATAAAGCGCAATTGCGTTATCGGTCGGTAAATTGGGCGAAGGTTTTACAGACAATAAATAAGTAGCATTGTGATCCCAGCCTTTCATTTTAATGACGGTCAAATCAGCTTTTACGCTATTTTCTAACCACCCTTCTCCATTAATCATTTGCGCCAATTCACCCACCGTGAGGCCATGAACAACCGGAATTGGATGCATGGCAATAAAACCATTGACGCTATCCTCTTTTACTGGGCCGTCAATGTACATGCCGTTCGGATTGGGTCTATCGAACACAATGACCTGTTTGTTATTTTCAGCTGCGGCCTCCATAATATAATGCATGGTACTGATGAAAGTGTAAAAGCGAATCCCCACATCTTGAATATCAAATATGAGCACGTCCACATCTTCCAGCATTTCTGGGGTTGGTTTTTTATTGCTCCCGTAAATCGAAACGATTGGAATGCCTGTTTTTTCGTCTTTCGAATCGTTTACTTTTTCACCATCTGGCGCTTCGCCCCTAAAGCCGTGCTCTGGTGCCATTACTTTTTTAATGTCAACGCCCAAGCTGTGCAGCGTATCTACCAAATGCGTTTGCCCCACCAGAGAAGTCTGATTGACCACCAGGGCCACCCGTTTTCCTTCGAGCAAGGGGAGATATTCCTGTATTCTTTCGGCTCCTACTTGAAGGGCTTCCTTTTGCTCGGTTTGCGATTGACAGCCAAAACATGTCATTAAAATAAAAAGGGCGGATAGCAGTCTATTCATTCGGTTCGTTATCTTTGAAATTTAACGGTAGCATCAAAATTAACCATATTCTTGAACCTCCCTTATTTCATAGCAAAAAGAATCAGCGATCCGGGCGATAACAGCTTCTCGGCCGTTATTCATAAAATTGCCATTGCCAGCGTTTCGCTGGGTTTGGCCATTATGATGATTGCTTTTTTTGTGCTTGGGGGTTTTCAGGAAAACATCAAAGACAAAATTTTTAGCTTTTCCGGCCACATTCAAATCAAAAAATTCTCCCTAAATAATTCCTATGAGGAAGAACCGATTGTGATTGATGCAGAGCGCATGGCGGCATTGATGGAAGATCCTTATGTGGAGCATGTCCAAGAATACGCGCACAAACCGGGTTTAATTTCTAAGGATGACGAAGTGTACGAAGTGCTTTTCAAAGGAGTAACGCCTAATTTCAACAAAGCCCTGTTTGATAAATACATGGTGGAAGGCGAATTCATTAGTTTTAATGACAGCATTTCTACCGATTCAGATGTGATAATCAGTTCTAAAATGGCCAAAAACATGGGCTTGAAGATTGGTGATAAGGTAATCAACTACTTTATTATGGACCCCCCAAAAACCCGCAGGGTAACCGTAAAAGGCATTTACAGCACTGGCCTCGACACTTTTGACGACAGGATAATGATTGGTAACATTAATGTGTTGCGCAGCCTAAATGGCTGGGAGGACGACCAAGTAGGAGGCTATGAAGTTTACCTCAAAAACATAGATGACATTGCGGCTGCGGATGATTCCATCATTGGCAAATTAAGCATAGAACATTATACAGAAAGGGTAGACGATAAATTCGTTCAGATTTTTGACTGGCTCAATCTGCTCAGCAAAAACGTGAGCATCTTCATCTGGCTAATTCTATTGGTGGCCTCATTTAATATGGTTTCGGTATTGTTTATTCTCATTATGGAGCGTACCCAAATGATTGGCACTTTCAAGGCATTGGGCGCCTCGAATAGCCTGATCAGAAGAATATTTTCCTACAATGGTTTTAGGTTAGTACTCAAAGGTTTGTTGGTGGGCAATGCGATAGCCATTGGTTTTGCTTTACTTCAAGATTTCTTCCACATCATTCCCCTAGATGCTGCCAACTATTATATGGAGTATGTGCCCATTGATTGGGATTGGTCAGTGACCATCGGACTCAATTTACTGACCTTGATCTTGGTGTCCTTAGTGCTGATTATTCCTACGGCCATCATCGCCAGAATAAAACCAGTAACGGCCATCAGGTTTAATTGATTTGAACTCTTAAGAGTGTTTAGGCTTCCTTTTCTGCGTAATTAAACGACTGCTCCAAACCCGTTTCTGTTTCTCTTCTATAAGTTCTGAAAAGACTTCCCACTTTAATTTGCATTACGCCTAAAACGGCCTCTTTAATAATGCCACTCGTCATTTTGGACTTGCCTTTGGTGCGGTCGGTGAAAATGATAGGCACTTCTGTAATGTTAAAACCGTATTTCCATGCCAAGAATTTCATTTCGATTTGGAAGGCATACCCCATAAAGCGGACTTTGTCCAAATCTATGGTTTCGAGCACCGAACGTCTGTAGCATTTAAAACCCGCAGTGGTATCTCTAAAAGGCATTCCTGTTACCATGCGGACATAATAACTGGCGAAAAAAGAAAGCATCACACGGCTCATTGGCCAGTTCACCACATTCACTCCAGTTACATAACGTGACCCAATGGCAACATCGTACCCATTAGTTTTACAAGCATGATATAGATTGTTCAAATCTTTTGGAGGGTGTGAAAAATCGGCATCCATTTCAAAAATGAATTCATATTGGCGGGCCAAAGCCCAACGGAAACCATCAATATATGCGGTACCCAAGCCCAATTTACCTTTTCGTTCTTCCATATGAAGACGCTCAGGATATTCCAGCATTAAGCTTTTGACGATATCGGCCGTGCCATCTGGCGAATTATCATCCACAATAAGCAACTCAAATCCAGAAGGCTGAGAAAGAACAGCGCGGATAATTTCCGAGACATTCTCTTTTTCATTGTAAGTTGGAATAATGACTAGGCTATCTTTCATTTCATGGTTCAAAAAACCTACTCTGAAAGAATAATTCCTCCATAGCAGTTAAATTCATTAGTTTTATCCGTCTGGGAGTTGAGGCCCGTGAACTTAAGAACGGGGAAGTTAATTAAATGTTAATCACAAAAGAAAAGCAAGTGAATAAAATGAGTAAATGTATTTTCATGGATAGGGATGGTGTGTTAAATAAAGAGTTAGGTCGACACATACTAAAGATTGAAGAATTTATAATTCCAGAAGATGTTCCGAATGGCTTAAAACGACTGAAAGATGCTGGCTATAAACTAGTTGTGGTCACCAACCAAAGTGGAATTGCCAGAGAATACTACGATGATAAATTGGTGGACGACTGCCATGATTTACTTCAAGAAGCTTGTGGGAATTTAATTGATCAATTTTATTATGCGCCTCTCGTGGATAGCGTGAGTAAATCTTTAATGCGCAAACCAGATTCTCTTATGCTGGAAAAAGGAATGGCTAAGTTCAATGTGGATCCTGCTCAATCATGGATGGTGGGCGACAAAGAGCGTGATTTGATTCCGGCAAAGAAATTGGGCATCAGAAGAATTCAGTTGATGGCCATGGTAGAAAAAAGTGAGTTGGCCGAAGTGGTGGCCCATACTTTTACCGAAGTAGTGGACGCTATTTTGGCAGAAGCCTGAGTTTTATCGGGTTCATCCTGAGAAATAAGGCGTTCACCGATATTTTTTGGCCGGGTTAGGTTCAAATACCACTTTTGAATCAATCAAAAACTCAAAATATCTAACACATGAAAAAGAAAACTAAAGTATTCGCCACACTCTTACTGCTGTGCTTCTTTTTAAGCTCTTGCGTTTATTCATTGTTCCCTATTTATACAGAGGAGTCATTGGTTTACTTACCTGAGCTAATAGGAAAATGGAAAACAGGAGAAGATCCAGATGATTATATTCTCTTCGAGCGAATTCAACAAAATGAAGAAGAGGATACCGAAGTCAATGATGAATACGAAGAAGCTTCTGTCTACACCGATTCAATTTTTGGAGATGGGTGGAAGATAAAGGTAAACGGGCCAATCGAGATGAGAGTCAATGGTGAACTTGTAACGGACCGTGATTCTATTCAGCGCCATTATGATGCGATAATGCAAGGGATCATGAGCCCTAAAATAAAGCAGGAAACAGAATTAATGTTTGGACGAGGTGATTCGACTGGAAGAGAGACCAAGGTTCAAACTTTTGGGAAAGCAAAACTAGGCGGCTTGGATAAGCTTCTGGAAGGTTCTCAGAAGCTAGCGAAAAATACAGCTTCATATGATGGGAGCTACCAAATTGTACGTGATGAAAGCTATAAAATGGTAGTAGTCGATGATGATGAACGACTAGTATATCAAGCTCACTTAGTCCAAATAGGGAATAATATGTTTTTGGATTTATACCCTCTGCCTGAGTATTCTGATGCTGCCTTTGGAGAAAATATGTTCCCAGTTCACACCTTTATGAAATTGAAGCTGAACGGCAACAAACTCGACCTTACTCAATTTGATTTAAACAAGCTCAATAAATTATTCAAAAGCAACCTGATTCGTTTACGACATGAAAATGTAGATGGCACTATTTTGATAACGGCCCAGCCCAAAGAACTTCAGAAATTTCTAGCCAAATATTCGGAAGATGAAAGTGTATTTGACGATTCTGAAAGCTATACTCGTATAATACAATGAAGGCGCTAAACAAACTTATACGCTTAAAATGGTTACAGCACTCTGTATTTTGGGTGCTGTCCATTTACGCGATTGGTTCTTACTTTTCCATTGCTAGCATCTTCACCTTTATCGATTATTTCTATGCGCTTCTCTTTCATATCCCGCTTTTCTTCTTGGTCTATGTAAACCTGAGGTTCTTAGTGCCGAAGTTCTTGCAGAAGGGGAAATACATTCCATACACGCTCTTAGTCCTTGGGAATATTTTTACTGCTTATCTACTACACGAACTCACCTTTGAGTTTCTATTACCCCTTCTGCCCACCGAGTATTACATGGTTTCCTTTACCGAATGGCAGGTTTTGGTCAATATTTTCATCATTTACCTAGTACTCACCACTTTACTCAAACTGTCCAAATCCTGGTATACTTTGCAGCAGGTAGAAAAGGAAAAGGTAGAACTGGAGTTGAAATCATTGAAAATGCAGATCAATCCACATTTTCTCTTCAATAGTTTGAATAGCATTTACGCCATGGCTTTGTTGAAAAGTGATAAAACTGCGGCTTCGGTTTTGGAACTCTCTAACCTTTTGCGCTACATGATTTACGAAGTGGGCGACAAACGCGTAAGCCTAGAAAAAGAAGTAGAAATTATTCAGGGCTACCTTGGCTTACAGCGCCTACGTTCCGATGCCAGCACCGAAGTCAATTTCCAAATAGAAGGTGACCTTTCAGGGATCATGATTGCTCCACTTTTGTTCTTCCCCCTCATTGAAAACAGTTTTAAACATGGCGTTAAAGGCGTTTCAGATTCGGCTTTTGTGCACATGCATTTAAAGTGCAGCAATGATCAAATCGATTTTAGCATTGTCAACAACAAAGGAGAAATTGATGACATGGAAGCGGGGCAATATGGCGGAATTGGTTTACAAAATGTATCTTCTCGCTTGGCCTTGATTTACCCGAAAAAGCACGAATTTAAAGTAGAAGATGAGCAAGATAAATTCTCTGTCCATTTAACAATTAAGCTATGATTAAATGCCTGATAGTAGACGATGAGCCGCTTTCACGTGATGTGCTGAAAACCTATTGCACCGATCATCCTGATTTGGAAATTGCTGCCCTCTGCAAAGATGCTTTTGAGGCCATGAATGCGCTTGGCAAAGCAAGTGTTGATTTGATTTTTTTGGATGTCAACATGCCTAAATTATCAGGCATCAACTTTTACAAGTCGCTGAACCAAAAACCGATGGTGGTATTTACCACGGCTTATCCTGAGTTTGCGGTAGAAGGTTTTGAACTAGATGCTATCGATTATTTACTAAAACCCTTCTCTTTCGAGCGCTTTGTAAAAGCGGTGAATAAGGTAAAAGAGAAAAGCATCAACCAAGCTGACACGGACGAGAAATACATTCTACTCAAAGCCGACAGGAAAGTATACAAGGTTGATTTCTCTGAAATTCTCTTTTTCGAAGCCCTTGGCGATTATGTAAAAGCGCATTTACAAGACAAAGTGCTCATTGTCACTACTACCTTAAAAAAGCTCATGGAAGAATTACCTTCTTCCGCATTTATACGCACACACAAGTCCTATATCATTGCCAAAAGTAAAATTGAATACTTAGAAGGAAATCAAATTCAACTCCCGCACCACAAAATTCCCATTGGCCAAGCCTACCGCGAAGAAGTATTGAAGAAGCTGGAGGGTTAATAACGAATCTGAGCAAATGTTTACTGTGTTATACGGACAGAGTCCTAAAGCCCATAGTAAGTCACAGGTTCGGAGAACCTGCGACAGTTGAGTTGAGGTTCAAGACAGCAGCAAATCGTATCATAATCGTTTATTTTCGTATCAAACCGTATCACACTCTTGAAGGTTAGATCGTATCATCATCGTATCAAATCGTATCAAATCGTATCATTTTTAAAATAAATCGCTTACCTTTGAAAGGTGAAAACTCAAGTATATACCTTTCAAATCAGTCTAGATTGGCAGTTAATGGCATTAGTTAGTCAGATAGACCGATTTGATGCTTCTTGGTCTTCAATTGAAAAGAAGGAAGGCCAAAGCCTAAAAGAACTAAAGTCCATTGCCACTATTCGTAGCGTTGGCGCATCTACAAGGATTGAAGGATCTAAAATGACAGATGAAGAAGTAGATGTACTCTTGAAAAACATCGACATCTCTAAACTTTCAGATCGAGACTCACAAGAAGTAGCTGGCTATTTTGAAGTATTAGACCTCATTAGCGAAGCTTATAGTGATATACCCATTACTGAAAATAGCATCAAAAACCTCCACAAGACCCTTCTGAAGTACAGTAAAAAAGATGTTTGGCACCGAGGTGATTACAAACAACTCAGCAATGCGGTAGAAGCCAATTTACCTGATGGCACCAAGCAAATTATTTTCAGAACAACGGAGCCTGGCATCCCAACCGAGGAGGCTATGACCGAGCTAATCACATGGTTCAAAAAGGATAAAGAAACTCATCCACTGGTAAAGTGTGCTTTGCTGGCTTATGATTTTGTCAGTATCCACCCCTTTCAGGATGGCAATGGCCGTTTGAGCAGATTACTTTCCACATTGGCCTTAATGAAAAGTGGCTACCAATGGGTACAGTATATAAGTCTAGAGCATGAAATTGAACACCAAAAAAACAAGTACTATCAAACGCTACGCTCTTGTCAGGCACAAAGGCCAGGAGAAGACGCAACGGCTTGGCTGCATTTCTTCTTTCAAGCTTTAATCAAAATACAAACTCAGTTGCTCAATAAACTGGAAAGGCAAGGGGTAATGGCGGAGCTTGCTCCAAAAGAAAAGGCCATACTTACCTTTATTGGGGAGCATCCCGGCTGTAAATCAGGCGAAATTGCCGAAAAACTGGATATCCCTAACCCAACAGTTAAAAGACTCTTAGCCCAAATGGTAAAAGCCAATTTGGTAGAGAAGCATGGCGCTGGGGCTGGGACTAATTACTCTATTCTATAAACACCTGTCAGGTCTAGCTTAAAAGCACACAGTCCCTCAAACGTCATTACGAACGCTTACGCCCTAGCTTCAGCGTTGGCGCAGAAATAAACCTTGCGACAGCAAAGGTTTATGACGTGGCAATCCATCTGTTCTGTACGGCAGACTAACGGTTTCTGAGCAAAGGGTTACGGTATTATACGGACAGAGTCCTAGAAATCATAGTGAGTCACAGGTTCTGCCAAAGGCAGATAAATCGGAGAACCTGCGAGAGTAGCAAAGACAGATAAATCAGAGAGCCCTTTTTCTATTCAAGAGTTACCCTATGCTTTATGACTTGTTCATAAAAATGATGAATCCTGAACATCTGCTCGGCACCCACTTTTTGGCCAGCTTGAGCCACTAAATATAAGCCTATTGCAATGGCGGCCAATATTGGGATGACCCATAAAATAGGGGCTTCCTTTTCAAGCATTATCTGAGAAAGCCCGTATACCCCAGCAAACAAAGAAAGCACCCCAAGCGCAGCATAGGACATAAAGAAAACCGCCCAAACACTTGGCTTTGGTCCGTACAAACCTCTTACCTCTAGACTTCCCTCAGATGTTTCCTCCATAGTGAGCGTAAGCTGTGGCGACCAATAATGCCTTTCTTTAAGACAAATTTTAATCACACAATATTGTTCGGAAACAAGCCCTATGAATTCTTGATTATGATCCATGGCTTCTTTGATACCGTTAATATAGTCCTTAGCGGTTCCTGTTACTGTTTCTTTAAAGCGTGGTCTGATATGAAGGCTTGACATGGCTAGAAAAATAAACATTCACCTGTCAAATACATAACCGCAAACATAAATGTATTTCTTACTTCAACACTTTAATATCGAACTTGAGCGCTCCCATTTGACCATTATCGCCATAAGCGTCTATATGAACATTAAAAATAGATCGGATATCTGAAGTGAAAAATGAGATCTCAGCCTCGCCATTTTCATTGGTGAGGATACTAGGCCTCCAAATCAACGAATTTCGGAAATCGGTAAAAACTCTGTCTTCAGGCACTTTATCATAGTCGGGTTCATAGACTTCTGGCACCTCATAATATCCATTAAAGTAACGGGTAGAGTTTGCTTCTTTAGGGGCTCTATAGGTTTTGAAGACTCCGTTTATAAAGAGTTTTTCACCATCGCGAGGTTCCCTCCCACTTAAATGATTCGTACAGTTGAGGATATTGTACATACAGACATAATCGGTGTTCCTGCCTTCAATTATATTCCGAGCATTACCATGGGCAACACCATATTGATCTTGATGTGATTCGACTACAAAGTCATCTAACCTTCTTACATCATTCTCTACTTGAGGGAGAATATTCCAGTTTTTAGTTGAGGCAAAGATCCTCTTCTGTTGGTCAAGCTTGTCCCAACTCCATTTAACGGTGGCGTCAAATGGTGTATGAAAATTTAAAAGCGCACCTTCAACCTCGTCCACTTTAAAAAATAGCTTCCCTCCTTTTGACCAGTACAACATGCTGTCCGTTAACAACAACTCTCCATTTTTATCCGTGTTTAAAATTGAGGCACCAAACATAGACACCACTTGTATCTTTTGTTGATCGAGTGCTCTAAGTACTTTATTAGTAACCGAATTAGGATTAATTTTTACCGACACCTTTAAGTCCGAATCTGTTAAATTCTCTGATTGAACTCTTGGCCAACGATAAGATCGCCAGCCTTGGGTGAGCATAAGCAAATCCAAATGATCTCTATCGGTTTTTACTTCACCAGAAAAATAGCTTTTAGGGTTATGGATCTGTCCTCTAATTTCATTCGACAAGAAGAAATAAGAAACAATATTATCTTCATCAAAAACGGATTTAAAAACCTCGTCTACCACCGACATTCCAATTACCGTTTGAACAGGTTGGCCCTGATCATTGGTTACTTTTAATTTAAGGTCAATCCTTTCTTTAGTGGTATAATTGGCCTTGTTCAGTTCGTAGGTAATATTCAGCTTTTTTTGATTGTTCACGAAAACCAAACGCTCCGCCAATTTTTGCCCCTCGCTATTCGATAAGCTGACTTTGATAATACCTTTGGGTAGCGACACTGTTGGCACCTTCAAAGGTACTCCGTCACCAGACATAATGATCATTGATTCATAAAACAACTGTCCTCGCTGCTCTATGGAGAATGTCAGAGAATCTCCTTCAAACCCTTCACTTTTCTTAACTGCAATAAGAAGATCATCTTCTGTTTGTTTAGACACATTCAATACAAATCCAGCATCATATACTTTAGGGAAGCTAAAAACTGAGTCGATTTTAGGAGAGATGATGGAGACTGAGTATTGCTTAGAAGGGAGTGGTAAAATGTAAAAGCTGCCCATTCCATTATGGCGTGACTTAAAGGAAGTAACCACACTACCCTTCTCATCTAGAACTATGGCCGAATCAATTTCTACAGGTGCTCCGTTTTTATGAACCGCCTTAAAGGCAATTTGCGTAGAAATTCCTTGAACAAGACTCCCTCCTTCTGGCATTAGATTGAATTGGATCCGCTGTGTATTTGAAGGCAGTGCAACAGGAAGTTCAAATTGCTCCTCGCCCAAATTGGAATCCACATCAATCTTCAATATTAGGTTTTCGAAGGCTTTTAATTTGTTGAAACTGGGCAGAGCAATCCCCAAACTATCGGTAGTGGTTTTAACCCGAGCTAAGCGTTTGTTTTCACTCCATATTTCAGCATTAATTTTGGCTTCCGTTACTAACTCTCCAGATCTTCTTACCACTTTAATTTTTGGTGATAATGCATTTAGCTCGGCCGTTAATACATTATCGAAATTGACATCCACCAATATTGTGGGCGTTATCCTTGATTTAAGGAGGATACTTTTGGTCTTTTTCACCTCATCGGAAAAAGAGTTTCGAGTAAAGGCAAAAAGGCTATACTCTCCTTGCTTCAATGTGTCGGCAAGGAAAAGATGACCTTCTGAAAAACCATTACTGATTTCGAAAATCTCTTTAAAAACAACTTGATTTTCGGCCTTACTCCTTAGCTCTACAAATAAGGAGGAATCAAGACTAGAAGGAAGTAGGCTTTGAGCGTTTAAAACGGTAGCGCTAAACCACAAATCTTCGCCCAATTCGAAAACGGATTTATTGAGTTGAAGATAAATGGACTGTTCATTCGAAGGGGTTTGTGCAGCCAAATCACCCTTGAGGGATACTTGAAGCCCAACAATAAAAAATAAGAGACCGATGAGCTTTTTCAATATTCACATATTAAATAAATAGACACCTTTCAAGTTCTGAAAACCTGAAAAGTGTCTAAAAATACGACCAAAAATTACATATTCCTTCTGTACTGCCCGCCCACTTCGAACAAAGCAGAAGTGATTTGACCGAGTGAACAATACTTACTCGCTTCCATCAATTCTTCAAAGATGTTCTCATTCTGAACCGCTGCTGCCTGAATTTTATTAATTAAATCCTCGGCCTTATTCGCGTTTCCTTTTTGAAGTTCTTCCAACATCTTGATTTGGTATTCCTTTTCTTCAGGCGTTGCACGAATTACTTCCTTCGGTAAAACGGTTGGTGAGCCTTTAGAACTTAAGAAGGTGTTCACCCCAATAATCGGGAATTCACCTGTATGCTTAAGCGTCTCGTAGTAAAGTGATTCTTCTTGAATTTTGCTTCGCTGATACATGGTTTCCATAGCACCCAAAACGCCTCCACGTTCTGTAATTCTATCGAACTCTAAAAGAACAGCTTCCTCAACCAACTCGGTCAGTTCTTCAATAATGAAAGAACCTTGCAGCGGATTTTCATTAGTCGCTAAACCTAATTCTTTATTGATGATCAACTGAATAGCCATTGCCCTACGCACCGACTCTTCGGTTGGGGTCGTAATGGCCTCATCATAAGCATTTGTATGTAAAGAGTTACAGTTATCGTAAATCGCATACAAAGCCTGTAACGTAGTTCTGATATCATTGAAATCGATCTCTTGCGCATGCAACGAACGACCCGAAGTTTGAATATGGTATTTCAGCATTTGCGCTCTGGCATTTGCACCATACTTCTGCTTCATGGCTTTCGCCCAAATTCTTCTGGCTACACGGCCAATCACTGCATATTCAGGATCAATTCCGTTGGAGAAGAAGAAAGAAAGGTTCGGCCCGAACTTATCAATGTCCATTCCACGGCTCAAGTAGTATTCAACGTAAGTGAAGCCATTCGCCAAAGTAAAGGCCAATTGTGAAATCGGATTCGCACCCGCCTCAGCAATATGATACCCCGAAATCGATACAGAATAGAAATTTCTTACATTCTTATCGATGAAATATTGCTGAACATCACCCATCAATCGTAGGGCAAATTCGGTAGAGAAAATACAAGTATTTTGTGCTTGGTCTTCTTTTAGGATATCGGCCTGCACCGTACCGCGCACTACGGAAAGTGTTCTGGTTTTAATCTCTTGGTAAACATCAGCTGGTAAAACCTGATCGCCCGTAACGCCCAAAAGCATCAGTCCTAAACCGTCATTTCCTTCTGGAAGTTCGCCTTGGTATAGCGGACGTACTACGCCTTTCTTCTTATAAATGGCTTTGATTTTTTCTTCAATATCAGCCTCTAAGTCATTCTCTTTAATGTACACTTCACATTGCTGATCAATGGCGGCATTCATAAAGAAACCAAGCAACATTGGCGCAGGACCGTTGATGGTCATTGAAACCGAAGTCGTTGGTGATGATAAATTAAAACCTGAATAGAGTTTCTTGGCATCGTCAAGACAGCAAATACTTACTCCTGAGTTACCAATTTTACCGTGAATATCTGGTCGGTAACCTGGGTCGTTTCCGTAAAGTGTTACTGAATCGAAAGCCGTAGACAGACGAGCTGCTGGCATTCCTAAACTCACATAATGGAAACGTCTGTTGGTTCTTTCTGGCCCGCCTTCACCCGCAAACATACGGGTTGGGTCCTCGCCCTCTCTTTTGAAAGGGTAAATACCAGCAGTATAAGGAAATTCACCCGGTACATTCTCTTGCAGTGACCATCTTAAAATATCTCCCCAACTTCTGAATTTTGGTAAAGATACTTTCGGCACTTGCGTGTGAGAAAGTGACTCGGTATGCGTCTTGATTTTAATTTCTTTGTCACGAACCTTGAAAGAGTAAACCGGATCAGTATAGGTTTTCTTCTTGGCTTCCCACTCTTCAATTAAGATCCAGTTTCTTGGATCTAAATCAAGCTTCACTTGCTCGTAAGTTTCTTGTAACCCTTTGATCAATCGGTCGCGATCGGCAATGGTTGAGTTCTTGAGCGTGGCCATTGAGGTGTGCAAACCGTAAAGTTTATCAGCCACATCGGCTTGATTTAAAGCCCACTCATCATATGAACGATTTGATTCAGAGATCTCAGAAAGGTAACGCGTTCTGCTTGGAGGAATCACGAAGACCTTCTCGGACATCTCATTGGTAATCTCAAAAACAGACTCCAATTTGGCACCCGTTTTCTCCACCACTTTATCCATGATTACTCGGTAAAGCGAGTTCATTCCAGGATCGTTGAACTGCGAAGCGATAGTGCCATGAACAGGCATATCATCTACCTTAGCGGACCATAGTCCGTGGTTACGTTGGAATTGCTTTTTAACATCACGCAGGGCATCTAAAGCTCCGCGCTTATCGAATTTATTGAGGGCAATTACATCGGCAAAATCGAGCATGTCGATTTTTTCCAACTGTGTTGCCGCACCGTACTCTGGCGTCATCACATAAAGAGATACATCAGAGTGGTCTAATATTTCAGTATCGGATTGCCCAATACCAGAAGTTTCTAAAATAATCAGGTCGTATTGAGCGGCTTTCAAAATTTGAACCGCTTCTCTCACGTGTTTCGAAAGTGCCAAATTGGATTGACGGGTAGCCAATGAACGCATGTAAACGCGTGAATTATTAATGGAATTCATTCGAATTCTATCTCCCAAAAGTGCTCCACCCGTTTTTCTTTTCGAAGGGTCAACCGACACAATGGCGATAGTTTTATCTTCAAAGTCCATCAAGAACCTGCGCACCAGTTCATCTACCAAAGATGATTTTCCAGAACCCCCAGTTCCTGTAATCCCAAGAATAGGAGTTTCTACCTTGTCGGCCATGGCATGCACCTTGTCCATTTCGCCTTTTGATTCTTCAGGGAAGTTTTCCGCAGCAGAAATCAATCGAGCAATCGCCTTTGTGTTTTTCTCAACAATGTGATCTACTTCATCAGTCAAGTTTTCTCCCGTTGGAAAATCGCATTGCTGCACCATATCGTTGATCATGCCTTGCAAGCCCATTTTACGACCATCATCTGGTGCATAAATTCGGGTAATGCCATAGTCCATTAGTTCTTTAATTTCTTCAGGCAGAATTACACCACCTCCACCACCAAAAATCTTGATGTGACCAGCGCCTTTTTCCATCAGCAAATCACGCATGTATTTGAAATACTCTACGTGCCCACCTTGATAAGAAGTCATTGCAATGGCTTGCGCATCTTCTTGAATGGCAGTATTCACTACCTCATCTACACTTCTATCATGCCCCAAATGGATCACTTCGCAGCCAGTAGCCTGGATGATTCTCCGCATAATGTTAATCGCGGCATCGTGGCCATCAAAAAGGGAGGCGGCTGTGACTAATCTTACTTTATTTTTGGGTTTGTATGGTACTACTTCTTGCATAAAATGGTGTTCTAAGCTATTGGATTGCGAATTTAAGCAAAAGCAGTGAGTTTCCTAACAGTTGTTAGGAGGAATGGAGAGTTGTGTCTTTGCAAATGAAATGATAGAGTAAAATATCTATCAGAGGCTAAAATGGAGTTACTTCTCCAGTTCTCTCAATGCCTTTTGGTTGATGTCATCCTTAATGCCATCCAGAATATTAAGAATTTCACGGTCTGTTAATCGCCAACTCAAAGAAGCACGGTTCGACTTCTGATTTTGATATTCAAATTCGACACGTCTTAAATGGCTTCCATAATCGGCAGAAATCATATCGAAGCGCTGCTCATTTTTTATCGTCTGAATTTGATCCCAGCTTCTCACGGCACCTTGAATAGGCGAAATAAACTTCTGAATTAAGTTCTTCGAATGATCTTCCTCCACTGGCGGCTCTTTACTCGAATCTCGTATCGTAATGATCACAACTTCCGAAGTATTCTCTTTGATCCAGTCCTTAAACACATGTAAAAAAGTGGTGGCATCTGAAATGCCGTAATTGTCTGAAATTCCAGCATCAGCAATACTCATTTTAGGAGTAGTCGGCAGCGAAATAGAAGGGGAAAAATACGGAAATGTAGCACTCATTCTCAGAGCTGTTAAAAATCTTAGGCTATCAGGTTGATGTTGGGCCAAAAGCAAATTAAAATCTACTCCTTGAATTTTTGAATGATCCTTGTTAGCGCCAGTGTTAAAAAAGGCAGTTGGGTGAGGAGAAATATATAGTTTTCGTCCATCGTTGGTAATGGTAGAGCCTACAATCAGCAAAGGAATTTCAGCATTGAACTCGGGTGCCCTATAGGTTGAAATTGGGTTATCCAATAAGCCATGAAGGTTAGACTTTAGACGTTGTTCAAACTCATAGCCTCTTTCTTTTTTATACTTGAAGCCACCATATTCAAAGCTCCTAAATTTCACAAACAGATCGTTGACCAGCAGGGTGAAAATTACAGGATTGAGCACATCCTTACTAATATCACCCAAATGCTCATGTGCTTGCGGGTCTAATTTTTTCCATGCCAGTTCTCGGTAAAAAGCTGCTCCAAATAAGCCTCCTGATGCGCCAGTAATCATAAAGGTGCTGTTCATTAAGTCCCCTTTAAAAACCGAATCTGCATGTTGTAAAACATTTGTAGTCCATAAAGCAGAACGTTGACCTCCCCCACTTACAGCAACTAAAACCATTCTAGGTTTATCTTCCTTGAACTTCACCTTCCAGTTTTCAAGCATCTCTAACATGTATGCTTTAGAGGCTTCTACATTTTCTTCTGAAGTATATTCTTGAAGGTTTTCTAACTTATATTCTGCCGGAGTGCTTTCGTAATTCAGGCCATAAGCCGGATACTGATAAGTAAGAAAATCCGTAGCAAAAACCATATTCAGTAGAATGAATACGCCCACTATTCCACTGATAATCCATGACCTAAACCAGAAGCTTAAAGCACCTGTCAGCATTACAATCATGGTGAGTAATAAAGTACCAGAGGCAGCCGCAGGGATTTGAAAGATAGCTACGTCCTGAAAAAGCCCCAAGCTAAAAATAATCACGAGTACCAATGACTCTATAATAATCGCATTTCGCTGATTCTGAAGAAAGACCCTCAAAATTGCCATCCTATCATAATACTCCTCGAAACGTCTGGTAGAGTAAACTTTGAAATTGAGACTCAAATAATAATCCACCTTCACTCTGCTTCTTTTCAGAGATTGTAATTTTCTAAAAGCCTTTAGCTTTTGGCTGTTCGTTCTTTTTAATTTCAGCTGTTGATTAATGCCCAATACCTTAAAAATATCCCGATTGGTTTTAAAGAAATAGGCAAACAGGAAGACCAAAAAGGCGATACAACCAATCAACACACCAGCTACTTTAATGGCAGTTTCTTGGCTAGCTCCTTCTCCTGCATCCTGTTGAAACTGGATGATTTTGAGCACATAAAACACCAAAAAGCTAAAAGGAATTATCGAGTTATTGATGCAAAAATGAGCCAATGGCTTGGGTAAAGTACCCAAAAAAGGAAACCTAAAACCATCAAGAATGTAGCTGGTAATATTAAAGGCCATGCCAAAACCTGCCACGGCAATCCCCATTATAAAGAAGCCCCAAATAGAAACTTCATCTAAATAAACAGGATCTAAAAACAGATAAGGTATCCCTAAATTCTCACCAAAACTGCCTCCTACAACCGAAAACAAAATGAACCAGTACACCAATAAAAATTGGTTGTATTTAATATGTACAACGATCAGTTGCACAGGAAAACTGGACCATATTTTCTTTAATAACTTCAATTAGCTTTCTCTACGGGTTCCAGCATATAACTCATATTCCAACAAACGAGAGTCAATTTTCGCATTATAAAATTCAACCCTTCTTTTGGCACGTAAACCAATTGTTTTGGCCAAGTCCAAATTCCCTGTAAACACATACCCCATGTATCCTTTACACTGCTGCTTGAAAAAATCACCAATGGCAGAATAGATTTCTTCCAAATCCTTATCGGCTCCAAGTCGCTCACCGTATTCTGGATTGAACATGACCACACCGGTTTCCTCAGGAATTTCTGTTTCTCTAAAATCACAAACCTGAAAATCGATCAAGTGATAAACACCTGCGGTTCTAGCATTCATTTTCGCAGAAGTAATCGCGCCACCGTTGATGTCTGATGCGATAATTCTAAAGTCGAGTTGTTTTTTTTGTTGCAGCTGTGCTAGCCGTATATAGCCTTGCCATGATTCTTCACTGTATCCATTAATGTGCATAAAACCGAAGTTTTCACGAAACAAGCCTGGAGCAGTGTTGGTCGCGATCAAGGCTGCTTCAATGGCCAAAGTACCACTTCCGCACATTGGATTTACAAATGTGCTTTTTTTGTCCCAATTACTGGCAATGATGGCTGAGGCCGCCAAAGACTCAATCATTGGTGCTTTGCCTGGTATTTTTCTGTAACCATGCTTAGCAATGGTTTCCCCAGAAGTATCGAAATAAACACGTACTTTTTCGTCCCTCCAGTACAAATGAATGACAGTGCCATCTCTATCGGAACCTGAATCGGGGCGTTTGCCTGTTTTTTTCACAAATCGATCAGCAATTGCGTCTTTAGCTCTGAGGTTGGCGAAACGGTCATCGGTAATGGTGTCGTTACGCACGTAAGAGGTGATCGAGAAATAATCATCTATATCGAAATAATCTTCCCACGGAATCTTGGATAACTCTTTATACAATTCATCCGCATTAACGGCCCTGAATCTTTTGATTTGAAAAAGCACACGTCCCGCTGTTCGCAAAAACATATTCAGCTTTAAGCAATCATCCATAAAACCGTTTACTTCAACTTCGGTGATGCCCTGACTTTCCACCTTAAAACCCAAAGCCTCAATCTCTTGAGCAAGCCAAGGGCTTTGTTTTGGAAAACAAGTAACAACAATCTGACTGGGGTAAGGGAATACTTGGCTCATATTGGCGTGAAGTACCGAAATTTTTAACAAATTATTCGACTTCGAGAAGATAGCTGATATAAAACTTATAAACCAGTAATAATTCTGGAGGAATGTCAGGTAAGTTTCTTCGATAGAAATTTCAAATCTCTACTGTTTTCATCAATATCAATTGTATTTTTGACCCCTCATTTAAAGAATGGAACTATGAAAACTTGGTTTACCTGTAAGGTGAAATATATGAAGGAAGACGAACAAGGTCGCACTAAAAGTGTGAGCGAAACGTATTTGGCCGATGCCCTTTCTTTTACCGAAGCTGAAGCTAAAATCTACGAAGAGATTGGCCAACGTGTAATGGGTGAATTTCAGGTTACTGGTATTGCAAAAAGCAGAGTTACCGATGTTTTTGAATACCCAGATGCCGACACTTTCTTCAATTGTAAAGTAGTATACATGGCAGCTGATGCAGATTCTGGCAAGGAAAAGAAGATTGCCAACTTAATGATGGTGACCGCCAGCGATGTAAAGCAGGCTTACGAACGTATTCGTGAAAGCTTGAATAATATGTTGGTTACTTTCACAATACCTGAAGTGAAGGAATCTCCAGTTTTGGAAATTTTCCATCATTCGGCTGAGCAAAAAGTGCCAGAAGGCTTTAAGCCTATTGCTGAAGTTCAGGGTTCACCAGAAGATGAAGACGAAGAAGATGAAGATGAAGAAATTTGATCAAGTAAATCCAGCTGCATTCGAATGCCTGAGAGCTAAGTTGAAAAGTCAGGGCATTGAGCTTCAAGGCATCAGTGGTTACCTGTCTAAAAATGGTATTTCGCTCGATTTCGATTATTCAGAAGCGGAAGAAAGTCTTTCTATCTCAAACTTAGAAGTGGGTTTTCCTGCCTCTATGATTGGAATGAACAAAGACAAAATTCTGGACATTTTGGATAAAGCGATTTCTGAATGTAGAGGATAAAGCATGAACGTTAAGTACATTTTTGGCGCACTGATTACCATTCCCCTGTTGCCAATAATGTACTTTCAAGGCAAAAGAATTCGCTCCAGCGTGCCTTCTTTACCCGAAGCAAAAGGTACTGAAGGAACTATATCATCATTCCCTTCTTCCAAAGCACTTGAGATTATCACACTAGGCGAAAGCACCATTGCTGGTGTGGGTGTGGCTACGCACGAAGAAGGCTTTACAGGAACTTTTGCTAATCACTTGGCCAACAAACTCAGCACAAATATCAGCTGGAAGGTTTATGCAAAAAGTGGTTATACCGCGAAACAGGTCACCGAAAAGTTGATTCCTGGCATCAAAGAAACTGAAGCCGACCTTTTTGTGATAGGGCTTGGCGCAAACGACTCATTCACTTTCAATAGCCCCAAACAATGGGGGAAAGATGTTGACGCTTTGATTATCGCTTTGAGGGGAAAGTTTGGAAACACTCCGATTCTTTTCACAAGCATGCCCCCGATTAAGCTCTTCCCTGCTTTTACCAGCCTAATTAAGTTTTCAATGGGGAACTTGGTTGAAATGCTGGGGGAAACACTTGAGCAGACGATTACCAAACATGACAATGTTTTTTACGATGCTCAGAAAATCAGTTTTGAAAATTGGATCGATAAAATAGATCCTTCCACCAATAGCTCAGACTTCTTTAGCGATGGTGTTCATCCTTCCAAACTTACCTATCAAGTTTGGGCAAAGGAAACTGCTAATTATGTAGTTCAGAATTCGCTGATCAAGGCTTAGTTTCTACTATATTCTGAGAAAACCCTCCAAAAGTTGATGTTCCTAGATCAACAGGAGTTAACCGCTCCTTTCAATGAATAAAAGAGAATTTTAGGAGGGTTCCGACCATTACTGGAGGATGCTAAAGTCTAATATCTAGGTACTCAATACTATTTAATACCCATACTTTTCTTTCCACATGGCTTGCAGACGTTTGCGCATTTCTTCTTCGCGTGGGTTTTTACCCGGATCGTAGAGTTTGGTTCCTTTGATTTCCGCAGGCAAAAATTCTTGATTTACAAAGTTACCGGAGAAGTCATGCGAGTATTTGTAGCCTTTGCCATAACCCTCTTCCTTCATCAATTTAGTTGGCGCATTACGAATGGGCAATGGCACTTGTAAATCGCCAGTTTGACGCACCAAAGCTTGGGCTTGGTTGATGGCCATGTAGGCCGCATTACTTTTAGCGGAAGCCGCCAAATAAGTAACGCATTGTGACAAAACAATTCTACCTTCAGGATAACCGATCATACTCACGGCCTGAAATGCTGTGGTGGCAATGACCAAAGCAGTAGGGTTTGCGTTCCCAATATCTTCGGAAGCCAATATGACCAACCTGCGAGCAATAAACTTGATGTCTTCACCGCCTTCGATCATTCTTGCTAAATAATACACCGCAGCGTTGGGGTCGCTACCGCGAATGGATTTGATAAAAGCCGAAATGATATCGTAATGCTGTTCGCCTGATTTATCGTAAATGGCCACCCGCTGTTGCGCAATGTCAATCACTTTATCGTCTGTGATTTCTACTTCTTGGTCGCCAAGGTTTTCCACCACCAAATCGAGTAAATTGAGCAGTTTTCTGGCATCTCCCCCCGAAATACTAAATAGCGCTTGGGTTTCCTTTAAATGAATCGTTTTCTGACTTAATATCTTATCCTTCTGAATGGCGCTTTCTACCAACCGAAGTAAGTCTTCTGTAGAAAGCCCTTTGAGCGTGTACACTTGCGATCGCGACAAAAGTGCTGAATTGACTTCGAAAGAAGGGTTTTCTGTGGTGGCACCGATCAAAGTAACATCTCCTTTTTCCACCGCACCCAAAAGGGCATCTTGCTGCGACTTATTAAAGCGATGAATTTCGTCAATAAAAAGAATGGTGTTCGATTGAAATTTAGCCCTTTGAATTACCTCTCTGATTTCTTTTACCCCTGCGCTTATTGCACTCAGGGATATAAAAGGGGCTTTTACGGTATTGGCTATAATATTGGCAATGGTGGTTTTACCCACGCCCGGAGGTCCCCAAAGAATCATGGATGGAATTCCGCCCGACTCAATAGCCCTGCGCAAAACTCCGTTTTTTCCAACCAAATGCTCTTGACCAATCAGGTCGTCTAAGGTTTGGGGACGGATGCGTTCGGCAAGGGGTTTTTGAGACATTTCCATGCAACGAAATTAGGAAGGTTAAGTGAGAAGAACAGAGATAACTCTCCAAATTTGTACAACAATTTTCAGCCTTGTAAAATGTCAAATTGAAGAAAGGAATTAGAACCTCCGCTCCCACTGGCTGGCGTTCTGTTTTCTTTTGAGTTCGCCCGAGTCAATCATTTCTTGAAGGCGAGGCAAACGTTCGGCATTTCTAGAAGTCATATGCCAGTAACCGCAGTCACGACATTCATACACATTCTGCGGCCCTTGGTGTTCTGCAAAGCCTTTGTAAATATGCTGATCGATCAGGGCATCTTCGGCCAAGTGCTGAGAATCGTATTGAATTTTACCTGAGGAGCAACGCATAGGACAAAGATACTGAAGAGGAGTTAATCAAGACATTAATATAAAGTAGTTTTCTTTCCGACAAGAATGAAAGTCGCTACTACACTTTTTATCAAAACAGGTTGAAGGCAATTAATTATTCGTTTGGGGAGACGCCTTGAAAGCCACTTCAAATAAACCTTTTATACATAAAGGCTCTTCCGCTTCCCGATTTCAAGTACTTCTCGAAAGCAAAGGCCTTATATTTGTCCGGAAAATTAATGCTGAGTACTACCTCAAAAGGCAATCTTGATTTCGTGTAGCTCACTTCTCCTTTATTGTGCCTTTTTAATCGTTCTTCAAGACTACCAGTACAGCCCACATAATGAGAACCATCAGAACATTTAAGGATGTAAACGGTGTGCATGAATGAAATTTCTTACCATTCAAGATAAATAGATTAGAGAGTATTTACAATCAAGAAAAGTGAATTTAAATACCGTAAGGAGCCCGCCTACGCTAGAGCTTCGGTGGATAAAACCGTGGAGTGTCTCCACCGAAGCCCGCAAGTACTGAGGCCTCGAAACAACAGGTGTTGGTTAAAAAAATAAAGCCCGCCTTCGCTCTAAAGAGCTATGGCGGGCGAAGGTGGAGCCGGAGGGGTTCGAACCCTCGTCCAGATAAGGAACACGAAGCGCCTTCTACATGCTTATTCGCTGATTATTTTTCGAGTCTAGCAAGGTCAGCAACCAACCTAATCTACACCTTATCCGCAATTGGTCTTACCGCTTCTATCACGACACCTAGAAACGGCCAGTTCTGCGTGTGATGCCTCGATTTCCCACCCGGCAGAACAGAGGGTGAGAGAGACACATTGCTACTAATTCTTAATTAGGCAGCAAGGGCAAATTGTCTTTCGCCAATTATAAATGTGAAAGTTTTATTTAAGGGAAATACTCACAACTCCCTGCATGCTTACACTTGAATTACACCTACTGTCAATTCCAGTCGGCCCCATGTAATAAGAAAAGGCCGTTTGCCTTCCTGTTTAGTCTGCGAAAGTACGGTCTTTTCTACAGCTTCTAAACATCTTCAACAAAAGAATGTTGCTAGAAAGTTTCAAAACCACACTTATATCTATTCTTTAAAACCCTATGCCGTCCAAAAGGTTATGTAAGAACAAATTTAAAAAATGAATTATGAAAACTAACGATAGAACACTTTCGCAGGTATTGGCAGAATTGAACGAAAAAGGCTTTAAGGAGCAATTTACAGCCAAAGAAAAGAGTATTGTGGCGACAGCCAGCAAGAAAGAATACACCCCTTACCAGCTAAAAATTGTAGATACTTTCCGTTTTGATGGCATGACCAACCCTGGTGATGAGGAAGAGATTTTTGTGATCGAAGCCAATGATGGCACCAGAGGCACCTTAATTATGGCAGGAGGCCCTGATCAGTCGCAGAATGTGGATTTGGTGAAGGAGATTCCTGAGGCTGCTCCATTGGACTAAGCTTGTCATCAAGAGAAATGAGACCAGAGGTTAAGATTCTGGCGGTTATTCCTCCATGCCCACGCATGGCGTTATAGCCGCCATTACCCAAATTTTCTTCCATTCTGGAACAAGGGTGACAATCGCCAGTATGTTCTAACACCGCATTCCCGATTCGGAACTTCTTCCCTTTTAAGGATTGAAGATTAATGCCCTCCACTACAATATTCCTTCTCAATAATAAAGGATCAATTTCAGCTTGCCCAACCATAGAAGCTACAGCCTTTATATGCTCAGCTTGAATCAGGGTCACTTGCCGCTTCCCTCCTTTCGATGCATAATGATCTCCTTCTAAACCGATTCCTTCAATGGCATTAACTTCCTGCACAGCCTGAGGTAGTTCTCCTCTTTCGGGACGGATGGAAATAAAAACCACCTTGCCAGCCTGTGAAAACTGAGTGGTTAAATAAGGAATGGTTTTTTGTTCTAGTGAAAGCCTCATCTATTTCTTCGGAACAAGGTTTTGAACTTGTGCTTCTTCTGGAACCCTATAAGGTTGAAATGGAATTTTGAGCAAGTTGGCCATATCGTTATTTTCTTTGGGGTCCATGTGAGTATCAATGCCATAAATCAACTCTTTTGTATCTTCCACTTGAGCGAAAGTACCAAAAATACGATCCCAAATGGAAAAGATATTTCCATAATTGGTATCAGTTAAGGGTTGCGTATAATGATGATGTACTTTATGCATTAATGGCGTAACAAATAACCAAGAAAGGGCTCTATCTACTGATTTCGGCATACGGATGTTTGCATGAGTGATATGTGCAAAAAGCACAGAAAGACTTTGATACACCATAATGAGCCACATGGGTGCACCCACAATAATTACCGCCAAGATGGTAAATGCAATTCTAAAAATGGTTTCTCCCGGGTGATGCCGCAAACCCGTAGTAACGTCCACCGTGGTATCGCTATGGTGTACTAAATGAAATTTCCACATCCATTTCACCTTGTGCTCGGTAAAATGCACCAGATAAGCGCCAATGAAATCAAGCAATAAGACACCAACAATCAATTGCCCCCAAAGTGGTAAATCAACGACATACAACAGTCCAAACTGATTATTGGCCACCAGATCTGAGGCAGTCAAAAGCACCCCAGCCAAACCAAAGCCAATAACGGCAGTAGTTAAGGTGAAAAAAAGGTTAAGCCCTGCATGTCTCACTTTTTTATACTGGAAAGTAAAGAGCGGAAGTGTGCCTTCGACAATCCAAAAAACCACCACTCCGCCAATTAAAATCCCCGCCCGAAACTCTGTGGGGATATTATCAAAGAAATTTACCAAACTTTCCATCTTACAATTTATTCTGCTTGCCTAACATATGCAACGTTCGAGCTTAATTTAGAAAGCATAATTCTTTAACTTTCAATACTCAAATCAATACTATGTCTTTTAAAACCTCAGTCCTCGTTCTGCTCCTTTTCCTTTCTACTCAAATTCTAAATGCCCAAGAATTCTCAAGGGCAGTTCGCCCTTATCTGGCTGTGCAGGAAGATATTGTTGCCCTTACGCATGCTAAAACCATTGACGGCACTGGCGCAGACATCAAAACGAATCAAACATTGATTTTCCAAAATGGAATTATCACCGCCATGGGAAATACTGGTGATGTGACCATCCCTGCTAGCGCGAAGGTGATTGACTGCACAGGCAAAACGATAATGCCTGGGATGGTGATGCTCCACGAACATATTTTCTACCCAAAACCTTTCGATGGTATTTTTAGCGTTTCGCAAATGACATTTACTTTTCCGCGCCTATATTTGGCCGGAGGTGTAACCACCATCCGTACTGCGGGAAGCATTGAACCGCAGACTGATTTGAACATTAGAAAATGGATTGAACAGGGAAGAATGTTAGGACCAAAAATGGACTTAACAAGTCCTTTTATTGAAAGAGAAGGCACATCAGTACCTGAGGTAGGTGTTATTAAAAGTTCAGATGAAGCAGCTGAAATGGTAAATTTTTGGGCAGACCGAGGCATCAATTCCTTTAAGGTGTATCAGAACATTACAAAAGAAGACCTCAAAAGCGTAGTAAACGCTGCACATGCCAAAGGCAAAAAAGTAACTGGCCATATCTGTTCTGTCACTTATCGCGAAGCAGCCGAAATCGGCATTGACAACCTTGAACATGGGTTCTTCCAAAGCTCCGACTTTGTAGGCGACAAGGTGGATGACTTCTGCCCTGCTTTTAAACGCGGACAAGCATTGCGCGCCTTGCCAGTAGACGCTCCCGAAATGAAAGAGCTAATGGAGTTTCTGATCGAAAAAGACGTTGCGGTAACTTCAACACTTACCGTTTTTGAGCCTTATACCGATAGAGAAGTAGTTTTGGGTGGTGGTTTAGAAGCCATGAGTCCAGAAATTCGCGAAAGCCTTGTAACCAGCCATAAGCGTCAGCAAGGAAGAGATTCAACTTCAATTGTTGACTTTAAAAAGCAAATGGCTTGGGAAAGAATGTTTTACGAAATGGGCGGAAAGCTATTGGCAGGAACAGATCCTACTGGAGCAGGCAGAACCATTGCAGGTTACGCCAATCAGCGCATGATCGAGCTTTTTATTGAAGCGGGCTTTTCGTTGACTGAAGCAATAAAAATATCCACTTTGGATGGTGCTAAATTTTTAGAACGTTCTGATAAAGTGGGTTCACTAGAAGTAGGAAAACAAGCAGATATCCTTATCATCAATGGTGACTTAGAGGCAGACGTAAGTAATATCCGAAAAATGGAAATTGTTTTTAAAGATGGTGTCGGCTTTAACTCCCCTGCCATTTTCAAATCAATGAACGGCAAAGTAGGTATGTATTAGATTTCAATTTTTATAGACACAACCATGAAGAACATTTTTAAGTCAGAAGTAACTCAAGAGGTCATTGACAGAATCAACAAACTCACACCAGAAAACCAACCAGTTTGGGGCAAAATGAATGTGGGTCAAATGTTGGCACATTGCAGTGTTACTTACGAAATGATTTATGACGGCACACATCAACCACCAAAAGGCATGATGAAATTGATGTTAAAGTTTTTTGTGAAGGGAATGGTAACTGGCGAAAAACCTTACAAGAAAAATTTAAGAACAGCACCTCAATTCTTAATGACCACCGAAAAAGACTTTGAAACAGAGAAAAAAAGGCTGATTGACTACCTCACAAAAACGCAAGAACTTGGAGAAGCTCATTTCGACAATAAAGAATCGCTTTCCTTTGGGCGCTTAAATATCAGGGAATGGAACAATATGTTTTATAAACATTTAGATCATCATTTAAACCAATTTGGCGTCTGACCTCTCGCCAAACATTGTCTTTCACATAACCTGTCTGCAAATTCGGGTTAATCATAAATTTTAATGCAAAGGAAAAGGTACATTTTCGGAATTCTGTTGGCCATCGCTGTTATTGCCGTAAACCAAAGTTTCATTCAATACTGGTTACATAAAAAGAATCAAGACGCTCGAGTCCTCAACCTTTCCGGTCGCCAAAGGATGTTGAGTCAAAAGATCAATATAGAGTTTCATCAATTTGAAGAGGGACAAAGCACTCTTGATCAAGTAAAAAAACACAATGACGAGTGGCGACAAATTCATTATGCATTGTTAAATGGTGACGATGCGATCGAAATTGATGCAGTAGATGATGAGATGGCCAGAAACCTTTTAGCGCAGCTCAATGAGAATGTAGAATACATATCAAACCTGCTTGAACAAGTTTCTTACACCAGCGATATAGACGTTAATACCATTGATAAAAACCAAGAGGCATTTCTCGAAAAAATGGATTTGGTAGTAAAGAACCTAGAGCTTTCCTCTGACAGAAAACTTAGGTTTATTGTACTTGTAGAAATCATTCTGGCTGTTTTGTCTATCATCATCATTTCCCTCGAAGTCATCTACATTTATCTCCCTATTGAAAAACGCTTGTCCAAAACAGTTGAGCGCCTTTCTTCATCAGAGAATAAATTGGGGGCGATTATGAACAGTACAAATGACAGCCACATACTTATCGGCACTGACTTCCAGATTCTCTCCTTTAACAAAAAGGCTCAAGAGAACAGCCAATTACTTCTCCATAAAGATTTAAAAGAAGGCAATAAAATTTGGGAATACCTTATTGATATAGAAAAGGAGGTGTTTAAAAAAAATGCGGATATAGCGCTTTCAGGTCAAAGCGCATTTCATCAAATAGAAACCAATTTTAATAAAACCACTCAGTGGTTTGAAATCAGTTATTTACCTGCCTATGGAAAAGGAAATGAGCTTATTGGGGTTACATTTAGTTCTACCAATATAGATATACGCAAAGAAGCAGAACAGGAAATCAAAACACAAAATGAACGTTTAGCCGAACAGAACAGAAAACTAAAACAGATTGCATGGGAGCAGTCGCATGAAACAAGACGGCCATTGGCCAATATTCTGATCTTTCTCGATCTATTAAAGTCAGACAAAGAGGCTGATCAAGAAAGAAAGGATGAGTACTTGGAATATCTATCACAATCGGCACACCAATTAGATGAAATTGTAGAAAGAATCACCATTAGCGCATTAGACACCAAGAAGGAAAATTAGCTAATCTCTGTTTTAGAGGTAATCATATAATAAATATCTAATTAGCATATGGAATAAGTATTTTCGTCTAGGTTTTACTGCAATATTCTTTTACTAGATTCAACCAAATTTGACACTATGAAAAAGCACTTTTTTTTATTCGTCTTTGTACTTTCCACCAACCTTCTTATTGCCCAAAAACACCAAGAAAGGCTCAATGCAATTGATGTTCAGCACTACAGGTTTGAAATTCAATTGACGGATGAATCAGACAAGATCAACGGAATTGCTTTGGTGACTGTGAAATTCAAAAAAGATCTTCAGCAGTTCAGTTTAGACCTTGTTAAAACAAAGCCAAGCGGCAAAGGCATGAAAGTAATCGCTTTAATGGCCAACGATAAAAAAGCAACTTTTGAGCACTTAAAAAATAAATTAACTATCAATTATGAAGGTAAGGCGGGCCAAAGTCAAACTTTCACAATTGCTTATGAAGGAATCCCAGAAACTGGTCTTATCATTTCCAAAAACAAATATGGCGACCGCACTTTCTTCGGAGACAATTACCCCGACCGTGGTCAACATTGGTTACCAATTGTAGATCATCCTTCGGACAAGGCCACCGTGGAATGGGTTGTTACTGCACCGAGCCATTATCAGGTGGTGGGCAATGGACTTTTGGTAGAACGTACCAACATTAATGATAAAACCATGCTCACGCACTGGAAAACAGAAGTTGAGCTTCCGACCAAAGTAATGGTGATTGGTGTGGCGCGTTTTGCGATTCAGAACGTAGCGAACATTTATGGTGCTACAGTTTCTAGTTGGATTTACCCTCAAGACAGAGAAAAAGGCTTTTACGATTACGCTCCTGCAGCCCCAATTTTGGATTGGTTTATTAATCATGTGGGTGATTACCCTTTTTCGAAATTGGCCAATGTTCAATCTAAAACTCAGTTTGGAGGCATGGAGAATGCAGGCAATATCTTCTATTCTGAAAACTCCGTTACGGGTACTCGCAATGTAGAAGGTTTACTCGCACATGAAATTGCACACCAATGGTTTGGCAATTCGGCATCAGAAGGCAACTGGCACCACGCTTGGCTAAGCGAAGGCTTTGCCACCTATTTCACCATTCTTTATATGGAACAAAAGTACGGTAGAGCCAAAGCTTGGGAAACCGTTTTAGGAAACAGAAAACAGGTAATTGCTTTTAGCAAAAAGAACCGTGTGCCTATTGTAGATACTTCTGTAGAAAACTACATGGAGATTCTTAATGCCAATACTTACCAAAAAGGTGGTTGGGTGCTACATATGCTTAGAAAAGAAGTGGGTGATGAAATGTTTTGGGAAGCAATTCGCAAATACTATAACCAATACAAACTCTCGAATGCGCTCTCTGACGATTTGAAAGATGTATTTGAGTCTGTTTCTGGGAAAGATCTTGATGCTTTCTTCAACCAATGGGTGTACCAGGCGGGTCAACCAGAAATAGAAGCCACATGGAGTTATTCAAAAGGCCAATTGAATATGGGGCTGAACCAAACACAGAAAGAGAACTTCACTTTCGATTTAGAAATTGAATTAGTGTATGAAGACGGCAAAACAGAACGAAAGACTATCCTTGTCAATTCAAAAAATCAAAAATGGACACCGAAGCTAGAGAACAAACCTGTCAAGATAATTCTGGACCCAGATGCATGGTTACTGTTTGAAGCTACACTCATAGAAAAATAGAGTTTCATGAGCCCAAAAAGCGCATTTCAGTAAAACCCTTATCTTTGCGCCTTATTCAATAAAAAAATGGAAACGAAAGACAGCAACGGCAACATTCTTGAAGACGGTGATTCAGTTCACGTAACCAAAGATTTAAAAGTAAAGGGAATGAACACTACCTTGAAAAGAGGTAACTTAATTAAGAGCATTCGACTAACAGGCAGCCCTGATGAAGTGGAATGCCGAGTAGGTAAAAGCCAAATTGTTTTAAAAACAATGTTTTTGAAGAAGGCTTAATCCTAATTTTTAGAATACATCAAGGAGATTGATTTGCTTTCCACCGAACTCAAATGAATCTCCTTTCTTTTTGCCCAATATGGCCCTACCTATTGGTGAAGCTGGAGAAATAGCGAAATAGGCTTCCCCTTCCTCCATAATTTGCCCTAAAGAAACGGAAATAAAATATTTAGCGCTTGCGGTAATGGCCAAAGCGCCAAGCGCAACTTGCGCATTTTTCTTTTCAATATTGATTTGAGCCAACCCCATTTTCATTTTAGAAACTTCAGAAAGCTGGGTAGCTAGTTTTTCTTTTTCCAAGTGCATCATTGCACGACCTGTCTCATACTTATCGCCAGCACTGCTCTTGGTTTCTTCATTGGCCGAAGCCTGTGTATTGCGCATGGCATCTTCTATGTGAGCTACTCGCTCGTCAACGAGTTTCAAACAAGAAGCATAAAGTTTGACTTTGGTTTCCAACATTCATGCAAGGTGGTTCAAGAAAATCTTGGTTACAAATCGGAAACGTTAAATTCTCTATCAAAGGGCCTATTCCGAATATTATTATGAAACTATAAAAGATACGAGTATGGCAATTCTAAATCCGATTAAAACCGTGCTGCCAGCAAAAGACTTAAGTCCTTGAAAGGAAGATTAAACCTTCTGGCAATTCCTAAATTAGTTGTGCTGCCTTTATAAGCATAAACACCTTTGTTGAACCATCCATATTGATACATCATATCATCTATCCCACCTACTTCAGCAATTTTCAATAATACGGGGGTCAAAATATTACTCAAAGCAGTGGTAGCTGAACGCGCTGCTCGTGAAGCGATATTTGGAACACAATAATGAATCACATCATATTTCGTGAAGGTAGGTTTATCATGGCTTGTGCACTCAGAGGTTTCAATGCAGCCTCCTTGGTCAATAGATACATCGATGATTATTGCTCCAGATTTCATTTGAGCTACCATTTCTTCTGTCACCACACAACGGGCTCTGCCTTTTTCTGCACGCAGGGCTCCGATTACTACATCTGCCGATTTTAGAGATTGCGCCAATGTTGCCGAATCGATCGTAGAGGTAAATACTTGACTTCCGAGTTTATGCTTGATTCTTCGGAGCTTATAGAGTTCATTGTCAAAAATTCGGACTTCAGCACCTAAACCCAAGGCCGCTCTGGCCGAATATTCGCCCACGGTGCCCGCACCTAGAATAATAACCCTACTGGGCGGAACGCCCGTTATTCCTCCCAAAACAACTCCTTTGCCTCCGCTTACAGTGCTCATTAATTCAGAGGCGATGGGAATGGCCATGCTACCCGCCAGTTCGCTCATGGCATTCACAATTGGAAGTCCGCCTACTTTGTCCTCTAGCATTTCATAGCCAATTGCAGTGATTTTCTTTCTATTCAACGCTTCAAAATATTCAGCAGAAGAGCTCCCCAATTGCAAGGCAGAAAAAATGGTTGAACCAGGCTTCATCAAAGCAATTTCCTCTAAAGTAGGAGGCTCAACTTTTACAATAATATTAGCTTCAAAGGCTTCTTTGTTGGAGTATATGATTTTTGCGCCTTGTTCGCTGAATTCGTTATCTAGAAAAAATGTCTTTTTTCCAGCCCCTTGTTCCACTAAAATCTCTTGACCATTGTTCACTAAGATACCAGTGGCCGCTGGTGTAAGTCCAATTCGACTTTCTTGATAAGAAACTTCGTTCGGAATAGAAATATTAAGTGACTTACTCCCAGACTTCACTTTCATCAACTTTTCTTGGGGGTAAAGGCTACTCTCCTTGGCCAATTCAGCAAACCCCGATTTCTTACCCTCAGTCATGTTTAGTCAGTTTAATTACTCTCGAATCATCTTCCAATGCCTCAATAAATATCTTCATATATTCATCAGGAATCAATTCACTAATTTTTTCAGGCCATTCAATCAAACACAAATTACCGGAATCGAAGTATTCTTCAATACCAATATTGACCAGTTCCACAATGTCTTCAATTCTATAAAAATCAAAATGATAAATAGTTCTTCCCTCATCCGTCAGATACTCATTTACCAATGAGAAAGTTGGGCTCTGAACCAAATCCACCACACCCAATTCGCTACAAATTGCTTTTGAAAGTGTAGTTTTACCTGCCCCCATTTGGCCCATAAGCAGCCAAATATTGTACTCCTTACCAAAGGCCGTTATTTGTTGGGCAACTATCCTCAAGTCGTTTAGCCCTTTTGATTCCAAGTGCAACTCAGTATTCATTATGCCCTTTTCGAATTTAGCGAAATAAAAGGAATTATCATTTCGTCCATGGAAATGCCACCATGCTGAAACGTATCCTTATAGTACTTCACATAGTGATTATAATTGTTTGGATACGCGAAAAACAGATCTTCAGTAGCAAAAGCATAAGAAGTAGAAACATTCGGACGTGGTAAGTGAATTTTCTCTGGATCACGTACCGTATAAATAGCCTGGTGGTCTTTATAGCCCAAATTCTTCCCATGCTTATACCTTAAGTTGGTGTTCACTGTTTTATCGCCAGCAATTTTAAATGCCTTTTTCACACGATATGTACCATGATCTGTGGTAATCATAACCCGCAAACCTTTGTCGCTGATCATTTTTAGTAGATCGAACAAAGGCGAATGAAGAAACCATGATTTAGTTAATGAACGATAGGCCGATTCGTCTGCCGCCAATTCGCGAATCATTCGCATATCAGTTCGGGCATGAGATAGCATGTCTACAAAATTGTAAACCACCACATTCAAATCATTCTGAAGCAGATTATTGAATTGGTCGTTCAATTGTTTCCCCTGAGAAGAATGAATAATTTTATTATAACTCGTTTTAATATTGAGTCTTAATCTTTGAATCTGTCGCTTTAAGAACTCCTCTTCATTGTTGTTCTTTCCTTCGTCATCTTCATCGTTATCACTCACCCATAAGTCGCTCTCCTTTTTCGACATTTCCAAAGGCATTTGCCCAGAAAAAATAGAATTTCTGGCGTAAGCGGTAGTTGTTGGCAAAATTGAATAGTAAGCCGACTCTTCTAGTATATTAAAGTAGTCTGTCAGCTCACCTTCAATGGTTTTCCATTGGTCGTAACGCAGGTTATCGATTACAATCAGAAACAGAGGCTTATCCTTGACTTCAGGAAATACCTTCGTTTTAAGTAAATTATTAGAAAGCAACGGACGATCAATATTGGGATCGTTCAACCAGTCTTCATAATTATCAATTACGAACTGAGCAAAGTTACTATTGGCCTCAATCTTCTGCATATCCAGAATTTCGGCCATGCTTTTGTTTTCAGTTTTATCAATCTCTAGTTCCCAATACACCAGTTTCTTATGGATTTCCACCCACTCCTTATGATCCATATACTCATTATAGGCCATACTGATGTTTCGAAACTCTTGCTGATATTCAATATTGGTGCGCTCCGTCACCAACCTTTTATTATCAAGAATCTTCTTTACAGAAAGTAAAATCTGACTTGGATTCAATGGCTTGATCAAGTAATCAGCAATATGAGAACCAATGGCTTCTTCCATAATGCTCTCTTCTTCACTTTTAGTAATCATTACCACAGGTAAAGAAGGCCGCTTACTTTTGATGTATTTCAAGGTTTCAAGGCCCGTCATACCTGGCATATTTTCATCTAAGAAAACCACGTCAAACTGCTGATTTTCAACCGCATCAATAGCATCGGCACCACTCGCTACCGGAGTGATATCGTAACCTCTATCTGTAAGGAACAAGATATGAGGTTTAAGCAGGTCTATCTCATCGTCTGCCCATAAAATATTATATCTTTGCATAGCTTCGCTTTAGCAACAAGCCCGAATTTAAAGGAATTAACGCACAAACATTGAACAAAAAAAAGATAATCAATGATCCGGTTTACGGATTTATCACAATCAGAAGCGAACTGATTTTCGACATCATCGATCACCCCTATTTTCAGCGGCTTAGACGAATCAAACAACTGGGCCTAACAGACCTGATTTACCCAGGTGCCCACCATACCCGATTTCATCATGCTTTAGGTGCTAAACACCTGATGGGTGCTACTTTAGAAAACCTTAGAAATAAAGGAGTCGAAATTTCTGATGAAGAATTTGAAGGCGCACTAATTGCCATCCTCTTGCACGACATTGGTCATGGCCCTTTTTCTCATGCACTAGAATTTAGTTTATTAGAAGGCGTGCCGCATGAGCAAATTTCTAGGATGATCATTTCTAAACTGAATAAAGAATTCAATGGTCAATTAGATCTTGCGTTTGAAATCTTCAATGGTACCTACTCCAAGAAATTTCTTTCAGAACTCGTTTCTAGTCAGCTCGACATTGATAGACTGGATTACCTCAAAAGAGACAGCTTCTTCACTGGTGTTTCAGAAGGAACCATTGGCGCTGACAGAATTATCAAGATGCTTGATGTACATGAAGGCAGGTTGGTGGTTGAAGAAAAAGGAATTTATAGCATAGAGAATTTCTTGAGTGCCAGAAGATTAATGTACTGGCAAGTGTATTTGCACAAGACGAGCGTGAGTGCAGAAAAAATGCTCATTGCTATCATTAAGCGAGCAAGAAAGCTTGCTAAAAAGGAGAAGCAACCCTTTTACACGCCAGCCTTAGGTGTTTTCCTGAAAGAACAAGTTGGAATTGAACGCTTCGCCACCGAACCTGCCATTTTAGAAGCCTTTCTACATCTGGATGATTATGATGTTTGGGGAGCAATTAAAGTTTGGGTAAATCATGAAGACCCCATTCTATCAAGATTATGTAGGATGTTGCTCGATAGAAACCTCTTCCGGATTGTCATTTCAAATGAACCACCTTCTAAAGAAGAAATTAAGGCTGACGAATCCAAAATTGCTAAAGCTTATCAGCTTGATGCCAAAGATGTCAAGTATTACTTTTCTCATGGTCAATTGTCGAATAGCGCCTATATGGCCTCCGACAAAGAAATCCTGATTCTTTCCAAGTCAGGTCAAGTACGAGGAGTAACTGAAGCCGCTGATTTACCAAACATCAAAGCCATGAGTAAAATCGTACGTAAATATTATCGATGCTGGCCAAAAGACATATCTTTGTGACACTCAAAATTTTATGAATGGAAATATCAGTACAGCAAGTTGCGCAACTTCTTGAAGGAAAGGTAGATGGAGACGGAAGTCTCATGGTCAGTCGACTAGAGAAAATTGAAGAAGCTACCGCTGGAAGTATTGCCTTTCTGGCCAACCCAAAGTATACAGAATACATCTATACGACCAATGCCAGTGCAATAATCGTAAAGGAAGATTTAGAGTTAAAGCAAGAAATTAGTGCCGCTCTGATACGCGTTGCTGATCCCTATTCAAGTTTTTCTAAGCTTTTGGAAGAATACCAAAAACTAACCCAAATACAGAAGTCGGGAATCGAACAACCTTCTTTTCAAAGTATCACAAGCCAAATTGAAGACAATGTATACCTTGGCGCTTTCTCTTATTTGGGTGAAAATGTTAAAATTGGTAAGGGCTCAAAAATATATCCCAATTGCGTAATTGGTGACAATGTAACCATTGGCGAAAACACTATTTTACATGCTGGAGTGAAGGTATATGCCGATTGTAAAATTGGTGATCACTGCAAAATTCATTCTGGCGTAGTGATTGGCAGCGAAGGTTTTGGTTACGCACCTCAACCCGATGGCACATTTAAAGCCATCCCTCAAACCGGCAATGTGGTCATCCAAAACAACGTAGATATTGGTGCAAATACGGTTGTGGACTGTGCTACTATGGGGTCTACTATCATTAGAGATGGGGCCAAAATAGACAACTTGGTTCAAATTGCCCATAACGTAGAAATAGGAAAGAATACCGCCATAGCATCGCAAGCAGGAATTTCAGGTAGTGCTAAAATTGGAGAAAATGTAATGATTGGAGGTCAAGCTGGCATTACTGGTCATTTAACAATTGCGGATAAAGTAATTATTGGGCCGCAATCTGGTGTACCAAAAACCATTGAAAATCAAGGAATTTACACTGGAACTCCAATTATGGACCATAGAGAGTTCCTTAAGGCCAGCATCGCCCTAAGAAAACTTCCAGAGTTATTAAGAAGAGTCAGCCAACTCGAAAAAAAGGGTTAAATTTGTCGAATTTTTGAGGAGAAAATGAAGAACAAACAACATACGATCAAAAGACCGGTAACGGTATCAGGCGTAGGTTTACATACTGGGGTGATTTCAAATATGACCTTTAACCCCGCCCCTGCTAATCACGGAATTAAGTTTCAGAGGATAGACCTAGAAACCCGTCCAATTGTTGATGCAGATGTAGATTACGTGGTGGATCTTTCAAGAGGAACTACCATTGAGCATAATGGTGCTAGAATAAATACGGTTGAACACACACTGGCTGCCCTAGTCGGTTTAGAAATAGACAACGTGCTTATTCAGTTGGATGGCCCTGAACCTCCTATCATGGATGGTAGCTCTAGAATGTTTATTGATGCCCTTGAAACTGTAGGCTTCGAAGAGCAAAACGCACTTCGAAACTTCTATGAAGTGACAGAAAGCATTCGTTATAAAGACCCAGAAAGAGATGTAGAAATTGCAGCCTTACCGCTAGATGATTTTCGTGTAACGGTAATGGTGGACTATAATTCACCTGTATTGGGTAGTCAACATGCATCACTGAACCATATCAGTGATTTCAAAAAAGAAATCTCTTCGAGTAGAACATTCTGCTTCCTACATGAGTTAGAAATGCTACACAAAAACAACCTAATTAAAGGAGGCGATTTGAACAACGCCATTGTGGTGGTAGATCGTGTGGTTAAAGAAGATGAACTGGATTATTTAGCTGCCCTTTTTAACAAGCCAAAAGTTGAAGTTAGACAAGAAGGTATTCTGAACAACGTTGAGCTTAGACATAAGAACGAACCTGCCAGACATAAACTATTAGATGTTGTGGGTGATTTAGCACTAATAGGAAGGCCCTTAAAAGCTCAAATTTTAGCAGCAAGACCAGGCCACGCAGCCAATGTAGCTTTTGCTAAAAAAGTTAAAAAAGAAATGCAACTGGCGAAAAATTCGGCTCCTCAATACGACCCAAAAATAGATCCGGTAATGGACATTAACCAGATCATGCAGATTCTACCTCACCGTTACCCATTCCTTTTGATTGACAAAATCATTCATTTGGATGATACGATGGTGGCAGGAATTAAAAACGTAACCATGAATGAACATTTCTTCTTAGGGCATTTCCCTGGCAACCCTGTAATGCCTGGAGTATTGCAAATTGAAGCTATGGCGCAAATCGGTGGGATTTTGGTACTCAACACTGTACCCGATCCAGAAAACTACACTCCTTACTTCCTTGGAATCGACAAATGTAAATTCAGAAAGATGGTAGTTCCAGGAGATACGCTTAAATTTAAATGTGAGCTAACGGCCCCTATCAAAAGAGGGATTGCTCAAATGAACGGTACAGCTTACGTAGGTAACACCTTGGTTTGCGAAGCCGCTATGACCGCTAGAATTGTTAAGAATCAATGAACCAGCCTTTAGCATATATTCACCCAGAAGCCAAAATTGCCTCAAATGTGGTGATCGAGCCTTTTGTTACGATAAGTAAAAATGTCACCATTGATGAAGGCAGTTGGATAGGCCCCAATGTCACCATTATGGAAGGGGCAAGAATTGGCAAGAATGTCAAAATCTTCCCTGGAGCGGTTATTTCAGCAGTTCCTCAAGACTTAAAGTTTGGCGGAGAAGAAACTACCCTTGAAATAGGTGACAACACTGTCATTCGAGAGTGTGTCACACTGAACAGGGGCACGCACGCCACCAACAAAACATCGATTGGTAAAGATTGCTTAGTGATGGCTTACACCCATGTAGCCCACGATTGCCATATTGGCGACAATTGTATTCTTGTTAATGCCGTTCAACTCGCTGGCCATGTGACTATTGAAGATTGGGCTATCATTGGAGGTGCCGCTGCAGTTCATCAGTTTGTAAAAATTGGAGCACACACTATGGTTTCTGGTGGCTCTTTGGTCAGAAAAGATGTACCTCCTTATACAAAAGCAGGACGTGAACCCCTTAGTTATGCGGGCATCAATTCTGTTGGTCTGAGACGAAGAGGCTTTGCAAACGAAAAAATAGCCGAAATTCAAGAATTGTATCGTTACATATTCCTAAAAGGACTAAACAACTCTAAAGCATTAGACCTTCTGGAGCTTGAAATGCCGCCTTCAAGAGAAAGGGATGAGATCATCAATTTCTTTAGAAATTCAGATAGAGGAGTTATGAAAGGCTATACGGCCAGATAAAATGAGGGTTGAGGTTGAAAACCTAGGGAAAAAATACGCGAAGGAATGGGTATTCAGGGAGCTGAATATGGAATTCAATTCTCAATTTTCCTATGCTATTACTGGCCCAAATGGTAGCGGTAAGTCGACCTTACTTCAAATGCTTACAGGCGTATTCTTACCAACAGAGGGGACAGTATCCTATTTCCAAGGAGATAAAACCATTCTAGAGGAAAATTTCTATAAACATTTAGATATTGTCACTCCGTATTTAGAGTTGATCGAAGAGTTTACTTTGGATGAATTTTTAAAGTTTCACTTCAAATTCAAACAATTATCAGAGGGCGTTTCAATAGATGACTTCATTCAACATGTCTATTTAGAAAAAGACAGAGACAAGCAGCTTCAGAACTTTTCATCGGGTATGAAGCAAAGACTAAAGCTTGGACTGTCATTTTATTCGCAAAGCCCCATCTGTTTTTTAGATGAGCCTACTTCGAATTTAGATGAGCAAGGCACTGCTTGGTATCTAACCCATGTAAAAAAAGCGCTAGATAAAAAACTGGTCATTATCAGTTCAAACCAAAAACACGAATATGATTTCTGTGACAAGATCGTTAGCATTCCCGATTTTAAATAAACTTGAGAAAGGATTGAATTCCCCCATTTTATAATTATTATTGGTTTTACAATTAAAGAATTATGATTAGAATCAAACATTTCTCATTCCTGTTGATCGCAATCTTTACTCTTACCCTATCTTCATGCGGTGGTGGTGGTGGTGGCGGTGACGATACTCCAGTACTTACTGCTGAGGAACAAAGGCTTTTAGATTTAGTAGGAACCACTGGTGTTACTTATGCGGCCAGTTCCATCACATTTAATGGAGCAGCGGCCACTGGATTTGATAATTATACCCTAACCTTAAGAGGAACTGCCTCCAGTAAAACTTATTCTACAACCGATGGAGACCCTGTTTTTAAGGCTACAGGGTCATGGGCATTCAATGGCACTAACATCAATCAAATTTTAATTGATGGAAACTCAAGTAACACATTTGCTATATCTGCATTTAATGCAAGTGCTGGTACATTTACTTTAACTGTCAATTTTGTAGCCAGTGGAGGAGTAGCCGCAGGGACAGCCAGCACCAATGGCACTTACGTTTTCAACTTGGTAAAACAATAAGAAACATATTTCAACAATGGCAATAAAAAAGCGCCATTTTAGAAATTCTAAAATGACGCTTTTTTATATTCAACTCATCAGACACTATCCTAATGCCACAACCCCAGGAAGCTCTTTGCCTTCCATATATTCAAGCAAAGCTCCACCACCAGTAGAAACATAAGAGACATCACTTCCGTAGCCTAGCTGGTTCACCGCAGCCGCAGAATCACCTCCACCAATCAATGAGAAAGCCCCATTCTTTGTGGCTTCAACAATGGCTTCGGCTACAGCTTTGGTACCGTTAGCAAAGTTCTCCATTTCAAAAACGCCCATTGGTCCATTCCAAAGTATAGTTTTGGAGTCTCTTACCGTACGAGAAAACACCTCCGCTGCTTGAGGTCCAATATCCAATCCCATCCAGCCAGAAGGAATCGCATTGTTCATGCAGATGTCAGTATTGGCATCATTGCTAAATGCATCTGCAATTACAGAATCAATAGGAAGCATAAGATCAACTCCCAGTGATTTAGCTTTTTTAATCAGCTCTAAAGCCAGAGGTAATTTATCCTCTTCTACCAAAGAGTTACCAATATCCCCACCCATTGCTTTAAAAAAGGTATAAGACATTCCACCACCAATAATAAGGTGATCTACCTTTTCCAGCAACTTTTCAATGATCATGATTTTATCAGAAATTTTAGCCCCTCCCATAATGGCAGTGTATGGTTTTTCTGATTTGTCTAATACTTTTTGTGCATTCTCAAGCTCTGCTTGCATCACATAGCCACAACCTTTTTCATTAAAAAATTGAGCAATAATAGAAGTAGATGCATGCGCCCTATGGGCTGTTCCGAACGCATCATTGATATACACATCGCCATGTCCAGCCAATGACTTCGCGAAGTCTACATCCCCTTTAGTTTCATCTGCGTAGAACCTTAAGTTCTCGAGTAAAAGAATCTCACCACTTTTTAAATTGGCTGATAGAGATTTGGCTTGTTCTCCAACACAATCATCTCCAAACAACACTTTTCTATCAAATACTTGGCTCAAGTGAGGCACCAAGTGCTGTAAAGAAAATCTATCTTCTGGTCCAGTTTTCGGTCTACCCAAATGCGACATTAATACTACCGCTCCTCCATTGTCCAATACATATTGAATGGTTGGAATGGCAGCCCTGATTCGGGTATCGTCAGTAATTTCGAATTTATCGTTTAGCGGAACGTTGAAATCCACTCTGATTAATGCTCGCTTTCCTTTAAAGTCAAAGTCGGTAATGTTCTTCATATTTTTTGTTCTTTTCTATTTTGCTGTTGCCCTTCTTAATCTATCATTAATGGCTCTTCCTAACCCCATTTCTGGCACAAAACTAATTACAATCGTATGGATATTTGGGTTCTGATCTAACGCCCGTAAGCTTCCAAATAAGTTTTTAGCCGCGTCACTCAAATTTTCACTTTCAGATAATATCATCTGATTTTCAAGCTTAAAACGAAGATCTGGTTTATTGAAACCTAAAAATCCAAAAGCCGATAAATCGTTAACCTCTGAATCAAGGTCATCTATTGCTAGTATTTTCTTTTTTGGAGCATAATGGCTTTTCAGCATCCCAGGAGCTTGAGGTTGAGAAGAAGAATGTGAATTGACTTCAACTTTACCAATCACCTCTTCAATTTCTTCAATTGAGATTCCGCCCAAACGGAGAACTTTCGGCAGCTTATTTTCAAAGCTCACAATGGTAGATTCCACTCCAACGCCACACTCTCCACCGTCTAATATATACTCAATTTTATCTCCCAGTTGCTGGTGTACATGCTGTGCAGAAGTTGGGCTGATGTAGCCAAAAGGATTGGCACTAGGAGCTGCCAAAGGGAAATCTAGTCTTTTCAATAATTCTCTAGTGAGTTCGTGGCGCGGCATTCGAACCGCAACTGTTTCAAGCCCAGCGGTTACTAAATCAGAAATTAAAGCTTTCTTTTTCAACAGAATTGTCAATGGCCCAGGCCAAAACATCTTCGTAAGCTGAATCGCCTTTTCAGGCAATTCTTCGGTGAACTCACTCAGTCTGTCAAAACTATCCACATGAACAATCAGAGGATCGAAAGTCGGTCTGTTCTTGGTCTTAAAAATCTTTGCAACGGCATCAACATTAAAGGCATTCCCCGCCAAACCATAAACGGTTTCGGTAGGAATAGCCACTAGATTTCCTTGTTCTAGAATGGCTTTTGCAAGCTCAATATCGACACCAATATTAGCCACTATTGCATGCAGTTTTGGCTAATCGCTTCTGTCGCTCCATCAAAGTTTAATGATTGAGCAGATTTTAAATAGCTACAACCGTCTGTTCTATTTTCAAGCGCCAACTCGGCAAGGCCTAACCAATAATAAGCTTCGCCATATTCTGGATTTAAATCGATTGCTTTCTTAAAATCAAAAATGGCATCATCGGAATTATTAATCCTAAGTTCAGCTTTCCCTTTATTCAGATAAACTAGTGGATTATTTGCCTCAAACCTTAATGCAAATTCAAAATCAAAAAGGGCACGATCAAACTCTCCGTATTTGAAAAGAATAGCACCGCGGTTTATATACAAGTCAGCAACATTTGGCTGAAGTAAAATTGCTCTGTCTAAATCGAGCATTGCACCTTGGTCGTCAGAAAGCAAACGCCTTGTATTCGATCTGTTATAGTAAGCTCTATAATCCGTGCTATCAATTCTAATGGCCTGAGTAAAAGAGGTGACCGACTCGTCCAATTGACCAATTCGCAGTAGGGCTACTCCTTTGGCATTTAAAGCAACATAATTATTACTGTTCTTTTCAAGCGCTTTATTAAACGACTTGATGGCTTCGGCATAAGATTCTTGCCCCATTAGATTCCTTCCTTCTTCCACCAGCTGCTCTTCGCTTTTACCGCAAGAAGACAATATCAGTAAAAAAGACAAACAAAAAGTTCCCTTAAGTATAGATTTCATATCTGTGATTTAGGTGGCAAAGATACAAACCACAATTGTTTCTAAAAGGAATTACTCTCTAGTATAAATTACCTTTTGAACTTTAATTTCGCCTCGGTACTCAACGCGAATAATATAGACCCCAGGTGGAACTGGGCTATTTTTAACATCCGTTCCATTCCAAAAAATTTCATTTTCACCCTGAAAACCAAGCCCCAAGGCAATTGTCTTAACTAATTTTCCATCAGAGTTATAAACTCTCGCTCTTACCACATCAGTTTCAGGCAATGTGTAGTTAATGGCTATATTGTTTGTAAATGGATTAGGGAAGGCATTCTCCACCACTAAACCACTACCACTTTGTATCACAGGCTCTGGTACTACGCCTGAAATTTGACTTTGATACAACCCATTTCCGTGAGTTGCCACTACTATCTTTCCATCCGACCTGCGATAATCAAGCATGTTCACTGGTACACTTCCAATGGATTGAGCTCCCTCTTGAATCCAAATTGTGTTCTCCTCATTAATCACTGTACTACGAAAAAGACCAACACTAGTGGCTAAATAGTACTCTGTAAACCCATCTGCTTTAGGCACAATCTCTGCCCAACGTACAGATGGACCTCCTCCCATTGCGCCAGGACTTTCTTCTAAATTTCCAGAAATACCTTCAAAGGTTGTTCCGCCATCTGTTGATCTGAAAACACTTTTTATCTGGTAATTAGAGAATACGACCATGATTTCATTTGCATTGGTTGGATTTACAGCAATGGAATTCACATAGCCACCAGGAGTGAAAATATCTGAGGTGATCTCAGTTACTGTGTATCCATCGGAATGCGCAAAATCCATTCTGAATACCTGACCTTCAGAGGTTCCATAATAAAGGATGTTCTCTTGGTCAGAGGACGTTTCGAGTGCCGAAATGGACCCAGAGGTAATTTCCGTTTTCTCTAGCTTTTCCCAGTTCACATCGGTCTTTGTCTGTAAGCCCGAAGGTATTTGGCTTAAGTTCCTATTTCTCCATAGGAAATCACCTCCAGCGTAAAACATCCTATTTCCATTATTATGGTCTAGTACATATGGATTAATGAAAAGAATGGGTTGTGAAGGATCCGCTCCGGCTCCTGATGGATCAACTCGAGCAAAGGAAGAAAGTGTGAAATTACGATTCAGTGTAAGGCGGTAAACCTGCCCATTTTGAAATGAGGTATAATAGTTAATTCCAAATCTTGTAGAAGCGGTAAAGCCACCGTCTCCTCCAATTAAACTCACACCATTATTGCCAGTACCAATCGTAGAAAGAATACTACCGTTGTCTTGTAGACCACCAAAAGCAAAGTTATCAGCCGGAGATTGACTCATATTTATAGTATAATATTGAGTGGTGATGTAGCCGTTATTCAGCGATTCATAGACCACGGGACTGGCCAAATTATTAGAGGTCCTAAAAATCCCCCCATCGTTTACTGAAATCATCACATTTGGATTTGAAGGCAAAAAAACCAAATCATGCTGATCAGGATGATGATTAGGATAGCTACTATTCCCCTCCACATCTGGGTTATACCCTCCTATCCATTTTACATTTCCCTTAGTAGCAAAGCCATCTGTCGATCTGTATATATTCGTTCCTCCAACAAATACTGTGTTTTCATCAGCAGGATGAACTCTTACAAATAAATCGTAGGAACTTTGGGAATCAAATGATTCAATTTCTTCATCCGTTCCATCGGGTAAATTACCCGACCTATCCTCTTTGGCACCAGTGACATTATTATACTTGATTAACTTGTGTCCTTGACCTGTATCAGAAAGGAAGTAAACGATATTTGGGTTGCTCAAAGAAGCTCCTATTTCGGTTCGTCTATACGGCAGTCCAGTGTGAGCAATAAATCTTGTCCAATTCACACCGTCATCCGATTTATAGATTCCTGCAAGTTGAGAAAAAGCATTAGCCGTGTTGGTAGAACGGCTCAGTGTGGCATAAAAAACACCATTGTTAGCTCTATATACTTCAGTATAAAAAATAGCCGGTACATTATTAAGGTCAACATTATTCCCCACTTCGTATAGGGAGTTCCCTAGAACAGTCCCCCATGTTTGACCACCATCGGCCGAACGAACTACTCCACCGTAAATGGCCGCTATAATTTCGTCATTAGCACTATTAGGGTTCAGAGTGATGTCCCAAACGTACATAAAGGGAGAGTTAAATTTTTCTGGATTATTTACTTGGGTTGAAGCCAATGGTTCCCAAGTGAGTCCCCCATCGGTAGATTTATAGATCCCATCTCCCCGAAACGGAGCACCAGGGGAGCGTGTTGAATTTCCAACCAATTCGCCAGTGCCATAATACCAAACATTCTCCTTCCCTGGTCGAGTATCTTGAACGATACAAGTCACACTATGAAGTTCTTCGGGGTCAGTCGTTTTTGTCCAGCTCTGCCCCCCGTTGGTAGAGCGCCATACACCACCAGACACGCCAGCAGCTAGAATTATATTCTCATTGGTAACGTCTATGGCTACCGCCCTTGTTCTTCCTCCCACATTGTTTGGCCCTAAGGAATTCCAAGTCAGTAAACTGGGGTTATTTTGCGCATTTACCCCTGCGGCACTCATTTTCAATCGGTTCAGATTGGCATTAAGTTTCAATTCTTGAATGAACTCACTCTCCATTTCGCGAATGTTAACCGGAATTTCATCCGTTGACGGGTTGGCCAACATTTGATGAATATATTCACTTCTCTGCTGTACATTTTCTCTTGAAAAGAATTCAGCTCTAGCCGTAGGAGCCTCAACAACTGTCTCTTTATCCTTTGACTTAGGATTAAACACAAACACCAAGGCCACAAAGGACCAGAGCATAAAAAGACTCAGAAATAAAGTGGATTTTTGGTTAAACTTCATCAAAGATAAATATAGGGTACTCAAGCAATTTTATTGCACCCGAGCAATACTTTCAGCTAAATAAGTTGCTTTGTTTTTACATACATTCGGAGTAACGATGGCTCATGACTTATCTTTTCTTTCAGGTTACTGAAATGAATCCACTTGAGGTCATTTGATTCGTGATTCAATTGTGGAACTGCTCGTTCGGGTGCCACGAGTAAAAATCGAACATCATAATGTTCATGTTTAGGCACTTCTTTTCTTTCGGGAATGGTGTGAATATCCAAGTCGAAAATTTTTGTTGAAGCAAAGACGAAACCCGAAATCCCAGTCTCTTCTTCCGCTTCCTTTACAGCAACAGCCCTTACGTCTTCATCCCCATCGGCATGTCCTCCTGGCTGAAGCCACATGTCTAGTTTGGCATGATGGAGTAATAACACAGCATCTCTTTTGTAATTCAAAATCCAAGCAGAAGCCGTTATATGCCCCATCAATAGAGACCTTTCAAAGCAGTTATCATAATTACTAAGCAGGCTTTCAAACCTAGGTTTGAAAGCCTGCTCTTCTTTATACTCCGATTGGTACGTTTTAATTTCTGTAAGAAGCACTTCTCTCAAATTACACCCCATCTGATATTACAATATTGACTTTGTTCAACTTCTTTTTTTCAAGCTTACTTACAATTTCTCCTCCACCAGCATTATCCATATCTCCCTTTCTCACAATCACATAGTATGGAATGGCATCCAGTTTCTTGAAGGTCACTTGTCCCTTATTATTACTTAGTTGAGCTTCCTGAACTGCATTTCTTTCAGCATTATAATCTGCCTTAGCCCTATAGATTGTGACTTCAGCGCCTTCCACTACGTTGCCAAGTTCATTTAAGACTGTAATTTTTAATTTAGTGTTGAAAATTTGATCTGGTTGTTCTAAAGTGGTAAAGAAGCTTCCAAAAATCAATGTTAGGGTAATCAGTACAGATTTCATACTCTCTTAATTATAGGTTTCGGTCAAACAATTTTTCAATAAATACCTCAAAAGGTAAGGCTTCGGAATATAAACGATCTTGATAGATATTGGCCATCAATTTTATATAACTGGGCTTTCGATCGATCATAACGTATTCGATCAGAATATTGCCGTAAAGTTGATTGGTTTTATTTTCTTCCAATTCCAATCCCCGCGGTTTCAAGTACCATTTCTCAATCACCTCCTCAAAAGACTCTCGATCAATGATTCTGCGGTCGTTTTGCGCCAACCTATATTCGAACTCAAGTGTTTTCTCTTTCAAATAATCGAACAAATTTCTAAACTCATCACACGATATTTCATTGCCATAAGTAACCGCAAAACCATTAGAATACTTGGTTTCCAGCAAGTGGACATTGAGTTTGGTTACGATACCTTTCTTTTTCAGATGGTAGGCATTATAGATTTCCGTCAGTAATTCAGTCTGTTTATTGCTCCCCAGCCATAATTGAAAGCTCTCTGACTCTCTATTGGTTCTTTCCAATGTTTCATGGATTAACTCTGCTGGGCCTTCGTCCTTTCCTTTAAATATTTTGTTATATATGTCGTCAAAAAAACTCATAATCAACTTTAATGCATTTACGGATTATCCTTCTTTCCCTTTTCCAGCTTACCAAACTCATCAAATTTCAACACACCATGATCGACCAGTTCAGCCACAAGCATAGTCAAAACATTCTTGTTTTCTGGTGCTATTGCATTCACCAAATCATTAACATCAAAATCAGTAGACTGGCCCAATAAGGAGAATATTTGTACCTCATATTTAGCTCTCAACTTTAGTTCTTCAGCCTTTCTCTTATTCTGAACACAATTGTCGCAGACCAAACAAGGATCATAATTTACCTCACCAAAATACTCAAGCAACTGTTGCGTTCGGCAGCGTTCTTCATTGTGTAAATAAGCAATGACCGATTCCATTTTAGCCGTGATCAACTTGCGCCTGCTTTCAATTTGGTGGTTATCAATCGGCAATTTGTCGGCTGGGTATTTCGGCATCATAAACGATAACTGAGGCTGATCCTTTTGAGGAATATATTCCAACACTTCTCGCTCATGCAGATGCTTCAGCATTTTTCGGCAGGCATCCACGGTAAGCCCTAAATTGGCTGCTAGGTTATTTTCTTGAATGATAATCAAATTATTGTAAGCCTCCCCTCCATAGAGCCTAAGAATTGCCTTGATCAATGGATCAAATTGAGCATTAGCAATCTGAAATTCATACATCTGCTTTTGGTTCAACCCAAACATCAATCGCGAGGGCTGATAGAACGATTCACTCAATAAGATTGCTCCTTGAGACTCCAATACTTTAATGCCGTTGAAAATCTCCATTGGGTGTCGATCGAAGTTTTTTGAGAAGGTTTGAAAATCGAAATCGAAGCTATCTTGCGGGTGGCTGCCATTGGCCAACTGATAATAGTTACCCAACATTTGATATACCTCCCTTATCAATTTCACTTCTGGCAATGAATTCTTCGTCTTCTTTCGTAGTTCTTCGATGTCCTTCTGGTGGCAAATCATTACCGCAAAGGCCTTTTTCTCGTCACGCCCTGCCCTACCCGCTTCTTGATAATATCCTTCTAGATTCCCTGGCAAATCCATATGAATCACCACCCGAACATCCGGTTTGTCAATACCCATTCCAAAAGCGTTGGTAGAAACAATCACTTGCGTGCGGTTGTGGATCCAGTTTTCCTGCTTTAGGCTTCGTTCTTCGTGGGTTAGACCAGCATGATAAAAATCAGCACTGATGTGGCTTCTTTGAAGCATTAAAGCCAATTCTTTGGCGTGTCTTCGGGTGCTTACATACACCACCGCAGATCCTCGAACTCGATTTAGTACTTCTAAAAGCTTTCTTTCCTTATGCTCTTCGAAACGAACTGAATAAGAAAGGTTTGCCCTGGCAAAACTCTTGGTGAATACCTTCTTATTTCGGAACTCAAGCCTTTCTTGAATATCCACTTTCACCTTTTCAGTTGCGGTTGCAGTCAATGCCATAATTGGCGTTTCAGGCAACAGCTCTCTTATGGTAGCAATTTCTAAGTAAGCAGGGCGGAAATCATAGCCCCATTGCGAAATACAATGCGCTTCATCTACGGCAATTAAGTTAACCCCTCGTGTGTCGCGAACAATCTTAATTCGTTCTTGAAAAAGCTCTGTTTTTAACCTTTCAGGCGAAACATAGAGGAACTTGATGTCGGCATTGACGCAGTTGTCTAGTGCGAAATCGATCTCGCGTTTGGACATTCCTGCATGAAGGGATTCAGCAGAAATACCACGCTTTTTCAACTGATAGACCTGATCCTTCATCAGAGCGATCAAGGGCGAAACAACCACGCAAAGCCCTTCATTTACCAATGCGGGAATCTGAAAGCAGATTGATTTTCCTCCACCCGTAGGTAACAAAGCAAGCACATCATTACCTTCCAGCGAAGCATTGATAATATCTTCCTGCAAAGGCCTAAAGGCATTATAGCCCCAGTATTTTTTTAGAATGTTTAGCCCTTGGTTCATTAAGAGTGAAGGTAAAGATTAATTCAAACTGTCAACTGCAAAGAACAGCAGTTTTGCGTTGGAGTTCATCAAAACTTCAAAAAAAGCATTTTAAGGGCTAAACATTAAGCTTACGGCTCCTTATTCGGAGCGTAAGGCGGTAACAGGGTTTTTGGTAGCCGCATTGATGGTTTGAATACCAATGGTTAGTATGGCAACCAAAAATGTACATAAAAGGGCTAGCGCGAAAACCACAACCCCAATATCAGTTTTATAGGCAAAGTCATTTAACCAGCCTTCCAACACCCAAAAAGCCAAAGGAACAGAAACCACAAAAGCGATAAGCACCAACAGGGCAAAACTTTTTGTGAGTTCTTTTACAATGCTCGAAACGGAAGCGCCCAATACCTTTCGAATTCCAATTTCTTTGGTGCGTTGTGTGGTGATAAGCGAAGAAAGCCCCAATAAGCCTAACGATGCAATGATTATGGCCACGATAGAAAAGGCGCCAATTGCATCAGTTAATCGATCTTCATTTTCATAAAGTTGCGCAAATTGATCATCGAGAAAATAGTAATCAAAAGGCACGGAAGGAAGTACCCTTGCCCATTCCATTTCGGCCAATTTCAGAGCATCTTGTGCCCTGCCCGACTGAATTCTGGCCACCGTAAAACCGTGAATTGCATTTTCTGGTTGGCGATAAAAATGAATAATGGGCGCCACTTCATTGGCCAATGATTCGAAATTATAATCCTTAACCACCCCAATTACCTTCATTTTCCTACTTCCGAAGTTCAAGTATTTTCCATCAATTCCTTCCCAACCGAAAGCATCAAAAGCAGACTGGTTTACAATGGCAGCATTCGATTGATCGTCTTCACTATTGGTTAAGAAATTTCGCCCCTGCGTAAACTCCATCTTCAAATTCGGGAAGAAATCATGATCTACATAAGTATAACGCATGCGTAAACGCTGTTCAGGCGTAAAACCATCGGGCACCACAAAAGTAAAACGGCCAGGGAAATTTCCAGGAACAGAAGCGGAAGCACTTAACGAGACAATGGCTGAATTCTGACTTAGGTTATTCCGCATGGAAGCTAATCCGTTTTGGCCTTCTTCCTCCCCAGGGAAATCCCTTTGATTGATAGGCAACACCAGCAAGTCAGCTTTATCAAAAGCCATATCTTGGTTTTTCATGAACTTAACCTGCTTGTTCAGTACCAAAGTGCCTACGATTAATAAAATCGAAAACATGAATTGCACCACTACCAAAGTGTTCCGAACAGCTTGGCTCATTTTACTCGATTTGAGCACTTTACCTTTTAAAGAATCTACACTTTTGAGGGAAGAAATATACAAAGCAGGGTAGAGTCCAGCACCAATTCCAATCAACAAACCCAAGCCCACTAGCCCCAAAAGAAGCTCTATGTTTTTAGCAAAGCCGAGGCTTAACTCTACATTATACATACTATTGAATTGAGGGAGCAATAGCAACGCCAAGCCAAAACCAATGATCAAAGAAAGAAATGAAATGCTCAAAGATTCAACCATGTACTGCATGACCATTTCTCGCCTTAAGGCTCCGAGCACCTTTCTTACCCCTGCTTCTCTGGCCCTGTCCATGGAACGAGCAGTGGCCAAATTCATAAAGTTGATGGAGGCGATCACCACGATCACCAAAGCGACTACCAACAAAATATAAGCATACCTACGGTTACCATTCAGTTGGTCATATAAATCTAAAAGGTTGACCAATTTGAAGTCTGTGGTTTCAGCAGTTTGCTCATCCCAGATTTTCGCAATGAACGGCTCAAAGCGTTGTTCCAAAGCTTGAACATCAGTGTCCTTTTGAAGTAGCAGGTAGGTTTCTAAAAATGAGGAACCCCAATTCCCCACCACACCTTCATATTCAGGATCGCTCTGGATTGGCAATAATACATTGGGTTGTAATCGACTATTATAAGGTGGCTCTGCCAATACACCCGAAACGATGTAATCTTGTCCTAAACTAGCAATAGAAACCATTTTCCCCATTGGGTTTTCATTAGGAAAAAGCCGTTGACCTACTTCTTCTGAAATCACAATGGAGTTTAAGTTTTCAAACACCTTGTCCCGATTGCCAGCCTTGAGTTCAAAATTGAAAATGGAAAGGAAAGTGTCATCAGTTAGAATTGCAGGTTCATTGAAACGTTTCTCACCGACTTGTAGCCAAAGGGAGTTTTCCGCCACCCTCACTCCGTCAATTACTTCAGAGTATTCATCTTTGAGAGCGTCCAAAGTGGGCACCCAAGTGTCATAAGTATCTTGTGTTCCTGTGGGAGTAATACGCTGTTTATAGAGCAAATAAGTCTGATCGGCTTGCGTGTGCATTTTATCATAACTCAGTTCGCCTTGGGCATAAAGCAAAATGAGAATGGCGGCAGTAATGCCGACCGATAAACCGAAAATATTGATGAATGAGTAACCTTTGTGGCGCATGATATTTCTCATGGCAACCTTTGCATAATTTTTCAACATGACCCTTTGAGTTTAAACCGATAGAAATGTAAGCGATAACTTATACTCCTAAAAGTTGGACAACATCAACTGTTTTATGGTTACACTCAACGGTTATAATTCTGTACTCAATTGATTTGCAGAAATCGCCAAAACTTACCAAACAATCTTTTCCTTATTCAAAAAAGCGGCAATTCCCTTTTGGCAATCTTCCGAGGCACGGGCATTGGCATTCATTTCGGCAGCGTAGTTTAAAGCTTCTTCCACCTCCATGCTTTGCACAGCCGCGATCATTTGTTTGGTATAAGTCATAGACTGACCCGAGTTTTTCTCTACCAACATTTGTGCAAAATTGGCTACTTCTCTATCCAGTTCTATAGCCTCTACTACTGTGTTGACCAAGCCCATAGATTCTGCCAGTTCGGCTGGAATTAACTCACCTGTAAGCAAAAGTGACTTCGCTTTTCCTTCTCCTATTTTTCGAAGTAAGAAAACCTTTACAATGGCCGGAATAAAACCGATACGCACTTCGGTATAACCAAATTTAGCTTCGGGTACAGTGAAAGAAAAGTCGCACACCGTAGCCAAACCACAACCGCCAGCGATGGCATGACCTTGAATTTTGGCAATTACCACTTTAGGATGCTGATAGATTTGCAGAAAAAGCTCTTTCAGATGATTTGAATCGGCCAAGTTTTCTTCGAAGGTATTATTCTGAAGTTGCTGTAAATAAGCCAAGTCGGCACCAGCGCAAAAGGAATCGCCAGCCGCCTCTAATACGATCACTTTAGCGCTTTCATCTCCTGCCGCCTGAGTAAAGGCCTGCTTGAGTTGCGTTACCATTTCGGCATTTAAGGCATTTCTTTTTTCGGGACGATTGAGGGTAATGGTGGCAATGCGGTTGGCCACTTCGTATTTCACTAAAGTCATTTCTTCCATATTTTTGAATAATAGCCATCACGATAGACGGAGTATACTTTCAAATTTAGCGTTTCTGCCTGATTTGTGAGCTTATCGACCAAGAACTTCCGATTTGATTTGTCAATGATCAGTTGTTTAAACTCAAATTTGCCTTCTAAGTCCTCCAAGTCATAAACACTTTCATTTGAAAGAATGAGGTAATCCACCTCCACTGGCCTTTCAAATTCAACCTTGATTTTTTGATTAAGTTTAAAAATTCGCTGGCCCTGAAAAACAATCAATTGATGCCCATTTAAATATTCAGTTACCAATTCCAATTGATCTTCGGAAGGAAGAATGCTACTACCTGCCAATTGTCTTTTGGGTTCTAAATGAAATTGAATTCGATCTAAATTTAGTGAGAATGATGTATCGGCTACCAGCTTACTTTTATTTCCCACCCGAAAATCCAATACGGATTCGCCCGAAACATTCAACATACTGAACTCTGCACTTCTGTACCAACTCCAATGATTGACCTGGCTGGATACAAACAAAGCACAAAATACAACCGACCATATTAAGTATTTGAATTGTCTTTCGGCCATTAAAATGATGAGCATTATAATGACAGCATAAATCAGCCACGTTTCACCAGTAGTTAGGTGGATGCCATCCAAAGTGCTACCAGGAAGCCATCTTACCCAATGCACTAACGCATTCACCATTCGAACAAAGGCTTCTGTCAGCCAGCTTACGGTTTCGCCCAAATATGGAATTCCGCCCAAGGCCAGTACCGCCAAACCCAGAATGAGCATGGCAAAAGCGGCTGGAATTACAAACAGGTTGGACAATAGAAAGTAACTCGGAAACTGATGAAAGTAAAGAATACTCAAGGGCGCGGTCGCAATTTGAGCTGCTAGAGAAACACAGCTAATTGCCCAAACCTTGTCAAGCCAAATATTATGAATATCGAACAAAGCATAAAATTTAGGTTGAAGGTAAACGATGCCAAATACAGCCAAATATGAAAGCTGAAAACCAACGCTCATAATCAAGTAGGGATTCCAACAAAGCAGCACAAAAGCCGAAGTGGCCAGCGTATTATAAATACTACTGTTGGTATTTTTCGCCTTAGCAATGGCCACAAATGAAAACATAGTTACCGCTCGAAGCACGGAAGGCGAAAGGCCAGTAATGAATGCGTAGCACCATAAAAGCACAATGCTAATGATCGCCATCCACCAGCGCCTTTTCCAAGTATTGAGTTTAATTCGTTTAAAAATGAGCAGGATAATTCCGTAGATAATGCCTACATGCAAACCAGAAACGGCCAAAACATGCATGGCGCCTGCTGCTGAAAATGAAGTTTGAAGTTCGGTATCCAGTTCATCTTTTACTCCTAATGTAATTGCCAACAAAACTCCCCTAGCATCAGGATCTGAAATTCTGGCTTTGAGCAGTTCGGCACATCGATTTCTGATACGGATTGAAGCGGCAATAGGCCATTTCCACCAAGGCAAATCATGCCCAAGCAATTGAAAATCCTCTCCGATAAATTGCTGATGGAAGATGTTATTATAGACCAAATAGTTCTTGAAGTTGAATTCGCCAGGATTAGCAGGTCCTTCTGTAGGGTTTGGCGAACCTTTGACCAATAAAATATCGCCATACTGAAGATTTGCGCCCGCTTCTTTGCTAACATAAGCATTCACATAACCCGAAGCTGCTTGCCATTTCTCAGCAAGCACATCAGTGACCTCAAGCCGAACATTGATTGAGTTGGCCTTCATGGCGGGTTCCTCATAAACCACCGCCCGGTAAGTCTCAATCTCTTGGTTGATGTGTAGCAAATGGTCGGGTGAGTTATCGACTCTATGCTCCTTCAACCGAAGAAAACCCGAACAAAAAAGGATGGCCAAAGCCAAAACAGAGAGCACATACTGGAAGCGCAAAGAATTACGAAGTGCTAGAAAAACATAGATGATGAAAAGCGTAAGAGGTAACCAAATCTTAATATCAATCCACTCATGACTGTAATGATAAACAACCACTCCAAGGATAAAGGTAGCAGAGAATCGAATAAAAGGGAAAGCATTAAAATTCACTCAATCAAAATAATTATTTGTTTTATTATAATGAAGGAATTACAAAAAATACTAAAGCCATTCATCCAAAGTAAAGAAAGCATAACATTAAAATTTCATTGATCAGGCAATCAGTCTTTAAATTTGACCCAACTCAACAACCTGAACAATGAACTTGATTGAATACTTACGCTCTTCTGATGATTACTCATTGGATAGAGTAGTAAAGGAAATCTATGTTGCTAAGGATCAGCTAATCTACCAGCCCGGCCAACATACCAATTCCATTTATGAAATTGTATCTGGCGCTGTAAAACTAGGCAGTTATGGCTCACAAGGACAGGACATTACCTACGACATCCTCAGCGCGCCAGACACATTCGGGAATTTAAAATACCTGAATGGGCAGTTTTTTGAATTCGCAAAAACGATTATCCCCTGCCATTTGCGGGTGTATCAGCTCGACTTTTTTAAACGCATTATTGTTGAAGACTCTAAAGTTTCCGAGTGGTTCAACAAAAATGCAGTAAGGCGATGGAGCATTGCAGAATCTCGCTTATTCAGCATTCGTTCGGCCAACAGCTTAGAGCGACTGCAAGTAATTTACAATGAATTTGACAAGGAGGTTTCAGATGCTGAAAACAAAAAACACCATCTCTTCACATTGCTCACCAAACAAGAAATCGGTGATTTAACAGGCATGACACGTCAAACCGTAAGTCAAGTGATTAAAAAACTAAGTCCTGCCAGATTAAAGAAAACTGCGTAACGTATATTTTATACCACAAAAAAAGGGATCGTTGCGATCCCTTTTTTACTGCAGCATTTCCAGTTTGCAAAGCAAACCCACCAGAGACAATACTTATTTCTTTTCTAGAATACCTGGAAATAAAACTCCATCAGGCGCTGTGAAATCTAGCCCTAATAAAGTTGCTATCACTGGTGCAACGTCTTCCAAGCCTATTTTGTGTACCAGTTTGCCTTTAGTAACACCAGCACCCCAAGCCACAAAACCAGTTTCAATTTGTTTGAAGTCAGGGAAATATCCATGGGTTCCGCCTGAACCTCTTTTCAAATCATCACCAGAAGCTGAGCCCGACATTGCCACACCTGGTATCGGTGCTATAGCCAAAAACGCATTTGGATCGGCACCTACTTGAGCCAACTCTTCTTTCGATACTACTCTAAAAAGCTTTTTAGTTTTCTCAGGAAGGTCATTTAAAATCTGCTTTACTTGATTCAAGGTTTTAGTGTCCTTAGGGTCTTTCAGCATTAAAAAAGCTGCTGCGCCAGAAGTGTGAAAAGCAGCTTTCCAGTTACCTCTATCATTAGCAGTGGACATTAGACCTGCATTTGCCAGCCAAACATTAGGGCTCAAAAGTGAGTGCACATCCACAAAACCATGGTCTCCGGAGATGATAAAAGTGGTTTTATCTAGAATTCCAGCTCTTTCTGCTGCTTCCTTTATTTTACCGATTGCTCTGTCTGCAGCGGCTACAGCAAAAGGCACCATTTCACCGTCTCTTCCACCTTGGTGCTGAAAATGATCTGTACCGATTAAGTGTAATGCGATAAAATTAGGCTTGTGCTTTTCCAACACATAAGCAGCCATTTCTCCTGTTCTATCTTCTCTGTTGAAAAACTCACCATTAAACGTGGTGGTGCTCATTTTTCCTAAAACCTCTCTTTCAAGTTCTTCGAAAAAACCATTCGGAATATCTTTATCGCGCATTGGCTCAATACGGTCTGTTCCTTCCTTCAAATACCAGAATTCAGGAATATTATAATCGATAGGTGCGTCTACTGAGACTGGCCAAATGAAGGCTGCTGATTTCATTCCTTTCGCTCTAACAGCATCCCAAAGTGTTGGTACTTTAATTTGGTTTTCGTACCAATACCAAGCACCCGTCTGGCCTTTTTCTTCGAATGGAGAATTGTAATAAATACCATGACGAGCAGGTTTAGCACCTGTGATTAAAGTCGTGTGAGAAGGGTAAGTCACTGAAGGATAAACACCACGAACGCCTTCGGCTTTTGTTCCGTTTTCGGCCATCCATTTCATGTTTGGTGCAGGCCATTTGGCTTCCATGTAAAAATCCGGACGGAAACCGTCAATAGAAATCAAAACCACGTGCTCTGACTGCTGAGCCTTTAAACCCAAGCCTAAAATCATTACTAAAACTATTGCTATATACTTTTTCATCTGTTTCTAATTTTAAAAGGAAAGAGCAGGCGCTTTCACGCCTACCCTTAGCATCAATCTATCTATTTTAAAACACCATTATTGGCCGAAAGTATAGCGTAAACCAAGTTGAACTCTCCATGGCGTTCCGCCAATTGGTTCATTACCAGCTCCAGTTTGCACTGAGTAATCATAAGATTTAGTCGCCTGATCAAAGCCTGTGATTCGCATTAGCTCACGGTTTCTACCATAGTTATGTGTATTCCCTTTTGAGCTATCTAAGAAATTTGCGAAGTTGAATAGGTCAGCAGAAAGTTCTAAACCATGACCATTTATTAACTTAACCTTCTTCAATAATCGAAGGTCAATGTTTGCATAGAAACCGTTTACGCCTGCATTTCTTTCTGCAAACCGACCAAAGTTATCTTGCAAGTAATCTTTGAAGTTTTGAGGTACATCAGGATTATTCAAAATATCCATGTAACCATCTTTAATGGCCTGTGGCGTATTTGCATCATTCGGATCGAATATGTAAGCCTGATCGTTTGACAGGTTGAAGTCACCGTTCGCACTTCTGTTGTTATTATCAACCACAAAGTTAAAAGGACTACCACCTGAACCTGTAATTGTCGCCCCTAACACAAAACCATGGAAAGAGGGAGAAGCAGTATTCACTACAAATTTCGAACGGAAGTTGTTGTCAGAATAACCGTAGTTCAAGTCTCTTGGATCGCCAGTAACAGGCAAGAAAGTAGAAGTGTTGGCTACACAGCAGTTGTAAGAAGAGTTATCCTTAGAGCTGTTTCTTGTATAGGAAATGTTAAAGTATCCATCCTTTCCTACTTGAGCAGATCCGGAAATGATAATGGCATGCTGCTTTACTTCACCGTCAGATTCCAATACTAAAGCTCTACCTACTTGGTTCGAAATTCTACTGTTGGTCCAGTCAGTAATTCCGCTTGCGGTAATGGTATTCGCAGGCACAAACACTTCTCTACCTTCGTTGGTCACAAAGTATGGATCTTTCGCCAAGTTGGCTTCCTGATAAACATAGTTATTGGTGGTTTTACTTGCCAAATAGTTTACAGAAACTGAATATTTATCACCAAAGTAGTGCGTATAATCAATGTTGAATTTAGCCGTAGTTGGCACTTCAAAGTTGTCGCCTACTGCGTTAATGGTGCTGAATGGCACTTGACCTGCTGGTACGCCTGGCACTGTGCTTGGATCATTTCTGTATGCGTTGAAGTCAGGAGTTGGAACATCCGCACCCGTTACATCAATGGCACCTAGCAAAGTCCCAGAATTCTGAATGTTGTTTACCTGAGCATAATAATGTGGCTGAGAGTTGAAGATACCACCACCCAATTTAATGATGTCTGAATCTTTACCTCCAATATTCCATATTCCTTGTAATCTTGGCTGAATGTTGTCCAAATCTTGAGGACGATTGTCTGTTCTAATCCCTAGTTCATTGAATACCGTTTGATTGAATTCTGCACCTTCAGTGAAGATTGTTCCATCCCATCTTACCCCAGCAATCACTTCCAAATCTCTGTGCAGGCTAAATTCTGCTTGCGCGAAAAGAGACAAATCCAATACGGTTTGCTTTACAATTGGCAAACCTTGCAATGGCACTTCTCTGGCATAACGGCTTGGTGTTAAGTTTTCGAAATCATCGAGTGAATCGAAGAAGAAACGACCGTTTTGCTCATTTGAAAGTAAGGTCTCCAAATAGGTAATCATGTTGTCCGTTCCGAAAGTGAAATTCACATTTCCTCTTGATAAATAAGCCGTGTTGGTGAACTGGATCATGTTCTCCAAGTTGGTTTCAGGAGAGTAACGCTGACCACCCAACTGAACCGTTCTGCTGGCCGAAGATCCATCAGGAAGTGTAGACTGCACATTTACAATCGCTCTTGGAATGTTTGAAGAAGGCAATTGTGAGCTTGGGTTATAAGCTCTTTCAGCATGCTGATACTGCAACTTGAATTCATTGGTAAAATTGGCATTGAAGGCCGATCGCAATGAAACACCCAAAGTGTTTTCCTGAGAATTGAAGTCAGAATAACTTTCTGCTAATTCAAAGCTTGAGTTATCGCTAGTACTGAACGGGTTGGTGTATTTGTTGTAGTTATTCTTGATGGTCAACCTGTGAATGTTATTCAATTGCCAGTCAACCCTTGCAAAGAAGGTACTTGCCTCAGACGAACGTTCAAATTGACCTACTTGCTGGTCAGCGCTCAAACCGTATTTTGCCCTTGCGATCTGTAAGTATCGGTCCAAATTCGCTTTCGTCAATCCTGATCTATTCTCGTCATCCGCATTTTGAATGTCAGCAATAAAGAGTGGATCAGTCGCTTCTTGTCTTTCAAATACTGCAAAAAAGTGAATTTTATCTTTGATGATTGGCCCACCCAAACTCACTCCATATTGTGTATTGTTGAAGTCCGCAGTTCTTTCATTTTCTCTAATGTCAAGGTCATTTTGAAGATTGTCGTTTCTGTGGTATACAAAAGCGCTTCCTTGCAAATCATTAGTACCAGACTTTGTTACCGCCTTAATGGCTCCACCGCCTTGACGACCTTGCGTTACATCATAATCATTTGTTGAAATTTCAAACGTTCTAATCGCTTCCTGCGAAATGGTATAAGGACCTTGTCCGATTTCACCCGCAGTCAATGTGTTTCTAGCGTTCAAACCATCAATGGTAACGCCTGTTGAAGTTCTTCTTTGCCCTCCCAAATTCAAGCTTCCTCCACCTTGTAATGGAGACAAACTCACTAAACGAGTGAAATTTCTTCCTTCAGAAGGCAGGTTTTGAATTTGCTGAGTGCTAACGATGGTCGCCTCTCCTTGTCTGTCGATAGAAGAACGGATTTGATCACCAGTCACCACAATGGTTTCCATTTCTGTAACTGCCTCAGATAATTCAAAGTTGATCTTCAACTGATCACCTTGATTCACCATAAAGCCTTCTTTCTTTTTTGATCCATAGCCCACAAAAGAAGCAGTGATTTCATAAGGACCGCCCAATGGTACTTGAATAAAGCGATATTCACCATTTGCATTGGTTACAGTCCCAGTTTGAAAACCAGTGGCAGTATTTCTTACAAGAATGGTTGCACCTGGTAAGGTACTGGCATCGGTAGCGGTAATAACGCCCTGAATTGTAGCATCTGTTGCTTGTGCTAGGGATTGGAAGACCATACAGGTCAACAATAGCAGGGTCATCCCCAGTTGCCTACTATTGATTTTGATTAGGTAGAATTTTAGTCTCATAGTGTTGTTTTTTGCACAAAACTATGGCTACCATTCTCAGGCAAATGTTAGATTTTAACATCTGCAAAAAGGTTAACAATACCCTAACCAGCCAACTGCTTAGTATTACATTTTCTTAATATTGGGGAAACAGAAAACTAAAGAGTTTTCTGCATTTCGTAATGTTCAATGGCCGCTTCTACGAATTTTTCACCCACTTTCACAAAACCATATTTAGTATATAATGGCATTGCTGTAAGTTGGGCATGGAGGTAAATCAAAGTGCCAGGTTTGGCCACATTGCTTTGAACATCTGCCAAAACCACCTGAACCAAATGCTTGCCTACACCTTTTCCTCTGTATTCATCATAGACAGCAAAGCGCTCTAGCTTCACTCCTTTTTTTGTAGTGCGATAACGCGAAGTTCCAGCTGGTTCACCTTGATAGTAAGCAATAAAGTGAGTGGACTCCGCATCGAACTCATCGAACTCTTCCACACGGTCGCAAAGCTGCTCTTCAATAAATACTTTTTCACGGATGGCAAAAGCTTGATCAAGCTCTTCCTGGTTCTCCACTTTTTTTACTCTTATCATTTTCTTCTTGATGTTTATCGTAAGCCGAAATTATTTCTTTCACCAATCTGTGGCGTACCACATCTTTGGCATCTAAATCTACTCTTGCTATTCCTTTAACGCCACTTAAAATCCTGAGCGACTCTGCCAAACCTGATTTTTGGTTTCTCGGTAAGTCAATCTGAGATATATCTCCTGTAACAATTACCTTAGAGCTAGGCCCCATACGCGTCAGAAACATTTTCATTTGCATGGCCGTGGTATTCTGGGCTTCATCCAAAAGAATAAACGCATGGTTAAGCGTTCTGCCTCGCATATAGGCCAATGGCGCTATTTCTATCACTCTATTCTCCTGATAAAATTTCAGCTTTTCCGAAGGAATCATTTCATCTAAGGCATCATAAATTGGCCTTAAATAAGGGTCAATCTTCTCCTTAAGATCTCCTGGAAGGAAACCCAAATTCTCTCCTGCCTCTACAGCCGGACGCGTAATGATGATTTTCTTTACTTCTTTATTTTTTAAGGCTTGTACGGCCATGGCTACTGATATATAGGTTTTACCTGTTCCAGCTGGCCCTACAGCAAAAACTATATCATTTTCTTCAACGGCTTTCACCAATGCTCGTTGATTTGCCGTTTTCGGCTTAATGGTGTTGCCTTTGTTGCCATAGACCAAAACACCTTCATCACCTTGTCCGTTGACATATTCCGCTTCACTCTTGATATAAGATTTCACATTGTCATGTGTTACCTTTCCAAACTTATGGTAATGCTGTACCAAAGAATTCAGAATATCATTGATTTGGATAATCTCTGAGGCATTTCCTTGAATGAGAATCTCGTTGCCCCTCGATACTATCTTGCTTTTAGGAAAAGCAGAGGCCACTTCTTTGATGTTCTCATTTGCCATGCCCAAAAAATCGACCATGGCTATGTTTTCGAGTATAATTAATTTTTCTACCAAACGCTTAACTATGTTTTATTTGATTGATTTAGCCTCAAAATTTTCGATACTTTTGCTATTCGCAAACTTAGAAATTTTAACCGAATAGTCCTTTATGGCCATTGTCACTTTAACTTCTGATTTTGGACACACCGACCACTATGTGGCCGCTTTAAAAGCGACCTTGATTTCCAAGGACAGCGCATTGAAACTTATCGACATTAGCCACGATATCGAACCTTTCGATATCGCCCATATGGCATTTGTTGTAAGTGCCGTGTTTAGGGATTTCCCCAAAGGCACCATTCACATGCTTAGCACTAACGTAGCACAAGCTAATCAAGATTCTTATTTAGCAGCTAAAATTGAAGATCATTTTTTTGTTGCCCCTGATAACGGAATCTTAAGTTTAATCAGTGATAAAACTCCAGAAACCATTGTAAAGTTATCTGTTGACAATAATTCTACTTTTCCTCAGCGTGGTATTTTGGCCGATTTTGTCTTGCGCTTGGCCGCGAATGAAGACGTTTCCGCTCTAGGTGAAGCAGTTACAGAATACACGCAACTGATGTTAAGGAAGCCTCGTGCTACCAAAAAAGAAATTTCCGGCCATGTGATTCGAGTGGACCGTTACGGCAACCTTATCACCAATATCAGTAAAGTGGATTTCGATATTCTAAGTAAAAACAGAAATTACAAATTGGTATTTGGCCGCGAATCTGCTCCTAGTGTTCATTCTAATTATTACGATGTGGATCCAGGCGAAGTCTTTTTCGTGTTCAATAGCCTGAACGTTTTGGAAATAGGAATCAATCAGGGGAATGCTTCTACCCTTTTGGGCTTAAGCTACGACAGCCCAATCCTCATTCAATTTGAAGACTAATGTTAACAAGAATTGTAAGAATGACTTTTAAGGCCGAAGAAATGGACGCCTTTATCGAATTATTCAACGAAACCAAAGACCGTATTCGTCATTTTGAAGGCTGTCAATACCTAGAATTGATGCGGGATTATAATGATGAGTGTATTTTTGCTACTTATAGTCATTGGGAAAACGAAGAAGCACTGAACCGTTATCGTCATTCGGAATTGTTTGGTGAAGTATGGAAAGCCACCAAGGCTAAATTTGCCGATAAACCCGTTGCCTTTTCGCTCAAAGGTTTTATTCAAGTAGACTAAAATTTACTGGCTGAAGCTATTGTTTCATAAAAAATCTTTACTCATTTTTGCATCCCCAATTACAACACCTGCCCAGGTGGCGGAACTGGTAGACGCGTTGGTCTCAAACACCAATGATTTCACGATCGTGCCGGTTCGATTCCGGCCCTGGGTACTGAACCTCTCGAATTTCGGGGGGTTTTTTTATTGATTACAATCCGCTAGCCTACTCTTAATTTCTCCTTAAATTGCAGCTTGTCTTCTTACCTAAAACGGTATAATATATGTCTATCTCAAAAGAGTCTGAATTCATTGGAATGAAAAAAATTAGCGGAGTAGTCGGCACTACTTTAAAGCTGATGCGCGAACATGCCCAAGTGGGCATGTCAACCAAAGAATTAGACGATTACGGTGGACAGATTTTAACAAGCTATGGCGCTAAGTCAGCCCCCTTTGAAACTTATGGTTTTCCTGGCTATTCATGCATTAGCGTGAATGAAGAAGGTGCGCACGGAATTCCCTCTAAGGCAAAAATATTAAAAGAAGGTGATCTCATTAATATTGATGTATCTGCCGAGCTCAATGGATTTTGGGCGGACAATGGCGGGTCTTTTATTTTAGGAAAGGACATTCATAACCATCAGCCCTTGGTAGATGCTTCTAAAAGCATTTTACACAAAGCTATTCACAGCATTAAAGGAGGAGTGAAAATAGCGGACATTGGTCAGATCATTGAAACCGAAGCAAAAAAATCAGGCTTTAGAGTAATTAAAAACTTAGCCGGTCATGGAGTAGGTAGAAGCTTACATGAATCGCCTGATAGTATTTTGAATTACAGAGTAAAAAGTAATCATCAAAGGTTCAAGAAAAACACCACCGTGGCCATTGAAACGTTTATTTCAACCCACTCAAACTTAGCCGTAGAGCTTAGAGATGGTTGGACATTGGTAGGCAATAAAGGAGGTTACATCACCCAACATGAACACACCATTTTAATTACAGACAATCAGCCCGTAATTCTTACTGCTTGTAATGGTATTTGGGATTAAATCTTTTGCTGAGCTTCAACGTATCTCTATTTTTTTCAGAAATTATTTTATCTTGATCTATGGAAAAGGAGATCGTAAAGGAATATTCAAACGGTGAACTCACCGTAGTTTGGAAACCCCAAAAGTGTATTCATGCTGGCGAATGCGTAAAAGCATTACCAGAAGTGTATAACCCCAAAGAGAAACCTTGGATCAAAGCTGAAAACGCATCCACCCAAGCGCTAAAAGACCAAATCGCTAAATGCCCTTCTGGTGCTTTGAGCTATCGTATGTAGCCCCCTGTTCCGGTTTCAAGTTTATCGTGGATTACTGTACTGTAATCCGGGCCTCAGAGTATAAGTCGTAAACGGCAACAGTAGTACTATGCCCTGTCGCGTTTCCCCAAAAAGGATGTTTATTAATCAAAGTTCTCGTTTCGACATATTCTGGATGATAATCGCCTTCCAGATCGTCCCAAACTACGAGCATATATTCATAACGCATCTTGCTTTCGCGGCCTTCTTCAAGCCATAGTTCGAAAGTAGTTTCTTCTAAAGATTTTGGGTATTCTCTGCTATCGAACATATGCTATTTGAATTCAATTAATGGCTTAAGTAAGCCTTTGTTCTCTAAGGAAGCTCGTATCCGGTCATGGTTCTTCCAAAATTTGGTTTCAATTTTCTTTGTCAAACGTTTGTACTCTGGTAGATCTTTGATCTTGTCGGTAAGTGGATCATCAGGAAAAAGGACCACCCAATACATATAGTTATCCTCCTCGGAAAACGAGTCCATATACGCGAGTGATTTTTCCAAATCACCAAAATGGGCGTAGTATACTGAAAGGTTCAAACCCTTATAAATGGATTGGTCATGCTCCGCAAAATCTTTGTAGTCTGCAAAATACGCTTCTGCTTCCTTTTTAAAACCCATCTTTTCAAACACTAAAGCAATAGTGCCGTGTTGATGCCTGTAAATATCAAGCTGAGCAGCATCTCTTTGCGCAATGAATTTTTTAAAATAGTAATAGGCACTATCATAGTCCCGCTTATAATAATAGGCCTTAGCCACGTCTTGAAGAATATCTAAACGAGTAGTATCCTTTTCCCATTCTTTGATTATGAGGCGTCTAGTTTCATCCCAGTCATGGTTTTGGGCATAGAGCATATAGGCCTTCACATATTTCGAAAAAGGATTCTCTGGGTTAAAGCCCAAAGAAACATCTACATACTTGAGGGCCTCATCCACAAAACCGGTTTGAATTAGGGCATTACTTAAGTTCAAATAGAAAAAGCTTGTGGTTACAGAATCATAAGCCGCTACATTCAACTGAACACCTTTCAGAGCATATTCTAAGTATTTCCCAGTATTCGGGCTGATGTTGGCGTAAAAATCCGAAAGCATATTAATGACAGGCGCTGAATTAGGGTTATACTCCAGTGCTTTTTCTAAATAAGGCACTGCCTGCATATATTCTCCATTGTGCATGTAATACAAAGCCTTCGACATTAGGGCCTCGTCTAACTTTGGATCATATAACAAGGCCTTATCGGAGTGATTGTTAATTTCGGTCAAGTACTCCTTTTCCTGTTTAAACATATCCAAGTAGTAATAACATATAGCGATACCCGCATGTGCTCGAGCGAATTCAGGGTCCAATTCAAGGGCTTCATTAAAAAACCTTATTGCTTCGCGAAAACCTTCATTTGTAGTCTTACTGAACTCGTTCTGCCCTTTCAAAAAGTAATCGTAAGCTTCGAGGTTATTTGTAGGTTTTTTCTCAATTAGATTTTGCTCCTGCGGAGTAATAATTGCTTGAATTTCCGCAGCAATACTGATGGCAATTTCCTCCTGTAGCTCGAAAATACTTGTCACTTGGCGGCTATACTGCTTCGCCCAAAGGTGTCTGTCGGTGCCCGCCTCAATCAACTGAATATTGAGCAGTATTTCATTGCCGATCTTCTGACCACTACCCTCGACAAAATAGCTTACGTTCAACTCTTTTGCTATTTCGGGAATGGACTTGAAAGTGTTTCTATATTTTTCTGAAGAGGTTCGACTCACTACGCGTAAATCCTTAATTTTCTGGAGGTTATTCAAAGTGGACTCCAATAAACCATTGATCAAATAAACATTAGTCGAATCGCCACTGTCGTTTTTAAAGGGCAATACAGCTATGGATTTTTCTAATTGTGTGGGAGCCGATTGACTAGAGGTTTTAAAGGCAAAATAAGCGATCATAAAAATAAGCGCGGTTACCACAGCTAAACCCCAAGCAAGTTTACTTTTCCCATCAGCTGGTTTATCCTCAACTTGACTGATAGGCTGTACAGGCTGCCATCTTTTACTAGCTTCTCCTGGAGGAAAACCATATTCTTCACGAAAGCACTTTATAAAGTAAGAGGTACTGCTAAAACCAACGGCATATGAAACTTCAGTTACATTCTGAGAAGAATCTATCAACAATTCCATGGCATGCTTCAACCGAACTTTGCGAATAAATAGGCTCACGGAAAGACCAGTAGATTTCTTGAGCCTCCGCAGAAGATTCGAACGACTCATGTTGATGGCCTCTGCAAGTTCAGACACTCCAAAATTTTCATCAGACAAATGCTCTTCAACCACTCGAGTGAGTCGGTTCAAAAAATCATTTTCATATTGATTAAAATCGGGCATAAACGGAAATAGGATCGCTTACAAAGGAAGTAATTATTCTTCGAAGCGAAAAACGACTTTCAACTCTTACATCCGGGGCTAAAATCGGCTAATGCGTCATAATTTATATTCATGCATCATAAAAACTATGATGTCCGCAAACTTGCTATTCAAATCAGCATAGCTATTAATCCGCCTTTAAGGCTTCTAATCACCTTTGCAAAGAAGATTTTAAACAAATAAAGAAAAATTTTAAATCATGAAAACTCAAAGAAAAAGTCTAAGTAAAGTATTACTCACAAGCGTCATCTGCTTAATATTTGTAAGCACATCATGCGGTAGTAAAAAAGAAAGCACTACAGAAAAAGGGGCTGCCACAGAAAAAGTAAAAGCACCTAAAGTAGACATCCATACTGCTGCGCTCACTGGGAATTTAGAAGCCATAAAACAACATATTCAAGCCGGTTCTAACCTGAATGAAAAAGAGTCTTTCGGAGGATCTAGCCCATTGATTACAGCGGCACTATTTAACAAGCCTGAAATAGTAAAAGTACTCATTGAGGCAAAAGTCAATATCGATCAAGTTAATAATGATGGCTCCACTGCACTCCATTCAGCGGCTTACTTCTGCAATACAGAGGTAGTTAATGTATTACTAGCAAACAATGCTGACAAAAGCATTAAAAACAATTTTGGACAGACTGCATTAGAATCGATTTCCGGTCCTTTTAGCGAAGTGAAAGGAATCTATGAAATGTTCGGAAAACAACTAGCGCCTATGGGCTTGCAAGTGGACTTAACACAAATAGAAAAAACCCGCCCGGTCATTGCTGAAATGCTCAAATAAAAACAAAGTCCCAAAGGTCAAAATATCAAAAAAATGACAGCAATCAACACTAGAAGATATGATATAGACTGGATCAGGGTAATTGCCATTGGCTTACTTCTGATCTATCATATCGCGATTGGGTTTCAGCCATGGGGCCTTTTCATTGGCTTTATTCAAAGCGAAAATTCGCTTAGTTCCATTTGGACACCAATGTCGATGTTAAATGTATGGAGAATCCCCCTTCTCTTTTTTGTAAGTGGAATGGGTGTGTTTTTCGCCATTCGAAGAAGGAATTGGAAGGCGCTCATTAAAGAAAGAACTGGACGAATACTTATTCCATACTTATTCGGAACAGCTTGCATTGCTCCTCTTCACATCATCATTCTTCAGCACTACTATGGAACGAAAATGACATACATTTTCAACCCAGGTCACTTATGGTTCTTAGGGAATATTTTCGTCTATGTGCTGCTCCTTTCGCCTCTTTTCTTTTATCTAAAGAAGCATGAAAATGGAAAAATCGGTATTGCAATCAAGAAGGTATTCCAAAGCCCGTTTGGATTTATAATCATTGTATTAGCCTTGATTGTCGAGGTTTTGATGGTTCAACCTAACCCTTATGAGCTTTATGCACAAACATGGCATGGCTTCTTTCTCGGACTATTGGCCTTTCTATTTGGCTTTTGTTGTGTCTATAGCGGCAAAGAATTTTGGATTTTTATTTTGAAATGGAGATGGGTGTTGGTTTTGGTGGCAGTAGGTCTTTATGTAGTCCGTTATTTCGAGTTTCAACTCAATTCACCAGACTATTTAATGGCTACTGAAACTTGTTTTTGGGTGTTTTCTGTTTTTGCTTTTGGCTATAAATACCTTAATAAACCAAGCGGAGCATTGAGTTATTTAAGCCAAGCGGCTTACCCAGTGTATATTATTCATATGGCCTTTCTTTACCTTGGCTCATCGTTAATTTTCCCGCTCGCCATTCCAGTAACCTTGCAATTTGTATTGGTTGTAGCCTTCACTTTTGTGGGTTGCTTCGGATTTTATGAATTGGCAATTAGAAGGTTATGGTTTTTAAGGCCGCTTTTTGGCCTTAAAATGAAAGCCAAAGCTGAATAAGTCAAGAAGTTGGTTATCTCAGGATAACCAACTTACCAAAACCCAGTTTATTAAAGCCCCTATCGCCTTTGGTAGCGCGAGCACCCAAGTCCTGGCCATTAGCTTTAAGCTTTACACGATATAAATAAGTACCGTTGGCCAGTTGATCACCAAACTCATCTTTGCCATCCCATGCGTAATCGGTAATGTTATTTCCAATGCGGATTGGCCCGAGTTCATCTTGCGTAATCTCTCTCACCACTTTACCAGAAACCGTAAAAATCTGTATGGTTACCTGATCAGGGACTTCTGTTCCCGTGAGCGTAAACACAAACCTTGTACTACTTGAAAAAGGATTTGGATATGGATAGAAATTGGTAACGGTAGCCTCATTGATTACTTCAAAAGTAATAGTATAAGGCCCAATTCCTGATTGGTTTCCTGAAGCATCGGTCGCTTCGACTTGCAATGAGTAAACACCATCCTCAAGTCCTGCTGGTTGAAACTGGACTCTATAATTAGAGTTTTCGCTGGCCGGAGTAAAGGTTACGTTTGGATCTGAAAAATTGATTCGTTTGAGTTGACACCCATCACAAGCCGAGCCCAACTTAATTTCAACTCCAAGGGTGTCGGTTTTTAAAAGGAACTGGTTATTATCTCTTAATTCTAAGGCCACCAAGGGCCTTGGTGAAACAATATCTCCATCTAAAATATTGACCCCATCAAAAGTAACATCAATGGCGGGGTTGGTCTCGTCTCTTAGCACATTGAAAAAACTCTCGAGCCTAATTACATTATTATTAAAGTACTGTTCCAATTCTCCCCCATTGTTTACAAACACTTGCAGGTCATTCAGCCCCACTTTTCCTTTGGTGTCAACAGGCAAAGAGAAATCTACAAACTGGCCTGCGGCTACAGCAGGGATCTCAATGGTAGCAGTTACTTCTTCTCCCGTAATTTGATTTCGCAAAATATAACGTACTTCCAGTGGCCCTTGAAAATCGTATTCCGAAATATTAGTGAACCTAAACAGGGCATTAAATGGTTCTCCTTCGTCCAGTTCAATGTTAGTATTCTCATTATTCTGTAATGACACTATACCTTCCGGAACACCCGCAAATGAAATCGACCAGCTTTTAAGCTGTGGAGGAGTGGCCAACGCCTTATCTTTCATTACTACATAAAACCTGAGGTATGGATACTTTAAGGGATCAACAGCACTTAAGTCAGCATCGTCAAAAGCAATATTTGGAAACAGTATAGTTTCCGTGCCATTTGGTGCCACCCCCATTATATTGAATATTATTTCGTCAGTAGAGCCTATTTGAATATCCTTGGTAAACCTACCCCAAGCAGTAGCTGGGCCAATTGTTGGTGACTGAACACTTCCACTATCAATACTGGCCACAATGGCGGCATCAAATGTAATTCTTGCTTTTCGAGCATTATCATCTGCCCCAATCGGTTCGCCAACCACTTCTTGCGCCTGACCTGCCACTTGACCTTTTCTACCATACATAATATAAGGCTCCCCCGTTTGCAATCCATTGATTGTAAACCGGCTTGCCCCTACTCGTTCCATATCGTCACGTACATCGGTTCGCCAAGTGTTATAAGTCAATTGACCTACGGAAAAGAAAAGCACAAAGTCCTGATCGTCAACACCATTAACATATTGGCGCATCAAACTTTGCGCAGGCAAAACATTCACATCCGACAATACCTGATTCGTAAACGAGTTGATATAGCTTGGAGATTTTCCGCACTTGAGCGGATCATTTTCGTCAAAAACGCCATCGGTTTGAAGCACAAAGTAAGGTTGACCACTGTCTTTATTAAAAGCAATCGCATTGAAAGTACTTAGGTTACACGGGTTAGCGGGAATAATGGCTTGCCCATTTATATTTACGACTATATCAGAAGCACGTTGACCACTCGCATGCTCCGAACCATAAGTTTCAACTTCTATGCTGGTACTCGTTCCAGCAAACACCCAAACCTCATTATTCTCACTTTTGGCCACAGAACTTAACCTTAGGCTCTCGTGCTGATCAAATTCGGTTTGTGCCCAACCTCTATCACTATTTTCTATATATGTAAAGGTAGAGTTTGACCAAGGAATAGGGTCTACAGTTTGCTCATCTTGAAAAACACTTCTCCAATAGTATTGAATTGAGTCATTGACGGTCGGAGCTACTAAGTCCAAATCCCAAGTACTAATCCCTTTGCCGGTCAAAACCTGCTCCTTTTTCCAAGGGCTATCAAAAGTATTAACTGTATCAATTTGCACAACATAAGACCTATCATTCAATTTAAGATCGGCAGATTGTACTACAAGACTCACAGAAGTGACATTAATCGTTTGAAAGTTAAAAGGGGCAGTATTAAATGTTCCTTTTGCAGGAAAGAAAAATGAAGCTTCAGCACTATTATTCAGCTCACTACCTTCGGCTACGCTGCCTTCGGCATCCAGAATTACTTCAAATCTATTTTCTCCAAAAAAATCTAAGCCCTGATTTGCAATTTCATAGAATACAGTATCCTGATAACGGATTGGCTTAACCTTCACTAGCGGTAAGTTGATCACGGTACCATCATCAAGCTTTCGGTTGACAGAAACCGACAGTGAATCTGTACTTGTTCTGCCACCATTGTTCACAATTACTCCTAATTCGAAAAAGGGAGAAGCTGCAGTGATTTCTCTTCCATCCTTGGATCTCAAAAAGATATCCTCAGTTCTTATTATATAATCCACTTTATCGTGACCAAACAAAGGAATAGCTGGGTCTCCCTGCAAGAGAATCTGTTCAACAGCTGCAATATCCGTTTGATCTAACTGAAAATTATTCGCCAAATAATTCCTAATGGTTTCTTTCTGAAGGTTACCGATGGATTGGGTCATCCATAAGGTGTCTGCCAATAGGTTATAAAATTCAGCTGTATAGTCTCGCAATGAATTGGGAATACCTACATCGGTATGGGCAATGAAGTTGGTCGCACCCTTTCCTTCGGCAGACAGCCAGTCTTCCCCAAAAGAGCTTCGATCGAATATTTCTCCACCACGACATCCGTTCACTATAAAGGCAGTGTAACGACCCTGATTATTATATCCATTACTTGGGTCAGAAACTGTTCCAATGTCAATATCAGTAAAACTCGATGAAGAATGCCCAAAGAAAGTAATCAAGCCTACACCTTTATTTACCTCCTCTGATATGTTGAATTTCTGAACTGCGTTATTCGTATTTTTAGAAACATTATTAACGTTCGCTCCTAAATAATCGGCACTTACCTGGTCACCAAAGCCTTTGATAAATTCCTTAAATCGAACCAACTCATCACTTGTTAACCCTCCACTTAGGTGAACAATATTTTTGGTCCAAGGTGAGTCTTTTATAGTCGATTCCTTTTCTTTGACCTTATCCAAATAGTTGGCTACGCTTGTAGAAATATTTACAGATAACCTTCCGACTGGAATAGTAGGGATATTGGCCACACCATCTAAAGCTTGAGTATACAAAATATCCGATCCTGGCGCACCCATAGTTGGCACTAAATCTCTTCTAGAAACAGCCAATGGATTGGGTAACCTTTGCACCTGATTGTCTACCCTTCTACCTCTACCTATGATGAACAAATACTCAGGGTTGCTATTGTTATATACATGACGTACAAACCTGCGAATGGCCAATGGAGTATACTCACCATAACTGAATTCATCATAAAGTTTGGTTACATCGGCATAAAGCACATTAAAATTACCCCCTTCTATTGAGCTTCTATAGTCTATATAAGCCTGAACTGGGTCATCGTATCGTCCCTCCACTGGTTTCCTAAGCTCCGGATGTGAAATAATGAGGTAATTATTATCGGTAACGTCATCATAATTAAAGGTCACTTTTTCTATTTTTGGCGTTAAGAAGGCACTTCTCCTCTTCATGAAAATTTTTCTAACTTCATTATTAGACCTGACAACACCACTCAAATTGCTCCCTGTTAAAGTTGTGGTCACTTTTCTAATATTTAGATAGTCAGTAATGTCATATAGATCTGACTCTCCTACTACATTTTCTACCTGCAACAGGCTATTGCCCGCCTTTGCCGGTAAATTGAAAATGAGCTTATCTCGTGCTTGGGCATCCAACTCTTGTGGAAAGGAAAGTTTTATATAGCCAACCGCCACTCTATCATCGGGTATTTCAGGAAAACCTACGGCTTCTACCCTAACAACGAGTCGCCCTGTTGACGAAATATCTGTCCATTCGATCTGCTTAGTGTCTGTCCCAAAATTGCTATAATTCAGATGGATGTCTTGCGAAATCGTTCTTAAATGCTCTGTATCTGGCCCAATATGGATTGAAGTATTGTGCAGTCGATTGTTAAACCCAACAATTTGTACCGTTAATCTCGGAGTTCCCTGACTACTTACCCCAAGCGTTACATTATTGATAACGAAGTCTCTAAAAGTTTTTCCACTTCGAATAGTGAACTCATTTCTCATGATTGTATCGCTGACAAACATTTGCCCTCGATCATAATGAGATAGTTTCACTTCACCGCTTGGGTTGCCTATTTGATAATATTGACCAAAGGAAAACTGAGAGGTATACACCTGAAGTGCTTCATTTGTATGAGATGGTACTCGAGTAAGCCCAGCTGTGGACTCATTCAAAACCTCCATTCTTTTGCCGGTAGCGCCCGAAGAAGAGGTAAGGAAGAAAGCGGTTGTATCTGAGAATAGGTTATAGTACTTATGAATCTGGCTGGCAGGAGAATTAAAGAGTTCGGTGTCTTGAGTCCCATCATTTTTCTTTCCGAAAAACTCAATATAATCGCCAGCACCGAAAACACTATCCCCACCGTCATTTACGGAAATGGCTACTTCTTTACCTCTATGAAATAGGTTAAAGTTATTGGTGGCGGCTTCTGAAAAGTTATACCCCGCTTTCTCAAGCGACTCATACGTTAACCTATAAATATCGTCCGACCCTGTTTTAATTTTAAAATAAGATTGGTCATAGTTAATCCACTCGTTACCGATCAACTGAGCGTAGCTCACCTGAGAAATAATCATCAAACTGGCAATGATAAGAAACGCGACTTTACTTACTCTTCCCATCTCTCTCCTTTCTTTTATCCTTAGAATACATGCCCGATAAGGCATCTAATGAGTATTTCAAGCTAAAAACGTGAGAGTATGGTGACTCAGCCACATTTCCAATGTCGGTTAAGGCATAATCAATCACCAAATCATCGAGTTTAATTCCCAGTCCAATATTAGGTTGAAAAGCCCAATAGGTTTGTTCTGAACCTCCATCCACTCGTGTGAATTCTTTTATTCTTTGAAAATTTCCAATCCCCATTCTAACAAAAAACTTATCCTCGTAATCCATTTCAAAACCAAGTTGAGGTTCGAAAGAAGCAAAACCTGTTTTCACCAAAGTATTTCTACGACCATCAAAAGTAAATACTAAGTCGGCTGAAGTAAGTATACCCATCTTTTCATTAATTCTAAAAGTTCGTGAGGCACCTGCAATAAGCTTAGGCAGTGTAATCTCTAGAGAGTTCCCTGGTAAATCATTATTTGTTTGAGAAAAAATAGCGGCTAGGTTATCTTGGTTAATCGTCCAAGAATTAAATGTTGTAGACACATCCCTGATCATTATTCCAAAGTCCCAATCGTAATGGCGGTATTTCATGGCGGCATCAATCCCGAAACCCCAAGCGTCTGCAAAATCACCTACCTTTCTACGAATTACTTTAAAGTTCACCCCAAAAGTCAAACCTCGTCCAAATTCATTTCCAAAAATCAAACCCACCGAACTGGCATAAGATAAAACAAAGGCGTAATCCTGAGCACTGAAAAAGTCAATATTATCATAATTGAGCCTTCCGTTGTCATCGAACAAAAATCGTGTATCGGGAATGTCATCAATCCCCAATCGAATAACAGACACAGCGAAATGGCTAAATTGGTCAATAGCTCTAGCGTACGAAATATAGTCGTAGTTGGCTGTTCCTGCAAAGTAAGCTGCGTGCTGTGCCGTAAACTGATGGCGGTATTCAATATCGGTGAGAGCTGCGGGATTCCAATAGGCTGCTGTTGCATCGTCCGCCACGGAAGTCATAGCATTGGACATAGCCAAGGCTCGCGCACCAACACCAATAGCCAAAAACTCATTGCTGTATTTGGGCGTATTTTGACTTTGTAGTCTAGGTGAATATAAAAATAGAGGAATTAATAGCATCCCCCATTGTAGCTTTTTAAGGTTTCTTCTCACGAGTAAATCGTATCCCTCCAATAATCAAAATTCAACATATTTAATAATAGGAGTTGAGGCCATACATAGAACTCAACAGTATCATAAATATTTTAATGCCCTTTCACAAAGTAAGCAAAAAACATTCAGACTACCTCAGAACAGCTGTTTTTAACCATTTTTTAAACAAGGAATTATTTTTTATATAGTACTATGTAACACATAGTACCTTTTTACGTATGTTTGTATATGAAAAGGTCGAACATCTTAAAGGTTAAGAGATGAATTTAGAAAACACTCAGGTCCAAATGCGAAAAGGAATTCTCGAATTCTGTATTCTGCATATTATTTCGAGAGGAGAAGTTTACGCTTCTGATATGCTCGAAGAACTCACTTCAGCGAAAATCATAGTAGTTGAAGGCACACTATACCCATTGCTCACCCGTCTTAGAAAGGCGGGACTGCTTGAGTATAAATGGGTAGAATCCAACTCTGGCCCACCCCGAAAATACTATACCATTACCGAAGAGGGCAAAGAATTTAAAAACAGCTTAAGTAATACTTGGCTTCAATTGGTCGAATCAGCATCTCAAATCATAACAAAAAACAACTCATAATACTGCCGTCATGAAAAAGAACATAAGCATAAATATAGGTGGCATCATATTTCATATTGAGGAAGATGGTTACGAAACCCTCAAACACTACCTCGATTCCATCAATAAATATTTCTCTCCTTACGAGGACAGTGAAGAAATCATAGCCGACATAGAAGGCCGAGTAGCTGAGATATTCCTAGAAAAACTTCAAGACGGTAACCAAGTTGTTTCTGCCGAAGATGTAAATGCATTGATCAAAACAATGGGAAATATCTCGGATTTCGAGGCCATCGAAGAAGAGGATGATTTTGAGCCTACTCCTAAAAAAGAAGAGAAGAAAAAGAAGGTCAAAGATGATCGTCAAAGCGCGTCATCTGGTAGAAGCACTTCCGGTTATGAAAAAACGGAGAGGTTATATCGTGATTTAAATCGTAAAATTTTAGGTGGTGTAGCTTCTGGAATCGCCCATTATTACAATTTTGATCCGTTATGGATGAGGGTTGGAATACTTGCGGTCACCTTTGGTTTGGTATTCGCAGGACCTTTAACCGCTCTTGTATTTATTGCCTACTTCATTATGTGGGCTGTTACTCCTGGGAGCAACAATCTGGTTGAAAATAAGAATTTGAAAAAATTCTATCGCGACCCAGATCAAAAAGTAATTGGTGGTGTTTCGTCTGGCTTGGCCAACTACCTTAGTATTGACACTATGATCGTTAGGATCATCTTTCTGGTCTTGCTTTTTGGTTTTGGAACAGGCTTTATACTCTATATTATTTTATGGATTATTACGCCAGAGGCGAATTCACTTACCGACAAAATGCAAATGAAAGGTGAGGCGGTTACGTTATCGAACATAGACACTAACTATAAAAAGAGCAAAACAACAGACTTTGAGCCAAAGGGTGAAGGCACATTTACCAAGGTTTTACTTTTCCCATTCCGATTAATTGGTAAAATATTCGTTGGGCTTGGACGTGCTTTCGCTCCACTAATGCTTTTCCTTGTCGCTGTAATTCGCATTGCTACTGGCGCAATAATTGCCACTACGGCATTATCTGTAATGATTTCCTTACTAGTAGCCACAGGTGTATTCATGGGGCTTTATAATGGAGATTGGTTTCTTTGGGATAGTGATTTGGCCTATTTTCCATTAGAAATGTTTAGAAACACGGTTCCAGAAATGGGCTTAATTTTCTTATTTATTACTTCATTTATACCTGTACTTTATCTATTCATTGCCGGTATAACAATTATTGCAAAGCGAAGAATCATGAGCCCAGCAGTAGGCTGGAGTATTTTGGGCATTTGGTTCATCGCCATTCTCGGAACCTTTGCTACTATCCCCAATGTAGTCCGTGATTTCAGAGATGAAGGCATTTATAGAGTTGCTGATGATTTTGAAATAGTGGCCGACACAGTAACGCTTAGCATGAATGAAGTTCGATATGGCCATTTCACGAGAAGGGGCTACAGATGGGATAATGATTCTTACTATTCTTACAATGACACTTACACTTCTGACTTTACTGACCTAGACATTCGAATGAGTGATTCTGATCAGTTTAGGGTAGAAAAACGATTCAGAGCAAGAGGTAGAAGTTTGGATGATGCTGAAAAAAGGGCACAAGAACTCAGTTATGGATACAAAGTTGATGGCAGTACAATCACTTTTGATTCGGAAATGACATTCCCTGAAAGAGTAGAGTTCAGGGCCCAAGAAGCAGATATTACATTCTTTATTCCAGAGGGAAGACCATTTAAAATAAGTGAAGGAATGCGTTCAATCTTGCAATACTTCAGATACGGATACAGCTGGAGACAAGCTTATAATAACACTTGGGTTTTTCAGGACGGTGATTTAGTATGCTTAACCTGCGAATCAGAAGAAGCGCTAACTAATGGTAGTACTCAATCGAATACACAGAGATTCGACCTTGATGATTTTTCTAGCCTGAAACTAAGCAGCAGTTTTAAAGTGAATTTAGTTAAGGGAGATAAGTACGAAATGGAAGTGTCAAGCAAGACAAAATTCAGCACTCCTGATTTACGTATTTTTAACAACGAACTGAGTTTATCTAGAGTAGACTTCAAATTGGACGAAGAAGAAACTTCAAATATGGAAATCACCATTACTGTTCCTGAATTGAGTAGAATTCGGGTTTCTAATAATGTAGACTTAAACATTGAAGACTTCAGTACAGAGCTCATTAACATCAGAGTTTTTGATAATGGCATAGTAAATCTAAATAGCCAATTTGATGAACTAGAACTCTTTCTTACTGATGAAGCCAGGGTGAACCTGTCTGGCAACATAAATAAACTAGAAGCCCTTTTACAAAAAGACGCCAGGCTCTATGGTTATGACGCCAATGTAGAAATAGCAGAAATAGAAACCGACAATGAGAGTCGAGTTCGGATTAATGTAAATCAAGATTTGAACGTTACAGCCGAAGGTTTTTCTTCTATCAGCTACAAAGGAAAAGGACAGTTAAACATTCGAGATAAAGGCAGATCGGCAACAGTCACCAAGTTTTAAATTCATCTCAAACCATTTAACCTTAACCCAATGCGTAGCTATGCATTGGGTTAATTCATTCTAAATCAAGAACTTTACGCTTCAATAAAGTAAGAAGAGCCCTCTAAGTAGAAATTTTTATCAGGGCCATGCAACCAAATTTAACATTCATACATCTACCTTGTGAATCAACCAAAAAATGCTTCAAATCAAAAAGTCAAAATCTGAAGAAAAGCTCGTTGAAGCTTGCCGTAAGGGCGACAGAAAGGCGCAATGCGAACTGTACGAAAAGTACGCTCCATTGATGTATTCTGTTTGCAGACGGTATGTGATCGAGCTACAAGAAGCAGAGGACGTTTTGGTTTGTGGTTTCACAAAAGTTTTTCGAAAAATTGATCAGTTTACTGGCGAAGGAAGTTTCGAAGGCTGGATTCGAAGAATAATGGTCAACGAATCACTGACCTACATTCGAAGAAACAAAAGCATGTTTTTGGAAGTAGAGATTGAAAAAGCAGAAAGAGAACCCGATTATCAGCAACTGCATAACCACCTAGAGGTGGAAGATTTGCACAAAATGATCGACTTACTGCCAACGGGCTACAAAACCGTTTTCAACCTTTACGCCATCGAAGGCTTTTCTCACAAGGAAATAGCAGAGAAGTTGGGCATTAGCGAGAACACCTCGAAATCCCAATTGAGCAGAGCGAGAGCACATCTTCAAAAGATGTTAGTTCAAGCAGAAGATAGTATGGAAGTTAAATTAATGAGTAATGAAGGGTAACCCAATAGATGATCTCTTTAGAGAAAAACTAGGCAGCCATAAAATAGCACCCCCAGCAAATGCTTGGAGTCAAATAGAAGGCAATCTTGCCAAAAAGAAAAAAGGTGCTTTCTTCTCACTAAGCATAGCAGCAAGTATTGTAATCATTCTTACTGCTGGTGCCTTATATATCAATCAAGCTAATAAATCAGGAAACGATCTTGAACAACTTCAAGCCAATAAAGAAGTGGAGAATGAAGGTGTAAAAACGCCTGACCAAAAAAGCATTGGCACTCCTGCAAATGAGAAAGAAAATACCGAAAATCAACCTCAAGAAAAAGAGGCCGATCCAAGTATTCAGGTCATTCAGCCACAGCAAATAACTCCACCAGCAAGACTGACGGCTCAGGTTGATGCAACACCAACTGTTGATATTATTGAGCCTACTGAAGAATCACGTGTAATCATCAATTTTGATAAAATTGACATTGGACAAGTACTCTCGGTAAACACTTCGGTTGATTTCGACTACTTGAAATTAATGCCGCTAACATTAAGAGATTACACTGACGAATCCTTTGAAATTGACATGCAACGCAAGAAGAAATTCAGCATGATGGATGGACTTATTAGCATTGCCAAAAGCGTGAGCAAAACCAAAGAAACCTTATCTGATCTGAGAGCCACGAAAAATGAATTTGTAGCCAATGAGCTTAAGTATGGAGTAGATACTGAAGGTGAAGATGACACGAAATTCCCAGATAACAAACAAGAAAAATAACAGCTCGAAATATGAAAACAATTACTACAACAAAAGTCATAGGTATGCTCTTATTGGTCGTATTGAGCACCAGCCTAGCCAAAGCACAAAACGAAGCGTACCTCGATCAGGACTTGAAAGTTGAGTCAAAAACCTCAGCTTTCAAGCTTGGAGGCACGGAAAACTCAGGATGGGATTTTACTAAATCTGTTCCTGAAGCCAAGTACAGCTCGAAGGCTTTAGAAGCCACTTTAGAGGAAAACAATTGGAGAGATGATCTCGACAGGTATTACCCAAGAAAAGGAACTCAAAGCTTCGTGAACATCTACGTTGGATTAAACAACTATTTACAAGATGGAGATTTACCGAGCAGTGATGCACTTTTCACACTCAACCCCCTCACCTCTTGGTATGCCGCACTCAACTTCGATCACGCAACACGCATCTTAGGCCCACTCTATCTGGACTGGGGTATTGGCGCAAGTATTCAAGATTTGAGCTTTGAAAACACGAGAGTTGAAATGATAGTAGATCGTACCAACAAGTCTGTTGATTTCGTTGAACGAATGGATCGCGTAGGTAAGAAAAGCAAAATCAATATGATGCACTTAAACGTGCACCTAGTTCCCACTTTCTCATTCGGCAAATACAATTCATTTAGAATAGGTGCTGGAGTATATGCAGGCTACAGAATCAGCAGCCACACCAAATACAAATATGATGATTTGACTGGTGATAGTCAGAAAGACAAATTCAAAGACAGCCTCTACATTAACCCATTCAAGTATGGTATGCGTGCCCAAATGGGATGGAGTTCCTTTGATTTATTCTTCAACTACGACATCTCCGAATTATTTGAAGAAGAAGCAAATGCACCGAGACTTAACCCTGTAACATTTGGGGTGATTTTCTAAAACAACAACTCAAAATAAAATACAACGATAATGAAAAAGCAATTCAATATACTTTTGATTGCCATGGGACTCCTTTTGGTAAATCAAAGCCTCAGTGCGCAATGGACATGGGGTAGGCACGATAATCTCGAACGTTTAGATACGGTAGTAAGTATCCCTAAAAGGAACGCAAACAGTATTTTCATCAACGACAATGATTTCTACTTACGCATGGGTTTCTTGGGAATCAACATTGAAATAGAAGATGACTGGGATTCAGATTGGAGATCAATGCGCAATCGACCTAGAAATTTTGAATACATTGAACAACACGATCACGGCACATTAAAAAGCCTTGATTTCGAAATTGGCTTCAACAACTATTTGAACAACGGCAGCTTTCCGTCTTCCAGTGATCTTTATCAAGTAAAACCTTTAGGCTCTGTTTTTATAGGACTCAACTGGAACCACACCACCTATGTAAGTGGTCCATTGTACCTGGATTGGGGTGGAGGTTTTAGCTGGTACAATTACAAATTCGAAAACTCCGCAACTCGCTTAGATCCGAATGGCGGTCAGCTCAACTTTGTGGAAGAAACTAATATTGGAAGCGCTCTAAAAAGTAAACTCAAAGTATCTTACCTCAATGTGAAAGCTGTGCCTATGTTCGACTTTAGTAGAGGAAAGAGAATTGTAAAAAAGTATGAAGAAGACGATGTGCGTATTGCATTTAGCCACAGGACTGGCTTCAGAATTGGGGTTGGCCCTTATGCCGGTCTGCGATTAGGCAACAAAGCCAAATACATAGACCGTACAGATGGAGACCGTGATAAAGTAAAAAGCAAAGGTGGTTTCTTTGTAAATGACTTTAGATATGGCGCCAGGCTTCAAGTAGGCATCAACGGTTTCGATATGTTTATGACCTATGATTTCAACGAGCTATTTGAAAACGGAAAAGGCCCGGAGCTCAACCCAATCACTATTGGAGTAACTTTCTAAAATAAAATTTAAATTATTACTAGGCCGAATGAAGCAATTTATTCGGCCTTTTTTTGTGCTTCCTGTTTTCGTTAATAACGATAAACATCCTCACAATTTATTCCTCCATCCACTTTCGCTCTTCTCCTTTCAAGCCAAAGAAGTTCGCGAAATATTTTGGGCTTGGGCGATTGGCGGTGATTAAAACCAAGAACAAACTGAACACAAGTGCATAAACCATATCCCCTTTCTCATACAAACCGAACGCGCCAATTATAGCACCAAAAGACCACATTAGGTTTCTATAAAGGATAGATTTTCGGAGCTTTATTAACTTCATATCCAACTCTGGTATTTGCTTTAAAACTTTAAGTGCATCCCTTTTCCAAGTTGTCAAAGTTCTCATCAATACATAACCAATACCAGCAGCCATTACCGCATGAAACATGACATCTGGCTCTTCATAAAATACAGACCGAAGCTCACCACTCGCTTCACGCTCTAAAAAGGCATAGCCGAAAAAAGCAAGAGGCAACACAAACATCACATAGATAGTGGTTTCAAGCTTTTTGATGAATGCACTTTTATCAAAATTAGGGTCGTTCAATTGCATGGTTTGTGTAAATTGTGTGTAATAACAATCTCTTGCTAACGAACGTTAGTATGTTTATATTCGCAGCAAATGAAAACTGTCGTAAAGAAAAGCAGAAAGCAACAAATAGAAGAAAAAGCAACCACTCTTTTTCAATCTAGAGGTTATGCAGCCACTTCGATGCGCAATTTAGCGCAAGATTTGGGAATTGAAGCCGCGAGTCTCTATTCTCATATCAAATCAAAAGAAGAAATTCTGCAACGAATATGTTTCCGCATGGCCGAAGAATTCTATAGTGCTTGGCAGGAAGTAGATGAAGAAACTGGTGGTAATGCAGCGAAAATGGAAAAAGCCATGATCGCTCATGTAAAAGTAATTACTAAAGACACGAACGCTTCTGCCGTTTTCTTTAATGAATGGAGGCATTTAAGTGAACCCTTCCTGAGTGAGTTTTTAGCCATGCGCGATGACTACGAAGGGAGATTCAAAAAGATATTAAAGGATGGAATGGCTTCTGGCGAATTCAAGCTAGTAGATGATAAATTCATGATGCTTACCATTCTTTCTTCGTTAAACTGGACTCACAATTGGTATAAGCCTGATGGTAGTTTGAGTCCAGAAGAAGTTGGAAAAAGACTATCGGGCCTATTGTTAAACGGACTAAAAAACAATTAATATGTACGGAGGTGGAAACTCATTCGAAGCCATGAAAGCTACGGCCCTTACTGACGAGGATCCGATAAAATTGGCAGAATTTGAAGCAAGAATCGACAGAGGCGAGAAAATCGAGCCCTCAGATTGGATGCCTCAATTGTATAGAAAGCAACTGACCCGAATGATTGAGCAGCATGCGCATTCAGAAATCATCGGAGCTTTACCAGAAGGCACTTGGATTACCCGCGCTCCTGGTTTCAAAAGAAAATTAGCCCTTATGGCGAAGGTGCAGGATGAAGTTGGGCATGCCCAATTACTTTACTCTGCTGCCGAAACCCTAGGCAAACCGAGGGAAGAAATGATTACCGATTTGATCAATGGCAAATCGAAATACTCCAACATATTTAATTACCCTGCCTTTACTTGGGCCGATTCATGCTTTATTTCATGGCTGGTAGATGCGGGAGCAATCGTTAATCAAATCGCGAATTCTAAAGGAAGCTACGGCCCCTATTGCCGTGCCTTAGAAAGAATTTGTGCCGAAGAATCTTTCCATTTAAAGTATGGGCACCACTGCGTAATTCATTTGGCCACAGGCACAAAAGTGCAGCGTGAAATGATGCAAGAAGCGTTCAACAGATGGTGGACGCCAATGATGCACTTCTTTGGTCCTTCAGATAAAATCTCTGTACACTCAGAGATTTTAATGCGTTGGAAAGTAAAAATGTCATCAAATGATGAATGTCGCCAGCAATTCTTGGACATGTATGTGCCAAAAATTTGGGAGCTAGGTTTAACCCTTCCTGACGAAAATTTGAGAAAAGATCCAGAAACAGGTGAGTGGCAATTCACAGAACCAGACTGGGAAGAATTCAAAAGAGTGATCAATGGAGATGGCCCATGTAACAAAGAGCGCTTGGCGGTTAGACGTGTAGCCGAAGAAAGAGGCGCATGGGTACGACAAGCCTTATTAGCGCCCAAAGCAAAATATGTAGCTCCACTTGCGTAAACTATTAGCATGAAGTTAAAATCTTTAGACCCACGGGTAACCCGATTGGGCATTAGCGAATCGACTGATCAGGAAATCATTGAAAAAAATGAGCTTGATCAATTCGAAACCTACGAGGCATTTATAGAAACAAAAGAAGGAAAACCTTTTGAACATGCTGGATCCATCCACGCACCCAATGAAGAAATGGCTTTCCTTTTTGCCAAAGAACAATACAGCCGTAGAGGTATGTTTTGTAACGCTTTGTGCGTGGTAAAAACCGAAAATATTAAGGTTTCGGATTATACCGACAATGGTATAGATGTATACAATTTGGTAAGCGCCATTCCAAGCGGAATAGAACGCGATAGTTTCGAAATTTTCCATTTAGCAAAGAGAGGAAAGCATCACAAATACGAAGGTAGTGTCATGGCCAAAGATTTTGAAGATGCCCTTGCCAAAGCAAAAGTAGATTTTCAATCAGAGAAGCCTGTATTCAATATTTGGATTGTAAAGTCAGAGCACATTTTAGCTTCAGATCAAGACGACCGTGACATTTGGGATACACTGAAAGAGAAAAAATATCGAGACGCGATTGACTATAAAGCGGGCGATAAGATTAAAGCATTTAAGGAACAACAAGCCTAAATATGAACACCGAAGCACTTAAGGATTTACTTTATAAAATGGCTGACGATCAGCTCATTTTAGGCCATCGTAACTCAGAATGGACGGGTTTTGGGCCATTACTAGAAGAAGATATCGCCTTTTCATCCATGGCACAAGATAAAGTGGGCCAAAGCTGGCAGATCTATAAGCTGCTCCATGAGCTTGGTGAATCTGAGCCTGACATGGTTGCTTTTATGCGAAATGCAGACCAGTTCCATAATTGTCAGTTGGTGGAATTACCGAACGGTGAATATGACTTCAGTTTAATCAGGCATTTTCTGTTTGATATGGCGGAACAAATCAGGTTTACACATTTGGCAAGTTCATCCTATGAACCTTTGGCGCTATTGGCCAAAAAGATCAAAGGAGAAATCAAGTACCACACCATGCACGCCAAAATCTGGATGAAGCAACTGGGTTCTGCTACTGAAGAAAGTGTTTCTAGGCTTCAGAATTCACTAGAGGAAGCCATGCCTTATGCCTTGGGTATTTTCGAGCCTTCTAAGTTCGAAGCCGAATTAATTAAGGAAAATATCTTTTGTGGAGAGGCAGTAATTAAAGAAGAGTGGACCGAACAAATTACGGCCATTCTTAAAGAAACGAGTCTGAAAATGCCAGACATTAATAGCGTCCAACCTATTTATGGTGGTCGTTATGGGCAGCACACAGACAACCTTCAGCCATTACTGGATGAAATGTCGGAGGTGTTTAATTTAGACCCTACAGCCGACTGGTAGTTTGTCATTTGGGGAAACTTTAGATTGAGGTTAAGGTTATAAAAGCACAATGAGTAAAACGAAAGACATATCAGTGGAAGAGATTAGGTCATGGCTGGATGGAGTCATGGATCCTGAAATCCCTGTACTTTCATTAAACGACTTAGGCGTAATTACCGGTATTGAAATTCAAGAGTCTGGGAAAGTCAAAGTGAACATGACCCCTACTTTTTCGGGTTGCCCCGCCATGGATTACATGAAAAGGGATGTTGAAGAAACACTTCAGAAAAATGGAATTGATGATTTCGATGTCCACCTTTCTTTCGAAACTCAGTGGAATTCTAACATGATTTCCGATAAAGGCAGGGCTGCATTAAAGAAATTTGGCCTTGCTCCTCCTCCTAAACACAACCTGATTGTGGACATTGATTTATTAGAGCACTCCAAATGCCCTAATTGCGACAGTACAAATACAGAAATGAAAACACCCTTTGGTCCAGCGCTTTGTCGATCACTGCATTTCTGCCATAACTGCAATCAGGCTTTTGAGCAGTTTAAACCCCTTTAGATTTTCTCCCAAAGCGAGTCTACATAGAATTCATTTTCATCTGTAAAGTTTTTCACCACCTTGAATCCAGCTTGCTCAGCAAGCTGATGAATGGTTTTTAGACTGTACTTCTGCGACACTTCCATATGGATAGCTTCCCAGGCATCGAATGAGTAGGTTTCGCCAGTGGCTTCTATAAAAACTTCTTGTGCCTTATTGCTTACCAAATGGCTTTTGGTTTCACCTGTAATTGGGTTGTAGGTTGGGAAATGCTCATAGCCTTCTAAATCAAAATTGGCACCAAGCTCATTATTGATCCTTCTGAGCAAATTAACATTGAACTCTTTCGTTACGCCTAACTTGTCATTATAGGCACTCAAGATCACATTAGGATCTTTCATCAAGTCAAAACCAATAAACAGCATATCGCCCGACCCAAGGTTATCACCTAACCTTTTCAAAAATTTGGGAGCTGATCCGTTGGAGAAATTTCCAATATTCGAACCGAGAAAAAGCACCACTTCCTTCTGAAAATGATTCTCGTTGAGTTTGGCCAAGGCATCGAAGTAATCGCCCTGTATGGCATTCACTTTTAGCTTCGGGATTGATTTCTCTAGGTCTTCAGAAAGTACATCCAGCACGTGCTGAGAAATATCAATTGGAGAGTAAGAAAAATCTACTCCTTGACTTACAAAATGATTTAGTAGCACTTTGGTTTTCGTGCCATCTCCAGCACCCAATTCAACAAGGTTGAAACTAGTATCGGTTCCAAGAAAACGCTTAAGAATCTCTACTTTCTGTTGATCAAATATTTCGAACTCGCAGCGGGTAAGGTAATATTCCTCTAAGCCCATAATGGCTTGAAAAAGCTGATCCCCTTTTTCATCATAAAAATATTTTGAAGAAAGGCATTTAGGATTTGAAGTAAGTCCTGAATGAATATCTTTTGCAAAAGTTGAAAGTGCAGCGGTAGTTTCGCTCATGGGTTAAAAGTTTTCTGCTAGTCGGATTCCTGTGAACTGCCAACGTAAATGCGGGTGAAAAAAGTTTCGGTAAGTAGGGCGGATATGGTTACGACTAGTAGCATAAGAACCACCCTTTAACACCATAGTATTGATCATGAACTTGCCATTGTACTCTCCCAGTGCTCCTTCTGGCTTTTCATAAAACGGATAAGCTAAATAGGCGCTATTTGTCCACTCCCAGACATCTCCATAGAATTGGGTGTTTATCCCTTGCCTAGGCATTGGCCTGAAATTGCGCTCATCTACAAAGTTGGCTGCCTCAGGGACTTCCGGTTCATGCATTTTACAGGCTACTTCCCATTCAAATTCCGTAGGTAAACGTTTGCCTTTCCACTTCGCAAAGGCATCAGCCTCATAGAAACTCACATGGCTTACAGGCGCTTCTGGATTGATCTCTTCCAGACCTGCTAAGGTATAATGCTTCCAAACGCCCTCATGCTTTAACCAGTAAAAAGGAGCTCGTATATTCTCCTTCTTCACCCATTCAAAACCTTCCATTAACCAATGGCTGAAGTCTTTATAACCACCGGCTTCAACAAACTCCATAAACTCACCATTGGTGATCAGTCTGTCTTGAATTCGGTAGCGGTGAAGAAAAACCTTGTGAACGCCTTTCTCATTATCAAAAGAGAAATCATTCCCTTGGTAACCAATGGTATAAACGCCTTCTTCTACTTCGAGAAATTTTTCTTCAAGATTCGTATTATTGATTTCTCCCCGAAATGACTTGTAGGCTGGGAATAGTGGGTTAATTCCTAAAATGTGTTTTACATCATAGACCAATAATTCTTGATGCTGTTGCTCATGGTGCAAACCGATGGTGAGCACATCTAGAATCTCTTTTGAAATCTCTTCATCAGAGAGATATTGCTTCATGTGCTCATCTACATAAGCACGATAGGACATAATTTCTTTTACCCAGGGGCGAGATAGGGCACCTCGTTCGGAACGAATCCAGCGATCCCCTTCGGTTTCATAGTAGCTGTTGAATAGGAAATGATAATCCTTGTCAAAAACCCTATAGTCGGCCATATTAGGCTTAAGTATAAAGTTTTCGAAAAACCATGTAGTGTGTGCCAAATGCCATTTTGGTGGACTTACATCGACCACCGGCTGGACTACAAAATCTTCTGGTTGTAGGGGCTCACAAAGTTCATTGGTCAAAGCCCTAACTTTCAAGTAGTTCTCCAAAAATGAAGTTTGAGATAAAGTCTGCTTCGTAGAAATGCTCATATCAAAGTAGCTAGGCCACAATATTAGTTTTTATGAATGTCGGAAATGCAGATTAGACTATCAATCTAAAACCACATTATGTAAGACCAACATCCCCTACTAAAAGTTCTGAAAAACTTTGATTTTATATTAGCCAATCTCGATGACTACATCATCGGTAAGCGGATGGCTCACGCAAGGAAGCACATAACCTTCATTCAATTCAGCTTCTGAAAGCCCTTCATCTTCGTCCATTTTCACTTTTCCAGAAAGGCACTTTCCACGACAAGCCGTACATAAGCCACTCTGACAAGAAAAAGGCAAATCAATATCTTCCTCCAAGCCTTTTTCAAGTATGGTTTCTCCTGGTTCAACAGTATATTTGAATTCCTCACCGTCATAGATCACAGTGACTTCGCGCGCAACAATTTCATTACTTACTGCTGCATTCTCTTTCTTCTTACCTGCATCCGAAGTGAAACTTTCCTTATGTACTTGAACTTTAGGAATATTCAAGTTTGATAATGACAGTTCCACAATATCCATCATTGGACCTGGACCGCACATAAAGAATTCTGTTTGCCCTTCTTCCATTTTAGGCAACATATCCAGCGCTTCTTTAATAATATCTCGAGTGAGCAAGCCCTTGTAACCTTTCCATTCAGGTGGTGCTTCGCCTAGCACATGTACTACCTTAAAGCGCTCTGGATTCTCCTTTTCCATTTGCTCCAAAGCATATTTGAAAATAATTGAATCAGAATCTCTGTTGGCATAAATAAGAGAAATCTTTGATTTAGGCTCTTGATTTAATGCTGACTTGGCAATTGACATTAATGGCGTAATTCCACTTCCTCCCCCAAAAAGCACAATATGTCTTTCGTTGTTTGAATCAAAAGTAGTGACGAAGTTACCGATCGGTTCCAACACCTCCATTACATCTCCAGCTTTCAAATTATCACCGAGGTGATTTGACATTAAACCGCCTTCTACTCTTTTTACTGTTACGGCCGGATGTGGATCAACAAATGGAGAAGTGCAAAGCGAATATGCTCTACGCTCTTGCTTTCCATTAATGTTGGCGATAAGCGTAAAAAACTGACCCGATTTATACTGAATATTTCCAGAAGCTGGTTGCTCAAAATAAATGCTAATGGCATCAGCCGTTTCGTTTACTACTTCCTTTACCGTTAAGTTCAAATGTCCGGCTTTCACCGAAGGAATTTCACTTTTCTCTGTCTGCTTTTTTTTGAATAATCCGAATGCCATGCTTTAAATTCTGTTTATAGAAATTGTCAGTGTAACAACACCAATGCGTAGAAAGTAGTTTAAAAGAATGCAAAAGTAATCATCATCTGTTGAACTATGAATTGTTCTGCCAAATTAGATACAGAAACGTGGGAAGAGTTACAAAAATGAAGGCTCAAGCCCGTACATTTTAGTATCTTTGCCCTTTCTTTTTAAACCGAAAACATGGATTTGAATACACTCACAGCCATTTCACCGATTGACGGTCGTTACAGAAGGGTTACAGATGCACTAACTGAATATTTTTCTGAATTTGCGCTGATTAAATACCGCGTGGAAGTAGAAGTAGAATATTTCATTGCTTTGTGCGAAATTCCTCTGCCTCAATTGTCAGATGTGGATCACAAAATATTTGATTCACTGAGGTCGATCTACACCAATTTCACTGAGGCCGATGCGCTTAGCATCAAGGAAATTGAGAAAACCACGAACCACGATGTAAAGGCGGTTGAGTACTTTTTGAAAGATAAGTTTGAAGCCCTTGGCCTTACAAAACACATCGAATTCATCCATTTCGGTTTAACATCTCAAGACATTAATAACACTGCCATTCCTTTGTCATTGAAAAGGGCAATGCACGAGGTGATTGAGCCTTCAATCTTGGAGGTGAAGAACACGATTAATGAAATGGCCGAGGCATGGAAAAACATTTCTATGCTGGCCAAAACGCACGGCCAACCCGCATCTCCAACAAGATTAGGCAAAGAAATGCAGGTGTTTAGCAGTCGCATTGAAGAGCAAATGATTCTGTTGGGCGACATTCCTTTTGCTGCAAAATTTGGTGGTGCAACGGGTAATTTCAATGCACATCACGTGGCCTACCCAGCTATTGACTGGATTGACTTCGGGAATGAGTTTGTAAAAGAATCACTTGGCTTACAACGCAGTCACCCAACCACGCAAATTGAGCATTACGACCATATTGCTGCTATTTTCGATAACCTGAAAAGGATTAACACTATTCTGATTGATTTCTCTCGTGACGTTTGGCAGTATGTATCCATGAACTACTTCAAGCAAAGGATTAAAGCAGGTGAAGTGGGTTCTTCGGCCATGCCACACAAGGTGAATCCAATTGATTTTGAAAATGCCGAAGGAAACTTGGGAATCGCCAATGCGATTTTCGAGCACCTTTCTGCCAAACTACCCATTTCTAGGCTACAGAGAGACTTAACTGACTCTACGGTGTTACGTAACATCGGAGTGCCATTAGGCCATACCCTAATCGCTCTAAAGTCGCTTGAGAAAGGAATTAAGAAGTTAGAGTTAAACCAAGCGGCCATTGATGCGGATTTGGAAGATAACTGGGCGGTAGTTGCGGAAGCGATCCAAACCATACTTCGTAGGGAAGGATATCCAAAACCTTATGAAGCATTAAAAGGATTAACGAGGACCAATCAAAAAATCACTGCTGAAGTGATGAAGGAGTTTATTCAAACCCTGGAGATTTCAGCAGAAATAAAAAATGAACTGATGCGAATCAGTCCATTTAATTATACTGGTTTATAAGTAAAAAGCCCCTTATGGGGCTTTTTTTATTGTTTAGCTCTCTCTATTACTGAATCTGTTTTTGGATCGTATTCCAATAGCTCATTATATAGAAGTACATTGTTTCTGAAATCATATAGCGTCAATGATCTTAGTTCATAATAAGCAACCCAGTATTGCTGAAGTGCAGAAGTATAATTCCTAATAGCCGAATCTTTAGTCTCTCTTGAGTTGTTCAATTCAAGAATTCCGACTTTACCTGCCAAGTATCTGCCATTAGTAATTTCAAACCCTCTTAAGGCGATCTCTTGTCTTTTTTCAGCAATGTCAATTTGATTCCTTATCTGACCAAAATTCCTAACCGCATTGGTTATTTCTTGCTCAAAATTAATTTCGTTTTGCTGAACTGTAAACTCGGTATTCTTTTGTCTTTCACGGGCCTGATTCATTCTAGCCTTATTTCTCCCACCGTCTAATATTGGTAGAGAAAAACCCAAAGTAAAACGAGAACCCGTACCAATATTATCACCTTCATACACGCCCCCTAAAGTACCCGTTTGTGTACTATTATAACCATAAGAGGCATTAATATTGGCATTAAACCTACTGGCTCTTGCGGTGGCAACGGATTGCTCAGCCTCTAACCTTTGAATCTTAAAATCAAGAAATTCCGCCCTGTTATTCTTTGCATACTGAAGTGCTTCTTCATAGTCAATTTCAAATGCTGGAACGTCTGCTGGAGGAACCAATACCAACTTAACGTCTTCCGTCAAACCAATGAAGCTTCTTAAATCCAGTGATCTTGATTGAACATCTAGCCTAGCTTGTTGTGCATCAGCTCTAGCAGTCAGTAAATTGAGTTCAGTCTGTAGTAATTCATCTTCTGTAGAAGTACCAATATTATACCTCCCTTCCTCAATTCTATAAATGGTATCATTTGACTGTTCGTTCTGTGTCGCAATCTCAAGATCCTTCTGTACTACCAAAAGTTGGAAAAACCTCAATGCCGCAATTCTAGAAGTCTCCTCCATATCTTGAACAAAACCTCTTTTGGATTGCTCATATTCCAAAGGTTGAATCACCTTATCCCACTTATATGGGTTAACACTGAACAAAGGTTGCGTGATTGATACACCTATTGGGTCACCCTGATATTTAGTGGCATCAGTGGTGTAATTGTCAAAACGCTGTAATCGGGTATCAAAAGATATCGTTGTGTTTGTCCATGGCAAAATCTGCTCTAGTCCCAAACTAAAATCCGAAGTATTCTGGTTAACTGATACATATTCAACTGAACCATCTTCTTGTGTTACAGGGGTTGCTCTATCAAAATAGTTAGGAAGCGTACCTCTCAATAATAGCTGTGGCCTTAACGTAGATTTATACACTTGATAACTCCAATAACCCAAGGTTCTAGAGGTTTCAGCCTGTTTGGCGTCTCTCGAATTCTCCTTTGCTAAACGAATTGTTTCTTCTAGCGTAAGTACTTTTGTCTCCTGTGCCCAAGACGTCCCGGCAAGGCAAAAGAATGCTATGAATAAATAAATGACCTTTTTCATAATGTTATTGAATCTTATTCGTGTCTTAATGATGTAATAGGATCTTGGCTTGCAGCTCTTCTCGCAGGAGTAATCCCAAAAACAAGTCCTACAGTAGCAGCCACACCAAATGATATTGCAATTGAAGCAAAGCTGATCTCTGTCGGGAAGTCTGCCAAAGAAGAGACTGCAAAGGCTAATGCAATACCTAAAATCACACCAATAATACCACCCGTTACTGAAATTAACACAGCTTCAAATAAAAATTGTGATACAATATCAGTAGATTTTGCACCAATTGAAAGTCTCAAACCAATTTCTTTGATCCTTTCCATTACAGATGCTAACATGATATTCATAATTCCAATACCTCCTACCAAAAGAGAGATGGCGGCAATGGCAGCTAACACGATATTAAAAATATTCTGCGTTCGTTGTTGTTGTTTTAATAGCAATTCTGGAATTGTGATTTCATAATCAATTACTCCATAATGCCTTCTTTCTAACATTCTAGAAAGAACTTCGGCAGTAGAGCTCAATTTTGCAGACTCACTTACTTGAACCACTAAACGGTCAATTTGATGATAATTTGAAGGTGCTGAATCTTCAGAGTCAGATGCTGAAGCACCAGCTATTGTAATACTTCCTCCACCTCTTCCAAAACTCGCCATACTAATTCCACCAAAGCTCTTCTTGAGCCCAGAACCAGTTACCAAATCACGGTTAATGTACCTTACCAAAACCGTTTGGATTGGTGTATATACATCCATATTGTAATCACGAATACCTAAGTTGGTAATGGCTTTTTCAGAAATAAACCTTTCTTTCAATACACCAATTACCTCTAGCCACTGAGAGCCCACCTTAATCTTTTGACCAATAGGGTTCTCTTGAGGAAAGAATTTACTTTGAATCCCTTTTCCAATAATACAGACAGGTGCTCCGACTCTCAATTGAGTTTCATTAAAGACATCACCTCCATCCAATTCAAAATTGGCGACTTGAAAATAGCTAGGCTCAACACCTACTAACTTTGAAGATCTTCTGATTCCATTCTTAATGATGTAAGTTTCCAAAAGGATTTCAGGACTCAGTCTTGCCACTCCTGGGACACTATTACGAATACTTTCAACATCAAGCAACTTCAAACCTGGAGAGAACTTCTTTTTGTCATTCTCGTCAGAATCTCCTATTCGTTGCTCCGTTTGCTCTACTACCGGTTGAATAATAATGTTATTCACCCCAACCAACTCAATCTGCTCTAAGATCTCCTTTTGAGCACCATTACCAATGGCAAGCATAGCGATTACCGCTGCCACCCCGAAAATGATTCCCAAAGCAGTAAGCAAAGAGCGCAACTGATTGGCAAGCACTGCTTCCAGTGCGATATAAAAATTAGATAATAAACTCTGCTTATTCATAATTGAATTTACTGATTTGGTTGACCTGAACGTCCGCCTCTAGCAGCACCGCCAGTAGCTCCTCCAGCTGGTCGCTGACCTGATCTACCACCTCTTGTCATTTCAGATGGATCTGTAATTCCTTGGTCTTTCAATCGCTGAATTATTTCAGGACTCATTGGTGTGCCATCAGGCATTACCCATTTACTATTGTCCTCTAATGTATTTTCATTAGGGTTCACCTCGTATTTCTGCATTCTAGTACCATTCAGCTCTGGAATCAAAACTGGCTCTTTACCGTCAGCTGCATCAGGCTTACTTAGGTACAAAACATCTCCTTCTTCAACACCCATTTCAATTACAGCTTCGTTGCTGTTAGTCATCCCTACTTTTACTTCTTGTAGTGAGCCATTTTTCTTGATTACATAGTTGATAGAATCATTGTATACATGTAAACATTCTAAAGGAACGTGCACTACATCTACAAGCTTTTGAGTTACAATCACATTACTGGTAGTCATTGACGGTCTTAATTCACTGTCGCTTTCATTTACTCTTACAATCACCTCAAACACTTTAGCATCTGAATTTGGATTTTGTTGACCAACTCTAGCTACTCTCGTTACTTTTCCAGAAAGTCTTTTATCAGGAAATGCATCCAATCCAATTTGAACAGGCTGTCCAATTTTAACTTTTCTGATATCTACTTCATTAATGAAAGTAGTAGAGATCATAGATGACAAGTCTGGCAATTCCGCTACTTCAGGACTCCAACCACTAAGCGAAGACCCTTCAACAATACGCTCTCCACCAAATCCTTTTGTATAAATCACCATACCATCTTGTGGTGCATAAATGGTGAAACTTTCAAGCAACTCTAGACCACTATTATATCTGTTTCTTCTTCTATTTAAGTCAGCAGTTTCTTCAATCATATTCGCCTTGGCTTGAGAAACCTTAAGGCGATAATTGTCCACAGCGCGCTCTTTATCTCTTAAGAGTTTGTCTAACTCATTTTGATATTTCTTCACCGTTGCTGGTGGCTCATACTGCGATTGCTCGATTTGTAGTTGCTTCTCTTCGATTGAATAGTCAAGATTTAATAGCTTATCTCTCTCTCCACCCAATGTTAAAGCCGTGTCAATCTTAGCGTTCTCATATTCTGCTATTTGACCATCAAGCTGTTCCTTTTCAGATTGAATTTTTTCAAAAAGCTCAGCCTTATCTAAATCTGCAACGTAATCACCTTGTTTTACTATAGTACCTTCTTCCACTAACTTAATAATGGTCATGTTTCGAATATTGTAATCTCTGGCGGCAGTTGGCCCCATGATTTTTGTAGACTTTTCTGCAGAAAGTTCACCCGTTGTGGTAACCTCTACTGTAAATTCTCCTTTTTCAGCTGTAGCAAATAATGCCGCAGTGTCCTCAATGGCGTCCGTTTTAAATACGGTGAGAGCAACAACGATAGCTGTAACTACAACCAAACCGATAATAATGAGTTTTTTTCTCATGACTCTTTTTATAATTGTTTTAAAATATGTGCAAAACTAGGGCTAATAACTGTCTCTGCAATTCCATATATAGAAATATGCAGCCACTAACGTAAAAGCCAAAAAGACCCGAAATGTTTAAAAATCACTGAATTACGATTACTTTAAACAGTGAACCCCATACGGTTTCACGAATTCCTTCTTCTGATCTTAGATGATCCTTACACACGTTTAGTTTAACTGAACTATGGCTCATTTATAAAAACGGTAGATATTCTGTTCAGACAACATCATGTTCCTTTCAATGGCAAGGGTGGGATTTAATCTTATCTTCTATCTTTGCGCAAATCCTAAGAATGAAAAGGTTCATCAGTTTTGTTATCAGAAAGGTACCTAGAAAATACCTTCAACTATTTAGTCACCATCTCCTTAAGGTTGTCAGCCTCTTTATGCGAGGCAAGAATGTAACCTGTCCTATTTGCGAGATCAGCTACCGTAAATTCCTCCCTTATGGAAGATTGAACCCTAGAGAAAATGCACTTTGCCCCGATTCTCTCTCATTGGAAAGACATCGTTTGATGTGGTTGTACATGAAAGAAAAGACAACTTTTTTCACCTCCCCTCATAAACTTTTACACATTGCTCCTGAACTTTGTTTTATTGACAAGTTCAAGGCCATGCCCAACATCGATTATACTTCAGCTGATTTGGAATCACCATTGGCCGATGTCAAAATGGATGTTCATGACATTCCCTTCGAAGACAATACATTTGATGTCGTTTTTTGTAATCATGTAATGGAACATGTAGATGATGACATCAGGGCCATGAGTGAAATTCATAGGGTATTAAAGCCTGGTGGCTGGGCCATTATTCAATCTCCACAAGATTATAGCAGAGCCGAAACCCTAGAAGACCCCACCATTACCGACCCTAAAGAAAGAGAGCGTGTTTATTGGCAGAATGACCACGTGCGTTTGTTTGGTTTAGATTATGGTAAACGATTGGAAAAGGCTGGTTTTAAAGTAACAGAAGATCGTTATGTAATGGAATTACCAGCGGAAACAGTGCGAAAATATGCACTTCCGGCCAATGAAATTATTTACTTCTGCGAAAAAGGTTGATTGCCTCTAGGCTTCAAAACTTCAGAGATCATGCCCATTCCATAACCCGTGAGCTGGGTAAAAGCAGCTGAAATGCTCAGTATCCCTACATCCATACTTTTATTTAGGATGGAAGAATGAACGAAAATTGCGAATGTAAATAATGTGAGCAGCGCTCCTCCAAGTGCAAATAGAATGGTGGAATAGAAAATTGTGGTAAGCCATACGAACAAGCCAACCACAAATACAGCAGGTAAAGCATGAATCGCTTTTAGTTCGCCAGGAAAAAAACGGTTCACGTTAATTCGCGCTCTCCCAAAAAAGTGGAGTTGCTTGTAAAAGTGAGAGAAGCTAGTTCTCCGTTTATGGTAAACAAATGCATCGGGTATTAATCCTGTTTTAAAGCCAGCTTCAATTACTCGAATACTGAACTCAATATCTTCCCCCATTCGAGTGATCTTGTAACCTTTTGTTTTTTCAAACACTTCTCTAGAAATCCCCATATTGAAACTTCTCGGGTGAAAAGTGCCCGCATGATTCTTACTTCCTCTAATACCGCCCGTGGTAAAAGGTGAAGTCATGGAATAGCTAATGGCTTTCTGTAATGGGGAAAAAGAAGGATGCGCTTTATCAGGACCTCCAAAAGCGTCCAGAGGTGTATGATCTAAAAACTGATTTACCTTCTCAAAATAGTCCTCAGGAATAAGGCAGTCTGAATCGAAAACTACAAAGTAATCACCCTTGGCTCTTTCGAAACCATAGTTCCTTGAAAAGCCCTGGCCTGAGTTTTCCTTAAACAAATACTGAATGGAAAGTTGACTTAGATAAGACTCAACGATTTGGTCACATTTTTCAGTAGAACCATCCTCCACTATAATTACATCAAAGTTAGTGTAGGTTTGAAGTGTCAAGGACTTAAGGAGTTCATCCACTTCGTCAGGTCGATTGAAAACAGGTATGACTACCGAAAAAAATCTCATTTTTTTTCTAAACCAATGTGGTCTTCAAGTATATAGTCGTTCTTGTTTTGAGAGTTCATGGTCATCATTTCGCCCAAAAAACCTGCTAAAAACAACTGAACACCGATAATGATAGCCGCAATGGCTAAAAAGAAAAGTGGTTGATCGACCACGTCTCTATACACATTACTCTTTGAAATATAGATGGCATGAATTTTCTGCCATGAGATCCAACCAACGAAAGCAAAACCTACCAGAAAAGATAAAGTGCCCAAAGTACCAAAAAAGTGCATTGGCCTTTTCTTATAACGCGACACAAAGGAAATGGAAATCAGATCAAGAAAACCATTGATAAAGCGTTCTAAACCAAACTTAGTAGTGCCATATTTCCTAGCCCTGTGTTCTACTATTTTCTCTCCAATTTTAGTAAAGCCATTGCGTTTGGCGATTACAGGAATATAGCGGTGCATTTCGCCATAAACTTCCAGCGTTTTAACCAATTTATGATCGTAAGCTTTTAAACCACAATTAAAATCATGGAGTTTAATGCCCGACAAAATTCTAGTAATTCTATTAAAAAATTTCGAGGGTATGGTTTTAGAAATTGGATCGTGGCGAGTCTTCTTCCAACCGGAGACCAAATGATACCCTTCCTTAATCATGCCATATAAAGCTGGGATTTCATCAGGACTATCTTGCAAATCGGCATCCATGGTAATGACCACTTCGCCATCACAGTGTTTGAACCCCACATTGAGTGCAGCCGATTTACCATAATTACGATTGAACTTCAATCCTTTAATGGGGAAATCTACAGACAGCTTTTGAATTTGTTCCCAAGAACTATCATTACTTCCATCGTCTATCATTACCAGTTCATAAGATAAGCCGTGTTCAATCATGACACGGCTTATCCAATTCACTAGTTCAGGTAACGACTCTTCTTCGTTATAAAGCGGTATTACTACTGAAACTTGTACCAATGTTTTATTAAAATTCGTCTTCTTCGTTTTTCATTATGGCTGATACGATCAAGCCAAAGATTAATCCTGCAAAAATAGCCATTAAAAAAGACATGATCGCTATAAACTCAGGGCTCGTAAAAAACGCCATCATTCCTTCCACATTTGCGGCATTACCCTGATCTGGCGGAGGGCCGAATGGGCTATTTTGCTGCGCTTCCTTCATAAAGTCTAAATAGGCAGGATCTACTATAAAGTAAACATAACTAGCTACCGAACGAATTAAGCCACCAATAAGTGATGCCACCATAATGATCCCAAAGCCCTTTCCGAATGACATGATGTTACCATTGTTTGCTTTGTACTCTTTACAAGCAAAAACAAAAACTCCGATTACAATTGCCCATTGAATAAACATACCCACAAACGGCAGCTGTATTCGTGCCATGGCCATGGCTAAAGTGTATAGTGCGCTAATAAGACCGAAGATAACTCCATACTTGATGCCTATTTGGCGACCTGTTACTTGTTCTTCCATAATTTCTAATTTTAAGGTTGATGGATTGAAATTAATAATTTTTAGGAAGTAATAGAGAATTAATGAATGTTAAGATTCAATTTACTTAAACGAATCATTTTCAGGATTAGCGAACTATATCAAGCTCGACTCGACCTTAAAATGATACTGAAGATCGGTGTTACAACTAAGCCAATCAATAATTTCTTGATGAAAACATCGAATACCAACACATTTTTCGAGGTATTAGCAATCATTTCATACTGTTCTACATAACTCTCTTCACTCAAAGCGGAAACGATCATGTCTTTTCGGCTGACCATATCCTGCTGTGCAGTAATGATATATTCACTTAAGAAATCGGGATTACCCCAATAAATAAAAACGAAATAGAAGAGGGCAAAAACAGCTGCAGTGGTAAGGTAAACGATAAATCCAATCGTCATTCCATGGTAGAACCTAAACTCTCCATTACCTACATTCGTCTTATAATCCTTTAAGGCTAGAAAAAGGAAGATCACAATGATCATTATGTCCAGTAAAAAGGAAAGGAGGTTACGCCATGGTTGGAGCCCCATAAAATAGAACACCAAAAAAGCGATAATGGTGAAAAGCGCAGTTACAGCACCGTACTTAAAAGAAAGGCGAGTAAGCTTAGGGTTAACTTTAATCATTAGAAATAAACCTTCCGTTATTAACTATCCCAACCACCTTACCTATCATTTCTTGATTGAAGAACGGAGAAGCTACTGATTTAGACTTATTCGTCCTCCCATTATAACTCCATTTTACACTTGGTGAGAAAATCGTTAGAGAAGCACCGCCTTCCGAAATGGAGGCTTGATCTATTCCCAAGATCCTTCTTGGAGCTGCTGTAACTCTTTCAATACAGTTTTCAGTCTTATTTCCCAAAGCACCGAGTAGGGCGGGGTAAAAAGTTTGAAGCCCAATGATTCCAAAGTCAGCCAAATCAAACTCTAACTGCTTGCTTTCTTGGTCGTGCGGTTGATGGTCACTTACAATAACATCGATCGTTCCATCTTTCAAACCTTCGATTAGGGCAAGTCTATCCTTTTCGCTTCTGAAAGGTGGATTCACTTTAAAACTAGTATCGTAATCCATTAAGTTCTCATCAGTGAAAATCAAATGGTGAATCCCAACATCGGCTGTTACATTTAGTCCTTCGGCTTTGGCCCTTCTAATTCTTTCTACCGCCCCTGCTGAAGAAATCAAACTGAAGTGGATTTTTCCTCCCGCATATTTCAGCAGTTCCAAATCCCTGTCGATCATTACTTCCTCCGCCAATTCAGGCATGCCCTTCATTCCTAAGATCGTGCTCACCTGTCCTTCATGCATTGTACCGAAAGCAGTCAGCATTCTGTCCTCAGGTCGATTGATCAATACTCCATCAAAAGTTTGAAGGTACTGTAAGCTTTTTAAAAGGATGTCCGTATGCCAAATCGGTTCAATACCGTCCGTAAAAGCGGCAGCACCCGCAGTGTGCAAGTCAATCATTTCCGTAAGCTCCTTGCCTTGGCAACCTAATGTTATCGCAGCAGCAGGATGCAAATTCACATCAGCGCCTTTGTTCCATTTTAGGTAATAGCTAATGCTGTTTTTATTAGAAGTCACCGGATCGGTGTTGGGCAAAAGCAATACATCGGTAAAGCCACCAGCAGCTGCAGCTGCAGAACCTGACTCTAAATCTTCTTTGTGTTCTTTTCCTGGATCAGTAAAGTGAGCCCGCATATCGAACCAACCTGGTGAAACCATCAGGTTTTCATGTTCAATTACAGTTCCATCGAAACTTATCTGGTTTTCAATTTTTTTAATAACACCATCTTGAATAAGGATGTCCTTGATCAAATTATGATGTGGAGAGGAAGGGTCGATTACTTTGGCAGCACGGATTAAAATTTCCATATCACAAATATCGGATTAAAATTACTTCCGCAAAAAGAAAAAGAAGTCCAAGCATCAAAGCATATTTCCAAAGGTTGATTCCTTTTATGCCTGCCGTCAATTCCCGGTTCACTTCTATCCCATCTTCTGCCTGAATTACATTGATATTTTTGGCCAGTGCTATGGTTTCTAATTCGTCTATACTATGGCGCTCCACAGACGATTCGGCTTTTGACTGATTGAAAGCAATAGTGCCTAATTCCGTTTCTCTCTTCATAATGGTGTAATGCCCAGCATTCAATTCATCTTTAGGAATTTCCATGATCAAGTTTTTACCCGAAATACGTTGGTCTGGTGTGATCATACTCTCCCCATCCGATAGTGTTATAATATCGTTGGCCGTTAAATTTTCCTCCAACGGATACACCATGGTTTGTTCATCCGTGAGATAATAGAGTTTAGAAAGGTTGACCTTACTGCCCAAAGCCAGCTTATACATGACGGGCACAAAAAGAGAGTGACTCGGAAAACTCGTAGCCTCAGCACTAAAGTCACTTGAAAAAACATAAGCGTTTCCTAAGGGCAACTCCGCCTTAGAAAGGAATTCTCTGCCATTCTTAAAGTTCAACACGCCCAATTCGCTATTGACTAGTCGGTAAGTGATGGAAGCTTCCGGCATAGCGATGGCCTCGTTCGTGTTTTCAAAAACACCATCAAAAAATGGGTTCTGAAAATTAGGTTGCCCTAAACCCAAACGTTCATCAGAATCAAACCTTATGGTAAGCCCCAATTGAGAAAAAGTCTGGAAATTACTTTCAGCAGATGGAATGATCAATACCGTCCCATTCTTTTCTAAAAAGGTTTTTAGTGCCGAAATCAGTTGATTAGAAAAATCAGAAAGCTGATTTAGAATAATAATATCGCTTTGTAGTAATTCATTATTGTCAATGTTATTGGCATTGAAAGCCTGATAATTGAACAGTTCATTGTCTGCATAAAGTTGCTCAATAAAGCCATTCGAATCGATGCCTTTCACTTCATGCACAATTACCCTTTCAATATTATTAAGGGTTAAAAAGTATTCGTTGTCGAATAGAACTTTAGAGTCGTCAAGGGTGACCTTTGCTTTATTGAGTCCAGTGGCGGATTGATCTACCTCAAAAATATGTTCTTTAACTCCATTGGCAGGCACATTTACCAAAGCAGTACTGGACAGTTGATCGTCAAAGAACAGCCTGACATTTACATCTTCAAAGTCTTCTGTGCCTTCGTTTCTGAGTACTACCTTGAGGTTATTTTTCATTGCCCCCAACAGAAAGCTATTCTCTAAATAAGCCGTGTCAAAATAGAGATTACTGTTATTCTCACCTTCAATGGGCATTAAATAATAGTTACGAAGACTATCACTGGCAATGTTTCTTAACTCATTTTCCTTGTTCTTCTGAAAATCGGAAATCAAATAAACATCTCCGCGGAAGCCACTGGCCGCAATTCGCGACTGAATTTCATCCATACTTCTTCCTACCCCAGATAATTCCAATTCCGTAAATCTATCCTTAATCGTAGAGGCTGTATAACTAGTATTTAAAGAATTGCCGTAACCGTTTTCGAGAAATTTAAACTTGGCCGATTCAGGATAAGCATCCACCACACCTGCGGATAAAGAATAAGCACGATCGAAGGCACTTTGCTGTGAGCTTACAGGCATATCCATACTCAGCGAGTTATCGAGATAGATCAAGACCTCATCAGACAATTCCTGATCATTCGCATTGTTCTTAAAAATGGGCTGCGCGAAGGAAAAGATCAAGAAGGAGATAAACAAAAGCCTTGAAAGTAAAATCAGCAGTTCCACTGGTTTGCGCTTAGAAGAACTTTCTTCCTTCACCTTTTTCAGCAAGGCGATGTTGGAAAACTGCACACGTTTCACCCTTCTGAAATTGAAAAGGTGAATGATTACGGGAATAGCCAAAGCTAAAAGCCCCCACAGTACTGCTGGATTGGCAAATGTTAAAACAGTATATATAGTCAAAGCGGATTTATTATTCTATGGCTTCAAAAACATAACTACGTAAAAATTGATTTGAATATGTAGTTCTGCTCAAAATTTATTCGAGTGGTTGCTAATATACAAGTATTGAAGCCTCATTTGGTCTCTTCAGCTGCCCTCTTCTAAAAAAATCTCTAAGAATTTTTGAATACATCGTATTATGATGTATTATTGTTCTATGTATTCAAGAGAATTATTAAAAGGCATACTCAAACCCATTATTCTAAAGCTGCTTTCCGAAGAAGAAAGAATGTATGGTTACGAGATTGTGCAGAAGGTAAAAGAGAAAACGGAAGGCAGAATCTTAATTAAGGAAGGTTCGCTCTACCCTACACTTCATGCATTAACAAAGGAAGGCTTCCTTACTACGGAATCCGTATTAGTGGGTAACAGAACCAGAAAGTACTACTCGCTTACCCAGAAAGGAACGGGATTAGTAGCGCCTGCCATGCAAGAGTTATCCGACTTTCAATCTACGCTGTACTTACTTTTTGGGAAACAAAAACCAGCAGTATCATGATTAACGCTACACAAACGCAGCAGATCAGAGGCTACTTGTTACAGCAAGGCTTTACAAACCCCGAGTTAATCGATGATTTAGTAGACCATCTTTCCTGCGAAGTAGAAATACTTATAGAAGATGGACATATAGACTTTACCGTGGCTTTTTCAAATGCCAAGGAAAAAGTAATGCCCGATTATGCCATTCAGATTGAAAACGACTTAAAATTTTTAACCACCAAAAAATATAACACCATGATCAAAAAACTCGCATTTATTGGAGGCTATGCAAGCGTAGTGTGCTTGTGCCTATCTGTTCTTTTTTTCAGTCAGTCTCTATTGGCTTCAAAAGGTTTTGAGTTCAAAATACAAGCCATACAAGCAGAGTACTACTCCGCCAATCCAGAACTCACTGTAAGCTCTTACGGATTAGAAAAACAAATAAACACCATTCGACTAGAAAATGCTGTTGAGTCATCCAAGAAGTTTGACCTCGCAGAGACCTTCTTAATTATCTCATTTATCCTTTTTGCAAGCCTTTACCTACCTTACCAATTCTACAGTAAATATCAACGAAGTGAAGAATCGCTTCAGCAAGCATAAAAAAACGCCTCGCTACTTTTTGTAACGAGGCGTTTGTATTTTGAGTCAAGGCTATGGCTTATACCACAGCTTCTTCTGGAGCGTAATCAGAGACTGGAATACAGCTACACATCAAGTTTCTATCGCCATAAGCAGAATCGATGCGGGCGACAGTTGGCCAGAACTTCGCTTCTTTCACGTATTCAGCAGGATAAACTGCTTTTTCACGTGAGTAAGGCTTTTCCCATTGACCTTCCAATACCATTGCTTGTGTATGTGGAGAGTTGATAAGCACGTTATCCGCTTCGTCAGCAATGCCATCAATCACTTCTTGGATTTCCTGACGAATGCTCAACATGGCTTCGCAGAAACGATCCAATTCTACTTTTGATTCTGACTCGGTTGGCTCAATCATCAAAGTACCTGCCACTGGGAAGGATACCGTTGGTGCGTGGAAACCATAATCCATCAAACGTTTGGCTATATCGCCTACTTCAATATTATGGGCTTTGAAATCACGGCAATCCACAATCATTTCGTGTGCGCAACGTCCTTTAGAACCAGCATATAGAATTTTAAATTCTTTCTCAAGAATAGCCTTAATATAATTTGCATTCAAGATTGCTAATTTGGTCGCATTTGTCAATCCTTCAGCACCCATCATGGCGATGTAAGCGTAAGAGATTGTTAAAATACTTGCGCTACCCCAAGGGGCTGCTGAAATCGCAGTGATTGCATTCTCTCCACCGCTTTCCACTACAGGACTACCCGGCAAGAACGGTGCAAGGTGTGACCTCACTCCGATTGGGCCCATACCAGGTCCACCACCACCGTGAGGAATACAGAAGGTTTTATGCAAATTCAAGTGACAAACGTCTGCCCCAATAAGTCCAGGGCTGGTTAAGCCCACCTGAGCATTCATGTTGGCTCCATCCATATAGACTTGACCACCATTGAGATGGATAATCTGACAAATGTCTTTGATACTTTCTTCAAACACACCGTGGGTTGAAGGGTAAGTTACCATTAAGCAAGCCAGCTCATTACTATTTTGCTCAACCTTAAGTTTCAGGTCTTCTACATCAATATTTCCACGCTCATCGCAAGCTACCAATACCACTTTCATCCCCGCCATAACCGCAGATGCTGGGTTAGTGCCGTGAGCTGAAGTTGGGATAATAGCCACATTACGCTGCATATCTCCTCTGCTTTCGTGATAGGCTCTGATCACCATAAGGCCAGCGTATTCTCCTTGTGCACCAGAGTTTGGTTGTAAAGAAACATCGTCAAAGCCAGTGATTTCAGAAAGCCAATCCACTAAATCGTTGAAGAGCATTTGGTATCCTTTAGTTTGATCTAAAGGAGCAAAAGGGTGAATACCACCGAATTCAGGCCAAGTTACTGGTACCATTTCGGCTGTGGCGTTCAATTTCATTGTACAAGAACCGAGAGAAATCATGGAATGCACCAATGACAAATCTTTGTTCTCAAGTTTCTTAATATATCGAAGCATTTCGTGTTCAGAGTGGTACTGATTAAACACTGGGTGTGTCATAAAATCAGAAGTACGCTCTAAATCTTTTGGAAGTTCAACTTCCAAGCCAGCTGCTTCGCTGTCTAAATCAAATTTCACTACCTGACCACTTGCCTCGGCAAATACATCGAGGATCAATTGAATATCATCTACTCTGGTAGTTTCATCCACAGAAATACCAATATCTCCATTTTCGAAGTATCTGAAGTTGATTTCGTTTACTTGGGCAATAGTTCTGATTTTATCCGAAACAGAAGATTCTGCCTCTATTCTTAAGGTATCGAAATAAGCTTCGTTCAATTGTTTGAAATCAAGCGAGTTCAAACCTTTCTCTAACAGCTGCGCGAAGCCATGAATTTTAAGAGAGATATGCTTAATTCCTTTTGAGCCGTGGTATACACCGTACATACCGGCCATTACACCAAGTAACACCTGTGCGGTACAAATATTAGAAGTTGCTTTTTCTCTTCTAATATGTTGCTCACGGGTTTGAAGTGCCATTCTATAGGCTTTGTTGCCTTGGCTATCGATAGAAACTCCAATAATTCTACCTGGAATTTGACGTTTAAATTCGTCTTTTGTGGCAAAATATGCAGCATGTGGCCCGCCATACCCCATTGGCACACCAAACCTTTGTGTAGTACCAACCACAGCATCAGCTCCCATTTCTCCTGGAGGTGTTAGAAGCGCTAGAGACATTAAGTCGGCAGCAGCAGTTACAAATACGTTATTTGCGTGGGCTGTTTCAGTAAATTTCTTGAGGTTTCTTACACTACCATCACCTGCTGGATATTGGTAAAGCACACCGTATAAGTCTTCGTTGGTTAAATCAAGCTCTTCGATTTTACCAATCACTAAATTGATCCCGACAGGAATTGAACGTGTCTTTAACAGGTCAATCGTTTGAGGAAAAGTATTTTCGTCAACAAAGAAAGTATGGGCGTTTTTCTTTTCCTTCTTTTTCAAGCCTGAAAACATGAACATGGCTTCAGCTGCTGCAGTAGCTTCATCTAACAACGAAGCATTGGCGATTGCCATTCCAGTAAGGTCCATTACCATGGTCTGGAAGTTGATCAAGGCTTCTAGTCTACCTTGAGAGATTTCAGCTTGGTAAGGCGTGTAAGCAGTATACCATCCTGGGTTTTCTAGAATATTTCTTTGGATTACACCCGGAACGATCGTGTCATAATAGCCCATCCCGATATAGGACTTAAAGAGTTTATTATGGCCAGCAATCTGTCTCAAATCCTTCAAAAACTGAAACTCTGACTTAGGATGAGGAAGGTTCAATGGTTCTTTCATTCTAATCCCCGCAGGCACTGTTTCATCGATTAACGCATCAATACTTGGTAAACCGATTACCTTAAGCATTTCCGCCACATCTTGCTGATCAGGGCCGTTGTGTCGATCTTCAAATTTTTGGGTTTTCCTTAAATCAATCTTAGTCATATCCAGTATTCCAATAAGGTGTAAAATCTTGCTTCTGAAAAGAAGCACAAATGTAAGAGACTATGTGTGAAAATCCTTAAAGAGGAGCTAAAAAAGAATACCATTTGAGTAACAGTTCAGCCGTACTTTTAAATAATTTTCTAGCTTTGGTGAATTAATAAAACTGCAACATTAAACAATACATTTCAATGAGGAGATTATTAACACTTTCGGTGGTGGTCTGCTTGTTTTCACAAGGCTTAGTGGCTCAAGATAAAACTGCCATGAAGTACGGGAATACAATCACTCCACAAGACATGAAGGCGAAACTTAGCGTTTTGGCTTCAGATGAGTTTATGGGTAGAGAAACCGGGACAGAAGGCCAGAAAATGGCTTCGAGATTCCTAGAGGATTTCTACAAAAAAATTGGTTTGGTAGGGCCTGTAAATGGCACTTACCGTCAGAAATTCAGCATGTACCAGTCAGATTGGTCTGATGTTTACGTGAAGGTAAAAGGCAAAAAGAAAATGAATGGTAAAGACTTCATTTTCGCGGGCAATGCCAACATGGACAAAGAGATGAAATTGACGACAGTTTATATTGGTGATGGTTCGGCTATTTCTGGAATGGACATTAAAGACAAAGGTGTTATTGTAACTGGAAGCTCTAGAGAAGTTCAAAGAAGCCTAATCGAAGCTGGTGTGAAAGCTATTTTTGTAGCTAGTGCTGATGATGAGCAGTTCATGCAAACTTTGCCTCGTCAGGCTTCTTTCAGAATGAAAGGAAGACTTCGTTCTAATAAAGAAAACACTGGTAACGAGAGCATCGTATTCAACATCACTAAAGAAATGGCTGCTGATCTTTTAGGGTCAACTCCTGCTAAATTAGATGCTGCTGCTAGCGCCCCTTCTTCAATCAAAGAGAAAAGCGTAAGCTTTCAAGTGAAAGAAAAACTTGCTGAGATCTCTACCGAAAACATGATGGCTTACTTAGAAGGCACTGACCTGAAAGATGAAGTTATTGTGATCTCTTCTCACTATGATCACATTGGTCAGAATGAAGATGGTTCAGTAATCAACAATGGTGCTGATGATGATGGCAGTGGAACTACTGGCGTAATGGAGCTTGCTGAAGCTTTCGCTCAAGCAGCTAAAGAAGGTAACAGGCCACGTAGAAGCATTCTTTTCTTAAATGTAACAGGTGAAGAAAAAGGGCTTTTGGGATCAGCTTATTATGCTGACAACCCAATTTTTCCAATTGAAAACACGGTTACCAACTTAAACATTGACATGATTGGTCGTGTAGACCCTGAGCATGAAAATGACAGAAATTACGTTTATGCAATTGGTTCAGAAAAGCTTTCTAGCCACTTAAAGGTAATCTCTGAGTATGCTAACATTACTTACACTGGCTTAAACTTAGATTATAGATTTGATGATCCAGCTGATACAAACCGTTTCTACTACAGATCTGATCACTACAACTTTGCTAAGAAAGGTATTCCAATCATTTTCTACTTCAACGGAGTTCACGCTGATTATCACAGACCAACGGACACTGTTGATAAAATAGAATTTGACGTAATGGCTCAAAGAGGTCAGTTGGTATTTTATACCGCTTGGATCTTGGCGAACCGCGATCAAAGAGTACCAGTTGATAGAACTGATGACATGTCTTACGATCGTTAAAATCTTTTTGAGAAAAATTTGAAAAGGGTTACTTTCGAGTAACCCTTTTTTTATGCAAAACACTCTACATATTCTGAATGGTGACAGCACACTTTATAGCCTTAAGCAATCAGGCATTAACGGAGATACTGCTGTTTGGCGCGAAGTTTTAAGCGATGGGCTTGTTGCGAATTCCTTCGGCACAGATGAATTTTGGCAAAGCAGAGAAGCTTTTATGACTTCTTTTACTGAAACCAGTTCAAGCGATTATCAAGAAAAGGTAATTGATGAATTCGGAAAAATTCAAAACTTCAAAGCATATAAGGAAGTAGTCCTTTGGTTCGAATACGACTTATTCTGCCAAGTCAACTTAACTGCCCTGCTCCATTGGTTTCAGCAACAAGACAGGGCCGAAGTAAAGGTTTCCCTGATTTGCGTGGGTCAAGTGGATGGATATGAGAAACTAATGGCTTTGGGTGAACTGCCCCTTGAAATATACCCTGAACTATTCGAGGAGAGAAGAATCCTAGGTAGAAACGATTTTAATTTTGCCTCTGATGCCTACCAAGCTTTTTGTTCAAAGGACCCAAGAGATTTAGAGAATTTCATTCTTCTTCCCTCAAACGAATTCCCTTATTTAGCCAAAGCTTTTCAGGCACATTTAATGCGATTCCCTTCTTCAGAATCGGGTCTTAATTTGATCGAACAAGAAATCATTAAACTCATTGAATCGGGGGAAAAGACCGAAAAAGCTATCATAGGTTTCCTGCTTCAGTGGCAAGAATACTATGGATTTGGAGACCTTCAGTATATAAATTACCTGCACCGGTTGAGCGCAATACTGGACATAAATCAAACCATCACGATAAAAGAGAATTACCGTTCAGCACAGATTGATAGAAATTATTATTTGGGCGGGGCATTAGTGAGTGAATGGGAGTGGGATGAAGAAACTCAAGAAATAAAATCAACGCAGATAAAATGAAAAAGGCGTAACTCTCGCTACGCCTTTCATTATTGTTTTTTTGAAGCAGATTAGTTTTTACTGAGTCTCACTCTACCATCCTCAGTTCTAATTTCAACATTGGCCTTACCACCTTCCAACTTAAGTTCAGAACGATGATCCGTTTCATGAACAGTTTCAAACGCACTAGATGCACGAACACTACCGTCATCCTTGAGTATTGAAAACTCGCCTCCTCCGTTGGTTACTACAAATTCAATTGAAGAGTCTTCGCCTCTAATAATATATCTTCCATCATCCGATAATGAGGTTTCCAGCATCACATCTCCGTCTTCAATATCGATGTCGATGTCATTAAAACTTCCGCCTCGAACCTCAACATCTCCATCTTCAGATTCAACTTTCAATGAACCCGTACCTCCATCAATTCTAAGGTCGCCATCTTCTAATCTAAATTCGAAATCGTTGCTTCGGCAATCGATAATTTCAATATCGCCATCCTCAGTTTCCATGTAAATTTTTCCATTTACATTTCTTACTACATAGTCATCATCTTCGCCTTTCACACGAATAGAAGCCGACTCGGGTAATTCAATATCAATACGATAATCGGTTCTGATAGAACCCATTTGAATTCTAACGCCACTTCTTTCACGTTCAGTGACATGTAAATCATCACCACGATTTTCTACAATAACATTGAACTCTGCCCTACCTGATGTAAATCCTTTGATTTGCTGAGTACGATCGATTTTAATATGGGCGTCAGACCTGCTACTGCCCGTGATTCTCACCTCTGCATCCTCGGAGTTTAAATAAAGCGTTCCTGAAGCTCCGATGCTATAAGTATTATCTAAATGGAATTCGCCATCCTTCTGGGCATTGGCGTTTGGTGCTGCAATAAGGCAAACCAGCCCTATTCCAACGGATGTGATCATTTTTTTCATTGTTGTTTGAGTTTTTTGTAACGGTTAATTTAATAAAATTCGACCAGTATTTTATTTTCTCTTTCCTTTACGCTGCCCTTTTCCCTTCGTTCTACTCGAGGACGACTTGCTACTTTTGGTTGAGAACTTTTTCTTTTTCTCGTGAAACGCCCCTTTAAACTCAGGATCATCCTTCTTCTTAAGATCATCAATGGCTCGTAGCATCTCCTGTCCTTCTACAAAAGGCGTTTTTTCTACCAAAACTTCCGATGGCATATTGTGGCGTGTAATTGTATTCTGAATTAATGCTTCGATCTTAGCCACCGAAAACATTTCAAGTTCGTTGGCGAAAGTGATGGCTATACCAGCATTATTGGCCCTTCCGGTTCGCCCAATCCTGTGCACGTAGTCCTCGTCAATCAAAGGCACGTCAAAGTTAATCACATGACTCACCATGCTAATATCCATACCTCTAGCGGTAACATCGGTGGAAACCAATACACGGACATCCCCTTCTTTAAATTCAGACATGGCATTAATTCGTGAATTCTGGCCCTTATTGGCGTGAATTACACGAACTGGCCCCAATTGCCTTCTCTCTATAAATTTCGAAACGTTGTCCGCATTCGTCCTTGTCTTCGTAAAAACAATCACGCGCTGAAGCTCCTCACTTTTCAGAAAGTGCTCTAATAAGTTGATCTTAGTTTTGAAATTCGGCACTTCATAAAGTCGCTGCTCAATGGTATCAATTACCGTAGCCTGAGGCGCGATTTCAATTTTCTCTGGAAACTCCAAGAAGTCCTCCGTCAACAAAATCACCTTATCATGCATGGTAGCCGAGAAAAGCATGTTTTGTCGCTTTCTTGGAACCACCTCTAGTACATTCTTGATCTGAGGCATAAAGCCCATGTCCATCATTTTATCAGCCTCATCCAACACCATCGTTTTGATCAACTTAGTGTGAATTATTCCCTTTAAGTAAATATCCAAAAAGCGCTGAGGCGTACTTACAATAATGTCTACTCCTTTTTCAACGGCCTCTATTTGCTGCTTTGGGCCTAAGCCTCCATACAAACTAACGATCCTTAAATCAGTATAGCGAGCCAATTCTCGAGCATTACCCTCAATTTGCATGACCAACTCACGGGTGGGCGCTAGAATTAAAGCTCTTACATGATCGCCTTGCGCATATTTAAGCTTCATAAGTATAGGCAACACAAAAGCAGCAGTTTTACCCGTTCCAGTCTGTGCAATTCCTAATAAATCATGCCCTGCCAATGCTATTGGAATGGCCTTTTTTTGAATTGGTGTAGGTGCTGTATACCCGAGATCATCTATGGCATTGAGAAACTGACGACTCAATTTTAATTCTTCGAACGAAATGTTTTCTTCGGCCATAAATTGCGGAGGAGTTATTTGGTAATAACTTGCAATTACGTTAACCCGTTACACAATAAAAAACACAAGCATGTCTTCAATACTGATTCTCAACGGAAAGTTGATCAACGAAAACAAAATTTTCGAAGCCGATATCTTTATAGAAAATGGTTTTATTCAAAACATTGACAAAGATCTTCAGCACCTGACTGCCGATGAAGTAATTGACGCCAGCGGCCAGTATGTATTACCAGGGCTCATTGACGACCAAGTTCATTTCAGAGAACCCGGCCTCACCCATAAGGCAGAAATTTATACTGAATCAAGGGCAGCTGTCGCAGGTGGCATCACCTCCTTTATGGAAATGCCCAACACCGTCCCCAATACCTTGACTCAAAAATTACTCGAGGACAAATATCAAATTGCTGCCAAAAACAGTTTGGCCAATTACTCTTTCTTTATGGGAGCATCGAACGACAACTTAGATGAAGTACTTAAGACAGATCCACGAAAAGTTTGTGGTGTAAAAGTATTTATGGGTTCATCTACTGGAAATATGCTGGTAGATAATCAGAAGACATTAGAAAATATATTTGAAAACTCTCCAACGCTTATTGCTACCCATTGTGAGTCTGAAGAAATTATTCAGGCCAACATAGCCAAGGCCAAAGCTCAATATGGAGAAGACGTCCCAATGAGTGAGCATCCAATCATTAGAAGTGCTGAAGCTTGTTACGCATCTTCCTCCTTTGCTGTTGATTTGGCTAAAAAGAAAGGCGCAAGACTTCATATCTTACATATCTCCACAGCCAAAGAACTTGAGCTCTTCAGAAACGATATTCCTCTTAAGGAGAAAAAAATTACTGCAGAAGCCTGTGTTCATCATCTCTGGTTTTCGGATGAAGATTATGCAGAAAAAGGATCATTCATTAAGTGGAACCCTGCTGTCAAGGCGGCTTCGGATCGTGATGCCATTTTAAAGGGAGTGATAGAAAATAGAATTGATGTCATCGCTACAGACCATGCGCCTCATACTTTAGAGGAAAAAGAAAACAGTTATTTCAAAGCACCATCTGGAGGTCCTTTGGTACAACATTCTTTAGTCGCATTACTAGACCTCTACCATCAGGGCAAAATCAGCTTAGAAAAGATTGTAGAAAAAACCTCTCATGCTGTTTCAGACTTATTCGACATTGATAAAAGAGGTTATTTAAGGGAGGGTTACCATGCAGACATTGCCATCGTAAACCTAAATTCCCCATGGCGAGTAAGCAGGAACAATGTACTCTCAAAATGCGGTTGGTCTCCATTCGAAGGGCATCAATTTAAATCGAGTGTCACTAATACTATTGTTTCAGGTAAAAGGGTATTCTCTAATGGAGAAGTCAAAAATATAGGCTCCGGAAATAGATTAGAATTTGATCGATAAAATGAGATCAGAGTATTTGCAAATTCAAACCTAACTCTTACATTTGCAAACCCAATTAAATGGTGGTTGTAGCTCAGTTGGTTAGAGCATCGGTTTGTGGTACCGAGGGTCGTGGGTTCGAGTCCCATCTTCCACCCATAATATCTAGAGAGTTACTTGTGTAACTCTCTTTTTTTTCGCCCACCTATTTGTGAATAGTAGCTTTATGTTTGCGTCAATCCGCAATGGTTCATTCTAGATCAGGTGCCTGTAGGCGCAAAGTTATCTATACTACTATTCTTATATTCAACCGAAAAATAGGATTTGAAAAAATCATTTTCAAATACTGAAGCACCAATCGTTGAGTCCATGAATTGAAGCACACCTCGATTCTCGCTCTTAGGCCTTACTTTTTTAAAAATCACATTGGCGTTTTTGCTATAACAGTTCCTCAAAAGCAAATGATCAGTTCTGATTTCGTTAAGAAACAAATTTGAGTATTCTCCAAAGGTGCCAATTTCTAACTTGGAGGCCGTAAGTTTTTCAATTCTAATGGCATTAAACTTCTCAGGACAGAGATAAAACTCAGACTCACCCGTATTTTCGGCACCATTGTTTAATATATTCACCTTATCTAACAGGTTATTACATCCAATGTGGAGCACATCAAATTTTGAGTTCGACAGGTATTCCAAATGATTCACCTTACATGAATGTATTTTTAGGGCTCCTGCATTACGATTGAACTTATACATGAGGTCCCCGATTACACAATTCTCAAATTCAATATTGGCAACAGTGCTTGATTCTATAATCAATTCATCAAAATGACAGTTTTCAAAACTCCACCGTGATGAGATATCCGTCTCAGACACTATGAGTTTCGGCAACCTACAATTCTTAAAATAATAGTTGTGCTTAGAATGAAATTGTTGGCTTGACAAACGAACGGATTCCTTTAGTTCAAACGGGTAACCATTGATGAGAAATTCATAATCTCTCCCCTCAATTATTCTCAAAAAATCCGACTGGTTTAGAGCCCTCATGAACGACAATTTAAACTACAGGAAACAGGTGAGTACATTGAATACCAATATCACCTTATTAAAACGAATAAGAAATTCTACTTCAGAAAGAAGCTCGATCTAGATGTGTCTCTGTTCATTCGTAAACAAAGAAAAATAGCCATTGCTTACGAGTATGAAGATATAAAAGGATTTAGTCAAAAACAACTAAAGTTTAAGTCGAAGGTACTTTATCATTCTACCAAAGAAATTTTACATCCGCAGTGAAATGCTCTTCAAAAACTATTCTTTGCTGAAAACTCGGAAAAAGACGAAGAAAATCAATTTCACCTTCAACCCCACTTATAAATTAAGTCTATAAATAGTTGATTTTTAGTTTTTTAACATGTTAATTTCTTAAGCGTTCTTGCCCATATCACTAACGCAACGAGACTCATTTTGTTAATACCACTAATTAGGCCCAACCTATGGATACAGTTCTTACCATATCGGATGTTTTTAAATCTCCTCAAAACCTCCACTGTGTACAAAAAATAAAAGAATGGATTGATGGGAATACTTTCTATACTAAACAGCACCTGATTTGGAATATTGGCGTTACCAATGCTGAAAACCTACTGAATATCGAATCCACAATTCGACAAGACATGACATGTAAGCACTGGAGGTATTGGGCTAACGATAGTTTTAAGGATGCAATGGAAACCATACGCAAGTTAAATAAAGCACCCAATGTCATTAAATCGCCTCACAATGATTATTCATCGAAAGGCTCATATGTGTTTGTGTACAAAACAATAATCCCAAGAGACAGCAGATTATTCCATACTTTACACGCCTAAATTCGGTTACATGTACTCAATTGATTATTTTGGGTTATGGCAAATACCTTTTTCGATTTCTTTGAATTGAATGTACAAGACCAAGTTAAAGAGCTTTACCAAAATGGGAAATTCATTGTCGGTATTCGCTACTATGGCTATAAGGTAAACCTATACTTACTTCAGGATTACTACCTTGAAGTTTTCTACAACCACAAGCTCGACAAAATTGACAAAATTGATTTACTAGATTTTTCGCATAGCCGGATGAAATTTTATGCAGACCAGATCTCGTTGCCTTCTTTTATCAATCCCTAATCTTCTGAAGCGCCTTATAGATACTGAGTACTTGGGGAATCAATAATTTAGTACCACCATTATCTATTAAATAGTCCGAGACTTCCTTTCTCTTTTGATCATCAACTTGATTACTCATGATGTCTAGCACTTGATTTCGGCTTCTCTGCATGTCGCGCATAAGAACACGATTTACTCGAACACTTTCTGGCGCCATGACACATATTAATTTATCCAATAATTTATAAGAATCATTTTCGATAAATAAAGCAGCTTCCTTTATCAGGATTGATCCCTTTTGCTGAGTCGCCCAAATTAAATAGTCTTCAGCTACGGCTGGATGAACCAAAGCATTTAGCTTCTCAAGCTCTTCTTTATCAGAAAACACACTATTGGCTAGAAAACTTCTGTTGAGCCGCCCATCGGCCAAATAGCTTTCCTCACCAAATGAATCCTTTACTTGGCTTTTCAGTAATTCATCGTTATTTAAAAGATATTTGCCTCGATCGTCAGCGTAATAGATGTTTACGCCAAGTTGATGGAATATTTTGCAAACAGTTGTTTTACCAGAGCCTATACCCCCAGTTACCCCAACGGTAAGAACATCATTCATTATCCTTCAATTTAACCTTGCCTTGAGATAACACAGGGTTCAGTATAAATGAGGGTTTCATTGCAATTTCAATAGGAATCGTATTATCGCTCTTTTTCAGATTGAAATAATCCGCAGTCAAAACCATATTTAATGAATCAACGCCTCTAACTTCACTTACTATTACTTCATAAGAAACCACAACTTTACTAGGGTCAATTCCGGCCTTTTTGCCTTTGAAATTAATAGGGTATACTGGAAGTTCTATCTCCTTCCTCATAAACTCGGTAACTTCAAATTTCACCGACACCTCTCCTATGTCGGTTGAAATAAGGTTAGAGCCGAAATTCTTAATACTTATTTTTTGATCTACACTGTTGTTTAGCTCAGCATTCCCAATGTCTATTTTAATCGGCCTCACTAAAGTGTCCAGCATACTTTTGGGACCAGTAATTCTAATGTGGTTTGGCTCTAGCATTATCGATGATGTAATTCTATAATTAGAGGCTAACTTCAGTTGGCTACTATCCAACCACAACTCTGCATCCATGCTTACCCTCTCATCAATATTAAAAATAAGAGAGTCTTCAATGATATAATTGATGATTACAGGGTCTAAACGAGGAGCTATTTCTTGCCTCAAACTACTGGATAGTTTGTATTTTTCTCTGACAGGGTTTTCTACCTCAATAACCAGTGGTTCCATACTAAAACCGAATGATCGGGTCATTAAATCCCATCCACCACCGGTTACTTCAAGTGGGAGTTTATCTGGTATGTCTGATAAGGCTACATAGAGTGAATCATTATAAACTACCTTGATTGGATAGTTGATTTGGGTAACATAATCGGATTTATTTAGGGCACTAAAAAACCAAAAGGTGGTAGATATTATTATGCATAATATTACCACCTTCAATTTTTCGTCCTTGGTACTGGGCGTATTGAAAGACCTTTTTAGAAATTCAATTATTTCTTCAGCACTTCTCAATCACATTTAAGCTTTACCTGCCAATTTTTTACTTGCTTCTAATGAGATGGCGCTTTTGTCAAACTTGATTTTAGCACCTTTCTCGACATCCAAGGTAATGGTATCATCATCCATTTCGGCTATTCTTCCATGAATACCTCCAATGGTGACAATTCTATCCCCCTTCTTGATGTCACTAATAAAACTTTTTTGGTCCTTCTGCTTTTTCTGTTGTGGTCTAATCATAAAGAAATAGAACACTACGGCTATACCTCCAAACAAAAGTAATTGCTGGATCCAGCCTCCTCCAGCCGGTGCAGGAGTTTGTAATAAAATACCTTTTAACATTGTGTTATTTAAAATTATGGTGCTGTTGCCGTCTGTACAAATCCTCTCAAACTCAATCTAGTTTGCTTAGGGTTGGTATTGGCTACAATTGTGATTACTGGGCTTTGCTGCCCATTCTTTCCTTTACTATCATATCTCACTACAATTTCCCCTGTTCCTCCTGGCGCAATTGGCTCTCTTGAATAACTAGGCACTGTACATCCACATGAAGCAGAAGCACTTTGAATTGACAAAGGTTCAGTTCCAGAGTTAGTGAATTTAAAAGTGTAGTTCACGACCTCTCCAGCCTGAATTGTACCGAAGTTATAAAGTGTTTGATCCCATTTGAAGGCCGCATTAGCACTAAGGTTTTGCTCAGGCACATTTGACACCGTCTGAGCTTGAGTTGGTAGTGTACCATTATTTCTTACTACTCCGCCATTTTCCAGTTGATTCACTCTTCTTTCCAAAGTGGCAAGTCGCTTTTCCATTTCTGAATTACCGCAAGATGACGCGATAAAAAATAAAGCCACTAAACTCAATAGAGATAATTTAGTTTTCATAATTCTATATTTAGTTTTTGTCTCCAGACTTAATCTGACCAATCAGATTGTCAACATCTGTTAATAATTGTTCTGCTTTTAAACGAGCTTCAGAAACCACTTTTTCACCTTCTGATTTTGCCTCAGAAGCAATTTCATGCTTTCCGTTAATAAGATCTTCCAACAAATCTTCTAGCTGCTTCTTATACTTATCTAGCTGATACGAAAGTTTGTCTCTTGTGTTCGATCCTTTATCTGGGGCATATAAAATGCCCAAAATAGCACCTGTGGCTGCGCCAATAACAAATGCCAATACGTTGCTTGATCCTTTACTCATTAACGTCTATTTATTATCCATTAAACCCCTACCACTCTTTTTCAACTTGCCTGATGTTTTCAGCTCTACACTAATCACATCAAGTATCCCATTTATGAATTGCTTGCTCTTAGGAGTACTGTAATTCTTTGAAAGCTCAATATACTCATTTATAGTAACCTTTACAGGGATACTCTGGAAATTCAGCATTTCAGCAATCGCCATTTTGAGTATAATCTGATCGGTAATTGCCAACCTGTCAACCTCCCAATTCTTTGTTTTTGCCCCAATAATCTTGCTATATTCTTCATCGTTTTCTACAGCCGACTTGAATATTTTCTCAAAAAAGGATTTATCCTCTTCCCAGTTATTTGAAAAATCCGGTAACTCAAACTCTTTCGGAGAACTCGATTCTTCGAGGTCACGAATTGAGCGACTCACCAAACTACGGGCGATGGCCTTATTTTCTTGCCAGAAAATATCTCGTTCCTCAAAGAAGGCTAAAATCATATCAATTTTAAATACCTCCTGCTTAACAATGTGATCTACTATTGCTTTATCTTCTTCAAAAGAAGGGTTGGCCGTTCTACGGTATTCGTTGTAAACTTCATCCTTCTTTAATACTTCTTTGTACCAGTTCTTTACATTCTGTTCTTCATCTTCCCAACCGATGTTCCTTTTGACCAAGGCCACCTGAACTTTAGAAGAGTTTTTGAAAAACTCAATCACCTTGTTTTTGGAAAAGTTATAGTCCCCCACAACAACCTTTTCAGGAGAAATCTTAGACTTTTTGTCCGCCTCTACTTTTGAATGATCAGACCATGCAATAAGCAAACTAACGACTTCCAAAAATCGATCAATCAAAGACTCTGCATCAAGAATCATCGAAGACAGCATGTGATTGAAATCTTTTCTTTGATTGCTTAAATAAGTTTTCTGAGCATCATTAGCCGCCTTCTGGGCTTCTTCACCAATTACTTCTGAGGGATCAAGAGCACTGCCATTGATCTTATTGGCATACACTCTTTTACTCTGCTGTCGCTGCGATTTAAGCAAATCACGATCTTGAGCTTCCATAGAATTTAAATCTGGAAGGAAAGCCTCATCAATCTCTGCCAAACCTAAATTATAGTTAGCTTCTTTGCATTGACCATAAGCGAACAATGATTGCATCGCCTTTACTCTTAGTGATCTCCTGTTAAGCATTTCAAAATTTTAAAGAACGGTAAAAATAGAAAGTAGCAGGGAGTTTTTAACAACTCCCTTGCATTATATTAAAATGAAAGTTTAACTCTACCCACGTCTTCAATTCTCTTTTCAGCCAATAACATGGCTGCTTTTTGAGAAGGAATTCCGTCTTTATCAGCTTTCGCCAAAATATTCGTACATGTATCGTAAATCTTTTCTGTCCACATATAGGCAAGATCTTTACTATACGATCCTCTTAGCTCACCAGTTATGTTTATAATACCACCAGCATTAATTACAAAATCAGGAGCATATACTATACCTTTTTCGATGAGCATGTTACCATGACGGGCTTCATCCTTCAACTGATTATTAGCAGCTCCAGCAATTACTGAGCATTTCAGTTTTGAGATTGTATCGTCATTGATAGTTGCTCCCATGGCACAAGGCGCATAAATATCTACGTCTAAACCGTAAATTTCATCCATCCCTACTACGGTAGCACCTGTTTTTTCAGAAACCATTTTCAATCTGTCTTGGTTGATGTCGGTCATAAAAACTTGGGCTCCTTCTTTTGTCAAATGTTCTACCAAGTACATACCTACTTGACCAACACCTTGAACAGATATTTTCTTACCAGCAAGCGAATCAGAACCATAAGCCTTTTTTGCTGCAGCCTTTATGCCGACATAAACGCCATAAGCTGTAACTGGAGAAGGATCTCCACTACCGCCCATTTCTACTGGCAAACCAGTCACGTGCTTGGTTTCCATACCGATATGTTCCATATCGCTGGTTTTCATATTCATATCTTCTGCAGTAATATACTTACCTTGAAGACTGTCTACGAATTTACCGAATCTGCGAAGAAATGCTTCATTCTTTAATTTAGCAGGATCGCCAATAATTACAGCTTTTCCACCACCAAGGTTAAGCCCAGATATGGCCGCCTTGTAGGTCATTCCTCTTGAAAGTCTTAAAACATCTATGGCTGCCTCTTCTTCAGTAGCGTAGTTCCACATACGGGTTCCGCCTAGGGCTGGGCCCAATACTGTATTATGAATACCGATGATTGCTTTTAAACCAGTTGGTTCATCGTGGCAAAAAACCACTTGCTCATGGCCTAGCTTGGCAGCTTGTTCGAAAATTGAGATACTTCCCACTTTTTCTGTTCCGTTTACCTCTACCATTATTGTCAATTTGTAGTTTAAGTTATATTTGCCACATCCTTCGCTGATTTGGCCTTTTCTACTGGTGGGCAAAAGTAAGCGAAAAGTTGAAGAATTCTAAAGAATAACTGACGACAGGCAACCTTATTGTAACCTGTTCTGTTAAGCAAAACGTGAAAGAACTAAGCCACCTTAATAAATACCTACTCAAGTATAAGCTACTCCTTGTTTTAGGAATCATCTTTTTGATCGTATCTAACTATTTCGCCATTTGGCCTGCAAAGGTGGTGCGCTACGCAATCGATTATGTTACAGAGAGTTTTGCCCTCTACCATGTTTTTGAAGGCGGTAGCTTAGGTGGCATCCTTTTCACAAAGCTAGAAGTTGGCGTTGTTATTCTTGGAATAATCATTCTTGTAATGGCCTTGCTCAGGGGCTTTTTCCTTTTTCTGGTTCGGCAGACTATTATTGTCATGTCTAGAAAAATTGAATACGACTTAAAGAATGAAGTCTATGTTCAATACCAAAATCTTCCGCTTAGCTTTTACAGAAAAAACAATACAGGCGATTTAATGAACCGAATTTCGGAAGATGTAAGCCGTGTGCGCATGTATTTAGGACCTGGAATCATGTATGGCATTAACTTGCTGGTACTTTTTCCAATGGTAATTTATGAAATGCTCAAAGTGAATGCAGAACTCACTTTTTATGCGCTTTTGCCACTTCCTTTGCTTTCTGTTAGTATTTACTTCGTGAATAATGTGATCAACAAACGATCGGAGGAAATTCAGCAAAGTCTTTCTAGCATGTCCACGTTTACGCAAGAGGCCTTCTCAGGAATTCGTGTAATCAAGGCTTTTGTACGTGAGAAAGATTCCGTTAAAAACTTCTTGAAAGAAAGCGAAAACTACAAGCACAAATCGCTCCGTCTCGTTTTCGTAAACTCCTTATTCCACCCCTTGATTATGGCTTTGATTGGCCTGAGCGTTATCCTCACCATTTATGTAGGCGGTAATCAAGTCATCGATGGAAAGATCAGTTACGGTAACATTGCCGAATTTGTGATTTATGTAAACATGCTCACTTGGCCAGTAACCGCCTTGGGCTGGATTACCAGTATTATTCAAATGGCGGCAGCATCGCAAAAAAGGATCAATGAATTCTTGAAAGAGAAAAACGACATTGTTTCTGATAAGGACTTGGATGTCGAAGTGAAAGGAAATATTAAGTTCGAAAACGTGAGTTTCACTTATCCAGATTCTGGCACAAAAGCACTCCGAAATATTAGCTTCGAAGTAAATGCAGGAGAGTCGATTGCCATAATTGGCACAACGGGCTCAGGTAAAAGCACGATCGCCAACCTGATTGGGAGAATGTACGATGCTACTGATGGCAAAATCAGCATTGACGGCCGGAGTATTAAAGATTACCGATTGTCGAAATTAAGATCTCAAACAGGTTATGTGCCACAAGATGTCTTCCTTTTTAGCGACTCCATAGGTAGTAACATTGCTTTTGGTGCGGACAATATTTCTAAAGAAGACATTATTCAAGCTGCCAAGGATGCCGATTTGTATGACAACATTAAGGAATTCCCGAAAAGTTTTGAAACCATGTTAGGTGAACGAGGTATCACGCTTTCTGGCGGACAAAAACAAAGGGCTTCTATTGCACGGGCTATTGTGCGGAATCCTAAAATCTTGATTATGGATGATGCGCTTTCGGCTGTAGATACCAATACCGAAAACACAATTCTAAATAGTCTTCAACGGATTATGAAAGGAAGGACTTCGGTCATTATTTCTCACCGTGTTTCTTCTGCGAAATTGGCCGATAAAATCATTGTATTGGACGATGGAGAAATTATTGAGCAAGGCACCAACGAATCGTTACTGGCCAAAAACGGAGTTTATAAAGAGCTTTACGATAAGCAACTACAGCAAGAAGAGGTGGATTGAATTAAGGCTTAGATATTAATTCTTCACTGGCATATCAATCACCATTTCCGTTTCAGAAATATATTTTTCGATAGTAAAGGTTTGGGGGGTGAGTCCGTTTTCTTCGGCCTTTTCAATTAATCTCGCCTCAATAGTTTCCGGCCCAGGAATTACCGCATTATTGGCTAGAATTGTCGCGCGAATTGTTTTTTGTGCAGGCACTTTCACTAAGGTATAGCCCACAGGCAAATCAAGTGTATCGGCTGAATTATTCAATAAAACACCAATAAATAGCTTGATCTCCTTTTTAGCTAAAGTAGTATCGTTGTAATGCAGGATGGTTAATTCACCATCAATAGTGCCTCCAATAGCAAAATCTTTGGCCTCGAAAAAGTAATCTTCAATTTCTTTGGCATCCGCTTGACCTTGGAACATTCTTCCCACCAAATGATAATCATTCACATCTTCTACCGTGAATTCCACAGAATTCAATCCGCCCAAATACACATATGACGCTCCTCCACCAATGACTAAAATTGCTAGAGCAATTAAAATATACTTTTTCATACCTATATCGTTGTTACTTCTTTGTATTGCATTTTATACAAGTTGGCGTAGAATCCACCTTTGTCCAAAAGCTCTTGATGGCTACCAACTTCCTTGATCTCACCTTTATCAAGTACAATTATTTTATCTGCATTCTGAATGGTTGAAAGCCTATGTGCAATCACAATAGCCGTTCTTCCTGTCATTAGCTTTTCAATGGCATGCTGGATCATTTCCTCCGTTTCTGAATCCACAGAAGAAGTGGCCTCATCGAGCACTATGATTTGGGGGTCGTAGACCATGGCACGAACAAATGAAATCAATTGGCGCTGACCTACCGAAAGTGTAGCTCCACGTTCCATTACGTTATAATCATACTTACCTGGCAATCTTTCGATGAACTTCTTAGCCCCGACCAAAGCAGCAGCCTCCTGAATTTTCTCATCCGAAATATCGGGGTTGCCCAGGGTAATATTTTGCCGAATGGTGTCTGAGAACAGAAAGACATCCTGCAGTACCACGCCAATCTTTTCCCGCAAAGCGGAAAGATCATATTCCTTTAAATTGTGCCCATCAATTTCAATTGTGCCTTTATTGATTTCATAAAAGCGACTTAAAAGATTAATGACGGAAGACTTTCCTGCACCCGTAGCGCCAACCAAGGCAATGGTTTCTCCCTCTTTTACGTGAAAAGAAATATCTTTCAAAACGTATTCTTCTTCGTTATAGGCAAACCAAACATTCTTGAATTTCACATCACCTTTAAATTTCTCAGGCATATAAGTGCCTTCATCGGTAATGTTTTCATTACTATCCAAAAGGGTAAAAATTCGATTCGAGCTTACAATTCCCATTTGCAGGGTATTGAACCTATCGGCAATCATCCTTATCGGGCGGAAGAACATTTGAAGGTACATAATGAAGGAAATGATCAATCCTGGGCCAATTCCAGAATCGCTCAGAATGCCACGTGCCCCATACCAAACCACCATACCAATGGCTGCGGCTTGGATAATTTCTGCTACTGGGAAATAGATAGCATAGTAAAGTACAGACTTAATATGGGCCTTTTCGTGCTCCTTATTGATCTTTTTGAATTTGTCGTATTCGCGTTCTTCAGCATTAAAAATCTGAACGATATTCATTCCCGTCACATGCTCTTGCACATAGGAATTAAGGTTTGAAACCGCATTCCGAACATCGTTAAAAGTGACCTTGATTTTCTCTTTGAAAATGTAAGTACTGAAAATAAGCAGTGGCAAAGTAGCTAAACTAATCAGGGTCAATCTCCAATCGAGGTAGAACATAAAGCCCATGATGAAAACCAGCTGAAGCAGGTCACCAATCAAGGCTGCAATACCCTCGCTAAATACATTCGAAAGCGTTTCAATGTCCGAAACATTACGGGTTACCAGTCTGCCAATAGGGGTTTTATCGAAGAATTTCAGTTTTAACTTGAGCAGGTGCTCGTAGAGCTTTATGCGTATGTCTTTAATAATCGTTTGCCCTACCCAGCCCGAAAGATAAGTGTGTGCATATTGTACTATCGCCAAAACGACCAGATGAATGACCAGAATGATCAACATGGTCATTAAACCAGCGTAATCGCCTTGCGGCACGTAAGTATCGATGGAAAGCTGAACGATGTATGGCCTGATGGGCACTAAAACGGCCAATAAAACAGTCAAGAATACGAGCAAATAAAACTGTTTCAGGTAAGGCTTCGCGAAGCGAAAAAGACGCTTAAGCACCTTAAAATCAACAATATTACCGCTTTTAACTTTTTCTTTTTCCAAAGGATTAGTTGCTATATACAGAACTAGGATACGTAACTTTCGACAAAAATAGGCCTTTTGGTGGCACTGCCCTACCCGCAGCAGTTCGATCTTTGTGTTCTATAATCTTAATAAAATCTTCAACAGTCAGTTTTCCGAGACCTACTTCGAGCAAGGTGCCCACTAAAGCCCTCACCATACCTCTCAGAAACCTGTTGGCAGTAACGTGAAACACCAAAGAATCGTTCTCTATTTGCCAGCGGGCTTTAGTGATGTTGCAAATAAAATTATTTACCTCCGTTTTTACTTTACTAAAACTTTCAAAATCCTGAGTCCCCAGTAATTTAGAAGCCGCTTCGTTCATCAATTCCACTTTCAGAGGATTCGGAAAGTAATAACTCAGCTCTTGTAAAAAAGGATTCTTTTTTTGGTTAATATAGTATTCGTAAGCCCTTTCATTAGCATTGAACCGCGCATGCGCATCGGGTTTAACTTCCACAATGCTGTTAATGGTAATGTCTCGGGTAAAAAATCGATTCAGTCTAAATTCCAATTTCTCAACATCAATTGATTCAACCGTGTCGAAATGCGCAATTTGTTGTTTGGCATGCACTCCAGCATCCGTTCGGCCACTCGCCATAATGGGAGTTTGCACCCCTAATAATCTAGAAATTGCATTCTCTATCTCAGCCTGCAGTGTATGTGCATTCTTCTGGAATTGCCAACCATGGTAACTGGTTCCTTTGTAGCTTATATCGAGGAAGTATCTCATTGAGCACGAAATCGAAAGACCGAAGTCAGAAGTAGTTCTAAATTAGAGTTTCTCATAAATAATGGCTGCACCTTGGCCTACACCAATACACATGGTGGCCAATCCGTATTTTACATTGTCGCGCTTTTGCATTTCGTGAAGCAAAGTGGTTGAAATACGAGTCCCGCTTCCGCCCAGCGGGTGACCAATAGCAATTGAGCCACCGTTTACATTCACGATGTCGGGGTTCAATCCAAGTTCTTGGATACATGGAATGGCTTGGGCGGCAAAAGCTTCATTCACTTCCGCCAAATCAATATCGTTCACAGTAAGTCCTGCTCTTTTTAATGCTTTTTGTGTAGCAGGAATTGGCCCCACACCCATGCAATCGGGAGAAACACCTGCAATGGCCATAGACACTACTCGTGCCATTGGTTTTAAACCAAACTGCTTTAAAGTGGCTTCATTGACAATTAAACTAGCTGCTGCTCCATCGTTTATTCCTGAAGAGTTACCAGCAGTAACAGAACCTCCTTTTTTGAAAGCCGGAGCCAAAGAACCCAGTTTTTCAACTGAAGAAAGTCTTGGATGTTCGTCTTTATCAAACAAAATTGCATCCCCTTTTCGTTGCGGAATTTCCACTGGCGCCAGTTCATTTTTGAACCTTCCTGCTTTGTGAGCCGCTTGGTATTTCAGCTGTGTATTGTGTGCAAATTCATCTTGTGCTTCTCTACTCACTTTCCATTTTTCAGCTACGTTTTCAGCCGTTTCCCCCATTGTATAAGGGTAATGTAATTCTGAAAGTTTCGGGTTAATAAACCTCCAACCAATCGTAGTATCATACATTTCTGTCGCTCTGCCATAGGCTCTTTCAGACTTGCCCTGTACAAACGGGGCTCTCGTCATGCTCTCTACACCACCAGCAATATAAGCGCCCGCCTCACCCAACATTAATGCGCGGGAAGCGTCCATAATCGACTGAAGGCCAGAAGCACATAATCTGTTTACGGTAACCCCGCCTGTTTCAATGGGCAAACCTGCCAAAAGCAACGCCATTCTGGCTACGTTACGGTTATCTTCGCCTGCTTGATTGGCCGCTCCAAAAATCACATCCTCCACAAATTTCGGGTCAAAAGAAGGGTTACGCTCCATCAAAGCCTTGATGACATGAGCCGCTAAATCATCGGGGCGGACCGATGCTAATGTGCCTCCGAATTTTCCTACTGGGGTTCTTACGATATCAACGATATAAGCAGTTTCCATAAACGAATTTGGGTTTGTGATTTTCGAGACACGAATTTAACTCAAATTAAATAGCAAGGAAAAAGGTTTTGGAGGATTTACGAGTTTAGTCAGGTCGAGCGAGATATTTAACAAAATCAATCGTCAGCTGTGTGGTTCATTATTAAATGACTTCCAACTCAAAGTGATTTGGTTATATTTGCAGCCTAACTCAAAAAAGACATGATACAACGAATTCAGAGCATTCTTTTACTAGGCGTTTCTATTTGTATGGGAATGGTTTTGGCCTATTACATTTGGGGCGAAGCCAATCCAGAAAAAACAAAAGGGATTCTTTTCTCTGCCATTGACATGCAAATCATTGATTTTGGTCAAGGTGTTGCTGATAAGACTGATGATGTAGTTATTGAAACGCAGAGCATGTGGTATCTTGCTGGACTTGCAATTTTGGCCGCATTGGTTTCACTCTTTTCTATTTTTCAGTTTAAGAATCGTCTTAACCAAATGAAACTTGGAGCTTTAAATTCCCTACTGATGGTTTCATATTTAGGAATTTGCTTCTTCAAAGTGAATCAGTTTGAAGAGTTAGTGAACCCCCAGGTTCAAGGAAACTTCCAGCTTGGTTTCTTCTTACCTGCTGTGGCTTTGGTGTTGAATGCAGTAGCCAATCGTTTTATTCGTAAAGACGAGAAATTAGTAAAGTCGGTAGATAGGATTAGGTAGCAGAAAACGGCAAAAGCCTATTGCCACCAATCTGGTTTCCCAAGACTCCCCTTTAACCTACAGTCAGTGCAATAGCGATGGGCCAAAAATTTCTCCCCAGAAACTGGATTGTAATCATAAAGGTCATAAAGCTTGCGTATTGAAATTGCGGCTGCTTTCTGGGCATAAGGAAGATCCGCAGCCTCATAAAACTTTGCCAATGACCCAAAATATTGTTCTACTACGGAGAATTCTTCACAGGTTCTCGATACATATTCCATCACTTCTGGATCTAGGTCAAAAAGTGTTAGGAAGACTCGTTTACTACTAGCCCCAGCAACTTCAAAGTAACCTAAGACTTGTTCATCTTGAGAATCGATGGGCTTAATATTACCCACGATTACACCTTGTTGTTTATCAAACAACGAACCATTGGACTCGTTGAAGAGTTTTATTTTTCGATAGTAGACATATGCCTGAGGACTTATTGCCCGCTGAGTTATTTCGATAGAATACATGGTAGTTACGCTAAAGTCTTTCGATGGAGAAAAGCTCACTGGTATTTCACTCAATTCACCATTGATATTATTAACCGAAGTGGCCAGTATCAGATCATCGAACCTATTCTCTCTGTAGCATTCACGTACATCTTCAACAAAAGGGGTAAGCTCATATTCCTTGGATACCCCGACACGTACTTCATTTGCTTGCCACATTTTAATGTGTGGAACTATAATCTGATGGGCATCGGTCCACTCATAACGATAAAACTGAGTGCTTTGATCAGCATCTTTTACATCAATATAAAACTGAACCCCTGGTATAGCACCATCTTTTTGGTCAGTTGCTTCCAATGCAAAGCGATTATAAATTTCACTTATCTCTGGTGCTTGAACCAATTTTTCAAATGATGACTGATATTTTTTTCCTTCGCTTGTAGTAATGAACAGCGCATAACTTTTCCCAGGTACTCCAGCAAAGGTGTCAGGAGAAAAATAAGAACCAGCACTTTGTTCATTGAAATCAACGCGCATACCTAGGTCGTCCTCTATCCAAACTTCTGCACCTGAGACAGTATTTAAGAGATCATCCACATCGCCACCTACTGGAGAAGTATAAGTCAAGCGAACCCTATGGGCTTTTGCTTGATCAGAGATATTGGCATCTACTACCAATAATTTATCGAATGAAAACGATGCTGTTTCTAGGTCTTCAATGCAACCCATAGAAGTAAAAACGACCAAACAGATCAGTAAGAACTTCTCTACATTTTTGTTGTTAGTATTTTTCATTCTTCTGTTCTTTTCCATCTTTCTTTCAATTAAGTGAGACTGGAAGAGCCATTTAAACAAACCCTACACTGACTGCAAAACTACTTTTTCTTCAAAGCACTCTATTGCCACCACGTTGGTTTTTCCAGACCGCCTCTTCTTCTACAATCTGCACAAAAGCGGTGAGCCAAGATCAAGACTGGTCCTGTATCGGTTTCATAGATATCATATAGTTCATAAAGCTCCCTTATCGGAATTGCTCCCCCTCTTTGTTCTTCAGGAAGATCTGTTGCCTCATAGAACGTGTTTAACGACCCGTCAAATTCTATGGAGGGATATTTTTCACAAGGCCTAGTTACATATTTATACACTTCTGGATCTAACTCCGAAGAATCTAGAAAGACTCTTTTGCTGCTTGCTCCGGCTACTTCAAAATAACCAAGAACTTGTTCATCAGGAGAGTCGATCGAGATGATATTACCAACGATTATACCTTGTTGTTTATCAAACAACGAGCCGTTCGATTCATTAAAGAGTTTTATTTTTCGATAGTAACTATATGCCTGAGCACTTATTGCTCGTTGAGTTACCTCAATTGAATACATTGTAGTTACATCAAAATCAGTAGCTGGCGAAAAGCTAATCGGTACTTCATTCAACTCCCCATTAATATTGGTAGCTGAGTTAGCCAGAATTAGTTCATTGAATCTGTTCTCTCGGTAGCACTCCTGAACATCTTCATTAAAAGGGGTAATTCTATAGAACATAGCTAACCCCACGTAGTAGGTGGTGGCTTCATATTTTTTTATATAAGGAACCATAATCTGATGGGCATCCGTCCATTCATATCGATAAAACTGTGTGCTTTGATCAGCATCTTTTACATCAATAAAAAACTGTACCCCTGGTGTAGCACCTCCTTTTTGGTCAGTTGATTCTACTGCAAAGCGATTATAAATTTCACTTATCTCTGGTGCCTGAACTAGTTTTTCAAATGATGATTGATACCTCTTTCCTTCATTTGTGGTAATAAAAAGCGCGTAACTTCTTCCTGATACTCCAGCGAAAGTGTCAGGAGAAAAATAGAAACCAGCACTTTGTTCAGTAAAATCAACGCGCATACCTAGGTCGTCTTCTATCCAAACTGCTGCACCTGAAACAGTATTCAAGAGATCACCCGCATCGCCATCTACTGGGGAAGTATAAGTTAAGCGAACCTCATGGGCTTTTACCTGATCGGAGATATTGGCATCTACTACCAATAATTTCTCATAGGTGAAGGATGTTGTTTCCAGTTCTTCAATGCAATCAGTAGTAGTGAAAACGACCAAACAGATCAGACAGAGTTTTGAAAATATTTTATAACTAACCCTTTTCATTCTTCTATTCTTTCCCATGGTTTCTTCAACTAAGTAAGACTAGAATAGCCTTTGAGAAATAATTCTACACTGAAAAACTACTCTTCACTCAAAGTACTCTATTGCCACCAATTTGGTTTTCCAAGACTGCCTCTTCTTCTACAATCTGCACAAAAGCGGTGGGCCATAAATTTAGTCCCTGTATACTGATCATAATCATACAGTTCATAATTCTCTCGTATCGGAATCACACTGCCTCTCTGCTCTTCAGGAAGATCTGTAGCCTCATAAAAGGTTGTTAATGATCCGTCAAACTCTATGGCAGAATACGTTTCACAGGGTCTAACCACATATTCCCAAACTTCTGGATCAAGCTCAGAAGGAGCTATAAAAATTCTCTTACTACTTGCTCCTGCAACCTCAAAATAACCAAGCACCTGCTCATCAGGAGAGTCGATAGAAATAATGTTACCAACGATTATACCTTGCTGTTTATCAAACAACGAGCCGTTCGATTCATTGAAGAGTTTGATTTTTCGATAATAGCTATAGGCCTGAGCACTTATTGCTCGCTGAGTTACTTCAATTGAGTACATTGTGGTTACATCAAAATCAGTAGCTGCGGAAAAGCTAACTGGTATTTCATTCAACTCACCATTAATATTGTTAGCAGAGGTGGCCAGAATGAGTTCATTGAACCGGTCCTCTCTGTAGCACTCCTGCACATCCTCATCAAAAGGTGTAATCCTATAGAACATAGCTAACCCTACGTAGTAGGCGGTGGCTTCATATTTTTTAATAATGGGAACCTTGATCTGATGGGTATCAGTCCATTCGTAACGATAAAACTGAGTGCTTTGATTAGCATCTTTTACATCAATAAAAAACTGTACGCCTGGTGTAGCACCTCCTTTTTGGTCTGTTGATTCTACTGCAAAGCGATTATAAATCTCACTTATTCCTGGTGCTTGAACCAGTTTTTCAAATGATGACTGATATTGTTTTCCTTCGTTTGTGGTAATGAACAGTGCGTAACTTCTTCCAGGCTCACCAGCAAAATTATCAGGTGAAAAGTAAGCACCAGCACTTTGCTCAAGGAAATCAATGCGACTGCCAAGGTCATCTTCTACCCAAACAGCTGCACCTGAAACGGTATTCAAGAGATCATCCGTATCTCCATCTACTGGGGAAGTATAAGTTAAGCGAACCTCATGGGCTTTTACCTGATCGGAGATATTGGCATCTACTACCAATAATTTCTCATAGGTGAAGGATGTTCTTTCTAACTCTTCAATACACGATGTTGTAATGAACACCACCAACCAGATCAGGAGGGTTTTTACTGATATTTTGAAGTTACCCTTTTTCATTTGTATGCTCTTTCACCATGAATTTTTTAATAATGGAGATTGGAATTCCCTCCTCTGTAAAGCCTTCAATAACTAGTTCAAAATCTCCTTCAACATCAGATGTATTAAACTGAATTTGTTGAGTACCTTCCTGATTTACCTTGTAATCTGGTAGCCAAAGCAGTTGAATTCTTGAATCCGGAATTCGTAGGTCTTTTATATAGTCTGTCTCTAGTTGCGGAGTTTTTACTTCAGGTGTAAGTAAATCGAAAGCCAAATGGTTGGCCGTAATATCAAAGCCTCCCAAATTACCTTCAATAGTGTTGAAACTAAGCACCCCGTCTGCAATCAAGGACCCGAAGAAGTAGCGCTTGTTAGCGACATCAACACTTTTTATACGATATGGGCTAAATTCCAGCAAGTCGGAAGGATTAACTGGCACTCCATCAAGTAATACAAGCGATTCCATTTCATAGTTGAAAGACTGATCTAAAATGTGTACCACAAAGCGTTTCACCCCACGTTTCTCTCTTACACCAGCCACCGGAATGTACTCTACAAAGTGTTCTTTCAAAGTTCTAAACCTTACATAATCATCAAATTCATAATGGGCGGTAAAAGAGTTAATTGTGGTTGGTATGTTGTTTTCAACTTCCGAAGAGTCAATAAAGGGAGTGAAGTAAGCATTCTCCAGCTGACTGATGATACTCCTTTCTCTAATCTCGGCAAGCTGGGTAGTGTCTATGACAATGGGAAAGAAATTTAATCGATGCTCCTCTTTGAAATTATTACTTAGCTCAAAGGAATATTCGTTATCGAACTCTGGCATAGAAAGGTGTGCAGCAGTTGTTTTCCCTCTGTTCACAGTTTGGTACTCCAACAAGAACCTTCCTTCACGGTCTGTTCTTGCTACAGACATATTCAAAGTACTTTCTCCTGTTAAGCTGAGTACAACGTTTTTATTAACAACAGAAACTGTATCTCTCTCCGTTTTCAATGTGCCCTCAAGTAATTGATAGCGATATTCTGGTAAGAAAGAAATATATTCTGGCAGTGGCTTATTCTCTATTGTCTCAAAGCTCGATGCACGCTGTAGCTCGTTATAGTCAAGGTTTCCAGGCAAACTCAAACCTTCTTTGGAAAAGATAGAATGGAGCTGTGGTTGCTGACTTGCAAAAGTTTTACGGATAGATACACTATAACTTCCTTTAGCAAGGTGCTGTTCCATTACTATAGGCGATCGAGTCTCAAATGTTGTAGGCGATGTCTCTTGCCCTAATTTTGTATTAAATAATGGAGCTACAAACCTTGATATTCCTTGAGCATCTTTAAAAGAAACACTTAAGACATCTTGAGGAAGTTCAGTTCTCTTTATTCTAATTGGGTAGGTACTTTGAACATCTCGTTCGATAATTACTTTCCCTTGATGTTTAATATATAACCGACCAAACTTGACCTCTCCAACCGGTGTCAGTTCAATTTGATCATCGCTATGCAAAATATTAAGCCCTACTCCAGTATCCGTAGATATTGGAAGGTCAAAAAACTGAAATCCACCCTCGGGATTTTCAAGAAGCAATTGATAGTTTGTTTCTTTTTCAGGAGTAATTTCAAAAGCTCCGATGCCATTAGCATCGCTGGTTATGTCTGCTATTTGCTTTCCTCCTTCACTAATTACCCGTCCTTTCCTTGAAAGTAGTTTATCTCCCTGATGAACTTTAAAAACCACATTATTGTTAACATTTGTAACTAAAGCACCAGAAACGGTACTGAACTCCACTTCAACATCAGCCGCTACAATGGCTGAATTTATATGCCCTTGATATGGATTAATAAATACAAGTGGTGCTTGTGCTACATCATCAAAGTTTCGCATCCAGCGCGTGTAGGCAACAAGGTAGTATTGACCGGTTTGAGTACTTGATGGCACAAAAAACTCTCCACTAGTCTTCCCGTTTTCGAGCTGGTGCTTACGTTGGAATATAACACCACCTTCCCCAACTAACTCAACATAGAGATACTTACTCAGAGAGGAGGGTTTGTTTGTAGTATTGCTCAAACAGAAAGCTGAATACTGAAGTGTTTCTCCAACCAGTAAATCATGTGCATTGACATCAATGAACACTCGCTCTCTTACGTTTGGCGCTTGAGCAAACACCCCCATGGTAATTACTAAAAGTAGTGTAAGTATGGCTAGGCAGCGATTTGTTCTTTTGTGAGTTTGTGTCATCTCCATTAGAATTTAAAGTTGTAAGAGATGGTTGGAATCGGAGAACCAAACACGGACAGTTTGTAGCCTTTAACTACACCATCTTCCAAATCAAAATAAAGAGAGAATGGGTTTTTTCTACCGACCAGATTATAAATTGAAACTGACCAAAATGAATGCGCTCCTTTTGTAATTCTATGCCCCCATTTTAAGGTGAACCCCAAATCCATACGGAAATAGTCTGGGATTCTGAATTCATTCCTATTCGAATAGTTGAGAATTTCGACACCGTTCAGCTTGTAAAGTCCAGTAGGAAATGTGATTGGTCTGCCAGTACTGTATGCAAGATTGTATGAAACGGTAAACCTAGAGGTCACTTCATAATTACTTACCAGATTTATGGTGTGCGGCTTGTCATAATTGGTAGGGAAATATGCGCCTTTGTTAACCGTCTCTTCATCAAAATCTCCGCTGAGCTTAATAAATGTGCGCGCATATGAATAGTTAAACCAACCATTCAATCGCCCTGTTGTTTTCTTTAAAGAAAGTTCCAAGCCATATGATTTACCGGGGCCTTGAAGCGCAATAGATTCTATCCTATCGTTTAACAAGAAGTCCGCACCAGTTTTAAAGTCCAATAGGTTATCGAGTTTCTTTCCATACAATTCAAGAGAGGTCTCTAGTTCACCGTCCATGAAGTCTTCGTAATAGCCAACTGATATTTGATCTCCTGTTTGAGGTTTTATGTAACTGTTGGAGAGTCTCCAAATATCGGTAGGTGACAGAGAGGAACTGTTGGATAATGCATGTAGGTATTGCCGGCTTTTATCATAACTGACTTTCACCGAACGGCTCTCCCCTAACATATACCTTCCGGCTAATCGTAGCTCAGGCCCATGGTATGTTTTTATAAACTCTCCTTTCTCGTGGAGCGTTTCTCCTGTTTTGGTGTCTGCATTTTTCGGAGCGTTTTCTAAATACAGGCTAGTAACCCCTGGCCCAAGGTAGGTGAAGAAACTATAGCGAAGTCCATAATTAAAGCTCAGCTTTTCACTCACTTCGTGTTTATCTGAAAAATAAACCCCTCCTTCAATTCCTTGTTCAGGACTTAATGCAATGGGAGCGACAATTGATTCTGCTCCAACTGGTGATTTGGAACCAGGGTTGATATCATACCGTTTTGCTTCAAGCCCAAAATTGAACTGATGAGCCACCTGGATATCCTTATTCATATCCAGCCTAGCTCCATATTCTTTTATTCCAAAATCTTGTGCAAAAGCATTTTTCACCAATTGGGTTGCCTCGAAATCATAGGTGTATTTACTGTAAGTTGCTATTAGGGACGCATCCATAGTTTCATTGAACCTATGTAACCATTTGGCCGTTGCCATTTCATTGATATAAGAAAAATCAGAGAATGAGAAGAGCGTATCAGAGCTCAATCGGAAGTCATCTTTACTCAGGTAGGCAGAAAGTGATAGTTTATTGTCCTGATCAACTTCATGGTCATATTTGACAATAAAGTCACTGAAAGACACTTTATTACCCTTGAAGTCTGAATGCGCTATACTCTGAAGAATCCAATCAGAATAGGTAACTCTTCCGCTCGCTAAAAGAGAAGATTTACCTTCTAATATTGGAATTTCAGCAGTAACTCGTGAAGTAATCGGTGAGATACCTCCTTCCACAACAACCTTTTCTTTATTGGCTGTTTTAGCTGTTATTTCAAAAACGGAAGACAACCTCCCTCCACGGTTAGCCGGAATACCGCTTTTAAAAATATCCATCCCCTCAAGCGCATCAGAGTTGAAAACAGAGAAGAATCCCATGAAGTGAGAAGCATTGTATACTGTAGCACCTTCGAATAAGAATAGGTTTTGATCTGATTTCCCCCCTCTCACGTTGAAGCCTGCAGCTCCTTCTCCCACGGTTTGAATACCTGCAAATGTGGTGGCCACTTTTAAAATATCTTTCTCCCCCAGTACTACAGGTACTGTTTTGGATTGTTCTACGTTAAGCCTTTCAACGCCCGTAGTCAATCGCTCTATATTTGCCCCTCTGTTAGCTTCTACAATTACCTCATTCAAAGCAATCACATCCACATCCATCCCTATGTCCAATTGCCCGTCTGAAAAGAGGATCAGGTTTCTCCTAGCCCTTTTCATTCCCGTAAACTGGACCTGAATTTCGTGTTTCCCATTTGTTATGGTCAGGGAATAAAAACCATCCCTCCCTGAAGTGGTCCCCTTATTCCCATCGGGAGTATATACAAGCGCTCCCTCGATCGGCTCTCCAGTGATACTCTCCTTTATATAGCCTACAAGGGTAGAATTACTACCTGCTTTGAATTGTGCACGACTTCCTACTTCAAATACAAAGTTTTCTAAGTCTTTACTATTCTGTGTTTCTCCCTTAAATTCCTTCGTAAAAAGCAGTTCTTTACCCTCTTCTATCTCAGTTTCTTCTTTTCGTTTATTAGCTTGGGTCAACACACTACTCACTATTTCAGGAGTAGATATAATGGTGATCCCGTTGGTCAAATATATTTTTCTGTCTTGCAAATAGTACCGAACAGAAGTGTTTTCAAAAAGTCTACTTAGAACATCCTCTACAGGCGTTTGACTGAATGTACCTGTGAACTGCAATGAATCAATCCAGTCATTTTTATAGAAAAAAGTATAAGCCAGTCGGGCTTCAATATCTAAAATAACTTTTTCTAACGAAGCGTTTTCATAGCTCCCTGAAAAGGTTGGTTCGTTTTGCTGAGCAAAGCCATTGAGACTTAAAGCCAATAAACTGAGTACTATTATTTTTCTCATTGGATGGAAAGGTTATCACAGTACTTGGCCAAGTGGATCAGGAAATTTTCCTTACCTATTCTTTTTATCTCGCGAGACTCTTTTAATCGCATAAACTTCTTGATCTCCTTTTTATGTGATGGAAATTGCTTCAGATAAGACCCTTTATTCTTAACTCGCACTCTCTCATTATCCGTTAATAAATAAAACTCATCGGTCCGTGTGTATTCAAATTCTCGGTCCTTAATATCTAGCTTTTTAGCACTTTCTTTAACAAAAGAAAGTTGTTCTCCCTCAAAGATTATAAGGTAATAGCCAGTTGCTTCATTCTTGGGTTTAAAAACTCCTGCTGGTGTTCTGAACCAGTTGACTAGCTTTTGGTCTAAGCTTACCGTTTGATAGGTTAATGGATGTGAGATATATGCTACCTGCTGTTCTATATTATATTTCATTCGAACGCTGCTGTAGAGTTGGTTATCATACATAATACTCGCCTCCATCCAGTCCAGCGTATTCTCCATAAAAAAAGCATTGACCCTTGGCCGTTGTGAGACTAAACTTGGGAGAGCGCCAGTCATTGGCTTGATATTCACCGAATCGAAACGCATACTATACCAAGTATTAATATCTCCTTCTAAATTAAAATCCTTAAGGCTGTATTGCTGCCCATACCCCTCCAACTGGATAAGCATGAGTAAAACTAAAAGAGGAATACACTTCATATTTCAGGTTAAAAAAATTAACTCCCCACTATACGTAATCTACAATTTATACTTTGAATAGTTAAATAACAGACGTGGTTGAGCCAAATATATAAAACATATAAGATCAATTGCAAGTAAATTTATGAGAGCCCCATATTTTTCTTACTTACTGGCATATGATGTTTAACAATCAAGACACAGCATTCCCTGATTTGGTTGTGGCGGGTGGTTGCTTTTTTCTTTAATTGGTCAGTACATAGTGATTGAGCAATAGACCAGCGCGCTAAGTTCTAAATAGGTTACAGTTTAACTCAGCATTTTTTTTCAACTCAATTTGGGAGGGGTTTCACCCAAAAGTAACTAAGGAAGTATATAGCAGTCTGCAAATTGAACTTCTTACCCTTTCAGGTATCAGTTCCTACTCTCTAAATCAATGGTAGCTTATCTTTTCAAACTTATTAATACTTCTTCTTACTGATTACCCAGTAAGAGAGAGGGACAAAGAACAAAGCGGTGAAAGTACCGATGGTCAAGCCACCTATTACAGTATAAACGAGCGGTCTTTGAAGGTCGGCACCAATACCGCTTGAAAACACTACTGGTAATAATGCCAAAATGGTCGTAATCGAGGTCATCAATATGGGCTTGAGCCTTATCTGACCTGTTTTTGCAATGGCATTCTGCAATACCTGACGCTTGGTATTTGTTGGGTCACTTAATGAAAATTCTTCCCTCAATCTGTTTATGGTATCAATTTTCAGGATGGCGTCATTCACCATAATTCCCAACATTACGATAATACCAATGGCCGACATTACATTCAAAGTTCCTCCAGCGATCATTAATACTAATAGTGCACCAGCCACACCAAGCGGTAGTGTTAGAATTACAATTAAAGGTTGAACCAGTGATTCGAACTGAGCTGCTAAAATAAAATAGAGTAGCAATACAGAAATCATTAAAATGAAAATCAACTGCTGAAGGTTTTCTCTGCCTTGGAAATAAGCGCCATCAAAATCGACAGAGAGACCATATTGAGCAGCCCTTGCAGGCAGTTGCTCCTGTAGTCTATCAATGGAAGCATCATCAAGGTTCTCCCATTCCAAACTCTGGTAGATTCCGGTCTTATCGGCTGTTACGGACTTGATGTCTTTAATGTACTCGAATTTCACAAAGTTGGACAGCGGATACATTTGATTTTCCCTGCCTTCTACCGAAATGCCATTTAGCTTACTTCTGAAATCTTCAGTTCCACGTTGAATCCAAATTGGAGTAACCTCTCCAAAACGTCTAATTTCTGTCACTAAATAGCCATCCAATGCTTTTGAGAGTGCATCTTTCATTGCGTTTTCAGAAATACCGTAAAAAGACAAGGCTTTATTATCGATAACGGCTTCCATAGATTCACCGAATTGAAATCCATTTCCAGCACGTGGTTTTTCATTAACTAGTTCTGCTACATCTTTTTCAAGATTGGCAAACATTGCTTCATCAAGGCGTTCACTGCCCGAAAGCTTTTTCCACTTTGCTATAAAAAATTTTTGTTCTGAGCTAAAAATCTGATCGAAAGCATTCGGAGCATCTTCCACTTGAAAAGAGGCAGTTCTATAAGTGTTCTCTAAAAATGCCGTTAGCTTTTGTTCCAAATCTAACTTTGCATCCATTGACTCCGACTTAAAATACACTTCTGCACTTTCAATCGAGTTACTCTGCTCAGCCAAAAGAAATTGCTTCAGTCCAATATCTGATTCGCTTGGAGTAGCTGACGCTGTTTTTTCAAGAAGATCCAACACCCTCCTTTTATTCTCTTCAGCATCCAATGGTTCGTTCCACTGAATGGAAAGCAAAGTCTCTGTTTTTTCAATCGCAGGCAATCCTTCCTTATGGGCGCCAATGATCATAAAATAGGCAAGAGGTATTAACGCTAATAGCAAAATAAGGCTCAAGGTTTTAAATCGCCAAACTACTTTAAAAGTCGATTTATATAGTTTCAAAATTCCTTTAAAAATCAAGCTATCCTCCTTAATGGGGCTTTTCAGATTTTCAAAAAACTTACGATAAAGGAGCGGTAACAACACGAAAGCCACCATAAGGGAAGTACCCAAAATGATAGCTACAGAAAGTGCTTGATCATAAAACAAAGCGCCAGAAAGCCCATTCAGAAAAACCAACGGCACAAAAACAGCCAAAGTGGTTAATACAGAGCTAATTAGCGGAGTCATTACCTCATTTACCCCTTGAATACAGGCTTCTCTTATGTCCAAGCCGTCCTTCCTTTTTCGTGTAATGTTGTCAATAACAATAATTGAATTGTCAATCAACATTCCTAAGCCAAGCGCTAAACCACTTAATGAAATGATATTAACAGAAAGGCCAAAGGCATAAAAGAACAAAAAGCTTATCAATAGGGAAATGGGAAGTGTAATCCCCATCATAATTGGCATACGTACATTCCCCATGAAAAGGAAGAGCACCGCAAAGGCAAAGATACCTCCATAAATAAGGCTAGTCTTTAAATTGTTGATTCCAGCGTTAAGCAAAAGAGATTGATCTTGTGTAAGCTCAAAATCTGTTTGAGGGTAATCTTTTTTAAAATTCTCCACAGCTTCATAGAGTAAGGGAGTCAACTCTGTCATTTTCGCCTTGGCTTGCTTATGCACAGTGACCACCAAACCTTCCTTCTGATTACTCAAATGATAACCTTGTCTTTTATCAGACTGAAAGCTAACTTCGGCAATATCACTTAGCTTAATTACATCGCCCTCTCTATTTATGATCGGAAGATTTTCAATCTCAATGATATTATCCAATCGATTGGCTATTCGAACAAAATAACGGTATTGACCATCCTTTACCGAGAGTCTTCCCAAATCTCGGTTGGCTCCTTGTAAAACTTGATCAATCTGTTGTTCTGAAAGACCAAGTGCTCTTATTTTTTCCAAATCGGGCGTAATGCTTATAAACTGGCCTTGAAAACCATTAACATCCACAATTGAAACCCCGATAATTTGTTCAATTCTTTTCTTTAAAACCCGATCGGTTAGTTCTGAAGTTTGTGTGTAATCAATCCCCTCTTTCGGGATCACTTGAATTCTTGCAATAGGAATATCAGAGGTATTAATTCTCACCACTTGCGGTCTATCCATATCGCGTGGTAGGCTCTCTTGAAGCCTATCTATTTTTTCATTGATCTCAATATAAGCCAAGTCCATTCGGGTACCGAACTCAAATTGCAACTTGAGCATTCCAGTTTCGCTATTGGCAATACTTTCAACTGACTTTAAGTTATTGAGAGTATTTAAGGAAGTACGGATTGGGTTGAGAATACTATTTTCAATAATACTGGGCGGATTATTGGGGTAGTTTACCTTCACAATAATGGCAGGTACCTCAATATTGGGCAATAAGGAAACTGGCAACCTTTGTAAAGCCAAAAAGCTAAAAAACAAGATGCCTATAAAGCTTAGAAATACCGCGACAGGTCGGTTGATCAAAAATTTAACCATTGCTTACTGGTTAGAATTGGTGAGATCTACTTCGGCAATGCTAACCTTAGCATCGTGCGCTAATTGAATATTATTGGTAAGTACTACTTGATCGCCTTCTTTAAGACCGTCCAGTACTTCTACATCCGTTCCGTTATCGAGCCCTATCTCTACATACTTCCACTGAGACATGCCATTCACTACAGTAAAGATCACCGACTTTCCTTGCTTAATTACCACCGCTTCTCGTGGCACAATAATATGGCGTGCTTGCGGAACACGTACAATTGCCTGGGCATTCATACCGGGCAACAATCCTTCCGGTTGACTCAGTTTAAGTTCTATTTGAACCATTCCGGTTTCGTCTACCCTCGGATTGATTTCATTTACTGTAGCCATAAATGACTGGTCTCTACGTGCCAATGGAAAAATATCTGCTACAAGACCACGCTTGATAAATCCGAAATCAGTCTCTAATATTTTGGCGGTAAGGGTCAGGTTTTTATCATTATAAATAGAGCAAAGCACTTTCCCTGCCGAAACAAGGCTTCCTTCTTTGGATGCCAAGTCAACGATTATACCATCAGAAGGAGATTTAATAATGGTGTTATTCAAATTGATTTGAGCTTCGCGAAGCCCTATTCTAGCATCCTTCAAACCCGAGTTTAGCTGGAAAGAATTACTAACAACTGCAGTAATTTTAGAGCCCCTTTGAATAGAGTCGCTTTGGTAATTGAGGTAAGCCTTATCATAAGCAACTTGAGCTTTTTCTAGCGCAAATTTTTCTTTATCGTTTTGTAGTTGACCGATGACTTGGCCTTTTTTTACCCTTTGCCCATTTTCAATACTGAGTTCCTGTAAATAGCCACTGGTTTCAAAAATAATTTCCAGCTCATAGTCCGACTCGATGGTACCCGTAGCACTCACTAAAAATTCGAATGGTCTATATTCCGCAGTGGCTACTTTTACTTCTGTGGGCTGTACTTGTTTTCTTAATGCTTCTTGGTCAACCTCCTCAACCTCTACCTTCTGGTCCTTACAAGCTAAACACAATAGAAAACACGCAGATATAAAAAAAAGTCGCTTCATAATAGGCCAAAATAATGTTAAAATATGATTTCAAAAAACTAATTCGGTAGTTATTTAATATTAAATTAAAAATTAGTGCTAAATATAGCTGTCATCTTTTCAATTATTCATTTTAAATAGCTGGTTCTACATTCATGAATTCATTGTCGATATCTAATTCTAGGGCTCCCCAATATCTCCCGATCCTTATCTATAATATAGCCATTATAGCCCTCAATAGTCTCCCCATTAGCCTGCCTAAAGAGTGACTCCTTATCTACAACCACATCGTATTTATAATCCAACTCCGTCAACCACTGTTTCACTTTAGTCTCCGAGTCGGCTTCTACATAAATCAGATAACCCATATTCTTCTTAATACAATCCGCCACCGCCAATTCGATTCGGTAAAGGTTATCCTTTTGCCACTTTCTATAGATATAAGCAACATATGTATTTCTTTTGAGCTCAAAAGGAGACTTTTGGTTTTCAGCTTTAGGTTGAATAGAAACTACAGGTAGTTCAGGCAGAATTAACTTTCTTGGTCCTGAAGAACAAGAGAAACTCAATGCGGCTAAAAGCAATGGTAAGAGGAGTGATTTTTTCATCAGAAATCAATTTTAGCGATTACAATTACTGGATTATCATCTGTTTTAATAGCCTCAGTCACCTTTTGATAATTCATTAATGATTCTGGGTACTGCTTGGCCAAGTTCAATACATCGCCAGCATGGAATAGGAAAAGCAAGCGATCCCCATCAATAAACTGAAAAGCTGGAGCAGTTTCTTCCATACTCTTGATCAGCTTAGACGCTCCCGTTTTCTTATTTAGCAAAAAATGAAATGCTTTAGGCTTATCTGGATTTTGTTGAAGCAGAATATAGAAATAGGCATAGTTTTTCGATTCAGAGTATGCCAGAATAAAGGCCGTGCCGTTATTCATAATTCTTTCAAAATTCTCATATGGATCCTCGCTTTCGAAAGCGTTCTCTTTCAAGTTGAAATCCCCAAAATCGAATTTACGTGTCGGTATTAAGCTGTCCTGCTCAATTTTATACACCTGATTGTTGAATGGCTCAAAATAGAGAGCCCCATTTTCACTTCTCCCAAAATTATTCACTCCCATAGAGAGCATGTTCCTGTCAACTATGGGATAAAATTCACTCAGCAGTTCTCCTTTAAGGTTTCGACTATGTAGGTTATGCTTATTTTCAAAAACGGTATTACTGCCTGTTGAAAATACATAGCCAAAATCCGTCAACTCAAAAGAGGGGTAAGTGCTTTCTTCAAAATCCATGGATTTAATAAACTCCCCAGTTTTTGAATAAAAAGAAAGAGATGACCCTTTGCCTTGTGAGAGGATCACCAAACTATCGCCAGATACGACAAAACCTGATGGATTCCTGTATTCTGTTGGGCCGTCACCAATTTGGCCAATGGTGTTCAAGAAATTACCAGAACTAGCGAAACGGTGCACTTTACCTTCTTGACCAGAAAAGATGAAATATTCACTATCTGCCTTTCTGATCATGTTGAAATCACCTATAACAACCTCATCAGTAGCCAAGGGTATGATTTCGAGTTCAGTACTCGATAAAAAGGCGTTAAATTCTTCTGGCTCCAATTCATCGAATAGGATGGTGTTTTCTTCCTTAGCCGAATTACAGGAAACTAAGCACAACAACATTAAGTTAGCCGCCAGTAATCGCATTTTTAGATTCAAAATCATGCCAAGCCTAAGGTTGGTTCAAACCAAATATAACAGTTAAAACTAAAACATTAATCAATCACCTAATTTTATAGTCGTTGATAATTGCCTTAATCTAAATTTTATTAAATTTATGATGATTTTTATTTTCATTTCAACCTAATAAAGACTTATTTAAAGTTGAATATCTAAGACCTTATTGTTTTTCAAGATGAAGCGACCTTTTCGAATGGTAATAGTATTTGTGGTTTTAGCGATGATCGGTATCGCTTTTATCCCAAAGCTAAACGTGAACTTTACCCCGCGCTACACAAAGCCTGCCATTACTATTTCATTTACCCTCCCAGATTCATCACCAGATATAGTAGAACGCTTGGCAACTTCCCCCCTCGAAAATGCCATTTCTCAAATTGAAGGCGTAAACAAAGTAACTAGTGTTTCTGGGTATAGCACTGGAAGCATTGAACTGTCCTTCGATAAAGGAGAGGACATGGAGTTCCGTAAATTCGAGATCAACTCACTAATTCGGAACATATATAAGAAATTACCTGAAACCATGAGTTACCCCATGGTTGAGCAACGTGGTGGTGAAACACAAAACCAATCTGAATCCCCTATACTCCTCTATTCGATTAATGGCCCTTATGCTTCTTACAAAATTAAAAAGGATGTAGACGAATACATTCTGAAACCGCTATCTGCCATCAGTGAAATTAAAAGAACCGAATTAACTGGAGCCAACGAATTGCAAATCACGGTTGATTTTGATCCTCTATTATTAATGAGGTACGGGCTTTCCAAAAGTGACATTGTAAGTAGTCTGAACCTTTTTCAAGACAGAAATTACCCTGGCATGATCAAGAACCCTGCGGGTCAGCAGTTCTACTTCAGAAGCTCCTCAGAACTGACAAGTTTAGAAGACTTAGAGCAAGCCGTAATCAGCAATATTGAAGGCAAAGAACTTTATTTAAAGGATATTGCCAAGGTTTATTTAGAAGAGCAAGAGCCGAGAAGTTACACTCGAATCAATGGTCGTAATGCAATTAACTTACAGATTTATGCACGGGAAGGTGTCAATAAAATTGTATTGGCCAAACAGATACGAGACCGAATTGAGGAATTGCAATCCACAGTACAAAGTGATCTAAGCATTTTATTAGAACAAGACGACACAGAGTTCCTTAACAAAGAGATGGACAAAATCTATCAAAGAACCTCTCTTTCCATAATTATTCTCTTGGTGTTCATCTTCCTAATCAATCGAAATCCGAGGTACTTAGCAACACTTTTTATGGGTATTGCAGTCAACCTCTGCATAACGGCCATTATCTTATATGCGCTAGATGTTGAGCTTCATATGTACTCCATAGCTGGACTCACGATTTCCTTTGGGTTAATAGTAGACAATGCCATTGTAATGATGGACCACATGTACCGAAAGAAAAATCGAGGTATTTTTGTAGCGCTTTTAGCCGCCTCACTAACCACCATTATGGCACTGTTAATGGTGCTGCTTCTACCCGAAGAGGACCGAAGAAACCTTTCTGATTTTTCAATTGTAGTGGCCATCAACTTAGCTGTATCATTACTTATTGCTTTATTTTTCACCCCTGCCCTTTACCAGCTTTTGTTTAAAAAAGAAATTCAAAAGAGCAAGTTATTCAGTACCCGCCAACTCCGTAGAAAAGTGAAATGGTTTAAGGGCTATTCTAAATCTATTGGCTTTGTAGTTCGCTACAGAAAGGCTTTTATCGTTATCGTTATTCTAGGTTTCGGTTTACCCGTGTTTAAAATACCAATACAATGGGAAGGCCAAGAATGGTACAATAAAACGATTGGGAGCGATAAATATCAAGACGATATACGCCCTATTACGGATAAAATTCTGGGTGGAGCAATGAGAAAATTTGCCACCGAAGTGTATCAAGGCTACTACTACAGAGATGTTAGTCAAACCCAATTAACGGTAAGGGCTACATTACCCATGGGTACAACATTAGAAGATGCCAATTATGTAATTGGAAAAGTGGAAGAGTTCGTGGATGGAGTCAAGGGTATAGATAAATACATTACTCGTGTAGATAATAGAACGGGTACAGTACGAATCACCTTCGAGCCGGAATATGAATTTTCCGCACTACCTTATCAGCTCAAAGGACGCCTACAGGCCAGGTCTGTCGATTTAACTGGGGTGCAGTGGTCAATAGTAGGAGTAGGTCAGGGATTCAACATTGGTGGAGAAAGAGGTGAATCACAAGAATTTGGCATTAGAATGCGAGGCTATAATTATGATGAATTAAGCCGACAAGCTGACATTCTAGCTGTAAAACTGGAGAACCACAAAAGGATACAAGAAGTAAAAACCAACGAACAAATTGGATACAATTATTATAGTTTGAAGGGAAACGAATATGTGCTCTACTTTGATGTGGATCGAATGGCCAAAGCAGGTATAAGCAGAGGAGCCGTTACCAATGTGCTCATCGATTACACTTTACCAAACTCATCATCAGCATCAGCCAATTTGAACAATGAACGTACTCCTATTTTTGTAAAGGCCATGAATGCCAAAGCCTTTTCTAAATATGATTTAATGGAAGAAGCTCTTCCCATCGACACCAGTCGTCTGGTAAAAATCAACGACTACGCCACTATGGTTTTTGAAGAATCCGCCAACCAAATTCACAAAGAGGACCGACAGTATTTAAGACAATTAGGATTCAAATATTTGGGGTCTGGAAAATTTGGGGCCGAATACCGAGATAAGATGATTGAAGAAATGAAACTTATTATGCCTGTAGGCTACCAAATTGACACCCAAGACCGTTTATTTCGTTTTGACAAACAAACAAAACAGTATGGTTTATTAGGCTATTTAATTATTGGCATTTTTATAATTTGTGCCATCTTATTTGAAAACCTGAAGCAACCCCTCTTCATCATTATCACCATCCCTATCTCGTTCATTGGGCTTTTTCTCATCTTCTCTTTATTCGATTTCTCTTTTGATCAGGGAGGTTATGCAGCTTTTGTCATGCTCGGAGGGTTGGTAGTAAATGCAGCAATTTTCATTGTGAATGACCTTAACAACTCTTCATTGAAAAAGTATAATCGGGCTGTTTTAAGGGCTGTCATAGGTAAAGCACAACCCATTATGCTTACGATACTTTCCACCTGTTTTGGCTTAATTCCGTTTTTACTCGAAGGAGAAAACGAGGCTTTCTGGTTCGCTTTGGCCATTGGCACTATTGGTGGACTAATGTTTTCTACTGTAGCCGTTTTTCTTTGTCTTCCAGTTTTCCTTACCAAGAAAGTTAAAAGAGCATAATGCCTTCTTATTTGTTTCCTTCCAATATATTTGCGTAACCTTTAATTAGGCACTATTCCAACTTCTGGCTATAGCAAGGTGTCTAACGAGTTTAGAAAAGATTAATAAAAATAAACAATGCCCCATGAAGGGCATTTGAAAGAAATATGAAAAGAATAAAAATTCTGTTGGGATTATTGATGATTGGTGTAACGCTGCAATCTTGTTCAAATGATTTTGAACCTTACGATCCTAATGCACAATTAGCGATTGACATTGAAACAATCGACAGTTATGTTGCTACCAACAATTTGACCGTAAAAACTCATGAGACAGATATTAGATACATTATTGATGAAGAAGGAAATGGAAAAACAGTTGCACTAGGTGATACTGTTTACGTTAATTATGAACTCACACTTTTGGATGGTTCTTTTATAGACACCAACGTAGAGCAAACCGCAGTAGACAACGGCATCTTTAGCGCCAGTAGAACCTATGAGCGATTTGGTTTTATATCTGGTCGAGGTATGGTGATTTTAGGTTTTGACATCTCTACTCAGATTTTAACAGAAGAAGGAAGTGGCACATTCCTAATCCCATCAGTATATGGTTACCAAGATTTACAAAAGGATCGAATCCCTGCCAATTCAAATTTGAAGTTTAAAATCACACTGCTGGAAGTGAAAAAATAAATTAATAAAGGCCGATCGTTAATCAATCGGCCTTTATTTTTATCACCTAAAAGAACGGTTACTTCTTTTTCAGGCTCATGTCTTCATCTCGTTTCGCCTTAAATTCCGAACCTTCACTCCATTTCGGGAAGTAAGTTTCATTAGCCAACCTCTTACCTACATTGAAAAGTAATGCCGCATCTTGGGCGATACCTTTCAAATCCCACTCTTCAGGTAAGTAATTGTCTGCCTGCTGGTGGTATCGAATGGCCAAATACTCTTGTGTCTTCTTTTCAATAAACTCCACTCCCTTTTCTTTCGACTCATACGAACCCGAAGCGTATAAAGCTGGAATACCTATTTTGGCAAAATTGAAATGGTCAGAACGAAAGAAATAACCTTTTGACGGATCTGGGTCAGGAATTACGTAACGCCCCTGTTTGTCGGCTTCAGTCTTCGCATAAGTATCTAACTCCGACTGTCCATAACCAGTAATGGTCAAATCCTTCATTTCGCCATAGGCTGGAAGACCATCGATATTAATATTCGCTACACTTTGATTTGCCAGAAACAGTGGGTTTTGAGCATAATAAGCAGAACCCAGTAAACCTTGTTCTTCTGCCGTTACGAACAGAAATACCACCGAACGTTGAGGTTTAGTTTCCATTTTAGCGAATGTTTCGGCTATCGTAAGCAGACCTACCGTTCCGCTGGCATTATCATGTGCACCGTTATAAATAGAATCACCATCTACTGGAGCACCCACACCCAAATGATCCCAATGAGCTGAATAAATAACGTACTCATCTGGCCTTTCGCTTCCTTCAACCATGGCCACAACATTATGCGACATATCTCTTTTGATTTCATTCTTAACACTCATAGAGGCTTTCAAGCCCATTGCTATGGGGTTGAAACCTTTTGTTTTGGCCAAACTAGAGTAGTCCTTAATTCCTGCTGCTTGAAACAACTTAACCGCTGTATTTCTAGTAATCCATCCCTGAATTGCGCATTTATAGGGTGGATTGGCATCGTCTAAATTTAGCTTTGCACCTGTCCATGAACTTTGCACCACTAACCACGGATAACCAGCGGGAACGGTTTCATGCACAATCAAAACACCAGCCGCACCTTGTCGAGCCGCCTCTTCATATTTATAAGTCCAACGGCCATAGTAAGTCATTTGGTCACCTTTAAAAAAAGTGCTGTCACCTGAGCCAAAACCAGGGTCATTCACTAAAACGACAACCGTTTTGCCCTTTACGTCCATACCTTCATAATCATTCCAGCCATACTCTGGTGCTACAATACCAAAGCCTGCATACACCAATTCAGAATCTTTAATAGCAACTTCTTCTTCCACCCTTTCGGTATAGATCACAACATCGTCACTGGTTTTGAAACTCATAGATTCACCCTGTCCGGTTACGGTCATAGTCGGAGATTGTGTGCCTGTAATTTCTACCAAAGGCACTTCCTGAAAATAGCTATCTCCATTCCCAGGTTTCAAGCCCATTCCTTTCAATTCCGACTCCAAATAATGAATCGTTTTTTCTTCTCCTTCGGTGAAAGGTTTTCTTCCCATAAAATCATCTGAGGCCAGCACACTTAGATGACGGTCGATGGTGAGTGTATCAATAACTACCTTTTCCTCAGTTACATTTCCACCCGATTGGCAAGCCCAAAAAGCTATGGCCAACAAAGCGAAAATTGCTATATTTTTTCTTTTCATATTCTATCAATTTAAAAACGAAGATAAAGAAAATTTAAGGGCTTAAAATGAATTTTGAGGAACAGGTCAAATCCTCTAATTTCACTGATGTAATTCTCGAATTTTAGAATTGATGAAACACAGCCTCCTCATTTTCCTTTTGCTTATCGTCATCAAACCTTGTCATGCGCAAAACGCCTCACAGATTGTAAGTGAAAAAACAGGAAATATTTCATTCTCTCCCTTGCCCGTCACTGGTTTATGGGTGATTGAAAAAGTTGAAGTAAATGATAAAGACTTAACCCCCACAGCCAAATGGATTTTACTTGAAGAAGACGGCACTTTTACTTCGGGAAATGGGTGGCTTCAAAATGACTTGGGAAGTTGGATTTATGATGATCAACAAAAAACCTTGCTTCAATCCACTGAGGCAAGAATTGACCCCTACGGCCCTTTTAATGTTTCATTTCAAAATGAAAAAATGATTTGGGAGAGAATTGAAGAAGGAAATAAAGTGAGTATAACCCTAGTGAACGTAAATCAGAAGCCAATGGCACCTTGGGACACGCTTGTTGGCACTTGGGAGATTAGAATTGCGAACGGGATACACCCGACTACAGGCAGAGTGGTTGCCGAATATCTGCTTGAAAGAATTACTTATAGCTTTAATTGGGACAGGCGCTATAATAAGTTTGATACAGAAGGGGTTTTAGTGGAAACAGGCATTTGGCAAATCGATTCACATTCACCGATACTCACATTAATCAGCGATGATAAAGACATAAGAACCCGTTGGGCAATTGAATTTAGCAATGGTAATATGCTCTGGGAACGCCTATTAGTGAAAAATGAACTCATGAAGTTATATTTCAAGAAGGGTTAAAGTTTCAATACAAAAAATCCGAAAATAAAAAAGGATCACTTTTTGAAAGTAATCCCCTTAATATCTCAAGCAAACCTATTCGTTCCCTAATAAATCTACTACATGTACATCAAAAACCAATACTGAATTGGCTGGAATAAACAAGTTGCCAATGTTTCCATATCCATACTGTGAAGGGATGTATATAGTAGCTACTGTGCCTTTATTAAGTAATTTAAAGGCAATATCCCAACCTTGAACAACAGAACCTTGACCAATTACAAAATCAAATACCTCCTTGCCAACATTCGTATCAAACGTAGTTCCATCGAGTAAATAGCCTGTATATTTCACCAATACAGTTGAGCCGAACTTTCCGTTTGCTCCTGTCCCTTGTTCCTTAATGATGTAACGTATACCACTCTCGTCCTTTTCTGCTACAAGACTATTATCAGCTAAGTACTGTTCAATCAAAACAGTATCTCTAGTAAATTGCTCCTCAATATCAAAAATTTCATCTGGCTTACAGGCACTAAAAGCCAAGGCCACAATACCCAATACTAAGAATGTTCTAATCGTCTTCATTAATTCGGTTCTTTATTTTTTTCAATTCTTAATGTCAACCAACTCAAGCTCAAACATTAAAATTCCATTTGGAGGAATTGGGCTGCCTGGTCTTGGCTCTGGTCCATAAGCCAATTTTGAAGGAACAAAGAAAATAGCGCTCCCTCCTTTATTCAATAACGGAATACCCACATCCCAACCTGCAATCACAGCTTGTTGTCCCAAAGGAAAAGAATATGCCTCATAAGGTTCTCTCATAGGATTATAAAAGTTATTCTCTTCTGCAACGGATTTGTAACTGGTGTCGATATATGTTCCGTCCAATAATTGAACTACGTATTCAACTGATACTGTTTGACCAGCTTGAGGCTTCGCTCCATTACCTTCCTTTTTCATAATATAGTAAAGGCCTTCTTCTGTACTTTGAGCTTTCAAATTATTTTCTGCCAAATACTCTTCAATGATCACTTTATCCTTTTCTTCCTGAAGTGCAACAGCCTTTTCCATTTCAACTTGTATCCGCTCAGAAAATGCTTGTTCATCATTAATTTCAAGCACTCGAATGTTCATAAAAACAGATTCAGCTGTATCCAAATCCGGAGTAATAGGCATTCCTGTCAACATTGAATACTGATCTAAATGAAACTTGATCTGCACGCTATCTCCTTCACCCAAGGGTTGAAGTATTTTACCCAACATAGGTGGGACTCCAGTAACAGGGTTGATCACAAACCCTCCAATAGGTTTAGGGTTAATCACAACAGAATCCTTATAAACACTCTTGAGGTCTAGCATCATGGCTTGGTTTGGCCCTAATTTCTTACCTCCGCGCTCGTCCACTAACCTGTATGCAACACCCGGCTCTGATTCAATAAACTTAATCTCTTTCTTACAGCTAGAGAGCCCAACTAAGGCGATCATTACCACAAAATATTTTTTCATTTGATTCATATCTAGTCCTTATTCTTAAATCGATGCCACAATGAAGGGCAATTTATAGGGTTATTTATTCTTTTCGCTATCTAATAAAGGTTTGTAATCTATCAAAACAGACTTGAATTTATCTACTGTTTCTTCTAGCGTTCCATCGGTTTTTCCTCCAGCTGCATTTCTATGACCACCTCCATTAAAATACTTGGAAGCTATTTCATTTGCTGGAAAATCGCCAATAGAACGAAACGACATTTTTATTCCATCTCCACTGTCTTTAAACAATACGGCCAATACTATTCCTTCAAGTGAAAGTGCATAATTAACTAAACCTTCCGTATCTCCAGTTTTTGATTCAAATTGGTCAAGCTCATCATTTGTAATGGCAAAATATGCAGTGTGAAACTCAGGAAGCACTTCAAGCTTTTTACTCAAAGCAAAACCCAAAAACTTAAGCCTGTTAAGCGAGTTGGTGTCATAAATTTCCTTGGCTACTTTGGCGTTATCTGCACCAATCCCAATTAATTCAGCGACCACCTCATGAACGTTCTGAGTTGTGTTAGGGTGACGGAAGCCGCCAGTATCGGTCATTATCCCTGCATAAAGACATTCCGCAATATCTTTGTCAATCAATGCTTTGTCGCCCAACATCACAATCAGTTCAAAACAAAGTTCGCAAGTTGAAGCCGCTTTGGTATCCCACAGCCTATAATCAGCAAAATCTTCTGGTTCCAAGTGGTGATCTACGTTTACTTTAAAAGCTTTGGCATTCCTTACCATTTCTCCCATCTCGTTAATTCTGTGTAGTACAGAAAAATCGAGCGTGATAATCGTATCGGCCTCGTCAATAAATTTTTCTACTTGTTTTGAATTCTTATCAGTAAAGACCAAAACGTCATCGTTCCCCTTCATCCAATGTAGGAATCCTGGGTAGTCACTTGGTGTAATCACCTTAACGTTGTGCCCCTTCTTAATAAGGTAGTTAGCCATCCCCAAAGAAGAACCTAAAGCATCGGCATCAGGCTTGTGATGTGTAGTAATCACAATTTTATTTGGGGTATTCAGCTGTTTGATTAAAGAATTTATATCTCCCATTAACAACAAATACTGCAAAAGCAGTATACCAGTCAGCCGACAAAGTTGATAAGAATAAGCTTCTAAAACAATGATTAACCTATTGATAAATAAGTTAAAATATTCATAATCAGGTTAGAGCATCCGAATTAATATTCTATTTTTGCAGCCAAATTAAGAAAATACAACAAGGACATAATTAGAATGGCAACAAACAGAACATTTACAATGGTTAAGCCTGACGCTGTAGAAGCAGGTAACATTGGTGGAATTTTGAATATGATTGAAGAAGCTGGCTTCAAAATCGTAGCAATGAAATATGTGAAATTGAGCGCAGAAATTGCTGGTAAATTTTACGAAGTACACAGTGAAAGACCTTTCTATGGTGAGCTTTGCGAATACATGTCTTCTGGAGCAATTGTAGCTGCAATTCTTGAAAAAGACAATGCTGTTGCTGATTTCAGAAAATTAATTGGCGCTACTAACCCTGCTGATGCAGAAGAAGGTACTATCAGAAAAAAATATGCGACATCAATTTCTGCTAACGCAGTACATGGTTCGGATTCTGATGAAAACGCAGCAATTGAAGGAAGTTTCTTCTTTTCTCAATTCGAAAGATTCTAAAGATTCTATTCCTTATTCAGAATAAAAAAGCGGCTTATGGTCCCTTTTTTATTCTGTTTTAACCACCAACTTTTTAATCCAACCAGGCAAAATCAAAGCACCAATGATTAGGTATGGGTAGAAACTAATCAGGCGCCAGATCAAACTGGCTACAAAGGTATATTCCCCCAAGAAATCTCCGAAAAAAGCTGGAAAGATATATTCAGCCATTCCTGCACTACCAGGTGTAGGGGAAACAAGCATCACCAACCACATAATAAGGTGTCGGCTAAGAAGCAATACATGTTCGTTAGTACTAATAGGAACAAAGCCTACCACTAGCATATTCAATACTCCAAGCTTGACAATCCAAATTGCATAGGTAAGCCCTACCAGTTTGAGCCAGAAGGCAACTGATTTTCCTCTTAATTCTTTTGATACCTCAAAAAGCTCATCCGCCCTATTCGACAAACGCTCTTTCCACTTTTTTAAGAAAGACAATCGCGCCAATTTGTGTAACAGCTTTTTCACCAAAGAAGGGAACAGCAATAAGGCAGAAATTTTAAACGAAATATAAAAAGCAATTAAGCCGTAACTCAGATAAAAGAAATATGATAAACTGCCTCCCAATTCACTCTGAATAAGTTCAGACTGTGGTAAAGCAGCACCATTGGTGAATAACAGAGCAATGGGCGAAGCGGTAAGAAAAAAGATATTGTCCATCATGGCCAACAGCAAGGCATAAGCTAACGCCCTCCCCACATCTATCTTATGTTTATGGATAATATACACGAGTACAGCAATAGGGCCAATGATTGGAGGCACCACTGCCACGGCAAATTCCCAGAGGAACACAATCCGCAGAGCGTCCTTTGTGGTAAACGAACCGCTTCCAACTAATTTTACCCTCGCTGTATTTAGTAGGTCTTTAGAAATCAGAAAAACGAAAGCCAAAACAATGGCCAAAACTGAAATTCGAAGCATGGACTGTAAGGACGCTTCATTAATCTTATCATCGCGAAAAGCAATGAATGTCACAATAGCCAAACCAATGATGACTGGAAGCCAAACACTTCTGGGTTTCAGAGTACGAAGTGCTTTTTTAGAATCTACTTCCATTATCGCTCTACGAACTCACCTTCTATTTTCTCAATCCAGAAATTATTGAAGCCCTCACCTAAGTGCATGGTAATTTCTCTCATTTGTAGAAGGTCCAATATGGAAAGGAAGTTGAAAATTACAGCAATCTTATTGGTGTCCAGCTCAATTAATTCCAAAAAAGAAATTCGCGGTGTTTCGCCAAGTTTGGCCATAATAAAATCGCGCTGGGAAGAAATGGTATATGGATATTGCACTACCTCATGCTTGGGCTTGTTCTGTTCTACCTCATATCGAGATATCACCTTTTGAAAAACTTTCAGTAATTTATATAAGTCTAAATCCTGCATTTCGGATTCAACATCATTGCCTTCTGATAATTTTTTTATCTCACGCAAAACATTACCTCTTGATTCCATCTGCATGCGGTCACCCTCCATTTGGATAAAGGTTGCTACCACAGACTTATACTTTTTATATTCGAGCAAATGCCTTACTAGTTCATCTCTCGGATCAACTTCATTTCCCTCTTCATCCAATACAGGGCGAGGTAACAACATTTTTACCTTAATGCGCATCAAAGTAGCCGCCACCAAAATAAACTCACTTGCTACCTCCACATTTAATTGTTCCAAATGATGCAGGTAATCCAAAAAATCTTTAGTTATCTTGTTGATCGGGATGTCATTAATATCCAACTCATCTCTTTGAATAAAGAAGAGCAAAAGATCGAATGGACCTTCAAAAAGCGGAAGTTTGATTTCGAAACTCAAGGATTCTGATTTGTTATGAATCAAATATATAAGGATTAGGAGAATGAAGCCGGCTAACTCAAAATATTTTCTAATTTTGTTGTTTCAAAAAATCCGGCTCAAACAATTATTGCGTAGTTAAGTTCTTAATTCATTTAGTCTAATATCAAATGCTGATACAACCGGGAAAGCTGCTTAGTAAAATTGATTCACCTGATGATCTTAAGAAATTAGATCAGGCTGACCTTGTTCAGGTATGCGATGAATTAAGACAATTTATAGTTGACAACGTTTCTGTTTACGGGGGCCATTTTGGCGCTTCGTTAGGAGTTGTCGAGCTCACTGTCGCCCTACATTATGTATTCAATACACCTACCGACCAATTGACATGGGATGTGGGACATCAGGCTTATGGACATAAAATATTAACCGGAAGAAGGGATACTTTCCATACTAATCGTATTTATAAGGGACTTTCGGGTTTCCCAAAAAGAAAAGAAAGCGAGTACGATGCTTTTGGAGTAGGTCATTCTTCCACTTCAATTTCGGCCGCTTTAGGTATGGCCATGGCCAACCAATACAAAAAGGATGACCGCCACCATATTGCCGTAATTGGCGATGGCGCCATGACAGGAGGTCTTGCCTTCGAAGCCATGAACCATGCGGGGGTTTCCAATAGCAACCTGCTCATTATCCTCAACGACAACTGTATGTCCATCGACCCAAATGTTGGGGCGTTGAAAGATTATTTAACAGATGTCACTACATCTTATACTTATAATAAAGTAAAAGATGATGTCTGGAGACTACTAAGTAAGTTTTCTAAATTCGGAAAAAGCGCACAAGAAATTATATCCAAGGTAGAAAACTCAATGAAGACCATGCTTTTAAAACAAAGCAATCTTTTTGAGTCACTCAATCTCAGGTATTTCGGACCAGTAGATGGACACGATGTTCATCACCTTACCAGCGTAATGACTGACCTGATGAATATTCCAGGCCCAAAAATTCTTCATTGTGTAACCGTGAAAGGCAAAGGTTATAAACCTGCTGAAGAAGGAAATGCAACTACATGGCATGCGCCAGGCAAGTTTGATAAAGTAACGGGCGAAGTATTCAAAAAAGTAATCGACAAGCCAGAAGCGCCTAAATATCAAGATGTTTTTGGTCACACTTTAGTAGAGTTGGCTGAAAAAAACGACAAGATTATGGGCGTTACGCCTGCTATGCCTTCTGGTTCTTCAATGAACATAATGATGAAAGCCATGCCAGACAGGGCTTTCGATGTAGGAATTGCCGAACAGCATGCTGTAACTTTTTCAGCCGGGTTGGCCACCCAAGGGCTTATTCCTTTCTGCAATATTTACAGCACATTCATGCAGCGTGCTTACGATCAAGTGATTCACGATGCATGTATTCAGAACTTACCAGTAAACTTCTTTTTAGACAGGGCTGGTTTTGCTGGTGCAGATGGACCAACCCACCATGGTGCGTATGACATTGCCTACATGCGATGTATTCCGAACATGATTATTGCTGCCCCAATGAATGAGGCAGAATTAAGAAATTTAATGTATACCGCTCAACTTCCACGAGAGGGTGAATCATTTACTGTTCGTTACCCAAGAGGTCAAGGTGTGATGCCTGAATGGCGTACCCAAATGGAGAAGGTTACCATTGGTACAGGTAGAAAAATAGCCGATGGCAAAGATGTGGCTGTACTTACCATTGGCCATATCGGAAATTATGTAACCAAGGTGCGAGAACAACTGAGCAAAGAAGGTTTAGCTCCAGCGCATTACGATATGCGTTTTGTAAAACCTCTAGACGAAGAATTACTCCATGATATATTCAGAAACTTCAAAAAAGTAGTTACCGTTGAAGATGGCTGTGTAATGGGTGGTTTTGGTAGTGCCATTCTCGAGTTCATGGCCGACAATAACTACATCGCACAAATCAAACGTTTGGGTATTCCCGATGCCATTATTGAGCATGGAACTCAAGAACAATTACACGCGGAATGTAATTTTGATGAAGCGGGAATTGCCAATGCCGTTCGTGAACTGATGGGTGTAAAAGTGGCAAAAACTCAACATGCCAGCAACTAAGGCAATAATTCAAGGCGAAGGTTTTCCAGTTATTCTACTTCACGGCTTTTGTGAAAACAAATCCATGTGGTTTCCTTATGCAAATAGGCTTGCTGAGCAATATCAAATCATTTGCCCCGACCTACTGGGTTTTGGTGAATCCCCATTACCAAACAAAGACATTACTTTAGAAGGAATCGCTGATGAACTGGCTGGTTTTCTATCTGAAAACAAGGTAGAAAAATGTGTTGTCATTGGTCATTCATTGGGTGGCTATGTAGCCTTGGCTTTGGCCGAAAGGCATCCTGCGCTTATTCAAGGCCTAGGCTTGTTCAATTCAACCGCCATGGGCGATGATGAAGAAGCAAAACACAGAAGAAATAAATCCATTTTATTTCTGAAAAAACATCCCGTTCCGAAATTCATTGAGCCCTTCATTCCTTCTCTATTTTATTCGAAACGAAAAGATGAACTGAAGGAAGAAATTGCTTTGGCCACTTCAATCGGCTTACAAAGCCCTTTAGAAACTATAATTGCTTACACCTTGGCAATGAAAATTCGAAAAGACAGATTTGAACTGTGGAAGAATCTTCCGTTTCAAACCTTGTTCATTGGTGGTGCTAACGACAGTCGCGTTCCTTTAGAAGTGGCCGAAGAACACATTGAAGAGCGCGTGAAAGTTGATGGTTATATTTTGCCAGAGACAGCTCATATGGCCATGCACGAACGGCCAACAGAAACCTTACAAATGATTCAGGATTATTTATTAAAAGTGGTCTGAATTTTAATCTCCAAACTTTTCTTCACCCTTCTTATATTGTGCTTTCCATCTGGCGTGCTCTGCCGGCTTAAACCTGTAGTCCTTGTGCTCCGCAAAAGCCTGAGTAAACTCGGCTCCAAAAAACATAATCAGACAAGTATAATTGATCCAAAGCATGATCAGCACAATACTCCCTGCTGCGCCATAGGATGAAGCAGGTTCAGCTTGCCCGAAATAAAAGCTCAAAGCAAACTTACCAATGATGAATAATATGGCGGTGAAAAAAGCACCTGACCACACGCTTCTCCAGTTCACACTTACATCGGGCAAAACTTTAAATACCAATGCGAAGAGTATAGTGGCCATACCCAATGTAATTGCAAAATCCAGTACATTGACTAATACGAGTAAATAATCTGGAAATTGACGACTCATCCACTCGCTAATGGCGGCCAATATTGCAGAAACCACTAAAGAGATAAGTAGCAAGAAACCAATAGCTAAAATAAGCCCCAAAGAATAGGCCCGATCAAATACAAGGCGCTTAATTCCGCTATTGGGCTTTTGTTCAACACGCCAGATATTATTAAGTGATTTTTGTAACTGAAAGAAAACCGTAGTGGCTCCAAATAGTAAAATACCAATCCCCACAGCACGCATAATAAAACCTGAATCACTTCGATATGAGCTAGCAATCATGTTCTCCACGCTCTGCGCAGCATCATAGCCAATCATTCCTGAAATCTCATTTACCAAGCGGCCTTGAACAGCTTCTTGTCCATATACCGCACCTCCAATAGAGATCAGTAAAATCAAAAGTCCAGGAAGCGAGAATATGGAATAGTAGGCCACAATAGCACTTTGACGAAAGGCTTCGTCTTCATTCCAGCCCTTAAAGGCTTTCTTTAGCAATTTCCACCATGTCTTTATACCCATCATAATAAAATTAGATAATGAAGTAGAAACACATATCTGCCAATAATGTTAGAAACCTATTGGTGAATGGAAGAAATTGAATAGGAAGCTCGAAAAAGAGCTAAGAAAAAACCTCTTAACGTGAAACCAGATAATGCACCAACCTAGCAGCCAATCTTGCGGTAGCGTTGTCTTGGTCATACTTTGGGCTCAATTCGGCTAAATCTATACTAATCAGTTTTTGAGATTCAATCAATAAATCGAGTGTTTTCAGTATGATATCAGGCGAGAATCCCATTGGAGAAGGGGCACTCACTCCGGGCGCGTAAGCCGATGAAAAGCCATCCAAGTCAATCGTCAAATAGACCTTATCTACCTTTTGAAGAAAGTCATTCAAGCAGTTTTTTACTTCACCCCAATGTTCGATGGTATATTTCGTATTTTCTAAATAGGTAACTCCTAATTCATCGGCAGTATTGAAAAGCGTCTGCGTATTAGCTGAACACTGAATACCTAAACAACAATATTCAAATGCTTGCTTTTTAGCTTTGCAATCATGTGCAATTTGGAAAAAGGGGGTTCCAGAAGTATTACCGTTTTTATTACTTCTTAGGTCAAAGTGCGCATCAAGATTGATAATTCCGATGGTTTGGTTTTTCCCCTGCCCATCTAAAAAATGACGAATTCCGGCATAATGGGCATACGCAATATCATGCCCTCCACCCAATAAAATGGGGAAGGCACCTTGGCTCAACAACTGACTTACGCTCTTGCTTAAATGACCATGCGCTCCGTCTAAATCTTCGTCCACGCACGCTACATTTCCAAAATCCAGAATATCCGTTGGGTTTATAAAATGGTTTGGAAGAATGGCCAGCATTTTGCGGATGGCATCTGGTCCATCTATCGCTCCAACCCTACCCTGATTCCGCTTTACGCCTTCATCCACCGCATAGCCTAAAATGGCCAATTGCTTATTGGCAGAAGATTTAAGTTCCTCCAATGAGGATGCTTTCACCATTTCATACCAGTAGTTAGGCCGTCCAAATTTTTCATCTTTTCGCCCTTTCCAAAGCGACAGGTCTGCTGGTTTCAGTGCATTCATAGGTTTAGACTTTTTGACCTCTTTTATAAACCATTGCAGGTTTCAGCTTGCCTTGTTGGTAAAGAATTTCTTGGTAATTATTACAAGGGAAAATAGCCAAATCGGCTAGTGCTCCTTCTGCCAAAGTTCCTCGATCCGTTAATTCTAAAGCCGCTGCTGCACGAACGGTAATGCCCGCCAACACCTCGGCATTGGATAGTTTTTCTACTGCACCCAAAACCGCAGCCTGCATGAGTAAATCACCCATCGGAGCTGAGCCGGGATTCCAGTCGCTGGCAATGGCCAAACAAGCTCCCGCATTCAATAATTTACGAGCAGGCGTATAAGCACAACCCAAGCCCAATGTAGCACCTGGAAGAGCGGTGGCAATCGTATTGCTCTTCGCTAGTATTTCAACTTCTTTATCTGTGCTGGCTTCTAAATGGTCAGCACTTACAGCCCCTACTTCCACCGCCAATTGGCTTCCACCTGTTGAAAACTGGTCCGCATGAATGGTGATCGAGAAGCCCATCGCCTTGGCCTTTTCTAAATAGGGTTTTGCTTCTTGGGGCGAAAAAGCACCCGATTCCACAAAGATATCGATGCGGTTCGCCAGCTTTTCTTCCTTCAGAATAGAAAATAATTGTGAGCTAATTACTTCCAAATATTCTGTTTTCGAACCTTCAAAATCCTTCGGGTGCATATGGGCCGCCAAGCAAGTTGCCACTAAATCAACAGCATGTTTTTTATTCACCGCTTGAATAGCGCGAAGCATTTTCAACTCTTCATCTACCGTCAGTCCATAGCCACTTTTGGTTTCTATCGTGGTTACCCCTTCCGACAAATGGCGACTGGCACGTTCGGCAATTCCAGCCTCCAATTCTTTTTGCGAAGCATTTCGAGTTTGAGTGACGGTGTACCAAATTCCACCGCCCAATTCAGCCATTTCCAAATAGGTTTTTCCTGAATTTCGAAAAGCATAATCACGTGCCCTACTACCCGAAGAACAAATGTGGGTATGCGAATCAATAAAGCCTGGCAAGGCCACAAAATCGCCTTCGATTTTCACTACTTCGGCACCAATGATTTTGGCTTCGTTTAAAAGCCTATCAAAATCTCCTGTTTTGGCAATGGTTTCTCCTTGCAAAAGGATTCCCATTTCACCTTCTAAAACATTAAGTTGTTCGTCTTTTAAAGCACCATTCAATGGCAAGCCCGTCATGGGCAAAACCTGCTTAAATGGGCCGATTAGTTTGTAGGTATTCATGGCAAAATCATAATAGTCTTTTAATAGTTCCTTCCTCCGAAGTCTCGGAGTCAGGATGAAAAGTCGGCATAATTAACCTCATCACTCCAAAAACCGAAGATTAAAGCGTCAAACCAAACTCATCGCTTTTTTCTTGAGCAGTTTCATAGCCTGCATCTGCATGACGAATAACGCCCATTGCAGGATCAATGTGAAGCACGCGCTCCAAACATTTCTCCGCACGTTCGGTACCATCAGCCAAAACCACCATACCTGCATGTTGTGAATAGCCCATTCCAACGCCTCCACCATGATGGAAAGACACCCAAGTAGCGCCTCCACTGGTGTTGCCCATCAGGTTCAACAATGTCCAATCCGACACGGCATCGCTACCATCCAGCATGCCTTCGGTTTCTCGATTAGGCGAAGCCACAGAGCCACAATCCAAGTGATCGCGACCTATTACGATTGGCGCTTTTACTTTGCCTGTTCTTACCAATTCATTGAAAATAAGCCCTGCTTTTTTACGCTCGCCCAAGCCCAACCAACAGATTCTACATGGCAAACCTTGGAAGGCGACACGTTCTCTGGCTTGTTTCAGCCAATTGATCAAATGATGGTTGTCAGGAAATGCCTCCATCAAAGCTTGATCGGTGGTATAAATATCTTCTGGATCGCCAGAAAGCGCAGCCCAACGGAAAGGGCCTTTTCCTTCGCAGAACAAAGGACGAATGTAAGCCGGCACAAAACCTGGGAAATCGAAGGCATTTGCCTCTCCACCCTGACGCGCAAATTCACGTAAATTGTTGCCGTAATCAAAAGTGATTGAGCCTCGTTTCTGCATTTCTAGCATAAAACCAACGTGCCTTGCCATACTCTTCAGTGACTTGGCTTTGTAGGTTTTAGAATCTTCGGCTCTCAATTTATCCGCCTCTTCCATGGTATAACCATTCGGAATATAACCGTTGATTGGGTCGTGGGCAGAAGTTTGATCCGTAAGAATTTCAGGAATCACGTTATCAGCCAAAAGCTTTTCGAGCACATCGCCTACATCGCCTACCAAACCGATGGAAATGGCCTCTCCTTTTTCCTTGGCATCTAAAGCCCAATCTCTGGCTTCTTCATAGGAATCGGTCATTTTATCGATGTAGCGTGTGTCCAAACGTTTCTTGATTCGAACAGGATCTTTGTCAACCCCCAAAAAAGTGGCTCCGGCTAAAGTAGCGGCCAAAGGCTGAGCGCCCCCCATTCCACCTAAACCACCTGTCACCACCAGTTTATGTTTCAAGTCCCCTTGAAAATGCTTGATGCCACAGGCGACAAAAGTTTCATAAGTTCCTTGAAGAATTCCTTGGCTACCGATGTAAATCCAGCTTCCAGCCGTCATTTGACCATACATCATCAGACCGCGTTCTTTCAATTCATTGAAATGCTCCCAATTGGCCCATTCTGGCACTAAATTGCTATTCGCAATCAATACACGTGGTGCCTGAGGATGCGTTGGAATAATGCCCACGGCCTTGCCCGATTGCACCAAAAGGCTTTGGTCGTCTTCCAGTTTCAAAAGGCATTCAATGATTTTCTTAAGCGCTTCCGGATTTCTGGCTGCTTGCCCATTTCCACCATACACCACCAATTTTGAAGGATCTTCAGCCACATCGGCATCGAGGTTATTCAAAAGCATGCGCAATGGCGCTTCAGTTTGCCATGATTTAGCGTGAAGCTGATTGCCCGTTGGCGCTTTATAATGCGGGTGATTGGCGTATAGCTCAATAAACTTCGAATAATTCATGCTGATTGGTTTTGAGTGTACTATAATTTTCTTTTTGGTGAACAGCAGATAGCAATACACCATCCTTCACCATGTTAATTGTTTTTTCTATGTCCAGAGCAAAAACCCTGTCTACTGTGGCATGCGTTACTTGCTTTCTGACCAAGTCATGCATTTCGCCAATAATTTTACCTGATTTTAACGGACGATGAAAGTCAAGCGCCTGTGCAGCACAAAGCAATTCGATGCCCAATATTTTTTCTACATTTCCAATGACTTGGTAAGCCTTTCTTCCTCCAATAGAGCCCATACTTACATGGTCTTCTTGCCCCAATGAAGTCGGAATACTGTCGGCACTAGCAGGGAAACACAAGCCTTTATTCTCACTCGCCAAAGCGGCTGTAGTGTACTGCGGAATCATAAAACCTGAATTGATACCCGTTTCCTTCATCAGCAATTTCGGCACATTGTCCACTATTCCCTCAAGAGAAAGGTAAATTCTTCGATCTGAAATATTGCCAATTTCTGACGCGGCCAAGCAGGCGTAATCCAAAGCCATGGCCAAAGGTTGCCCATGGAAATTCCCTCCACTAATGGTCAAGTCAACATCGAAAATCACAGGGTTGTCTGTTACTGAATTGAGTTCTATTTCAACCAACTCTTTCAAATGCAACCAAGCATTTCTCGAAGCCCCATGCACCTGCGGAATGCAGCGCAAAGAATAGGGATCTTGCACCCTTGTACAGTTGGCATGTGAAGTCATTACCTCGGAATCGCTGAGCAAAGCAGTCATTCGGGCGGCTACATGTTGGTTTCCTTTAAACGGACGCAACTCGTGTAATTCTGGCCTGAAGGGTTTCGAAGACCCTAGCAGCGCTTCGACCGTCATAGCGCCAATCAAATCGGCATGATTCAGGCAATTATGTAGCCTGTCTACGACTTTCACCGCATAGGCTAAAATAAATTGTGTGCCATTAATGAGTGCCAAACCTTCTTTTGGACCAAGTTCTAATGGTGTTAAACCATGCTTTTGAAGCGTGCGGAGTGTGTCATGTTTTTGGCCGTTCTCCATTACTTCTCCCAAACCAATTAGCGGAAGGAAAAGATGAGACAATGGAGCCAAATCTCCAGACGCACCCACCGAACCTTGACTGGGTACAACAGGAATAATATCGTTGTCAATATGCCATTTGATGCGATCCAAAGTCGTTTCTGCAATTCCAGAATAACCTTGCGATAAGGAATTCATTTTAAGAATCAACATCAGTTTCGAGATGTCGTCAGGGACTGAGTCACCCACTCCCACACTATGACTTTTGAGAATATTTTCTTGCAAAAGCCTCGTTTTCTCTTCGGAAATAAGAGTAGTGCACAAAGGACCGAAGCCAGTATTAATTCCATATACTGCTTTTCCCCTTGCAACAATTTCTTCTACCGTTTGCTGGCTCTTCACCACCTTGGCCCGAGTTTCCTCACTCAAATCTCCAACCATTTCTCCAGCACAGATGGCAAAGGCTTTGCCTACGGTTAAATGCTCTTCACCGTATAAAAATATTTGTCTTCCCATGAAAGTTGATTTAAACAAAAAAACCCGCTAAGGAATCTACATAGCTAGTAGTTTAGAGCGATGTAAAATAGGAGATCCTTAGGGGCGTATTAGAAACCTGTTTTCTAATACGAAAGTAAGTCTTAGCTTTAATAATTAGAAATACCATTTTTATCAATAGTTAATAACCATGAGTTATCAGTTAGAATTTAGACACCTCAAGTATTTTATGGCGGTAGCAGAAGAACTTAACTACCGAAAAGCAGCCGAAAAACTGTTTATTTCTCAGCCTGGTTTGAGCAGGCAGATAAGCCAAATGGAAGAAGTTTTGGGAGTGAAATTATTTGAACGCACCAAACGAAAAGTCAGTCTCACCACCGCAGGAGAACATTTAATGCACGAAACGCTTTTTCTAAACAACCATTTAGCACGGGTTAAAAAGGATTTAAAGAGAATTGATTCAGGCGAACAGGGTGAAATCAAAATTGGCTTTATTGGTTCTGCCATGCAGAACGTAGTGCCCGACTTAATGGTGAAAATGAATGCACAGTTGCCCGAAGTAAAGGTGAATTTGGAGGAAATGTCGAATAAAGTTCAGGTTGAAAAACTAGAGAAGGGTGAGCTTGATTTCGGCTTTGTCAGGCTCTCCAGGGTGCCTGAAGAATTTCATATGCATCCCGTTTTAGAAGATACTTTTTCTATCGTGCTCCCCAAAAACCACCCCATGAATGCTCCGCAATTCAAGAACATTGCGCAATTGGCAGACGAGCATTTCATTCTATTTTCCAGCGAATACAGTCCACTTTACTATGATATGATTATGAGTATATGCGAGGATCAGGGTTTTACTCCCACGGTATCGCATAAATCGGTACATGCCCAAACCATTTTTAAATTGGTAGAACGTGGGCTTGGTGTGGCAATTATCCCGAGTGCCCTGCAGTATGGTTTTGATTTAGACGTAAAGTTTATTGAGTTGAAGAACATTCCTCAACGAACGACACTCTCCGTAATTTGGAAAACGGAAAACCGTAACCCCGCCATGTGGAAAGCGAAGGAATTGTGGTTTGGGGAGGTCTGAAAAATGAATAGACTGATTCACATTAATAGAAGGAAAAAAGAGGATAAATATACTCATAAGTTCATGCTAGCATTTACGTTAAACACAAAAATAGTGATATACTCTAATTAAATAACACAACGAGATATACCCAAGTTAAAAACAGAGTACATATCTTAATTAAATACTCCTAAGTTAATTCATTTTTATAGTATAGATTTTTAGTAAAAAAATTTACTATATTTTTTATTTTATTTTTCTTTTAACCATATTAAGATTTACCAAATTTATAATTTATGAAAAAAATCAAGGTTTTGCTCACTGTTGCTATTTTTCTAGGCGCTATGACGCTTCCCAATATTGAAGCGCTCTCACAAGAAGGCGGCTCCCTAATCTGTTATACTGGTAAAAAAGGTGAAGTCGGCACTTGGAGAGAAGGTGCTTGTATTGAACACCAAACCATAAATCAATGTGGTCAATGCGTACCTGGCCCAGTAGAATGAAACGCGCATTTACCAAAACAATAAAGGCCAGTTTTTCGACTGGTCTTTATTACTCTTTTATAGTAATTACTCTTTTATTTGGATTAACGAATTGTTCAGATAATAAGTCGAATTATGATATAAGTGGGGTTAGTTCTATAAGAATACGCATGCGAATTGATTCTGTTTCCTCCAATTACAACCAGCTATACCAAGCATTCTATGACGAAAATAAAAAACAAGAATTATTATACGTAATGAACGTTTTCACTAACGGGGTCGACACTTATAATTTAGATTCTTTAGTTCTTGAAAAACGTACATCTTTCGACATTAATGGGCCTGAGGCACTCCCAAGAATTGGTGCCTTTCATGTATTTAAGAAGGATTCTCTTTTGGTGATGTCTGCACAAAGAGTAGATGGCTTAATAGTTTCCGATAGCTCCACCATAAGCTTAGGAAAGGTATTGGGCTCTAAAAAGATATTTTTCAATCACCATACCTCCTCAATGACTCCCATTTTGGAATATAAACAAAAGCTGTTTGTTTATGGGCTACCGATTGGAGGAGATGCACCTGACTCTACAAATTATTTGGAGCTAGATCTTGTCCTAGATTTTGAAAAGCGCACTATTCAAAAGCTCTATAATGAAGACATGGAGCCTGTTGACAAACGATGGGGCTACCTACGTTATCATACCAGAACGATAGACGACATGGGTAGGATTATTTATTCTTTCCCCTTTACTTCAGAATTGCTGATCTATGACATAGAACTCGATAGTTTTTATACTCAGGATGTACCAAGCCAACTCATTGAAACCCCAGCTAAAATGCTCCCTTCAGGTGAAAACGAAACAAAACACTTTTTAGAAAATAATCACTTCGATGGTATTTTATTCGATAAATATAAAGGACTATACTATCGCTTTATCAAGCTTAGTATCAATCCGATGGATAATAACGGCAGACTAAAAAACGCCTTTCATCAAGAAACGGCAGTCCAAGTAATTGATAAGGCGTTCAATGTAGTAACAGAATTTAAGCTGACACCAGTTTGGCAATACCTCAGCAAGGATTCTTTTGTATCCAAAAGTGGTCTATTTATATCAGAAGCGAACAACTTAAATGGTAATATATCTGAAGACTCGCTCTATTTTACAGTATTTAATTTCGATCAACAAAAAATCAAATAAGTGATTAGGCTCTTACTATTATCGTTTTTCATTTTCTTTACTACCATTTCGTTAAACGTAAGCGGCAATACCCAAAACAGCTTCATGGTTGCTTGTCCGAATCAACAAGGTTTTACGGTAGCCAACAAACCTGGTCTCGTCTTTGGAATAAATGGACCAATAAACTCCGCGCAATGCGTTCGCATGTAATAATATACTTATCGCTTTTTTTGCTCACCTGCTCTTGTCAAACCGATGATGAGTCGAAGAATTATTTCAATTTAGAATCGGGCAGCGCACCAAAAACGAAACTAATCCGGATTGATTTAGATACACTTACCCCTAGTAGGCCTCATTACATACAACATTTCGAGAGTGAGGGGAACTCATACCTGGGTTGGGTGAACCCTATTCTTTCCGCAGTACAAGTATACAGTCTTAAAAATAATAAATTGGTCACTAAGCTGAGCAACCTACCATTGCCTTTACCCGATAATTCTAATTTGCATTTCAAGAAGTGGCTTCAACCAGAAGTTAGTGCATTTTTTCTTTGGAATGGAGACATTTACACGTACCCAAAAAATAACTATGGTGGCTCATTGGTCTACTCAACTGATCGATTTCAAAAACAAGACAGCATAAACTTAGCAAATGGAGCAAGTTTAAAGAGTATTGATTACACCTCTAATCCATTAACCGTATTAAATGACAAATTATATATCACAGTAGACCCACAGATAGATTTTAACCTTAAGGTTAATCCTGATAACGAGTTTTTTTGGCTCAAGTCTATCGATCTAAAAACAAATGAAGTTGACTCAATAGATATAGCTTTACCAGAGTTGTACGCAGCTCACTTAATCTGTCCATCTAGCATAATTCCATCAATAACCATAAATGGTGAAGATAACATTTTAATTTCATGGCCTCTATCCAATGAAATCACTTCTTACAATACCAGAACAAAGGTATTTGAAACTATTCAACTCAATTTAGGTGTATCGTTGACTACCCCCAATGAATTAGAGAAAATTGATGTAGTAAACTGTAACTCCTTTTACGAAAATTCTTATCAAATAGAGCTTATAAAGTTTGATAGCTACAAGGACTATTATTACCTAATATGCAGTTTACCCTCCAATTCAGGTGCTAATTCTAAGCCCTATTTACTTTACACATTGGACAGTAAGTTTAAAGTAATCAGCAAAATTGACTTAAACCCTGATACTTTTTATTTACAAGGCTTATTTGTTTCTAAGGAGGGGCTGTCGATCTCAACAAATCACATTAATAATCGCAACGTAAACGAAAGTTATGCTGAATTCATGGTTTTTGACTTTTAAACTGAGTGCTCTCTGTTTGCTCCTATTTGGCTTGGCTGTTTCCCTTAACCAAGACCCAAATCTTGACGATTATTTGAAAACAATAGGAGCAAATGAATCTCTAAAGGCTGGACATATATTGATATTAGACTACGGTAAAGAAGCTTATGTTGATGACCAGTGGATAGAAAGGTTTATCAATACGAAATATAATTTCAAAAATATTACATTCATAATTGTTTGTGATGGAACCAAGGTGATCAACGGCTTCATTAAAAACAGGAGCAATACCATCATATTAGATTCTACCATGGCTTTCAGAAATCACCCTATTTATAATGGAAGGACATTACTTTTCAAAAAAACTGATAAAAATCACGAGAGAATAGAAATTTTAATGGGGAACGCCTACCAAGAACGGCTTGCCCTTTTTCGTTCGATAAAGAGGACACCTATTAGGAATAGTAATAATTAGGACGCTAAACTTAATTGAGGTTTTAAACAACAATAAGAAAACCGCAATCCCGCCATGTGGAAAGCCAAGCACTTATGGTTTGGGGAGTAATGTCTTCACCAATTGATACCATAATGAGGCTTTCACTTTAGCTTCAAAAAGCCTACTTTAGATTTTGGTCAGGTCTAACTCAAAAAACGACAATATGAAAAATCACATCTTTTCTTTTCTACTCTTGATTGGCTTAGCAAGCTGTTCAGGTAATAATAATGCTGAGCAATTAAACAGCATTAACAACTCAGTATCATTTGAGAAAATAGGTGAGAAAATCTTGGAGATAGACAGCTTAAGTGATTACCGTTTATTTTTCGCCCAACCCTATAATAAAGATAAAGAGAATCTACTGCTTTCCTTCGCATTCAACTCCAAAACCATACTGGTATTTGACTATGGGACTGGAAAGACAATTGAAAGAATATCCTTCCCAAATGATGGCCCAAATAATATTGCCGGAACCATTGTAGGTTTTCAAGCTTTCTCTTCTGACTCTCTTATGATTACAACTAATCTAGGCCATCTATATGTGTCAAATTTTAATAGCGAAATAACCAAATTCATTGATCTTGATCCGGAAAGTATTCCAGGAGCACCAAGCTTTAGAGCAAATTCGTTCCCTGCCCACTTGAAAAACGATAAACTTTTACTTGATAACTATTTCATTGCAAACAAAGGCAGACCAATGAAAATATCAGTAGATCTAAAAAGTGATTCTGTGGAGTACTTTCAAGAAATACCAGAAGAACATATTGAAGGGTACTGGGCGGCAGGAAGTTTTGGCTACTCCACTTCTACCATCAATACAAAAACAAATGAGTTCGTCTATAATTTTCCTGGATTAGACTCTCTTTATATATGGAATAGTGATTTTACTCAATTGAGAAAGGAATATGCTGGCACATCACTGTTTGAGCATCCAATTGAAGCCATTTTTACTATGGGGATAATGCCAACTCCAAGAGAGATTGAGCAAAAACCTTTAACCAGAGGTATTTATGGGCATATATTTTATGATGACACAAAAGACCTCTATTATCGAATTATTGGACTGCCAATTAGCCAAACCCTTCTTGACTCCGATGATGAAATTAAGAGTAAAACAAGAAGGTATGCCGTTATGGTACTCAACTCCGATTTTGAAATACTTGGAGAATTCAAGCTTCCAGAATATGAATACATTATAAATACTGAAATGACCTTTTTCGCCAACGGAGGCATTCATTTTCAAAAAGAGAGTACCAATGAGGATGAAGCACTCATTGATATTTGGAGTGCAGTCCAATAGAATCTCCTAAAACGAGTTTGGAATCAGTGAAAACAAACTCGTACTAAATTCCACTATAACACTTCTATTTCCTCAATCACTAGTACTAGTGAAATTCTAATTATGCTGCATTTCCCCCTTGGTTCATAAAGTCTGGACTCTATATTTGCATTCTATTTGTAATAAGTCTAAATAAGAACAGAGAGAAGAAAGCCTGCTTTATTCTACTAGAACCCATAATAGCCCCATGAGAATCCTCAATAAAATAAAAGTAATAGTCTTGGCCATGCTGTTTATGGCAAGCTTAAACTTTGCCGCTGCGCAGGGTGACAATCCCTTTATTCAATCGAAATACTGGGCGGCCAAACCAAGCATAGAAGCCATTAAAGCGGAGATGGCCAAAGGTCACTCCGTGCTTGAAGCCAATAGCGGTGGTTTTGATGCCACCACTTACGCCATACTCAACTCAAACCCACTTTCAACTGTGCAGTTTTTGGTGGAGCAAGGGAATTCGGTCAACAAGAGAACACACGATTCAAGAACCTACATATTTTGGGCAGCTTCTCGCGCGAATATTGAGGTAATGGAATACCTCATGACGCAAGGAGCAAAAACAGACCTCCGAGATTCACACGACTACACTGTAGCTCAATTTGCAGCTGCGGGCGGTCAGCAGTCACCAGAAATCTATGATTTCTTTGAAGCCAATGGTGTGGATTTGAAAAGCCAAAAAACGACTGAAGGAAAGAACACCCTTCACATTCTTATTCCTCGCCTCACCAACTACGGCATGTTGGATTATTTCCAATTGAGAGGTTTCGACTTGAATGACCTTGATGAAAACGGAAACGGTTTGTTCAACTATGCCGCTCGTAGTGGAAACATCGAGTTATTGGAAGAGTTGGTTGAGCGGGGCGTAAAATACGGTGAGAATAAGGTGACTGGCGAAAACGCCATCTTGATGGCGAGCAGTAACAGTGAAAATACGGTGGCGTACTTCAAACACTTGGAAGACTTAGGCTTAAACCCTGCAGTTAAAACCAATGAAGGCACTTCTGCTTTACATAGAATTGCGGCTTCGAACACCAACCTAGCCGTCTACAATTACTTTTTAAGTAAAGGATTGAATGTGAACGATGCGAATGCTAACGGGAATACACCTTTGATCAATGCAGCAAGCAGAAACAACTTAGAAATGGTCTCTTTCCTAGCGGAGAAAACCAAAAACGTTAACCACACCAATAAAGAAGGGCAATCGGCACTGACGATGGCGGTAATGCGCAACAATGCTGAAGTGGTAGATTACCTTATTTCCAAAGGCGCTGATGTGAAGGTAACCGATAAGAAAGGCAACAGCTTAGGCCAATACTTGATCGGTGCATACAGCAAAAACAACAGTGCTGACTTTGACAAAAAATTGAAATCACTTCAAGCAAAAGGGCTTGATCTTAGCAAAAAGCAAGGCGATAAAAGTACCCTTTTCCATTTAGCGATTGACAAAAACGACTTGGCTTTACTGAAAAAGGTACATGCTTTGAAAATCGATGTCAACGCAAAAAACAATGAAGGAGCAACCGTTCTACACCTTGCCGCGATGAAAGCTGCTGACGATGAAATTTTGAAATACTTGATCTCAATTGGAGCGGATAAGAACAGTACAACCGAATTTGAAGAAACTGCTTTCGATTTGGCCCAGGAAAACGAAAAGCTAAGCAGTAACAAAGTGGATTTAGGATTCTTAAAAGCAAAATAAGATGTTGAACATACAGCAATTCGGAACGAAGATATTATTGATTGCAGGATCAGTTTTAGCCATGGCTTTCACCTCTGACATTGGCAGCGTGAAATACAAATGCTTGGTGCAAATGATTAACTACACTGGTGAAGACGCCTATGTAGCCATTTCATTAATGAACCCAGAAGGGGAATACGAACGCACTTTATATGTGCAAGGCGATGACAATGAATGGTACAGCGACATTAAAAACTGGTGGGCTTTTTCTCAAGGGAAAAACGAAAAACTCGATGGCATTACTGGTGCCAGCATTGGCAATGGAGAACGTCAGGTTTTGGCTTTCGAGATTGACGAAACCAAAATTGATGCCGGCTATAAAATCAGGTTTGAGTCGGCTGTGGAAAATCAGGAATATCATGTCACCGATGCTGAATTGAGCCTAAATGCAGAAAGCGTAAACAGTAAAATCGAGGGAAAAGGATACATCCGTTACGTTCGTATCATCCCAAATTAAGATCCATCACAAGTCTTTATGACCATTTCTTTTTGGAGATATAGCCACCTTGTTCTGGCTATATCTTCATCTTTATTCCTTCTTATCGCTTCCCTTACTGGGGTAATTTTGGCCTTCGAACCCATCATCGAAAAGGCGCAACCTTACCAACACAGTGGGGCTTCTGAGCTTACTATTACCGAGTTACTCCGCAATATGGAAGGTAAATACGAGGAAGTGCTCAGCATTTCTTCAGACAAAAATGGTTTTATTACGGCTTCTGTCATTGGTGAAAACGGAAGTGAGAATTTCTACATCGACCCCTTTACCGGAGAAAAAATTGGTGAGCTAAAAGAAAAGGCCGCCATTTTCAATTTCGCTACCAGCCTCCACCGTTCTCTTTTTCTAGGCACTATTGGTAGGTTCTTTATTGGACTAGCCTCGTTCTTGCTTTTCCTTATGGCTACCTCAGGTCTGGCCCTAATTTTAAGGCGTCAAGGTGGAATTAAGCACTTCTTTAACAAGCTGGTGAAAACCAGTTTCCTCCATGACTACCATACAATTTTAGGTAGGCTGGCGCTTATCCCATTAATCGTTATTTCGCTTTCTGGCACTTACTTATCGCTGCTTAGGTTTTCTATCATTCCTGAAGAGAACATAAGTCATGCAGTAGATTATGATGCCATTGAAGCCAGCCCAAAAATTAACACAGCCGACTTTGAGGTTTTCAATCAAAACACCTTAGAAAATTTCAGAGCAATTGAATTTCCGTTTAGTGATGATGTAGAAGATTACTTCCTCCTAAAGCTGAAGAAAAAAGAAGTCATCCTGAATCAATTTACGGGTGAAGCGTTAAGCGAACAGCCTTACCCTTTCGTGGCCCTGTTTTCTGAATTGGCCATGATGCTGCACACTGGGCAAGGCACAGTTGTTTGGTCCATCATTTTAGGATTGGCCAGTTTAGCCATACCCTTCTTTATTTATTCAGGCTTTGCTATTACCTTAAAAAGGAAGGCTGCCAGAATTAAAAACTCCTACTCCAAAGATCAGTGTAAGTATGTAATTCTTGTAGGTTCCGAAGGAGGAACCACACGAAAGTATGCCAAGCTACTGCACGACCAACTGCTGGCTGCCAACCAGACTTCCTTCCTCACCGACATGAACAAACTGAGTCATTTTAAGAAAATGGAGCATTTGGTGGTGATTACTGCAACTTATGGCCAGGGCGAAGCGCCAAGCAATGCGGCTCAATTCAAGAAGCTTTTCATTAAAGATTTTAGACCAAAAAACGATTTCTGTTTTTCAGTAGTGGGTTTCGGTTCGCTGGCTTACCCAGAGTTTTGCAAATTCGCTTTTGATACTGATGACCTGTTGGGGAAACATCCTTTAAGCACACAATTGCTCGAAGTACATACCGTCAATAATCAGTCCTTTGAAGCTTTTAGTGAGTGGGTAAATCCTTGGGCGGAAAAAGTAGGCTTGATCATTGAGCTACCGAAAGCCGATAAGCTCATTGCCCGAAAAAAGACACAGAAATTCACAGTGGTCAACCGTGCAATTTCTTCCAATATAGAAGACAATACCGCACTGATCGAGTTAAAATCTGAAGGGCCTCAGAAATTTGAATCAGGAGATTTATTGGCGATTTATCCAGAAAACAGCACTCGTGAGCGCTTGTATTCACTGGGCAAATCTAAAGATGGCAATCTCCTGCTCAGTGTAAAAAAGCATGAACTTGGGTTATGTTCTACGCTTTTGCACGAATTAAAAATAGGCGATTCGCTCGATGGTTTTCTACTTCAGAATAAAGCTTTTCACTTCCCTAAAAAAGCAAAGCGTACCATTATGATCAGTAACGGAACTGGCATCGCGCCCTTCTTGGGCATGATTAACCGAAACGGTAGAGCACATGAAATTCACTTGTATTGGGGCGGACGAACTGGACATTCCTTCGACATTTACAAAGAAACGATAGAGGGCGCCTTGGCCAACAATCAATTGGCGGTATTCAAACCTGCCTATTCCCGTTGCTGCGATAAAATTTACGTGCAAAGCCTCATAGAAAAAGACGCTCCATTCATTGCCCAAACTTTAAAAGCGCATGGATCAATTATGATTTGCGGCTCCATTACCATGCAAAAAGGAGTGACCCAAGCGCTCGATCAAATCTGCAAAAAGTATAACAATCAAAGCCTAAGCTTTTACCAAAACCGAAAGCAGATTAGGCTGGATTGCTATTAAACAAGCCTCTCTTTCTAGAGTGGATTAAGCACTCTCCAAAACACCTTCCCCTCAATCTTACTAGTATTTCGCTGAGCCAGAACTCATTTTGTTTTATCTTCGCAGCCTTAAGCGCAATGAAAATACTTAACAAAATTTATTCTGTCTACGGCCTCGTCATTTTTGCGTTGGTTTTCATTGTCCTGCTGCCCTTTTTTCTGCTGGCTATTTTTGTGAAGCCGTTAGAAAAAACTGCTGGTTTTCTCAATCATGTTTGGGCCAGATTGCTCTTCTTTTTTCTTTTTTTAAACCGTTCCAAAATTGTTTACGAAGAAAAATTGAGCCGAAAACAACGCTATATTTTCTGTGCCAATCACTTCTCTTTTCTGGACATCCCAACCATGGGACTCATCAACCATAACTTTAAATTCATTGGAAAGAGTTCATTGAAGAAAATTCCATTATGGGGCTATATGTACAGCAAGCTCCATATTTTGGTAGATCGCGATAGCTTAAGAGACCGACATGCCAGTTGGGTAAAGTGTAAGGAAGCTGTTGAAAATGGTTACAGCATTGCCTTTTTTCCCGAAGGTGGCATTATGAGCAAGAACCCACCAGAGTTAGCTCGTTTCAAGGAAGGGAGTTTCAAAATAGCTATTGAGGAACAAATACCAGTTGTACCGGTAACAATTCATAACAATCATCTACTTTTACCGGACAAAAAACCTTTAATCATGCACAGAGGCACCATTTCGCTTAAAGTGCACAAACCCATTTGGCCTAACGGCACCGATGATTTGGCAATACACGAATTGAAGGATAAAGTACGTTCGGTAATAGAAGAAGAACTGAAACTGACACACCATGCAGGTAGATAAAAAGACATTGCACCAAGTGGCTCATTTGGCCCGACTCAACATTATGCCTGAAGAAGAAACTCAGCTTTTGAATGACATGAGTGAAATTTTAACTTGGGTGGGGAAATTAGATGAGTTGGATACCGAAGGCGTTGAGCCGCTAACTCACATGACAGAAGAAGTGAACGTTTTCAGAAAAGACAAAGCTGAAATTAGCATTAGCCAAGAACAAGCACTAAAAAATGCTGCGGTGATGGATGCTCAGTTTTTCAAAGTGCCCAAAGTGTTAAAATAGCATCCTTGGAAAATAAAAAAAACCATCTTTTTTTTAAATACTTTAGCCATTTCACTTGGCTAACAGTAGCCATTGCAGGAATACTACTTCTATCTACCTTTTTCATAGGAGATGAATTTGTTTTACCATGGGTTATCGACACAGAATACGTTAAGTCACCCCTGTTTTTAGAATACTTTTCGATTAACGGAAAACCAATGGGTTTTGAGCTTGACCAGATTGTAATCTGGCAGCAGTTTAAAACCGGGCGTTACCTGTTTTTAGAATGGCCAGAATATTTACTGTTCGCAGTTACGCTCATCGGTTTTGTAGTCATTACAGTAACCATTACGTACTTGGAGCGCTACTGGTATATAATCTGCGCAGGCATTATGGCGTTTGTCTCCATTAACTTTGGTTTAGACGAACTGGCCATAAACGATCAGTTTTTCGGGTACATATTCATTGGCAGCTTTCTCTTCTTGAGTTATTATTTTCAAAGCATTAAACCCAACACCAGTTTTAAAGTTAGGTTAGCAGCATCTTTTCTCCTATTTGGTGGTTTCACTTTGGCTGTATTGTATTTGTCGCCTATTGCCCACCCTACATTTGTTTGGCTTTCTTACGGCCTACTCGCTCCGCTTATTTTATCAGCTTTGTTCATTTTCTTTGTCGCTGGAGATAATTTCTTTTATCTCTTTAAAATTGCTACTCAAAATGCGCCATCAGGTAAAAATGCCTTAACCCACTTTCTAGTCATTGGCGCAGTATACATCCTCGTACTTGTCTTGCTTTTTTTAAACCTCACTGGACAAATTTCATTAAACATCATTCTGATTAATCCTTACACCATTTTATTGGTATCCGTTGTTTCAGGCTATTTTGTTCTAAAGACCAAACTGGAAGTCGTTGAAGCGCAAATACCGTTTTTATTAATTAAGAATTTGCTTTACCCTGCTCTGGCAGCCATCACCTTAGCCGTAATAGCTTATGCTGAAATCACCGCAAACGATTCTCTAATCACGGCCATTAAAATGGTGATTGTAGCCCCCCATTTGGCTTTTGCTGGCCTGTATTATGTCTATTGTTTCATGAACTTTACACCAGACTTACTGGCCAATAAGCCCGCTTGGAAATTCTTTTTTAGAGGAGAAAGGGCACCATTATTAACTGCCAGACTTGCTGTAATATTTTCACTCATTGGTACATTGTTCTTTTTGGAATACAGACCTTACTACCAGATAAAAGCTGGGCAATACAATGCGTTGGGTGCATTGTCTGAAAAAATTGGAAACGATCTTTTAGCTGAGCAATATTATAAGCAATCCCTATTCTATGATTACTATGGCGTTAGGGCTAATTATGGCTTGGCCATGATTGAAAAGGCGAACGGAAACCCTGCTCAAGCCACCAAATTGTTTAAGGAATCTATCTTAAGGAGCGAAAACCATAAACCAGCAATGGCCCTTGCTCAATATTATTCCGATCAAGATCAACTCTTTAACAAGCTCCTTTCCTTAAAAGAAATAGAAAATAGATTGGAAGACCAAAGAGTCTTAAACAACTTGGCCATCGCTCACTATGAATTTGCCCATTTAGATACTGCTTTATTATTGCTGGACAAGGCCTATCAAAACCAATCAACTTCTGTCATTGCCAGTAACTTGCTGGCTTTAGACTTATCGCTCAAAGCAAGTCTCGACATTGATTCAGTACTGCAAAGCACTGCCAAATATGAAGATCTTCATACCCTTACGAACCGACAAGCATTTGCTAATGCCGTAAACATTCAGCCGGAATTAAAGCTAAAAATTGCTGCAGACTCTTTCTTATTACTTGATGAACTTTACTATTTGTACAATGCTGCACTTAATTCGAGTACAAGCAACAAAGCACTTATCGAGGTTTTCGACTTCTATTTTGCCTACCCTAGAAATGTAGCGATTAAAGATTATTTAATGTTAGGAAAGGCAATTCAGCTCTACAATTCCGGAGAAGTAAATGACACCTTTAATCTGTTAGACCAACTCATTGCTTCATATGGCCAAAACATTGGGCTTTACAGCTATATGAAAGCCATTTGGGCTTATCAACAAGGGGCGTATGAACTCAGCTTTGTATTTCTAGGTGAAGCGCAATCTTATAACTTCGACCGAAACATTATTGCCACTACCTATTCGGACTTTCTTGCTAAAACCATCGACCAACCCTCCACTGGGCTTCAGCAGAAATTAAAGAAATTCGAAAACCAGCAAGACGACTTATCTGAAGATGAAAAAAAAGAATTCCTATTCGACTTGGCCAGTGAAAACGCTTTTGATCAGACAGGAACCCTTAAGGCGATAGAATCGCTCAAAGCAATGGATACCACTCCAGAAAAAATCTACGAATTACTTCAGCAAGCAGTAACGGTAAACAAAAGGAGTGTACTTTTATATGAAGCCTACATTTATCAGACATTAGATGTGGGACTTTCATTTTTCGGGAACTCGGCCTTAGAAACATTATCAACTTTTGCTAGTAAAGACGAATTTGAGAAAGTCAAAAAACAATTCGAGCAAAGAGAAAAGCTTATTCAGCAAAGGGCTCTTAACCTGAACGATTGAATTGACTCGACAATAAGCCCTTCAATCCATTTGAGTATCCGCTCAAGGAATAAATATTGATAGCCGCTCTAGATTGCGTTGTTTTGTTTGTTGATTCCGATGAATTATTGAGCTGGGATTAAACTTTTGATTATTTTTTTAGTCTTGATTTAAACTTTATTGAACATACATCCGTCATACGAATATGAAAACAGTAATCAGTACAACAGATATTTCTAGAATTTATCAAATGGGAAGCGAAACTATTCGCGCCCTGAAATCGGTAACTATTGAAATTAAACAAGGAGAGTATGTTTCTTTCATGGGGCCGTCTGGTTCTGGTAAATCTACCTTGATGAACATGATCGGCTGTCTTGATACACCTTCTGGGGGACGCTATGTTCTGAACGGAATGGATGTGAGTGACATGACTGAAAATGAATTGGCCGAAGTTCGAAACAAAGAAATTGGCTTCGTTTTCCAAACGTTTAACCTTTTGCCTCGTGCAAGCTCATTAGAGAACGTTGCACTTCCTTTGATTTATGCTGGCTACAGCAAATCTGAAAGGGAAGAAAAAGCATTACAAGCCTTAGACGGTGTTGGATTGAAGGATAGAGCACATCACAGGCCTAACGAACTTTCAGGTGGTCAGCGTCAAAGAGTTGCAATTGCAAGAGCATTGGTAAACAATCCTTCAATCCTTTTGGCCGATGAGCCAACTGGTAACCTTGATTCCAAAACTTCTTATGATATTATGGACTTGTTTGCCAAACTACACGACTCAGGCAACACTATTATCATGGTAACACACGAAGATGACATTGCTCAGTATTCTCACAGAATTGTTAGAATGCGAGATGGTTTGATTGAAACCGATACAATCAACGAAAACCCTACCAGGGGTAATCCTATAAAAGAAGCGGCTGAAAGAGCAGCAGCTGAAGCAGCGGCAGCACACTAATTTTGGTGAAGATTTGAAGATTTATACAAAAACAGGAGATTCAGGCACCACCTCATTATTGGGTGGTGCTCGTGTTTCTAAGGCACACCTCCGAATCGAAGCTTACGGAACAGTAGACGAACTCAACTCATTTTTAGGAGTACTTCGTGACCAACCTGTGAATGAAAAGAGGCTGGATCTACTTAAAGAAATTCAAGACAGACTTTTCACCCTTGGGGCCGAACTGGCGACAGAGCCCGGAAAAGACAAAGTGGTGAAGCCGGACCTTCTTCCTTCCGACATTGAGTTACTTGAAAAAGAAATGGACGAGATGGAAAAATATCTTGAGCCATTAAAGAACTTCATACTACCAGGTGGTCATCCATCAGTTTCATTCGCCCATGTTGCCCGTTGTGTTTGTCGCAGGGCCGAACGTATTTGTATTGCCTTAAATGACGAATCACCAGTGGATGGCTTAGTGATTCAGTACCTTAATCGTCTTTCAGACTTCTTCTTTATGTTGGGAAGAAAAATGGCACAAGAGCTTGGTATCGAAGAGGTAAAGTGGGAACCTAGAAAAAATAAGTAAGTATTTACTTATTTTGAGGTTTAGAATCACATTTCGAGAAACTCGATAAAAACACCTTTCTTTTTGAATGCAGAGAAATTAAACAACATTATATTCTTCAATAATTAATTATAAGAAATAATATTCTGTATAACTAATTGCAAATGCCCGTAATTAGAACATTTCACGGTTTCAACCTATTTGATCCAACCTTGAATTTTCGTAAATTTGATCTCATTTCCCCTTAACCATTAGTATATGACAGATACAATTGATATTTCCATAAACAAGGTAAGTCAATCCAACATTGGCACCCTTGATGTTCACAATATCCCATTTGCGAAGATTTATTCTGATCATATGTTTGAGGCTGATTATAGGGATGGAGAATGGAAAAATTTCAGAATTGTACCTTATCAGAACATTTCAGTAAGTCCAGCAAATAATACCTTGCATTATGCCATCACGGTATTTGAAGGTATGAAAGCTTACAAAAATGAAGATGGCGAAGTATTACTTTTCAGACCAGAGGCCAACGCCAAAAGGTTAAATATTTCTGCCGAAAGAATGTGTATTCCTGAATTGCCAGAAGAGCTTTTCATGGAAGCCTTAACAACACTAATCAAACTTGATAGCCAATGGGTGCCTTCAGTACCTGGCACTTCTTTATACATTCGTCCTTTCATTTTTGCAACGGACGAATACATTGGAATTAGACCTTCCGATACTTTCAAGTTTATGATTATCACTTGCCCAGTGGGTGCCTATTATTCTGCTCCAGTCAATGTGAAAATTGAGACTAAGTTTTCAAGAGCTTTCCAAGGAGGAACTGGTTTTGCCAAAGCAGGTGGAAACTACGCTGCCAGCCTTTATCCGGCAAAAATGGCCAAAGCCCAAGGTTTCGACCAGTTGATTTGGACGGATGCTGAAACACACCAATATATTGAAGAATCAGGCACAATGAACGTAATGTTCATTATTGATAATACTATAATCACTGCTCCTGCGAGTGGAACCATTCTAAAAGGAATCACCAGAGACAGCGTATTGACCTTAGCGCGCGATTGGGGCATGAAGATAGAAGAACGTAAGGTAACTGTGAAAGAAATCGTTGAGGCGGCTAAAAACGGCACGCTTCAAGAAGCTTTTGGGGTTGGTACTGCCGCTACTATTGCACATATCGCTCGCATTGGCTTCGAAGATGAAGTCTATGATTTGGGCCCAATAGAAGAAAGAGAATTTTCTAATAAAGTACTTTTCGAACTAGATAGAATTAAAACAGGTAAGGTAGAAGATAAATTTAATTGGACCCTAAAGGTTTAATTTAACATTCCTTAACCAGTTTTTTTCTTTAATTGCAGGCCTATGAAAGCAAAATGGCCATTCTTTGTACTCTGCCTTTTATTTATATCTGAGGCAGCATTTTCTCAAACCTATCTGGTGGTGAGAAAGAAGGGTTCAATGCGTAAATACGAATACTTTGCTGGTTCTAAAATTGTATACAAACAAAAAGGCCAAGAGGTTTTCTTTAGCGACCGAATTACCGAATTTGCCGACAGCACTTTGGTTTTAGAGAATAACATTCTTCATACGAGCCAAATTACAGAGATTGACGTAAGAGGTGCTGAATCTAACCGTTCACAATTTTTGAGGGCATCCGAAACCCTTTTACCAACTGTAGGGATTGGACTAATGGCCATTGACTTGTTCAATCACACTGTAGTAGATGGACAAAAATTTTCATTAGACCGCAGCACAACAACTACAGCAGGCATTCTTGTAGTTACAGGATATACCATGAAACTAGTAAGAAGAAAAAAGGTAGACCTCACCAACCCCAAATTCGAAATCTATATTATTGGGTTGAAATAAGTTAAAAATCTATCACCACACCAAAGGTCGGAATGGTAGAGCCGTTATTGGTATCTGGAATTTCAATCAGATTTCGTGGCATAGTGACTTCACCATCATCATCTAGATCCAGGCCATACTGAGGTGCTCGGGGCAATTTACTTCCCAGCAGGTTGGTCACTTCAATGTACAAATTGAGTGACCATTTACTGTAGTTCCATTTCTTATCAATCCTAATATCCAAAGAATTATAAGCTCTTAAGCGCTCATCCCCAAGTCTATCATAGTCATTAATTATGGTTGGGTATGAATCTTCGGTAGCCTCAATATCCACAGGAACAAAAGGGGCTTTACCCAGAAAACGGTTCCGAATCCCTAGTTCCCAGTTATTATTTAGTTTATAACCACCCGTGAAGGTTAATAAATGACGATTATCCCATAAGGCTGGGCGATAACCTGTATCATTCAAGTCGGTATATTCACTCCAAAAAAGGGTATAGGCCAAAATGCCGTAGAATCGTTTGTTAAGCTTTTGCTGATATAAAAACTCCGCTCCATAGGCACGTCCTTTCCCTATGCTAGAAATATTCTCGCTACCAAACACTTCGAAATCACCACCTAAATTAGCCAAAGAAACTCCGTCCCTAATGGATACAGGGTAATTTGCATAGCGCTTGTAGAACCCTTCAATCGTAAATCGGGTAGACAACCTAGGCAAGTACTCTAAGCCCAATACATAATGGTCCGTTCGAATGTAATCGGCATCTTGGTTCACAAACTCACCTGCATTATTCTGGAAACCCAAAATGGTGTATGGAGGTATCTTAAAATAGCGACCGGCAGCAGCATTAAGCGTAAATTTTTCAGACAACCGATAAGCTAAGGAAAGCCGAGGAGAAAGGTGTGCGATGTCATTAAAGCCATTATCGGTAAATGAATCAGCATCATTCCTGATTCCAAATGAGGCTTCTAACCTATTGTCGAAGAATGTTCTGGCAGCCTGTATAAAAAGCCCATACTTAAAAAAGTCAATCTCAGAATTAAAATTAAGCCCATTATCGTTATCAAAAGTGGTGTTCTCATAAGCCGACTTTTGAAGGTTTAAGCCAAAAGACAATGACCAATCACCCAAAAATTTAGTGGCTTCAATCCTTAATTTTTGCTCGGATTCTCTAGAATTATTACTGAACAGCAAGCCAGTTTCATTGATGTTATCTTCATACCTCACAAAATCATTATTCAACACATTTGCACTAAGGGTTGTCCTTAAAAAGCCATTGTTCATCTTATGCCTCCAGCTGAAGCCCAATGTGGAAGTCCATTGTTTGATAATGGCAATTTGATCTAAAGTAGCTTGCTGTTCTTCAGTAATGTCATCGGGAGTGTTTACACTGAAGTCATCAATAGAGCCTACTCCAATCAATGAGATCTCATTCTTATCATCAATCTTATGATCTACCTTGTATTGATAATCCCAGTAGTCTGGTAAAAACGGAAGGTCAATCAATTTGAAAAGGAACTGTAGGTAAGATCTTCTAGCAGAAATAATAAAGGTAGTTTTCGCTTGCTCGTCTTCTTTAGGCAAAACCAAAGGCCCTTCAAAAGTCAGTGCGGCTTCGCTGGCGCCAAGTCTAAAATTGAGGTTCCTGTTACGTGAGTTTCCGTTACGCTGATTAAACTGTAAGACCCCAGAAAGGGCATTGTCATACTTGGCGGAAAACGAGCTGGTGCTCAACGTTACATCTTCGATAAACGATACATTGAGTAAACCCACTGGCCCACCAGCACTACCTTGAGTAGCAAAATGATTGATATTAGGAATCTCAACTCCATCTAAATAATACACGTTTTCGCTAGGTGCTCCTCCTCTGATGATGATGTCGTTTCGAAAACCTACTGAACCAGAAACGCCAGGCAAAGACTGAACTACTTTAGCGATATCGTTATTTCCGCCAGGATAAGTAGCTATTTCTTCTCTCGAAAGGCTCTGGATAGAGTTCGGATTCTCTATTCTAGAGGGGAAAGGACTGGCCGTTACGACTACTTCCCCCAACTCATCCTCGATCTCTTCTAGCTCAAAAATCAATTCGGCATTACCGGCAGAACGGACAATCACATTGAATTTAACCTGAGGTTTGAAACCTACAAATCGCGCTTCTACTTTATAGGTTTGTGTGGGGACCTTCTCAATTTTAAAGAACCCATTCGCATCTGTAACAGCACCCAAACTGGTTTCTGCCAAACTCACCGTAGCGCCAATCAATGGTTGTTGGTCTTTGGCCGAATAAACGTAGCCTTGAAGTGTTGTTTGTGTTTGCCCGAAGAGTTGAATAGAAAAGCTTAAACCTAAAAGAAGGAAAGCATAAAAACCTGACTTCATAATCATCTGTTACCTGTATTTCTTTAGGTGTTTGTATAACACCTGCATATCCTTAGGGTAATCTGCTTTTACAGTAATTTGTTCAGAAAAATTATTGAAAGAGAGCGCGTAAGCGTGGAGTGCAAAACGTTGGATCACGGGTCTTTCCTCCTCTTCTCTTTTCAAATTGAATTTTTTCTTGAGCTGCGAAAGAAATAACGGTTTTCCACCATACATTTCATCATTAATGATTGGTGCCTTTAAAGTAGCCAAGTGAATTCTGATTTGGTGCATTCGACCAGTGATAGGTCTACACTCAATCAGTGAATTAGCCTTAAAATTCTCAAGTGTTGTGAAATAGGTTTCGGCTTCTTTCCCCTTTTCTTTATTAATCACCACAATCCCCTTATCCAAAGGCAAAATGGACAGCGCTACTCGTTCTTCTCTAAACTCAGTAAGCCCATCCACAAAAGCATGGTAAACTTTGTTGATGTTCCTTTTTTCAAACTGAATAGAGGCATGACGGTAGGCCTCGGGCCCTTTGGCCAACAGTAGACAACCGGAAGTATCTTTATCTAATCTATGACAAACCGAAAGGTGTTCTGAATACTCTTTAGCAAGTTTTTGAACATTTTTCGGGTCATTTCGGTCATCGAGTGAAGCCATGTGCGCAGGCTTATTAATCACCAAAAAATGATCGTTTTCGTAGCAGATTAAATCTTCAAATATAATTTTCATGAATGGGTAAAGTCTGGGTAATGGGCTTAATCCTCAGATTCAAATTCGTCATCCTCTGTCGAATCTAAATCTTCTTCTTTCGACAAAGGTAATTTAAAACTGAATGTAGACCCCTTCCCAAAGGTACTTATCACCGATACTTTGGAATTATGGGCTTCCATAATGTGTTTCACAATGGCCAAACCTAGGCCCGTTCCACCTTTTCTGCCTTTAGATCGGCTTTTCTCCACCCTAAAGAAGCGTTCAAAAACTCGTGATAAATCTTCTGGGGGAATGCCCATTCCGGTATCTCTCACCGACACGGTTACATGGCCCGAGGAAACACTAAAACCAAGGATTATCTCACCCTCATCGGTATACTTATTGGCATTGGACACCAAGTTAGTCAACACTCGATAAATCTTCTCCGAATCGGCATACACGAAAATGGGATGGTTGTACTCTTGGTCGAAGCCAATATACAGCCCCTTCCTTTCTACCTTATTCTCAAACTGATCTAATACTTCAGAAGCCATTTCAAGGATGTCAAAATGTTCAAAGTGCATTTTGGTTTCTCCTAATTCAATTTGAGAAAGGGTAAGTAAGTCATGAATCAGAGCGTCTAGGCTGTCCAAGCTTTTTGCTGCCCTTTTTAAAAACTTGATTCTTACTGTGCTGTCATCAATTGCACCATCCAAAAGCGTATGCACAAAGCCCTGCGCAGCAAACACTGGTGTCTTTAATTCGTGGCTTACATCTGCTAAAAACTCCCTTCGGAAAGTTTCCACTTTTTTAAGTTCCTCAATCTCTCTTTGCCTACCCATAGCATAGGTGAAGATCTCCTGATTGATCCTTTTTAATGGATTAAGGTGTTTACGCTCTTCTTCCTCTTCGATAAATGAAAAGTTCTTCTTTCGGATTTTATTAAGCACCTCATAAATCTTACTGATTTCCTTAAATACCAGAAATTCGAAAGTAACGTAGGTGAAAATATAAGTGGCCGCAAACGAAATCAGGCCCCCAATAATGAGTGCCTGAACTGGTACTTCTGAAACCAAAGACAGAAATGCTGTGGTAATAAGACCTACAACAAAGGCCAAAAGCAATGCAACTGCCTTGGAATTAAAAAGCATTGTTAATTAGATTCAAACTTATAGCCCACCCCTTTGACGGTAGTGATGTATCCATCTCCTATTTTCTCGCGCACCTTTCGGATGTGAACATCCACAGTTCTGGCCAACACATACACATCTGTTCCCCAGATGTTCTGCAATAAGTCATCGCGACTGAAAACTTTGTTAGGATTTTGAGCAAGGAAATAAAGCAATTCGAACTCCTTTTTAGGAAGCGTAAATTGGTTGTCAAGGATCGTTACCGTGTAACTGGTCTTGTCAATCGTAAGATCTCCAACGGTTACTTTTGGTGTAGATTTTCCTTTCTTTTCTTTTCTGAAATGAGCACTGATTCGGCTCATTAATGCGCGAGGCTTAATTGGCTTGGTGATGTAATCATCGGCACCAGCATCAAATGCGGCCACCTCAGAATATTCTTCAGCCCTAGCCGTCAGGAAAGTAATATGAGCATTCACCATTTCAGGGAGTTCCCTGATTTGTCGGCAAGTTTCTACTCCATCTTGGTGGGGCATCATAATGTCTAACAAAACCAATTCTGGCTGAAATGCCTTTGCGATTTGCACTCCTTTTTTGCCATCTTCAGCTACTTTCACTTCGTAGCCCTCTTTTACAAGGTTGTATTTAAGTAGTTCAAGGATATCCGGATCATCGTCTACCACTAGTACTCGGTGGTTTTGCTTAGCACCCATAATTCAAAAATTAGTATTTACCTCGGTTCGATATGGGCAAATATATCTAAAATTTAAGAGCCCAATCTTAAAAAAAGCAGATTTACTGAACAATCGACAACGGATGTCGCAGGTTCTTTACACTCTTGACGTCAACTTCTAAATAGCCGACAAATATTTTGGCTTGAAACTTTAAAGGGATCTTATTTAGGTCGTCCGACAACCACACCTTTAAAGTGTTATCTTCTTCAAAAAGACCGTCCTTTTTCATAATCGGAACCAGAATCAAAGCATTCACCTTTCCCAGTTTAGTTTTCACTACTTCCCTACCCATAAACTTAATACTAAAGGGCTTTTCCTTGTCATCAAAAAAGGTATTGATGGTGATAATCTCACCGACCTTAATTTTATCGAAATCAATCATCCGCAAATAATAGTAACCACTCACCATGTCCTGCATTTCGTTGGTGGTCATATCATGCTCAATTTTTTCTTTGAGTTGCCTGTTCTCTTTCTCAAGCTTGGCCACAGTCACTCTCTTATCACTCTGATCGAAATAAAGGATTTCATTTTTACGGAATCGACCTTCAGAAATAAAGCGATAGAATTGATGAGGCACATTACGTGTTGTATCAAAATAAGTACCCCAGTTATCTCTCACTGGCGAAAAGAAATCAAAAAGTCCTGATGTGTTTGCAAAGACATCGATTTTGAATGTCGGCCTGCCTTTCATGGTATAGATAATGTCACTAATCTTCAACTGAGCTTCTGCAGCTTTTATAAAACCAACGGTCGCTTTTAACTCAATTTCTTCACCCGGATTAAAGGGCCTTTCCTTGGCTAGCAGATAACCTTGAGCGGTCATTTCTAAAGAAAGAGTCGTTAAGAAAAATATGAGGAGTAAGTGCTTCATTCCATTTTTTATACTCCCTTTGACAAACGCCATACCAAAAACTCAGATTATAGTGAAGGATACTTTGATTTAAGGTACTCAAGATAACGTCTTAAATCACCTTGATACTTCAAGTTTAATTCGTCCCGCAACACTTGTTGCTGTGAATTATACCTTAAATAAGACATAAAAAACGTATTATTCGGGACATAAGTCTCAAAAAAATCTTTATACACTTCCGACTTGAAATCTAGCAAACCAAAGTCCGTTCTGATCTGATCAATTTTATTTTTCTTCAATTCCTTTTTCTCCGCTATTGGCAAATCCTTCACGGAAGTATAAAGCGAATCTAACGATTTAGCAGCCTCTAGAATATAGGCTTTGAAGAGTTCTTCGTCTGCAATTTCACTTTGGTATTGAAGCACTTCTGGAGCACCTTCTCCATATTTAGAACTGAGATACATAACGGCTCCCCTGTCGCCAATAAACGAAGCCAAATTTTCATTGAAGGTAACTGAGTCTTTCACGAATAAAGTGCCGTGCGTAAGTTCATGAATTAATAAGCTTGCCAAATCTCCTTCAGAGCGATTCAGCATATTGGAAAGAATAGGATCTTTGAACCAACCCAAAGTAGACCAGCCCCCAGCAGTTCTTAGCCCTACATCTAAACTATCTTTCGCTTTAATTTCATTGGCCAAGTCCACCGCCTTTTGCCGATCGAAAAATCCTTTATAGGGAAAACTACCTACAATTGGGAACTTCCAGGTTTTAGGAGTGAAGCTGTAGGGGTCGCAGGCCGTCACCACATACATGGATGCTTTACCTTGCTGATCAAATATCTCAGTGTAATTTTCAGAGTAATTAACCCCAAGCGAATCGAAAGCAAAAGATCTGATTTGATTTACCAAAAGTGCCTTTTGCCTAAGCGAGTCTGGAGTAGATGGATTAGCAATAAACTCATCTAGCGGAACCGTATTATTCACTACATGTAATTGCCCTTTCAGTTGAAATAAGCCATATCTGATCAACTGGAAGTTCCATATGCAAAAGACGATGATCAGTGCGACCACTCCTAAACCAATCCTTTTTAACCACTTCTTCATACCAAATATTCACACGAAAATAAGCCTTATTTATTGAAAAGTTGAGTTGTGAATTGAAACCATTCCCACTATCTTCACAAACTATTCTGAACAAAATACCCAATCAATAATGAGTGATAAGTCTGAAAAATTAAAAGCATTACAATTAACCATAGATAAACTCGAAAAGTCATACGGCAAGGGTGCCGTAATGAAACTGAGCGATGATAAGGTGGTTGATTTGCCTTCTATCTCAACCGGTTCTTTGGGATTAGATATCGCCTTAGGAATTGGTGGAATTCCTCGCGGAAGAGTCGTTGAAATATATGGCCCAGAATCTTCTGGTAAAACTACCCTCTCTATGCATTGTATTGCAGAAGCACAAAAAAAGGGAGGGTTGGCCGCTTTTATTGATGCGGAACATGCATTTGATAAAGGATATGCTGAAAAGCTAGGTATTGACACTGAAAACTTACTCATCTCTCAACCAGACAACGGTGAGCAAGCCTTAGAGATCGCTGAGCATCTTATTCGCTCTGGAGCCATAGATATTATTGTTATTGACTCCGTAGCCGCCTTAGTTCCTAAAGCGGAGCTTGAAGGAGAAATGGGTGATAGCAAGATGGGGCTACAAGCCAGATTGATGTCTCAAGCCTTGAGAAAATTAACTGGAGCAATTAACAAAACAGGTTGTTGCTGTATTTTCATTAACCAGTTGAGAGAAAAAATTGGTGTAATGTTCGGAAACCCAGAAACGACTACGGGTGGTAACGCACTAAAATTCTACGCCTCTGTAAGGCTTGATATTAGAAGAATTGGGCAGATTAAAGAAAGTGCCGACAATATTCTAGGTAACAGAACCAGGGTTAAGGTAGTGAAGAACAAAGTAGCACCTCCGTTCAAAGTAGTTGAGTTCGATATCATGTATGGTCAAGGAATTTCTAAGGCTGGTGAAATAATCGACATTGGTGTTGAAATGGAGATTGTGAAAAAGGCAGGCTCTTGGTTCTCCTACAATGGCGAAAAGCTTGGTCAGGGTCGTGATTCTGTTAAATCCTTAATTGAGGATAATCCAGAATTAATGGACGAGTTGGAAAGAAAAATCAAAGCCAGAATTAATGGTGAAGATGTAGCTGAAGAAAAACCAGCAAAAAAATAAGCCCCGTTAAAAAGTAAAAAGGCCGAATCGCATCATGCAATTCGGCCTTTTTTTATGTCTTAGTACGGAGTAATTAACCCGCCCTCATGGCCTCCACTGGATCTAATCGAGCTGCTTTGGCAGATGGCACTATTCCAGAAACCACACCAATCACAGACGATACTACTACACCAAGCAATATATTTTTCATACTCAGCGAAATCTCAAGTCCGCCTGCTGGAATAAATGTGAGGAAATACACAATCAAAACTCCAGTTGCTCCCCCAATAAGGCAGAGGAAGATGGCCTCGAATAGAAATTGAAAAAGTATAAAGTAGTTCTTAGCTCCTAGTGATTTTTGAATTCCGATGATCTTGGTTCTCTCTTGTACCGAAACGAACATAATGTTCATAATACCGAAACCTCCTACTAGAATTGAAAACCCACCGATAATCCAACCTGCGTAGCCAACAATATCAAATACTTGCCCGATAGCATCCGCAATAGCCTCTGGTCGGTTCAAGGCAAAGTTTGATTCTTCTTTTGGCTTCAGCCCCCTTACTTTTCTCAGCATTCCCTCCATTTCATTTTGAAGTTCCACCAAGCCAATATCTTCTACATAACCTTTAGCGGCAATCGAAGGACTCACACCAAACCTGCCCACATAAAACATCTTAGTGAACATTTTATAGGGAATATAGATTCTTTCGTCACTACTTGGCGTACCTAAAAGACTTTTTCCTTCTTTGGCCAATACACCAATAACCACCAATTTCTGACCTCGGCTCGTAATGCTTTTACCAATTGGAGATTCAAAGGGAAATAAGGATTTAGCCACCTCATCACCAATAATAGCCACGTTTCGCCCGCTTTCAATCTCATTTGCTGTAAAATAGCGACCATTAAGAATATCAACCTCATATACATCTTTATACTCGTTACTAATTCCATAGATGTTAATACTGTTGATACTACTACTTTTATACTTCATGGTGCTACTTCGAGTACCAAAGAAAGCTACATGACTGGCGTTCTTTAAGTTCGATTTTAAGAATTCGAACTCATCATAAGTATTTGAAGGCCTTCTGAAATAGATATAAAAAGGAACATTGGGATCTCGCTGTACAAAATTCATTTTATCAACAGTCACCACATTTGACCCTAAAAAGGAAAAGCTGTCTTTGATATTCTTCTCTAGTGAGTCCACTACAGTAAACACCGCTATAATTAGCATGATACCAATAGTTACCCCCAATAAGGAGAGCATTGTTCTAAGTAAGTTGGTTGACAGTACTTGCCAAGCAAACCTAATGCTTTCTCCAAGTAGCTTTAAAAACATTCCCACGTGTTGCGTATTTTAAATTAGTGACTTCTGTAGTTTCTTAACAAACGCAAAGAATCGAAAAAAGTAAACAGCTATCAATGCATTTTGGTTAAAAAGATCATTCTTGTTCTTGATCGGGTTTTTGTCCGCCTGAATGGCCAGACCTTTTACCTCTAAAATGAGATTATCAAAAGCTATTGGGGGTTAGACAATTATATACTCCCCTCACCTATGACACTCAGTCATTTATTATTATCTTTGCCAGCTATTTGAAAAAACGCAATTAACGCTAGTAAATAAAGAATGAAGTTATCAGCATTTAAATTCGAGCTTTCTGAAGATAAGATTGCAAAGTATCCTACCGAAAACAGAGACGAGTCAAAATTAATGGTTTTGCATCGCGATACCGGAGAGATCGAACACAAGATGTTCAAGGATATTGTAGATTATTTTGAAGAAGGTGATGTGCTGGTGAACAACGACACCAAAGTTTTCCCTGCGCGCCTTTACGGCCAGAAGGAAAAAACAGGTGCTAAAATCGAGGTTTTCTTGCTCAGAGAGCTGAACCCAGAAATGCACCTTTGGGATGTTCTTGTTGATCCTGCTAGAAAAATAAGAGTGGGTAACAAGCTCTATTTTGGAGAAGGCGAATTGGTTGCCGAAGTAATCGACAACACTACGTCAAGAGGTAGAACTATTCGTTTCCTATTTGACGGAACTGATGAAGAATTTTACAAAACCATCGACACCTTAGGTGAAACTCCGCTTCCACGTACAATCACGAGAGAAACAGAGCCAGAAGATAGAGAGCGTTTTCAAACCATTTATGCTAAGAACATAGGTGCCGTAGCAGCTCCAGTAGCTGGCTTGCACTTCACTAAGCAGGTAATGAAGCGCATGGAGATTAAAGGTATAGACATCGTTTCTGTAACACTTCATATCGGTTTAGGTACTTTCCGTCAAGTAGATGTAGAAGACCTGACCAAACACAAAATGGATTCTGAAAACTACGCCATTATTCAATCTACTGCCGATGCAGTGAATAAAGCCTTAGACAATAAGAAAAGAGTATGTTCAGTTGGAACAACTTCAATGCGTGCTTTGGAATCGTCTGTTTCTGCTGGTGGCCGTTTAAAAGCCAACGAAGCTTGGACTGACAAATTCATTTTCCCTGAATATGAATTCAAAATCTGTAACGCTTTGATTACAAACTTCCATTTGCCAGAATCTACTTTGTTAATGCAAGCAGCCGCTTTTGCTGGTTATGATAAAATAATGAATGCTTATAAAGTAGCTCAAAAAGAAGGATACAGATTCTTCAGCTATGGCGATGCCATGTTGATTATCTAATGTGTAGAAATTAGAGTTTAGATAATAGACTTTAGACAAAGGCCTTCTCTGGTATTATACTGGGGAAGGCTTTTCTGTTATTAGAAGAGCTTGTCGACTTCGGCTTGCTTTTTTTCAAAGGCGTCCAACTCAACTTTGTATTTCTTGAGTAGGTAATTGGTTCTGGCAAAGCGAACCACTGTCATAAGAAAAGCCACAACTGCTCCCCTAGCCATAACCTTCAACAAATCGTTACTCGTGTGCCCTTCCATAGTAAATCCATAAGTGGCAAATTCTATAAACGCCAATATAAACGCAAACACAATGGTGAACATCGCCAATTGCAAAGGCCATTTGCTCTTTTGGCTTTTCTCTAAAAGTAATTGTCGAAGTTTTTTATCTGTAATCATATTCACTAAATTCTGCCCTTGAATAAACCCATTGATACAGAGATAAACATTTCTGAGGTAATGAGCAATTAATTCGTTTTCGTAAATTTAGAATATGCAAAAATACGCCATCATAGTAGCTGGAGGGAGTGGTACCCGAATGAAGTCTGATATTCCTAAGCAGTTTATTGAAATTGGCGGCAAGCCCATTCTGATGCATACCATAGAAGCATACGTTTCGGCCTTTGCAAGTTTAAAGCTGATTTTAGTCCTGCCCGAAATTCAAGTTCCCTTTTGGAGAGGGCTTTGTGAAAAGCATAAATTTACCATCAAGCACCAAATCGTCAATGGTGGCAATAGCCGTTTTCAATCAGTAAAAAATGGACTCAACGCGATTCATGGCAATGGCTTGGTAGCGATTCATGATGGAGTCCGCCCTTTTGTTTCCACCGAAATCATTAAAGAATCTTTTAAAGTAGCCGCAGAAAAAGGAAATGCAGTAACCAGTGTTCTGCTAAAAGACTCCATTCGATTTATAGAGGGCGACAACAACAAAGTGGTTGACAGAAACCAATACCAACTCATTCAAACCCCTCAAACTTTTCAAATCGAACTCATTAAAAAGGCCTTTGAAGTAAAAGAAGACCATGCATTTACCGATGACGCCTCAGTATTAGAGCGCATGGGTGAAAAAATTAATTTGATTGAGGGAGACTACAAGAACATCAAAATCACTACCGCAGAAGATTTAATTATGGCAAACGCCATTCTGAACGGATAACATTCAGTTGAAATGGTGTAGAAAATCATTAACTTATTGGCTTAATTTTTTGATGTGAAGCACTCCAAACTAACACTACTACTGGCCATTATTTTCATTAGCTCTTCTTGCCAAAAGGAAGACGAATGGATCGAATTATTTAACGGCAAGGACTTAGCAGGCTGGACACCCAAAATCCGAGGCTATGAGGCTGGTGACAATTTCGGAAATACTTTTAGGGTAGAAGACGGAATGATCACCGTAGGCTATGACGAATATGACACCTTCAACAACCGTTTTGGCATACTCATTTATGAGAAACCCTTTTCAGAATATTTATTACACATTGAATACCGATTTATTGGCGAGCAAGCCAATGGCGGAGAAGGTTGGGCTACAAGAAATAGTGGAGTTATGCTTCATTCTCAATCTGCTGAAAGTATGGGCCTCAATCAGGATTTCCCGATTTCTCTAGAAGCCCAGTTTTTAGGTGGCTTAGGCAACGGCCCTCGTCCAACCGGCAACCTTTGTACCCCCGGTACTCATGTAGAAATGGACGGCAAGCTGATTGCACAACATTGCCAGACCATTGAAGGACCTACGTTCGATGGCGACCAATGGGTTAGCATTGATTTGTTGGTGATGGGCGATGAATACATTGCGCATATTGTGGAAGGCGACACCGTGATTCATTACTCCAAACCTGTTGTGGGCGATGGAATGGTTTCTGGCTTTAAACCAGAAGTGAAAGTAAATGGCACTCCACTGACCAAGGGTTACATCGGGCTTCAAAGCGAAAGTCACCCGATTCAATTCAGGAAAGTGCTCATCAAAGATTTATCGAAAGATTAATACCTTGTACTACTCAATCTAATATACTGACTATGAATGCAACCAATTCTGGCATCACCACGCGCCTCAGCATAATGATGTTTCTACAATTTTTTATCTGGGGTGGCTGGTTTGTTACCCTTGGCACTTTTTTAGGCAATAACATTAATGCCACAGATGGTCAAATTGCCCAAGCTTTTTCAACTCAATCTTGGGGAGCAATCATTGCCCCCTTCATCATTGGCTTAATTGCCGATCGTTATTTTAACGCTGAAAAAATTCTTGGTATTCTGCATCTTGCCGGAGCCGTATTAATGTATTTAATGGCAGAAACCACCGAATTCGAGGTTTTCTACCCTTATGTACTCGGTTACATGGTCTTATATATGCCCACATTGGCTTTAGTGAATTCAGTGGCATTCAGAACCATGAGTGACCCTTCAAAGCAATTTTCAAGAATTAGAGTTTGGGGAACAATTGGGTGGATTCTAGCGGGTCTAGTAATCAGCTTTATTTTCTCGTGGGACTCACAAGAGTCTATTGCTTCGGGTATGCTGAAAAACACTTTCCTAATGACCGCAATTGCATCGGCAATTTTAGGATTCTTTAGTTTCACTTTACCTAAAACCCCTCCAAGTGTAGTAAAAGGAGAGAAAATAACTCTTAAAGAAATATTAGGACTAGATGCACTCAAGCTTTTAACGAATAAAAACTTTGCTGTATTCTTCTTTTCATCTGTGCTTATCTGCATCCCACTGGCCTTCTACTATCAAAACGCCAACCCATTTTTGGCTGAGATTGGAGTAAGTAATCCAACGGGAAAAATGACCATCGGACAAATCTCAGAAGTGTTGTTTATGCTCCTGCTTCCTATTTTTCTTAAGAAATACGGTATCAAAAAAACCCTCCTTTTCGGAATGTTAGCCTGGGCACTCCGCTATGTGCTGTTTGCTTTTGGTAACTCGGACGAACTCGTTGTGATGCTGATTACTGGAATTGCATTACATGGTATTTGCTACGACTTCTTCTTTGTTTCGGGGCAGATTTATACCGATTCAAAAGCAGGTGAGAAATTCAAGAGTTCTGCACAAGGCCTAATTACCTTGGCCACTTATGGTGTTGGTATGTTAATCGGCTTTTGGGTGGCTGGTCAAATCTCTGAATTCTATACCGTTGGTGATGTTCATGAGTGGAAGAATATCTGGTTATTACCAGCAGGGTTCGCAGTATTGGTATTCTTAATTTTTGCAGCCACTTTTAAAAACGAAGAAATACACTACGAAGAAAAATGAGTCAAAACAAAATTAAGCTAGGGATGATTGGGGGCGGTAGTAGCTCCTTTATTGGGGTAGTACACCGAATTGCCGCCTATATGGGTGAGAAGTACACCCTAGTCGGTGGCGCTTTCGATACTGACCATCAGAAAGCACTTGATTTCGCGAATACACTAGACCTCGATCTTTCTAGAACCTATGCGACCATTGATGCTTTTATAGCAGGTGAAAATAACTTACCAAAGTCGGAGAGAATTGAAGTGGTTGTGATTGTCACACCCAACTTCCTTCACTACACCATGGCCAAGCAATTAATTGAAGCGGGCTTTCATGTAATTTGTGAAAAGCCAGTTACCAACACTACTGCTGAAGCCATAGAGTTAGAGCAATTAGTAACCAAACATAAAGTAGTTTTTGCCTTAACACATACTTATACGGGCTACCCCATGGTACGCCAAATGAAAACCATGATTGCTGAAGGCATGATTGGCGACATTCAAAAAGTAGATGCGCAATATTACCAAGGTTGGATTAACCCAATCATTCACGACAAGGAAAAGCGTAAAAGCGTTTGGCGATTAGATCCCGAAAAAGCAGGACAAAGCTGTTGTATGGGTGATATTGGAGTGCATGCATTTAACATGATTGAGTACACCACAGGTTTAAAAACCACCAAAGTACTCTCAGACTTGAGCACGCTATACGATGACAACGCATTAGACATTGATGGAACGGCTTTATTGCGTTTTGAAAATGGAATTCGAGGTATTGTTAGGGCTAGTCAAATTGCTACGGGGGAAGAAAACAATCTCAAAATTGCGGTTTATGGTAGAACAGGAGCGCTGAAATGGGAACAAGAAAATCCGAACTTCCTTTATTTTTTACAAGAGGATACGCCCGTTCAGGTTTTTAAACCGGGCCATGTTTATAATAGTGATTTCGCTAAAGAAAGCACAAAAATGGCACCTGGCCATCCAGAAGGGATTTTTGATTCTATGGCCAATATTTACAACGGAGCGGCCAAAGCCATTCGGGGTGAAGAATACAGGAAAGGCGCCTTTCCTACCATTCATGATGGGGTAAGAGGAATGAAATTTATTGAAGCGGTTTTGGAATCTACCCAAAACGGAAACAGTTGGATAGAAATAGTGGATGAGCATGAAGACAATTAAAGGACCAGCCATTTTTTTGGCACAATTTGCAGACGATAAAGCCCCTTTCAATTCTTTAGATAGTATTGCGAAATGGGCTAGTGATTTGGGTTATAAAGCCGTGCAAATCCCTACTTGGGATTCCCGCCTGATTGACCTAGACAAAGCTGCCGAAAGTAAAACTTATTGTGATGAGTTGAAAGGTACTTTGGCCAATCATGGTTTAGAAGTCAGTGAACTTTCTACCCACCTGCAAGGACAACTAGTAGCAGTTCACCCTGCTTATGAAGAACTTTTTAAAGGTTTTGCACCAAAAGGAATGAACGCCAAACAGCGAAACCTTTGGGCCATAGATCAAGTAAAAAAAGCGGCTGTCGCTTCTAAGAATTTGGGATTAAAAGTTCATGCTTCGTTTTCAGGCGCATTGCTTTGGCCCTATTTCTATAATTGGCCGCAACGTCCTGCAGGCTTAATCGAAAAAGGGTTTGCTGAACTCGCCAACCGATGGCTGCCTATCCTCAATCATTTTGATGAAAACGGAGTAGACCTTTGCTATGAAGTACATGCTGGCGAAGATCTTCACGATGGCATCAGCTTTGAAATGTTTTATGAGGCTACCGGAAAACACAACCGTGTAAAAATGCTTTACGACCCCTCCCATTTTGTGCTTCAGCAATTGGATTATCTCACTTACATCGATCACTACCATGAGTTCATTGGTATGTTCCATGTGAAGGATGCCGAGTTTAACCCAACAGGGAAATCGGGAGTATATGGCGGTTATCAAGATTGGAGAGAACGCCCAGGACGATTCCGTTCTATTGGCGATGGCCAAGTAGATTTCCAAAGCATTTTCTCAAAACTAACCCAACATGGCTATGATGGCTGGGCAGTATTAGAATGGGAATGCTGCATTAAATCGCCTGAGCAAGGTGCAAGAGAAGGTGCTCAATATATTGATCAATTCATTATTGAAGCCACAGAAAAAAACTTTGATGATTTCGCAGATTCTGGAATTAACGATGAAGAATTTAAAAAACTATTAGGCCTAGACTAACATGAAAAGAACCCAAACCAACGCTCCTTATCCTATTTTGGCTTTTTCACAAAAATGGATTACCAAAGCATTTGTAGGAACACATGCCCTTGCAGTGATTATCTTTTTACTGACACAAATGTCGGCTTCTGCACAGATCACTAATCCAGAAGCGACAGAAGTGTGGGAACCCGTTCCTCAAAAAGTTAATCCAGCAAAAAATGGAGGTGCCCCTTCCGATGCTGTTGTACTTTTTGACGGCTCAAACCTCAATGCATGGAAATCTCGTAACGAAGACAAACCTGCAGGCTGGAAAGTAGAAAACGGTTACATGGAAGTAGCTAGAGGTACTGGCGATATCATGACTAAAAAAACCTTTGGCGATATTCAGCTACACATTGAGTGGAGTGCTCCAACGGAAATTGTAGGCGAAGGCCAAGGCCGAGGAAACTCAGGCGTTTTCTTACAAGAGCGCTATGAAGTGCAAATTTTAGACAGTTATGTAAGCAAAACCTACTCGAATGGACAAGCGGGTTCTATCTACAAGCAAAGCATTCCGCTAGTCAATGCTACCGCTGCACCAGGTGAATGGAATGTTTATGACATCATCTATAAAGCTCCGCAGTTCAATAAGGATGGGATTAAAGTAGCCGATGGTTATGTAACCGTTATCCACAATGGAGTTGTCATTCAAAACCACCAAAGACTTTTGGGCACCACAGAATACATTGGTTTCCCTAAAAATTCCGCCCATGGCGATGGCGCCATTATTCTTCAAGACCACGGAAATCCAGTAAGATTCCGAAACATTTGGTTGAGGGAGTTGTAAAAATTGAGGGCATCTTCGGTAGAAAATGCCCTCTGGTTGACTGGTTGAGGATGTCCTGTCAAACACCTCGACTCCCTACTCTCACACTACTAAGAATAGTTTTCTTTAAAAAATTGATTTAACCAAGATTGAGACGAGAACGGTAATAAATAAAAGCAGTTCAAAATGGGTGTTAATGATTTTTAGTATACTCCCAAACGGAAAATGTTGTCTATTTAACTCCTTTATAACCTGACGATCTCCATCTTTCTTAGTGGTAAAAATTGTATGTGATTCTGTCATGATGCAATTATTGAATTATCCCTGTACGAATACACCTCACAACTAAATCCGTTGTATTTCGTGCTTCTGATTTTCTTAAAATATTTTTTCTGTGAGTTTTCACTGTATCAATTGACACAAATAACTCGTCAGCAATTTCTTTTGCGCTATTCCCTTCAGCCAGAAGGTTAATGATCTCGAATTCCCTAGCCGTGAAATCCAGACGTAGTTCTAGGTGATGCATAAGTCTCTGTTTTTAGTCAAGTCAAAGTACATCAAACTACCGCCCAGTTCTCTCAAGGTTTTAGACTGAAAAAAAAACTAGTGGTTTTCCGCCAGACGAAGTTTATATTGTGATCAGGAATGGTTTTATCTTGTATCTATGACAAAGTATATGGATGCATATTTTGTAAGAAACATTCCTTGAAGCATTCAAAATCAATCAAAACAATTCAACATGAAAGATCCAAAAACAACAAAGATCCCAATGGGCTATGAAATGGAAACATTCATAGGTCTACCCAAGGATGTTATTACCCACATGCCTTTTATTATTTTTGCGCCCAACAGACCCGTCATTGGGAAGGAAGTTTATATTCCAATGCACTTTCTATACATCTTCAAAAACCTGAATGTTTATAGCCAAGGCGGCTTCGAAAACGGCCATGTTTTTGACAAAATGCCACCAAATTCAACCTTAACTTTTAAATCGAACTTCAAAAAAGATGTCGGCTATTCTGTCATAAGAGCAACTTATTATTTCAATGTGAAGCTTGGAAGTAAAACACTCAAGTTCAATATGAAGATCAGCGAGTCAGATAAAATTGAATACAATTTAGCCAACAGAGACAACAGGCTCCCACTAGCAGGCGACTCTACCTTGGCATTTATGCCTGAGTTCTTTACTAAAGAGTGTGATACTACAATTCCACCACCGACTACTTAATGCTTAGGTCTATAATTGTTGTACTAATAGGTGTAATCACTTTGTTGATAACACCTTATTTTACTTTCGGGCAATCGTCAAAAATCGATAGCCTTAAGCAAGCATATGTTCAACATAATAAACCTAGCACTGCTATTGAATTGGCAGAAACACTAGTGCTCACAGATATTGACTCGGCAGTATATTATTTGAGTAAGCTTGATGGAATCTCACTCGAGAAAAATGACAGAGTAAATTACCAAAAAATCAAAGGCCGTTATTTAACTATTGTGTCCAATTATGATAGTGCGGTATCAGTCTATACATCGCTGCTTAAGGATATTGAAAACGAAATTCAATATGCAAAAATAGAAGGGGACGTTTTGGACAACATAGGCACTATTTACCTTAACCTTCAAGAGAACAACCAAGCCCTTGATTTTTTCAACCGCGCCAGAAGGATCCGAGAAAAAAACGGCATTGACGCTGACATGCTAAAATCTTACTACTCTATCGGTAACCTACTCTTCAAAACACAAAGAAGTAATGAAGCAATAAAAAACTACCGTAAGGCCATTTCCTTGATAGAAAGTGATACTGATGCAACCTTTATCGCGAACATAAATTATATGATGGGCTCGGCCTACGTTATCTTGGACAATAGTGATAGCGCCATCTACTTTTTGCAGAAAGCTAAAACTATTTATGACCAGACCCATCAGGTTATTTCCCAAATCAACACAGCAAATTCAATAGCCCAAGCCATGATAAGCGAACAACGTTTTTCTGAAGCCATTCCGCTCTTGGAGAATAATATCAAATTGCTTAAATCTAACGGAGATTGGCAAAAATATATGGCAGTCTATTCGCGGTTATCCCAAGCCTATGAAGGTCTAGAAGATTATCAAAAGGCACTATCCTATCAAAAGCTTCGTTACGACACGGTGGTAGGCTTTTTAGCAAATCAAAGGACAGAATCTGTGGCCAAAATTACTGAAGATTACAGAACCGATAAACAACTGGACGAGGCTGAAGAAACAGCTGTTTGGGCTACCCAAAGGGCCAAAATTTTTGGCGGAATTGCGGTTGGCTTAATTATGCTTTTAATCATTAGCTACCTCCTTTTCTCAAGAACAATTCAACGCAAAAAGTTGGAAAACTTAAGGGCGATGATTTTGGGTGAAGAGAATGAAAGAAAGCGGGTAGCCAAAGATTTACATGACGGAATTGGTGTTCTACTTACCAGTGTAAAAATGCGCTTGAGTAACTTTGAAGACAAGGTAGAGGACAAAGAAGCCTTTCAAAGTTCGTTGGGTCAAATTGATAATGCCTGTTCTGAAGTACGCAGAATTTCGCACAATATGGTACCCGCCAGCTTAAGCAAATTGGGCTTAGAAGAGGCTATGCTAGATCTTTTTGATAATGTAACAGCATCTACTCAAATAGAAATTAAAGAAAAACTGAGTTATGAACATGGCGATTTTGAAGAATCCAGTGAGGTACTTATTTATCGAGTGATTCAGGAATTAGTGAACAACACGCTCAAGTATGCCCAAGCCTCTAGCATTCAAGTTGAAATGAAAAAACTGAAGGAAGAATATATAATTGAATACAAAGACAACGGAATTGGCTTTGACAAAACGAATGTTAAGAATGGATTGGGCCTCAAGAGCATCGCTTCGCGAATCGATATTTTGAAAGGGAGGCTCACATTTGATAGCATAGATGGAAAAGGCGTAAGCTTCAGAATAAACATCCCATTGCAGCATGGATAAGATTAAAGTTTTAGTAGCAGACGATCATCAAGTAATTATTGATGGCTTAGAGGCCATCATCAGCACCACTGATCACCTTGAGTTTATAGGAGGGGCATCAAATGGCAAAGAGGTAATTACCAAAGTCGAATCTCAGGCTGTCGACTTAGTATTGATGGACATCAATATGCCCGAAATGGATGGCTTAGAGTGCACAGCATACCTCAACAAACACTATCCAAAAATCCGAGTGATTGCCTTGAGTATGCATGATAACCCCAGACTTGCCAAACGCATGATCAAAAATGGAGCATTTGGCTTCCTCCTAAAAAATTCGAGTAAAGTGAATATCCTCAAAGCCATCTCGGAAGTGATGGAAGGAAGAAATTTTTTTGACCCCATGCTGATGTCTACCTTTTTTGATGCCGATAACAAAAAGTCATCGAGCAGTTTTTCAAAAAAGGACCTACTAACCAAACGCGAAATTCAGATCATTCAACTGATCTGTCAGGAAAAAACCACAACAGAAATTGCAGACGAACTTTCCATTAGCACCCACACAGTTGAAAGTCACCGAGGGAATATTATGCTCAAGCTAGAACTCAAAAATTCTGTGGGGCTTGTAAAATGGGCCATTCAAAACGAAGTAATTGAACTTTAATTGAACAAAAAAATTCCACTCTAAAAGAGCGGAATTGAATTCTTAAACATTCGACCAAGCTTTTTGGCCAGGTTCATAAGGAATACAGCCCTCATACTTCATAGGGATAGGGTCGTATGCCATCACCTCTTTTCCTACTAATTCTGAAGAAAAATAACTCCATATGGTAGAATCAACCACGTTGGTCACAAAATAGGTTTCAACAAAAACATCGTCCTTCACTCCTTCCTTTCTGAATTCGGCTCGATAGTTTCTGAGGATATCTTTATCTGCCTCGTATTTATCAAAGTAGCTGCTAATCACATCCGTCATTTGTTCGATGGTGGCTTTATCAAAACTCACTTCCTGATTTGCGTCAAAATTGGCAACAAAAACATTGAGCCCTCTTTTGAAATACTCTGCCTCTCGGTCTTTGTAAATATTCGCTAAAGCGGAATCTAAATGACTAGGCACACCCGCTTCGATAGCCCCTGGCGTGCTTGTTTTAGGCATAATTCCCTCGCAAATTTTCCCAAGTTGGCTTACCTCTTCTGAGCTTAAGTAGGCAGGCTCCCAGTCCACTTCGGTGGCAGAAGCACAACCTTGCAGCGCTCCAAAAAAAACTGTTGAGGTAAACAAAGCCATCGATCCGAATCCTAAGTTTTTTAATGCTTCTCTTCTTTCCATGGTTTATAGATTTCCTTTTTCGATTTGATCTACAGCGTAATTAGCGGCCCTAGCGGTAAAGGCCATATACCCCAAAGACGGATTATGGCATGCCGATGAGGTCATGAAAGAACCATCGGTGACGAATACATTCTTACAGGCATGCACTTGGTTCCATTTATTGAGTACCGAAGTTTTAGGGTCGTGCCCCATTCTGGCCGTGCCCATTTCATGAATACCTAAGCCCATATTTGGCCCATTGTCATAACTTCCTACATTTTTAAAACCTGCCGCTTCTAACATTTCTTTTCCTGAAGCGGCCATATCTTTCCGCATTTCATATTCATTCTCATGAAAATTTCCAGCATCAAAAATCACTTGTGGCAAACCCCATGCATCAAGATTTTCGTAATTTAATCGCATATGATTTTTATGCTGCGGAAGGGTCTCGCCAAAACCCATAAAGCCGATCGTCCAGCCTCCAGGTGTCATCCAAGCATCTTTTACTGCTCCCCCAACCCTTTTATTATTCATTTCGGCTATGTTTCTACCCCATCCTTGGCGGGAAGCACTGCCCTGATAACCATACCCTCTAACGAAGTTTTTTACATCGGAACCTCCTCCTAAATTTCTAAACCGAGGAATGTACAAGCCATTCGGCCTTCTGCCTTTGTAATATTTATCCTCATACCCCTCCACTTTAGCACTTGCGCCAACGCCAAGGTGATGGTCCATAATATTATGTCCTAATTCACCGCTATCATTGCCCAGTCCATTTGGGAAGCGCTCACTTTTCGATTGCATTAAAATGGCTGCAGAAGCAATGGCCGAAGCACATAGGAAAATTACTTTTGCGTAGAATTCTGTTTGCTCTTTGGTGTTCTGGTCTATTACTCTAACGCCAGTGGCTTTTCCTGTTTTGTCATCATAAATGACCTCACTTACAATCTGATCTGTAATCACCCTAAGGTTTCCAGAGGCCACACCAGCAGGTAGGGTGGAAGAAAGACTAGAAAAATAACCACCATAGGGACAGCCACGCATACAGCGGTTTCGCATGAGGCATTGGCTTCGAGCACCCGGATTTTTATGGTCTGGCTGGTTAACATTGAGCGCCTCAGTCAAATGGGCAGTTCGTCCCACAGTCACCCAACGATTATTCCATTTGCTTTCTACTGCCTTCTGAAAATCTTTTTCAACGCAGTTCATTTCCATAGCGGGAAGAAACTCTCCGTCAGGCAATTGCTTAAAACCACGCTTTTCACCGCTTACGCCAATATAGCGCTCCACATAGTCGTACCAAGGTTTAATGTCTTTGTACCGAACAGGCCAATCCACCCCAAAACCATCTTTACTATTTGCTTCAAAGTCTATATCACTCAGCCGGTAGCTTTGGCGCCCCCAAGTAAGGGAACGGCCACCCAAATGATAACCACGCATCCAGTCGAAACGTGTATTTTCTTCCTGATAAGGGTGTTCAGAATCTTTTACAAAGAAATGACGATGGGCTACATTTGTAGTATAGCCTGTCCTATCCTGTTTCGGATAATCTTTTTCGATTATTTCTGGATTGGTTCTACCGCGGTTAGGGAGATCCCAAGTGTCCATGTTGGCGGTATGGTAATCTTTGATGTGCTCAATTTTACGACCACGCTCTATCACTACGGTTTTGAGCCCTTTTTCACTGAGTTCCTTAGCAGCCCAGCCACCACTTACACCAGAGCCAACGACTATTGCATCATAGGTTCGCTGTTCCTTAGACTTTAGGTTTAGATTCATTCAATTCCTTTTTATTTCAAAAAATAGCGCAGTTAAACCGAAGAGGCTTTACTGACCGACTAGAAATATAAGAAATATCAATCGTAATCTCAGCGACAATGATCCAGAAGGAAATTGCCGACTCAAATTTTTAAGGGGCAAAAAGGCATGAAGCAAAAAAAACCCCGAATTACCGGGGTTGCTTTTCAATATTCATCTTCGTTAAAAAAGAAATCGTCTTTTGTGGGATAGTCAGGCCATATCTCTTCGATACTTTCATAAGGCTGACCATCGTCTTCTAATTCCTGGAGGTTTTCAACCACCTCAAGTGGGGCTCCCGATCTAATAGAAAAGTCAATTAACTCATCTTTAGTCGCAGGCCAAGGGGCGTCTTCCAAGTAAGAAGCTAGTTCAAGTGTCCAATACATTTCTTATCTTTTTTAATGGCGTGCAAAAGAATGAATTAAACTCTAAAAATCAAACCTATGCACTCAATTATTTTAATATTAAAAAAGAGGCTGTTTCAAAAAGACAACTACCTGACTTTTAAAGCTATGCACCAGCTTTAAACTGTCGCAAAATCTCCTCTTTTACTTTTACCTTCCTTTCTTGAAGCTCAAGCTTGCCCCCAATCAGCTTATCTAAGCCCGAGCTCGTGTTAAATTTTTCTAAATTTTCTTGAAAAGTAGAAAGCTCAGCCCTATCTCTGTGAAGTAAATCATAGGCAATTTTCAGTCTAACTCTTTCTTTATCAGCCTCGTTTTGCTTGCCTTTTAGCTTCTTATACATCAAGCTTTCAATGAACTGCTTTTCCGCAATTTGGTCGATCAAAAATAGAAAATCTCCCTGAAGCTTATCCATTTCAGACCTACTTACAGGTCCCAAATACTTCCATTTATCCCTCAGCTCTTTTACATTAGCAACTGGCGCTATTTTCTCATTCAGAACGATCAGTTCCTTTAAGAATTCGGTACGGCTTTCTAGGTTTTCCTTCTTGTTTCCAACCTTGGCCTTTCCTTCTTTTTTTGCTTTCGCTAAAGCCGACTTAATGATGACCTGAAACTTATTCCAGAACTCAGTACGAACTTCGGCCTTGATTCTACCTAAATCTTTCCACTCTTCTTTCAGCGTTCTGATTTTCTCAACCAGAACAGTATAACTTTCTATCTCTTTGAGCTTTTCGGCCCCATCAATAAACTCCTGATAATTAGACTCTTTGTCCTTCATCATCTTTTCGAGATCAGCATAAAATGCAGCCCTACGCTCGAAAAATCCGTCCAACATTACTTTGAAGCCTCCTTCTATTCGTTCTTTCTCCGCATCGTCAACAGCACCTGTTTTAATCCATCTGCGCTGTACTTCCTTTACTTCGGCAGTAGCGGACTTCCATTCACTGCTTTTAACGGCTTCTTCTAACTCGGCCAACAAAGCGGTTTTTATTTCCAGATTCTTCAATCGATTCTGATGAATAAAGCCATTCAATTGCTCTTCCAACAAATCCAATTTGTGATAGAGTGCTTCAAAATCACCGATCGCGTCAAAATCACACAAGGTTTCTTTCAGGTGAAGTACCTTCATAAGGTAAGAACCCTTGTTTTCAGTCCCGTTGATTTTCTCTTCTACCTCATTCACTTTGGTCTGCGCCAATGCAAAACGTTCGGTATAATAAAGCACTGCAGCTTCTTCAGTTTCCTTCACTTCCCCGATCTCCTTATCGGCATAATCGAGAAATGCTTTTCTGAAAACCTTGCCTTCTTTGATAAACCCGTATTCCTTTTCTTCCAAAACGCTAAGATTGAATTTTGCCCGAAATTAGCTAAATAACCCAAGCGAGAAATTCCTAAGCATAATTTTTAGCATATTTGCGTCAAAATAGAACGATATAGACTATGAGTGACGAAAAAATTATTTTTTCAATGGCTGGGGTCAATAAAATTTACCCCCCACAGAAGCAAGTCTTAAAAAATATCTACCTCTCGTTTTTTTACGGAGCAAAGATTGGTGTGCTTGGACTTAACGGTTCGGGTAAATCTTCTCTCCTTCGCATTATTGCCGGTGTAGACACAGAATACCAAGGCGAAGTGGTTTTCTCACCAGGGTATAGCGTAGGCATGCTAGAGCAAGAGCCTCAGCTTGATCCAAATAAAACGGTAAAACAGGTAGTAGAAGAAGGCGCAAAAGAAACTGTTGATTTGTTGAACAAGTTTGAAGAGATCAACGCAAAATTTGCTGACCCCGAAATTCTTGATGATCCAGACAAAATGAACAAGCTCATTGAAGAGCAAGGAAAAGTTCAGGAGAAACTAGATCACATTAACGCTTGGGACTTAGACAGCAGGCTGGAAAGAGCAATGGATGCATTAAGAACACCTCCATCAGACGCTTCAATCAAAAACCTTTCTGGAGGAGAAAAAAGAAGAGTTGCCTTGTGCCGCTTGTTGATTCAAGAGCCAGATGTTTTATTACTCGATGAGCCTACCAACCACTTGGATGCAGAATCTGTACATTGGCTTGAGCAGTATTTACAGCGCTATAAAGGAACTGTAATTGCAGTAACTCACGATCGTTACTTCCTTGATAATGTAGCGGGATGGATTCTTGAACTCGACCGAGGTGAAGGAATTCCTTGGAAAGGAAATTACTCTTCGTGGCTAGACCAAAAACAAACGCGATTGGCTGGTGAAGAAAAAACTGAATCAAAAAGACAGAAAACCTTACAGCGCGAGTTGGAATGGGTAAGAATGTCGCCTAAAGGAAGACAAGCCAAAGCCAAAGCACGTTTGAGCGCATATGACAAACTATTAGGTCAGGAGGGCAAGGAAAAAGAAGCAAAATTGGAGCTTTACATTCCACCGGGGGAAAGATTAGGTTCGAAAGTGATTGAAGCACATAATGTAGCAAAGGCTTTCGGAGATAAACTTTTATATGAGAACCTAGAGTTCTCACTTCCACAAGGGGGTATTGTTGGAATTATTGGGCCAAATGGTGCTGGTAAAACTACGCTATTCAACATGATTACTGGAAAAGAAACGCCAGATCAAGGGGAATTCATTGTTGGACCAACAGTAGACATCGCCTATGTTGACCAAGAGCACGATAATCTCGATCCTAACAAATCCGTTTGGGAAGTAATTACCGGAGGAAATGAATTGATTACGCTCGGAGGAAAAGAAATGAACTCTAGGGCTTATGTAAGCAAGTTCAACTTTAACGGAACTGACCAAAACAAGAAAGTAGGTCAGCTATCTGGTGGAGAAAGAAACAGAGTGCATTTGGCACTAACCCTTAAGCAGGGAGCCAACCTCTTATTACTCGATGAGCCTACCAACGACCTTGATGTGAACACACTAAGAGCATTAGAGGAAGGTTTAGATAACTTTGGTGGTTGCGCGGTAATTATCTCTCACGATAGGTGGTTTTTAGATAGAATTTGTACGCACATTCTAGCCTTTGAGGGTAACTCTCAAGTATATTGGTTCGAAGGTGGTTATTCAGAATATGAAGAAAACCGTAAGAAGCGTTTAGGAGATTCAGGCCCAACAAGAATTAAATATAAGAAACTGAATTAATCAGCTTCAACTGTAACAAAAATGCCTCATTGATGTATCAATGAGGCATTTTTGTTTCTAACCAAATTCCATCAACCTAGAAATGAAACTCAATAGTCTGTTTTAGATCTTCTCGCAAACTTTGCGCTACAGGACAAGTCAAACCAATCTCCTTTATCCAATCTCTGTCTTCTTGATTCAGTTGGCATTCTTCCCAAAAAAAGTCAAGTTTAATTTCTGAGATTCTGCGAGGGTTCGCGCTCATTATTTTTGTTGACTCCACATTCATTCCTTCCATGTTAAGGCCTTTCTTTTCACCAGCAATGGCCATTACGGTCATCATACAACTACCCAATGCGGCCGCCACAAGGTCGGTAGGAGAAAAAGCCTCGCCTTTCCCATTGTTATCTACAGGAGCATCGGTGACAATACCATTTCCAGATTTTACATGAACAGCTTCGGTACTTAAGTTTCCAGTATACTTTGATTTCACAGTGATCATAAACTAAGCAGTATTTTTTTTCGTTAATTTAGCAATCTCAAACAGAGCTACAACGCCAAGTATGCAAATTAGTGCCAAAGTTTTTATAGTCGTCTTGTTATCATTTATTTGTAACACTGGTTTTAGTCAGTCAAATTTTGGCTTTGACACAAGACTTGAAGACGAAGAGTATGAAATTGAAAATGTGTTTGGAGCCTCTCATGCCTCCAACAGCGGCCTCATAAGTTCCTTATTCTGGCGGCACTCAAATTCATTTGACAAAAAGAATTTGGCACATTACGGGGTTGAACTGGCTAATACACGACACCCAAGAGAATCGCGACAAACCACTATTACAGGAAATAGTTTTGTTATCGGAAAATCCAATTATCTCATTTCTATCCGTCCTTATTACGGAAGAGAAAAAGTGTTATTTCAAAAATCACAACAACAAGGGGTAAGGATTTCGGCTATGGCTTCTGCAGGCCCCACGCTTGGCTTAGAAACACCTTACTATGTAAATTATAGAGGAAGGAAGGAACAGTATGACCCAAGCATGCACTCTGTGAATAATATTAATGGAACAACTGGGATATTAAAAGGGCTCTTTCAATCAAAGTTTGTACCGGGGCTTCATTTCAAAACCTCAATGACTTTCGAAACCAATTCTACAAAAAATAGGGTTTTTGGCATTCAGGCAGGCTTTGTTGTGGAGGCTTTCACACGTAAAATCAACATACTTCCAGAGGCCGAAAATAAGAATGTTTACTCTGCCGCATTCATTGCCGTTTATTTTGGCAAAAGAAGATAAGCTACTTTCATACCATTTCGGAACCTTTGCCTTACCTTTGTGGTATTGTTAGTCAGAGGAGAAAAGGATGATTGAACTACCAGTAATTTCTAAAGAAAAAGAAACCAGAAGAAAAAAACCGGACTGGTTGCGTGTAAAACTTCCTATTGGGGAAGAATACGCCAAAGTCCGTAAACTGGTTGATCAATATAAACTTCATACCATTTGCGAAAGCGGTAATTGCCCAAATATGGGTGAATGCTGGGGAGCAGGTACTGCCACGTTTATGATTTTAGGTAATGTATGTACCCGAAGCTGCTCATTTTGCGCAGTAGCCACAGGTCGCCCACCAGAATATGATACCGAGGAGCCTAAAAGAGTAGCCGAAGCGATTAAGTTGATGGGGGTTAAGCATGCCGTGCTTACTTCAGTCAACAGAGATGAGCTAAAGGACAGAGGAGCCGAAATCTGGTATCAAACGGTTGTAGAGACCAAAAAATTAAGCCCTGAAACGACCATAGAAACACTTATTCCAGATGTTAAAGGGAATTGGGACGCCCTATACAGAATGATCGATGCCGGTCAGGAAGTGGTTTCGCACAATATGGAAACTGTTGAAGAACTCTATAGAAGGGTTCGCCCTCAGGCCAAATACGCAAGAAGTTTAGAAGAGTTAAAACGCATTAAGGAATATGGCAAGCGTTCTAAATCTGGCGCCATGTTAGGTTTAGGTGAAACTGACGAACAAGTATTCAGACTAATGGATGACTTGGCGGAAGTAAAGCTTGATATTTTGACTTTAGGCCAGTATTTGCAGCCTACCAAAATGCACCACGAAGTAATTGAATACGTTCACCCAGATAAGTTTGAATTCTTTAAAGAAGAAGGCTTAAAACGAGGAATTAAGTATGTAGAATCGGGCGCACTGGTTCGATCATCATACCACGCAGAAAGACACGTTCACGTATAACAAAAGAGGCGCCAATGGCGCCTCTTTATATTTACATACTATCAGTTTCTAGAAAATTCTAATCCAAACACCTGGCACCCAAACTCGAACACCGCCCATTACGCTATAGCGGCCTTCCTGCCAACGATGATAATCTCTTCTCACTGTCCAGTGGCCAGAAACCCATACATCTCTTCTCAACCTTCTATTATACTCCCAATAGCCATTTACCCAAATATGTCTGCTGCTGGGCGCGCTACTTCGGAATACTTTATTCCTTCTTCCATTTCTGAAATCGTAATCATAGTCGTAAGAATAATTATCAACTCTAGTCCAACCACCGTTACTCCTAGAGCCTGAGTAGCGATAGCCGTTATTTCTAACTACCACCTTCTTTACCACAGTCTCAGTTCTCCCATTTCTCTTTACGCTAGTGCTATATACTTTTTTACGATCATCGTTTCGTTTGCGATCGTCATTGCGTTTTTCAACTTTGTTTTTATCTCGGTTGTTTCGGCTATCATTACTTCGCCTCTGAGCCTGTATCTCTCCTTCGGCAAAAAGCCCAACCACCATAATTCCTATTAACAGTATCACTCTTTTCATAACCTTGATATTTAAGTTTTCAACAAGGGTCGACCATTTTACTAATGCATTACAGACTCACATTTCCATTATCGTGCCAAAAAGAAAAGGGGTTTGGAGAAAAGAATTTCTGAATTCAACATTCTACTTGTTCCTAGCAGAACAAATCCGTAAAATTGCACACGCATTGACAAATAGTGAACCGCTCAATAATTGAGAATAATAATTGTTTGGCTCTTAGGTAAATTTCAGCATTAGTGTTTGCAAATATTATTATAAGACTTATCTTTGCGTCCCGAATTTGAGAAATTGTAAGTAATAAATACATGGCAAATCATAAGTCTGCATTAAAAAGAATACGTTCGAACGAGGCTAAACGATTGAGAAACCGTTACCAGCACAAAACAACTCGTACTTACATCAAGAGATTGAGAGATACCTCTGATAAAGCTGAGGCTCAAGAGTTATTGAAGAAAGTTATTGGAATGGTGGATAAATTGGCGAAAACCAATATCATCCATAAAAACAAGGCTGCCAATAACAAATCAAAATTAACTAAGCTGGTAAACAGCCTTTAAGGGTTAATTTGTAAAAATACTTGAAACCGAACTCTTCAGGGTTCGGTTTTTTTTGTTGCCCAATATTTAATATTCATAAGCTTTTATTATATTCAGTCTTCCCATTCTAATATAAAATGGAAAAAGGACTAAATATTCTTAAATGGGCTGAAGAAGATCGCCCACGTGAAAAACTCCTACTGAAAGGTAAGGCCGCGTTATCCGATGCAGAACTAATTGCCATCCTTATTGGTTCGGGATCTCGTGAGCTAAGTGCCGTTGATCTTTCTAAAAAAATCCTCTCCAACTCCAACAACGATCTCAATACATTAGCCAAACAATCAGTTTCTGAACTTCAGCAATTCAAAGGGGTCGGTGAAGCCAAAGCTATTTCTATTATGAGTGCCTTAGAATTGGGTAGAAGAAGAAAGGTGTTTCAATCGGCTAAAAAACTAAAAATCTCCAACTCAAAAGATGCATACGAGCTTATGAAGCCCGAATTGACGGATCAGCCCGTTGAACAATTTTGGGTAATTATGCTCAAAAGAAACAATGAAGTCATTCAGAAAAGAGTAATCAGCCTAGGTGGTGTTTCAGGCACCGTAGCCGACCCTAAAGTGATCTTCAAAAAGGCATTAGAAGATTTAGCCAGCGGGATTATACTTGTTCACAACCATCCTTCTGGCAACCTAAAACCAAGTCAAGCAGATATTAAACTCACTGAAAAACTGAAGAATGCAGGAGAGTTACTTGAAATCCCCGTTTTAGACCATATCATCTTTACTGATGACGGCTACTATAGCTTTGCAGACGAAAGCTTAATCTAGCCTATACTTAAATCAACTTTGCATTTGAGTTTCGGCCTTTTCAACCTTACTTTGCAGCATGAAAAGGAGCACCATTTTCGTTATTCTGATCGTTTTACTATTAGGTGTCACTGTCTTTAATTTTCTCACCGTTGGAGAGAGCACTAAAGATTACACAGCGCGAATTGAAACAGAAAGAAAAGACAAGGACAAGCGAATGCTCGCTTCAAGTTCTCCCCTACTGGATGAAGAAAAGAAAATCTTCACTAAACTTAACTATTACCCAGTAAACGAAGATTATAAAATCTTGGCGCGCCTCATTGAAATAAAGCGGAAGGTGCCAGTCTTCATTACTACCACTACTGGCGAGCAGGAAAAGTACATTCCATATGCTCATGCACAATTCGAACTCGAAGGCAAGCAACAAAAACTGTTGCTCTACAAAGATTGGGACGATGTAAACCCAAACCGTTTGTTTTTAATGTTTGCGGATGACACCAGCGGAGACGAAACTTATGGTGGTGGCAGGTACATTGATTTAGAAGAAAACGGTACCAATTCCATTATTTTAGACTTCAATACAGCCTACAATCCATACTGCCACTTCAACCCTGAGTACAGTTGCCCCATCCCTCCTGCCGAGAATTTGATGAAAGTTCCAATTAAAGCAGGCGAAAAGCTCTACAAAAACCTTTAAGCACATTGTTGGAAAGCTTAAATCATTAATTTTGCTCTTTCACCTAAATTTGGTGGGGCAAGTAAATTATCAGCATGAAGATTTCCCTTAACTGGCTTAAAGAATACATTCAAATTACTGAATCTGCAGAAGAGATTGCAGCACTTTTAACTGGCTCTGGACTTGAAGTAGAAACTTGGGAGGAAGTAGAATCGGTAAAAGGCGGCTTAAAAGGCTTGGTCATTGGTGAAGTCATCACTTGTGCAAAACACCCCAATGCAGATAAACTAAGCGTAACCACCGTTGATATTGGAGGAGAACAGCTTTCTCCGATTGTATGTGGCGCTCCAAACGTAAAAGCAGGTCAAAAAGTAATTGTTGCTACCGTAGGTGCAACGCTATACCCAAGTTCAGGCGATTCATTCCAAATAAAAAGGGCCAAGATTAGAGGTGAAGTTTCAGAAGGAATGATTTGTGCCGAAGATGAGATAGGTCTTGGACAATCGCATGATGGCATTTTAGTGCTTGACACAGATCTACCCAGCGGCACTCCTGCCGCAGACTATTTCAATTTAGAATCTGATTTCGTTTTCGAAATAGGCTTAACCCCAAACCGAGCAGATGGCGCTTCGCACATTGGTGTAGCCAGAGACCTCAAAGCGCTTCTCAATAGAAAAGTTGAATCCCCTTCTGTTGAAAGCTTCAAAGTAGACAATGAGAAAAGAGTCATTCCGGTAACCGTTGAAAATACCGAAGCGTGCCCAAGGTATTCTTCTCTCACCATAACTGGGGTTACAGTAACTGATTCTCCTGAATGGTTAAAAAATAGATTGAATTCAATTGGAATAAAGCCGACCAATAATGTGGTGGACATTACCAATTATATACTCCATAGCCTTGGCCAACCAATGCATGCGTTTGACGCGGATGAAGTTGTAGGAGATAAAATAACAGTGAAAACACTTCCTGAAGGAACCACATTCACAACCCTAGATGAAAAAGAAAGAAAACTAGCCGATACAGACCTGATGATTTGTAATGAGGCTGGTGGAATGTGTATCGCTGGTGTATTTGGCGGTATAAAGTCAGGCGTTAAGAAAACCACTAAAAACGTGTTTTTGGAAAGTGCTTATTTCTCTCCAGACTACACCAGGAAAAGTGCCCAAAAGCATCAATTAAAAACAGACGCCTCTTTCCGTTACGAGCGTGGAACAGACCCTAACATTACGGTTTACGCATTAAAATATGCGGCACTGCTCATTAAAGAGCTTGCTGGAGGCGAAATCTCATCACCAATAGCCGACTTCTATCCTGCGCCAATTCAAGATTTCAAAGTAGAAGTAAAATTCGCGAATATCGACCGATTGATAGGCAAGGCAATTGGAAATGACAGGATCAAGTCTATTCTAGAAAGCTTAGATATTCAAATTCAGGATGAAACTGAAACTGGCTTTACTGCTATTGTTCCTCCTTTCCGTGTAGATGTCCAGCGCGAAGCTGATATTGTAGAAGAAGTATTGAGAATTTACGGTTACAACAATATTGAGATTGATGAGCATTTAAGCAGCTCATTTCTTTCCGAGTTTCCAGCCAAAGATGCAGATGGCATCAAAAAGGAAACCTCTCGTTTGTTGGCGGGCGCAGGGTTTCATGAAATCGTAACCAACTCACTTACTAAAGATGGTTATTCCAATTCTACTGCTGCCATTGATGAAAATGACAACGTTAAAATTCTCAACTATTTGAGTGAAGATTTGAACGTAATGCGTCAAACACTTTTGTTCCATGGCCTCGAGGTTATCGATAGAAATGTAAAACGTAAAAATGGCGACCTAAGACTTTTTGAATTTGGAACCACTTATCATTTCATCAAGGAAAAATATGTAGAGCGTTCTAGGCTTTCACTGTTTGTAACAGGAAATGCCACGCCTGAGAGCTGGTTATCACCAAGTAGGAAGGTGAACTTCCATGATTTGTCTGCGATTGTGCTCAAGTTATTGGCCAAGTTTGGCATCAGTAAAATTGAAAACCAAGAAACAGAAAGTGAGTTATTCGGCTATGGATTAACAATTTCTACGAATAAAAAACCAATTGTACACCTTGGAAAGGTGAACGCAGAAGTGGCCAAATTAACGGATGTTTCTACCGAAGTATTCTTTGCTGACTTCGATTGGGACTATATTCAAAAACTTTATACTTCTGAATTTACCTTCCAGCCGATCTCTAAATACCCTGAGGTAAAAAGAGACTTGTCATTGGTTGTTGATAAAGCCATAAATTTTGATGACATTAGGATGTTAGCAGAAAAGCTTGAGCGATCATTGATCAATAGAGTCAGTGTTTTTGACGTATATGAAGGTGACAAAATTGATGCGGGTAAGAAAGCCTATGCCATTAGTTTCTATCTTCAAGACCAAGAAAAAACATTAACAGACAAAGTGATTGATAAAAGCATGAGTCGATTAATGCAAGGTTTTGAGCGTGAGCTTGGAGCAGTAATAAGAAAATAAGATGGCAGAATTATCGCTTTTTCAACGTTTAGACCGTGTGCAACAGCAGTTAAAGCAACTGGTGGTCAAGCATGAGACATTAAAGCAAGAGAACAAAGCGTTAGCGAACCAAAATACTGAGTTAAAAGGACAAATAATTGACCTTCGAACTCAAGTTGCTGATTTTAAAAATCAGGATAAAATCACTAAAATTGTATCAAACACAACCGTAGAAAAGGAAGAGTCTACAGAGTTGAAGCATAAGTTAAACGAGTACATTAAGGAAATAGATAAATGTATTACTCATTTAAGTGAGTAGTATGATCATATGGTAGACATTCTATCAATAAAAATCAAAATTGGGGACCGAGAGTACCCTATGAAAGTTAAACCTGAAGAGGAGCAAAGGGTACGGAATGCAGGCAAGTTAATAAATGAGAAATTACGGTCTTTTAAAAGCCAGTTTGGTATAGATGACAAAGAAGATCTCTTAGCCATGGTAGCATTCGATTGTATGATCGCAAAGATGAAAGTGGAAAGTGAAGTAGAATCAATAGATTCGACAACTACTGACCAGTTAGATCAACTTGAAGACATAATCAAAACAGCCCTCTCTTAATTCCTTAAATACCGATTTAGATTACGTTTCAGTACACTTCCAATTCTACCTATAGATTCACATATGGGAGAAACAGTTACAATCCTCATTACGGCCATCGGAGCGTTGGCTATAGGGGTGTTCATAGGAAGACTTCTGTTACAAAAAGTTAACACGAAGGCTGCTCAAGAACTTGCAGAAAAAGGCAAACTAATCATGAAAGAGGCTGAACTTACAGCCGAAACCCTCAAAAAAGATAAAATTCTTGAGGCCAAAGAAAAGTACCTACAGCTTAAATCTGAGTTTGAAGAAGAGGTTAATCGCAAGAAAAATCAAATCATCACCAACGAGAACAAGCTGAAACAAAAGGAAACCACACTCAATGCTCAACTAGAAAAGGTAAAGCGAAAAGAAGCCGAAGTTGATAGCCTTAAAGAAAATGTAGAAGCGCAGTTAGAGATTGTTCGAAAGCGTAAAGACGACCTTGAAAAAAAGGTGGATGAAAAAGTAAGAGCACTTGAAAAAGTCGCCCAACTTTCAGCTGACGAAGCCCGAGATCAACTGATGGAAACCTTAAAGGTTGAAGCGGAATCTAATGCATCGGTGCTCATTAAAGACATTATTGATGAGGCCAAGCTAACAGGGGCAAAAGAAGCCAAGAAGATTGTCATTGAATCTATTCAAAGAACCGCCACTGAACATGCAGTTGAAAACTGTGTATCCATTTTCCATATTGAAAGTGATGATGTAAAGGGTAAAATTATTGGTAGAGAAGGTAGAAATATTCGTGCGCTAGAGGCAGCTACTGGAGTAGAAATTATTGTTGATGATACTCCCGAAGCGATCATCATTTCTGGCTTTGATCCAGTAAGAAGAGAAGTCGCTCGACTTTCTTTGCATAGGCTTGTAACTGATGGTAGAATTCACCCCGCGAGGATTGAAGAAATTGTAACCAAAACCACTCAAAACATTGAGGAGGAAATCGTAGAGATTGGTGAAAGAACGGTGATCGACTTGGGTATCCATGGCCTCCACCCTGAACTTATCAAGTTGGTAGGTCGAATGAGGTTTAGATCTTCTTATGGTCAAAACTTACTTCAACACTCAAGAGAAGTAGCTAGACTTTGTGCTACTATGGCTTCAGAGCTAGGCTTAAACGCCAAACGTGCGAAAAGAGCAGGCTTGCTTCATGATATAGGAAAGGTTTGGCCAGAAGAACCGGAAATTCCACATGCATTATTAGGAATGGAATTAGCTCAGAAATACAAGGAGCATCCAGAAATCTGCAATGCGATCGGAGCCCACCACGATGAAATCGAAATGACTTCAATGATCTCTCCACTTATCCAGGCTTGTGATGCTATCTCAGGGGCTCGCCCTGGCGCTAGAAGAGAAGTGATGGAATCTTACATCAAACGACTGAAAGACCTTGAGGCGCTTGCCTTAGACTTTGACGGAGTAAATAAATGCTACGCCATACAGGCCGGTAGAGAATTGAGAGTTTTGGTAGATGCCGACTCAGTTTCTGATACTACCGCGGGTCAGCTTTCTTTTGATATTTCACAAAAAATTGAAAAGGATATGCAATACCCAGGGCAAATTAAGGTGACTGTGATTCGTGAAATGAGAGCGGTAAACTACGCTAAATAGAATCATGCTTAGCAGAGAAAATTTCCGATAGGAACCTCTCACTCAGGCTATAAATAAAAATGGCTGGTCTTCTGATGAAGGCCAGCCATTTTTGTTTGGTTTATCGCTTACTATAGCGGTTTATCCTTTGCTCTTCTTGGCAGCGATCTGCTCCGCTAAGAGGATTATGCTTTCTTTTAAGAATGGATCTTTCAATTCATTCAAAGAGTGGTTCACGCCTTTACTCGATCCTAACTCTTTTAGTGAGTCTCCAATTTTTACTCTGGCATCTCTTTTCTTTTCGAAGTCATCAGCCTCTTTTTTACGCGTATCATAATTCAACGAAACTGAAGTTTTCGCCCTAGCTTTATTCAGCTCATTTATGTCATACTGGTAATCAACCAAGCTCTGATCTGTCTTTAATCTTTCCTCATGCGACTTCTTGAGTTGAGCAATCAAGTCATTGTCTACATAATTAAGTGGAGTAAACTTTGCCGCTGGAATTTTATCCCATGGCAATGCACTTGGTTTTGAGCTCTCTCCAAATTCCTTGGCACTAAAAGCAGACGGCAGACTAATATCTGGCGAAACACCCAAATGCTGAGTACTACTTCCTGTTACCCTATAAAATTTTGCTATGGTGTATTTGATAAGCCCAAGTTCATCAGTAGTTGGCTCTCGTAAGAAATCATTCAATCCTCTCACGTTCTGAACGGTTCCTTTACCGTAGGTCTGCTCTCCAACAATCACAGCTCTTTTATAGTCCTGCAATACGGCAGCGAAAATCTCAGAAGCCGAGGCAGAAAAACGGTTTGTCATGATGCTCAGAGGTCCAGAATAAAACATCTTTTCCTTATCATCTTCTTTGGCTATTTGGCCATTGGCATATTTAATTTGAACTACTGGTCCGCCTGGTAAAAACAAGCCAGATAAACTTATCGCTTCAAGTAATGAACCTCCACCATTGTTTCTTAAATCCAACATCACTCCATCTACACCGTCTTCTTGCAGTTGTGTAATTAGCTTTTTAACATCGCTGGTAGCACTACTGAAATCCTTTTCTCCATCTTCAAGGCCTTCAGAATCCAAATAGAAATCGGGAAGCGTTATAATTCCCAAGTTGTAAGTCTTACCTCCCTCTTCATACTGAACTACTTGACTTTTAGCCTTGGCCTCATCGTACTTAATTTTGTCCCGAACTATATTCACAATTTTCGTTTGCCCACCAACAGGCCTTCCCGCAGGCAAGAACTCTATGCGAACTAAGGTTCCTTTCGCGCCACGAACTTGACCTGCCACTTCATCAGACCTCCAGCCTACAACATCAACCATTTCACCTTCGGCACCTTGCGCAATTCCTACTATCCTGTCATCTACATCAATCTGACCACTTAAAAAAGCTGGGCCCCCAGGACGCAACTCAACAATTTTGGTGAAATCGTCATCTTGCTGCAAAGTGGCACCAATTCCTTCCATGGCTTTAGAACTTTCACGCTGAAAGTCTTCGGCACTTCTTGGCCCAAAATAACTCGTATGAGGGTCGAACGACTCGGTTACTGAATTCATCAGTATCTCGAAGACATCCGTACTGTTGTACTTATCTACATTGCTTTTAAAGCGTTCGTAACGCGTTACAAGCGTTTCAGAAATCTTCTTATCATCAGAACCACTTAATTTTAAGCTTAAGGCCTGATTCTTTATAATCTTCCTCCAAAGTTCATCTTGCTCTTGAGCGGACTGAGGGTAAGGTACCTTCTCTCTATCAAAGACAAATTCTTCCTTTTTAGTGAAGTCGAATTTATGTTGCGATTCGGCCAAAGCATATTTAAGGCGCTCTTCCACCCTCTTTTTATAAATATTGAAAATGTAAAAGGCTGGGACTAAATTTCCACGCTTCAAATCTTCATCGAAAGCAAAGCGATACTTTTGAAACGACTTAATATCCGCAGCTAAAAAGTAATTTTTACTTCCATCCAATGACTCAATGAAATTATCTAGAATGACTGAAGACAGTGAATCATTTAAATCAACATCTCTATAATGGAAAAAATCAAGGATTTGAGTCACCATAATGGCTTCCTTGATGTGCTCCGATTTTGGCTGCAAATACTTTGTGGTATCAGCCGTATCGGAAGCATAAATATTGGTGCTGCCCAATAATATGAGAGCAGGTATGATAATTAACTTTTTAAACAATTTCATAATAAGTAATAAGCTTTTCAAACTCAATAAACCCAAATGGGGGAAGAGCATAAATCTAACGAAAATAAGTGCTTTTCGTCTTTACCGATGATCACATTCTTTGGGTATCAACAATTAAACCAATTCTAACCATTTAGGTTGCGACCCCTACTCTCTATAATGTTAAAGTTTGCTAAAATCTATTCGCACCTCAACGATTTGGCTGGATTTACCATGGCCGCTTTAACCGATTGATAGGTTACTGTGGCTAACGCAATAAATAAAGCTACTATTGCCGAAGCCAAGAACCACAGCCAGTTGATGTCTACACGATAGGCAAAATCACTCAACCAGTATTCCATCATATAATAAGCCAAGGGGCTGGCCAAAAGCACAGCAACAATAATGAGCTTTGTGAATTGGTTTGAAAGCAATACAACGATTCCGAAAATTGAAGCGCCCAATACTTTTCTCACTCCAATCTCTTTTGTTTTTTGTTGGGCTGTAAAGGCTGAAAGTCCGAATAAACCCAAACAAGCAATGAAAATAGCCAGCCAAGTAAAGCTAAAAACTAGGGTTCCGAACTTTTCATCGGACTGGTATTGCTGACCAAATTCCTCATCAAAGAAACGGTACTCTAAAGGACTATTCGGGAACACCTCAGTCCAAGTGCTTTGCACAAAAGCCATTGTTTTGCTTATATCCGCTGCATTCAACTTAATGGCCAAGCTACCTCCGCCATTAGGGTTATAGAACATGGCCAGTGGTTCGATTTGATAGCGAAGTGAGGCAAAATGAAAATCTTTCACGACACCGATAATGGTTGACTCATTTTGGCCAAAAGACAACTTCTTCCCTATTGGCTCATCCCAAGCCAACAGCTTGGCCATGGCCTCATTAATAATTACAGCCTGCTGCTGATCCGTGGCAATTTCCTTATTGAAAAGTCTTCCTTGAGCAATTTCCATCCCCATTAAGTCTACAAAGTGCTCATCAAAATTAAGCACACTCACGATCCATCGATCATCTGGGCCAGCACCTTCAGGAGTAACCCCTCTTCGACCAAAAGTGCGTCCTGGCATTGAAGCAGTACCGGCTGTGGCAATGATGGAAGGATTTTGTTCTAGCTTATTTTTAAGTACTTGAATGGAAGGCTGCAAGCTTGGATGACTTACATCCAAAGTGAGGATTTGTTCTGTATCAAAACCTTTGTCCGCATTGCGCAAAAGTTGCAATTGGTCATACACGATGGTCGTTCCAATGATCATCACTATTGACACCATAAACTGAAAGACCACCAAAGATTTTCTTAGAACAACGCCTTTCCCGCTAGTTTTAAAAGAGCCGCGAAGAATACTAATTGGGCTGAAACTGGACAACATAAAAGCAGGATAGCTTCCTGAAAACAGACCCAATATTATAGTAAAGACGATTGCACCTAATATCCAAACTGGATTAGAAATAAAGTGTATGGCCAAGTTATCATTAAATGGAAGGCTAACTGCCGAACCCAAAGCTGCCACTAGGCCAATGGCGATCACCAAGGAGAAAAGGCAAAGGAAGATTGACTCTACCATGAACTGATTGATCAGCTGCTTTTTTACAGCCCCAAACACCTTTCGAATTCCAACTTCCATTGCCCTATTGGCCGATCTGGCGGTGGACAAATTCATAAAATTGAAAGAGGCAATGAGCATTACAAAAAGACCAACGGCTGCCAAAGTATAGACATAGCCCTCATCCGTTTTATTCAGGTTATAGTTCTCAAAAAGAATTCCGCTAGATTTTAAATGAACATCCTTTAAAGGTTGAAGCGTTACGCTGAAATTTTCACCCACGTTATTCGAACGGATCAAGGTTTCCATTTTCCCCTCCACCGTTTCTTCATTCACCGGATTGGCCAATTCCACATAGGTCACCATGCTGATACTCTGCCATGAATTGAGAAATTGCGCAAAACCAGAAGTGGTGTCTGCCTGCTGCATAGAAACAATGACATCAAAATTAAGGTGGCTGTTTTCGGTCACATCTTTCATCACGGCTACCACTTCCAAACCGGGCTGGCCTCCAATGTCAATTCGCTTGCCAATGGGATTATCCGTACCAAAAGTTTTCTGCGCCATGCTCTGCGTTACCACCACCGTATTGGGGTTTTTCAAGGCATTTTCCATATCGCCTTCCACCAATTTAAAATCGAACATTTCAAAAATAGAAGGTTCGGCATAGGCAAAATGATCGGTATAAAAACCCTGCTGCTCATAGGTAATCAGTTGTCTTCCCTGAGGTAACATTCTCACCCTGTTTACTACTTCCGGAAAATTATCTTCCATAGATTCTCCCAAAGCAGGAAGCGTAATGCCTACCAAACTATTGCTTACTCCCAAGGCCCTGTCTATCGTAAGCACCCTAAAGATTTTATCAGATTTAGAATGAAACTTATCGAACGATAATTCATTCTGAACAAAGAGGAAAATAATGATGCAGCAGGCCATACCTATTGACAGGCCCAACACATTGATGACTGAAGTTGCCTTACTTTTCAACAGACTTCTAAGTGCAATTTTGATGTAGTTCTTGATCATATTTAAAAACTTGACTTCCTAATTTTTTGCTTTAATAAGTTGCAATGCCTTATCCAAAGCGGCATCAGCTTTGATTTCAATATTGGGTTTTACCCCCACTCCTTCCCAGTTGGTTTTGGTAATTGGATTAATGGCTCTGCCTTGAGGTACATTGACAATAAAACCATCTGTTAGCAGCATTGGCCCACCCGGATGCGCCCCTCCGCCCGTGGTTTCACCAATAATAGTGGCGCGTTCTAAATTTTTTAAGTTGTACGTAAACTCTTCTGCAGCCGAAAAAGTATAACTACTGGTGAGCACATAAACAGGCACATTTGGTTTATAAACAGACGCTAAGTCTGGGGCTGTCCAAGTTTCTGAATACCTGTCGCTTGGCCGCCAATAAAAAGTATTCAAGTGAACAGGCTTATCACCAAAAAGGTAGCTAGAAATAAACCTGATCATGGAGGGAGAGCCTCCTCCATTTTTTCTTAGGTCGAAGATTATAGCATCGGACTGAATCAATTTGTCCATTGCTGCCTTTGCTACCTCTTCTGCAAATCGGATATCGGAAAAACCTCTTAGGTCTAAATAACCGATATTACCCTCAAGAATATCAAGCTCTTCAAAGCCATAATTCCCTTGGGCTGGTCTACCGCCTGTCGGGCTACCTTGCTGAATGGCCTCAAAACGTGTAGGGTTATAAGTTACCCGAATATGCTTGTCATTGGCCACCGACTTTAAATCTGCATCAAGTTGTTTTGCTAACTCACTGGGAGAATCAATTTCATTATACTCTCCCATTTTTAGTTTCGAGAGAATCAGATCACTCATGGCTTTGCCCTTTTCTGGAAAAACGTAATTGCGATCCATGATTTGAGCCAGTTGAGTCACCACATTCGTTTGGTCAAAGGATTGGGCTTGTAGACCAAATGAGTAAAAAATTATAAAAAGAGAAATGACGATTCTTGGCATGTTCATTACATTAATACGTAACCGCTTACCAAAAAACATACCTAATTTAAACAGTAATCGCAACTCATTGTTAAACAATATCTTAAGAAATACTCCAAACCGTGAGAAGCAAAATAATGAACGATCATGAACAGTGGGTTGCACGATTCTAGTGCAAAAATAATGGTGCAACCTTATCCAAAACTATAAAATTAGTTTAACTTAGAGCTGACTTATGAAAAGAAAACAAAAACTCCCCGCTCTCGCTATTATAGCCATTAGTTTTTTGATCTTCAGCTGTGGAAACTCCAAGTCAAAAGATAAGCCTGACGCAAGCTTAGTGCCCAGCGAAACGATTAACTTCTCACTCGATAATCAAACCTCAAATGTGAGTAGCTTCTTGGCCTACCACGATAATTCAGGAGATGGTTTGTTGTTTTCCCTAAATCAGCAAACCAATGAAATTCAGGCTTACTCCATGAACGAACAGAAACTGGTTCATCAAAACTCCTATGCTATTGAGGGGCCAAAAGGGGTAGGAGAAATCTCAGCCTTTCATATTGTTCGATTCGACAGCATCATTATTTTCCCTGCTAGCAAAAACTCCGTTTACACTTCAAATATTCTGAAAGGTTCGGTGGAAGGAATAAAATATGAACCTCCTTTAGGCTACTCCAATGCCGTGTTTTGGCCCAGTGCTTTTCCCTCGAACTCGGCATTAATAGACGGGAAACTTATGGTAAAAACCAGTTTTATGGGAAATCCATACTTACTCTCGGATGATCAAATGGCCGCTACACATTTGGCGTATTCTATTGACCTTACTTCAGGCCAAACCACTCCCCTTCCTCATTTTTTCCCGAAGGGATATTGGGGAGACAAAAAGACTTATTGGAGATTCAGTATGAGCGCTAGCCCTAAGTTTGTTTATTCCTTTTTCGGAGATCACAATGTTTATTATGCAGATTCGCCAAACTCAAAACTGTCTCCTGTATTAGCAGAAAGCAAATATTTCAAGAAGAGTATCGATCGATTTCCTACAGATGGTTCGTCAGAAGATAAAGGGATGTATCCGATTGTAACTCCTCATTACGGAAACGTTATTTATGACCAATACCGAGAGGTCTATTATAGGTTTTGTTTACCAGGCGTAGAAATACAGGAGGAAGAAAACATCTCTCAGCTTTTTTCATTCCCAAAAACGTTCTCAATTATCATATTGGATAAGGACTTGAATCCCGTTGGAGAAACATACTTCGGGAAAAATACAGCGTTGGCTCCCTACAATTCATTTGTTGGAAAAGATGGGCTTTACATTTCCATTAACCATCCCGAAAACCCCGAGAACAAAGAAGATTTTATGAGTTTTAAACGCTTTGAGTTGAATTGGTAAGGTTTACAACAGAGACTTCACCCTGTCATACATAGACTTTTCGTCCAATGCGGACTCTATCGTCTTTATGTCGTCTAGGAAGTTTTGCTTGCTATCGATTAAAAGCTGATCGTTCGCCTTTTTAATTTTAAGCCAAAGGCCTTCCATTTTACCGACCAATTCAATTCCGGTATCGCTCAGTTTTAAAAGGCGTTTTCTTTGGTCGAATTCGTCTTTCGATTCAATCACCAACTTCTTCTTTACTAAAATATTTGCGACTTGATTTACGGCAGGGTGGGTTTGTTGTAAACTGGCCGCCAGCTCTGTCACTGCCAGTTCTTCTCCGTTTTTCAGGGCATACACTACAGCAAACCAACGGGGTTCAAAATCGAAGTCAGATTCTTTATAAATAGCGGCCACATCTTTGGCCAACCGCTCGCTTAAGTTTTTCAGGCGAGTAGCCAAAGCTAAACTGCCCAATTCTTCAATTATGTTCCTTTCCAATTATCTCTTCTTTTGGGGAAGCAGCAATATTTGCACTCCCGTTGATCAATTTATTTCCAGCCAATTACCTCCTCAAAACTCTCTTTGGCTTAGCAAATATCTGTCCAATGCTGAACTGTATTCCGCATCTTTCTTTCTTGTAGAATAAATATTTATTTCGAAGATAATACAGAAACTGCGTTTCGTGGGGTGATTTTTTACCTAAGGTCGAATTATATGAATTAAGGTGGTAGCTAACCCCACGCCCAATTTCGCTCCATCAAAACCCAACAAGCGGCTAACTTTTGTATCTTCATCTCAAAATCTAAACCCATGACACTAAAAGCAAAACACCTTTTCCTTCTCTTTATCCTCACTGTTTTCACTTCCTGCCAAACAGCCCATAAGGATGATGACAATGAGCACTCCACAGAAGAAGTTACTCGCTTCGAAAGAGAGGGATCGTCCATTCTAAAGGGAGTAAAAGTACCCGCAGGCAAAAGCATCTATTTTGCCAGTGGCATTGTGGCCAACCCAAAAGACGAAACCAAGCCCGAAGGCGACCGTGAGAGATTTGGAAATACCTATGAACAAAGCGTGAGCACTTTAAAGCGAATTGCGGATTATTTAAGCGAAGAAGGTTTGGGCTTAGAAGATGTTGTGGCCATGAAAGTGTATGTTGCTCCCGACCCAGAAAACGACAACAAACCCGATTTCGATGGCTGGTTTAAAGCCTACGCTGAGTTCTTCGCAACGGAAGAAAACCCCAATAAAGTAGCAAGATCAACCATTGGAGTATTTACCTTGGTCAACCCAAATATGTTTATCGAAATTGAGGTGAGGGCGGTTTATAAGTAATGATATAGACTGTAATCGATTTAATACGCCAACCCGATTGTATCAAGAATAGGGCTTTATAAGAAGTTGGTTGCTTTTTATGTGGTGTACAACGGTATCAGCTATGAGTAGTTGCGTGGTTTAGTGCTTAACTTTGCAAGTATACACCGAACTGAAAATCCGTGAAGATTTTCAGAACTAGGCAAGAACAAGCAATTACTTAGAGCCATTTTTGTAGGCAGTATTTTAATTATCCGCCTAGTTTTCTTCTGTACTCCATAGATTTATTCCATGCTGTGATTAAAGATACATCTCCTAGTTTGAACCCTTCAATAAAGGCATTATATCGCTGCTCTGGTGTGCCATGGTGTTGAGGAGAATTAAATTGATAATCACCTCTTGAATAAAATGCACGGATGCCATCTTCTAAAATTCTAAATTTTTTTGCCTCGCTTTGGAAAACTCGAATATATTCAGCCATATGCCAGCCAGCTAAAAAATCGGCTTGTAATTCATTATTTCGACTATTCCTTGCCACTCCCATTTTAGCCTGTAAGATGTGTGCACATTCATGTGCTATAATGGCATCTATTGAATACGTTCCTCCTGCTTTGCCAGCATTTAAAAGTTGATATGGATCAAGACCTAGTTTTCTACATTGTTCAAAAAAGTCTTGTCTCCATAATTGAAATTCAGCCTGAACTAATTTCCCCCCAATTCGAATAATCCCATCGTCAGATCCGTTAAAATATGCAAAAGCATTTGGTGAAATCCCGTCATTATAATAAGCTACATTTGGTGTTATTTCAAATCTAGCAATTGCATATTGCGCACCAATTGAGACAAATCGATCTATCATATCAGCTTGATCTTGAGTTTCTGCCCATTTTCGAATAGTCGTAATTGGTGTTTGATTAATTGAACTCAAAAATTGCAAACTCATACATCCTTCATGATTTCCCTCCCCTTGTGGAGATGTTCCTAGGTTCGTTGACATCTTCTGAGAGTAGCAATCATAGAATGAGGTAAATATTAAGAAGAATAGCGTCAATAGTTGTTTTTTATTTTTCATGCCAAATTGTTTTTCGGGTATTGTATTGCCTACAACGCTCAGTGTTTGGTGTCGTAGCATCCAGTAGGGCACTATACATTGTTAGGCACTTTATTCTTCTTGAAATTTAACTTTGTGCTTTGTTAAAAACTCCTTGATCACAGAGACATGAATACATTCTCCTAAATGAATAAAGGAATAATCACTCACTTTTTTACTCTCCCCATTAGAAACAATTTTTTTATTCTCAATATCAAATCCTAAATGCAGGTTTTTTGTTCGGCTTTGCATTCCATAAATGACACCATCAGAATTAAACAATGGGCCTCCGCTTTGCCCTCTTAATCCCGGAGTACTCAATTCTATTCCAGCGGTTCTACCTTTACCATCTCGTAAAAACCTTGTAATCATTCCTTCTATTGGAAATCTTGGAGAAGCAATTACGCCCTCTTTAGTCCACTCGATGTCATCAGCTTGATCATTAAATTTGAAATTCGTAAACTCAGGAAAAGGAAATCCAAGCCTACAAAGGAAAGCTCCTTGTTTTATATCAGAAGCGTCTTTCTTAAACTTCGGGTATTCATCACAGATTACGTTTGTGAAATCATTAAATTTTAAAATTGCTAAATCATAGTCTGGATGAAGATGCCATGTAAATCCTGACATTTTATCTATACAATCCAAAAATGTATTTTTTAATTGAATCGTTGTATTGTTATCAATTTTATATTTTAGAAGTAATCCCTTGAGAGCTCTTTTGAATTTTCCGTCTCTCGGTAATCTATCTCTTTCTTCCTTAAATAGGTTGTAGTTTTTGACAACATTTTCGGATTGAACCAATAGCTCTATTACATGTTTACATGTCAAAGCATAGCCTTCATCATTAATTAAAAATAATGTTGCAGCTCCAGGAATTATTGATTTGCCTGAATATGTCCTAGATATAGTGTGAATGGGTCGAGTAAACTTTGCTGCTGTTTCGATTGCTTCTATAAACATGACTTCTATTTTATTGTGCCTAACATTAACTATCAGTCACGTTTGTGACGTATAGCCATAAATATATTCATTTTTATGACTGAACTACCCAGTATATCATTTATATCAGTCACTTCTAAGGAATAGCAGCTTGGGTTTTAGGTAACCTTCTACATTTTTCTTTTTATTTTGATTCCTTTGTATCAAGAATACAGCAATCTTTGGAAGAGAATATTCATACAACAACATCCATCTTTTAGTCGAAAACATGAAACTAAGAAACCTAACCATAGCCTTACTGAGCTTCTTGGCCATCAGCCTACAAGCCCAAACCTACAACGAATACGAACTTTCGTTTGACAATGCAGTGCACCACGAGGCCAATATTAAAATCAAGTTCAGCAACTTAGAAAACAAAGTATTGGAAGTGCGCATGAGCCGTAGTTCACCTGGCCGCTATGCCGTGCATGAGTTTGCCAAAAACGTGTACAACGTTAAGGCCACGGACAGTAACGGAAAGGCCCTACCTATTACCAGAGAAAACCCTTATCAGTGGAATGTGGCTGGACATAACGGGACAGTCAACTTTGAATATACGCTTTATGCCAACCGTGCTGGAGGCACTTATTCTGGCATTGATGAAAGTCACGCCCACCTCAACATGCCCGCTACTTTGGCTTGGGCCAGAGGTTTAGACCAACGCCCGGTAAAAGTAAAGTTCAATGTGAGGGAAGACAGGAACTGGAAAGTAGCTACTCAGCTTAAAGATTTGGGCAATAATACATTCTACGCGCCCAACACCTATTACTTAATGGACAGCCCAACCGAAATTGCCGATTTGTATTTCAGAGAAAGAAATGTTGATGGACAAACCATTCGTTTGGCTTTGCATAAAGACGGCACAACCGATGCAGAAGTGGATGCTTATTTTGAAGAAACTATGGGCATTGTAATGCAGCAAAAAGCAGTTTTTGGCGAATTGGCTACTTACGACTTCGGCCAATATACTTTCCTTTCTTGCTATATGCCCAACGCCAGTGGCGATGGTATGGAGCACAGAAATTCAACTTATGTGGTGAGCGGATTAGCGGTCGAAAGACCATTGGCCTCCACCTCGATGGGCACCATGTCGCATGAGTTTTTCCATAACTGGAATGTGGAAAGAATCAGACCTAGATCACTTGAGCCCTTCAGTTTTGAAGACGCTAATATGTCGGGTGAATTGTGGTTTGCAGAAGGATTTACGAGTTACTATACTGGACTAATGCAGGCACGTTCTGGCAGTATTTCTACTGATCAATATGTAAATGGATTGGGCGGAAGTGTAGGTTATGTGATCAATGCCCCAGGTAGAAGTTTCCACAATCCAATTGAAATGAGTTACCAAGCGCCATTTGTTGATGCGGCCACATCGATTGACCCCACCAACTTGAGCAACATTTTCATTTCCTATTATACCTATGGTTCGGTATTGGGCTTGGCGCTTGATATGTCGCTAAGGACAATGGACAATGGTAAAAACCTAGATGACTACATGAAGTACGTTTGGGAGAAACACGGCAAAACGGAAATTCCTTATACCGTTCGTGACCTACAGGCCCGAATGGCCGAGTATGCGGGAGAAAGCTTTGCCAATGAGTTTTTCGGAAAATATATTTTGGACAGTCAAATGCCAGATTACGCCAATTTGTTCAAGAAAATGGGTGTGACTTACACCAACAGAGCTGAAGGCCGTGCAAGTATGGGTGACAACATTCGTAAGCAAAGAGAAGGCTGGCAACTGACAGGCAACGCCACGGTGGGTTCGCCAATTTATAAGGCTGGTATCGAATCAGAGGATGTGATTTTGAGCCTCGCGGGCACCGTATTGACAGATGATTCAAACATCAACGAAATTATAGCGGCACACAAACCTGGCGACAGCATTGAGATTAAGTACCGCAAAATTTGGGGTGAAGAAAAGACTTCAAAACTTACTTTAGAAGAAGCTCAAGCTTGGTCTACGGGAATGGACGCCAATGCGGATGCCAAGGCAAAAGCCCGAAGAGAGGCATGGTTGAGGAAGAGGTAGTTATTGGTTATTAGTTAAGAGGAATGAGTTAGGAGGGTTTAGTAAATCAGAATTCTCTATTCAGGATCGGTTTCTAGATCCTTCGTGCCTCAGGATGAAAAGCATTGTGCACAGAACAGTAACGGAGGTTATTTCTTGAAAAAAAACTCCGTTGCTAGTGGCAAAATAACTCAGACTAGACCTCAAAAAACCGAGTGAAACTTAACAGCCTGTTTTCCTTTCCTGAGGCACGAAGGATCTAAAGTCTCACTTTTCTGGAAGAGGGATCTATTACAAATATTCAAATGAAAGAACACAGCGAAATCACATTTAAGAACGAAGACTTTAAAGGCCATTTGTTTGACGGTGAGTTTTATGATGAATGCCACTTTGTTAACTGTGATTTAACTGGTGCAGATTTTAGAAGTAGTTCTTTTGATGGTTGCACTTTCGAAAGTTGCAATCTCGCGGCTATCAAAGTAGTCAGTGCCAAATGGGATGACATTAGTTTCAAGGGCTGTAAGCTTAGCGGGATTGATTTCGAACCCATCAGTAAAATGCTGCTGTCTTTCTCTTTCGAGAATTGCCAAATCAGTTATTGCTATTTCAAAGCATTAAAAATTCCTTCTACCCGTTTCTTAAACAGTGAAATCAAGGAATGCGATTTTATAGATACGGATTTATCTGCCGCCACCTTTAAAGGCTCAAGCTTGGTGGGGAGCACTTTCGTGAACTGCAATTTATCCAAGACCGATTTTCGAGAAGCCCATGGTTACCAATTCAACCCCAATAACAATCGTCTAAAAAAGGCAAAGTTTTCCAACCCCGAGGTGCTCGCATTATTGGATGGGTATGATATTGTGATTGAATGATAAGCTCATTCGGGAGTTTAACTTAAAGACTGGCTTTAGAAATTGAGTAAATAACTTGTACTTCTCCCCCCTCCTTCTGTCTTAACCAACACCTCTTTTTTCAATAAATCATTAATATCTCTTCCAGCAGTATCTTGCGAGCATTTGCACATTTTCGCCCATTTGGATGAAGTTAATTTACCTATAAAGCCATCAAAAAGTTTATTGACCATTAGCGCCTGTCGGTCATTGAAAGGTGTGCTTGCATGACGCTCCCAAAATTTAGCTTTCTGAACTGTGGAGCTTAAGGTTTCGGATGTTGCTTCTAGAGCATTCTCAAGGCAAGTCAAGAACCAAAGTAACCATTCGGTGATGTCTAAATTACTCTTCTGAGTTTCTTCTAAAACTTTATAATACGCCTTCCTTTGGTTTCTTATCTCAGAAGACATACTATAAAAGCGTTGATTACTTCCATCTGCCCTAGCCAATAGCATATCCGTAATTGCCCTAGCAATGCGTCCATTTCCATCGTCAAAAGGGTGAATGGTTACAAACCAAAGGTGGGCTATTGCAGCCTTAAGCACTGAATCCAAATCATGAACATTATTTATCCATTGCAATAAAGAATTCATTTCTACCTCTAAAAGATCGGAAGCAGGGGCTTCAAAATGCACCTTTTCCCTCCCTAATGGCCCAGACACCACTTGCATTGGATCATCAGGCGCATTATCTCTCCATTGGCCAACTACTATTGAAAATAGACCAGACTTACCCGTTGGAAAAAGAGAAGCATGCCACTCAAAAAGTCTTTGTGAAGTCAACGCTTTGTCTCGATTCTGTGTAGCATCAAGCATCATTTCCACCACTCCATCCACATTTCGGTCTGAAGGTATAAGGCCTGCTATATCCAACCCCAGCCTTCTGGCGATGGATGATCTCACCTGATCCTTATCAAGAAACTCACCTTCTATTTCACTCGACTTTGTTACATCTGAAATTAGTGTATTGAGGTTGGCTTCAGACTTTAGACTAAAGCCTAGACCTTCCATTTTACCCAAAAGAAATCCTTGCCTGTTCCTTACCTGAACAAGGCTTTCTAACACCATAACTTTATCCCATGTAAAGTTCGGCCAAGCTTTAAGCTGATGGATATATTGCATATTCTCCGCAAATTATGCGGTAAATATAAACATTATTCTCCGCATCAAGAAATTATTCTCCTCAAATAATGCAGAGAATAGACTGATTAATCTCCGCATGAAACGAAAAAAGGCTCCGAAGAGCCTTTTTAATTAGTTTAATTTTTTAATAAAGCTTAACTCAGCTCATCTTCATCGAAGCCTTCCATATCATCAATGGAGAACATACTGCTGAGTAGATCTTTGAAGCGGGTGCCAGTATCTAAAGCAGACTTGCTCAGTTTGCTATATTCGGCCAAGCCGTGAAGCACGAACTCCATGAGGAACAGTTGCTCGTCTTTAGATTTCTTAGGATACTTATTCTTTACTAAGTCTGCCAAGCCAGGCACAGATAAAAGTGCTTTCTCATATGCTTCGTTAGAAAGATCGTTCAGTAAATCGATCGAACTCCCTTCTCCGAACCAATTGATAATGGCTTTGTAAGGGTTTTCCGTTTTCTCTCCCTTGTCCTTCTTTTTATCGTCTGGATTTGGGAAGTAATCTAAAAACTGTGTCCGAATGGCCTTGCCCACCAAGTTGTGCGCTACTATACCTGGCCCTTCTTGTTCGCCTTCATACACCAACTCTACCTTGCCAGTAATCGCAGGAATGACTCCTACAAAGTCGGAAACACGTACATAAGTTTTCTTTTCGCCATTCATTAAAGCCCTTCTTTCCGCAGCACTCAATAAATTCTCGTAAGCAGAAATGGTCAGTCGTGCAGAAACCCCACTTTTCTCATCTACATACTCACTATTTCGGGCTTCAATCGCCACTTGCTCAATGAGGTCTTGCGCTATTTCATTCAAGACAATTTTCTCTTTCTGAGCTTCCTTAATGTCTGCTTCTTGCACCGTAATCTGCTTACCGATCTCCAAAGTTTTTGGATAATGGGTAATAATCTGGCTATCGATACGGTCTTTCAATGGAGTTACAATGCTGCCTCGGTTGGTATAATCCTCAGGGTTTGCGGTAAACACAAATTGAATATCTAAAGGAAGCCTCAGTTTGAAACCTCTGATTTGGATATCACCTTCTTGCAAAATATTGAAAAGTGCCACCTGAATTCTGGCTTGTAAATCGGGCAACTCATTGATGACAAAAATGCCTCTATGCGACCTCGGCACCATGCCGTAATGGATCACACGCTCATCTGAATAAGGTAATTTTAAAGAGGCAGCCTTGATCGGATCCACATCTCCAATTAAATCGGCAATGGACACATCAGGCGTAGCCAGTTTTTCAGAATAACGATCGCTGCGATGGAGCCAAGCAACAGGCGTTTTATCTCCCATTTCCTTTACTTTCTCTAACCCAAACTTGGTGATGGGGTTCAACGGATCATCATTCAATTCAGAACCTTCAATGACGGGCACATACTCATCTAAAAGCAAAATCATTTGACGGGCAATTCTGGTTTTGGCTTGCCCTCTCAAGCCCAACAAATTCATGTTGTGTTTGGAAAGAATGGCGCGCTCCACATCAGGAATTACAGTGTCTTCATAACCCCAAATACCTTCAAAAGTAGGTTCCTTGTTCACCAGTTTTTTGATCAGGTTATCACGAAGTTCATCCTTTACAGATTTACTTTGATAACCCGCCTTTTTCAAAGCGGCAAGGGTATTTATCTTCAATAATTGATCAGAGGTCAATTTGTAATAGCTCATGTTAAAATCGTTTACTGCGATTGCGTTTAAAGTCTTCAAAAATAACGTGCCCCAAGCCTTTGAGGCTACTGTAATAGGCATTGCCGTTATTGGCTGCGGTAAATTCCTTCACAAATTCCTTCAGATATGGATCTGACGCAATCATAAAAGTGGTAATAGGAATTTGTAATCTCTTACACTGACTCGCCAAGTTCAGTGTTTTATTAAAAATCTTTGGGTCGAGCCCAAAGGCGTTCTTGTAGTATTTAATTCCAACTTTCATGCAGGTGGGCTTCCCATCTGTAATCATGAAAATCTGTTTGTTGGCGTTTTTTCTTCTTCTTAAAATATCCATGGCCAACTCTAGCCCAGCAATGGTATTGGTATGGTAAGGCCCAACTTGCAGGTAAGGCAAATCCTTGATTTCAATCTGCCAAGCATCGTTCCCAAATACAATCACATCGAGTGTGTCTTTTGGGTATTTGGTTTTGATAAGTTCGGCCAAGGCCATCGCTACTTTTTTAGCTGGCGTAATTCTGTCTTCCCCATACAAAATCATGGAATGAGAAATATCAATCATCAACACGGTTGAAGTCTGAGTTTTGTATTCTGTTTCAATGACCTCCAAGTCATTTTCGGTCAGCTTAAACTCTCCGAAACCGTTATTGATTTGCGCGTTGCGAATAGAGTCCGTCATGGCGATTTGCTGAAGAGAATCACCAAACTCGAAGGGACGTCTGTCGGTGCCCGTCTCATCTCCTACTCCTGAAAAGGAAGTTTTGTGCTGTCCTTTTCCTGACTTTTTCAGCTTGCCGAAAATTTCTTCCAAAGAAGATTTTCTGATTTCCTGCCCCGTTTTATCCGTCACCTGAAATTTACCGTCTCCGTTTTGCTCGGTTAGGTAGCCTTTATCTTTAAGGTCTTCAATAAAATCACCGATGCCATAATTACCATTGGTGATGTTGTATTGCTTATCTAAATTCGTCAACCAGCTGAGGGCTTCGCCAGCCTCACCTCCTGTAATACTAATCAACTGCAAGAAGATATTCAGTAGGTTGTCAAAGGCCGATTGCCCAGCCGTTTTTTGCGGAATGTATTTTGAAAATCGATATCCTTTCATGAATGCCTTGACAACGCGATTGATAATGAATTGGTTTAATTTAAGTCTGGTTTCTTTTGGCAATCTACGACTGTTCTGACCTAATAAAACTCCAGTTTGGACATCTTAATTATTAGGTAATTACTTACATTTAGTAACCGGTTCAAATAAAAGACGCTTTAGCGAACGGCTAATTTTGCCTTCCTTTGCTTAACTTTTATAACATAAACTGAATGAAACTCACTAAACTGCTCTTTTTCGGCCTCGCACTTTGCGCAATGTCTTCTTGTTCTAAAACCAACAATGCTGAATTCATTATTGGCGAATGGTACAACGAATCCATGATCGTCACCATAGACCATGGTAAACCAGAAGAGACGGCCTTCAAAGTGCCTATTGGTAGCTGGGAAGAGATTCTCGGCATTAAACCCATTTTAACCACCTACACAATTGACGGAAATTATACTTCTATCTATACCGATCTATCTGGGGAAGTATCCATGGAAACTTTCGGTACATGGGAAGTAAAAGGCGACAGTATTTACCTTACGGAAAATGACATCACCACTGCTTACAAATTTGTGTGGATGGATGGCAAGGCAGAGTTTACAGGTTTTTTGGACTGGGATGAAGATGGTCTGCCAGATGATTTGTATTCGGGCATTCAAATCAAGAAATGATTTTTTAACCAAATTAATAAACTATGGACATTTCAAACATCAATTGGTTGGCGGTTGTCGTATCGACAGTGGCCTATTTTGCACTAGGCGCTATATGGTATGGCCCTCTTTTCGGCAAAGCGTGGCAGCGAGGCAATGGTCTCTCTGATGAAGAACTCAAGAAAGGTAATATGGGAAAGCTATTCGGTAGCGCTCTGATTCTTTCATTTGTGGTAAGTTTTGGAATGGCCATGTTTTTTTATGGTTTTGGTGAAAACCCAGATATGGATGCCACAATGGGTGGAATGATGGGCTTAATGACAGGCCTATTCTTTATTATTCCTTCTACCGCGTTAAATTATAATTTCGCTAGAAAAGGAGTTGGTCTAATCATGATTGATTCACTCTATCACACCATCGCCTTTACCATTATCGGTGTCATTTTAGGCATTTGGAAGTAATCAAACACGTTAAAAACAGCACAATAAATAACAAATCCCAAAGCCCATGCGTTTAGGTTGTCATCACCTAAACATTCATGGGCTTTAAATCGTCTTGGATGTGACTAAAAAAATTATTGTACTCGATGGTCATCTCGGGAACTAACTGAGCAATTTTTTTATTTAGGTATGGTCAAACAACTCAGACATGAAAAATCAGAAACAACAAACACTACCTGTTGCCTACAAACAAGGCTGGCAGATAGCCCAAGCCGAAGATGAAATGTTCACTCAAATTAATAACCGATTGAAGTCTATAAAGGCCATCAACAAATTAAAACGTGGTGAGCTTTTTTTAGAGGTAATTGAGAGCTGAATTAGCTTCTCATTAAAAATCCAGAGGACTCGGTTTTAAGAAGCTATACCCTAGGTCAGTAAGCTTTTTCCCCGACACTTTTTTAGAATCAATAAGTTCAGGCGCCTCCCAAATGGGTTGGTCAAAGTTATGCTTATGCGCCATGGATTCGTGTACTTCTTTGCGTGTTGGGTGTTCTGGGCAAACTAAATTGAGTGTGCCCTCTTCTAGCAAATCACCCTTTATTAATTGCTGAATAATATTGATGACGTCATCGCGATGAATGTAATTAACTGGTGTAATGGCTCCTGATGTGGCCTTGTCTGCAAACCACTTTCCTGGAATTCTGTCTTCGCCCATTAAGCCTCCACAACGGAGAACAGTAAGTTTAGCCTCCACATGGCGAATTTCTCTTTCACCATATACCACCGCTTTTGTCGATCCATTTTCTAAATCGAAATCGGTAGTTTCGGTCACCCAACCCTCTGTATTAGGGTAATATGAGGTGGAACTCACAAAGATCACTCTGGGCACCTTGTGCTGATCCACCAAGTATTTCAGGTACTTGATTTGTTCGCCATAAAACTCAGGCGTATTTCTTTTTCTCCCTGGGGGAATATTAATAACGAGTACATCGGTTTGAAAAAGGGCGTTGAAATCTTCGCCCATAGGCATGGGGTCCATTTTGAGTAAAAACGGACTAATTCCTGCATTGGAAAGCGAATCGAATTTTTCTTTTGAAGTAGTACTGCCCAATACAGAAAAGCCTTCTTCAGATAATTTCTTTCCTAAAGCCAAGCCTAACCAACCACAACCAACGATACTCACTTTCATTCGGAGTTCTTTTAGACCGTGGCCTTCGCTTTCATTTCAGCAACTACCTTTTCGTAATATGCTTCGTACTGTGGAAGAATGTTCGTGATATCGAAATCCTTAGCTCTTTTTAGCGCATTTGTTTTGAAAGTCGGTAAATTTTCGTCCTTCAGAATATGCAGGGCATTTTTCGTCATGTCCTCCACGTCACCAATTGGCGACACAAAGCCTGTTACACCATGAAGGTTCAACTCAGGAATACCACCCGCATCAGAAGTCACCAATGGCACTTCGCAAGCCATGGCCTCTAAAGCAGATAAACCAAAGCTTTCCTTTTCAGAAGGCATTAAGAATAAATCGGCAACAGAAAGCACTTCTTGCACCGCCTCTAATTTCCCTAAGAATCTTACTTCGTCATAAATACCTAGGTCACGGCAAAGCGTTTCGATATGACTTCTTTCTGGGCCATCGCCTACCAAAAGCAAACGCGCAGGTATTTGTTCTTGAATCTTATGGAACACTTTCACCACATCGTCAATACGCTTTACTTTTCTAAAGTTTGACGTGTGAACAATCAGCTTTTCCCCATTAGGGCAGATGGCTGTTTTAAAGTGTTCTTTACGTTGCTTCTTGAATTTTTCTAAATCGATAAAATTGGGAATCACCTCAATTTCACGTCTAATGTTGAAATGCTTGTAGGTATCTTTCTTTAAATCTTCAGAAACCGAAGTAACGCCATCCGACTGGTTGATGCTATAGGTTACCACAGGCTCATACGATGGATCTTTACCCACCAAAGTAATGTCTGTACCGTGCAAAGTTGTAATCACTGGAATTTCAATGCCTTGATCTTTCAGGATTTGCTTTGCCAACACCGCAGCCGAAGCGTGTGGAATTGCATAATGCACATGCAGCAAATCAAGCTTTTCGTATTTCACTACGTCCACCATTTTACTGGCCAATGCGAGTTCGTAAGGAGGGAATTTGAAAAGTGGATAGGAACGAATGTTTACTTCGTGATAAAAGAGGTTCTCGTTAAAGAAGTCCAACCTAGTAGGTTGAGAATAGGTAATAAAATGAATTTTATATCCCTTTTTAGCCAGCCCTATTCCTAGTTCTGTAGCTACAACTCCCGAACCACCAAAGGTTGGGTAACACACGATTCCAATATTCATTAATTCTAGCGCTTTAAAGCCAACTTTCTTTCAACTGGTTAGTCTTTATTAAAGTTCCAGATCGACTCGTAGATTAAATCTTGAATTTTGGTACGGATATTCCACTGAATCAGTTTTGCATTTTCTGCATTCGGATAAACCCTATTCGCAAGGAAGACATATACTAGCTCCTGCTCAGGGTCAGCCCAAACCGCAGTACCCGTAAAGCCAGAGTGCCCAAAAGTAGATGCTGAGGCATAACGTGAGGTTGGCCCTTCATCTTTGCCCACAATTGGTTTATCCCAGCCCATTCCTCTGCGATTATCTTCGGTTTGTTGATTGGTAAAAGCAGGAATGGTATTTAAATCATAATATTTCTGACCTCCATACTGGCCCAATTGTAAATGCATTTGCATAAGAACGGCCAAATCGAGGGCATTAGAAAACAGACCCGCATGTCCAGCTATTCCGCCAAACATAGCAGCACCTTGGTCGTGCACAGTTCCTCTCAATAAAGTTTTTCTGAAAAGGTTATCGTCTTCGGTTGGGGCAATTTCTTGTAGAAAGCCTTTTTCGGTAGGCAAATACCCCATGGTTTGTAAACCAAGTGGGGCATAAAGTCTGTCGTTCAAGAAACTATCGAAGGGTTTGTTTAAAATATTTTCGGCCAATTTGTAAAAGAAATAATAACCCATATCCGAATAGAGGTAATCGTACTTCTCTTCACCTCTAGGCATTTTTCTCAGGTCCGCATCAATCACCCATTTCCAAAGTGAATCAGCCAAGGCTGGGCTTCCATACATATGGTCGGCAACAGTAGAATTATAACTCGGGCCCGGAGTCTCGCTATAATAGGCCTGATCTAAAACGCCATTGTCCACCGTTCTTTTCCAAAACGGAATGAAAGGTTGAAGTCCAGCCTGATGCAAAAGCACATCCCGAATGACTAAGTCTTCCTTGTTCGTCCCTTTCACTTCGGGCAAGTAATCGCCCAATGTTTTATTCATGTCGATGAGGCCGTTTTCGTTGAGGTACATCAGCACCTGAACACTGGCCATCACTTTGGTGATTGAAGCCAAATCGTACATGGTTTCATCATCTACAGCGATGAGACTGTCGTAGGTTTGATAACCATAATTCTTACTGAAGATCACTTTCCCTTTTCTGGCTACCATCACTTGACCTCCAGGGGTCGCTTTTCCGTCAATTGCTTTTTTCATAAAGGCATCAATACCTTTCAATGTTTCAGAGTCCATCCCCACTTCCTCTGGTAATCCAAAGCTCAAACGAGACGCGGTCATCGTCTTAATTCCTGTGCCATTTTTAAAGCTGCCAGTGGTTACTGGTAATTTACCTTCGGCACGAAGTGCTCCAAAAATGATTTGCGGAGCAATATTTCTTGTAATTTCATTGTCTTCGTAAGTGCAAATAATATTCTTCACCCCATCAAAAAATTGAAGCCCATAAGCATTGCCAAATGCCACAACGATGACATTGGTTTTGGCCTGCAAATCACGAATGAACTGAACTTCATCCGACTTTACGCCATGTTGATCTTTGGTTGAATTGGTAATTCCACCGTAGCCAACAACCACCGTATTGTAAGAAGAAAGCGACTCTAATAAAGACTGATAAGTTGTTCCCGCCTTAAAGTGATCGAATTTAGCATACTTACTTAGCGTGTTCTGAAACTCTTGATTATCAGCTATACCAAAGTTCAGTGAGGCAAACTTGGTGCTGTCCAGTCTAATGATTGGTAAAAGCTCATCTGTATTATCTACCACCGTCATCGCTTTCTGGTAAAGTATGCGATTCAACATTTCAGCATAACTGGTGTTAATGCGCTCGGTAAGGTTATCGGTAGAAATTGGTTCAACCTTAGAAAGCCCCATCCAATATTTAGCCTCCAAAATTCTTCTGACCCGATAATCCAAAGAGGCTTGAGTCAAATCTCCTTTTTTGATGGCCTTCTTTACTTGATCAATGCCCTTGGCTACATCTAAAGGAAAAAGGATAATGTCGTTGCCAGCCATCAAAGCGCGTACATCAGCTTCGCCAGGTTCGTAATATTTTGCCACGCCCTGCATGTTCATGGCATCGGTAAAGGCCAAGCCGTCAAAGCCAAGTTCATTTTTCAGAAGGTCGGTTACTACTTTTTTTGAAAGTGTAGTGGGGGTTTTCTCTCGGCTGTCATAAGCGGGAATTTGCAAATGTGCCACCATTACACTCATCAAACTATCTTTCATTAAAGCCTTAAAAGGGTAAAGCTCAATGTCATTCATCCGCTCCTTGCTCTGGTTAATCACTGGCAAATCCGCATGAGAATCAACATCCGTATCGCCATGACCAGGGAAGTGCTTAGCGTTGGCCATAATGCCAAAATCTTGCATGCCCTTCATGTAGGCCACACCTTTTTCAGCCACATTGAATTTATTTTCACCAAAAGACCGATAGCCAATTACTGGGTTCTTAGGATTCACATTTACATCGACTACTGGCGCGAAGTTGATGTGCATATTCAATTGCTTGAACTGATTGGCTACTTCCTTGCCCATTTCATAAATCAGTCGGTTATCTTGAATCGCGCCTAAAGTCATTTGCTTCGGAAAGTCCATAATACTGTCCAGTCGCATGCCTATCCCCCATTCTGCATCCATAGCAATGGCCAATGGCACTTTGGCTTTTGCCTGAAAGCGGTTGGTAAGGTTGGCTTGTCTGCCTGCTCCTCCTTGAAAGAAGATTAAACCACCAATGTTGTATTTAGAAATCTGGGCATCGATTTCAGCAAAATGCTTTTCATCTAGGTTAGAATAAGCCGCCACCATAAAAAGTTGGCCCAGTCTTTCTTCTGGAGTCATGCTATTGAAAACACTATCGGCCCAAGCTTTTTGGCTTACGGTATCTATTTTTGAATAGATCTTTTGAGCACTAGCGGCTGCAACAAAAAGGGTGAGTAGAAGAAAGGTGTAAGTAACTTTTTTAAGCATTATGCCGTAATTTTTAGTTATAGCAAATAAACTATAAATTTGCTCATGGTGCATTTTATAGCGAAATTCTTTGCGGTATAAAGAACGCCAAATTATAAGAAACAATATTATGAAGCTACCAAGTCTTGTAAAGAAACCTAATTATCAGCGATACGATATCAAGCCTCGGTACTACGATCCTGTTAAAGAAGACATCGAAAACCGTACCAGTAGAATTAAAGCTGAAATGGGGATGAACGAAAATGCGAATCTCGATCCGGGTTATCGTTCACAGATTGAAGGTTCATTTAGAAAAAACATGAAGCACGCCAAAAACGGAGTGGACCAAACCATCATGTTGCGTTTGATCATTTTCGTTATTTTAATACTGTTTGTGGGTGGTTTCGTTTACATCGGAAAGGATATTTTCTACCTTGCCCTTCTTTATGTTCCTTATTTAATTTGGAAGAAAATGCGAAAGTAATTTCTTCAAACTTTCATGCCCGATTTAATACGATTACTTCCTGATAATATCGCCAATCAGATTGCCGCTGGCGAGGTAGTGCAGCGTCCTGCTTCGGTGGTCAAAGAGCTATTGGAAAATGCCATTGATGCTGGCGCCACGAATATTAAACTCATTATAAAAGAGGCGGGTAAAGCGCTAATTCAAGTAATTGATAACGGCACAGGAATGTCTGAAACAGATGTTCGCATGTGTTTCGAGCGTCATGCCACCTCAAAAATTCGTTCTACAGAAGACCTCTTCACCATAAAAACAATGGGCTTTCGGGGCGAAGCCATGGCCTCAATTGCTGCGGTAAGTCAGGTAGAAGCCAAAACTAGAAAGGAAAGCGAAGAGCTTGGGGTATTGCTCCAAATTGAAGCTTCGGAAGTAAAAAAGCAAGAGCCAGTTTCAACTCCTGTAGGTACTTCCTTCTGTGTGAAAAATTTGTTCTATAACGTTCCCGCTAGGCGGAATTTCTTAAAGTCAAATTCTGTTGAGACCCGTCATATTGTGGACGAATTTCAGCGTGTGGCCTTATCTAACCCCCAAGTGGAAATGGCCATGTACCACAACGATTTAGAAATGTATCACCTCACTTCAGGTAAGCTGAGCAACCGAATCGTGGGTATTTTCGGCAAGAAATACCAAGCACAAATGGCTTCTTGTTTGGAAGAAACCGACATGCTGAAGGTTTACGGTTATGTAGGGAAGCCCGAATTCGCCAAGAAAACCCGTGGCGAGCAGTTCTTTTTTGTGAACAACCGTTTTATTAAAAGCAACTACCTGAACCATGCCGTCACTACCGCTTTTACAGGACTTATTCCTGACGGTAATTTCCCTTTTTACACCCTCTTTTTAGAGCTCGACCCTAAGCACATCGATATCAACGTTCATCCAACCAAAACCGAAATAAAGTTTGACGATGAACGCACGGTTTATGCCATAGTAAAGGCTGCAGTAAGACAAGCTTTAGGAACGCACAATATTACTCCTGCCTTAGATTTTGGAGCCGATGTCAACTTCGCCTCCTTCCGGCCACAGCCTCAAGGTTCAAGCACTGGAATCAGCCCAAGCCAATCGGATAGAAATTATGGGCAGTTCAGAGACTTGGACAAAAAGCGTGAATCTACTTCGCACTGGGAAAAGCTCTATGACGGGCTACAGAAGGACATAGAAAAGGAAGAAAGACACAACGCTCAGCTCGACATTCACCCAGAAGCCCAAAGTACGGTGACTATGGGGAGTGCCGCCAATACAGCAGAGAGTTACAAACCGAATCATGAAGCGGTTTTACCCTCGGCAAAGTATTTTCAAATTCATAAAAAGTATATTGCAACCCATGTAAAATCTGGTTTGCTATTAGTGGCACAGCAAGAGGCGCATGAACGTATTTTGTATGAACGTTTTTTTCAGATGATCCAGAATCGATCAGGTGCTTCTCAGCAATCGTTGTTTCCACAAAGCTTGGAACTCAACCCTGCTGACTTTGCCCTCGTTATGGGTATGAAAGATGAAATCAGTGCCATTGGTTTTGAGTTTTCAGAATTTGGAAAAAACACGGTGGTGATCAACGGAGTGCCAGCGGATTTAAAAGCAGCCAACGAAAAACAATTGTTCGAGGGCTTTGTTGAACAGTTCAAGCAAAATCAATCGGAGCTCTCGATTAGTGCTGATGAAAACATTGCTAGATCAATCGCGAAACGTTCGTCTTTAAAAGTAGGGACAACGCTGTCACCAGAAGAAATGGCTTCATTGATCGACCAACTTTTTGCATGCAAGAACCCGAATTATTCACCTAACGGAAGAAAAACATCTTTCTTAATGGAATTGGAAAAAATAGACCAGTTTTTTAACTAACACCTATGTTTGGACGACTTACTCCCCTTGTAAAAAACCTCCTATATATTAATATCGGAATTTGGTTGGTTCAGTTTTTACTGAAAATGGATTTGGGTAGCCGCTTTGGCTTGTACTTCATTGCCTCTGATAACTTTAATCCAGTGCAGTTTGTCACTTATATGTTTCTACATGACATATCGAGTCCGATGCACATTTTCGGGAACATGTTTGCCCTCTTTATTTTCGGACCACTCTTAGAGCAGTTTTTAGGACCAAAGAAGTTCATCATCCTGTATATGGTCACAGGTGTGGGCGCGGGCCTTTTCTACACCGGAGCAAATTACTTAGAGGTGAGCGCCATTAAAAATGACGTTGAAAGCTATTTGGACAACCCCAATTCTGAGGATTTTAACCGATTAATCGCGGAACATAACGTATACAAACCAGAATACATTTATCCTTTTATTGAGCAGTATTCTCGAAATGAAGACAGCCCTCAGTTAAGACAAGAGTCTATTCAATATGCACGAGGGCTTTATGCCTTCTTTGGTGACTACCCAATGGTGGGAGCTTCGGGAGCCGTCTTTGGAATTCTAGCGGCATTTGCCCTTTTATTCCCGAATACCGAACTTTTCCTGCTGTTTCTTCCTTTTCCCATTAAGGCAAAATATTTGGTTACGGTGTACATTCTTTACGAACTGTTCGCTGAATTTCAAAGATCGCAAGGAGATAACGTGGCACATTTGGCACATATCGGGGGTGCAATCATTGCCTTTTTCTTGGTAACCTACTGGAAAAAGAATAGACGGGAATTTTATTAAAACACATGAACAGCATTCTAGACGATTTTAAGCTCGCGTTTAAAACGGGAAATATCTTAAACCAGTTGATTGTCATCAATGTGGTGGCATTTGTAGTACTGGGAGTTATAGGCGTATTCTTTACTATTGCAGGCTATGGTGGGCTTTTCCAAAGCATTAGTCATTACCTTATGCTTCCTGCAGACCCCAGCCAGCTGATCTACCAACCCTGGACTTTGATCACCTACTTCTTCTACCACGAAGGGCTCTTCCATATTCTTTTCAATATGCTGTTCCTCTACTGGTTTGGAAAAATTATAGCAGAATACATAGGGCAAAATAAGGTCTTAGGATTATATGTTTGGGGTGGGATTTTTGGCGGAATCTTATACTTGCTTGTTTATAACTTACTTCCCTACTACGCACCAGCAATTGAAGGAACATACCTTTTAGGAGCTTCTGGAGGTGTAATCGCTATTGTTGTTGGGGCGGCTACTTTTATGCCCAACTTTACAATTCCTTTGATTTTTCTTGGCCCCGTAAGGTTAAAGTATATCGCAGCATTTTATGTCATTACCTCATTACTTCAATCTACAGGCTCCAATGCTGGAGGTGAAATAGCACACTTAGGAGGTGCCTTGGCTGGGTTCTTATTTATTACCCAACTAAAAAGTGGTAATGACTGGAGCAGGGTTGTTGTTCAGTTTATCACTTGGGTGAAAAGCCTTTTTAAGCCACAGCCAAAAATTAAGGTAACCTATAGAAGTGCTAAGTCGAGCAGCGGTGCTAAATCAACCAAGAGCTCTAAATCTCCTGAAAAGAAGAAGTCAGAAACCTCGCAAAGTGAAATTGATGCTATTCTAGATAAAATTTCTGACAGAGGCTATGATGCACTAACCAAAGAAGAAAAACAAAAGTTGTTTAACGCCAGTAAGGATTAGTTCTTTCCTATAGCATAAGTTTTGTTGATGAAGAATGGAATACCAGAGTTGGTCAATCCTTGCACATCAATCATTATGCGTTTAGCATCATCTGAATTCCAAAACTCGATAGTAGCTTCTCCATTTTCGTCTAACTCAATCATGGTTTGCCAGTGTAAAACGGCACGTTTATCAGGCTTGGCATCTTCTGGTTTTTGAACGTCATACTTGGGCGTATAGAACTCCCGGGGTTGGTCATAGGTATAAGGCAACTCTACGATCATTGTACTGCTGTTTTTTAACTCTTCTGGGCTTAATGATATACCATCGGCCGACTTTGTATAGAAGGCCATCACACCGCCTTTTCCTGCATCTCCAAAAATAGCAGTGGCCGCCAACCCTTTAAATAGAACTACTCTTGAGAAATTCATAGGAGATAAACCTGAAATTAAGGCAGCGTCAGTGGGAACATCGTCTAGTAAAAAAAGTGCTGGGTAAGTAAAGCCTCCTGCACGGATCACCACAGTGGGTTCTCCTGTTGGTCCCATGCGCACAGTAACCCCTGGAAACTTGCCAATCAAAGCAGAGAAAATATTGGTATAGGCGCCGGTGGCAGACCATTCTGTGAAATCAAAAGCCGAAGTCCCTCTGCCATAAGCCGTTTTCTCTTTCAGTTGTTTGTCTTCCCGCTCGACTTGTAACTTGCTGCCTTCTACCATTACCGTCCCTAAGTCGGTGAATAAAGAGTCTGGATTAAAGGCCCTTTCAATCATATCTCTCTCTTTTTTGAATTGCAAAAAGTCTTCTTTTTCTAACACCTCTTCTTGGCTAAAGACGGACTTAAAATTGGGTAACGGAGAGTTTACCCTCTCTTTCAGGGTATCAACTTCAAAGCGAACGTTGTCTTTATCTTTCGAGCTTTTCCCCTTCAGCAAAAGGTTATCCGACTTGTACACCAATAAATTTTGAAACGAAAAACGACCATCCTTATCCGTTTCTGCTTCTAATATAAGCGGAGGAAAAGAACGATTATTCACTAGGGTTACCTTGCCAGAAGATTCTGTTTTCTTACTCGATTCTTTGTACAGCGTTCCCTCCAAAGAAACCCCCAGCTCTACAGGGAAATCGAAGCCTGGGTAATTATCATTCATTAAGTCATTCCATACAAACCGGCTCCAGCCGTGGGTCATCATTACCAAATCAAGGTGTTTTATGGCTTCGGTATTTTCTCCATTGAAGTAGTACATCGGATTATCAACGTAGCCTTTCAGGTCCGAACTGAGTAATAATTCTGAGTAAATTGTCTGTTCCGGACTCCCATCAATTACTTTATCCATATCCAAAACACTCATCGACATCATCCCTCTGAAAGGATCTCCGTTCGTATCAGTCAGTTTAATTTTTGTAGTAAGCTTCTCTCTTGCCTTATAGCTACTCTTATCTAAATTCAAGCTTGTTTCTATCTGACGTTCAATAAATACCAAACGCTCCAGCAAAGGCCTATCATTCTCATCAAAAAGGGTAATATGAGAGGTGCCAGCTGGTATTTCAGCCGTAGAAATCACTCCTAAGGCCTCACCCTTTGAAAGGTCGACTTCTATGGTGTGTGATACCAAACCGCGGGTATGTATTAGCGCTTTAAATCTGCCTGTTGAAGGTTTGCTTACGTTAGCCCTAAATATTAATCTCAACTGGTTTGGCCGTTGGATTACTTGAATGCCATAGCCTTCGTTTTCCAATTTGGGAAGGCTATAAGTTTCATTTTCACCTGTCAACTTAACGCTATAGGATTCTCCCTTCTGAGGAAGCAAGGTAAACAGTCCCATACCATCGTGTTCGGTATTAAAGCTCGTAATTCTTGTGCCAATACTGTTATACACTTCACCCTCCACATAAATACCTTTGCCTGAGCTATTTATTGCTTTGAAGCCCACTTTGGTAGGAATTCCACTCACCAAATTTCCGCCTTCAGGAAAAAACTGAAGATCGATTCTCCTATTCGTAGTAGAAATAGCTCTCTCTAATTCCGAACCAGTGACTACTACTATGGGCTTTTCAAAAAAGAAGTTTTGGTCAAAATTGCGCATCCAGTTGGTGTAGGCACGCAATACATAATTGCCTTCTGACAGTTCCTGAGGAACATCAATAACTCCTTGACCGAATCCACCTTCAGAAAAAATCAGTTTTTCGGCCACCAAGCTGTCAGTATCAGAATAGAGTTCAACATAAACATTTGCACTGAAGGGAGAAGGTTCATGAAGGTAGCCTGCCGTTAAATACGACTGGAACCAAATGGGCTCGCCAGGTGCATAATACTTTCTGTCGGTGTGTAGGTAAACCTTCTCCTGAGGATATTCTTGATTATAATAGTCGAGTTTCTCTTGTACTGTAGTGCCTTTTTGAGCCTGAACGGCACTGAACACCAACGCTAGCAGTCCTACTAGAATTATTTTTTTGGTCATGAAATCAGGATAAACACAAGAGAATTAATCAGGGAAATCAGAATATAAGATAATTTATAGACGGTCGTAAAGCCAAAAGGTTTATAGCTTATTGGCCAATTGACCACAAGCCGCATCAATATCTTTCCCTCGGCTTCTGCGCACGTTTACAATAATGCCTTTCTCACCAAGAATCTTCTCGTACATCTCGGTTTTTTCCGGGGCTGCTTGTTGAAACATGCCATCATCAATCGGATTGTATTCAATCAAATTAACTTTGGAGGCCACACGGCCACAATATTTGGCCAAGGCGTGCGCGTGCCTTTCGTCATCGTTAATGTCTTTCCAAATCACATACTCAAAAGTGATTTTTCGATTTGTTTTCTGATACCAATAGATCAACGATTCCGCCAATTCATTCAGGTCACTTTTCTCGTTAATCGGCATTACTTTCGAGCGCGTTTCGTCAATGGCGGAATGCAATGATACGGCCAAATTGAACTTCATGTCCTCATCGGCCATGCGCATAATCATTTTTGGAATGCCCACGGTAGAAAGCGTAATTCTCTTGGGCGACATGCCCAAGCCTTCTGGCGAAGTGATTTTACGGATGGATTCCATTACGTTTTGGTAATTGAGCAAAGGCTCGCCCATTCCCATGTACACAATATTGGTCAGCGGACGACCAAAGTAAAGTTCACCTTCTTCTTTAATGGCGACTACCTGATCGTAGATTTCATCAGGGTTTAAGTTACGCATGCGCTTAAGACGGGCAGTGGCGCAAAAGTGGCAATCCAAGCTACAACCCACTTGAGATGAAATACAGGCGGTAATACGAGTCCCTGTTGGAATCAACACCGATTCCACCGTCATGCCATCATGTAACCTCACAGCATTCTTGATGGTACCATCTGAACTGCGCTGCATCTCATCGACTTTAATGTGATTGATGCTGAATTTTTCTTTAAGAAGATCACGGGTAGAAAGCGAGATATTGGTCATTTGGTCAAAATCCTTTGCCGATTTTTTCCAAAGCCATTCATATACCTGTTTTGCTCTAAAAGCCTTGTCTCCAATGCTCACAAAAAACTCCTGAATTTCTTCGAGCGAGAGTTGTCTAATGTCGCGTTTTGCCTCAACCATTTTGCAAAGGTAACGATCTAAGCTTGAATCTTTGAAAGGAATGGCGAAGGGATATTCACCACTTTGTTTTCTTTGTAATCGAACATGGCAATTCCCGTTTTTGCTCGGGCAATTTCCTTGGTGCCACAACTCAATCTGTACACCAACTCAAAGCTTTTCCTACTAATCTCTGCGACCGCTACTTTAACTTTAATGGCATCTCCATGAAAAGCTTCGCCCTTGTAGGCAATGGCTACATCGGCTTGAATTGTACCACAACCATCAACCGAAAGTTCGTCTTTATAACCAAGCGAATTAAAGAAACGGTAACGCGATTCATGAATCATGCTCAGCACACTATCGTTACCCAAATGCCCACCATAATTAATATCTGAAATTCTGACTTTGATTTCGGTTTCAAACAGAAAAACATCGGGTAACTCTATCTTCACTCTTGGCATATTTCTAAATATTTTTTGTGTAAATCTAAGACATAATGTCCGAATAAACGAAATGAGCCAGCATTTTTCGGCCAAATTTTCCGAACATCAACAGTGGATTGTGATTTGTAATGCTAGGGTTGTCAGCGTAAAAGCTGAAGAATATTTAAAGCAAATAACAATCATGGATTTTAAAAAATATACAATCAAATCGCAGGAAGCCATTCAAAAGGCGGCCGAACTTGCCGCTGGAAATGAGCAGCAAGCCATCGAGCCGGGACACCTTTTAAAAGCGATCCTTTTATCGGATGAGAATGTACTTTCTTTCCTGATAAAAAAATTGAGTGTGAACAAGGTGCAGTTTGAAACCAAACTGGAAGATATAGTAAACGGATACCCAAAAGTAAGCGGAAGTAGTTCGCAGCCATATTTATCTAACGATGCCCATTCGGCACTTACAAAATCATTAGAATTCCTGAAGGATTTCAAAGATGAGTATGTAGCCATTGAGCATATCGTTCTTGGCCTTTTGGCAGGAAAAGACAAAGTAGCGTCCATGATGAAGGAGGTTGGCTTTGGAAAGAAAGAACTCATTGCTGCCATTAAGGAATTACGCGGTGGAAACAGCGTAACGGATGCCAATGCAGAGTCCAAATATCAGTCGCTGAGCAAGTATTCAAAAAATTTGAATGAACTCGCTAGCCAAGGTAAAATTGACCCTGTAATTGGGCGTGATGAAGAAATTAGAAGGGTGCTTCAAATTCTTTCAAGAAGAACGAAGAACAACCCAATTCTTTTAGGTGAACCAGGAGTAGGTAAGACTGCTATTGTAGAAGGTCTCGCACAGCGTATCATCGATGGTGATGTGCCAGAAAACCTAAAATCAAAAACCATTATCTCACTGGATATGGGGCTTTTGGTAGCGGGCGCCAAATACAAAGGCGAATTCGAAGAGCGTTTGAAAGCGGTTATTAAAGAAGTGCAAGATGCCGCAGGAGAGATCATTCTCTTCATTGACGAGATTCACACTTTGATTGGAGCAGGCGGTGGTGAAGGTGCTATGGATGCTGCCAATCTTTTAAAACCAGCTTTGGCACGTGGCGAGCTTCATGCCATTGGAGCCACTACATTAAAAGAATATCAAAAGTACATTGAGAAAGATAAGGCTTTAGAAAGAAGGTTTCAGTCTGTAATTGTCGATGAGCCAGACCGTGATGATGCCATTTCTATTCTGCGAGGAATCAAAGAAAAATATGAAGTGCACCACGGGGTTCGAATTAAAGATGATGCGGTAATTGCTGCTGTAGAGCTTTCGACCCGATACATCTCCGATCGTTTCTTGCCTGATAAGGCGATTGACTTAATGGATGAGGCTGCTGCCAAATTGCGTATTGAAATGGATTCTCTTCCTCTGGAATTGGATGAGATGAACCGTAAGATCATGCAATTGGAAATTGAACGCGAAGCCATTCGTAGAGAGAAAAACAAAGACAAGGAAACTGTGCTTTCGAAAGAAATTGCAGACATTTCTGAAAAACGAGATGACCTTAAAGCGAAGTGGGAAAACGAGAAATCGGTGATCACAAGCATTCGTGAAGCAAAGGAAAGCATAGACCGTTATAAGTCTGAAGCAGAAAAAGCAGAACGTGAAGGAGATTTCGGTCGAGTGGCAGAAATTCGCTATGGTAAGATTGTAGAAGCAGAGCAGAAGCTAGAAGAGCAAAAAGCTAAGATGAAGGAGATGCAAGGTGAAAAAACCTTGTTGAAAGAAGAAGTGGATGCAGACGACATTGCTGAAGTTGTAGCAAAATGGACGGGGATTCCCCTCTCCAAAATGCTTCAATCTGATCGTGAAAAACTACTTCACTTAGAAGAAGAATTGGGCAAACGCGTTGCAGGGCAGAAAGAAGCGATTACCGCCTTGTCTGATGCGGTTCGAAGAAGTCGAGCTGGTTTGCAAGACCCTAAGCGTCCGATTGGTTCTTTCATTTTCCTAGGAACGACTGGGGTCGGTAAAACCGAATTGGCGAAAGCCTTAGCGGAATACCTCTTCAATGACGAAAACAATATGGTGCGTATTGATATGTCAGAATATCAAGAGCGTCATGCGGTGAGTCGATTGATTGGAGCGCCTCCAGGCTATGTGGGCTATGAAGAAGGCGGTCAGTTGACAGAAGCGGTGCGTAGAAAACCTTATTCAGTAATTTTATTGGATGAGATTGAAAAGGCACACCCAGATGCTTTCAACATTCTTTTACAGGTTTTAGACGATGGACGATTAACGGACAGTAAAGGCCGGGTCGCTAACTTTAAAAACACGATCATCATTATGACAACCAATATTGGTTCAACAATTATTCAAGACAACTTCGCCAATATTACTGACGAGAATTTATTGGACGTGATTGACGAAACCAAGCTTGAAGTGATGAATCAGCTGAAAAAAGCAGTGAGGCCAGAGTTCTTGAACAGGATTGACGAAACGATCATGTTTATGCCGCTCAACCGCGATAACATCAGGCAGATTGTTCGAATTCAGTTTGGCTTAATTCAAAAACAATTGAGTGAAAACGGTATTGAAATTGAAGCGACTGACGAAGTGCTTGATTACCTTGGAGAGTTAGGTTGGGATCCACAATACGGTGCCCGTCCGCTCAAAAGAGTGATTCAGCGCAAAGTATTGAATGAACTTTCGAAACAGATTCTATCAAGTAAAATTGATAAAGATTCGGTCGTGAGCATTGAGCTTACAGCAGATAAGGAAATCGAATTTGTGAATATTGAAAAAGTAGAGGAGTTGTAGTTTTTAAACTAACTGCAACATAAAAATTGAGAGAAGACGTCCTATTCAGGCGTCTTCTTTTTACTTTAGGGGCATGTTGATTCCTCCATTATTAAGTCAAGGCGATAAAATTGCCATCGTAGCTCCTGCCAAGAAAATTCAGTCGGATTTGACTTTTGCGGTGAACACCTTAACCGAATGGGGATTGACACCAGTTTTGGGAGAGCACGTTTTAGCGACAGACCATTATTTTGCAGGAACAGACAATCAAAGACTTCAAGATTTACAGGAAGCATTGGACAATCCTGAAATCAAAGCCATTCTCATTGCCCGTGGCGGTTATGGCACTACAAGAATTCTGGAGCAAATCAATTGGAGCAATTTCCTCGAAAGCCCAAAATGGGTTTGTGGTTTTAGCGACATCACTTCACTAATTACCGAACTCAACAACCGTTCTGTTGCCTGCATTCATGGCCCAATGGCGGTTACGCTAGATTGGGATGAACAAACCACCGAAAGCGTGAAATCTATGCTTTTTGAAGGAAGAGTAAATTACGACATACCTCCTCACCCTTTAAACCAACTAGGCCAAACCAATGCCGCGCTTATTGGTGGAAATCTATCCATTATCTGTAACACGATAGGGACTTCTTCTGAAGTACAGACCAAAGGCAAAATTCTCTTTTTGGAAGAAGTGGGAGAATACTTCTACCATTTAGATCGGATGCTCGTGCAGTTAAAAAGAGCTGGAAAGCTTGATGCTTTGACAGGCGTAATCATTGGAGATTTTTCTTCCATAAAAGACCATAAAGATTGCTTTGGAGCAAATGCTTTGGAGATTATTTCTCGCAACATAACTGACTTGAATATCCCAATCGCTTATGGTTTCCCTTTAGGCCATGAGAAAAGAAATCTCCCTGTTTACTGTGGAGTTCCTGCCATTTTCGATGTCAGCGAAAAGGGTGTAAACCTTAAATATGAGGTATAAATATTCCAGCCAGTAGCCCCGCCAAAATGATAAATGGAGGTGGTATTTTAGTGTAGGTAAGCATTAGGAAAGTGCCTATAATCACACTTACGTTCAATACATTATTCTCAATGGGTTGAAAAAGCACAAAAGCCGCAGCCGCCACCATTCCCGCGCTGGCTGCATTGATTCCTTCTAACGAAGCCCTGACTACACGATAGCGTTTTAAGTCATCCCAAAAGCGAATGACAAAGAAAATCAGGAAAGTACCTGGTAGAAAAATACCACAAGCCGCTACAAAACCACCCAAGATTTGGGCTCCCAATCCCATCTCTCGAACAGACAAGGCTCCAACAAATGAACTTACTGAAAACACGGGTCCAGGAACGGCTTGTACCATCGCAAAACCAGAAAGAAACTCTTCAGAAGTCAAGAAGCCTTTAAACTCTACAAACTCTGTGTGAAGAAAGGGAATCAATACCTGCCCTCCACCAAAAATCAAACTTCCGTTTCGATAAAAATTCTCAAAAAGCAATACAAACCTATCTTGGGTAACAGCGCCTACACCAGCAGCGGTGACAAGCACCAAGGCCCAAAGTGTAAAGTTCCCCCATTTGATTTTAATCTTTTGTTTCTCTTCCGGAGCCTGTTTCTTGTATTTGAATGCGGTAAGCGTTCCTGCAAAAATCAATACCAAAGGCAATGCAATCGGCTTAGAAATGAAATAGGTAACAATGGCTGAAAGTGCCATCAATCCACCCGCAGTTCGGGTAGTCACTACTTTTGAAGCAATAATATAGGCGCCATAGCTTACAAATCCCACGGCCATAGGTTGAATAAATCGGGTAAACTCTAAGCTCAGGTTTTTGGTTTGGTAAGAGTCTACCAATATGGCGGCTGTGGTCATAATGGTTACCGCAGGCAGCATCCAAACCAACAAAGTAAGGTAAGCTAAGTTTGCTCCACCAATTCTATACCCAATGGCGGTAATGGTCTGGGTAGAAGTTGGGCCAGGTAAAATTTGGCAAAGCGCATTCAATTCTATTAACTCCTCTTCCGTAAGGTAGCCTCTTTTCTTCACCATAATCTTAATGATCATGGCAAAATGCGCTTGTGCACCGCCAAAGGCCGTTAGCGCTATGACTAAGACATCACGCAGAAAAATATAGTATCGAATACGCTTTATCAATGAATTAAAGCTTGGTTACTTCTTCTTCAGACCCAACTCAATTAGTCGTTCATTCAGAAATTCTCCTGCTGTAATGTCCTCATAAAGCTTTGGATGATCTGCATCAATACAGCTTTCTAGACAAGTCAAATCCATATCGGAACGCGGGTGCATAAAGAAAGGAATTGAGAAGCGCCTGTTCTTCATTAACGCTCTTGGCGGATTCACTACTCTGTGAATTGTTGATTTCAGCTTATTATTGGTATGGCGCGAAAGCATGTCGCCCACGTTCACTACTAATTGCTCAGGCAAAGCAGTAATCGGAATCCATTTGCCGTCATTTCTCAACACTTGAAGACCATCGGCACTTGCCCCCATCAAAAGCGTGATCAGATTAATATCGCCATGCTCAGCCGCACGTACGGCATCATCAGGCACTTCATCTGGATTTTCTATTGGGAAGTAATGGATCGGACGCAAAATACTGTTCCCGTTCTTTACTTTATTATCGAAGTAGTGCTCTGGTAAACCAAGATAAAGCGCAATGGCTTGTAGCATTTTAATGCCAGCTGCCTCAATGGTTTTATATACTTCCAAGGCTATTTCTTCCATTTCTGGAAGTTCTTCTGGCCAAATATTATCTGGATATTCACTTTTGATCGGATCGCCATCAGTTACTTCCTGACCTACATGGTAGAACTCCTTCAAATCGCCCGTTTTGCGACCTTTGGCGTGTTCTTTCCCTTTACCTATATAACCGCGCTGCCCAGCCAATTCTGGCACTTCATACTTCTGTTTAATGTCATCAGACATCAAAAAGAATTTCTGAATAGTAGCGTATAGCTTTTGTGTTTGGGCTTCAGAAAGTCCATGGTTTTTTATCGCCACAAAGCCTATGTTATTATAAGCTTGGCCGAGTGCATCTACAAACGCTTGTTTTTTGGCTGAATTGCCCGAAGTAAAATCGGCTAAATCTAGCGAGGGAACCTCATCGTATAATTTTTCGCTCATGGCTGAAATGGTTAAAAACAGTCTAATTTATTAAATATTTGTTACAGAGTTCACTAACTCAACACCTCTTTCAATACTTCTAGGGATTTTATTTCATTTAACCCCGATACATGAATCTGGTAAAACTTGATGATATGCGAGAGCACATCGCGCCTTAATTGGCTAGTCAGTATTATTTCCTCGCCAAAAGATTTGTTCATCAACGCAGAAATGATGGCTCTCTCTGTTTCTAAAGTAGAGAAATGAACTCCATTTTCTTTAAGTTCTTCAATAAAACCCTCGGCAGATTGAGGCTCAAAACCCAAATAGCCGGTACATTTCATCAGAAACTGTAAGTGAAAATTAATCACATTGGTCTCCATGTGATCGAAGATCACCATGGCCTGATGCACAAAATCGTATAACTCTTCGTTTTCAGATTCTTCCCTTAGCGTTTTGCTCAGCATTTCGGTAAGGAAAATTCCGATCCCTGTTTTTACTGGATTGAAAGGAATAGAGCTGTATGCATAGCTGAACTTAGCTTCAGAAATTCGTTGTAGGTCTTTGCCGTTTTTATGATACACCACCAAATCAAGTAAACCGAGCGGTTGGTAGAGTGCCATCTTTCCTCTCGATTTAGCACTTCGAACGCTGTTCACAATATAGCTTTGCATACCAAAGGCCTCGGTGAAAATACGGACTATAATAGAAGTCTCCTTGTATTTTATATAGCTTAAAACTATGCCTCTGGTGCGATGTAGCATTAGATTACCACTATTTTTCCAACAAAGGTTTCAGTGCCATCAGCATTTGAACTGAACACCAAGTACACGCCAGTTTTCACTTTTACTCCGCTATTATCACGGCTGTTCCAAATAGCAGTGCTGCCATTGGCTTTGGTTTCCTTTACCAACTTCCCGGAAATGTCAGTAATCTTTACCGAAGCATTATTCACCAGTCCATTGATTACAATTTGTCCATCAAAACTCGGTGGCACTGGGTTGGGGTAAATCTTTACATTTTGGTGCTCGAAAGTGCCTAGGGTTGCATCGCTTTTAAAAGACACCAAGCCTTTGTCTGTGCCTACAAAAACTTCCCCCGAAATCTCTTCCACATAAATTGAAGTAATGGCATTCGAAATGAGTGGGCTATTTTGCGTTGTAAATCTTTGCACTAATTCTTCTCCTGTTTCGCTAAAAAGCCAAAGCCCGTTATTCTTCGTTCCGAACCATTTTCGGTTGGCGGGGTCAATCGCCACAGCAGTAATATTTTCATCGCGAAGTAATAATCGGTTTTCATAGATGGGAATACTGGAAGACAAAGCTTGGCCTTGAAGAACCGCATTCAGGTTAGGGAAAAAAGCGATCCCCTCATCCGTTCCAACCCATAAAAATTGGTTATCATCCAGTACCAAAGCGGTGATTTTACTCCCCGGCAAACCACCTTGACCACCATTCGTGTTTAAATATCGTTCGGTGTTGCTGGTTTCATTGAACACCAAGATTCCGCCTCCACGGCTATCCTCAATTGGCATCCATTTATCACCATTGGGGGCAATAAATAACGACACAGGATATTTGGATCGGGAATTAGTAAGGGAATAGGAACGCCAAGCATCTTCCTCGAAATTCCATTCATGGAGTGAATTCAATGTTCCATAATCCGTAACCCAAAGCGAATTCTCATTTTTGGCCAAGCCAGTGATTTTTCCATTTCCACTTCCATTCAAAGTGGTATTGGGTGAAAGCTCCTTTATTGAGCGGGTGCTTCCTTCTGAATAGGAATAAAGTCCTTCAGTAAAAGAGGCCAATATCATTGAGGGTTCACCGGCAACACTGATCAACTCAAAGTCCACTAGGTCTTGGATGCTGTCACCAGCGCTATTAATGATAGCAGTATTTTTCCAACCCTCTTCAAACGAAAAGGACGAGAAATACGAAGCTCTATTTAAAGCCGATAGATTCTCATCGAAACCACCAGAAAGCTTAATCGTTTGATCTTCATAGCTTCCAATCAACCAAGTGTTGTCGTTGGCTGGGCCTGAAGGATTGAAGGATTGTTGGCCATTAGGCTCCACCTTGAGCAAGCCATCAAAGCCATCTCCTACCCACCAATAATTCTGATAGAGCATTATTTCATTCCGTGAAACCCCTTGCTTTGGGAAGTTATACAGGGGATTCAACTGATTATTGTCGAAAGAAAAAATACCAGAATTGGTTAAAATCAGGGGTAAATCAGAATCAGAAATGATTGCAGTAATCGATGCATTAGCTGAGGCTTGATACGACCAGTTACCGCCTTCGAAAGCAAATAAATCTGTGGCCGAACTGGCATAAAGTTTAGCATCCACTTGTTGAATATTCGAAAAAGGAATTCCAGTAAAATCTCTTCTCCAATTATTGTAATCCTGACGATTTACTCCGCTCTCTAAACTGACAGAAAGAATACCACTTTCTGTGGCCGCGTAAATACGGTCATTAGAAAAAACGATCTCTGATACGCTTACACTTTCACCATTCACTCCAATATTCTGGTACGATTCAATAATTTCTTCAGCGGAAAGGTCTAAAACAATTATGCCCAAATCCCCAGACAAGTAAGCTCGACCGATATTGAAGGCGATATCCTTAAATGATTTATTCGTAGTTGTTGGCGCTTCTAGAACGGTTCTAATGTTGTGAACCCCATCGTCAGAAAGTAAATCGATATTCCCATTTGCGTAACCAATCACCAGCGTTTTGGAGGTTGGATCGTAGCCAATGGCACCTATACTCACATCGGAAAGCCCGTTACTTTTAGTCAGTCGGTTGACAGAGTTTTCGGATAAGTCGACAAAGAAAAGCCCATTGGGAGTAGCTGCGTAGATCAGTTCACCTGCCGGAGCAATGTCTATCACATTATTATAACTGATGTGCGACCGCCAATTGAAAACTGGAATCTGACCTTGTGCAAAGCTGGTTTGCACTGCAAGAAGCATGATGGCTCCCAAAGTCAGACTATGCAGGCGTTCGATCACTTTTTCTTATTCTTCTTTTTTTCTTCGAGGCCTTGGTAGAAGTATTTGCGATTTCGGGCTTCGTAAATATCTTTCTCTCCCAGCTCCACAGTCTTTTCAGAGTCGGAAAGTTTGTATGAGAACGAAGCCAAACTACCGCTTACTGTACAGATAGCATGTAATTTGGTTACAAATTCCGCAATTGCAAGTAACTGAGGCATGGGGCCAAAAGGATTTCCTTGAGCGTCCATGTCCAAGCCAGCCACAATCACTCTTTTTCCATTATTGGCCATGGTCCGGCAGACATCAATGATTTGATCATCAAAGAATTGTGCCTCGTCAATTCCCACTACATCGCTTTCACCACATAACAGCAAAATATCCGAAGCGAACTGCACAGGTGTAGACCTAATTACGGTATTGTTGTGGGAGACTACATTCTCCACATCATAACGCGTATCGATAGCTGGTTTAAAGATTTCCACATTCTGTTTGGCAATAGTAGCTCTTCGGAGGCGCCTAATTAGCTCCTCTGTTTTTCCAGAAAACATACAGCCACAAACCACCTCGATGGATCCAGATGTATGCTCTCCTGCTATTTTACCCTGTGGTTCGATAAACATACTATGCGGTATAGGTCATATGAGGAAATTTATTTTTGTCAGCTACACGAACTTTCACATCACCCAGTAACTTTGCCTGACAAGCCACACGTTCACCTGATTGAAGTTTACCTGCATCAAAAAGCAGTTGTTCAGTTTCTTCAATTGGGCTAAGTTGGTCTGCTCCTTCTACTACTATAATTTTACATGTGGTACAACGGCCTTTTTTCCCGCAAGCGTGCATCCAGTCGATTCCGCTTTCGTGAATAATATCCAGTACCGATTTAGAGTTATCTGTGTTAGAAATCTCTTTATTGTTCAGGTTTTCAATAGTGATCTGTCCCATAATTTTTAATTTACAAAACAAAAGAAATAAGCCATGAGCTACAAGCTAAAGCAAGAATCAATCTCGAGTTTTTCTACTGCCACCGCTGCAGACATATGTACTGAGTTTTTTGCTGGAAAAAATAAAATAAGCGGAGAGTCCATTATGGCCCTCACAGAGGTTAGACAAGTGAATTCATTTATTATCGAATCGCTTTTCACCCAATGGCAATCCGAAATGGCACGATTAAGAAGCCCTTATTTTGATTTCGAGGCCGAAGAAGTGCAAAAGGCACTCAAAGAATTTATGAATACGCTTTCTAACCACATTAGTATTGGCCGTGGGCATTTGGAACCACTTTTAACCAAGGCGATTGAGGCAACAATACTATTGACCTTCTCACCAAAAAAATATGTATTGAACCATTGGCTTGATGAACAAAAAGAAAATCTACCCAAAGGGAAATTGAGATACATAAAAACGCATACGGAAGGATTCAAATTAATTTACGACACAGCCAAGACACCCATCAATCCTGCTTACCTAGGTAATTTGTTTGATTCAATGACTTCTCACTTCAAAATCCCTGAGCCTGTTGAATTCTTGCAGAAGTTAAATGCTGAAGATAAACTTAGTCTTCTTTTTGAAAAGGAAGAGGCCGCAGAGCCAGCTCCTTCGCCTGTTTTTACTCCAGAAGTAAATGAACCATTAGAGGTAAAAAGTACTGTGGCCGCCAAGCATGGAAATGGTAAAGAAACCATTAACGATCGCTTTAATGGAAACACCAATGCACCAACGTTGGCTGAAAAACTCCAAAAGAACACTGCGCAGCCACTTGAGAAAACACTCACACTCAACGAGCGAATTATGTTTACCAAAACACTTTTTGAAGGTGATCAAGCTCTAATGACAAAGGTTTTTGAAGAGCTTGATACTGCAAACAGTATGGACGAAGCCTTGAGCAAAACACAGCCCTACAATAAAAAATGGGACATAGAAGGCGATGAAATGGAAGCCTTTATCCAGGTTTTAAGAAGAAGGTTTAATTAATTCAGAAAAAATAAAAAGGGGAGTTTCTACTCCTCTTCATCACTTTCTTTACTCTTGATCTCATCCAGATCGTCTCGATCACGGAGCTTTTTATCATCAACATTCTTATTCAAAAACTCATTGATTTTATCAATCGACAAAGAGTTACGAATTTCTCCAAAGGAATCGATCTTAATTTCCATTCCCTCAAGCTCTTTATTCACTCGCGGTTTTTGATCCTTTTTCTTGTTCTCCTTTTTCCTTGCCATATTATCATTGTTTACTTCGGTATAATAAAAACTGAGGTGACTTAATCTGCCGTTTTTAATACTTCAATCGCCTTATTAATTCGATTGGCAGCTTCTGCTGTCCCCAAGATAGAGATAATCTCCATGAGGTCTGGACCACCACCAGCGCCAGTTAAAGCCAAACGCAACGCAGGCATTACCTTCCCAAGTGAAGTGTCGTCCGTTGCTAATACCGCTACAAACTTTTCTTTAGCCTCTTCTGGACTAACTTTTTGAAGCTTAGCTATTTCGTTTGCGAACTGCGCCAATTTCTGAACAGCTTCTGCCGTCCATTTCTTATTTACGGTTTTTTCATCATAAGTTGTGGGTGCAGAAAAGAAGAAATCGCCACTTTCCAAAATATCAGAAACAAAGGTAATTCGCTCCTTCATTGAGCCAGCAATGGCACTTAAAAGCTCCATATCTACATTAACATTGTTCTCTTCCTTCAGCATTTGAGCTAAATCTTCATTTGACTTATTTTTCAAATATTGCTGATTGAACCATTTCGCTTTTTCAATGTCGAACTTGGCTCCAGATTTATTAATTCGCTCTAAAGAAAATTCAGAAATGAGTTGATCCATAGTGAACATTTCTTGCTCCGTGCCAGGGTTCCAACCCAACAAAGCCAAAAAGTTCATACAAGCTTCTGGCAAATAACCAGACTCCTTAAAGCCTTTCGACAATTCTCCTGAAACGGGATCTGACCAATTCAATGGAAATATAGGAAAGCCCAATTGATCCGCAGCTCGTTTGCTTAACTTGCCATTGCCATCAGGCTTGAGCAATAGTGGTAAATGCGCAAATTGTGGTGCTTCCCATCCAAAGGCTTCATACAATAAAACGTGCAAAGGAGCCGAAGGCAACCATTCCTCACCACGAATCACATGGGTGATTTCCATCAGATGGTCATCCACAATATTTGCCAAATGATAGGTGGGCATTCCATCAGACTTCATCAACACCTTATCATCCAGCGTGGTGGTATTCACTACCACCCAGTCTCTAACAACATCCTTAAAGCGGACGTCATCATTTTTGGGCATCTTAAAACGAATAACGTAAGGCTCGCCTGATTCTAGCTTCTGGTTCACCTCCTCGGCAGACATTGTCAGCGAGTTCTTCATCTGATTTCTGCTGATGGCATTGTACTGCGGATTCGCCATGCGAGCTTCTTTAAGTCGCTCGCGCATTTCATCAAGATCCTCAGGAGTGTCAAAAGCATAATATGCTTTTCCTTCAGCAATTAGCCTGTCAGCATATTCCTTATAAAGTGATTTGCGATCAGATTGACGATAAGGCCCAAAATTACCGCCACTTTGTGGCCCTTCATCTGGCCTAATACCACACCATTCCAAAGCCGTAAGAATATAGTCTTCGGCCCCCTCAACATAGCGATTTTGGTCGGTGTCCTCTATTCTAATAATGAATTTGCCTCCGCTTTTCTTGGCAAATAAATAATTATAGAGGGCTGTTCTTACTCCTCCTATATGTAAAGCTCCTGTTGGGCTGGGGGCAAATCTTACTCTAACACTCATGAAATCTAATTTGGCCGCAAAAATACGCAAAAGTCAAGTCCATCACTAAGAATGACTTGGTGATTTACAATGAATTAAAATTTATTCGAATTAAATGTCTACTGCGATGCACGAAATTTCTACGTTAACATCTTTAGGCAGTCTGGCCACCTCAACGCATTCTCTAGCGGGAGGGTTCGCTTTGAAATAAACGGAATAGGCTTCATTGATGGTAGCAAACTGATTCATATCCTTAATGAAAATAGAACACTTCACAATATTACTAAAAGTCATTCCTGCTGCTGATAGGATTGCCTCAAGGTTCTTCATTACTTGATGAGTTTCCTCAGTGATATTCTCATTGATCATTTCGCCAGTGGCTTGATCGAAAGGAATCTGACCTGAAACATACAATGTATTACCTGCTTTAACGGCTTGGCTATAAGGCCCTATTGGGGCTGGAGCGTCTGGACTGTTGACGATTATTTTCGACATGTTCGGATTGTTTGATTTAATGAATAATTTTGGGGCAAATTACACATTTATGAAAATTCTAGTCATCGGTTCCGAACAGAATATCGAAGAGTTTAAATTAAAATTTAATACGGGGCATGAATGCCGCTTCGAAACGGACTATGATTTCGAAGAAGACATCTCCACATTTGATTGTGTTTTTGACTTTTTTATTGGTGATAGCCCTGAGCAATTCGAGATATTTAGTGCTTATGAAGGACTAAATCTATTTGTGAATGCTCCGAAAATATCACTCGCAGAACTGGCCTATTACCAAGAAGAGGTCAACTGTAACCTTTATGGGTTCAACGGCCTACCGACTTTCCTAAACCGAGATATTCTAGAAGTTTCAGCTTTGAACGATAAAGCCAAGTCGGGTTTGGAGGCCTTATGCAAAAACCTAAACACTACCTTTGAGCTCGTTGAAGATCGTGTTGGAATGGTAACGCCTAGAATCATCTTCATGATTATTAACGAGGCTTTTTATACCCTTCAGGAAGGTACAGCTTCAAAAGACGCCATAGATACAGGAATGAAATTAGGGACGAATTATCCTTTTGGCCCATTTGAATGGTGCAATAAAATTGGAGTTCAGCAGGTTTACGAAGTTTTAGAAGCCATGTATGAGGATACTAAAGAAGAACGATATAAAATATGTCCGCTGCTTAAAAAGGAATACTTAAGCCGCATTACGCATTAAAAAAGGGAGCTCAATGAGCTCCCTTTTTATTCAATTATAATTTCTATTTCCTTTATTCTACGGTAACAGATTTAGCCAAGTTTCTAGGCTGATCCACATTACAGCCTCTCATAACCGCGATATGGTATGATAACAGTTGTAATGGAATTACAGCAATAAGTGGCATTAATGCATCACTAATGTGCGGTACTTCAATCACATAGTCAGCCATTTTAGGAATTTCTGTATCGCCTTCAGAAACAACTGCGATAACTTTACCTTTTCTCGCCTTTACTTCTTGAACGTTAGAAACAATTTTTTCATAGCTACTGTCCTTAGTGGCAATTACTACAACTGGCATTTCTTCGTCTATCAAAGCAATTGGCCCATGCTTCATTTCAGCTGCAGGGTAACCTTCAGCATGTATGTAAGAAATCTCCTTAAGTTTTAAGGCTCCCTCTAAGGCCACAGGGAAGTTAAACCCTCTTCCTAGGTACAAGAAGTTTCTGGCATCTTTAAACACCTTAGCGATCTCCTCAAGTTGGTCATTCAGCAATAAAGCCTTAGCCACTTTATCTGGCACTGATTCCAGTTCAAATAATAATGCTCTGTATTTACTTTCAGAAAGAGAACCTTTCTTTTCAGCAATCATCAAGGCCATCATTGTAAGTACTGAAATTTGAGCCGTAAATGCTTTGGTACTTGCCACTCCTATTTCTGGACCAGCATGCGTATACGAACCAGCATGTGTAGCCCGTGCAATCGAAGATCCCACCACGTTACAAACACCTATGATGGTAGCGCCTTTCGACTTAGCCAACTCAATAGCAGCCAATGTATCAGCCGTTTCGCCAGATTGAGAAATGGCAATAACTACATCCTTCTCATTTACGATCGGGTTTCTATATCTAAATTCAGATGCGTACTCTACTTCTACAGGAATTCGGCAGAACTCTTCAAATATGTATTCAGCCACCAATCCAGCATGCCATGATGTGCCGCAAGCAATAATCAGAATTCTCTCGGCATTGACCATTTTGGTCACGTAGTCAAAAATACCACCCAACACGAGCTTACCTTCCTTTGCCTGAAGCCGGCCTCTAAGACAGTCTCCTATTGATTTTGGCTGCTCAAAAATTTCCTTCAGCATAAAGTGATCATAACCCCCTTTTTCTATAGCCTCCAGCTGAATATCAATAGTCTGAACATACGGAGTCATTTCTACATCAGAAACACTCTTAATGGTTAAATGCCCATCTTTAATAATAGCAATTTCTTGATCTTCTAGGTACACTACTTCGTTCGTATACTCTATAATTGGTGTAGCATCTGAAGCAAGGAAAAATTCACCTTTACCCAAGCCAACCACTAATGGACTCCCTTTACGGGCAGCGATCAAAAGGTTTGGATCCTCCAGAGAAATAATAGCAATGGCATATGCCCCTACTACTTTATTAAGGGCTAATCGTACCGCCTCTGCAAGGCTAACTCCAGAGTTTAGATAAATGTCTTCAATAAAATTTATAAATACCTCTGAGTCTGTATCACTTTTAAAGTCAAACCCCTTTTTTATTAGATCAGTTTTAAGTGAAGAATAGTTTTCAATAATCCCGTTATGGATCATTGCCAGCTTGCCAGAGTTAGATACATGAGGGTGGGCATTCTTATCGTTGGGTTCTCCGTGGGTTGCCCAACGGGTATGTCCAATCCCTATATTGCTACTTACGTCCTTCCCCTTAACAAAATCATGAAGGTCAGCAACTTTCCCCTTTTTCTTGTAGACATTTAAGCCTCCATTCAATAAGGCCACTCCAGCACTATCATAACCTCTATATTCTAGACGCTGTAAACCCTTGATTATTACTGAATAAGCCTCTCTATGGCCTAAATAACCGACTATTCCGCACATATATAATTATTTTAACGAGATAAATATAAGAAGATGACTTCCCCTATTTAAGTTCAGAGTAGAAAACTTTAAGTTTAAAATCTTCAGGTCGAAATACCACATTCCCCAGTTCCCCATTAATAGATGAAGGTGCTATGAAAAATTGATTTCTTCTAAAGACATCAGAAAAATAATACCCTATAAATGAAGTGATCGACCCTGTATAGGTTTTTGAGTCCTCATCATAAAGAAGTGTTAAAGCTGTTCCGCTTCCGATTGGGTTTGACCCATCTTGTTGTATGGCTCTAAAATTTTCTCCATCTCTAATCACTCTATTCCCTGAATCTGTAAGCAATAATAAAAGTCTTGTAGGAGGCGTAACGCCATCAACGGGTTCATCAATAGGCCCTATAGAAACCTGAGCAGTATTGACGATTACATCAGGCTTTAGATTGGCGAATGTCTGTAATTCCGAAAGATTAATTTTAGTTACAATTCCAGCACCTGCCTGAATATAACGAAGTCCTGAGCTTGGTGAATATTCTTGATTAGTAGTTGCCATGCCCTCTAAAGCAGTACCCGAACGATCAAATTCAAGCCCATAATAATGAGTCAACTCACCAATTGTTATCTTATGAGTAGCAGGCACATTAACAGTACCGGTACTTGATACCTCACTGTAATAAAAATCGATCATTGAAGATTCCGGCTCCAAAACTATCCCAAATGCATTTGATGAGTTATCTTCAGTTTGAAATGCCAGCCCAGGAAAAGCTGACTCAAAAGCCTCTTGGGTTGCTACCTGTGGACTTCCATTTCTCATGAGTTCAAATAGCTCATTCGCAAAATCTATGTTCACATTTATTGTATAAACAGAATCAAGTTCATCAATCAGAATATTACCAGAAGCCACCAATTCATTTGAAATAGCAGTGCTATTGGTTGTAATATGTAGTGTGTCTTTTATTTGTTCAGATAAGAGGCTTACTTTAAGACGAGCCGTCTTAGCAAAGTCTTTATATAGGTACCCAAATTTTATGCTCAGCTTAACACTATCTAAAATAGCCTCTTCAGATATATCATTAAGGTCGTCAACATTAAGTTTCATTTGGGCATAACTGGTAGCCTTAACCTTTCCAAAATCCGGATCATCAATATTTCCAATAAACCCAACACCCAAGTTTGTAGATGAAATTGAATCTAACAAAACAACGGAAGAGCTAGTACCTACTGTCTCTACTGAAAACTCTACAGGTGAAATATCATCCGAACCAAACCCAAAATCTCCATTCTTCTCACAAGAAAACAAAAGAGTGAGGCCTAACATTAAGGCCCCAATGCTTTTAATCTTACCCAACAAGTTCATTATATAAATTATAGTAAGAGTCTAAGAAATTATCATCCTTTTCAATTGTATCTACTTTCTTAAGCTTTTCAATCTCAGCCACTAAATCATTCAAGCCTTCGTGACCTTCTTCTTCGGCTCTAATGACAGCATCTGCATATTCAGCACCTGTTTTAATAAACCCAGCAAAGTCAGCTGACTTTAAATTCTCCAGCATACTGTCATCAATGTCCATCATCTTCACCTTATCAAGCAAATCTGCATCGAATTGATGCGAGAATGCATTGTTATAGATTGTAAAGATTGATTTCGTATTCTGAAATATAGGATCGTTTTTATAAGTAGTCTTTAAATAAAGCGGAATCAGACTAGTCATCCAATCATTGCAATGAACGATATCAGGAGCCCAGCCTAACTTCTTCACTGTTTCAAGAACGCCTTTACAAAAGAAAATTGCCCTTTCGTCATTATCTGCATAAAAATTATTTTCCTTGTCAACGAAAACAGATTTTCTATGGAAATAGTCTTCATTGTCTATAAAATAGACTTGAAGTTTAGCATTTGGAATTGACGCCACCTTAATTACTAAAGGCTTTTCTTCATCACCCACAGAAATGTTGATACCTGAAAGTCTGACTACTTCATGTAGCCTGTTTTTTCTTTCGTTAATAAGTCCGAAACGAGGAACTAGAATCCTTATCTCCATACCTCTCTCCTGCATCGCTTGTGGAAGTTTTCTCACAAAATCAGCAACAGCGGAGGTTTCTAGAAACGGATTGATCTCACTCGCAACGTAAAGAATTCGAAATTTTGACATAATTAATGGAAATTTAATGACACCTTCATTTGGAAAATGAGCACAAAATTACTCCATTTTCCCGAAAAAACCTTGATTTATCTAAAAAAGCGTTGTTAATAAGCGTTAATTAGATTATCCTTCGCGATCAAATGAACACCTTCAAAAAAATAGAAGAGCTCCGTACCGAGCTTCTCAATCATCGTCTCAAAAACAAGAAAATTGGCCTAGTTCCAACAATGGGGGCATTACATCAAGGTCATATTTCGCTTATTGAAAAAGCAAAAGAGGAATCGGATGTAGTAGCCGTTTCTATCTTTGTTAACCCTACCCAATTCAATAACCCCGAAGACCTAGAAAAGTACCCTAGAAATATCGAGCGTGATTTAGATTTATTAAGCAAAGCTGGTTGTGACATTGTATTTACTCCCGATGTAAATGAAATGTACGGTAGTACCCATGACTTAAAAATCAATTTTGGAGTACTAGAAAATTCATTGGAGGGAAAGTTTAGACCTGGACATTTCAGTGGTGTTGGTCAAATCGTTTCTAAACTATTCAACATATTCCAACCCCATAATGCCTTCTTTGGTCAGAAAGACCTACAACAGTTTTTTGTCATTAAAAAACTGATCGACCAACTCTCATTCCCAATTGACCTGCACATGGTTCCTACAAAAAGAGAAATCAATGGTTTAGCCATGTCTTCTCGAAATGAACGACTTAGCCAAGAAGAAAGACTAGAAGCAGGCCTTATTTATAAAGCCCTTCAAGAATCCGCTGATGCGATCTTAAATAACACCCCCATAAACCATGTCATTGAGCAAACCAACGAACTATTCAAGCAAAATCAACGTTTGACTCTTGAATATTTCGAAGTAGTTGAAACTGATAATTTTACAGGAATTTCTACGGTTTCAGACCCAAGGAAAACAGCGCTTTGTATAGCCGCTGAAATTGGAAAAGTAAGGTTAATAGACAACTTACTTTTAAATTATTAGCTTTGCGGTCGCATTTTAAGAAGGTATGCAGATAGAGGTTTTTAAATCAAAAATTCACAGGGCAAAAGTAACACAAGCAGAGCTGCACTATGTTGGCAGTATCACGCTTGATGAACACTTAATGGAGGCCTCCGGAATCATTGAAAATGAGAAGGTTCAAATTGTAAACGTAAACAACGGTGAACGATTTGAAACTTATGTAATCAAAGGAGAAAAGGGCAGTGGCACAGTTTGCTTAAATGGCCCTGCGGCCCGAAGAGTACAGGTGGGCGATATCATTATTGTCGTTTCGTACGGGATAATGGATTACGAAGAAGCCAAAACCTTCAAACCCAAAATTGTTTTCCCTGACAAGAACAACAGGCTAGCTTAACGCTATTTTGAAAATCAGCCCAAAAGATATCCTCAAACTTATTCTGTCCCTTGGGATCACAGGATACATCTTGTATAACAGTTCAAAAACGACAGACTGGAATCAAATCTGGGAAGCCCTAAAAAACTTCAAATATGAATGGATTTTACTAAGCATTCTACTATCACTTTTTAGCCATGGTTTAAGGGCGTATAGATGGGCAATGCTCTTAGGCACCCAAGGCCCTCGACCAAGTACATGGACGGCATTCTTGGCAGTAATGGTGTGTTATTTAGGTAATATGGCTATTCCTAGACTGGGAGAAGTTGCTCGTTGTACTATTATGAAAGAAGAGAAAAATATCCCAATCCCCTTCTCATTTGGCACTGTAATTACAGACAGGCTTTTGGACTTGTTTATGCTTATGTTGCTGACCTTATTTTTACTTGCAACGCAGTTCAATTTGCTCAAATCGTACTTTATTCAAAAAGTAGATGACAAGTTGCCCTTTTTAACTATGATTTGGCCTTACTTAGCTTTGGCAGGAATACTAGGCTTCCTGTTCATTCTCTTTGTAATTAGAAAATCTAAAAAAGAGAGCAATCCAAAATCCATTTACTTTAAAATCAATCAAAAGGTGACAGAATTAATCTCAGGCATCAAAGCAATCAAGAAAGTCTCGAACCCTTTAAGTTTTTGGCTTTCTACCTTAGGTATTTGGCTATTGTACTTTGCTATGCTCTATGTTATATCCTTTGGTTATGCCCCTACTGCCGAACTGTCATTTATGGCAGGAATTGCGGTCTTAGTAATGGGAAGTCTTGGCATGGCCGCTCCAGTGAACAATGGAATTGGAGCCTATCAAGCTTTAGTGGCCAGTATTTTAGTCGTTTATGGTATCTCACATACAGATGGAATTGTTTTTGCTGTCGTATCTCATGGATCACAAGTAGTTTCAGTTATCTTATTTGGGTTTTTAAGCCTACTGATCCTTAACTTTAGAAAAAAGAAAAAGAGAATTGACACCAACTAAAAATAAAATATATAGCCCCAAAGTCTTAAAAGCGCTTATGCTTAAATGGAAAAGCCAAGGTGAAAAAGTAGTTTTCACCAATGGCTGTTTCGACATTCTTCATTTAGGACATATTGACTATTTAGAAAAAGCAAAATCTTTAGGCTCTAAACTAGTGGTTGGCCTCAATGATAACCCTTCGGTAAAAAGACTTAAGGGCGAAGAAAGACCAATCAATGATGAAAATGCAAGAGCTAGAATGCTAGCAGCCTTGGCTTTTGTGGATGGTGTAACGCTATTTTCAGAAGACACTCCAAAAGAGTTGATCACTTATTTAATTCCTGATATTCTGGTAAAAGGAAGCGACTATGATTTAAGCAACATTATTGGGGCAGATATCGTATTGGCGAACGGTGGAGAAGTAAAAACCATTGATTTAGTTGAAGGTTACTCAACAACAAATTTGATTCAAAAATTAAAATAATAAATTATGGGTATTGGATATATAGTACTAATTGTCGGGATCATGCTGGCAAGTTGGATGGTTCAAAACAGTCTCAAACAGAAGTTTAAAAAATATTCAAAAGTAGGGTTGAAAATTGGGCTTACCGGACGAGAAATTGCTGAATTAATGCTTCGTGACAACCAAATACACGATGTACGAGTAGTCTCTGTACAAGGCAGGTTAACTGACCACTACAACCCTGCAGACAAAACGGTAAACCTTAGCCCAGAAATATATGAAGGTCGTTCGGTAATCGCTGCAGCAGTAGCTGCTCACGAATGTGGTCACGCAGTGCAACATGCAAAGGCTTATGGCCCTTTGGAAATGCGTTCCGCATTGGTGCCAATCCAGAATGCCAGTGGTAGAATCATGAACATCATTTTTATGGCACTATTGGTTAGTTCATTCTTTCTAGGCTTAATGTCTTGGCAAGTGGCTTTACCAATCATTATAGGTTGTTACTTTATTTTCACTCTCTTTGCGTTTATTACCCTACCAGTAGAGTATGACGCTACTAAAAGGGCTTTAGCCTGGATCAACGATCGTAATATTGTCACCCCTGACGAACACGGAATTGCTGAGGATGCCTTGAACGCAGCCTCCAGAACATACCTTGTTGCCGCACTAGGCTCATTAGCCATGTTACTTTATTACGTACTGATGTTTGTGAATAACGACTAAACATTAAACTGAATTTATTACATTTGCTAACAAACGTTAGTTAAATACTAAAGCATGAATTTCGAATTAACCGAAGAACAATTAGCGGTCCAACAAGCCGCTAGAGAATTTGCACAAACTGAACTTCTGCCAGGAGTCATCGAGAGAGATGAAACCCAAACCTTCCCATTAGAACAGGTGAAGAAAATGGGAGAACTTGGTTTCTTAGGAATGATGGTAGACCCAAAGTACAATGGAGGTGGTATGGATACCATTTCTTATGTGCTGGCCATGGAAGAAATTTCTAAAATTGATGCTTCTGCCTCTGTTTGTATGTCGGTTAATAACAGTCTTGTTTGCTGGGGAATTGAAAAATATGGAACTGAGGAGCAAAAAGAGAAATACCTAAAGCCTTTAGCCACTGGTGAAAAAATTGGTGCGTTTTGTCTTTCTGAACCAGAAGCCGGTTCTGATGCAACATCCCAACAAACCACAGCCGAAGACAGAGGAGACCACTACCTATTGAACGGAACAAAAAACTGGATTACAAACGGAAATACCGCTTCGGTTTATCTAGTTGTAGCTCAAACTGACCGTGAAAAAGGACACAAGGGCATTAATTGCCTCATTGTTGAAAAAGGAATGGAGGGTTTTGTAGTCGGTAAAAAAGAAAACAAACTTGGCATTAGAGGTTCTGATACCCACTCCTTAATGTTTACCGATGTTAAAGTTCCAAAAGAAAACAGAATAGGTGACGATGGATTTGGTTTCAAATTCGCCATGTCAACATTGAATGGAGGTAGAATTGGAATTGCATCACAAGCCTTAGGAATTGCCTCAGGAGCCTATGAATTGGCTTTGGCTTACTCTAAGGAAAGAAAGGCATTTGGCAAACCTATTAGCCAGCACCAAGCCATTCAATTCAAATTGGCGGATATGGCTACAGAAATAGAAGCGGCTAGACTTTTATGCTTCAAAGCTGCTCATTTAAAAGATCAGAAAAAGGATTTTGGAAAAGCGGGTGCTATGGCCAAACTTTTCGCTTCTAAAGTAGCAATGGATACTACCATTGAAGCTGTACAAATTCATGGTGGCTATGGATATGTTAAAGAATACCACGTGGAAAGATTGATGAGAGATGCCAAAATCACTCAAATATATGAGGGCACCTCTGAGATTCAGAAGATAGTAATCTCCAGAGAACTACTCAAATAGTTAGAATTATCCTATTGAAATGACCATTGGCATAATAAATATTGCCAATGGTCATTTTTTTTTGATTCCTGTTAATTCTGTTTTACTTTTACAATGTGTAAGTGTATATAATTTTTAACAAGAACGTAAATGGAAGACTACAACAAAATCATTGAGTCGCTAGGAGTACGCTATATTAAGAGCAGAAACATGAAGATAGCGAAACCAGTTACTATTGAAAATCACTACGATGTAGAAAACACGATTTTCATAGTAAATAATGGGGACATATTCTTTGGTCCTGATCAAGAAAAGATTTCCGAAGGAGATATGCTTTTCATCCCTGGGGGAAAATCTACAGCAATTTCGTACAGCTCTTTAACAGCACCAGTTGTTTCTAGCGAAGACTTTATTGCGAACAAGAAGAAATACCTTCAAAACGCCTCTGATTCTGATATCAACGATTATGATGTTGATGGATTCAGTCAAGTAATGTTTGAAGCTAAAGTTTTTGATTCTGTGAATTTCTTTGCTTCATTAAACATCACTCCGTTTGCCATCCGTGGTAATGAAACAATTGCACAATTGATTCGAGTGATTATTGATGAGACGAACTCTACCAAACCTGGTAAAAACAGAATTATCAAAGTAAACACAGAGTATCTTTGTGTAGAAATCATTAGATACATCTTAGATAAGCGTCTTTTTGTTGAGCAATTGGTGACCAACAGCACTTACTTTAAGGATCCAAGGCTCATTGATATCTTTGCTTACATCAAGAATAACCTTGGCGGTGATCTTTCTAACAAAGTATTGGCTGGCGTTGCTGGCGTTTCTGAAGACTACGTTGGTCAGTATTTCAAAATGCTTACAGGAATCAATCCTCAGGATTACATTGAATACCAAAGAATGGAAGCTGCAGTTGATTTACTGCGTACTACCAAAAAGAGCATCCGTGATATCGGACGTGAGGTTGGCTACAAAGACACTGCTTACTTCTGTCGTAGGTTTAAAATGATGTTCGGTATTCCGGCAGGAAAAATGAGACGAAGAGAGAGTTTAATTAACGTTTAACTCCTGATTAAAACATTGGACTACATCAGAAACCTCAGCCAAAATGCTGAGGTTTTTTTGTACTGCATTGCCAATAACAATGATATCGGCACCCGCCTCAAGGGCCTCCTTTGCTTTCCTTGTTGTATTCAAGCCACCCCCTACGATCAAAGGAACTTCTATATTTCGCTTTACTGCCTTTATCATCTTGGAAGGAACTGGCTCCATTGCGCCACTACCGGCATCCATATAAATACATTGTAGGCCCAACATTTCACCAGCCATGGCGGTACTTACGGCCAAACTTGGTTTATCGTTCGGAATGGGTTGTGTATTGCTCATATAAGAAACACTAGTTGGCTTCCCTGAATGAATCAGCATATACCCCGTTGGGATAACCTCCAACTTACTTCTTTTAATCACGGGTGCTGCCACTACATGCTGCCCAATCAGTAACTCAGGGTTTCTACCAGAAATCAACGAGAGGAAAAGAATCGCATCAGCATCTGAATGGATGTGAATGGCATTGCCAGGAAACAACACGCAAGGAATATTACTTTGATGTTTTATTGACTCAATTACAGGAGCCAGATTATTTGTGGTTATTAGACTGCCTCCTACAAAAAAATAATCCACCCTATTTTCAATCGCAGTATGAATAACAGCCGTTAAACCATTCTCATTAATATCGTCTGGATCAATAAGCAGTGCAAGGGATTTTTTCCCATTACTTGCGCTTTGTTTAAATAAATTAAGAATCACTGTCTTCTTCTTTTTCTCCTAGTTCACTAAGAAAATCACCAAGTTTTTTTGCGGCCAAACCTAAAACAAAAACAATAGCTTGATGCTTTAAAGCTCTTACCACAGCAGACTCTTCTTTATGCTCACGTTCGACTACTTTTCTCAGTTTTACTTTCTTGTTCATTGAATGTTCTGGGAGTATTTCAATGATTTCACCTTCATCTATATCATCTTCATTCTTTTCTCCTCCAGAGGTGATAAGTGTAGTCAAGCCATAAGCAAGCAACAATGCACCTCCAACCCAAAGGGCTTTCTTTCCTGTGTCCTGAAAGTTATTTTTGATCGACTCGAACTGATCTTCCAGTAACTCCTTATACTTAGCGTTTGACTGCTCTAATTGTTCTTTTCTAGATTTCATAAGCCATCCTCTTCTTCACTTACTCCTTCAATTTCTATATTCTGTTTTCTTATAACAGTTTCAATAATAATCTTTCTTTTAAGAAAAAGTCCGATTGTGATTACGGCATAAAAGCCTCCTACGATAACAAAACCCCAAATATCGCTATCAAGTAGCTCATTAATGAGAAAAGCCAAAGCCAAAGTGAAGAACAATAATGCCATAAGTGCTCCTAAAGCCACCAACATCACTACCAGCATTTTTGCGATAAGCGCACTTATCTCTTCTTTGGCTTCTAGTTTCCATAGTTCAACCTTAGTTTCAATAAAGCCATTGAAAGCTTCAATTAGTCTATTAAAATCGAATAGTTTCAAACTCCCTGATTTAAGTTTCCAATTTAAGAAGAAGATAGGAACTATAAGGCAATAAGGCTTAAAATAGCTCCAACTCAACCCATCTTATAACAATCATCAAGTAGTCACTTTGTTTAAAATATATGAGTGAAAATTCAGTGGTAACTACAATGGAGGAATCGTAACACAAAAAAGCAAAGGCTAAAATGAAATTTCAAATTGAACCCTGAAAGTCACGAGGTTATCTCCGAGTGCTTTATCGCTATAAGACAAGTCACTTTGTAGTTTCAAGCTGTGACCAACGATATACCTAGAATAGCCAAGGGTGTATTGTGTTTCCTCTTTCAAGCTTGAGTAAGCCAAGTCATCTGAATTCACCTGAGTATAGCGGATGGCCCACTCCGACTTGTCGACCAAATAACCCGCCTGTAAATTGACGGCATTTCCTGTGGCGTATTTTAGCGTGGAGAAATCATCCAAGACTACAAACACCTGCTCAGATGATTGCTTATTAGCATATTCCCCCATAAATGAAAAACCTTTGTACTTGAAGTGAGTGTCAATAAATAAGGTAGAAAGGTCAGTAGAAAGCTGATTGCCATTTGACCCCTGAACAAAAGCTCCTAATTGACCTCGTTGTCTTGCTGCACCATCGTTATAGTCAAAAGCCACGCCTATGGCCAATTTTGGGCTTTTTTCTCGTTTCAAATCAGAACCGAAATAATCACCCCCGCCAGTAAATTCCCCAAAGGGCAAATACTCCAGCCTCAATGTATAATCGTAGCCACCAATATTATTGGTAGTAATATCACGCCCCTCTCCCATTGAAACCGACAATATTTGCTGGAAAACCGCCTGATTACCAATCTTAGATGAATGATGCAGTTGAATACCGATGTCTCTGTCTATGTTGAATCTTGAATTTAGGAGGCTTCTATCTACAAATTGCATTTTCTGAGATGAGATTACGCGCTCCCTATTTCCAGGCAACTTCGTTTGACCCGCCCAAAGACTCCAGTTTTCCCTGAATTGCCATTTCAATACAGCATCTAATATGATACGAGACGTATTACCGTGTTGATCCAAATCCCCCCCACTAATGTCTCTACTTGACAAACCAAGTTCCACTTTATAGCTTAAGCTAGGGTCATAAGCGAAGCCTTCAAACTTCAATCGAGCTCTTCTTATTAAGAATTGATCATTCCATTTATCAGTAACTACATTCAAAGATCCCTGATAGAGACTTTGAAACCTCAAGCCAAATTTCATTGAGAATGAAGAATCAGAAGCTACAAGTTGAATTCCTTTTCCAAAAGTATTGTTGCTCTCATCCTGTGAATAAGCAGACGAACCTATGGTGGAAAGGAATCCGATTAATAGAATAATTCTGCATATTGCGTACCTACATAAACCAAATAAACACATCATTCTAAATAATTTAAATTAAAATATCATTTCAATGTAAAGCAAACTTTACATTGAAAATCAAAATTTTTACTTTTACAACCCCTTACTCACACTTACCTTCGGAGTTCCCTTAACCGGCTCGTCTACATTTCTATTTAATGAAATCAGTAAAAAGGGCAACAGGAAAAACATAATAATAATATAGGCCAAACCTATCACTCTAAACTTAGCAATGGCATAACTGAACTCTTTGACGAAATGAACTAATAATTTTCTAAGAATTGGTAATGACATGAAAATAACCGCTCCACTTAAGTTGAATAGCAAATGAGCTATTGCAATTGTGGCTGCTGCCTCAGACCTAAAACCTGCAGCAATCAGTGCTGTCAAGGTAGTTCCAACGTTAGCTCCTATTATAAATGTAAAAGCATTTTTAAGCTTAATCTTGTCAGCTGCTGCCAGTGGCACTAAAATAGAAGTCGTTACTGAACTAGATTGAATTGCCGCAGTAAGCAAAACGCCCCAACTAAATGATTTAATAGGCTTTCCAAAGACAAAAGACTGAAGTCTATTTTTAGACTCTCCAATGATGGTCTTTTTAATGATCCAGGTCAGAAGCTTAATAGAAGCAAAAAGAAAGGCAAATGAGATAATTAAAATCAAAACACTGTTGTTTACCCAAAGCACAAACTGGCTTGTTAAACCACTGCCCAAAACCGCATCTCCGAGCGGTGAAGCTTCTGAGACACCTTTTCCGTAAATCAATTCGCTAAAATAGAATGAAACTCTTGAGAGAAACCCATAATAGTGCTCCAGAGGAAATAAAATCAGTACTAGAATGATATTGTAAAAATCGTGGATAGTGCCCACTGCCACCGCCCTTCTAAAAGCCCTTTTATTTGAAATAAATCCCAAAGCTACAATTGTACTCGTTAGTGTAGTACCTACATTCGCACCCATAATAATTGGCACTGCTTCTTCTAACGAAAGCGTCCCCGAGGCGACAAGCGCCACCACCATAGTACTCGTAGTTGAACTGCTTTGGATAATAGCTGTAACCAAAAGGCCCAAAAATAAACCAACGAAAGGATCTAGTGCGGTCGAGAGTAAATTCTCATTAATAAAACTTAGAGAGCCCGACAGCGCAGTAATCACTAAATCAATAGATACAAGGAAAAAAAATACCGCCAGTATGATAAGAGTTACCTTCGCAAGCATGGTAGAGAATATACTATCCTCAAAGGTAACTCCTTTCATATTGTTTAAAATTCCTGTTTCTTTAAAGTCTGTTGTAGAGTGCAAAGGTAATTATTAATTAGCTCAATGGCTTTTCACCAACATGAACCTATTGTTAAGTATGCTTGACAAGTATACTCTGCTTGGTAATGATTATTTAACATTAGCCTTATAAAAAGTATTTCTACTTTTACGGCTGAAAAACGAGTTTTAATAAAGTCGTCATCACAGTAAAATAACACAATGGATTACGGTATTTGGAATGTAATAGAACTTTTAGGCGCTCTTGGTTTCTTCATTTACGGAATGAAAGTCATGAGCGAAGGCATCCAAAAAGCTGCAGGAGACAATCTCAGGCGCATTTTAGGCACCATGACTTCCAATCGTTATACGGGAGTTCTTACTGGCTTTTTAATCACTGCCATAGTTCAGTCATCATCTGCCACCACGGTAATGACGGTGAGTTTTGTTAACGCAGGCTTAATTTCTTTAGTAGAATCGGCTGGTGTAATGATGGGAGCAAATATTGGAACTACCATTACTGGTTGGTTAGTTTCTTTAATTGGCTTCAAAATGAAAATTTCGGCTTTTGCGCTACCATTAATTGCAGTGGCCATGCCACTCATGTTCTCGAAAAAACCCAATCTAAAAAACTGGGCTGAGTTTATGATTGGATTCGCCCTTCTTTTCTTGGGCTTAGACGCGTTGAAAGCAGCTGTTCCTGAAATACAAAAGAGCCCTGAACTACTATCCTTTCTTACGCAATTCAATGACCCAGGAATACTTACTAGGCTATTGTTTGTTGGTGTTGGTACTATACTTACTATCGTTGTTCAATCATCCAGTGCAGCCATGGCTGTTACCATTGTGCTTTGTGCACAAGGATTACCCATAGAAATTGGAACAGCAATGATTTTGGGTGAAAATGTTGGAACAACCATTACTGCTGAATTAGCTGCTTTAGTAGGAAATGTGCATGCAAAACGCTCAGCCAAGATCCACTCTCTTTTCAACATTATTGGAGTAACGTGGATGGTGATTTTACTCCCATATGTATTGGATATGCTCCATTATATTTGGCCTGCCCCAGCTACTGGCGATCCGAATAAATTCACTTTGGCGCTCTTCCATACCACATTTAACTTTTTGAATGTTATGATCCTAATATGGTTTGTACCAGGTCTTGTAAACTTGGCTACGAGAATGGTTAAATCTAAAGGAGACGAAGATGAGGAGTTCTCGCTAACAAATATCAATTATGACGCTCCATTGACAGCAGAAGTTTCAATTCTCAGTGCTCAAAAGGAAAGCATCAAGTTTGCCGAAATAACCAAGCACATGTTTATTAGTCTTAAGGATCTTTTGAATGAGACAAAACAAGACAAACGAGATAAACTAAAAGCCAAAATATCTAAGCTTGAGGTTCGCACGGATGAGATTGAAGAAAGAATAGCCGATTATTTAGTGAGGGTTTCTGAACAACAATTGAGTGTTGAGTCTTCAATCAAAGTTAGATCAATACTGAGCATTGCGCATGACCTTGAAAGAGTGGCAGATATTATTCTTAGAATGTCGAAAGATATAGAAAGAGGAAACAAGCAAAAATCTGTATTCTCAGAAAAGCAAAACAAAAATATTGCAGAAATCTTCGCGCTGATTGACCTTTCCATCGATCAAATGATAGCCAACTTAAATGGTGTCTATGGTAAAGTTGATATCACTGGAGCCATTGAAACTGAAATGGCTATTAACACGCTCAAAACAAAAATGAGAAAGCAGCATTTAAAAAGTACCGAGAAAAAAGAGTATGATGTCCAAAGCGGAATCATATACAGAGATTTATTCTTTGCTGCTGAAAAGATTGGAGACCATGTCATCAACGTAAGTGAAGCTGTTCGTGGAGACTTCGGTAAGGATGACGAAGATATGTAAGCATAAGCTTCAATCACAATAAAGAAGGCATCTCATTGGATGCCTTCTTTATTTCTATTCGTGTACATACAAAAAGAAAGGGTACTGCCGTACGCAATACCCTAAGAGACTCAACTAAAATCAGACTACTATATGAAGTGTTAATCCCAACTAGTAATTCAAATTACAGTTTTTTCACTTCCAATATCAATACCCAGTTTAGGGTATTTTCCCTTCGAAAAAAGAAAAAAACAACTGATTGAGCCTCTAATTTTAAAGTAAATCTTATCTATCGACTCTGACCACATTCTCCGGTGCAGTATCGTAATAGAATTCAAGGTTCTTTAAAGCTAATTATCACAATAACCGACATATCTAGACTGTTTTATTCACCTCCATATTATCAGATACAATTCACTCACTTATAATGGTTCATTCCCAGGG
>NZ_LRDB01000024.1 GCF_001592935.1 Roseivirga echinicomitans
CAAAGACTTTCAAGTAGACCCAAAAGATTGGGAGTTACAGCAAGGTGAAGAAATGACGGAAGAAAGAGCTTTTGGCTTTTTACTAAAACTCGTGGAGCACTTGATGACGCACGATTTCAATCGCCTCCTTAATAGCCTTTATAGAATTGATGTCTCGGAAGAGAAACTAAAAATGGCCTTGGCCGAATCTGACAATCCCGCTCAAACGGTTGCTCAAATGATTTGGGCTAGGGAATTACAAAAGGTACAAACAAGGAAAAAGTACTCGGGGAGGTAATTATCAGTTATCAGTTATCAGTTATCAGTTATCAGTTATCAGTTATCAGTTATCAGTTATCAGTTATCAGTTATCAGTTATCAG
>NZ_LRDB01000025.1 GCF_001592935.1 Roseivirga echinicomitans
AGCTGGTCTTACCCATTCTTTCACCTTACCCGTCCAAAGCCCTGCAATACAATAAGAGAATGGAATTAACGAACAGGCAAAGCCTAAGAATGTCATTGGAGGGTGAATAACCATCCAATAGTTCTGTAACAGAGGGTTCAAGCCTTTTCCATCTGCAGGAATAAAGTCTGGATTGATTAAGTACATTGGATCGTTAAGCACCTCTCTTAACAGTAAGAATGGAGAGCTTCCAATTTTCAAATCACCAATTACTACTCCTAATATCATAGAAGCCAAGAACGCCTGAACTACAGCAAAGACTGTCATTACTGGAGCTTCCCATTTACGGTTGGTTTTTATGATAATAAAGCCAAGAAGTACATTCCAAAATAACCAAAGCATAAAGCTACCTTCCTGACCTTCCCAGAAAGAGGCGATCATATAATAAGGAGGTAAGTTTATTGAAGAGTGACTCCAAGCATAATGATACTCGAAGTAATTATTGTAAATAATTAAAAAGAGAGTGACAACCACACCAATGACGGAAATTCCGTGTAAGATAAAAGTCGCCCGACTGAAGCTGATCCAAGGAGATTTGCCTACCTCATTATTATTAGTGGCTTTGAAATACCCGAAGGCGGCCATTAATGAAGTAATAAATGAGATTATAATAAGGAGGTGGCCAATATTGCCTATGCCAGTGTGTACCATGCTTGGTTACCTTAGTTCAGATTAAAGTTCAGTCTCTTCGTACTTAGAAGGGCATTTAAGGAGAATTTTATCAGCAACGAATCTGTCATCGTGGTAAGACCCGATAACCACCACTTTTTCTGATCTTAGAAAATCAGAAGGCATTGGCTCATTATAATAAACGGTTTGTTCCAAG
>NZ_LRDB01000026.1 GCF_001592935.1 Roseivirga echinicomitans
GTGAAAGTCACCAATGTTGTTTCGCCTGCTTTTAATGCGGCATCGGTAATGGCAAACGCCACCGTTGGTCGCTTCGTATCAATCGTGAAGTTGCCCGAATCCGTTGTGCCTGTTCCTGCGTTTCCTGCATTGTCAGCAACACCTGTTTTGTCAACAGAAAATACATTAGTAGCATCTTCTAAGTCTGCCGTTGGCGTGAAGGTAGC
>NZ_LRDB01000027.1 GCF_001592935.1 Roseivirga echinicomitans
GAAAATAACAAATAAATATATAGGAATGTTGCTTTCTATCGGGATGATGTTAGCAATAGTGACGGGTTGTCAAGACCCAAGTGATTTTCGAAAAGTCAGAAACGAAGCCATTACCAACCTGCAAAGGGGCGGAATGATCGACTTTGACGATATCAGGCAAAAGAAACTTCTTAAGGGGGACGACCCAAACACAGGCGTATTCACAGCTTTGATCTATGACCCAAACAACAATGCAGCATCTTATAATGTTGGGATTAGTGTTGGAGGAACTAGAGTTCAGCTAGGTGATAACTACACTACTTTTCCTACTACCTTAGAAATTAAGGCTTCTGATATCAGAGCTGCAACGGGTAATGATTTGGAGTTTGGTGAAGCTTACACCATTACTGGTGAAGTGACAACGGATGACGGAACTGTATTCGGCCCTACTTCTGTAAGTACCTCTACGAATGGTGCAGGTGAAACGACAGTCACTGGTGGAAATACAGACAATGAGCTTTTAGCGACAGGTTCGCCACAGGCATTGAGTTTTCCAGTAACTGTGGTATGTGGTACAGTAACTGAACCAAGCGCCCTTGCAGGTACTTGGACTGCTGACGAAACAAGACACTCTAGTCGTGTAGGTGAGACCCTTAATAATAACGATTACCAAATTGTTGCAGGCCCTGGTGCTAATCAGTTTACA
>NZ_LRDB01000028.1 GCF_001592935.1 Roseivirga echinicomitans
GAAAATAACAAATAAATATATCGGAATGTTGCTTTCTATCGGGATGATGTTAGCAATAGTGACGGGTTGTCAAGACCCAAGTGATTTTCGAAAAGTCAGAAATGAGGCCATTTCAAACCTGCAAAGGGGTGGAATGATCGACTTCGATGACATCAGACAAAAGAAACTTCTTAAGGGAGATGATCCTAACACGGGAGTTTTCACGGCACTGATCTATGACCCAAACAACAATGCAGCATCTTATAATGTTGGAATTTCAGTTGGAGGGAATAGAGTTCAGTTAGGTGATAATTATACTACATTTCCAACTACCTTAGAAATTAAGGCTTCTGATATCAGGGCTGCAACGGGTAATGATTTGGAATTTGGTGAAGCTTACACCATTACTGGCGAAGTGACAACGGATGACGGAACTGTATTCGGTCCTACATCTGTGACAACAACTACGAATGGAGCTGGTGAAACGACAGTGACTGGTGGAAATACAGACAATGAGCTTTTAGCGACAGGTTCGCCACAGGCATTGAGTTTTCCTGTAACAGTAGTTTGTGGTACAGTAACTGAACCAAGCGCCCTTGCGGGTACTTGGGAAGCTGACGAAACAAGTCATTCTAGTCGTGTAGGTGAGACACTTAATAATAACGACTACCAAATTGTTGCAGGTCCTGGTGCTAATCAGTTTACA
>NZ_LRDB01000029.1 GCF_001592935.1 Roseivirga echinicomitans
CTTGGAACAAACCGTTTATTACAATGAGCCAATGCCTTCTGATTTTCTAAGATCAGAAAAAGTGGTAGTTATCGGGTCCTACCACGATGACAAATTCATTGCGGATAAAATCCTCCTTAAATGCCCTTCTAAGTACGAAGAGACTGAACTTTAATCTGAAATTAGGTAACCAAGCATGGTACACACTGGCATAGGCAATATTGGCCACCTCCTCATTATAATCTCATTTATTACTTCATTAATGGCCGCCTTCGGGTATTTCAAAGCCACTAATAATAATGAGGTGGGCAAATCTCCTTGGATCAGCTTTAGCCGTACCGCCTTTATCATCCATGGTTTTTCTGTTGTTGGCGTAGTCGTTACCCTATATACCATTATCTACAATAATTATTTCGAGTACCATTATGCATGGAGCCATGCATCAGAGAATCTTCCTCCATACTACATGATCGCTTCCTTTTGGGAAGGCCAAGAAGGAAGTTTTATGCTTTGGTTGTTTTGGAATGCGCTTTTAGGCTTTATCATTATCAAAACCAACCGTAAATGGGAGGCTCCAGTAATGACGGTCTTTGCTGTAGTTCAGGCATTTCTGGCTTCAATGATATTAGGGGTTGTAATTGGTGATTTGAAAATTGGAAGCTCTCCATTCTTACTACTAAGAGAGGTGCTTAACGATCCTATTTTCTTAATCAATCCAGATTTTATTCCTGCAGACGGAACAGGTTTGAACCCTCTTTTGCAAAACTACTGGATGGTAATTCACCCTCCTATGACATTCTTAGGCTTTGCCTGCTCGTTAATTCCATTCTCTTATTGTATTGCAGGCCTTTGGACAGGTAAGGTAAAAGAATGGGTAAGACCAGCT
>NZ_LRDB01000030.1 GCF_001592935.1 Roseivirga echinicomitans
GCCAACGGTTCGTATAACCGTCAGTTACGGGTTAATATGCGTTAATTTTCGGTTTGGCACAGACTTTAGCAATTCCGAGTGGATTCGGACGTAGTCGAATCCGCCGTAATTGCGGTTATACATTGTTGTAACACGTTATTTTTCAAAATCCGATTTGTTTTTAATCACAAATGCAATTAACAATTCGGTCAAATTATCTTGATATTCGTAAAATCTAGAATCGCATTTGTTCCAATTTTCTTCTGCTTTTTCCTCAATCAGTTCAAGTTCATTTTGTCTTTCAGCTCTGTCTTTTGGTACGGTTCCGTTTTTAAATTCAGAATTAGCTTTTTTAACTATTTCGGCAGTTTTATTAGCTCCGATTTTTATTAAAGCATCAACGGTCTCATTCGCATAATCTCCACTCGAATTCCAGTAAAATTGATGAAATCCACCATTATTAATTTCACGTTCCAAATTTTCTGCAATCAGTAAGATTTTTTGCGATTCATTCAGTCGGTCAATCTTTTCTCCGTATTCACATTTTTTGTTCAGATACGTGTCAATTTCCATAACAATCATATCTCGTCTTTCCATTTTCAGAACTTTGTCCAAATCAAATTCAGTTTGCGAACTTACATTGGCTGAAAATAATGATGCTATGAATATTAATAGTCTTTTCAAAGGTTCGTTTTAATGTGTTACAACG
>NZ_LRDB01000031.1 GCF_001592935.1 Roseivirga echinicomitans
ACCAGCCTGTCATCTTCCCATTTTATGAATTTCAGCTTGTATTTTTCTTTGTCTTTTTTACGCATATCAAAACGAGTGAATTTACCCGTTTCCCGATTGATATAACCCTTTTGCTCATTTTGGGTACTGATGTAATATGTTAGCATTATGTATTTGCTACCAACGTCAGAGAGTACATCAATAACTTTATCTCCTTCTACTGTGACTTTTACTTCTATCTGGTGAGTTGAAGTGTTCTTTGGGTCTGACCATGCCCAATCTTTTCCGAAATCAAATCTAAATTTGGGGTACTCTTTTCCGTTAATAATTTGATAGACCGAATCATTAAGGATTTTTTTAAAGTAAATATGGTCTTCATAAGTGCTGAAATGCTTACCTAGATTCAAAGGGAGCGTGTTTAGGTTTTTAGTATACCCCCCTTCCCCTACAATATTTAGCTGACCGTCTGTGAATAGTAATACATGGAAAGGGATAGGATTGTTAGGAGTGCCAGGGTAAATGTGTTGAAGAATATATCCACTCTTATAAGGGATCGCAGACCCAGCCCAAATTTCCTTTGAGTATTTACCTTTTATAGTTTCAATATATCCACCCTCTTCTGTATAGCGATTAATGAGTCTTGAACCCCCACTGAATAGTTCGATTGCTCCATTATTAAATTGTACACTACCAATACTTGTATATTCTTTTGGCCCTCGTCCGTAGTTGCTTATCGCATTTTTGTAATTCCCCTCATCATCAAATAGAACAACAGACTTTTCGTTAACCGACCCCATTCCAGATGGTGTTTTGAAGTACTTCCAAACTGAGGATAGCAATGAGTTCTCTGTTTCTTCCAGTCGTATAATTTCTATATGTTCAATTGCAGCAAAAAAGCCAGTTCTTGGTGCGTCAATATCAATCTCAAAACGC
>NZ_LRDB01000032.1 GCF_001592935.1 Roseivirga echinicomitans
CACTTCTTCTGCCGACTGTGGAATTGCGTTTATAGAGGACATTTCTTTGTCCGATCGTTACTGTTTACCAAACAAGCTATTTGAATACATTGCTGCGGGTCTTCCCGTGATCAGCTCTGGGTTACCAGATTTGAAGAAGTTTATAAATACCTATAAGGTAGGTACAGCGGCAGACTCGAATGATGTGGAAGGATTTATTCAGGCATTTAACAATCTTCCAAACCTTGATTCACCAGAACTAGCTGAGCATATACTAAAA
>NZ_LRDB01000033.1 GCF_001592935.1 Roseivirga echinicomitans
CTAAAAATTGCATTGAGCAATTTTGACATTATTCACTGTCATGATTTGAACACGTTACAGTTTGGGGTAAGGGCAAAGTTTTTAAAACCTCGTAAGCTAAAGTTAATTTATGATGCGCATGAGTACGAAACTCAGAGGAATGGCCTTCATGGTTGGCGATGGACATATGTAAAGCTTAAGGAGCGTTTTCTAATTAAGTTTTGTGACCGGGTAATAACGGTGAGTCCTACCATTGCAGATGAATATGTGCGCTTGTATGGTATTGAAAAGCCAGAAGTTATTTTAAACTGCCCTATTCTGCGAACAGAAGAAGTGATCAAAAGGAATTTATTCAGGGAGCATTTCGGTATTCCTGCATCTAAGAAGATTTTTTTATACCAGGGTTATTTATACCCAGGGCGAGGCATAGAGGTAATACTTGAGGCTTTTGATCAACTCAATTTATCAGATGGTGTATTGGTTTTTATGGGAGAAGGAACGCTTACAGATGAGATAAAGAAGCACGAGAAGTATGGTAAGTCTGTTTTTATTCACCCGTTTGTGTCAGGAGAAGTTCTACTAGGATTCACTTCTTCTGCCGACTGTGG
>NZ_LRDB01000034.1 GCF_001592935.1 Roseivirga echinicomitans
GCGGGCTCAAACTTACCACCAAACCATTCCCCTCTATTAAGAGGGGTTAGGGGAGTGTTGTGTCAACCAATTTCAGGACGTGACCCCTCCTTTCTTTTCCTGACCGCGAGACTTCGGGGAAGGATCTAAACTTCCCAATTCATAATTCTATTTCTAGTTCCTTCGTACCTCAGGATGAAAAGCAGTGTGCACACAATTAGATTGACATTAGTTTTCAGCTTACCACTTTAATAAATGTGCGGGCTCAAACTTACCACCAAACCATTCCCCTCTATTAAGAGGGGTTAGGGGAGTGTTGTGTCAACCAATTTCAGGACGTGACCCCTCCTTTCTTTTCCTGACCTCGAGACACCGGGGAAGTATCTAAATTTCTCGATTCATGATTCTATTTCTAGTTCCTTCGTTCCTCAGGATGAAAAGCAGTGTGCACACAACTAGATTAGAGATTAGTTTTCGCCTTACCAGTTTTTAATAAATGAGCAGGCTCACTATAACCGCCAAACCATTCCCCTCTATTAAGAGGGGTTAGGGGAGTGTTATGTAAACCTATTTCAGGATGAGGCACAATCTCGTATACAAAATCACACTTCGCGCACCTTACCGTACTCTGCGGTTCACTCTCTCCAACTCAATAAAAAGCCAAGATCAAAGCGGCTGAAGCTACACCCACAAATATCCAAAGGGCAATTCCATATACCAAAGGTTTATAGCCCACTACTTTAAATTCCTTGAGGGTCAAGCTCGTTCCCATTAAAAATAGCACCAGTGACATCAGTGATTTTGAAAAAGTAAACATGCTTAATGTTAGTGCTTTGGGCAGCGGAAGAAAGGTTGAAATGACCATGGCAAGTATAAAGAAAAGCACGAACCAAGGAAATTTAAATTGCTTTTTATCTTTGGTGAAAACGGCCATTCCAAGCATCAATGGGATAATCCACAATACTCTCACCAGTTTGGCAGTTGTAGCCAACTCCAAAGCTTCTTTGCCATATACTGAAGCAGCTCCCACTACCGAACTGGTATCGTGAATAGCTACGGCACACCATAGCCCGAATTGATGTTGTGTCATGTGCATAAAAGCCCCGAGGCTAGGGAAAATAAAAACGGCCACGGCATTCAGTACAAAAACCACCGCCAAAGCGGAAGAAATTTCTCGGGTAGAAGCATTGATCACAGGCGCCATTGAAGCAATGGCGCTCCCTCCGCAAATGGCAGTTCCGGAGGAGATTAAGAAAGACATTTTCTTATCTAGGTTAAATCGTTTTGTCAGTAACAAGCCCAACCCCAACACAGCAACAACAGAAAGCGCTGTCAACGTAAACCCTTCTGAACCTGCAGCAATGGCTTTATCCACCGCAATGCCAAAACCCAATGCTACCACCGCAATTTGCAGCAACCATTTTGTGATCTTTGGCACTTGGTTAAAACCGACATCCCCTATTATGCTCCCGAAAATAAGCCCCATGATTAAGGCTATCGGTGCATTAATTGCAGGCAAAAGGCATAGCGCAGCCAGGCCTAAAAAAAGGCTTCGTTTAAACGTCAACATAGCAAGGGTTTGAAAAAAGGTTAGTTCAAATTCTCTAAGTATTTGTAACCACTGCCCGTATTGATCATCAGTATTTTTTCGGAGCGAGAAATTTCTCCACTAGCGATAAGTTTCGGGATTGCTTTCCAAAGTGCAGCTCCTTCAGGCGCTACCAGCACCCCTTCATGCTTTGCCATTTCCTTCACGCCATCAATCATCTCTTGCTCAGAAACAGTCACCGAAGTACCGCCCGACTCTTTCACCACACGGTGAATCATATCCTGACCGAATGCCACAGGCACAGCCAAACCATTGGCCAAAGACTCTGTGTATTCAGAAATATCTTTGGTAATTCCATTCAGTGAATCAACCACGGGAGAACAATTGGCGGCCTGCACCACAATCATCCTCGGTAATTTCGTGTCAGCACTTAACCAACCTAAATCAATCATTTCATGGAAAGCTTTCCAGATCCCGAGTAGGCCTGTGCCTCCACCAGTTGGGTACAAAATCACATCTGGCAATTGCCAATTCATTTGTTCGGCAATTTCATAACCCATGGTTTTCTTACCCTCTAGTCGGTAAGGTTCCTTTAAGGTGGAAATATTGAAAGCGCCTTGCTCCTTCTCGATTTTAGCCGCCAAAGCGCCACATTGATTGATCAAACCCTTTACTAAAATCAACTCAGCTCCGTAATACTGGCATTCCTCTTGAAAGATTTTCGGGGTATGGCTCGGCATAATCACGGTGGCTTTTATTCCTGCAGAAGCGCAATAGGCCGCCATTGCCCCACCTGCATTTCCCGCAGTGGGAACCACGCATTTTTCCACTCCTAATTCTTTGGCTTTGGAAACCGCCATACTCAAACCTCGCGCCTTGAAAGAACCCGTTGGATTGAGTGATTCATCTTTCATTTGAAGATCATTCAACTCTAATTGAGCAGCCAGTCGCTTGAGTGGTAATATGGGAGTCATTCCTTCGCCAAGTGAAACAATGTTGGCGTCACCCAAAACAGGCAACATTTCGCGATAGCGCCACATGGTTGGTTTTCTGTCTTTAAGGTCAGAAGTATCTAAGGACTCGGTGGCATGATATTGTACGACCAATGGCTTGTTGCAGCAAGTGGCAAAAGTCTGCAATTCATGAAGGGAGTATGATTTTTTACATTTGGAGCATTCCAAATGACTGGCGAGCGATGTTTGTGTTTTGGTGAAGTTCATGATGCAAAAGTGCATCGCTTATCATAACCAATCAAATGATTAAAAGTAACCCATTATAACTACTAGTTATAACTAAACTTCGCTTCCTTGATAAAAGCCTTGGTCACGTCCGTCATGGTTTCACCTGTTCTGGTCACAAAGTTGAAACTGCGTTCTACGGCCAGGCCAAGAATATTTACTTCGGTAAGTAAGCCCAAAGCCACTTCACGTTTTATCGCCAAAGGCGAAAGGAAACCTACAGCGGTGTCTTCCACCAAAAAATTCTTAAGTACTTCGGTACCGCCCAATCGTACTTTTATGTTTAGGTCGGAGGACTTAATATTTAACTGCGCCATTTTTCTCGACCAAGCAGACAAAGTTCCTGAGCCCACTTCGCGTAGGGCCAAAGGAATTTCCTTTAGCTCTTTCATCGAAATTTCACGCCCAGCATAAGGGCTATGCGTGGAACAAATCGGAATGATTCTATCGGCCATAAAGAAGTCGTAATGAAGTCCACTGGCCTCATGCTTGTCTTCTACCACGGCCAAATCAATTTCTTCATTGGTCAGCGCCTTAAGAATGTTCTCCGTATTTCGATTGACCAAAGTGATTTTCACCAATGGCCATTTTTTTCGGAACGAAGAAAGCACCTTGGGCAAAACATACAGAGAAAGCGTGGTACTGGCACCTATCCTCAGTTCGCCTTTTGCCGTCAACTGACTTTTGATGATGTCCATATCTGACTCCATGCGTTTCTGTATATGCTTGGCTTCGCGCAAATAACTCAGCATCTTTTCACCCTGGGGGGTTAAAAACACAGCATTACCCTTGCGCTGAAAAAGAGGCACTTCCATTTCTCCTTCCAGTTTTTTTATCTGTTTGCTTACAGCAGGCTGTGAGATACAAAGAATTTCCGCGGCTTTAGAAAAGCTCAAGTGACTGGCCACGGTATAAAAGACTTCGTGCGAAATGGATAACATAGGCCGCAATATACAGGATTGATGGAAAGAAGACACGAAACATTTCCTCCTCAAATTTGATATTCTGACCTATCATAACACCACAGAAAGAGACATTTTTTCAATTGAAACTGTACTATCAGATTATTTTTTTCATCATCTATTTTGAAATTCGTAAAACGGCTTGTACGTTTGCAGCCACAAGTCGAGAATTTTTGATTTGGCATCAGCCAGATTTCAAGAATCGATTTATACAGAAGCGTGGAGAGATAGGCTCTATGAAGCGCTAGCAACCATCCAAAGAGGAAAGGTGCTAATTCCTAATCCCAATTTTGCCAAGTAGGCATTCGGGAGAATATAAATTTGACAGTTATGCAAACCTATTTATCCTTTGTGGACAAGCGTCCGCTCAATACCGTACCCTCAAAGCCAGGGTCAATTCTTCATGTCCTAATTTGTTGTTTGATTACAGCCTAATTCTGAATTTCTCAGAATCCATTGCTGCTGTTCTACATCCAAAATTCTTGTGCCATGACTACATCATTTCCATTTACTCAAACTTCTATACAAGTGAGCGATTCGTTACACTACTATCGTCATTCAGGCGAATTCCGTCTGGAATCTGGCGAGGTTCTCAATGACATTCAGATTGCCTACCAAACCTTTGGTGAGCTTAATTCAGACAAAAGTAATGTCGTTTGGGTTTGCCATGCCCTAACGGCAAATGCAGATCCAACGCAATGGTGGCCCGGTTTGATTGGCTATAATTACTTAATCAACCCCGAAGAACATTTCATTGTCTGTGCGAATATTTTAGGCGCCTGCTCTGGCACCACAGGCCCTAGAGACTTCGACCCAAAAACAGGAGAAAGATACCTTTCCAACTTCCCGAATATCACCATTCGTGATCAGGTAAAGGCTCATATGCTTTTGAGGAAACACTTGGAGATTGAGCGCATTCATTTGGCCATGGGAGGATCTACCGGAGGTCAACAAATTCTGGAATGGGCGATTGAAGAACCTATTTTCGATAAACTATTCGTAATTGCCTCTTCGGCACAAAGCAGCCCTTGGGGTAAAGCCATTCGCGCTGCGCAACGCATGGCCATCGAAGCCGATCAGTCATTTTATTCCAATTCGGCCAACGGGGGGAAGAAAGGAATGGAAGCCGCTAGGGCCATGGCGCTACTGTCTTACCGTACACCAAACACATTCAATCAAAGCCAGAAAGATGACAACGAAGCGCTCGACAATTATAAAGCGGAGAGTTATCAGCGTTACCAAGGGTTAAAGCTAAGCCATCGTTTTGATGCACACAGCTATTATGTTTTGGGGAAAGCCATGGACACGCACAATGTGGGGCGCGGAAGAGGGGGCGTTCAAAAAGCATTGGCTACTATAGAGGCAGAAACATTAATCATTGGCATTGAAGGTGACATTCTTTTCCCACTAGAAGACCAGCAAACTATAGCGGAGCATTTACCGAATTCAACATTCAAAATCATTCAATCCGATTATGGCCATGACGGCTTCTTAATCGAAACTCAAAAAATATCTGAAATACTAAAACCATTCTTAAGTAATGAGAGCAATTAAAATAGGCCTTTTCGGCTTTGGCTGTGTAGGACAAGGCCTCTATCAAACCATCAATAATTCGAAAAACTTTGAAGGTGAGATCGTGAAAATTTGCGTGAAAGACCGTCATAAAACACGAAGCCTTCCAGAGGGGATTTTCACTTATAACAAGGAAGAAATTCTAAATGACCCTTCGATTGATGTGATTGTTGAACTGATTGACAATGCGGAAGCTGCCCTAGAAATTGTAACGACTGCTTTAAAAAATGGCAAGTCGGTGGTAACAGCCAACAAAAAAATGGTAGCTGAAAATCTTGAATACCTTATTGATTTACAACAGAAAACTGGAAAGGGAATTTTGTACGAAGGTGCGGTTTGTGGCAGTATTCCCATCATTAGAACTTTGGAAGAATACTTTGGGCATGAACCATTGAATGAAATCAAAGGCATATTTAACGGCTCTACCAATTACATTCTGACCAAGATTTTTGACGAACGCTTAGATTACGCTCAAGCTTTAGAAGAAGCCAAAGAAAAAGGCTTTGCCGAAAGCGATCCTACGCTAGATGTAAAGGGCTTCGACCCGAAATTTAAGCTGAGCATATTACTGACGCATGCTTTTGGAATCAACGTGTCTCCTGATAAGATTGCTAATTTGGGCATTGATCATTTACAGCCAAGTGATTTAGAGTTTGCGCGAAAGCACGGTTATAGAATTAAGCTGATTGCTCAAGCTTCGCGAAAAAACGATGAAGTATTCGCTTGTGTTTTACCTCAGTTTATAAAGGAAAACCATAACCTTAGAAATGTAAATAACGAGTTCAACGCTGTTACACTGAACGGTGAATTTTGTGACGATCAGTTATTTATAGGAAAAGGTGCTGGTAGCTTACCCACTGGCGCAGCGGTACTTTCCGATATCTCAGCTTTGAGTTACGATTACAAATACGAATACAAAAAGCACTACAATCAAGGCAAGGTACATTTCAGTAGCGAAAACGCTGTAACAGTCTATGTAAGTTTCGAAAAACCAGAGCATATTGACCTAAACGAGTTCGAGGCTGTTTCTGAAAAATTCTTCTGCTTCGATAGAAGTTATGTGATCGGTAAAATCAAACTTTCGAAACTACTTCAATCTAAATGGGTTTATAACTCTAAAATCAGTGTTATACAATTCGACAATGAAACCGAAATTTCGGAGGAATTAGACCTTAGCGCACTGGAAAACGAGATTTTAGAATTGAGAAAGGGACAAAAACTGAGAGAAAAAATCAGCGTTTAAGCAGTAACTTTTAAATGCACGGTTTTTTTACTGAATCCTTCTCCATTTTAATCTTTAGTCAATATATTTGTAGCCATTACGGGAGGTCGATTTTCGGTCTTTCTAATTGTTGATTTAAAAGAGATTATTTAATGTCTTCAGTAATTATCACTTCGGTAGTCGCATTTTCGGCTGTAATCCTATTGCTTGTATTAATTTTGCTTTATGCACAATCTAAGCTTGTTCAGTCAGGAGATGTAAAAATCATCGTTAACGGTGATGAGGCGAACCCTATTATTACTTCCGCAGGAAGTACACTTTTAAATACCCTTTCTGGACAGAAAGTATTTCTTCCATCCGCTTGTGGTGGTGGTGGTACTTGCGCCATGTGTAAATGTACCATCAACGAAGGAGGAGGCGATGTGCTTCCAACCGAAGTGGGTCACCTTAGCCGTGCCGAGCAAAAAGAAGGCGTTCGTCTTTCTTGCCAAGTAAAGGTGAAGAACGACATGCGTATTGAAATACCAGAAGAAATCTTCGGTATTAAGAAATGGGAATGTGAGGTGGTTTCAAACTATAACGTGGCCTCATTTATTAAAGAATTTGTAGTGAGATTGCCTGAAGGCGAACACTTAGAATTTGAAGCTGGTGGTTATATTCAGATAGATGTTCCTCCTGTCGTTTGTGATTTCAAAACGATTAATATCGAGCCACATCCAAGTGACCCAGAAGGAGCAGATAAATTCAAAGGGGATTGGGATAAATTCCAACTTTGGGATCTGAAAATGGTGAACGAAGAAGAAATCTTCCGTGCCTACTCAATGGCCAACCACCCTGCCGAAGGAAACATTATCATGTTGAACATTCGTATTGCTACTCCACCTTGGGACAGAGCAAACAACAAATGGATGGATGTTAACCCTGGTATTTGTTCTTCTTATGTATTTACAAGAAACCCTGGTGATAAAGTAACGATTTCAGGCCCTTATGGTGAATTCTTCATCAAGCCTACCGATGCAGAAATGCTTTATGTTGGTGGTGGTGCAGGTATGGCGCCAATGAGATCTCATTTATTCCACCTTTTCCACACCTTGAAAACAGGAAGAAAAGTATCTTACTGGTATGGTGGACGTTCTAAAAGAGAGCTTTTCTACCTAGAAGATTTCCAAAAAATTGAAAAGGAATTCCCGAACTTCAGTTTCTACCTTGTGCTTTCTGAGCCAATGCCAGAAGACAATTGGGTGACCAAAAAAGATATAAACGACAAAGAAGGCGATGGTTTCTTAGGTTTTGTTCACCAAGCGGTGATCGACCAATACTTGAGCAAGCATGATTCTCCAGAAGATATCGAGTTTTACTTCTGTGGACCTCCAATGATGAACGCAGCGGTAATCAAAATGTGCGATGACTGGGGTGTTCCTCCAGAAAACGTAGCATTTGATGACTTTGGAGGTTAATTAACCCCAAGCCTAAAATATAGAAACCGCTCGATGAGCGGTTTTTTTTATGTCCTAACATTTTCATTCCACTTTCCCGAATAGACTAAAATCACCTATCTTTAATTTTCTGAACTAGGTACACACTGAATGAATCTTAAACTCTTTTTTAGCCCCGTAGATATTTCTGAAGAATTGCCAGCCAACAGTGTAGGTCATTCTGTTCAATCTTCGGGCAGTGACAATTTTGATATTACTCAATGTGACATTGCCCTTGTGGGTTTAACAGACAACCGAGGCACTGGAGAAGCAGAAGGGGAAAGTGATGGCGTAGATAAAATTAGAGCCAATTTTTTTCAGCTAAAGAAAGGGGCTGGAAATTATAGAATTGCAGATTTAGGTAATTTAAAAAGCGGAGAAAGCCTTGAAGACACGAACGATAGACTGAGAGAAGTTTGTGAGTTTTTACTCCGACATAAGATCCTTCCTTTGATTATTGGCGGATCGCATGACCTTAGTTTTGGACAGTTTCAAGCCTATGAATCTTTACCCGAACTGATTACACTATTGAATGTAGATGCCACATTAGACCTAGAGCCAAAGGGTGATGAGAATGCTACTTTCTTAGACAAAATACTGACCTACACTCCAAATTACCTGTTCTCTTATAATCATTTGGCGCATCAGAGCTACTTGGTGGGGCAAGATCATTTGGGCGTGTTAGACAAGCTCTATTTCGAAGCCATGCGATTGGGCGAGTTGCGTGAAAATTTCCAAGAAGCCGAACCGCTGGTGCGGATGGCCAACATGATGACTTTTGACATCACCGCGATTCGCAGTGCCGATGCCCCTGCCAACCCAAATGCCCAGCCCTTTGGATTAACAGGCGAAGAAGCTTGCCGACTTTGTTGGTATGCTGGAATGAATGAGAAATTAAGTTCGATCAGCATTTCTGGTTTCAGCCCAAGTTTAGACGACCAACATGGCAAAACCGCTACGGTAATTGCCACCATGCTCTGGTACTTTGTAGAAGGCTTCTATAACCGAAAAGACAGCGGAAAATTCGAGTCCAGCGAATATACACGCTATGTGGTTTCGCAAGAAGGCACGGATGACACTTTGGTTTTCTATAAAAGTAAATCGACCGATAAGTGGTGGATGCTCGTTACTTTCGGCAATAAGCACAGTCAGAAAGCTTACCTTCCTTGTAGCTATAAAGACTACACCAACGCTACCCATGGAGAATTACCTGAGCGATGGATTAGGGCGCAAGCCAAGTTGATATAATTTAAACCCCTCCACCATCCAGAAGGGGTTTTGGTCATTGCTTTGACAAGCACTAACCCACACTATTTATCGTATAAATGATGCTTTAGTGAGTAGCAAAGTAGTTTTTAACATATTCCTTTGCCGCTGACGATTTCATATATCCTCCTGCAGGTGAAATACCTTTTGGTGGGATTGGGGCTGCTTCTAGCTTGGTAAAAACCGTTTCATACATTCCCTTCTCATATTCCAATAGCTTACCGTCTTCTACATACCATTCATAAACGCTGATTTCACTGGCGATCCATGGAATATTACCACTGTTTCGAACAACCTTGGTATAATGTTCAATCTGAGTATCCATGTATAGGCCGGTGGTTTGCGCATCAACTGGAGGAAAAAGTGCGAAGTGAATTTCATCAAAGCCACTGTAACTCATTTGATCCCAATAATCAAATCCTGGACGTTCGTAATTGTTATATAGATGCGCCACAACTATACCATTGTATTCAACCTTGACAGTATTTAGTATTTTTGTCTTAACATCATTAGCGAAAGCCAAAACTGCTGCCTCACTACTATTAGAAAGGAACCCACCATCATGAATGCCCCCCACTTCGGCAATGAATAATTCAAACTCAAGAGGCCATGGAATATACTTTTCCGCCTTCATCAACTCTGCCGCTTTGGCTTCAGCAACCTTTTCTGGCAAAAACCTGTTCTCGAACCAAGTATAGAATTGGGCCTGTGTAGTAAACTTGTCTATTTCTTGATCTGGTGGGTAGAAATGTACATACGTATTATAGAGGCCAAGACTCTTCTCATATAAATAAAGCACAGTGTTTGCCCTTAATTTAGCATCGAGAATCTCAAGCGGATATGGAATCGGGATACGGCTTCCATCAGCCAATGAAAACGGTGGCACATCATTAAAAGTGGATACTCCTCCTTCGACTCCGAAGTAGCCAACTAAAGAACTACTATATTCCAGCACTTGGGGCATCCAGTTCCTCGCAGTATCAAATGGCCCTTCCTCTCCCGGTAGCCCCGACCAGCTTAGAACCCTCTTTTCATATGATGGCAACGTTAACCTTTTGGCCGGACCTGTAAATCGTTCTAGTTCTTCCCAAGTGGGGATATAGTTCATGAGATTTAGAGTGGCAGATTTCAAAGAAGTCGTGTCCGAGAAGAAAATTTCTTCTCCTTCTTCTTCTGGATCTTGAGGTTTTTCATCTGGATCATTAGAACAGGCGAAGCCTGAAACCATTAAGGCCAACAGTAGATACACTTTTATTGACTTTTTCATTTTGGATGGGTTTAAATTTCTACCATCAAAATAGGGGAATGACTAAATCAGATGTCTGTCATTGTAAGCCAATGTGCGGATTTTGTAAGTTAACGTACTGATTTGATAAGGTGAAGGAAGGATCAGAGTCTTCTGAGTTGCTTGTATAGCTCTTCTTTAAATGTACGGCCAACCGGTATTTCCTTACCTCCTTGTACCAAAATTACCTGCTCCTTTTCGTGAATGCTTTCAATTTGATGCTTATTGACGGCAAATGCCCGATGGCTTTGTACGAAAGAATCCGAATTCAATTCGCTCAGCATGGCCTTTAAGGTATGTCTCGAAACCAGTTGATGCTCTGAAGTAACCAGTTTACAGTAGTTATCCCCAGCCGATTCAATCCATAAAACATCTTTGATCTGGATCTTCTGAAGTCGATTTCCGGATTTAATAAATACTGCACCATCACTTGTGGTCGCTTCACCTTGAACTTCGTTCACCGGTTTGGCAGCCAATGCCAAAGTAATGGCTGCTTTTAGGTTATCGGTTTGAATAGGCTTGATCAAATAAGAAACTGGGTCTGTTTCGGCAGCTTCTTTAATAGTCGCTTCATCATTAAAGGTGGTAGTGAAAATCACTGGAATGTCTCTTTCTGCCTTTAGTGCTTTGGTGAGGGTAATACCATTGTGTTTACCTGGCAAAGAAATATCCATGAGTACTACATCAGGCTTCGCCTTAAGAATTGCAGCAAGGGCCAAATCGGCATTCTCACATTCGCCCGCCAGTTGAAAGCCTGCTTCTTCCACACTTAGTTTTGTATTCTCCGCGTGGAGCAATTGATCCTCAACAACAAAAACACGAATGTTAGACATGGTTTAAAGATATAGAAAAGACAGTGCCTTCACCTTCCCTGCTTTCAAGTTTAATATCGCCTCCATTCATTTTGGTAAATTCATATACTAAATTGAGCCCAAGCCCTGTCCCTTTTTCGTTCTGAGTCCCTCTTCTAATTTTCTCTTCCCCAATCTTAAAAATATTCTCAAGCAGGTTCTCAGGAATACCAATGCCAGTATCTTTCACTTTCAGCACTAAGCGAGTTCCTTTCTTTTTGGTGGAAATTTTCACTTCACCCTGCTCAGTGAATTTTAAGGCATTCGCAATTAAGTTTCTGAGGATCACAAAAAAACTGCCCTTATCAACGATGATGAACTGATCGGTAGCAACCTCTGAATAGAGTTTTATCCCTTTTGCCAAGGCCAATGGCTCGTAGGTTTCAATGAGTTCTTCTACGACAGCAGCTACATTGACCCTCTCAGGTTTGGGCGCATAGCCCTGCAGTTGATCCACCGACCATTGCAGTAGATTATCTAACAAATGACCGAGGTTGTTGGCGTTGTTATCAATTTCCGCAGTTACTTTTCCAACTTTATCTGTATCATTTTTAGCAATAAAGTGTTTTAAGAGCCTACCCGCACCTTGGAATGCGGTAATGTGTCCTCTTAAATCATGGGAAACAATAGCGAAAAATCGATCCTTTGTTTTATTCAGCGTTTCCAGTTCATCGTTTTTAGCCCTCAGTTCTTTACGGTTCTGAGCAATCTTTCGGTAGAAATAAACAATAAGTAAAAGGACGACAACAGCACTCAGCAAAAGGGCAATGAGTAATTTCTTATCCGAGCTTGCCTTTGCCAGTTGCAGTGACTTTAATGCTGTCTCCTGATTAAGTTGCTCTATTTCTATCTCGCGTTTATCCGCTTCATAAAGTGCGCTCAATCGTTCAATTTGCTCTGCCCGTTCCAACGCATAAATCTCCTTGTTTACATCTTCGTGCAGCAAAGAATAATCATAAGCTCTTTTATAATCTCCCATTGCAGAATACACTTCCCGTAGATTATTATAACTTCCAGAAGTCACTTCATTGGCCTCCAGCCTTAAGCCCAATTCCAAAGCTTTTTTAGATATTTCTAGTGCCTTTGTCAGCTCTTTAGTTTTAATATAGCCTAAGCCTAAATACATCATTCCCAAACCTTCCGAAAGCTCATTGCCTAATTGTTTGTTAACATCGATAGACCTTAGCGCATAGGTTACAGTCTGAGGTCCGTTTTCAAGCTCAGCATACACCAACGATAGATTATTGTATATTTTTCCTAATGAAAAAAGGTCATTTTGAGCGGTAAAAGCTCCTTCCGCTTCTTTTAAATAAAGTAGTGCCGACTCATATTTACGCTGGGAAATCAGTAAACTGGCCAAGCTTGACCTCGCCTTGGCTGCGTTGGAAACGTCTTCGGCCTTTACCGCTTCTTCCAAGGCCATTGCATAGTACTCATTCGCACGAAGGGTGTCGGACTGGCTTTCATATGTGATTCCAATATTAAGTAGCGTGGAGGCCAAATCAACCTCGGCCGCGGTGGCCTCTCCTCTTCGAATAAGCTCTTCCTTCATGCGAGCAGATTTGATGAAATTATCCGAGGACTTTAAAAAATCCCCAGCGTACAAATAAGTGAGGCCAATGTTGTTATAGCTGTAGGCAATATTCATGGAATCCCCTGCTTCAAGATGTATTTTCAGCATTTCATCCATATATAAAACGGCCGTTTCATAATCTCCTTTAATGGTGTAGGCAATGCCTAGATAATTATTTCCTGTAAGTACATCTTTTTCTATATTCCGCTTTTGCGCAATGCTTTTCACCTGCTCCGCAAAATAAATTGCCGAATCCACTTTGGTATACACATATTGTGCAAAAAGGCGCTTGGCAAGGTTAGAACGAATCGTATCGTTGTTTTGCTTAAAAAACTCGGATCTCAAACTATCAGTAACGGTCTGGGACATTACAGTTCCTGTCCAGAAAAAACACGAGAAAAGGAGTAGTTTAAAAAGTATCTTCATAATAGCCATGCCATACCTAAAGTAAGCATTTTGACCATAAAAAATGAAAAAGCTCTTTACACCGTCTGTGAAAGAGCTTTTTGCTGGGTCATTAAAATAAAAATGGTATTTTCTTCATTGCTCAACTGATAGTTTCGCAATGTTGTTTGAATGTACTACGGATTAATGAGTGAATACCCTACCCCATTTTTATAATTATTCAATATTTTTATAGTAATCGATTGTTTTGTTATTTAAAAACAGATCACCCTATAATTTCATATATCACGCTGAGTTAAATACTTATACTGACTCCTGATATTCAAAAATTCACGATTTGATGATCTAAGGGTTTAGTGACTTAAAACTTAAATGCGTAATTTTCAATAGAATCTAAACCACTAAAGCCATGACTATCAGACATATTATCGGACTATTTTTATTCCTTAGTATTATCAGTTGCGAACAGGAGGAAGAAGCCAATTGGCTCAAAGGAAATTTGCATACCCACACCTATTGGAGCGATGGCGATGGTTTTCCAGAAATGGTTTTGGATTGGTACAAAAGCAACGACTACCAGTTTATTGCACTTTCCGAACATAACATTATTGCCAGAACCGAAAAGTGGAAGAAGCTTCCGAAAAGCATGATCTATCAACAAGCTTTTGAAGATTACTTGAAGAAATACGGAGAAGATTGGGTGGAATATAAAGAGGACAGCACTGGCATTAGCGTAAAGCTAAAAACCGAAACTGAATACAAACCATTGTTTGAGGAGGATGGTAAATTTGCCATTATTACGGCACAAGAAATTACCGATGGCTATGGTGGAAAACCATTGCATATGAATGCTACTAATGTTCAGGAGCTCATTCAGCCAAGACACGGAAACAGCGTAGCCGAAACGATGCAAAACAATATTGATGCGGTATTGGAGCAAAGAGAAGCCACAGGCGAACCCATTATGCCCCACATTAACCATCCCAATTTTGGCTGGGCAGTTACCGTGGAAGACATGAAATCGCTTCGCGGGGAGCGCTTCTTCGAAGTGTTTAATGGCCACCCTCAAGTGCATAATTATGGAGATTCTACCAGAATGGGCATGGAGGAAATGTGGGATCAAATCAACATTGCCTATTTGAATAGAAATCAACCTTTGATGTATGGCATTGCTACAGACGACAGTCATAATTACCATTTGTTTGGTGGGCAGTACAGCAACAGCGGCCGTGGCTGGGTAATGGTAAACAGCAAATCCCTTGACGCTAAATCCATTATTGAAACCATGGAGGCTGGAAATTTCTACGCTTCAACTGGAGTCACCTTGGCTTCTTTAGAACAAGATGAAAATGAAATCGAATTGGAAGTTAAGGCAGAAGCTGGCGTAAGCTATACCATCGAGTTTATTGGGGTAAGAAAAGGAAGCGATAAAAGCGAAGTATTCGAAACAGTGAATGGAACTAAAGCCTCTTTTGAACTGACCAAAGAAATGCTCTTTGTCAGGGCAAGAGTTCGCTCTTCAAAAATTAAAGAAAACCCATTTCAAGAAGGTGATTATGAAATGGCATGGTCGCAGCCAATTTCAGACCGACATAAAGACTAATTTCTCCTTTCAAACACAACCAATCCCGAGGCGTTCTTCTCATATTCAGCAATGTAGAAGCCATTAAACTCGGCTGAAAAATTCACATCACCTCCACTTACATTTGTTGGCGTAGGGCTGCCTTCAGGGAAGAAGTAGACTTTAGTATTACCGAACTTGGTGTGAAGCATATAATTACCATAAGCTTCCATTTCAGCATTTTCAACATCGGCCACGGTAACAATATACACCCGAACCACTGGCCCAGTATTGTTTTCATTTCGGTAAAAGGCCACTTCAGTAAAACCACCTTTGAGGTCGGAAACGGAAGGCTGGCTAAATGACTGCCATAGCATAATAGCCACCAAAACGCCAATTACTAAAATCATCGCAGTCCTGTACTTTCGCATTTCCATATCAGATCAATCCTCTAGATTTCAGTTCAAGGTACTTGTTAATGGTGTTAACGCTCAACTCTTTTGGAGGCGTTAAAATGGTATGAATTCCGTGGGCCTGAAGCTCTTTCATAATCAGCTTCTTTTCATAGGCCAATTGTTCTGCAATCCCTTTCGTATACACCCCTTCCAAAGAATCCGCTTTGGTTTCAATGAGTTCCTTCACCTCCGTATTCTCAAAGAAAATGCACACCAGTAAATGCTGCTGATTGATTTTTCTGAGGTACAGCAATTGCCTTTGCAAGGAAGAAAGCGAAGCAAAATTAGTGTAGAGTAGAATAAGACTTCGCTGCGTTACCTTTCGTTTTAAGGAAATATAGAGCTGCGAAAAATCACTTTCCTTATAGGCTGTTTTCTGCTTATACAGATGCTCTAATATCAAATTCAGCTGCATATTTCTCGAAGAAGCAGGCAAAACGGAATTCACTTTATGCTGAAAGGTGACTAAACCAGCCTTGTCTCCCTTTTTCAGAGCAATGTTCGAAATCACCAAACTCGCGTTAATCGCATAATCCAGTAAGCTCATCCCTTCGAATGGCATCTGCATCATTCGGCCTTTATCAATGACCGAATATACTTGCTGTGAACGCTCCTCCTGAAATTGATTGATCATCAGTTCCGACCTTCTGGCCGACGCTTTCCAGTTGATTTTTCGGTAATCATCTCCAGCCACATAGTTTTTGATTTGCTCAAATTCCATGTTATTCCCAATGCGCCTGATTTTCTTGATACCACTCTGCTGCAGCTGGTTCGAAATAGCAAGTAATTCGTACTTCCGCATTTGAATGAAAGAAGGGTATACTGAAACCGCTTTGGGCTGCCCCAATTGAAACCTTCGTTTCACAATGCCCAGCTTGGTAAACACAAAAGCGTTAATGATTCCAAATTCGTATTCACCGCGTTTTACGGGACGAAGGGAATAGTTAATATTCTTGACTTCTCCGGGTTTTAAAGTCAGGTCAAATTGCTGGTTTCTGATCTGAAATTGTACAGGCAACTCATCAAAAACCTGAATAAATACTTGTTGCTGAAACCGGTGTTCTAGAATAATCTGAAGAGCATTTTCATCTCCGTTAGAGAACTTATCGGCCAAGATTCTTTCCGCCACCAATGGGCTTTTTTGCTTATACAAAAGCAGGGTATCGAGCACTAGCAGCACCAAAGCCAGGTAGAACAGCGTTTCTGCTATAGCGGCTACTGCTGGAATAGCAAAGCCGACCATAAACAAAAACACCAAAGCCCCTGCTAAGGCAAAAAAACGATTGGTGAGATAAAAAGACTTGATGTAATTCATTAACGCGGCACTTCAGTTTTAGCGACCAGCTGATTAATTACTTCCTCAGCCGAAACACCTTCCATTTCCTTTTCAGGCGTAAGAATAATTCTATGGGTGAGTACAGGAGAGGCCAAGAATTTAATATCCTCAGGCGTTACAAAATCACGTCCTTGAATGGCTGCAAAAGCCCTTGCACCATTGAGCAAAGCCAAAGAAGCACGAGGCGAAGCACCTAAATAAATAGAGTGGTCATGACGTGTTTGACTCACAATTTCAGCAATGTATCTGAGGAGTTTTTCATCTACTACTATCTCGTTCAAAGTAGAACGATACTCCGCAATATCTTGGGCATTAAGCACTTTAGAAATCTCATCCATTTGGCCGCCTTTTCTGGCTGCATGGCGAGTTAAGATTTCTGTTTCTTCATCGAGTGAAGGATATCCAATTTCAATTTTGAATAAAAAACGATCGAGTTGCGCTTCTGGCAATCGGTAAGTTCCTTCTTGCTCAATTGGGTTTTGAGTGGCCAAAACGATGTATGGCGCTTCCATTTTATGTGTGGTTCCATCTATAGAAACCTGACGTTCTTCCATCACTTCAAAAAGCGCGGCCTGCGTTTTGGCTGGGGCTCGGTTAATTTCATCAATCAGCACAATATTCGAGAAGATTGGGCCTTTTCTAAACTCGAACTCCGAAGTTTTTACGTTGAAAATTGAGGTACCAAGCACATCCGATGGCATAAGGTCGGGCGTAAACTGAACCCTAGAAAAATCCACATCGATGCTTTTCGCCACCAGTTTAGAAGCCAGCGTTTTGGCTACTCCTGGCACACCTTCTAAAAGAATATGACCATCAGCCAGTATTGCGGTTAAAATCAAATCGACCATCTTTTTCTGGCCCACTATCACTTTACCAATCTCCTCTCGGATTTGCGCTACACCTGCTTTCAGTTTTGTCAGGTCGACCCTGTTTTCGAATGTATCTTGATTTTCCATATGCTATGCTATTCCGTAAAATTCGTTCATTAATTTTTCCATCATCAGAAGTTCACCTTCCTCGATCATATTATTCGCTTCTGCTCGCTCAATTAACTCCACTAGAGCGAAGACAGTAGTTTTTTCAGCACCAGATTTTCTTGTGAGTTCTAGCTTAAAAGGCTCATCTAACTTATCTGTCCTGAGCGTGTAATGACTGCGTACATAGTCCTTCCAGAACAGAATTCTTTTTTGCGCCAAATTCTTATGGTTTTTCTGGTTGTGATAAAGCTGTCCCAATGTATTGACAAATTCGAGCGTTGCATTTTTCACCGGAGGAATCACTGCTATGATGCGTTGTCTTCTTTTCGATTCAAACAAAAGGAAAATGAATACAGTGGCCAACAGAATGTAAATGGCCCATCTTAACGCAGGGTAGCTCAGTAAAGCTCTAATTTCAGAACGAGACTCTAGTTTACCCATTTGGTAATATTCCACATGCACTAGACTTTCTTCTTCTGGAAAAAGGCTCAGTAGAGAAGATGCATAAGCCGAAGTTTCTTCCTGTAACACAAAATAGTTTGTGAAAGCCAGTGGCATCGTGCTCAAGTATAAATCACCTTGACCACTATTGTATTTAATCAGAACAGGTTTACCATCTTCGCGCCAAGCCATTTCGGTAATACTGTCGCTTTCTACTTTAGAAAAATAAGCTACCGTAGCCAAACTGGGAAAAATGAAAGTCTTCTCATTTCCATTTGGCTGGGCAAATCGCACCCTCGTTTTAGTTTCTTCTGCTAGTTCATTTACTATTTGAGTAAAATCGGCAGGGTTCAATCGTTGCTCCAAATATGTTTCAAAATGCAAACTGTCTTCAAGACGATTCGAAAAATCTTGTGCTGCTAAGAAAACGGCATGCCCTTTTTCAACATGGGTTAAGAGTGAAGAGAAGTCATTTTCATCCAACACCAATTCGCTGGATAAAACTAAAAGGTTATCCTCTATCTCTTCTTGCTCCACCAACTCGTACATGGTTTTAAAACTAGAGGGGGCTTCTTGTTGATCGAAAAGGTCTTTGAGCAAATCATGGGTAGCCAAAGTCCCAAAAGGAATGCGGTCGCGGTGATGAAAAGTGACAGTCCAATCCTCGGGTGTGGGCTTCTGCATCTCATACACCACATAAATGGTAATAATGGCAATAAAGAATATCAGGTACTTCTTGTCTTTCATTTCTTTGAAGACTTTAAAGACCCAATACTTTCTAAGTGTGTTTTCGCCTTTGTAACCATCGTTTCGTTCGCCTCAAAATGGCCGTACCAAGTGTAATCAAAAAGAAAGCTAAGGCTAGCGAAATCCTGTTCTATGCTGTGACCAGATAATTCGTAAAGGTATTCATGGTTAGTTTTACCCTTTCTAATGGCGATCAGATTGGCGTCTGAAATTCTTTTCAAGGCATAGAGGTAAGTTAATCGTACTGCGATTCTCCATTGTGCCTGATTAATGGCCAGTTGAATTTCGCCTTCAAAATCAATATCATTCAAAGCTTCTTCATCTACCTGATAAGGTTTTGCTTCTGATTTGGCCTTCTTAAAAAGGGTTGTGGGTTGAATGCCCGTAAGCTTGATAATAAAAAACACAAAAGCAGCTATAAGCAAAGCATAGAAAAGAATCTCTAATACTCCACTTGTAATTGCAGAACCAAATAAACTATTGAACCACCCTACAATTCTATCCCAAAGTCGTTCCAAAAAGCCCTTTGGTTTGGCCTTATACACTTCGTATTGAAAGCGCTTGTCGCCTCTATATTCATCCAGTTTTTCGGCATCAAAACTCCTTATCTCAGTTTGTGGAGATTGAATAGACCAAGCTGCCGAAGCAGAGAAACCCGCCAAAGCAAATTGAAGTGTCAGAATTAAGAATAATAGATTAATATGTCTCTTCATCCTCCACATTTCCGGCATCATCCATTTGCTCAATTCTAGACATCAAGCCTCTAGATTCTCTTCTTTCTACCAAATTAAAATACTGAAAAGCCAAAGCTAAAAAGCTGATGGAATAAGTAAGAACAGCACCAAAAGTTTCTAGAACTGAAAAGAGGATACTCAGTGGGTTACTCCCAAAATTTGACTCATCTAGACTGCTCAAATCACCTGATTCTTGAACAGAAGTGAATACATCTCCAAAAACCAGAAGGGTTCTAGGAAGGCTAAACAGCATATTGATTACATAGCCAATAATTCCGGTCACAAACAATAAGCCCAAAGTACTCCACCATTTATCTTTAATCAGTTTAAAGGCCCTTCCAAAAGCATCGATGGGGTTATTGTCTTCAAAAACTATAATGGCAGAACCTAAAGACAAAACTACACCTAAATAAACACCAGGGATGACAAAAAAGAACATACCAATAACAACCACGATAGCAGTCAGCACATTAAACACCAGCAAATTGAATATTTTCGAGAGCAAGTTTTTGGTGACATCGGGTATGCGAATTTCAGAAGGGGCTTTATGTTGATAGGCCTTCATATAGCCATATGCGACTGCAGGCAAAACTGCCGATGTGACCACTGCTGAAATCATCACCAAACCATATAAGCTGAACATATTTATGATCATATCGGGTGTAAACCCTCCTTCTCCAAAATTGAACACCCCTAAAGAAAGCTGGCTCATCAGAATATTAGAAATCAGAAGGATCGGACCAGAAATAAGCAATTGAGCTCTGAGGTAAGGCCATGCGTTTTCGCGAAGGAAAACAAAAGTCATGTTCAGCTTGTCTCCAAACTGGCGCTTTTTATAAAATTCTATCTGCGGTGTATAGCCCATTTTTAAATAATTTTCGAGGGTAAATAATTATGTAATAAACCATAAAAAGCAAGGATCCTAAAATGATCGTTGCTTTTAAGGCATTTGGCATTCCGAACAAACGAGTCACGAACGACTCCAGAAAACCCGCTATAATAAACATTGGAATCAAACCCAAAACCACTTTCGCTCCTATTAAGGCTCCTTTCTTCAATGATTCAAGTCGAGAATAAGTCCCCGGAAACAATAATGAGTTGCCCATAATGAGCCCAGCCCCACCTGCCATTACTATAGATATAATTTCTATGGTTCCATGAATCCAAATCGTAAGTACCGAAGTAAGTAAAAGGCCTTTTTGGTAAAAGAAGTATTGGAAGGAACCCAGCATTACTCCGTTCTTGAAAAGCATAAATCCTGTTCCAACTGAAGCTAAAATACCCGCTGCAAAGGCCATAAATGATACTCGAATGTTATTGAAGGTAATGGCAAAAAACATATCTGTCTGCCCCATAGAATCATAAATACCAAGGGGTTTACCACTTTCAATATTCACCAAGGTTCTATTCACATAGTTATCACCCAATATTAACCTTACGAAAGTATCGTCTTGCGCTGCGGAAAACGCTCCGATAATGCTCGACAGCAAGAAGATGATTAATGAATAGCCAAAGGCTTTACGGTGAAGCCAGAATATTTCGGGCAGTTCTACTTGCCAAAACCTTACAAATCGGCCTGAACTCTGTTTTTTATTCTTATAGATGTATTGGTGAACTTTTGTGGAAAGGTTATTCAGGTAAACAGTAATATCACTTTTCGGGTAATGCGTTTTAGCGTAGGCCAGATCGTCCGTCAGCTGAATAAACAAAGTCGCAAGCCCGTCAGGGTCTTTTCTGGCTTTGGAGGAAATTTGCCTTTCGAACTCTTCCCATTTACTTATATTTGCTTTCACGAAAGCGGATTCCCTCATCTTTGATTCGTATTTAAGTCAAAAATTATTCAATAATAGTTCTTATGCAAGCGGTAAGCATTCAAACCTCACAAAACATTCAATTAGAGTACCCGCTAGCCGGTATTGGCGATAGAATATTAGCTTTTGTTATAGATGCGGTAATCATCCTGAGTTTTATCTTTATCACCAATATAATATTAGGCGCCTCTGGTATATCGATGAGTGTCGCGATGAATGTAATGCTTAGCATTGTTGCTTATTTGTATAGGCTCGTATCAGAAGTGTTTTTCAATGGCCAAACCGTAGGTAAAAAGGCCTTACACATTAAAGTAGTGAAATTAGACGGAAGCGTTCCATCATTCAGTGCCTATTTCCTAAGATGGCTTATGGAACCCATTGATTTCTTCATTATGGGACTTGGGATAGTCTTCATTATTTTGAGCAAAAATGGGCAGCGTGTTGGCGACCTTTTGGCAGGTACTACGGTAGTCAAGATGAAGAAAATCACGGCTACAAATGTCAGAAATAAAGTGATCATGGAAACGGTAGATGAAAATTATGTACCGAAAATACCAGAAGCCGCACAGCTAGCGGACAATGAAATTCGTTTGATTAAAGACGCTTTATCGGTTTTTAGAGATGGCGCCAAACAAAAGCCTCTACTACTTATAGAAGAAAAACTTAAAGAGAAATACAACATACAAAGCGACATGCCCACTGTGAAATTCATGTATACGCTACTTAGGGATCACACTTATTATATGACAAAGTAGAATGCTGAAAGCTGCTTTTTATATACTGACAATCTCCTTCTTCTTCAATACCGTTTCGTTATCCCAAACCGAATCGACTTTCCCAAAAACCTATTCCGAGGAAGAGTATACTCCTTTACTGGATTCACTTAGACAGGCTTACGGTGAAAAAATAAGCTATAAAAACAGTGAGCAAATAGAGTTGGCTACACTATTGGCCATAAGTCATTATCCTTTTCTGCAAAACCGGAAGGTTAAAGTGATCATAAGAAAAGTAAAGGGCGCTCCTGTGGAAGCCAGCTTTTCTCCTCTTAATGTGGTTACACCTGCCAGATCTAAGGTTTACAAAATCATAATTAAGGAGAATTCTTTTATGGAAAGACTTTCTCTCAACAAACAAGTGGCCGCATTAGGACACGAAATGGCGCATTTTATTCAGTATGAAGAAAGAGGCTATTTTGGCACTCTGTTCGGGCTGTTGCGCTATGTTTCTTCCGACAAATACCGCATCAAGTTTGAGAAAACTGCTGACAAAATTGCCATGGACCATGGCCTTGGCCCCCAAATGCTGGAGTTTGCCTTCTATACATCCAAGGAAGATATTCAAAACTATATGAACCAAATGGGCTATGGAAATTAAAAACTATACGCGCGCCCAGTTGGCACTAAGAAATGGCCAAGACCGACCTGAAATATGGGTAGCCTATCAAGGGCGAATCTATGATGTAACCACTTCAAAGCTTTGGAGGAAAGGAATGCACTATGAACACTGGGCTGGTCAAGATTTAACCCATGAGCTTCCCGATGCCCCACATACTGAAAAGGTATTTGAAAAATTTGCTGTCATAGGAATCCTCGTTTCTTAATTCTGTCCGATTCATCAAAATCCTGTGCTATAAGTGATCGTTTTATGTACGTTTTTAGTACACATT
>NZ_LRDB01000035.1 GCF_001592935.1 Roseivirga echinicomitans
TGGGAAGATGACAGGCTGGTAAGTTTAATTGCTGCCTACGATTTCGAAGAGTTTATAGATAACCTTGGTAATGACCAATGGACAGTAAATGGAGACTTTGACTTAGAGGAAATATTTCAATCAGAAAACCCTGTTTTATTCAAAATCAAATTCAAGTAAAATGAACAAGTCCTGTTTTTTCATTCTCCTACTTTTCTCTACAGCTTTAAAAGCTCAAAACCTCCCTAAATTCGAGCGTTTTGAGATTGATATTGA
>NZ_LRDB01000036.1 GCF_001592935.1 Roseivirga echinicomitans
AAGGTTATCGGTAAATATGAGCTCATTACCATTTGGAGGTGTGCCTATTTGGTGAAAAACGTAGCCTTTTTTATAAGGGATCATTGCCCAACCACTAATTGATTTGTCATACCTGGCTTCAATGGACCCAATGTATTCACCAGCCTCAGTATAATGTTGAATTCTTCTTGACCATCCGCTAAATAGCGCTATTTGGCCATCCTTAAACCATGCATCGCTAATATTTCTATACTCTTCTGGGCCCAGACCACTCTTGCAAATTTCATTGATATAGTTTCCTTGCTCATCGAAAATGATAAGTCTAGCTGGTTTATTAATAGGCATGTAAGGAATGACAAAGCCCGAAGGCGTTTTGAAATAATGTTCAATCTCACCTAATAGTGTCTTTTCAGTTTCTTCTAATCTGATGATTTCAATATGTTCAATGGCATCGAAGAAGCTTGTTCTTGGGGCATCAATATCAATCTCAAAACGC
>NZ_LRDB01000037.1 GCF_001592935.1 Roseivirga echinicomitans
ATAAGAGACAGACTGATAACTGATAACTGATAACTGATAACTGATAACTGATAACTGATAACTGATAACTGATAAACAATGATTAAGAACTACTTAAGACTTGCCTATAGAAGATTGTTAAAAGATAAATTCTTTTCAGTGCTGAATATCACAGGGCTTACCGTTGGAGTTACTTCGTTTATCTTATTGTCCTTATATGTAAGGCAAGAGCTGAGCTTTGATAAATTCCATACCAATGGGGAAAGGATTTACGCCTTGGCGGAAAATGTTAATACTCAAAATGGTTCAGAAGTATGGGAGAGTTATAGAGTGAGCTATGCCGCATTAATGAAAGATCGTATACCAGAGTTTCAGAAAATGGCCATGCTGGGTTTTGTGAGCGGAAAATTGGTCAAACTGGGGAAGGAGAATTTTCATGAAGATGGTATTTTGTGGGCAAACGATGAGGTTTTTGAAATTTTTGATTTTCCTATCATTGAGGGAGTAACTAAACTGAGTGAGCCTGGTACGGCCGTTATTAGTAAAACCACAGCTGAAAAATATTTTGGCACAGAGAACCCTATTGGGAAAGTCTTCGAACTTGAGAAAGATGGTAAGTTTGAAATAACTGCAGTGGTGGAAGATGCTCCTGTTAACTCTCACATTCAATTCAATTTTTTGATTTCAAGCTTTAATGCGCTGAAAGAGGCCGCTGAAAGGTTTGATGGAAGGGGAGGGACGGTTTCTGCCAACTATATTCTAATGCCAGAAGATGTAGACCTTGACAAGCTCATTGGTAAAATTGATCAATTAATTCTCTCCGATTGGCCAGACCATGCCATAAGAAAAGAAGAAAATGGAGAATTAATAAATAATGCCTTTTTCTTTCCCTATGAAGATATCCATTTAAAATCTGGCTTTACATTTAGCCCATTTACGGTCAGCGATATTCGGTACGTTTATTTGTTTGGCAGTGTCGCGATCTTGATTTTGATTATTGCTTGCTTGAACTATATCAATATGGTTACTGCAAGGTCGATTAAGAGAATCAAGGAGATAGGTTTAAGAAAAGTAATGGGG
>NZ_LRDB01000038.1 GCF_001592935.1 Roseivirga echinicomitans
CCACAGTCGGCAGAAGAAGTGTACCCTAAAAGCACATCTCCCAACACAAATGGATGAACAAATACCGATTCACCATACTTCGGATGCTTTTTTATCTCATCCGTAAGTGTACCTTCACCCATGAAAACCAATACACCATCTGCTAAATTGAGTTGATCAAAAGCCTCAAGTATTACCTCTATCCCTCGCCCGGGATATAAATAACCCTGGTATAAAAAAATCTTCTTTGAGGCAGGAATACCAAAATGCTCCCTAAATAAATTCTTTTTGATCACTTCTTTTGACCTGAGAATTGGACAGTTTAGAATCACTGCTGGCTTTTCAATACCATACAAGCGTACATATTCATCTGCAATGGTAGGACCCACCGTTATGACACGGTCACAAAACTTAATTAGAAAACGCTCCTTAAGCTTTACATATGTCCATCGCCAACCATGAAGGCCATTCCTTTGAGTTTCATATTCATGCGCATCATAAATCAACTTAACCTTGCCAAGCTTGATGAGCTTCATGAGAACACCAAACTGCAACGTGTTCAAATCATGACAATGAATGATGTCATATTTAATTCTTGCTTGTCTAAAAAACTGTAACCACACAAATAGAATAAAGTATACCGCGCGTACATATTTAATGCGCTCTATCACATTATTCATCATTCGTTTCCGAATGATTTTAACCCCATTAATTTGTTCTGTTGCCGGTAGTGAGGTTTTCCGTTGAATCCCCATTAAAGTCACATCGTAACCTTCAGAAGCCAATGAGAACGCTTGGTTAAGCACTCTATTGTCATTTCTTAAGTCATTAAATACAACAGAAAATACTTTATTCTTAATCATG
>NZ_LRDB01000039.1 GCF_001592935.1 Roseivirga echinicomitans
AATGTGTACTAAAAACGTACACAAAACGATCACTTATAGCACAGTATTTTGATGAATCGGACAGAATTAAGAAACGAGGATTCCTATGACAGCAAATTTTCCGAATAACTTTTTCGTATGTGGGGCATCTGGAAGCTCATGGGTTAAATCTTGACCAGCCCAATGTGCGTAGTGGATACCTTCCTTCCAAAACTTTGAAGTGGTTACATCATAGAGATATTTCGGGTCGGTCTTGGCTGTTTCTTAGTGCCTACTGGACGCGTGAATAGTTTTTAATTTCCATATCCCATTTGGTTCATATAGTTTTGAATATCTTCCTTGGAGGTGTAGAAAGCCAGCTCTGAAGCTGGAGACGATTCTAAATCAGTTGACGTGTCTGATGTAGAGTACGAAGAAGTTAAATAGTACTCGAATTGATATAGATGAGGAGCCAACTGTCGAAAGACGGTTGGCTTTTTTGTTTTTCAGGGTCTGGAGAACAACTTTCATCTTAATGCAAAAAGAAAGCCACCCATATGGGCGGCTTTCTTATCTAAAATTGACCTTAACTAAACTGAATTGACTTTGCAAATAGTGTCTTCGGTTAGATTGCTCTAGACCAAGACTATTCTGATATTCTGTAATATTTTTGACCTGATACCTGAGTAAGAAAATCCGCTTGATTTACCAATTGTCTTAATTCATCGTTTTCAGTAGTTAAGCCCTGAGTGACCAACTCATTCTCGGCATTAAAAACCTTTACGTAACTTGTTTGTTCGGCATCATATTCAGCATATGCTCTCTCTGTGATAGTTAATCCATCGTCAGGGAAGATGTTATCGATTTCAGCTCTCAACTCAGCTTCCTCGATTGAGGCTAAGCTTCTGTCAGAAACTTCGTTTGACTTTATTGCTCCTGCTTGAAACAATGT
>NZ_LRDB01000040.1 GCF_001592935.1 Roseivirga echinicomitans
TGTACGTTTTTAGTACACATTTTTTACGAATACGAACACATTTTTTATGTAATTCATTAATTATCAATAAGTTAATTTTAATGGCACGAGCATTGGATAAAGAGTAGTATGTCGAATAGAAAAAATCAAAACAACAATTTAAACAACACGGTCATGAATAGCTCGAAGGTTAAAACTCAAAAAAATTTAAGTGCAATATTAGGTCTAGCACTTGCGGTCATCACATTGTTTCAAGCAGGAGCA
>NZ_LRDB01000041.1 GCF_001592935.1 Roseivirga echinicomitans
ATATATTTATTTGTTATTTTCATTTCGATTAGTTTATAAATCCAGCAGGATTAGTATCCCAAAATACTTGTATCTGATTACTGCTTTTTTGAGTAATGTTTGGATTCACATTTAACTCGTTAGCAGGATAAAGGAAAGACCTCATGAATGGACCTAAATCAATCACTGGTTCCATTAAGAATGAAGGATACCCCGTTCTTCTATAAGTATTGAATGGTTCAATTCCGTTTGTATACGAAGCAATGTACCACTCACGTGCAATGATGTCCATTTTTCCATCTTCATCAGCAGCATCATAATCAGTCAATACTTCATTGACATAATCATTCACTTGAGATGCAGGAGCAACATGTCCAGTTTCACTTGACTGGAAGTTGATCACTTTATCAATGTGCTGTCTTAAACCATTTTCTAAATAGGTTCTGGCGTTGCCTGTTACTCCAATTTTCAGCGCAGATTCGGCCAACATAAATTGAACCCAAGAAGAAAGCATGATTGGGTGAATACCATCACCACCAAG
>NZ_LRDB01000042.1 GCF_001592935.1 Roseivirga echinicomitans
GGGTGCTTCAGTAGGGCAAATCCTGAACATCTTCTCTAGAGAGCTTTTGGTGCTGATTGTGATTGCCTTTTTAATCGCTGCGCCTGTGGCCTATTACATTATGGATTATTGGCTTTCTGATTTTGAATACCGCATTGATATGAATGTGTGGGTGTTTGTGATTGCTGTCGGGTTTACGCTTTTGGTAGCAGGCCTTACAACAGGTTTCCGTTCTGTACGAGCCGCACAAGCCAATCCTGTGGATTCATTGAGAAGCGAGTAGGGGAAATAGTTGATCAGGAAATCAGGAAATCAGAAAGCAGGAAAAAAGGATACGGAAAGCAGAAAAAACTAAAATAGTTGGGAACTCAATTTTCTG
>NZ_LRDB01000043.1 GCF_001592935.1 Roseivirga echinicomitans
TGCGGTCATAGAATTCTTTGGCGGAATTTCTACCCTTGCTCAACCAGCCAATCAAATTGAATTCTACTCCAATAGTCAAGTGTGGTTTGCCATTGCTGTTGCCCTACTCAGTGGAACTGGCCAATTCTTCTTTTGGAAGAAAATGGATAAGCAAAAACTCATTGCTTCGCTCACTTTCCCTATTGTGATTTCACTATTATTGAGCGCGATCATCTTCGTTGTAGCGAAAATTTATGACCCAGTATATATTCTCGTACTCGTTGCCGGAATGTATTCAATTGTGGCCAACTCAAAAATTCTCTTATCATTATTAAAAAGCAAGAGTTTTAAATTGGTTGGAGGTTCTGTAGCCCATATTGGTATCGCTATGATGTTGATCGGGATTATGTTTTCAGAAGGTTATTCTGAAGCTATTTCTCGAAACACACTTATCATAAGCAAAGAATGGACGGATGACCAAAACCAAACTAATATCCCTCTTTTCTTAAATGAGCCAAGCTTTATGGATAAGTATGAAATTACTTATCGAAATGAGCTCATGAAGGTAAATGACATTCCTGGTTATGTTAAGAAATCTAATCTCAACAATACAGAAGACCCTTACTATAAGGTCATCAAACAAACTGTTGTTATTGATGGTGAAACCTATGCCCAAGCTGGTGATACGGTTTATGTTCAAAGTCCAGAGAACTTCTATTATCAAACAGATTATAAGGACTTAGAAACAGGAAAAGAGTTTACACTATACCCTAGAATTCAAGTCAACCCTCAAATGGGTGATGTAATTTCTCCTGATATTAAAAAACTTTGGAGCAGAGATATCTATTCTTTCGTTTCAGTTAAACCGTACTCCGAAGAAGATATTGAATGGAGTGAAAAAGTAGATATCGAGGTAAAAGTAGGAGAGCGCTTTTTCGTGAACGACTACGTAGCCGACTTCAATGGTTTGGAAAAACTTGACCGCATGAGTTTTGTAGACCTTGGGCCGGACGATGTTGCCGTAAGGGCCAACATTACTGTTTATGCTGAAGACAATATTAAGTATTTGGCTCAACCAGTTTTCATTATTCAAAATGGACAAGTTGGAAAACAGCCTGATGTAATTAAGGAGATTGCTTCCAAAATTTCAGTAGAGAGTATTAACCCTGATACGGGTTCTGTAACCCTAGGCTTAACCACCACGCAAAAGGATTTCATTATTATGAAAGCCCTTGAAAAACCACACATCAATATACTGTGGATAGGTACTTTGGTGATGATTGCAGGCTTCATTATAGCCATTAGAAGACGCTATATTGAGTTCATGCAAATGAGAGACAAGGGGATTGAGTAAAACCGTTGAAATGGCTGATACG
>NZ_LRDB01000044.1 GCF_001592935.1 Roseivirga echinicomitans
CCTGTTTCTCTATCGATGTATCCTTTTTTCTGATGAACAACATTGTTTTCGTAAAAAAGGTAGGTCAAAAAAATGCGCCACTCACCAATATATGGGTATACCATATATACTTTTGCTTCAGCAGACATGGCGTTCATGGCAGTGACTGGTGATTTCATGTGCTTTGGGTTTGACCAAAGCCATTCATTTCCGAAATCGAATTTAAACCTTGGGTATGCTTTGCTGTTTATAATTTGGAAAACAGAATCTCTTAACGGCTTCATATAGAAAATTGACTCTCCAAGCGAGCTGAATACCCTGCGCTGATTGAAAGGTAATGGATGAGGTTTGGCAACAGGAGCACTTTTTCCTGTGAGACTCAAAAGGTTATCGGTAAATATGAG
>NZ_LRDB01000045.1 GCF_001592935.1 Roseivirga echinicomitans
ACTTGAGGCGTTGAGCGGATTCGAACCGCTGTACGAGCTTTTGCAGAGCTCTGCCTAGCCACTCGGCCACAACGCCCTTTCGAGAGCGCAAAGATATCAATTAATGACTATGCACCCAATGTTTGTTAGAATTTTAAACCTCAAAACCAAAAAAAGACACCCTATCGCTAAGGTGTCTTCTCTGTATGTATTTGAATAAGCGTTTGCCTTATTTCTCCTCTTCAGACGAAGCTTCGTCAGTTTTTGGAGAAGCCTCTTCAGTTGCTGGTGCTTCTTCTTTAGCACTAACTTCTTTCTTAGCTTTTGGGGCTGCTTTCTCTTTTTTCACCTCTGCTGCTTTTTTAGCCTCGTTAGCCTTTTTCGTATTGTCTTCCATTTCGGCTTTCAATGCAGAAAGTGCATCAAGGTCACCTAAAGTAGAGACATCTTCGTTATTAGACTTGTTCGCTGCTTTAGCTTTAGCTGGTTTGCTTGCTTTAGCTGGTTTCTCAGAAGGAGCTGGTTTAGTATGAGTGTTTGTGTGTGACAATACAATTCTCTTATCATCTTTAGAGAATTCAACCACAACAAAATCAATAGTTTCACCTACTTCTACTTCAGAACCATCTTCTTTCTTCAAATGCTTGTGAGTAGCAAGACCTTCTAAACCGTAAGGTAATTCAAGTGTTGCTCCTTTGTCATTTTTAGAAAGTACAGTACACTTGTGCGCTGATCCTTGTTTGAATACAGTTTGGAAAGTATCCCAAGGATTCTCTTCCAATTGCTTATGACCTAGGGCCAATCTTCTGTTATCAATATCAAGTTCTAACACTTGTACTTCAAGCTCTTCTCCTACTTTAACAAATTCAGATGGATGTTTGATTTTCTTAGTCCAAGAAAGATCAGAAACGTGTACCAAACCATCGATACCTTCTTCTAACTCGATGAATAAACCAAAGTTAGTTAGGTTACGAACAATACCTTTGTGGTTTGTACCCACACCGTATTTCGTTAATACATCGCTCTTAGTCCAAGGATCCTCAGTCAATTGCTTGATACCCAATGACATTTTCCTTTCTTCTCTATCTAGGGTCAACACAACCGCATCAAGTTTATCACCAATGTTGATGAAGTCTTGTGGGTTTCTTAAGTGCTGCGACCAAGACATTTCTGAAACGTGGATCAAACCTTCAACACCTGGGAACAATTCAAGGAATGCACCGTAATCGGCAACATTAACGATTGAACCAGATACTTTAGAACCGATTTCGATTGTAGTTTCTAATTTATCCCAAGGGTGCTCAGTCAATTGCTTCATACCAAGAGATATTCTCTTCTTGTCATCGTCAAAATCAAGAACAACCACGTTCACTTTTTCGTCAAGGTTCAATACTTCAGCTGGATCGTTGATACGTCCCCATGAAATATCTGTGATATGCAATAGACCATCAACACCACCTAGATCGATGAATACACCGAAGTTAGTCATGTTCTTGATCACACCTTCGAGTACTTGACCTTTCTCAAGGTTTTCAAGAATCTTAGCTTTTTGCTTCTCAAGATCTTTTTCAATAAGTATTTTATGAGATACTACTACGTTATCGTTAGTGTAGTTGATTTTCACAACTTTCACTTCCATTTTCTTACCTACAAAAACATCAAAGTCTCTGATTGGCTTCACATCGATTTGAGAACCTGGTAGGAAAGACTCGATTCCGAATACGTCTACGATCAAACCACCTTTGGTTCTTCTCTTCACCATACCCTCGATCACTTTGTCATTCTCGTAACCATCTTGGATCAATTCCCAAGCCTTAACGATCTTAGCTTTTCTTCTAGAAAGAACTAATTGACCTAAGGAGTTTTCTTGCTCTTCGATGTAAACCTCTACTTGATCACCAACTTTCAATCCTGGAGTGTCTCTGAATTCAGAAGCACCAACTAATCCATCAGATTTGAAACCAATGTTCAAAACCAAATCTCTATCGTTGATAGAAACGATGGTAGCCGATACAACCTTCTTCTCTTCTACAGTAGTAAGGGTGTTTTCATAGATTGAAGCTAATTCTTCTCTTTTCTTACGAGAGTAACCTTCTCCAAAACCTTTTTTCTCGAATTCTTCCCAATCAAATTCTTCTCCGGCATCAGCAACTTTTGCAGCTGGTGCAGCTTTGATAGACTTTTCTTTTTTGGGAGCTTTCTCAGTAGAAGGGGCTTCTACTGGTGTTTCAACTTCAGCAACGGGAGTTTTCACTTCCTCTACTTCGTTTGTTTTATTTTCTTCTGACATAAAAAAACTCTGTGTATTACTCCATCCGGCAACCAGAGCTATAACCGGTGGATTTTATTTAGAATAACCTTTCGTAAAACACGAAAAGCCCGCCTTACTCAAAACGGATTGCAAAGGTAGGAAAATCCGTCAAAAACTAAGAATAGAATAGAGAATTAATTAAGGCTCAAGTATTTGAGCCATTGTTCAGAAGTTAAACCGCTGAAGTTCCTCACAAACATAATGTAAGAGGGTTTAAAAGGGCGGTTTTTAAGCAGCATCCCTGCTTCTTCTGGTGTTTTATCTCCCTTCATGGAGTTACATTTATTGCATGCTGCCACCAAGTTTTGCCATGACGACTTACCTCCCCTTGATTTTGGCACCACATGGTCTAAGGTCAGACTTCTCGGACTTCCACAATACTGACACTCTTGACTATCTCGTTTGAAGATATTTTGTCTAGAAAGCACCACACTTTTAAATGGGGAATAAATATACTTCTGGAGTCTTATAACAGATGGCATTGGAAACTGAGCAGTTACAGTCCTAAGAAATTTGCCTGGAGCATCATGAACCATATCGGCTTTGCTTAAAAATAAAAGCAGAAAAGCCCTTTCAACAGTACAAACTGTTAACGGGCTGTAATCCTGATTTAAAACTAATACGCGCTTCATGTCATGTGTAATCTCTCAATATTCGCTTGATTTTAAATAGGTGGTGAGAGTAATTATTTTGTTCTACAGAGAAAACCCCCTGCTCATCTAATTTATCAATCTTTACTTTGCCAGAAGCATGAATGATTTCCGTTGGGCTTAATACCATGCCTACATGATTCATTTTACCTTCTTTGTTTGTAAAAAAGGCCAAATCGCCAGGCATTACATTTTCATAGCCCACTTCTTTTCCTTTGGTGATTTGGTCTTTGGAATCGCGCGGCATTCGGTAACCAGCAATCCGCAGCACCATTTGAGTAAAGCCAGAGCAGTCAATTCCGAAAGGTGTAGTGCCCCCCCAGAGATAAGGTGAGTTCAAATATTTCTTCGCTAATTCAAGAGTTAAATCAACACTCCACCGTTGGTGAATACTTTTAGCTTCGCCATTAAAAGCGAAGCGCTCTTGATCCATAAACAACGAATTATTCAAAATAGGCAAAACAGCACCCAGAGTGATATGAATCACACTTTTACCGTACAGGATTTGTGAAGTCAGATCCGTACATATTTTATATTCTGAATTATCGATTTGCTCAAAATATTCTTGAGTAATTCGATAATGTTGTTTGGCATCTATCCAGCCTTCATAACCATCAAAAACATTTTGAATACGCAACCATTGCTTGTTTTTAGACTCCTCCAAAACAGCATAGTGTTCGCCAAACAGTAACTGAGAGATCATCTCAGAGGCATCTGACCCCTTTGCTCGAATAGGTACAATGCTCAAACGTGAAATTCCGTAATCAATAGGCTCCATTAGTATTTTGCACGTTCTAAATCCCGCTTAATATCTTTGTCTTTAATAGAGTTACGCTTGTCAAAAAGCTTTTTACCCTTTCCAAGGGCTATTTCAAGTTTGGCAAAACCCCTATCGGTAATAAACAATCTTAACGGAATGATAGACAATCCCTTTTCGTCAAGTTTTGATTCTAATTTTGAAAGTTCTCTTTTTGTTAAAAGCAGCTTTCTTTCTCTGTCGGTAACATGGTTATTATAGCTACCTTCAGAAAACTGGGCAATATGCAATTGTTTAATATACAGCTCGCCATTTTTAAAAAAGCAATAGGAGTCTTGTAGCTGAACTTTACCTTCTCTAATAGACTTGATCTCTGTGCCTTGTAATTGCATGCCGGCCACATATTTATCTATGAATTCAAATTCATAACTCGCCCTTCTATTTTTAATATTGATGTTGTTCGAAAACCTATTTTTATCTTTCGCCATCTATCTTTCTAAACTAGTAAAAATTTGGTTCAACTTATCCTTCTTTAAAATTTTCTGTCCAGTACGGCCAGTAGCAATCAACCTCCCCCCTGCTAAAGCTCTAATTTCACAGATTAATTCATTCTTCTCAATGGACAAAAGTTTCGCTTCAAAATTCAACTCAGTATTAAACAACGCTGGAGAAACATGTCTTATCTCTAACATAGTGCCAATTCCTTCTTCATCGGCTTCTTTCATCTCAAGCGCAAATAAACGTGATGACCATTCCATTTCTCTACCGAGGGCAAAAGTGCTCATTACCTGATGTACTTCGCCAGCGTCAAAACTGGCTGCATCGGTAGTTTTTACTGTATACCGGTGTATCCTAACCGCTCCCAATCCCACATTATTTACCATTGGTTAAGCCCAATTTAGTTTTAATCAATTCGGTTTGAAGCTGTTCGGTGAGTTTTCTGCAATCACGCAATTTATTAGAACAAGACTCCAAACTCTCTTTTTGTTGCCTTACATAAAGATCCATTTTAATTTGAATCTTCTCTTTTGGCGTCATCTTTTCTTTAACTTCTTTTTCAGCTTTCAGTGCGGCTTCTAGCTTTTTTCTCATTTTAAACTGATTTCCCACCTCTGCCTTCAAGGCCTCATTTTCTTTTTCTAATACACTAATATAATTTTTCGCTACTACTAGTTGTTCAAATTCTGACTTCATATTTCTTCTAAAATTTCATCCTCGGTAAAGCGCTTACCTCCTGGCTAGTAAACTCTCCTGCTAAATACTTATAATGTGCAGCCATACCAATCATTGCAGCGTTGTCTGTACAATATTCAAAAGCGGGCACATAAACTTTCCAGTTTTCCTTTTCTGCCATAATGTTAAGTCCATTTCGTAAACCACTATTGGCCGATACGCCACCAGCCAGTGCAATGTTTTTAATTTCAAATTGCCGAGCGGCTTTTCTCAACTTCTGCAAAAGCATTTCCACAAGGGTATGTTGAATACTTGCACAGATATCATTGAGATTTTCATCAATGAATTTTTCATTCTTTTTTAATTCGTCTCTCAAAAAATATAGAATACCGGTCTTTATTCCGCTAAAGGAATATTCCAACCCAGGCATTTCTGTTTGTGGAAGTTTAAACCGGCTAGGGTCACCCAACTGTGCATATTTATCAATTAAAGGCCCGCCTGGATAATTCAACCCCAGAAGTTTGGCCGATTTATCAAAGGCCTCTCCTACTGCATCATCCCGGGTTTCTCCCACTATCTCCATTTCTAAATAGCTTTTCACCAACACTATCTGCGTATGTCCCCCACTCACTGTCAAACACAAAAACGGAAACTCTGGTTTTGGGTCGTCAATAAAATGCGCCAAAATATGGGCTTGCATATGGTTCACTTCAATCAAAGGAATATTCAAAGCCAAGGCCATTGATTTGGCAAAAGAAGTACCTACCAAAAGCGCTCCCAAAAGGCCAGGGCCTCGAGTAAAAGCAATAGCAGACAAACTCGATTTGTCTATGGCCGCATTTTTGAGTGCTTCGTCTACTACTGGCACAATATTTTGCTGATGAGCGCGTGATGCTAATTCGGGGACAACTCCGCCATAATTTCCATGGACAGATTGTGTAGCGATTATATTATTAAGTACTTTGCCGTTATCTACAATAGCTGCAGAAGTTTCATCGCAAGAAGATTCAAGGGCCAGTATTTTGATATCGGAGGTGGGCATTGACAGAGAAAATTAAAAGATCGCAAGTTATTAAAAAACGGATAGTCAAATCAATATTATGGTTGTGCCTTTCGCCAATCATTCTATTATTTATAATTATTGGGTTAATCCACCTTCCTCCCGTTCAGAATTACTTAGTTGATAAGGCCGCAGACTACTTAACTGAAAAAACAGGTTATCGTTCCGAAATTGGTTACACAAATATTCGTTGGTTCAATTCTGTCACCATTGACGACTTAACAGTATACGATCAAAATGACGTAAAAATGATTGATGTACGGGAGTTAGTTCTTTCGTTTAAACTGAAAGAATTAATTAGCGGAAAAGACATTTCGATCAACGAAGCTTGGTTAAATAGAGCTTCTGTAAACTTAAGAGATGAAGGAGAAAGCGGACTAAATATTGATAACTGGGTAGGCAAAATCACTGATTTAACCTCATCAACAGATTCAGACTCTACAAACCTTAACGTCTTTTCTATTGAAAAAATCACACTTCTCAATTCAGAGTTTAGTCTTTCAGACTCCAGAAAGGATTCAATTGCTGATGGTTTTGACTATAACCATTTCACACTTAAAAATCTAAGGGCCGATATTCGCAACCTCGAATCTGTTGGTGGTGATTTTGAAATTAATGTCCAATTTCTCACAGCTGAAGACGAAGCTTCAGGCCTTAAAATAGAGAAATTGGAAAGCATTTTCCAGACCTCGTTAAAGAAGATGGCCTTTACGAACCTTGACCTTGTGATTGGAAAAAGCCATATCAAAGACTCCATCGTACTGAATTTTGACGATCCCTCTGCCATGAGTGAATTTGTGACAGATGTAGCATTTGACGTCAACTTCAGAAATTCACTATTACACTCAGATGAGCTTGGCTTTTTTGTGCCTGAATTCAAAAAATACGATCAGCAAATAAAGATTGATGGTTATTTTCAAGGAAAAGTAAATTCCTTCTATTCGGATGATTTCACCATTTCCTTTGGAGAACACTCTAAACTAAATGGGCGACTGGACATTGAAGGCCTACCAAATATCAATGAAACCATTTTTGACATTGACTTAGACGATTCATTTCTAAAAGCCACCGACCTAAAACAATTCATTAATGATCGTACATTCAAAATCTCAAATAAACTTGGCTTAATTGAATTAGACGGTCAATATGATGGTCTAATAAATGATTTTGTAGCTGATGGCGAGTTTAAAACTGCTTTGGGTAATGCTAAACCAAATGTTCAAATTACTTTACCAGAAAACAAACTAGCATCATATAGTGGTAGATTATCTTTAGAAGACTTCAATGTTGGAGTACTTACAGAAGATAGTACTTTTCAAAAAGTAAACTTAAATGGTAGTATTGAGGGGGAAGGTTTTACTCTTGAACAGGCCAATTTCAAGCTCGATGCTAAAGTGAGTAGGATTGGAATATTAGGCTATCAATATGTAAATATCACTACCAATGGCACATTTGCTCAGTCATTTTTCTCCGGAGATATATCAGTAGATGATCCCAACTTAATTTTTAAAGCTGAGGGTTCTGTAGATTTACGTAACAACAAAAAACTATTCAAAATCAATGGGCGTTTGTCTCGTGCAGACCTGGCAGCCATTAATTTAACAAAGGAGGAAGTTTTTGTTGCTTCTGATTTCAACTTGGACTTTGAAGGTGTAAAACTTGATAGCCTATTGGGTAATTTTCACCTCACCGATGCATACCTCAAGTATGGCAAGGAAGACATACTGGTAGATTCCGTTTTCTTTTCTTCACAGCGTAGTTCTAGAAATAGAACTGTGAGATTTAACTCAGATTACTTTAATATTAACATGGATGGCCAATTTGAGTTTTCAACCTTACTGACCGAGCTTCAAAACATTAACGGCCAATACAAGCTTGTCTTCTCTAGTCGGAGTAATGAAATCCCTGAATATCTAAAAACCCACAGCAGAAGTGCGCAGGCTTTCGATATTACCTATTCAGCAGAATTACCCAATATCAACCCTATCATTCAACTTTTCGACTCTGTTATTTATGTAGGAAAGAACGCTTCGTTAAACGGACGTTTCAATAATTTCAATACAGAAGACTTTCAGTTAAATGCGAAAATTGATTCGCTGATTTACTCCAATATCTCATTTCTTGAGAATGAAATTGACATCAATGCCAGCAGTTTACGAGACCCTGAAAAGGTACTCGCCCTAGGGTATTTATATTCTAAAAAACAGATATACGCCAACACCTCAGAAACAGACGCCTTAACACTTGAAGCCGTATGGGATGGCAAAAGAATTGAATTAAGGCATAATATTGAGCAAACAACCAGTGGGAACTATGCTGAAATTGGAGCAGGAATCGACTTTTTTGAGAACCGTACTGAGCTTAGATTCCAAGAATCGAACATTATTGCCTTAGATCAAACCTGGAACATTACGGAAAACAACGTAATCGTTTTTGGTAAAGACAATATCAGTATTGAGAATTTAGACATCTATAATGACACACAGTCAATTACATTAGATGGTGACATTTCCGTATCTCGAGATAGCACCGAAAGTATGAGGATAGTTTTTGAAAATGTTGAAGTAGAAAACTTAAATACACTTACCCTAAAATCTTATTCGGGTAAAATCAATGGTTCTGTTAATATTCAAAACCTACTCTACAACCCATTGATTTTTGGAGATATCAATATCAAAGAATTCAAAATTGACGAATTTTTGGTGGGCGACATCAGTGGAGCTTTACTTTGGAACGACTTCAATAGAAAATTCGACATCAATTTAATTGTAGATAGGTTGGGAAAAAAAATCATTCAACTCGAAGGTGATTTTTTCCCTACTAGGAACAGCAATCAGCTAGATTTAGACCTCACCCTAAACGAGACCAACCTTAATATTGGAGAACCTTATATTGAGGATTATTTCACAAAAATAGCAGGAAATATAAGTGGCAAATTAACAGTTGGAGGAACGCTCTCTGACCCGTTAATTAGGGGTAATGGAACCATTAAGAATGGAGGCATTAAAATCAATTATTTGAATACCGAATACAAGTTTGGCGGTGAAGTTAAATTTGATAAAAATCTTATTTCCCTATCAGAATTAGATTTTCTTGATATCAATGGGAGTCCTGCCCAATTTAGAGGAGAAATACGCCACAATTCATTCCGGGACATCAGTCTTGACCTCAACGGAGACCTAGACAGGTTTCAGGTCCTAAATACTACATTCGAAACAAGTGACTTATACTACGGTGATGCCTACGCTTCTGGAAATGTAAGCCTAAGAGGTGCTGCCAGTAACCTCACTATCAATGCAGACGTAACCACAAGCCAAAATACCAAAATATACATTCCCATTAGTCAGGGGAACGATGATGCTTCGGTCGATTACATTAATTTCATAAACCTAACAGACACTACTCAAACCTTTAACTCAAAGGGGGATGAGGTAGATAAAATGAAAATTGAAGGACTCAAGCTAGACCTCAAGATTAATATTACCCCAGATGCCTATACAGAGATCATCATTGACCCAAAAACTGGAGATATTATCAGAGGAAGAGGCAATGGCCAGTTGAGATTACAAATTGATACCCAAGGTGACTTTCAAATGACCGGTGGATTGAATATTACTGAAGGAGCTTATAATTTCTCTTTATACAATATTATCACTAAGGAATTCGATATAGAACAACCAAGCCGAATAACTTGGTCAGGCGACCCCTATGCAGGTATAATGGACATCAACGCCTCTTACTCTCAAAACACTTCGTTGGCCCCTATTTTAAAGCAAACCGGTTTTGACGAGGAAAACACCACCACTGCCGCTGCCAGAAGATACCCTACCAAAGTGCTTTTGCGTTTAAATGGCCCATTGCTATCTCCAGAAATCGGTTTTGATATTGATTTCTCAGAAGTCAATACACAAGATTTTCAGCTACAAACCGCATTAAATGCATTTAAAAATCGCTTGGCAAGTGATGAACAGGAACTGACCCGGCAAGTAGTCAATGTCATTGTGCTCAACAGTTTCTCAGATAGTAACACCTTGAATATTGGAGGAAGAACTGCCTCACAAAATGTGAGTCAATTACTTTCCAATCAATTGAGCCAACTCGTAGCCCAACTGGATGAAAACCTTGAAATAGATTTTGATTTAGCTTCGTTAGACCAAGATGCATATAACACCTTCCAATTACGTTTATCTTACACTTTTCTTAATGGGCGCTTAAGAGTAACACGAGAAGGGGGCCTCTCCAACCAGGTGGATGCAGAGAGCTATGCCACTGACATTAATAGCATTGCGGGCGATTGGACAGCAGAGTATTTACTAACTTCTGACGGGCGTTATAAAGTAAAAGTCTATTCACGAAGCAATTATAATTTTGTGACCGCTGCCTATGGCGGAACTACCCAAACCAGTGGGGCTAGTATTACACAATCCAGCAGTTTTAATAGTTTGAGCGAGTTTTTCACAGGTGTTGACAAAAAAAGAAAGAAACGCAGGGAAGAGGTGTTGACAAAAAAGAAAGAAGAAAATAATTCTGGGAACGGTTCGAACTAATCACCCTCTACTAGGTTAGTTCCTAAAACTCCAAATAACTCATGTCGAAAATCAACATATTCTGGTTCAGAAGAGATTTACGTTTTGAAGATAATACTGCCCTTTATTATGCCTTAAAAGAAAAACTCCCCGTACTTCCCATCTTTATTTTCGACCAAAACATTCTTGACAAACTAGAGAATAAGCAGGATGCCCGAGTAGAATTCATTCAGCGTACTATTGCTGAGATGAATCATAAACTAAGAGCGAACGGCTCCAAGCTCAAAACATTCTATTCCAAACCTATTGAAGCTTATGAAGCACTGATAGATGAATATGAAATAGAAGCCGTCTTCACCAATAGAGATTACGAACCGTACAGCACTGCCCGTGACAAACAAATTGAAGAGTTTTTAAAGGAGAGAGGGATTGGCTTTTATACTTTTAAAGACCATGTGGTTTTTGAGAAGGAAGAGATTATCTCTGGTAACGGCACCTTCTACAAAGTATTTACACCCTATAGTAAAACATGGTTAGAGAAATACTCAAAGAGCAAGCCTGCAATACTATCTAATGGGCTAAATGAGAAAAACTGGTATCAAACAACGCACCAAGAAACTCATTCTTTAACTCAGATTGGTTTTCAAAGAACAGAAATCAACATCCCTCCTGATAGCCTGAAAGAAGAACTAATCAAAAAATACGATCAGCTGAGGGATTATCCAGCGCAGGACGCCACTTCGCGTTTAGGTATTCACTTAAGATTTGGCACCATTAGTATTCGACAACTGGCAGAAAAAGGAAGTAAAATAAATCAAACCTACCTTAACGAACTGATCTGGAGGGATTTTTATGCAATGATTTTGGCCAATAACCCACAGGTTATTAATAATGCTTTTAAACAAAAATACGATCAAATCCCTTGGCGACATGATGAAGCAGGTTTTCAGAAATGGTGTGATGGCGTTACTGGCTACCCTATTGTAGATGCAGGCATGAGGCAACTCAATAAAACTGGCTTTATGCACAATAGAGTAAGAATGATAGTAGCAAGTTTTCTAACCAAACACCTACTTATAGATTGGCGTTGGGGTGAAGCTTATTTTTCTGAAAAACTGCTGGACTTTGATTTAGCTTCAAATAATGGCGGTTGGCAATGGGCTGCTGGAACCGGTACCGATGCCCAACCCTATTTCCGCATTTTCAATCCTGAATCCCAAACCAAAAAATTCGACCCAGAATTAAAGTACATTAAAAAATGGATTTCAGAATATAATACTCCTGACTACCCAAAACCAATGGTTGACCATAAGTTTGCCAGACAAAGGGCGCTCGATACTTACAAGGCTGCGTTAACGGGCAATTAGTATAGATTAAACCTGTCGAAGGTGTTTTTTTAAGGCTATTAAATTAATAACTTCGCCATGCACTACAGTCCAATTTTTAATGGAATATACACCAGAACCAATAAAGATTTTTGTTGTAGAAGATGACCCTGTCTACCAAAAATTGCTAAAATACATTGCTGAATTAAACCCTGACCATGTAGTTAAGGTTTTTTCTAATGGCAAAGACTGTATTGCTCATTTAAACGAGAACCCTTCTGTAGTCACCCTTGATTATTCATTACCAGATATGACTGGAGATGAGGTGTTAAAAGCTATTAAAAGCAACAACCCAGAAACCAATGTTATTGTAGTTTCTTCTCAAGAGGATATTAACACTGCAATTGATTTGTTAAAAGTTGGAGCATACGACTACATAACTAAGGACGAAGAGACAAAGGACAGACTCCTCAACGCCATAAATAACGCAAAGAAAAATGCTTCATTAAAGGAGGAAATAATTCACTTACGTGAAGAAATTGGTGAAAAATACGAATTCGGAAAAAGCATTATTGGAGAAAGTAAAGCGATCCAAGGTGTATTCAAGCTGTTAGCCAAAGCCATAAAAACTAATATAATTGTCTCTATTACTGGTGAAACTGGGACAGGGAAAGAAGTAATAGCGAAAGCTATTCACTATAACTCCGCCAGAAAAGGAAAACCTTTCGTGGCCGTAAATATTGCTGCAATTCCAGACAACCTTATCGAAAGTGAATTATTTGGCCATGAAAAGGGCGCATTTACTGGCGCGATGGCCCGTAGAAAAGGAAAGTTTGAAGAAGCAGATGGAGGTACTATATTCCTAGATGAAATTGGTGAAATGGATATTAATCTCCAAGCCAAGCTTCTAAGGGTGATACAAGAGAGAGAGCTAAACCGTGTTGGCGGAAATGAAGCTGTAAAATTTGATGTAAGAATCTTAGTAGCCACGCATAAGAACCTGGCAGAGGAAGTAAAAAAGGGAACTTTCAGAGAAGATTTGTATTATAGGTTGCTCGGCATTCCAATTGAATTACCTCCACTGAGAGACAGAGATAAAGACATTCTCCTAATCGCACGCCATTTGTTAGCCAACTTCGCTAAAGAGAATGGCTTAGGAAAGGTTAACCTTAGTAAAGGAGCTCAAACTAAATTGCTAAAATATGGATACCCTGGTAATGTTCGTGAGCTCAAATCTGTAATTGAATTGGCGGCAGTAATGTGCGATAATAATCAAATTGAAGAAGAAGATATCACTTTCAATTCATTGGCCAAGGAAGGTCAGTTTTTAATGGATGAAATGAGCCTAAAAGACTATACCTTCAAGATCATTAGGCATTTTCTGGATAAACATGATGATAACGTGTTATTGGTGGCAAGTAAACTCGATATTGGTAAGTCAAGCATTTATCGCTACCTAAAAGAAATGGAAGACGAAGGAATATAACTCACACTTGAACTTCATTCAGTGATTTATACACGTTCCTTTAGTGTTGAAATTTGCCCTAATTTTTGGACGTTAGCACAATTACGATCTATCCTTTTTCTCACTTCTATTTCCGCTAAACCAGAGGTGACAATGATTTGAGCACCCCGGAATCTGTCTTTACTACAAATTTCATCAATAAAATCAAACCCATCCATTTTAGGTGTTTTTAAATTGGTGATGGTTAAATCAGCATGTTTGCTTTTTTCTAAACGATTCAATTCCTTTAATCCATTTTCGTGGATAGTTAAATTGTAGCCCTTTGAAAAATAGTGCCTCAATAAAAGTCTCGTGGATGGTTCATCGTCCAGAATTAATATCCTCTTTCTAACTATCATGACAATTAACCTTGCGGAATCCGTACCAAAGACACCTTATACCCCTAACGAAGCCAGATCACCTGACTCCCCAATCTTATTGAATTACAATAACCTTATAATTTCCCCAATTGGGGATTCTACTCCCCCCCTTTGTCGACCCCGTCTTCCGTAATTACCTCTCATAAAAAGCTAAACCTCAATTGAATCTTTTTTAGTTATTTTTCCCTGTTGAAACTGAACAAGGTTAATTTCTATATTTAGTTTTAATTCCAATTGAAAAAAATGAAAATCGACAATCAAATATCTATTACCATGAAGAAATTTTTATTAACGATTTGCTTTTTAATCGTATCAGGCTTCTTAGGTTTTGCCCAACAAAAGCCGCTTTCCCAACTTACAGTTGAGGAACTCATGCAAGAGCCTGACCAGTTTGTGGGCATCATGCCTTCAAGGCCTCAGTGGTCTAAGGATAGTAAGACTATCTATTTTATGTGGAACCCAAGTGGGGAAGGATTTCCAAGCTATCACAAAGTAGGTTTAGATGGCAACACCCCTCAAGAAGTGGAAGACATTAGTGAGGGTTTTCCTTCGAACTATCAATACAATAAGGATCGTTCCAAAATAGTGTTTGAAAGATCAGGTGACATTTATACTATGGATGTAAAAACCATGGCTGAGAAGAAAATAATCTCTACAGTCGCCAGAGAGTCCAGCCCTTCTTTCCACAGCGATGAATCTGTTATAACTTTCATCTCCGATAACAACTTATTTTCTGTTGATACAAAGACTGGTTTGATAAGGCAGTTGACCAATATAAAAATCACTAATAATAGTGAAGACCGACCTAACCGACCTACAATAGCAAGAGAAGGTAATAGAGAGATGGACAAATGGATTTCAGACGATCAGCAATCCACTTCTGAAATCTTAAAAGAGCAGCAGAATAGACCAAGACGTTTTTCTGCTGCTGGCCAAAGATTTTTCCAACAAAGCCAATCAGAAGACAGAATGTCTACAATTGAGTTAGATAATGTAAGTGGACTTCAACTTTCTCCTGACGGAAAATATGTAAGCTTCAGCGTTCGTGTTGCAGCGGAAAATCCAGCAAAAAACACAATTGTACCCAACTATGTAACCAGCAGTGGTTATACAACAGACATTAATGCAAGGTCAAAAGTAGGTGGAGATCAATCTTACAGAGAGCTTGGTATCTACAACATTGAGGCCGACAGCTTTTATATTTTAGATACTAAACAGTTACCTGGTATTTCTGATTTACCTGATTATGTTACAGACTATCCTGACAAAAAATTCTCTAAAGAGCCAAGAAAAGTGTCTTCAGGGAGTATTATCTGGTCTAATGATGCCAAATACACTGTTGTTCAATTCTCATCTTTAGACAACAAAGACCTTTGGATCATGAGATTACTTCCATCTTCTGGGGAATTAGTCCCAGTAGATCGTCAACGTGACGAAGCTTGGATTGCAGGCCCTGGTATTGGCAGAGGAATGAGCTTCTTACCAGACAACAAAACCATTTATTACCAGTCCGAAAAATCGGGTTACTCCCACCTTTACACACACGACCTATCTACAGGAGTTGTAAAGCAGCTTACCACCGGAAATTATGAAGTATATGACCCTCAGCTTTCCAATGATGGAAAAACTTGGTATTTCACTGCAAACATTAAACACCCTGGCATCCGTCATTTCTATTCAATGCCGCTTAAAGGTGGGAAACCAACTCAGATTACTTCTGAAGACGGTCACAATGATGTAACACTTTCTCCTGACGAGAAGAACTTGGCTATTCTTTATTCTTATACGAATCGTCCGCCAGAGTTATTCATTCAAGCGAATAAGCCTGGTGCTGCTAAAAAGCAAGTAACCGAAAGCTTACAAGCTGGTTTCAAACAATATGATTGGTACCAACCAGAAGTGATTTCATTCATGGCCGAGGATGGCGAAATGGTAAACGCAAGAGTATATAAGCCAGAAAACCCAAATGGAGCAGGCGTAATCTTCGTGCATGGTGCTGGTTATTTACAGAATGCACATTACGGATGGAGTAGCTATTTAAGGGAATACATGTTCAACAACATGCTAATGGCTAAAGGCTACACTGTCTTGGACATTGATTACCGTGGTAGTGCTGGTTACGGAAGAGACTGGAGAACAGGAATCTATCGTCACATGGGTGGGAAAGACCTTTCCGACAACATTGATGGAGCGAAGTTATTGATTAGTGACTATGGTGTTGAACCAGGTAAAATCGGAATGTACGGTGGATCGTATGGTGGCTTTATTACCCTATTCGCTATGTTTAACAACCCAGACGTGATTGCTTCAGGTGCAGCACTAAGATCAGTTACTGACTGGGCACATTACAACCATGGATATACTTCTAACATTTTGAATACTCCATTAGAAGACCCAATAGCCTACAAAAGAAGTTCACCAATTTACTTTGCTGAAGGTTTACAAGGCAATCTTTTGATAGCGCATGGAATGGTAGATACTAATGTCCATTTTCAGGATGTAGTTAGACTGGCTCAAAGACTTATTGAACTAGGGAAAGACAACTGGGAAATGGCCCTTTACCCTGTGGAAAATCATGGATTTACAACACCAAGCAGCTGGACGGACGAATACAAGCGTATTTATAAGTTGTTTGAAACAACCATAGGTAAGAAATAGCCTTATATGAAAAAGCTAATGATAGCGGTTTTGGCATTGGCCCTTGTGGCTTGCCAAAACCAAGCACCCGTTGACGATCCTAATATTGCCAGAGGGCTAATTGCTGCAGAAGCAATGGTCGTTTCTGCCCACCCCATTGCATCTAACGTTGGGAAGGAAATCATGCAAAAAGGCGGCAACGCAGTAGATGCCGCAGTGGCAGTTCAATTCGCATTGGCAGTTGTATATCCTGGCGCTGGTAACATTGGTGGTGGTGGCTTTATGGTTACACGTATGGCAGACGGAACAGCCAACACCCTAGATTATAGAGAAAAAGCTCCAAATGCAGGCGGTCGCGACATGTACCTTGATGAAAACGGAGATGTAATTTCTGGTTTGAGTACGCGTGGACATTTAGCAGCTGGCGTTCCAGGCTCAGTAGCTGGAATGGTGGAAGCCCATAAAAAATACGGTAAGCTAGATTGGGCTGAATTGGTTCAACCTGCTATCGACTTGGCGTCAAAAGGCTGGGTACTTACTGCTAGAGAAGCCTCAGGCCTTAATAGTAACCGTAAGTCATTTATGGAGTTCAACACCGTAATGCCCGATTTCTTTTTGGCTGAAGAAGGCAAAGAATGGAAAGAAGGTGACTTAGTGAAAATCCCAGAGTTGGCGAAAACCTTTGAAAGAATTCGCGACAATGGCCGTGATGGTTTCTATAAAGGTGAAACAGCCGATTTGATTGTTGCCGAAATGAAAAGAGGCAATGGTATCATTTCTCATGAGGATTTAGAGCAGTACAACGCTGTTTGGCGTACGCCAATCCAAGGCAGCTACGGCAACTATGAGTTTATCTCAATGCCTCCTCCTTCAAGTGGAGGAATTGCTTTGGCTCAATTATTTGGAACAATGGAAAATTACAAACTCAGTGATATGGATTTCCATAGCACTGACGCTGTCCATTTGATCGTTGAAGCCGAGAGAAGAGCCTATGCCGATCGTGCTGCGCATTTGGGCGATCCTGATTTCTATGATGTGCCACTAAAAGGACTTCAAGACAGAAATTATATTAAAGACCGAATGAAGAGCTTCGACCCTAGCAAAGCCACGCCAAGTAGTGAAGTGAGCGCTGGTCAGCCAGCCCCGAACGAGAGCATGGAAACCACTCATTTCTCAATTATAGACCCGATGGGAAATGCAGTATCGATCACAACTACACTGAATGGCGGCATGGGATCGAAAGTGTTTGTAGGCGGTGCTGGATTTCTGTTAAACAATGAGATGGACGATTTTAGTGCCAAGCCAGGCGTACCAAACATGTATGGCCTTGTCGGTGGGGAAGCGAATGCAGTGCAACCAGGCAAAAGAATGCTTAGCTCTATGACACCAACCATTGTCTCTAAAGACGGAAAGCTCTTTATGGTGGTAGGAACACCAGGCGGTTCAACCATTATCACTTCAGTTTTCCAAACGATTATCAACGTGACCGATTTTGGAATGGGAATGCAGGAAGCAGTGGCTGCACCTCGTTTTCATCACCAATGGTTACCTGACGAAATCAGGTATGAACGCGATGGTTTGGGTGCCGAAGTACTTCAAGCCTTAGAAGCCAAAGGACATAAATTTAGAGCCTCTGGAGGAATTGGTCGTGTAGATGCCATTTTGGTGATGCCAAATGGTAAGCTAGAAGCGGGAGCTGACCCCCGTGGTGACGATGCCGCTTCTGGTTTCTAACCTAAAATAAAATCATTAAGGGCTTAACCTTCCTTAAACCCATTTAGCCTGTAACTGGCTCCATTTATCAATCGATAAAATTTTGGAGACCAATTACAGGCTATTTTTATTTTATACCTTTAAAATAAAAATCATGAAGAAGCTGCTTTTCATTTCCCTCCTTTTCAGTAGTGCAATTCTTTCTGCCCAAGATTTTGACAAGCAAAAGTTAGACACTTACCTAAACTCGCTTCAGAAGAACAACAAAGCAAGCTTAGCTGTTGCTATTTCTAAATCCAACAAGCCCGTCTATGAAGGCTACTATGGTTTTCTCTCAGATAAGAATGAGAAGAAGATTGATTCAAACACCAAGTTCAGAATTGGCTCAATAACGAAAACCTTTACCGCAGTAATCGTTTTTCAATTGATAGAAGAAGGGAAACTGACTTTAGACACTAAAGTGAGCAGCTTTTTCCCAGACATCAAAAATGCTAACAAAATCACTATAGAACACCTTCTGAGTCACCAAAGTGGTATCTTCAACTTCACAGATGCTCCTTCATTCATGAACATAATGGTTCAAGAAAAGTCTAGAGAAGAGCTATTAGAAATCATCAAGGTCCAGACTTCAGACTTTGAACCGGGTACTCAAACTTCCTACTCCAATAGTGGCTATGTACTCTTGGGTTTAATCATTGAAAAAGTAACAGAAAAAAGCTATGAAGCCCATTTGAATGCAAGAATCATTGATAAGTTGGGACTAAAAAACACGGCTTATGGCGACAACATTGAAACAGAGAAGAACGAAGCCTATTCCATGAATTTTCAGAATGGAAAGTGGACTGATTTTCCATTCAAATCGGATATGAGTATCCCCTTTTCAGCCGGAGCCATCGTTTCTACTCCCAATGATTTGAACGAATTTACCTATGCTCTATTCAACAATAAGCTTGTTTCGGCTAAATCATTAGCTAAAATGAAAGAAATCAAAAATGGGTTGGGACATGGTTTGTTCTCCGTTCCTTTCTATAATAAAAGTGCCTTTGGCCACAATGGAAGAATCGACAATTTTGAAGCCAGTGCCTACCATTTTGAAGCAGATGATGTTAGTATTTCTGTTTTGACCAACGGGCTCACCATTTCCTTCAATGATATTTTGGTCGGAGTGCTGAGCATCTACTATAACAAGGATTTTGACCTCCCCAACTTTGATCAAAAACCCATCGAACTAAGCGCAGAAAGCTTAGAAAAGTACGCAGGCCTCTTTTCTTCCGATGTGTTACCTATTCAAATGGTGATCAATGCCGAGGGTGGGAAAATAACCGCACAAGCTACAGGGCAAGGCGCCTTTCCGCTTACGCCTTACAGCAATGTAGAATTTAGATTTGATCAAGCAGCAATAGTTATTGTTTTTGGAGGGACTCCAGATGCGGTAGATTATACTACATTCACACTCAAGCAAGGCGGTCAGCAATTCCCTTTTAAGAAACAGTAATGGCGCTTAGTACAAAGACTTCTTTTTTCATAGAATTATCCCAAAGCCTACTATCTTAGTGTCCGGTTGTTAATAATGGTAACTCGCCTGCAACGCTAGACTCAATGATTTCTCTGTCAAGAATTCGGTTTTGTATTGTATCACTACTATTTTTAGGGATTATCGGCTATGCTGAGGCGCAAGAACAAGCTGTTGATTTTTTCCCAAAAGAGTTATCGAAAGATCTAATTACCCTGCCAACCGAAGGCAATCTACGCTCCTATACTATTCAAACACAGGAGTACGCAGAAAAAGCCACTCAAATTTCACTTTCCGAAGTCATTCAAGAATACCTATTGAACAACAACCGGATATATCAAGTGAATCTGAAAACGAGAAAGGCACCTTTGGTGAGCTATACTTTTGATTCGCTCTCCAGAATAACCGCCATTGAAGACTATACGGGCACAGCTCCTACTCCTTGGATTTTTCACGAGTACAATGACCATGATCGAACCAAAACAGAGCTAAAACTAAGGACTGACTCTATTATCTACACTAAAATCGTTTTGACCTTTAACGAAAATGATTTACTCATCTCTAGAAAGGAGTTCTTTGGTGAATCTGACCTCAAAAGCGAAAAACGTTTCGCTTATAACGACCAGGGAGATGTCAAAACCGAAATATCAACGGGAAACCAAGAAGAAAGCACCAGCAACTATGAGTACCAGTATGATAGCAAAGGAGCCAAACTGATGCGATAGAAATTCTCTACGAAAAACTAGAAAACAGAATTGAGCACCAATATTTCCCTGATTCTTCTGTGCAGATTCTCACCGAATATGGTTTTAATAAAAGGCCAAAATCTCAAAACCTGACCGTATTGCAAGACTCGATAAGGGTTGAAATTAAAGGGCATTATTCCAACATAGACACCACACAGTACAGGTCTAGCTTTAAGGAATTGTATGTAGGCGAAGATTTACTAGAATACGAAAGTCGAACCATCAATGGCGTTTTTGTCAACCGTTTCAAGACTTTCTACGAATATGATGCACATGGCAACTGGATCAAGCGAATGACTTACGAAAACAACAAATTGATTAAAGTGGAAAACCGCTTGTTTAGATATTAACCATATTAACAGAGCGAGTACTTAAGCTTGACTCGTCCTGAAAAAAGTCTACAGGTTTAACATTTAGTACTGTAATAGATTTACAGTTGTTTGATTGTCCTGATCTAGGTTTACAATATCAGGTTTTTACTTGTAATGGTTCTTCCATACTTTCTTAGGTTTTAGGCTTTCTGCATATACCAGTTCTGGAGTTAACATGCCTAAACTCATGTGCGGCCTTTCTTCATTGTATAGTTTCACTATTTCTTTGAGCAAAGCTCTGGCTTCGGTGAGGTTATCTACCTCATATTCATTTATTATAATGCCATTGACTCTCTCTGCTATTGCATTTTCGAGCGGGTCTACATGCTCTGTCATGCTTATGTTGATCTGGTTGTCGTGTAATAGCTTTACACAAATAATTGTAAGAATGAATAATAGGTATGAGACACTCACCATTTCTCAAACATCAATATAAATAATTAATTAAATTCAATAACAATTAAATAAAAAAATCTATTAATACTAATAATTTAAATAAATCATATTTTTTTATTTAAATTACATATCATCAACAAAATTATTAATTATGAAAACCTTTATTTTAATAACTCTATTAGGACTAGGGATCATTCCCCTATCAGCTCCAAATTTACCCATTATTGATGAGTCTTACTCATGCTTGGGGTCAACTGACGATTATACTTTGTCTCTTTATAGAGGCGGAGTTCAGTACAATGTATTTAGCGCACCTTATGGACAAGAGTATGACATTGTTGTTGATATGTCATCGTCTGCAGGTTGTGGTAATAACACAGCATACCGAATTGTAGGGTCTTATAATGTGAGCTTTTCCACTAGCGAAGTTTCATCTACATCATGTGGAGATGCTGTTTTTGAAGATATTCTGATTCTAGGCACAAACTGGTATGTCGATATTGCACCACTGCCGTTAGGAATTGGAGACATGTCTTATGCCTGTTTGGATGATCTTCAACATATTGGCACCATATTCTAAATTATAAATATTTAATAAGGCAACATCTTATTAATATGTTGCCTTATTTTAATATAAAACAAAGAACATTACTTGATTACGAAAGCATAAACAAACAAAACGGTTCTAAGTCAGAAGTAAACACCTATACTTCATAAATCATTATTACAAAAAGCGGACTCACTCTTTAGTATAGCTGAAAAGTTATGGCCTGACTATAGTTATGGGCATTACCAAAGATCATTGGTGAAATTTCAGCTTTACGAATACGTAAAAGCTTGGGAGGCTCTTGATAAAGCAAGAAGTTTGGGAGAAACTAATATTGAAGGTTATGTTCTAGAACGTTTCGAAGCTAAGCTCCCATACGCTGAATATTTGAAGAGCAAAAAATAAGGCTAACTTTCAGGTCGCCCCGATGGGGCTTAATGCGAGGTGTATATTTTTTTTGTGCTACAAAGAGGCCGCCCCGATGGTGCGACAAATAGAGTTCATTAAGCATAGCTAATCGTGTGCCATAGCACTACACCTCAATTGATAATAAAAGCACCAAAACAAATCCCCTAGGGATGGTATGTTTGTAATACACAAATACAGCTAATAATACCAAGCTTCTTAGGTACGACCCATTGGATGATCATCTGTGACTGTATAAATAACCTTAAGCTCTAATATCACCTCTTACCTTAAAGTAATTCTTACTATTTTTAGCTTTAAGCCAAAGCATCAATGACCAGAACACCATTCGAAAGAGGCCGAATTATCAGTTTTATAGACGCAGTATTTTCTATCGCGATGACATTACTGGTTTTAGAGGTGGCCATTCCCACTTATGAAGCCGTAGCCGAAAAAGGCACCTGGGGCATTCTGGCTGGTTTAATTCCAAATTTCATCGGTCTTTTGGTGAGCTTCTTAGTCACTGCGGTGTATTGGATTGCCCACCTGCGCATCATGAGTTATGTAGTGGACTTTGATAAGAAGCTCCTATGGCTCAATATTTTTCTACTGCTTTTCGTAGTGCTTATGCCCTTCTCTACTTCATTTTACGTGAATGGATTCGACCTTTTAGGGCCATTTGTTTTTTACAGCTCTAACCTAGCAGCCATTGGTCTCTTCAATTACCTAATCGTGCGTTATGTGGTGAAAAAAGAAATAGCCACACAAGGCATTGACCCAATTACCGGACAATGGGAAAGTTGGCGTGCCTTCAATTCCTTTGGGGTATGGGCAATTGCAGCCATTCTAGGTTTCTTCTTTCCGTGGGTAGCCCGGTTCTTCTTTATCGCCATTTTCATCTTTCAAGCGATCATCAATGCTCACTTTAAGAAGAAAATGAGTAAAACTGTTTCCTCATGAAAAGTCAAAAGAACCGCAGGTTGGCGGCCATTATGTTTACCGACATTGTGGGCTACACTGCCCTGATGCAGAAGGATGAAAAATCAGCTGCAACAGTAAGGGTGCGTCATCGTGAGGTTTTTCAAAGCAAACACCAAAAACATCATGGCGAAATCATCCAATACTTTGGTGATGGAACCTTAAGTGCTTTTCAAAGCGGTGTAGAAGCCGTTGAGTGCGCGATCGCCATACAAAGGATGTTGGGCGCAGAAGATGGCATCCCCCTTCGGATTGGGCTCCATATTGGCGACATCGTTTTTGATGGTATCGAAATATATGGTGATGGGGTCAATTTTGCTTCCAGAATTGAAAGCATGGGCGTTGCTGGAGCCATTCTGATTTCAGGACAGCTGAACGAAGAACTTAAAAATCACCTCCATATTTCAACCCTTTCCTTAGGCAGTTTCGAGCTTAAAAACATAGCCGAACCCGTTGAGGTATTTGCGGTAAACAATGAGGGCATCAAAACGCCCTCTCCTTCTGAGCTTAAAGGAAAGCAGAAAAAACACTTGAAAACGATTGCCGTTTTGCCCTTTGCCAACTTCAGTAGCGACCCAGAAAACGAATACTTTACCGATGGAATGACTGAGGAGATTATCAATGCCTTGGCAAAGATCAAAGCCCTAAAAGTCACTTCCAGAACTTCCTCATTCTATTTCAAAAACAAGAACATCCCCATTTCACAAATCGGGAAAGAGTTGAATGTAGGTATCATTCTAGAAGGCAGTATTCGCTTATCAGGCAAGGCCATTCGAATTACCGCGCAGCTGATTGATGTAGCTGAGGATTATCACTTTTGGTCCGAAACCTGGGATCGCCAGCTCGAAAATGTATTCGAAATTCAGGATGAAATAAGCCTTTTAATTGCGGACAAATTAAGAGAGCAATTCGGCCATTTCGAGATTCAAGAGCACTTGGTGGCCAAGCAAACCGAGAGCCTTGACGCTTACGAATACTCCCTCAAAGCCCGATTCCATTTCAATAAATGGAATCCAGAGGACATGCATACGGCCATTTCGCTTTATGAAAAAGCCCTTGAGCTGGATGACAAACATGTAGAATCTTATTTAGGCTTAGCCGACTGCTATGGTTTTCTGGCCACCACAGGCTTTATGGATCATGCCGAAGCATGGCAAAAGGCTTCTCAACTCACCCATAAAGCGCATCACCTGAACGATCAACATGCTGGGGTGTATTATCAATTGGCCAATCTCGCATTTTTCACTGCTGTAAATTACAAAGAGGCGGTGAGACTAACGATCAAAGCATTAGAAATTCAACCCAATTATGTAGAAGCGCAGCAATTCATGTCCTTTCTGTATTTAATTGCCGGAAAAAGAGATCGTGGATTTCTTCATCTAAATAAAGCGCTAGAAATAGACCCCCTTTCACAGGAGACACTCTTTTACAAGGCTTATTATAATTATAAGACGGAGAATTATGAGCAGGCCATTGAGGTGCTAGATCGATGCCTTGAGCATAATCCAAAAAACATACCTGCAAGCACCGTCAAAAGCTATTGCCTCATCAAGCAAAACCGACTGGACGAAGCCATCAACTATTTCGACACCATTCCATCCGACATTGTAATTGAAGCCGATAAAATCGGAGTACAAGCCATCGCCTACGCGCTTAAAAATGATGCGATCAATAGCGAAAAGCTAAAAAATCGATTATTGGAATTTGCGCAGAACATTGAGAACTACCATGCGCAATCCTATCTCTTTATGCTCTATGCCGCCACAGGAGAAAATGACAAAGCCTTTGAGTGGATCAGAGAAGCCATGGAAAATAATTCACCATTGCTCCACCTACATTTTGTAGATCCTTTGGTGAACTCAATCAAGACTGACCCACGATATCCGGAGTTTCAAAAGGTGATTTTTCAGGAAGTTCCCGAAGTTAAAAAAGTCAAAAACAAAAAGGCACTTCTAGATCAAGAGACGGCTCTTAATTACTCAAATCGACTGCTGAAATACATTGAAGAAGAAAAGCCATTTTTAGACCCAAATCTATCTTTAAGGACTCTGGCAGAACAAATAAAGATCAACCCGAACCAGCTTTCTTGGCTGCTTAATGAAAGTTTGAATAAGAATTTCAGCGAATTCATCAATGGTTATCGGGTAAAACACTTCAAAGAAAAAGTAGCTGATGCAAATCAACGGCACCTTACCCTTTTGGCCTTGGCTTATGACAGCGGCTTCAACTCTAAAACAGTTTTCAACACCTTCTTTAAGAAAATCACTGGGCAGACCCCCAAGGAATACTGGAAAGAAGTAACCAAGAAATAGGTTCGGATTTAGAAATCCGAACGATCAGGCTTTGAATTATACCCAACTTTGATTCATGAAAGCGATTGAATATCACACTTACGGATCACCTGAAGTTCTACAAATCGTAGAAAGAGAAATACCCACGCCAAAAGACAATGAAATTTTGGTGAAAGTATTTGCCACTACCGTTACAGCCACTGAAGCCACTTTTCGTCAAGGCAAGCCCTATTTTTCAAGGCTTTTTACGGGTTTGACAAAACCGAAAATCAAAACCTTGGGTGAAGAACTGGCGGGAGAGGTAATAAAAACGGGAAAAGCAGTAACCCTTTTTAAGAAAGGCGATCGGATTTTCGGGACTGCTGGCCCTACTTTTGGAGCCAATGCCGAATACATCACCCTACCAGAAGATGCGGTAATTGTGCCCTTGCCTTCTAATTTGAATTATGAAGAATCAGCTTCGGCATGCGATGGTTTCTTAACCGCCCTACCCTTTCTTCGTGATACAGGAAAAATCAAGCAAGGCCAGAAAGTACTGATTTATGGTGCTTCGGGCAGTGTCGGAAGTTCGGCCATTCAAGTAGCCAAATATTATGGCGCAGAAGTTACGGGAGTATGCAGCACCACCAACCTTGAGCTGGTCAGTTCATTGGGTGCCGACCATGTTATTGATTACAAAAACGAGGATTTCACGAAAAATGGCCAACAATATGACATCATTTTTGATGCCGTTGGCAAAACGACCTTCTCAAAGGCTAAAAACGCTCTCAAGAAAGAAGGTCGGTTTTTAGAGGCTGGCATTGGCCTGAATGTTTTTGGCCATGTGCTCATTACTGCGTTGTTCGGTAAAAAGAAAGCCCTGATTGCCGCCACAGGCTTACGTCCGCCAGTAGAAAGGACCAAAGACCTTCATCTACTCCGGTCACTTTTAGAAGAAGGCCGTATAAAACCTGTGATCGATAAGACATATTCCTTAAGTAAAATAGCCGAGGCGCATCGCTATGTAGACCAAGGGCATAAAAGAGGAAATGTAGTGATAAGGGTAGTTTAAAAGAACAACCGAAACTCAAAAAATAGGCGCTATTGGGTTTTCGAAAACATCTGTGGTAAAACTCGTATTGAGGTAAAAGCTACAGTCTGGCATTCGCTCTTTTAAAATGATGACCTTTTCAAGAATGCTTTCTTCATCATCTTCTGAATCTAAAAACACTTCTTTGAGACTCTGGTTGTCCAAACTGTCACATATATCGGATAAAGAGATTTCTGTTTTTGTGATGTTTAAGCTTTGTAAAGAGGTCATTTCATTGAAAAACGGAATACTTGCTTTAGTGATTTTACTATGATTCCTTAGATAGAGAATTTCCAAGTCCTTGAGCTTAGCAATGTGCTTGACGCCCTCATCTGTAACTAGCGTATCTTTCAAATGAATCTCCAATATGGATGAAACGCGTAAAGTGAAAAAATAGAGAAATTCATCATCGTTGTCGGAGTCGATTGATTTATAACCACTCCACTTTTGAGGAATGTCTTCCAATTTTTCAATTCGAAAATGGCGCTGCCAGAATTTCTTTTCTTCTTTTAGGAGGTTCATTTTAAATGATTTATCAACCTTCAAACGCTTTGATATTTTTTCTCTCAATGATTTCGCCCTTGTTGGTGTTTTCACCGACAAGCCTATCAATATTCTTTTCCTATTAATGACTAAACTGCCACTTCCACTTTGGCATATTTGTTTCGATACTCAATTGGTGTTAGCCCCGTGATTTTCTTAAACACATTGCGGAAAGCTTTGGTATCGGTATAACCCACATCGAACATGACTTCATTGATGTTCTTTCTGCTGGACTCAAAACTGCGTTTGGCAGCCTCAATTTTGATCCGTTGAAGGTATTCCAATACCGTGTTTCCTGTGGACTGTTTAAACCTGCGCTCAAAACTTCTTCGGCTTACCGCTACATAATTGGCCACTTCGTCTACTGATATTCTCTCTTGAAAATTCTCTTCTAAATATTGCTGCGCCAGTTTCACCGCTTCATCATTATGATCTTTCTGCCCATTGAAAATAGCAAAGGAAGATTGACTGCTTCTGTCGATGTCTATGGCGAAATATTTTGAGGCTAGAATGGCCGTGTCGCGGTCGGTATATTTTTCAAGAATATAGAGCAGCAGGTTCCAATAGGAGTTGGCGCCTCCGCTAGAATAGATTCCCTTCTCTTCAGTAATAATGCTTCCGTCCATGATTTCCACATCGGGAAAAGTCTCACGAAACTCGTTATAATAGGCCCAATGGGTAGAGCATTTCTTGTCTTTTAACAAACCTGTGGAAGCCAATAAAAATGCCCCAACACAAAGTGAAGCTACTTCTGCCCCATTATTGTGCTGCTCAACAATCCACGGAATTGCAGCCTGATTTACTTCTACGGCATTTTTCATATCACCAAAAAGCGCAGGAATAATGATCAGGTCAGTTTGTTTCACTTCACCAATCAACTTGTCGGCATGAACGGAAAAAACGCCTCCGTGAAGCCTCACTTCTTTAGTTAATGCCACCAATTGCACATTGAATAGTGGTGCTTTACCTGCCGCTTGCAAAAACTGGTTGGCTGCGGTGAACATGTAGCGGGGATCGGCCACAGCCTCCATTACAGACGACTCCGGAACAAATATGGAAACGGTTTTCATACCTAAATGTAAATCAAAAGTTTGGCGGAATCAACCCCATAAAGTGTCGGTATCTCCCCGCTTATATCTAAAACCAAATTCAGATATTTGTTATGTAATCTGTTGAAAACCTTAAGATCAAACACATGGAAAAAATCACAATCAAAGCAACCGTAAATGTACCCATTACCAAAGTTTGGGAATACTGGGGAGCACCAGAACACATTACCCAATGGTGCCAGGCTTCTGACGATTGGCATGCGCCTAGCGCTAAAAATGACCTAAGAACAGGTGGTAAATTCACCACTAGAATGGAAGCCAAAGACGGTAGTTTCGGTTTCGATTTTGGCGGAATTTATGATGAAGTAATCGAGCATCAACTGATTGCTTATACCATGGAAGATGGCAGAACCGTAAAAATCACTTTTGAAGAAAAAGGGGGCGCTACTGAAATCATAGAAACCTTTGATCCAGAAAGCGAAAACCCAATAGACATGCAGCGCGGTGGATGGCAAGCCATTTTAGACAACTTTAAAACTTATGCTGAAAAGGAAAAATAAATAGTAATACTATGTCATTTCAAGCTTACTTAGATAACATTCAAACCAAAACAGGAAAAACGCCAGAAGACTTTAAAGCTCTGGCTTCAGCCAAAGGCTTTACGGAAAGTGGTGAGCTCAAGAAAAATGTAAAAGCCACAGAAATCACCAATTGGCTCAAAGAAGAGTTTGATTTGGGACACGGGCATGCCATGGCCATGTTTGCCTATATAAAAGGGAAAAGGAGTTGACCAATGAGTCGGCTGCACGCATACCTCACCTTTAATGGCAACTGCCGTGAGGCCATGACTTTCTATCATAGCTGTTTTGGTGGCAAAATTCAATTTCAAACCATAGGCGACTCTCCTCTTGGAAATAAATTGGATCCTGAAATGCGGCAATATATTCTACAAGCTTCCATTTCTACGGACCATTTCACATTGATGGGAACAGATATGGTTGGTGAAAATGACTTAATGCAAGGCAACGCCATCTCCATTTGGGTCGAATGCAAGAGCAAAAATGAGCTGTATACTTACTATCAGAAACTTGCAGAAAAAGGTGAAGCTCGTCAGCCCGTTGAACAAACCTTTTCGGGTGCATTATTAGGAGGACTTACTGACCAATTCGAAAAGCATTGGCTATTTCATTGGAGAGCGTAAACGCTAAAAAAAATATGCACCTCTGTCGCAATCACCCCATTACAATGACGGATACACACCACCTTAAACTCATTTTATGTGAGCAAATTTGTAATGAATCAATAAAAACTAACCTCAATCAAACACATCATGAAAAAGAGCAAAATCATTTTCTGGAGCACTACCATTCTTATTTTTCTATTTGAAGGGGTAATGCCCGCCCTTACTTCGCAAACCGAACTGGCCGTAGAAGGAATTCGCCATTTGGGCTACCCCGACTACTTTGGCGTAATGCTTACCGTTTTTAAAGTCTTGGGCTCGCTAGCGCTTATCATTCCTGCCGTACCCAAGCGAATAAAAGAATGGGCCTATGCCGGCTTTGCCATTGATTTCATTTCCGCATTTGTAAGCATCGCAGCAGTCGATGGCTTCGGACCAGCCTTACTTTTACCTTTAATATTTATGGTTGTGTTAGTGCTTTCTTATATTCATTATCATAAATTGAATCCAGAAATAAAAGGTTAAAGCATTAACAGCAAACTGTTTATGATCGAAGTTTTCGCTACAAATATTACGAGTGAGGGAAAAGCAAAAAGGATTCTAACTCAAATTGAAGAAGTTTTTCCAGCCTATATAGCCAACTTCGATTTGGAGGATTGTGACAAGATTCTTCGTATCGAAACAGAACAAACTATGATTGATACCAAGTCCATTATTCAGTTGGTAAACGAAATGAATGGCGAAGCTTCGCTTTTGTAAACTATAGCAAAACATAACCATGCGTAAACTCAGTTCATTTACCTTTTTATCACTCAATGGTTACTATAAAGACTTGAACGAAGACACCAGTTGGCATCAACATGGTGAAGAAGAAGCTAAATTTTCCGAATCATCGCTTCAATCAGAAAACACACTTTTGTTCGGAAGAACCACCTACCAAATGATGAGTAGTTTCTGGCCTAGCCCAATGGCAGCAGAGATGTTCCCTAAGGTAGCACAGGGGATGAATAAGGCTAAAAAGATAGTTTTTTCAAGCACCTTAAATGAAGTCGAATGGAAAAACACTTCTATAATGAGTGGAAATATTACTGAGCAAATAGCAAAGCTGAAGTTAACGCCAGGAAATGACATGACTATCCTTGGCAGTGGAAGTATTGTGGCTCAGTTTTCTGACGCAGATTTAATAGATACTTATCAAATCATGATCGATCCTGTTGCACTACCCAATGGGCATACGTTATTTAGCGGCTTAAAGGATACTTTAAACCTTAAACTCATTAATTCAAAAGTGTTCAATAGTGGCGTAGTTCTACTCACGTATGAAAAACCATAAGGCATTTGACTATGGTAACAGGAAAGGAAAAACAATTAAGAACTTGCACGGAAGGGCACCAGTACTACAAAAGTAGCGACTGCCCTACTTGCCCAATTTGTGAGGCAGAAAGAAAGCCGAAAACTGGTTTCCTTTACCTCATCAGCGCTCCTGCAAGAAGGGCCTTGGCAGGTGAAGAAATTTCCAGTTTAGAGCAGCTATCTGAATACAGCGAAAAAGAAATATCAGCGCTTCACGGTATGGGACCAAAGGCCATCACTCTGTTAAAAACCGTGTTGGAAGAAAATAACTTATATTTTAAAACAAATTAAAACCAACATCTAAAACTTAAAATTATGGCAGCAGTAAGCACTTACCTCAATTTTTCTCGCAATACAGAGGAAGCATTTAACTTTTACAAATCTATATTTGGTGGAGAATTCTTTGGAAACGGCATTATGCGCTTTGGAGACATTCCAGCCCAAGAAGAAATGCCCCCAATGGCCGAAGAAGACAAAAACCTTGTTATGCACGTTGAACTCCGCATTTTAGGATGTCACACATTAATGGGTACAGACGCACCAGAAAGCATGGGCTTCAAGGTAAACTTTGGCAACAATAGCTACATTAACCTTCAGCCCGATACCAGAAAGGAAACCAAAAAGCTATTCGATGCCCTTTCAAATGGCGGAAAAGTAACACAAGAACTTGAAGAGATGTTTTGGGGCGATTATTACGGAAGTTGCACAGACAAATTTGGAGTGCATTGGATGTTCAATTGTGGTGAAAAGGCATAAGTCAAGTTTTCCATCATGACCGATCACAACAAAGACATTGCAACAGCCTTTTCCAAAGGTGAATTCAGCTCGGTGTATGATAAACTAGCAGATGATATTGAATGGAATATTGTTGGTGAAAGCCTATTAAAAGGAAAAGAAGAAGTCATAGCCTATTGTGAGAAAACAGCTCAATACTTTTCGGAAGTCAGCACTGACTTCCGATTAAAGAGCATCGTTGCAGAAAACAATCATGTCATGATCAACGGAACAGCCGAATTCATCGGTAAATCGAACAAATCCACTTATATTTCTTCTTGCGATGTATATGCTTTTGAAGGAGGTCAACTTCGAGAAATTACTTCTTACTGTATAAGGACGAACAAACCCAAGACACCATGAAAATACCTCAAGGACACCAATCTGTAATGCCTTACCTCATATTACCTGAGGCGGAAGGCTTTAGCGAATTCGCAAAGCAAGTCTTCAATGCAAAAGTAAGCTTAACCAAGCTGCGCGAAGATGAGAAAACCATTATGCATTCTGAATTAATGATCAGCAACAGTACGATCATGTTTGCTGGGGCTACAGAACAATTCACTCCTCAAACAGCAAACCTATTTGTTTATGTCCAAAACGCGGACGAAACCTATCAAAAAGCATTGAACAATGGCGCTACTTCAGTAATGGGCTTATCTAATCAAGATTATGGAAGAACCTGTGGAGTGTTAGATCCATTTGGCAATACCTGGTGGATTACATCGGTGAAGTAAAGGGTATTGAGTATTGGGAAAGCCAACCCCATCGGCTCCGTCATTGCGAGAAATGAAACCTGTGCTAACAAGGTTTTATGACGCGGCAAACTGTTTGTCCTTGTCCACATCAGTATTGAACTGACAGATTGCCGCGTCACAGCCTTTCGCACTCGCAATGCCTGCTTCTCGCAATGACAGTACAGAGGCGAGTCCAGCTTTCTTCCTACTTCGATCTTCCGCCTTCCAACAACCTTAAAATTTGTTTACCTTCGGAAATATTCAAGAGTGAAGGCTTAAAAAGGGGATTTCCCACGCCATGTTAAGAACTGTAAATGTAACCCGATACATCCAACCCTTACGCGAGGGCGGCTCATTGCCCGCTTTAGCCGAAGCGGACGATGACTTCAAATACGTATTAAAATTCAGGGGCAACGGCCATGGCCCCAAAGTGCTGATTGCCGAATTGATTGGTGGAGAAATCGCCCGTGAACTCGGTTTAAGAGTCCCAGAATTAGTGTTCGCACACTTGGATGAAGCCTTTGGCCGTACCGAAGGTGATGAAGAAGTACAAGACTTATTGAAAGGAAGCCAAGGCCTAAATATTGCGCTGCACTTTCTTTCTGGCGCAATTACCTTCGATCCGGTGGTCACGCAAATTGATGCAGAAACTGCTTCGAAAGTGGTGTGGCTCGATTCCTTCATCTCTAACATCGACCGCACGGTGAAGAACACCAATATGCTGATGTTCAATAAAGAATTGTGGCTGATCGATCATGGTTCTTCTTTGTCTTTTCACCATGCATGGATGCACCTTGAGGAGCGTGCCAAATCACCTTTTCCATTTGTGAAAGAGCATGTACTTCTGGCCCAAGCCTCTTTGCTAAAAGAAACCAACGAGGCATTCAAAAAGCTGTTGACGCCTGAGAAATTACAGGCCATTGTCGCCTTAATTCCCGATTCGTGGCTCGAATGGCCCGATACCGATGAAAGCCCTGAGGCGTTAAGAGAGGCATACTCCCAATTTCTGATTACGCGTTTAAATCATTCCGATATTTTCACCAACCAAGCCCAAGATGCAAGAGAAGCACTTATATGAATATGCGATGATTCGGGTGGTCCCTGTTTTGGAACGTGAAGAGTTTCTGAATGTGGGAGTGGCTGTATTTAGCAAAAGAGCGAAATTCATTAAAGTGCTTTGGACGATTAATGAATCAAAAATTGCTTTGCTTTCAGACGAACTGGACATTGATCAAATCCGATTGAATTTGCAGAGTTTCGAAAAAGTAGCCTTGGGCGATAAAGAGTGTGGCCCTATAGCAAAATTAGACATTACCGAGCGTTTCCGTTGGTTAACCTCCACCCGAAGTTCGGCCCTTCAGGTGTCTAAAACCCATGCAGGCTTATCTGATGATTTAGAGAAAACTGCCCAGCGCTTATTTGAGAATCTAGTATTATAAAAGCCCACCATGCCCGCTATTTATGAATCTACATTTGAAGTAACTACAGCCGACTTGGACGATATGCAACACGTGAATAATGTGCGCTATTTGCAGTGGGTACAAGATGTTTCCGAAGCCCATTGGACACAATGGGCAAAACCCATTTGGCTAAAACAATACAAATGGGTGGCGATTAATCACTTTATAGAATACAAAAAGCCAGCCTTTTTGGGTGACCAAATCCAGATTAACACCCATGTACACGAACACACCGGAGTAAAAAGTAACCGACTGGTGCGTATGTTCAATGCCACTACAGGCGACCTACTCATGCAGTCCAGTTCATGGTGGTGTATGATTGATGCCAGCAGCCTAAAACCCACCCGAATCCCCAAAGAAGTTACTGAGGCGTTTGTGTAATTACACCGAATCCTGCCATATTACTAACACTCAAAATAGAACTACTCCAATGATCAAACTAAGACCAGCCACCTTACACGACCTTGAGTTATTGAAGTTTTGGGACACCCAGCAACATGTGATTGATTGTGACCCAGATGATGATTGGAATTGGGAAATAGAATTGGGCAGAAATCCTGAATGGAGAGAACAGTTGGTGGCAGAACTGAATGGAGAACCTATTGGCTTTGTCCAAATCATAGACCCTTACCATGAAGAAACGCACTATTGGGGAGATGTAGAACAAGGTAAAAGGGCCATTGACATCTGGATAGGAGAAGAAAAAAACCTAAGTAAGGGATACGGAACCACAATAATGAAGCTGGCCATAGACAGGTGTTTCAGCCACCCAAACATCAGTGGAATTCTAATCGATCCTTTAAAGACAAATACCAAAGCACATCAATTTTATAAGCGACTCGGCTTTGAATTCGTGGAAGAAAGGGCGTTTAACGAAACGGCTTGCTATGTCTATGAGTTAAGCAGAAAGCGTGCTTAGATGCTATCAGAATAGGAAATCATTAGTCCGACCACTCGGAGTGATCGGGCCAATTACGCACTAGAGCAAGCTTCGGATCATCGGTTGTTTATAAATAAAAACTATTGCGCCCTTCAGGGCTTAATTCACTTAATATTCAACTAGGAATGGGTTGCACCCATTCCTATTATATTCCGCCCCGTTGGGGCTACAAAGGTGTCGCCCCGCTGGGGCTTAATGTACCGTACATGTTTTTCCATGCTACAAATATGCCGCCCCGATGAGGCTTTTGCTCAAGCATTAGGCCACACCAAGCCCTGAAAGGGCGTGATATCCTAATGAAGGTTGAAACCCTTCGTAAAACAGAACCATATCGTCATAGAAATCCTGTAAGAATGAAATAAGGGTATCACTTTGCGCTACTCAGCCGAATTGCGTAGGGCGCAATGACGAAGCGAATAAGCTTTCATTCCTAAATGGTTAAAACCATTACAATGTCACATTTATGCACATAGCCCACGGTTTAAACCGTGGGCTATGTGCATGGCAGCAACACTAACCGTTTTAATGGTTTACCTCTGGCGCCTACTGGTCTGATCACTCGGAGTGGTCAGACCAATATAATCGTCTTGATATTGGTGCGAATTTGATGTAAATTCGAATCAAACATTATTCTTATGGCAAGACAAAGTATTTCACTGACAGACCCCAATGATGAATGGCTAAAAAGCCAAGTAGATAGTAAAGAGTACGCTAGCAAAAGTGAGCTGGTAAACGATTTGATTAGACAGGCCAGAAAGCAACAAAAGCAAATTGATTGGATTGGCGCGAAACTGGAAAAAGCCGAAAATAGCGGATTCACAAATGACAGTAAAGCCCAAATACTAGCCCAATCAAAGTCTTTGCTCAATGGCTAAATACAGGTTAAGTAATATAGCCAAAGACGACTTAATTAGAATTCATCAATATGGAGTCAACAGGTTTGGAGTCTCACAAGCCGATAAATATTTCGATGCTTTCTTCAAGTATTTTGATATGATAGCCGAACGCCCGCTCTCTTTTGAATCAGTTGACTTTATCAGATTAGGTTACAGACGATGCGTCTGTGGTTCGGATAGTATTTACTACAGAATAAATGATGGTGTAGTAGAAGTTATGACCATTATTGGAATTCAAGATTTGGACAATATCCTATAACTGACACTCCGATTTATTCCGCCCTTGTCGGAGTTCTCCACCAAATCATATTTTCATTTACAGCTTAGTCTCTTCTGTGTTTCTGAAAAAGACAAAGACCTCTACGGGTTGACTTAGCTGTTGTAGAGGGTTCTGTCTAATCAAACCCGTAGCAAACAAGCCTAATACTATGAAATTCTTGTAACTTGAGAAGAGTTAACCCGCACTTACTACGATTCTTATAAAAATGTAGTAGATATGACTAAACAACATGGGCAGAATACATCTATTTGAATTTGAAGACCAAAAATGGTTTCCGACTTTTTTAAGAAATTACGGAACCGACTTTTTACAGTTTTTGTCGAACAAAACAAAAATGTACAAACCGATAATTCCTATTATCGAAAAAGGTTTGAAAAAAGGTGAAACAAATCAAATTATTGACCTCGGTTCAGGTGGAGGTGGCGGACTAATTTGGTTAAACTCTGAATTGAAAAAAAGAATTCCTAACCTAAAAATCACCCTTACAGACTATTACCCAAACATTCCTGCATTCAAACTTGCTAAAAAGCATGCTGACAATTTTGAGTACATAGAAAAGCCTGTAGATGCACGAAACGTACCAATCGATTTGAAAGGGTTAAGGACTCAATTTTTGTCGTTACACCATTTCAGGCCAAATGACGCAAAGCAAATATTACAGAATGCCGTTAACTCAAGTAGTTCTATTTCAATTTTTGAGGCACAAGAAAGAAGTTTTCTAAGTATTTTGGCAATGTTGTTTTCACCATTAACTGTACTTTTGATAACACCTTTTATAAAGCCATTTAAGCTTGGCCGTATTATTTTCACCTACCTGATTCCTATTGTGCCTTTGTTTGTCTTATGGGATGGAGTTGTTTCATCGTTTCGAACATATTCATTGAAAGAAATGAATGAATTTGTAGCAGGTTTAAACGGAACGAAAAACTATGAATGGGAGATTAATAAAGTAAAGTCAGGCCCAAGTGTGGTGCTATATTTATTAGGAACAAAGAAAGAAAACTAAATACAAACTACGATAATGACTGATCAGAAAATAACATCAAAATACGTTTCAGCATTAGTAGCCATTGTTTTCATTACTTGGATTATCCACGAGTTTGCACATTGGCTTACGAGCGAGGCTTTGGGTTATGACACCATCATGCGATTAAACGGAACATCACTCGTCAAGGGGCAAGATCCCACTGACCTCCACAATACGATTTCATCTGCCGCAGGGCCACTTATCACCATAATTCAAGGCTTAGCCGCCTATACCTTTCTAAGGTATGAGAAATGGAATAAATACATCTATGGCTTTTTATTCACCGCTTTCTTCATGCGATTTTTGGCCAGTGCAATGAATTTCATAATGCTAAATGATGAAGGTCGGATTAGCGCATACATGAAATTGGGCGTTTTCACTTTGCCCATTATGGTGAGTGGACTTCTATTCTATATGGTGTATAAAACATCGAGGAAATACAAACTCAACTGGAAATTTCAGGCTTTAACAAGCCTCATTGTCGTGATTGCACTTAGTGCATTAATATTTATCGACCAATATTTTAAGATACAATTGCTGTAAATGGCCTCTTGGTCATTCTTTTATCTTAGGCACGAACCAAGGGACAAAACCTACTACCAACAATTTGGCTCCAACTACTTTCTATAAGAAAAATCTCATAAATTGTAAGCCAAAGGTCTATTTATGAAAACTACGGTCAATACACTCCTATTTGTATTCTTGCTTAGCCTAACGGCTTGCGGCACTTCATCCAAGGAAGAGTCAGAAGCAGGAAACGTAAAATACCAGCTTACGCAGCTAGAAGACAAAGTCTTTATGCTGGATGATGAAACTTCTGTTGATGGGATTCAGGCCCAGTATGTAGTGATTGATGGTGTTGAATATTACAGCTTTTTCAATCGACCAAATCGACACATCTATTTCTATAATTATAAAACAGGGGAAATAACCCATAAAGTCAAAATCCATGAAGATGGCCCTAACGAAATTCTTTATCCTTATTACTTCTTTGAATATTGGGTACATGATTTTGACAACATTTTCATCAACACCATGCAATTCTATTATAGAATTAATAAAGAAGGTGAAGTGTTAAAAAGAATAAAGACGCAAGAGAGGTTTTCTTTCAGTCAGTCTATGCTTTCCTTTGATGCAAGTACAAGTTTCAAGGACGGAATACTATATTCATCAAATACCTCATCAGTAACTGCCGAAGGTGACACCAGTTGGTTAAGAGCAATTTATGATTTTGAGAAAGGTGAGGTTGAAAAGTATTATTTAGACGAAAGAACAATTGTACCTGACTTTGAGGAGAAAGCAGAAAAAACAAGAGAGATGGCTAAGACGGGTGGCATTTCAACAATGAGCTTGTTTTCTGCTGGTGACTATCAAAACCTCTATGTTTCATCTGAGATAAGCGACAGTCTCTATTTGTTCGAAAACAGCGATTTAAAAGGAACCTTTTTTGCAGGAGATCCTGAAATACCGTCAACCGACTTAGATGGGTTTTTCACAAAGATGATCGTGACCAAGTTCGAGAATGGTGTTTCCGTTACCTCCAACCCTACGCAGCAACCCTATTTTTCAACAATATTGACTAGCCCAGATAAACAGCTCATCTATAGAGTATTGGTGCACGGCACCAAGCCTAGAATTAACCCAGAAACTAATAAGGAAGAACCTAAGATTTTTGGAGCATCATTGATTGTTTTCGATACCCAAACCAAAAAATCGGGGGCTCTCACCCTACCTACTGAATTAATAGATCAAGTCCGTCTAACCAGTGCTTTTGTAACAGAAGAAGGCATCCATTTTTCTTTAAAGGAGGCAAGCTCAGAAAACGAAAAAGTCTATAAGGTATTTAGAGTGAGTCAACTTTAGTCGATGAAAAACACAAAAGCCTTATTGGTTATCGACATGCAAAAAGGCTCCTTTACGCCTAAAAAAATCAGGTTTGATACCGATGGAGTGGTTAGGCGAATCAATGAACTCGCCAAATTATTTAGAGAATTAAACTACCCTGTGATCTATATCCAACACGATGGAACTGGAACTGGAGCGTTTGAGAAAAACGCTACTGATTGGGAGAATTTGGACGATCTGACCGTGAAATCTACTGATATCAGAATTGACAAATATGCGAATGATGTTTTCTATAAATCTGACCTTCTCTCAAAATTAAATGAGATGAATATCGGTGAGTTATTCATCACTGGCTGTGCTACTGATTTTTGCGTAGAATCAACAATTCAATCTGCTTTAACCAAGGATTACAATGTAAGAGTTGTTAAAGACGGACATACAACTGGTGACAGGCCACACTTGACAGCAGAACAGGTGATTGAACACTACAATTGGGTTTGGCAGAATATGATCCCCACAAAAGGACAAATCAAAGTGGAGACGACTGAGCAAATAAAAGCTATTTTGCCATAAAATATACAGCATAGCCAGTAAGCCTAAACCAACAAAACAACAATGAAGTATTTAATGCTATTTTTCTATCTATCAATGCCTTGTTTAGTAATTGGACAAGAGATTGAATTTGTCACAAGTTCCAGGTTAGTCTTAGGTGTAGATAAAGATAGGTCTGCCTCAATAAGCGCTGGAGACATCGATAATGATGGGGATATAGATTTAATAGTCGCCAATGGCAGGCATTGGCCTCAAGCCAATAAGGTGTTCTTCAACAATGGGTTTGGCATATTTACAGTATCAAGACTACTCGACAATATCCAAGAGACCAGTTACGCAACAGAATTAGCTGATTTTGACGGTGATGGCGATTTAGATATAGCGGTGGGCAATGACATGGCGCCAAATACCATTTATCTGAATGACGGAAATGGAAATTTTTCAAAGATAGGGCATTTTGGAGATCCGTACGCGCCAACACGCAACTTAAGAACCACTGATATTGATTCGGATGGAGACATTGATATCCTCATCACGAATAGAGGAAAAGTAAATGAAATATGCCTAAATAACGGAAAGGGTGAATTCACCAAAGTATTGAAATTTGGATCAAAAGATGACTCCACTATTGATGTAGATGTTGTGGATATCAACAAAGATGGCCATAAGGATTTGATCTTGGCCAATAGAGATGGACAACAAAACTATATCTATTTAAATGATGGAAAACTAAACTTCGCTGAGAAGATTCCTTTTGGTAGCGGAAGTGATGAAACTAGATCAGTAGGCGTAATTGACATTGACAATGATGGTCATCTGGACATTATTACAGCCAACATTGGTGAGCCAAATGTCATCTACTTCGGAAATGGAAAAATGGATTTCAGCAGAAAAGTAGCGTTTGACAATACTCCTAGCGGTTCCTATTCCTTAGACTTTGGAGATATCGATGCAAATGGAAGTATTGATATTGTAGTGGCAAATTCAGGAGAACCCAACAAGGTGTTTCTCAATTTCGACAATGGAGCTTCATGGACGGAAACCATGCTCAGAGATGAGAAGCAATCTACTTATGATATCATTCTTGCCGATTTAAATAATGACAAAAGAATGGACATTATCGAAAGCAATTCAGAAGGCATTAATTACTTCTACCTAAATATTGAAAAAAAATAAGGGTTAAGATTAATTCATTACTGAAGCTCATAAAACCAGATGAGTCAACCCTATTCACCAGTGAACGAAAAATCAAGTGCAATCACATAATCTTTGGCCTCAACTCAAAAACGACTATCTTAAAAGTTAAACCTCTCTCGAATAAAAAAGATAAGGAGTAATGAATATCAAATCAAATTTCGCAATTGCATTTTGTTTAATCTCACTAACATTTTCGTGTAGCAACGATGATGGCCCAACAAAGGAAGAACCAATTACAAGTGACCATGAACTACCCAACAGTATCATTCTAAAAAATATTCCAGCAGGAAGTTTCACCATGGGTGGCTCCACGACTGGTGATGCTCCTTCTGTAAGCATCACCTTGTCAAAGTTTCAAATATCAGAGAAGGAAATCACCAACCAACAATACATCGACTTTTTAAACAACGCATACCTTGATGGCTGGATTACCCTTTCTTCACAGTCAACTTCTGACCCCTGTGGAACATATACTGAAAACATGATTGTTGGTGCAGGCGATGCACCAAACGCTGGTCAAATATTCTTACAGTTAGGAGAAACAGGCGGATGTACAAGTGGTGGAGAATCTGAACATATAGATAACAAAAGTTGGATCTCATTTAACAGCTCAAGCAGCACTTTTGAGTTACTAGATGCCACAAAAGGAAATTGGCCTGTAAATTGGGTGAAATGGTATGGAGCAAATGCATTTGCACAATACTATGATGTAAGTCTGCCTACAGAAGCACAATGGGAGTATTCTGCTAGAGGCGGACAGCAATTAGATTTTCCAACTGATAATGGTACAATGTCAATATCAAAAGCCAACTACAATGGTGACAGCCCAGGGGTTTATAATCCAAATGGACATTCAGTAGCTGTTGGCTCTTACCCTGCCAATCCATTCGGCTTATATGATATGGGTGGCAATGTTTGGGAATGGTGTCAAGATTATTACAGCAGTTCATTTTATGCAGATGCTACTGATCCAATTAACACGGTGGCTGGAGCCGATTCAAAAAGGGTTAGACGTGGTGGATCTTGGAACTATCATAAGACAACTTTATTGACTTATGAAAGGGCCAGTGATTTTGAAAATAGAGGAAATAATCATTTTGGATTTAGAATTGTTAAGAACTAAAATGCTCTGCCCTTGCACCCTGGTTGGTGTTATTCACCAACTACCTTCAACAAGCAACTTAACTACTGTCTTAGGCTCTATGAACCTGTGACCACTATTAATCAAGGACTTTGTCCTTTACCTAGAAAAAAATCTCTTGCGCCAACCGAAAGGTGTTTGCGTGGGCTTCAACAATATGTGTTACTTTTTCGGAGTAGCCTCCACCCATACAAGCCATGATAGGAATATCGTTTTGCTTGCAGGCTTCTAGCACAATTCTATCGCGCTGCTTGCAGCCTTGCAAGGTCATTCCTAAACGACCTAGCTTGTCGGTTGCCAAAACATCTACTCCGCACTGAAAGAACACAAAATCAGGCTGAACTGTATCAATCAAGGCTTTTAAATTGGCCTCTAATAAACTTAAATAAGTATTATCATCAGTGCCATCTTTAAGCCCAATATCTAAATCAGATTTTTCTTTGTGTAACGGGTAGTTGGCAGCACCATGCATACTAAAAGTAAAAACCCTTGGTTCGTTCTCAAATATTTGTGCAGTTCCATTGCCTTGGTGTACATCTAAATCTACCACCAACACCTGAGTGGCCAGTCCGTTATCGAGCAAGTCATGGGCAGCTATGGCGATATCGTTGAGCAAACAAAAGCCCTCTCCCCTGTCGGTAAACGAATGATGTGTGCCACCCGCCATATTCATGGCAATTCCATTTTCAACGGCAAAGCGAGCGGCCATTACCGAACCATGCATAATCACACGTTCCCTCTCCACCAAAGCCGCTGATAGCGGGAAACCCGTTTTTCGTTCTTCTTTTCTTGATAAGGAAAGCTTCTTAAGCTTTTCCCAATAGTCTGCATTATGCGTTCTTACGATGGCCGCTTCACTCAATAACTCAGGGGTGAAAAAATTACTTTCCGAAATGGTGCCTTCATACAAAAGCTGCTCAGGCAGCAGGTTGTATTTCTCCATCGGAAAGCGATGATTATGGGGTAACACGTGAGCGTAAAGGTCTTTCCAAGCTATTTTCAACATAAAAACGATAAACTACTATTGAAGGTAAATGTTTACTGCAAAGGTGATAAAAAGAAAAATCCCTAAAAGTCGAACTGGCGACTGTTAGGGATTTTCTATATTGAAATTGATCAATTCTTATTCTTCGTCATCCTCATCATCCATTTGGAAAGAGAAGTAAGTTGGATCAAGCTCTAATGTATCGTTGGTGAAATTTTTAATAAATTTCTCAATCACCTCAGGAGTGATTTTTTCCACATTCAACCCAACATCTAGCCCTACGCCAAAGTCAATGTTCTCGTCAATGTCGATGTGCTCCTGAACCTTCACAGCATCTTCCTCTTCAAGCTCTTCCATCACTTCCGCCATGTAAAGCCCAATCTCTTCTTCTAAATCACCCAATGGAGCAATATCTCCATTTTCGTCTTCATCGTAGGCAATCGCTTTATACTCTGGAAATTTTTTTGCGGCCTCATGCTCAGCCAACTCATAAATTTCACTTGCGTGTTGAATCTTCAAAGTATAAAGTGCAACATCATACACTACTTCTCTACCGTCAAAGTCTCCAACAAAATTGAAGTTCATATAATCATCAGAATTATCTTCTGATTCGATCACAGTATATGATTTTCCTGACGCCTTAATTTTGGCTTTTATTTCTTCAATTTCTTGGGGATCAAATCCTTGATTTTCCATGGCTACGGTACAAATATATTAACAGTTCTTTTTTGTGGTGGCAAGATAATAGCCAGCCCGAATCTTTAATAAGATAATCTTCTATTTTGATAAATCAAAAGATTGAACGTGTCTCGTTTTTAACCTGATAAACGCGTTCATCAAATTTCGCCGAGTGATATTCAACCCCAGGATACAATATAGCCTTTAAATAAGCCTCTACTTCTTCTGAATGTTCTACCGTTCTGCTGGTATTCATACCTACGTACTTAAAGGTGGTCCACATCAGGGTTTTCAAGTAGCTTTTTGAGTCATCAAACATACAGTACTCTACTACCAAGGTGTTTTGGTTGTACCAAATCACTCGGCTCACTATCCGCACCCACTCCGCCATATTCGCAGGTTTTAGGTAAGCAATATGATGATTGTACACTACCCAAACGGCATCGAATGATTTAATAATCTCCCGCATTTCTACTCCGTAAATTTTTGGCACTTGATCTTCTCTAGCGTTGAAAAAATAATCAAAGTATTTCGCATTATTCAGGTGACGCAAAGGATCGCAATCCTGAAAACGGATCAATACTCTGGATTCTGTTTCTTTGGGGTAGTTAAAATTTGGGTCGATGATGAACATTATAGATACCTTTCTTTGATGATTTGAATATGATGGGCGGCATGCCCTACTGTCATGGCGGCAAGTGCCCGAACCGTTACTTCATTTTCGCTGGCCGTTCCTTCTTTCAAGGTCTCTTCTTCCCTTAGGTTTTCGAAGAATAAAATGGAAGCCGATCGGATGGCTTCAAACTCGGCTAAATAACTACTCAATGGACGCGCTGGATTGGAAGCTGCTGCCTGATATCCATCTTGATCCATTCCAGGAAGTGACTGCGTGTCGCCTCTGGCAATGGCCAAAGCACGGTAAGTGAAAATACGCTCCACATCATTGATATGGTTCAACACTTCTTTTATCGTCCATTTACCATCGGCATAAGCCGTGTTCGATTTCTCTTCAGATATGAAGTTAAAAAGTGCCGCTATTTCTGCTTTTTGCTCACTGATGCGTTCTAGAATATTTTGGCCTTCTAGCTGGCTAATGTAGGTCTGATAAAAAGGATTGTACTCACCCTTTGTTGGAAGTGAAATCATACTTCAAGATAATTTATTTTTTGAAAATGCCACAGGAATAAATGAGAGATCAAGGGTTTGGAAGGTCTTCGATCCAGCCGCTGTACATAATGTAGTTTTCCGGTGTTTTATCAATCACCATTCTCAGTCGGGAATCGATCTCCTTAATTTTTTTTGCAGGTGTTCCAGCATAAAGCGAATTGGGTTCAACCACGGTATTGGCCAGTACTACTGCCCCAGCCGCAATCATAGAACCTGTGCCAATTACTGCATTGTCCATTACAATGGCCCCCATTCCAATCAACACATTATCTTCCACAATACAGCCATGCACAATAGCATTGTGGCCGATGCTTACATTCTTACCCAAAACGGTTTTGGACATATTTAAAGTGCCGTGAATCACTGTCCCGTCTTGAATATTACAGTTATCTCCTATCTCTATTCGACATACATCACCCCTTACTACCGCATTGAACCACACACTGCAATTGTTGCCCATGTGCACATCGCCTACTACGGTAGCATTGTCTGCCAAAAAACATTTTTCACCAAAAACAGGCTGTACGCCCTTTACTGCCTTAATTACTGCCATTGAATAAAATTATATGTACATACATTGAACTTAACCACTCCTGATGTAGTTTTGCATTCGATAAACAAAATGGGTAGAAAAACGATTACCCATTACATCTTGAAAAGCAATTAACAACAATTAATTAAACTAAATGAGAACTTTGAAATCAACCTTGGCAATGGTGGCCGCAGTACTTCTTGTAGTAGCATGTGGACCAAGTGACAAAACCGTAGAAACCTCTGACGCTAAGGCCGTGGCTTCTGCCGAAAACGCTACTACAGTGGCTATCAATACTGAAAGCAGTATGATTACTTGGATTGGAAGCAAGCCTGCTGGAAAGCATAACGGAACCATTCCAATTACAGCCGGTGAATTAAACGTGGAAGGTAATGAAATCGTAGCAGCGAATTTTCAAATGGACATCACCAACTTAGTAGTATTGGATTTACCCGCTGATTCTGAATACAATGGCAAGTTAAAAGGTCACTTAATGTCTGCTGACTTTTTTGATGCAGAGAATTACCCAACAGCTACATTCGAAATGACTGGTACTGAAATATTTGATGCCACTAAAGTTTCTTCTGACTTAGATGAACCTAAGACAGACAACACTCCTGCATCAATGGGCGACATTATGGTAGAAAACCCTACTCACATCATTTCAGGAAACTTGACGATGCGTGGTACAACAAAAAACATCTCTTTTCCTGCAACAGTAACTATGGAAAATGGAACGGTTAAAGCTAGAGCTAACTTCAATATCGACAGAACTGAATGGGGTTTAACCTTCAAAGAAAGAGCGTCACTTGCTGAAAAGTTAAAAGACGACTTTATTTATAATACTGTAAACGTAGGTTTTGAGTTAGAGGCTGGAACAAAGGCATCTCTTTAATAAAAATTGAAATAGAACAATGAGGGAGCCTTTGGCTCCCTTTTTTATGCTCATTGCTTTACTAACTTTGCATCGCTTTAGTAAAACGCATTGAAAACTACTTCCATTAATAACAAAACGCTCTTCCTTGAAAAGGCCCTACACTGGGCGAATGGCTTTTCGCATTGCACCTATTTTCAATCCAACGGGATTCCTTATCCCTATCATGGTTTTGAAGAAATATTAGCCGTTGGGGTAAAGCGTCTTTTTTTACCGAATGAAAAGGATCGTTTTGAAGCACTTTCTGCCTTCCACCAAAACAAATGGCTGTTTGGCTACTTGGGTTACGATCTGAAAAATGATATCGAAGACTTATCGAGCAATAATACCGACAAGGTTCAATTCCCCGAAATCTCATTTTTTGAACCACAACACATTTTGTTCTTCAAGGGAAACGAAGTCGAAGTTTGGTCGGAAGAAGATGTTTTAGGGCAAATTGAAAAAGTCGAGGTCAATTCTTCACAAAGTAAACTGAGTACACCACAAGCCAGTATTTCTCAACCAGAGTATTTGACCATCGTTGAAAAACTACGACAGCACATTGAAGAGGGCGATTGCTATGAAATCAATTTCTGTCAAGAGTTTCATGGCGAAATAGAAACTGCCAACCCTATTCAGCTTTACTTAGATCTTAATAAACTCTCTCCTAGCCCTTTCTCCTGTTTTCAAAAACACGTAAACCACTATATAATTTCGGCTTCGCCAGAAAGGTTTATGAAGAAAGAAGGCGATAAAATCATTTCACAACCCATCAAAGGCACCCGTGCAAGAGGAAAATCCGATGCAGAAGATGAGGAGTTAAGAAAAGACCTTCGATCGGACGAAAAAGAGTTGGCTGAGAATATGATGATCGTGGATTTAGTACGAAACGATTTAGCCCGTTCATCCAAAGTTGGCAGTGTTAAAGTAGAAGAGATTTTCGGGGTTTATTCATTTCAGCAAGTGCATCAAATGATCTCCACCATTGTTTCAGAAAAGCGCCAAGAGGTGAATACTTTTGAGGTGATCAAAAATGCTTTTCCCATGGGCAGCATGACGGGTGCACCAAAGGTAAAAGTAATGGAGCTGATTGAGCATTACGAAAACACCAAGCGTGGTGCTTTTTCTGGTGCCGCAGGCTACATCAGCCCCAATAGCGATTTCGATTTCAATGTATTGATCCGCAGCCTCTTTTTAAACAATTCCTCAAAAACCTATTCCTTTCAAGCAGGAGGTGCCATTACCTACGATTCCGTACCCCAAAAAGAGTATGAAGAATGTATGGTAAAAGCCAAAGCCATAGTTTCCCTTATTCAGCAAGATGCATAAAAAAAGCCCCTGAGATTACTCTCAAAGGCTCTTCGATATGGCAGAAAAATCTCTAGTTGTTTACGGTATTCTTCGTCACTGTTACTTTCCAAATTTTATTTGAAGCTGCTGAATTACCAGGACCATAAGTACCAGGCCCGGCATTGAAAGCCTCTATTCCTCCATAGATATAGCCTACATCAACACTCTGACCAGATTTGAAGGTTGCATTCGCGTCAATTACTTCCGTAGTCTTGCCATTGACTTGAGTAAAAACCAGATTGGCATTTGAATTATAAATAAAGGCAGACTCGGCACCATAAAAATTATCGGTATTGAAGATGTTCTCTGATTCTAACTTGGGTGTGCTCGTTCCTTTTTCCAAATCATAGGTTATATGCATTAAGCTATTGGTAAAACCTGACAACATTGACGTTTGTACCTGAGTTTCTCCATCTCCAATTCCACCAATAAGTAATGTATGTACTGTTTTTGTTGTAGCATCATAGAATTCAATGTCCGAACAAGAGTAAACGTTCAAATTATTCTGACTGTATTTTGAATCTAAAGTATAATAAGGACTTTCAGGAATAGGATTTGAATCACCAAAGGCCGGGTGAACATAAATAGCTGTATTCCAAGCTCTGTTATAGGTAGAGTCTGGATTTTCATTTGGTGCCACTCCTTTAGAACTTGGTTGAAACACACCGCCATAAAAAGTTAATCCTTCCGTTAAACTCTTGTTACTATCATAAAATAATGCTGGTACAATTGGCCCATCTCTTCTTCGGAATTTAGAAGTGGTATCAGCATTAACAGTCCCTAAATCGGTCAAAGCAACATCTGTGATCGCTGTCTTTACCTCAATTGTCAAATTGATAGTACCCGGCTCCACCTTCAAAGTAAAAGGGTATACCGCATCTTGGTACTGTTGACCATTGCTGGCCGAAGGAGCCGAACTTCCAAAATTATGCCCACCAGACAAATAGAAAGTGTCACCAAGTTGATAAACCTCACCACCAGTAGCCATTAGTCTTGAATTTTGTCCAAAAGCAATCAAATTCCACCAATCAATCTGATCCAAGTTTTGATTCTTCACCAAATTGATCATGGAAGGCACATGAATTCTCGCCACTTGATTGAAAGTTTGATAAGCGCTAGAAACTGTATCAGAGCCTATCGGTGTTCCATAGCCTCCAATTACATACAGAAATCCGTTTTTATCTTGGGTTACTTGTGGGTTTGTAGCTCTAAAAATGGTTTGATATGTTGGTAAGGCAGCTATAATTTGAGGAATGGCCCGCATAACATTGCCTGGCCCTGGGTGCGTTGCTTGGTAATCTCTCAGTCTTTCCACCATCTCGTCCATCGACATGGTATAAGGCTCAGCATTAGATTCTAGGTTATAAACATAAATCATTTCGTTAAATGAAGGAGGAAGAAAAGATGTTGATGAATAATTAGAGTTGCCATTGATTTTATGTAGACCTCCGTTGTCACTATCACTATTGGTTCTGCCAGCAAAAAGCAGTAAATCCAAACCATTTACTCCGTGGGCAAATGATTGTAATGCGGGGGCATTATCGGCCTCTACTCGCGTGATTACTACTGCATAAGATGGAATCAGGGTAGCCTCTTCTTTTGTAGGTTTGCAAGATAAAAAACAGGTAGTCAATACTATCAGCATTGAACTACCAAGTGTAAAGCGTTTCATAATAATTTGGTTGAGTTAATTAATTATTAAAAAATTAAAACTGACCTTTTAGCAACAATCATATGAATGATATATTAATTAAATCATCATAATTTATTGTAGATCGATTTTATCCTGATAAATATAATACAATACATACTGATTTATATACCCAAAAAGAGGTATCGGATATATAACTATTAAACCAAGTTTAGACCTAAGGTGCTGAGGTGGCTAATCACCAATTCATCAAGCCTTAAGTAAATTAACCAAAAGGGATCAACAAAAATTTATCAATAAAATAGTTACATTAGTTCTATGGGAATCACTGACATATTAGTTCTCGCAGTAATCTTGCTCACCATAAGTTTATGGGTTTGGGCAATGGTGGACTTATCTAAATCAAGGTTTAAGTCAGGTAAAGCCAATTTATTATGGCTTTCAATCATTCTTTTCTCCCCTATTGTGGGTTCCATTCTTTACTTTCAATTGAAGAAGGGCTATACAGAAAGACGTCCGAGACAATTTCAGCCGAAATTTAATTAAGCATATTTCACGCCTTACACAGTACTCAAAATTGCTTTGAGTTGATTATTTGGTTAACTATCGGTACCAAATAATTAACAACTATGTTGAAGAAAATAACACTGCTTGCAGCTTTAGTCATTTCGGCATTTGCTTGCACCCCAAAAAGCGAAGCCCCGAAGGTCGATTTCAAAGTCGATTACGAAAAATTCACCCTCGATAATGGCTTAGATGTCATTTTACATGTAGATAAATCTGATCCTGTAATCGGAATAGCCCTGACCGCTCATGTGGGTTCGGCCAGAGAAGTGGAAGGAAGAACTGGTTTTGCTCACCTTTTCGAACACTTACTATTCTTAGAATCTGAAAACCTTGGTAAAGGCGGATTAGATAAAATGAGTGCCAGAATTGGCGGTTCAGGTGCCAATGGTTCTACCAGTCGCGACCGCACCAATTATTTCCAAACCGTCCCTAACGATGCGCTAGAGAAAATGATTTGGGCCGAGGCCGACAAACTAGGCTGGTTCATCAATACGGTAACGGACCCGGTATTGGCCAAAGAAAAGCAAGTTGTTAAAAACGAAAAAAGACAAAGTGGAGATAACCAGCCCTATGGTCATACTTCATATGTAATCGATAAAAATCTTTATCCAGCCGACCATCCCTACAACTGGCAGGTAATAGGTTCCTTAGAAGACTTGCAAAACGCAACACTTCAGGATGTAAAAGACTTTTTCAAACGTTGGTATGTGCCCAACAACGTAACGTTGACTATTTCTGGTGATTTTGACCCTGAGCAAGCAAAAGCATGGGTGAAGAAATACTTTGATGAAATTCCAGCAGGAGAACCTATTAAGCCTCTTTCTCCTCGTCCTGGAAAAGTAGCCGTAACCAAAAAGCTTTATCACGAAGATAATTTTGCGCGTGTTCCTGCCCTTACTTTAACATGGCCGACAGTGGAGCAATACAGCACTGATGCTTACGCACTTGACGTATTGAGTAATTATCTTTCTAGAGGTAAATCGGCTCCATTAAATCAGGTTTTGGTGGAAAACAAAAAACTCACCTCTGGTGTAGGCATGTCTAATCGTACTTCTGAACTGGCGGGTCAATTGCAGATTTCTGTAAGGGCTTTTGCCGACAAAGATTTGGATGAAGTGTTGACCGCCATTGAAGAAGGATTAACCAAATTTGAAAACGAAGGAATTACTCAAAAGGATTTGGAGCGAATCAAAGCTGGCCAAGAAACTGGCTTCTACAATAGCCTTTCTAGTGCTTTAGGTAAAGGTTTCCAACTCGCTCAGTACAACATCTTTGCTAACGACCCTGGCTTTATCAGCAAAGACATTGAAAACATTCTTGCTGTGACTACAGAAGATGTAATGAATGCTTACAACAAGTACATTAAGGGCAAAAATTACATTGCCACCAGCTTTGTGCCTAGAGGTCAAGTGGACTTGGCCTTAGAAGGTTCTGAAAAAGCTGAAGTAGTAGAAGAACAAATCGTTGAAGGTGCCGAAGAAGGCTTCGATCCTTCAATCATTGCTACTTACGAAAAAACGCCTTCGACCTTCGATCGCTCAATTGAACCACCAAGTGGAAATGCTCCAGAAGTTAAAACCCCTGAGGTTTGGCAAGAGTCTTTAGAAAATGGACTTAAAGTTTATGGAATCGAAAGTAAAGAAGTGCCATTGATTCAATTCAATATTGTTATAGATGGTGGTCAATTACTAGACGACCCGAACAAGGGCGGAGTAGCCAACCTTACTGCTGAAATGATGGCCAAAGGCACAGCCACTAAGACCACTGCGCAGCTTGAAGAAGCAATTGAGCAGTTGGGAGCCTCAATCAGAGTGTCTGCGTCTACAGAAAGCATCAACATATCGGTCAATACTTTGAAACGTAACTATAATGCGGTGATTGATTTGGTTGAAGAAATTTTACTCGAGCCAAGATGGGATGCTAGTGAATTTGAATTGGCCAAGCAAGCCGTAATTGCTAGAATTAGACAGCAAGAGGCCAGCCCTAATTCAGTCGCTCAAAATGCCTACAACCGTCTGATTTATGGTGAAGGAAACATTAGAGCACAGAACATTTTAGGTACTGTGGAATCGGTGAATGCAGTCACAATGGATGATTTGATAAAATATTACGCTAATTATATTTCACCATCTGTGGCTAAAATGCATGTGGTAGGCGATATCAATATGGTTGGAGTAATAACTTCTTTGCGCGACCTCAACTCTAAATGGGAAGCCAAGGTTGTCAATATCCCTACTTACGATCCACCTGCTAGACCGACTGAATCAACAGTATATTTCTTCGATATTCCAGATGCAAAGCAATCTGTTTTAGACTTCGGTTACCCTGCTTTAGCGGTTACAGATGAAGACTACTACCCTGCTACCGTAATGAATTACATTCTTGGTGGTGGTGGTTTTGCCTCTAGACTAACGCAAGAGTTAAGAGAAGGAAAAGGCTATACTTATGGCATTAGGTCTGGTTTTTCAGGAAGTAAAACCAAAGGAGCTTTCACAATCTCAAGTGGAGTAAGAACTAACGTAAGTTATGAGTCGGCTCAGTTGGTGAAGGACATATTGACCAATTATGGTGAGACCTACACTGAAAAAGACTTGGAAACCACCAAGAGCTTTATGATTAAAAGTGGAGCAAGGGCATTTGAAACGGCTGGCGCTAAACTGAACATGCTCGAAAACATGAGTGAGTACGGTTGGAGTGCTGATTATGTGAAGCAGCAACAGCAGATAGTAAAAGACATGACAGTTGAAGAAATTCAACGTTTAGCCAAAGAATACCTTGATCCAGAAAAAATGATTTGGTTGGTGGTTGGTGATGCCAAAACCCAATTGAAGAAAATGGAGCAATTAGGCTTTGGCAAACCTGTTTTGATTAACAAAACTTCTGGGCCTGAGAATAAATAGGCTGAGATTCAATTTCATATAAGAAAGCCCTGTGTTCGTAAGAGTACAGGGCTTTTTAATAACTACGCATTTAATTCTTTGTCCAAATTGTTATCAATCCATTTTTAGCGTCAGCGCCATAAATAGATAGTGGAGCGTGTTTATTAATTCTAATATGGTCTATGCTTCTAGGCTTCAAAACAGAAAGAGATTGTCTAGCCTCTTCAATACTTAATTGTTTGTCATTTATCAGAAAAGCAGGAAATTCTGAGACACTTAAAAATGCTTCTCTAACCTTTTGAAGTTCTTTTTTCTTGTCCTTCAGCTTTAAGGGAGAAGTTTTATGAATCAAGACAATCAATAAATTGGGTTTAAAAATAGTTGTTGAAATTGAATCAGAAAAGAGATAATCAATGGAGAGAAATTTATCATCAAGATTGTATTTCACGAGTTTAGACCCAATTCCAACACTATCATAAGGAACACCATCAACAACATACAGCTTTTCCCTGCCTCCAAACTCCATCTCTGGCTGACTCATTTGAATATACTGATCAACATATTCTAAGGTAAGTGATTGCCCGAGCAAACAGTTAGATTGAAAAATGACTACAAGGAAAAGTAGAATTCTAGTACGCATAGGTTTCGTGTTAATTCAACTTAATTCTTCTAATTTCAATAGGCTTTACTTTACTTAAATCAAGCTCCCTGTCTTCATTGTAGGCGATCCAAGGGCTATTGGCCAAATAATAGAAATAACCATCTTTCACTTGACCCAAAGTAGGTTCTCCTAAGGAAGCTCCACCTTGATTAATCACTCTTCCGAACAAAATGTACTGGCCAGTCTCGTCTAAAAAGTACTGCATCACTCTGTAAGGCTTTACTCCATTATGGATGGCGATTAAACTGTTTTCATAATAATACAATCCATCAATTCCTTTCAGCAAAATTTCCTCTGGGGCGAACACCTTAACCACATCATCTGTTTCAGTATCAATGCGATGAATTCCTGTGATATAATCGGCCAAATAGAGGTACTGCTCATTATCATTCAAAGCCAAGCCTTGCGGGTTAAAAAACCCATTTGCTAGATCAAGTTGCTTTCTCATAAACGGGCCCGTATAATCAGTAGTATCGGCATTACTTCTGGCTAAAGATGGCTCCAGCGAATTAGAAAGCCAAACCCTAGACTCTCTATCAATGGCCAAATCCCCGATGGTTGTTCCTTCATCATATTCCAAACCCTGAATCACCACACCTGAAGACGGGTCAATTTGCATGATCAGACTTTTGCCTTTATCCGCTGGATTGTAATCTATCATTTCTGGCATGGCCGAAGTGGCTGCCCAAAGCAACCCGTTGGCAGGATCAATGTGCATGCCCAAAACAGCATATTCTGTTTTCACTAAATCAATTCTACTTCCCTCTGGATCAACCCTAACAATTTTCTTCTCCCGAACACTCCCCAAAAGAATGTCGCCATTGTCCATGATCACAAAGCTTTCAGGGTGAATTTCTCCTGCATCTATAGTTCTAAAAACTTCATCATGCTCTTCAATTCTATTGAGTTTTGCTTGAAGGGCGATCAACTCATCATATCCCTTGTTTCTTCTTATTTTCTTAAAATCTCCATCCTGCTGGAAATCATAGGTGGCGTCCATCAATAGCAGTTGATTAAGTCTCTGAACGCTTCTGATCTTCCTTCCGTTCAAGGCATAAGCTCCAGCCAAATTGTAGACTACAGCTGGATTGTTAGGCCTAATTTCATCAAGGGTTTGCATTACTTCCAAATACAGCTTATAGTCTTTGGCTTCATAGGCAGCCATGCCCTCATTAAAGTATTCCCTAAATGTTTTTTGGCTAAAAGCTAAAGTTGAAATAAAAAGAAGCGAGATCGTTAAATAGAATTTAATCATAATCGGAGTGGCCTTAAAAAACGAATTCCAGTGTTTAGCTGGAATTCAAGGTAGTTAATGTGAAGATTTAATCTTCAAAATGTCTCGTTCAAATAACACCCAGTTAAAAGCATACCCTTAGTTAGGCTTAAAGTCGAAACCACTTTTCACTCTTAAAAATGAACAAAGCGGGTAAAAGCTTCACGCTCCAAACGCTCTCTATGATCTGGATGAGCAATATCAATCAAAGCCTTTGCGCGTTGTCTTAGTGATTTGCCATAAAGATTTGCCACACCATATTCAGTAACAATATAATGGACGTGAGCCCTGGTGGTCACCACGCCTGCTCCAGGCTTTAAAAAAGAAGCAATTTTACTCTCTCCTTTGCTTGTCACAGAGGACAAGGCTATAATCGGCTTCCCTCCCTCAGAAAGCGAGGCTCCACGAATAAAATCCATTTGGCCTCCCACACCAGAATATATTTTTGTACCGATAGAATCGGCACAGACCTGTCCAGTAAGATCCACTTCTATGGCACTATTAATACTAATCACTTTGGGGTTCTGACGAATTACCCTTGTATCATTCACATATTCTATGTCCAGCATTCGAATAGAAGGGTTATCGTCTACAAAATCGTACAACTCCTTTGAACCAATCATAAAACCTGAAACTAAGGCGTAAGGATGTTTCTTCTTAAACTTATTATTAATTACTCCGCTCTTCATTAAAGGGATTACCCCATCAGAAAACATTTCAGTATGTACACCCAAATCTTTATGGTTTCCTAGCGCAGCCAAAACAGCGTCTGGTATTGATCCAATCCCCATTTGTAATGTTGAACCGTCCTCAATCATTTCAGCGATATAACCACCCATTTTCACCTCATCGTCAGAAAGATGATGTGCTTTTGCCTCATAAATTGGTTCCTCGCTCCAAACCATTGCGTCAAAATTCCGCATGTGTATCATCCCATCTCCATGAGTACGTGGCATATTGGGATTGACTTGAGCAATTATTGTCTTGGCACTTTCTGCAGCCGCCAGACTCGCATCTACGGAAACACCTAATGAGGTAAAGCCATGGGCATCGGGTGGCGAAACCTGTATTAGGGCCACATCTAGTGGAATTACACCTCTTCGGAACATGATAGGTACTTCGCTTAAAAAGCAGGGAATAAAGTCCGCTTGTCCTTCAGCAATTGCATCACGACAATTCCCCCCAACAAAAAGCGAATTGGTATGAAAGCTCCTTGATAGTTCCTTTCTCGTATAAGGCGCTATTCCCTCGGTGTGTAAGTGAAAAATCTCAACGCCTTTCAGCGCATAAGCACGATCCGTCATGGCTTGGACCAAGTCTTGAGGTGTAGCTGCTGCAGTATGAATAAACACCTTGTCACCTGACTTTATTAATTCAACTGCTTTTTCGGCCGTAGTATATTCCATGGTATTGTCTTTTTCTTAAACAAAGATAAAGGCAATACAAAGCATCACGACTGATTGTAATTAGTTAAAAAGGTGACTTAAATCAGGTAAGATCACTGACGCGATTTGACGAAGGGTTAGTCTAAAACTTCGCTTACATTAATTCTGTAATTGATTGAAAAAGTGTCCCAGTCCCATTGTCTTAATCCGTGATGATAACCTAAACTAATAGTTCCTCCACTCAGTTGTCTAGTCAAATTAAAACGAAGGAAAGAAGGGTTGTCTCTATGCTTCTGATATCCCTGATAATTAGACCAATCTGCATCCATTTGCCATTTAGAATGGTGATACTCTAAACCCAAACCATACAATGGTGCATCATTCTGTCTTTCAGTTGATCCATTGATTAAACGGTTAACATTGGTTTGGAAAGTATAAAAACCTAACATCATTTTCCCCAAAAAACGCGAGCTCTCCTGCTCCAAAAACGACTTACTAAAAGTCCCTTCCCAATACAACATACCAGCATCCGTATACCGAGCATTTGCTAAGTTACCACCAGTAGTTGTTTTAGCATGAGCGCGCATAGCAAAATTGAACGGCCCCATTTTATCTTCATCAAAGATTTTATACACTACGCCAAAAGCGATATCTCCTGTTGTTCTTCCCTCTCCAGAAATACCCATCATCCTGCGTTCATCACGGGTTGAGGCTTCTACATTCCATTTTTCAAGCGGAATACTGTTCACGTAGAACATGGCCCTGTCTCTTTTTATGGGAAAATTAAATTGGAGAAAAGCATTATCTGTGATGTCTCCGTTCCCTACATGGTGTTCGTAACGAATGTCAAATGATATATTATTATCGATAATCACATTTCCCAAAACAGGCATTCTAAGCGCATTTGGCCCCATAAAACCAGGTGAAATGGAAATATAATCCAAACGATCTGGGCCAGCAGCCTCGGGATAATTATGCATTTGATCCCACCAATCTAAACTTTGAGCCTGAGCTTGCCCCATCAATAACAAGGCGAAAAAAGCCATTAAAAATTTCATCGTTCGAAATAACAAAATTTTAAATTAATCCTGCGACCAATATCAGATATAGAATTCCGTTCAAATAAATTCTAACTACTGGATCTTTTGGTAGATAGAATCCTATGATTGAGCCCATCATATCATTCGTTGGTATATTAGTGGTGAACTGATGTTAACTAATTGGTTTACTGGGAGGTCGTATCAATAAAAACAGACATGAAAAATATATCCCATCCCTTATTTAGAATTTTTGTAGTAGCAATACTTACAGGCTTCCTTTCACTAAATCTTTCTGCGCAGTCGGAAACAACACAAGACAAAAAAGTCAGCATCGCTAAGGAGTTACTAAAGTCATATGCAGGTGATTATGAAATGAATCCAGGTTCCATATTAAAAATCGTTTATGAAGGTGACTCTATTAAAGCCGTAGGACCAGACCGAGTACCTGTACAATTGAAGCCGATAAAGGAAAACCTGTTCTACTTAAAAAAATTCGGAGTAGACATTGAGTTTGTAAAAGGGCAAGATGGAAAAATTGAAAAACTACTAATGATTCGCGGAGACGGGCAAACTTTAGAAGCCAAGAAAGTTATTAAATAAATAATGAACAGCCGAGGTATTTCTCGGCTGTTGTAATATAATTAGGAGCAAACTAAAGTACACCTTTAGTACTTGGTAGCCTGTCCATTTCATCTGCATTTCGCTTTACGGCCATTTTGATGGCCTTAGCAAAAGCTTTGAAAATCGATTCGATTTTGTGATGTTCATTATCGCCTTCTACCTTGATATTTAGGTTGCATTTGGCGGCATCGGAAAATGATTTAAAGAAGTGCATGAACATTTCAGTTGGCATGTCACCCACCATTTCGCGGTTGAAATCTGCTTCCCAAACCAACCAAGGCCTGCCACTAAAGTCGATGGCTACTTGAGCCAAAGCTTCATCCATTGGTAATAAAAATCCATATCGGTTTAAGCCTTTCTTATCTCCTATGGCTAGCGCATACGCCTCGCCCAAAGCCAAAGCGGTATCCTCAATCGTATGGTGTTCATCAATGTGCAAATCACCTTGAACCTTCACGGTTAAATCAGCACCAGAGTGTTTGCCCAACTGATCGAGCATATGATCAAAGAAACCTAAGCCAGTTTCATTATTACATTGGCCCGTTCCGTCTAAATTTAACTGAATTAGAATATCAGTCTCTTTGGTTACACGATGAACTTCCGCCTTTCTTTCTGGCATTTGCAAGAACCTGAAGATTTCATCCCAGCTATTGGTGCTCAACGCTGCTTTAGCGTTTTGTTCTTCAGCAATAAAAATGGCTTTCGCGCCTAGGTTTTCCGCCAATTGGATGTCGGTTTCCCTGTCGCCCAAAACGAAAGAATTGGCCAAATCATAATCACCGTTAGTGAATTGAGTAAGCAAAGCGGTACCTGGTTTACGCGTTGGCGCGTTTTCGTGCGAAAAAGTACGATCGATGATAATTTCATCAAACACTACCCCTTCGCCCTCAAGGGTTTTAAGCATCTTATTCTGTGCTGGCCAAAAGGTATCTTCGGGGAAAGAATCCGTCCCCAGTCCATCTTGATTGGTCACCATTACAAGTAGATAGTCTAATTGCTCTGCAATTTTCCTGAGGTTAGAAATGGCACCTGGTAAAAACTCAAGTTTCTCTAAAGAGTCTATTTGAAAGTCGGTTTTGGGTTCATCGATGATCGTACCGTCACGATCTATAAAGAGTATTTTTTTCATCATTTGGTCAATGGTTGTTCGTCATTGTGCCTTCGCTGAAGCTACAGCGCAAGCGTTGCGAGGAAAAAACCATGCCCCGAAGTTTCGGGGAGCAATGGTTTGTGACGAAGCAATCTCAATATTAGACACAGAGAGATTGCTTCAGTCGTAACCTTGTTTTCAACAAGGTTTACTCCTTCGCAATGACGGGTTCAATTTAAGTTTTTGAGTGCATCAATTAGTAATTCATTTTCCTTTTCAGTGCCCACAGTGATTCTAATTCCACCTTCGCAAAGCGCTACTTTTGAGCGGTCGCGTAGAATGATTTTTTGATCAATGAGTTTCTTATATACGTCAGAAGCATTCTCTAATTTCACTAAAAAGAAATTTGAATCGGTAGGGTAAATCGTCTTAATCATAGGGACTTGCTTTAAGGCTTCACCTAAAAATTCTCTATTCTTAAGAATTTGATCTACCATCTTATCCTTCTTCTCAAGGTTTTCCAAAGCCTTCAAAACGGTTCTCTGAACTAAGCCACTTAAATTATATGGTGCTTTGATTCTATTCAAAATGGCCAATATTTCTTCCGAAGCGAAAGCCATTCCTAGTCTTAAAGCCGCTAAACCCCAAGCTTTGCTAAAAGTCTGAAGCACCAACAAATTAGGAAATTCTTCAAGCCTCAGTGCAAAACTCTGTCTGATTGTAAAATCTACATACGCTTCGTCTACCAAAACAATTCCGTTGAAAAAGCACAATATCTCTTCGATCTTATCCAACGAAACATCATTGCCTGTTGGGTTATTGGGCGAACAGATAAAAATGATTTTCGTGTTTTCGTTTACTGCGCATTTAATCGTCTCAATATCCAAATCATATTCGGCTGTCAGCAATACTTCGCGTGCCTCTACATTATTAATGTCGGCACTTACCTTGTACATGCCGTAGGTAGGCGGATTGATGATCACATTATCCTTTCCCGGCTCGCAGAAAGCTCGGAATAATAAATCAATAGGTTCATCACTGCCATTCCCCAAAAAGATATTCTTGGGGTCAATCTCCTTCACCTCTCCAATCCTAGCCTTCAGCTCCTTTTGATAGGGATCAGGATAGCGATTCCAATCTTCTTCCGTAATTGAACCCAATGAGTTTTCGTTGGCATCCAAAAAGACACCTTCGTTACCCTTGTAATCATCTCTGGCAGACGAATAAGGCACCAACTTCTGCAAGTGCGTTCTTAAGAGCGCGTTCGGATCAAACATTGTTCAATGATTTAAGTCTCAAAGTAACCGCATTTTTATGTGCTTCTAGCAATTCAGCCTCCGCCATAATCTCCACCACAGGCCCTAAGTTCTTAAGTCCTTCTTTCGTGATTTCCTGATAGGTGATTTTCTTCACATAACTATCTAAAGAAACACCGCTGTACATTTTCGCATAGCCGTTAGTGGGTAAAGTGTGGTTTGTACCCGAAGCATAATCTCCTGCCGATTCTGGTGTGTAATTGCCTATAAATACAGAACCTGCATTAATGATTTGATCCGCTACTTCCCACGGTTTTTCAACACACAAAATCAAGTGCTCAGCCCCGTATTCGTTCAACAAATCAATGGCCTGTGCTCTATTCTCTAACACAATTGACACACTGTTTTTCAAGGCTTTAGAAGCCAATCCCTCCCGTGGTAAAACCAATAATTGCCCTTGTACTTCCTGTTGCACCGCATTAACAATTTCTTCAGAAGAGGCCACCAACACCACTTGAGAGTCGGCACCGTGTTCTGCTTGTGAGAGCAAATCGGCAGCTACAAAGGCAGGCACAGCCGTTTCATCTGCATACACCGCTACCTCCGAAGGGCCAGCAGGCATATCGATAGCCAAACCATACTTGGTTGAAAGCTGTTTGGCAGCAGTGACAAACTGATTTCCAGGACCAAAGATCTTATTCACTTTAGGGATAGTAGCAGTTCCAAAAGTTAAGGCTGCAATGGCTTGCGCCCCGCCTACCTTATAAATCTTAGTGACGCCCACCAGTTGTGCCGTAAACAAAATGGCTGGATTTACATTTCCGTTTTTATCTGGAGGTGTACACAACACGATCTCTTTGCAGCCTGCAATTTTCGCAGGAACAGCCAACATCAAAACAGTAGAAAATAATGGAGCAGTACCTCCGGGGATGTACAAACCCACTTTTTCGATGGCCACAGATTTACGGTAGCAATTCACACCGGGCATCGTTTCAACCTTAAGCACTTCGCCTTTTTGGGCTCTGTGAAAAGTCTCAATATTCTGTTTTGCAATGCGAATAGCTGCCTTCAGTTCTTCAGGCACTAGGTCTACTGCCTCATTAACCTCAGCCGAAGACACCACGAAATTGGTCATTTCCACCCCATCAAACTTCTTGGTGAAGTCTATCAAGGCCTGGTCTCCATCTGCTTTCACCGCTTCCATTACAGGCTTCACAATGGCCTCAATGGTTTCCAATTCCATGGTAGGCCGTTTTAATAATGCCTCCCACTCTTCTCGTTTTGGGTTAATCGCGACAATCATAGAATCATCTTTTCAATTGGCACCACTAGAATTCCTTGTGCCCCCGCATTGCGAAGTTCTTCAATAATTTCCCAAAAATCATCCTCCTGTATTACCGAGTGAACAGAGCTCCAGCCCTCAGTTGCCAAAGGTAAAACCGTTGGACTTTTCATTCCAGGAAGAATGCTGATGATGCTCTCCAAAGCATCGTTTGGCGCATTCAATAAAATGTACTTGTTGTTTTTCGCGGTCTGAACTGCATCAATTCTAAAGACAAGTCGATCGAGGATTTCCCTTTTCTCCACTGAAAGGTTCTTGTTGGCCAACATTACGGCTTCAGACTTGAAAATCACTTCAACTTCTTTCAGGCCATTGCTCATTAAGGTTGAACCAGAACTAACTATATCGCAGATCCCATAAGCCAAACCGATACTCGGGGCAATTTCTACCGAACCACTAATTTCGTGGATATCAGCATTGATGTTATTCGCCTTGAGGTAATCACCTAAAATTTTCGGGTACGAAGTGGCCAAGCTCTTGCCTTCAAAATCTTCAATTCCATTGTAGCTTTCCGCCTTGTCGATGGCCAAAGAAAGACGACATTTTGAAAAGCCGAGTTTCTTAACCCAGTCTACTTGCTTATCCTTTTCTTCAGCTTCATTGGCTCCAACTATTCCGATATCTGCAATACCATCTTGGACATAACCCGGAATATCGTCATCTCTTAAGAATAAAAATTCCATTGGAAAATTTGAAGCCTCGGCCTTGAGTTTCCCCATGCCGTTATTCACTTTAATACCGCATTCTTTGATTAATGCGAGCGAATCATCGCTCAATCTGCCACTTTTCTGTACTGCTATTCGCAAAGTATTTTTCATTTGTATGTTATTGTAGAGTTCAGGTAAATCGAAGTTTAAGGCCTACCTAACTCCAAATGTTTAGAAATTGATTTGAGTTTTTTCAGAAAAGCGAACATAGTAATGAACTGCTAAACTGAAATGGGAATTAATTGAATCGAATGTTCCGGCAGAACCTGCCGGGTAGGGTGTTATATATCTCTCTCTTACGAGAGATGGTGGAAATGATGCACATGAGGTGCGGTAGTAGAAGCGATATGTGTGTTTTTCAACATCGAGAGCAAAGGTAACCAAGCAAATGGTTTAGGCAAAAGTTATTTTAAAAAAATGGTATTGTCTGAATAATCTCTTATTCGAGCGAAAGCCACTCTTCTTTAATCTTCTTGGGTAAACCTTCCACCACAAGGTTATAGGAATGATCTATCAGTTCCTTCATTAGATTTTCAGCAACTGTACCATCGGTCTTTACTGAATTCCAATGGGTTTTATTCATATGCCAGCCTGGGGTAATTCCGGGTTCTTTTTCCCGTAGTTCGGCCGCATACTCAGGATCACACTTTAAATTGATGTATTCGTATACATCGAGGCCTGTGAGTGCAAACATTTTGCCCATCACTTTTAACACCAAGGTATCTGGGCCGAAAGGAGTGTGTTCAGTTACCCCTTTTTTGGCAATACAATATTCTCTGAATTCATCAATGTACATAGTTTAAAAAATTAGGTAAGCCTATATCTACATCCGTCCAATCGCTCTGCTCACAATCACAATAACTGCGATTAAAAACATAATGATCGAAATCTTATTGACAGTATGCATGGCCTTGATATTAAAATTAGTAGGCCGCGAAGGATCCTTCTTTCTGAAAAAATACCCTAAAACAGGACCCAAATTAAAGGCTTCTTTGGCGGTTAACTTTGAATCCTCTTGCTCTTCATTTTTAATTTCTTCGCTCATCACATTTCAATTTTAAAATTCGGCATTTGCCAATTCGGGCTCCAACCATTTGCCATCTTCGCGTATGATCTCAATCAATTCGTCTACGGCTTTTTCGGAGGCTACTCCCCTTTTCATTACTTCCTGGCCTTTGTACAAGGTAATCTTTCCTTTGCCCGAACCCACATAACCGTAATCTGCATCGGCCATTTCACCTGGGCCGTTTACGATACAACCCATGATTCCGATTTTCACTCCTTTCAAATGATCGGTGCGTTTACGGATCATGGCCGTGGTTTCTTGTAAGTCGAACAATGTTCTTCCACAAGACGGACAAGAAATATATTCGGTTTTGGTCATTCGCGTACGAGCCGCTTGAAGGATACCAAAGCCGGTTTCATTCTTCAACTTTAAATCTGCCAGTTGGGTTTCCTTATCGGACTGTTTATCTACCTGAAGCATAACGCCATCTCCAAATCCATCGACTAACAGACCACCAAAATCTGTTGAAGCATGAATCAAAAACTCCTCGGCATCAGTTACGGTGTAGTTTCTAGACACGATGACCGGAACCGATAATTTCCTTTTTACCAATTCAAAAAAGAAACGCCTCAAAGCAGGCATGGCATGTTCATTCTCAGTTTCGAGAATTACCACCAAGTTAGAAGCCTCCAACACCGACATTACATCCTCTGACAATTCATCGGCTTTTAGCTTTATGAAATTGAGTTGATCATCAGCGTTTTCTGCTTCGGCCAACTGATCGAAAGTAAAAACGGGGTAACGATTCGCTTTATCTTCCAAGTCATTCCATTGCGGGTAATCGACCAGCTCTTTCAAGCCATTCGGCAACATAAAATCGATCGCATTATTGCCCGAGTAAACGTAATCTGCACCTTGATCATTCATTCGCCATTTATCGGGTTCTGGCAAATAGAAGTGTCCAACGTTCTTTAAATCTTTAATGGTAATTTCTTCAAACTGACTCAAGTCAGCAATGACGCGTGGCACATTAGAAGCGCCAATATTTACTACTTCTCTCGACTGACGTTTGTGATACAAGAATGGATCAATCGGATTTTCATCAATCTCAGCAATGGTTTTGTGTTCATGTCGGTTATGATAACGATCGACAAGCTTTTGCGCCACAGGAGCTTCGAATTCTGGTTCCTCTGTCAAGGAAACACGGACAGTATCTCCTAATCCATCTTCCAGCAAAGTACCAATCCCCACTGCGGATTTGATTCGGCCGTCTTCGGCTTCACCTGCTTCGGTTACACCCAAATGCAACGGATAAGGTTTTAGACCTTCTTCATCTAATTTCTGCACCAGCAAACGATAGGCCTCTACCATCACTTGTGTGTTACTCGACTTCATAGAAAGCACAATATTATAGTACTCCAAGTCTTCGCAAATACGCAAAAACTCAAGTGCCGATTCCACCATACCCAAAGCGGTATCGCCATAGCGGCTCATGATTCTATCCGAAAGCGAACCGTGATTAGTCCCAATCCGCATGGCAGTTCCATGTGCTTTACAAATCTCTACTAAAGGCGTAAAGCGCACCCGAACTCTGTCCAATTCATCCTGATAGGTTTCGTTGGTGTATTCTATATTTTCGAATTTCTTTTTATCGGCATAGTTACCTGGATTCACCCTTACCTTTTCCACAATTTTTGCCGCCAGTTCTGCAGCGTTTGGAGTGAAATGGATATCGGCTACAAGCGGAACATTACAGCCACGCTTTTTCAATTCTTCCTTAATGGCACGAAGATTTTCGGCTTCTTTTAAGCTGGGGGCTGTAATGCGCACCAATTCGCAACCAGAAGCTACCATGCGCAAAGTTTGCTCCACCGACCCCATGGTGTCCATGGTATCAATGGTAGTCATCGACTGTACCACAATAGGGTGATCGCCTCCAATGGTTACACTGCCGACCTGAACCGGAATGGTTTTTCTGCGACTATATTTTACTAGGCTGTTGCAGTATTTCTTTACTGCGCTTACTGCTGAATCCATGCGTTTTATGCTTGCTCCAAAGTTAACTTGAAATGAATTAAAATGTTAGACGAAATAGGGAAAGGTTGGGCGATAACCAAACAGTATCGACTTTATGGTAACAAACATTTACTTCGGGCAAATATTTAACTACACAAAGTTAAATATAGCGCCCCTTCAGGGCTAATGGGTATGGCTGTATTCAAGGATGGGCTATGCCCATCCTTATGATATCCTGCCCTTTCAGGGCAAAAATGGGTGAATAAGATATAAAGACGTAATGCTAGGATCCTTTCGAATACAAAGAATGATTTCGCAATACTCACAATTAATGCCCTGAAAGGGCTATATAACCCAACGGAGGACGAAGTCCTTCGGGAATGCTCTACTAAAGAACCCCTCAGCCCTGAAGGGGCGAAAGATCAATCCCAAACATATCTTTCGTCAAAATCTACTTTGTACTTAATAAGAAAAGCCCTGTATTCCTCTTGAAAAGATTTCCTTCTATGATGTTCATGCTGGTTCTCGATATATGTAATGACTCTATCAACTTCGGAAGGCTTTACAGAAAAAGCTCCGTAACCATTCTGCCAGTAAAAACTACTTAAGGTTTCATGCCTCGTTTTCATCCATTTGGAAGAGTTCATTTTGAGTTCCTTTACTAAAAGGAATAAGGCTATATTCTTAGAGAGTTTACATAACACATGAACGTGATCAGTATAACCACCAACCCTTAGAACTGGACAATCGAGTTCTTTACAAATACCAGCCAAATATTGATGTAGCTCCTCTTCATAAGGCGGGTGTATAAGATGCTGACGATATTTCGTACTGAATACAATGTGTATGTAGTTCTGAACTAATGATTGGCTCATTATTAATTTACTCTAATATTCATAATGAGAATAATTTAAAGAAAATTTAAATAGAATGCAGTATTAGTTAAACTAAAGTATTGCGCCCCTACAGGGCTGAAAGTGTTAGTCTATACTAATCGAATGGGCTTTGCCCATTCTTATGATGTTTCGCCCTTTCAGGGCTTAAAATTTAGGTTGCATCAATGGATGGGCGATGCCCATCCTTATGGTATCTCGCCCCTTCAGGGCTAAAGGTTAGCATACTTTATCAAACTCATGTCTAGAGAATATTCATTTACTCAACCCTGAAAGGAAAGTGTATTCTAATTCACCTCAATAGTTACGAAAGAAAAAGTCCTGAAAGGACGACATAACATAACATAACATAACATAACATAACGGAGGACGAAGTCCTTCGGGGATAGCTGACACTAAAACAGCTTAGCCCTAAAGGGGCTAGAGAAGCCTAACGAACACATAACTCCTCCATAAGAACCCACAGCAAATTCTACATGAAAAGAGAATAATCTCCGTAACATCAGAAGATAAGTCCTGAAAGGACGACATAACATAACGGAGGACGAAGTCCTTCGGGAATAGTAACTGTATGAAGACTTTAGCCCTGAAGGGGCGAGATATTCATCACCGTAAACCTCATAAAACCTCCCTCACCTTTTCCCAAGCTAAGTTGGCGCAGGTTAGGCGTTCAGGGAATTCACGGGCGGAAGTGAAGGCCAAAAGTTCATCATCAGAAGTTATCGATTCTGGCGATTCATTGTTTTCAGGATCAATAACCTTCAAAAACAGCTCAATCAATGCTTTTGCTTCACTCCTAGTTTTTCCTAACAAGTGCTTTGTGAGTACCGAAGTTGAGGCCTTTGAAATAGCACACCCATAGCCTTTGAAGGAAGCATTCTGAATAATATTGTCTTCGAATTTTAAATACAGGTCAAACTGATCGCCACACACTGGGTTATAGGCCTGTAGTTTGTGCGTATAGTTGACCAAAACACCTTCATTAAAAGGACTTTTGGCATGGGCCAGTATTTGAGTTTTGTAAAGTGCTTTTAGGCGGTCATTCATAAAAAGAAGCTTTTGATTTCGTCTAAGGTATTTTTGAGAAAATCCACTTCTTCTTCAGAATTATAAATATTGAATGAAACCCTGACGGTTCCGCCAATATCAAGCTTATGCGTTAAAGGGTGTGTGCAATGGTGACCCGCACGAACTGCAATGCCCTTTTCGGTTAAAAATGCTGCAATGTCATGCGGATGAATACCTTCTATGGTAAAAGAAAGTATAGCAGTGGTTTTCGCATCTTTTGCAAAGAGGGTTAGTCCCTCAATTTCTGATAGTCTCTCTACTGCGTATTTTCTTAACTCAGCGCTGTGCTTCCCGATTTCCTCCACTCCGACTAAATTGATAAAGTCAATCGCAGCTGCCAGGCCAATTGCTCCAGCGATATTGGGGGTTCCAGCTTCGTGCTTGGTTGGCAAATCAGCCATGATTGTTTTGTCTATGGTCACTTGCTGCACCATTCCTCCACCATAAGCCAAGGGAGACATGTTTTCTAGCAAGACCTGTTTTCCATACAATACGCCAATTCCTGTTGGGCCAAAAGCCTTGTGCCCAGAAAAAGCCAGAAAATCGCAACCCATATTCTGAACATTAATCTTTGCTGATAGGGGCAATTGTGCGGCATCTACAAAAACCTTAATGTTATATTGATGAGCCAGTTTTATGATCTTCTTCAAATCATTCTTCACCCCCAGCGTATTGGAAATGGCCGTAACGGCCAATACTTTCACCTTATCCGTTAGCATTGAAGCAAGTTTGCTAAGGTCCAAGTTCAGCCCAGCATCTAGCGGTATCACTTTCAGTTGTGCACCCTTTGATTGACAAGCATGCTGCCACGGAACGAAATTACTATGATGCTCCATTTCTGAAACCAGCACTTCATCGCCTTGTTCCAACCGTGGCAATAGAAAAGAGTTGACTACTTTATTGACAGCATCTGTAGTTCCCGAAGTAAAAATCACTTCCTTTTTAGACGAAGCACCGATAAATACTCTCACTTTCTCACGTGCTTGATCATAACCAGAAGAAGCAGCCGTAGCGGGCCAATACAAGCCTCGCCCTACATTCGCATAATAACCAGCATAGAACCCAGCAATGGCATCAATTACACATTGAGGCTTTTGGGTGGTGGAAGCGTTATCTAAAAAAATCAGTGGTCTACCCTCTTTTCTTGCGGTCTCAAAAATCGGAAATTCGGACTTTATCCATGGCATAGTTGAAGGGTAGTTGATTTACCTTAATGGTTAATTTGAAGGAGTATTAATCGTAGTCGTTACAATAATGGCCGACATCATGGCCACCATAATGGCCGCTTGAATTTCGCGGATACTTTTGTTCACGCTCTGGCTAATTTTAATATCCTGAGTAACTTCCTTAATTCTCTTCTTCACCACCCTATACTCTTCATTGTCGCGAAAAGCCTCCTTAGTAAGGTCTGACACATCAATTAGGCTTAAAAGCATTACATCACGCGCCTCTGATTTTGCTCCGCGAAGCATTACATCACTCAAACGCTGTCTCACTTTATTCTCAGGTGTAATATTGGTGGTTGGGTACTTATTGTTAGGAATAATCCAGAGGATCTTGTGCTCCTCCTTACGTAAAATCCCTTTGTTCTGAAGTTCAAGTAAGGTGTCTTCTTTAAGCTCTTTAGCCTGCTTGGCTATAAGCTCTATCCAGTTTTTCAGTTTGCGAGGCTTAGAGGCTTTTATCTGGTCAATCACTTTATTGATGACCATTTCCACTTCATATTCATCGTGGGTAAGCTTAAGCTTATCGCCAGATACATCAATCTTTTCGCGAAGCGCCATTTCTAACAAAATGGATCCAGCAAAACCGTAGTACAAATGAGTTGAATCGATAACGAATTGACCTTTTTCGTCATCAAGGGCTATTAATAAAAATTCTTCAATGAGGTTGAGTTGCATGTTGTTCGTTTTGCCTTATTCCTAATAATATATAAGTATATATGGTTTTAAAGGTCGCACTTTTTTCGCTTTGGTTCAAAGCTTGGACGAAATCTACTTCAACTTTGCTAATTCAGAATTAATCTCAATCAGCAGGCTATCGCACTTATTAGAAGTTAAGCCGTAAATGGCATCTCTTTCCTTCAATAGGTTAGTATAGCTTCCTATCATATTTCTCACCTTATTATTCTTTAGAGGCCTATCATCTAGTATCTCATTCTGACCAAATTGTACACTTCCAAACTGAATATTTTCAATCATATAAGGGTAGATTTGCCCATTTACCAAGTCATGAATAAAGTCATCTGCTTTAGAAATTTCGTCATAATGAAAATTGTATAGATCCGTAATAGATGCCCTGAGCTTATAGTTGCTAATCATATCTAAAGAGCCAGAATTGACTAGTGAGTGATATGTTCCGTCCTTAGCATTAAAATAAGGCGCTGCATAAGTACTCGTTATGTGACCATATTTTAAATCTTCTAATGGGCCACTGGCATAAACAAAACGCATCAAGAAATCGATATTACGACTAAGCACTTTGGATGAATCCAAAATGTGGTTCAACTCGGTGTTGTCATTCGTGATATCATCCCTTAAAGAAGTTAAGTAGTTGATCTGAGTCTCTCTGTCTCTTCTTTTTTCTGCCCAATTCTCCATACCAAAGGCAATGGAAATACCAATCACCACTACCAAAAGCTCTATAAAGTGATTTTGCCAATTGATTTTACTTTTAGCCATACTAGTTTATTTATAACGGAAAGTAGCTAAAAACAAAAGAACCACAAAGCGTTGGCCTTGTGGTTCTTCAATCAGAATATCTTTGTCTTTTACTCTATCACAGAGCCCATGTCCGAGAATTTTTCGATACGTGAATCGATTCGTTTATTGGCATCCATTGCACTCAACGCTTTCAGTTCATCTAGAATATTCTTTTTCAGTTCGTTACACATCCACTGAATATTTCGGTGTGCTCCGCCAAGCGGTTCTTTGATAATTCCATCAATTAGGCCAAAGCCTTTCATGTCTTGCGCTGTGAGCTTCAACGCTTCGGCTGCTTGCTCCTTATAATCCCAGCTTCTCCATAAAATAGAAGAGCATGATTCAGGAGAAATAACGGAGTACCAAGTGTTTTCCAACATCAATACCCTATCGCCAATCGCAATCCCTAAAGCTCCACCCGAAGCACCTTCACCAATTATGATACAGATAACAGGCACTTTAAGCATAAACATATCTCGAATATTCCTGGCAATGGCTTCGCCTTGGCCCCGCTCCTCTGCTTCGAAACCTGGATATGCTCCAGGGGTGTCGATCAAAGTAACAATTGGAATGTTGAATTTCTCAGCCATCTTCATTAAGCGAAGCGCCTTTCGATAGCCTTCTGGGTTGGCCATACCGAAATTACGCATTTGGCGCTGCTTGGTATTTCTACCTTTTTGTTGGCCAATAAACATTACTGTTTGACCATCAAGGGTACCCAGTCCGCCCACCATGGCCTTATCATCTTTCACCGTTCGGTCTCCAAACAGCTCGATAAAGTCATCGGTAATACTATATATATAATCCAGTGTATAAGGCCTTTCTGGATGACGCGAAAGTTGTACTCTCTGCCATCTGGTTAAGTTCTTATAAGTTTCCTCCTTGAGGGTTTGGATTTTCTTTTCTAGAGATTTTATGTCCTCGCTAACGTTCACTTTGCTGTGTTCAGCAAGCTCCTTCATTTCAGCAAGTTTCTCTTCAAGTCTGACAATTGGTTGTTCGAATTCCAAAAGCATTAATTTAGTTGATTCAATGTACAAATTTAATATATAAACCCATGCCCACCTTATAAGAGTATGAAAATTTCGATGAAGGCGGGTCGATTCTTCATTTTTCCGTACTTTTCGGTAAATCCGATTATATGCTTCCCGACAACGATATTGTAACAATTAAAAACGTACTTCTACTTTTTATGGGCATTGTCATCGTGCTCGTAATCAAAGAATTATCCGCACTTTTAATTCCATTGACCTTCGCCATTTTCATTGGCATTCTTCTCCAACCTGTCATTGCGTATTTGGATAAAAAAAACTGGCCTTATATGCTCAGTATTATCGTGATAACGGTACTTACCCTCGGTTTTGTCTTTTTAGTTGGACTTATCGTGTTCGATACGGGCTTACAAATTGTAGATCAGAAAGATAAACTCTTAACGCAGATTGGGAGTAGATTAAACGGTTTGGTCATTCAGTTTGAAAGTATCCCAGGGTTTTCCGCTTTAAAAGAGCGTGACTTTACTGAGACTTTATACCAAATTCTTTCTCCTGAAATGATGCTAAACACCTCTGGCATGGTAGCTACTGAAGTAGGGAATTTTGTTTTTAACCTTGTGCTTTCAGCCATTTATTTGGTGGCCGTTTTGGGCAGTATTGTTAAGTATGAAAAATACATCAACTATTTAGAGGGAGATGATGACATTGGGAAACAACGTTTGCTTAAGGCTTTTGTAGAAATTAAAGATGCAGTAGCGAGTTACATGAAGGTGAAGTTTTTCACCAGCTTAAGTACTGGTGCTTTCTTTGGACTTATTTGTTGGGGTTTTGGAGTAGATTTCGCTCTATTCTGGGGGTTCTTGGCCTTTATGCTCAATTTCATTCCTACCGTTGGATCAATTATGGCCACCATCCCTCCTGTTCTGTTAGGGCTTATTCAGATTGACAATGGTACGAGTTATCTGTTTTTCATCTTACTTCTAATTGCCACACAGTTTGTTTGGGGGAATGTGGTTGAGCCGCTGATGATGGGGTCTAAAGTGGCCTTAAATACAGTAGCAGTCATTTTAGGACTTGTAATCTGGGGCTATATATGGGGAATTGCTGGAATGCTACTCTCTGTACCTTTGATTGTATTGGCAAGAGTAATACTGGCCCAAATTCCAGATGCCGACCTTATTGTAAAACTGATGGGACGAAGTCAGTTGGATGATAACGAACCTGATTAGAGGTCTAATTTTGAAGGTTAACTCCTTTTTTCTACTTTAGATCGAAATTTAAATACCACCTAGGAATATGAAAAAGAAATCACTTATCCTCACTGTGGCTGGCATGTCTGTTATTGTTGTTAGTCAATTCATAACACACTTTGCTTCTACATCAGATTTTCTAAGTGGAGCACTTTTAGGAGTTGGTATTGGAATACTGTTTTTGGGTTTAGTTCGGTTAAGAACAAAGGCTGTCAAGTAAGCTCTCAGAAGCCACATTATTGTGTGGCCTCCAAAACTTACAAATTCAGGTTTACTTATTTTTTAGTTTTTAAATCCACACCCTTATTTAGTCTATAAATCAAAACGGCCGCTCTTTTTGATTGCTTTGGCAAAGCGCGAAGGTCACCCGTTTCATTGATCGTATGATCGTCAGCACCTGACATTCCCATGGCATCAATTCCCATTTCGATATGGCCCGAAGTGAAAGAAATATCGGCTGCACCAGCATCGGCAGGATTTACTGATGTCACTTCCCCAAAACCCAAATCTTTACTCACTTCGCTAAAGAGGTTCATCAACTGATAATTCCCTTCCGTTGGCGCAAAAGGAGGATAACCTTCAGCAAAGGTGATAGTAGCCTTAGTACCTGGTAAATGCTTGGCCACGATTCGCTTCATGATTTCTTGGGTTCTTGTAATTTGCTCTGGTGTTAAGGCACGAATGTCACCCGTTACCGTTACATCTTTAGAGACCACATTGTTCTTTCCAAAAGCAGTTCCAGTATTTTCCGATTTGTTATAGTCTACTTCTGTTCCACCTGCAATCATTCCTGGATTGAAGGTTAAATATTCCTCACCAGCCAATTCATCATAAAACTGATATAGAATTCTAGAGGCCTCGTAAATAGCACCTGCTCCTACTTTTGGCTTGAAGATTTGAGAGGAATGTGAAGCATTGCCCGTTACTGTTAATGTCCATCCGGAAGAACTTCTTCTGGCTACGTTTACCGTAGCTGGGTTTCCGTCTCCGTTTTCAAAGCCCAAAGCGACATCAGCCCATTTTGCAGCTTCGATCAATGCTTTTTTCGATTCAGAAAGGGGACTTCCTGAAAGCTCTTCATCACCTGTCATCACTACGGTTATGTTCATGTCCTTCAACAAACCAGCACTATGCAAAGCTGCCAACGATTGAAGAATAATTACATCCCCTCCTTTCATGTCGGCAATACCCGGGCCTTTGATGGTGTTTTCATCTACTTGAGACCATTTCTGATTGGGGCTGTCTGGTTCAAAAACCGTATCTAAGTGACCGATCATTAAAATCTTCTTTCCCTTTCCACCTTCAATTCGCGCTACTAAATGGCCAGCGCGATTGAATGACGATCCATCTACCCATTCTACTTCCATGCCTAAAGCCTTGAACTTCTCCATGAGCACATCGCCAACCTGACGAACACCTCTGAAATTCATGGTGCCGCTATTGATATTGATCAACTCCTTCAGCAAACTCAAGTATTCATCATTGTGGCTGTCTACATACTGAATCAGTTTCTTTTCGATTTTATCAGTTTGTGCCATTAATGGCGAAGCGATGATGATTGCGACTAAGGCAAACAGAATATATATTTTTCGCATAGTATATTTTTTACGTTCGTGAATTAAGGAGCACCCTAACCTCTAAGTGTAATTCTAAAATTGAAATTAAGAAAGATTAAGAAATGAGGCACTAAAAAACCCCAGCTTTTCAACTGGGGTTAGTTGAAGTCTCTGATCTATTTTTTAATCCCTGGTAAATTCATTGGCTTTGAAGTATGCCAATTGAAAGGCCCTGCTTTCTGCTTTCTTGGGTAAACTTCATCCAGCGTATTTCCATTGTACAACCTTCCGTTCTTCATTACTTGAATAATAGTGTTTGTATTTCGAATGTTTTCCAACGGATTTTTATCTAGAATCACCAAGTCGGCAAGTTTACCTACCTCAATCGAACCCAAGTCACCTTCTAAACCTAGTGCCGTGGCTCCAAGAATTGTAGCTGTTTTTAGTGCATCAATATTTCTCATTCCACCAGAAGCGATAGACCACAATTCCCAATGATAACCCAAACCTTGTAACTGACCATGACTGCCAACTCCCGCCAAGCCGCCATTTTCAACTACATCTTTCACTCCAACGGCATGCTTTTTAAACACATGCTCTTCATCCATAAACCACCCTGGTCTTCTTCTAGATTTAGCCGCCAATTCATTGTAGGGCGTGAAAAAGCTCAATTTAGGATCGTTATACGGATTCTCTCTAGAGTAATAGTAGTTTTCAGCCCAAGGGCCTCCATAAGACACCAACAAAGTAGATGTATAAGCCATTTTGGACTGAGCCACCGACTGAATTACATCTTTGTATAAAGGTGCAATTGGAAACGAATGTTCGTGCCCAGGGTAACCATCAAGCATTTGGGTCATGTTCAGTTTGAAATCCAGTCCACCTTCGGTAGTTGGCATTAGCTCTTGTTCTTTGGCCGCCTGAATTACCCATTGGCGTTGCTTTCTGTTCCCTACCAAATACATCTTAATGGATTTAGTGTCGTAGTACTCAGAGTACTGCTTCAACACCTTTCGGGTTTGCTCAAGGCTCTTTAAATTGTAAGCCCAATAGCCTACTCCAGGGCCTGTAGAGTATATTCTAGGGCCAGGGATTTGCCCAGTCTCCACCATATCGGAATAGGTCAACACATCGGTGGTGGCAGTTTGAGGATCACGTGTGGCAGTAACACCATAGACCAAATTAGCTGCGTAAATCCAAACCTCATTTTTTTCTAACCCCCATGCTGGCCACATGTGTGCATGCGTATCTATAAAGCCAGGAACAATAGTTTTACCCGTCATATCAATGGTTTCTGTTCCTCTTGGTACTGAAAGTGTGCCTGAAGCACCAACAGCTTTGATTCGCGCATTCTCAATAAGGATATCGCCATTCTCGATTACTTGATCACCCTTCATGGTGATGATTCGAGCACCCTTTAAGAGGGCCGTGCCTTTCGGAATGTCTTTCTTGACTTTCACTTCTACATTAAACTCAACAGGTTCAAAAGTGGCTTCTTCTTTCTTTTCATCCTTCTTCTCGTCAGCCTTTTCTTCTTTCTTTTCCTCCTCAGTTTTCTCTTTATCAGCCTTCTCTTTGGCCTTTTTGGCCGTAGCGACAGAATCTGAATAAGCTTCCCCTTTTTCTAAGTCATAAATGAAATGGGCTTTACCAATGCTCCAATGCACCTTCTTAGCATCAGCAGACCACTTAGCGAATTCACCTCCTATTTCAGTCAGTTTCTTAGCCGGAAATTGAGCCGACTCTGGACTGGCTACAGAAATGGTTGGGGTTTGCCCCAACTTAGGTACCGTCACAATGTAAATATCATTGTTGATCACCGCCATGGCCTTATCTCCTTCAGGCGCCATATAGATTTCACTCGCACGGGCTGGAGGATTATTTTCACGCCAGTTGTCTGTTTCGCTCAAAGCAGTATTATTTGCTGCCGCTCCCAAATGGTCATCCGCTGGATTGGATCCGTATGTAGTAATTCCGGTGATGATGACTAAATTCTTTTCATCCGTTCCGTCCCATCTTACCGAGCTCAAACCTCTTCCGCTGCTCAAGTAAATCCTATCATCGTTTTTAACAAAATGAGGATTGCCACGGCCATTGGTTTTCATGATAAAATTAACATCGCCTCCATTCTCGCTAATCCAAGCCAAATCTTCGGCAGCTCTTGGTGCAGAAGGCCCTTCAGCATCTTTCATGTTTTGGGCACTTCCTTTCGTGAAAACAATTTTACCATTCTTATTCCATGCTGGTGCAGTATAAATAGCAGACTCTTTGGTGAGCTTCACAGGTTTAGCCCTGCCATCCATCAACAGCTTATAAATACTTCCGCCATCCGTTTCAGACCAAGAGACAAAGGCAATAGATTTACCATCGGGCGACCATGTAGGCATGGCTTCCGTCATTTCAAAATCGGTAATTCTTCTTGGGCTGCCCGAAGGAATGTCCATTACATAAAGCCTATTCAAAGCGGTAAACACCATTCTCTTTCCATCGGGAGAAGGCACGGCATCCCTGATTTGGGTGACCAACATGTTTTCATCATCAGAAATTGGATAATTGAATTTCAACCTAGGCCCCATTTCTAGTTCCACATCCACTTGGAATGGAATTTCTTTTGCAGCACCACCCGCCACAGGAATCCTCCATATTTTACCTCCATAAGAGGCCAATAGCTCTTTACTGTCTGGCGTAAAAGTCATGGCTGGCAAAACGCCCAATGGTGCAATAGACTCTTGATCATCACGCTGAACAGGGTAAGCCAACCAGCGTTCATCTCCAGATTTAAGGTCTCGCAAAACCAAACCTGTTTGCTCTTCGTAGCGCGAACCGTACACCAAATACTTTCCATCTGGCGATAGAGTTGGCGTAAATGCTGAGCCGTAACGGGAAGTAATTGTTGATCTTTCTCCGTTATCCCGGTCATACATTCCCACCTGATATTGAGGCAATTGAGCATTGTAATTCCAAGCTCCGTTACGTTGAGAATAGTAAATATAACGGCCATCAGCACTAAAAGCCGGCTCAACAAGCTTCAAGCCAGCAGGTTCTTTAATCAACTCAAAACCTCCACCACCATTTTTGTGGTACATGAATAGTTTCAGATTTCTTCTTCCTCTAGAAGTCACTATGTAATCTCCGTCAGGTGACCAGTCAGCAGATTGGAAATTTTCGTTTTCACTTTTGGTGATTTGCTTGGTTTCCTTCGATTCCAACTCCATCGTCCAGATATTGTCATTCCCACTTCTGTCGGAAGTGAACACAACGCTTTTTCCATCAGGACTAAACTTGGGGTGAGTATCGTATGCCATTCCATCGGTAATTCGAGTGGTTTGACCTCCTTTAAATGGCATTGTATAAATGTCGCCCAGCATATCAAAAATGATGGTTTGGCCGTTAGGGCTTATGTCCAGCGACAGCCATGTGCCTTCTGTTGTATTAAACTCCAAGGTACGTTCGGCCTTTAGCGGCAAACCCTTAAATGTAGTTTGACCAGTTGTATCTTGCTCCTCTTCTTGCCAATTGTAATTGGCTTGCAGGGTAAAGCTTGAATACATTAAAATGAGGCAACAGAGACACCAAGAAAGGTGTTTTGGCCACTTTGTTTGTGGTTTGATTCTAACTTCTTTCATCTATTGTGGTTAATTTGGTTCATAAAACGAAAAGTAATTTAGTGAATTAAAAAAAGTCCCCTCAAGAAAAATATCTTTATCATTGCGGGAAATCAGAACAGGGCATGGCAAAACGAAAGGCAGCAGTTTCAAGTCGGGGTACAACAAAAAAGAAAACCACTTCGGGAAGAAAGGGACAAAAAGGAGGTTTTAACCTCTGGAAGTTCTCATTAGGGCTAATTATCCTTATCGGTTTAGGTTATGGCTACTTGGCCATCAAGGAGGAAAAGCTAATTCCTTCATTCTTTGATGAAGAAGTAAACCCTGTTTTAGTGCCAGAAAAAATTGACCCAAAGCAAGAAATTCCAAAGTCAGAAAATGAAAACCACCCAAAGCAGGAAGGTAGCAAAGTTGATTTTGATACTTACGACCTCTACTTCACCAAAGCATTCGATTTTGCCTGGCCAGCATATGAGGCATCTCAGGCCATTGTAGAAAGACCTTATTACACTTTGCGTTATAGCGAAGAACATGAACAAGCATTATGGGTAGCTTACATCTTATATGCCGACAGTTTAAAGCAAACCACTTTTGAAAGAAAAGATGATTTCAGAGCAGATACTAGAATAAAAACGAGTTCAGCTGCTTTAGAGGATTATAAAGAAAGCGGTTATGATCGTGGGCACTTGGCCCCTGCTGCAGATTTCTCTTATAGCGAATTCGCTTTAAGTCAATCTTTCTTTATGAGCAATATGAGTCCGCAAGACCCTTCTTTTAACCGCGGTGTTTGGAAGAAATTAGAAGACCAAGTAAGGACTTGGGCCATGGAAAACAATCAGATTTATGTGGTCACAGGCCCTGTATTGAACAAAAAATACAAAACCATAGGTTTGAACCAAGTCTCAGTTCCTGAATACTACTACAAGATCATTCTTGACATGAGGAAACCAGAGATTAAAGCCATTGCCTTCTTAATAAAGAATGAAGCGAGCTCTGCCCCACTTTCGTCTTTTGTTGTCACAATCGACAGCGTAGAACAGTTGACGGGATTGGACTTTTTCCCTGGCATTTCAGATGAACTAGAAAATGCCCTAGAAGGAAGTTTAATGATTTCGAAATGGTTTTAATGAATTATTAAAATCTAACGACAATGCTTTGCGAGTGCCTCTGAAGCTTCAGAAGAGCCTAAAGCACTAGATCTAGTGAAATCCTGACAAGCAGATTTGGTTTGAGTTAAGGCCACTTTAAGCGCTCCCCTATAAAGGAATGCCTCAGCATTGTCATTATCAAAGTTAATCGATTGATTGTAGTTTTCCATTGCTTTGTCGAATTCACCCTTTTGATGATAGCTTCTGCCTCTGAGCATATAAGCATCCGAACGAACACCATCCAGTTCAATCACTTTATCAAAAAATATGATGGCTTTGTTGAAGTCTTTTTGATTGTACCAATACTTCCCCATGCTCAAATTGGCATTTAGATTATCTCCATCAATGTCTAAAACGCTTATAAAATCATTCTTGGCATTTACCAATTCCTTCATCTCTTCATAAGCCCTTCCGCGGTTATACAGTGATTTAATGTCCTTTGGATTGGTTTTAAGGTATTCCGTATAGGCATCTACCGCCTCTTTGTAATTCCCTTCATTATAAAGCTGATCTCCTTTTCTGGTAACATCATCGTTACAAGAAAATAAGAAAGTCGTAAAGACTAAGACCAAAAGAGATAAGCGATTTTTCATTGAATGTGATATAAATGGTTTTATAAGAATGAATCCGTTTCAAACAACATTTAAGATTGATTCAGCCATAAATGGTTTAAAGGCTGCAAAAGTATTTGTTTATACGGAATACAACAATGTTTTTAACAGAAGAAGGGCCCGAAGGCCCTTCCCTAGGTAGCGTGAAAGCACTCTACCCAACCACAATATGGTCAACTCAAAACAACACTGAAAGTATTGCAAAGCTGAGACCAAAAAATAAGTCACTGAATTTCAGTGACTTATAAAAATATCATTATTAATTACTCTCTCGATTTGGGAGATTCCTTCCCGTTTTTACACAGCAACATTATTTTCACGCAAGGCTTCGTTCAGGGAAGTTTTTTTGTCGGTGCTCTCTTTTCTCTGCCCAATAATCAATGCAGCAGGAACATTATAAGTGCCTGCGGGAAACTCTTTTGCATAAGAACCTGGAATCACCACCGACCTTTCCGGCACATAGCCTTTGTATATTACTGGGGTATCTCCTGTTACATCAATAATTTTAGAACTGCCCGTTAAAGTAACATTTGCGCCTAAAACGGCTTCTTTCCCAACCCTCACTCCTTCTACCACGATACAACGAGAACCAATAAAAGCTCCATCTTCTATAATCACTGGAGCCGCCTGTACGGGCTCTAGCACTCCGCCAATCCCAACTCCCCCACTAAGGTGTACATCTTTACCAATTTGAGCACAACTGCCCACAGTTGCCCATGTATCGATCATAGTACCTGCATCTACATAAGCACCAATATTCACATATGACGGCATCATTACTACACCACTGCTTATGTATGCACCATAACGAGCAACAGCATGAGGTACCACACGGATTCCCTTGCTCGCATAACCTGTTTTCAATCGTATCTTATCATGAAACTCAAATGGACCAACTTCGATAGTTTGCATTTTCTGCAAGGGGAAATATAGGATTACCGCTTTCTTAATCCACTCATTTACCTGCCATCCGTCCACGGTCGGTTCAGCAACACGAATGGTTCCGCTATCAAGATCTTCGATCACTGTTTTAACAGCCAAAATCGTTTGCTTTTCTTTCAATAATTCTCGGTTATCCCAAGCCGCTTCAATGATCTTCTTTAATGCCTCCATCAGTAGTTAGAAATTTTCAATAAATTCGAATGTTTATGAACAAGACCAAACTTCTTATAGCTTCTACTTTAAAGCCTATTGACGATTCTCGCATGTTTGAGAAGTTTGGTGTTTCTCTGGCGAAAACAAACGAATATGAGGTTAATATCATAGGCTTTAGCTCAAAAAATACGTTAACCCACGATTCAATTCATTTTTATTCCCACGGACCTTTCGGAAGAATGTCCTTCGATCGAATCACAAGTCCTTCAAAAATATTCAAAACCTATCTTAAAGTAAAACCTCAAATCATAATATGTAATACACATGAATTACTGATAGTTACCTCTATATACAGAATATTATTTGGTGGGAGAATCATCTATGATATCAGAGAAAACTACGTAAAGAACATTCAGAACACGAACGTATTCACCCCCATACTAAGGCCTCTATTAGCAGCCTACGTTCGGGCGAAAGAGTTGATCACCAAACCATTCTTTGACGGTTTTATCTTGGCAGAGAGGATATACAGTAAACAATTAGGCTTTGTTCCTGCCCATAAATCCATCGTGATCGAAAACAAGTTTATGCCTTTTGAAGTGGTTGAAAGTGAGTCAAAAGCAAATTCAGAAAACATCGTTTTGCTGTATTCAGGTACCATTTCAGCTTCGAACGGAATATTCGAAGCCATTGAAATTACAGATCAGCTTCACCAGATTGATTCCAGCATAAGATTGCGAATCATTGGTTACTGCGCGCTTAAAAAAGATCTTTTAAAGCTGCAAGAGGCCATAAAAGCCAAAGAATACATAGAATTGATTGGTGGTGACTTCCTTGTCCCTCACCAGCAAATCATTCAAGAAATCAAAGAAGCGAACTTTGGCTTTGTGCTCAAAAAACCAAACAACGGCATAAACGATGATAAAATACTGACTCGCTTGTTTGAATATAGCGCTAACAAACTCCCTATGCTGCTTTTAAACAACCCTACCTGGGTTAAATTTTGCGATGAATTCAATTCAGCTATACCAATAAACCCTAATCATTTCGACCCAAACAAAACCCTCGCCTTAATGAAGGATTCTAGCTTCTATACCCAAGGAGACACCAAGTCTAGTCTATGGGAAAGTGAGGAGTCTAGATTCCTCACTTTCATTGCCAAATTCAGTAAATTCAAAATTTAGGTTAATCGAAAGATTATTTTAATAATAGCCAACTCATTGTAAACAAGTTATAAATGTGCATTTTGACTAAATTTAGTTTATATATAAATTTTTATTAGACTAATCTAAATACTATATTTACGCTGTAATCAATCATTATCCTTAGCCCGATACACTCCTATGTTAAGCTTTGTTGAAGAGAATTATTTAAAAGCCATTTACCATCTTTCAGAAGCTGGGAAACGTTCCGTGAACACCAATTCTTTGGCGGAAGAAATGAAAACCGCCCCTGCTTCGGTAAGCGATATGATCAAGCGACTGTCCGAAAAAAAGATGGTCGATTATCAAAAGTACAGAGGTGTAAATGTTTCGGGAAAAGGTAAGATCAAAGCCCTGCATGTCATTCGGCAACACAGAATATGGAAGGTGTTTTTGGTAGAAAAACTCAACTTTCAATGGGATCAATTGGACGAAGTGGCCGAACAGTTAGAGCACATCAAATCTCCCCTACTCATTCAGCGACTGGATGAATTTTTGGGCTTCCCAAAATTCGATCCACATGGCGATCCTATTCCAGACGAAAACGGCCAGCTGATTGAAAAGCGAAAAGACCCCATTACCCAACTCCCTGTGGGCACAGCTGGTATTGTGGTAGGTGTCAATGGCTCCAGTGCTTCATTTTTAAAGTACTTGGATAAAGTGGGCATCTCCATCGGTACAAGATTACAGATTGTGGACAGAATGGAGTTTGACGGCTCGGTAGACGTAACCATTGACGGCAAGAAAACGATTACGATCTCCCCTACCGTAGCCGAGAACATCTTACTTTCTGAGGCCTAAGTCTTTGATTTTTGTGCAGTCTATTTTCCAAGTGGGGAAAATTATGGATTCGGCTTTATCCACCCATTCCCCAATCCATTTGTAACCCTCATCAGTAATATCATAGAAGGTCAATCGGAAAAAGCCATCTGCTCCATTAGGTGCTTTTTGTTCCTTATAAAACACCTTTTTACCCTTCTCTGCTACACTCTTTCCTTCCCAAGCAGGCAAAGTAGCCACAGCAACATTGGAGGTGTAATAATGGACATACCACTTAAGGCTGTCGCTATTGAACTGCCGAATGCTGCCCGAATGAACTCCATTCGTCTTGAGCGTTTCGTCCTGAACCGCCATCCCATTCATGACGTACTTAAAGCGCCAAGTCATCGCTTCGGGTTCTGCCCAAGTTTGGTCTGCATTTCTACCTTGAGAAACGCAATTACACAAACCAATCATGGGCGCGAAATCTTTAATGGCAGGATTGGCCTCAGGGTTTGGCAAACCAAATGGGTTTTCAGCCGAAGGCTCAAAAGGGAACGACAATTTTTGTGCGTGTAGAGAAAGCCCCATGAACAACAAAGCACTGAACAGAATAGAGATTGATAATTTTTGCATGACCTTTTTTCTTCAATAATGGCCTTAAAAGCCAATTGAGCCAAGGATTTTGCAGTGAAGCCCAATACAAATGCAGTAAAGCCAAGGTCTTTCTTAGTTCATTGCCTCCTTTACCGACTTAATTCGCGACTGCGCCAAAGGCAACTCCAGCCCATTCTGCATAGTAACCGAAGCCGAAGGCCCCCATTCGATCCGCTCTATAAACTTTAAGTTGACGATTGACCTGCGGTGAATCCGTTGGAAATAATCTGATGGAAGCTTCTCTTCTAAGCTTTTAAGGGAGTTACGAAGTGTATAGGCCTTTCCTTGCTGGTCATGGATTTTCACACAATAATCGTCCGCTTCAATCCAAACAATATGCTCAAGCGGCACAATTTGCGACCGATTCCCTACCCTTACCTGAATTACCTTGGCAGTATCCATGACATTACGCTCTGTAGTTTTCATCTGCTTATACAGCTTAGAATTAGTGTTCTTCAGATCCCCCAGTTCTTGGATGTAAACTTCAATTTCAGATTTATACTGAAAAAAATGAACGAGGAGAATAACCACCACCAGAAAAACGAAAACAATGGGCGCTTTATGAAAGAAGTAAAACTGGAACAATTCGGTAAAAACAGACCAGCTCTTTTCATCAGCTGGCATATTGACCAAAGCGGCCAAAGCAATATCAAGCAGCAAAACTAAAAGCAGCAGACCTCCATAAGCCAAAAGCTTACGAACCAGCTCATAACCCGACTTTACCGGAAACTTGCGAACGTAGTACACCAAGCCAACAGAAGTAGCCAACCAGAGTCCCCAGCGCAGCATGCCGCCTTTGAGCACCTCCGAAAATGTGACATCCATAGGCACCCCATTATTGAAGTTTTCAGCATAAAACAATTGCTGAAACGCCTCAAAAACCACAAAGGCCATAAAACAACTCAACGCAATCAAGAGACTCTTATAATGGGTTTGTATCCAGTTCATTTTACTAAATAAGTTTCAATATAATGAAGCTAGCCGAATAGAGCTTATTAGAAATGAAGATGCCTAATTATCAAATTCCAACTACCTTTGCCCCCATGCGCGCACTAGCTCAAAACGAAGACACCATTATCGCATTGGCCACACCACAAGGCGTGGGTGCCATTGGCGTAATCCGTTTATCTGGAAAGGAGGCCATAAGCATTACGAATGCGGTTTTTAAGGGGAAAGACCTCACAAAACAGGAATCTCATACGATTCATTTTGGCACAATCAGAGATGGCGATAAGATTCTGGACGAAGTGCTTATCTCCCTTTTCATTGCGCCAAAATCCTTTACCAAAGAGAACGTTATTGAGATTTCATGCCACGGATCGAGTTACATTATCCGTCAAATTATCCAGCTGTTAATTCGCAAAGGTGCGCGGCCTGCCAAACCTGGTGAGTTTACCAAACGGGCCTTTATGCACGGCCAATTCGATTTGGCGCAAGCCGAAGCCGTAGCCGACCTGATCAATGCCGATTCGGAAGCGGCTCACCAAACCGCCCTCAACCAAATGCGTGGTGGTTTTTCTGATGAAATTAAAAAGCTTCGCGAAGAGCTGATTCACTTTGCTTCCATGATTGAGCTTGAACTTGATTTTGGTGAAGAAGATGTAGAGTTCGCCAGCCGCGAGGATTTAACCAACTTGGTCAATAGACTCCTGAAAGTGATCAATGCGCTGATCCAAAGTTTTGATTTGGGGAATGTGATCAAAAACGGAGTACCGACCGTAATTGCAGGCAAACCCAATGCAGGCAAGTCTACCCTACTGAATGCCTTGCTGAACGAGGAAAAAGCCATCGTTTCTGAAATAGCCGGAACTACGCGTGACTTTATCGAAGATGAAATCATTATTGGCGGCATTGCCTTCCGTTTTATCGATACGGCTGGCTTGAGGGAAACTACCGATGTTATCGAAGCCATGGGTGTAGAACGCACCCATGCTAAAATGAAAACAGCTTCCCTCATCATTTACCTTTTCGATTTGGCTGACACTTCTATTATGGAAGTAAACAAAGAAATCAATATTCTAGAAAACGCTGGCGTGCCCTTTTTAAAGCTGGCCAACAAACTCGACAAAGCTGATCCTGCTTTTATTGAAACGCTTCAAGGCCAGCACCCTGATATGCTGTTTCTTTCGGCCAAAGACCCAGAACAGGTTGAAATGCTGAAAGTTCGTATTCTGGAACTCGTTAACCTCGATAAGTTCAAGAAAGGCGATACGGTAGTCACCAACATCCGTCATTACGACTCCCTGCTTCAGACCAAAAACTCTTTAACTGCGGTCATCGAAGGTATTGACAACCAAGTGACTAATGACTTTGTAGCCATGGATATTCGTCAAAGCCTCCACTACCTCGGTGAGATCACAGGCGAAATCACTACTGATGACTTATTAGCGAATATTTTTAGTAAGTTTTGTATCGGGAAGTAAGCAGCTTGTATCTCAGATTATAAGGATTAAAGGATGGCACAGATTTCTGTATAAGTCTACTCAATTTAAAAATCAGTGAAATCCAATCAATCTGCGATAAAGACAAGAAAGGAAGGAGCGCGGATTTCGAAGATTACAGGATGCCGCAGAGTCCTTTCAGTCCACAAATCAGTTCAATCTATGATACTGATATAAAATATGAAGCAGATTTCTGTTTATATTTAACTATGCCTGATGAATATTATCAATTCAAAGAGCTCACCCATCAAATAATTGGTGCGGCCATGAGAGTTCATTCATTTTTAGGAAATGGATTTCAAGAGGTGATCTATCAGCGAGCATTGGCCTACGAACTCAATCAGGCCAACCTTAATTTCCAAAGAGAACAAGAGCAATATATCTTTTACAGAGAATGTACTGAACCAATAGGTACCAGAAGAGCTGACTTCATTGTTGAAAACAAAGTGCTTGTTGAGCTCAAGGCCACTACAAAACTCGAAGAAGTTCATAAAGCTCAAATTCTTAATTATTTGCGTGCTTATAGGTTTGAGGTTGGACTTCTCATCAATTTTGGAGAAAAGAGCCTCTTCTTTAAGAGGTTTGTTATGAACCTTGACGACAAAGCCGACACCACCACACCCTAGTGAATGGTTAGAAACTCAGGTTATAACGATTTGAGGATACCAAAGAAAACCATACCTCCTCATAATCTGAGCAATCCAGAAATCCATTTAATCAGTGATGCAGACAAAAAAGTAGAAACGCAGATTATTATGATTAAAGGATAGCACAGATATCTATTCTCTTTCAGTTTATTGGTAAAGAACACACAACAAAGGCGGGCTCTTGGTGGAAAATCCGTGTAATCCCGAAATCCATCCAATCTGTGATACCGACAAAAAAACTCACCTTGTAAAAATATGGTGCTGAGTAGCTGTAAAATAATCTCTGAAGATCTGGTTGAGTACTGCATTCTCTCTGCTTGCATTCACACCTAAATAGGGCTGTAAACCAATAACAGCAGCAGATAAGGCTTTGACCGACATGGAAGCAGTTTGGTGCACTTCCTGAATAAAGGCTTCAGTAAACTCATTACACTGTGCAGTCAGATTTTCTACTTGTTGAGCGAAGGCATAGACTTGCTGATTTGCAGCATCAATTACCGATTTTAATTCAATCAACTGAGCCTCATCTTTTACCTGAGCCTCTACTAAAAAATGCTCCGCCATACCAGCATAATTCACCCAAAGGGTGAGGTCAGCGAATACTGAAAAATGCGTTTTGAAGATGGGCTGCGGAAGATGAAACTGATTATACACAAAGCTGTATTCTTCTCCGACTACTACATCCTTCACTTCGAAAGAATATGTAGCAGAAGCCTTTAGCCCCATGGTGTTCCAGTCATTAATGATGTGGACTTCGCTGGCCGGAATAACAAAGGAGAGGAATTTGGGTGAACCGTCTTCACTCACCTGTTCGACACCATTTTCTACAATTTTTGCATTTAAGGTGAAGTGCGTTAAATAGGGTGCACCTGTGGCATATCGCCAAGTTCCGTTCAGTCGATATTTATTCTCCTCCTTTTCAGCAGAACCAAACATGCCTCCACTTCCCCCAAAAATTGCAGCCTGAGCAAACAGTTCCTTGGCTACTTCAGGCTGAAGATTCCCAATAAAGAAGTTCGCTCCACTGCAAAGGGTTACTGTCCAGCCTAGGCTGCCATCAATTCTGGCCAATGATTGAAGTTGTTCAAGCCCTTCGGTTAAGGCCATTTCTCTTCCTCCAAATGCTTTCGGAACCCAAATATTCCACAGGTTTTCTTTGGCGATCCAGTCCAGCACTTCTTGTCTGAATACAGATGCATCGCTACACCATTCTTTAAGCTGTTGCATATACATTCCCATTTTCTTCATTCATTAATTTGCGCCATTTTAAATACCCTGAGGTGCCCACTATGAAAAGGAACACCGACATACCCGCATAGATATAAAGCTCTTTATACATCAAAAGTGGAATAGAAATGATGTTACTGATATTGAGGTAAACCCAATTTTCAATCTTTCGTCTGGCCATCAGCCACATACCCGCCCAAGCAAAAGCGCTTACGATTGCATCCCAAATGGGCACATCAGAGTCCGTATGGAAGTACAACCAATAGCTCATCAGGCCAAAACAGCCCAGTACTATCCCAATGGCTTTTAAGTGTTCCGATTGAGTTGAGCTACTAATGGGAGTTTCCGCCTTCTGCTTACCGTATTTCCAGAACAACCAGCCGTAAATACTCATGACCAAATAATACAGATTCAGCAAAATATCGGCATAAAGTGCGCTCTGATAAAGCACCCACATACTCAGTAGAATGGACACGATTCCGAATAAATAAGTATTGATGTTGTTTTGGCGCGCTAGGATTACCTGCACGATGCCAAAAAGAGTTCCTAGGCCTTGCAGCCAAGTTAATTGTGTTAGAAATTCCTCGATCATTGTTCTTTATTTTCAATGAAATGAGGAGATGAACCAGACCATTACAGACATGTAAAAGCCTTGAAATCCCTACGCCAGCATTATCTGGATCAGGTACGGAGCTGTACTCCTGGGTATCATCTCAGCCTGCCATTTAGCAAGCACCCCACTTACGGGCAAAGGTAGGATTCAACTGCCTAGCAGAAAAGGAATCAGGGGGTTTTATTAAGTATAACTGAATGATTCTTTTAGACTTTAGACCTAACTAACTGGAAAATATACGTTCTTCACCCTTATGATCAGTATCCCTACCCTCACAGTCAATGAAGGTTTCGTTACCGTTTTTTCCGAAGAAGACTTTCCTCAGCATGCTCGGGGCGGAATGAATTTAACCGAGAGAATTGATGCCCTGAACCTAAGAATCCGGACCAGCGAGGTTGGCTACGAAAGCGATTGGCATGTGGCAGGCGACCCTACTTTGATTCTGGTGCAAAGCGGTATTTTAAGAATTGCACTTCGGAATGGAGAACATAAAAACTTTGGTACTGGCAGCATGTTTATTGCGAAAGACTACCTGCCCGAACATATCTCTTTCGATACCGAAAAGCATGGGCATTGCGCCAAAGTGGTGGGTAATGAACCCTTACTGGCAGTACACATCAAGCTAGAGCAAATCTAAATCCTATTTCAGCTTTCGGTGGGTTTTACCAATGATGGAAGCCCTACTTTTATCCACCCCAGTTTGTATTGCGTATTTGGGCCAATCATTCGCTATAGAAGTCACCTGATCGATTAACTGCTGAGGCTTCTTGATGGAATTTTCCTTGGCGAAAGCCAATAGATCATCCAACGTAAAATTATCACGCTTTCCCCTAATCGACATTTGATGCTGACTGGTCCAGTCACCCTGAGGGTTATAGGCCCAATTGACATCATAGGCTGGCGACAATCTCCATTCGCCCCCTTGGGGCAATAGAAAAGCAATGTTCTTCGTGTGGTCGTCTTGGTTTCTTGCGATTACATTGAACACCATACGCAAATACTGTTGCTCAAAATCCTGATATGGCAACCTCAATTCACGCATGTCGGCAAAAGCATCTTCATAACCATACAAACCAGACATCATGAAATCGTAATGCGCCATGGCACACAAAGTTTGCATGTGCAATTTCTCTCCCTCTTCTCCCCGATCGAAACGCTGGGTCATAAAATGCGCTCGGCCATTCTCTTCCAAAAGCTGGCAAGGCATCATATCGATTCCGCAATCCTTGGCCATTAAATGATAGGCCATTTCTATACGTCCATAACCCGCTGGATCAGCTAAACTTCCTTCGTTTACCCCATCAAATTTTAACATGTAATAATCAAAACCCTTGGGTAAAGTGAACTGCCCTGATTTAATCGCTTTCGTTTTGGGGTTGAAACCAATAATTGCTTTGGGCCGCTGACCACCAGCCGAAGTACCTACGCGAATCAAGTCCGTCATGGCTTGCTCCTCATCTGCTGTCAGGTTGAGGTTTACCGCTTGCCTTTCTTCGAGCACTTTGTTCGTCAGCGAAAGCAAGGATTCCACTTCAATGTCCTTTACCTGCATTCCAAAAGGCGTAGTAGCAGGTTCAAACTCCAATGCGCCCATACCGCGAATACCTACGTAACCCAATTTTTCAATGGGATTGATCGAATTAACCGCTCGCCCCTGAGAAGCCAGCCAAGAACGAATGATCTGATTTCCAAAAGCATCGGGAAGGGAATCGGAAAGTAAGCCTGGCAAACCACTATAGGTAGCTTTGCTTAAATTCGGAAATGAAAAAATGCGCTCCCCCCGTTTAATATCTTCCAAAGGCATGGTGAGTGGCGCTAAATCGGTTACCCCTTCTGCGAACTCAGGAGCAAATTCAAAAGAAGCCAGCTGCCTTTGTTCGTTCCAAAGCACAGCGCCCACCAGTTCACCCCAAACCTTTACCCTTAATACTAGCATGGTTATTTCTTTTTGGATTTACGTACCCGCTGCATAGGTTTGAGCTCACGCTCCATGACCATCATTGGGCTTTCTACCACTTCTGGAATAAGGTAATCGAGCTGATCGAGGGATTTGAGCGCACGAAGCACCTGAATTAATACCGACAAGGTAACGGAACGCCCGTATTCCAAATTTTGAATCGTATTAATATTTACCCCAGCATTTTGAGCCAGCTCTTTCTGAGTATACCTTTTCTGCAACCTTAACTGCTTGACCCGCCTGCCCATCTCATCGACAATGGCCTGATCTGTCATCCTCTTCCAGTTCATACACCTAAATCTATAGGTTTTAAATCAAAATAGATACATAAAACCTAATCTAATAGGTATAACGTACTAAACAAAGGTAAGGTTCATTTTCAAAACACCTATTATAAAAGGTATTAAATATTAAAAAAGCATATAAAACCTATTATAATAGGTTTTATATGCTTTCAGTTAACACAGCAAAGTAATCGATCTATGAGACCTATTATCGCATGAAAAAAAAGATAAAGCTTATAAGGCTCAACAAAAGCGCCCCACCGATTATATACCAATTCAACTTTACTAATCTTTCGTCAAACTTCTTATGCCTCGCCCAAAAATTAAGTGAAATAGCAATCAACAGCGTGGGCATACTAAGTACCAAGTTGAAATAATAAAACCACATCCAGCTGGTAAACAAGGACCAAATGGCCAAGACAGCCACAACAAAAGGAATCGCTCGATGTATGTTCGGAGTGGCCTTCTCTGGTGAACGGAAATAATAAACAAGCAACAAGAGCACTGAAAGCCCCGCTAAAATCAACACCCATGAGAGTATACCCGGCATATTCTATTTGTTTATAGGGTTAGTCTTCTTGACAAACGTATAATCCGGTTCTAAAGAACCAGTAGGTTGCTTCCTCCATATTTTAGTTTTCTTAAAACCATAAAGTTCCTCAATCACCTCCCCCTCTTGGTCGAGCCTTTTTCGATAGACCTTCGTCCAATTGTCCTGTCCATCGTACTCATAAATACTCTCAGAATTAGTGTATTGCTTATTTCCTACTTCCATCACGGATTTAACAACAGCGTTATGCTCATCTCGAAATAAGGTCTCTTTCCGTTCCCCTTTTAGCTCATAGCTTTTTCTATAACCATTCTCATCAAACACGATCTCCTCGGCCCCCAGCTTTCGATCGCCTTCAACATGGGTAATGTTAATACTACTGGGAACCGTGCTATTTGGATAATACTTATGGTCTTCAATTCTTCTCTTTACCCCTTTACCATCGAATACGATCAACACCCTTGGTGTTTCAGGCGACCCAGTGACATACTGATATACCTGTGCAGTATCGGTTGAAATCTCATAAGTAACCCACTTCGGTCCGCTCCTTACCTGACTAAACTTAACCAAGTTGCTTTTCTCATCGCCATCGAACTCCATCCCGTTGAACATTTCACTTGGTGAACCATCCGTACTCCATGAGTATCTATTCTCTACTTTTCTACCCTCCAGCACTTCGAAAGTTTTGTCTTGTACTTGCCTCCCAGCCTCATCAAATAAGGCATAGGTTTCTCTTATTTTGGTAATGGTCTTACTTTCGTTGTCATATCTATACCAATCAATTTGACTCTCAACCACATTACCATTAAGCGAATAATCAGCTATGGATTTTGAAATTTGCGCAAATACCGAATTCATCGATATGACGAAAAACGCCCCTGTTAATATTAGAATCTTCCTCATATCCTTCGATTTTATTTACAATTCAAATGATTCCGTTCCACATCAAAAGCTGCTAGAGACATATACTCCATCTTGGGTTGAAACCACAAACTCGTCTTTACCAGTATAACTAGAGACACCTCCAGAATACAAGCTCGTGCTATTAAAGGCTGGAGTTGAAACAGTAGAAGTACAGCCTCCTTTGGCCGTGTCGCACACCCAAACCGTCATTTCTCCACTAAACTCGAATAACACTGAAATGAATTTACCATTCCTTGTTTCATGTAAGGAAGTACGAAAGCCTTCTGGTAATTGTGATGAAGGAGTCATCTGATAACTCACCCCATAATCTTCGCTTACATGCGTTACCAAAACCTGATTACCTTGCGGGTTAGTATTCTCATTATATACCACCACACCTGTAGAGCTCATAAAGCTTGGCCCACCGCTTCCTAGCCCATTTTTAACTGACCCAGGAGTCAAAGTCCAGTCTACCCCATTGGCAGAAGTATAGCCTTTTTGGTCAAATTTGATTGATGAAAAGCCAGTTCCCGGCACAGTATAGTTATATGCCGCAACACCAAGCCCGTGAAATGTTCCTGCACTGCTTTTAGTAATCAGTGCGGGTCTTGGCTGAGTCGTAGACCTTTCGATCCAGTTAAGTCCATCTGTGCTCGTAAAAGTGCCCATATTAGTGTAAGCAAAGGTTTTATCAGTATCATAATAAATAGTCTGAATCGTACCAATTGGCGAGGTAGCGAAGGTTTTATCACTCTTCTTGTACACCTTATCTTTATAATAAATGTAGCCATCGATCACATGTACTTTTCGGTATAATTCTTCCTTAAAGTTTAAAGGCAAATATGCCTTACTACCACTCGTTTCCTTTATTATCCCACTATTTAGACAGCTACCGTTTTCAATAAAACCTTGGGTATAAATATTATTACCCGTCCTGTTCAAAGGAAATTGATAGTCGGTTTCGGTAATACTTCCTCCTGTGGCCTCAAGAATAACAGGCGCTTCATTTCCATTCGAAACTTTAACATAAGCCCTATTACCAAAAAGCTTTAGCTCTTGTGTGTTTTGATAATTCTGATAAGCTACCGGATAGCTGTAATAAGTAAATTCACGCGTGGGTGAAATAATTATACAACCTCCATCTTTTGCATATGCAAAATAACCTTGATTATAAGCTGTTTTTATTTGACTAGCCCTCAACCCAGTACCCGGAACCCCATTATAATTAAGGTCGGTGAGTTTAGTTTCTGTATATGTTTTTGTGCTCACATCAAACTCAGCTATGGTTTTGTTATACACATCAAAAAACCCAAGCTTTTCTCCAGAGACACCAAGGAATTTAGATTCGTCAATGATCAACTTCACACCTGTGCTCACGTAGGCGCCATTCTCATAAATTTCAAATGTCTTTCCTTGATTAAATATATGATTGATATAAACCACTTTACCTGATTCGGTAACCGCAGTACCATGGGTAAACCCAGCAGAGCCAGCCACCACATTGTCTAAATCGTAAACACTTCCAGCAAAAACAAATAGTCCATCATTAGTGATGTTTGTCTCAATGAACCAGTTTCTATTACTAATTGTAGTATGAACAGGTAGTTCTTGAGCTGTTTCCCCTCCATCTTTAGAATAGTAATGTGTTACGGTAGTGTTCTCTTCATAAGAGAAAATCATATACCTCTCGTTTGGACTCACACTTATAGAATTGGCTGCAGCAAACTTAGATGGCTCCATCACTTTAGTGAAAGTCAGGTTTTGAGAGGCTTTCACCGCTGGATCAACCACATCATCATCTTCACAGGCCTGTAAAAACAGCGCTAAAAAGACTATAAACAGAAGGTTTGAATTCCGTAATACTTTTTGCTTGAAGAATTGAATAAAATTTGATGCGTTTAATTTAAGTTTCATAGGAACAATTTTTGAAAGATTTTATCCTTTCAAAATTACCGTCAACCCTCAGTTGCATCAATACCTACGCACTCGGATTAAATATACCCTGCTGTGGGTATAGGGAGAAAGGCCGAGTCAGTTCCAACTTTAAGTTGCCGCTTCTTGTCTTTATATATTGTAGAAACACTCCGTCAAACTGATTGGCCACTTTACAATAAAAATCACTGCCAGATGCGTTAAAACATTGGGTTTCGTTTAGGCCAATGGCATTAAACTTGTGGTTTTAATATTGAATATCCGCCTACTAAAACAGTAGGCTCAACTTTATAAATAACCTAAATCAAATAAAAATTCAGAATTATGAGATTAAATGCAAAGCAAAAGATTCCTTTCAAAGGAATGATGAGGAGTATGATGATGTTGGTTGCCACAGTGTTTATACTTTCTAGCTGTAATAATGATGACGGAGATAGTCTTCCTGAAAACGTGGCTTATGTATCACTTTATCAAGCATCGCCCAATGCGCCCGCTATGGACATTGGAATTGATAACAGACAATTGAACATTTATCCATTTGACTATACTGACTACACTGGGTATTTAAGGTTCTATACTGGGAGTCGTTACTTTGAGTTCACACCAGCGAACGCCAATAACGTTGTAGCAGACACTACATGGACCCTGAGTGCAGGTAGAACTTACTCTATATTTACCGTAGGTAATTACAATGACTTGAAAGTGCTCAAATTGGAAGACAATTCCGATGCGCCAAGTGATGGAAAAGCTAAGGTAAGACTTGTAAACTTATCACCGGATGCACCAACTTTAGAGGTTAAAGCCGATGGCCAAACGGATCCTTTGTTTAGCGGGTCCAACTTTATGGATGCTTCTGATTTTACAGAGCTTACCGCAGCCGAATATGACCTGATGGTCACATCACCTGATGACAACGGTATTCAACTTAATGTGCCTGATATTAAATTTCAGAACGGGTATTATTACACCATTATTCTGAGAGGGTACCATGTTCCGCCAGCGGGCAATAACAATGCCTTGAGTGTGGAAATTATAGTTAACTAAGTCATCAAAATGAGATAAATAGAAAGCAGAAAGGCAATCCACATGGATTGCCTTTCTGCTTTTATGTTCTTAATTTCTAAAGAATAATGATCAGCAAGAGAATAATGATGATTGCTCCCGAAGAGATGTAAATCCCCCCTCCTCCACTATCACGAATATCGCTTTTCATCGTTCGCACTTCTTTGCGTAATTCCTTTCTTTCAGCTCTGGTCAAGCTTGACTTGTCCATGTCTTTGATTTCATTCAATCGAACTACCATCGCTTGCATTTCTTCATGCGTAAGTTTTTCAGCGGAGTTAGTTGTAACTGGGTAGCTTTTTGAAGCAGCATTCATTTGGCTTGGAACAAACATTAATAGTAGTATCCCAAAAGTGATATAGACAGATAACTTTTTCATTGCTTAAAATTTAATGTTTCAAGAATAACCATCAAGTTACAATAAATGTTTCCCATCTGCCAATAGATTACTTGCCTGATTTCTTCTTCAAACTGGCATCAGCTTTTACTTCATAGAATTGGTTATCGGAGGTCATAAAACCAAAAATCCAGCCTGTGGCTTTTCCTTTAAACACTATAATCAAGTCTCCAATCTTCAACTGTTCATAGCTATCCTCATTCACACTAATCAACTGGTTGTTAGTGCGAACCATAAACCCTCTGGTATTTCCTGTTTGTCTAAACCTGTCAAGCACCAATTCTGAATAAACGATTTTCAAACCAGAGTTAACTTCATTTCTGTAAGCTAACATATACTTGATCATTTTTTTCACAACCATGAACCACCAAATGGTAAAAGGGAAAAGCATAATAGTTACCAACCAGAAACCAGAAAACAAAGGTCCAATAACCACCCACCCTAGTATGAAAAAGACAATCAATCGTGATTTAATTTCCCTATTTCTGGCTTTCTTCAATAGCTCGAAATCATCCTTCGTCATTTGCAATTCTCTTTCTTTCGGCACAAAATTCTGATCTTTATCTACATCAGGAACAATGGCCTTAATTTTTTCCTCGCTAACCTCAGCTTCCGCTATGATTTTATCACTGAAGATGGATTGTGAATATTTAGAGTAATGAATCTCAACCTCGGACCCCACGGGCGTTCGATTGTATATGTTTATGTTTACACTTAACTGTTTTTCATCAAAATACAGATAATACGTTCGCTTTGTAGAGCTCCTGCTACTACCTCCTCGGCCTGACCCGCCCGATCTGTGGGTACTTATATCTATCCGTTTATCGGTAACAGTACCCGTAAGGATTAACTTCTTCTTTTTGACGAAGTCCAAAATGAAGCCTTTCATAATAAAACCAAGGATGGCAAAGAAAAACAGAAAAAACACCCCAAACATGATTAAAGGAAGCATTTCATCGACATCGGAAATGAGGTTATCCCAAAAAAAGAACTTTACAAACGCAAAGAAAATGAGCATAAAAATCAAAACCCCAATCAAGTTGATTTTTGCCTTTTTTAATTCTTCTGGAAGTAAATCCGCTTCCACTTCTGTATAAGCCATAGGTTCTTTTTTGGGTTCAATTTCCAGAAGTTATGACCACGGCACTATACCATGCTGCGGGTATATTCTTATACCCCTAAAACAAAAAATCACTTTCAAGAGAACCTAAAAGTGGGTTTCAAAATGGGCTCAATTACCTTATAGAATCACTAGATCTCCGTAGCTAGCAAAGTTCAACGACACGAAACCGTCTTTCTAAATACCTTGAAAAACAATTTGCATGAAAAATTTATTAGGTGAAGTCAAATTATATGCCTTGAGTAGCATTTATTTTACGGGAAAATGAACATCGGTAACCAACTCATTATCTGGCACTTTCCCAGGCATACTCACATACTCTTCAAAAGGAGGAATTCTCTTTTCGGTTTTAATTGCTTTTGCCCTATGCATATTATGCATGGCCGACCATGCATTGCCTAAATGTTTATAAGGCCCTATATGACGAAGGGTGTACACCTTCGTTGCTGGAATTTCACTTACCTTAAATTCTGAAGGCAAATCATGTAGAACAGCGCTTACTGGTATTCCAGAAGTGTATTCAACTTTTCCATTTGCGAAGTCCCACTTTTGGTAAATAGAGAACATCTTTCCCGCAATCATGTCTTCTTTGTCTTTGAAGTACTCCCATAGTTTACCAAAGTCCCGCTTCATGTCCTGATCAATTGTATCAATTGTTGAGTGGCTATGAATGCCAATGTATTGTACTTTGGATAAAGCTTGTTCACCTCTAAAGTCAAGTTTAGAATGGACTTCACCATCCTCTACGTAATCCTTCAAAAGGTTTAAGCCACGCTCATAGTCCATCCCTATAAACCCAAGCATCATCTTCTTCATCCAAAACATAAAAAAAGGTAAGCTACTGTCCATAAACCAAGTCAGCTGGGTTCCACCCGAAATGGGAGCCAACTCAAAACGTACTTTTGCTTTGGATTTCCAAGGTTTTAAGAATGTTAAATCAAGGTATAAAGACTTATTTTTCACTTCGCTGGTAATGCGCATATTTCCTGAGCCAATCCTTTTACCTTCCCATTCATAGTACTTGGCATCGGGGGCTACTTTCACTACAGTTTCTGGCTCTAAAATAAGCCATGGCGACCAAGCAGGCCAATGATTGAAATCATTTAAGGCTTTAAAAACCTTATCGGGGGATTCATTTATTTCAATACTGCGATTTAACTCAATTTTAGGCATGGGGTCAGGAGTGTTAGTTTACACCTCTGAATTTAAATAAAATCTATGAAAAAATTGGTGAATTGTTAAAGAGGAAATAAAACGAGGTTATTTAATCTCGTAAGAAAAGCTAACTGCTCCTGAAACGACCAAATCCTTCCTAATACACTTTGCATCAATATTCTTAGTGGCTTTTATGGCTTCTTTTAATTCGTTCAAACGATAATAGTCTTCAGAAACAATACCTACTCCCTTTCCATTATGTTCAACTGAAATTTGGCCAGAGGCAGGACCAAAGTGCAATTTCACTGAGTCACCAGTTTCTAACTGCTTAAAACCCGACTCTTCTGTTTCAAATTCGGCTAAATCAAAAGTACCGAAACCAGATGCTAGAGCCATTTGTCCTTCCTCATTAAGGTTACGAACAACTGCTGCTGCTTCCTTGTGCAAATCCTTGTCTAACAACAGCGCATTCGATAAAAAACCAGCTACTTCTAAAATCATAAGTTTATATTTAGATATAATGGCAATACGCCATTGCAACCACTTGAGTTACACAAACGATGATACTCTTTTTCAAACACAAAACTGAATGAATTAATGCTAATCGGTTTATTTGCTAGGGTGAAGAATTTTAGATTGAAAAAAATTCATCAAAAACGCAAGTTATTTTACGAGTTGGCATCAAAGCTATTATACTATAAATAAACACTCATGAAATCGATGATCCTTAAATCTGGCATGGCCCTTTTCCTACTTCTCAGTTTTAGCTGCGGTGGAGACGACTCTCCTGAAGAGGAAGAAGAAACTAATCAAGATCTGCCTGCAGTTTTTGAAAACTTTACGGATAATGTAACAGTCTATGTTGACGGTTCATTTGTAGTCATTGAAACTGATGACATACCAAACCACCCGAGCCCTTATTTTGCGCAATCAGATGCTAGATATGAAGCTTATAATGGCAGTAACAGCAATTTCAAGATAAACCCAAACAGTATTGTTACGCAAAGTATCACTATACGAATTCCGTTAACCCCAACAGAGGCAAGCAACAAACAAGCTACCCCCTTAGGTGCTATTGGGGTCTCTGTGAATGGCGTGGTTTTCTTTAATCAGTATGCTGGCCCAAACCAACCACTGACCAACGAGATTGATTCTTTCGATCAATACCTAGGGCATCCTCAGCAGTCTGGTACTTATCATTACCACCAAGAGCCTCTTTACCTCACAGCCACCCTTGGTAGCGATAAGCTTTTAGGTTGGTTATTAGATGGTTTCCCAGTGTACGGACCAGTAGAAAACGGGACAAGAGTAACCAATGCTGATATAGATGATTATCATGGACATAGTCATGTAACCACAGAATATCCAAACGGTATTTACCATTACCATATCACCGATGCTGACCCATATATTAACGGAAGTGGCTTTTTTGGTGTAGCAGGAACGGTTTCCAACTAATCGAAAATGAGAAAGCTTATACTCTATGTTGGTCTTTTGCTCTGTACTTATGAAGCTACAGTAACTGACTTTAAAGACGGCCCGATAATTCCAGATATTTCTGTTGATGCAAATGAAGCTTCTTTAAAGAGGAATGGTGCGCTCATGCTTTTGGATGGCAAACCGTTTTCGGGTCATGTGGTTAGCTACTATCCCAACGGACAGTTGGAATCTGAAAACACTTATTTTAAAGGACTTCGCGAAGGGAAGTCTAGTCAATTTTATAGTGACGGAAGCTTTAAGGAAGAAAGGTGGTACAATGAGAATCAAAAAACAGGCACCCATTACGGTTGGTGGCCCAATGGGAATATGAAATTTGAATTCCATTTTATTGGCGGCCTTCATCATGGGACAGCCAAAGAATGGCAAGTAGATGGCCAGCCTTATAAATTCTTCACCTATACCATGGGGCAAGAAGATGGTTCTCAAAAAATGTGGGAACCAGATGGCAGCATTAGGGCCAACTATGTGGTAAAAGATGGCCATCGATATGGCCTTATTGGATTGAAAAATTGTAAATCAGTTGATAATGAAACAGGAACTTTTAGCGCTATACCTTATTAGTTTTAGTTTTCTGTCTCCTTTTGGCTGCGCGAATCAAAACAAGGAGACTGAAGGAACCCCACTGCCTTTTTATAATTCAGCAGATTTCACACCAGAATGGATAGATGAAGAAGATGAGCAATACTCGCAAGTTCATACCATCGCAAATTTCAGTTTTCAGAACCAAAGTGGAGATGTGATTAATAATGAAAGCCTAGCTGGAAAAATATACGTAGCTGATTTTTTCTTTACCATTTGCCCAAGCATTTGCCCAAAAATGACTTCGAACTTAGAGAAAATCCAAACTGAATTTGTCAACGATGAATCAGTAATGTTAGTATCTCATACGGTAATGCCTTGGGTTGATTCGGTGGGGGTATTAAAAGCTTATGCAGACATGCACGGCATTGAGAACAACAAATGGCACTTACTCACAGGGGATACTGAGGAAATATACCAATTGGCACGTCATTCTTATTTTGCAGAAAAGGAAATTGGTTTGAATAAAAATTCAAATGAATTTCTTCATACGGAAAATTTTATACTAGTCGATGGTTTTGGAAGAATTCGTGGGGTGTACAATGGCACCATTCCATTAGAAATGGCTCGTTTAATTACAGATATTAAAACATTGAAGCAACTAGGTTAAAGAGCCAAGAAATTGCCAATCCGGACCAAACAATAAGAATCCCCATTCTTGACTTTATCTTTTCTCCGTGGCGGTACCATTGATAACCAAATCCAATAAAGAAAAGGATTAGAAAGGGCCAGTCTAATACAGAAAAATCTATAGGAAGTACAGAAGCCATTGAAAATACAAAAAAGCCAAAACCACTGAGCACAAAGAAGGCCACCTGACTCCTTTTCATCAAAAACGAACTCGTTGACTCAAAACTTGCGAGCAACGAAAAAAAACCTATCGCTATTGGAGCGTAAAAAGAAACCTCATAGTAATTAATAACAGAAGCTATGGCACTGAAGCCAAGCAATACAATAACGACTTTAGTAAACTGATTACGGGATTTCTTAACATTAAGAAGCCCAAAAACACCAGCCAAAGCAACTATTAAAGATGAAATCATTTGTTAAGTAAAAGTAATACGGCCAAATCTATTTTAGTGAAATACTCAATTTTCGAATTGTGATCTTTTCAGCCCAGCTGACAGAATCTATTTAATTATCGACTCAGTATTCCACTCCTATAAATTTCATAATAAAAACACATTAAGGCCTACCCATTTTTGGTGGTTTTCATATAAACCTCAATTTGTTCTGCTAAGCCTTTCTGGTTTCTAACTGCCCAGAGATGTGAATAATATCTATCAAAAAACAAGGGCTCCAATATTGAGGAGCCCTTGCAGAATTATGGTTGAGGGTAAATATTTTGACTAATGTTATATTTCGAAAACTACAGTCCTGTTAGCAGGTTAGTCGAAAACAAAATCCAAATTTAGTAGAAGCGACTTTATGAGAATATGTTCTAGCTAAATTATGCGTTCGAAAGGATAACCTATTTGAACCTAAGCGATCGCAAATTGAGAAATAAAGAAACTGCTCCCCTACCCATTTTGAGTAGTTTTATATTAAAAAGCCATAAGCAGCCCACTTGGAAATTTCAAATATCTCACCAATTACCGTCTAGACCATGATAACAAAAAAGAGAGGGAGATATTCTGGTTCAAGCTTCTTTTGTCATTGTCTGAAGTTTCTCTAAAAAATCTGCTCGGCTAACTACATCAAATTTACTATATAGGTTTTTCAAATGATACTTTACTGTATTGGTAGATATAGACAGTTCATTAGCGATCTCTATTGTTAATAATCTGCTATTGAAACATTTGAGTACTTCCATCTCACGGTCTGACAGATTAAGATGACTGACAGCTCTTTCCAGTAGTTGCGAGTCCTCTTCAGAGTGATTAATCGTGGCCATTTCAATGCCAATCATAATATCTTGTGGAGTAAAAGGTTTATTCAAGTAACCTCCTGGTTTGGTCTCCTTGGCAGCGATAACTGTATCACGATCTGAATAAGAGGTAATGTATAAGAATGACTGCTTTTTTTTATGACACAACTTACCAAGCTCAATTCCTTCGTTCTTGCCATTTAGATTGATATCGAGTATAATTAAATCAACCTCCCCACCTTGAATAACACTTTCAGCCATTAGAATAGAGTTGGTTGTACCCACACACAGGTATCCCAAGCTTTTTAGAATTAACTTTAACGACTCCGCGATGATAAGTTCGTCTTCTACTATAAAAATTTTAAGGCCTTTTGAGGTCTCCATAAACTAACTAGCCACCGATCGCTTAGATTAAAAATTGGCAGCGATTACAATATGATGTTTCCGGTTGTAAATAACGAATCTCTTCCAAGTATTTCAAGTTGAGGAGTAATGGTTTTAATAGTAACAAGCTCATCTGATAGCGGTTAATTTCAATACACTATTAGGGCAGGTAAATAAATACTCTAACTTTGGCGCATCCATTTTTATGAAATTCGCGCATTATTTACTTGTCATTGCTTTATTGTTTAGCACTGCTTTTCAAGAAAAAAAAGGCCCTATTCCAAATATTTCGGGGCCAGAACAAGTATTGCGTGAATTAGAAAACGCACTTTCTTCAACGTCTTTTGATTCACACAAAACTTTTAAGCTTTATCGTGAGGCCGCCCAGCACTTAGCCATCAGAGGTAGTTATAAGGAGGCCGACTCCCTTTTCATAAAAGCTGATGCTCTTGTCGTACATGAAGCCGATTCAATACTAATCACAGAAATGAACCTCGCTAGGGCCAACATGTATAAAGAACAAGGTAAATATACTGTTGCGCTTCAAGCCTACATGGAAGCTCTTACTTTTTATCAAAAACAGAATGATGTTGATGGTCAATTGTGGGTGTATGGCTATCTTGTGGAATTTTACAGAGCTACCCTAAATGCTGATCTGTCGCTTAAATTTATTGAGGAAGCTGAAAATTTAATGGCACAAAAGGAGGTGAAAACAAGACCGAAAGCCTATTTAATTCATGCAAAAGCCACCTATTTCTTACAGTTTCAAATCAATGAAATAAAGAGCAGTTTTAAGGAAATGCGCGCTTATTTGGAACAAGCCCTAACCTTAGCAGAATCAACTGGAGATTCATACCTTGTTGGGCTAAATCAAAATGGTTTGGGTTTTTTATTAATGCATAATGACCCTTCTGAATCAACTGAGATTGTAAGTTATCTAGAGTCGGCCAAAAACCATATGCTGGCCAATGAGCGATATAGAAACTATACCTCTGTACTACAAACGCTCTCACTTTATTATACCCGAAGTGGAAGGCCAGAAATGGCTGTAGAATTAACATTTGAAGCCATTGAATTGAGCAAGAAGAATAATTGGGACAGCAACTTAGGTGACTTGTATCGGTTGGCCGGAGAAGTTCATTATGAACTAGGCCAATTCAAAGAAAGCGCAGTATACCTGAATATGGCCCTTGAAGCCACAATAGAAAATATGGTCAAAATTCATTCGATTGAACTGGGTGAACTCACCACCAGTTATGAAAAAGCCATTGCAGAACAAAAACTGTCAGAGCAACAGATAGAAATAGAAATTGCTCAAAAACAGGCGGTCAATAACAGAAAAGCCCTGATTACTACGGTAATAATTTCTGTAATTCTGCTTACGATTTCAATTATCAGTATTGTGCTCTATAATCGTTTTAGAAAGGCCAATGCACTACTTCGAACACAAGAGGAAATAACACGCAAAACCAACCAGGAGCTCAACAATGCAGTTGAACAGAAGAATGTACTTTATAAAGAACTGAATCATCGTGTAAAAAATAACCTCACCGTTTTATCGAGTTTGATTCATATACAAGAAGATGGTGAAAAAAATAAGACGCAACGAGATCTCTATCAAACACTCAGGCATAGGATACAATCAATGGCCTTAGTGCACCAAAACCTTTATCAACTTGACGAGACTCTCAATATCAACTTCCAGCAATACCTCCGGAAGTTAATACCTAGCATTGCTTCTGCTTTTAATAATTATCATGATGTAAATACAGCCATTCGTTGTGAGAGTCTTTTAGTAAATATGGATGAAGCTGTTCCTTTGGCTATGATTATTAATGAATTGATCACCAACTCTTTCAAGCATGCTTTTGAAAAAACTAAAAATGGAAAAATCGAACTTTGGTCTGACGTAGAAAAGGACAAAAGACACATTCATTACAAAGACAATGGCCCTGGTATGCCTGAAGAACCAAAAACATCAGAAAGTCAGAAATTGGGCATGATGCTCATCAGATTGATGGTTCAACAGTTGAATGGTGAACTCATATATAATGGAGATAAATCAGGGCTCTATTTCATCATAGCACTGCCCGTGCTTCAAAGGAGTTAAACTCCTACTTATCAATATCCAAAGCGCACTAGATGTATGGCAATTATCGAGACTACATTTAATTGAATTATCAAGACTTGCTAGCCTCTTAGCTTGAAAATCATCCTTTCTGAACGTAAAATCAATTTTATATTTGTTTGAGTTACGATTTATCTTCTCGAACTTGCTCAATTACCAAACCACCAATTCATGCAAAAAATCAAAAAGGTATGTATCTACTGCGCATCCAGCGAAAACATTGATCCTAAGTATTTTGAAGCAACCGAAAAACTAGCTAGAGTGTTGGTGAAAAACAATATTACTGTAGTATATGGAGGTGGCAGCCGTGGTTTAATGGGTAGACTTGCAGATACTATAATCGCTGAAAAAGGTCGAATTGTTGGGATTATGCCTCACTTCATGAAAGAAGTGGAATTCCATCATAAAGATGTTAACGAATTCATTTTCACAGCCGATATGCACGAGAGAAAGAAGCAGTTTATGGTAGGTGTAGATGCCCTTATCACCTTACCGGGTGGATGTGGCACTATGGAAGAATTATTGGAAGCTATGACTCTGAAAAGATTGGGTATATTCACAAAGCCCATTGTCATTTTAAATGCATTTGGCTATTACGACCACCTTATAAAAATGTTAGAGTTTTCTATTGAAGAAAATTTCATGAAGCCCATCCATAGTGACATATGGAAAACCTTTGAAGACCCCGAAAAAGTGCTTGAAGCTATTCATCAGTCTACACCTTGGAGTAAAGACGCATTGAAGTATTCGTAGTTCAAAAACACAATTAACCCATTGAAATACAGTATTATGCTTATTGTCATACAATTCAATTTTAAACATATTGATATTTAACAAAGCAGGAAATTATTAGCATTTTTGAGTACCAATTTACCGAACCATTTCCCCCTTGTTTAAGACTTTATGCCTAGGGTTACTATTCTTATAATTCTACTTGTTAGCGGACAATCACTCCTAGCAAATACTGATAGCATTGCCGACTACTGGTATCAGCACCGAATATATAATAACGAAACCCAGTATATCCCCGCATCTCAAGTAATGGTATTCAGAGATGATAGTAATAATTTGAATTATGATCAGGTCAAGGATTTTGGGACGAGCTACTATATCGGTTTAGATGAAATCGATTTATTTGAAACAAATAAAACCTACTGGGTAAAACTAGTTCTTTCCAATCATTCAGAGCGATACCAAAACTTAGTTGTTTACACTGGTGACAACTCCTACTCTACTATTTATTTTGAAAAAAGTGGAGTACTAGACTCTGTTAAAACAGGCTATTTTGCACCCATCAGTGAGCGTAATATTAAAAAAGGCTTTCAGTCTCAATTTAAACTAGATTTAAATGAAGATGAAAGCGTCTCCCTTTTAATAAAAACAAAATCACTTGATAACTACCCCCCTCGTTTTGACTTTAGAACAGTTCAGCTTGAAAAATGGAGCCAGCAAATGGAGAAAAAGGCTCTTCTGGAAGGGATCTTCACGGGCCTGCTGATCATTTTATCAGTTCTGGGCATTTCTCTTTACCTCTATGTAAAGAAAGTCGTCTTCCTTTTTTATGCACTCTATGCCATCACAAACACCGTTTACTTTCTCTTCTTCCATGGTTTTTTAGACCCTTACATCTTTCCTGAACACCCAGAAAACCTATCTTTATTATGGCTGTTGCCGAATCTGTCTGCTGTATTCTATTTTTCTTTTGCTCGTCACTTCCTCAACACCAAAGAGCACTACCCAAAATGGGACTACTACTTCAAAAATTTTATTATCATTATGTTGACTGCTTTTGTGGTCAATGCTATTTATATCACTGTTACCAAAGATGTATATAATGGACTTATTGTCCACAATCTCTTTAATATAGCTCTTTCAGCCAGCGTTGTTGTTTTCATACTATCACTCAGAAAGCTGAATAGTTTGGAACTTCGCTATTTCGCAATTGCCTCTATTTTTTTAGTAACCATAGCTTTGTTTGCTTCAGCCCAATACATCCTTAATCTAGATGCCAAAATCGTCCCATATGTTCAACTTGGAGTGGGTATCGAAATTATTTTTTTCGCTTTAGGACTGGGACATAAAATGAAAAAACTGGTTGAAAACCAAGCCATTACACAAGAATCATTAATCATTCAATTAGTTGAAAATGAAAAACTACAAGAAAAAACCAACTCAGAACTGAAAGAAAAAGTAGCAGAAAGAACCCATCAGATCAATGTCCAGAATATTGAGTTGAAAAAAGCACGAAAAGAAGCAGAACAGGCGACCAAGTCTAAGTCTGATTTTCTCTCTGTGATGAGTCACGAAATCCGAACACCATTGAACGCCATTATTAGCTTAAGCCATTTGATGGATATCGATAATGAAAATGAAGAAACTCAAGAATACATTGATGCTTTGAAATTTTCAGCCGAGAGTCTCAGTTCCTTAATTAATGACATACTTGATTACAATAAAATTGAAGCTGGAAAATTAAGGCTGGAAGTGATTGACTTCTCATTAATCGACCTGCTTAAAAACATAAGGGACAGTTTCAAGTTTAAAGCGCATAGCAAAAATATAGCATTGGATTTTCACCTTTCTGAAAATACACCAAACAGACTTATTGGAGACCCTACCCGACTAACCCAAATCTTCAATAACTTAATGAGCAATGCCTTAAAATTTACAGAAGATGGTAGTATTGTAGTAAGCGCGGACTTATTAGGGATTGAAGACGAGAAAGTGAGTATAGAATTCACAGTTACCGATACCGGTATCGGAATCCCAGAAGATAAGATCAATGAAATTTTCAACGACTATGAACAGGCCAGTAGCGATACCGCAAGAAAATATGGAGGTACTGGGCTAGGTTTATCCATTACTCAAAAGTTATTAGGACTACACGATAGCAAAGTGTCTGTATTCAGTAAGCTTGGTGAAGGCACCTCTTTTAAATTTGTAATCGAATTTAAACTCCCTGAAACCTTTGATTTATTGGCAGCAAATAAAGCCGACACCATTTTCGACCTAAAACAGGCCAAAATACTTGTGGTAGATGACAACTACATGAATCGAATGGTGCTTAATAGGTTATTTCAGAAATGGAATGCTGAGTTCCATGAAGCTTCAAGTGGCAATAAAGCATTTCAAAAAAGCAACGAAGAGTTTTTTGACCTCATTCTAATGGACATTCATATGGATGAAATGGATGGGTTTGAGTGTACTGCATTGATACGAGAAAAATCAGAGCTCAATAAGAAAACAAATATTATTGGAATGACGGCATTTTCTAAAAACGATTTGCAAGAAAATCCAATGAGAAATGTATTGGATGAATTTATTTCTAAACCTTTCGATCCAAAAGAACTCTTAAACAAGTTGGTTTTCTACTTAAAAAAAGAGACTCCAAAAGAAACCTAATTTTCGATTGCTAGGTCTTGCTGAAATCATCTCCCATATCATCAATAACGGCCAGCAACTCACTAAGCATCATGGCCGTTGCTCCCCAAACCAAATGCTCTTCCACCTTAAAATAAGGTGAATGGATTACATACTTACCAAACCTCATTTCCTGCACTCCTCTTTTCTCTTGGTCGTAGAATTGGGAAATCGGCACTTCCAAAATTGATTCTACCTCATAAGGATCAGGTATAAACTGAGGCGAATGATCTAGAATCCCAACCGTAGGCAAAACCTTAAAATTACTGGCAACTATAAACAGTTCAGACAACTGCCCCAACACCGAAACGGCTGTAGTCTTCACCCCTATTTCTTCTTCAGTTTCTCTTAGGGCAGTTTCAATCAAATTCAAATCCTCCTGCTCAGCTTTACCTCCAGGAAAACTAACCTGTCCGCCATGAGTACCATTGTACCCAGGTCGTTTCATCAATGGTAAATACAACTCTCCATTTTTAGGGTAAAGCAGTACCATTACCCCTCCTGGCCTAGCAGGTCTATTGACCATTTCGGTAAAGCGATTCTCATCTACAGGTGTAGGTGCCATCTTTACTTGAGCCTCTCTTCCAGGCAAGGGTAAGTCAAGACGAGCCTTTAACTGATTTGCAACTATTTCAATGTTAGAAAACCTCATTTCATTGTTTTGAGTAAACTTCCTTGAAAATATAGCGTTCTTGTATAAAAGTTGGTTCAATTATAACCCGCTTTCTTTACTTCATTTGGAATTTTACCTAATATGTTCTTTTAAAGAAAATAAGCGTAGCCCAACTTATGAAAGCCAACCGAATTCTTTTGCCATTTTTACTTCTTTTTGCAGTCACTCTAGTTTCCGCCCAACAAGCCAAACTAAAAATTGCCAAATTAAAATACAATGGCGGAGGCGATTGGTACGCGAACAAAACTGCACTACCCAACTTGGCTACCTTCTGCAATGAAAACCTTAAAACGAACATTGATACGCAAGATGCTGTAGTAGAAATTGGCAACCCTAGTTTGTTTGAGTATTCTTATATTTACATGACTGGTCATGGTAATGTGGTGTTTTCGAATCAGGAGGCAGAAAACCTTAGAAATTATCTCACTGCTGGAGGTTTTTTACATATTGACGATAATTATGGGCTAGACCAATTCATTCGGCTAGAAATGAAAAAGGTATTCCCTGAATTAGAATTTATTGAATTACCGCACGATCACCCAGTATACAACCAGAAGTTCAAGTTTGACAAAGGCATTCCGAAAATTCACGAGCATGACGGCAAATCTCCTCAAGGCTTTGGTTTAATCTACGAAGGCCGTTTGGTATGCTACTATTCCTATGAGAGTGACTTAGGTAACGGCTGGGAAGATCAGCGCATCTATAATGACCCGCAGTCGGTCCGTCTTCAAGCATTAAGGATGGGTGCCAACCTGATTGCCTACGCCTTCACTCAATAATTCATTAAATATCATATCGAAGTTAAAAAACTATTGCATTAGTTGGAAAACTAGTGCAATAGTTTTATTATTGATATTAGAATAACGCGAGTGTTTTAATCAATAGATATGAAAGAATTAACGAAAGCAGAAGAGCAGGTGATGCAGATTTTATGGCAGATTGAAAAAGGCTTCGTAAAGGATGTACTTTCAAAGATGTCAGAGCCAAAACCTGCATACAATACAGTATCAACGATCATCAGAATTTTGGAAAAAAAGGGTTTTGTGGGCTATAAGGCCTACGGAAAAACTCATGAGTATTTCCCACTTGTGGACAAAACAAGCTACAGTAATTTCTACCTAAAGAATTTTATTGGAGGCTATTTTGGAGGTTCATTCCAAAAGTTGGTATCATTTTTCGCACAAGAAAACGACATGGACATTAAAGAATTCGAGTCGTTAGCGAAACACGTTGGAGATGATTTAAAAGAAGACTAAACGTTAGGTCATGTCAAAACACCCCACCTTAGTATTGTTAGATTCGCTAAATGAAGCGCTTCTATACGCATTGGAAACCGCTACGTGTTTAGCTGTATTCTATTTGCTATATCATTTTGTTTTGAGAAAAGAGAGTAGCTTCCAATACAACAGATTCTATTTATTGGCAGCCATCATAATCTCATTCTCATTTCCATTACTAAACGTGGGGTATAATCCCGAAAACACACCCAGTGTACTGAACTCTTTGCACGAAGTAAGCAGTGAAGTAACCAAAGAGCCTATTATTCAACCTAAAGGTTATTATTTTGTAACTGTAATGGCCAATTCTGAGAAACCACTTATCCAATGGTGGGAAGCCGTTATATTTATATATATGGCTGGGTTGATCGCTTTAGCCTTAAGGCTATTTATCCAAATGAGATCTTTCAAGGATTTCCTCTGGTACAGAAGGCACAATACTCGATTTAAGGACGGTTATTTTACGGTAAAAACCGAAGGCTCCATGCCAACCTTTGCTTTCTTCAAGTATTTAATGTGGGACGATAGCTTAGACCTTTCCAATGAAGAACAAAAGCAAATTCTTGATCACGAGAAAGTTCATATCAAACAAAAACACTCTTACGACATTATGCTCATGGAGGTTTTGAAAGTGCTTTTCTGGTTCAATCCTTTCATCTATCTCTATAGAAGTTTATTAGAAGAAATTCATGAATACGAGGCTGATAGAAAAGCGGTAAAAGCCAATGGACAAGTGGCTTATACCAAGTTGCTTGTAAAGCTTGTTTTTCAGAAAATGGGTATTCCTCAAGGAAGTTTCTTTGCCAAAAGCAAAACCCTAAAAAGGGTGGATATGATTACTGCAGAAAAGAGAGTCAACTGGCTTAAACTGCTTGCGCCAATCCCTGTAGTGGGACTCCTATTCTTTATCTTTTCATGTGAGGCCTATGTGAAAAAGGATTCTGTTAGCATTGCGGAAACAGCTTATGTATATATGAATTTTGATGAAAAGGATCTAAAACCAACCCCAGAAAGAGGGTTTAATGTTTGGAAGGAGTATTTACTTGAAAACATTAAATACCCTGAAAAAACAACATCCAAAAGATTGGAGGGTGATGTGACCGTTTCATTTACAGTAAACGAACTAGGTGAGATTAGAGAAGTGAAACTGGTAGAAGGTATTGGCAAAGACTTTGACGAACAAGTGTTGAGCGCCATAAAAAAATCGCCCAAGTGGTCTCCCGGAGTTAAAGGCGGATTCGCTGTTCCTACTAAAATTGAAATCCCTGTAACCTTTAGCGCTTCTTAATACTTTCGGTTAAAAATTTCACTCATTACAAAAGCTTTTCGAGCTCCATCAGTATCACTTATGAGTGCGGCATAATCTGTTCCTTCAGCCAGTTCTTCCTCAGGCTCATGAAATATTATACTCGATGTTTCTGTGCGTTTTTTAGCCCCATATAGTTTGTTTGCCTCACTATAGATAGATTTCCTAGTTTGATTTGACTTTATTTCCTCAATTACACTAGAGGTTGATTCTTCTACTACAACAGGTTTAGCGGCTTCCTTTACTTTTCGCTGTCCAGTAAACTGCTCCAATAGGTCTTCAAAAGTAGGTTGCTGGTTGGTTGGGACTGGCCCCACTGTATCCCCACTCCTCTCTGGCGATGAGGATGGATCTCCTGCGTTTTTCTTTTGTCCTTTCTTTCTTGCTGTAAAAACAAAGTAAAGAATGGCAAATGCGATATAGAGTAAGTTACTGGTGTCAAATTCCATGCTATTAGCAAATCTAAGAATTAATTCTAATTTTGCTTACTAAGGTCGATTTTTCGCAATCCCCACTCAATGCAGCTTACAAAATTAGAAATCAAGGGCTTTAAAAGTTTTGGTGATCGAATCGTCATCAATTTTGATGAAGGCATCACAGGTATTGTAGGCCCTAACGGCTGTGGTAAGTCAAATGTTGTCGATGCCATCCGCTGGGTGTTGGGCGAGCAAAAAACAAGAATGCTGCGTTCCGAGAAAATGGAGAACATTATCTTCAACGGAACCAAGAAAAGAAAACCCACTCAGCTGGCCGAAGTTTCATTGAGTTTCAAAAACACAAAGAATCTCCTTCCGACAGAATATACAGAAGTCACCATTACCAGGCGCTACTACAGGTCAGGCGAAAGTGAATACCTCTTGAATGGCGTTGGCTGTAGACTGAAGGACATCAATGAATTATTCATGGATACTGGCATCGCATCAAACAGCTATGCCATTATCGAGCTTAAAATGGTCGATGACCTTTTGAACGATAAGGAGAACTCTCGAAGAGACCTTTTCGAAGAAGCCGCTGGAATTTCAAAATTCAAGAAGAGAAAAAGAGAGACACTTAAAAAACTAAAAGACACCGATGACGACTTGGATCGTGTAGAAGACTTACTTTTTGAGATCGAGAAGAACCTCAAATCCTTAGAAAAACAGGCCAAACAAGCCATTAAATATTACGAGTACAAAGAAGAACACAAAAGTTTAAGTGTTAGGCTCACCAGAAAAACGGTTGAAACGCAGAACAACAAGCTCAAGGTACTTGAAAAAGAAATTCAGCAACTGAATGATAAGAAAGTTGAGATCAATCAAATGATGTCAACACAAGAGGCGGCCATCGAAAAAGGAAAAGCCGACCTTATTGTGAAAGAAAAATTACTTTCTACACGCCAGCGAACACTGAACGAGCACGTCAATAAAATTCGTCAGTTCGAAAGCGATAGAAAAATCAAAAATGAAAGACTCACTTTTCTTCAAGACAAAAGTGATAACCTACGTGAGCAACTTGAGTCGGATAAGAAAAGTAATGAACGCGCGGCTTTCAGTTTAGAGAGTTTAAAAAACGAGAAAGAAGTAGCGGACAAGGACTTAAAAACAGCAACGGCTCAAATTGAGAGTTTAAAAACTGCTTTTGAAGCACAACGCACTGCCGCTCAAGAAGCCCAAGCCAGTTTCGATCAAAAAAGCAAAGCCTTTAACGAAACCCGTGAAACGCTCTATAACCTTAAGAAGGAAATTGAAATCAAGGAGATCCAACTTCAAACCCTAAATAGAGAGTTAGAAAAAACCACTTCAGACACTTCGGAACAATCAGCAAACCTTGAATCCTTTGATTCCAAACTGGAAGAAATCGGGATAATTCTCGAGCAGAAAAAGAAGGATCTTGAAACGAAGAAAAACCAAGAAGAAAAGCAGCGCACATCCATTGAAAGTACAGAAGGAACAATTGATGTCGTCCGTGAGAAACTAACGAAACTAAGCCGTAAACTCGATTCGCAACGCAACGAATACAACCTGACCAAAAGTTTGGTGGAGAATTTAGAAGGTTTTCCAGAAGCTATTAAATTCCTAAAGAAGAAAGCCAGCTGGAGCAAAAACGCCCCACTCCTTTCCGATATTCTTACCTGTGACGATCGTTACCGAATCACGATAGAAAACTATTTGGAGCCTTACATGAACTACTACATTGTAGACAATGAAAGGCAGGCTTTTGAGGCCGTGAATATTCTAAGTGATGCTGCAAAAGGCAAAGCCAACTTCTTTATTCTCGATGCATTTGACCGATATGAAGCTCCGCAAGCCAAACTCTTCCAAAATGCAGTTCCTGCTACCGAGATTGTAGAATACGAGCCTAGATACAAGCGCTTGATTAGCTTTATCTTGGAAAATGTATTTGTAATAGCTGGTGGCCCTGGCGAAATCCCTATTGATGAAGATGCTGTTTTCATTACTGAAAGCGGCAAGTACACCAAACGTAAATTCAGTATTTCTGGAGGTTCAGTAGGCCTTTTTGAGGGTAAGCGAATTGGCCGTGCTAAGAATTTAGAGAAGCTACAAAAAACCATTAAAGAGCTTGAAACTCAAATTGCGGAGATCAAAGAAAGGCTTGACGAAAAGCAGAAGGAACTGGCGCATTTGAAATCAAGCAGCTACAGAACCGAAATTGACACCTTGCAAAAGGAATATAACCAGGTCAACGAAGAGTTTATTTCTGTAAAAACCAGGAAAGAACAGCTTGGCCAAATGTTGAGCAGCAATGCCAACCGAAGAGAAGACATTACTCGAAACATTGATAATATTTCTGCTGATCTCATTGAATTAAGGCCAGAAGTAAAAGAGGCAGAAAGAAGCTATTTGGAGCTCCAGCAAGGCATTGGTGAACTGGAAGTAAATGCCAAAAAGGAGAATGAACTACTTTCTGAAAAATCGCAGAAATACAACGAAATAAATATTCAATTCCACCAAAAACAGAACAAACTTCAGTCGGTAACACAAGAAATTGACTACAAGCAAACCGCTTATGACGGAAGTAAATCCAGGATTGAAAAGAACCAGCTAGAATTAGAAAGAAACGAAACCGAAATCAAACGTTTGATCGATACTACGGAAAGCAACGATGATGAACTCATTGGGCTTTACGATGAAAAAGAAAGTATCGAAAAAGGGGTAAACGAATCGGAAAAAGAATATTACGCCCAGCGTGGCAACATTGATGTGTCGGACAAAACCTTGCGAGAGCTACGCCAAAAGCGAGAGCAAGCAGATACCATTCTTATGGAGTTTCAATCTAAATTGAATGAAACCAAATTGGAGCTGAGCGCGGTAAAAGAGAGGCTATCGGTAGAGTTCAACATAGATTTGAATGCGCTTCTACAAGAAGAGGTTGAAGAAGAAGACCTCACCCCTGTTGAAGAACTCAAGGCATTAGTTCAAAAAGTAAAAGACAAAATTGAACGCATAGGCCCAATCAACCCTATGGCGATGGAAGCCTATGAAGAAATCAAAGAGCGCTATGATTTCATCACAGTTCAGAAAAATGATTTAGTAGAAGCCAAAGGTTCATTAATGCAAACCATCGATGAAATTGATGCTGTGGCCAAAGAGACCTTCCTTTCGGCATTTGGTCAGATCAGAGATAATTTCGTCAAAGTTTTCAGATCATTGTTTACTGATGAAGACGACTGCGAACTCAAATTGGTAGACCCAAGCAATCCATTAGAATCAGCCATTGAGATCATGGCCAAACCTAAAGGAAAGCGTCCGTTAAGCATTAACCAGCTTTCTGGAGGAGAAAAAACACTAACGGCCACCGCCCTATTGTTCTCTATTTACCTGCTCAAACCTGCTCCATTCTGCATTTTCGATGAAGTGGATGCGCCTTTGGATGATGCCAACATTGACAAATTCAATGAGATCATCAAGAAATTTTCGGCTGATTCTCAGTTCATTATTGTTACCCACAACAAAAGAACCATGCTCAGTACCGATGTAATCTATGGCATCACCATGATTGAGCAAGGAGTTTCCAGAGTTGTGCCTGTAGATTTACGAGAATTGGTGTAGTCGCTAGTTTTCTTAATTTTATTGAAAAATAAATATTATGAAACAAAGGCTCCCCCTTTTAGCATTGTTACTCATTTTCATTTCCTTTTCAAGTATGAACACTTCATCAGCTCAAGAACCATCAAAAACATATTTAGCACTCGGTGATTCTTATACCATTGGCGAAAGCGTGGCCGAATCTCAAAGATGGCCAATGCAACTCGCTGCGCGCTTGGTACATGAGGGGATTCCGATGAAAGACCCCAAAATTATTGCCAAAACAGGTTGGAGAACTGATGATCTAAAAGCAGCCATTGAAGCCGATAATGAGCTTTTAGAAAGCTATGATTTGGTATCGCTTTTAATAGGGGTTAACAACCAGTACCAAGGCAAATCGGTAGAGAGTTTCGCTCCTGAATTTGAAGAGCTACTTCAAATTGCGATCAAGTACGCTGGAGGTAAAAAAGAGAATGTATTTGTAGTATCGATTCCAGATTACGGAAAAACACCATTTGGAGCAGCCAAAGAAGATCAAATAAAAAAGGAGTTAGACGCCTATAACAAGGTATCTAAGAACATTGCTAAGAAATACGGAGTAGCATATTTCAACATTACACCAATTTCAAGAATGGCAAAGTCGCAACCAGAACTTGTGGCCCACGATGACCTCCACCCCTCTGGTAAAATGTATACCAAATGGGTTGAATTGTTTGGGAAGAAAATTGAAAAAATGCTAAAAAAATGAAAAAACTAAGCCTAACACTCCTTTGTATATTCCTTACCGTTTCACTGTTTAGCCAAACTACGGAAGGCCCTAAAAGTGGACATTTGATTATCGCTGGTGGTGCATTAAAAGACCCAAGTGTTTACGCCAAAATAATTGAATTGGCAGGCGGTGAAGGAAAGGCACACATCGTGGTCATCCCTACCGCTGGAGGAGACAACGTCACTCCTGAAGTCATCAAACGAATAGAGCAAGACTGGAAAGGCTTTGGTGCCGCAAAAGTCTCTGTACTTCATACTACAGACCCTAAAGAAGCCAATACGGAAGCCTTTTCCAAAGTGATAGATGAAGCAGGTGGCGTTTATTTCTTGGGGGGTCGTCAATGGCGTTTGGCTGATTCTTACCTTAATACCAAAGTGCACGAAAAATTTTTCAACCTGCTCAAGAGAGACGGAGTAATTGCTGGCAGTTCTGCTGGCGCTACCATCCAAGGTTCGTATTTAGCCCGTGGCGATACCAAAGGCAGCAATATTATGATGGGTGACCATGAAGTGGGTTTAGGCTTTATTTCAAACATCGCCATAGACCAACACACTTTGGCCAGAAACCGTCAGTTCGATATGTTTGAAATTTTAGCGAAGTACCCGAAGTTATTGGGTGTTGCCCTCGATGAGGACACCGCAATGTTGGTGTCTGGAAATGAATTTGAGGTAATTGGCCAAAGCTATATTATGATATACGATGGCACACATTGGAACCAAACCACTGGCAAGTATGAAGCCAATGTCGAAGGAGAACAAAAATTCCATGTGCTTCGTGCTGGAAGAAGATACGATATGACTGAAAGAAAAGTGGTGAGTGGAAGCAGATAACCCTAGTCTTAAAGAACGGCTTCTCTGTCAAACCATTTTGCCGTTGACTGCCTTCTAATTACTGGCTGACTCTTTTATCAAGTCGCATACTCAAAATTCATATAACTTGGCTTAAGGCAGTACTTAGCGCATCTATGTTTAAATCAACAGCCAAAAAGAGAGAGGAGCTTTTTCAAGAGCAGATCAAAGTGAAACGTGAAAATTTCAACTTTGAGCTAATACAGCAATTCTGGTCTAAGCATCCCAATCAACCTGATGAACACTTCGTTGCTGACCGTACTGCTAGAGATTTAGACTTAGATGAAGTTTTTATATTTCTAGACCGAACTACATCCAGAGTTGGTCAGCAATATTTATATCGATTGCTTAGAACAATCCCCAAGAGCAATGCAAGAGCTAATGAGCAAGAGAAACTGGTAGGCAAATTCAGAGATGATCTCAACCTTAAAAAGTCATGTATTCAAGAACTCTCAAAATTAAAAAAGAAAGAGGCTTACCGAATCTGCACTCTATTTCAAGATGAACAGTTAAAAAAGCCAAAGTGGTTTTGGGTAATTCAGATGTTGGCATTCCTTAGTCTTAGCTGCTTAATAGGTGCCATCTTCTACCCCGTTTTATGGATCGCTTTTATATTTATTTTCATAGCCAATTTCACCCTCCATTACTGGAACAAGAAAAATGTTTTCAGATATGGTAATTCAATCCCACAACTTCTTCGGCTTATTCAGGTCTCCAAAACAATAAGAAAGCTCACAAAAACCCAATCACCAGACTTAGACGAATCTATTCAAAAGTTAGATCAAATAGCCAACAGACTTTCTGTTTTCAGATTAGAGGACAAACTCCAATCAGATGTAAGTCAAATAGCCGAATACATTGTAGAAATGACCAGGGTGGCGTTCCTTATAGAACCAATATTACTGTTTCATTCCCTTAAGAAACTGGAGTCTCGAAAATCTAATATTGAAACCCTTTTTTCATTCACAGGAAAGATGGATGTAGCCATTTGCATGGACACACTCAGAAGTACGGTAGACAACTATTGCATGCCAGTATTCAATGAGCGAGAAAAAGCAATATCAGCACTTAACATATACCACCCTTTAATAATAGCGCCTGTCGAAAACTCGATCCAAACTAAAGAGAAGTCTGTGTTACTTACCGGATCGAATATGTCGGGCAAAACTACTTTTATAAGAACCATTGGAATTAATTGCCTTGTCGGCCAAACCTTAAACATGTGTTTCGCTAGCGAATTCCACATGAATAAAATGAATATTCAGACCGCCATTCACATGGCTGATGACCTAATGAGTGACAAGAGCTACTATTATGAAGAAGTATTATCGATAAAAAACATACTTGACGAAAGTCAGAGCGAGCAAGAAAACTTGTTTCTTCTTGATGAACTGTTTAAAGGCACCAACACGCTAGAACGAATTGCCACTGGAAAAGCTGTATTGAGTTACCTCCACAACATCAAAAACACTGTGTTCATTGCAACCCATGACCTTGAATTGGTCGATTATTTAAAAAACCAGTACGACCTCTATCATTTCTCAGAAAATGTTGAAAATGATGAAATCAATTTTGACTATAAACTGAAAGAGGGTAAGCTCAGGAATACAAATGCCATTAAAATTCTTGCGGCAAACGGTTATCCAAAAGCAGTAATTTCTGAGGCTTATAATATGGTTTCAACCCTTAAACAAAAGGGGAGTGAGACTAACTTATCTTGATAAATGGGTTACATTTTCAAACTCAATTCAATAATCAGTTCATCCTGAACTTTGATTAGACCAAAGAGTTTATTTGGAGGGCTTAAATCGAAGTAGTCTAATGAAATAGTGATTTCAGAGTAAAGGAACTCTCCTGCTTCACCCTTATTGATGGCAAAAGGGATATGCTCCATTTTCATTTCTTTACCTGTGAGCATAATCCATATATCACCGAAATAATGTTGACCAATCCTTTTAAAGTCATCAAGCTTTACTTCGATGTGAGGAAACTCATCAGACCTTAATGTTTTCCCAAAGTCTCTATCCAACATTCTATTTCCGCAATCAAACGAGGCCACTGGAATAGATAAATCCATTAACGATTCGACATTGGGTGTTTTTGAGAAGCTAACGGTATCCTGATCTTCCCCATTTTGATAAGTACAAGAAAACCTCCCGAAAGAGGTCTTGCCTTTAATAAGGACTGTTTTCCCCATTACCACTAGGTATTCTTGCCCAGTAAGTGATAGTATAGAAAACAGTCCTAAGGCTATAATTATAATCAGTTTCTGCATTCAATTAGCTTAAATATTAAGATAGCAACTTCGAAAGTATCAACGATTATAAGGTTTATACTTTAATTAGAAACTAATAGCAGCTTCCAAAACTAGACCGTTGAATTTACCATCTTGGAATCGGCTTCCTGTAAATCCAGCACCAGAGTATTCTTGATTAACATATTCTAGTTTCACCAAAACGTTGTTAGTCATAAACCAACCACCGCCAAGATTCAATCTGCTAATATCGTTTGTGCTGGCAACATCACTTTTCTCTCCACTCACACTGTTATAGCGACCACCAAAGTACCATTGCTCATTCATTCCAAATCTATAGAGCCCTTCTAAACCAACTTGAGTAAAGCTTCCGCCTACGACATCATTACCATTGTTCACGAACTCCATTATTCCAAAGAACTCTAAGCCCTTAAATTTAATGAATGGGTTGAATTGAATCGCTGTTTGAGAACCGAATCCAGGGTTAAACCTAGGGTCGAAGTCTGAACCACCATTGGCTACTGTGGCCAAAGTACTGTAGTATCGACCACCTGCTCTGTCACCACCGTAGATATAGTCACGAGTACTTTTGTCTGAACTTGAGTACAATGAACCTGTCAATCTAAGTCTTAAGTCGTCATCCATTTGCTTGTCCCAACCTGCTTTTCCATAGATAACCATTCCATTATCACCTTTTACCGGACTTTGATTCAATCTACCGTTAGTTACCCCAGCCACTAAAATGAAATCTGAAGGCTGTAATGTTACTTCAAAGAAAGGCTCAGTTGTAAATGCATCCATGATGTAGTTACTCACAAACGGATTGTAAATAGTCATCGCATTGTCTGATCTTCTGAATTGAGCATCACCGTAATTAATTTGATCCATACCTACTCGAATGGTAGCGATTTCCATTAACTCTGAAAGGAATCCTTCTTTGATAAAGTCTAGTTTATCCATTTGGAGATATCCACCTTTTACATAGGATTCAGTATGGTGACGAGAAGACAAATAAGTTCTTAAATGCAATCTCATACCGTCCGCCAATTGAACGTCAAGGTTCAAGTTTGCAGTTGGTAAACTAAAGTTCGATCCCAAATCAACAAGCGGATCTCCAATAATAGAGTTTTCGTGGCTTAAGCCTTGAAATTGAAGAGCAAAATCACCACCTACTCTTACATTAATTCCATCAAAAATTACGGTGTCGGTTTTTGATGTTTCAAATACGTTTACTCCCTTTTTTCCTGCTTGTCTATTATACTGAAGAGGATTTCGCAAGTCTACCTGTGCGAAACTCACGATACTGCTTAATAAAAACAGTGCTAAAAATGTGATTTTAAAATTTTTCATGACTTTATGATTTTAGTTTTTGAATGTTAGCTTAAATTCTACGGTGACTTCGTCACCTGTTTTTACTGTTCCCAAAAGGGCTGTAGGTGGATCAACCTTAAAGTCTGTCAGCTTAAAGGCAGAAGAACCTGAAATAGTCATCGTTCCTGTAGATTGTGTGGTCTCCACTTCAAAGGAGGTGGACTTGGTAAAGCCTGCAATGGTTAAATCTCCTATTACAGTACCTTTCCCACCGTCTTTCGCTTCGAAGGAAGAAAGCTTGAACTCAACCCAAGGATATTCTTTTGTTTTAAGGGCTTTGTAAGCATTCTTATCCATTCCACTTTTTCCGCTCTCCAGACCTTCAGCTTTGAACTTGACTTCAGCCTTTTGAACCTTCATGGTTCCATTGCTTAGTATCAAAGTGCATTCGCCTTGGCCTTCACTGGCGTCCATATGCCAATCATGCAGTGTTGAAGTTCCTTTCACCACAAATTGCTGATCGGCTTTGATCAAACTGTAATGTTCTTGTGCGCTCAAAACATTGTATGACAATGCCATGAGCGTAACGAGCATTAATCTTATTGTGAGTTTTATAATAGTGTTAACCTTCATAGTTCTAGGTTTTAATAACATAACAAAGGTGCAGGATTAAAACTGCCCTTAGATTGATGTGTATCACGGTGCTTTGTGACTTTAAACACCTTAAAACATGACCTAGGTCATAATAATAAGATTGATATTTCGGGCAAAAAAATGGCTCTATATTGAAATTCAACACTTTTAAGCCATGTCTCCCCATTCTGTGGCTTTGAATTCACAAGGATTCTTTAACTTCCTTCAAACTTTTTAAAAGCTTAGTTCATCATAAGTTCGGGAACACGATAATCCAATGAAGGAAATCAACCTGATGCCACAAACCAACTTCTTGATTACCGCTGCAAAAGAGGGGGACGCTATTGCGCTGAACCAACTGGTAAAGCAATGGTATAAGCGTATTTACAACTTCGCCCTAAAGTACTTTGGCGACCATGATCAAGCGATGGAGGTAACTCAAAAAACCTTTATTAGCATGAACAAAAATCTGAAATCCTTACAAGACGAGCACAGGTTCAAACCCTGGCTTTATCGGATTGCTTCCAATTACTGTCATGAAGAAGCCCGAAGACAAAAGACAAAATGGGTTTTCCCTTTTATGAAGGTACAGTCGAAGACCGACCAAGACTTTATTCAGAATTCGGAATCGACAGACAGAAATAGTGACCCAGAAAAGGAATTTGGCAGTATGGAGTTAAAACAAGTGTTGAAAAAAGCATTGGCCGAACTACCAGAAGAACAACGACTAGTAGTGATTATGAAAGAATATGAGGGATTGAAAATAAGAGAGATTGCCGAAGCAATGGACATTTCAGAAAACACGGTCAAATCTCGCTTGTATTACGCACTAGGCTCCTTAAAAAAGCTACTGGCCCAATGGAACATTAACCAAGAAACAATTCATTATGAGCTATAAACCAACAAACGAAGATCTTATGGATTATCTCTACGATGAGATCAATCCTGAGGAAAAAGCTCAGATCGATGATTATATAAAATCTCATCCTGAGGTAAAAGAAGAACTGCAAGCGCTTGAAGCCACTAGAATGGTAATGGCCGATTTGAATGACGAAGAACCCGAGTCTATTCCTTTTATGATGCCGCAAACGAATAGCGAATGGCTCTACTGGAGAAAATATCTAGCCATAGCCGCTACAATCCTACTCATCATTACAGCAGGTTGGGCCTCTGGTTTTTCGGTTCAGTATAACGATGATGGGCTTCAAATGGCTTTTGGTGATATCCAAAATGGACTCACCGAGCAACAAGTCGCTGATATTGTAAACAGTGACCGCCAACTCATGCTGGATTATATGCAAACCAGTTTAAAATCTGTGCAGGACAGTATCGGTTATGAGATGCAAATTCTTCAGGCCAATATGAGTTCAGAAGAAGTAATCAAAAAGGTATTTGAACAAGAGAAAAATGATCTAATGTATCAAATGGCTTCGCTGAATGATAAACTCGGAGGCGATTATCGAGACATGTTAAGAGAAATTGTTGTGGCCTTTTCAAACAATTGGGACAGCCAACGCATCGAAGATCTAAGAAACATTCAAGCCGCATTTACCAACCTTGAAGATGCCACCATCAACAAGCAACTGGATTTACAAGATGCAATATTGACGCTTTCTGAAAAAGTAGACATCGTTGCAGCAAATAACCCAAACAAAAAGTAAAATGGTCAAAAATTCAAAATATCTGATTTACCTCCTTGGTCTGGTGGTAAGCATAAATGCACAAGCCCAACTACAACAAAATGGCTTGAGCCCAATCAAAAGAGACTTAGAAATTACTAGAGTCACTTTTGAAAACTTCCTCAAACATTATGACGATGCTGTGCTGCTGAATAACATAAAAGAAAGCGAAGGGGATTATCAAAGTGGAAAAGGGGTTGAGATTCACTTTGAAGCACCGAATGCGAATGTTTATATCAATACGGCATCGGCAAGGTTCGGTAACAATGATTATGAAATACTCGACACTTTCTATACCGATGAGATTATCAGCCTTCAACAAAAAAGATTAGAAGAGGCTACCAAGAAATTTATCAAGGATTTCCACTCCTATCTACCTCACCTTAAACCAAATGAAGAATTCAGGTTTGTGTTTAACATTGAAGACAGCAAAATAAAAGTGGATGGCAAAGAACTCCCCCCTTCTCCAAAATCGGGAAAGCGGACTTACAAGTTAGAAGCCGTTTGGAAAATGAGCGACATAAATGCTTTCAGTAAAGGTGAAATCAACGAAAGCCAATTATCAGACAGAATCAAAATTGAAAAGAAATAACAATCAAAATATCAAAATCATGAAAATGAAAACAACAATCAAAGCACTCGCCTTAGCATCTCTGATGATGTTTGGCGGCTCATTAAATGCTCAGCAATTCGGCACTACAGCAACAGTGGTTGGCGGGTTTCCTTCCAGAGACCAAGACTTATCTAAACTCCCAAAAATGGAGCGAGACATTATCATTCTTCAAAACGTGTTGAGTGATATGTTTAGGGAATCTAGTCAACAACTTTACTCATCCTCTTCAAACGACATTAAGGGGATTCATATCCCAGGTAAAGGGGTCATTTTCAATTTAGGGGATAACAGTTTATTTGGCAGGGTGATTTTTGCAGAAAGCATTAATTTAAATGTAAAATCAACTGATGAGAAAAAGAAAGACGACAAAGAAAAAATCGACATAGATCAATCCAATAAGGACAGAGAAAATGAACTTAAGGAACTCTCAACAGAATTTTTATTGAATTACGGAAGTATTCTTACTGAAGTAAAAGACAATGAGCAAATTATGTTGAACGTTAAGTATTCACCCATTAGTGATAATAGCAGAAGGGCGAATCAAGGCGAAAACATTGTTTTCGTAAATACTAGAGGTAGATCAAATTCTAAACGAATCTCTTCTTCCATTCAGTTTAAAGATTTGAAGGATTTATTGAGTGGCAAGCTTTCTTTTGAGGCTGCCAAAGGCAAAATAACCACTAAGGTAATAGATGATGAAACTAAAGAGTCGTCCGACACTAAAATTATGGCTGGAATTTTAGACGACCTCTTTAAATCTACTTTTGACGGGACTTATAGAAAAACAAGCAACACCAGCTGGACCTATTTTGAAGGCTTTGGATTAATGTACAACATAGGTTTAACCTATAGCTCAGGAGGAGACAACGCAAGAGTAGCTTTTTATAGTGGCCAACGAGTGGATGTTATCAAAGAAGATACAGAGGAGAAAAAGAAAGAAGAAGAGCAACTTAAGAAGGTTGAAGAGTCCTTCGATGATTTGATTGAATTGGCCAAAGAAAGCCTAATTACTTACGGACGTACTTTACGCAGCGTAAAAAGCGATGAGGTAATTATACTTAACTTAAACTTTAGCAACTTTTTCACAAAAAACATGCTTCCAAAGTCTGTTAGAATCTCGGTCAACAAAAGCCAAATAGATCAATTCTCTAAAGGTGGCATCAGCTTAGACCAATTGAAAAAAGATATTGATGTGAAGAAGCTCACTTCAAGTATTAACTCATCCGCTGAAGGAATTTATTTTGTTCAACCGAGTTCTACAGAAGCACAGTCGGTTTACGATAAAGTCAGAGTACTTAACGGTAAAGCAGAAGGCAAAAATTAGTCTTAAAATTAAAGAAGGTCAAGGCAATAAGTGGTATGATGAATTTCATGCCACTTATTGCTTTTTTAGGGCCAAGTGAATTCAACAACTCAGCTTCAATAAAAAGCAAAAAGCTCCGATAAATCGGAGCTTTTTATAAACCCTTTAGAACTCGGATGTTTTTGAACCTCCTTAATAGACAGGATTTGGGCTATCCCTTTGCCCGCAACAGTCCACTGTTATCCTGCTCTTTCGAACGAGGCCCAATTCCGATAAATCGAAATAGAGTGAGGCCTTGTTTTGTGCGAGAATCACCCGGCATTTTAGTTTAACTTGTAAAGTTCAAAAATTTGTCCGAGCCCCTTGGGGAATATACATACAAAGCTACGAAGGCATTTGTTCCCTAAAAACTAAATCAATCATTTTTAGTGGCTGTTACCTAAACTTCTAATTTCGCGTCTCACCGTTAACAATCAATAAAAAATGCGTTTGAGAAGCTTTCTGTTTTCATTCGTGATAATTTATTCTTTGTTTTGTCAAATGCCTACTAGGTAATTATCCATTAAGAGATTTAGCTTTTGCAGACCGATAAGATTTTAACCCGGGATTTCGTCCTTCATTTCATCTCCTATTTCTTAATGGCAACGGCTTTTTATTTCCTGCTGCCTACCCTACCCGTTTACGCTGTTGATGTTTTAGGAGCGAATAAAAATCAAGTGGGTTACATTATTGGCGTTTATGCCTTGTCGGCTTTAATCATTCGCCCCTTTTGCGGTTATGCATTAGATGCTTACGGAAGGCGATCAGTCTATCTCTGGGCCTTGGCCATTTTCACGGTCCTATTTGCACTATATCACTTCTCCTCTACCTTCTTTATCCTTTTAATCCTTCGTGTATTCCACGGTTTTACTTGGGGAACAATTACAACCAGCGGAAGCACAATAGCCGCTGATCTTATTCCCGAAAGCAAAAGAGGTGAAGGAATCGGTTATTTCGGGCTTGCCATGACTTTTTCTATTGCTTTTGCGCCCTATGCTGGAGATCAGATCATGGGGCAAGGTAATTTCACCAACCTCTTCAATATTGCTTTTGCGGTTTGTTTCGCCTCGCTTGTACTCGCATTAATCATTAAAGTGCCAAACATTAAGACAGGTGAAACAAAACTAAGCCTTAAGAAAATGTTTGACGGCCGTGTGAACCGCATCGCAGCGGTAATGTTCATGGGCGCTTTCCCTTATGCCGCTATCATATCCTTTATTCGAATTTACAGCGATGAACTAGGCCTGAAACAGGGTGCGTTATTCTTCATTTTCATGGCCATAGGTGTAGCTGCATCTAGACTCTTGGTGGGTAAAATTATGGATAGAAAAGGTCCAACAGGCATTGTTGTAATGGGTTTGGTTGTCACCATTATTGGGTTGATTTGGCTCAAGTATACCGACAGCTTCTGGCCGTTTATGATGTGTGGCGTTTTAGTAGGTATGGGCAATGGACTGATTATGCCTACGGTTCAAACCATGGCTTTGAACATTGTCCCTATTGAAAGACGAGGGGCAGCAAACGCTACTTTCTTCTCTGCCGTAGATTTAGGAATTGGGGCCGGCTCAATCGCTTTGGGTTATGTTGCAGAATATTATGGCATCGATACGATGTTTTTCATCTGCGGCTTAATACTTTTGCTTCCGTTAGCATTTTATTTTCTGTTTGTACGTAATCATTATTACCGACAGTTAGAATTGCTGAAAAAGGAAGAACACAATGGCTAGAAAAATTTTCTTTACTCCAGGGCCCTCTGCCCTCTATTTTACCGTAGAAGAACATCTAAAACAGGCAGTTAGAGACCAAGTGATGGAGGTTAACCATAGAAGCAAGCAAGCTTCGGCCTATTACCAACATGCGGTAGAAAACCTAAAAACCCTGATGAACATCCCTGAAGACTATCATGTCTTCTTTCTTAGTTCAGCCACAGAAATTTGGGAGCGACAAATCCAGAACTTGGTGGTGGACAAGTCTTACCACTTCTGCAATGGTGCTTTTTCTAACCGTTTCTATGAATTTTCTAAAAGTCTGGGAAAACAAGCTTTAAAGAGCGAATCCAGGTTCGGTGCTATTCCAGAAGTAAACACAGACGATATTCCTCAAGACACTGAACTCATCAGCTTTGCGCTGAACGAAACCAGTACTGGAGTCACTTTTCCCGTAGAAGAAATTTATAAAGTACGGAAGTCGCACCCCGAAGCCATTATTGCGGTAGATGGCGTTTCAGCATTTCCAGTGATTGACATTGATTTTACACAAATCGATAGCGCTTATTTTTCTGTTCAAAAATGCTTTGGACTTCCAGCTGGTTTGGGCGTATGGATAGTGAACAACCGTTGTATTGAAAAGGCTTTAAAGAAGGAAGCCGAAGGACACTCAATAGGCACTTACCAAACATTACCTAACCTATTTAAAAACGGAAGTAAGTTCCAGACCACCTATACTATTAATGTACTCAACATCTTTCTATTAATGAAAGTCACTACTGACATGCTCAACAAGAGCATTGATGTAATCAGAAGAGAAAGCAATTACAAGGGACTACTGTTGCAAAAAATGATTACCGACCATCCCTCATTTAATCACTTTGTAACAGATGAGAAGCTCCAATCTAAAACGGTTGTAGTCGCAAATACATTGACCTCTTCTCAAGAATGGATTGATGAACTTTCATCCAAAGGTTTCGTGCTTGGAAACGGCTATGGCGAGTATAAAGGCAAACAAATCCGAATCGCATCGTTCCCAACACATTCAAAAGAATTGATAGAATTACTCTATGATACCATAAACGGAATGAAGCTTTAAGGCATTCGAAATAAATGGATTAGAATCCTTTTAAATTTTGCCTATATTCATGGGTACATCTACCTTTTAAATCTTTAATTTTGCCCTTAGGTTTATATTAGAATTATGCCCAAAAGAGAAAAAATTTTGGTGTTGATGGACACCAGCGATGTTGACAAAACACTTCTCAGGTTTATTGAGATAATTGCCATCGCACACGAGACTAAGGAAATTCATTTCTTCAATAGTATTAGCGAAATGAAGATTCCAGAGGCCGTTCTCAAAAACTTCCCTGAAATCAAAGACAAGTCTATTGAGGAAAGGAAGAAGATGATCCAAAGCTTGGTCTCTTCTACGTTGCCTGAGAAACTAGAGGCTATCAGTCAAGTACATATCAAGGAAGGCTCTCCCGCAAAAGCCATTCTGAAATTTGTTGAGAAACACGACATCGACTTAATTATGATGGGACGTCATAAGAATTTTGTTGGAGGTGGAATTCTCTCTAACCGTTTGGCCCGAAGAGCAGACTGTGCACTCTTCATCATTCCAGAAAACTCAGGTTCTAATTTAAACCTGATCCACGTCCCTTGTGATTTCTCTGTACATTCTAAAATCGCGATGGAAGAAGCTATTGGCATTTCTAGAAAATACAAGAATGACATTAAAATCATCTGCCAAAATGTATATACCGTACCAGGTGGATACCATTATTCTGGAAAAACTTACGAAGAGTTTGCAGAAGTAATGAAAGCAAATGCAGAAAGAGATTACAAAAAATTCATGGCTGGTATTGATCATAAAGACTGTGATATTGAAGTAGTCTACTCGCTTGACACTAATGATGATCCAGTGAATGACATCATCGATTTTGCCAATGAGCACAAACCAACAACCATCATTATAGGAGTCAAAGGGAGAACAGCTACCACCGCTTTGTTTATTGGAAGCAGGGCCGAGCAACTCATCCAAATCAACAATAACATACCTATGATGATCGTAAGACCAAAAGGAAAAAATGCTGGTCTAATGGACTTAATAAGAGAAATTTAAACCAAAGGGCATTCAAGCAAAAAGCCTTCCATTCTCAAGAATGAAAGGCTTTTTTATGTTCTCAAAGGTCTAATTATTTTCCCTTGATTCTTTTCTCTTCTACTTCAACCCAAGCCAACAATGCTTTGGTCTCATCATCTGTCAATTTACTTTCTGGATTTCTTTCAACCGTTCTTGCAGGAGGCATTTTACCTTCTTCAAGCACTTCAAACAACTCTGCAATCAAGTGAGCTTGTTCTTCTTTGTTCATTTTAGCCACCTTTTCCCACTGAAGTTTTTCTCTGGCTTTTTCATTTCGGGCATCAGGCTTATGACAATTCATGCATTTTGCCTCAATAATCAATTGTATGTTCTCAGGGATTGTAATCCCATCTTGCTCTACCGAAACGGTAACCTCAATCGCCTCTGGTTTACTTATAAAAGATACTGAGATCATTAATAGAGCAAAAAGTACAGCACTCGGTTTAAGAATGTTTTTCATAGTTAAAATAGTTTTACCAGAGTAAGATGAAAAAAGTATGCAAAGGTTTAAATCATAAGTTGTTGGGGAGCGAAATAAGGCATGCCAGCGGTTATAACTTATACCTTTGAGCTAATCCTGTAGGGTTCTTAATTCATCCAATAGGTTATTGGCTGCTTTTATCCTATCCTCATTAATTTTTTCAAATCGCTCCATCCATAGTTTGGAGCTCACCTCAATCTCATTTAGCAGATCAAGCCCTTTTTGTGTGATAAGCACATCTTTCGCCCTCCTATCCACCAAGCACACTTCTCTCGCTACAAGCCCCTTAGCTTCAAGCCTATCCACAATTCGTGAAGCATTCGACATTCGATCAATCATTCTGTCTATAATACTATTGATAGTACAGGGTTTGGGGTAATGTCCTCTTAGAATTCTAAGCACGTTGTACTGAGCTGAGGAGATTCCGAAAGGCTTAAACATATTCAATTGCTGCTCCGAAATCCAACTGTTAGTGTAAATCAGGTTTACAATCAGTTTTTCGTACTCATTCTTAAACTTACGGCCTTGCTTAATATCCTCTTCTAACCCCACGATATGTGAATTACTTACTTAATGTTAAATATAGACAACGAAAACCAAACCCCATAAAATCCTTCTTGGTTCAAAGTTTTTAATTTGGTTAAAACCAATTAACTTTCAACTAAACCTATGAGTCTTATCAGCATCTAACAGGCTAAACAACACATTCTTTTTGGACGATCATCAAATAGTAGAGGGTTTTAAAAACCCGACCACAAAAAACAAAGCTTTTAGTGTACTTCTGGATAAATACCAGCAACGCATTTATTGGCATGTCCGAAAGATCATCATCGATCATGACGACACCGATGATGTCGTTCAAGATGTGTTTATCAAGGTTTTCAAAAACCTAGACGGTTTTAGAGAAGCCTCTCAACTATATACTTGGATTTACAGAATCGCCACTAACGAAGCCCTCACTTTCTTGAAGAAAAGACAGCGAAAGCAAGCTTGGTCAATTGATGACATCAGCCATGACTTAGAAAACAAGCTCACCAGTGGTTCTTATATTGATGGTGACGAAATTCAAGTCAAACTTCAGAAGGCAATTTTAACCTTGCCAGAAAAGCAGAAGCTGGTGTTCAATATGAAATATTTTGACGACCTTAAATATGAAGAGATCTCAGAAATTATTGGCACCAGCGTAGGTGGACTAAAGGCGAATTATCATTTGGCTGTTAAAAAAATAGAAGAGTATTTAAGCGAAGATTAAACCTTATAACCCTTTGATAATCAAAGCATCGATGTCGGACGAAAATCCATATAAGAAACTTAAAGCCCCTCATCTCAAAAAGAACATTTTTGAGACACCAGAGGGCTATTTTGGTGACCTTAAAGAAAAAATCACCCTAGGGGTTGTTACTGAAGATGAGCGAATTCTTGGCAGTGAGCAGCTTAAAAAGAATATTTTCGATGTTCCTGATGGCTATTTTGACAAATTAAATGAAAAAATAATTTCAGCTACCAAGCTTACTGAAGAAGAAGGTATTCTTGGTAATGAAGCGCTTAAAAAGAACATTTACTCAACTCCTGAAAACTACTTCGAATCACTTAATTCAGAGATTCTTTCAAAAGTTAAATCAGAGACCAAGGTAATTCCACTATACCAAACCACATGGTTTAGAGCTGTGGCCGCTGCGGTTGTCCTTATTATGGTGGCGCTATTATCAATGCCAACAAAACAACTTAGTGAAAGTGATCTTCTAAGTGAAGTTTCCGATGAGGCCATTATCAATTATTTGGAAGAGCGCCAGGCAATAGAATATGAATTGCTATCATCTGTAGAAGGTTTGGACGCTATACTTGACAACATGATTCTGGAAGAAACTTCAAGCTATAGCTTTGCATTAAACGAAAATCCAGAATTAGATTACGACTTTGAATACTTCGATCATTAGTAAAAGAATCATGAAAAAAATTATATTCTCACTTTTCATTTTAGCCAGTTGTTTTTCAGCATCTGCCCAAAATGATCGGTCCTCACAGGATGAAAGGGATAAAATTCAACAAGCAAAAATTGCCTTTTTAACCAGTCGCTTAGACCTAACTGTAGATCAGGCCAAACTATTTTGGCCTTTATTCAATGAATATGACAGCAAAAAAATAATGCTTTCAAAAGAATACGGCCAGAAGAAAAGAGAAATCTATGCGAAATCTGAAGACTCTAGGAACATGAAAGAAGAGGATGCAGATAAGCTATTGGATATTTACTTGGATCAAAAACAAGCCGAATTAGATGTAGAGAAAACCTACATGAAAAAGTTCAATGAAGTATTAAATTCAAGACAAGTCTGGAGAATGGTTTCTTTCGAAAGTGACTTCAGAAGGTCATTATACGATCGTATGAGGCGTGATGATAAGGAAGAGCCAAAACGAGGCGGTAACCGCAACTAAGTCGAGTCCCATTCCTGAAAAATTTAAATCCTGCTCATGCAGGATTTTTTATTTAAACCCATTTGATCAAGAATAGCATTGATGTAATTTGCGCTATGACTCACCTCTCTCTTTTTGAGTTAACCAGCCTCATCAAATCAGAACTCGAGAAAAATCTCGAACCCTCCTATTGGGTCATTGCCGAAATCAGTGAAATGAGGCTTAACCCAAAAGGCCATTGTTATATGGAGTTGGTAGATAAAGAAGGTCAGTTTGTTACTACCAAAATCAGAGCAAACATTTGGGCTTACACCTACCGTAATCTTAGCGCTTGGTTTGAGTCAATCACAAAAACCCCGCTTCAATCCGGAATTAAAGTATTGCTCAATGTTCAAGTGCAGTACCACGAACTGTATGGGATGAGTCTGAATATAAAAGACCTAGACCCTAATTTCACCCTTGGAGAGCGCGCTAGAAAACGCCAAGAAGTAATTCAAAAGCTTCAAGACGAAGGCATTTTTGATATCAACAAAGAATTAGCCCTTCCAACGGTTCCACAGCGTATCGCCATCATCAGTTCAGAAACGGCTGCCGGGTATGGCGATTTTAAAAACCAAATTGAACAGAACTCAAGAGGATATTCTTTCAAAACAAAGCTGTTCCAGTCATTAATGCAGGGCGACCAAGCGCCTAGTGCCATGATTGCTGCCTTACACCAAATTCATGCTGAGATAAAAGCATTCGACTTGGTAGTGATTATTCGAGGCGGAGGCTCTCAAGTAGACCTAGATTGCTTTGACGATTATGAACTGGCTTCTCATATCGCTCAATTTCCACTTCCTGTGATTACTGGTATAGGCCATGAACGAGACGAAACTATAGCCGATTTAGTAGCCAATACACAAATGAAAACGCCTACCGCTGTGGCTGAATTCCTTATTTCTGGAATAGAGCGTTATGAAGGCAGCCTAAACGAAATGGCCTATCGATTGGAGAAATCAGGCAAACACCTACTTCAGGTTTCTTCTTATGAAATTATGAACATCGGCTATGCCCTGCAGGCCTCGATGAAAGCAATTATGCATCGGTCTGAAAGCGGATTAGCCCAAAAAGAATTAAGGTTAAACTACGCTGTTCAAAATCTTTTCAAGATCGAAAACCGGAAAGTAGACAACTTTGAAGTGCCCTTGATGAAAGCCAAGAGCCAAAGATTAAAAGAAGCAGAAAAAAAATTGGATGGATTGGGGAAACAACTCAAATTACTAGACCCGGCTTCGGTTTTGCAAAGAGGTTACTCCATCACATTGATCAATGGAAAATTCATTTCTGAAGAACAAGAAATACAAACTGGTGAAGAGTTAGAAACCATAACCACCAAACATAGAATTAAGAGTACGGTAAAATCAGCCAACAATGAGTAAAAAGAAATTGACCTATAAAGAATCGTTAGAAAGGATTGAAACGATTGTAGATGTTATTGAAAATCAACAGCCCGATATTGATGATTTATCGAGCTTGGTGAAAGAGGCTACTCTATTAATAAAAGACTGTAAACTTCGATTAAAAAATACAGAAGAGACGCTCAACAGTTCCTTAGAAAACCTTGAATGATCTTTAAAAACGCACCCATGACACCCGATCAAGCTCAAGAACAAATCAAACAACTGACCGATCAAATCAACTACCATAGTGATTTGTATTACCAGAAAAGCAAGTCTGAAATTTCAGATTTCGACTTTGACCAACTCTTAGTCAAACTGGCTGCGTTAGAATCAGAATTCCCTCAATTCAAAGCTGAGGACTCCCCTACTCAACGCGTTGGCGGTACAATTACCAAAGAGTTTGATTCGGTAATTCATAAATATCCAATGCTCTCATTGGGCAATACTTATTCAGAAGAAGACCTGATTGAATTCGACAATCGGGTGGCAAAAGGACTAGAAGGGCAGACTTACGAATACTTTTGCGAGCTTAAGTTTGATGGGGTGGCGCTTAGCTTAACCTATGAAGACGGGGTATTAAAAAGGGCAGTCACCAGAGGAGATGGCACCCAAGGTGATGACATTACTACGAATGCCAAAACCATACGCTCAATCCCTTTAAAACTAAAAGGGGAAGTCCCAGCAGAATTTGAAGTGCGCGGTGAAGCCTTCTTTCCTATTAAGGAATTTCAACGTGTAAATGCCGAAAGAGAAGATATCGGTTTGGATTTGCTAGCCAACCCAAGAAATGCAGCTTCTGGAACGCTTAAAATGCAAGATTCCTCAGTCGTTTCGCAACGCAGGCTAGACTGTTTCCTCTATTACTTACTGGGTGAAAACCTTGGTTACCAGACGCACTCAGAATGCATGGCAGCTGTTGAAAGTTGGGGCTTTAATGTTTCCCCTACCTATAGTAAACGTAGTTCCATTCAAGGTGTGCTCGCCTATATTCACGAATGGGAAGAAAAAAGGCATACACTGCCCGTAGAAACGGATGGTATCGTCATAAAAGTCAATGACCTCAACCAACAAGACCAATTAGGCTTTACTGCAAAGAGCCCGCGCTGGGCCATTTCATATAAATACAAAGCCGAAAGTGCCACTACAGTTTTAGAAAGCATTACGTATCAGGTAGGAAGAACTGGATCTGTTACTCCTGTGGCCAACCTTAGCCCCGTGCTTTTGGCTGGCACTACTGTTAAGAGGGCATCACTTCACAATGCAGATCAAATTGAGCGACTTGATCTACGCATTGGGGATACAGTTTTTGTAGAAAAAGGAGGTGAAATCATCCCCAAAGTTACTGCCGTTAATCTTGACTTAAGAAAGACCGATAGTGAGCCTATAGTTTATATTACTGAATGCCCTGAGTGCGGTACTCCTTTGGTAAGACAAGAGGGAGAAGCCAACCACTACTGCCCAAATGCTGATGCCTGTCCTCCACAAGTGTTAGGTAGAATTGAGCATTTTATTCAGCGTAAGGCAGTAGATATTGATTCGCTCGGCCCAGAAACCATACGAGGTTTACTTCAGAATAACCTAATAAGCAATTACGCTGATTTATACAGTCTAACATTCGACCAACTTAATGGTCTAGAATTTCGTATTTTCTCTGACAAAAAGGGAGAATATACCGCTAGGAGTCTTCGAGACAAATCGGCTGGAAATATTATTAAGGCCATAGAAGTCTCTAAAAAAGTCCCCTTTGAGCGCGTTCTCTTTGGCTTGGGTATTCGTTTTGTCGGCAAAACGGTAGCCGAAAAATTGGCCGCCCATTTTCAAAACATAGACGCTTTAGGGCTAGCAAGTTTTGAAAGCCTCATTGCAGTAGACGAAATTGGCGACAGGATAGCCCATAGTGTAATTGCGTTTTTTCAGAATGAAGAGCACATTAAAACCATTGAAAAATTAAGGCAAGCCGGTGTTCAGTTAAAAACAGATCAGTCACAAATAATAGTACCAGAAAGCAATATTTTTGCTGACAAAACCTTTGTTATTTCTGGCGTATTTACTCAGTTTTCAAGGGATGAACTTCAAGAAAAAATCAAGGCAAATGGAGGTAAAGTAATTTCATCCATTAGTAAAAAGCTAGATTACTTAGTAGCAGGAGATAAAATGGGGCCCTCTAAACTAGAGAAAGCCACCACCTTAGGAATTAAAATAATTTCTGAAGAAGAATTCATTCAAATGATCAATAATTGATGGCATTATTCGGTAAATCATCAACAACCCTAAACAGAAAGTCCCAGGAGGACTTCAAGTTGTTTTCTGAATCAGAAAGAATCGGGTTAATATACTCTTGGGAAGACAGTCAAAAGGAAAAATCAGTTTACGCATTTGCAAAATCTCTAGGGAGTGAAAAGTCAATCACTTTTTTATGCTTCAACCCTATAAAAAAAATACAGCCCGAAACGGATAATCCAACATTCAGTAAAGCAGACTTCAACCTATTCGGAAAAATAAAAACTCAGACAGCTCTTTCCTTTATGGAAGAACCATTTGATTACCTATTTCACCTTGACTTCGATGTCAACCCTTTAATTAGACCTTTACTTGCAAAATCAAAGGCTAACTGTAAAGTAGGTTGTCATTCAGAAGACGGAGAGGGCATATATGACCTTATGATAAAAATCAATAAAAGTGCTGGCTTGAAGAACTTATCAGACCAAATGCTTATTTATGTAAACGCATTGAAATAAAGAAAATGGAAATATTAAAAGGTACTGGAGTGGCCCTTGTCACTCCATTTAACGAAGATTTAAGCATTGATTTTGATGGGCTTTTAAAGCTCTTAGAACACACGGCTAAAGGAGTCGATTACTATGTTGTTCAAGGCACCACAGGTGAATCGGCAACTACTACATCAGCAGAAAAGGCAGAAATCCTTTCATTTGTAAAGCGCAACAATAAGGCAAGTTTACCTATTGTTTATGGCATTGGCGGGAACAATACCCAGTCCGTTTTAGGTGACATTAAAGCTGCAAATTTAGATGGCGTTTGTGCCATTTTATCCGTCAGCCCTTATTATAATAAGCCTAGTCAAGAAGGGATTTATCAACATTTTACAATGATTGCAGATGCTTCACCCGTTCCTGTAATTTTATATAACGTGCCAGGCAGAACACAATCAAATATATCAGCAAACACTACATTACGTTTAGCCGAACACAAAAACATTGTCGCAATTAAGGAAGCTTCTGGAGATTTAACCCAATGCATGACCGTTTCAAAAGATGCTCCAGCAGGATTTTTATTAATTTCTGGAGATGATTTATTGACGACTCCAATGATGGCCACTGGAGCTATTGGCGTTATTTCTGTATTGGCAAATGCCTTCCCAGAAATCTTTAAACGCATCACAAAAGCGGGACTTTCAGGTGACTTCGTGGCTTCATCTCAGGCTACATTTGAATTAATTGACATCAATCCATTGATGTATATTGAGAGTAACCCTGTGGGTATAAAACAGGTTTTAGAAGAGTTCGGTATTTGTGAAAACTACGTCCGAATGCCGCTATTACCGGCCTCAGAAGAGCTTAAAGTAAAGATCAAGTCATTATTGTAAGTTAAGTGAATAGCAAAAAAGAAAGGCCAGTCTAACGACTGGCCTTTCTTATTATCTTTCAAAAGATATATAATTATCCTTCGTTCTTAATGTTTTGAACATCAATACGAATTTCTTGAGCTAAGTTCTTAAGGTCTTGCATTCCTTTTCTTACTCTAGTACCCGCAGCTTGATTTTTTTTGTCGTAGAACTTGTCGAAATCACCCTCTAAAGAGTCAATTAAATTTTTTACTTCGCTAAATCTGCTCATATTATTTGTGCTTTTAAGGTTGTTGAAAAATGTTTGTTTGGATAGCAATTTAAATCAAAATACTCTATTTGCAACAGTCAGGGCACTTTTTTTTACAATTACTCTCCAAAGGCTGCAGCCAACTCCGCATTTTTGTATTCACCACTGGTTAACTTACCCTTTACCGCCTCAAATGCAGCGATAGTTTCCTTCACATCTTCCATACTATGCGATGCGGTTGGAATCAATCTCAAAATGATCATTCCTTTTGGCACAACAGGGTATATAACGACCGAACAGAAAATACTAAAGTTCTCTCTTAAGTCCTTGCTTAGTGATGCAGCCTCTCCTACGGTTCCGTTAAGTACAACTGGAGTCACACTCGATTTAGTAGTTCCAATACTAAAGCCTTTTGCTCTCAATCCGCCTTGAAGCGCATTAACAATTCTCCAAAGATTTTCTTTATGTTGAGGCTGAGTTTTAATGATCTCCAATCTCTTTAAACCACCAATTACAAATGGCATTGGTAATGACTTTGCAAAGATTTGAGATCTTAGGTTATATTTAAGATAATGGATAATCTTCTTATCTCCTGCAACGAAAGCACCAATAGCGGCCATTGACTTAGCGAAGGTTGAGAAGTACAAATCCACTTCATCTATACAATTTAAGTGTTCAGCAGTCCCTGCTCCAGTGGCTCCCATGGTTCCGAAACCATGCGCATCATCTACAAAAAGCCTGAAGTCAAACTTAGATTTTAGGGCCGCTATCTCATTCAGTGCACCCAAATTACCAGTCATCCCAAATACTCCTTCGGTAATCACTAAAATCCCTCCACCAGTTTCTTTAGTTAAGCGGGTAGCTCTTTCAAGTTGCTTTTCAAGGTTTTGGATATCATTATGTGGAAATACAAAACGTTTCCCCATATGTAACCTTACGCCATCAATAATACAGGCATGAGACTCCCCATCATAAACAATTACATCCTTACGATCTACTAAGGCGTCTATAATTGAAAGGACTCCTTGGTAACCGTAATTCAACAAATAACCACTTTCTTTACCCACGAAAGTGGCCAAATTCTGCTCTAATTCTTCATGATAAACTGTATTACCAGACATCATTCTAGCACCCATTGGGTACGCCAACCCCCAGTCCGCAGCAGCTTTAGCATCTGCTTCTCTCACTTCTGGCAGATTTGCTAAGCCCAAATAGTCATTTAAACTCCAGGTAAGGACTTCCTTGCCCATGAACTTCATTCGTGGAGCAATTTCACCTTCCAATTTAGGGAACATAAAGTACCCTTCTGATATTTCTGAGTGTTTCCCTAATGGGCCATTGTCAGCAAGTAATTTTTCAAATAGATCCAATTCCTTTAGACTTTAAGTTGATTAACCTAAGTAACAAATAAGGCTGCAAATGTAACACTATAAACGCCATTTATCAAAAAACCACATGTATATATCACGAGCTCAAACTTAGATTTTAACAGATAATTAATTAGCATTGTATGGAAAATTTTGAAGGGAATGGAAATCAGGAAAATACAGAAAATTCTAGTAGCCAATCGCGGTGAAATTGCCATTAGGGTAATGAGAACTGCCCGCGAAATGGGAATTAAAACCGTAGCCATATATAGCGATGCCGACAGTCATTCGCCACATGTCCGCTATGCTGACGAAGCCGTAAATGTAGGCCCCCCACCTTCAGCACAGTCTTATTTAATGACTGACAAAATCATCCAAATCTGTAAAGACTTATCGGTAGACGCTGTACATCCGGGCTATGGTTTCCTTTCTGAAAATGCTGGGTTCGCAAAAACCATAGAAGAAAATGGTGTCCTTTTTATTGGTCCTTCAGTAAAAGCCATTGAAGTAATGGGCGACAAACTCTCTGCAAAAGAGACCGTGGCTGCCTATGATGTACCCATGGTACCTGGTGTAAACCATGCCGTAACCGACCCTGAGGAAGCAAGAAAAATTGCTGAGCAAGTAGGTTACCCAGTACTTATAAAAGCTAGTGCCGGTGGTGGTGGCAAGGGTATGCGGGTTGTTGAAAACCCAGAAGAGCTTGAGGAACAAATGAAACGCGCCATCAGTGAAGCCCTGTCTTCATTTGGTAATGGTGCCGTTTTCGTTGAGAAATTCATCACCTCCCCTCGCCATATTGAAATACAAGTACTGGGCGATAAGCACGGAAACTTGGTCTACCTATTTGAGCGTGAATGCTCTATTCAAAGAAGGCATCAAAAAGTAATTGAAGAAGCCCCTTCTGCCATTCTTACTCCAGAAAAGAGAAAAGCAATGGGTGAAGCAGCATTAGGTGTCGCCAGGTCATGCGACTATTATAGTGCTGGTACGGTAGAGTTTATTGTAGACGAGAATTTAGATTTCTTCTTCTTAGAAATGAATACACGTCTACAAGTAGAACACCCTGTTACGGAAGAAATCACGGGCGTTGATCTTGTAAGAGAACAAATCAGAATTGCTGAGGGGCATCCTTTGAGTTTCAAGCAAGAAGACCTTAAAATAAAAGGACACTCACTGGAAGTAAGGGTTTATGCCGAAGACCCCACCAATAATTTCCTTCCAGACATTGGATACTTGAGTACCTATAAAAGACCTGAAGGCCCTGGCATTAGGGTGGATGATGGTTTTGAGGAAGGAATGGATATTCCTATCTATTACGATCCCATGATCGCTAAACTAATTGCCACTGGGAAAGATAGAGCGGAAGCCATTGAACGAATGGTGAAAGCCATTCAGGAATATGAAATAACCGGCTTTAAAACCACATTGAATTTCTGCGAGTTTGCCATCAAGCACGAAGCCTTTACATCTGGTAAATTTGACACCAAATTTGTAGACACTTATTATAAGCCTGAATTACTTCAGGAAGTAAACCCAGAACACCATGACCTTGCAGTGGTTCTTGCCGCTTTAGTAGTAGAAGAAAAAAGCAACAACAACCTTAAAGCAAAAAACAACACCAAAACAAGTAACTGGAAACTAAGAGTACGCGATTAACCATTATGGCAAGAATAAAACCCTTTCGCGCTTGGCGTTATAACCGCGAACTATCAACTAAGATTGACGAGTTAGCGTCTCCCCTTTTCGATGTAGTTTCAAAAAAACAGCGAGAAGCACTTTACAGCAATCCTTACAATAGCATCCATATCAGTGTCCCCAGAGATATTGAGACTCAAAAAAGAACTGTAGAAGAATGGAAAGCGGAAGGCATCATTCAACAAGATCAGATCCCTGGAATTTATGTTTACTATCAGCATTTCACTCTTCCGGGAAGTAGACGAACATACACTAGAAAAGGCTTTGTATGCTTTATTGAAGCCACTGACTGGAATAGTGTAAATTCCGATGTACTTCGTCACGAGAACACCATGCCGCATTCAGTGAATGACAGGATAGAAATTCTAGCGCAAAGCCAAATGCACGTAAGCCCAACACACGGGCTTTATTTCGACCCAGAGTTCAGCCTCGAACAGTACATGGATGAAAGCATGAAAAACCCTATTTATGATAGGGAAGACTATCAAGGGGTGCGCGATGTTATGAGTGTCATTCATGATTTTGAAGTCATTAAAAAGTTTGTGGACAAACTGAAAGATCAACAGGTGATTTTGGCCGATGGCCATCACAGGTATGAAGGTTCATTGTTTTACAAACAACGAATGGAAGCCCAAAACCCAAACCATACAGGTAATGAGGCTTACAACTTCCATTTAATGTACCTCACTAATGCTGAGGCTGATGACTTAAGAATTCTCCCTACCCACAGGCTCTTATCGGGCTTGAAAGACTTCAATAAGGAGGAGTTACTTAAAAAACTGTCGGAAGATTTTATCATTAAACCGCTTGACAACCCTAATGATGTAAATGAAATCATTCTAGGTAAAAAATGGGCCTTTGGTTTACTGTTTGGAAAAGAGGCCGTAAAAGTAAGGCTGAAGCCAGAGAAAGCCACTGAGCTCACATGGAATTTCCCGCAAGTAGTGAAGGACTTGGATCTTACCGTAATGCACTATTTCATTATAGAAAAAGCCTTAGGGATTTTGGGTAAAGAACAACGCAGTTCAGCCCATATTTCATTTGAAAGAAACTTCTCTAACTGTTTAGAAAGAACCATGTCTGGAGAGGTGGATTTCGCCATTATCACACAAGACATCAGTATGGAGGATGTGAAAAACGTATGCCATTCAGGCTATACTTTACCTCAAAAATCGACTTATTTCTACCCTAAAGTAATCAGTGGCTATTTATTTGGATCAATCAAAGAAGATGAATTTACCCTACCGTTTGATATTGGCTTCTAAATCTCCCCGAAGACAAGAACTGCTTCGGTCTTTAGAAGTGGATTTTGAAATCAGAACGAAAGAGGTGGACGAGTCTTTTGCTTCTACAATACCTGTAAACAAAGTAGCTAAATACTTGGCGGTTAAAAAATCGGAAGCTTTCGAAGATTTAAAAGAGAACGAATTGGTCATTACTTCTGACACCACGGTATTGAATGAAGGCCAAATCTTGAATAAAGCCGAAAATGCTGAAGAAGCGTTTGAAATGATTCAGTCACTTTCGGGAAAAACGCACCAAGTTATCACAGGCGTTTGTCTTCGTTCTTCAACAAAAAAAGTAAGCTTTTCAGAAACTACCAAAGTTACTTTCCGTGCATTAGAAAAAGCTGAAATCGAGCATTACATCACGAATTACAAGCCTTTCGACAAGGCGGGTGCCTACGGGATCCAAGAGTGGATTGGCATGGTGGGGATCGAGAAAATTGAAGGTGATTTTTATAATGTGATGGGTTTACCCTTGCATCGATTGTATAAAGAGCTTAAACACTTTTAAAAACCTACTTTAGATCAACTTTTAGTGATAAAAAAGGAACATTTCACCTTTTGATATGTTTTAGTTAGTACCTGCAAAGCTTATTTTTTCAACAGGACTTTAATCGCTAAATTTCCAAATGTTAGAATATTGGTTTACACTCTCTCCTTTACTACTCGGTGTTTACTATCTAGCTATTCTAGCTGTAGTGGTTAACATACTTCTTGAAAATAAGAACCCCTTAAAAACCCATTCTTACCTCTTACTTTTACTTCTCTTACCAGTTTTCGGACTCATCATTTACATGTTTTTTGGCCAGCATGTAAGAAAGCGTAGAATATTTAACAAAAACCAGCTGATAAATTCTGCCTTCGGACAGAAGTATGTGACTGAATACCTGAGTAAAGAAAACCTTACAAGAATCAGAAAGGCTATTTTAAGTGAGCAGTTCGATAAATTAATCCGCTTTCTTAACAAAGATTTATCCCCCCTTTCGCAGAATAACAAAATCACCCTTTACAAGAATGGAGAAGAGAAGTTTGTGGCCTTAAAAGAAGCCTTGCTTAAAGCAAAAAATCACATCCATATTGAATACTATATTTTCGTGAATGACGATATAGGAAGCGAGTTGAGCGATATTTTAAGAAGGAAAGCTCAAGAGGGTATTGAGGTACGCATGATTGTAGATGGTGTTGGTAGTTTGGGGCTAAAAAAGGCTTATTTCCGAAACATGCAGTCTGCTGGAGTGGAGGTTTTCGAATTTATGCCTGTGCTGTTCCCTGCGCTTACCAGTAAAATCAATTACCGAAACCATAGAAAGGTGGTGATTATTGACGGTGAAGTGAGTTTTACAGGAGGTATTAATGTAGATGACCGTTATATCAACAATGGTAAATTTCCTACCTATTGGCGTGACACGCATCTAAAACTCGAAGGCGTGGCAGTAAGAACTTTGCAATTCCTATTCATCCTCAATTGGCAATTTGTAACGAAGCAGCCTTGGACACCAACTAAAAAACACTTCCCCGACCTGAGAGCAGATATAGGTACAAGCTATGTCCAAGTAAATGCTAGTGGCCCCGATTGGGACCTAGCCAGTATCATGGATTCATTTTATCTGGCCATTAACTCTGCCCGTGAAAGCTTGAAAATTACCACCCCGTACTTTATTCCTAACGAGAGCATAATGGATGGCATAATCACTTCAGCAAAAAGTGGTGTTGACGTTGAAATCATGATCCCACATTCATCTGATGCTTGGATAGTTCAGGCAGCTTCTATGTCATATATGAAACTATTGTTAGAAGCCGGAGTAAAGGTTTATTTCTATAAAAAGGGCTTTCTCCATTCCAAAACGCTCACTGTTGACGGAAAATTAGCAATACTAGGTACCGCAAATATGGATTACCGAAGCTTTGATCTCAATCACGAAGTGAATACATACATTTATGATACTCAAATTGCCTTGGAGCTAAACCAAAACTTTGAAGCAGACAAGGCGGACTGTACTTTACTTAACGCACAAAGATGGCGCGATAGAAGTTTTGGTAAAAAACTTTCAGAATCCATTTGTAGGCTACTTGCACCATTGCTTTAGCTTCCAACTTTTAATCCGTTATCACAAAAGACCTGTATTGCATTATTGAGAAACACGGCCAACCCATCCTTGTAAGCATCAAAATTGGCTTTAAACCTTTCATCTTCAATATACAGTTTACCCAATCCCCTATAGGTCTTCTCCTCTACCTTGTAGAACTTATTCAAGTGCTTAAAATGCTCTCCAACAACTCTTTGAACTTCAATCGAAGCGGGATCCAAATGCATTACATTCACCAACCAGCGATTAATTTCATCGGCTTCTTGTTGGGTATCAGCCCATTCTGATTTGTTCATTTGGCGTATATTCTGTTCCGTTTCTTCCAACTTCCCCTTCCCCCATCGGTCAGTTACTTCCTGTCTAACCTGAGGAACCTCCTCCTTTGAAAACCCTGCGTACATTTCTTCATCTGAAATCATATCATCTTTACTTTTAAGTGTTTGAATAGTTTTATCAATGGTATTAAGTAGTTCAGAAAGTCTGTCCGATCGTTTCAAAAGTGCATCACGCTGCTGTTCTAAGGACTCCACTAAATCAAAATCTGGTCGATCTAGAATATGCTTTATTTCCTCTAGTGGGTAATCCAGCTCTTTATAAAAAAGTATTTGCTGTAGCCTAAGGAGTTCCGGCTTCCCATAGTAGCGATATCCCGATTCCGCACGTTCTGCAGGCTTCAGAATTCCTATAGCATCATAGTGATGCAAGGTTTTGACCGTTACACTGGCCAGCTTAGAGAGTTGCTTTACTGAATACTTTACCATTATGACTTCAAATAAAGGCTATGACCTAGGGTAAGAGTCAAGCGAAAATGCAAATATTTTTTCAATCACTTAAAATTCATTCCATTAGCTAGGATTTTGTTGCTCCTATTTTATTTGTTTTCGCTTATATTGAAAACAAACCATTATGCTATGCCCAATTCATCGCAATACACCAACCTGAATACGATCAAGTTTTTGATGTACAATATCCATCAAACGGAAAAATTACTTGAAGCCAACCGTTATTCAGCTTACGACAAACCATCCATAGACCTTCTACTGGATTCAGTCAAAACCTTCTGCGATAAGAGCCTCCACCCCTTTATTAAAGAAATGGATGAAAAGCCTTCCACTTTCAAAAACGGAGCGATCACGATTCACCCACAGTTCGAAAGCATTTTAAAAGAATCAGGAGAAATGGGGCTGGTGGCTGCCATGTTCGAAGAAAAAGATGGTGGTTTACAACTGCCAAACATCGTTTTTCATACGCTCTATTTTATGATGGAAGCTGCCAATAACCACGTTACAGGCTATTTGGGTTTGACGGCAGGTGCGGCCAATCTCATCGTCTCCTTCGGAAGTGATTTTCTAAAAGAAACCTATGCGCAAAAAATGATGTCATTGGAATGGACAGGCACTATGTGTCTGACCGAACCGCAAGCGGGATCATCATTATCCGATGTAACAACTACTGCCAGTCTTCAGGCAGATGGCACTTACAAAATCAACGGTCAAAAAATATTCATCTCCTCGGGCGACCATCAGTTTGCCGAGAACATTATTCATTTGGTATTGGCAAGAACGGAGGGGGCCCCTTCAGGCACAAAAGGCGTTTCGCTCTTTGTAGTCCCGAAGAAAAGAATCGGAGCCGATGGAAGCTTTGGCGAACAGCAGGTAATTGTGGCCGGTGAGTTTGAAAAACTAGGCCAGCGTGGATATTGCACGGCTCATTTAGCTTTTGAAGACAGTATTGGTCATTTGGTAGGTGAAGAAAATCATGGTTTGATGTACATGTTCCAAATGATGAATGAAGCCCGAATTGCTACAGGCAGAATGGGAACGGGAATTGCTTCAGCAGCTTATTACGCTTCACTTCAATATGCCAAAGAAAGACCTCAGGGAAGAAAACTAACTTCCTCGGGCAAAAAGGATTTAGACGAAGAACAAACCTTGATCATCAATCACCCAGATGTAAAACGAATGTTGCTCTTTCAAAAAGCCATAGTGGAAGGTTCTTTGAGTTTAGTAATGCAGGCCGCACAATACGTAGATCTAGAACACATTTCGGAAGGTGAAGAAAAGGAACGCTACAATTTACTTCTAGAGTTGCTAACTCCTATCGCCAAAACCTATCCTTCGGAAAAGGGACTTGAGGCGGTAAGTACTGGCCTGCAAGTGCTTGGTGGTTATGGGTTTTGTATGGACTTCATCCTTCAGCAATATTACCGTGACATCCGCATTATTTCGATTTATGAAGGCACAACAGGCATTCAGTCCTTGGATTTACTAGGCCGAAAGGTGGGGTTAAAAAAAGGTAAAGTGTTGGAATGGCTGGCCGAAGAAATTCAATTGACGATTAAAGAGGCCAGCGCTCATGATTCACTTCAATCCAATATCAGAGTTTTAGGGGAAAGTCTTAATTCAATTCAGCAGGTTTTAGGCACGTTAATGCCTCATGCCCAAAATGGTGACTTTGAACGCTATTTGGCAGATGCCTCCGTTTTTATGGATTTGTTCGGAACCGTGGTGACGGGTTGGCAGTGGCTTAAAATTGGAGTTTCGGCACAAACAGCTATAGAATCCAGTGACAATACTTACTCCAATGACTTTTATGAAAGCAAACTCCATACACTCCAATTCTTTTATAAATATGAAATGAGCCGCTGCAAGGGACTTTCAAAAACAATCATGAATGAGTTGGCCCTAACCGTTGATATGAAACTGAGCTATTTGGATTAACTTAACCGATCAAATGGCGGTATAACCAACCCAACATGTTAATCAACAGGTAACAATTTCTTTCTGAAACTCTTAAATAGTGTAGCTAACTTTACGCCTTCTAATCGGTGTTATGAAGAAGCATTTCGAACTCGTTTTATTCATTGTTATCCTCACTTTTGTGTCCATCGCCAAAGTGAATCAAGCCAATGAGGAACCACCTTATGTCATCATGATTTCCTTTGATGGTTTCAGACATGATTATGTAGAAAAATATGACGCTCCTAATTTCAAAAAGTTTATCAATTCAGGTGCCTCAGCAGAAGCCATGCTTCCCTCCTTCCCAAGTAAAACTTTCCCCAATCATTACAGTCTAGTCACTGGGCTTTACCCTGGGAATCATGGTTTAGTTGATAATAATTTTTATGACCGCAAACTTGATTTACGCTATAGCATTGGTAACCGTAAAGTGGTAGAAAACCCTGCTTTTTATGATGGTCTACCTTTATGGCAACTGGTGCAGAAAAACGGAATGAAATCGGCTTCCTATTTTTGGGTGGGCTCCGAAGCTCCAATCGGAGGCAGTTTCCCCAACTATTATGAAATCTATGACGGAAAAGTAAAGAATGAAGATAGAATTTCCACTGTAATGAAATGGCTGAAACTACCCAAAGCCGAACGCCCGAATTACATTTCATTGTACTTTTCTATAGTAGACGACCAAGGCCATGCCAATGGTCCAAATGGAGCAAAAGAGTCAGTATTAGAAGCTGATGGATTGTTGGGCTTAATCATGGAGCACCTCAAACAAATTGACCTGCCTGTCAATGTCATTGTCACTTCTGATCATGGGATGAACGAAGTAGCCAATACAGAAGAAAGTTTGATCGATATTGATGAAGTATTTAAAGGAATTGACAAGGCCGATTATAAACTGGTCAATAGCGGAACACTTGCCCATGTTTATATCAACGATTCGTTAAAAATTGACAATATATATAAGACCATTAAAGGGAAAGAAAACAACTTTAATGTCTACAAAAAAGAGAGCTTCCCTAAAAACTGGCACTACCAAAATTCACGAAGTGGCGAAATAGTTTTAGTGGCCAAAGCAGGTCACTCTTTGAGTTCTAAAAGCAACAGAGAAAGAATGATTACCAGAGGTGGTGTACATGGAGAACATGGCTTCGATCCTTATGTTACAGAAGATATGGCTACCATTTTCTACGCCAATGGGCCAAATATTAAAGCAGGCACCAAACTACCAAAGTTTGAAAATATTCATGTTTATCCATTTGTAGCCCATATTTTAGGCATTAACGAGTTGCCTAAGATTGATGGAAAGTTGGAGGTGTTGAAAAGCATTTATATACAGTAACCTCACCTCAAAAAAATGGCAAGCTGATACTATTCCTTTACACTATATTAATTCTTGTCGACCAAAGCCAATCATTCAAACTATTTATAGCCCATAATTAAAATTTATAAAAAAGTGGCGTGGTATATTGAAGGTTTAAATTAAAAAATACCATATTTTAACCCATCAATTGAAACACCTCTTAATGAAATCATATAAACCGTCAATCTCATTAGTATTAGCATGCCTCATTACTTTTTTCAATACTAATCTATACTCCCAGTCGCTAGACAAAAGCTTTTCTGCCCATTTAGCGAGTGAACCTGATATTTTTGGTTTACAAAAAGACAATGAAGGTAATCTTTACATTCTAGGAGACTTCAAGCGCATAGACAATACTTTTCTTGATGCGAACTATTTGAATAACTTGATTCGCATAAACAATCAGGGAGAGTATGACCCAAGCTTTAAACTGGATGAATCTTTAGCAAATAAATCATTTAGCAAAGTTCAGGTTTATCAAGACAGAATAATTCTAATTTATTTTACGAGTTCAAACGGTAATGGAATTGATATTCTAAATTTAGATGGAAGTATTAATGCTGATTTTCAACTAGACAGCTCAATTAATACGGTATACGAAGTTAAATATAAGGAGGGAAATTATTACGCAGTTGTTGGAAGAGGCCGAATAGTGAAGCTAAATAACGATGGCAGCCTAAATTCAGAGTTTGGCATACATAATTTTGGTGGTTCAAGCGGATCAGAAATCACTATTCTGTCTGACAATAAGATACTAATATCAGGTCACATAAATAAATATGATGACACTGATGTGGGTACCATTTTCCGAATAAACACTGATGGTTCTTTGGACCAAACTTTTGACACCGGTACCGCAACAATCAGCGATGGCGATGTGATTGATGTAGAGGTATTACAGGATGAAACCATTCTAGTTTCTGGTTATTTTAATAGCTTCAACGGGGTGTCAACACCGTCTGGATTGGTTAAGTTAGATGCTAATGGTGCCGTCATCACTACTTTCAATGCTGATGATGTCATCAATAGAATCAGTAGGAGGGTAAGCAGGATAAAAATAGCGCCTGATAACAAAATTTATTTAGCTGGTAAACATTTTAACGATGCCGTATTAATCCGACTTAATGCTGACGGGTCAACAGACCAAACGTATGCCGCGCAAGTTTTTTCTTCTTCTTCCAGTGGAGGGTATTATTCTAGTATAGAAATATTGGATCAAGAGGTCATTTATGCCCATAAATTTACTGGGACGAAAAGTAACAGGCGGTTGAGTTTGGCCAGGACTGATTTTTCAGGAAACCTACTTCCTCAAAAATTTACATTAACAAAAGAAGCTACTGCATATGCAGTCTTGCCTCTCAATGATGGTAAAGTATTGGTCTCAGGAGATTTCGTACTAGTAAACGGTTCTAACGTTTCTCACATAGTCAAACTGAATGCAGACGGTACGATTGATTCTGATTTTGAATTAGGCATAGAATTAAAATCTCCAAACAGTGAAATCAATGTGATCACCAAACAAAGTAATGGTAAGGTAATACTGGGTGGCTATCTACAGTATGAAAATACAATATCAAGCATCATAAGATTAAACCAAGATGGCAGTATAGACCCCACTTTTAGCACAACTGCTAGAGCTTACTATTTAGGTGATAATATCAAACACATTACGGTTCTTGAAGATGATAATTTACTCGTAGCTGGTGGAATTATTAACACAGGAAATAACCTTGCGGATTCAAATGAAATTATAGTACGACTGGGTGAAAATGGAGCCTACGATTTAGATTTCAACTCTGTATTAGCTGCAAACCCTCAAGAAACAAACAACCGGAAAATTATAGAGGCCTTAGCTATCAAGGCAGATGGAACTTACCTTGTTGGTGGCTACTTTTCTAGTAATGGCATGCTTTCAGGGTTTATCAATAACTTAAATACTGATGGATCGCTGATTCCAGAATTTAACAGCAATGAAACACTTACAGGAAGTGTAAATGTTATTCAAATCATAAATGAAAAACTGTTATTTGGCGGGACCAATTTTGCAGGTGGTGGTTTTAGCGATAGGATGCCTCTATATCAAACTAACTTAACTGGAAACGAATTAGATGACACAACCATTGGAATATCCGATACCGATAATTTTGGTTTTTATAAGGATATTTTATTGGAGAATGACAGTTCTTTTTTAGTTGCAGGGTCTTATGAATTTATTAACGAAGAACGGCATAGTAATTTGGCTCGAGTAACAACATCTGGTATTGTAGATAATAAATTTAACGTCAATTTTCTAGGCTTCTTAAATAAACTTGCAAAAATAGATTCACAGAGGGTATTCGTTGTTGGTAGATTTTCATCTGTAAACGGAACTCCAACTTTTAGCATAGCCAAAATTAAAACATTCAATTCCGCACCTATTATTAGTGGGGTAGTTTCTGAGTTAACAACAGCCGAAGATACAAACTTTACTTTCGATCTTGATGCATTTACTGTAACAGATTCAGATAACAGCTTTCCTACAGACTTCTCTTTAACTATAACTGTAGGTGATAATTACACCATTGACGGAAACACGGTTATCCCTAACACCGATTTTAACGGTACATTAACGGTAGCTGTAAAAGTAAATGACGGTATTGATGATAGCAATAGCTTCAATGCACAATTAGAAGTCACTCCAGTAAATGACAAACCTGTGATACTAGGAACAGTGAACACATTGATAACAGATAATGAAACACCATTCACTTTAAGTCTCACTGATTTATCAGTAACCGACCCTGATAATAATTATCCAGCTGACTTTACTTTATCTATTGCTGGAGGGGCCAATTACACTTTTGATGGAAGCGTCATTACTCCAACTCCAGAACACATAGGAACCTTAACAATACCTGTTAAGGTAAACGATGGTAATATAGACAGTGACGAATTCAATATTACATTGGAAGTAAGTGAAGTCACGAGCATCGATCTGGACACCTTCTCTCTAAGGCTTGATTTATTCCCTAATCCTACGCAAAACCAATTGAACATTGTATTGGAAAACAGCAATTTTGATGACATTATCATTACTATTACAGACTTAAATGGAGCAAAGGTATACCACGATAGTTTCCCTAAAAAGCAATATGAATTTTCTAAATCCATTGATCTTAGCCAGCAAACAGACGGAACTTACTTTGTTGAAATTGTGCAAAGTGGTAAATACCGATCACTTAAGAAAATAATAAAAAATTAATACATCTATTTGATAATAATGACTGAACAAGAAGCCAACGAACTCCTCACAAGTAGGATTCTTAATAAAAAACTACACAGCATAAAGGTATATAACCACCATCAGCCCTACCCTTTTGTGGAAGACAATGAAGCCGTGGTGGTTTCTGCTGCCGTAGCCTTTCTTTTTGAAGATGAACCGATCACCTTCTATTGGCATCTAGAAGACAGTATTTTCAATTTCTCTTTGGCCAAGGTAGAAGTAGATGAAGATTGGGATGATATTGAAATCACCAACATCGACACCTTTAAAAATATGGAAGGTGATGAAGTGATTGAAGTAGCCATCAACTGGACCTATTTTCAAAAGCTTGACGAAAATTTCGAAATACTAGAGGAGAAACTCTATGTGCCTCAAGAAATGGTGCTCAGCTTTTCTAATGGTAGTCAGCTGCAAATTGCCTGTGTAGATTTTAATATCGACCCCGTTTCAAATGACCTCGTGAACCTCAGTTACCATATGAGTGGTGGCTTGCTCATTAGCGCTGTTCCTTATACAGAAATAGCCGCTCCCGTATTCAACGACATCCAATAAAACGCGCAGCTTTCAAAATTTCTCACCGCTCTAAAAATAGATGCGGTTGATAATCATTATGTTTGTGCGTGCAGATTTGAGCCAATGAGTACAGCGAAGACAAAAAACTTACGAAACATCTGGTATGTAGCCTGTCATGGTAGCCTTTTAAAAAAAGGGAAGACCATTGAGAAGGAAATAGACAGTGAGAAAATTCTTTTGGGCAGAGATGAGCAAGGGAAGGTTTTCGCACTTCGCAACCAATGCCCACACCGTGGTATTCCATTAACTTATGGCACTTTTGACGGCTGTGAAATTGAATGCTGCTATCATGGGTGGAGGTTTAAAACGGATGGCACTTGCTCAAAAATACCAACACTCCCTCCTTCTTCTAAATTAGATGTAACCAAGGTAAGAGCGCCTTATTATCCGCTGCGCGAAGTTCATGGCATTGTACTGATTTACTTACCCAAAGACATGCGCAAGCCTGAGGACATGGACGAAAGTCTTTTCCCTCAGTTTCCTTTAAAAGAAGAGGCGAGTTTCGATTTTGTCACCGCAAAACCTATGTCTTGCAGCCTCGATCATTCCGTAATTGGCTTGATTGATCCAGCACACGTTCCTTTTGTGCATCAATCTTGGTTCTTTAGAAAAAAGACCAATCTAAAGCTAAAGACAAAGAATTTTGCTCCTTCGCACCTTGGTTTTAAAATGGTGCGACATGAACCTTCTAAGAACTCAGCGGCTTATAAAATTCTAAAAAAAGAGCAGACTACAGAAATCAGTTTTCAATTACCAGGCATCAGAATTGAACATATTAAAGTAGGCGAAAATGATATCGTGATCATGACGGCCCTGACTCCTGTGAATGAAAAACAGACAGAACTGATTCAGTTCATCTATACTGACATAAGCTGGTTCAAATACCTAAAGCCTATTTTCTATCGCTTTGCGAATACATTTATTCAGCAGGATGTTGATGTGTTTGAAAAGCTAAAGGAAGGCCTTCAGAACAACCCTCCACTGATGCTCATGGGCGACCCAGACATGCAGGCGAAATGGTACAATGCCATTCGAGCGCGTTACGAAAAATGTCAAGAAGAAAAAACACCTTTCGAAAACCCAATCAAGCCAGAGACTTTACAGTGGCAGACTTAAATATCTGTCATTAGTTCGCACTTGTAGTGCGGACTGGTCTTACTCTAAATTACGCACTCAAAGTACATCACAAAATAGGTACTCGCCAAAGGCAAGCACCAGTTACAGCAGAGGGCTAGTTAGCATTGTACGCTTGTTGGTGAAAACACCAAGAAGGGCGGCAAGGGCAGTATTTTTGAGCTCTAAAGATTATATATCTCCCAATTGCGGACGAAGGATGATTTCCTCCACTACTGTATTTGGCGACAAAGCATGGGCAGCATAAATCGCATCAGCAACGTCTTCTGCTTTCATAAATCGTTCTTCTGGAAGTCCGGCTCCTTCCCAACTTGGGGTATAAGTTGCTCCAGCCAAAATTGAAGTAACACGTACCCCATGAGGTTTCATTTCCTCACGTAAAGCTTTGGTGAAACCCAGTAAGGCAAACTTAGAAATAGAATAACTACCACCATTGGCATAGGCTTGAATTCCAGCTATAGAACCTGAGGTAAATACATGACCCGATTTGCGTTCCATCATTCCGGAAATCAATTCACGTGTGAGGTAGTAAGCGCTGTAAAGATTCGTTTCAATCATCATTTCCAGATTTCCTTCGTCCTCATTATGTACACTGCCAGGAACAAAAGCACCTGTATTGTTCAAAAGCAAATCCACGGGGCGGTCGAAAGATTTAACCATCTCAGCGAATTTTAGCACCTCCTGTTTCTTTGATAAATCTGCCTGAACTGTGTGGATCTCAATTTCAGGAAAAGCCTCATTTATATCCTTCATGAGTTGCTTTAGGTCTTCTTGGTTTCGAGCACAGGTCATAATATCGAAGCCATCTTTGGCAAATCTTTCAATGGTTGCCCTACCTATTCCTTTTGTCCCTCCGGTAATTACTGCCAGTTTTTTCATGTTTGAATAATTGTTTCAGATTTTTACGTTGTACCAACGACTTGAAATTAGATCAATTTGTTCAATTAAGATGGTCCAAGCCGAATCTTTTGCCTCAAGTTTTGTTATTTTACCACCCTGTTAATTTAATCACCCTGATGGAAATGCTTTTTTAATGAAGAGTCTCGGCAAATATCTATTGTTTATAAGCTCTCTTTTCAAAAATCGTGAGTCGTTCAAAACCTATGTCAAACTAACCTTTGAGGAATGTATGCTTGTTGGAATCAACAGTATCGTTTTGGTGGGCTTGGTTTCGCTCTTTATTGGAGCGGTATCTACCCTTCAAACGGCATTCAACTTGGTCAACCCACTTATTCCTGATAGTGTTGTAGGACTTGTAGTTCGAGATCTCACGATTTTAGAATTAGCCCCCACAATTACCGCTATTATTTTCGCGGGAAAGGTAGGATCAAGTATTGCAGGAAATCTGGGTACCATGCGGATTACAGAGCAAATTGATGCACTAGAAGTAATGGGGATCAATTCAGCTTCCTATTTGGTGCTCCCAAAAATTGTAGGAACACTCATTATGTACCCACTCCTAGTAATTCTAGCAGGAGTATTGGCGATTTCAGGGGGCTTCTTAGCCGCAAAATTTGGCGGTGTGGTATCTACAGCCGATTACTTTACTGGGTTGAAAATGGATTTCAATCAGTTCACGGTTACGTTCGCTTTAATAAAATCTGTCGTTTTTGGCTTCCTAGTTTCATCTATATCTTCCTACATGGGCTTTTTCACCAAAGGGGGAGCGTTGGAAGTTGGTCAGGCCAGTACACGTGCAGTAACGGTGAGTTGTATCGCCATTTTATTCAGTGATTTTATTCTCGCTCAATTGCTTTTAGTAAGATGATAGAAGTTAAGAATTTAGTAAAGTCGTTTGATGATAAGGTGGTCTTAGAGGACATTAGCGTAACATTTGAAAAAGGAAAAACAAACCTAATCATTGGCGCTAGTGGGTCTGGAAAAAGTGTGCTGCTGAAGAATATCGTAGGCCTTTTCAAACCCGATTCAGGAGATATTCTGTACGATAGACGGGATTTTATTAATGCCCACAGGGACTTAAAAACTGACATTAGACGAGAAATAGGAATGCTTTTTCAAGGAGGGGCGCTTTTCGATTCTATGACCGTAGAACAGAATATCAAATTCCCTTTGGATATTCTTACCAAAATGCCCGAAGATGAAAAACTCGATAGAGTAAACTTCTGTCTGAAGCGGGTAAAGCTGGAAAACACCAACAAACAAATGCCTTCAGAGATTAGTGGAGGAATGCAAAAAAGGGTGGGTATTGCTAGGGCCATCGTAAACAGCTCTCAATACCTATTTTGTGACGAACCCAATTCAGGACTGGATCCAATTACTTCGATCAAAATAGACCGCTTACTGGCGGAAATTACAGAGGAATATCAAATTACTACGGTGATCGTAACCCATGATATGAACTCAGTAATGGAGATTGGAGAATACATTATGTTCCTTAGCAACAGCCATAAACTATGGGAAGGCAACAGCGATGAAATCATGCACTCAGGTGTCCAAGAACTTGACGAGTTTGTATTCGCCAACAAAATGATGCGCAAGTTTAGGGATCAATAAGCAAGAACCACCTAACCTAAATAATTAAATTTATCTTTTGTAAGTAACGTCAGCTACATGCTGGAAAAACATTAAAACAATGTCAGTTTACTTCATAATGTTTTTTGGTATTGTCTCCTTTTTGGTTGGGGTAGCATTATCTACAATTCTTCATGAATTAGGACATGGTATTGCTGCCTATGTCCTTTATAAAGGTGACATAAAAATCTGTATCGGCTCTTATCTCGAAAACGCCCGGTTTATCACGTTAAAACTTGGTAGGCTTCACATTCATTTAACCCGAAACCCATTCAAATGGAGCAAAGGATTTTGTAGAGTAAGCACAAATAATAGCTGGCTAAAAGACTGCATTTACATTTTTGCAGGCCCCTTCGTCAACATTATTATATTAATCGTATCAACATTGGTTTTAACTAGGCCTGAAACACACGGCTTAGTCAAGTATACAGCTCTTTCTCTTGTAATTGCTTCTTTAATAGTAGTTTTCAAAAACCTGATCCCCAATGGCTCACCTATCATACTTGATGAATTTAGGTACACCTATAATGACGGTCAGCAATTAAAGCAGCTCCTCCAAATTCGAAAAATATATCCACAAATAACGAAGATACCGAGACTGGTCAACTCCAATGAACTCAATAAAGCCATCACATTATTCGAAAGCCTACCAGAGCGTAATAATAACCATCAGGTACTAAGGTTAGGTATGTCGCTTTACTTTCAATCTAAGCAGTTCGATCAATCCATCGAATTGTTCAATGACTTTAAAAAAACCAAGCGATTAAAATCTGAGGATTATGGGTTATGTGGGTTATGTTATTCATGGCAAAACAATCATCTACAGGCCATCGAGCTATACGACCAATCGATTCTGTTGAATTATCATAATTTGTCATCCAGAATAAACAGAGGTTATACATATAATATCTTAGGAAGATATGATGAGGCTATTGAAGACTTTAACATGAGTATCAACGCAGGTCTCTATTTGGCCTATTCTTTTAGCAATCGGGGCCTATCTAAATTAAAAAAAGGGTTCGAAAAAGAGGGAATGGAAGACATTCAAAAAGCACTTGAAATTGAACCAGATTGCTCTTACGCTCTCAAAAATCTTGGTATACATGAAATAGACAAGAAGAAATATGAGAAGGCTCTCGCTTACTTTGAGAAAGCAAAACAAGTTGACCCCAATACACATCAAATCGATGATTTAATCCTGGAAACTACAAGTCTGTTAAATTCTTAACAAATGAGACAAGACTAATTTGTATTCAATGTGTAAGTTTAGGGATAGATAAATCTTAAGAATCTTCTAAAAGTAATCCCCTAGCACTTAATACTCACCGATTTTTAAACCTAAAAACTAGATTTCATTTTTTAATTCGGATAAATTTGTCCGAATTAAAAATCTGACCTATCTTTGCATAGAAAATATACAACTATGTTCTCAAAAGCATGTGAATACGGAATTCGAGCAGTGATTTACATCGCACAAAAATCTCTCAATGAGGAGCGTGCGAGTTTGAAAGACATCACCGCGGAAATAGATTCACCAGAAGCATTCACGGCCAAAGTTTTGCAGCAGCTGGCCAGAGCAAAAATCATCAATTCAGTAAAAGGACCGAATGGTGGTTTTGAAATCAAGAAAGAAGACATCGACTCCATAAAACTTAGCGAAATTGTAAACGCCTTGGATGGCGACAGTATCTATAAAGGCTGTGGTCTTGGTTTAAAGGTATGCAATGCCAACGAACCCTGCCCTGTTCACGATAAGTTCACCACCATTAGAAGTGAGCTGAGAAAGATGCTTGAGAACACGAGCCTTTTTGAATTGGCCACGAGTTTAGAGACTGGTTTGACTTACTTAAAACGCTAAAATTTGACACAATAAAGGATATAAAGGTATTAATATCTCATAATGAAAAAAATTTTAAGCATAGCGGACATCAAACTATTGGTCGACACCTTTTATGATAAGGTGAGAGAGGACGAACTCTTGGCCTATATTTTCAATGGCGTGATCAAAGACAAATGGCCACAGCATTTAGAGAAAATGTACCGTTTCTGGCAAACCATACTCTTGGGTGAACACACTTATTATGGAAGTCCATTTGCTCCTCATGCTCATTTGCCCATAGAAGCAAAGCATTTCGAGCGATGGATTGAGCTGTTCTATAGCACCATAGATGAGCTTTTCGAAGGAGAAAAAGCAACTGAAGCCAAATGGCGTGCGCAAAAAATGGCAGAAATGTTCATGCTGAAAATCGAATATTATAAAGAGAGAGATTCAAAACCTTTGTTATGACAGTACAAGTAAAATCTCCAATTGCAGTAGTTTCCGTTTTTATGTGGGTAGGCTTTGTATGCACCATTAGCTTTATGGAAGCATGGTTGAAATTTCAAGCTCCAGGCATTACACTGCCATTAGGTTTAGGAATTGGCCGATTGGTCTTTGACGCATTAAACAAAGTGGAATGGATATTCGCCATCGCTATAGTAATTCAGCTTGTCAGCTATAAAGCCCCCCTATTGAGTACGAAAACAATAGCCTTCTTACTCCCACTCTTACTCCTATTCATTCAAACAATTTGGCTATTACCAGCACTTGACGCTCGGGCCGAAATGTACATTCAAGACACTACTCCACCTGCTTCTAATCTTCATTTCTATTATGCTGGAGCGGAAGTTATCAAGGTGATATGCTTACTCATTTATGGTATTACCCTATTTAAAAAAACAGATCATGGAAAATCTAATTGAAAAAACGATCGGTGAAATTGTAGCCGAAGATTACCGTACCGCTGCAGTGTTCGAATCCTATGGAATTGATTTCTGTTGCAATGGCAATCGCAGTATAAACGTAGCCTGCGAAGCCAAAAACATTAATCAAGGTGAACTTATGGAGAAACTAAACTCTTCAATTACCGTGGCTCATGCTGGCAATAGCGACTATAAATTCTGGCCAATTGATTTACTGGCAGACTATATTGAGAAAAACACCACCGCTATGTAGAAGAGAAAATGCCTGTGATAAAGCAGTACCTCAATAAGATCAGTGAAGTACATGGTAAACACCATCCTGAATTACTAGAAATAGAAGCCCTTTTCAATGCTTCTGCTGGTGAATTGACCATGCACATGAAAAAAGAAGAACTCATGCTCTTCCCTTTTGTAAGAAAAATGATGAGTGCCCAAAGTGAAGATGTAAAAGTACACACTCCACATTTCGGCACCGTAAGTAACCCCGTTCAGGCCATGATGCACGAGCACGATACTGAAGGAAAACGCTTTCGTCAGATCAGCGAATTAAGCAACCAGTATACACCACCAGCCGATGCTTGTAATACTTATAAAGTAGCCTTTTCTCTTTTGAAAGAGTTTGAGGATGATTTGCACCTTCATATTCACTTAGAGAACAACATTCTCTTCCCTAAAGCCGTAGCCTTAGAGAAGAAACTAACAGCCTAAGTCATGAATCACCAATTCAAAATCAATGCGCTTGAATATACCGAAGGGAAAGTCAAAGGCTTTGCTGGATCGCCATTATTAGAATTGAAAAATGGCGCTGTAAAAATGGTGAAAGTGGCTGCCCATTCTGAATACCCTAAACATGTGCATCCACAAAAAACAGAATATGCTTTTGTAGTGGAAGGAACACCTGAATTTGAAATCGATGACAACACTTACCAATGTCAGCCTGGAGAATTCTATGTTTTCCCAACCCAGGCAAAGCATAAAATTGTAAACAAAGGCGATGGAGAATGTGTATTGCTGATTGGCTCAATAAACAACTGATTTAATAATGGCCTTTATTTCACGCTAGCCCCAAAACTATGGAAGAAAGAAAACCTCTGAAACGACACAAAGCACTTCAACCCTTCAGCCGCGAACACCATCATGGCTTATTGCTCTGTTGGAAAATACGGAAGGGATTTCTTTCTAAAGTTGATCCAGTGAGGGTTAAAACATATTCTGATTGGTTTTATAAAACTCATCTTATTCCTCATTTTTCGGACGAAGAGAAATACATCTTCCCAATTTTGGGAGAAGAACATGAGCACATCAAAAAGGCCATGGCGGAACACAGAAGGCTTGCTCGGCTTTTTGATGATAAGGAAGACATTGCCCGCAATCTTAACAGAATTGAGGAAGAACTGGAAAGGCACATCCGTTTTGAAGAACGGGTCCTTTTTCCTGAAATCCAAGACATAGCGACTCCTGAACAGCTGGAGCTAATGACCCAAATGCATGACTCGGTTACGTTCAAAGAGAACAACGAGGATCCATTTTGGCTATAAGTTGGTTTAAACTGCGATGTATTAAGGTCACTCAAAAAGCTTCTAAATTCACCATTATAGCCTTACTTTAGCGCCAGCTATACCTAAGAGAACCATCGGTAATGAATTTAACTTCTTTAGAGACCAACGCAGACCAAAGACTTTCTTTACAAAAATCGGTAATTGAATATGCCGAAAGTTTTCTGAATGGCCTTGAAAACAGAAAGGCTTACGAATACGATAGTTATGGAAAAGTGGCTCAAGACAGCTTCTTTGATATTGACGAGCAGAACCACCCTATTGAAGACATTCTCCCTTTTATTGGCGAAAGAGTAGATAAGCCGGGACTCAACCCAGCTTCCGGAGGTCATTTGGGTTATATCCCCGGGGGCGGAATTTACGAGTCCGCTTTGGGCGATTATCTAGCCGCAGTTTCCAACCGTTACGCTGGTGTGTTTTATGCTTCTCCGGGCGCGGTACGCATGGAGAATGCGCTGATCGATTGGGCGGGGAAGCTTATTGGCTATACAGGGCGCTTTGGAGGCAATTTAACTTCGGGCGGAAGCATTGCCAACCTCATTGCTATTTCGACAGCGAGAGAGGCTAAAAAGCTAAAAGGGAAAGACCTTGAGTCAACAGTGATCTATACCACCCAACAAACGCATCACAGTTTACAAAAAGCCATTAAGCTTTGTGGTTTGGGCGAGTGCATCTTGCGCATCATTGATTTGGATGAAGACTATCGGATTATCCCAGAAAAGCTAAACGCTCAGGTGCTAGAAGATAAAGAGCAAGGTCTTCAGCCCTTTTTGGTCATTGCCAATGCAGGTTCTACAGATGTTGGCGCAGTTGATCCCCTCAACGCCATTGCCAGTATTGCCGAAGAGCATCAACTGTGGTTTCATGTAGATGCTGCCTATGGCGGTTTCTTCCAATTGACAGCGCAGGGTAAGGAAGTAATGAGCGGCATTGAAAAAGCTGATTCTGTCATTCTCGACCCACATAAAGGTTTGTTTCTTCCTTATGGTTCAGGCATCGTGTTGATTAAGAATATTGAGCATTTGGCAGCGGCCAACAGCTACGAAGCCAATTATATGCAAGACACTAAAATGCATCAGGATGAAATGTCGCCAGCTGAGCTTTCCCCAGAGTTGAGCAAGCATTTTAGGGGGATGCGCATGTGGTTACCGCTTAAGCTTCATGGTATTGCTCCATTTAAAGCTTGTTTGGAAGAGAAAATGGAATTGGCGCAGTATTTCTATACCAAGATTAAAGCGATGGGTTTTGAGGTGGGGCCAGCACCAGTACTTTCAACCGTGATTTTCAGGTATCTACCCAAGGATAAAGAGGCCAATGAATTCAATGCTGCGATAGTGAAAGCCATTCATCAAGACGGAAGGATTTTCATTTCTTCTACCACACTCAATGGCCAATTCTATATGCGTGTAGCCGTGCTTTCATTCAGAACCCACAAAAAGGAAATTGATCTGCTCTTAGGGATTATTCAAGGGCAGCTGTAAATAAAACTTCAAGCCTTACTTCTGCACCAATCTATAAAGCCCTTTTCCTTCTACGCCAACATATAAATAGCCATCGTTGCCCATTTCCACATTACGTACACGGCCTATGCCTTCTGCAATCTTTTCTTGCCTTACCACTTTATCGTTTTCGATTACGAGACGCACCAAATAGCTGAATTTCAATGAACCAACAATCAGGTCACCATCCCAACCAGCGTATTTGGCATTTTGGACAAAGGCCATTCCGCAGGAAGCAATTGACGGAACCCAATAAGTGACAGGCTGCTCCATTCCTTCCATGGCAGTTTTATCCGTGATAGCACCACCACCATAATTTTCGCCATAGGTAATTAATGGCCAACCGTAATTCTTTCCTTTTCCAATGATATTCACCTCATCACCGCCTTGTGGACCATGCTCATGCTCCCAAATGTCACCCGTTTTTGGGTTGGTAGCCAAACCTTGAGGGTTCCTATGTCCGTAAGAGTAAATCGCTGTTTTTGCATTGGCCGTATTCACAAAAGGATTGTCTGAAGGAATTGAACCGTCATCATTTAATCGATATACCTTACCTCCATCCCTTGTAATATCTTGTGGGTTTCCATCACGGTTGCCACGGTCGCCAATCGAAAAGTAAACATGATTCTGTGCATCGAATGCTATTCTACTTCCGAAATGCTGGCCTGCTCTTGTATTGGGTGAGCCCTTGTAAAGCACCTTATGGTTGTCAAAGGATGATCCATTCCATTGCGCTCTAGAAAGGGCTGTCATAGCGCCATCCTCTTCGCCTTCTGCACTAGCAAAAGTAAAGTAGACCCATTTGTTCGATGCAAAATCAGGGTGCAATTCAATGTCTAATAAGCCACCTTGCCCTTGAGTTTTGCTCACAGGACCACCTTTCACCTCTTTATTCACCACCTTACCATTTTCAATCAAGACAATAGTTCCTGCCTTTTCAGTCACCAATATTTTACCATCAGGAAGAAAAACCATTCCCCAAGGATTACTTAATTCATCTGTCACCAACTCCGGTACTAACTCACTGGCCTGAGTGGGTTCAGTGATTTCAAGTGGTCCGCTGGCTGTTTGAGCATCACAAGAAAGTGTGAAGAATATTGCGAGTGCGAAAAGAGGTTTGATTAACGACATAGCTATTTTGTTTTTTGCTTACAACGTTAAAAATAGGGTATTTTGTTTTGAAAACTAATTCTAGAACAAAGCAGAGATCTGAACCCTGCCCAAATGCACAATTGGATTGCCTTCTGATTTACGGGCATCATAGCGAAGAAGTAATTGGAGTCCATTGCCAATTTTTTGTTGCCAGTTCAGATTCCAAGTAAGGTTGCGCCCTGGCCGAAGCGCTTCTAACAGTTCGTAACCAGTAGGCGAATTCTCTTCTCCTGTAAAATCGATATTGATGTACTTAAAGTTAGCACTCAGTGTAGTTTTGGCCGCTTTAGAAAAACGGGCCTCAATTGAGAATTCATTGATCTTTGAGCCCTCATTATTGTTTTCAGCAAAAACATTATTCTTTTCCTTATTGGCATAAGTAGTTGTGATTCTAAAAATATTGCTGGGTTGCCATGAAATAGCAGGCTGATAAACCTTGGTCTGGATCAGGTAATTTCTTTGGGTCAATACATCTGAACTACTTGCTCTTTCACCAGAAATAAAAGTCAGATCTAAGTTCGTTTGATAGTTCACATTCCAGCGAACATGTGCTCTCAATTCGTCATTATCGATACGTTCAAAGCCATTCAGCAATAGCTGTCGATTCTCTTGCTGAGCAAAGCCTAAATCAGCAGCAAAGGCAGACCTAGACTGATTAAAAAAGAGGGTTGAACGAAGGGTTTGCCTCGAAGATAAAATCATGTCATCCGCCACGTTTACAGGCCAAAGTCTGGCAGCAAGGTCTTCATCTGTAATTTTTGAGTTCAAAGTATAGGCGGTTGTATTGGTGAAACGTGCCAAGAGCTTTTTCAATCCTCCATCTTCGAACCAAGTATTGGGCGTTTTCATTCTTAGGCGATAGCTAATGTTGGTATTAAAAGCCTCTTCATAATTGTCGGTAGGAACAAAAATCTTGGCGTAGTTCTTTTCATCGGGGTTTACGGCAATGTAAAATTCGTTCAGGTCTTGTACTCCGTCAGCATTATCATCCCGCCAAGTATGTGTCCCTTCTCCAGTTGGTACCTGAATAAAGATAAACTCTCTGCGCAGCTCACGGCTATTGGCCAAGTTATACGACAGCTCTGACTGAATGGAACGATCGAAGAAGTTCCCCAACCAGTCCACTCTACCCATGATGGTACGGTCATTCCTATCTTCGCCTGTTTGGTTTAAGTTCTCCAAGTCCCTAAAAGTGAAAAGGGCACGTAGGGTTTGAGTTTCATCAATTTCAGTGTTGAAAAACGCAGACCAAGTTTCTGATCTATTGCTGTTTATCAGCTCACCATTGAAAGGCGTCCTGTCTTCGCGAACTTGATATTCAATTCCATAATTCGTGGTAAGGCTTTCATCATTTTTTAGGTAAAAAGTATGGGCTTCAAAGTTCATGGCTGACCGCACAATCTCATCGGTAGTGGTATTAAAAACCTCATTTCGATCTACATTATAGCGGTAGCCTGGAATCAACCACTTGGAGCGAATGGACAAATCGGTGGATAATCTTTGCCATTCAGAAGACACAATCTGTTGGTCGTTAGTCATGGAAAAAGCATCTACCTTCAGTCTAAAGACACTGAGTTCCTTTGTTCCTTTAAAGTATTGCTGTAAACCATTTACGGCTGCCCCCCTTTTTCTTCTCACTAAACGATAATCAATGCTATTGAGCGCATCTTTTTGCAAACCAGCCTTGGCTTCAAGGATATTTTCAGCAAAATTCTCTTCGAAATCGTTAGAGTTAAAACTCCAATCGCGATCAAATTCTATATAACGCACTCGGTCTATAAATGAGAAAGCGTCATTATTAAATTCATAAGAAGCGCCTGCATTAAATTTATAGTCTTCAAGCCCTTTTACTGGCCGGTTCACAGATTCGTAAATGAGTTTATAAGCCATTCCTCTATCGTCATCAGCATCTAAATCGGAGTATAGATTGAGGTCATTTTTCGAGAAAGCGACTTCGCCACTGAGTTTGTCGTACTTATTTAACCTGGCACCAGCACCGAGCGTAACCATTTGCTTTTGGTTGGGAGCATTCAACAACGAAATTGGCTTATAATTACCTTGCAGCTGACCATTAACTGGTGCTATCCATTTATAGATTCGTCCGTTAGTGGTAGAGTTAGTCAACACGTAATTACCGCTCCCCTGCCCCACCAATGTGAATTGAACGTTGAAGAAAGCAGAGTCGGGGTTGGTAGAGTATTGAAAAATATCGAATTCATTCCCCAGATTATCCGCGCCAACGGTTTTGCGGTAAAGTATAATATCAGACCTGTATTCTAAGCTATCAACACGCGAAGTAAAGGCTTGATTTAGATCATCCCCAGCATCGGCCAAGATTCGTTTTTCTTCCAAACTCAAGTCAAAAGCCAGCGGCTGATTTCGATTGTCCTTCTCACCATAATAATTAAAAGAGAAATCGAGTTTATCGTTGGATTGGTAGTGGCTGGCTTGAAAAATAGAACGTGAATAATTCTGGTCTGAAAACTCAAAATCAATCCTGATCCTACTGAATTTGGTAATGAGCACTTTGTTGGTGAAAGTAACTTCGCCCAAATTATAATCGATCACATAGTCGTTATCAAAACCGCGGGTCAGTTCTTCCCCGTCTAAAAACACCTTTTCGGAACCCGCAATTACGATGATGAAACGCTCATTATTGGGTCCACGTACTCTATAAGGGCCGAGTACTCCTTCTATGGGGTCAACATTGATGGAAGCAAACCGGCCTTTGGCAACAGAGGCAGCAAAAGTGGTTTCCGCCTTAAAGCCATTCGCCATTTCATAAGCCGTCTTGAATTGTGCTCCCTGCACATTTTTGTAATAGCGCAAGAAGTTCGAGGCTCCATTCTTGAGCACAACATCACCAGCAGTTAATGACCAATTGTCGTTGTAAAGCTGAATGAAAATATTGTCGAAATCTTGTAACTGCTGAGTATTCCCTTCTGGTTGAAAGGGCACATTTCTATCGGTAATTACTGCACGTAAATTTACATTTTCTGTCAGCTGCCCTTGCATTTGCAGGTTAAGAGAAGAGTTCACAAAAACATCCTGCTTATTACCGAAGGAAATCCCTCTGGTTATGCTCCCTGTTTTTGAAATGTTTTGGGTAGAAAAGGCTTCTTCACGTTTAGGCATGGTCAGCGTTTGTTGGTACCGGATCGCATCTTTGAACAACGCAGTAGAATCGTAAATGGCCAGTGTTTTATTGGCGCGTTTGGTGTGTAAATCGTAGGGCAAGGTGCGAAAACACACGATAACAGAATCTAGCCCAGGGTACAAAATACTGATGGTATTCTTGTTTAATTGGAAATCGAAAAGGATACTCTTCCCTTCGATCTGAGCAATTTTTATGGATTCTGGAATGGCTGTAAGGGAATCGAGAACTATTGGTTTGCCGTCAGTTTTCACCCATTTGCATTGTTCTTCCGTTTGGGCAAAAAGCGCTGGCCCAAGGAGAATTAAGCAAATACAAATGAATAAGCCACGCAACACAGTTAATCGCTTAATGGAATCTCTAAGAAGAATGTAGTGCCTTCGTTAGCCACGGTCTCGAACCATATACTCCCTCCTGCATGTTCAACCCCACGTTTGGCAATGGCCAAACCAATTCCAGAGCCTTCTACCTTTGTACTAAATTTAGGGATAAAAATCTTGTCTTGAATTTCGTCTGGAATTCCGAAACCATTGTCCTTCACACTGATAATTGCCTTAGAGTGCGTTTCTTCCAAACTAATTTCCAGCTTAGGCATGCGTCCTTCTGGCATGGCTTGTAGCGCATTCAGAATTAGGTTGTTGAAAATCCTTCCTAGCAAATTGGCATCTCCTTCAACCCAAACTGGATTTCGAGGAATATTTGGTGTGATTTGTACGTCATCATCTGCCTTGAACAAACGCACTACTTTACGAAGGGAATCGGCCAAATCGAGCCTTTCATTTCGAGGTATTGGCATTTTAGCAAAGGAAGAAAACGAAGTCGCTATATCGCTGAGGGATTCTACTTGATTCAAAATGCTATCAATCGGTTTATTGAAGTCCTGCCCCAACCCTTTACCTTCTGTAAGCACTCTTTTAAGGTGCTGTAGCTTGAGTTTCATTGGAGTGAGCGGGTTCTTGATCTCATGCGCTACTTGTTGGGCCATTTCACGCCAAGCGCTTTCCTTTTCGCTCATGGCCAATTCCTTTTTACTTCTCTCCAAATTCACCAACATGCGATTGTACTCACGAACCATCAGGCCAATTTCATCTTCTGCACTCCATTCCAAAGGCTCATTAATGTTAGAAAAAGTAGTGGCTTTGATCCTTTTGGTAAGGTATGTAAAGGGGTAAGTAATAATTTTTGATGCCAAAAATGAAAGCAATACGAACACGATAAAGATAAAGGTAAATGAATTTAGAATATTAGAAATAATATCGGTTTGTTGCCTCTTGAGTTGTGTTTGGGACTCGAAGAAGGGCATGCTCAGAATACCCAATAGTTCATTGTTTTGTGACTGAATACCCACATAAGTCGACTGATATTCCAGTCCCCCTACTCTTTCTGTATATAGCCTTTCGCTGGATCTGTTCTCACTGATTTCGGCCATGGCCTTGGGGTTCACAAAAGTGGACAGTAACTGATTTTCGAAAATCATTCGCTGATTGGTAGCCACAAGCACTCCCTTGTCATTAAATAGATTAATATCAGCCCTTGAGTATTGGCTAATTTCGCCCACCCTATTCTCTAAGGTTTCGTTGTTTTCACTTTGACTATCTAAAAACTCCTTTAATGTAATGGTCAAGTTTGATCCCGCACTTTCAGCGACCTCCAGATAGTTCTCCTCAATGTTCTTTCTTACCGTTTCATTGACCAACCGGAGTACCACAATACTTACAATAATCAACGGAAGAAAAAATGCGAAATTGAGCAGAATTTGAACTTTAGCAGCAATGGTCACCGTCCGTTTTTTCAAGTTATAGAACAAGGCGCTTGCGAAGAAGACCAAGATGATCATTCCAACAATAAAGAGGAAGAATAGCGAGAAATTGGTAATCATAAAACGTGTAGGATAAACAGGGCTACTGATGATGAAATATTCCGTAGCATCCCTTCCTTGCACAGCCAAGTGCGTATAACCATTCGCTAAGACCCCCTTTCCAAACAACTCTGGATCATCTTTCCATTCACTAGGAAAGTCTCTAGCGTAGTTAAAATCACCCACACTGCTGACCATTTCACCATTTTGAAAAAGAGCATAATCAAAATGTCCGTTATCAGTCACAGTACTACTTTCATCAAAAAGTAAACGGGGAAGAATACTGTTATTCAGTTGTTCCTTTTTCACCAATTGGATAATGATGTGGCCTATAATTGTGTTGTATCGCTCAATATCCATAAATACATAGTAGTGGTTGGATATGGTGGGAAAACGGAAACTCAAAAAGTAGACGCCTTCCTGGTCAGTTCGATACTGGTCTTGACTATATAAGCTGAAAGAGGAATAGTCATTGGTATTGGTGTTATTGATTGGCCGACCAGAACCGTTGAAGAGCATAATTTCGATATCATATTTATCGAAATACTCCCCTAGGTATGACCTCCTGATTCTTTGACGGATTAACTGTTTTGGCGAAAACAAACTCGAGATATTGGTTTGAATAAGAATATCGTCCTCAATCTTCTTTTTTGCCTCACCCAATAAATACTCCGCGGTAACATCCTTGTTCGTCAGTAATTCAGTGGCAATACTAACTTTATCTTGTCGATCTACTTTCTTAATATCTTCTCCCAAAACCAAGGTACTCACCAATGCCACAGCAAAAGATGCGGTAAAGAAATAGAGGAAGGTATTATAACTAAGCCTTTTGATTTCTGAAGGGAACTTCAATCGAACAATCAATGCCAAGTAGATAATATAGATGGCCAAATAGGTAAATAGGCTTTCCTTTAAGAGCCAAGCCAGTACGAATGAAGCAAGTAAAACAATACCTAACCCGATTTGAAAAGGAGTTTTGTTTTTAAGATTTATAAATCTTGTAGCGGCCAGTTGAGTCAGTAAAAAGAACATCACTCCTTGTACAAAAATCACAAAGTAGTTGATGAGTTTATAGATGGTTAGATTATTGTCTTTGGTGATATCCAGCTTCCATTGTGAATTACTGAGCATAGAATGGAGCTCGTAAGTCAGGTAATAGAAAGAGAACATCGATAATACCAGAATCCCAAAGAACTTCCAGTCATAGCTTGTCTTCTCATGTCGGTTATGAAAACCTAAAAAACCGTACACAACTACCACCAAAAGGCTAATCTGATTGAAAAGTAAATCTCCCAATGACGGTTCTGTATAATTTGCTGCAAAATGCAATGGGTCGAATAGACCATAAGCACGTACACTGTAGGGCAATTCATAACGAATCATCAGTGCCCTTAAAATGAAGAGCATCAGCGTTAGTAGTCCCAAAGCATACATGGGTTTGCCTCTATCATTGAGCAAAGCCGAATAGAAAAATACTGAGCGAACATAGAAAAATATACTGAGCGCAAACATTAAAATAATGATGGTAGAGTATACAGGGTAGTCTATTTTCATTAAGTCATTTCCCGAAAATGAAAAAAGATAAACACCTTGCTGAGAGAAAATTCGATTCTTTTGAGCTAAGTCCTCGTCTGAGCTTAGATCATAATTTGATTTACCAAAGATCTTTTTATTAAGACCTGTACTGGCAAAGTCATCGGTTATTGGAACATCTGACTTGAGTGGAAGAAAACCGTATATTTCAACAATCCTATTTTGCGCACTATTGATTGTGGTCTTTTTAACAATGAACTTATCATTTCCTATTTCTAAATAGCGATATTGAAATAGGCCTTCTAAAGTTCCGTACTTTGGTACAAATCGGTTGGTGGACCAATAAATCACTTCTCCATTCTCATAAATGAAAATGGGAAATTCTTCACTTACTTCTAACCGATTAAAAAGGCGACTTAGGTCAACAATAGCATCACTTTCAACGGACTTTACTTCTTGATCTAAAACTGAAAGTTGTTTCTTAATATTGACAGAAATGGTTTCTTGTGGCTCTACTCGTCTTTTCCTGTCGGAAAAAATCACTTCATCGATGATTAGCGTTAAGGCCAATAAACCAATACACAGGAGAAAGTACCTGTGCTTCTGAAATTCGAATTTTCTCTGCTTTGCCAACAATCCTTTGCTATTCTTTTAGAACAGGCTTAAAGTACTAATTATTTTGTTTAGGAGTGTACTTAAGTCCCCCAAAGGAGTAAAGGAATAATACACGACTGTAGCGGTACATTAAAGGGTAGAGCAAAATCACCTCTGAAATAATGGCGATGAGGTAGGTGTTTTCGTTGGCGTTTTCGATTGTATAATTGATAACTAGAGCACTCATCAGAAATAATCCTACGGACATTGCGTAGCTGATGTACATAGATCCATCATAGAATCGAGGTTCTTTTTCGAATCTAGCGCCACAAGTATCGCATACCTTTTTCATCAAAAGGAATTTGCGTAGGTTATAAGCTTTAGATATGAATAGTTTGCCTTCACGGCATTGAGGGCATCTAGCCTGGAATACTGCTGAGAGTTTTGTTCTTTTGACCATTTCGTTTACTAGTTCTGTACCAAAAGTAGCCTAACACCGCAAAGAGGACATAAGGAGCAACAAAAAGGTAAAGTATCCCTATGTTTAAATTGGAAGCTGTTGTGGTATCACCGCCAGCCACAGAGGATTCTAGTGTCCCTCTGCACATGGCACATTGCGCGTGAGCTGAAACACTAAAAACAGTTAGTAAAATTGCCGATAAGATAATTTGTTTAACTCTTCTCATGATACCTCAAAGTTAATGCTTTTATACTAAAACTGATAATAAGGACTGATCATTAAATAGACAATAACGCCTGTGACAGACACATATAACCAAATGGGATAAGTGTACTTCACAATTTTCTTATGTTTGTCAATCATACCACTCCAAGCGTAGAAAAAGGCCAAAAGCACTAAGGGAACTACACCAATTGACAATACAATATGGCTGATCAAGAAGAAATAATAAACTGACTTTATTGCGCCTTCTCCTTCAAATGCTGTTGAAGGTGCGGAAGCATGATAGGTTACGTAGCAAAGTAAAAACAGCGTTCCTAATACAAGGGCAGCAGTATTAAACTTTCTGTGTAAGGCCACGTTCTTCTTTACCTTAATGGCCATCAAAGCAAAGATCAAACAAAGGGAAGTAAGTGTGTTGATCACTCCAATTACATGAGGTAAATTATACACCCAGTCTCCTAAATCAAGCTTCTGAGGCAGCCCTAGTAATATGGCTACAGCCAAGGGAATAGCTACGGATAAAATCCTTATCCAAAGCATCGATTTCTTTTGCTTCAAATCAATCTTACTCATTCTCTAAGTCTATCGTTTGCAAAATTCTTACTTCAAGAATCAACCTATCAGTTTCTTCTCTCTCCATAATATTATAGTAGCCTCTAATTCTATTTTTAGCATCTATCAATATCACTCTGTTGTCGAGGTCTGACATTACCATACCACAGTATTTCAAATTGCTCCAGCTGGTTGAATCAAGTTCTTTGAAATGCCAGAACTCATCCATAAACGTAACTCGTTGGTTATAGCCCGTAATCGCATCGGTTTGAATTGAAGCCTGATTGAGGTACGACAACATCTGGATGTCTGGATTGTTATAAAACACATCCTGCACCTTTTCTAGCTCTTCCAGTCTTGTTTTAAGCACAGGCCCATCCATTCTTTCAAAATGGATCACTTTAGTGATACCCATCTCTAGCTCTGGACTCTTTACTATGTATTGTTCTGTATTTCTTTCCAAGCAAGTTACTTGACGCAAAGTATCCCCTATTCCATTGGTATAGTAAATTGGGATTTGAAATTGGTTCTTGCCAAAGCCCTTCAGAAATAGAAAGATCAGTGCTGGCAGCAGAATCAATAAGAATAAGTATAGTCCTTTCTTGTTCTTCATAATACTTCGTTCAACAAAAAATCAGACCAATTGCTCAGTCTGATTCTATAATATTCTTAAATATAGTTCTTATCCCTAATGACTGTCATCGACCTGTTCAGAACCGGCAGGATGATAATCAACAGTTCCTCTACTGCTTTTCACTGCACCACCTTCTAACTCTACTAGCGCTACAATAAGCCACACAATAAAGACCATTGGGAGTATAACCGAGTATATTAAACCTTTCACCTCATGTCCTAAGTGCATAAACTCACTTACAATGTAAAATGCTTTAACAATGGTTAGTCCCACGAAGATTACATTTCTAAGTGTGCCTGCATCCATCATAAAGGCAAATGCATATTCAATTGCCGTAATGAGAGCAAGAATCCCTGCAATTTTCCAAATACCGCGAATTTTGTTCTTATCTACTGGTTGTACAACCACGTTTGATGTTTGTTCCATAGTATATATAATGTCCTTAAATCAAATAGAAGAATGTAAAAACGAAGACCCAAACTAGATCTACAAAGTGCCAATACAAACCAACTTTTTCAATCATTTCATAATGCCCTCTTCTTTCGTACATACCATTGGCAGCATTGAAGAAAGTAATGATATTAATGACTACTCCTGAGAATACGTGGAAACCGTGGAAACCAGTAATAAAGAAGAATAGTGCAGCAAATGCTGGTGGTCCGTATTGATTGAAGCTCAAGCCAGCTCCCATAATTTCATAGTTCTCTACCCATCTACCGTTTAAGAAAACGTCACCGATAGTGGCTACACCGCTTCCAGAAATAAAGTGAGACCATTCCCAAGCTTGGCAACTTAAGAATGCAATACCACCAATAATGGTCCAAAGCATCCATTTCACCACGCCCTTTTTATCCATTCTCTGACCTGCTTCTACGGCTAAAACCATAGTTACCGAGCTTAGAATAAGTATAAAAGTCATTAGACCTACAAATATCAGGGGCCATTCTTGGCCATGTACTCCTGGGAAGGCATCATATACCTTTTCTGGAATTGGCCAATATTCAGTAGAGAACACAAAATCGCTAGGATCTCCTTTATAAGCAGGGGCACTCCATCTAAGGAATGCGTATGTGATCAAAAGGCCGGAGAAAGTGAAGGCATCTGAAAGCAGGAAAAACCACATCATGAGTTTTCCATAGCTCGCCTTAAGAGGCGCAACCCCACCTGCCCATAAGCTCTTGTTGCCGACTGTAGCTGTAGTAGCCATAGTTAATAGGTTCTAGTTAATGGTTAAGTAATAAAAATATAAACAAGTATATCCAAAGTCCGCCTAAAAAGTGCCAAAAAGTTGAGCACATTTCCATGTTCAACATATTTTCAGAATTCACTTTTAGCTTGAAAGACGAAACTAATAGATATAAAAGATAAATCACAGCAGCTACTAAATGTAGACCATGCAAACCTGTAAAGATGTACAAGAAACTCCCTGCAGGATTACCCACAAAGAATACACCTGCATCAACCATTTGCCCCCAGGCCATAAACTGCCCTATCAGGAAAGCCATGCCCAAAACAAAAGTGATACTTAAAGCTATTCGTACTTTTACAAAATCGTTCTTTTTTGCAGAAAGGTATGCCCAATGCATAAACCCACTGCTCGCAATAATAACTACCGAGGTGCTCCAGAAAAGAGAGGGCAAGTCATACTCCAACCAGTTTCCACTGGCTTGTCTTACAATATGCGCACTGGTAAAAGCCGCGAATATCATTACCACGGTAACAATGAACAACCACATCGCAAATTTCTTTGGATGCATTGAAAGCGGTTGCTCCGCTGCGTTATCCACTAATTGATAATTTTCTGTCATTATTTCACCATGTCCAATAAGTAAGCAATCTGCACGATCGGTAAATAGAGAAATGAACCAAACATAATTCTCAATGCTGATTTTCTAGATTGATCGCGCATCAACTTAATCGTCTGCGTCAAAAACAAAACCCCACAAATGGTAGCCACTATTCCTGAATTAATGCCCGTAATACCAAAATAGGTAGGCAACAAGCCCAACGGAATCAAGAATAGCGTATAAGTCATTATCTGAAAAGCCGTCTTCATGTCCTTTTCTCCTTTTACAGGAAGAAGTTTAAAACCTGCCTTTTTGTAATCTTCATCGGCTACCCATGCAATTGCCCAGAAATGCGGAAACTGCCAAATAAACTGGATACCGAAAATAATCATTGCCTCGTGGCTAATCATACCTGTAGCTGCTACCCAACCCAATAAAGGAGGTAATGCACCAGGAAAGGCACCCACAAACACAGCTATTGGTCCTACTCTTTTCAATGGTGTATATACAAAGCTGTACAGTATCATTGATAAAACAGCCAAACCAACGGTTAATAAGTTAGTAGACAAATAAAGCACTAGAATACCAGCAGCAGCCACAATAGCTGCAAACCACAAGGCTTCATTTTTAGAAAGTCGATTGGTAGGTAAAGGACGATTTTGCGTGCGTTTCATCATCGCATCATAATCCTTTTCAATTACTTGATTGATGGTACAAGAAGCGCCTGAAATTAAAAATCCACCAATAAATAGCATGGTTAACTGCATCCAATCTACATTGCCCCCCATGGCTAAGGCATAGCCAAAGGCAGAAGAGAAAGACACCAAAAGTGATAGTCTCATCTTAACCAACTCCAAATAAGCCTTGGCTTTTTGAGCGATTGACTCCCCTACTCCAATATTTGCAGAACTACCTGATATCATTCAGTCAACTTGTTTGTATTCTTTTATTTCCTAAAAGCAACAGTACATAATACTGTACTCCAATAATTAATGTTCCTAATAACAAATGTATTGGCTGTATAGCCGCTGGCACACCGAAATATGCCATAATCACTCCACTTAAAACTTCCGTACCTACAATCAGCAACATAATCGCTCCGTATAACTTTAGTTTTTGAGGAGCATCCTTTTTAAGTGTTAATAGCCAAACCAAATAAAGGTGTAAGCCCAACAATAAAATGGAGTATGATCTATGAATTAGAAACTCAGTCCCCAGCTTCGCGATCCATTCTGTTCTTGCGAAATGATCAGCCACAACATCGATAACCTCCCTCACTTGTGTTCCAATTACAATTTGAGGTAATGTGGCAATGAAGCAAATCAACAATACTGTTCTGAGCTTAGCAGTTCCTTCCAGATTTAAATTAAGCACTTCTCTTTTCGATCTATAATACACATAGATCAACAGACAAACGATCAATAAAGCGAGTAACATGTGAATAGTAATCATCCAATGTAACAAGTTAGTACTCACTACAATTGACCCGATCCACCCCTGAAACCCAACCAATACAAATGCAATAAAAGAAAGAACGGTAATGGTTCTATCGGTTTTCCAATATCGAATAGACATTATAAATGTCCCGAAAATCAAAAGTCCGATAACCGCACCCACTAAGCGGTTAATGTATTCTGTCAGTGTTTTAGTAGCATTAAATTCTTCTTCAGTTAGAATGTCAGGATCATTTAAAATCTGATCAGCCAACTCGTCAAAACCAAACGCTGTGAGGTAACTTACAAACCTCTTATTCTTCTCTGCCCTTTCTAAGGCGTAAACTTCTTTGTAATCAGGAGGAAGTTGACTGACATCTGTTGGTGGCACCCAACTCCCAAAACACTTGGGCCAGTCTGGACATCCCATTCCCGACCCAGTGGTTCTTACGACTCCTCCAATTAAAATCAGGAGGTAAACCGCAATTACCGTGACGGCAGAAAACCGTCTAAAAGCTCGTCCGTTAGTGGCCTTTTGATCCATCAATTACGATCTCACTAGCGCTCTCCTCTTTCTCAATTGCGATCATATCATTCTCATGTGGAAGATTAGAATCCATCGTTTCTGAGAAAGGTACTGTCTGAAGAATAAAGTCTTCTGGTGCACCCGGCTTAGAGTAATCGTAAGGCCATCTGTAAACTGTTGGTATTTCACCTGGCCAGTTACCATGTCCAGGAACCCTTGGAGTTGTCCATTCCAATGTATTCGACTTCCACGGGTTAAGTGGAGCTTTCTTCCCTCTAAATATGCTGTAGAAGAAGTTGAAAAGGAATATAAACTGACCAAAGAAAGTCAAGATTGCCGCCACACTAATGAATGCATTTAGGTCAGTGAATCCACTGAATGCATCAAAGTTGGTGAACGAGTAATATCTTCTTGGGAAACCTGCAATTCCTATATAGTGCATAGGGAAGAATACAGCGTAAATACCAATGAATGTAAGCCAGAAGTGAATGTAGCCTAGTTTTCTATCCAACATTCTACCGAACATTTTAGGGAACCAATGGTAAACCCCTGCCAATAATCCGAAAGAAGATGCGGCTCCCATTACTAAGTGAAAGTGAGCTACAACAAAGTAGGTGTCATGCAACTGAATATCAATGGCCGAGTTACCTAGGAAAATACCTGTAATACCACCTGAGATAAACACAGACACTAGTCCAATTGAGAACATCATGGCAGGCGTGAAAATGATATTCCCTCGCCAAAGTGTAGTCAGGTAGTTAAATACTTTTACTGCTGAAGGGATCGCAATGATCAACGTTAGGAACATAAAAATTGAACCTAAGAATGGACTTAATCCCGACACGAACATATGGTGCGCCCAAACTACGAATGAAAGCACGGTAATTCCCAACATTGAAATAATCATGGCCTTATAGCCAAAGATTGGTTTTCTAGAGTTGGTAGCAATAATTTCTGATGTAATACCTAAAGCAGGTAGCAATACAATATATACTTCAGGGTGACCCAAGAACCAGAATAAATGCTGATACAGAATTGGGCTACCGCCTACATTTGGAAGTGCCTCACCTCCAATATAAATTTCAGATAAGTAGAATGATGTACCAAAGCTTCTATCCATTACCAATAGTAGGGCTGCGGCAAACAATACAGGGAAAGATAATACTCCAATCACCGCTGTAAGGAAGAAACTCCAAATTGTTAGCGGCAATCTCGAGAAGGTCATTCCCTTTGTTCTTAGGTTAATAATTGTGGTGATATAGTTAATACCGCCCAACAATGAAGAAACAATAAAGAATACGATAGCAACAAGCCACAACGTCATTCCAAGTCCTGAACCATCCATTGCCTGTGGCAATGCGCTTAGCGGTGGGTAAACCACCCAACCTCCTGACGCAGGTCCAGTTTCTAAGAATAATGAGATAAACATGATAACACTGGAAAGGAAAAAGAACCAGTAAGAAAGCATATTCATAAAGCCGGAGGCCATATCCCTTGCGCCAATTTGTAATGGAATAAGGAAGTTACTAAAGGTTCCACTCAAGCCAGCTGTTAACACAAAGAATACCATGATGGTACCGTGCATGGTTACCAAAGCCAAGTAGAATTGTGGATCTAAGCTACCCTCAGGCTGAATCCATTTACCCAAAAGCGGTCTTAACCAAGATAAATCTGCTTCAGGGAATCCCAATTGCAATCTAAAGATCGCAGAAAAGCCTGCACCAATAATTGCCCATAGAATACCCGTAATTAGGAATTGCTTGGCAATCGTCTTATGGTCAATTGAGAAAATATACTTTGTGATGAACGTTTCATGATGCTCGTGATCGTGATCATCATGTGCGTGTGCATCAATATTTGTTGCTGTTGCCATCTTAATATATTGGTCTTATTAATTACTCTCGTTAATGCCCGCTGTAACTACGGCCAACTCTCTCAAATTCTCAGGTACCTGAGACATATAATCTGGGTTTTTTGATAACCAAGATTTCTGCTCAGCTTTCCATTTGTCGTATTCTTCAGGCTCTAACACCGTCACAACTTTTCTCATCGCAAAATGAGAAGTACCACAAATTTCAGCACAAGCCAATTCAAAGTTGAATTCAGGATTGTTTTCCTCAATTCGCATTTCTTCCGTTGTTTTATTCGGAACAAACCAAAACTGAGTTGGCATACCAGGAACAGCATCCATTTTTAACCTCATATGAGGCATGTAAACACTATGCAATACGTCCTTCGCTCTAATTTTCAATAATACAGGCCTTCCTTTAGGAAGGACAATCGAAATGTTTTCGAAGTCATCAAAGTTGTTCTTGTCTGTAAAGTCAACCCCCAATTGATTCGTAGCATCGATCAAACGATAGTCATAAGCTCCAACCTCATTGTCCATTCCACCATAGCGAATCAACCAAGCAAATTGTTGCCCAGTAATTTCAATTTGTTCTGCATCCTCTGGTGCCTTACTTGTAATGTCAGACCAAGCTGCAAAACCAGATATTACCAACCATGTCAAAACAATAGCAGGTACACCTGTCCATAAAAGCTCTAGTTTATTGTTGTGCGGATAAAATTCAGCTCTATGATTCTCTCTATACCTGTACTTATAGGCAAATACAAAAAGTAAAATGTGAGTAATTATAAATACAATACCCGTAATCCACATTGTTCTCCAGAACAACTTATCCGTAAGTACACCATGATCAGATGCCACAGGGGGATCATACGAATCAAAGTATGCATATGAATACCATGCCATTAAACCGAAGAAGAGCACCATGAAAACCACCATCAGAATGGCATTCACCTCATTACTTCCTGTGATTGACTTCTCATCAGAACCTTTTACAATACTGATCAATCTACTTACTCTGAAGATCAACAAAAGGATCGCCAGTACTAAGAAAATCGCTAAAACTATATAAAACCCGAACATATCTTTAATTTACTCTTATTAAATATGATGATGTTTTGCCTCTTCATACATTGGATGGTTTTTAGCCACCAACGCAGACTTAGATAAGGCACTTAAGGTGACGAACACAAACGCTACTCCGAATACCAAGAACAAGCCAATTTCTGTAAGTCCAAATGCGCCATTTTCGCCCATAGTACCTGGTGTTACCATCAAGTAGAAATCGATCCAATGACCTGCCAAAACCACGATACAAACGATTTTCAAGAATACATTCAATCGTTTTGCATCCCTCGTCATAAACGTAAGGAGTGGGAAAAGGAAGTTCATGATTAGATTAATGAAGAAGAATGGTGCGTATTTATCACTCAACAATCTTTCTACAAAGTATACTGATTCCTCAGGAATGTTTGCGTAGTAAATCAATAGGAATTGAGAGAACCAGATGTACGTCCAGAAGATGCTGAAAGCGAAAATGAATTTACCCAAATCATGTAAGTGATTGGCCGTTACTTGTGATAAGTAACCCGCTTCCTTCAATAAAATAGTTACAAGTGTAATAAAGGCCAAGCCTGTTACCCACCAACTTGCAAACACATACCAACCAAACATGGTAGAGAACCAGTGAACGTCAATTGACATGATCCAATCCCAAGCTGCTATTGATGAAGTTACAGCAAATACCACTAAGAATATTGCTGAGAATTTTCTCATTTTAAACCAATAGCTGTCTCCACCTAGTTCATCTTCGGCCATAGCCAAAGACTTGATTTTTTTGAACAAGAAATACCATGCTCCGAAGAACAATGTCATTCTTAACACAAAGAAAACTGGGAAAGAACCTCCTTCTAAAGGAAGAAAGAAATAGCTGCTTTTTCCTGCAATCAATGCATCGAAATGAGTGTTCAAATCTCCATTAGGTAGAAATTTGTTATATAAGTCACTATGTGTCCAGTGAAATATGTCATGACCGAAAATAAAGAAAGTAGCGATCATAAGCACAAATGCATATGGCAACCAACTCCCCATTGCTAAGGGTACTCTCAACAAATAAGTAGACCATCCCGCTTGAGATGCATACTGTAGTGTGAAGAAGAATATTCCAATTAAGCCTAAGCCAACAAAGTAAACATTGTTGATCCAAAGGTTTACACCAAGCCTTTTTAGCCAACCACCGTTGTCAGCTGCTCCTGCTTCGTGTCCTTCACCTGATTCATCAGATACCATTCCGCCATGGGCGTCACTATCACCACCACTGTGGTCTTCGCTAGCGTTTGTTTCATGATCATCAGAAGCTCCAGCATCGTGTTGCTCCGTTCCTTCATGATCTCCTGTGGCTGCTTCATGTCCTCCGCCTGGGAATATTGCACTTACAAGCAGCAATACAAACCCAATGATGGCTACGAGATAAAGCTTCTTTTTTAAGCCTGTCGTAAATTCAAATCTTTCTTTTGCCATTTTCTAAAAAATTTGGGGGTTACTGCTTTTGCAATTCTTTAACATACTTCACAATTTTCCATCTTTTCTCTGGACTGATTTGAGAACCATGGGCTCCCATTCTTCTGATTCCATAAGTAATTACATGGAAAATATGTCCTTCTGAAAGATCTCTCTGAGCCGGGGCCGTATAGGGAGGAACACCAAGAAAAACTGGTGCTACTAATCCATCAGCTTGACCACTTGGCCCGTGACAATGGTCACAATACAATTCATATAGCCTCTTACCTTCTGCCAGAATTTCTGGTGTATCAGCTAAAGGGTTTTCCATAAGGCTAGCCGCTTCGATGTCATCTTTTTCTAAACGATATGGAAGTACACCATCAGCAGTTCTTCTTACAGTACCTGCTACTGGCATCATTACATTTTGTTCGTAAGGATTGTTTGGGTTAGAGTTATAAAACTCACCCAATCCATCTTCTCTATTACTTAACCATTCGCCTCTATCCTTGTCCTTGATTTGCGTCAATGGCTCGTAAGGTATTGAATGATACATTTGAGGTGCATATTCCGTACCTGGGTTATCGCCACTGGCATTACAAGAAGCCAGAGCAAAGATCGCTATGAGTGGTAAAAATGCTTTCAATCTATTCAACATGATCATCTTTAGCTTAGTCTTCAACTTCTTTATCGTTCACTTCAACAGCACCTGAATCTTTCAATACACCATTGATTGTTTGAGCATCCATTGATTTGTTTTTACCCAAGTCAATTGCCATGATATGCTTATCATCGGTAATTCTTAAGTCAAGCATCTTAGGATCTTTCCATGGTTTCAAGTCACTACTCACCAAGAAAGTACCTACCATACCAAAAGCTGCAAGTAATACCGTTAGCTCAAAAGTTACAGGAATAAAATCTGGTAGTGGCGTAAAGTCTTTACCACCAATAATCATTGGCCAATCTACCCCTAGCATCCAATACTGCATGGTTAATGCTAAGGAAGTTCCTAATATACCAAACATAAAGGCGGCAATTGGAAGCCTAGATCTCTTATAGCCTAGTTCATCATCAAGCCCGTGTACAGGGAATGGAGAATACACCTCGTCAATTTTGACACCAGCACCTCTCACCTTTCGTACTGCACTTAATAATACGTCCTCGTCATCAAAAACCCCGAGAACAAAGTTTCTAGAATCGCTCATAATTATGCAGTCTGTTTTTCTGATGAAGATTTAACAATACTTTTAATTTCGGCCATGTTCACCACAGGGAAGAACTTAGCAAATAACAAGAATGCGGTAAAGAATAACCCGAACGTAAATAAGTATACTCCCATGTCGTAAACCGTTGGGTAGAACATAGACCAAGATGATGGAAGATAATCTCTATGCAATGATGTAACGATAATTACAAATCTCTCGAACCACATTCCAATGTTTACAATAATTGAAATAATGAAGGTAGCCGAAATACTTGTTCTGATTCTCTTAGACCAGAATAACTGTGGAGAAATCACATTACAAGTCATCATTGACCAGTATGCCCACCAGTAAGGTCCTTGCATTCTATTAAAGAAAGCATATTGCTCTGCAGGAACACCCGAATACCATGCTACGAAAAACTCAGTGATGTAAGCAATACCTACAATTGAACCCGTAACTGTAATTACAATGTTCATCAAGCTAATGTGCTCGATCGTTATATAGTCTTCTAATTTAAATAGTCTTCTGGTGACCAACATCAAGGTCAATACCATGGCGAATCCAGAGAAAATCGCTCCAGCCACAAAGTATGGAGGGAAAATCGTGGTGTGCCAGCCTGGTATTACTGAAGTTGCAAAGTCAAAAGATACAATAGTGTGTACTGAAAGTACGAGAGGTGTTGCTAAACCAGCAAGGATTAAAGATACACTCTCGTATCTACTCCAAGTTCTAGCAGCTCCGTCCCATCCAAGACTTAGTGCTCCATATATTTTCTTTCTTATTCCAGTAGCTCTATCTCTAATGGTAGCAAAATCAGGTACAAGACCTAAATACCAAAATACGAGTGATACTGAGAAATATGTAGAGATTGCAAATACATCCCAAAGAAGTGGTGAGTTAAAGTTTACCCAAAGTGAACCAAATGTGTTTGGCAAAGGCAACGCCCAATAAGCACCTAACCAAGGTCTTCCCATGTGAAGTACGGGGAACATTGCGGCACATATTACAGCAAAAATTGTCATGGCTTCAGCAGCCCTGTTAATCGCCATTCTCCATTTCTGACGGAAGAGTAAAAGCACTGCGGAAATCAAGGTTCCAGCGTGACCAATACCTACCCACCATACGAAGTTGGTAATATCCCAGGCCCAACCTACGGTTTTGTTTAGCCCCCACATTCCAATTCCTTCCCAAAGCGTAGCAGCTACAGCGATGAAACCAATGCCAAAGGCAGTAAGTGCCATCCCCATTCCCAATAACCATGATTTGGAAGGTTTGCCCTCTACCTGCCTGCAGATATCCTCGGTAACGTCATGGACAGTCTTACCGCCTGTTATCAAAGGTGTTCTTACGGATGAAGTAACCTGCATAGTGTATCTCTTTTAAAAATTAAGCTTCAGTTGATTGTTTTTCCTTATTTCTGATTTTGGTGAAATACCAAACGTTAGGGTTAACGTTGATTTCCTCCAACACGTGATAAGCTCTGTCTTCTTCCACCACACGCTCAGTTGCTCCTTGACCGTCTTCTTTCTCTTGGATTTTCAAAGCTTGAGAAATTCTAGAGTTTTTGTCGTTCAAGTCACCAAAGGTGATTGCATCAGCAGGACAGGCCGAAGCACATGCCATGTTGATTTCGCCATCTACAGGTCTTCTGTCTTCACGTTTGGCTGCAAGTTTACCCGCTTGGATTCTCTGCACACACATTGAACATTTCTCCATTACACCTCTTGAGCGAACAGTTACATCTGGGTTCAATACCATTTTACCCAAATCGTTGTTCATTGAAAGGTTTTTGTCGAACTGCGTATTGTCGTGATACTTAAACCAGTTAAACCTTCTTACTTTATAAGGACAGTTGTTAGCACAATATCTTGTACCAATACATCTGTTATAAGTCATTTGATTGAGACCTTCCGTACTGTGTGTTGTAGCCGCTACTGGACAAACAGTCTCACAAGGAGCATTATTACAATGCTGACACATCATTGGTTGGAAAGTAACTTCTGGATTTTCTGAAGCTTTTTCTAAGGCGATCAAATCATCAACAGGAGCATCAGAGCTATAGTAGCGATCAATTCTGATCCAAGCCATTTCTCTTCTATTCAATACTTCTTCTTTCCCAACTACAGGAATGTTATTCTCTGCCTGACAAGCAACCGTACATGCACCGCAACCGGTACAAGAGTTCATATCAATGGCCAATCCCCAATGGTGATTGTTATATTCGTGACCTCCCCAAAGCGTGATTTTAGAAGGTTTAATGTATTCTCCTTCCTTGTAAATCAACGGATATTCTCTTCCCGCTTTAGTATCTTTTTGATAAGCACTTAGAGTTGACTCCTGAATTACATTGGATCTGCCCATGTAAGTCTGGTGTGTCTGTGTTTGGGCTATTCTGTATGACTCGCCTGTTTTCTCAACAGAAACTCCAGCAAATACATCATATACATTAGCTCCATTCAACTTGGTAGTGAACGGATATGCATTGACACCCACTTCATTCCCTACCCTACCTGCGCTAGTTCTTCCGTAACCTAAGGCCAAACCTACAGTTCCAGCAGCTTGTCCTGGTTGGATTAACACTGGTAAAGTCACTGAAGTATTACCTACTGTAAGTGTTACCTTTTCAGTGGTGCCATCATTCATTTTGATGCCCCACTCTTCGGCTTGCGCTTGAGAAACAGTTAAGTAGTTATCCCAAGTTGTTTTTGCAATTGGATCTGAAGCCTCTTGTAACCAAGGGTTATTGGCCATTGATCCATTGCCAATCGTTATTTTTTCATAGAGTGCCAACTCAAGGCCTTCTCCATTTCTCTTATAGTTCTGAGCTATGCTTGTTGCGGCTGGCGCAGCTGCACTAAACTCATAAGATAAAGTATCGTTGTTTCCTCCTGTCTCAAATACACCATCAAACAAAGTTTTGTCCCAGAATGTCTGGAAGTTAGAAGTGTCTGATTGCTTTGTGAAGAAGTTCTCTCTCCAGTTGTCTTGTAGGTAAGAGTAATACTCTACAGTTTTCCCAGACCATTTCAAGAAAGTCTCTGGTGCTTGGCGAGTACTGAAAAGAGGCGCAATAGTTGGCTGAACTAAACTGAAGTGACCAGTTCTTAGTTCAACATCATTCCACTGCTCTAAATAATGATGATCAGGAGCAATATAGTCTACTAAAGCAGCAGTTTCATCCATTCTATCTGATGTAGATATTTTCAGAGAAACTTTAGCCAAACCAGCTTGTAATGCTTGTCCATCAGCGGAATCGTAAACTGGGTTACAGTTAAAGAAGATTGCTGCGCCAATTAAACCAGCATTAGCATCTTTCACAAAAGAACTCATGGCTTGATCATCTCCTTGACGGAAATGAAGTGGTGCATTTACATTAATAGTAGCACCGTAATTACCTAGCATGGTATTAATACCATTCACCAACACCTGAACTACAGGGTCGTTTGAGCCAGAAACTACAAGGCCTGCACCTCTATTCGTCCAAAGTTCATTGATGGCTGCCGTTACATGAGCAACATCGCCAGCATTTCCACCATTCACTTTCGCTTGTCCCGCTTTAGCCGCAATACCATTATAAATGGCAGCTACTAAAGGTCCAGCTTGTGAAGGCCTGATGCCTGTTCTATAATCTGCGTTTGCACCAGATAATGAAAGGTTAGACTCAAATTGGTAGTGTCTAGACATTTCACGGTGTTCCGCGCTAATTTTTCTTGTTCTTGAGTATTGCTTAGTGAATTCAATTGGTGAAATCCAAGTACCTAAGAAATCGGCACCTACACTCACAATTGTTTTCGCCTTGCTGAAATCGTATGATGGTACCATTGAAGTACCAAACGATCTTCTGTTTCCTTCAGAAATACCATAAGCCGAAGATGAATCGTAACTTATGTGTTGTGCTGTTGGATATTTAGCAGAAAACTCGCTTATAGCTCTTTTAGTAGTAGGACTCAAAACAGAATTACTAACAATTCTAATTTGACCTCCTTTAGCAGAAATTTCGCCCAACTTGGCAATTACTTCTTTATCTAAAGTATCCCATTCAGTTTTTGAACCCGCCTTTTTAGGCCCTACAAGCCTTTCTTTATCATATAATGAAAGTACAGAAGCCTCTACTTGAGCATTAGTACCACCTTTTGTCATTGAAGAAAACTTGTTTCCTTCAATTTTAATCGGACGACCTTCTCTAGTTTTTACGACTATACTTACAGCGTCACCGCCATTTACATAGGTAGAAGCATAATAATTAGGAATAGACGGATCAACATCAACAGGCTTATTCAAATAAGGAATAGCTTTCCTTATTGGAGTTTCACAAGCTGCCAAAGAAGCCGCTGCGATACCAAAGCCCATTAATTTTAAGAAGTCCCTTCTGTTACTGCTTCCTTCACCGTTTTCGTTGATAGGAAGGTATTCCGGAAATTCCTTCTCAGCGCTCTTAACAAACGAAGGCTCGTTAGTTAACTGCTCTATCCCTTTCCAGTATGTTTTTTGATTTTCTTTCATTGTATATCAATCAGAAATCGAAATTCTATTCAATAAATTAATAGTGACATTTAGCACATTCCAAACCACCGATATCGGCTACTTTCATTGGTGTTTTCGAGGTTGCGTTATGCATCTCCACCAACTTATCGTAATATCCGTTACCCTGCGTATTTACATCTGTATTTCTATGGCAGTCAATACACCAGCCCATCGTTAAAGGAGCAAACTGTTGAACAACCTCCATTTCTTGAACCTCACCATGACAAGTCTGGCAAGCAATCTCACCTACCGTTACGTGCTGTGAGTGATTGAAATAAGCCAAATCAGGTAAGTTATGAACACGCACCCACTCAATTGGCTTTCCACTCTCTTGAGCAGCATATAATTTCTGAATCTCAGGTGAATCTGTTTTAATATCACTGTGGCAGTTCATACAGATATTCACTGAAGGAATGTTAGCGTTCTTTGCAATTTCAACACCAGTATGGCAATACTGACAGTCAATCTCATATAAACCAGCGTGCAACTCATGTGAGAATGCAATTGGTTGAGTTGGAGCGTAACCTTGTTGTACACCCACAGTATAAAGGCCGTCAATTACATTTTTGGCAGCCAACGCAACCACAAGGAAGGTAATGATACCTATAACGGTTGGACTTCTTAAGAAGGCAGTAATACTGAACTTCTCATTAACAATTTCTTGATCGGTCTCAGTAAGCTCTTTCTTGTCCTTTAAGTAACGGCTAACAAAGTTGATGATAATGACCAATACTATTAATAGTAACACCAATACTACAATCAAGGTAACCATGATTACATTAAGGTACTCTGAAGGCACACCACCTGCTTGGGCAGTTCCGTCTCCTACAGCGGCACCCGTAGCTGGCGTAGCTTCTACTGGAGGATTTTCTTCGGCATGTCTTACATAAGCCAGAATAGCTAATATCTGATCATCAGCAAGATCGAAGGGCTGCATTACAGCACCATTGTACTCTTTAATAAGTGATACGGCCTGGGCATCCCCACTTTCAGCTAAAGCTTGAGAATTTCTTACCCACGAATAAATCCAATCAAGTTCTCTCCTATCATAAACACCAGCCAATGCAGGACCGACAACTTTCTTGTCTACCGCATGGCATGAGTTACAGGCGTATTCTTTGAAGAGACCTTCTCCATTTTTGATGATTGCTTCATCGGTTGGAATTTTATCTCTCTGGGCAAGGGCTTCTTGGCCAGAAAAAACAAAACAACATACAAACAAGCATGCTGTCGCGAAGCGGACTAGTAGTTTTTTGGATAACATGTAATCAATAGTTAGAGTCACAGATTGTCTCATCACGTAAAATCGAGACAAAGGTAGTACCGGAATGCCTTATTTCAAACTAAAGTTTAGATAGTACACGAGTGGTCGAAACAGGTAAAAAAACCACATATTCAATTCATTAACAGACATTTACGAGCATAGATTACCGCTCTTATTTATTTAGAATTATTATAAATAGCCCAAACAAACAGAATTAGCGTAACCCTGTATACAAAACGATTTTCACAAGCAATACTTAAAGATTAAACAAGGTTAATCTTTACAAGGACAAACCTTTATTCAGCCGCCATATTCCTTGATTTGTGTATCTGATTGGCTGTCAGCTAGATTAGCACTCTTCTAGTTTTACTCTTAATATTCAATAAGATTTGAAGTCTCTACTCCTATTAAATACAGATCATAAAAACCCTTTGAGAACCATTTTATTTCACTGAATAAAAATTTCATCAGACCTATTGTGTAATAAAAATTATCCCTATATTTGCACTCGCAATTGAGACAACGGTCTACAAAAGCATAGAAAAATAGTCTTGATTTACTGAATAAAGACTGAAAGAAATTGGGATCCGAACTCCTGTAAAATAAAAGTTCGGGGTGTAGCGTAGCCCGGTATCGCGCCTCGTTTGGGACGAGGAGGTCGTAGGTTCGAATCCTGCCACCCCGACAACAAAAG
>NZ_LRDB01000046.1 GCF_001592935.1 Roseivirga echinicomitans
TAATAAACGGTTTGTTCCAAGTTGTTGTCGTCTAGCATAACAAACGATACAGAAAGTTTGTCTGGGCTAGGGTTTACACCAATCACTTGGCCAACTGTGTTCTTTTTTAACTCACCTACAACATGGATTTTCTTGCTGCTTCCATTCTGAGCCATTTCTTTGGCGATATCAAATGAAACATAAGAGCTAGCACTGTTTTGTGTAGAAATGATGATAGCGATGGCGATGGCGATCACTACGATTCCGATGATACTCGATTTTTTCATAGCACGAACGTTTTTTGGGGTTCAACGGGATGAACCTCTATTTGGGTGCGAAATTACAACACAAACGGCTATGAGTTAACCTTTTCCTTGAAAACCTCTTTTTCTAGCTTGCTTATCTTTTTATCAACGGAAATAGTGTAAATACTAAAGCCAACAAAAAGGATCATAATAACAGCTACAACTACATAGATTTTACCATTTGAGCGCATCGTATCAGCCATTTCAACGGT
>NZ_LRDB01000047.1 GCF_001592935.1 Roseivirga echinicomitans
GCCTTGGTTAATTATGGTGGCAAGTATTCATACCATGATCACTTTCAAGAAAAGTGCAACAGCCCTAAAGACATCGATTATTCTGGTGATCACCTCTTTTATACTTATTCTTTATTCTACCTTTTTAACAAGAAGTGGAATTTTAGGAAATGCATCGGTTCATTCATTTACTGACTTAGGTCTTTCAGGACAGCTGTTGATCTATTTAATGTTCTTCCTCATTATCTCTATTATTTTTGCGGCTAGGGTTTGGAAGCAAATTCCTTCTTCAGAAAAAGAAGCTTCAACTTATTCCAGAGAATTT
>NZ_LRDB01000048.1 GCF_001592935.1 Roseivirga echinicomitans
CATGATTAAGAATAAAGTATTATCAATAGTCTATAATGAATTGACGAACGATAATAGAGTTTTAAATCAAGCACTTTCTCTTCAACAAAATGGCTATGACGTTACTATTTTAGCCGTATTGAAAGACTCTAAGTTACCGCAGATTGAGACTCTTGATGATGTCAAAGTAGTTAGAGTGCCTATTGTATATGGAAACGGGTTGATATATAAGATTCGTTTTATTCGTTTCTTTTATCATAGGTTTTCTTTATTTTTTATTTACCTAAAAATTGCATTGAGCAAT
>NZ_LRDB01000049.1 GCF_001592935.1 Roseivirga echinicomitans
GCCTTGGTTAATTATGGTGGCCAGTATTCATACCATGATCACTTTCAAGAAAAGTGCAACAGCCCTAAAGACATCGATTATTCTAGTGATCACCTCTTTTATCCTTATCCTTTATTCTACCTTTTTAACGAGAAGTGGAATTTTAGGAAATGCCTCTGTTCATTCGTTTACTGACTTAGGCCTTTCGGGACAGTTGTTGATCTACTTAATGTTCTTCCTCATTATCTCCATCATATTTGCAGTTAGAGTTTGGAAAAAAATACCTTCTTCAGAAAAAGAAGCATCAACTTATTCCAGAGAATTT
>NZ_LRDB01000050.1 GCF_001592935.1 Roseivirga echinicomitans
TCAATAGTCAATAGTCAATAGTCCTTTGTCTATTTACGGTTACCAAACGCCCAATTCACTCCACTAATTTCCCGATTCAATTCATCCCTTGTGTATTTCATTTGCAATAGTGAAACATATCTATTTCATTTACTATTGTGAAACTAATAAAAACAGATGCAAAGAATTAATCTAGGAGAGTTCGAGGAACTGGTTTTGCTCGTAGTGGCCATTCTGAATGACAATGCATATGGCATTAGTGTAATGGAAGAAATTGAAGCTCAAACCGAACGTAAAATCAATATTAGTGCAGTGCATTCTGCTTTGGATCGATTAGAAAGCAAAGACTTTCTTAAATCTGAAGTAGGGGGAGCCACCAAGGAAAGGGGAGGCCGAAGAAAACGATTTTTCACGGTAACAATTGCCGGAAATAAGGCCCTCAATTTTGTGCGTGAACAACGCAACCGACTGCACGAACAAATCCCCAACATAGATTTTGGCCTGAATCAGTATGCCTCAATTTGATCACGAGCCTCCAAAATGGGCACTTTGGTTTTTACAGCTTTACTGTAAACCAAGGATACGCGAAATCATTGAAGGAGATGCTTATGAGCTGTTTTACAAAAGGGTCGAAACAGACGGTTTAAAGGCTGCAAAACGCAAATTCGGGTGGGATGTACTTCGGTTCTTCCGTCCAAAATATATCAAAGGTCTAGAAGATATTAACTCATTAAACAACATTGCCATGTTCAAAAACTATTTCAAAATCTCGGTCAGGAGTTTGGTTCGCCAAAAGTTCTTCTCCATTATCAACATTTCAGGGCTTTCCTTAGGCTTGGCCGCCTGTTTGCTCATTATGCTCTACATCACTAACGAACTTAGCTACGACAACTTTCATAAAGATGTAGACCGTGTTTACCGGATTGCCAATGGTCAGAGCGGTCAATACACCCCCGCTAGATTAGGAGCTCAATCCAAAATGGATTTCCCTGAAATCGAAGAGGTCGTTCGATTGTCTGGGCCATATGATCAAACTTTTAAGGTCAATAATCAAATTTTTAAAGAAGGAGAGGGCTTTTCAGCCGACTCCACTTTCCATAAAATATTTACTGTCAGCTTTATTGAAGGGAACCCGGATAAAGCACTGACAGAGCCGAACTCTATTATACTTACAAAATCGCTAGCAGCTAAATTATTCCCTAATCAAGAAGCCTACGGTCAGTTACTCACTGTTGGTGGTAATTCCATTAAAGTTACAGGTGTGGTAGCCGACCCGCCAAATAACACTCACTTTCACTATGGTTTTATTGAGTCTTTCCCACATGAAAGCTGGATTACGGTAGGTAACTGGACGGGAAATAACTTCTTCACTTACGCCAAACTGGTGTCAGGTGCCACACCTGAGTCGGTAGAGGCTAAATATCCTGATTTTGTAGCGAAGTATGTGGGGCCTGATTTGGTAAAATATACAGGGCACGCTAATTATGAAGAGTATTTAGCAGATGGAGGAAGGGAGCGCACTTTTACTTTAAAACCTATGGAAGATCTTCACCTTTATTATCCACATATGGCTTTGGGATCTCAGGGTGATATTAACAATGTATATATTTTTTCAGCTGTAGCTTTTTTCATTCTACTAGTCGCCAGTATTAATTTCATGAATCTTTCTACTGCTCGTTCGGCTGCTCGCTCAAAAGAAGTAGGCATGCGTAAAGTATTGGGATCCAGAAGAAAGCAATTGGTGCATCAGTTTTTAGTTGAGTCTATGCTTATCAGTTTGGTGGCCATGATTTTGTCATTGGGCCTAGCTAGTTTGTTCTTAGATGGTTTCAATCAATTGGCCAACCGAAATTTTAGTTATTCAGACCTGTTGGCTCTGGGTACCTTGTCTAAATTATTGGGCTTAGTTTTGGTAGTGGGATTACTCGCGGGTAGTTACCCAGCATTCTACCTTTCTGGTTTCCAGCCGCTCAGGGCATTAAAAGGAGAGAGTAAAATAGGTGGTGGAAATGTGTTTTTGAGAAAGGGCTTGGTGGCCTTTCAATTCGCTATCTCAATTTTCTTGATCATCAGCACTATGGTGGTGTTTTCGCAACTTAGGTTTATGGGGCAGAAAAAACTTGGCTTTCAACCGGAGCAAATTATGGTGGTAAAGCATACGGGAGTCTTAGAGGACAATCTCGGAGCCTTCAAAAATCAGCTACTTCAGGATCCAAATATAGAATCCATCTCGCTAACCGACCGCTATGTGTCTGATAGAATTTCAGATTGGGGGTATACTACCATGGAAGACAATCCAAGGTCTTTTAGTCTTATGAATCTTTTTACTACAGATGAATACTTAGAAACCATGGGTTTAGAGTTGGTAGAAGGTAGATTCTATTCGAATGATCTCGCCTCAGATTCAGCATCAGTGGTGATCAATGAAGCGACAAAGAAGGCCTTGGCCTTTGATGAGGTCTTGGGTAAGAAATTATCAAGGGGAGATGGCGAAGACTATACAATTATTGGAGTTGTTCGCGATTTCAATTATGCAAGTTTAAAGCGTTCAGTTGACCCCTTAATCCTCAGGAGGATGTTTGAAGATGGACGCTTAGAAGCAGACTGGTATGGAGGAGACTTCCTATCACTTAAAGTAACGGGTAACTTTGGGGAAACCGTGAAACAAGTGGAGTCTGAGTGGAGTGCTATGGTGCAAGACGAGCCTTTCGATTTTATTTTCCTCGATGACTCTTTTAATTCGCTTTATGAAGAAGAACGAAGGTTCGGGAAACTCTTTACTGTATCGTCAGGCTTGGCTATAGCTATTGCTTGCTTAGGCTTATTCGCCTTGGCCGCCTTTACTTTGGAAAGAAGAAGAAAGGAAATTGCGGTAAGGAAAGTATTAGGTGCAACCGTAAAAAACTTAACGTTACTTGTGGTTTCTGATTTCACTAAACTGGTTGTCATTGGAGCAGTGATCTCTATCCCAGTAGGCTATTGGGTTATGAATGATTGGCTGGCCACATTTGCCTATCAAATCAATATCAACAATCCCTTGCTGTATTTAGCTCCAGTAATTGTTGTCGCTATCATTGCTTGGCTCACTGTAGGTTTTCAGTCGGTTAAAACTGCTACTGGCAATCCTGTGAAGGCCTTGAGGAGCGAATGATAGGATGAATTGAAAAGATATTAAAAGCCAGTCCATAGCAACTGGCTTTTTTGTTATAACCACCTTGGATGAAGGGTGAAATTTAGCTTTTAATGTCGTATTCATAAGCATATTACCAGTCAACCTATTTTTGAAGGGTTCTAAACCTTAGTTTATTAACTTTCCCATTCAAGAATTATAGGATATGCGAAAAACTAGACTACTTACCCTTTCCGCGCTCTTTTTGCTGATTTTTAATTTTGGCCAAGCGCAAGACAACCCTCAACTCGATGCATTTCAATTTAGAAATTTGGGACCGAACCGTGGAGGTCGTGTTACGGCCGTTATGGGAGTGGAATCACAGCCCTCTACTTTCTATATGGGAGCCACTGGTGGAGGTGTTTGGAAAACCGATGATTATGGAAATTCATGGGACAATATTTCAGACGGATACTTTTCAACCCCTTCAATTGGTGCCATTGCGGTATATCAAAAGAAGCCAGACATCATGTATGTTGGAACTGGGTCTGACGGCCTTAGATCGAATGTGATTACAGGTAAAGGCGTTTATAAGTCCACCAATGCAGGTAAGACTTGGGAGTTTATTGGATTGAAAGAAACGGGTCAGATTGGCGCAGTAGAAATTAACCCAAATAACCCAGATGTGGTATTTGTAGCTGCCATTGGTAGTGCTTTTGGAAGAAACACTGAACGTGGTGTTTTCAGAACCAAGGATGGTGGAAAAAACTGGGATAAGGTGCTTTATCATTCTGATAGCATTGGTTTTTCAGATTTAGAATTTGCTCCAGACGATGCGAACACCATATATGCTGGTGCTTGGCGTGCCGAAAGAAAACCTTGGGATATTATTTCAGGTTCTATGGAAGGTGGAGTGTACAAGTCTACCGATGGTGGAGATACTTGGAAGAAATTAACGAACGGGCTTCCAAATGGCCTTATTGGTAAAATTGACTTTGCTGTTTCACCTGCCAACCCAAATAGGGTATATGCGAATATCGAAGCGGGAGATAATAAAGGTGGACTATACAGATCGAATGACCGTGGTGCGTCATGGGAGTTTGTAAGTGATAATTCAAACCTAACTAACCGTCCTTTCTACTATACAAACATTTATGCCAATCCAAAAAATGCTGATGTAGTATATAATAGTGCATTGCGATTTAATAGATCTACAGATGGTGGTAAAACATGGAGAGGTGTTTCCACTCCACACAGTGATAACCACGATATTTGGATCAACCCTAACGATACTTCAATTTGGGTACAAGGAAATGATGGTGGTGCTAACGTAACCATCAATAATGGTAAAACTTGGTCAACACAATTGAACCAACCAACTGCCGAACTTTACCAAGTAGATATTGACGACCAAGATCCTTATTGGTTATATGCAGGTCAGCAAGACAACGCTACTTTGGCTGTGCCTAGCTTGCCTACCGGTGCAAATGACTCTCCTATATTCAGCTTAGGAGGTTGCGAAACTGGCCCAGCCGTTCCAAAGCCAGGTAATTCAGATATCGTTTACTCTAACTGTAAAGGAAACTTTGGTGTGTACGACAAACGTACTGGTCAGGAAATGCAATACAGCGTGGGTGCTATGAATATTTATGGTCATGATGGCGATAAATTGAAATTCAGATTCCAGCGTGTGGCACCAATCACGGTTTCTCCACATAACCCAAATGTAGTTTATCACGGTTCTCAGTACCTTCATAGAACTTCTGACAATGGGAAAACTTGGGATATTATTTCTCCAGATTTGACTGCCTTTGATCCTACTAAACAAGTTTCAGCAGGAAGACCAATTACGAGAGACGTAACCGGTGAAGAGTATTTCAGTACGATTTATGCCATTCAAGAATCTAGAGTTCAGCCAGGTTTAATCTGGGTTGGAGCTAACGATGGCCCCGTGCATGTAACTCGTGACAATGGTAAAACTTGGACAAATGTAACGCCAAATATGCCTAAGGATGGGCGTGTTGACTCAGTAGAGCCTTCTGCACACAATCCTGCAAAAGCATATATTACTGTGTTGAGATATCAATTGAATGATTACAGACCATATATCTACAAAACAGAAGATTACGGTAAGAATTGGGAATTGATTATTAAAGGTATTCCTAATGATTATCCAGTGAGAGTAGTAAGAGAGGATCCAGCCAAAGAAGGCCTTCTTTTCGCAGGTACTGAGTTTGGCTTATTTATGTCTATGAACGATGGTAAGGATTGGGTTTCATTCCAAAACAATCTTCCAGTAACACCAATTACCGATCTTAAGGTTTACAAAAATGACATCGCTATGTCTACCATGGGTAGAGGTTTCTGGGTTTTAGATAACATCACAAGTCTTTACAATATGGAAGCGGCAGTTAATGCAGATGCTTTCCTATTTAAGCCAAAAGACACTAATCGTTTCAGATACCGTGGCGGAAGAGGTGTTCCTCAATATCCAAACGCGGCAGTAGCGATTGACTATTATTTGAACGATACCAATGAAGAGGTTCAAATGGACATCATCAATGAAGAAGGTAGAATTGTAAAGTCATTTACGAGTGGAAGACCTGCTCCAGTTGAAAACCTAGAAGTAGATATGTCAACAGGTTTCTCTATGCCTCCTCCATCTTCTGGTTTGAGCAAGAACAAAGGTTTGAATCGTTTTTCTTGGAACATGCGTAACTCAGGCGGTTGGGATGCCAATCCAAGAAGGTCATACCAAGGTTTTGGGCCGATGGTGTCAACAGGTGAGTTTACTGTGAAATTGACGGTTGGTAATAAAGTGTCAACTGAGAAATTTACTTTGAGCTTAGACCCAAGAGCTACTTTGGTAACCGATGCTGATGTGAAAGAACAAGAGAAAGTAGCTTTAGAGCTTCAAGATTTCTCTACAGATGTATCACGTTTGTTGATCAGTGTAACAGAAGCTAGAGAAGCTTTGGACAACTCATTGAACAAAGAAAAGATCAGCAAGAAAGATCAGAAGATGAAGGATACTTTGGACGGTTTATACTATAGAATTGTAACTCCTCCGGGAACGTATATGCAAGGAATGCTTCAAAGTCAATTGGGCTATTTGAATGGAATGCTTAGCAGAGCAGATCAAGCGCCAGGCAGAGATGTTTATGAGCGTTTAGAAGAACTTAGAGCTGAGTATAACGCAATTAAGAAAGCTTTAGAAGAATTGAAATAAGCGTCAACCTTTTAAGTGAACCCTCCAAAAGCTTCGAATTTTTGGAGGGTTCTTTTTTTTAACCTGAATTATGTATTAGGTTTCGTAATGAAGAGATAAAGCGCAAAGAAAGAGTTGCTTATATTGAAGAGACTTAGCACCGCTATAGTGAATCAATAGTTTATAAGCTAGCTTTTACCAAAATAGCCTATGGAAAAGAAGAAATGGTACTCAAGTATTCCACATCCAGTCGTGATGCTCTTCGGTATTCTGATCCTCATTACTTTATTAAGCCATTTTATTCCAGCCGGAGCTTATGATAGAGTTGAGGTAGATGGCCGCCAAATGGTGGAGCCGGGCTCATATCATCAAATCGATCCAACACCCTTGTCTTTTCTAGACATGTTCAGGGCCATTCCAGGAGGTTTCTCATCTGCCATTCTTATCATTTTTGTAGTGCTTTCCAGCGGTATCATGTTCGGGGTTTTGGAAAAGACTGGAATGATCGAAAACGCAGTCGGTACTTTCGTTAAGAAAATGGGCTTCGAAAGAAGAATGCTACTAGTCGTGATAATGACTTATCTTTTTGGTGCCCTCGGTGTCTTTGTCGGCTATGAGAATAACATCGCTATGATTCCCATCGCGGCCATTGCCAGTTTGGCTTTAGGCGGAGATTTAATGCTGGCTGCAGGAATTGCCGTAGGAGGCGTCACTGTTGGTTTCGGGCTTTCGCCTGTGAATCCTTACACGGTTGGTACTGGCCATGCCCTGGCCGAAATGCCCATGTTTTCGGGCTGGCTCTTACGTTCTGTACTTTGCTTTGTAGCCCTTAGCGCTTTGGCTTATGTCAATGTTCGTTACTTCAGAAAAATATTAAAAAATCCAGAAAAGAGCCTTTCCATTGGGCTAGACACTAAAGGTTTTCAACTTTCTAAACCACTGGATACTTATGGAATGACAGGCAAGGATTGGTTAATGTTGATCATTTTCGTTGGCGGTTTGGTGGTGATGCTTTATGGCGTATTTACCCATGGTTGGTACCTTACGGAAATCAGTGCCATGTTCATTATTATCTCTATTGTAGCAGCACTTGCTGCACGAATGTCGGGAACAGAAATAGGTGAAACAGTTTTGTCGTCAGTAGCCGTAGTGGCTCCCGGGGCTTTTATGGTGGGGCTGGCAACTTCCATTAAAGTGGCCATGGAAATGGGGAATATCTCCGATACCATCGCTTTCAATTTGGCTGAAACACTTCGAGACTTACCAACTTATGCTTCTGCTGTCTCCATGTCTTTGGCGCAGTGTGGCATCAATTTCTTAATTCCTTCGGGCAGTGGACAAGCCTTGGCCACTTTACCCATTATGATTCCACTGGGGGATGTTTTAGGCTTAACTCGTCAAACCACAATTCTTGCTTTTCAGATAGGCGATGGAGTAACCAACCTTTTCAATCCAACCTTGGGCGGCTTGATTGCCATGCTCGCCATGTGCCGAATTTCCTTCGACCGCTGGCTCAGATTTATTATGCCGGTTGTTGGTGTAATTCTGATCGTTTCATGGCTATTTTTGCTCTTCAGTGTGAGCATTGACTGGGGACCATTTTAATTTGTGAATTTAGAGGAGTGAAAGAAAAGTTTATCGTTTAAAGTTCAGAGTTCAATAAATTCATTGCGGAGCATCTTTAGACTTTAAACAACAAACATTAAACAGAGATTATGACCGTAGAAGAAATACTAACCAAACTCGTTTCATTTCCAGTATTAGGGGGCGAAAGCAATCTTTCTATTTTAAGTTGGATTGAAGAGTACCTAGATAAGCATGGTGTAGAACATCACCGTGTGCCAAATGAAGACGGAACTAAAGCGAACCTTCATTGCCGAATTGGCCCTGAAGCTGAAGGTGGAGTAATTCTTTCTGGACATATGGACGTTGTGCCTGTAAAAGGCCAAGCATGGGATACCGATCCTTGGGTATTGACTGACAAGGAAGATGGCAAACTGTACAGTCGTGGTTCCTGCGACATGAAGGGCTTCGTGGCTTGCTGTTTAGCTGCTTTACCCGCCATGCTCAAGGCCGATTTGAAGACACCAATTTACTTCGCCTTTTCATACGATGAAGAAATCGGCTGTTTAGGCGCTCCCGACTTGGTGAAAGCCATCAATGCCCACTACAAAGTAAAACCTAAGTTCGCCATTATTGGAGAACCTACCATGATGCGACCTGTTACAGGGCAAAAAGGCATCTGTATTTTTGAAACTACGGTAAGTGGCTCAGAAGGTCATAGTAGTCGAATTAAGCAGGAGGTAAGCGCTATTCACGAAGCCATGCGTTTAATTCTTTGGCTTGAGAACAAAATGAATTCACTGATTGAAGCAGGAAGGACCGATGATCGTTTTACGCCCAATCATACTTCTATCCATATTGGAATGGTCAACGGAGGGATTGCGCCCAATGTGATTGCACAAGAATGTAAGTTCAGTTGGGATGTACGGACCATTCCTTCAGAAACCCCACAAGAAATTAAAGCGGAATTCGATCTCTATTGTAGAGAGCGAGAAGCTGAGTTAAGGAAAATCCACCCTGACTTTAAAATCTCGACCAGCAATGTGCACCCTGCCGTACAGGGCTTAAATACACCTGACGATCAGGAGATTGTGGCTTTAGTAAAAGATTTGGTTCGAAACTCGAAATTGGATGCTGTGTCTTATGCTGCTGAGGCAGGGCAATTTGCAGAAGGAGGTTTTCAAGCGGTAATCTGTGGCCCAGGTGATATCGCTCAGGCCCACCGTGCGAACGAATTTATTCATAAAGACCAACTCGTTCAAGGGATGGAGTTTATGGATAAACTGATAAAGAAATTGAGTTAATAAACTTCAGTGGACCAACCAATATTTCCCATTCCATTTGGGCAAATATTCTAATTGGGCGACCTTGCAGTAAATCTCAGATTCTTGAATAACCTGACTGAATTGAAATCCATTGCTTATGAAATTACATGTTATAGATACAGGCTTTTTTAAACTTGATGGTGGTGCCATGTTTGGTGTAGTGCCCAAATCTCTTTGGACCCGTACCAATGCTGCCGATGAAAACAATATGTGCACTTGGGCAATGCGTTGCCTTTTGATTGAAGATGGAAATCAATTGATTTTAATTGACAATGGTATTGGCAGCAAACAAGACGCAAAATTTTTCAGTCATTTCTACTTACATGGAGATGCCAGTTTAGACAGCTCATTAAAGAAAGCTGGCTTTTCGCCCAATGATGTAACAGACATGTTTCAAACCCATTTGCACTTTGATCATTGTGGAGGTGGAGTTGATTATGTGGGTGACAACAAGGATAAGCTTCAATTGCATTTCCCTAATGCAAAATATTGGAGCAATGCCGACCACTGGAAATGGGCTACCGAACCCAATGCCCGTGAGAAGGCTTCGTTTCTAAAAGAAAACATTCTTCCTATTCAAGAGAGTGGACACTTAAACCAAGTGTCTCTTGATGGGAAGTCACCTTTTTCTCAATTCGATATTTTCTTGGCCGATGGTCATACCGACAAGCAGATGATTCCTAAAATCAAGTATAAAGGCAAAACCATCGTTTTTACAGCTGACTTGATTCCTTCTACTAGCCATATTCCTTTACCTTATGTCATGGGCTATGATACAAGGCCATTGCTTACCCTTTCAGAAAAGGAAAAATTCTTGAAAGAAGCAGCCGACAATGAATACATTCTTTTTCTTGAACACGATTCGGTGAATGAGTGTTGTACAGTAAAAAATACAGAGAGGGGAGTGAGGTTAGACCGTACTTTCCCATTGTCAGAAGTATTATAAGATGAAAACAGGAATTGCCTTATCGGGAGGAGGTGCTCGTGGTTTTGCACACTTTGGTGTATTACAAGCGCTGGACGAACTTGGAATCGAAATCAATGCGGTTTCAGGCACAAGTGCAGGCTCTATTGCTGGCGCATTTTATACGCATGGCTACAAGCCTACGGAAGCGTTGGAGCTGATCTCAAAAACCAATCTCTTCAAAATTATATGGCCAGCTTTTAGTCTTTCGGGCCTTATTAACATGAGCAAAAGCGAAGATGTTTTTAAAAAATTCTTTAAGGAAGACACTTTTGATAATGCTCAAATTCCATTACAAATTATAGCCACTAACTTGAATGAAGGTCGAAAACATGTGTTTTCTTCTGGCCCCTTGGTAAAAGCTATGATGGCCTCGAGTTGTATTCCTTTTATTTTCGATCCAGTGAGAATAGGAAATGAAGCTTATGTAGATGGGGGAATCGTCAATAACTTACCCTCTGAGGTTTTACGAGGCACTTGTGATGTTGTAATTGGAGTCAGCGTGGCGCCTGTAATTCGTGAAAACGATTTGGATGGGCCAAAGCGAATGATAGAACGCATTTCTATGGTAAGCGTGAATGCAAATGTTTCGGCCAGTAAGGAATACTGTGATATTCTAATTGAACCCACTTCCCTGCGCAAATACACTACTTTCGATATGAAAAAGGCGCATGAAATTTATAAAATTGGTTACGAATCTGCTCATCATTATTTCGATACGCATTCTGATGAACCTGCCGTTATTAAATTGCTAAACAAAGCTAAATCACAACCCTCAAACTCGGCCAAATGATGAAATTACTCTCTAGGTTTTTGTTTTGGATTACAGGCTGGAAGCTCGAAGGGAAGTTTCCAGATGGAGTGAAAAAGGTAGTAATTACCGCTGCACCGCATACCACTAATTGGGATTTTGTATACGCGAGGGCTGCTTTTTACCTACTTGAAGTTCCATTAAACTTCACCATTAAGAAGGAATTTATGGTAGGGCCGCTGGGCTGGATGCTTAAAAGTATGGGGGCAATTCCGATAGATAGATCACCGAAAAAACCTGGCGAGAAAAGGCAAAGTACAGTAGATGCCATGGCCGCTTTATTTCAAAGTAGAGATGAACTGGCGGTAATGGTTACACCAGAGGGTACGAGAAAGTATGTTCCTGAATGGAAAACTGGTTTTTACTATACTGCCGTGAAAGGCGGGGTGCCAATTGTACTAGGGTTTTTAGATTTCAAAGACAAAATAGCGGGTATTGGCCCAACCATTTACCCTTCGGGAAATGTGGAAGAAGATATTGAAAAGATGAAGGCATTTTACCGTACTAAAACAGGTAAATACCCAGAGTTAGGCGTAAAATAAAACATTAGAAAAAACAATGTTTACAGGGATTATAGAAACTACAGGCGAGATCACGAAGGTAGAAAAAGAAGGTTCCAACTTTCATTTTTCTGTACAGAGTAGCTTAAGTGGAGAACTAAAAATTGATCAGAGTGTGGCCCATAATGGTGTTTGCCTTACTGTGGTGCAAGTGAAGGACGGTATCCATGTGGTGACTGCCATTGACGAAACTCTTCAGAAGACAAACTTATCCCACTGGGGAATAGGAACTGTGGTAAATATAGAACGCTGCATGGTGGCTAATGGCCGTTTTGATGGGCATGTAGTACAAGGTCATGTGGATCAAATTGGCACAGTAACCCAAGTGCAAGAACAGGATGGAAGCTGGCTTTTCGACTTTGAGTATGACCCTAGTTTAGGAAATGTTACCGTGGAAAAAGGCTCTATCTGTGTCAATGGCACAAGTCTTACCTGTTTCAATTCAGAAGAAGCAAGCTTTAGAGTTGCCATTATCCCATATACCTACGAGCATACTTGTTTCCACCAATTGAAGGCTGGTGACAAGGTAAACCTTGAGTTCGATATTATAGGAAAGTACGTCAAGCGCTTATTAGGAAAGTAATGCGTTTACAATTCGAAGTCATTCCTCACCTTTTAAAGTTTCGTTTCGAAGCAGGCACCAGCCGAGGTTCATTTACCGAGAAGGAAACTTGGTTCATAAAGGTTTGGGAAAAGGGAAATCCAGACTGCATTGGTTGGGGAGAAGCCAGCCCGTTAAAAGGCCTGAGTATAGACTATAGCTCCAACTACGAAATCGAACTTCGAACTTTACTGAATACCCTTTCTGCATTAGATTTCCCAGAAGAAACTGGAGAGCTCCTTGAGTTCATTTCTACCAATACACCAATTGAAAAACCTTCCATTCGCTTTGGGCTTGAAACCGCTCTGCTAGATCTGCTCAACGGAGGCAAGCAAATCATTTTTGATACGTCATTTGCGCAGGGCAAAGCTCGAATCCCGATCAATGGTTTGATTTGGATGGGAGAAAAGACTTTTATGCAAAAGCAGATCAATGACAAGCTGAAGGAAGGGTACAATACCATCAAACTTAAAATTGGTGCCATTGACTTCGATGCCGAATTGGCTTTATTAGAAGGCATTAGAGAGCACTACTCTGCTAATGATATAACATTAAGGGTAGATGCCAACGGAGCCTTTACAGATGTCGATGCCATGGGAAAACTGGAACAGCTGGCTGCACTGGAGATTCATTCTATCGAACAACCCGTAAAAGCTGGGCAATATGAGTTAATGAAAAAGCTTTGTGCTAAAAGCCCCTTGGATATCGCATTGGATGAAGAGCTCATTGGCGTGAATTCTAAAGAAGAGAAAAGAGCACTTTTAGAACGCGTTCAACCACAATATATCATTTTGAAACCTGCTTTATTGGGTGGAATACTTTCCTGCCAAGAATGGATTGAAATTGCTGAAAGCCTAAATATAGGATGGTGGATGACTTCCATGCTGGAAGCAAATATTGGCTTAAATGCCATCGCCCAATTTACAGCCCAATACAAACCCACCTTACCACAAGGCTTGGGCACAGGCCAACTTTATCACAATAACATCGATTCCCCCCTAGAAATCAGAAAAGGGGAACTGTTGTATAATGTACCAAAGGGTTGGGGAGAAGTATCGGTTTAGTTCTTTTGCTGTAAGTCCTTGCCCTAAGTTTTTATCATGTAGGAATGGAAAGTCATCCTGTAGAGTTCAGAAATGTAGAGATACTTAATATCGACAGTTATGATCTTTAATTCTCATTTAATTTCTCAATGAGAAATTTTAAATCGTTTGGCATTAATGGCTTTAGAATATATTCAGAGATATCGCTGATGTTTTTCACCCTTTCTATGTCTACTGGGTCTACTGATGATGAAACCATATATATGGTTATCCTTTTGCCTATTTTTGACTTTATTTTGACATACTCCTCCATAAACTGAAACCCATCCATGATTGGCATATTAATGTCTAACAAAATAACATCTGGAAGGCTGTTTTCTTCACTAAGATTGTCTGATAAGAAATTTATAGCTTCTTCACCATCTGAAAAAACAGTTATATTCTTTACTGATTTAATCGGTTCTAATGATTTGACTATAGTAAATTGATAAATATCATCGTCATCAATAACACATACATTTAAAGCATTAGGCATATTATATCAGTTAAAAATTTATGTTGAAAGTCGTACCTTCATTTACTTTGCTTGAAGCAGATATTGTGCCTCCCATAGCTTCAACTTGTGCTTTTGTTATAAACAAACCCACACCTTGAGCCTCTGGATGTCTATGGAAAACTTTATTAAGTCCAAATAGTTTATGACCGTGTTTTTCTAAATCTATACCTAGGCCATTATCCTTAATACTCAACTCAATTTTCCCATCCTCAATGTCTGATTTAATAAATATTTCTGGAGTACGACCCTCAGATCTGTACTTAATTGCATTGCTCAGCAAGTTAAGGAAAATACTTTCCAAGTAGATTTTATTATAACTAAGTTTATTAATTTTAGAGAAATCACTGGTAATGACTGCACCTGTTTTTATGATCTGCCCATAGAGTGTTTCTTTAGTAATGTTTAGCACTTCATCAAATGATAGGTCTTCATTGTCTTTCAGGTCTTTATTATTCGTTTTTAGGGCCTCAACTAAAGTGTTTAGTGTTAGGGTAAGGTGGTTAATGACTTTTTCGAATTTTTCAAATAAGATGCTCTTCTCTTCCTCACTTTCTGATTCCTTATAAAAACCTAAAAGTGAGTTAAGGTTACTGACAGGAGCCCTTAGGTTATGAGAAGTAATATGAGCAAAGTCGGCCAACTGGGTGTTTTGAGAGGTTAACCTACTTGCTAATACCTCTAGCTTTTCCTTTGCTTCAATGATTTTACTTTCAGATAATTTTTGATCCGAAATATCACGTATGGCAGCAGAAACCAATAATCCTTCCTCTGTTTGTAATGGGCTTAGGCTTATTTGTATAGGTATTTCTGTTCCACCTTTATTTACCCCATATAGATCTTTACCCTGACCCATTCCTCTTGTTTTAGGGTTAGAGAAAAAGCCATCGCGATGTGCGGTATGATTACCTGTAAATCGACTAGGGATAAGGATTTCAACAGACTTGTTAAATAGTTCATCAGCTGAATACCCAAATAACTTTTCAGATTGCTTGTTGATGAGTTGTATTTTCCCTCTTTCATTCACAATTACCATGGCATCTGGCGCGGACTCTAGCAGACCTCTAAATTTATTTTCTGCCATCTTTTGCTCGGTAATGTCTTGGCAGGTACCAATCATTTCAATTACCTTACCTTGATCATTGGTGATGACTTCCCCTAGAAGTTGGACTGTTTTTAACTGACCATCTCCTGCTACGATTCTATGAGTGAACTTGTCTAGACTCTTCTTATTTGCCGCATTTTCGAAATAATCCGTTACACTCTCTTTGTCATCAGGATGTACAAAGCTGAAATAAGTATCGAAGGTCAAACTGTCGATTGCCTTATTAAGCTTAAATATATTATATAGGTTATAAGACCATTGTACTTTGTCTGCGAGGGTATCCCATTGCCAATGGCCCATCATTGTTATTTTCTCTGCGAAATTCAATAATTGATTTTTCCGCAATAGTTCATCTTGAGTTTTTCTTCTTTCAGAAATATCGGTTGATACACCTAAAAAACCAATGTCATTACCTTCTTCATCTTTTACTCCTGTTAAAGTGAGTTGAACAGGTAAGGTTGATCCATCTTTCCTAACATAAGTCCATTCACGTGTGTCGTATGCATTATGCTTTGATAATTCTAACTGTGGGTGAAAGCCTATTGGATCTTTATCATATAGCTTGGCAATGTCAATTGTAAACTTCTCTAACTCGTCCTCTTTGTGATAAATGAAGGGTTTTTGCAACCCTATCATTTCAGCCGCTGAATATCCAGTTAATATTTCTGCTCCATAATTAAAATGATTAATAATACCATCACTGTCTGTCGTTACAATGGCTGTGGGGCCAGAATTAAATATGGCTCTCAATTGTAGGTTGGCATCATGTAATTCTTTTTCAGCAGACTTGGCAGCAGTAATGTCTTGACAACTACCAATCATTTCGACTACTTCGCCTTTGTCGTTAGTGATCACTTCCCCTAGAATCTGAATTATTTTTAATTTTCCATCTCCTGTTATGATGCGATGTGAGAATATATTTAGCTGCTTCTCTTCAGCTGCCTTTTTGAAGTATTCTGTTACAATTCCTGTGTCTTCGGGATGAACTATTCTAAAATAAGTATCAAAGCATAAATGATTAACTCCTTTATCTACCTGTAAAATGTTATAGATATTATTTGACCACTGCATTGTATCCGTAAGGATATTCCATTGCCAGTTTCCCATCATGGTAATCTCTTCGGCAAAATTAAGTAGCTGGTTTTTTCTCAATAGTTCATTCTCTGTCTTTCTTCTCTCAGACACATCGGTAGTGACACCTAAAAAACCAATGTTTTCACCTTGTTCACTCTTAATTCCGGATAAAGTCAGCTGAACAGGCAAAATTGATCCATCTTTTCTTCGATAATTCCATTCACGGGTATCGAATGCATTTTGATTGGCTAATTCTAATTGTGGATGAAAGTCTGTGGGGTCTTTGCCGTATAACTGAGCAATATCATTTGAGAACTTCTCAAATTCTTCTTCCAAAAGAAAAATATTCGGTTTTTGTAGTCCTATCATTTCAGCCGCAGAATACCCAGTTATGATTTCAGCCCCGTGATTGAATTGATTAATAATACCATTGGTATCTGTAGTTATAATAGATGTGGATCCAGAGTTGAATATGGCTTTTAATTGAGTATGGGCATTTTTTAGCTCAATTTGTGACACCTTCACTTCATTTATATCCTGAAACACTCCGAAGAGGCGAATGCATTTGCCGTCTATTATTTCCGCTTGGCCGATAGCGCGTGTCCAAAGGATATTCCCTTTTGCCGTTACTAGCTCTATTTCTACATCATAGGGGGTTCCATGTTCCATTGCTTCTTTAACCACTTTTTCAAGCAAATCCCTACTCTTTCCTTCTTTGAAAAAGTTAATAGCGGTTTCTAAATCGGGTTCATAGTTTTCTGGTACTTCGTGAATCTCACGTACAATCCTGCTCCAAAAAATTCTATCTTTTTCAAGGTTTATTTCCCAAGCTCCAATACGGGCTACTTCATTTGTCTTATCTAGAATTTTTTCAATTTGCCTTCTTTCTTCCTCTCTTTCTTTGAGGTGAGTAATGTCTCCAGTATGCATTATTAAACCACCTATGTTGCCTTCTGAAATGTACCAAGGGCGAACATCCCAATAAATCCACTGTATTGTTCCATCGGCACGGGTAAAAGGCGCTCCCTCACAAATGTCAATAGCGCCTTTTAGACCTTTTTGATGATTAGCTTTCCAATCGTCACCTATCTCTGGAAAAATATCATAATGAGAACGACCTATAACCTCTTGTCCTTCCATTTTATAATCTGCTATCCAGCGTTGAGAGACAGCAATATATTTCATGTCTTTATCAAGCATAGCAATGGCAGTAGGAGCCTGCTCAATAAAAACTTTGTTGTAGGTGTTCTTTGTTTCTAAGTCAGTTTTGAGCTTTGTTAACTCCAGTACCTGCTCTCTTATTTTGCTTTCAGATTTAGCTAGTTCCTCATTGGCTTTTGTGAGTTTGTGAGTTTGTCGAAACAGTTGTTTTAGAGCAGGAACTAGGACAAATAGGAATTCTCCTATCAATATTAATGCAGCTATTAATGCAAGGAAATATACTGTCTGCATCAGCTTTTGAAGCTTTATTTTTGAAGCTTTTTCATACTCGTTTACCGCGGTGTCCATGGTTAACAAATAGGAGGGTTCAGTTTGAGTAATGATTTCTACATTTTGTTTAATTAGCGTTGAATCAGCGTTGTTTATAATACTTCTACTGGCCGTGGTTAACCTTTTTAAGTAGGGTTGAGCAGCACTAAGCAAGGAGTCAATAATAGTATTTTTTTCATGTTGCTTATTTTCAGAGTACAGGTAGTTATGCCCGCTTTCTAATTCATCTGTAGCTGTTTTTAATTGTTCTAGCGAGTTTGACTTCAATGCTTCGTTTTGATTTGTCTCAATAGAGAAGGCCATTTTGGCTATGCTTTGACTTAGCGTGCGTTGTTTGCCCGATTTGTTAATTAAAGAGGCATTATGTTTTTGGTTGCTGACACTATTTTGAATAATTACCAAAACAGCAACAATGATTACTATGATCGTTACTATGAATAGTAAATACCTTTTCTTGATACGTTGCTCTATTTTTTCCATTGGTAGTTTTTCTCAAAACAAATACTCATACGTAGCCAAATGGGTGCATTGAAGGCAGAGTAATTTATTCTACATATTAATAATTGGGTGGTTTTAGCCCGAATGCTTGGATATTATAGTGTTGTGCTATTAACCAATCATGAGTAATTGTTTTAAATCAATATAATATACACTTTCTAAAATGCTTTTTGTTGAATTAGTGAAATTCGTACGTAGTTTTTTTAATTGTGGATAAACCTGTCTTCCTTCCACTCGAAGGAACTTTAAAAGATGAGAAGCAGTGGAGCCATAGAAGGGAGAGCACAAATGATATGCTTTTGCTTTTATTATCTGTAAAGAAGAAGTTAATACTTCTTTTCCTTCCTTGAGCCTGCAGTAGACAGAGAGCATGAGGTTTAAAATGCTATTCTGTTTCAATTGGTTCACTTCGCAACCTCCTCTTTAAGATAAAAAGGAAGAGTATTGACAAGGCTGCCATTCCTGCCGTGAGGTACCAAGTGTTATCAAAACCGAAATTATCAACGAACTGCATGCCTGTATTATGACCAAAAATATGGGATACCGAAAACGCAATGCTGTAAAGCGCCATGTATTCTCCTTGGTTACCGCGTTTCGCTCTTTTCATGGCGAAGGCATTAGAAAAAGGAAAGGCTAACATTTCACCAAAGGTCATGAGTATCATTCCGATGATCAGAATACCTGCCCAACTCGATAGAATCAGAAGCACAAAGCTCAAACAAATAAGTACCACACCAATTACAATGTTTTCCACCATACTAAAACTACGTGACTCGAAGTACTTAATCAACGGCATTTCAAATGCAAAAATCAGGAACCCATTAAGCCCCAAAATAAGCCCAATCTGTGATTCAGACAGGTGATGAATTTCTTTGTAGAATAAAGGAACGGTAGAGAAATACTGTACAAAAGTGAACCCAAAAAGCACCAGTCCAACAAAAAAGATCCAATAGGTGGTGTCGGTGTAAGCCGATTTAGGATTGGCATTTTTCACTTCGTCTAGGATTTTTGCTTTTTTCGGGTTGAGCACCCACAGTAATAGGATAGAAGCCAGAATACAAGTGGTACCATCTACCCAAAACAGCGCAGAATAACTTAAACTTGTAATGATCAAACCACCAAATGCAGGGCCTAATGAGAAGCCAAGATTGATGGCCAACCGTATCAGGGTTACTGAGCGGGTTTTGTTCTGTGGTTTACTATAAGCACTGAGTGCCACAAATACTGCTGGTCTAAACATATCCGCAACCGCCATCAGTAAGAAAATGCCAGCGCAGATTAGGTAAAAGCCATGTAGGAATTGTACAGATACAAACATGATTCCGGACACCGATAAACTGAAAGCCATGACTTTATAGTAGCCAATTACATCGGTCAGTTTACCGCCAACCCAAGTGCCTACTACCGATCCTAAACCAAAGGCAGTCATGATCCAGCCTACTTGAGATAAAGAAAACCCTTCGTTTTGTGTGAGATATAGCGAAAGAAATGGGATGACCATTGTGCCTGCCCTGTTGATCAGTGTGATCAAGGCAAGCCACCAAACTTCTTTAGAAAGGCCTGTGAACGCCTCGTAATAAGGTTTTATAATTTTGTTGTAAACGACATTGTTAATGACCATAAGCGTTTCCGTAAAAAATCAAATTCTGACTTATGGAGGATGTCAAAAAATGATCAGCGACCAAACTGATGTAACCAAAATCCTATGCGATATTGCTCAAAATCTTAGAAATAAACTAGAAGTTGACATTCTATAATACAATTTCACCTAGTCCTGTTTGTGAAAAATATGGAGTCCTGATTTGACGATTAACATAGGGAAGAAAAAGTTAATGAGCAACTTACGTATGTTTCGCTTTTACCAATTTTATGATATAGTATGTGATTGGAATAAAGATCATCCCTAATGTTAAAGGCAAGAACCAAACGCCTAAGCCTTCAGCCGTTCCGTTAATATTCTGTAATGTCATAAACACAATCAGTCCAAATATTATAACCAACATTAACTTCAATACACGGATTAACCGGGTGGCCATTGTGTAGTTTTTCAAGGCATTTTCTTCTGTTACTGCCTCAGTAGGATAGTTGAAAACATGAGGGAATTTGTTCAAAATCGTCATTCCAACGTATAGTACTGATGCAATGATCGGTAATGTTAGAATGCTCCATTTGCTACCAAACCCATCTGCTTTTCCAGCCGCATTAAAGTGAATGGGTATTGTGTCAGGTAAATTCTGAAAATTCAGAAATACTAAAACCCAAATCCCTATCAATGAGAGCCAACCCAAAAGCTCCATGCCTATATCAACTCCTGATAACTTAAGCGCTAATTTTGGACGGCCATTTTTATTCATTTTTTCAGATTGGTTTGATGCTTTGATGCTGTTGAGTTTTGATTCAATGAATTGACATTTAGCATTTGCAGATAACAGTCGTTGCCACGTAGAAAAGTCTCAAGCCAAGCATAGGCTACATTGCCTACATCACCATTTCCTGTGCTGGGGAACAACGGAGTTGAATGATTACCCTCTGTAATTTCAAAGAGCATTTTCGTGGTTGTGGCAGGAGTGTAGTCATAATGTACGTTTGAATGACTTGCAGGTGGAGCAGTTGGATCGACTTGGCCACTTAAAATAAGAACAGGCACAGCATGATCTAGATCCGTTTCCACCAGCGTTTTAGGATATAACCAAGGAGCAATGGCAATTACGGCTTTTACACGCGAGTCTAATACTGCAGCCAATTGTGCACCACCTCCGCCCATGGACCAACCTCCAACGGCAATGTTTTCAGTATCTAGTTTTTGGAATAAAGGCGAATCCGTTCTTTTGTTTTCTTGACGTATGGTTTCCATGCCATCCACAAGTGCTTTGGCCCTTAATGAAGGACTGTCGGTTAAAACGTTTGTACCAATCGTCATGGTGACATAGCCACGTTCAGCAAGGTATCTTGCCCAGAAACTCACAGATTTTTGTGTGGCTTTGTAGCCTGGTACGAGTACGATACTCTTTAAATTGGATTCCCCATTGGTAGGAAAGTACAAGGTAGCACCATCATAATCAGGGCCGTTTCTAAGGCCATCAGGTTCAAACAAAGAATCCATAGCCAATGGAGTGTATTTTGATACACTTTCAACCGTAACCGCCTCGCATTGCGCGTAGGAGTAGTGTGATATGGTAATTATCAACAGTACTAATATAAATCTTGCCTTCATGTTGATGCTGTTTATTCAAAGTTTGATTAGCTGTGTTGAAGATAAAAATACTTTTGAAAATTCCATTTGATCGGCAATGCTAAGTCAGTAGGCTTTGGCCTTTTTTATACAAAGGGTAAATTACTTTGAAAAGACAACTATTCACCGTCATTCTGATGAACCTGAAGTGTAACGAAGGGTGAAGAAAGAATCCGTCTGCTGCTAAGTTAGAACAGCAGAAATTTAAAATTCGCATGAACGTCCTTTAAACTGAAAGAAGCAAGTAATGGGCCTGTGCGGCTTGTCGATGAAGAACACCTACAAGGGCGAATGCACTTTCAATCTCAGACAAATTCAAAGAATTAGCATATAGATACCCACTAACACGCATATCAGAATACCGATTGGGATGTATTCATACAAGGATGAATAAGATTGATTTTTGTTTAGCAATTTCAATTGAACCGTTATGAACAGATTCATCCAATCCAGAATATCCCTAATCGCTGCATTGTGCATTTTGTTGTTCCTGAGTGCTTGTGGAAATGATGATGATGAACCCAACCCAGATAAGCCAGACGCAGGAGGGGCGAGCGCACTGGTGAGTACTATTATGGAACCAACGGAGCTGTTTAAAGCTACAAAATTGGTGGTAAGTGAGAATGGTCAATATATAGTGCTTGGTCTGGATACCCGCATAGACGGTAGCAATGCCAATTACAAATTCTATTTTTCAAAAGATACAGGGGAGTCATTTAGTGAGCTATCTGGCACTAGTGATTTTACTGCGGTGAGTAATAATGGCATCTTATTATCAGGTTATAAATTGAAAAATTTAAATGACAATAGCGATCAACAAATACCCCAAATAAGTTATTCTCCAGAGCCGGTGATGGACGTGAATGGCGTAGCCTATTACGTTAACGGGACAATCCATAAATTTGAAAACGGCCAGTCGATAAATTTAGGAATAGCAGTGAATGCCTTGTTGGGCGAAATGATTTATAGCAATGGAAAAATCGGGTTCTTGAGTTTGTACTATCGCACATTGGCTGAGTATGATATTGCTACCAATACCTTAACTTCTAGGCTGTGGCCTGCTTTTGATGAAAGAAGATTAAGAGGAACTAGCGCCAACAATAACAATAAAGCTAAACTATCCTATAACGAGGGCTACTTTGGCTATGCCAGTGCTGGAGCTGCGGTGGTTGTAGCCCCCAATGACCAAATTACCTATTATGATTATCCTTCTACTTACGATTATCAAGACAACCCGATAGCGGTAATGGTTGAAGACGGAAAAATGTATGTCGATTTGTATGAAAATCCGTTACGAACTGGCAACTACAATACTGTTGTGAAGACAACTTTTGAAGCAAGTGGATCAACGCTCACTAAAACTGATATCGCTTTTCCAAGAACAGCCAAGGTCAACGGAACCGTCTACTATTCTGGGTTTATTGAAGGTGGGAAATATCGTGATTATGGTATTGTAAAATCAACCGCTTCGGGCAAGGAATACGTGAATACTAAAGTCAATTTTGACAATAAATATTCTAATACCGGATTTGTGATGGAGGTGGGCGACCATCTCTATTTCAGAAATAAAAAGTATGATACAAGTGCTAAGACTTATCAAAGCTCGGAATTCAAAAACTTATTATATGGATATGCCGATGCACAGAAAACAGTGGCGTATACAGGTGAGGGTACTTTTTCAACAACCAACAATGGAAGTTCATGGAAACTGGAAAACGCAAATGGCATCGCACCCAATTTTGTAATTAAGAATAACAAGGGAGGCTACTATGCCCTCATTTATAATGAATATTATTATGTTCCTTCGGGGACGGGATTCCAGTATTCTAAATTTGATATGGCCGTATATTCATCTAGTGATGCGTACAACTGGCAGTTGATTTCAGAACATAAGAACGTGGACGGGATGGCGCCAAAGGCCATTAGCCCCGAAGGTCACTTGGTCTATTTAGAAAATAGAAATCCCATGGGAAACCCTGATTTCGTAAGTAATCTCAGCACAGATGAAGGGATAAGCTTCAAATCTTTCAAAAATGAAGTAGCAGGCGCAGTTAGTTATGTAGGGACATATTCATCTTACCATAAAATGGCTTCTGGCCGACATGTGGCATTTACATACCAAAACCCAAACTTTATTGCCATCAGCTGTACTGGTCTAACTGACGGTTGCAGCGAGCAACAAGTAATGGCTGCGGAAGTACCTAGTGGAGTGTTTAAAGTGTTTTATAACTCAAATGACGAAGCCATTATTGGTGGTAAAACGGTGTTTAAAATCACAGGTTTGTAACAACACGCTTAGCGCATGAGTACAATCATTTGCTTTTAAGCTCAAAATAGAAAACGCCAAATAAGGCCGCATTCCATCCTTGAATATAGAAACCGAGGTTTTCCCCTGTCAGGCTATTGATGTGTTCGTTTGGCATATAATCTCCTGATGTATAAAGATCTGCCTTGGCAATATCTTTAATCAATTGAATGGCCTCGTCTTTCCGGCCCACCTTCAAACGACTCCATATGTCCATAAAACTTAACCAAGGCCAAACCGCACCATTGTGATACTCTCCCGGCTCGTAGCCATAGGAGCTATCGTAATAAGGGAATGTTTCTGCAATGCCATATGGGGTTCTATTATTTGCATTTAATGTTTCAAAAATGGCATTGGCCCTTTCAGGTGAAACGACATCATAAAATACGCCTATGGCCTGATCTTGAAGTATTTTACCATCGCTTCTGTTGTCATTCCATTGTTGCTGATAAAAACCATCTGCCCACAATCCACCTTCTTCAAATGGCTTATTTACTAACTCAAAGGCTTTATCGTATGCTTTATTGTAGATGGAAATGGCCGATTGATCCTCTGCCTTCTCTGCATAGGTTTTACAATATTTTAGTGCGGAAAGATAGAGTAATGATGAAAAAGGCGAATATTTTCGACCTGCGACTCCTTTTACATCTTTCCAATCCCCCCAAAATGAGACTTGCTCAGGTAAACCGTCTTTGTCTTGATCTCGGCTGATCAACCAATCCATTGCAGCCTTTACAGACTGCCAGTGTTTTTCATTGAAATTATTGTCCTTATGAAATTCAGTATACCTGAAAAAGCGAAGTATGAAAAAAGCATTAATGTCCAAGTCATCAAGCCTTTCTATTTTAGGTAATATGGTGGTTGGCACCTTTCCGTTAGGCTTAATTGCATCGATTGTTTCTAATAGCATCTGTTTTTCTGCGTCTTTAAACATCGTTAAGTGTAGCCAAGAGGTCCAGTAACTGTCACGCTGGTTTAGCTCTCTGTATCCCATGGTAAGGATTTCATCATTCACGGTACATTTGGTGAGTATCATTGCCGGAACGGTATACCACCTTAAAATATCATTCAACTCTGGATCGTCAGTGAGGGGTAAGGCAGTATCAAAAGCTAGAGTGGCTTGATATAATTGGCTCCAGTTGGCCAAAGCAAATTTTGAGGTTTCGTTAGCCGACTTGAATTTTTGTGCCGTCAGCCAAAGGCTATCGTAAGTAGCTATGGCAAAGCGAATCGTTCTTGATTCCTTTGCTTTTAATTCAATGGCATAATTAACGCTGCCTTGGCTAAAGCTAGAACTTACATCTGCCATTAAAGAAATGTAGGGGCTATATACTCCATTTTCTGTGGGCTTAAGTTCTTTACTGAATATGCTATCCAGCTCCCAAGAAAGGGTGATCTTTTGGCCTTTATTTGTCCTGTTTGTGATGGTGATTTCTGTCTGAACGACCGGAAGAGCAGTAGTGAAATGGTCATTTAATTTAGCGGGAGCCCAGCTTTTCAATGACATATTAATGGGCAGCTCTTTATGATTTTCATATGATATTTGTGAAATAGGAAACTGTCTTTGGTTATCAATTTCCTCAAAACTGGTCAAAGGAAAAGACTCGTTTTTATAGGAAATACTAAGCTCCGCCTTTCCTCTATACTCGAGCCACTGGCCTAATTTCCCTGGATTGGCCGCAATGCCATTAAACAATGTTCCTGATTCACTGATATTAGCTGCGATGGCAAAATTGGCAATGGGTAAACCGTCCGTCTCGTCAAGTTTATCATTGTATGCGGGAAACTGTGCAAAAGCGGTGAATGTGGTTAAACAAAGTAAAATAAAAACTACAGTTCTAATCATATTTACTCAAATCTGGGGTGCTATAATTTTCACGTTTTGGGCGGTTTATGGCTTTCTTTCCCAACCCTATCATGCACGTAATATTCCTTATAGTTACTAAAAAAATGTAATGATACCGCCAATAGGCAAGACTAAAAGATTCAGAATGACCTGAAAAATAAGTCATGTTTTAACCGCAATGAACACTAAGGAACCCTGGGATTTAAAGCGGGCACGAATTTACTAACGAAAAAGACCTATAAGGTTTTTAAAACCTTATAGGTCTGAACGCTAACATTCTCTTATGAATCTGAAACCACCTTTTCTACACGTTCACTGGTATCTAGTTTGGAAAGGGTTAAACGCACGATACTGTCTTGCAGGGCGGTTAAATCATGAGGGATATTAGCATCCAAGGTGATGATATCCCCCTTTTTTAATGGATGTACACTGCCCTGCATACCGAAATCTATTCGACCATCGATAATATGCACAATGATGGGAAAAGGAGCTTTATGCTCTTTCATCATTTGCCCTTGTTTTAAGAGAATTCTAATTTCTTTGGAAAAGGAAGTTTCCAAAAGGACTTTAGTCACGATCTTCTTTTCGTTAAAGTCTAAGTTTTCATTAAAGTACTCAATTTTCATATCGGGTTGGGTTTTGGTGGTAGGGGATTTATGCCTTATCGTTATCAAGGCCAACAAGGGCTTCGCTCGCTTTAGTTCCTTCGCTTCTCATTCTGCGAATGCGGTGCCACTCAGGATGAAAAGGAGTTTGCAAATAACAAGCTTCTTTAGTGTAGTGGAATTGATTACTTCTAAGATTGAAGCCAATCGAAGTAAAACTGTCTATTTTCTTTCCTTGAGGTACGAAAGGTCTAGGGTTAAAGGTGGAGAATGAAATTCAGTGGCCTGTTGGTGAAGAACACCAACAGGGGCGAGAGGAAACTAAACCACGAAGTTCAATGCTAGCTTTCGGTACGTTTCTCTCTATATTTTCCTAGGTTTTGTTGGTAAACGTTATCTTCCTTTTGCCTTATTCCAATTCTTTTTCATTACTGGTTTTGAGAACGAAGTTTCTCCGTTCGATGGCTCACCAGAATAATGGCAGTATTTCTCTTTATAGTCTGTGTCCTTGAACTTACTCCACGATTTATAGGCTTTGTCTGAAAGTGGTCAGTCAGGGTTGAACGATATCTTGTCACCTGTTCTGATACAGTAACCTGTATTAGTGTCTCGAGTTGTTTTCATTAATTTACTTGTCTTCGAGGTTGATACCTTAATGCCAAGCTGGCCAGACAGTTCGTCAAGTTCGTTAGAATGGGTATATCTTTTTGATAAACCCAAATTAGTTTTTTCGTAGCACGGTGTCTTTTGGAAAAGAGTCTTGCTGTTGTTGATTACTTGATCAAAGTAATTGAAAGCTTCTTTGTCTATACTGTCTCCAAGAAGATTTCCTGTCAATGCACCAACAAGAGTTGCCTTTGTCAAGATGCCAAACTCAATGTTATTGTTTTGAGAAAAATCGTAAAGGTTCATTGAACTCAATAAAGCCGCTGATTCGTTAGCGTAGTATTTGGCATGAAGTCTCGGCTCATACTTTATTTCAATGTTTGGGAAGTCCTTTAGGAAGTCAAATTCATCCTTACTAAGGCTCTTTGAAATGTTGTCTTCATTTTTCCCAAAGACAACAGTTATTTTGAGTTTATGATTGCTTTTTTTGGATTTTAAAACATCAACAAATCTTGAATGAAGTTTGATGAAAGGCGAGATAATAACTAATTGTTCCTCCGCTCGATCAAATATTTTTTCAAGCTCCGCATTAAGCTGATTCCCTTTTACAAATTCTGCCATTTCTGTTTTTTAATGTTTGCTAACGCCCATATCTATGAGCGTTATATTATTCAATAGTTTTCAAAAAGTGAGCCTTAGCAACTCAATACGGTGTGCTATACGCAGCTTTTAACCAGCTATAAGTTTAGTGAAATTATCTTATAAAACAGTAATATATACTGTTCTTGATTTTTACGTGAAGCAATCTCAATTTCAAATTACAGAAATTGCTGGCTAGAGACTGCTTTGTTACAGCCCATTGCTATCGCATGGACTACGCCTCGCAGTGACGGCCAATTTTGTCGTCATTGCGAACCTGCTGAAGTTTTTAGAAGTGATTATGTTTACGTGAAGCAATCTCAATGTCGCGTTCTAGTACAAGAGATTGCTTCGTCACCTTTCTTTGCTATCGCAAGAAAGATTTCTGCGCCAACGCTGAAGCTAAGGCGTAAGCGTTCGCAGTGACGCTCCGATTGGACGTTTGCTGAATAAGTGGGAGGTAGGTTGTCTAAATAAAAAGCCCTGTCAGGTTTTAAAAACCTGACAGGGCTGGAAATGCTTTTACTTCTTCTTGGCTTTGGCCTTCGCTGGCTTTTTCTTTGGCGCGGCCTTTTCTATTTCGGCTTTGGCTTGTTCTAGCGTCATTTCTGACACATCAACGGTTTTAGCAAGCTCAATCTTCGTCTTTCCTTTGATGATGTTGTGTCGTCCCCAACGGGCTTTCTCCACCCTGATCCCGGCATCTTCCCAGTTATGAATTACCTTATCAATCTCCTTCTGAAGTTTATCTTCAATCAGTTCAACAATGTCCTTATCAGATAAATTGTCCCAATCGTACTTCTTGTTGACGTTGATAAACATGTCGTTCCATTTGATAAATGGCCCAAAACGCCCTTTACCTTTCTGAACAGGCAATTCCTTATAGACATAAATAGGGGCGTCCGCACTCTGCTTCTCTTTGATATATGAGATCGCCTGGTCCAATTCAACCTCTAAAGGATCAACACCTTTTGGCAATGAAATAAAACTGTCTTCAAACTTAATATAAGGGCCAAATCTACCAATGGCAGCGATCACCTCTTTGTCTTCATATAAACCTACTGTGCGTGGAAGCTTGAAAAGATCAAGTGCTTCTTCCATCGTAATGCTTTCAATAAACTGGCCTTTTCTAAGACTGGCATATCTTGGCTTTTCGGCTTCCTCATCGTCCAGATCGGACTCACCAATTTGCGCCATTGGCCCAAATTTACCCATGCGCACAAGGAGTGTTTTTCCGCTTTCTGGGTCAACACCCAATTCGCGAGAAGAATTAATTTCTGATCTATCCAGTTGCTCTGTGTTTTCTACTTTCTGATGGAAATCTCCGTAGAAATCAGCAATCATTTTTGGCCATTCCTGCTTGCCTTGTGCAATTTGGTCAAACTGTTCTTCCACCCGAGCGGTAAAAGAAAAGTCAATCACATTCGGGAAATGCTCTACCAAAAAGTCATTGACAATCATCGCGATATTGGTAGGGAAGAGTTTGTTTTTTTCAACTCCTGTATTCTCCGTTTTGGTTTTGGTTTTGATATTATCATTCGCCAAAATTAGCTCTTGATAATTTCTTTCCGTTCCCTCACGGTTTTCTTTAATTACATATTCTCTTTTCTGAATGGTAGAAATTGTAGGGGCGTAAGTAGATGGTCTACCAATGCCCATTTCTTCCAATTGCTTCACCAAACTGGCTTCCGTAAATCGTGCAGCATGACGCGAAAAGCCTTCTTTGGCCATCATGTGGTTCAGTTCTAAGGTTTGTCCAACTGTTAATGGGGGCAACATGCCTTTGGCTTCGTTTGTACCATCTTCATCGTCTGTTGATTCGATGTATACTTTTAAGAACCCTTCAAATTTGATCACTTCACCATACGCAGAAAGGGTTTCCTTTCGGGTTGAAATGGCAATAGAAGCGGTTGTTTTCTCTAGTTGGGCATCGGCCATTTGCGAAGCAATCGCTCGCTTCCAAATCAGGTCGTAAAGTCTTTGTTCGTCATAATTTGCGCCAGCGGTATGCGTTGCGAAATTCGTTGGACGAATCGCTTCGTGCGCCTCTTGTGCCGATTGCGACTTGGTTTTGAATTTTCTGGTTTCCACAAATTCTTTTCCGTAAGCAGAAGAAATTTCACCCACAGCACTTTTTATTGCATCATCAGAAAGGTTCAATGAATCCGTTCTCATGTACGAGATCTTACCGACTTCATATAGTTTCTGCGCCAAGGACATGGTACGCGATACAGAATAGCCTAATTTTCTACTGGCTTCTTGCTGAAGGGTAGAAGTGGTAAATGGGGGCGCTGGTGAACGCTTCGCTGGTTTTTTCTGTAAGTCCAGAATCGAATAATTTGCACCTACACAACCTTTTAAGAATTCGTGGGCTTCATTTTCTGTTTTGAATTTCGAAGGAAGCTCAGCTTTCAATTCAACACCATCGCCAAGGTTGAAAATGGCGGTTATTTTATAAGAAGAAACAGGGGTGAACTGATCTATTTCACGCTCTCTGTCTACCACCATGCGTACCGCAACCGATTGCACACGTCCGGCAGAAAGGCCACGTTTAATTTTTTTCCAAAGTACTGGCGACAGCTCAAATCCTACCAATCGGTCAAGGATTCTACGGGCTTGCTGCGCATCTACTAAGTCAATGTCAATCGTACGCGGATTATTGATGGCGTTTTGAATGGCATTTTTTGTAATCTCACGAAAAACGATGCGTTTCGTGTTGTCATCATTAAGTTTCAGGGCTTCTTTTAAGTGCCAACTAATGGCTTCTCCTTCGCGGTCATCATCACTCGCTAGATAGATCGTCTCCGATTCTTTGACCAATTTCTTCAAGGTTTTTATCACCTCTTTTTTGTCGGCCGTTACCTCGTATGTTGGCTTAAAACCATTGGCTATGTCTATGGCTTTGTTACCTTTAGGTAAGTCACGTATATGTCCATAACTTGATACAACTTTGTAATCTTTTCCCAGGAAACCTTCGATGGTTTTGGCCTTGGCTGGAGACTCTACAATGACGAGATTTTTAGACATAAATAGGTATTTTTTTAATTTTGACCGCGCCAAAGATGGGCATAAAAGTTTCAAAAAAACAAATGAAACAGTTTTTACCCGCTATCTATTTATATGAAGAAGGGAAAAAACACGTTGTAGCAACCGTAACTAAGGAGGAGGAAGAATGGTTAAGAATCTTTTATTAATAAGACATGCCGATGCACAAATGGTGCAAAAAAACGAGCGTGATTTTGAAAGAAAGTTGAGTGAGAAGGGGAAGAGTGAATCGGCTTTGTTAGGCGAATACTTGAAAACGCTTCCATTCAAAATAGACACTATATATACAAGTCCATCGGTACGTACTTTACAGACCTGTGCGGAAATCATACAGCAGTTAGAAGTTGCACCACGGATTATATCGTCCGAAGAGTACTATGAAGCCACGCGAAATGTGATGATGGCAGCCGTCAACCGTGTAGACGATATCTTTGAAAATGTGGCGATTTTGGCCCACAATCCATCCATTAGCCGTTTGTACGAATACCTCACAGGTGATTCGCAAGGTGGTTTTGTAACGGGCGCCTGTGCTTGGCTTCAAGTATCTGCCGAACACTGGAATGAGGTGTCGGGAGGCACTGCCGAAACCAAGGACTATTATTATCCTGGCATGGACCTGAAGTAAGTTTTTTTATTTTGTTTTAGTCCGTTTAAAATGAAGACCTCATATTTGCAGAAAAAAAATATAGAATGGCTTCATTGGGTAGACACATCATTGTCGAGTATTACAACTGTTCATCAGAACTTTTAAACGATGTAGTTCACATCGAAAAAAGTATGGAAGGCGCTGCGGAAGATTCAGGTGCAACCATCATCAATTCCACCTTCCATCATTTCTCGCCTTATGGCGTTTCGGGCGTTGTGGTAATTCAAGAAAGCCATTTGGCTATTCATACTTGGCCAGAATACGGTTATGCTTCTGTAGATATTTTCACTTGTGGCGACACCGTGAATCCGTGGGTGGCTTATCAAATCCTTAAAGAGAAATTCCAAGCCGGACATGGTTCGGCTATGGAGTTATTAAGAGGAGAGAAGGCGCTTTTGAAAGAAAGAGATTTCGATATCAAAACCATGCGTGATGAGAAAAGCAGCGAAGAGGGCGATCCAATCCGCACCAGAGATGTATGGTTTACCGAACGTGACGATAAAATAGCGCTTTCTTTAAAGCATGACGGAAAGCTTTATGATGTACAGTCTGATTTTCAGAAAGTAGAAGTATATAAAACACAGGCTTACGGTAACCTACTTACTTTGGATGGTATGGTAATGACCAGCGAAAAAGATGAGTATGTGTACCATGAAATGATTACGCACATACCTACTTTGACACACCCTAAGCCAAAAAGAGCTTTGGTGATTGGTGGTGGAGATGGCGGAACTGCCCGCGAGTTGTTGCGCCACGATTGCTACGATGAAGTAGTAATGGTAGAAATTGATGACAAAGTAATTGAGGCTTGTAAAGAGCATTTACCGGGCATCGCTTCGGCTTTTGGTAATCCAAAATTGAACCTGATTGTAGATGACGGCATCAAATATGTGAAAGAAGCAGCCAATGGATCTTTCGATATTGTAATTGTAGATTCTACCGATCCAGTAGGGCCAGCAGAAGGTTTATTCACTGTAGAATTCTACAAAGAAGTGTACCGTATTTTGAGCGATGACGGAATCATGGTTACGCAAAGTGAATCACCTCGATTCAACAGCAAAGTATTCAGGGAGATTTACCAAGTATACCGTTCTATTTTCGGACAAGATAAAGTGCATTGCTACTTGGCGTATATCCCGACTTACCCAACGGGCATGTGGTCTTTCTCTTATTCTTCTAAAGGAAAAGCACATCCATTAAATGACTTTAATGCTGAAGAGAGCAAGGCTTTTGCTAAAAAACATGGTTTGAAATATTATAACGAAGGCATTCACCAAGCTGCCTTTGCATTACCTAATTTTGTGGCTGACATGATCAGTTAATGTATGGCCGATATAGATAATTTTAATCCCAATGATGTAGGGCTGAGAGGAACCCTTTTTGGGTTGCCTTTTGATACCGATTCCGCCAAAGTAGTGGTCATTCCTGTCCCTTGGGATGTTACCGTATCTTATGGTGCAGGCACAGCAGATGGGCCAGAAGCCATTTTAGAAGCTTCTTCTCAAATAGACTTTAGTCAGTTGGACATTGCAGAACCTTGGAAACTGGGTGTGGCCATGGCCGATATTCCAGAGGTTTGGTACTCGTTAGGAAGTGAATTGCGCGAAAAATCTGAAGAATATATTGCTTGGTTGGAAGAAGGCAGCGATGAAGAAGAGCGTGAAGAAATGGAGGCTATTTTGGCCGAAATAAACAAGGAAACGCATCAGCTGATGGAATATGTAAAGCAACAGTCAGAATACTGGCTGTCGCAGGGGAAAACCACAATTTTAGTTGGTGGCGACCACAGTACTCCATTGGGCCATTTCCAAGCTTGCGCGAAACACTATGGCGAGTTTGGTTTACTCCAAATTGATGCCCATGCAGATTTGCGTGAGGCCTATGAAGGTTTTGAGTTTTCGCATGCCAGTATCATGACGAATGCGCTTAAAATTAAGGAATTAACCAAGTTGGTGCAGGTGGGTATCCGTGATTTCTGTGATGAAGAGCAAACGCTTATCGCCAATTCAAATGGGCGAGTGGTCACCTTCTTCGATCAGCAGTTAAAGCACGACCAGTATGCAGGAAAAACTTGGGCTACGCAGTGCGAAGAGATTATCAAAGAACTTCCGCAGCAGGTTTATATTTCATTCGATATCGATGGCCTTGATCCAAAACTTTGTCCGAACACAGGCACTCCTGTACCAGGAGGTTTTGATTTGGAGCAGGTGATGTATTTAATTAAGCAGGTAGTCAAATCAGGACGCACAATCATCGGTTGCGACCTGAATGAGGTTTCGCCTAGCGAAGACGAATGGGATGCTAACGTGGGCGCTAGAGCGCTTTATCGAATGATCAACCTGATGGCCGCCAGCAAAGGAATGCTAGAGTTGAATTAATTATACCAAATACAATTCTTGGTTTAAGAGTTTAGAATCCCTTACTTTAATAAGTTTGGGATTTTTTTATGTTTTGAAATGAAAAGGAATCATACAATATATGCCCCAGAGTTTTTGTTAAGAAACTAAAGATCAATTACCTTATCCGATATTCCCCTGATCACTGATTTACTGATCACTGATAACCACACCCCATGACCGAATTATTCGCCACCGATAAATTAAAAGCCCTTTACCCTAAAGTAAAGCAGTTTATAGAGGAAGAATTGTACCCTTCGGAACTCTATTTTTTGAAAGACCCTTGGGACGAAGTGAACCATATTTTGAAAGCCAAGCGCGAAAAGGCGAAGGAATTGGGGCTTTGGGCACCTTATCTTTCTGAAGAAGAAGGCGGAGCAGGTTTAACACTCACTGAATTTGGACAGTTATCGGAGTTATTAGGAACAACGCCTTTAGGCCATTATGTGCTCAACTGCCAAGCACCAGATATTGGTAATATTGAACTGATGCATCAATTTGCTTCGGCCGAATTAAAAGAAAAATACTTAGCGCCTTTAATGAAAGGCGAAATCAGAAGTTGCTTTTCCATGACCGAGCCAGATTTTGCGGGCTCCAACCCCGTGAATATGGGCACCACAGCCGTTTTGGATGGAGACGAATTCGTCATCAACGGACATAAATGGTTTACCACCGCGGCTGATGGGGCTACTTTTGCCATCGTAATGGCAGTGACCAATCCCGATGCGGAACCGCACAAAAGGGCCAGTATGATCGTAGTGCCTACCGATACCCCAGGATTTGAGCTCACCCGAAATATCCCCGTTATGGGCGATGTGGGAGAAGGCTATTTGAGTCATGCCGAAATCCACTATGTAGATTGCCGTGTACCGAAAAGTAACTTGATTGGCGAAATGGGCAGTGGCTTTATGTTGGCGCAGCAGCGTTTAGGTCCAGGCCGAATTCACCATTGTATGCGCTGGATTGGTATCTGTGAACGAGCCTTTGATATGATGTGCAATAGGGCGGCTTCTAGAGAATTAAGAGACGGCAGAATGTTAGGACACCAGCAAACTATTCAAAACTGGATTGCTGAAAGTAGGGCGGAGATTAATGCTTCAAGATATATGGTACTTCATGCTGCGCAAAAGATTGATAATGAAGGGTCTAAAGCCGCACGCTTAGAGATTTCTACCATTAAATTTTATGTGGCCGATGTGCTTATGAAAGTGCTCGACCGTGCCATTCAGGTACATGGCGCGCTGGGCATCACCGATGATACTTTGCTCTCGTTTTGGTACAGACATGAGCGTGGTGCAAGAATTTACGATGGCCCAGACGAAGTGCATAAAGCGAGTTTGGCCAAAGCGATTTTGAAAAATTATGGCTTATAATGTCTATTCATGGAGTTTCAACTATACAAACGCCATAAGCAAGTCTTAAAGAATTCAATTGCTACTTTTTTCTTCCTTGTGGTTGGGTTAACAATAGCGATGATGAGTCGTGGCATAGGAGTTACTGAATCTAGTTTTAGTGAATGGAACGTGCCAGTATATGGATATGTGCTCGCCATCTTAGGTATATTTGTTTTAGGTACTCTGGGGATTCTAGTTCAAGAGGCTAAATCTACATCACATAAAGTATTATTTGAGGATCATTCGATTCAATTGAAAAGGTCTAAAGAAAGGGTTTCTGTTAGTGATGTAATTAGTGTGAAAAGAGATTATCATCAATGGACGACCAATGATGAAGACGGGAATGTTTGGATTCTAAAAATAAAGAACAAAAAGGAAGTTAAGTTTTTAGTTGAAAGAAGGTTTGATGACGATTTAAAAAAATGGATAAATGAAAATGATGAATTCATGAAGACCAAAGTATAAAGGAACCGATATTGCGAACCTGCCACGGTTATTCGAAGTGATAATATTAACGTGAAGCAATCTCACTACCCACTACTTATTGAACGCTTTAGATTGCTTCGTCATGAGCTTTCGCTATCGCGAATCTCATTTCTCGCAATGACGGTTCAATTGGCGTTTTCTTGAGTTTTCACCATTGACCATTTACCATTTACCATTGACTAATGACTAATACACTCTTCCCTAATAACCAATAACTATTAAACTAACCAATGATTGACAAGGCAAAAGACATCAGGAAAGGAGAGGAGTTAGACCTCTTTAAGCTGACAGAATACTTGGGTGACCATTTAAGGGGTTTTTCTGGAAATCTAGAAGTCTCTCAATTCCCTAGTGGTTTTTCTAACCTTACCTATTTGATCAAAACAGGCGAACAGGAATATGTATTGAGGCGTCCACCTTTTGGCGCGAATATCAAAGGTGGACATGATATGCACAGAGAGTTTAGAGTGCTTTCTGCCCTTAAACCAGTGTATTCCAAAGTACCCAAGCCTGTATTGTTTTGCGACAACCATTCGGTGATGGGAACTGATTTCTACCTTATGGAGCGTGTGAAAGGCGTGATTTTACGCAGTCGACCACCAAAAGACATTGAGCTCAAACCTGAATTAATGCGGTCTATTTCTGAAGCCTGCATTGATAATTTGGCAGATCTTCACACCATGGATTTGAATGCTGCTGGCTTGGCCGATTTCGGTAAACCTGATGGCTATACCCAACGACAAGTGGAAGGTTGGATTGGACGCTATTATAAATCCGAAACGGATAAGCTGCCTCATATGGATGAGGTGACCAAATGGCTGCAAAAGCACATTCCGGCGCAGAAATATGTCAGCTTTATTCACAACGACTATAAGTACGACAACCTCGTGTTGAACCCCGAAAAGCTAGACGAAATTATCGCGGTACTGGATTGGGAAATGTCGACTGTGGGCAATCCATTGATGGATTTAGGTACTTCTTTGGCCTATTGGGCGCAAGCCGATGATTCTGACGCTTTAAAACCTTTCAGCCTCACTTGGTTGCCGGGCAATTATACACGCAGTGAATTGGTAGAACGCTATGCTGAAAAAACAGGCTTCGACCTGAAGGATCAAGTGTTTTACTATGTTTTTGGAGCATTTAAAATCGGGGTAATTATTCAGCAGATTTACGCTCGCTATAAAATAGGACTGACCCAAGATCCACGTTTTGCCAATTTGATTTATGCCGTTAAAGCCTGTGGAGCAAATGCGGTAAAGGCTTTGGAAAAGGATAGGATATGAGTTTAAATAGAGCAATTTTAATCGCCCTGTTTGCTGTTTTATGTGCTCAAGTATCTCTGGCGCAGAAACCGGAAGAGAATTTTGAATCTTTCTTAAAGCGATTTGATGCAGACTCTTCATTTCAAATGTCGAGGATTCTTGATTCGGTTATAGTGGTTTACACATCAGATATAATAGTCGATGCTGACGGAAATGGTTATACCGAAAATTATGAGGCTCCAATAGCTAAAGCAGATTGGAGATTTAAGAAACTTGAGAAGAAGGAGTTTAATAATTGGGAAATTAGACAGCTTGAATACGATATTAAAGAACTAACGATGGCTGGTAAACAGAGCGGAGTGTATGTGGTAATTGAATTCGTTCTTCGTGATGGGCTTTGGTTTTTACGTAAATATGGGGATTACTCAACTTGAATTTTTACTATAATAATCTAAGAATGCAACTAAAAATAGAAGACATCAATAAAGTACTTATTCTGGGTGCTGGAACGCTTGGTTTAAGGGTAGGGCTGCAATGCGCAATCAGTGGTTTTGAAACTACTATTTACGATATTTCAGAGAAAGCACTCGATGCCATTAAAACTCAGGCCAGCATTCTTAAAATGTTGATTCGCAATGAAAAGCTCACCGAGGCACAAGCTGAGGAAGCCAAAGGTCGCTTGACTTTCACCACCGACCCAGAAGCTGCGGCAGATGATGCTGATTTTTTGAACGAATCTGTCACTGAAAACCTCGAACTGAAGCGTAAGGTTTGGGCGCAATTTGGCGCACTCTGTCCTGAAAAGACGCTCTTTACTACCAACACTTCCTATTTACTCGGCTCGCAAATCGCGGATGCTTCTGGCCGACCTGAGCGTTTCTGTAATTTCCATTTCCATGATGTATTCTATTCCAATGTGGTGGACGTAATGCCGCATCCGGGAACAGAAGCTTGGATCAATGATTTATTGATGGAATTGGGCGAGAAGCTTTGGCAAACGCCTGTCTTCGTTCAAAAGGAAAACACGGGTTACATCTTCAATTACATGCTGATGGCGCTTTTGGGAGCCGCAGGCTCGCTCAGAACCCTGGACATTGGTTCTATTGAGGATATTGACAGAAGCTGGATGGGTAACTTTAAAATGGAAATGGGGCCATTCGGAATTTTAGATACGGTTGGGCTCGATACGGCTTGGCATATCACTAGCAATCACCCAGACAAGAAAAGTCAGGCTTTTGCTGCCTTGCTGAAAAGCTATATTGATGCAGGTAAACTGGGCGTAAAAACAGGGGAGGGCTTTTATACTTATCCGAACCCCAGGTTTAAAGAAGAGGGGTTTGTGTGACAGCATCCTGTTTTCTATAGGGCAGAAGGTTTAGATCCTTCGTTCCTCAGGATGAAAAGCGGTGTGCGTTTAATGGCGGTTGAAGCTGTTTTTTACTTTGTTCGGTTCATTCAACTAAAACCTGGTAAGCATTTGCTTTGGCTCTAGTGATTGATTTGAAGTCAACCGTCTGATTTCTTTTCCTGAGGCACGAAGGATCTAATTTTCTCGAATTGCGATGCTGTTTCTAGTTCCTTCCTCCGAAGCCTCGGAGTCAGGATGAAAAGCATTGTGCACAACAATCACAGTTGATCTTAATTCTTGCAGTTTTTAATTCCTTAATGCCTCAGAGAGTTTACTCCTGATGAAACACCATTCTAAAAGTAGCGCCTTTACCAAGCTCAGTTTCCAGCTGAATATCTCCACCATGCAGCTGCATAATTTGCTTAGAAAGGCTGAGTCCAATACCCGAACCTCTGTTTTTGGTAGAGAAGAAAGGCATGAAAATCTTCTCAGTAGCTTCAGGGGTAATGCCCGCGCCATTGTCGCTAATTGATACAGTCACTAACTCTCCATGCACACTGGTTTCTAGTTTCACTTTAGCGCTTTCTTTGTTTTCAACCACTTCTAAGGCATTTTTTAGAATATTGATCAGCACCTGCTCAATCAATTGATAGTCAATATTCAGTTCAATTGAGGTTTCAGCATGAATGACTTCTAAGGCTACATTCGACTTAAGGAAATCATTCTTGAGTAAGGCTGTCGTGTTTTGCACCAGTGACTTGACATCCGTTGGACGCTTGTCGGGTTCTGGCAAGTTGGTGTAATCGCGATAGGCGTTTACAAAATTGATGAGGCCTTCGCTGCGGCTAGAAATGGTGCTCAAGCCTTCGGTAAGGTCTTCAAGGCTTTCATCTTCAATGGTATTGAGTCCGTTTTTCTTAATTACATCTTCTTTCAACACTTCGCTTAGGGTAGAAGTGAGTGAAGAAATAGGGGCAATGGAATTCATGATTTCGTGCCGAAGTACTTTGGTCAGGTTCTGCCAAGCTTCCAATTCTTTGGCCTGTAATTCCGCCTTAATGTCTTGCAGGGCGATCAATCTGTAAAGCTCACCACCCAGTTTATACATGGTTTCCAGAATCACCAATTCCTGTCCTTTTTCATTTTTGTAAGCTGCTCTTTTAGAGGAGTTAAGATGGGTAATGGTAAAGTGAAAGTTAGGTGCCTTTTGTCTAAGGTCATCAAGGCTTCTTAGGCTTTCTAACTGCAATAAATGAAGCGCAGAACGGTTGATCAGTTTCACTTCTCCAGTCTCGTTGATGGCGATGATTCCTGTACCAATATTTTCAACGACTACGCGCAACTGCTGAAAAGACTGCTCACTCTTTTTACGTTCCTCCAAAATGGCATCAATCACATCTTTAAAAGCCAGGTTCAATGCTTTAAATGTTTTCCCAAGCTTATTATCCTGGGTAAAACTCATGTTGAAGTCATTGTATTTGATGGCATCGAAGAAGCGAGTGAGCTTCTTGTTGGTACTTTCGATGTAATTGAAAAGCTCAAATACTTCGAAAATGATCAAGAAACCAGTGACCACGGTGGTAACATACTTCTGATCGAAGAAGAGCAAATACACGAAAACGGCTACCGTAACAAACAATACGATAACGCGAATCAGTACGAATATTCTAAAGCGATTAAAGCCCATATTTCTCAAGTCTTCGGTACAAGGATGAACGGGTTAAACCCAGTTCCTGAGCTGCATGGGTAATATTTCCGTTGTGTTTGGCCAATACTTTCCTGATTAGAATTCGCTCGACATCTTCCAAGTTAAACTGTTCCAAATTGATATCATCCTTATCGCGAACAGGCTGATTGTTATTGAAGAAGAAGTCCTCGGGTTGAAGAATGTTATCACGACTCATGATGACAGCGCGCTCTACAGCATGTTGTAACTCACGCACATTCCCGGGCCAGCTGTATTTCTCCAAGCGCTTAAGGGTAGCTTCACTGAACTTGTAAATGTCTTTGTTGTACTTCTTAGCGTAGTCTTTTAGGTAATGTTCAGCCAGTAGGGGAATGTCCTCAATTCGTTCCCTCAAAGCGGGTAACTTCAGTTCTATGGTGTTAATTCGATAGAGCAAATCTTGCCTAAATTCTCCTTTCTGCACCATTTCATAAAGCGGCATGTTGGTGGCGCAGATCAAACGAATATCGACATCAATCGTCTTGTTCGACCCAACACGATTCACTTTTCTGTTTTGTACTGCGGTTAAGAGTTTGGCTTGCAAGGGAAGTGAAAGGTTGCCGATTTCATCCAAAAACAAGGTGCCTCCATTGGCAATTTCAAACCTGCCAGCACGATCAGTTTTGGCATCGGTGAAGGATCCGCGCACATGACCAAAGAGTTCGCTTTCAAATAAGTTCTCAGAAATAGCCCCTAAGTCTACACTGATAAAAGGCTTCTCTGCTCTTTTTGAATTTCTATGAATTGATCTGGCTATCAGCTCTTTACCTGTACCGTTTTCACCCAAAACTAAAACGTTGGCATCAGTGCTGGCTACTCGGTCAATGGTATCGAAAACTTGAATCATCGATCCGCTTTGGCCAATGATTTCTTTGAATTTATGATCGAGGTCTTGGGTCAAAGTATCCTCTCTGTCTTTCATCAATTTCAGCTCTTCTTTGGAAGACCTTAGACGGATGGAAGAAAGGAGTGTGGCCAATAGTTTTTCGTTTTCCCAGGGCTTCATCACAAAATCAGAAGCTCCTGCTTTAATCGCCTTTACGGCCATATCCACTGAGCCAAAGGCGGTAATTAGCACTACCACTGCGGATGGGTCAATCTCTAATATTTTATCCAACCAATGAAAGCCTTCTTGCCCAGAGTTCACATCTTGGGTGAAATTCATATCGAGCAGAATCACATCATATGCGTCATTCTGGAGCAGGTCAGGAATTAGCGTGGGGTCTTTCTCCAAATCAATTTGACCAAAATGCCGTTTCAGGTAAATTCTAGCGGCTTTTAGTAAATCTTCATTGTCGTCTATGATGAGTATTTTTCCTTGTTTCATGGTGTGTCTATTTTACAATCCCCCAGCCCCCTTTCTTATCCCGAAGCTTCGGGAGGGCTAGGGGGATTTCATCTACTCTATTGGTTTATTCAATGTTTCTTCTGATAAATGGGCCTCAATCGTTCTAATTACATTTTTCAAGTCATATTTTACACCTACTTCTGCAATTCGAACGACCTTATAGCCTAACTCATTTAGTCGTAAATCTCTTGTTCTGTCCTGTTCTTGTTTATCATCATGAGATCGGCCATCAAGTTCTATAATCAACCTTTCCTTTCTACATATAAAATCAACAATGTAATTTTCGATTGCGAATTGTCTATTAAACTGAAGTCCATAAAACCGTTTTGCCCTGAGAACATGAGCCCATAAGATCGCCTCACCGGGAGTTCCATGTTTTCGGAGCTCACGAGCCAATGGTTTTAGTTTCTTATTGTAATATGATTTAGTCATAAGTTACTTATCAATCCCCCAGCCCCCTTGGCCAAGGGGGAGGTGGTATCGATGCTGATTACTTTGAATATTTCTTCACCTTTTCTTTACCCTTCTGGATTCGGCTTTAACTAACCAATGTTGTCTATTCGGAGCCTTCCCCCTTTCTTAAAGGGGGTTGGGGGATTTTTGTCTCATCATGTCTCGCCTTAACATTGGTTTACATTTGTCTTTGAATCTTGTGCAAATCAAACTGATCGTTAATATACAAACAAATATTGCCGTCCGTCAGCGGACGGTAAAGTTCGGTGGCGAACTAAGTGTAAAGCCGTTTTGATCTTAATTATCTTATATTCAGTGTTTTATTGCTGGCATTGAGATTGTTTTACCTGATAAAATAAACCCTTGCTATGCTCAACCTTAGAATCATCTTAAGAAGCCTGAGAAGAAATCTGATTTATACTTGGACTAACGTAATCGGGCTGGCCATCGCCTTTTTTTTTATTTTCCTGACGTCTATTTATTTGATTCATGAGTATACGTTTGACCAATCCTATCCTGACAGTGGCAAAATTCATAGACTAGTCACCACAAATTCTGCTTCATCAGTATCTGCCAACAGTTCTAGCTACCCTTTTATCCTATCATCAAGTTACCTCGAAAAGAATCCTTCAATAGCATCACTGGTTAGGGCCTACAATAATTCCTACGTTTCCGAATTAGTCAGACCAAGTGAAGAAAGGGAAAAAGCCTTCGAAGAGAAGGGTTTTTGGTATGTAGAAAGAGGCTTCTTGGAGATGTTTGATGTGAAAACCGTCAACGGAGACTTGGGAATGTTTGATGTTCCTGGAACGGTTTTAATTAGTGAGTCTGTCCGTGAAAAGGTATTCGAGGGAGAGGAAGTTGTAGGAAAAAGGATGTTAGTGGGAGATGATGAGTTTGAGATCATTGGAGTTTATGAAGACTTCCCTTCTAATTCCTCCCTTGACCCAAGGTTTCTTATTTCGGTGGAAACTATGAAATCGGACCCTGACTATAGTGACTACCTCACTAGTAGTGGCTATCACATGTTTAGCGTTTTTATGTCATTAAATGAGGGTACTGATATAGATGCCTTGGAAGTTCAGTTAATGCAACAGGATAAAGGTGACGAATCTAGGGGAGAAAAGTATGAGTTAGAATCTATTTTAGATTATCATTTCAGTGATTTGGATTCTACCGGATCATTTCGTCCAAAAGCGGATGAGCAGTTAGTGATTTGGTTAGTCGTGATTTCTATCTGTTTGCTCGCAGTGGCCATTGCTAATTTTGGCAATATTTCGTTGGCGGTTGCATTGGACAGGAGCAAAGAAATCGCTATTCATAAGATCATAGGAGCAAGAAAAATTCAATTGATCAAGAGGTCTTTGATTCAATCGTTAATGTTGAGTTTTATTTCATTTATATGTGCTTTGATATTGATTGAGGTATTAATTCCAATTTATAGTCAATTTGTTGATAGAGAGTTAACTGTGGCTATTTTTGGTTTTAGAACATATTTGATTCTTTTGGCTTTTACCTCTATGGTGGGGCTTATCGCAGGAATATATCCCGCTTTAATTGTTTCCAGTTTTAAGGTATCTAGTCTGTTCAATTCTTTTAGTAGAAATAGCAGGTCAAAATCTCTTATCAGAAAGGGTTTATTGGCCTTTCAGTTTTTTATAGCCTTTGGTATTATTTCTGCCATGCTTTTCATGAATCGGCAGCTTGAGTTCATGCTATCCAAGGAGCCAGGGTATGATTTCACAAATACACTGGTGTTCCAATCAAGTTGGTTCCAAGGTAGGGATGAATCAACTATCCAAACATTCAAAGACCGCCTCATGGCGATGCCTGCCATTCAAGATATAGCGCTTTCAGATGAACACCCAATGAAGGCTTTGGGTGTTAACGATCTACAGAAACCAGGATTCAGGGATGGTTGGGAAAAAGTTGAAATATTGACTCTAGGGATCGATTGTCATTTCTTTGAGTTTTATGGAATTGAGGAGAATTATGATGCTGATGTGATCTCCCTATTTTGTGGTGATAGCAAAGTGGCACTGCTTAACGAAACCGCCCTTAATACGCTTGAAAATGAGCCTATTGGCAAATTATTGCCTTCGTATTATGGTAAGTCAAAACCTGGGTATATCGTTCAGGAAGGTGCCGTCAGTGATTTCCATTTTACTTCGGTAAGTGAACCAATTCCTGCAATGTTATTTGTGCCTTTAAGCTACTCAAATGGAAGGGCTCACTATTCTATTCGTTATTCTGACAATGTTAATTTAGGCGAACTTATTCAAACCATTCAGCAGATGTTCTGGGAGTTTGAGCCATCAAAACCTTTTGTGCTGAAAGTACTTGAAGAGGAGCACAAACGACTATACTCTTCAGAAACCAAGATGATGCAAATGACAAGTGTTTTGGGCGTTGGCGTTTGTCTAATCGCTTTTGCTGGAGTATTCGCAATGTCAATATTTTATGGTCGAGAAAGACTCAAAGAGATCAGCATTCGTAAAGTGCTTGGGGCAGGGGTTACACAACTTTTTGGACTTCAAAACCGAGTATTCGTAATTGCAATGCTGGTATCAATCGTCATCGCAGTTCCTCTTGTAATCAGCATAATTGATTCATGGATTTCTCAGTTTGCTTATAGAACTGATCAACCTTTATGGCTCTTTGGTGTAGCGGGTCTGATCATGCTTGGTGCGACTCTTCTGTCTTCAGGTTGGTATTCGCTGAAAGTTGCAAAGTCCAACCCTGTCGATACACTTCGTGATTCATGATCAAATGAGCTGCCGTCCGCCAACGAACAGCAAAGTGCGATGGCGACCAATGTAATAATGTTGATACTTCTTAACTTATTGATAAATAGTAGGTTAAGTTTGGTATGACAGTTGAATAGCGATTGGAAGTATTTACCGAATTATTTAATCACTCTAGTATTTAACTCAAATAGAATCCATGTTATCATCCTTTTTTAGAATTGCATTTCGGTACCTGGTAAAAAACAAGCTTTACTCTGTTCTTAATATATTCGGACTGACCGTGGGCTTGATCTGCTTTGTCATTCTAAGCTTATATGTAAAAGAGCAATTTGATAAGGATTCGTATCACACTCATTCCGAAGAAATCTACAGGGTTTTAGTCGCCAGAGATGATTCTACTCAAGTTGAGCCCAATTGGGAAATGATGACGCAATTTCCAATGGCGGAGTTGTTAAAAGAGGGCATTCCAGAGGTGGAAAACACAGTGAGGTTTGGTCAAACCTCTGAGTTGATTATTGAAGCGGATCAGCGAAAGTTTAAGATTCAGTCTCTTCATTTTGCTGACCCTTCTTTATTTGATGTATTTGATTTTGATGTGCTCGGGCAGTCTAAGCCACTAGATCAGCAAACGGTAAGTGAGCTCATTTTGGTAAAGTCTGAGGCAGAAAAACTCTTCGATTCTGCGGAAAATGCCATTAGTCAAACCATCAAATTGAATGGATATGGGATGTTTAAAGTAATTGGGGTGATTGATGATCTTGGTCAAGAAACTCACATGAATTTCAAATATATTCTTCCCATTGAGCAATCTGACAAAGCTTATGGCGATGATAGAGGTTTTCGGAACTGGAATGTAATGACGGCATTTCCACTCTATGTTCAGATTGATAAAAACGCACAAGTGGCGGATATTGAGCGTAAAGCTAAAGCGCTACTTCAACCTCATATTAAGAACTCAAGTGTTCGTTTAGAGCCTGTGGGGGAAGTTTACTTCAGTAAATTATATTCATTTTTTAAGAAGACGGGCGATAAGCAATTTATAAGGTTGTACATGCTTGTTGGCCTGCTTATTCTATTTATTGCTTGTATTAACTACACCAATTTATCAACGGCCAGGTACCTAAAGAGGGCCAAAGAAGTGGGGATTAGAAAAACAGTAGGAGGATATAGAAGTCAGATTATTACCCAGTTTTTTATTGAGTCCATTGCGCTTGCCTTTATAGCTGTGGTGCTTTCGGTGTGCTTTACAGAAATACTTCTGCCTTCATTTAATGCTTTTGCGGGTGCTTCCATATTCATTGATTACCAGAGCCCTTTTACCTACTTATTTATGGTATTGGCTGTTTTGGGAATTGGCATTTTTGCTGGGCTTTATCCCGCTGTTTTCCTTAGCCGTTTCAGTGCCACCCAAATCTTATCTGGAAGTGTAACCAAAGGAAAATCAGGTCTGTTTTTTAGAAATGTATTGGTGGTGGTTCAGTTCTTTATTTGCATCGGTCTATTTATTTCTACTAATGTTATCTACCAACAATTTAAGCATTTAAAGCAATTGGATCTTGGTTTTGATAAGGAACAAGTGATTATGATTCCGCTCAATGACGAGGCAGTCAAACAATCATACAAAGCATTCAAAAATGAACTGAGCATGAATCCTTCCATCGAATGGATGACAGGAGCAGGGCCAAAAGTGTTTGGCGGACAGGCACAGTTTTATTTAGAAATAGAGGGCAGTGAAGATGTTACACCCGTTTCCATCTTCCCTGTTGATGAAGATTTCTTTCAAAAATTTGATATAAAACTGTTGGAAGGAAAGCTCTATCAACCAGAGCTGGGTGAGGAAGGGAATAACTTCTTGGTCGTGAATGAAGCCCTCGCCAAAGTGGGTGGATGGAAGATTGAAGATAAAATGGGTAAGAATGTCTTTAAGTATGATGTGGGCGTACCGAATTTGGGTGGAGTAGTAGAAGATTTCGTGTTCTTCTCGGTGAAGGATGAAGTAACCCCAGCGGCATACCTTTATAAACCCAATGATAATAATCTGGCTTATGTAAAGGTAAAGCCAGAAAATATGGAAGCCACAATTGCTTCTATTCAAGCTACTTATGAAAAGTTCGCCAATCTTTACCCTTTTGAATACTCGTTTTTAGATCAAGAATTTGCTGCACAATATGCGCAGGAGCAACGTTTGGCCAACATATTTACCACATTTAGTGGGGTGGCTATTTTAATCGCACTGCTGGGTTTGTTTGGGCTTACCATATTCTTGGCCGAACAACGCCTGAAAGAATTCAGCATACGAAAAGTACTAGGGGCTTCAAACATCCATCTGATTTGGTTAATGAACAGTGGCATCAGCCGTATGCTGCTGATCAGCACCGCATTGGTCATTCCTTTGGTCTATTATTTCCTTGAAGACTGGATCAACACTTTTGCTTTTAGAATTACGCTTGATTGGTCTCTTTTTGCATTGCCTGTGGTCTTGGTAATGCTCTTTGCTTGGCTTACTACTCTTTACCAGTCCATTAATTCTGCCAGAAAAAACCCAGTGGACTCATTACGCAACGAATAAACCCAACCATTAAAACAACAAGGTCATGTTTAAGAACTATATAAATATCGCGATTAGAAGCCTCAAAAGACAGAAGGCTTACTCACTGATTAACATCTCAGGATTGTCGGTAGGCATTATGGCCTGTATCATCATTTTACTCTATGTCAGAAATGAATCGTCTTACGAGAAATTTTATCCAGATGCGGATAAAATATACCGAATCACTTCAATTTATGAGACCTCTGGACAAACGGAGCATATTGCAATCGCCCCGAGTAAGGTCACTCAGGTGGCATTGGAGCATATTCCAGAAACGGAATTAGCCACCTTTGTTTTTGACTGGAGCGTTGGGCGAGAGTTCTTGGTGAGGTATGAAGACAAAACATTTACTGAAACCGATGTGTTTTATGCCGATTCAAGCTTCTTTAAGGTATTTCAGTATCGTTTCTTAGATGGCAATGCCAGTAATGCACTTCTTGAGAAGCAGTCCATTGTATTGACTGAATCGACTGCCCAAAAATATTTTGATAACGCAGCCGATGCCTATGGCAAAACGATAAATGCCAATGGCAATGATTATGTAGTAACTGGGGTAGTAGCAAATGCTGCCGGGAATACAGCTTTGGATTTTGATATGGTTATATCCATGAATTCAATCTTTGGTCAAATTGATAATTCCAGGTGGTTTCCCATGAACTATTATAGCTATGTGAAACTCACAGATGAATCTGCTGCGGAAAGTTTTAAAAGCAAGCTGAATCAATATATCGTAGATGATTTTGGTGACGCGATGACCGCTGAAGGTTTTAAGATGTCATTTGACATCGCACCCATCACTGTAATGCATTTTGATACAAGCCTTGGCTCCGATTATCCTGAGAAAATATCTAAAGAGCTGTTATTCTCTTTAGTGGCTATCGCTGCTTTTATTCTGCTTATCGCATGTATTAATTATATCAATCTGAGTACCGCTAAGTCTGAAAAGCGAGCCAAGGAAGTGGGGATTCGCAAGGTAATGGGCGCCCATAGAAGACAGTTGATTTTACAGTTCTATGGAGAGACATTTATGATCACGCTTTTATCCGTGGTTATCGGTGTGGTGTTGGCGGAAATTTCAATGCCGTTTTTTAACCAAATGGCAGGTACTCAACTGTCTATTAACCTTCAAAGCGACCCTAGTTTGATGCTAATCTTGATCGGCTTTGTTTTGGTAATCAGTTTTATTGCGGGCAGTTATCCAGCTTCATTCCTTTCTTCATTTCAGCCGGTAAAGGTGCTCAAAGGCACTTTCAGTGTAAAAGGAGGGAATGTGTTCCGAAGAATATTGGTGACGCTTCAGTTTACCGTCAGTGTTTTTCTCATCACGGGTACTTTGGTTATTTTCTATCAACTCCGTTATGTTCAGAATACAGATATAGGCTACGACCAAGATCAGGTAGTTTATCTCAAACTTCCAGATCGTACGGCCCGCAATGCCTATAACTCTTTAAAAGCTCAATTCGAAACCATTACGGGTGTAGAGGAAGTAACGGGAAGTAATAATGAAATTTCTAATGTGCTTTCTGGCTGGGGAGCGGTTATGGATGGTTTGCCTAAGAATGTCAGTATTTCCTTCAGAGGAATGTATGGCGACCAAGACTTTCTTGAGACTTTTGGTTTCGATCTTTTGGCTGGTGAAGGTTTTAAGAACAAGTCGGATTGGGATTCTACGGTTTATTATTTAGTGAATAAAACTGGTGTTGAAAAGCTGGGGTTGACGCCTGAAGAAGCGGTTGGGAAACATTTTGGAATAGAAGAAAGTATGATGGGCACCATCTCTGGAGTAGTTGACGATTTCCACTTTACTAGCTTTCACAATGATATAGAGCCTTGGGCGGTTTATACTGGCCCTCAAAATTATAAACAATTACTATACGCCAAGGTAAATATGTCCCGAATTGAATCAGTTAAGGCTGAAATGGGCAAAGTGTGGACGAACCTAGTTCCCAATCGTCCATTTGAACTAAGATATGTAGACGAAGCCGTAAAAGAACTGTATGAAAAGGACAAACAGCTGAGTCAAATCATTCTGACTTTTACGGTATTAGCCATTGCAATAGGTTGTTTAGGGCTGTTTGGCTTGGCTTCCTATTTAGCCGAAAAACGCACTAAAGAAATTGGTATTAGAAAAGTGCTTGGTGCCGATGTTTCCAAAATCGTCATGATGCTTTCTAAAGAGTACGTCCGAATTATTTTGATTTCTAACCTTATCGGTTGGCCAATCGCCTATATCGCCATGAGTCGTTGGCTGGAAGGTTTTGCCTATAGTATCAACCTCAGTTGGTACTATTTCCTAATTGCAGGTTTGGTAACTGTCATGGTAGCGACGCTTACGGTTTCTTATCAATCTGTGAAGGCAGCATTTTCAAACCCAGTGGACTCTTTAAGGAATGAGTGAGATAATGCGCTAATGAATTAATGAGTGAAGGGATTAATGAAATAATAAATTAATGAAACAAGGTTGGAAGTCCGAAGACCGGAGGCCCCTTTTAACCAATAACTAATACACGAATAACTAAATAGCCATGCTACGAAATTACATCAAAGTCGCTTTTAGAAACCTGAGAAGAAACAAGCTCTATGCAAGTCTGAATATACTTGGTTTGAGTATTGGTTTGGGGTCATTCTTTATCATCTACCTCTTTCTTCAGAATGAATTGGCCTATGACCAGTTTCACGAAAAAAAGGACAGGATTTATAGGGTGAACCAAGCTAAAGATAGAGGTTATGGAGTGGAATTGAATGGTGATTTAACTTCCGCTTTAGCACCTGCGGCCAAAGAAAGTATTCCAGAAATTGAAGCTTTTAGTCGAGTTTCAAATGATGAATTGGATATTGTAATACAGGAATCAATGGATTCACTAGATCATGTGAAAAGTCTAGCGGTAGACCCTGGTTTTATAGATTTTTTCGACCTTGATTTTTTGGTAGGAAGCAAGTCATCATCGTTTAATACTCCTTTTTCTATCCTAATTTCTGAATCTCAAGCATTAAGGTATTATGGTTTAACTGATGTGCTGGGGAAAGTCATTGTAATTAATGAGAAGCGTTTATTGGTGGATGGTGTGTTCAAAGATTTACCGAATGCTACTTCATTAAAAGCAGACATAATTGTCCCTATTAAAACGGTAGATCTAGGAGCTAAATATATGGAAGGGCCTGGCTCTTGGCGAACAGGTTTAGGTCATCAAACTTATTTTTTAATTCGTAATGACGCATCCATATCAGGGATAGAGCAAAAAATAAATGACCTTTATATTGAAAATTCCAAAAGAGAAGATGATGTACTGTCCTTAGAACCTTTGGCTAATGTTCATTATTCTTTGGACACAATAGACACGATTCCTGAAAAGACAGATCGTCAATATGTATTCATATTTTCTGTCGTTGCTGGTTTTATCTTACTATGTGCTATTTTCAACTACATCAGTTTGGCGCTTTCTCAATCTATAGAAAGGGCAAAAGAAATAGGTATAAGAAAAGTAACAGGTGCTCGGAAAAGTCAATTATATAAGCAGTTCTTTTTCGAGTCTGTCATTCATGTATTCTTCAGTTTTGTATTAGGTATTGTTTTAGTCGAATTCCTCTTGCCTTTGTTAGAAAACCTGATCGAAAGAAGAATAAGTGGTGGCGTATTTTCTCAGCCAGTACTACTGTTAAAAGGATTCGTATTCTCAATTATTGTTGCTCTACTTTGCTCTGTTTACCCTGCCTACCTGAGCACCAGAGTAAAAGTGGTAAACATTTTAAAAGGGTCGAATAATAGCTTTTCATCCAAGAGACTAATCGGAGCTATTAGTGTGGTTCAAATTATTGTCTTCGTGGTTTTGGTATGCGTTTCTTTTACAGCGAATCGCCAAATGCATTTTATGCGAAATGAGAACCTCGGTTTCGACCGAGAAAACCAATTAGTCATTGATAAGCTACCTCGGGCTATTAAGTCAAAGTCAGTTGTGTTCAAAAATCAATTACTAAAAACCCCAGGGGTTCAATCGGCATCTTATTTTAGAAATTTACCAGGTACACAAATGTCGCAGGCAGGCTATGGTGATTACGATTTTATGTTTACTGATTATGGTGGTGACTTAGACTTTTTTGAAACCATGGGAATGACTATGCTTGACGGCAGGAATTATGTTGCTGCCGATACCGCGAGGGAGGATTTAGTGGTAATCAATGCTACGCTTGCCAAAAAATTAGGTTATGAAGAAGGCTTAGCAGCAGGGCAAGATTTGGTGATAAGGAATGAATCAAAAAGAATTATAGGAGTAGTCAACGATTTTCACTTTTTCTCAAAAAAGCAACCGATAGAGGCCAGTCGATTTTATGCTATTAGGTATATACCCAGCATGATCGTCCTAAAATTGAATGGTGAAAATTTGGGGCAAACCGTAGAGAGAATAAATGAGGTTTATCGGAAAGTATCAGGAGGGAGTGAAGCCTCTTTCTTTTTCTTAGATGACAAAATTGACGCACTCTACAAACAAGAAAACGTGATGATTACCATGCTGAACACCTTTACGGTAATAGCTGCTTTGGTCGCTTTTATAGGCTTGTTTGGTATTGCGGGTTATTCGGTAAAGCGCAGGTTAAAAGAAATGGGTATTCGCAAAGTGCTGGGAGCAGGCTTTTTGAGTATTCAGAAAACGCTTAATGTATCAAGCGTCTGGAAACTACTGATTGCTGTTGCTATTGCCGTACCAGTGGTCGTCTACTGGATGGACAATTGGCTCAGTTCTTTTGCTTATCGAATTGAAATGCCTGTGTTCCTAATCTTCGGAGCTATAGCCGTAGCCTCCTTGGTGATTTTCATTACTGTTTCTATTCATAGTGTTAAAGCCTATTTGATTAACCCAGTGGAGATATTGAAGGATGAATAAATAATGAATTAAGGAGGCAATGAATTAAGGAATTAATGAGACAGTGAATTAACGAAGGAATGAAACAAGGTTGGAAGACCGAAGATGGAAGTCAGAAGTGGGCTTTCGTTTTCACCAATGACCAATGACCAATGACCAATAAACCATAACGACTGATGAGATATTTTGAAACTGTATTCCGAAGCTTAAAACGCGAGAAGGCCTTTACACTGATTAACCTTATAGGTTTGAGCATTGGCATGTTCTGCTTTTTGGCGACTGCACTCTATGTTCGAGATGAAGTGACCTATGACCGTTGGCACGAGAATGCTTCTAACATCTATATGTCGTCTTTGGAGTTGAAAAAAGAAGATGGTACTTCATTTAAAGTAAGACCATCTGATGCGCTGATGCATGTATTGAAAGAGGAGAGTACTGCTGTATTGGACGCGGTTAGTGTAAGTAGGAATTCCTATGCAAATTATAAGGTCAATGATGAATGGATACAAACGGATAAACTGTTTTTTTCTTCTCCATCACTTTTTAAAGTATTTGATTTTAGTTTAAAATTTGGCAATGAGGAATTGGCACTGGCTGATCCCTCTGACATCATCCTCTCTTCCGATATTGCAGAAACCCTTTTTCCGGGAGTTAACCCCGTAGGCGAAACGCTCACTTTTCAAAATAAAGGTAGCTTTAGAGTAGCAGGAGTACTTAAGCCCATTCCTAAAAACAGTCATTTAAAGTTTGATTTTTTAGGGTCGATTACTGCCGAAATATCGAATTATGATTTCAATAAAGACAATTGGCTGAATGGGTCAGGCTTCAGCTATTTGCTATTAAAAGAAGGATATTCTCCAAATGAGTTGATGGCAGATGCCAAGCAAATTTTGGCCTTACATGATGTTACACAAGTGGCGGATGGTCTTACATTTCTTAAGTTCTCAAATTTATACCTCAATGGGCAAACTGAACGCTATGATGCTAAAAACTTGTTTGGTGGTCAATCAAAGTATTTATACATTTTTTCTCTTGTTGGAGGCTTAATTCTATTTGTTGCCTGCTTTAACTATATCAACCTTACTACTGCGCTTTCCTTTTCTAAGGTGAAGCAAATGGGCATTCGAAAAATAATGGGTGCAAGCCGCAGCCGTTTGGTACTTTCTCAAATGTTAGAAACTTTTGCCTTGTCCTTTTGTGCTTTAATTGTCGCGTTAATTGGGCTTGAATTGGCACTGCCATATGCCCAGCCTCTTATTGGTAAAGCATTGGATATCAATTTTAGTCAAGCCCCGCAGCTATTATTGTTACCTATTGCTGTACTCATTCTTGTAGTACTGATCTCCGGAATTTATCCTGCAGTTTCATTGAGCTCTTTCAGTATTTCAGGAGTACTCAGAGGGGCTTTGCCTCAATCTAAAGTGAATATTCTTCGCAAATCACTGTTCGTATTACAGTTTATGATTTGCACAGGCTTGCTCATTACGGCCTTGGTTATTCGGGGACAATCTAATTACTTAATCAATTTGGATAAGGGGTATAACGAGGAAAATATAATGACTTTTAGTCTATACCAAGAGGGGCGTTCGCTCGATTATCAGACCGTTAGAAATGTACTAGAAGCGATTCCGCAAATTGAAAAAGTAACTTCTTCTCCTTTGCCCATGTTTGCGCCTCCGCCACCTATGACGATTTTGGTGGATGGAAAACCTGTTCCTATTACCATTTATTCTGGGGCAGCTGACCAAAATTTTAATGAACTCTTTGAACTTGAAGTTTTAGAGGGAACGGACTTCTCTAACCTGCCAAAATCACAATTGGACAGTTTGGTCATCATCAATGAAACAGCAAAAAAGAAGCTTGGCTTGAACCCAGCCATTGGGGCCAAAATGCCTAATGGTAGAATTGTAGTGGGCGTAGTGAAGGACTTTCATTTCTCTTCAGCTAAAAATGTAATCGAACCCGCTATGATTACCTATACTGCTAATCCAAGGGGTTTTGTTCAGTTTAATTATAGGGCTAACAATAAAGAGGTGGTGAAAGCGCAAATAGGGCTGGCGCTCAATAAACTAGGAGTGAAATCAGACCCTAACTTAAGAGAGCTTGAAGGCTTTTTCTCACCTGCATATGAGAAAGAATCGCAGCTAATCACCATTTTCGACTTCCTCACTTTTATGGTTGTTTCGGTTGCTTTCTTAGGGCTCCTTGCACTTTCTTCTTTCGAAAATAAGTTAAGAGAAAAAGAAGTGGGGATCAGAAAAGTATTAGGCGCAAGCTATCTGCACTTAGCACAAACTTTAAATAAGCGATTCACTTGGCTGATAATATTGGCCTTTATCGCAGCCGTTCCCCTTACCTACTATGGTTTGGAGCAATGGATTGTCGATTTCCCATACAGATTAGAAAACCTAACCCCATTCTTTGTTCAAGCCATCATTATGGTGGGTGTATTGGCCATTGCTGTGCTTGGTTTACATAGCTATTTCAGTGTCCAGAAAAACCCGATAGATGTGTTGAGGAGTGAGTGAACCAATGAAATAATGAGAGAGGGGATTAATGAATAAATGAATTAATGAAATAAGGTTGGGAGACCGAAGACGGGAGTCAGAAGTGGATTCTCATTTTCACCAATGACTAATTAACTAATACACCAATATTATGCTTAAGAACTATTTTAAAATTGCTGTTAGAAACCTGATCAAACATAAGGGGTATTCTTTTATCAATATCAGTGGTTTAGCCATTGGTATTGCCAGTTGTTTGTTGATTTTTCTATACATCAATGATGAAGTCACATTCGATAAATTTCATCAAAACTCAGATCGAATTTACCGCATCAATTCAAAGGTTGAGTTTGGTGGAAATGAGATGAGAATGGCGGCCACTAATAAAGTTGAAGCTGCCGCATATGCTGAATCCATTCCGGAAATTGAGTCCTTTACGAGAATAAACAACGCTTCTCTAATTATTAAACAAGGAGATGAATATGTGAGACAGTTTAAAGGAGTATATGCTGACCCTCAGCTTTTTAAATTGTTTGACTTTAAGTTGATTTATGGAGATTTCGAAAATGCATTACAATCTGATTTCGGTATAGTCATTACCCGTTCAGTGGCAGTTAAGTACTTCGGAAAAACCGATGTGGTTGGTAAAGAGCTACGGATTAAAACTGTTGCTGAACCAGAATCCTATTATGTAGATGCCGTCATCGAGAACCTTCCTTCTAATTCTTCTCTCAACTTTGAAGTAATATTGCCTTGGTCCAAAACAGCCAAAAAGGGCACTATTACGAGTCGGGATTGGGGCAATATTAGTAACACCTCTTTTATTATGATTAGGAGAGATGCTGATGTGAACTTGGTTCAACAAAAAATGAAGGAAGTGAGGAACCTTCAGAACCCAGGAGAAGATGGTCAGTTTGCTAGAGGAATTGAGAGCTTTCTTCAACCTTTAACGGCTATTCACTTTACAAAAGGCTATAACGGAGGTTCGGCTGGAATTAAAAAGAACAGCAATCCCACACATGCCTTAACATTGGGTGGGATTGCCATATTAATCTTAGCCCTTGCCTGCATCAATTTTGCCAACCTCACTGTGGCCAGGTCATTGCCGAGATCAAAAGAGATAGGGGTAAGAAAAGTACTGGGTGCCAAGAGATCACAATTGACCAAACAGTTTTTGAGTGAGGCACTCTTTGTATCGTCAATTTCCTTTATTCTGGGGCTTATTTTGGCTGAGATATTTCTACCGGCCTTCGGTCAACTTACCAATAAACAGTTTTCTTCTAGCATAATAGACAACCCTATTTTACTCGTTTTATGCCTTCTTTTGGTACTGTGCACTGCATTGTTAGCAGGAGTGTATCCCTCATTTTCAATTTCACGGTTTTCAACTATTGACAGCCTTAATGGCAAACTTCGCCTTTCCAACAGGCGCTATGTGTCAAAGGCACTTGTGCTCTTTCAGTTTGCAATTGCAGGAATTCTCGTTGTCGGAACGGTTGCCATTAATAGGCAAATTGGCTTTATGGTCAACAAGGATTTGGGCTTCGATGACACCAATCTTGTTTATATGGACATGTTTATGTTCGAAGATAAAGCTTCGATTGTTAAGACAGACCTTTCCACAAACCCCAACCTTACAGGGGTAGCACTATCCAATGGCTATGGCACAGGTTCCGAATATGATTACAAGGGCAAAAAACTCATTGGAACCACTAATACAATAGATGAGGATTATATGGATTTAAAAGGCCTTGAAGTTATTGAAGGGCGAAGGCTAATATCGGGGGGCGATTACACTTATCGAGGCACAGATACCCTTTCTAATGTGATTGTCAATGAAATGTTCATCAAAGACATGGGCATTGAGGAGCCGTTAAATGCAATATTTGGTGATGGAAGTGGCAATGAGGCTTTTCGAATTGTAGGAATAGTCAAGGACTACGATTTAGCTACAGCCAAATCAAAAGTTATGCCTCTGGTGTTGTTTTCAGGGAAACCCACCGGACAATATGCGGAGGTTTTGGTACGGTACAGGCCGGGTTACGACAGCCTGATTCAAAGTGAATTACTCAAGTCTTGGAGAAAGATTGAGCCTTATCAGCCATTGTCCTTCAAGTTTCTAGAAGAAGAAAATCAGAATGCTTTTACCGAAGAAGAACGATGGAAAAGCATCATCACAAACGCTTCGTTTTTAACCATTTTCATTTCATGTTTAGGCTTATTCGGTTTGGCGCACTTGTCTGCTGAGCAGCGCAAGAAAGAAATAGGAGTGAGGAAGGTTTTAGGAGCTTCGGTACAAAACCTGCTTCTGTTGTTGAATGCAGGGTTTTCCAAACTCGTATTGCTGTCTTTTATTATTGTGGTTCCTGTGGCTTATTTCTTAGTCGATACATGGCTGCAGAGCTTCCCCTATAGAATAGAGATTGGTGCGGGGCTATTTGTACTGCCTATAATAATCACTTTTGGAATTGCTTTTCTCACTGTAAGTTTTCAATCGCTTAAAACTGCCAACGCTAACCCTGTAGACTCTTTAAGGAATGAGTGAGCTAATGAAACAATGAAAAATGGGATGAATGAAATAATGAAGGAATGAGACAATGAATTAATGGAAGAAGGCTAGAAGACCGAAGACGGTAGTCAGAAGCGGGTTTTCGTTTTCTCCAATGACCAATGACCAATAAACTAATACACCAATAACCAAAGAGCTATGCTAAAGAACTACATCACCACCACGCTAAGAGGAATAAAGAGAAACAAGGTCTTTACATTGATTAACCTGACAGGTCTTTCAGTGGCCATGGCCTGTTTTATTTTGGTTGGACTCTATGTACGGTATGAGCTTTCCTATGATCAATTCCATGAGGAGGTAGAAGATATTCATTTGGTTAAAATGAAGAAGACCGAACGTTTTGGAGGCTCTTACGATCCATTTTTGCCACCCATGTTGGGCAAGTTGATCAAAGACGGAACCCCAGGGTTGGAAGAGGTAACTACCACTGTAGCCGGAGCGGGAGGTATGTATGTTGTTAAAAATGGGACAGACTACATACAAGAGAAGTATTATACTATAGAAGCCTCTTTCTTCAATGTTTTTACATTTCCGATTCTTTACGGAGATAAGTCTAATTTATTTGACGATCCAAATTCAGTTGTGATTTCGAGAGAAATGGCCCTAAAGTACTTTGATGTAGAAAATGCAATTGGAGAAACACTTTCTGTGGATGGTAAAGGTGATTTTAGAGTAACAGCCGTTCTTAAAGATTTCCCAAAAAACTCTCAGTTCCAACCTCATTTTTCTTTCTCATTGAACGATAAAGAGAGTCTAGATTCGTGGGGTTACAACACATTCTTTATTTACATAAAAACACTACCTAACAGTGATCTCAGTGAGATAAGAAAACGAATCGCTACTATATATAACAGTAACAAACCCGAGGATGCAATGTATGAGGGGAGCGAGGCAGAGTTAGGTTCTTTTGCAAATTCATATTGGCAATTATCAGGCAGTGGAGCATCATTGAATAACCGCGATAGAGGATTGGGGGCAAATAAGGACGTCATTTATTTGTGTTCAGGCTTGGCTATTCTTCTGCTTTTTATTGCCTTATCCAATTATGTAAATATGGCGACTGCTAAAGCCATGGAAAGGGCCAAAGAAGTAGGGATTCGTAAAGTGAATGGGGCTACTCAGAATCAGTTAATTAAACAGTTTTTGGGTGAAACGCTCTTTTTCGCCTTGCTCTGTTTGGTGGTGGCCGTTATTATGGTAGAAATCCTTTTGCCTTCGGTATCCCAAATTATGGGCATCAGCCTGAAGATGGACTATGAAGACATTACCATTTTAGGCTACTTATTGGCCTATGCATTGTTCTGTGGTCTTTTGGCTGGTATTTATCCAGCGGTACTATTGTCTCGTTTCAACCCGGTGAAAGCACTAAAAGGGCAGAAACAGCAAGGTCATTCTCGTTTTTCTCATCGCAGTATTTTGCTCTTTTTTCAGTTCACCATTTCAGCTTTTATGATCATTGTGCTTTTGGTGGCCAATAAGCAAATCAATCATTACATCAACTTTGACCTTGGCTTTAATAAAGAAAGGGTGGTCAGCATTCGCATGACAAAGGAAATGTCTGAGAGACCTCAGGTATTTATGCAAGAGGTAAAGAATATTAGTGGGGTTGAAGGGGTTACAACGGGGCCACTTCCCGGAGGTGCTTTCGGTTTTAATACATTAGAATTTGAAGGAAAGACTTTTAAAAATGTCCCTCGGGTTGAGACTGATGAGAGTTTCATCACAATGCTTGAAATTCCATTGCTGGCCGGCAGAAATTTCGACCCTGAAATTACATCTGATTTTGATAATGCAATCATAATTAATGAAGCCTTAGCCAAGAAGTTGGAATTGGAGGATCCAGTAGGGGCAACGCTGATATTTGAAGGGAGTACTAAAAGAGTGATAGGCTTGATCAAGGATTTCCTCATTACGGGTTCTATGTCGACAGCTGGAGATCTGATGTTAACACCGCTACTCAGTGGAAGGGTCAATAATCTATTGATCAAGGTGAACGCTCAGAACATGGCCAGCACCTTAGGGCAGATTGATGCCATTTGGGATCAGTTTGATTATAAGGACGCTTATCAATATCAGTTTTTAGATGACGCATATGAGGCCAAGCTAAGTGAATTGCAACGCCTTACTTTGATTATTAACGGGGTTACTACTGCCATTGTGGTGATTTCACTCTTTGGGCTATTCTCTTTGGTTGCCTTTCAAACTTCACAACGCATTAAGGAAATTGGCATTCGAAAAGTGTTAGGAGCCACTGCAAATAACATCCTCTTTATTTTAGCTAAACCTTATGCTTGGTTGATTCTTTTATCGTCTCTAGTGTCCATACCATTGGCCTATTACTTTATGGGCAACGCACTCAATCAATACCCGAACAGGATTGATTTGGACGCGTCATTTGGAGTCATTACAGTGATCAGTATTCTCGGTTTTTCAGCACTGGTGTTACTGAGTAGGGCGCTTTCAACCATTAGAAACAATCCAGTAGATATTTTGAGGAACGAATAAGTCGGTCAATAGTCAATGGACATTGGTCAATAGTTTGAATTGGCTGATTCACCAATGACCAATGACCAATTAACTAATAAACCAATACGCTATGCTACGAAACTACATCAAAGTTGCTTTTAGAAACCTGAGAAGAAATAAGCTCTATGCAAGCCTGAACATCATTGGGCTGAGTATCGGTTTGGGCTCATTCTTTATCATTTACCTATTTCTTCAGAATGAATTGGCCTATGACCAGTTTCATGAAAAGAAGGATAGGATTTACAGGGTAGTAGCGATTGCTGAAAGCGATTTTGGGGTAGAGAAACAAGCCAGTATGAGCCATGCCTTTTCTCAAAAGTTTATTGAAGGGATACCGGGTATCGAAGCTTTTAGCAAAGTGGATAGAAATTCTGCTGTATTCAATTTTCATGAGGTAACGGAGAACGGTACTCCAACAGAGACCTTAATTGTTGATCGTGATTTCTTGAATTTCTTTACGATCCACTTTATGTATGGTAACACTAAGAGTGTATTTAAATCTCCCAATTCCATGCTGATTAGCGAATCAATGGCCTTGAAGCAATATGGTACAACTGATGTTTTGGGTAAAACTGTCGGCTATTATAAAGACAGTTACATTATTACTGGACTGTTTCATGACCTGCCGAAGAGTTCATCTATTAAGGCTGATGTTATTGTTCTTAATGAAAAAATGAATGCTCGCCATGAGGTAGGGGCTTGGGGAGTAAGAATGAATAACCTGCAAGCCTATATGCTGTTGAACGAAAATACCGAGGTAGCTGATGTTGAAAATAAACTCACTGAACTTTATTTAGAAAAGAATAAGTACGGGAAGGGAAGTGAACTGAGCTTACAGTCCATTTCCGATGTTCATTATTCATTAGATGTAAAAGATGAGGTGAAGGAAAAAACTGACCGTCAGTACGTTTCGATTTTTGCATTTGTAGCCATCTTCATTTTAGCAAGCTCCATTTTTAACTACATCAGTTTATCAGTCTCCCAGTCTATTGAAAGAGCAAAAGAGATCGGAGTTCGAAAAGTGGCAGGCGCCAGCAGCAGAGAGCTACGCAAACAATTTATAATTGAGTCATTATTGCATGTCCTTATAAGCTTTGTACTTTCCATGATTTTGGTGGAATTACTTATTCCTCAACTAGAAGCTTTAGTAGAAAGAGATTTAGGCATCAGCGTTTTAGCCCAGCCTATTCTTTTGCTCCAAGGCATTATGTTCGCCTTGTTTATTGCCCTTCTTTGCTCGTTCTATCCCACTTATTTGAGCACAAAACTAAAGGTGGTTCAAGTTTTTAAAAATGGCAAAGGTGTTTTTTCTTCCCAACGATTGATCGGAGCAATTGGCATTTTTCAAATTGTGGTTTTTGTAGTGCTTATCTGTGTTTCGGTCACTGCTAACCGACAAATGCGCTTTATGCGGAACGAGAATTTAGGCTTCGATAAAGATCAACTACTGGTATTGGAACACATGCCCTATCAAAATAGAGTCGAGCCCAAAAATGAATTACTGAAAATCCCTGGTGTAAAATCTATCAGTAGTGGTGGTCAACTTCCAAATGATGTTGTACCTACCATGAGTTTTAAAGAGTTTGATTTTGATTTCAGTTTCTTCGAGATAGATGAAGACTACGTTCAAACCATGGGTATGACTTTGTTAGGTGGGCGAACTTTTTTACCCGAAGATGCCGATTCGGCTAGATTGGTATTGATCAATACCACTGCCGCACATAAAATAGGCTATGATGAGATTACAGCGGTTGGTAAGATGCTAGGCTCGGGCTCGTCAGCCTATAAAATTATTGGTGTAGTTAGTGATTTTCACTTTGCTTCCAAAAAAGAACTTATAGCGCCAGTAGTATTTAGACCTATTACCATTGGCTTCAGTGGTCAGTTCATCGTTAAACTTGACGGTGCAAATTGGGCTTCAACCACCAAAGAAGTTTTAGAGTACTACAACATAATCCCAGACGTCTATAGGCCTTCGTATTTCTTTTTCGAAGATCGAATTGACGCCCAATACAGACAAGAAAACGTGATGATTACTATGCTAAACACTTTTACAGTGATAGCAGCTTTGGTGGCTTTTATTGGCTTGTTCGGTATTGCAGGCTATTCGGTGAAACGCAGGCTAAAGGAAATGGGCATTCGCAAAGTACTCGGTGCAGGCTTCATGAGTATTCAGAAAACACTTAATGTTTCAAGTGTATGGAAACTACTGATTGCGGTGGCTATTGCTGTACCCGTAGTGGTGTATTGGATGGACAATTGGCTGAGTTCTTTTGCTTATCGCATTGAAATGCCTGTCTTCCTAATCTTCGGAGCCATTGCCGTTGCCTCCATCGTGATTTTCATTACTGTTTCCATTCACAGCATAAAAGCCTATTTGATTAACCCAGTGGAGATATTGAAAGACGAATGAAGGAATGATAGAAGGGATTAATGAAATAAGTTTAGAAGACCGAAGATGGATTCAGAAGTGGTTTTTCGTTTTCACTAATGACTAATGACTAATGACAAATGACAAATTAACTAATAAACCAACACGCTATGCTACGAAACTACATCAAAGTCGCTTTTAGAAACCTGAGAAGAAACAAGCTCTATGCAGGCCTGAACATCCTTGGACTGAGTATCGGTTTGGGGTCATTCTTTATCATCTATCTCTTTCTTCAGAATGAATTGGCCTATGATCAGTTTCATGAAAAGAAAGACAGGATTTTCAGGGTAGTTCAGGTTAGCGAAATAGATGGTGGAGAGGAAAAGACGAGTAGTCTTAGCTCTGCTTTTGGCCCAGTGGCAAAGGATGAAATCCCCGAAATAGAAGCTTTCAGTAGGCTCGATAACTCCCAAGTGAGTATAGTAGTCAAAGGAGTTCAAGATTCTATCGGACGCGTACACAGTGCGGCCATTGACCGAGGATTTTTAGAATTCTTCGACCTTGATTTTGTCGCTGGCGATGTATCAGGGGCACTAAAGACTCCCAACTCTATGCTAATGAATGAATCAAAAGCCATTCAATACTTTGGCAGTGCTAATGAGGCGCTTGGCAAGGTGGTTAAAGTGGGGCGTGTTGACTTGATCATTGATGGAGTATATAAAGACCTCCCAAATACCACCTCGATCAAAGCTGAAATCATTGCGCTACTCACCACTGTGAATGCTTGGAGAGGGGAGAATGGCTTTAATCAGTGGAGGGCCAGCTATGGAGACCAAACTTATTTTTTACTCAATAAAGGCGATCAAATAACAGAAGTGGAATCAAAACTCAATGACTTATATCAGGCCAATGCTAAGATTGAGAGTATGTCTTTGACGCTTCAGCCATTAGCTGATGTACATTTCTCTTTGGATGTAACAGGACGAGTAACAGAAAAGACGGATCGTCAGTACATTTTTATTTTCACACTAGTTGCTGCATTTATACTCATCTGCTCTGTGTTTAACTATATAAGTCTTGCACTTTCTCAATCTATTGAGAGAACTAAAGAAATTGGTGTAAGGAAGGTATCGGGTGCTAGGAATAAAGAGCTTTACACTCAATTTTTGATTGAGTCTGTCATTCAGGTGTTTTTCAGTTTCTTGGCCGCTATCATTTTGGTAGAATTATTACTTCCGCAACTGGAAAGCCTTATCGATAGAAGTTTGGCCATTAGTGTTTTTGAACAACCAGAGTTTTTATTCAAGGGCTTAATATTTTCTTTGATTATTGCCTGTCTGTGTGCTCTTTATCCTGCCTATTTAAGCACAAGGCTTAATGTGGTGAAGATTTTCAAAAACACTTCTAGTAATTTCTCAACAAAGAGGCTTATAGGTGTTGTCAGCATTTTCCAAATCGTAGTATTCATCGTGCTTATTTGTGTTTCATTTACGGCCAATCGTCAGATGGATTTTATGCGAAATGAAAACCTTGGTTTTGATAAAGACCAACAACTGATTTTGCACTTATCTCGAAAAGTAGGTGCGGAAGTATTTAAAAATGAGTTTCAATCTCTACCTGGAGTCAAGTCGGCTAGTTTAACAAGCTCAATACCAAGTAGGGTATCAGGATGGGGTAAATTCAGTGATTATGACTTTGGCTTTCATAATTTCGATATTGACGAGGATTACCTTCAGACTTTAGGCATGTCTTTGATTGAAGGAAGAAATTTTGTTTTGGAAGATACCGATTCCTCAAGGGTAGTGATGATAAATGAAACGGCTGTTCAAAAACTTGGCTTCAAAGGCTCAGCAATAGGAAAAACAATAAGACGAAATCAGGAGGACTTACGGATTGTAGGTGTTGTGAATGATTTCCATTTTGTGTCTAAAAAAGAATCCGTTGAAGCTACATTATTTGAGCTTTTAGATAGAAATGCTTCGCTACTCGTCTTAAAGTTGGATAATGAAAGCACCGTGTCCGTAGTGGATAACATCAAAGCCAAGTACTCAGACTTAACCAGTGGGGACCAAGCCAATTTCTTCTTTCTAGAAGACCAAATCAACGCCCAATACAAACAAGAAAATGTAATGATTACCATGCTCAACACTTTTACAGTGATTGCAGCTTTGGTGGCTTTTATCGGCCTGTTCGGTATTGCAGGTTATTCAGTAAAACGTAGGTTAAAGGAAATGGGCATTCGTAAAGTGCTGGGAGCCGGTTTCTTCAGTATTCAAAAGGTGCTGAATGTTTCAAGTGTATGGAAACTACTGATTGCGGTTATCATTTCAGTGCCAGTGGTTGTCTATTGGATGGACAATTGGCTTAGTTCTTTTGCTTATCGCATTGAAATGCCTGTCTTCCTAATCTTCGGAGCCATTGCCGTTGCCTCTGTTGTGATTTTCATTACTGTTTCCATTCACAGCATAAAAGCTTACTTAATTAACCCAGTGGAGATATTGAAAGACGAATGAAGCAATGAATTAAGGGATTAATGAAATAAGGTTGGAAGACCGAAGACGGGAGTCAGAAGTGGTTTTTCGTTTTCACTAATGACCAATTAACTAATAAACCGACACGCTATGCTACGAAACTATATAAAATCAGCTTTTACTAACCTAAAGAGAAACACTGGCTACACACTTTTAATGATCTTTTCATTGGCTTTGGGCATGTACTGTTTTGTAATGGCAGGGCTCTATGTACGCTATGAATATTCCAGAAACCTCAATCACGCAAATGCAGATAGGGTGTATAGGGTTATGCTAGATTATGAGCGATATCATCAATATATATCAGCGGATATGGTAGCAGAAATGCCAAATGTAAGCCCAGATATTGAGGCAGTCAACGTGATTAACTCCTATAACGGAGAAGTCTATTTAAGTAAGGATGAACAATCTTTCATCAGACAAGCAAAGGCCTTTTATACTGACGCCAATGTATTCGATGTATTTAGTTTTCCACTTAAATATGGAAATCCTGAAAATGCCTTGGTGGGTACAGGTAAAATAGTGATTTCCAACTTTTTGTCAGAAAGGCTATTTCCAAATGAAAACCCAGTAGGCAAGGAAGTTTTGGTTCATGAAAAAGGAACGTTCTTAATTAGCGGAGTGCTTGAAGAAGTGTCTGAATTATCAATATTAAATCCTGGGATCTTCTTTTCAATGGATCAGTTTGTGGCGGACACTAAAGCCAGTGGTAATACAGATGCAATGCTAACGCATGTTTTGTTAAAAGAAGGAGCTGACCTTAATCGTTTTAAAGTGAGCTTGCTTAGGACTGCCCAAACTATGGCGCCTACGGAAGGATTGAAAGGTATATATACTGAAAAACTAGCGGACGCCTATTGGGGGAATTCTATCTATGATTATGGTGCGCAGTACTATTCTCTTTTTGGGGCTTCCAAAAAAATGATAAAGACTGTATTATACGTTAGCATAGGCGTATTGCTTTGTGCCTTTTTGGGTTACGTAGCCATTGCGTTGAGTTTATCCTTAAAAAGGGCGAAAGAGGTAGGGGTTAGAAAGGTAAATGGTGCGAATGTTAGCACCATTCGAAGTCAATTCTTAGTTGAATCAGTAATTTATGCGGCAGTATCTTTACTGCTAACTGTTGTTGCTTTAGAGATTTCTGGGAAGTGGGTTTCCGATTTGCTTCAAGTACCTATTGGTCTGCGGATGGATCAACCTGAGGTGATTGTATTACTAATCGCATTTACACTTTTCACAGGTCTTATTGCGGGTTTATATCCTGCATTCATAGTTTCTAAATTAAACCCTGTAAAAGTACTTTCTGGTTTTTCAAGTCCAACAGGTTCAGGCTTTGTGATGAAACGGGTTTTGCTTACAACGCAATTCGTGATTACCATCTGCTTGGTTTTCGGAGTTTATGTTCTGAAGCTTCAAGTTTCTGAAATGGCCCAATTCGATAATGGCTATACGACTGAGAACATCCTGTCTTTCGACAATACAAACCCAGAAATGAAGAAGAATAGCACAGTGCTTTTAGAGTCGTTGCGTTCAGTGTCTGGAGTGGTAGAAGTAGCCAAAGGTCCGTTTCCGCTTAATTTTAATGGTTTTTCAAAAGTAAAGATTCAAATAGGGGATAGCCTTATTCAAGATAATCCTTCTAGAATATTTGTGTCGGAAAACTTCTTTGAGACTATGGAGATTAAGCTTCTAGAAGGAGGTTCTTTCAATGGAGTATCAGATGAAAGTTCTTGTTTAATTAATGAGAGTTTTGTGGCTCAACATGGCTTAGTAAATCCATTAGGAATGACTTTGAGTGTTGATGGAAAGCCAAGAATAGTCATTGGCGTAGTGAGTAATTACGCAGACTGGGGTGTGAGTAACCCAACTCCGATGAGCCATGTGTTTTTACCCGCTGTTGACACGAAGTTCCATAGTTATTTACTGAAGATTTCTGACAATAATCAGGCTTCAGTTATGGCACAGTTAGAAGCGGTTTGGGAAACTTTTGACCCAGTTAAAGACTCGCGTATCTATGCATTAAGTGATAGGGTACAAGGTTCCGTTCAGAAGGTATCTAAAATCTCAACGCTCTTTAGCATTTTGGCGGGAGTAGTGCTTCTGCTTTCCTTTATGAACCTTTTCGGGATGGCTATTATGTTTGCTAATTCCAAGATGAAAGCAGTGAGTATTCGTAAAATTCTAGGGGCAAGTGTTCCTGAATTACTGGGAAGGTTGTCACTTCCTTTTCTCTATAGCCTTATCATCGCTTTACTGATTGCTTTACCTATTGGCTATTATTTGATGGAACAATACCTGCAAGACTATGCGGTGAGAATAAGTCTTAATGCCAGTCAAGGCCTTATCGCTGGTGTCTTTATGATTGTACTGCTATTCGTAGTTATCGGCTTTAAAATGCTTCAGTTTAGCAAAACCAATCCGGTTGAGGTATTGAGGAAGGAATAAAAAAGCTGAAAGTCCGAAGACGGGAGCCCACTCTTAACTAATAACTAATAACCCATAACTCAATAGGACATAAAAAAAGCGACTATCACTAGTCGCTTTTTTTATGGTATTAGAAATAAGATTATTTCTTAATGATTTTAAGCGCAGGGTCATTCTTTTTAACACCTGGAGTTCTATCTAAGAATTCGTCAAACAATCTGATTTGCTGAGAAGTCATTGGTACTTTATAACCGTCAATGAATAAGTCAGTAATCTTAGTAGCAGTTTCAAATGGATCGCCAGTAGAAATAAACACGTTTGCTTTCTTTCCTACTTCAATTGATCCGATACTATTAGAAACGCCTAAAATCTCAGCAGCATTGATAGTAATGGCTTTCAATGCTTCTTCTCTACCCATTCCGTATGAAGCTGCGAAGCCTGCATGGTAAGGTAAGTTTCTAACATTTTCAGTATCACCAGTACGCAAGGCTACTTTAACACCTGCAGCGCTCATGATTCCTGGGTTTGCATAAGCTGCATCATATTTATCAGAACCACGCGTTGGAATAGCTTGAATAGGGCCAGCAATTACAGGAAGCTTAGACTTAGCAATTTCATCGGCTACTCTCCAGCCTTCAGAAACACCAGTGATAACAACATCTTTGTAACCTCTAGATTTTACCCAATCAATAACTGCAAGGATATCCTTTGCAGCATTAGCTTCGATGAAAAGTTTCATCTCACCTTTAACAACAGGTACCAAAGCTTCGATTTCAGGGTAGTTTCTTACATCATCTGAATTCTCAATTTTAGCATAAAGCTCTGCTTTGTCCCAAGCATCGTTTACTTGCTTTAAAGCTCTTTCAGTAGCTTTTGCTTGCTCTTCAGGAGATCTTCTTCTGAAACGACCTCCACCAGCGGTAGAAGGGAAGTTCATGATGATTCCTTTTGCGCCAGCGAACATTTGATCTGGAGTGTAACCAAACAAGTTAATTGCAGCCGCTGTTCCTGGTAGGAATCCTCCGCTAGGAGTAGTCCATACTGTAGTAACACCACTTACACGGGTTACTGGAATAACAGCTGAATTTGGGTTAACCGCAGTTAAGGCTTGCATTTGAGGTGTTAAAGCTCCGCTTTCGCTAAAATCTTGTGACACATCAATACTACCGATTTCTGATAAACCTACTTTAGTACCAGAATCAATCATGCCTGGGTAAATTTCTTTTCCCTTGCAGTCAATTACTTCAGCATCATCTGGAATTCTAACATTGGCGCCAACAGCTTCGATAATGCCATTGTTAATAATCAAAGTACCGTTCTCAATAATACCGTTGGTTACAGTATAGATCTTGGCATTTGTAAGCGCGAATTTACCCGCTCGGGCTTTCATTACTTGGTCGTCTTCTTGCCCAAAAGAAAGAAGTGGAACCATTAAAGCGATTATGAGTATTTGGAATATTCTTTTCATAGCTACTTTCTATTTTTTGTTGGAGAATAATGCCTCGAAACTAACTACACCTTCTTCCATGCATCTGTCTTCATCAAGACGATTGAAAATAGTGATATTTTCAACAGACTCTTCAGGGTTAACATAGATACGCTGGTCAGCTATATCATTGGCTCTATCAAAGTATTTTACACCATCCACGAAAGTCATTACTGGAATAGCATAAACAGATAGGGGATGACCCTCAAAGATTGCGATATCAGCATCTTTTCCTACTTCAATTGAACCAACTCTGTTGTCGATACCTAATTGTTTGGCAGGGTTTAATGTGATTAAAGAAAGGGCTTCATCATCGCTTAAGTCACCATATTTCTGCGTTTTAGCAGCTTCATGGAATAAGTGACGAATCAATTCGCCAGAATCAGAGTTGATAGAAGTCAACACGCCATTTCTTGTAAGAATAGTAGCGTTGTAGGCTGTCGACCAGTATACTTCTAATTTATATGCCCACCAGTCAGCAAAAACTGAAGCGCTTGCTCCAAATTCAGCCAATTCAGAAGCTACTTTGTACGCTTCGTTTGCATGTTGGAAGGTGAGTTTCTTGATTCCGAAATCAGTGAAAACTTTCAACAACATGTAAATCTCATCCGCACGGTAAGAGTGGCAATGCACCAAAACTTTACCATCAAGAATATCAACCAAAGTCTCCATTCTTAAATCATATTCTGGAGCTACTTTTCTTGGGTTTTTGTCTGCTTTGTAAGCAGCCCATGTAGATCTGTAAGCAATAGCATCGTTAAATGAATTTCTCAACATAGCCTCAACGCCCATACGGCTTGAAGGCTGAATGCCACGAGAACGACCACCTCTAGTTGGGTTTTCACCCAAAGCGAATTTAATTGTTCTTGGAGCATCTTCGAACTTCAATTCCTCAGGATTAGAAGTTCCATAACGAAGTTTTAAGGTTTCGCTTTCTCCACCAATTACGTTAGCAGAACCGTGAAGTGCGTGCGTAGAAGTTACACCTCCAGCCAATGCTCTATAAATAGAAACATCAAATGGATCAATAACATCGCCCATGTTTACTTCAGCTGTTACTTGGCTTGTGCCTTCGTTAACAGAGCTAAGAGCAATATGCGAGTGTGCATCGATAATTCCAGGCATAATGAACTTACCTGTAGCGTCAACCTCTTGAACTCCATTGGGAGCTTTAAGATTTTTTCCAATTCTAGAGATCTTGCCGTCTTTAATGAGAACGTCTGTATTGTCCAAAGTTCCTTTGGTAATGGTCAAAACGGTTCCATTCTTAATCAGCACATCTCCTTTCTTTACCTGAGCTTTTGCAACAAAGCCAGTAAAGAGAATAAGTGTTAGTATTAAAATATTCTTTTTCATGTTTTCAGATTTTATTGGCCGTCTTTAGTAGCACTCATCGGAGTAGAGAAATTGAAAGCAGAAACTGTAACCTCTGCATCGTATTGGTTGCCAGTAACGGTTCCAGAAACAACTAATTCAACAGATTGACCTCCTGCATCTATCATAAAGATGAAGCTAAGTGTGCCATTGGCAAAAACTATTTCTTGCATGTTGGCATCAGGGGCACCGTCATTGCTGGTCATTGAGCCAGTATATGTACCGCCATCTTTAGCGAAAGTCATTTTACCAGTAGAGGCACCTTGAGGTGTTTCGAAGTTATAAGACCAAGTCCCAACAATTGGGTCATTTCCAGCAGCAGCAGACCCTGCTCTGTTACCATTTCCTGCTGCACTTTTCTCTTTGATTTCGAAGTCATACTTATCACCATCCACAAACATGAACTTGATTTGAGAATCTTTAGTGAAGTAAGGAGCATTGCTCACCATAATGTTGGCAATTTTACCAGTTTCTACAGTTCCTGTGATCTTATCAATTCCCAAAATGCCAGCAGCATTTGTGGTAAGGGCAGCAAGAGCATCAGTTTCACTTAAGCCATTTTCTATCATGGTCAATAAGTTGGCCTTTACTTTAGTGCTTGTCACATCAAGTGAAGAAAAACCAAATTTCACACCTGAAGTGGCAAGAGAAGCAGCTTGGCCTACGTATTTTTTGTAGAAGTCTACTTTTCTAGCTTCTAACCTTTTGGTTTCTTCTGTCATCTCATCTAAATCTTTTCCTTTCGCTTCTTTCGGAGCATCAGGTAAATCTAGAGACAAGAATACACCTGTACCGTTGTCTTTGAACATTTGACCTAAATCCCATGCTTGTTTTACATTACCAACCATCAATTTAAAACCTAAGTCTTTTTGTAACCTAATGGCTCTCTGAACTTCAAGAACACTAGATACATCAAACATTACTGATTGTTGTTTTGTAACAACAGGGAAGAAAGCCTCAGTCACTCTGTCTCTTTCTGGTCTTTCAATACCACTTGGGTTTTGAGCATATGAATCATAATGCTTTTTGTTGTTTTCAGCATTACGATAAAGGTTTCTCCATTTGGCCATAATTCCCAATACATTGCCTGGGTAAGCACCTGGAGCACCTGCGAATTGGGTGAACATAGAGATATCTTTAGATAGCACAAGCTCATCAGCGTGTTTTTTATCTCCTAAAAGGATGATAGAACCTGAGCCAGGAAGCATTCTTCCGAAAGGCACAGAGTGAGAAACTCCGAATCCTTCTTTTCTCAATGAAGCGATTGTGTTGCTTTCAATGTCCAATTGATCCAAAAGACTATGCTCTGGAGTTATTCCTGCATAATCGTTTGGAGGATCTGGGCTGAAAAGGTTATTTGGGCGAGGCATGTTTTCAGGGCGTTTTGCACCTGTGTTAGACAAACCGTCAATAAAGGCAGCATAAACAAACATGTCCTTGCCGTCAATTACTTGAGCATTTTTAGGTACCGTTACATTGGTGCCTACGGCCTGAATTAGGCCATTTTTAATCACTACGGTTGCTCCTTTTAACTCCTTACCAGGTGCTTGAATCACCGTTGCATTGGTGATGGCGAAGGTTCGGGTTACTGCTGATTCTCCGGATGGATCACTTTGAGCATTTAAGCCAATTGTGCTTACCGTTAGCAGCATAAGGAAAACCGCGCGAATGGTTTTCGTAAGTAGTAGTTTCATTCTTAGCGCTTTGAATTGTTGAAAATTAAAAACCTAATATATAAGAAACTACGGCACTTTTTCAAAGCCAAATATAGGAGTGGTAAGATTCCAATTCGAAGACATCCATAATTATCATTATTCTTCAATTGGAGGCGTATATCAGTTGAAACTCAGAGTTATTACTAACTATTTAGTGATAGGACTTACTTTGAAAACCCTTTCAAAATTTAGTTGGAATAAAAAAAAATGCCCACCCAAATTTTCTGAGTAGGCATTTTTAAGACTTTATAGTTCTTATGATTACTTGTTACTGATAATAAAATCGATATCAACTCTTCTGTTCAGCGCTCTTTCACCTGAAGTGTCGTTATCAGTTCTAGGGGCTCTTTCTCCGAAACCTTCAGCCATTAATCTATTGGCAGCAATTCCTTTGCCTATAAAATACTTTCGTACAGTTTCTGCTCTATTTTTAGATAACTGGTAATTGTAATCTACAGAGCCCGTATTATCTGCATGACCATTGATGTCAAGCTTCATACTAGGGTTATTCTGTAATACATTCAGAATGTCATTTAATGCTTCGTAAGAAGCTTGAGTCAAAGTTGCTTCATCTAGCTCGAAAAGAATGTTTTCAGCAGCTTCGATCAATTTGACTTTAATATGCTCTTCTGATTCAGGAATCATCGATTCAATGGCTTGTTGTGTACATCCGTTTATTATACCATATGTGTTAGGGCAAGGGTCCTGTGAATCCACCACACTATCATTATCTGAATCTGGGCATCCACCTAATGCAGGGTCTCCTGCTGTATTTGGACAAGCATCGTAAATATCTGGTACTGTATCTCCGTCAGTATCTGGGCAACCATTTAATGTTCCAGCTACATTTGGACATGCGTCATAAATGTTGGCTACACCATCGTTGTCGTCATCATCCAATGGACAACCATTGTTAGAAATAGGCCCAGCCATTTCGGGACAGGCATCATCTCTATCGAACACACCATCTTCATCGCTGTCCTTGTTTCTTTTAAAGGTGAATTTTACACCAAGCGAGTATTGCATGTAGTTATAAGTGTCGTCAATTGAGTTTTTGAAAGTGGCCTGTGTAACAAGGTCTGTTTTCGGGTTGACTCTCCAGTTTAAACCTGCGGCAAATGGGATCATCGCATGAGATTCTTGAAATTCCCCAAAGTAGTATTCTTGGTCATCTAAATTTGTCATTCCAAAACCGGATGAAATAAAAGGAGAAACTCGGGCGTCTTCAGGTAATATATAACCGTTATTAAACTTGTAGGTCAATCGGGCATCTAAATCTGTTACCGTTCCACGGAAAATATTGTCAAATCTTAATTTCCCTCGTGTTGCACTTAGTGCGGCATTAAAGCTAGGGTTAATATAAAGTTCAGAAGCCACCCTAATTCCAAATGCGTTTAGGTTACTTAAATCGAAGGGTCTTTCTAGCTCCTTTAGCTCAATCTTGTTATTGGTAACTCCGACTTCAAATCTTATTGGGTCATATTTTGTTTGAGCTGTGGTTGAAAGCGTAAACAAGCTCAAAATGAGTAATAGGTATATCTTTTTCATCTTTTCGAATTTTGGTTATACTCATATTGCGACCAGAATCCTGCCGACAGCGGCTTTTAACTCGATTCTTTCTTATTCGTAAATGAAAACTTATAATATTTATATTATTTAGGATTTAGTTGTGTATCGTTTTCTACACGACTGTGTAGTCTGCTTCTTAATGAGGGCTACATTAATGAACGAAGAATAACGAGTGATTGAACTAGGTTCAGGTTAAAATAGCTTGATCCAGAGGCCTGGGGGCTGAGATTAAGGGATTAGTATTCACTTTGAGCTATTGAAAACAAAAAGGCCTTCTCAGAAATTCCTGAGAAGGCCTTTTTAAAGAATCGATAACCTAATTTACTTCGGATCAAGAATTTCAGCTATTCGATCTAATAGATCTTCTAAATGAATTGAACTAGCCCTGTCTGTAAATTTGCCTTTATTACTTTTGATCTCTTGTTGAAGTGCTTTTAATTCGGATTTTACTACTGGACGAATATCCGATTGTGCAACATTCACTTGTCTTGCCTGGAATGAATTTGAATCAGTGGTCATTAACGATTCAAGCTTTTCAACAAACGATCTCTGTAAGTTTCTACGGTAAGTATCAATTTCATTACCTGAAGTAAGCTCAGAAAACAAACCTTTTCTCATATCACCAAAAAGTTGATAAATGGTATAGGTGTTTCTGCCTTTAAAGGCCTCTGCTTCAATTAATCTTTGTGCCCTAGTGGGGTCTAAAACTGAATTTAGGAAAGAAGACTGAGTTCCACTGATACGATTTACGGCACCATAGTTTTCAAGTCTTCTAAGCAATTCTTCATCAAGTAACCAATCAGGCGTACTGAAAGCATATTTCTGCATCCATGCCATGGCTTCCTTTTGATAAGTTTCTGGAACTACGTTGAATACTGAACCAGACTGATCAGCTGATTTCAAGTCTTCCGTAATACCACCGATCACGGTAGTTACATGTCCCGTGAAACGTCTCCATTGACCAATGATTTCACCATAGATTTCGTTGGTTTCAGTATAATCCTCACCAGCGGTAGTGGTCCAAGTCAATAAGTTAGGCACTACCTTTTTGAGGTTCTCCATTCCGTACATACTTGCCATTACAGCGTTATCGCCTAAATCTTCCGTTTGTGCTTCGGGGTTACTTCCGTTACTACTTCCAAAACGATACATTCTGTCATTGGCCTTTTCCATTATCCACTTGTCTAATGTGCTAGATTCGGCTTGTGGTGTATTGGCAGAAGGAATTACTCTATAGCCCCAGTTGATGGAATACTTATCGTAAGGACCAATTTTGCGGATAAAGCGAGTTACACCATCACCAGGTTGTGCAATGTAGTTTACACGAGCGTAATCCATAATGGTAGGGGCTACACCATATTCTTGCGTAAACTCAGGGTCTCTTAATTTTTCAACCGGGTAGGCTGAACTGGCTTTCATATTGTGAGGTAAACCAAGTGCATGGCCTATTTCATGGGCAATTACAGCTCTCATCATTTCACCAATCTCATCTTCTGGCACATCAAGGCTTCTTGCTAAAGGGTTTGCAGCGCCTGTCTGAATCATGTACCAGTTTCGATATGACCTCAAATGATTATGAAACCATACAATATCACTCTCAATAATTTCACCTGTTCTAGGATCGGCAGTGCTTGGCCCAACTGCATTTCTTGTCATGCTGGCTACGTAGCGCACCGTTGAATAACGAGCATCCTCTGGAGACCAATCTGGATCTTCCTCTTTGCTTGGAGGCTCTTTGGCGATGATGGCGTTTTTAAAACCAGCGGCTTCAAAAGCTACTTGCCAATCTTCAATTCCAAGTTTAAACCACTTTACAAACCTTTCTGGAGTAGCAGGGTCTAAGTAGTAAATAATAGGTTTGATAGGCTCAACCAATTCACCTCTAGCGTAAGCAGCAGGGTCTTTGGGTTCTAATCTCCATCTTTTTAAGAAGGTTTGTTGATCACCTTTTAGTTTTAGGGAGCTATAATTGATATTGCTTTGAGTAAACCAGCCAACACGCTCATCTGCCAACCTAGGCATCATTTTGTTCTCGGGTAATTTAATCATCGACTGACTTACTTCGACAGTCATTAAACCTAATTCAGAATTTGAAGGAGGTCTTCCTGCATCATAAGTCATTACCTGACGCACTTCTACGTTGATCGGGAAACTCTTTACCGAGGACAAATAACTCTTTTCGTTGTCAAGTCTACGTACTTGAAACTGCGTTCGCATTCCATTACTTATCGCGCTAATGGCTTTTGTGTCCTGGGTGAAGAATTTACTTACATCAATTAAGTAAGCCTCTGAACCATCTGGTTGTCCTTCTATTTTGAAAGAACCGATAATAGGGGACAAGTTGTTGTCTGCCACTGATTTAGAGATGGCATCCGTAGTGTCTGCTACATTGTTGAATGAAATAGACTTGAGTAGGATGTTTTCATTTAACTTCTCCCATTTTACTATTTGCTCACTCATTTTCCAACCACTGCCTATAAAACCACCGAAGTTTTCGGGTACTGCAACTACTCGAGTTACCCAAAGCATGTCCTTACCTAATTCCGACTTAGGGATTTCGAACATGACCTTATCGTCTTTTTGATAAAGCTTAAAAATTCCTTCATCCTCGGTAAGTCCTTTTACAAGGTCTGAGTAACCTTTTTCTTTTTTCTCAGGCTTAGTTTCAGGAGCCGTCTGCTCCGTAGTAGTTTCGTTCTTTTTTCTCTGGGCCTGTAAGTCCTCAGGTAAGCTGCCGATTGCAACAAAAGCCAAGGCTAAGATTGCAGTACTTCGTAATTTCAATTTCATAATAAAGTGGTTAAATGAATTTTCGACCAATAAGTAAATGAACATCCATTGGGATAATTCTGGAACTTTTATTTAACACAAAGGGTAAATGGTTATGTTAGTGGTCACAGATAAAATTGAAATGAACAGATATTGGGAATTAGCGAAGGAATCTTACACCGGATATGCAAATTATATCTGGAACGAAATCACCTTTCAGTATGACTATAAGCCCCTTTGGCAGAATTACTTTTGGGGATTAATTCTTTTGTCACTTTTCTTTTTTGTTTGGGAATGGCTTAGGCCTTGGAGAAAAGAGCAACCTAAATTTAGGAAGGACTTTTGGCTCGATGCCTTTTATATGTTCTTTAACTTTTTTCTTTTCTCACTTATTATATTCAATGCGCTGTCTGATGTTTTTGTAAACTTATTCAATGACTTTTTAGGCGTTTTTGGCCTTACTAATGTAGTCGCCTTAAAGATTGAAACGTGGCCCAAAATTGCGCAACTCTTTATGCTTTTCATCATTCGAGATTTTATCCAATGGTGGATACACAGGTTACTACATGCGTCACCAAAGCTGTGGGAATTTCATAAAGTGCATCATTCGGTAGAGCAGATGGGGTTTGCAGCCCACTTACGCTATCATTGGATGGAAACCATCGTATATAGAACTATTGAATATCTTCCGTTGGCCATGATTGGCTTCGGAATTGATGATTTTTTCTTCGTCCATATGTTTACCCTAGCGGTGGGGCATTGGAACCATGCCAACATCAATGTGAGATTGGGTTATTTAAAATACATTTTCAATAACCCTAACATGCACATGTGGCACCATGCCCATGATTTACCAAAAGAAAGAAGAACCGGAGTCAATTTTGGTTTAACATTAAGTCTTTGGGATTACATTTTCAGAACAGCCTATATCCCACATAGTGGAAAGGATATTAAACTCGGCTTCCCAGGAGTGAAGAAATTCCCAAAGAGCTTTATCGGTCAAATTTCGCATGGTTTTAATACGAAAGGTTCTTCCGAAAAGGAGTAGCCGTGTCGTTTTGATACGATTAGAGCATGAGTTTAAATGATGGCTTAGTATTTTTTTTGGACTAACTACATCATTTTTTCAATTTTTTGGTTTATCATGTCGAAGATAAAGCCATGAACAAACAAATAATCCGAAACGCCCAAAACGAGATTTTCTACGAAGCGAAGCTCGATCAAGAGAACGGTTGGATCTATATCAATTGGATTGGAGACATTGAACTTGAGGATGTTAAAAGAGGAACTCAAGCTTACTTGGACCTGCTTGCTATTTCCGGTTGTAGAAAGTTATTGAACGATAATAGTTTACTTACCAGTAATTTTTTGGAGATCAATGAATGGATAGAGGCCAACGTATTACCTGTGGCCGTTCGAACTGGTTTACGATACATGGCACATATACTCTCTCCCAAATTTATTGCTCGATTTTCAGGCATTGATTTAGGACTTCGTTTGAAACCCGTTGAATTCCATGCATTTAAAGAATTGAAGAAAGCGGAAAAATGGCTTAATTCTAAAAGTTAAATCGATAAAGTAATACATAGGCAAAGCTATCTCTACAGCACACTATAATTGTCAGACAATAAGTTCTATACTCGCCTTCCCATTCAAAAGAGCACAATTAGCCAGCTCTTGGCCAACGAAGCGATGTTTTCCCGTTGTCCGCCCGATTGGGTTGTGATCACCACAGATATTAAAAATTCGACCAACAGCATTAAGAATGGCAAACATCAACTTGTCAATTTAATTGCCACTGGGAGTATTATTGCAGGGTTAAATATTGCTCATAAAACAAATATCGAAATACCATTTTTCTTTGGTGGGGATGGAGCAGCTATGCTTGTTCCTTTGGCTTTAAAGGGAGAGACTTTAAACGCATTGCTTGAACATAGGCAGAATACAAAAAAGAACTTTGATTTAGACTTGAGAGTAGGTTCTATACCCGTTTCTGAAATCTATGAAAATGGTCATAATATAATGATTGCTAAAGCTCAAATCACCAAAACATTAGTATCGCCTGTTATTGTTGGTTCGGGTCTGCATTATGCCGAAAAAGTACTGAAAAATAGCCATTCCCCTCTAACGTTAGACACTAATCAATTGGGCTATTTATCGCTTGAGGGCATGAATTGTAGGTGGAATGAGATAAAAGCACCAAACACGGGGAATGAAGTATTAAGCCTTTTGGTTGATGTGATCGATCCAGCCGAACAACATGCAATGATGGCCAAAGTAATGCTGGAAATGGAAGGGATTTATGGTGACATCGCAAAGCGTAATCCCATTTCATTAGCAAAGCTCAATCTGAACCCAGGTTTTACAAAATTGCAGGACGAAATTAGGGTGAAGCTGGGGCAGAGAAGCTTCTTCCGAACCTTATCAGCCTCCATGATGACTTTCATTGGGAAGTCGTATCTATCGAACTCAAAAAAGGGGAAGCGATATCTGATTAATATGGTTGAATCTTCGGATACATTGGTGATTGATGGAAGAATTAACACTGTAATTTCTGGTACTACAGATCAGTGTAAATCACTCATTTCTAGCTTGGCTAAAATGGAAGATGAAGGGGAAATTCATTTTGGTTACCACATTACAAATGCCTCGATTCTTTCTTGCTATGTGAGAAGTATGGAGGCTGATCATGTTCATTTTGTTGATGGTATCGGGGGAGGTTATACCCAAGCATCGAAAATGCTTAAAAGCAAATATCAAAAATCACTTTAGTCCATTTGGAAGTACTCTCTTTTTTAAACATTTTCAAGTCAAATTATGAATCATGAGATCACACGAAATAGATTATGAATTGCATGGCGATGACATGCAAATGGTGGAAATAGAGCTTGATCCACAGGAAACAGTAATTGCCGAAGCAGGCGCCATGAACTGGATGGAAGAAGATATTGATTTTCAGGCCAAAATGGGGGACGGATCGGAACCAGATAACGGCATTTTCGGGAAACTACTAAGTGTCGGGAAACGAGTGCTAACTGGTGAATCCATTTTTATGACCCATTTCACCAATTTGGGTCGCGCAAAACGCAAAGTAACCTTTGCTGCACCATATCCTGGCAAAATTATTCCTATTGATTTAAATGAAATTGGTCAGAGTATTATTTGCCAGAAAGATGCATTTCTTTGTGCCGCTATGGGTACAAACGTTTCTATAGCCTTTAGTAGGAAGCTAGGCGCTGGTTTTTTTGGTGGCGAAGGTTTTATTCTTCAGAAACTTAAAGGTGATGGAATGGCATTTATGCATGCCGGTGGTACCGTAGTGAAACGCCAATTGAATGGAGAAACACTTCGTGTTGACACAGGTTGTATTGTAGCTTTTTCTCCCGGTATTGATTATGATATTCAGCGAGCAGGTAACTTGAAATCTATGTTTTTTGGTGGTGAGGGGTTATTCTTGGCTACATTGAGAGGTACTGGGACAGTTTATTTACAAAGCTTACCATTTTCTAGATTAGCAGATAGAATTATTCAACATGCACCAAGAGCAGGTGGTTCTTCAAAAGGAGAGGGCTCTATTTTGGGTGGCCTTGGAAGGATAATCGATGGTGACCGATAAACAAAAAAAGGCATTAAGCAGGAAATTCCGCTTAATGCCTTTTTTAATCCTAAATCATCAGTTGTGCTTAGCTGATGATCAAAATAGGAATACTTACTTTGTGACGCACGACATCTAAGGTGGTTCCGAAAACCAAATCCTTAAGGCCTTTGTGGCCGTGAGCGCCCATAACAAGCATATCGATATCGTTCTCCTTCACAATTTTGACAATCTCTGTTGGCGCACTTCCAAAGCCAATTTTTTGCTCCGTTTTATAGCCTAGCTCTTCCAACATTTTCTGATATTGCTTTAGGTTATCAATATCAAGTTGAGTTTCATTATCAAGGGTATTCTTACCTAAATAACGCGCAGCAGCACTCTCTACCACATGTATGAAAATGTAAGTAGCGGATTTCCCTCCCTGTTTTAATGCGTTCTGAATGATGGTTTGGTCATTGCCAGAGAAATCAATAGTAATACCAATGTGCTTGTATTCAATAATCAGTTCTTCAGAAAAGTCTTCAGCTTGTCCATGCGGTAAATGGTTAGTTTCATTAGGCTCTTCTTCTTTATTTTTGTTAAGGAAAGGGTGGATAAACACATAGACCAATAACGCGAGACAAGCGAGGGCAATAGGGATGACAATAGTGTATATATAAACTTTATTATCACCAGAGTTAATCGCCCAAGAGCTGATTTCATCAATAACCAAGGTGATATTTAAGTACACAATGATGGCTGCTATTAACCAAGCAAGTCCTTTTACCCAAGGTTTGATCGCAAATTCTCCCATCATTTTTTTGTCTGAGTTAAAATGTATGAGTGGAATTACAGCGAACCCCAATTGTAAACTCAAAACTACCTGACTAAGGATCAAGAGACTTCCTAAGGCTTCTTCACCAAAATAGATAATGGTAAATAAGGCAGGAGCAATAGCCAATAATCGAGTAATCAACCTTCTGAGCCAAGGCTGAATTCTTAAGTTCAAATGTCCTTCCATTACAATTTGACCTGCCAGTGTGCCCGTGATTGTTGAGCTTTGGCCAGCAGCAATCAAAGCAATGGCAAAGAATGTTGGTGCAATGCTACCAAAAAGATTTTCCAATAAAATAGAAGCATCTTGAATTTCGGCCACATTATAAAAACCATTGGTATAGAAGGCGGCAGCAGCTAAAATTAGAATGGCAGCATTAACAAAAAACGCCATATTCAAGGCAATCACAGTATCAATGAAATTGTACTTAATCGCCTTTTTTAATCCTTGAAAAGAGCGATCAATTTTTCGAGTTTGAACTAATGAAGAATGTAAGTACAGGTTATGGGGCATCACCGTAGCCCCAATAATACCGATAGCGAGATATAATGCGTTTCCGCCTAGGTCAGAAGGAACAAAGCCCTTCACCACATCGCCATACACAGGCGCAACGACAATCATTTGTATGATAAAAGAAACACCTATGATAAAGATCAAAGAAATGATAAAAACTTCCATTACCCGCATTCCCTTTTTAAGTAGGAAAAGGAGCAGAAATGTATCTAATGCGGTAATACTCACCCCCCAAATCAAGGGTAGGTCGAACAATAAGCTTAAACCAATGGCCATCCCCACAATCTCAGCCAAGTCGCAAGCTGCAATGGCTATTTCAGCTAGAATATAAAGAGGAATGTTAGCCCATTTTGGATAGGCATTTTTAGACGCTTGTGCTAAGTCTAGGCCTTTTACAATCCCTAAACGGGCACTTAACGATTGGAGCAACAAGGCCATTATATTGGACATGAGTAACACCCAAATTAGCTTGTAGCCAAATTCCGACCCCCCTGCAATATCGGTTGCCCAGTTTCCTGGGTCCATATAGCCCACACTTACTAAATAGGCAGGGCCTAGAAATGCTAAAACCTTTCTCCAACCTTTTTTGTCGGTGCGTACCGTAGAGTGGACTTCGCTTAACGATTCTGATTTCATATATAGGTCAAGTATATATTAGTTTTCTAATATCTCAAGCATCTGTTGAGCATCTAAATATTGGAAGTAACGGGCCGTAGCTTCGAAATTCTCATTCAATACAACCATGGCGGGTAGTGAAAAAGGCTTCCCCTTTCTGCTGGCCATCATCAAAGGGATTTCGTGGACAGACATTCGTTTATTGGCATTCTTATTCTTGAATTCAGTGTTGCCAAAAATTATAGTATCCTCTGATTCAATATTCATTTTTACCACATAGTAATCTTTATTAAAACGCTCTATGATGGTTGGATCTTCAAATACATTACGATCCATTTTATGGCAGTAAGTACACCAATCAGCATTGAAGTAAACAAAAACCTTTTTTGGGTTTACTTTAAGTGAGTCTTCCAGTTGCTCAAAGTTGAGCCAGTTTATCTGATCTGTTTTTTGAGCGTGTAGCTGATTCGGTCCAGTGGCCATAATACTTGACCAAAGCAAAAATATTGTCAATATGTTTAATGTCCGTTTTGCCATGCTGAAAACTAGTTGGATTTCACTTTTAGTCCAAAGAAAAAGGTACGTGGCAGGCTTGGGCCATAAACATAATTGCTATCCCTGTTTTTACCGTAGTCAAAATCACTCTGATATGCATCGAAAACATTTTTAATTCCCCCAAAAAACTCAAGACTGGTATCGATTTTAGGTATATCTACCATATGTCCAAGCCTTATTCCTAACTCTGTAAAAGTAGGAGAGCTGTAGTATTTGTCTTCGCTATTTCCAGTGGCTGAGCCTCCAAAATGAACCAGTTCCATTGTGCCTGTATAAACCAAGTTCCCACTTAAGGACCAGTTTTTTACTGGTGTATAAGTAAGTGTAGCATAACCGTAATGGTTTGGGGTTCTTAAAAACTCACGCTTTTCAGGCAAACCCTCAATGTTTTCAACTGGTGAAGTAAATAGACTCGATTGAATGGTGAAACCAGCGTCTACTTCAAATACATAATCAAAATTGGCTCTGGTTTCTAAGGTGATTCCACGCACCGTAGCGCCATCGCCATTGCGCTTTTCGAAACGCTCACCAAAGGCATCTGTCCCTAATGGAGACAAGAAGAAGGCATCCTTTAAATTGGTATAAAACCCTTCTAGGGTGAAGCCCGCAATAACGTGCTCAGTGGCTTTGTCGTAATTAAAAGAGGCTGTTAAACTATTTGAACGCTCTTCTTTCAGATTGTCAGCCAATGAAATTCTAGAAATTCCACCCCCAGCAAAAGCGATATGAAGATCAGCATCAAAGGCCTGCGGTGCTCTAAACCCAGTACCCCAACCCAACCTTATCTGCGCTGTTGGTTTTAGTTTATAAAGAAGCGAGACCCTAGGACTAAAGATGGCCTTGTCCATTAAATTGTGTTTGTCTAGTCTAAAACCTGTAAGCAGATTTAGTTGAGGACTAACATCCCAGTCGTGCTGAACAAATGTCCCTATATTCCTTGTGGTTTGATCAATAAGGTAATTGTAAGCCTCAATTTGATCGTATACTTTGTCGTGGACATATTCGGCACCAAAAGTTAAAACCGCATTCCCGCCTAAAAACTCATCAAACCTATTATTCATTTGAACGCCTCCTTGATGCGTCACCACATCTGAAGTACCGTAGGGAGGATTGGCAAGGAATTCTTCGAGCGCTGGACTGTTATCAGGAATGATACCCGTGTAATGCTGTCTGTCCGTCTTTTGCCCTCCATAATAGAAAATGAAAGAGTTCTTATTTTCATTAAAGTTAACCTGATAGTCTAGGCTGCCCATAAAAATATTATGCGTCCTTTCTTCAGATTGTTGAGCCAAATGAGCAGGTTTACTTACTATTTCTCCACCAAAGCGATACTCGTTGATGCTACTCAGGCTTATGGAAAGCTTTTGATCTTTGCTGGGCAAATAGAAAAGGTTAGTTCCGAAGGATGTGTTTTTTAATTCTGGTGCCTCCGAAAAATTGTCACCGTTGGCATCATAAGCTTGCCGCGTTCTGTTGTTCACAAAAAAAGTTGCTCCAGCATCTTCGTCCTCATTAATTAAAGTGGCATTTCCTGAAAGGATATTGTCTGCAGCTTGGCCATCTATACTTTGAAAGGTGTTGGTAAGTGTATATTCATTTCTATCTGGAACTTTAGTAATCACGTTTACTGTGCCACCAATAGCGCTTGATCCATACAATGCCGAAACGCCACCCCTTACTACTTCAATCCGCTCAATCATGTTGGCAGGAATCTGTTCCATTCCATAAAGACCAGTCAATGGACTGAATATTGGTCTGCCATTAATCAGGATTTGAGAATAGCCACCTTGCAAGCCATTCATTCTGAGTTGGGTATAATTACAGGTTTGGCAATCCGTTTCAACACGTAAGCCAGGTTGAAAGCGTAGGCCTTCCGATAGATTTGTAGCAACAACCCTGTCCAATTCCTTGCTGTCCATCAAGTTGACAATTACAGGAGTGTTGACTCTTCTTTTGGCAGTTCTTGTCCCTGTTACCACTACTTCATTAAGATTTAATTTACTTTCTGTTAAGCTCACATCAAGTGTGAGCTCTTTCCCTTCAACGATTTCAATGGCTTGGCTATAGTTTTCATAACCCACCGAACTAACCATGAGATTATATTTCCCTTGAGGTATTTTTTCGAATTTAAATCTACCTCTTGCGTCTGTGCTGGTACCAATATCAGTACCAGCTATAATTACGGTGGCATAGGCGAGAATATCATATTGGTCATGAACAGTACCCGATAAACTACTCGTTTGGGCAAATGAAGATGAAGATAAGCAAATCCCTATGAGTGTAATCAGTATTTGATGCTTCATAAATGATGGCCTCTAGAGTAATCGATTTTATTAATTTGAATTACAAAACTAATATGTTAGAGTCTTCTAACAAATGTTTTCTAAACAAATTTTATACTTTTGCTTTCACAGAGAAGAAAAGACATGGCTTCACAAACTGAAGAAAATTATCTAAAGGCATTATACTCGCTATCCGTTGGGAAAATGGAGGTTAATATTTCTGAATTAAGCGCGGCCCTTAATGTGAGTAATCCCACCGTAAACAGTATGGTAAAAAACCTTAAAAGCAAAGGTTTGGTGAAGTATGAAAAGTACAAACCAATTTCGCTTACAGAAAAGGGGAGGAAAGCGGCTGCATTAATAGTCCGTAAGCACAGGCTTACCGAAATGTTCTTGGTTGAGAAAATGGGATTTGGCTGGGAGGAAGTGCACGAGATTGCAGAGCAATTGGAACATGTGAATTCGTCTGCACTTTTTGAAAGGATGGATGAGCTAATGGATCACCCTTTGGTCGATCCGCATGGTTCACCAATTCCTGATAGGCAAGGGAATATCTCAGAATCTGCATATGAGCCACTTAGCAAATTCAGTTCAGGCAGAAAGGTCAAGCTTGCAGCCCTTGGTCACTCTTCCACTGAGTTCTTGAAATTCTTGAACAGCCGTGAACTCAGTTTAGGGACCGAAATAGAAATCAAATCCATTGAAACCTATGATGGGAGCATGGTTTTAAGCTATCAAAACCATGCTTCGGAAACTTTCACTAAAGCCGTTTGTGAAAGCCTATTGGTGGAAAGAGTGGGTTAAATCTTACTTTTTGATCTCTTTGTTAGTAACGTAATAGTTACGATCAACTTCCACTGTTTGAATGGTGCTATCAAACTTTTTAGTTTGTGCTTTAGTGGATGGTTTAATCCTTACTTTTTTCCCGTTTACCATAATATCCAACGGCATATCAAAGCCATAGACGACCTTTTTCCACTGATAAGTAAGTTTGCTTCCTTCAATGCTATATTCAAACTCAGGAATCATGGTGTCCCTCAAATACTGGTCAAACACTTTAGATAAGTTGATTCCAGCCTTTTTAGAAATGTAATTCTCGATTTGAGCTGTGGTAACCGTTTGGTGATAGAACTCCTTGTTTAAGCCCCTTAAAATTCCTCTCCATTTTTCATCATTTTCAATAATGGTTCTGATGTTGTGGAGCATATTGGCGCCTTTATAGTACATATCGCTCGAACCCGAGGCGTTTACTCCATAGGTTCCAATTATAGGCCTGTCATTTACTATGTTTTTACGTATGCCAACCGCATAGTCTTGGCTTGCCTCTTTACCGAAATGGTAATCCACATATAGATTTTCTGAATAAGAGGTGAAGCCTTCATGCACCCACATATCAGCCATGTCTTTATAAGTGATGTTATTAGCAAACCACTCGTGACCAGATTCGTGAATAATGATAAAGTCGAATTTCAGGCCCCAACCGCTTCCACTTACATCGCGCCCTAAATAACCATTGGCATACTTGTTACCATAAGTGACAGAGCTTTGATGTTCCATGCCCAAATAAGGTACTTCCACAAGTTTATAGCTGTCTTCGTAAAAGGGGTAAGGGCCAAACCAATGTTCGAAGGCTTTCAACATAAGTGAGGCCTGCTTAAACTGTTCTTTGGCCTTATCTAAGTTTTCGCGCAGCACATAATAATCGCAATCAAGTGGGCCGTTTTCTCCATCAAAAACCTCCGAGAAATGCACGTAATCCCCAATGTTCATATTCACTCCGTAATTGTTAATGGGGTTATCCACGAACCAGTTATAAGTTTTGGTCTTATCCGCATTTTGATCTACAGACTTCAATCTACCGTTTGAAACGTTCATCAAATGTTCGGGTACTGTAACACTAATGAGCATACTATCTACCTCATCGTACATATGGTCTTTATTGGGCCACCAAAGACTTGCCCCATCACCTTGGCAACTGGTAGCAATAAAGTCTAAACCATTACTGTCTTTCTTCCAGGTTACACCCCCGCTCCACGGTGGGTTTTTGCTGATTACTGGATTGCCTTCAAACTCAATTAATATCTCATTAACGCTGTTTTTGGTTTGCTTTTGACCGAGTTCAATGAAATAAGCATTTCCATCTTGCTCTACTTTCAAATCCTTCCCCGCTTGCGTTACTTTCGTAATCCGCATCGGAGACTGCAGGTCAATCTGCATGCGTTGTGCAGACTTCAATACTTTATACTGTACCAAATTTGTGCCTTTCAAAAACTTCTGATCGATGTCTGTTTTGATGGAAAGGTGATAATAGGTCAAATCCCACCATTCGCGTTCAGGAGTGATGCTTCCCCGAAGCGAATCTTGTCGAGTAAAGTCTTGAGCACTTAAGGAGGCGCAGAAAAGAATGCATAGAAGAAGGTAGGTATGTCTCATTGCTTAAAATTTGATTGAAATTAAGAATTATTGGGGCCAGTTTGATTTCCATGAACGAATAAAAACCATAGAAAATTAAAAATGAATTATTAGTTTGGTTTTGAACGGCCTTTAGCTGTTCCGATGTTGTGAGGAAAACCTGTCTTTCGTAAACCATTTATCTCTTATGCTTACGCCTTTCGAAACAAAGATTCATGAATGCCTTATTAGCAAGCGGTATTCAAAAATCACCTATTTTAATGAGTATCAGGAGTTCCATTCTGTAGATGCTTTAATCAAAAGCATTGGCAATCATGAGGATAGCGACACTATTATTTTGAGTACTGGTGATGAAATTCGATTAGAAAAAGTGATCAGTATAAATGGACAATATGCTGAGAACTATAAGCATATCGAAGATTTCACCTGCGACTGTTAATGCTGTGTAACCTATGTTACAAAGGCAATTCATTTCTTTTAACTTTGGTTACCTTTGTTCTGTTATTGAGAAATTAAAGGCTTGTCAAATTAGCATTCAGTGATTAAAAGATTGTTCCCCATTCTTAGTTGGCTTCCAAATTACCAGAAGCAAAACCTTAACGGTGATGTTTTTGCTGGTTTAGCAGTTGGTGTAATGCTGATTCCACAGGGAATGGCCTATGCTATGATTGCAGGTTTACCGCCTGTTTATGGCCTTTATACCGCCATTTTTCCTCAACTCATTTATGCCATCATGGGCACTTCTCGCCAGCTGGCGGTTGGCCCTGTAGCCATGGACTCTTTATTGGTGGCTTCAGGCATCTCCATTTTAGCCACTGAAGGCACAGAAACCTACTTAGCCTTTGCCATACTTCTTGCTTTTTTTGTTGGGGCTTTGCAATTTATGTTGGGGGTTTTGAAAATGGGTTTTATTACCAATTTACTCTCCAAACCTGTCATTAGTGGGTTTACTTCTGCCGTTGCATTTATCATTGCGCTCAATCAATTGAAAGATTTAATAGGAGTGGAGTTGGTGAAGAGCAATAGGAGTCATGAAATCCTCATTTCAGCCTTCAATAATATAGGCCAGACACACTTGATCACCTTGGCAGTGGGAGTGGCTGGTATTGTACTTATAAAGTCATTGAAGGGATGGAACAAAAGAATACCTGGGGCTTTTATCGCATTGATAATAGGGATTGGAGCAGTCTATGGTTTAGGCCTTCAAAATATGGGAGTGAGTATTGTTCAGGACATTCCTTCTGGTTTGCCTCAGTTTGTTATTCCCGAAATCACTTTGGCCCATTTCAAAACATTAATTCCTCTCGCGGGTACTTTAGCTGTGATTTCCTTCATAGAAGCCTATTCTGTAGGAAAGGCCATGGAGGCAAAGGAAAGAACCTATAAGATTGTTCCAAATCAAGAGCTGATGGCCTTGGGCGCATCAAACATGTTTGGCTCATTTTTTCAAGCATTCCCGGCTACAGCAGGTTTTTCTCGTTCAGCAGTGAATTACGAATCAGGAGCTAAGACTCCTTTGGCAGGTATTATCAGTGCGGTGATCGTGACGCTCACATTACTGTTTTTAACGCCTTTATTCTACTACCTGCCTAAAGCTATTTTGGCTTCCATTATTATGATTGCGGTAGTCAACCTAATTGAATATGCTTATTTAAAACACCTCTGGCGCACGAGTAAAATGGAGTTTGCCCTTATGCTCATTACTTTCTTGGTGACCTTTAGTTTTGGTATGGTTGAAGGAATTGTTACTGGGGTGGCCTTGTCAATTTTACTCTTGCTTTTTAAAGCCGCTAATCCACATATGGCGGTTTTAGGAAGAATAAAAGGATTTACAGAATACCGTAACGAAAAACGGTTTAGCGACTTAGAATCTTGGGAACACCTGCTCATAGTTCGTGTGGATGCACCATTTGCGTTTGTGAATATTCAAACCATTAAAGAATGGGTGCTTAGCGAGATTCAGAAAAGAGAAGGGAAACTAAAAAAGGTAATAATAGACGCTGGCCCAGTTTCATACATTGACGCCACAGGAGTGGATGGTATTCGAGACCTTATTCACACTTTAAAAGAGAAAGAAATCGAATTGATTTTTTCGGAAGTAATTGGGCCTGTTCGTGACGCTTTCCATAGAAATCAATTATTCAGTGAAAAGGCTTCGGAAGTGTTTTTTATGACTACTGATGAGGCTGTGAACTACTTTATAGTGGAAGATTCTAAAAATCACCATGCAAATTTTGCTGTTCAGGTGAACGAAAAGAGCAAGCAATTGTTAAAAAAGTAGTGTTACTCGTAACATCATAACTAGAAAATTAAAAGAGATGAAAATAGATCAAATTTACACCGGATGCTTGGCTCAAGGAGCCTACTATATTGAAAGCAATGGAGAAGTGGCAATCATAGATCCGCTTCGAGAAACGCAAACATATATCGATAGAGCAGCTAAAGATGGCGCAAAGATTAAGTATGTTTTCGAAACACATTTCCATGCCGACTTTGTATCTGGCCATTTAGACCTTGCCAGCAAAACAGGTGCTACTATAATCTACGGACCAGGCGCAACGACCAATTTCGAAATTCATGAGGCGAAAGACGGTGAGATTTTCGAATTGGGTAATGTAAAGTTCAAAGTGCTGCATACACCAGGCCACACACAAGAAAGCTCAAGCTATTTACTCCTTGATGAAAACGGGAAAGAAAAAGCCTTATTCAGTGGTGATACCCTATTTATTGGTGATGTTGGAAGACCCGATTTGGCCATTAAATCTGATTTAACGAAAGAGGATTTAGCCGGCATGTTATTCGATAGTCTTCGAAATAAAATTATGCCCTTACCAGACGATGTAATTGTTTATCCAGCACATGGCGCGGGCTCTGCCTGTGGTAAAAACATGAGCAAGGAGACTTCCGATACACTAGGTAATCAAAAGAAAGTGAATTATGCACTTCGTGCGAATATGACGCGTGAAGAGTTTATAAAAGAAGTTACCACGGGTATTTTACCTCCGCCACAGTACTTTCAGAAAAATGCCATGTTAAACAAAACGGGAGCTTCTGGTTTAGATGAAATTCTCGAAAAGGGAAGTGTTCCTTTAGATGTAGAAACATTTGAAGCCATAGCAAACCATGAAGAAGCTTTGATTTTAGATACCCGTAAGCAAGGTGACTTCAAGGACGGTTTTATTCCCAACTCTATATTTATTGGTATCGATGGAAGTTTCGCCCCTTGGGTGGGAGCATTAATTACAGACTTAAAACAGCCTATTATTTTCTTGGCTGAAGAAGGCAGAGAAGAAGAAGTCGTGACACGATTATCTAGAGTAGGTTACGACAATACTTTGGGCTATCTGAAAGGCGGAATTGAGGCATGGAAGAAGGCAGGTAAAGAAATTGATACTATTGAATCTATTCCAGCTACTCAGTTAGCAGAAGAGTTTAAGTCTGGCGATTTGAATGTGCTTGACGTAAGAAACCCTACTGAGTACTCTTCAGAGCATATTGATGGTGCCGAAAACGTGGCGCTTGATTACATTAATGAAAACATGGGTAAAATCAGCAAGGACAAATCTTACCACATTCATTGTGCAGGAGGGTATCGTTCCATGATTTTCTCTTCAATACTGAAGGCAAGAGGTTTCGATAAGGTAATTGATGTAGCGGGAGGCTTTAAAGCTATCAGCGAAACTGATTTACCAGTAACAAATTTCGTTTGTCCTACGACACTTAATAAGTAACCCTTTAGAAAAAGGAAACTATTCTTCCAGCTACTTTTGGCCAACCTTGGTCTAAGAGTAGCTGGATTTATTTTATACTCATTTCAACTCTTTTATGAACAATTTTATTGAGCTGATCAGCTCACCATGGCCATGGTGGATTGCAGGTCCAGCTATTGCATTGTTAATGTTTGCCTTAATCTATTTCGGAAATAGTTTTGGTTTTTCTGCTAATTTCAGAACCATCTGCTCCATGTTTGGGGCGGGGAAATCTTGCGACTTTTTTGATTTTGATTGGAAAAAGCAGACTTGGAATCTAGTGTTTGCATTAGGTGCCATTCTTGGCGGATTCATTGCCAGCCAATACTTGACATCTGGAGATGCCATTGCGCTTTCAGAAAATACCATTACCGAACTTGAAGGCTACGGTTTAGAAAACGTTGGGGCGGATATGGTACCTATGTCCATCTTTAATTTTGAAGCACTGTTGACTTTAAAAGGTTTCGTATTTATAGTGTTAGGTGGCTTCTTTGTTGGCTTCGGAACTCGCTATGCAGGTGGTTGTACTTCTGGTCATGCTATCTCAGGCTTAAGCGATTTGCAGCCTGCTTCGCTAATCGCAGTCATAGGCTTCTTTATTGGAGGTCTTACTATCACTTACTTTGTTCTTCCTTCAATATTAGCCCTTTAAACTACTGATAATGAAATACTTTAAATACTTAGTTTTAGGAGTAGTATTCGGAATAACATTAACGAAAGCTGAACTTATTTCATGGTACAGAATTTATGAAATGTTCCGCTTTCAATCTTTCCATATGTATGGCGTAATTGGTTCAGCGGTGGTGACGGGAATTATAATTACCCAAATAATCAAACGAACCAAAATGAAAGACGCTCAGGGAAAAACCGTTGTTATTGCTCCCAAGCAGTTCTCAATTTGGCGATATCTTCTAGGGGGAATCATATTCGGTTTTGGCTGGGCCTTAACGGGCGCTTGCCCAGGCCCAATGTTTATTTTGGCTGGTAATGGTGTGTTTGTTATTTTCGTGGCCATTGCATCGGGGCTATCTGGCACTTATGTTTACGGAAAAATAAGACATAAACTTCCACATTAGAAACCATGAAACGAACTCGATCTCTATTCTTGATCTGCTTTTTTATTCTTCCATTTATAGCTGTTTTGGCTCAAGAAGGAGAAAAAGAGCGTGGCTTTTGGTCCGCAGAGGTGACTACTCGTTATATGCAAACTTCCAACAAAGGAAGCCTAGAAGACTTCTCCATTTTGGCTTCTTATGGTAGAGTTGGCTACCATATTAAACTGCGTGATTGGCTTAAATTTGGTGTTTCAGGAAATGGACTGGTTCATTATGGAACGGGTGGTATTGATAAAAGAGATCAAACAACAGGCTCAGGGCCAATTTACGAGACTAACCTTTGGAATAGTAGATTGATGTCGGGATCAACAGAATTCAGTCTACCAGAGTTTTACCTCGACTTCAAATTCGATAGTCATTTAATAAGAGTAGGGAGGTTTATTGAAGATACACCCCTGATAAATGGTGAAGGCTGGCCATTTCCAAATGCCATCAAAGGGCTATGGTATAAGTACTCGTCTGTGGAAGGTTTTAATGCGGAAGCTGGTTTTATAGACAGGATTTCTTCCCGGTTCACTGGTGAATTTCAGAATGTCGGAAACACATTGGGTGCTGGCGGCATTGGTGTGGGAACAGACGGCAATAGCAGCCAATACCGAGATGTAACGGAGTCTGATTATATAGCCATCGTGAAATTGGGCTATCGCTTTTCTAGTGGATTGGATTTAGCTCTTTGGAATTATTACACCGACAATATTTCGAATACAATTTTTACAGAAGCTAAATTCGATTTAGGATCGGATAAGGATTGGCATATTTCTAGCCAGTTTATTTATCAAAGCAAAGTAGGAGACGGGGGAAATAATTCTGGGGTACTTCAATACAAAGCAGACGAATCTGCTAACGGTTTTGGATTCATGGTAAAGAAAGACATTTCGAAAAGTGCTGTATCTTTAGCCTTTACAAGGATTGGAGACGGAGGCCGACTGCTCTTACCTAGAGAATGGGGAAAAGAACCTTTCTATACTTTTCAGCGAAGAACTCGTGTTGAGGGATTTAGTGATGTAACAGCCGTTGCTTTAAAATGGGAGAGCAACTATGATAAGGAAAACTATAAGTTGAGCATGTTTTCAAGTCTAGGTTATCACAGCTTACCAGATCCTGCTGATGCATCTAAAAGCAAATATCAAGTGCCATCAACGGCACATTTAGATGGTTCAATTAAGTATAGTCCTAAAAATAAGCTCTTTGGTTTTTCAGCGGAGCTATACTTGGCAGGTCGATTTTTGGCCGGAGAAACGGTTTCAAACCCCGCTTATCTAATTAATCGTGCCGATTTCTTTCATTCTGACCTGATTTTAAGCTACATTTTCTAAAATTAGAGAATGAACCCTATTGAAGGAATAAAAGCGATTAGTAAAATCCTAAAGCTGATACTATCGGTTTTAGTAGTGCTTATTGTGTTTGTTTTCATGCTCCAATTTAACCCCGAAGCATTTCAATCTAAGAAAGTTGACCCTGCCAACTGGAAACCTCGTTCGGTACTTACTGACTTAGAAGGTGAAAGTCAGGCTCCTCTGATCAAGTTTGGTCATGAGCTGATTATTAAAACACCACAATTCATTGGCCCTATGTCAGCCGATGAACGTAAGCGCTTGGCAGGTAATAACCTCACCTGCCAAAACTGTCATTTAGAAGCAGGTACAAAACCAGGAGCTGGCTCTTTTGTTGGGGTGTTTAATCGTTTTCCCCAATTCCGCGGGAGAGAAAATATCATAGGAACACTCGAGGAACGCATTAATGGTTGTATGCAACGCAGCATGAATGGCGATACTTTGCCAGAAATCAGCCTAGAAATGAAGGCCATAATTGCTTATATCAAATGGGTGAGTGAAGATGTTCCTGAGGAAAAAGTTGACATATATAAGGGGTTTGTTAAGGTTGAATTGCCCGATGTAAAGGCTGATCTTTTGATTGGAAAATCTGTTTATGAGAAAACCTGTGTTAGCTGTCATGGCCCAGACGGACAAGGAGTGAGGCTTAGCGAAAACAGTCTGTATCAATATCCACCGCTGTGGGGGAGCGACACGTTTAATGATGGCGCAGGAATGCATCGAATCATTACCGCAGCAGAGTTCATTAAGGGAAATATGCCATACTTGCAAGCCACTTGGGACAATCCAGTATTATCTGATGATGAGGCCTATCATGTGGCCGCTTATATCAACAGTTTCGATCGACCTGAAAAGACAAATAAGGAACTGGATTTTCCTGATAAAAAACTCAAGCCCGTTTCTACGCCTTATGGGCCATGGGCGGATACTTTTTCTGCAGAACAACATAAATACGGTCCTTTTCAGCCTATAATGGCTTATTACGAAAAGGAATTCGGCATGAAGAAATCGAAATAGTAGGCTAGATTCTTTAGCCTACAATGGGTTTTGGCTTTGTGTATAATCTAAATCTGTATAGCTTTAGGAAACAACCTTAAACCATGAAGACTTTATTGACACTCGCATTGCTGGCCTTTGCTGTTTTACCTACCTATTCTCAAGCCAGTAGTACCCATATTCTTTCAATGAAAGACAGGGCTGAAACCATTGATCGGTTACTGGAAGATAAAATTCAGAACTACCTTCCTGAAATAATGAGAAGGGAAGGAGTAGACATGTGGGTGGTGATGTCTAGAGAGTACAATGAAGACCCCGTGATAAAGACTTTATTGCCAGCTACTTGGTTGGCTGCCCGAAGAAGAACAATCCTTATTATGTTCGATCGGGGTGAAAAGGAAGGAATCGAATCGATTGCTGTAGCTCGATACGATGTGGGCTCAAGTTTTAAAAGCTCATGGAATCCAGAAGAACAGCCTGACCAATGGGCGCGTGTGGCTGAGATTATCAGAGAAAGAAATCCGAAGAAGATAGCCGTCAATAAGTCAAAGCACTTCGGCATCACCGATGGGGTGGTGGCTACGGATTTAGAAGAGTTTACAGCCGCTTTAGACAAGAAAGATCAAGCCAAAATTACCTCAGCAGAGAAAGTAGCCATTGGTTGGTTAGAAACGCGTACAGAGGCAGAAATGGCTATTTACCCTCATATCGTGCGTATTTCACACATGATTATTCAAGAAGCTTTTTCAGATAAGGTAATTACACCGGGAGTAACCACTACCGAGGATGTCGTATGGTGGATGCGAGACAAAGTAATAGAGTTGGGGCTACAAACATGGTTTCATCCCACCATCGATGTGCAACGCGCTGACCCAGAGAGCTTCGATCATTTACGCACTTTTTCAAAACGACCAGAAAAGAATGTGATACTACCTGGAGATTTATTGCACTGCGATTTCGGCATTACCTATTTAAGGCTCAACACCGACCAACAACAACACGCTTATGTATTAAGACCTGGCGAAAATGAAGTGCCATCCTATTTAAAGGCTGCTTTCAAAAACGGGAACCGTCTTCAAGACATCTTCACTAATAACTTTAAAGAGGGGAGAACAGGGAATGAAGTATTGAAAATGTCTCGTGAGCAAGCGATTGCGGAAGGTATTAAACCCTCAATTTACACCCATCCAATTGGCTATCATGGTCACGCTTCTGGTACTACTTTAGGGATGTGGGATTCACAGGGGGGAGTACCAGTTACAGGCGATTATCCTTTGCACTTGAATACGGCTTATTCGATTGAATTAAATGCTGCCACCTTTATTCAGGAGTGGAAAAAAGAAATTCGAATAATGTTGGAAGAAGAGGCCTTTTTCGATAAATCGGGTATTTGGTATATTGATGGTCGTCAGAATGAAATCATGACCATTCCGAGAATACCAGCCAGGTCCAAATAAGTCTTAAGTTGATTAGCTTCAGCAAATGAAAAAGCAGCAAAAGGGTTTCTATAACTACTTTACTAAAAACCTGATCAAGGGCTTTCTTTATTTGGCTGTTCTTGTCATTCTCATCATTATTTTTAAAAACTACTTTCAAGAACAGCATGACGCCATAGAACATTGGGTCTCCGATGACTACGGTATGATGCTGGTTATCTTTCTGATCTCTGAAATTTTCGTAGGGATTCTTCCTCCCGAACTTTTTATGATATGGTCTATTGACGATCCTATGATGACGTATATAGGAATAGTGGCCACAATGACTGTTATCTCGCTTTTCGCAGGTTGGGTTAACTATTGGGTTGGAAAAAAAATAAGTACCAAACGTTTCTTTCATCGTATTTTTAAAAGGCGACTGCGTAAATTCCAGAGACGCTATGAGCAATATGGGGGAGGTTTTATAGTGGTGGCAGCCTTAACGCCATTGCCGTTCTCTTTGATCAGCTTATTTACAGGCTCAATGTCATACCCAGCTAAAAAGTATATGGTTTATTCTTCCTTCAGGATACTCAGGTTTATTGTCTACGGCATTATTGTTTGGCATTTAGAAGGAGTGATCTAAGTATTCATTTAGAGTTTTCGCCTTTTATCTATCTAGAATCAGGTCCATAATAATAGGCAAATGATCACTATAGCCCCCAATGTATTTTGGTCCTTGGTATGTTCTGAATGGTCTCCTTGCCCCAGTGGCTCCTTCCATAATTAGAAAGTCCATATCGAATATTTGGGCGGTTCGATTAGCTATTCTGGTTTTCGATTGCTTCAGCAGTAAGTTGCCTGAAACCACAAACTGATCCAGAATACCCCATTTGTTTTCGAAGCTATGGGTGCCAGTTACAAATCTAAGGTCATACATCAGATTGAAGAGGTCTGTAGATTTTAGGGAATTTATATCGGTGTTAACGGCCAATCCATTCAGCATACTTTCTTCTTCTGGTTCGTCATTAAAGTCACCAGTAATTACAATGTGAGCATTGGAGTTTAACCTTAGCAATGAATCTGCTTTCGACCTTACAAACTGAGCAGCAAACATACGCTTTGGTTGAGTCTCAAATTCACCACCAAACTTTGAAGGCCAGTGGTTTACAAAAAAGTGGAGTGTATCTCGGTTGGGCATCTCCATAACCGCATGTAGAATGTCTCGCGTACGGCTTGCTGTATCGAAGGGAAAGTTGAGTACATAGAATTCGTAATTGAGTAATTTAAGCCTGTCCGGTCTGTAAATAGCTGCCACATCAATTCCTCGAGCATCCCGTGAGTCTTTATGGATGATTTCGTAGCCTAAGGGCTTGAGCTGAGTAAACTGGGTTAGCGACTCTAAGACATACCTATTTTCAACTTCGCATAAACCAATTAACTCGGGAGCACCCCAGCCCCCCATGGCCAGAATAGTTTTGGCCAATTTATTCTGTTTTTCAGTATAGCGGGCTTTGGTCCAGTAATGATCTCCGCGGGGCAAGAACTGTTCGTCAATCGTCAGGCTGTCATCGAAGTAATCGAAAAGGTTTTCTACATTGTAAAAGGCAAGCCTGATTCTTTCTTCATTTCTTGGGCTTGGGTCGAAGGATTCACTGGCCAAATAAGGCTTTTGACCATGAGTGATAAAGGGCACTAGAAATAGACAACTCCATAAGGTGATGTTTATTTTTTGCTTAGAATGCCTAAAACACGATTGGTTAATCATAACTTTGTCGATTGGTAAACCAAATTAGTAAAAGATAAATCATAATGAGCATGGAAATAGGTAAAAACCACGTATTAAAAGTAGCTCGTGAAGTAGATTTCGGTCTATACTTGACTAATGGCGAAGAAGATATTCTTTTACCAATGAAATATGTGCCTTCAGACACGAACATTGGAGATGACATTGAAGTGTTTGTTTATGTTGACTCATTGGGACGTCCTATTGCTGTAACTGCTCAGCCTTTTGCTAAGGTCGGTGATATTGCCAGCTTAGAAGTAAAGCAAGTGTCTAGCGTGGGTGCCTTTATGGATATAGGCTTAGAAAAAGACCTGATGGTTCCTTTCAAGGAACAAGGACAAAGGATGGAGACAGGCCGTAAATATGTTGTTAAAGTGCTTTTAGACTTTAAGACCAATCGAATGATTGGTACAACGAAGATTGGTCCATTCCTTAGTGCGCACGAAGACGAGCTCGAAGAGGGAGAGCAGGTGAAGATTCTTATTTGGCAAGAGACCACTTTGGGCTATAAAGTAGTAATTAACAACAAGTATCAGGGGTTAGTTTTTCATAACGAAATTTTTGACCACGTTGAAATTGGTGATGAGCGTTCTGGTTATGTAAAAGCCATTAGAGAGGATGGTAAAATTGATATTTCTTTACAAAAGCAGGGTTACGAAGCTGTAAAGGACATGAGTCAAGTTGTCCTTGATAAGATTAAAACTACAGGCAGTTTGGCACTAGGAGATAAAAGTAGCCCAGAGGAGATAAAATATAAGCTCGGAATGAGCAAAAAGAACTTCAAGAAAATTCTAGGTGGCTTGTATAAATCAGGACAAGTGGAAATCTTTGACCATGAAGTGCGTTTAAAAGCGGAAGGTTAGCCTGAGGAGAGACTAACCTTCACATAAACTACCTATAAAACTAAAACTAACTTAAACTTAGTTTGATTAAACTAACATGATCCATTACAAAAATGGAGATCAAAAGCTTGTTAGCACCTATTGCTGTTAAATCAATAGGCACCATTAAATTAGGTAAAAATACTGACTTGTAAAATATTATTTTACAATAAATAAATTAACGAACTATTTAGGTGGTGAAATCATGTTTTACCAACGATTAAAGGAAAATCCATTTATTGTTACTTAATGTCAATTTCGTTGGCGATTCCTAAGGCAGTAAAACGAATCGATAATTTTCTAGGGTTTTCCGAAGGTTGATCGCATTTGGGAGATGGATCAATATAATACCAATAATAAGTTTGGCTACGCTCGTAGAGCTCTTCGGCCTCTGGTTTGCCCAAGACTTCTATTATTGATTTATGATATAAAGCCAACAGGTTTGGTTTGATCTTAATCAAATCTTGAATCATTTCAGCCCTTTGACTAGAACAGCCTTCTTGATCACCAATCCATTTCGCAGAATCAAAATCACCTACATCTATTTTTTTGGTGCAAGCCGTAGCGAATAAAAAGACAGAACATAAGGTGATAACTACTAGTTTAGAGATTTTCATTCCAATTGGGCTTTGACTGGTAAAGGTACTTTGCGCACCAGCATCAACCAAATTTGAAACACGATAAGAAGAGCAGCGGCAAGTATAATCATCAGGGGCTCTGTATTTATTCCTACAAAGGCATAAAAGGCTGCCGAGATAATGAATATTAGCCGAAAAGATTCCATGACTAAAGCCCAAGAACGGTTTTCAAACAACGCGCCAAAGCTAACCACTGAGAAAATGATAACCCCAGCAAAAATTAATTTATCAGTGGCATGCATTTTATCCAAGTTGAAAAGGAACATGGAGGTACCTGCAAGCAATAAGATATACTGGACCAACACATAAATATTGAGTTTGGCGGCAGTATTGGTATTGAATTTTTTATAAGTGTCTGTGTTCACTTCCTGTGGTGCTCTATAGCCGCCCATATAATTAGGTAGCCATCCTGGCTTCTCAAAAACATAGCGAATTTTGTCACCCAGTTTTGGGATGGATTTGATATCCAACCACATGTCTGAGTAATGGGCCATGTTTGCCCATACAGGGTTCCAACTATTTAAATTTTTAGTAATGCCATAAATAGGTCTTTCTTCTTCCGCTTTGAAGGTGCCGAAGAGCTTGTCCCAAACGATAAAAGTACCAGCATGATTTTTATCAATATATTTTGGATTTCTAGCGTGATGAACCCTATGGTGAGACGGTGTATTAAATACGGCTTCAAACCACTTGGGAAGTTTATTGATAGACTCGGTATGAATCCAAAATTGATATAGAAGATTAAAGCCAGAAACGGAAACTAATAAAATCGGATGGACACCCACTAAAGCCATTGGAATATAAAAGGCGAAGGTCCAAATGGTTTGAGTAGAACTCTGTCTTAAGGCTACAGAAAGATTATATTCTTCACTTTGGTGATGTACACTATGACCTCCCCAAAATAAATTCACTTGATGACTCATCCGATGGGCCCAGTAATAAAAGAAGTCATATGCAATAAAGGCACTTATCCATATGATGGCCGAATTTGGTAAATCCATGATCCTGAAGTTCTCAAATATTATTGTGTAAACCCCTATACTTAATACTTTAAGGAATGCCCCTGTCACTTGTGAAGTCACTCCGCAATTAATATTTGTAATGGCATCGTTTAGCCTATATGATTTAACAGCTTGAACCCGATGTACTATTAATTCAATTCCTATCAGAAGGAAGTAAACAGGAATTGCAATGACGGTTGGATCTAGTATCATCTTAACATATCAATTACCGAATGTATAACCTTCATTAATAAGTTTCAAGTGTTTTTGAACATTAGCAGCATTGCATTTCTTTGGCCATGATCAGGCTAAATTAATTATGAATTTGTGCTTAAATATGTTTATGTTTAGTTTAATTCATCTTACCAAAACATCGATCAGTACTTTTTATGGATATCATTTTTGACCAAATCTTCAATAACCCTGTAATAGGCATAGCACTGGTGAATCATGACGGAAAAATCACTAGGGTCAATAAGACGTTCTGTGATTTACTAGGCTACTCTATCACTGAAATGACTGGGATAAATTTTGTGGAAATTACTCATTCAGAAGATATCGACAAAGACTTGCAACTTTTTGAGAAGCTTAAAAGAGGCGAAATAAATCAGTATAAGCTTAATAAAAGGTACATCACAAAAGCAGGAGATAACACATGGGTCGAGTTAAGTGTGTTTATGGGGGAAGAGGTTGAAGGGCAGGAAACTGTTATTTCATTTGTTAAGAATATATCTGAGGCCAAAAAATTACAAGATGAATTGAAAAGTCATAAAGCCAGATTTCAAGCCATTTTCGATAATACTTTTCAATTTATTGGGTTGATGAATACAGATGGATCATTACTTGAAGTCAACGAAGCAATCACGCAATTTTATGGACGAACGAGAGAAGAACTTATCGGTAAAAAATTATGGGAAATATCTGGTTTATTAGATCTAAATGAAAAAGAAAGAAATAAAGTCATTTCCTCAGTTCAGTTAGCGGCCAAAGGTAAGTTTGTGCGATATGACACCAAAGTGACTGGGGCCCTCATTACTGAGATGGTTGATTTCTCCATTCGCCCCATACTCAATGATAGCGGTGAAGTAATTCTATTGATTCCCGAGGGACGAATAATTACAGAGCGCTATAACCTTCAGCGCCAACTTGAAAGTAAAACACGCCTTCTTGAAACAACGGAGCAATTATCAAGTGTTGGAAGCTGGGAATGGCTCGTCCAGCCAGATCAATTGTACTGGTCTATAGGTACCTATGATATGTTTGAAAAAAAACCATTAGACAATAGATACTTAGTGGTACAGAACTATGTTGAATATGTTCATGAAGACGATTTAGAAAGAATTCTGAAAGCCATTGAAAACACTGTGAATAATGGCGTTGACTTTAATGTAGAGCACAGGATAAGGGTAGGCGATAATGTGAAGCATATTCATGTGAAAGGTGAGTGTGTATTTGATAAATCAGGAAGGGTAATTATCGTTAGAGGAGCCGTTAGAAATCATACTTCTGAGATTCAGATTCAGGAATCTTTGATGTTGTATAATGAGCTTCTTGAAAAGAAAAATGATGAATTAAAGCAGTTTGCTTACGTAGCTTCTCATGATCTTCAAGAACCCTTAAGAACGATCACCAGCTTTATTCAATTACTAAGAATGGAAATAGGGGATGTTGAGGACAATATTGAGAAGTACTTAGAAATTATTGAAAAAGGGGCAGGACGAATGAAAAGCCTTATTTCAGATTTACTTTCTTATTCTCGACTCGAAAATCATGACCTCGCCATTGAGATGAATGACCTCAATGTTATGTTTAAAGAATTGGAACAGGACCTTACCACCAGTATTAGCGAATCAAAAGCCAATATTACCATAAAAAATAAGCTACCCACCATTGAGTGTGATTTGCGAAGAATGAATATCCTCTTTCAAAACCTCATTTCAAATGCCATTAAATTCAAGAAGCCCGATTGCCTTCCAGAGATTCAAGTAGATTGGAGATTGAATAATGGGTTTTATACCTTTACGGTCACTGACAATGGAATTGGAATTGATCCAGAGTATTTTGAGGCTGTTTTTGACCCATTTAGGAGGTTGCATGCAAGAGCTCAATATGAAGGAAATGGTATTGGCTTGGCGCTATGTGAAAGAGTAATTAAGCAACATAGTGGTGAGATTTGGCTTAGCTCTGAAAAAGATATGGGTACTGCATTCCATTTCACCATACCACAAAATATAATGAATGTTAGCCCAGGGGCTTAAAATTTATTCAGGTCTGCACAAAAATTATAAACCAATCCATAATGGAAATTTTACTCATAGAGGATAATGAAAATGATGTATTCCTGATAATGGAATATTTAAAATTAATTGGGTTTTCAAGCGCTAAAGTTACAGCATTAGCTACTTCTAAAGAAGTGAGAGAGGTTTTGAAAAACAAGACTTTTGATTTAGCGTTGTTGGACCTTACATTACCAGACACCACTGGGATTTCTAGTTTTGAGTCGTTGATGAGTTGCTCTCCAAAATTCCCGATCATTGTTCTTACTGGAGTAGAAGATCAAGAAATAGCCAGAAAAATAATCCATAAAGGAGCGCAGGATTATTTAGTAAAAGGGCTCTATCAACCAAAAGATTTAATGAAATCAATTGAATATTCCATTGAAAGACATCAATGGTTTATGGATCGATATAACATGGAGCGGAATTATATAAACGCCATTATTAAGGGGGCCGAAACGGAAAGAACAAGAATTGCCAGAGATCTACATGATGGAGTTGTTCAAACCTTAACCATAAGTTTATTAACCGTAGACCTTCTTATTAAGAAAAATCCTGACTTTAATGAAGACAACAGTGCTTTGATTGCAAAAACCAGGAAACAATTAAAGAACTCTGTAGATGAAGTAAGAAACATTGCCCATTCGCTAATTCCAAATGCGATTCAAAACACTGGATTGAAACTCGCTTTGAGTGAATTAATGGAGGACATTCGATCACTGGCCAGTATCAATGTTGATTTTAAATATGACATTGTTTCAGAAGACCTTTCAGAAGATAAATACATGACTGTCTATAGGGTTGTGCAGGAAATTTTCAATAATATGATCAAGCATGCCAAAGCTACTCATTGTTTAGTCTCTATGGTACAAAAGGAAAACTTCATCAATATCCTGATCAAGGATAATGGCTCTGGGTTTGATCTTGATGCTATCAAAGAAACCAAATCATCATTTGGTATCGATAATATCGAGAGTAGAATAAATTTATTGAATGGTACCTGTACTCTTGACTCTAAAATAGGAGAGGGGACTTCTTATAAGATTAGTTTCCCTATGAGTTAATGCAATTGTCCAATTCATTGTCATTAAGGAATCTAAAGATGAATTGTGCTTATTGGTATTTTATGTAATTTCGATGCTTACTAAAAAATCGAATGGCTATAGAAATCACTACTGCACTCAAAGAACTGACAGGGGAATTAAATGATAAGAGTTTTAATGCTTCAAATTACCTAGGAAGCATTGGTTCCGAAGAGGTTGTGAATGCCATGATCGCATTGCTAGATGACCCAAACCCTGAAACTCGGTTTATGGCCTCTAGAACACTGGGCTTGGTTGAGAATAATTCAGCCGCATTATCTTGGCTTTTTGAGGCTTTTAAAAAGAAAGAAAACAGTGAAATACTAGGCGATTTAATAATGGCCTTAGAAGGCTTTGATGTGAGTGATAATTATGTAGATATCTTTAAACTATACCTTTTCGGAAGCTTTAAAGTATCGCGTATTGCAGAAGACTTATTAGACCACAAAGAATTTAATATTACGCCTCGTGTGTTGAAAAAGGTGCAAAAACACTGGCTACATTATTCAAATAATGTGAAACAAGATGAAGCCTTTAGCCTTCAAAAAATAGAAGTAGAAGAAAGGTTGAATGACCTCAAGGGTTTTATCGATGATTCTCAAGGTTAGCGTTGATCAATGACTGACTCAGCATTGAACCGATTAGCTAATTTTTCTCGTTTTTAATGGAGTTATTTTTTACATTCAGCGCTAGATATTTTTTCACTTATACCAATAGGCCAAACTAAAATCGCTTTATGAGATTCAATCCCAAATACTCAATTTTCGCAATCGTTCTATCACTTTTTTCTGTAGCATGTGTTCCAAAATCTAATACCATTGATCTATTTAATGGTGAAAATTTAGATGGCTGGGTCAATCACGGAGAAGAAAAGTGGTATGTAGAAGATGGACTCTTAGTTTGCGAAAGTGGACCAGCTGCCCAATATGGTTACCTTTCCACAGTTGATTTTTATGATGACTTCGAATTGACACTTGACTTTAAACAAGATGCCAATGGCAACAGTGGAGTATTTATCAGGTCCACGGTAGAAGGCACAAAAGTAAGTGGATGGCAGGTAGAAGTTGCGCCTCCTGGAGACAATACCGGAGGTATTTATGAATCATACGGACGTGGTTGGTTAATTCAGCCTGACAAAGAAAAGGATAAAGCCCTGAAAATGGGAGAGTGGAACTCTATGAAGATCAGAGTAGTAGGTTCAGAGGTTACGACTTGGTTGAACGGTACTCAAATGGTCAATTTAGTAGATGAAAAAATTGGCGCTGGTAAAGGCGCGATCGCCCTTCAAATTCATGATGGTGGTGGAATTAAAGTAAGCTGGAGAAATATTAAATTAACTCCGATAGTAAGCGAGTAATCTCTTTTTATTTAAACTATGAACACAAAATCAATAACCATAAACATGAAAAAACTCTTTCTACTTACTTTTTTGGCCGCAACAGTTTCGGCCTGTAGTTCTGGTTCCAAAGCCGAAGATGATGGCTGGATTTACCTGTTTGATGGCACCAGTACAGAAGGATGGAGGGCCTATAATGGAGAAGACCTTCCTCCCCAATGGGTCATTGAAGATGGAGCTCTGACTTTTGACACAGAAAAAAAATTAGAATCTGAGCGCCAAGGCGGTAAAGACATTATTTATGCTGCGGAGGAATTTGACAACTTTGAGTTGTACTTGGAATGGAAAATTCCAGAAGGCGGAAACAGCGGTGTTTTCTATCATTTGAAAGAAGGTATTGAAGGAGGTCCAGCAGCCGTAGCCCCTGAATACCAATTACTAGATGATCTTAAATGGGAGGAAATCAATAATGCCAAACTCGAAGAGTGGCAGAAAACTGGTGCGGACTACGCCATGCATCTTCCTGATCTTACGCAGAAAATTGTAAAACCAGCAGGGGAGTGGAACACCACTAAAATCATCTTTACCCCAGAGCGAGTAGAACATTGGTTGAATGGAAAAATGATTGTGTCGTTTGTGCCTTGGTCAGACGATTGGTATGAGCGTAAATCTGTTGGGAAATGGAAAGATTATCCAAAATACGGTTCGTTCAAAACAGGTTATATTGGTTTACAAGACCACGATAGCCCGCTTTGGTTCAAGAATATCAAAATCAGAAAACTTTAACTCATTAATTCCTTCTTTCATTAAGCCCCTAATTCATTATTTCCTTAACTCATTGTTATGAACAAAAGAGACTTTTTAAAAAACGCAGCCATACTTACTTCAGCTTCCATGTTACCCTCCTCCCTTTGGGCATTGGGAAAAGCTGACAAACTCAGAACCGCTCATATCGGAGTAGGTGGAATGGGAATGGAAGACCTTAAGGCCATTTCTTCACATTCGGCAGTAGAAGTGACTGCTCTTTGCGATGTGGACGCCAATAATCTGGCAGCCGCTCTTAAAATGCATCCTAATGCCAAAACATACATGGACTATCGCCAAATGTTGAATGAAATGGGTGGAAGTATCGATGCCGTTGTGGTCTCTACTCCAGATCATACACATGCGCCAGCATCTATGATGGCCATGGGCATGGATAAGCCCGTGTATTGTCAGAAGCCATTGACGCACCATGTTACTGAAGCCAGGGCCATGCGTAAAATGGCAGAAGAGAAGAACCTAGTCACTCAAATGGGGATTCAAGTACATTCGTTCTATGATTACAAATTAGGGACAGCCCTGATTCAATCAGGTATTATCGGTAAAGTAAAAGCTGTGCACGCTTGGTCTCCAAAGAACTGGGGCTTTGATGGTCCAGCACCGGAAGGAAGCGACCCTGTACCAAACACTTTAGACTGGAACCTTTGGTTAGGAACAGCCCCTGAAAGACCTTATAAACAAGGGGTTTATCACCCAGGGAATTGGAGAAAGATTATGGATTATGGCTGTGGCACTTTAGGGGATATGGGCGTACATATTTTCGATACTCCTTATAATGCATTGGCCTTAGATATTCCAAAAACTATTCGGACTAAATGTAGAAAACCAACGGGTTTTGGTTTTCCAGAAAACAATATAGTTACCTATGAGTTTCCGGGAACAGAATATACCACCAAGAAATTTAAATGGGTTTGGTATGATGGGCCAGGTGCTCCTAAAGACCATAAAGATTTGAAGTTGCCAAATGGTGACCAACTTCCTGACCAAGGTGCCATGTTTATTGGTGAAAAAGGGAGACTCTTATTACCGCACTTCATGCAGCTTCCTAAGCACATTGTTAAAGGCGAATATGTAGACATTGACTTGGAGCCGTTCTCTAACGTAGGCAGCCCGACAGAGGACTATGGAGCAGAAAGCAAGAAGCACTACCATCAGTTTGTTGATGCCTGTATAGGGAAAGATCAAGTGACTGCACCATTTTCATACGCTGCCCGACTGACAGAAACCATTCTTTTAGGAGTGATCGCAGGTCGTTTCCCCAATAAAAAACTACACTGGAATAACCAAACGGCTCGTTTCAAAGAAGAGGCAGCTAATGCCTTTTTAGATGGTGAGTATAGGAAGTTCTAATTGACTTCGGTTCATTTCCTGAAAGCTTATTTTATCACTTAAAGTCCCAGTCGAATCAACGGCTGGGACTTTTTTGTTTATGCCAAACTTGACAGTCTCCAGTGCTCCATAGTCGATGCATATCCATGTCTGAACTATAAAAACCTCACTATCAACAGATTATTTGTGATGAATGATAAAATTTATATTGTGAGTTACAATAATCACACGTATCTTCTAACTATTATTTTTTACCAACCAACCAAAAAACCATGCAATTAACTATCAAAAACCTCACAAAGACCTATTCAAATGGTGTTTGTGCACTCAACAATGTTTCACTAACCATTAACCAAGGTATGTTTGGTTTACTAGGGCCTAACGGTGCTGGTAAATCCACTTTAATGAGGACTATAGCCACCCTTCAAGATGCGGATTCAGGGAGTATTTTTCTAGATGACGTCAACCTGTCTGAAAACAAGCAAGCCATACGAGAGAAACTGGGTTATTTACCGCAGGATTTTGGGCTTTATCCACGCATAAGTGCTGAGGTAATGTTAGATCACATCGCTCAGATGAAAGGAGTGGGGAATAAGTCAGAGCGCAAAGAGTTGGTCAATGGACTGCTGGAAAAGGTTAACCTTTACAGGCACCGTAAGAAGGCCTTAGGTACTTATTCTGGAGGTATGCGCCAACGCTTCGGTATTGCACAAGCCTTAGCCGGTAATCCCTCCTTAATTATTGTTGATGAACCTACAGCAGGGCTTGATCCATCGGAACGTAATCGATTTTACAATTTATTGAGTGAAATAGGTGAAAATACGATTGTAATTCTATCTACGCACATAGTAGAAGATGTCAGCACTTTATGCTCTAATATGGCTATTATTTGCGCTGGAGAAGTATTAATGCAAGGAAAGCCATCAGAGGGTATTCAGAGTATGGATGGAAAAATATATGCTAAAACGATAGATAAGGTAGAACTAGATGAATACCGTGAGGGCCATCAGGTAATTTCAACGCAACTAAAAGAAGGTCGTTTAAGCTTGCGGATTTATAGTGATGTTGCACCGGGCAATGGTTTCGAACCGTCAAAAGCAGATTTAGAGGATGTGTATTTCAGTAACATCTCTAAAAAAGTAGATCCAATCACTATTTAACCCTTGCTCCATGTTTTTTAATATTTTCAATTTCGAATTGAAGTATCGGTTCAGTAGACCTGCTACTTACATATATTTTGCATTGCTGTTTCTGGTGTCATTTGTATTAGTTGGTGTTGGTAATACGCCAGCTACCGAAAAAGTATTTCACAATGCTCCCATAACATTAGCCTTCTTACAGCTCATCATGTCGCTGTTTGGTATTTTTCTAGCCTCGGCTGTTATGGGCGTACCAATTTATAGAGACCTAGAACATAAAACAGGGACTTTTCTCTTTAGTTATCCCATTTCAAAAACAGCCTATTTCATGGGGCGATTCTGGGGGTCTTTCGTTATACTGGTTTTCATCTCATTTGGGTCATTAATCGGCTCATATCTTGGAAGTATAATAGGCCCTGCACTTGGCTGGGAGGAAGCTTCGAGGTATGGTCCAAATTTGTTAATGAACTATTTGTACCCTTGGCTTACGCTCACCTTACCAAATTTATGGTTAGCGGGCACCCTGTTTTTTGCAGTAATTGTATTTACTAAAAACATTAAAGCAATTTACGCAGGAGGAATTATTGTATTTATTATTTATATGCTCTCCAGTATTTTTTCGGAAGACGTAGCGAGTAGTAGCATTGCTCAGATTTTAGATCCTTTTGGTTTGAACACTTTTGACATTCAAACGAGGTACCTAACCCCTTATGAGCAGAATAATTTTTTATTGCAGGTTGAAGGAAACCTGCTATTGAACAGACTTCTGTGGTTTGGTATTGGCACGGTTCTTTTTGTAAGTGCTTATGCAAGGTTTAGTTTTGAAAACTTCTTTTCACCAAAAGTAGCCAAGACTAAAAAAGAAAAAGAGGCCACAAAAATCAGCAGTATAAAAAAGCTAGTAGCAAATGTGAGTTTTACCAATAAATATCAATGGTCAAGCTTCAAAACACTGGCGAAAATTGAGGTTCAAAATGTTTTAAAGGATGTTTACTTCAAGGTAATTCTACTAGGAGGAGTTATATTTTTGTTTGTTGACCTTTGGTTTGGTTTGCCACTCTATGGGGTGTCTTCGTTACCAGTCACTTCGGATATAGTAGCAAATAGAGGTTTTACTTATGCTATTTTTGTTTTCATCATCATAGTATTTTTTACTGGTGAATCGCTTCATCGTGATAAGGCGAGCGGCTATGCATCAATCAATGATACTTTTCCAGTAAAAGACAGCGCAATCGTTGCCTCCAAGTTTGCTGGAATGGCCTTTATTTGTGTGCTACTCACTCTAGTGCCCGTTTTTGCAGGCTTGGTTACTCAGACGCTAAATGGCTACTTCAATTATCATTTGGATGTCTATTTAATTGATGCTTTCCTTATTGCGCTTCCTGACTACTTACAGATGGTCATGCTTGTATTCGCTATTCATTTGCTTGTGAATAATAAGTTTGCGGGTCATGCCACAAGTGTGGTTGTGTGGCTTTCAATGCTAATCCTGAGGAACTTAGCAGGTTACGATTTCAATATGTTTTTCTATTCGTATAAACCAGGTTTCAGTTGGTCTGAGATGAATGGCTTAGGGCATTTTGGAGAGTCGCTTTTTTGGTTCAATAGTTACTGGACAGCGTTTGGTATATTTTTGGTGTTATTCTTCAGCATATTTTTTAGCCGAGGAACAAATGACGGATTCAAAAGTAGGCTTCGAGGTGCCAGAGGCAGACTAACTTCCGCCAACGCTAAACTGTCCTATTTGTTTTTAATCATTACCATAGGCCTAGGCGCCTATATCTTTAAAAGTGTGGTTTATGATAATAATTATCTTACTTCTGATGAGGCCACATTGTCATCTGTGAGTTATGAGAAACAGCTGAAACAATTTGAGAATTTACCTCAGCCAAAACTGACAAGTGTAAACATGAAAGCGGATCTTTTTCCATATGATAGGGAGGCGCATTTTAATGCTGAAGTTACCTTGGTTAACAAAACAGATAGCAATATTGATTCCCTTCACCTAGATATAGGTCAGCTTTCTGATTTGGTGGTAATGTATCGAGAAGATACTCTTAAGTATAGAGCACCATTGAAACTTGAGCCTAGAAAATTTCAAATTTTTGGAAAGAAACCAAGACAAGGTTACTATAGAATTATGGCGTTACCCAAAACTATGGCCCCTGGAGATACGCTTAACTTGGTAATGAACAGCAAAAGAATCTATAAGGGTTTTCCAAACTCTGGTTCTGGAAGAGATATTGTTTATAATGGCACTTTCACCTCAGAAACTTTACCCACAATAGGTTACAATCCTCAGGTTGAACTTACGAGTGACAGTGAGCGAAAGAAGTATGATCTACCTGCTAAAGATTATGATTTACCCGCTCATGATGATGAATTGGGTAGACGTACACTTTTGTTTACTGATGATGCGGACTTTATTCAGTTTGAAGCAACCATAAGCACCGTACCAGATCAAATTGCGATTGCGCCAGGTTATTTACAAAGAGAATGGGTAGAAAATGGGAGACGTTATTTTCACTATATCCAAGACACGCCCATTCAAGCCTTTTTCAGCATAGTATCGGCAAAGTATGACGTGCTAAAGTCAGAGCAAGAGCTTCCAAATGGAGAAAAGGTGAATATTGAAATTTTCTACCATCCAGACCATATTTATAACTTGGGTCGATTTGAGGCGGCTTATAAAGATGGGCTTAAGTATTTTTCTGAAACCTATGGATCGTTTCAGTTTAGGCAAATGCGTTTACTCGAATTCCCTAAGTATGCTAGTTTCGCCCAATCATTCCCGAATACGGTTCCTTTTTCCGAAGGCTTTGGTTGGTTGGCAGACTTCAATGACCCAGACGATTTTGATTATACTTATTTCGTTACGGCACATGAATTAGCGCATCAATGGTGGGGGCATCAAATTGCTCCTAATTACACCCGAGGAGCTAACCTTGTTTCCGAAGCACTGGCCGAATACTCTGCTTTGGTGCTTACAGAAAGACAATATGGTAAGGATAACATGACGTATTTCTTAAGAAATGAGTTGGACGATTACCTATACGGTAGAGCGAATGAAAGTAAGAAAGAAAATACTTTCATAAACTGTAATAGAGCTTATCAATGGTATAACAAGGGTAGCCTTATTCTGTATGGTTTACGCGATTATATTGGAGAAGAAGCCATGAATACAGCATTGAGAAACTTCACAGATGAGTTTGCTTTAAAACAAACACCACCATTTGCAGGCAGTACTGATTTGTACAGACATTTAACAGAGAATACGCCAGATAGTCTTCATTATTATTTAGATGATACTTGGAATAGAATCACGCTTTATGAAAATAAAGCAAGCGAAGTAAAAGCTGAGAAAATAGCTGAGGATGAATATTTGGTGACATTTGATATCAGCTCTCAAAAATTATATGCAGACAGCGCAGGAATGGAATCTAAGGCTGAATACTTAGGCGATTATATTGATATAGGAGTGTTCTCTGAAGATGATAAAGATGAAAACGGAAGAACTAGAACCAATTCAATTTATCTGCAAAAGCATAAAATCAGTCCTGGTCAAACGAGTTTAACAGTCAAGGTTAAAGGTGTCCCAGTCAGGGCTGGAATCGATCCTTACAATAAACTAATTGATAGGATGCCAGATGACAATATTGTGGATGTAGAAGTTGATAATTCTACTTACAAAGAATAATGATGAACTTTTAACAAACATTTACTGAATTAGGTGTTACCTGATTTATTTACTCAAAGTCCCGGCTATTAATCAGACTGGGACTTTTTGTTTGTGCTAATCTGTACTCATTATGGCCAACTGTATTGACTTTTATTAAAACTGCAATTGCGAATAAAATAGTTTTATCTATATTTACTGCAATTACGATTAATATAAAATGAAGAAAACAAAACTTGGTGAATTTGAAGAGTTGGTGCTATTAACAGTGCTAGTTTTAAGAGAGGAGGCTTATGGAGTCGAAATTAAGCGTGAGTTAGAACACCGCTTAAAAGAGACCTTAAGTGTAGGCTCAGTTCAGTCCGCTTTAAAAAGACTAGAAGAGAAGGGCTATTTAGATTCGGAGTTTGGTGAAACGACACTGAAAAGAGGAGGTAAGCGTAAACGTATTTATACCGTCACCGCTTCAGGCACAAAAGTACTGAACGAAATGAAAGATATTCGTACGCAATTGTGGAACGCGATTCCCCAAGCCTCATTGAGCTTTTAGAGCATATGAAATCTTCTAATCAAAAGCATATTCATCCACCTAAATGGCCACTTAAACTTCTTCGAGGCTTGGTCAAGCCTCGTTATTTAGAAGAGATAGAAGGGGACATGGAAGAGGTATTTACAGATTATCTGGAAGTTCATTCTCCTACCCGTGCCAAAAGGCGATATATCATAGAAACACTCAAACTATTAAGGCCCAGTCTGCTCCGTGGAATGTCTGGTTCCTATCAATTAAATTATTTCGGCATGTTTAAACTAATGGTCAAAAGCGCAACAAGAAATTATTTAAAACACCGAATGGTAGCCACCATGAGCCTTCTTACGCTCATTTTTGGAGCCGTTTGTTTTCAGCTGATCAATGCTTGGCTTCAAAATGAGCAAAGTATGGATCAGTTTCATAGTAAGTCAGATCGAATTCACATTGCGGTAGCAAAACTGAATCCAAAGGCTGAATTATCACCGCTACATGTTCAACGAATCTTTAATCTGGATTACAGCAAATTTCCGCAAATAGAAAAGAGCCTGATTGTACATACTTATGGAGAAGATGAAATCAAGCTGATCAAGGATGAAGTCGCATTTGGGGGGAAAGCATTGATAGCGGACAGCACATTTTTCGACTTCTTTGATTTTGAATTGATTCGAGGTGATCAATTAGTATTGAACGACCCAAGCAGTATTGTCCTCACAAAGGAATTTGCAGAACGTGTTTTTGGTAACGAAGACCCAATGGGCAAATTAGTTTCAATCCGCTGCGACCAAACTGGTACATATAAGGTAGCTGGAATAACAGCCAATATCCCTTCAAACAGTTCTATATCCTTTGATTTTCTAGTTCCAAGACAATCAAAGAGCTTTTGGCGCAGAATGCCGCAAGATTTACTCTTGGTGAATGAAAATTTTGATCGTGAGGCTTTCAATCAGCAAATTGAATCAGTAGGAAGGCAAAATGCTCGCTTCCCTGAAAGCCAAATTTCGACAGTACCACTGAATACCGTCTATAACGATCGGCCTTTTAATATTTCACTTTTTGCGAAATATGGTGACAGCACGAGCTTTCAGACCATGCAATTTGTGGCTGTTATCATTTTCCTTATTACGCTCATCAGTTTTGTGAATTTACAATCCACACTGCAACTGACTTTAGTAAAGAAGTTAGGTGTGAAACAGGTGATGGGTGCCAGTAAATTCGACCTAGGTTTTGAGATAGTAGTGAGTAGGCTACTCTATTTCTTAATAGCCTCAGGAATGGCTTATCTACTTTATCAATTTACCTTCCCCTGGTATGTAAATACAATGGGACTTTCTCTGGATCTTTATCCAATTCGATACCTTTTCAACTTATTGACAATCATAGGTGTTGTAGTGATGATTTCGATGATCACTTCACTTATTCAAACTTCTAAGATTAAAACGATGCAGGCCATTTCGGGGGAAGCAAATATGCTGAAAATACCTCGTGCACAACGGGTGATGACGACCATTCAATACACTGTTACTATATTGCTTTTAGTCGCAACTTCAGTGGTGTTTCTTCAACTGCGTTTTATGCTGAATAAGGACACAGGCTTGAATCAAGCCAACATCATTAAAACTGACTTTTTTGAAATGTCGCCTAATGGAGCTCAAGACAGTTTGGCTCAGCAAAACATGGAACGGCAGTTTCAATATGTGATGTCGCATATAGCGGAACAACCTAATGTTATGGCTGTTTCTCAAGGAAGTATGCCAATTGATTTTGCCTATCAAAACGATTGGAAAGTTGTGGGTTCGCAGGATGATTACAATTCCATTAACAGCATGTCTGTTGATCCACATTACAGAGAATTGTTCGGTTTACAGCTGGTCAAAGGTCGCTTTTTTGCTGATTCTTTGGATACAAACAATTCTCCAAAACTGGTGATCAACGAAGCTGCAATGAAATATTGGGGCATCGATGATATTGGTCAAGTGAACCTTACCACCAACTCTCGTTCCAATGAAACAGTGAGTTATAATATCATTGGTGTGGTAAAAGATTATCACTATGAACACTTATCGCAGAAAATACGGCCGTTAGTGCTATCGTACTATACCTATATGGACAGCGATATACTTATTCGTGTAAAGCCAGAAAAGCAAGCAGAGGTGCTTGCGTTTTTAGAAGGGTTGTTTCAAGAGATCAATCCAAGAGGTTTTTTCACCTATACCGCTATGGAAGAGCAGATTGCCCAACAGTACTCAAAAGAGCAACAGACAGGAAAAATCTACTTGGCCTTAAGCCTTGTTGCCTTACTGTTGTCTTCGGTGGGCTTATTCACTTTTGCTTTCCACGAAACCAAACGTAGGACCAAAGAAATAGGCATTAGAAAAGTAAATGGAGCCAATGCGGGCAATGTGTTCTGGCTTTTGAGCCGTTCATTCCTTAACTCTATAATTATTGCTTTCGTTTTAGCCTGCCCTGTGGCTTGGTATTTAATGAAACAATGGCTCGATAATTTTGCCTACCGTGTTGGGATTAGTTGGTGGGTTTTCGGCTTGGTAGGGCTTGTGGTAACTATGGTTGCCTTAATTGCGGTTAGTTGGCAAACCCTGAGAGTGGCTTATCTCAACCCAGTCGATTCACTGAGGTATGAGTGAATTAACGATGTCTAAATAAAAAGGCTTCCCTCTTTGTCAACTGACAAGAAGGAAGCCTTTATGATTGATGAGAACTAAAACTAGTTCCCCTTTTTCTCTAAAGTAATTTTACCTGAAAGCGGTTGTTGCTTGAGGTCAGAATTAAGTACTTGATCCAGTTTGTCTAAATGTATTTTCAGCTCTGCAGAAAGCTCTTCAAATACCACGTAAGAGGCATCTGTTGGTCTTGCCTGCCCACTTTCAACACTTCTTCTTAAAGAAGCCAAACGGTTATTGAGCTTGATAGGGAAGTTGAGCGGATCTTGTCCACTTTGGTTCTTCACTTGGTATAAATCTTCTTCAATGACCTTCATTTTTTCAAGCATGTCATTAATGGCGTTGTTAAGACCTGCATCGCCAGACTTCGATAATGCTTCGGCTTGCTTACGAATATTTCTGATCTGAATCACAGCTTCGTTAGCGGCTGAAGTTTTATCTCTAATCTGCACGGCCAAATCAAATTGCTTTTGAATATCATCCGCTGTAACGCCTTCTAAGTTCGGATCCATTTCTACAGTAAATGTACTAGTTTGAGACACTCCATCCGCAGTGAGTTTCACTTGATAGTTTCCTAATGGTGCTAGAGGCCCGTTTTGAGGTCTTCCACTCCAGATAATCATTCCTTCAAAGGTGGTAGCACCTGGGTAGCGTAAGTTCCAATTAAAGTCGTTTAGCCCTTTGCCCGTAGCAACACGTGACCTTCTTCCTTCTGATTTTGTACCCTTGTAAGTTTCGATGAGATTACCTTTGGCGTCCATAATTTCTATGGTCACATTATCAACCTCTTCTGGTAAGTAATACTGAATAGTCGCACTGTATACACCTCTAATCGGGTTGGCTGGTTTAAATAGTTTTACTTGATTCATGTTCATTGAAGCTGCATCTCGGAATGGGGCTACATCATGCATAATCCAGAAACCGCGGCCATGAGACCCTAATACAACATCATCATTTTTCAATACCAAATCACGGATAGGGGTATCCGGTAAGTTCATTTGCAATGATTGCCACATGGCACCATCATTGAATGAAACATATACACCGTGTTCTGTAGCTAAATACAATAACCCTGGTACTTTCAAGTCTTCACGAATAGAACGGGCAAAATGACCTGGTTTAATGCCCGTGATGATCTTTGTCCATTTTTTACCATAATCTGTAGTTTTGAACACATAAGGTTCTCTATCGTCTACCTGATAGCGGTTGGCTGCTAAATACAAAGTACCTGGGTTGAATTTACTTTCTTCGATAATACTCACCCTTGAGAACTTAGGAAGGTCTTTAGGAGTAATGTCGTCCCATTTCTTTCCACCATTTCTTGTGATATGCACCTTACCATCATCAGATCCAGCCCAAATGGTGTTCACATCGTAGTTTGATGGGGCTAAGGCAAATACAGTCGCATAAATTTCAGGCCCATTCATGTCCATCGTAATTACCCCACCTGTTACGCCTAATGTTTCAGGGGCGGCATAGGTAAGGTCTGGACTGATTTTCTCCCAAGTTTGTCCGTCATTGGTGGTTTTCCAAACGTGTTGCGATGTAGTGTACATCACTGAAGGATCTTTAGGGGAGAACATAATTGGGAAAGTCCACTGCCATCTTTCTGGCAAAGCACTAGAAGGCTCTCCAGAGAAGAATCTCGGATACACCTGAATATCTCTGTATTGGCCAGTTCTGCGGTTATAACGGGTTAATAAAGCGCCTTGACTACCTGCATAAAATACGTCAGGGTCAACAGGACTTTGGGTAATCCAACCACTTTCACCACCACCAACAGAATAAGATGGCCCTCTGCCTTGGCTAGGCATGGCCAGGGTGCTGTTGTCTTGCTGGGCTCCAGCGACATGATAAGGCACATCACTAGTAGTCATAACATGGTAAAACTGAGCGGTAGGGAAATCTAAATCCGTCCAAGATTGGCCGCCATTCACACTTACAGTTCCGCCACCATCATTCGAACTGATCATTCGCATAGGGTCATTAGGATCTATCCACAAATCATGGTTGTCACCATGCGGTGGACGAATAGTAACATCGAAAGTCCTTCCACCATCTGTAGATTTGTAGAAACCTACATTTAGGCCATATACCACATCTCTGTCTAACGGATCGGCATAAATTCTAGAGTAATAGAAAGCGCGTTGACGTAGTTTACGCTCTGAATTGACACGTTCCCAAGTCCAGCCACCATCATCGGAACGGAAAATTCCACCCTCATTGGCTTCAACAGAAGCCCAAACACGATTGGGATCGGCAGGGGAGACGGTTACTCCAATTTTACCGATCGGCCCTTCAGGCATGCCTGGGTTTTTGGTCAAGTCGATCCAAGTATCACCACCATCTAAAGATTTAAAAAGCTTGCTGTCAGGTCCACCGCCCCACATTTTCCATGCTTTACGGTACACTTGCCAAGTAGAGGCATAAAGTACATTTGGATTGGTACGGTCGATGATTAAATCAGCAGCACCGGCTTTATCACTAACATACAATACTTTTTCCCAGGTATTTCCTCCGTCTTTCGATCGGAAAACACCACGTTCTTCATTGTCGCCATAGGGGTGACCTAATGCCGCCACATAAACGGTGTTGGGGTTTGTAGGGTGAACTCTAATTCTTGAAATCGCTTGCGTTTCTTTCAGACCTATGTCCCTCCATGTTTTTCCACCATCGGTGGTTTTATAAACACCATCACCTTGGGTAATGCTGCCTCGAAGCTGTGTTTCTCCACCTCCGATATAAACAATATCTGGGTTGGTTTCTGCCACGGCCACAGCGCCAATACTAGAAGAGGTGATTTGGCCATCGGTGACTGGAAACCATTCATTTCCGCCATCAACAGTTTTCCATAAACCACCACCAGTAGCACCAAAATAGTACTCGTTAGGTCGGCCTGGGCTTCCTGAGCTTCCTAACGAACGTCCACCACGGTCTGGGCCAATGTTTCGCCACGAGTAGTTTTTATAGAAAGAGGGGTCAACAGGTAAGGTCTGTTTCTGAGCTTGTGCAAAAGCTAAGCTGTCGGGTATCAGCAAGGCACTGATACACAGGGAAAGCATAAATAATATTCGATTGATTTTCATTGTTTTTGTAATAAGGTTGAAGGGAAAATTACAAAAACTAAAAGGCATATCATTCACCAATTTACTTTAATGGTGATTTCAAGAATATTCTTATTCTGAATGAACGACATACTATTTAGTTTGTACTCCTAGGAATATTTATCTTGCCATGTTTTAATGTTCGAAACAAAGTAGGCAAGCTAAATTCATGACTAGATTGTAATGATAGAATTTTTTCAAAAATATCAGGGTGACTTGATGTATGTGGCTCTCGTAGTAGTCAGTGTTGTATTGTTACGCTACCTGACCAACCTCTTACACAAATGGCTCATTAAAAAGGAACAAAAGAGGTTTTCAGGCGAAATCACTAAGCCTGTTTATTTTATCAAAAGAATTCTGAATGCTCTTTGGTTAGTTTTAGGAGTGCTTTCACTACTCAATATCTTCCCAGATCTGACTCACAGCGAATCTCTCATTACTGATTTTAGATTCATTTTTTATCTAGGCTTCCTATCTGTATGTACCATTGTTGGTGCAACGTCAGTAAATTTATGGTTTAAGCAGAGCATTACTAAAAAAATAAACAAACATGAAGACCCTACGAGCTTAAAGTTCTTAAGGTATGTAGCGGTATATGGAATCTACTTTTTCGGTCTATTTTTCGGTCTCCTGGCTATTCCTTCTTTTCAGAACGTAGCACAAACCGCATTGGGTGGAGCAGGTGTCATAGCCATTATTGCAGGTATTGCTTCGCAGGAAGCCTTATCAAATCTAGTAGGGGGTGTTTTTATTATTTCCTTTAAGCCATTTAAAATTGGCGACATCATCAAGGTGACCGACAACATGGTAGGCACCGTCACAGACATTACATTACGACATACGGTGATCAGGAATTTTGAAAATAAGATGATCGTTATCCCTAACAGTATCATCAATAAGGAAAGGCTAATTAATTATGATTTGGGAGAAAAGAAGTGCTGTGAGCATATAGAAATTGGTATTTCCTATGATAGCAATGTGAAACTGGCCAAAAGTATCATGCAGCAAGAATGCGAAAATCACCCTCTTATTTTTGATAACCGTTCCGAAATAGATTTAGCCAACGACCTACCGAAGGTGAGAGTAGCACTTACTACACTGAACGATTCTTCCGTAACCATTAGGGCATGGGCATGGGCTGCTAACTTCACAAATGCTTTCCAGCTTCGAATTGATGTACTCGAAAGTATCAAAGAACGTTTCGATAATGAAGGCATCGAAATTCCATTCCCGTATCGCACCATTGTTATGAAAAAGGAGAAGTCGGATGAAAAGGTGAAAACTGGGAAGTAGAGCCTACCTCAAAGTTGAGGTCACTATGCCCCGAAGGTTAGGAATCGTAGACATCAGGTTCATCTTCAAGACAAACAAGGAATAATTTGATTTTATTGTAAAGAAATTTTGACAGACATAAATCTTTGCTTTTGGCTCAGAATGACACTTTTTATTCTGTAACAATCTAAAATATAGGGTTTTTCAACTGTCCATTCTCGTAATTCCTACTTCATTTCTTTTTATATTAATTTATTCCTTTTAAATTGGTCGACCAGTTGTTGGTAAACTAGTTAAGAATGGAAATCGATTTATTAAATAATTTCAAAGAAATAGTCATTGAGAAACCGGTTGATAAAATCATCAATCAGATTAAGAAATTAATTTCCTCAGGACAATTAAAACCCGGTGACAAACTTCCGTCTGAAAGGATGCTGAGCGAACGCTTTGGTATTGGAAGAACAAATGTGCGAGATGCAATTAGAAAACTCGAGTTCTATGGCATTCTCAAGACACTTCCTCAAAGTGGGACCATTGTTGCAGGTTTTGGAATCAGGGCTTTGGAAGGTTTGATTACTGATGTACTCGAATTAGAGGGTACAGACTTCCATTCGCTAGTTGAAACCCGTTTTCTTTTGGAATGTAACTCGGCAAAATTTGCCGCTGTTAGACGTACTGATGAAGACATTGCAGCTTTAGAGAGTTCGTTGATCTCTTATAAAGAAGCAGTATTGGATGGAAGTGAGGCTGTAGAGGAAGATGTGATGTTTCACTTGAAAATTGCTGAAGCGAGCAAGAATTCAGTTTTGAAGTCACTCATGCTCATCATCACGCCAGATATTCTAAGCTACTTCAAACAACATGATGTTTGTGGAGATGGCCGGTCAGTAAGGGCTATCACTGAACACGAACTGATTATTGCCAAAATTAAGGATCGGGATGTTTTGGGAGTTGAACAAGCAATGCATCAGCATTTGCAAGACCTGATGGATTTCTCGAAAAAGCTCTAAGTAAACTAAGAACCAAATGACCAAACTAAAAAACGCTCATCACTATGAATAGTTGTTAAAAAAAAATGGATCAGCCAAAAGGCCAATCCATAATCGGTAGGAATGTTCCAAACCACTTTCGAAATATCAATTTGGCGATCGGTATCGAAATAGGTAGGAGGAAATTCTAAGGGCAAATGTAAAAAATATTTCCCGGAATCCCCCTCTAATGTCGTTCCTGCAAATCTGCGTTCAACATTTTGAAATCTAACAATCAAAAAATGAAAATTTTTCACTCACTCGATTCCCGTTTAAAACGGAGTATCGTATTAAAAAGCATAATGCTAGTGCTAGTTTTTCTAGTAGTCTCTATGCCATCGTTCGCGCAAACGAGCGACAAAATAGCAGGAAAGGTTGTCACAGATGACGGTCTACCGCTCCCTGGGGTTACTATCAGAGTTCAAGGGACAGAAAAAGGAACTATTTCTGATGCTGATGGTAAATTTACCATTGAAGCGAATACAGGTGAAGTCCTCAGCTTCACTTTTATCGGTTACACCGAGCTTATCGTTTCAGTGAATAATCAAACACAGGTTAACGTAACCATGTATGAAGAAACAACAGAACTTGGAGAGTTTGTAGTTGTGGGTTATGGAACACAGCGTAAATCACTTGTTACAGGTTCGATTTCCAAGGTTACTAACGAAAAGCTTGATCAAATTCCGTTATCTCGTGTTGATGACGCTCTAGTGGGGCAAGTGGCAGGCGTGAATATTCAACAAACAAATCCTGCTGCAGGTGAAGCACCGACATTACGTATTAGAGGGCCAGGCTCAATTTCTTCGTTTTCCGACCCACTTGTTGTGGTTGACGGTCTTGTTGTAGATAGTGATTACCTAGGCAATATCGACATGAACGATGTGGAGTCTTTAGAAATACTGAAAGACGCTGCCTCAGCTGCCATTTATGGATCTCGTGGAGCAAATGGAATTGTGATGATTACCACAAAATCAGGAAAAGAAGGGCCTACAGTGTTTTCTTATAACACTTATGTTGGGTTCAAATCTGTTCCAAAGAATGACGTACTATCAAATGTTAATGATTGGAGTAGTTGGGTGAGAGAAAACAACAATGGAGAGCTGACTGAAAAGTTAAAATACATTGAGTTACTCGGCACTTCCACAGATTGGGAAGATGTAATGTATGATGGAGGTATCATTAATAGCCACAGTTTATCCGTAAAAGGGGGGACAAAGACTACCAAATACAGAGCCTCAGCTAGTTATTTGAAAGACGAAGGAGTATTACTTACTGATGAATACGATAAAGTCAACTTCTCATTGAACATGACTACTAAGGTGAACGAGAAGGTAGAATTTGGAATAACGCTAAACCCTTCCTTTACTAATCAGAGAAGATTTCCCATCGGACTTCATGACGCCATGAGAAGTGCCTCTTGGTTACCCCTTTATCTTGATGAAAATAACATTCAGTATGTAAACAGACTCCGTGAAAACGGACGCTGGGCTGATGCCAAAGTAGGGGATTACGCCATGGAACGTATGTTTGACAATTATGATTTAACCAATGGAATATCATTAGCTTCAGGAGGTACAACTATTAGTACCACTTCGAATGCATCTTCTTTAGCGAAAGTGTTGGAAAGAGAAAACACAAAAGCAGAGACAAAAATATTTTCAAACATTTTCTTAAAATTTAATTTAACAAACGATCTCTTTTTCAAAACTTCTTTCGGTGGAGATTTTCGTTATAGAAAATACCAAAACTGGACTGGAATTAAAGCGAGTAGAAACGGTGCTTCAGATTCAGAGTCGAGCATTTCAACACTCTCTCAAACACATATTGTAAGTGAAAATACTTTCAACTATACTAAAGACCTTGATAAGCATAGCTTAAGTGCTGTGGTAGGTTTTGCTTACGAAAAGTATGATGGTCAGACCACAGGTATTCAAGCCGCAGGTTACAACTTCGATTATATTCAAACGATTCCTGCAACAAATGTTGTAGGTGCAGGAACTGCTGAATTTGAAGAATCTCTAGTATCTTTCTTCGGTAGATTCAATTATTCTTATGCCGATAAGTACTTACTTTCTTTAAGTGCAAGAGCTGATGGTAGTTCAAAGTTTAGCCCTGATAATAAATATGGCGTTTTCCCTGCTGTATCTGTAGGCTGGAGAGCTGCAGAAGAAGATTTTCTTCGAAATAGTGATGTTATTTCAGATTTGAAGTTCCGTTTTAGCTACGGACAAACAGGAAGTAATTCAGGTATTGGTAGGTATGCGCATATCGGTTTGGTTGAACCAGCTGGAGCTGTGTTAGATGGTGGTGTAATCACAGGTTTTAACGTGGCAAATATTTCTAACTCTGATTTACGTTGGGAAAAACTAGTAGAAGTAAACCCAGGTATCGATGCGGCTTTCTTAAACGGCAGATTAAGCTTGGGACTTGACTACTATGTAAGAAAGAGTAAGGATTTGCTTTTGAATCAGCCAATTCCTTCAATAACAGGATTTAACGAAGCACTTGTGAATCTTGGAGAGGTAGAGAATAAGGGATTTGAACTTGAATTTGGTTCGAATAATTATAGCAATTCAAATTTCTCGTGGAGCACGATAGCCATTCTAACTCACAACAAAAACACATTGGTGAATTTTGCAGGAGCCAATGGCCTTATTAGTGTTGTGGATGAAAAGAGACCAGCAGAGTGGATTGCTCTTGAGGGACACCCTATTTCATCTTTCTACGGTTATGTCGTAAGTCACGAAATCACTCCAGAATACATCAATGATTCATTTTATCCGATTGCTGGCCAAAGCCAAGATATTTATGTAAAAGATTTGAATGGTGATGGTGTAATCGATACTGACGATCGTACAATTTTGGGATCTCCTTTTCCAGATTTTATTTGGAGCATTACCAACAACTTGACTTACAAAAATTTCGATTTCAGTCTTATGTTCCAAGGTTCTCAAGGAGCAGAGGTTAGAAACATTGACTCACAATACATCTATAATGAGTTCGCCTCGGCACAAGATTACGTGTCGACTTTCCCAGATACAGACTTGGTTCGTGAAAGAATATACACTAGTGATGATATACAGGATGCGTCTTATATCGCTCTGAGAAACCTAAATATCGGCTACAAAATACCCTTCAAGGTACTTGAGCGCTCAGGGTTGAAAAGTGCTAGAATCTATGTGGGTGGTCAAAACCTGATCTATAAAATGTCTAAGAGTTATGAAGGCTGGAATCCTGAAGGAATTAACCAAGGATTGGATAGCCCACTTACTTACGGATATCAGAGAGGTGCTGCACCACTTTACAGAACATACTCAGTTGGCTTAAATATCGAATTTTAATCATGAAGACTATGAAAAAAATATATACAATAGTGTTGACAGTGATTATACTTTTCTGTTTCACAGCATGTAAAGACCAGCTTGACTTACAGCCCATTTCGACCATTGGTGATAATGCGTTTTACAATACACCTGATGAGATCAATGCAGCAGTAGTTGCTATTTACGATGGACTTCAGAATGTTGTGCAGCGCGAATTTGCTATCACAGAAATGCGTTCAGATAACACCCGAACTAAATCAAGTGAGGGTGATTGGGCTCAGTTTCAAGAATTTGACGTTAAGCCTACCAATTTGACTGTTTCTAGTTATTGGTCAAGTTATTACAACGTGATTTTCAGAACAAATAAGGTGCTTGAAAACCTTGATGTAGTAACCAATGATGTTCAGAGAGCTCAATATGAGGGGGAAGCGAAATTTGTGAGAGCACTTGCTCACTTCAATCTATTGCGAGCCTATGGAGCCATTCCTTACATAGATCGAGTAATTATTCAAACCGATACTGAGTATATGAGTCGTGATTCACAAGCTGACGTTCTTGCTGCTATCATAGCAGACCTTACTGAGGCAATGGGTAAATTACCAACTCGATCAGGAATTGCAGAAGGTAGAGCCACTAGTGGCGCTGCTGCTGCTTTGTTGGCAAAAGTTCAACTAACAGCAGAGAATTATCCTGCAGCTGAAACCTTATTAAGTCAACTACTGACCAGCACTGATTACGAATTGGTGGATAACTATCGCAATGTATTTTACTCTGAATTGAATTCTGAAATTATTTTCGCCATTCAGTTCTTAAACGATAATGCCAATGAAAGCCAAGATTTCTCTTTTGAAATGACGGCAGGTGGACAAGCCAGTGGCTTGAACTATATCACAAACGATTTCATTGCATCTGTTGATCCATTAGATACTGAAAGGTCAGGTACATTATTCAATCCAAATGTAAGTGTAGAGGTAGGTAAATTTATGACCACTTCTAATGATGCTAGGCTTTGCGGAAATGACTGGATTGTATTGCGATTGGCTGACGTATATCTGATGCATGCCGAGGCCATCATGGCTGGAAGTAGTTCAACTAATGATATAGATGCAATAGCTTCTTACAATACGATCAGAAATAGAGTAGGGCTAAGTACTCTGCCGTTAGACGGTAGTGCAACATTGACTCGCGATGTGCTTTTGAAAGAAAGAAGAGTGGAGTTGGCTTTTGAAAATCACAGGTTATACGATTTGATGCGTTTCGGAGTAGCCGAAAGTGTATTGTCTGCCTTCGCGGTTAGTGAAGGATATAATTTTGCTGCAACGGATTTGCTATTGCCAATTCCGCAAAGAGAAATCGATACGAGCTTTGGAGTTTTAACTCAAAACCCAGGTTACTAAAATTAGAATACACCTCAATGTATAGGATACTTTGCTCTTGGGATTGTGTACAGCAACCGAAGTGCAAGGTTATCTGAATTTGAAATCTCATGTTCACAAATTTTAAAAAGTAAATCATGAAACTTAATCAAAGAACAAAGTCATACAGGGCTGGATTATCTGGGCTCATTACAATATTGTTTCTGGTGTTCATTACTATTTCATGTGATGAAGAACTACCTGGAGAAGGCAGTATCATAGATTTAACCCCAGCGTCTGCAGATTTCTCTTTCTCACCTTCTGATGGGGATTATAAGGAAATATTATTCAGCAACTTATCTGTTAGTGCGTCTGGTTATGCATGGGATTTTGGTGATGGAAGTACAACTACCGAGAAAAATCCAACTCATATTTTTGCTGCTGTTGGTAGTTATAGTGTAAAACTAACAGCTTCAGATAATAACGGCCTCACAAGTGACTTTACTACTACAGTAGAAGTGGTAGAACCAATTAACGACTTTGAACCAGTGATACTCAACCCTGGTTTCGATATTCAGGGCTCAGATGATTATAGAGACAATTGGACTAACCCTAATGGAGACAGAAGTAAACTTTTACAAATTACCACTAGCCCTGTTCATTCAGGGGCAAAGGCAGCTAAACTGCCTGCTGACGGAAGCAGAGAGATCATTCAAGTGATCACAGTAGAGAGAAATAGTGATTATATTCTTTCTTTCTATTACACTTTGAAAACCTCCCCAGCAGGCTTTGTCACTATGGCTATTTTAGCTTCTGACGGAACCACAGAAATAGTATCAGAATCATTCAATGACCAAACTGATGCTAGTTCTTATGTGCTAGCTTCTATGTCCTTTAATTCTGGTGACAACACTCAGATTGTGATTTATGGCACCAATCAAGGAGCTGAAGCACGTGTTGACTCATTTACAATCGTAAACGACTAATGAATACGCAACGAACATATGGTATGCTAGTCTTGCTATTTTGCTTCACAATCGTAAGTGGTTGTGCAGAAAAAGGACTTGTAAATCCTGATGGTTCTATGGCAAAATATAAGTTGCCGAATGTAGACTTATCCCACTGGAAAGTAACCCTTCCAGTGGGTGATTCTAAACCTATTGAAGTTGATCCTCCTGAGATTTTGGCTTACGCTAAAGACAAAATGGTTCAACCCTATATGTACAATGATTCAACCGATGGTTCATTGGTTTTCTATGCCTTTCCAGGAGGTGTGACTACTCAGAACAGTAGTTATCCGCGTACGGAACTTAGAGAGCAGATGACTCCAGGTAGTAACAGTGTGAATTGGACTTTCGCCCAAGGTGGAATAATGAAAGGGCAATTGGCTGTTTCTGATGTTACTAAAAGTTCAGATGGCAAGTATCATAAAGTCATCGTTATGCAAATTCACGGAAGGCTTTCAAATGAACAAAGAGACCTTTTAGGCAGAGATGATAATGATGCTCCACCCATTCTAAAAATTTACTGGCAAGACCGAAAGGTGAGGGTAAAGACGAAAGTATTGCAAAACCTGAATGCCAATGCTACTGAAATTCTCGAAAAAGATGCTTGGATTGATGACAATGGACACACTTTCAGCCAAGATGTAGGTTTCGGAAAATTCACATTAGAGGTCATCGTATCTGAGGGTAGACTAGAAGTAGTACTCAACGAATACGAAAGGATAGTTTACGATAGCGAACACATTGAAAAGTGGGGCGTTTTTGAAAACTACTTCAAGGCCGGTAACTACTTTCAAACGAATGATAAAGGAGCAAAGGCTATGGTAAAGTATTATAGCCTGCAAGTATCGCATAATTAGTCTGAATTAATAAAAACGAAAAAATAATTCACTTTTCATAAACATAAAGGGGCTTCGGCCAAGTTGGAGACCCTGATTTTAACATATGTACAAATCATTGAAGCAATTAAAATTAGTCGCCTTAGCAGTTATCCTAACCATCGGTTTAACCAGCTGTGGAGATAACAGTATTGTTAAGAATTTCATCGAATTGGAACAAGCCATTTCTAATGCTCAGCCGGGCACCGAGATAGTAATGGCCAACGGAGTTTGGAAAGATGTTGAAATTGAATTTAAAGGAGTGGGCACAGCCGATCAGATGATCGTTTTACGTGCAGAAACACCGGGTAAAGTGTTTATAGAAGGTGAGTCTAACTTAAGCCTATCAGGAGAGTTTCTCGAGGTTTCAGGTTTGATTTTCAGAAATGGTTTTACGCCTACTGCCGAAGTAATTTCATTTAGAACATCAAGTGAGGATTTGGCCAACAACAGCCGAGTAACCAACTGTGTAATTGACAATTATAACACCTTCGAGCGCTTCGATTCAGATTTGTGGGTAGCGATGTATGGCAAAAACAACCGATTCGACCACAATAGCTTAATCGGAAAAAGAAATCAAGGAGTAACCATGGCTGTGCGACTCAATACAGAAGCTAGTCGTGAAAACAATCACCTCATCGACTATAATTATTTCGGCCCACGTCAAAACCTAGGTTCAAATGGTGGCGAGACATTAAGAATTGGAACGAGTCATTATTCACTCACCGCTTCTCGCACCATGGTGAGCAATAACTATTTTGACCGTACCAACGGAGAACATGAAACGATCTCCAATAAATCTGGAAATAACACCTATAAAGACAATGTGTTTTTCGAGAGTAGGGGAACACTCACCATGAGACACGGTCAGTACACTTTGGTGGAAGGCAATTACTTTTTAGGAAACAGAAAATCGAATACAGGTGGTATTAGAGTGATTAACGAATACCAAACAGTAAGAAATAACTACCTCAGCGGACTTACAGGCTATCGTTTTAGAGGTGCGCTAGTGGTCATGAATGGTGTTCCAAATTCACCCATCAATCGTTACAACCAAGTTGTCGATTCTAAAATCGAAGGAAACGTGGTCGTTAATTCAGATCACATTCAACTTGCTGCGGGTAGTGATGAAGAACGTTCCGCTGTTCCAATAGGATCTAGCTTTAATAATAATATTATCATGAGCGAAACCAACCTCAACCCATTTACAGTGTATGATGATGTTTCAGGCATATCATTCGAAGGCAATATCATTAATGACAACGCTGAGGTTCCATTTAAATCAGGTTTCACCAAAGTACCATTTAGCCTAACGACTAACGCTGAAGGTCTTTTAGTGCCTGACCAAGCATTGCTTGCCAAAATAGGTATGGAAAAAATCATTCTTCCCGTGTCGAAAGAAGAAACAGGGGCCAGCTATTACCCTAAATCTGGCCCAGAAGCAACATTTGGAACTGGTGAGGTGATTAAAGTAGCACCGGGTACAAATACTTTGCTTGAAGCTTTTGAGCAAAGTAAGCAAGGAGATGTACTGGAACTAGAAAACGGAAAAGACTACCTCATTACAAAGGATTTTAGAATAACTCACCTGATCACGATCAAAGCTCCAGCAGGTGCTAAGCCAGTCATAAAATCGAGAAAATCAGCATTTTTCCATATAGAAAATGAAGGTGGACTTGAGCTAGACAATATCAAAATTGACGGAGCTGAATCTCCAGACGAACCAGGCAACAGCGTGGTAAGTACCAGCAAATACTCCATGAATCGAAACTATAAGCTCTTTGTGAAGAATTGTGAAATAGTTGATCTCGATGTCAACCACAGTTTCAACTTCCTTAAGATTGCTCAACACACCATGGCAGATACGCTCTTGATCTCCAATTCACACTTTAATAATGTGACTGGATCTATTTTCTCTCTCGATAGAGAAGTGGAAGATCTCGGCATCTATAATGTTGAAGATGTGATTATTGAAAACAGTAGTTTTTCAAAAATTCAAGGAGCCATCGCCAATATCTACAGAGGCGGAACGGATGAAAGCACCTTTGGCCCAATTGTATCGGTGAGCGGAAACACTTTCGAAGACACTGGCCTTGGCGACCGTAATAAAACCAGCGCTTCTTTATTGTTCCATGGGGTTCAGGACCTGAGCATTGAAAATAATGTTTGGACGAGTAGTGCGCCTTTGACACTATACCTCACTAATGGAGAGCCAGTTACGATGATTAAGAACAACACCATGAAAAATTCAGGTGGTATTGTATCGAATAACAATGAGTACAAATCAGAGAGCAATACAATCTCTAAATAGAAATAGATTGAAAGCAAGAATTATCATATTCATTTTAGGCTGTTTTTCTGCACACTTTCTAATAGCGCAGCATCCTTCACTCATCCTTACCAAGGCCGGAGTGGAGCAAATGCGGAAAGAAGGTGTTAAGTCTCCGCTTTTCAGTGCGTCTTTAAATGAGGTTCAGAAAGAGGTTGATGAATACATGGCCAAGGGGATAAAAGTACCTATGCCAAAGGATTTGGCCGGGGGCTATACCCACGAGCAACACAAGTCAAATTTCTTCATGCTTCAGAAAGCCGGTGTATTATTTCAGGTCACTGGAAACGAAGATTATGCCCGATATATTCATGAAACATTGAAAGCCTATGCTTTGTTGTTTCCAACCTTTGACAGACATCCATCCGACAGATCATATGCCCCAGGTAAGTTCTTTTGGCAGTGTTTGAATGATGCGAACTGGCTCGTTTATGTAAGTCAGGCTTACGACTGTATTTATGATTGGATTTCGGAAGAAGAAAGAAATGACTTGAACTCGAAGCTGTTTAGGCCAATGGCTGATTTTCTCTCTGTAGAAACTCCGCAATTCTTCAACAGAATTCATAATCACAGTACTTGGGCGAATGCCGCTGTAGGTATGATTGGTTTGGTGATGGATGATGAAGAACTCATTCAAAGGGCCTTATATGGTTTAAAATCTTCAGACTTAAGGCTCACACAAGTGGATAATGATGGGGGCTCTATTTTGCAAGAAGGGCAACAAGAGGCCGGCTTTATTGCCCAAATCGACTTCGCCTTCTCACCTGATGGTTATTTTACAGAGGGGCCTTATTATCAACGATATGCGATGTATCCATTTCTGATCTTCGCACAAGCCCTGGCCAATAAAAGACCCGATCTTAAAATTTTTGAACATCGCAATGGATTGTTGATCAATGCAGTATATGCATTGTTGTATCAAACCAATTCAGAAGGAGAATTCTTTCCTATCAACGATGCGCAGAAAGGGATGTCCATTTACTCAAGAGAATTGATCACCGCTGTTAGCACAGCTTTTCATTACGGAAATAAGGATGAAGCGCTGTTATCTATCATTGCCGACCAAGGCAAAGTATCGCTGGATGACGCAGGGCTAGAAGCTGCGTTGGCTTTAGAAAAAGTGAATGTAAAACCTTTTGTTAAGCCAAGTATTCAGTTTACGGATGGGCCAAATGGAGATGAAGGAGGGGTAGGAATACTCAGACAATATGCAAATGAAGATGAACTGACCTTGGTGATGAAATATGCCAAACATGGCATGGGGCACGGTCACTTCGATCAACTTTCTTTTCTCTACTATTTGAATGGTGATGAAATCATTCAGGATTATGGCGCAGCACGATGGGTGAACATTGAGCAGAAATCGGGAGGTGGTTACTTGAACGAAAACAAAACGTGGGCAAAACAAACCGTTGCACATAATACACTCGTCATCAATAACGCTTCACAATTTGGTGGAAATGTTACCGAAGCAGATAAATACCATGGTGAGCCATACCTTTTCAGCGGCACGGATGAAAACCTAATGGTTGTCAGTGCTAAGAATAATCAGGTTTATGAAAACACAGGTTTGCATCGCAGCATGGTGATGATCAAGAATCCATCGTTTGAAAACCCAATTCTACTCGATCTTTTCAGAGTAACAACGACTGGACAAAACGATTACGATTTGCCTTTACTATACCAAGGTCAACTGATGAAAACGAGCTTTGACTTTGAAATCCATGAATCTATGGAAAAACTGGGAAGTTCAGATGGTTATGAACACCTCTGGAACGAAGCAGAAGTACCTTTAACAAAGGGAACAAGTCAGGTGAGTTGGTTTAATAAGAACCGATTCTACACCCAATCATTTGTTTCAACAGCGCAAGACAAAATGATTCATGCAAGGCTGGGAGCCACAGACCCTGAGTTCAACCTCAGACGCGACCCAATCTTGATTACAAGGAGAACAACAACTGGTAATACGCTTTTTGCCAGCATTTTAGAAGTACATGGTGCCTATTCAACTGTATCGGAAATAGCCACGAATACTTATAGTCAGGTCCAACAACTGGAAATTTTGAGAAATGACGAACAGTATTCATTGGTTGCTTTCACGCATAAGAATGGTGAATCATGGGTATTCGCGATATCCAACAACGACAATGCTGCGGAAGCAAAACACGAAGTAGTACAGAACGGGGAGAAGTTTGTCTGGAAAGGCAGTTTTCACCTGTTCGATCAATCAAGAAATCAGAAATAAATATGGAAAAGGTATTTGCAAGCAAAGAATTTCTTTTTGGAAATGAACTGGAATGGGAAGATGTGGGGCCAGGTCTAAAAAGGCAGATTATGGGCTATGACAATAAAATATTGATGGCCAGAGTACTGTTCGAAAAAGGAGCCATAGGAGAGGTGCATGAGCATCATCACAGCCAGGTGACTTACGTGGTGAGTGGTGCTTTCGAACTTCAGGTAGGTATCGAGAAGAAAGTAATAAAAGCGGGAGATGGTTTTTACATTCCACCTCATGTAGATCATGGAGCAGTTTGTCTAGAAAAAGGCGAATTGATCGATGTATTCAGCCCAATAAGAGACGATTTATTCAGTTCAAACATCCAACATGAAAGTTAAAGGACTTAGGTGGTGGATTATATCACTGATTGGTATAGCTACAGTAATTAATTACATCGATCGATCTGCATTGAGCATTATGTGGCCAAGCATTTCAGAAGATCTGGGCATGGACAAAAATGACTATGCACTGATTCTGAATGTCTTTATGGTGGCTTACGCCATAGGACAGTCATTGTCTGGTAAAATGTTCGATAAGATTGGTACCCGTTTTGGGTTTGTCGTTTCAATTACTGTATGGGGCCTTGCAACTATGATGCACGCCATGGCAAAAGGTATTTTCTCTTTCTCAGCATTCCGTGTAATACTCGGATTGGGAGAAGCAGGAAATTGGCCGGGTGCTGTAAAAAGTAACGCAGAATGGTTCCCGGTAAAGGAGCGGGCAATGGCACAGGGCATATTCAACTCGGGTGCTGCATTAGGCTCTGTGGTTGCTCCGCCTCTTATCGCTATACTTTGGATTGCCTACGGTTGGAAAGTCACTTTTATTCTGATCGGAGTTTTAGGCCTGATCTGGATTATTCCTTGGTTGTTAATCAATAAGGCAAAACCCAACGGTCACCCTTGGATTACCGAAGAGGAGAAGGCGTATATAAAGAATGGGCAGTCTGAAGCGGACAATGCTGAAGACAGCAAAGGCTTGAGCATGAGAGAAATTTTATCTCACAGAGCTTCATGGGCAGTACTCATCTCTAGGTTTTTCATTGAACCGATTTGGTGGTTGTTTGTAGGCTGGATGCCAATTTACCTCGCAGACGTTTATGGCTTCAATGTAAAGGAAATTGGCTTTTTCGCCTGGGTTCCATATGTAGGTGCAGCCTTGGGTAGTCTCTCTGGAGGTTACTTTGCTGGTCGATTAATGTTAGGTGGGGCCAGTGTAGATCAGGCCCGTAAGCGTACGATACTCATTGGTGGAATCATCATGTTCGTGGGACTAATTATGACCATTTTGTTTGCAGATACTGCGCTCAAATTTGTACTCATTGTAGCCCTAGTGCTCTACGGGTTCCAGTTTGTTATCAGCAATATCCAAACATTAGCAAGTGACCTTTTTAGTGGGAAATCTTGTGGTTCCCTTGCAGGACTAGGAGGTACTTTCGGGCTCTTCTCGGTCTTTATCATGAACTTTTTAGTACCCGTAATATCCGATTATTCTTACACACCAGTTTTCATTATGATCGCTGTTTTTGTTCCTCTGGGTGTGGGAGCAGTGTATTGGTTTGCAAAAGAAATCAAGCCTATTCAATAAATACAATTAAAAAGATTAACAATAAACAATTACAATATGACTCTTAAGAATAAAGTAGCAATAGTAACAGGTGGGGCAAGAGACATTGGCCGCGCAGTTTCAATTAAATTAGCACAAGAAGGTGCACGTGTGGTGATCAATTACTTTGATAACAAAGCACAAGCGGAAGATACATTGAAAGAAATTGAATCGTTAGGTGGTACTGCTATGATTGTTCATGGCGACATGACTAAATCGTCTGATGTGGATGCAGTTGTAGCCGAAACGCTCAAAGCTTATGGAGATGAAATCAATGTTTTGGTAAATGTAGCAGGTGGTTTAGTGGCTAGAAAAACCATTGAAGAAATGGACGAAGACTTCTTCAGCTTTGTAATGAAATTGAACATGACTTCTGTGTTCCTTATGACCAAAGCAGCTGTTCCGCATATGAAATCAGGTGCTTCTATTGTCAACTTTGCCTCACAGGCAGGTAGAGATGGCGGTGGACCTGGAGCTTCAGCTTATTCAACAGCCAAAGGTGCAGTAATGACTTTTACGCGTTCAATGGCGAAAGAATTAGGACCAAAGAACATTCGTGTGAATGCACTTTGCCCAGGCATGATTGCTACCACTTTCCATGATACTTTCACTAAAGATCAGGTAAGAACTAATGTAGCCAATGGTACACCATTAAGAAGAGAAGGAGAAGCGGTAGAAGTTGCTAATTTAGTAGCTTGTTTAGCATCTTCCGCTACCTCTTTTGTAACGGGAACCAATATTGATATTAATGGAGGCTTGGCCTTCTCTTAATTCTTACTAGAAAGAATGAAAATTGTAACCTTTGGTGAATTATTAATGCGCCTGACTCCTCCGGGAAATTTCAGGTTTGCACAAGCAGATACTTATCGAGTGGTGTACGGTGGGGCTGAGGCCAATACTGCCATTAGTTTAAGCCAAATGGGGCATAAACTACATTACGTAACGCAGTTGCCAGATACCATGATAGGTCATACTGCCATTCGTGAGGTGACTAAATGGGGCGTAAATGTAGATGATGTCAAATTTTCTGGCGAAAAAATGGGCATCTACTTTCTCGAACGCGGTGTCTCTGTAAGAGGCGGTCAAATTATTTATGACCGCAAAAACTCTTCGTTCAGTGAGATTGATGAAAACACCTTTGACTGGGAAACCATTCTTGAAGGAGCCGACTGGTTTCACTGGACAGGCATTACGCCTGCATTATCTGAAGGAACTGCCAAGGCATGCCTGAAGGCGATAACCGTTGCACATAAGATGGGAATTCCTATTTCTTGCGATCTTAATTATCGTGGGATGCTCTGGAAGTATGGAGCGGATCCGAAAAGCGTTATGCCAGAACTCATTTCAATGTCTACAGTAGTGCTAGCAAATGAAAAAGACGTAGCTAACTATTTGGGAATAGAACCTACAGAAGCAGATTATCAAGAGGTTGAAGGCTTTGGTAAGCGATGCCATGAATTTGTGAGTAAGGCTTTGGTAGCTGAGTTTCCGAATATTAAAACGGTCGTCACTACGCTTCGCCAAACCATCAACGCTACCCATAATAGGTGGTCAGGTGTAGTTTATCACGAGGGCAATTTTATCACAGGTAAGGTCTATGACCTCAATTCTATTGTAGAGCGTATTGGTGGTGGCGATTCATTTATGGGCGCATACTTACATGGTGTGCTTGAATATAAAGATCAGCAAATGGCCCTAGATTTTGGTTTGGCAGCGTCAAGCTTAAAGCTTACCGTCCCAGGCGACTATAATATCGCATCTGAGAAAGAGATTAATCATTTTATGAACAGCAAGTCTGTAGGAAGAATAAACCGTTGAAATGGCAAATTTTACACGAATAGAAGTAACAACAAGTATGTATAAGACTGGAATTGTTCCAGTCTTTTACCACCCTGACCTTGAAGTATGCAAATCGGTACTTAAAGCCTGTTATGATGGTGGAGTTAGGGTGTTTGAATTTACGAATCGAGCGGATATGGCCCATGAAGTATTTGCTGAGATCAATCAATATGCCTTGGCCGAACTGCCAGGGATGATGCTTGGTATAGGTTCAATCATTGATGCAGCTACCACGGCACTTTACCTTCAGATCGGAGCTAATTTCATAGTATCGCCTATTGTAGATGCGGAAATGGCTCGTATTTGTAACAAACGAAAAGTGGCCTGGTCGCCTGGTTGTGGCAGTGTAACTGAAATATCACTAGCGCATGAACTTGGTGCCGAAGTGGTTAAAGTTTTCCCTGGTGGATCTGTAGGAGGTCCTTCTTTTGTAAAAGGAGCTCGTGGCCCATTGCCTTGGGCCAGTATTATGCCAACAGGAGGAGTAGAACCTACGGAAGAAAGCTTATCGGCTTGGTTTAAGGCTGGAGTGCATTGCGTAGGCCTAGGCTCTCAGTTGTTTACCAAGGATGTTGTAGAGCATGGCAATTATGCCGCACTTGAAACCAGTGTTAAAAAATCTATTCAGTTTGTAGAGAATTTTAGATGAAACTTTTAAAGTAGAGTATAGAAGTATGTGTTAATTCAGCTGACTGCCTGATTGTCCATAGGAAACTTAAGTGAAACAAATCTGAAATCTGCAAATTCAGATTGTTAAATAAAACTCCCAATCGACAATCGGGTAGTTCGGTTGATTTGAGCATTGTTACAGATTCATTCTTAAGCTAAATCAAAGTCTAAATCCTTTCACTTAAGCTTGTGTAATAGCTCAAACCTAGAATTTAAGTCATGCTGCAAGCCCCGAAGCTCCATAATTTTTCGTAATGACGGTTCGAGTAGTCATCCAGCTCCGAAGGTCCAGAGTGTTTCAGTAGCTGTTGATTTAGACAGTTGTCATTGCATAGGGATCCTGAGACAAGCTCAGGATGACCTCAATAAAAAAAAAATGCGCTCCTTCGTGCCCTTTGCGGTTTCATCGTTACTTGACACTCACATCAAAAAACATATCCCCCAAAAAAGTACAGTTCTAAATCATAAGGATAAACTGTATATTGATCGACATCACCATTAACTTTTAGAGAAGCTACCTTCTCATTCAACCTTAAATGCGCTTTTGTCATGCAAAAATTCTTCAAACCTCATTTTTACACACTCCTTTATGGTTTACTACTTTTTAGTCAAGTAGCCCTCAGTCAAGAAAAGAAAGCTTTATCGCTTGACGATTATGGTCAATGGAACAGCATCAGGAATACTTCCATTTCGCCCAACGGGCTTTGGATGACTTATTCTTATGTTCCAAATGATGGAGATTCTCGCCTTCATATCCGAAAAATAGATGGTGACACCGTACGCAGTGCCATCAACGGAAAGCAAGTGAATTTCTCCATGGACAATCAATGGGTGGCCTATCTTACTGATGTTCCAGAAAAATCAAAGAAAGCAGGGCAGCCGAGTACTAGTACACTTGAGTTATTTAACCTAGCCTCAAACACGGTGTTGACAGTTGAAAACACCAGTGGTTACAGTTTCTCTGAAGCTTCTAATTATATCGCCATACAGAAAAACCCAGGTGATAGAAAAGCGGAACACAAAGGAAGTGACCTTATTCTTAAGAATTTGAAAAGTGATAAAGCTCTGAATATTGGTAACGTATCCAGCTATGCCTTCAATGAAAAAGGAACGCTCTTCGCTTATTTGGTAGACGCTGATGGAGACAACGGTAATGGCTTGTACATTATCGACTTGAGCAATAATCGCTCTTGGCCGCTACATACGGGTGCTTTTACTTACAGTCAAATGACTTGGAATGAAGAAGGAAACCAACTGGCTGTATTGTACGGCAGCACCGAAAAAGGCAATGTAGAACAGAATAACAGCCTTTATTGGGCTTCCAACCTTGCTTCAGGCATGTCAGCCCTCAATAGCGAGAATACTTACTCACCAGACTCAAGTTTCCCTAACAACATGGTGATCAGCGAGTATGGTCGATTAGCATGGAATGAAAATAGCACACAACTCTATTTTGGAGTGAAGGAGCAAACAAAGGAATTGAAAAAAGACGATGAGTTGAAAGCCAATGTAGATGTATGGCATTGGAAAGATGAGCGTGTGCAATCTGTGCAAATGGTGCAGTCGGGTAGAGATCGTAGGTCTACCTATACCGCTGTGTTAAACCTTGGAAATAAGAAATTCATTCAATTGGAAAATGAAGACATGCCCAATGTGAGTTACAGTGATAAAAGCCAATGGGCTGTGGGGCAGAATAATACTAAGTATCGTAATGACGTGAACATCCCTGGCAACTATGCAGACATTTACAGCGTCAACACACGCACAGGGGAAAAGAAGTTGATAACTGAAAGGTTGTATTGGAAACTGGGAATGTCGCCCAATGGAGAATGGACGGTTTTCTCAAGAGAAGGCGAGGTATTCGCTTACAATTTCGGAACAGGAAAAACGACCAATATGACGGCCAAAGCTGGTGTGAGCTTTCAAAACGTAGATTATGATACGCCTGTGGAAAAGCCTTCTTATGGTGTCGCAGGCTGGTCTAAAGATGGTAAGTGGCTGCTGTTGAATAATAGATATGACCTCTGGGCCATTTCTTTAAACTCGAACGAAGCCAAAAACATAACACAAGGGATGGGCGATCAAGAAGAAATTCAGTTCAGACTGGCACAGCTAGATCCTGAAGCAGACGACTATGACTTGAGCAAACCCTTGTTGCTGTCTGCTTATGGCGAATGGACAAAGAAATCGGGCTATTACACAGTAGAAATGGGTAAGAAACCCAACGTATTGCGCTATGAGGACAATATGATTGGAAGACCAACCAAGGCAAAAGATGCCAATAAGCTTATTTACACAGAACAGACCTTTGTGGATTTCCCTGATTATTGGATAGCTGACTTGACATTTAAAAACCCGAAGAAAATCACAGATGCCAATCCACAACAAGCCAATTACAAATGGGGGAAAAGGATTTTAGTAGACTATACTGATCAACGTGGTAACAAACTGCAAGCTACTTTGGCCTTACCTGCCGACTATGAGCCAGGCAAAAAATATCCAATGGTGATGTACTTCTATGAGAAAATGTCACAGCGCCACCACCAGTATTCTATGCCGACTTATGACGACAGACCACACATGTCTACCTACGCCAGCAACGGTTATTTGGTGTTAATGCCTGATATCGTTTTTGATGAAGGTAAGCCTGGTTCTTCTGCTTTAGACGATGTTACCAGTGCGGCCAAAGAAGTAATTAAGCTGGGATATGCTGATCCTGAACGAATTGGTTTACAAGGGCATAGCTGGGGAGGTTACGAGACTTCCTTTATAGTCACCCAAACCGATATGTTTGCAGCGGTTGTGACTGGCGCGCCACTCACTAACCTTATCAGTATGTACAATATTGCTTACAAGCAGTCGGGTAGTTTGAATGGGCCGATTTTAGAATGGTCTCAAGGTAGAATGGGCGTTAGTCCTTGGGAGAATATGCAATTGTACCAAGACCAATCTCCATTATTTCATGCACAAAACATCAAAACACCTTTCTTGCTTTTGCATGGTACTGCCGATGGTGCTGTGGACTGGAACCAAGGTTTGGAGTTTTATTCCGCGGCCAGAAGGCTGGACAAAGAAGTGATTATGTTATCCTATCCTGATGAACCGCATCATTTGGCCAAAGAAGATAACCAGAAGGATTTTCAAATCCGTATGAAGCAATACTTCGACCATTACCTAAAAGGCGCTGAAGCTCCATTATGGATGAAAGAAGGAATTCCTAACGCAGATAAAAAGAGAGTAGGACCAGAGGTGATGGAGGGGAATAAGTAAGATATAATTAAGCGTCACTCTTGAGGTTGAAACTTGAAAAGCGAGACCGTGAGAGTCTGTCTAGAGAGGTAAGCGCCAAATAACTGACAGATTCTTGCGGTCGATTATTTCTCTATCGCGAAATACTCTTCCTCAGAATGACGATAAAAATATACCGTCACTCTGAGGTTGAAGTTTGCAAAACGAAACCGTGAGAGTCTGTCTGTTGGAAGGGAAGTGTCATGAACCGACACTCCGTGGAGCTAGCGGTCATTTACTTTGTGTACACACAGAGGCTAAAAAAGATAAGTGAGTACAAATAATGCATTAACTTGATATAACAGACCAAAAATAAACCACCACCCCATGAACACGATCATCAAAGGCTGCGATCATGCTTGGCCAGCATTAGATTATAACAGTTGGAAGGACACGGTGAAAACCATTCATCAGTGGACGCAGATAGTGGGTAAAATACGGCTTAGGGCCATGCCTTGGCAAAATCACTCATGGCACGCTACGCTTTATATCACCGCCAGAGGCTTTAGTACAGGCCCAATGCCCTACAAAGATGGCATTTTCGAAATAGAGTTTGATTTCGAGAATCATCAGTTGATCATTTCTTCTACTTTTAACCAAAACGAGGTGATTGGTCTATTCCCTCGCTCCGTAGCCGACTTCTACAGAGAATTGTTTCAAAAGCTCAAAGCCTTGAAAATCGATGTAGCTATTCACGCCTCACCCAATGAATTGGCAGAAGCCATCCCTTTTGCAGAGAACACCACCAACAAGTCTTATCACAAGCAAAGTGTACAAGACTTTTGGCAAGCTGCCGTGAGTGTACATAATGTATTTCAAAAATTCAGAAGTGGTTTTATTGGCAAATGCAGTCCCGTGCATTTCTTTTGGGGCGCTTTCGATTTGGCTGTTACTCGCTTTTCTGGGCGTAAGGCTCCATTGCACCAAGGTGGAATGCCCAATATGCCTTTGTCGGTAATGCAAGAAGCCTATTCGCATGAAGTGAGCAGTGCTGGCTTCTGGCCCGGCAGCGATGATTCACCCATGCCTGTTTTTTATTCCTATTGTTACCCGTCTCCAGCAGCATTTGCAAACCAAAAAGTACAGCCTGCTGAAGCTTTTTGGAGTCCAGAAATGGGAGAGTACTTCCTTAAATATGACGATGTACGTCAAGCCAAAGACCCCGAAGCCATGTTGATGTCATTTTTAGAATCTACCTATATAGCATCGGCCAATACGGGTAACTGGGATAGAGAGAACCTGGAATTGAAGAAATAGCGACTCGTTAGCTATTTCTTCAATTCTTATCTGTGCCGTGCATTTCGTCTTCATGCTCAGCAAACCAAGCAGGGGCTGGAAGCTCATTATCATAAATAAAAGCAACAATGGCCTTGATTTGCTCATCAGTCACTGGTGGTTTAGGCATTAAGCCAAAACGACCTATTGGCCCTTTCATCAATGCAGCCTCTTCACTCGGGTTAGTGACGAATGCCCCCATGCGTTCTACAAAACCCGCACGATCTTCAGTAGCATTTAAGTATTGTTGCTTTATACCGACAAGGGGCGGAGCCAGCATTTCATCATGCGAGCCACTTTTTGGGTTGTGACAGGCATAACATACCGTTGTAAGCAAGTTAGCGGCATCGATATTCGCCATTACCTGAGTAGGTTGATCGGTTGGCTTTTCAGCTTCTTCTGTACTAACATTGCTTTTACCATTACAGCCCACGGCTGCTAACATGGCTGTAAATAATAGGCCTAAGGCTAAAAATATGTTTTTCTGTTTCATGTCTTTTATCGTGTCATAAAGTGGGAAAGCTTCCTACAGTAAATAGACACATCTCTAAGTTAAGAGTGAGTAACATTTGTTACCGAAGCGCAAACAAGACAAAAATATACGTCACTCTGAGGTTGACGCTTGAAAAGCGAAACCGCAAGAGTCTGTCTGTTTGGAGGTAAGGTGTGATAATAATTTACAGATTCTAGCGGTCATTCACTTTGTGTACCCACAAATGAATTCCCTCAGAATGACGCTGAAGCTTGCTAACTAGAAGATAAAAACCCTTAAATTCGGCTCTATATGCTGACGAACAACGATATCCTCAAAAAACTAAGAGTAGCTCATAAACTCCGTGATGAAAACATCGTGGAAATTTTGAAATTGGTAGACTTTGAAATCACCAAAGGTGCCCTTGGAGACCTATTCAGGGCAGAAGACCATCCCAAATATGTGGATGCCGGTGATCAAATCCTTAGAAAATTTTTAGATGGACTGATCATTCACCTCAGAGGGGAGCGGCCACCAAAAGTCAAAGGAGAAAGTAAACCTACTACTCCAAATAAGAACGCATAATTTTATTTACTAGAATTGTTTTCCCTAACTCGTCTTCCTATAACTCCAAACGGCCAATCCATTCATAATCACGGCAAAGGCAAGGGTTTTTAAAAGCTGAGGCATAATGTCAGTAAGGCTGGAGCCTTTGAGCATGACCATCCGCATGACCTGTACAAAATACTTGATGGGATTAAAATCGGTAATCGTTTGCGCCCATTTAGGCATACTTTCAATAGGGGTAAAGAGGCCGCTCATCAGAATGAAAATCACAATGAAAAACCAAGAGATAAACATGGCCTGTTGCTGTGTATCGGTAAAATTGGAAATAAACAGCCCAATGCCTAAAATGACTAGGATATAAACGGAGGTGTAGCCATACATCAGTACCAAGCTGCCCAGCATAGGCACATCAAAAATCAGTTTGGCAATAATCAGCCCAACGCTCAGCAGAGCCAAACCAATCACCCAAAACGGAAAGAGTTTGCCAATGATAAACTGGCTCTTTTTAATGGGCGTTACATTGATTTGTTCCAACGTGCCAATCTCTTTTTCGCGCACAATGTTCATTCCCGATAAAAACAAGGTAATCATCGTTACAAGCAGCACCAAAATACCGGGCACCATAAAAGTTTTATAGTTGAGGGTTTCATTGTACCAGAACAGGGGAATGGTATTGATGCTTTTCATCAAATTACTGGCTTGGCCCTGCTGCATCAGTTCCGGTCTGATGTTGCGGTTAAAGCCTTGTATAATCTGGCTGATATATACATTCTCAATCCCCGCAGCCGCACCGTCAATGGCGTTGATGGTGATGCCCAGTGGTGCGTATTTGTCCTTGGCCAGGTCGCGCTCAAAATGTTGAGGGATTTCTAAAATCACATCTACTTCTCCACTCAGCATGGCCGAATTGGCCAAAGCAGCAGAAGGAAAGTCAGTAATGACATTGAAATAGCTGGAAGTATTGAATTTCTCAATCAAAGCCCTAGACATGGCACTATGATCGTGGTCGATATAAGAGAACTTGATGTTTTTTACATCAAAAGTAGCCGCATTCGAAAGGATGATGAGCTGAAAAAGCGGCATAATGAAAATGATAGGAAGCATGGCTTTATTTCTAAAGATCTGCCTGAATTCCTTCTGAATGATATATCCGATCGTCTTCATTATTCCAGTCTGATTTTATATTTCTTCGCGCTTAGGCCAATCAAAAATAATGTCATTCCCAAGAGCACCAGCGTTTCCTTCCATAGGAAACTGATGCCCACGCCTTTGAGCATAATCCCTTTCAGGATAATGATAAACCACTTGGCAGGGATAATATTACTGATCACTTGCAGGGGCAAAGGCATGCTAGTAATCGGGAAAATAAAGCCTGAGAGTAGTATAGTGGGCAGCATTAATCCCATCAGGGAAATCATCATGGCCGTTTGTTGGGTGGCCGATGCCGTGGAAATCAAAATACCCAAGGACAATGAAGTGATAATAAACAGGATGCTTTCTAAGGCCAGTAAAAACAGGCTTCCGTTCACGGGTACCCTGAAAATGAAAATGCTCATTACCACAATAACGGTGGCGTTGATAATGGAAAGGAAGATATAGGGCACTACCTTTCCGATAATGACTTGCAGTGGTTTTAAAGGCGATACCAACAGAATTTCCATAGTGCCTAATTCCTTTTCGCGCGAAATAGAAATGGAAGTCATCATGGCGGAAACCAACATCAGGATGATGGTCATTACCCCGGGCACAAACATAAATACACCCTTGAGTTCTGGGTTGTACACCATGCGCGTCTGTGGAACGATTTGATAAGCAAGCTTTACATTCTTGTTCATCTCTTGCTGATAATTCTGGAGAATGGCATTGGTGTAATTGCTGATGGTATTGGCCGTATTCGGGTCTGTAGCATCCGTAATGATCTGTACCGTAGCAAAACCATCCGTGATCAAATGTTGGCCGAAATCCTTTTCAAAATTCAATACGGCTTTGATTTTTCCTTTTTTGAAAACGGCTTCAATGTCTGCTTCGCGCTCTATAAAAGTCTCTATGGTGAAGTATTTGGAAGCCGAAATCTTATTGATGATTTCTTGGGTGGTTACATCCTTTGAATGGTCCAACACCGCGATATCCACATTGTTGATCTCGTTGGTAATGGCAAAGCCAAAGAGCAGAATTTGGGCAATGGGCATTCCGAAAAGGATAAACAAAGAACGCTTGTCCCTGAAAATGTGGTAAAACTCCTTTTTGATAAATCCTATAAAGCGCTTCATCCTCTGGCCAGTTTTAAAAACACATCATTCATATTTTCCACTCCGAATTGCGTTTTCAGGTTTTTTGGGCTGTCCAAAGCCTCAATCTTCCCATTGACCATAATGGACACGCGGTCGCAATATTCCGCTTCATCCATATAATGGGTCGTCACGAAAACGGTGGTACCGTTATTGGCGGCTTTGTAAATCATTTCCCAAAACTGACGTCTAGTAATCGGATCCACACCGCCTGTAGGTTCATCTAGAAATACGATTTTAGGGTTGTGTAAAAGTGATACAGAAAAGGAAATCTTCTGTTTCCAGCCCAAAGGCAATGCGCCTACCAGTTGGTTCACTACTTCTTTCAAATCGAGTTCTTCTACCAATTCGGCAGTTTTCAATTTGATCTGCGCCCTGGACAAGCCATAGATGCCGCCAAAGAAGGTGATGTTCTGTTTTACTGTGAGATCGTCATAGAGCGCAAATTTCTGGCTCATGTACCCAATGTTCTTTTTGATCTTCTCGGCTTCGCTAGACACGTCAAAACCGGCTACTGTGGCTTTGCCAGCACTGGGGGTCGAAATACCGATGAGCATTTTCATGGCGGTCGTTTTTCCGGCACCATTGGCGCCCAAGAAACCAAAGATTTCACCCTTCCGCACTGAGAAGCTGATGGCATCTACAGCGGTAAAAGAACCAAAGGTTTTGGTAAGGTTTTCAGCTTGTATGACGAGTTCGTTGGTCATTAATTCTTTTTACAATTTGGTGCTAAACGATTAGTTCCTACACTGTCTTCAGAACGCTTGCGCCCTAGCTTCAGCGATGGAGCAATGAAAAGCGGTGTGCGTGAAATTGAGGTATTAAGGATGATTCGTCTTTGCATGTTTATCAATCGTCTACTTAGCTAATTCCATAAAAGTGTCTTCAATAGTCGGGGCGGTGGGCTCAATGGTAATGTCCTTGAGACCTTGACTTTCGAGAAAGGCGTTCAAGTCACTGCTGTCGAAATCCGTCCTTTTGTCGGTGTAGTGCACAAACTCTCCAAAAGGGTACACGCTATAATGATGCTCATAGGCTTTAAGGCCTTGAATCAGCGCATACATATTGTTGGCCTTCACATTGTACAGTGGCTTTGGATAATGCTTTACAATGGCTTGTGGCGTGTCTATTTCTAGAATTTTTCCTTCTTGAATAAAAGCAATGCGATCGCAAAGCGCGGCCTCGTCCATATAAGGCGTAGAAACCAAAATGGTAATTCCTTTTTGTTGAAGGCGCTTGAGCATTTCCCAAAACTCTTTTCTGGATACCGGATCAACGCCTGTGGTAGGTTCATCTAGAAAAAGCACTTTAGGTTTGTGAATCAAAGCACAGCAAAGTGCGAGCTTTTGCTTCATTCCACCTGAAAGTTTGCCAGCCCTACGTTTTTTGAAAGGTTCAATTTGAACATAAATATCCCGAATCAGCTCGTAGTTTTCCTCGATTGTCGTTCCGAAAATGGTCGCGAAGAAGTTTAGGTTTTCTTTGACCGTCATGTCCTGATACAGCGAGAACTTGCCTGGCATATAGCCCACACTATTTCTGATCTGTTTGTAATCTTTGACCACATCATAACCCGCTACCGTGGCATCGCCTTGGTCAGCAAATAGGAGTGTGGTCAAAATTCGGAATAGGGTGGTTTTGCCCGCACCATCAGGCCCAATCAAACCGAATAATTCGCCTTCCTTCACCTCAAAAGAGATGTCGGTCAAGGCGTTAACCTTTTTGTAAGACTTGGATATGTTGGAAATGGTAATGCTCACTGTATTAATTTGAAGCAATCCACATTTCGGCTGGCATTCCGATTTTTAATCGGCCATCGTTTTTAACCTTCACTTTTACCGCATAGACCAAGGCCACGCGCTCTTCTTTGGTTTGAATAATCTTAGGGGTGAACTCTGCTTCCGAAGACACCCAAGTGATGGTGCCTGTTAAAGATTCCATGTCCTCGTTGGTATCGATTTTCACTTCCACTTCTTGACCTATTTTGATACTGGATAGCTGCGTTTCACTAACATAAACCCTTAACTCCAAAACACTTAGATTGGCAATCTTATACAATGGCTTTCCAAAGGCAGTAACCTCATTCGGTTCCGCATATTTCACCAGCACCGTTCCGTCAATCGGATTAATGATTTTACCTTTTTCGATTTGATCATTGATTTGTTTGATCTGCACATCGATGCTTTTGAGTTCTGTCATGACAGGTGCATTCTGAATTTCAATGCTCTTGGTCTGCTGTCTGATTACCGCCATTTCCCCATTGATATCATCGAGTTGCTTCTGCGTACCAGCATTTTCCCTGATCAGGTTTTCAACACGCACTTTATTGACCTCCGCTGCCGCCAATTGTGCATTCAACACATTAATTTGTGACAATACCCCTCTAGACTTTGAAGCAATCAGTTCTTTAGAAACGGCCAGTTGTTCCCTTTTTAGGGCCAAGGGAATGGTGTCTATATAACCGATAAAGCTGCCTTGGGTCAGTTGCTGACCTTCTTCCACATTAAAGGCCATCAATTTGCCATTGCTCTCAGCAGAGATGGTGGTTTCCGTGGCCTCAAAGTTGCCATAACCATCGGCCCTGTCGTTTTGCTCTGTGCATGAGAAAAGTGTCAAGAGACTGAGACTTAAAATGGAGATTGTTTGTATCTGTTTCATCGTTCTATTGTCCTTTGGTGGTGTTGTAGTTCGCTTTCAGCAATTTGAGCTGGATCTTATGGATGGCCAGGGTATTCTTGGCTTCGAAAAGGTTGGTCAATTCGGTAATGTAGGCGGAAGCGGTAATGATTCCGTTTCTCAATTGGGCATCGGCCGATTTAAGTACTTCGTCACGTAATTCAATAATCTCATCATCTGAGCTGATAAAGCCTGTCAGCTTTTCCATTTCAGATTGCAGCTGATCCATTTCTATCTGGGTATTCAGCTCAAATACTTTGGTTTCATTGTCAATGATTTCCTTATTGATGGAAAGCGACTGACGCTTTTTGGTATTGACATCCCAGTCAAAAATGTTCCAGTTGAGCTTAACGCCCACAGTATAAAAGGCTTGGAAGGAATTGTCTAACATGTTCAGTCCAGGATTTCCATAACCTCCTGTTGCAAAGCCAAATACCTTAGGCGAGTTCTGTTTCGACATTAAGGACAGATTACTTTCTATTTCCGTCTTTTTAAGTTGAAATAACTCCAGTTCTGGTCGTTTGATTTCAGTAGTAAAAGGGGCGTTTATTTCTGAGTTTTGAAGTCTTGTGTTCGGACTGATGTTTTTGCCCAAAAGGGAAGAAAGGCTTTGGAACAAACTGCTTTGGTTATAATCCACTTCGCTGAGTTGCTGCTTGATTTTGATTAATTCAGCCTCAATCACCTTGTCCGAAGTGGGGAGAATGGCACCGTATTCAATTCCCGATTTCACCTCTTTTAGTTTGGCTTCCAGCTGTTCTTGTCTGGCGCTTAATAAAGCGGCCTTTTCCTGAAGCAGTAGCACAGAGAAATAGAGCTGGTTGACCTGCTTTTTCAAACCATATAGATTGACCTCAATCTGTTTCTTCTTGGTGTTCAGCGCGGCTGTTTGGGTATTGAGGGTGGCGTCAATCATTCCACCATTGTAAATCAACTGATTGACAGAAACCGTAGCGCGGTATTGGTCTTTATTGAGCGGAGTGATACCCGGAAGGGGCACTTGAATCACATCAGATTGATAAGTAGCCTGTGCATTCAGCTCAAATTGGGGCAATTTACCCGTATTGGTGACCTCTAAATCAATGGCATTCTGTCTTGCCAATTTTTCGTTTTGGAGCGCCAAAGGATAATTGACTGCAACCAAATTGTAACATTCCTCCAAGCTCAGTTGCTCTTGTGCATCCGATAGCAAGGGAAAAAGGAACATCACGATTATGCTTATTTTCTTCATAGCTAGGCTTTTATGGCATTGATAATAAAGTTGGCTACTTCTGTTTTTCTAGACTCGAGCAACTGTGTATATCCTTCGTCATCCGCACGGATAAATGCTTTGATCATCGGGCTGGCGATGATAGGGAAGATGTTCAGTGCCAAAATATTGATGAACAGTTGTTCTCCCGCAATGGGTTTAAGAATGCCCTGCTTCACTTCAGCCGCTACCTGTATTTTGAATTTCTCAATACTAGGAAAACCAGTTTTGGTTTTCATATTCGTAACAAAGTCCGGGTTTCTATTGAGCTCTTGAATGATGAATTTCGGAAGGTAGGGATGCTCCATGATGAAGCTCAGGTGGTCATGTGTGAAATGCCTGATTTTTTCCTCTATAGAAGAATCATCGTTTAAGATCTGATTCAGTTGAGGCGCCATCATAGCAAAGGCATGAGAGAAAACAGCTTCAAAGAGTAGTTGCTTGCTTCTGTAATAATAATGAAGCATGGCTTTGTTAATACCGGCCTCATCTGCAATCTCTTGCATTCTAGCGCCATCCATTCCCTTGAGTTGAAAGACCTTTTTAGCGGCCTCTAAAATCTGCTGTTCTGTATTCTCGTTTTTCGTTTTTGCCATTGTTGACTGTTTGGTTTAACCAAATGGTTAACAAAGGTAATGGAATAAATTAATGAATCAAGACATCATGTTTCACTGATTAATAACTCAGGATAAAAGTCCACTCGTCAGACTACTCACAGTGGCCAGGCAGACCAATTGACCACAAAAAAATATTCCTTCTTGAGATAAACTCTCATCGAATTCTGAATATATTTATTTAGCATTATTAATTAGCAGAATATCATGAACCTAAGGTTTCCTCTTTTGTTGACTTTTCTATCACTAACACTGTTGCTCGGCTCATGCGGAAAAAATGATATTGACGCCCCATTTACCGACTCTAACAACATCAAAGGAACATGGCAATTGGTGGAAAGGTATACAAGCAGTGGTGGGCCTGGTCAATGGTCTTCGGTAACAAATGGCTACACTTACACCTTCTCAGAAGACAATGTTGTAATTACAGACCAATTTGAGTGTGATGGCACCTATCAATTTAATGCTGGCCGTTTAACCATCGACTTTAATTGTCCCGATCAACAGTTTAACCACACTTATAAAATTGAATCTGAAGGGAATTTCATCATCTTATCTCCAGATCCGAGCCCATGCGATGAGGGCTGTGCCGAAAAGTTTAGAAGGATAACAATAGATTAGATAGCATTCTAGCTTTCGCTTACATGGGTAAACTCACCGTAAACCTTGTCACCTCATTTACTCGGCTGTATTCCAATACACCGCCATGCGCTCTGACAATCTTTCTAGATAAAGCGAGACCTATTCCAGAGCCTTCTATTTTGGTGGTATAAAAGGGAACAAAGATTTCTTGAATGGCATGAACCGCCACACCAGGCCCATTGTCTTCTACTGCTATGGATAGCATATTGTTGTTGCTGCTTACAGAAATCACTAATTGTGGGTTCTCAACTCCTTTCAAGGCATCTACCGCATTTTTAACGAGGTTGATCAACACTTGACTGATCAATACGCGATCGAGTGTTAGCACGCCTTTTACCTCGTCATTCACTATTAGCTCAACAGGTGTTTCATGCGTCATTAATGAGGTAATTGAATTGATTAAGTCTGAACTCTCAACTGTCTCAATGTGAGGTTGAATCGGGCGATTGATTTGCTTATAGGCTTCCACAAACTTTAGCATCCCGGCAGTACGTTCTTCAATGGCATTCAAGCTAATGGATACGTTTTTCTGATCTTTCGTATCTAAGGCCACCAGCTCCGAACCTTTGATCAGCTTCTTGTTCACGACTTTGATCAAGGATAGGATAGGAGTAGTAGAATTCATGATCTCATGCGTCATCACGCGCATCAGCTTTTGGTAACTGTCAAGTTCTTTGGCATCTAACGAACTTCGAATGTCTGTTAATGAAACCAGCCTATGTGCTTTCCCTTTCAGCTTAAAGGACTCCGTTTTCACAAAAAGCTTCTGACCATTCGCATGATCAATCCACTCGGAAGGTGTTCCATCTTTCTTACCAATCACCTGGTAAATCTTAGGATAGTCTTTTTGCAATCGATCGATATGAATCAGCCCAGGAATGTCGAGCAGGGTATCAAAGGATTTATTGGTGAAGATCACCTCTCCATCTTCCTTATAGCATAATACGGCTATGGAGACATGCTTGAGCACCAGCTGTAGCAATCGAAACTCAGCGGCCTTATTGGTCTGAAGCGTCTCCATGCTTTGCGTAATCAGGTCGTATGCGGCTCTTAGTTCCTTAGAATCGGTTTGATTTTGATAAGTGCGATTGAAGTCGCCATATTTTACGGAATGCAGGAAGTTTGCCCAGTTGCGTTCTTGTTTTTGTAAACGCCAAGTGAGCTCTATGGTCACAATGAACATCAACAAGCCAAACATAATGGGCGTAACGGAAAGGTCAGTTTCTAAATAGGAGTAGACCAAACCAATGGCCAAGGCGATGATCAGCAGTACCCGAATGAGAATATGGAGGAAGCCTTTATTAAAGATCATACTTCTTCATTTTGCGATATAGCGTGTTTCTCCCAATGCCCAATTCAGCCGCGGCACGACTGATATTTCCAGCGTGACGTTCCATGATCTCCTCAATCTTGCGCTTCTCTAATTCATAGAGGTTGTCGGCTTGGACTTGTGTCTTGTCAGTTCCATCGAACACATCATCATTGTCCATGATCACCATCCGCTCAATGTTGTTTTTGAGCTCCCTCACATTGCCCGGCCAATGGTAATCTTCAAGCTCCCTGACTTGCTTTTTGGTCAGGTCGAAAGCCTTGGCGTATTTCCGATTGAACTGGGCCAAAAAGTGCTCTGTAAGTGGTTTAATATCCTCTTGTCTATTTCTTAAAGGAGGAATTTCAATATGGACTGTATTAATTCGGAACAATAGGTCTTGGCGGAATTGCGAAGCATCGCTTAGCATTTCCATGGGTTTATGTGAAGTACTGATCAAGCGTACATCTATTGCCCTGGGCCGATGTTCACCCACGCGGTTCACTTCTCTGTTTTGCAGCGCAGCGAGTAGTTTTGATTGTAAGTCGAGAGAGAGGCTGCTGATTTCATCTAACAATAAGGTACCCAAATTGGCGCCTTCCATCATTCCCGCTTTGTCCTCGCTGGCATCGGTGAAAGCCCCTTTGACATGACCGAATAGCGTGGATTCGAATAAGCTTGAGGTAATTGCGCTCAAATCTACATTGACGAATGGCTGTGCTGCTCTGGCTGATTGCTGATGAATCAGCCTGGCCAATACTTCTTTTCCGGTGCCGTGCGCGCCTGTAATGAGGATCGAAGCATCGGTATGGGCCACTTTCGATACCATATTCATTACCTGCTCCATGCCTTTAGATTTCCCCACGACCATACTGCTCAAGCGATTGGCTTGATGAATCAATAGGTCTCGATTGGAGCTTACATCTGCTAATGCTTGCTGAGAATTGGCCAAGTTCAAGGCCGCTTGTACGGTGGCTACGAGCTTTTCATTGGCAAAAGGTTTCTCTAAGAAATCGGTGGCGCCTTGCTTCAAGGCTTTTACTGCGACATCTAGAAAGCCATGGGCTGTGAGCACTATTATTGAAACATTCGGTTTTGCCTCTTTAATCTTCTTAATCCAGGCCAAACCCTCAGCACCATCGGAATCGCCAATGGCAAAATTAAGGTCGAGAAGGATTACTTTGATGTCGGTATGGTCGAGCAAAGAGAGCGCTAAACCGGGATGCTCAAGGGTTTGAATCTCGCCAAAAGGTTCTTCCAACACCATGCTAATGGTATGAAGTAATAGGGGATCGTCATCTACGGCAAGTATTTCCACGGATAAATATAGTAATTTACTGTTCTAGGTTGGAACAGTTGACTGTACCTATTCGATCACTTTTGAAGCTAAACCACTATTAATCAATGTTAAAGATCATCATATCAGTAAGTTATACTTCATGGCAGCTTTATTGGCTATAGCCTTATCAAATCTGAAGAACTTATGACCAAGACTTTTATCCTTTCTATCCTCCGCAACCTCTGGAAAAACAGAGTCACTTCTGCCATTAATGTTTTAGCATTAACGCTCGGGCTGAGCAGCATTCTATTTTTATTCGTTCAGAACCGTTATGAAAACAGCTTCGATATCCATCAGCCAAAAGCGGACCGAATTTACCGGGTCAACACCACGATGGAATATCCCAATAGGACAATAAATAGCGGTAATACTCAATCCATGTTGATCAAAGTGATGCGCAACGACTACCCGGAGTTGGAAGGGCTCATACAGGTCCACGGTCGTCAAAATGCATTGTTGGCGGTCAATCCAGGTGCGTCCAACGAAAAGGTATTTGAAGAACAGAATAACCTCATTTTGGCTGACAGTTCATTTTTAAAGCATTTCGACTATGACTTCATTGTAGGAAATAAAAGAACCGCATTAGATACGCGTAATGCCATTGTGTTGTCTGAAAAAATGGTGGAGAAATACTATCCAGATTTTATTGGTAAAGAGGCCGCCTTATTGGGGAAAGAAATAAGTTTATATGATTCCCTGCGTGTGTTTATCACAGGCGTCATCGAAACCCCGCCCAGCAATAGCAGCATTCCTTTTCAGCTCCTTGCATCATCAGAGATTTACTATCAGGTGAATGACTGGGACAGGGACAATTGGGGGAATATATCTTCCGGATTGACCTTCGTGGTATTGAAAGAAGGGCAGACGCCTGAAAGTTTTGAGAAGCGTTTTCCTGAAATGGTCAAGAAGCATAGATCTGAAGAAGCGGCAAGTTCTACAAGTTACAGCCTGATCAATCTGATCGACATTCATAATGAGCCCAAATGGGGTTTTGCGGGCAACTACACCAACGACTCATCGCTTACTATTGGTTTTACCGCCATTGGTTTATTTATCATGCTTTCTGCCTGCATCAATTTTATCAATATTCAAACAGTTCAGGTGATGACCCGCTCGAAGGAAGTAGGCATTAGAAAGGTATTGGGCGGTACTCGCTTACAATTGATCTTTCAGTTTTTGGTAGAAACCGTGCTGCTGACGACCATTTCATTCGTTTTCGCTATATGGATTACGGAGCTGGCGCTCAATGGCTGGAACGACCTGCTGAGCATTGTAGGTATGAACATGCAAATTGACGCTTCCGTATTACTCTTTGGTGTAGGGCTAATTTTATTGGTGAGTTTGGTGGCAGGGCTTTATCCCGCACTTAAGCTTTCTTCTTTCGATCCCTCGGAATCACTGAGAAGTGGCTTTTCGGCACTTACCAGAAGTAAATCTGGCTTCAACCTGCGTCAGGTGCTCGTGGTTACCCAGTTTACAATTACCCAACTCATGATTATCGGTACCATTGTGGTGTCGGTGCAAATGGACTACTTCATTAACAAAGACCTTGGTTTTGATAAGGAGGAAATGATCACCATCAATACTTACAATCAAGACCGACAAAAAACGGATCGCCTGATCCGGGCCATTGAGGCAATGCCAGAGGTAATTTCTTATAGTTTTTCGTCAGGGCCACCGATGGATGCAGGCCGATATTCCACCTCATTTAAGGAAGTAGGGCATGAGGACAAGGGGGATATGAAAACCCGAAACAAATTTGTGGATCATCGCTATTTGAGTACTTATAATATTGAGTTGATTGCCGGTAGAGACTTTAGAGAAAGCGAATACAATGACACCATAGACGCATTTATCGTTAACGAAGCCTTTGTAAAACAACTGGAAGTCAATAGCCCTGAAGAGGCCATCGGCAAACAAATTCTCTGTTATGGAGTGCGTGCCGTGATTGTTGGGGTCACCAAAGACTTTCATGCCGATAAGCTGGACCAAGAAATCTCACCCATGATTTTGTTTCCTTGGCACCATAACGTGAGCGGAGCGGACCTCAAGATTGCTACAGCTAACCTTGGTCCAGCACTCGACAAGCTAGAAGGCATCTGGGCTGAAGTATTTCCTACCCGCACACTCCAGTTTCAAACGGTGGACGATTTTATCACAGAGAGCTATTTAGTGGAAGACATTATGGCGAAAAGCATCCGAATCTTTTCATTGGTGGCCATTTGTATAGGCTGTTTGGGGCTGTACGGCTTGGTTTCTTTTATGTCTGTCAAACGCAAGAAAGAGATTGGGATCAGAAAGGTATTGGGCGCTTCTTTCGGACAGATTCTGTTCAGCTTCTCCAATCGATTCTTTATACTGACCTTTGTCGCTTTCTTAATCAGTGCACCATTGGCTTATTTCTCAATGGACCTTTGGCTGGCCAATTATGTGTACAGAATCCCTTTAAGTTGGGAAATCTTTGCCTTTGGTCTTCTTATCACCCTGCTGCTCACCATGCTGACCGTAGGCTATATTTCCTTTAGAGCCGCCAGAACCAACCCAGCAGAGACTTTGCAAGTAGAGTAGGGGTTTCAACTTCAGATACGATTAAGCCAATCTTTCTTTAGGAGGGTTGGCTTTTTTTGTGGGGGAAGCAATGCTGCATTCTTTTGGCATTTTTAGATCAAAGGGAATGACGAATTTACAAATTGACAACTTTTTGATTCTTATCTATAATTTCCTGTATCATTCTGTCGAAATACCAACAACTGAGTATTTTTTCTTTACAAGGTAATCACCTATTTTAGATATAACATTTAACCAATTACCATCATGAAATTTATTGGAAACATAAATCTTTCAAATCAAGAAGATTATCAAGCCATCTATGCCAGTCAGTTGTACGGAACATTCTTTTGTGTTTTTGGTAAATTCACTTGTTTGGCAATAGAAAAGGATGAATACACACTTGACAAAATTGAATTCAAAATCATTAATTACAAGGGGATTATTAACTTGGGAATTTCTGATGTGAAGGGCATTTTTGATCTCAAAGACGGAGCTGGAAATATTATAAAAGCTATAAATATTGAAGTAAGGGGTCTTTGTGAGGCTGACGAATTCCAACTCAATTGTTCAGGGGTTAAGCTCAACAAAAATGAATTACTTATTGCTGAAAGAACGGTAAAACCTATGCATGAGGAAGTCGCTCTTAGTGGAAGTGTTTTTGATAATGAGTATTACTATCGAGAAGGTCTTCCAGACCTTGATGGATTATTTTCTAATAGGTCACCTCAGCCTATGTCCGTATTTAATCAAGTAGCGATATTCAAAGAGTTTCCAGGTACTATATGTCCGAGAGGTACCAATCGAATCATTTAAGAATGATTAGGCTTCTGGCATTTTTCTGTGTAATTATACTTAGCGAGTATTGTGGGTTTGCAGTGTCGGGCAAGCCAAATGAGATGGAAACCTACTTTCAACAGCTCAAAAACTTAAATTATGAGAAGGCAGAAGAGTTAGCCAAGGGAGTTGAAAAGCAATCGCTAAGAGAGGGAATGATACAGTTGGCCAAGGTGCTCTATTCTGCAGGTCAAAAAAACATTTATTTTCAAGACACTTCTATTTCAGAAGACAAGACCGTTCAGTTAATTTCTTATTTAGGACGGGGTTATTACCATTTATATACAAATCCGTATAGTGAAAAGCCTTTCCGGTTTTTTAATGAAGCCTATAATATAGCCCAAGAAATTGGTTCCGCTGAAGCAGAGAAGTACGCTCTATTATCTATTCTGGAAGTCTATAATTTTGAAATATCCCAGTCAAATAATGATAAGGTTCTCTTTGTAAAAAAATTTAAAGAACTGATATCCGACAATGCAGACAAGTATCATTATCTAATGAATGTACTGCATATCAACCTTCGAGACATTTTTTTTAATGTGAACATTGACCTGTCCTTTTTTCAGGAATTTGATGAAGTAATGACCTCGTTTAAGGTTGATCATCGTTTTTGGCCAAATTACTATTCTTCGAAGGGGGTTTTTTATGAATCTATTAATCCAGAAGAGGCCATACGACTTCATCAAAGGGCAATTGCTTCCATTCATGATGAGCCCTTTCTCAAATTTATTCTATTCAGGTCGAACATCAAGCTTTCAGAAATATACAGGAATAGAGAAGCCTTTGATGAAGCGCTCAGTTACATTAATAAAGCCTCAGAGAATATTGATCTAGCAGACACTACGCGATCTAAATATTACATCCATTATTATGTATCCAGAATTTATGATCAGGTTGGTGATTATAAAAAAGCCTACAGTAATTTATTAAGGTTCACGGACCTTAAGAACAAGCTGGACTATGAGCTGAATAGTCTTGAAATTGCCTTACTCAATGTGCGTTACCAAGCCAACGAAAGAGAGTTAGCTCTTTTAAAGGAAAAAGGAAAGGTGAGAGCAACAAGAAATTGGTTATTGGGCTCAATACTCGTGATCGTATTTATTTCAATCACTTATTATCTTGTTCAGAAGAATACAAAGCGTAAACAGCTTTTAGCAGTTAAGGAAAAAGATCTAGAAAGTCAGAAGGTTGTCAGTCTACTTAAGGAGCAGGAATTGGTCTCTATAGATTCCATGATTGCCGGCCAAGAAAAAGAACGCCAGAGACTTGCTAATGAGTTACACGATGATCTAGGAGGCTTACTGGCCTCTATTAAACTTCATTTCCACACATTGACAGGGGAAGACAATAGCAAGCGAAGTCAACAATTCGATAAAACCGATTTGTTGATTAATGAAGCTTACGAAAAGGTAAGAGCTATTGCCCATGCCAAAAGCTCAGGTGTAATAGCAAAAGAGGGATTCCTTAAATCGGTGAAAGAAATGGCCAGGAAGGTCTCTGTTGCAAATAATCTGGCAGTAAGTGTCAATGAGCATGGGCTAGATGATCGTCTAGAAAACAGCATGGAACTCTCGCTCTTTCGGATTATTCAGGAGTTGGTCACCAACGTTATCAGACATTCAAACGCTACTGAGGCCATTATCCATTTAACTAAGCATCATGACTATTTAAATATCATGGTAGAGGATAATGGGGGTGGGTTCGACTCCAACGGGATTACGCTAAAGTCTGAAGGTATGGGGATTAAGAGCATAGATAAAAGAGTAACCTCCCTGAATGGAACAATGAATATAGAATCTGAACTAGGACAGGGTACTACCATAATAATTGAAATACCATTATGATGATAAGAGTAGCAATTGCAGAAGATCATCAGTCGCTTATTGATGGTCTTAAACTTCAACTTGAGCGGATAAAGGAGATTTCCGTTGTTGGAACGGCTAACGATGGAGAAGCACTTCTCAATATTATAAAATTAAAGCGGCCTGACGTAGTAATCACCGACATAAGAATGCCAAAGATTGATGGCATTGTCGTCACTTCAATGATCAAAAAAGAGTTCCCGGAAATTAGGGTTTTGGCTTTCACTATGTTCGATCAGAATGAAGCTGTTCAACAAATGTTAGATGCTGGTGCAAGCGGATATGTTTTAAAAAAATCTTCACTCAAAGAAGTCATAGAGGCTATCAAAGCTGTCTACAGAGGCGAAAAGTATTTCGATGCCAATATTCAAGTAGGCCCTGAGAAAGGTATGGATACCAAAACTAAAAAGGGGGTCTTAACCAATCGGCAAAAGGAGATATTAAACCTTGTTGCCCAGGGGCTCACATCGAGAGAAATAGCGGATATGCTTTTTATTGGAGTGTTTACCGTAGAGACACATAGGAGAAATATGGTTCGAATCCTTGGTTTAAAAGGAAATGGTGAATTACTGAGGTATGCTATTGAGAAAAAGTATGACTTCAACTAATTAGTTCAAAATCTATCAAAATGAAACCTATATCCTTACCAAATAGTCCAGAGGTTAATAAGGAACTAAAAAGCACCAAGTCAGAAGACCTTTCAAAACTGAAAGACCTCAGATTTAAAGTGCATAGAGAACTAGAAATACTTGATTCTTTGATAGAAAACGTTGCTATAAGGTCGGTATGTGGTGATTCAAATGAAGCCCAACATGTGGAGCGTTATGATGGTACACTTGGAGTTACCCAAGATTTTGTAAAGAAACTTAGTCCCAGCATTGGTCAGTTACAATGGTCTCCATTTATATATCGAGACTTCAGAGGCCCTAGTCGGAGTCAGGGAAATGTCCAAGGTTTGAGTTGGGGGAGTGGGGCGCTGATTTCCTCAGATCTTTTTCTAACAGCCGGTCATTGTTTTCATCAAACGATGGGTATTTGGACTAGACCTTCAGAAAATGGGAGCGTATTACCAGAAACAGAGCTGGCCAAACTGATGCAGGTTAATTTTAACTATCAGTTTGCCAAGCATACGAATACAATACTCCCAGTTGATACTTTTCCTGTATTGGAACTGGTCGATTATCAAATTGAACCAATTGATTTCGCTATAGTCAGACTTGGTAAAAATAGCAAGGGTGAATCCCCAGGTGATAAGTATCCTAAACTGTCTTTAGCATTATCAAACTTTGTTTCACCCGGTGAGATGCTGTGTGTTATCCAGCACCCAAAAGGAAGCCCGAAAAAAATTGAAGCAGGTCCACTTCATAGCACCGATGGCATTAGACTCTACTATGATAGCATAGATACACTTGGAGCATCCTCTGGTGCGCCAATTTTATGGGCCGAGACTGAAAAAATTGTAGGTGTTCATACTAATGGAGGCTGCACGTTGAATAGCGGATACAATTATGGTAATTCCATTCAAGCCATTGCTAAGGTTACATCTCACTTTTAACTAAGGAGAACGTCTTTACCTTACAATCAAGTCTAAATATCAGGTTGGAGTAACCTATCTCAAAAACCCCAAAATATCAATCACATAATAGTCTGATTATCAATTTATTAAATCAATAAAATACTCAATTCTGAGTATTGATTCTAGAATATGATTATACGAAATTTATCTCAATAAGTAAGAGAAATCGATAATCTCGTTAGGGTTGAAAGTATCGCTGAATAAGTGAAATTATCTCTGCTATAGGACATGACATAGAATTGAATGCAATGTTTAGTCAACGGTATAGCTTGTTATTTCTATTCACTTAAAAGAAAAAATCCATCGCTATGAATAAGTTAATTATTTGCTTTTTGGTCTTTAATAGTATAGCATTTCAAGCACTATCTCAAGATAATAAGGAAGTGGATTATTATCTTACTTTAGATAAGGTTGTGAAAGACACCACAGGTTATCTGAGATTAAATCATGTGCTAAGGCAGGAATTTTCTAGAATCATAAAAACCAACACAAATGGTACAATTGGTAACTATGTTGGTTTAAGCACGAAAGACAATAACTTGTCTTTCGCCTATAGTTTGGTTAGGAAAGAAAATGTACTTCAAATCAAAGGTGGTGGTGGAGTAACTGACGGAATCACCAATATCTTCTCAAATAGCGAGCTTAATAGTGGCACTAACATTGGCTTCAATTTCTATCGTATGTTCGGGCATAAACATATAAGTATTGTTTTTGACGAGGTGAAAAGCCTACAGAAGAAAGACCATGAGCTTACTCATGCTTTTGAACTGTATAAGTTGACTGATCATAAGAAAAAGGTCAATGATGAGTTGGATAAAAAGAAGGCAGAAATTCAGAAATTAGAAGCTTTGTCCAAAAGACTACAAACGGTCAGATCCCAGTTGTTGGCTGGTGGTCGTAAGACTTATATCGATTCTATAGTTTACGTAGATCTTAATTATAAAAGGAGTTTGATCGAAATAGAATTGACGACCCTTGAATCGAATATTAATACAATAAAAACACAAGTCAATCAAACCGTCAGGCAATTGCAGCAAGTTCGTGACAATAACCCTAACCGCAATGCAGCACGTCAGCAATTTGCGATAGACAGCCTTTTGACCTTGAAGCCATTGTACATAATGAAGCAATCGTTAAAAGTCACAAAAGACTCTTTAAAAACCATCAACAAACAAATCAGAGCCAACACTTTTGATGAATACCAAATAATTGATACCGAACGAAAATTAAAAATAGCTAAGTATGAGTTCACGGTAGCGGAAGAAAAATTAGAATATCACCAGAGTGCATGGGATTTTGGAGATGTAAATTATACTTATGAAGAGAACAAAATTAAAAATTTAGATAAATTTAAAAATATTCGTGCTAAAGAAGTAGCGCTTACATGGTTTGGGGGTGGTTTTGGCTTGGAGAATAATAGTTTCAAATTACTGGATTCTCTTAATGCGGTGAAGAGTGAACGTGACTTAATCCCCACGATCAACCTTTCACTAACAAGATATGTAAATAAGCTAATTTCTGGTTCTGCAAAAAGAAGGAATATATCATACTCCACGATTGCTGCTAAAATAAGTTTTGGAAACAATTTGGGTACACTGAAAGAGTTGACAATTGAAAGTACGGACTCACTTACAAGCAATACAGCATCTGTTTCTTCACAGAAAGCCTTTTCTGGTTTTTTTAATGATGAGGTTATTTCTGGTCAATTGTCCCTAGATCATTACCGTTTCGTAGGTGGTAAAGACACTTTTGGTATCCATTTACGAACCCAAATAGATATTATCGATAAAAAAACGGTTACTTCTCTCAGAGCAGGAGTTTTATTTGCAGCTCTGTCACAAGATGATTACACGTCAGTTATCAATTTTGAGTTGTTTATTGGCTTAAATGATATTTTCAAAGAAGGGGAAGAAGATAGTCTGTTCAACAGAAATGTAATTGGAATTCAGACTACTATACCTTTCAATTTAAAACTAAAATAAAATAACCATGGCAAAATACTACGTTTATTGTGAGACACACGGTCGATTAACGCCTGATTATAATTCGGCAGATCAAGCTTCTATCGCACGAAAAAAACATATCATAAATACTTCTGGCCCTCACTATCGAGTTAATGTAATTGAGGAATACGCGCAAAAGAAATATGGTCAAACTATTAAAAACCTTCGTCAAGTGGTGAAAAAAAAGAGATAGAAATTCGGGTTAAAACATCTCTGTATTGGCTGTTTTGAACGAGTTTCCTATTCTAAATCCGTTTAATATTTAGGATCATACATATAGTCACTAATAGACTGTTTCAAATTATCAGGCCGCTCGTTTCCGGCAAGGCCAAAGTCGTAAGCTTTCTCTGCCACGGCCACCGCAATTTGAAGGGATACTTCTCTAATGTCTTTTAAGGGAGGATAAAGAGAACCTTCCAAAATATCCTGCTCACTCACAAATTCGGAGAGCGTTTTGGCAGCCGTCAGAAATAAAGGATCGGTAATTTTACTGGCACAACAAGCCACCGCTCCCAAACCAATTCCTGGGAAGATATAGGCGTTATTTCCTTGTCCTGGTTTAAAATTATAGCCATTAAAGTCAACCCTGGCAAATGGGCTTCCGCTTGCAAATACGGCTTTTCCATTACTCCATTTGTAAGCCTCTTCAGCCGTGCATTCAGCGCGGTCCGTAGGGTTGGAAAGCGCAAAAATTACAGGCCTATCATTATTGGCACTCATGTGCTCGATCACTTCTTGATTAAAAGTACCAGGCGCTCCGGTAGCGCCAATAAGCACGTGTGGCTTAAGGCTGTCAATCGCTTGGATCAAATCCATTTGTTCAAAATCATGCGCATAAGGAAGGTTATGTTCCATCAGGTCATTTCTTGAAGAAACCACCAATCCGTTAATGTCCACAAAACAAAGCCTGCTATGCGCTTCTTCCTGAGTCAGCCCAGCTTCCTGAAATGCGGAAACCATCAAGTCGGCTATTCCTGTGGCTGCCGACCCAGCCCCTAAAAACATGATTTTCAAGTCAGCGAAGTTTCGCCCGGTAATTCTGCTTGAAGCATACACTCCGGCCAGTGCCACAGAGGCCGTTCCCTGAATATCATCATTGAAGCACAGCACCCTGTCTCTGTATTTCCTTAACAGCGCGTAGGCATTAGGTGTTAAAAAATCCTCGAACTGTATCAGGACATTGGGGTATTTATCCTGCACCGTCATCACAAACTCTTCCACCAAATCGAAATATGCTTCGCCTTCCAGCCGTGGATGAGGGTATCCTAAATAAAGCGGATCATTCAATAAGTCTTTGTTGCCAGTACCCACATCTAACATGACCGGCAAACATTGATGAGGGTGAATGCCTGCACAGGCAGTGTACAGGGCCAATTTACCAATAGGAATCCCCATGCCGTTCGCTCCAAGGTCGCCCAAGCCAAGAATCCGTTGCCCGTCAGTAATCACGATCACACGGATGTCTGTTTGCGGCCAATTGTCCAAAATTTTATTGATTTCACCTTTGTCCTCAGACGTAATGTATAACCCTTTTGACTGCCTGAAAATGTGAGAAAATTCCCGGCAAGCCTGTCCCACCGTGGGGGTGTAGATGATGGGCATCAATTCCTCAATATGCTGAATTACCGTTTTATAAAACAACCGCTCAGTACGATCTTGAAGTGCGTTGAGTAACACATACTTCTCAATGTCAAAAGTCTTTCGCCTCACATTACCCATTACACGATCCACCTGCATTGCTTGCGTGGAGACAGCATAAGGCAATAGTCCTCGCAAGCCCAAAGCTTCTCGCTCTTCTTTGGTAAAAGCTGTCGATTTATTTAATGTGCCATCATGCAGGATTCGGCTTCCCTTTTCGGTTGGGTTCATGTTTTTTGATTACTAGTGGGTTGATTTTTTAACAGAGGAAATATTACATCTTTAAGTAGATGGCATGACCAATTTATTACTAAAACTGTTATGGGCATAAGGTAAAAAAAGTATTCACTGAATTCTAATGCTATCTAATAGACGGCCATAAATGTGATTCCTTACAGGAAAAATAATTATTCCCTCTGTTAAATACGTAACCCTATGCTGTTTACTTTAGACATATCATATTCCGAAACTACTGATGAAACATTGGGCTTGTTCCAAAATGTCACAGGGGATGCAATGTAATACTATAGGGTTGTCTATTTTGCAGCACGAACAGACGATACATGAAGGAAGAGGTGATCATTATTGGAGGTGGAATTGCTGGGCTTACCGCAGCCTACGCTCTCAAAAAGCAAGGCGTAAAGGCATTGATCCTCGAATCGAACAATAGACTAGGGGGGAGGATCTATACCAAAACAGATAAGGGTCGCTTATTTGAACTTGGCGCCACTTGGGTATTCCAAGATGCACTGCTTAAACAATTGATTGCTGAGTTGGGGCTAGAGCTTTATACGCAGTATTTGAAAGGAGATGCGCTGATCAAATATGAACCTTCTATGGCCACTCAAAGGAGCCCGACTGATGCCTTAATGAGCGGAGCCATCTATCATAAGATCACAGGCGGTACGGGGGCCATTATTCAAGCATTGGCGGATCAACTTGATGCTGATCGTATTCTGCTCAACAAGAAAGTAAAGTCATTGGTCTATCAAAATGAGGGCATCACCTTGACCATGGAGGATGGATCCATCATGGAGGCGGCAAAAGTGATTATCACTGTCCCACCAAAAGTAATAGCGAATCAAATAAGCATCAGCCCAAAACTCCATAATGCTCAACTTATGCACAGCACGCATACATGGATGGGGGACTCTGCCAAGTTTACGGTGCTATTGGGCCGAGACTATTGGAGAAACAATAACCTCTCAGGTTTTGTGTATTCAAACTATGGCCTCATCCGAGAGGCGCAAGACCATACTTCAAGCGATGGGCAATCCTTTGGACTTCTAGGTTTCATACAGCCAACCGGAGAATTGAGCACCGATTTTGAAATGAGAAAGCAAGTCATCATTCAGGAGTTGAAAGAATTATTTGGTATTGATGAAGCCCATATCTTGGGCTATGATGATTTTTTATGGAGTAACTATTTTGTAGACGAGCAAAATAGAAATGTCAACAAAGACTTGATGCCTCATCAAAACAATGGCCATTCCTTTTACCTGCAATCGCATTTTGATGACCACTTGTTCTTTGCGGGAGCAGAGACCTCACCATCGAATCCAGGTTATATGGAAGGCGCTGTTGGCTCTGCTTATCGAGCAGTGAGTTTGTTGTTGAAGTAAGCCCAGGGTGATGATCTATAGCTTTATTAAAGTTTTAAGAAAGCGCTGATATTGGAGCCTTTATGCTTTAAGGTTAATTTGCATTCAGTGTCTGTAATAGTTCTTCTCTGAGCGTCTCGTTAGCAGCAATGGCCACCAAAATGGAGATTAATAAGCCAATTAATACATAGGACAAGTCTTTCAATATTAAGCGATAGGTTTTTTTCAGCTTGTCTTTATTCCTGATTCTTATTCCCAGTTCCCGACCTCCCAATAGACCTATGAAAACCCAGGTAGTACTCATTGGAATCGTGTTTACCCAAGTAAACCAAATGAGAATGAGGGCATAAACAAGGTCGATAATTGTGGCAGGCCGTACATCCTTAACATCAGACTTTTCATCGATCACCTGTTGTATTTTGTCGCCTTTCAAAAAGAAAATCAAACCCAAGCCGAAGAAGATGGTACTCCCAAAAGCAATAAACTCGCCTATGCTCAGACTTCGAGGCAAAAACACCGCTATGTTGGCCGCATCTTGCATAATCCATAGCGCCCAAAGGAATCCACTTGTGACCCATTGAAATACTGTCCAGCCCACATGCGCTTTGCCTTTGAAGACCCCTTTCATCAATTTATTAAGGGTGATCCAAATCAAAAAGGCCAAAGCAAAAGCAATCAAATAACCTATTACGCTTTTTTCGAATACTTTTAAGATAGATCCTGTGGCTGTCGTAAAAGAACTTAACAGTAAAAAAGTAGTGGAGACGGGCATCCTTAATCTGGTAATGATCAGCAGAAATATTGGTGCGGCTATTTGTAAAAAATTAAACGAGGCAGGTGCTTCTGAAAATCCTTTTGAGGCTAATCTTTGGTACGTGACATCACCATCATTGATTACCCAGCTTATGGTCACGGTAATAAGAAAGATAGAGCCTATATAGAGCCACAATAACCACCACTTTTTGTCCCCATTAGAGGAGATGAAAGTGCCAATGGTCTGGATGCTGTCGTTGGCAACAGCAGAATAAGCCGCTAATGCAAAACCAATCCACATGGCAATGGCCGGGTATGGATAAAAGATCCCTGACAGCAAAAAACTAACGGCAATAATGAGGAGGAAGTTTTTCTCTTTTCTGATTAGAAGATTGATTAACACATATCTTCTATTTGAAATCAGCCCATTATTTTTTTTGATATTTTTCATCTCATAAAATGTTATCAATATTAGTTTTTTATAAGTTCTAAGTAGCGTGTAAGTGAAAAGAAAAGTTTTGGTAACACACACCTTAATATAGAACTCAACTGGTCAAGTTAATATCTGATGATAGAACAAGCGGTTGGCCCTTATCCGCTGAGCATAGACAAAGAATAGGAGTGGTGTGGCCTTACAGTTTATTACTATTCAAATAAGCCTTTAAGGCCTCTCGGTAACTGCTGCCCACGGGAATTTCAGTATTGTTGATGAGCACACACCTTCCATTGTACTGGCTTATTTTGGACAATGGAACAATGTATGATTTATGGATTCTCATAAATTGATAAGCACCCAGTGTTTCTTCGATTGACTTGAGCGTTTTTAAAGCCAAACAATGGTTGTTCCCAATCACAATTTTAGCGTAGTCTTTCAAGCCTTCTATATAGTCAATGTCCTTCACCAAAATCTTCACAAATTCATCCCCTTCCTTTACAAAAAAGGAGGGGGCTAGAGTGTTTGACTGCTCATTGTTTCGCAAGCTTTCAAAGCGTGAAATGGCTTTGGCAAAACGCTCAAAGGAAATGGGTTTCAATAGGTAATCCACCACTTCTAAATCAAAACTCTCCACAGCATATTCACTAAAGGAAGTCGTGATGATAAACTGAGTATTGGCACGGGAAAGCTTTACCAATTCGATCCCGGAAATCTCGGGCATGGCAATGTCTGTAAAGACAAGGTCCACTTTAGCACCTTCCTTGAGAAAGTTAAACGCTTCTACCGAATCGGTAAATGTTTTGATGACTTCAAAATTAGAGAACCGCTTTAAATGGTGGGCTATCACGTCAATCGCTAAAGGCTCATCATCAATGATTATGGTTTTATACAACTCCATTTAGGTCAAAGTTACTTTAAGTTTTGCGCTATAGACTTCTTCATTATTGATAACCTCTAAACTCGAACTTTTAGGGTAAAGCAGCGCTAAGCGTTGTTTTAAGTTTTCAAGTCCTTTTCCTTCTCTGTTACTTTCTTGAAAATGCTGCTTCTTAAAAACACTGTTTTCTACGATAAATAGAAGTTCATTATGTTCGATAGTCACAGCAATATTCACAAATGCACCCTTTGAATTAGTGTAAAACCCATGTTTAAAGGCGTTCTCTACGAGTACGATTAAGAGAAAAGGTTCTATCCATTTTTCATGATCAAGGGAGTCATCAATGCTCAGCTTGATCCGAGCATCCTTGCCAAATCTAATCTCTTCAATCGCGATGTATTTCTGAATGAAGTCTAATTCTTTCCTCAGCTGGATCTTATTGTGATGCGTTTCATCGGTTAAATAACGCATCATACTCGATAGTTTCAGGATATATTCAGAGGTATCGGGATGGTTTTTCAATGATAAACTATACAACGAGTTAAAAGCATTGAATAAGAAATGAGGATGCAATTGATTCCGAAGTAATTGTGCTTTGGCTTGGCTCAATTCATCTTCTAATTGCTGATAACGACTAAAAAACTCTAGTCGATTGACGAAATAGATCAGTAAGTAATACAAAAGTGCATGTCCTAAAAAGCTTGTGAAGTATTCAAAGCTTTGTTCGAAAACAACGACATCATGGATTCTGTAATCTTTCAGCCCAGCCAATAAGAATAAGGGGATAATAAGCGCTATGGCCAAGCCGATTTTCTTCCAAATGCCATGGAGTTTTAATCCGTAATAGTACAAGACATAAGCGCTCAAAGCGAATAGGAGGTTCTCTACCGCATCGCTGGTCCAAAAGAATAGCCAATCATCTGGAATCAGGAAATAGGCACTTCTTCCGAGTCGGAAAACCACAATCGAGATTAACGTCACGTTAAAAATGATCTTAATCTTCCGTATGGTCTTAAGCGATAGTTGCAACATATTGACTTCTAATAAGTACCCGTAAAGATATGGAAATCATATTCTGTTAAGTCGGTTAGAAAGTTAGGTTTATCTGTACAGGCCTAATGTTCGTCTATCTCATTTTTATTGATGCTCAAATAAAAATACGTTTGATCGTAAATCACTAAAATATCCATCATGAGATCGTATTTCATTCTAATTGCTTTGTGCTTCAGTTCTCTAGTCGTTTTTGGTCAAAAACTAGAATTAACAAAGGCATCACCTTTCACTGCCGTAAAATGGGAAGAAGGCCAGCCCATCGTTCAATTCGATAATGAATGGTATCACTTTGAAAAGTTAGATCACCTGGACAAGGAGGAGATCTTAGCCTTTTGTAAAAGTGAGTTTGGCGGTAAATGGCAAAGGCGCTTCTCTGAAGACTTGGTGGAAGTATTAGAAGGTCTCCATTATGCACCCAATGTGAAAGTTGAATTACAGTTGTCTCAAAATGGTGTTTCAAAAACATACATAGGAACATTTACTTTGGCCAATAGACAGCGTGCACTTCAGTATAATGCAAATTCGGAACAAGCCAATCGTTCTCAAAAAATCACTAAGACGCAAGCCATTGAAGACTTAAAAGAGTTTGAGGAAATACTGGAATCTCGGTCATCCTACGCCCAACTTTCTGAGCTTGATTATAAAGCTGCCATAAAGAAATTATCAGCCTCTATTGCCAATAAAAATGGGGATATAGATATTAATGAGTTGGCCCACGAAATGGCCAAAATCATGGCTCAAATAGGGGATAGGCACTCTTCCATCAAAAATGAATCCTTCAATAGCAGGGGGCATGAAAGCTATAATCTGAAACTTCCTTTTGGTGTAGCGACAATTGAAGGGAAGCTTGTGGCTATAAAGCGAAATTTGGATGAGCAGGGTTACGACTATTATTACCAAGCCTATCCATATCTAAAAAGCATCGATGGAGTCTCCGTAGCAACCTTGATCAACAACTATAATTATAAAGCGGCCAAAGCCCCCACAGTGGCAAAAAACACCAGAGGAGCCATGGCCATTGAGAATTATGGTGCGCTATTATTTAATAACAACATAGAAAGTACAGGCAGTATACAAGTAGTTTTCAGCGATGGTACAAATGAAAAAACTGAAATCTTTCAATTAACCTCCGATGAAAAAGGATACAGCTCAATAGTGAATGAAGCGAACCATAGGAATAGTGAGCAGGTAGCCAACGGAAACTTGGATGGGTTAAGCAAAATGTTAGACCACAATATTGGCTACATCAATCTTCCAGAAATGTACCATTATGATGAAGTAGAAGGCCTTGAAGCGTTTATCCAAAACACGTTTGCTCGTTTTTCAACCACTAAAGCATTGATTATTGATGTCAGAAATAACCCTGGAGGGGTGAGAGATATTCTTCAAACAGTGGCCAGTTATGTGGTACAGCCAGCACAATCACCTTGGGTAGCAAATGTGGCATATTTACGCACCGATAAAACCTTGAATACCGATGAGGAATCAATGAATGCGCGGTATTTATACAGTTATCACTCTGAAGAATTTACGGACAGCGATAGAAATGCCATAGACCAGTTTGATAAGAGTTTCAAACCTCAAAAATCGGTGGATCCGTCAAAGTTTAGTAGTCCGTTTTATATGGTTTTGCATCAGGGAGGTCAATCCTATACGCAGCCTGTTTATATCTTGGTGAATGAAGGGAGTTTTAGCGCAGCAACGGTCTTTACAAGCGCATTTAAAGGTTTACCAAACGTTAAAATTGTAGGCGAAACAACCGATGGTTCAAGCGGTAATTCAAAAGAACTGTACCTGATGAATTCCATGATTCGAGTAAAGGTGTCTACCATGTTGTCCTTTCAAAGGAACGGAAAAACCCTAGATGGAAATGGCACTGTGCCTGATATTGTTATTCCTGAAGATAAAGCACAGGTGTTAAAAACAATTGATAGTCAGTTAATTAAGTTGATGGAGATGATTAATTTGAAGAAGGACTAGGTGCTGTGTAAGACATTGATTTTTTATAGGTCAAAAATGTTTTGGATTTGGTCATAAAGAAAGAGATCTATTTTGTTATACTACTTCTGATACTCTATTTTAAGAATTTCCCATACGAAATCACCCATCTTGGTTTTAACGATTACTTCATCTCCAACAGTTTTATCAAGAAGCGCTTTAGCCATTGGGGAGTCCATAGAGATATAATCTTTGTTACCTATTAACTCTTCGTAGCCAACAATACGAAAACGGTTTTGTAGACCTTTCTCTTCGTTTTTAATTTCTACCCAAGCACCAAAATTTACTTTCCCTGCTTGGTTGGGGTGGTATTCAATAATTTTAAAGTCATCAATGCATTTACGCAAATAACGAACGCGATTATCAATCTCTCGAAGACGTTTTTTGTTGTAGTGGTAATCGGCATTTTCCGAACGATCTCCCAAACTTGCAGCCCATGTGACCTTAGCGGTAACGTCTGGACGTTCAACTCGCCACAAGTGATCATGTTCTTCCTTTAATTTTTGAAAGCCTTCGGAAGTAATCATTTGCGAGCGATTGAGTTTTGGTAGCGTTGATTCTGGGATTTTTCGCCTCATGATAAATGATATTGTTTTGAAAGTTTTCGCAAGATAATATAATGATGGATAGTTTGTTCGTGCAGAACAATCAATAGATAGTATATAATGTTTACAGTTTTACCTGCCTGTCGAAACGCAGTGCAGGCAAGTGTTAAGTAGCTTAGGGTTTAGCGCGGGTATTTATTCTAAGAAGGGGAGGTCATTTGCCTTATAAGAGGGGAGTAATGGCACACTTTTTACATTAGCACATCCCGGGCATGGGCTTGATACTATAATGTATCGATTAATTTAGAACAATGCCTTTTAAATGTTCGATATAAAAATCAAAGTTGATTTATTCTATGTAAATAATTTTCTGATACAGAAATGTTTTATTGTTATTTTTAGCCAAATAAAAAGAATGAAGAGCTCTATACATCTATTCGGACTCTTACTAATACTGATTTTAGTTGTCAGTGCTTGTCGAGGTAACAAGGATGAAGTGCCTCAGGATGGGGCACCTATTGCGGAAGAAGGCACCATCCCTTTTGTTACTATTTGGACAATTACACGACCTAGCCAAACCATTAGTTTTGATACGAAGCCCGGTCTGGTATATAATTACAATGTAGACTGGGGAGATGGAACGTCAGAAACTGGTTTAACCGAAGGTGCCTCACATACCTACACAGACTATGGACATCATCGGGTATCTATTACAGGTATTTTTCCAGCCATAGATGCTAACTCTTCACCAAACATTACATCTATTGAACAATGGGGTAATATCGTATGGGAAACGATGCAAGGGGCGTTTGCAGGTTGCAGCAACCTGAAAGAAAACGCACCAGATGCACCTAACTTATCTCGAGTCACGGACATGCAGGGTATGTTTTCATCCTGTGAGGATTTTAGTGGCGATTTAAACAATTGGGATGTCAGTAACGTCACTGATATGTCTTTTATGTTCGAGAATAATTCTCCTTACGACAAGGATATAGAAATAGGAGACTGGGATGTTAGTAAAGTCACTAGTATGGATCGAATGTTTGCTGGAGCTGATGTTTTTAACGATGATATTGGGAATTGGGATGTTGGTAGTGTCACTACTATGAGTGAAATGTTTGAGGATGCTCGTTCTTTTAATCAAGACATCGGAAGTTGGAATGTTAGCAATGTCTCTGATATGTCTAGTATGTTCCGTAGTGCTAGTTCCTTTAATCAAGATATTGGGAGTTGGAATGTCAAGAAGGTTACTGATATGTCTTCTATGTTCCTTAATGCTTTTGCTTTCAACCAGAATATAGGAAACTGGAATGTTGGCAATGTTACAGACATGGGCCATATGTTCACGTCAGCTGGCGCTTTTAATCAAGATATTGGGAATTGGGATGTTAGCAGGGTTTCGAATATGTTTGGCATGTTCAATATGGCTAATGCTTTTAATCAAGACATCGGTAGGTGGGATGTTAGCAATGTTGTTCGGATGGTTAGTATGTTCGAGGATGCTATTGCCTTTAATCAAGATATTGGAAATTGGAATGTTAGCAAAGTCTTTGACATGCGACAAATGTTCCTTCGTGCCAGGTCATTTAATCGGGACCTTACTAAATGGAATGTATCAGCCATAATAAGTTGCTGGATATTTTCAACTTCATCTGCCTTAGAGGCTCAGCACCTTCCTATATTTGTTAAATGCAAACCCGGAGGTTAAAAATACTCGCTTGCTTAAGCTTCATTTTAATCCTATATGACGGGAACAGGCACATCGGGCGAGTAATATATAATTTAGGGCTGGAACATCGTGGCCGTGGGCTGTATTGTAAGATGCGTCTATTTAAAACAAAATTAAACTTCGAGACTTCTGGATAACAATGGCTCGGATTGATCTCGCTTAACGAGAACCAAGAACATCAATGAGAAACGAGAGCGTTTCTCTCGGGATTAATATAATATAGAATTATAGAACAAGCGGTTGGCACTATAGGCCGCAGTTCCCTTAACATAAACGCTAAGAAGTTCTTGAACAGCTAACCTGTGTCAAGAACTGCATTTATGTTAAATACTCCGCAGGCTTCGTATTACGGGAATTGCTACGAATGTTATATAATTTATATTATGTTAAATATAAAATCAAAGAAGAAGGGAGATCGTTAAACCTCCCTCTTTCTCTCTGTATTATTCTCCGCCTTCTAAAGCTTCAATTCTAGCAAGGATAGCATCTCTTTTAGCATCCATTCCCAATTGATCATATACAGTACTTAAGGGATTAAGTATAAATAGATCATTTGGCTTAGACTTCTCAGCCTGCTCGAAATTAGGTAATGCCAATCTGAATTTCGCATACGCCTCTTCACGTTTCTTATCGTAAGCTGCATTATCAGTTAAATCGTTTGCAGCTTTAAGAATATCCACACCTTCATTAAAGTAAACACTACCTACTACGTAAGAAGCATCTGGATAATCAGGTTGAAGCTCTAAGGCCTTTTTTGCCGACTCTAAAGCCGAAGGATAATCCTGAGCGTTATACTGCAAGAAAGAAAGCGTGTAATATAGAATGGCAGTTTTATCGCCATTGTCAATATTGTTTTGAATTCCAGCAATCGCTTCGTCCAATTTATCACCTTGAATCAAGATATCAATCTCAAAGTCTCTGTACACTTTTTCCTCAGGAAACGCCTTTTGAGCCATTCTTGCATACTTTAAAGCATTGTCGAAATCTTTGTTGGACAGGTACATGTCGATCAGGCCATTGTAAGCGAAGTTAGTATTCTCAAACTCTTCACTTGACTCTACTACCGCCACATAAAATGGAATAGCCTTTTCGAACAAATCAGCATTATAAGCACTATAACCTGCATAGAAGTTCATAATAATGTCCGCTTTGATCTTTGCTGATAAGTCAAAGTACTTAAATGCACCTGCAAAATCATCTACTTCAAAGTATTCGTTTCCCTTTTTGTTCAAAAGGTTTTGAAGAAAAATAAAACCTTCTCCACCACCAATAAAGTCACCATTATTGTTCATTACAGGAGGGAAATATAAATCCTCCTTAAGATCCGAGTCTCCTTTTTCTACAGCAGTGTTGAAATAGGCAAACGATTCTTTTGCTAGGTCAAGTTGCTCCATATCAGCTTTAAACTGATATAATTTCGCCTTCCCTAGAATCACGTATACTTCTGGATCATCTTTAGTCTCAGCATTTTCTGAGGCTTGTTTGGCCAATGTAAGTGCTTCTGCGTATTCGCCCTTCTTAAGCGCCTTGTCGGCACTTTTTAGCACTTTCTTTTGTCCGTATACCCCTGCTACAAAAAACAATAGCAAGGCGGTAAAAAATAGCTTTTTCATGTTTTCTAGTTTCTTGTTTAATTTAAAATTTACTCCTCTGTTTTACTTTCGTCTTGGTCTCCGCCTTCAACTTTCGGTGTGTCGTTGGTTCCTTCAACAGTTCCTTCAATTTCCTCTACTTCAGTATCCGATTCGATATGTTGAATCTTCTCTACAGATGAAATAGCATCACCTTCGTTTAAGCGTATAAGTTTAACACCTTGAGTGGCCCTTCCCATTACTCTTAGGGAATCCACTGATATTCTAATGGTAATTCCTGATTTGTTAATGATCATAAGGTCATCGCTATCGATTACCTCTTTAATGGCCACAAGATTTCCTGTTTTCTCGGTAACATTAATGGTTTTTACTCCCTTACCTCCTCTTTTGGTAATTCGGTAATCATCGATGAGTGAGCGCTTACCATATCCGTTTTCAGACACAACTAATAGGTTAGCCTCTTCCCTGTTTACACATACCATGCCAATCACCCTGTCGTCTTCATTAGCAAGCCTATACCCTCTTACTCCAGCAGCAGTTCTTCCCATTGGACGAACATCGCTTTCGTGGAAGTGAATAGCCCTACCTGATTTAGCTCCAATAATGATGTGATTATCACCGTTTGTGAATTTGACCTCAAGTAAGCGATCTCCTTCGTTAATTGTAATGGCATTTATACCATTGGTACGTGGACGAGAATAAGCTTCTAAAGAAGTCTTTTTAATGGTTCCGAGCTCAGTACACATGACTACATAATTGTTGTTAATGTAGTCTTCGTCTTTCAAGTTTTGAACGTTAATGACCGCTCTAATTTTATCTCCTGCTTCAATATTGATCAGGTTTTGTACCGGACGACCTTTGGCCGTTTTACTGCCTTCTGGTAATTCCCATACTTTCTTCCAGAACACTTTACCAAACTCAGTGAAAATGAGCAAGTAATCGTGCGTCATTCCAGTAAATAAGTATTCAGTAAAGTCATCCGTTTTAGAACCAGCACCTTTAGAGCCAACTCCTCCTCTACCTTGAGTTCTGTATTCAGACAGCAAGGTTCTTTTTACATAACCTAGGTGAGATATAGTGATCAACATTTCCTCATTAGGAATCATGTCTTCAGCACTAAAGTCTTCGGCAGAATGAATGATATCCGTTCTACGCTCATCACCATAACGGTCTTTGATTTCTATCAACTCATTTTTTATGATTTCCATTCTAAGCTCCTCTTTTTCAAGGATTTCTTTTAGTCCGGTAATCAACTCCATGATCTCATCGTATTCCTTTTGAATCTTATCTCTTTCCAGACCTGTGAGTCTTTGGAGACGCATTTCCAAAATGGCTTTGGCTTGGATTTCAGAGAGCTCAAACTTCTCCATCAAACCAGTTTTGGCTACTTCAGGATCTCTAGAATTTCTGATCAAGGAAATTACTTCGTCAAGATGATCTAAAGCGATAAGGTAACCCTGAAGGATGTGGGCTCTTTTTTCTGCTTCATTCAGTTCGAACTGAGTTCTGCGAACTACCACTTCATGCCTATGTTCCACATAGTACTTGATGAGGTCCTTAGTATTAAGTGTATAAGGTCTTCCTTTTACAAGGGCTACATTGTTTACACTGAAAGAAGATTGCAGCTGGGTGTATTTGAACAAATTGTTCAATACTACATTGCCAATGGCATCTTTCTTCAATTCATAAACGATACGCATTCCATTACGATCCGACTCGTCACGTAAATCTGAAATACCTTCAATTCTTTTTTCATTGATTAAGGCAGCTGTCTTTTCGATCATACTGGCCTTATTGACCATGTATGGAATCTCTGTAACGATGATTCGCTCACGCCCAGAAGGCATGGTTTCAATTTCTGACTTTGCCCTCAACATTACCCTACCTCTACCTGTTTCGAAGGCAGATTTCACACCCGTATAACCATAAATGGTTCCTCCGGTTGGGAAGTCTGGTGCGGTAATGTGCTGCATCAATTCTTCTAAAGAGATATCGTTGTTTTCTATATAGGCGATGGTACCGTTCACTACCTCTGTAAGGTTGTGAGGTGCCATATTGGTGGCCATACCTACCGCAATCCCTGAACTCCCATTCAATAATAGGTTCGGAAGCTTTCCAGGAAGTACTGATGGCTCCTTTAGGGAATCATCAAAGTTGAACTGGAAATCAACCGTGTCTTTATTAATATCTGTTAAAAGCTCGTCTGCAATTCTTCTTAGCCTGGCCTCGGTATAACGCATGGCTGCAGGAGAATCTCCATCTACAGAACCAAAGTTTCCTTGTCCGTCAACCAACGGGTAACGTAAAGACCAAGGTTGGGCCATACGCACCATAGTGTCGTATACTGATGAGTCACCATGTGGGTGATACTTACCCAGCACCTCTCCTACGATTCTGGCTGATTTTTTATATGATTTGTTCCAGTTTACCCCAAGGTCTAACATACCAAAGAGTACTCTTCTATGAACGGGTTTTAAGCCGTCCCTTACATCTGGTAAAGCTCTTGAAATAATCACCGACATGGAATAGTCGATGTAGGCTCCCTTCATTTCATCTTCAATATTGATAGGGATGATTGTTTCGTTCGTTCCTTCTGCCATTTAGTCTAAAAATAGTTCGAAATATAATGTGGCAAGATACTAAATTTTGTTGGAGTAAAAGGGTAAAATACAGACTAAAAATGGCGGTTTTTAATCGTTTCTTCCGCCATATTTCACTTTCTTCTTTTTGTTCTGGCCGAACTGACCTGCACGTGGATTTTGTGGTTGAAATATAGACCTTCCACGATAGATTCTACCGTTGAAAACATGCTCCATTTGTACACGGTTGGCTCCATGACGATTCCTTGGATAAGTTGGGTACTTAATAAGTGCACCAATATCAATAGTGAAGAGGCTTAGCGAGTGCGCTGTGGTAATGAATTCATCGGATAGACTGTATTTTCTCATCTCGAAAGAAGGGCGTAGATAGAGCTTAAAATACTTCGAAACTTGCTTCTCCATAATAACCCCAACATTGAAGAAAGGGTCATAAGTCACCAAATCTTGATTAAGGTCTGACGCTTTAGTTTTCCAAAATCCCCCACCTGCATCAATCATGAAAGAGAAATCCATAAACGTATAGGCGTTGTAAGTCAATGACGCAAAGAGTTTTGTGGTAGAAATCTTGGTTTGAGGCACATTGAAATAGCCTAATCTATCATCTACTTCTTGATAATTAACCATGTTGGTGAATTTCAATGTTCCAGAACTAATTCCCACTCCTACACGCAGAAACTCTTTATCGGACATTACTCGCTCACCCGTGGTTTTTAGCCTCAGTTTGTCCACTTTATTTAGCGAGAAGGAAAGCCTCAACGTGAAAGGATTCACAGTTCCACTGTTTTTGTAAATAACAGAAGAGGTATCTGTTCTTACAATTTGAGAATCATCATCAATTCTATAAATACTCGTTGGAGTAAGGTCATTGAACCAGTTAGAGTATGCATGATAAGGTCCAGAGGTAGATTCTTGACCAATGGGGACAATATAAAGTTGATCGCCTCTCGGGTTGCGGACTACCGATACATCTGTCAATTCATTTTCATACAGAAAAAAGCCAGAGCCCTTTTCTAATTGCAGATTGAACTTGTTCAGCATTTCTCGCATGGGGCTTACCATTTTCACCTCTTCCTTTTCTTTGGCTTCGCCTGGAGTAAAAGCCTGCACATCGCTTTTATTCTTCTTTTTCCAAAATTGAGCATTTACCTCAGCAGAGGCTAATGAAGAAAGCAGCACCAGTAGAAAGAGTAAGCGTCCGTGTTTCAAGATTTGCAATGTTTAGACTAATAAAGAAAAACTATCGGATTTATTATCAAAGACAAATAAAAAAGGCCGCATCACTGCGACCTTTCTGACTTAGTATGTTAAGGTTGATTAAGGTTTCTCTGTTACTAACTCCGCCATCATTGCATCAATCTTCGCTTTAGTGTCTCCACCGCTAGCGTATGCTTTTTTAACAGCGTTGTATGCTGATGCTCCCAATGAGTATTTAGCCAAACTGTTTACTACGACTCCCGCAGCATCTGTTCTGTCTTTAACTCTCTTCTGAACAATCCCGTAGAATTGCTTTTCAAAATCTGTTGCATCTGCAGGCAATTTATTGATATCTCCTTTTGCAGCAGCATCTAGTTCCGCATATCTATTACCATCTATTCCATCTTGCTTTTCAATCAGATCATTAACATATGGGCTAATTTTGTCCGTGATAGCTTTTTGTGCCAACATAATAATGGCATAGTCTTTCATGTCTTGATCAGTGATTCCTTGAGCTCTTACAGCGGTTGAAGTCAAAGTCACCATCAAGCAAACCAATACAGCTTTCGTTAAATTTTTCATCATGTTTTCTCCTCTTAGTCGGTTAGTGTTAATTTTGATTCTACAAATAATAGCATTCGATCAAATAATACAAGAGAAAAATTGCCTAATGCTTCAATTGACCTCTATTTTTTTTCGTACGGTGGAAGAGTTAGTACTATTCAACGATCTTTTTAGTTTAAAGAATATAAATGCTTAATTACAACGAAATTAAAAGGGAGGTGAACTGAATGTTCAGTTTTTAAAATGAAAATTTAAATAATGACACTAAATAGCACAATGAAAAAAGTATACTACCTCTCTACTTGCTCTACCTGCAAACGAATTATGGACGATTTAAACCTATCGGGTTTCGAGCAACAAGACATTAAAACAAATGCCATCACTGCTGATCAATTGGATGAGATGAAGGATATGTCGGGTACTTATGAATCCCTCTTCAGTAGAAAAGCAATGAAATTCAGATCGATGGGACTCAACGAAATGACTTTGGGAGAAAAGGATTACCGCAAATACATTTTAGAGGAATACACTTTTCTAAAGCGCCCCGTATTTATAGTAGACGGTCAGATCTTTATAGGAAACAGCAAGAAGGTAGTGGAAGAACTAGTAGCCTTATTAAACTAAGGCTACTACCCTATTCTCTTTAACTCCTCGATTGTAGCCAATGGATCAAGTGATTTGAATACAAAGCTACCTGCCACAAGTACATCGGCACCAGCCTCCATTAATAATGGCGCATTGGTAGCATTCACTCCTCCATCAATTTCAATCAGGGTTTTAGCATCGTTCTCGGCAATGATCTCTTTGAGCTGACGTACTTTCTTGTACGTGTTTTCAATGAACTTCTGTCCGCCAAAGCCTGGGTTAACCGACATGATACAAACCATGTCGATATCGCAAATGATATCCTCTAGTAATTGAACATTAGTATGTGGATTCAAAGCTACTCCTGCTTTACAGTCCAGCGACTTAATTACTTGAAGTGTTCTGTGTAAATGATCACAAGCTTCATAGTGCACCGTAATGGTAGCAGCTCCAGCATTCCTGAAGTCTTCTAGGTAACGATCAGGCTGTGCTATCATCAAGTGAACGTCCAACGGCTTTTTTGCATGCTTGTTAATGGCCTCGCAAACGGGCAAACCGAAAGAGATATTCGGCACAAACATTCCATCCATAATGTCAATATGAATCCAGTCGGCTTGACTTTCATTCAACATTTCAACATCGCGCTGCAAGTTGGCAAAGTCGGCAGCTAATACAGAAGGGGCAATTATTGGAGCATTCATGCGCCAAATATAAGGCTAATATTTTATGATCTTCTTCTTGAAACTGGTTCTTTGACCATCGATTTTTAGAATATAGACCCCCGACATTCTGTTAGTCAGATCAATCTGCACTCTGTTGTTATTCAATTGCGGTTCAATTTGAAAGCTATTGAGCTGCTGTCCATTCATATCTACCAAGCTTACGCTAACGGATTCGCTTAAAAACCCATCGGGGAAAACAAGGTTGATGAAACTGTCGGAAGTTGGGTTAGGATAAACCAGCACTTGATTTTCGAGTGGTTCAGGCACAAAAGCCAGCTCATAGGCTTTAGCGTAATTAGGAATACCATAGCCTATTTCATAATCAGGCGTATCATATTGATGCGCACTCCTTCTAATTAAATCTAGCAATTGGAGGTTGGTTAAGTCGGGAAAGGCTTGCCAAAGACCAGTAGCAAAACCCGCCATGACGGGACCAGAAAAAGAAGTACCATTTTGAAATGCAATGTTTCCAGTAGCCGTAATCACTGCCGTCCCTTGGCCTAAAGCACTCACATCAGGTTTTACACGATTATCCGCAGAAGGACCAAAACTGCTAAAACTGGCCCTAATACCAGCGCCATCGACTGCCCCGACAGACAATACGTTTTTACTATCGGAGGGGGCGGTGATAAAATGCCAAACTTTATTTCCTTCATTACCTGCGCTATTGATGAGTGCAATACCTTTAGTGGCTGCTATGTTTGATGCTTTTGTAATGACTGTTGTTTCGCCATCCATATCACTATAAGTATAACTCATACTAGCATCATCAAACGTACTGTAACCCAGGGAGGTATTGATGACATCAACACCAGTACTATCGGCCATTTCTGCTGCAAATAACCAATTGTATTCTTCCACACGATATTCTCCTGCCGCTTCGGTTACACATAAAACATAGTTGGCTGCTGGTGCTGCACCGACATAGACATTCGCTTGATTAGCAGCGAGAATGGATAAAACCCTAGTGCCATGTGACTCATTATTTTCAATATTAGTCGTATTGGTCACAAAATTTTTTTTCATCACAATTCTATTGGAACTAATTAAAGCTTGTAGCGACCCAATTTGACTCATGTTCTGAAAGCCGCCATCAAAAACCCCAACCAACATTCCTTGTCCCTCAAAGCCTTCATCATGCATCTGATCAATGCCAAGCATGTTGTTTTGAAATTCTGTGGCTCCTCCATCAGCTAGTTTACCATTGACCTCACTCCCACCCGCACTGCCTACAGGTATTTGGCCTGGAGCTACATATTCTATTTTTTCAACAAAAGTTAAAGCCTGAACAAGATTCACTGATGAGGATTGCATTTCTACCAAAACCCCATTCATCCATTTAGTAGGGTGTATCGTTTTGATGCCTAAATTGTCTAATGCGTCTATATAGGATTGATTTACAGGAAGATCATTTTCGGCAATCGGAATGTTCTGCCGCTGTCTCCGGTCAATGGCCCTTTGTGAAAGGAAGTTAAGGGGGCTACTAATGGAATATGAAGAGTTGAATTTGTCGGTAAAGAAAACCATGTATCGATCTTGGGCAGAAAGCCTAAAACCAATGAGTAATAGAATTAGAATAAGGTTAGTTTTCCTATTCATTTATAAAACCATGTGCATAAATGGTTTCCCTGTAAAATCGTCCTGATTCAATACGTTCTTTGTCCAAACACTCTTGCCGAGAACATATTTTCACTACGTTATAAAGCTTAGAAATTAAGCCAATGCTATCCGCATAAATCTCCCTTCTAATATCCCTGAAGGTAATTCCATCTTCATCATTTTCTTGCTCAACCGTCAAAGTATATGTAGTCTCCAAGTCATTATTTACCGCAATATTGGTAAGCACTCCAAAGTTTAAAATCTTAAATTGATCTACTGCCTTAGTATTAAAGATGTTTCCATCCCAAACGCGCCCCGCCTGCGATGGAAAAACCATTTTAACAACAGAAATATTGTTTTCAATAGAAACAGCCCTGTCCTTTTCGATTCTGGCAGTCCATACTGAATCTAAAACCCAAGGTTGAGTGTCATTGGTGCGGCTTAATCTGTGGATAATTCTAGATTCTTCTCCCTGGCTATTAATGAACGACTCATGTACCTCTTCTCTCAATTGATAGATAAGCGTATCACTAATGTCCACGGCCGAATACCTGATTTCTCGTACATTGTACTCTCTATATTTATTCTCAGCCATAAAGAAATAGCTTTTTCCTCGGTCAGCATCTAAGGCCGGAATTGGATCTTCCCCCGACTGACAAGCCGAGAAAGCCAACATAACAACGAAGAAGAAGAGACAGACTTTTTTCCACATAAAACAAATATAGAACTTCAATACAAACGTATTATCAAAACGCTCAGTATAAAAAAATGGTACTGCAAAAACATTGCACTACCATTCACTTTATTTTCTCAAACAAATATAAGGGTTTAACTTATAGATGTCCTTACTTTTTGGGTGTATTCACGCAAAGCGGTTTTGAAATCCACATCGCTACTTTGCATCTTTTCTAAGATAAAGATGGCAGCAAATACGTGGGTGAGCTGTTCACCTTCATCTTCGCCCTTAATTTCTATGGCTGGTTTAAGCTCTTCCATAAGCGCCTCTTCAGCCGCTTTTAAATCTTCTAAAGCTACTTCTTCAACCAATTTCTTTATAACAGGGATCTTCATTTCAGTTCAATTTAGCAATGAGTTCTACCACTTGGTCTTCCTTGTTCGAAGCAATGGTGTCTACCAATTCTCCATTCTTGAAAATAGCGAAAGTAGGCAAATTAGACACTTTACCCAGATTACGTGCAATGGGACTTTCCTCAGCATCAACATCCAAAAACCTAATACCCTCAAAGCGATCGTCTGCCGAAAGCCTTTTGAATTTTGGAGAGAATAGCCTGCAACTGCCACACCAGCCAGCGAAATACTTTACCACCACTTTTCCATTTTCGCGAATTTCATTTTCGAAATTCGTATCGTTCACTAATTCAACTGCCATTTTTGATCTGATTCTTTGATAAATATGCTTAAAACTCAATTCTGAAACTGTTGCGACAAATTAATCAGAAGCTTCTGAATTGTATGCAAAACAGCATTAATTCTATTAGTTTTGCCAGCATTCCGAATTCAAACAATCAATTGATTATAGAAAAACTCAATAGGCATGGCATTAAGAACTTTTGTAAAAGTAAGCGGTATAAATAACCTGAGTGATGCCCGTTATTGTGCGGGAATGGAAGTGGATCAGCTTGGATTTGAAATTGAAGAAGGCGCTTCTAATTATACTGATATTCAAAAATTTAAGGAGATTAGTGAATGGCTTTCTGGCGTGGCCTATGTCGGAGAAATCACATCTACAGGCACTGCCATTAAAACACTAATAGATGGTTATCAGCTAGATGCCATTCAGATTGAAAACATTAGCCAAATCGCAGAAGCGTTGGAAACAGGCTTGCCTGTTAGCTTTTTGGCCCATGATATGGAAGCCGTAAGGGCCGCGTGGGAAGCTTCAGGGAAACAGTTGGCTTATGTGCTCTTCGATGCTTCTGAAATTAAAGAGGATGTTTTAATGGGCTTATCCAAAGATATCCCGATGGTTTTGGCTTCGGGCTTTGATGCTGAAACCGTAACCGAATTGGTGAAAAGCGACTTAAAAGGAATTGCCATTCAAGGTGGAAATGAAATTAGACCAGGGTACAAAGACTTTGATGAAATGGCTGACATTCTAGAAACTCTTGAGATTGATGATCTTGCCGATGAATAGTTTCCTTTACAAAACGCTAAAAAACTTTTTCTATATTGGCCTGAATTAATTGATAGACCATGAAAAATTTTTTATTCGTTGCCTTATTCTCTTTTTGCGTTTTAGGCTGTACGCCTCAACCTGCTGAAGTAGTTGACGTCCCTTCTACCACTTTCATTCTTGTGCGTCATGCTGAAAAAGGTACTGATGACCCTAGAAACCCTTCATTGAATGAAGAAGGAAACTTAAGGGCAGAAAAACTGCAGAATATGTTGTCTTCGGCTGAAGTTGGAGCCATATATTCATCCCCTTATAAAAGAACTAGAGAAACAGTAGCTCCCCTAGCTTCCCAGCTTGGAATTGAAATTCAAGAATACAATCCTAGTGAAAACACATTTGCGGATGAGGCTTTGAAGAGCTACCAAGGAAAGACAGTATTAGTGTCTGGCCATTCTAACACGGTTCCAGGGCTAGCCAACTATCTTTTGGGTGAAGAGAAATTCAAACAATTGGATGAAAGCGAATACAGCAAAATCTTTATTGTTACTGTTGATGAGATAGGAAAAGCCAGCGTAATGGTTTTGAATTATTAAATGCTTTTGCTTTTTGCCTCAACAGATTTGACCTGACGCAAGTAAATTAGCCCAATCAATGAGCTAAACAGTGTGATTAGGAAAAATAACGAGGCAAAAGCCATTGCTGCATTTTGATCTAAAATAAAGAGATCGGCACCCAAAACCATTACTCCTTCTCGTACGCCAAGCCCACCAGGTAGTGAAATTGGGAATGCGGCAGCCACTGAGGAAGCTAGGAATAACGTGAAGTAGTCCAAATAACCATCAGTAACTCCAAGACTTTTCAGCATAAGGTAGGCGCACAGCACTTGCAGGATTTGCGAACCTAACGATTGTAGATTCGTAATATGGTTTACCTTTTTAAAGGTTGGGAAAACGAACCGTACTAAAACATAATAACAAGGGTAAGCGATGATAAGTCCTACCCAAATCAAAAAACCGTAACCTTCTAAAAGCCCATAGGCTTCTCCGCCAATAAGCGCTAACAAAAAAGCCAAAAAACCCAGCGCCACTACCCCACTAATTCGGTCAAGTAATGTGGCGGAAATTAGGCCTTTCAGTGGTGTTTTGTATCGTTTGTTAAGTAAGTACACTTTATACCCATCTCCCCCAATACCCCCGGGGAAAACCTGATTATAGAGCATCCCAACATAATAAAGTTTGAGATTGAAACGATTATCGAGATGAAGTTGAATGGCCCGAAAGAAGTGATTTAACCTGAATGCAGCGAGAAACTTGGAAGCGTTAAATGCAATTATCGCTAAAACGAGCCATCCAAATTTTACCCCAAGAAGTCGGTTTTTATACTCTTCTAAGTCGATTTCACCAATTACAAAGTAAATGGCTACTGCAGCTATAACAAGTTGAGCCGCTAGCTTAAGCCACTTTTTACGCTTCTGCTTGTCCAACAAAGACTTCTTTTAAACGATAGACTTTTTTGTCTTGCGACTCATAGTATGTACGCATCATCAGTTCGGCAATAATCCCAACTGTAATGAACTGAATACCTCCCAGCAATAGAATAGCCCCTAAAAGCAATAGCGGTCTGCCCCAAATATCCTCTCCGTAACCAAATTTTACCACCAAAAGGTAGATGTTGATAATCATTCCGATGGTAAAGGTTAAGATGCCCAAGCCTCCGAAAAGGTGCATTGGCTTTCTGAAATACTTCTGAAAGAAAATCATCAGCATTAAATCGGCCATTACTTTAAAAGTACGGTTGATGCCGTATTTAGACTCTCCATGAATTCGAGCGTGATGATTCACATTTACCTCGGTCATTTTAGCACCTTGGAGCTTGGCCAAAACGGGGATAAATCGATGCAATTCACCATAAAGCCCGAGGTTCTTGGCGATGTCTTTTTTATAAATTCTTAATGAACAACCGTAATCTGAAAGACGAACATCTGTCAGGTTTCTGATCATCCAATTGGCTATTTTACTCGGGAACTTACGCAGTACAAAGCCATCTTGGCGATTGGCCCGTATACCAGCCACTACATCAAACTCGCCTTCTTCTAGCTTAGCAAGCATTTTAGGAATGTCGGCAGGATCGTTTTGCAAATCACCATCCATGGTTACGATGTATTCACCTTGCGCCATATCAATACCGGCAGACATGGCGGTACTTTGCCCATGGTTCTTATTGAAAATCAAAAGTTTGGTGCGGTTGTTCGCAAAAGATTTGACGTTTTTTACGGTATCATCAGTAGAGCCATCGTCTACCAAAATCAACTCGTAATCAATGCCTTCTAAGGCCTCGTATTCTTTCTGACAAAGGGGAATAACGTTGTCTTCTTCGTTGTAAACCGTAACAACTACAGATAGCTTCATAGTATATTTTTCTGCTTGCAAAATAAATGCTTTCAATCTTGAATACCTAACAGGACGTTAAGAGACTGAAAATGGTTCAAATCCATTCTTGATCATTGTGTGTACGTTCATCCACTACTTCACCCGTGTGCAGTGTGGCGGCCGGCTCAAAGAGCATTACCCAAACTTCTTCCCCGTTTTCTGTTCTCGGGTTATGCTCTACTCCTTTAGGCACAATAATCATTTCCCCTTCCTTAATTGTTTCTGTTCTGTCTCTAAATTCCATGATTAACGTACCCTTCCACACCAAGAACATTTCGTCTTCATTTTCGTGACTATGCCAAACAAAATCATCTTTCAGTTTGGCCAACTTGACCAATTGGCCATTGAGTTCTCCCACTATTTTTGGTGTCCATTGGGCTGAAAATTTTGAAAACTTTTCTGAAATATTGGCCTTTGTGTTTTTCATAAGTTGAAGCGATTATTTGATTAAGCCCGATCTATGGCATATATTTTTATCAGTTCGTTTTTACCTCTTAGTTCTTCTTCGCCCAATAGTTCGTGTACATATCCATTTTGATGACTGATTTTGTCATAGTAGCATTCTGATACAAGTAAAAGGCGATCATAATAATTACATTTTTCTTGAATTCTAGAAGTGATATTCATCGTGTCGCCATGGTAGGCTATTTCTCTTTTAATTTCGCCCACTTCTGCTGAAGTCACATCTCCCTTATTGATCCCTGCTTTAAAAACAGGAATCTGCCCATACTTGGTGATATAGTGATTCTTGCGTTTACTCAGCTGATCCTGAAAAGCCCAAAATGCTTTTATACAGACACTATAGTCCATGACTGGGGTTGTTTTCCAACTTAGTACTACCTCATCTCCCACATATTGATATACTTCAGCTCCATACTGCTGTACAACCTGCAAATCGAAGAAACAGTCTTGAATAAACTGACTATACCGAATATGACCTAATGTTTCGGCAATTGTGGTTGAACTCTTCAGGTCTATAAACATAAACACCCTGTTTTCTACACGTGGTGTATAGAAATCACCTCTGAGCAAACGCCATAAATTACCATCACCTAACGATAGGTTGATTTGCCTTAAAATGGCCATTACAAAATTGACTAAGACGGAATAAAAGAAAACCAATATGACAGACGGGTTTCGCAGGAACTGCCAAAAGTCAATGGGTTCATTAAAGTCAAATGTATTTTTGATCATGAAAAATGCCAGTACAAACATGATGGACATAATGGCAACATTGCTGATTAGGCCAAAAAGCTCTAATCTCCACAGCGGAATTCGTCTGTATAAATTACGTTCGATCTTAATTTGAGCCAAGCCAAAGAGTATCCCAGCCAAGGGACCGAAAATCATAACCAATCGTAAAGCATGAACTGGCTCTGGAGTGGCAGGTGCATTTACTGTGACCCCATAACTACGCATGACTACCCAAAAAGCAATGGCAATGATCCAACCAATGATGTAATCTCGTAATATCTTTAGGTTTCGTTTGTTCATGTAGGGTATTGAGCTGGCTAAGTTAAATCAGATATGTTTAAAGGCAATTTTTGAACCAATGCAAATTGACAGCATTATCAAACATTTACTTCAATTGGAGGTTAAGCAATTTGTGACGTACTCACCTAATAAGCATTGCTCATTTTTTAAAAGTATAATTATTCAAACTAATATTTAATATATTTGGCCCATGCCTCAAAGCGACACAAGGTTTAATTTGACGACCCCATTTTTCCTTGGCACTTTGTTCTGTTTTTTAATTTTCTCCTGCTCAGAACCAGAGGTTTCTAATACTGTTACGCTAGAAGTAAAACACATTGAGTTACAAAGTCCTGAAGATATCCTTCCTTTGAAGGATTCATTGGTGGCTCCTCTGCTATATTCCCACATCAAAGGGATCGATACGCTTGAGGTTAACGAAAAGAAAGACAAATTCATTTCTGCAATTCTACCTGCCATTTTGGTAGCGAAATACAGGATTGAACAAAACAGAAATAAGGTTAAAAAACTATTAAAGAAAGAAAATTGGACCGCTCAAGACAGCACCTTTTATAATCACCTCTGTTCGGAATACGGAACCGACAACCAAACGGTTTTACTAAACAGAATGGTTGTCCATCCCAATAGCATTATTTTGGCACAAGCCATTATTGAAAGTGGTTGGGGCAGTTCAAGGGTTTTTCAAGAAGCCAATAATATGTTTGGGGTTTGGTCATATAGCCTCAATGAGCCAAGAATAGCCGCTAAATTTCAAAGAGATGGAGAAACCATCTATTTACGTAAATATGATGATTTTGCAGATTCGATTGAAGATTACCTAAAGACGGTGGCGAGAGTGAATGTCTACCGAGAATTTAGAGCTGCAAGACTGGTTACTTCAGATCCATTTAAGTTAATCACCCACTTAGCCCATTACTCCGAAAGACGTGAAGAGTATGTTATAGAGCTTTCTGCCATGATTCGATTCAATGGGCTAACACAGTTCGATAGGTATATTCTCGACCCTTCATACATCAATTTAAGCGGCAGTATCCAATGAAAAAGGTCTTATTCCTCAGTCTGTTTCTTCTTTTATCTACTAGTGCCCATATTTTGGCCCAAGATATCCAGCATGAAATCACTTCACTGGTCTACCATAGGTTTGGGGATGATCGTTTTCCCTCGACTAATATTGATACCAAAATATTTGAAGAACACCTGAAATTTTTGAAAGCTGAAGGTTATACTTCGCTTACCATTTCAGAAACAGTAGATGAAGTAAACAATAGTAGATCCCCAAAAAGAAAATTAGTGGCCATTACAATTGATGATGGCTATAAAAGCTTTTATAAAAACGGGCTTCCATTGCTGAAGAAATATGGCTTTAAAGCCACATTATTTGTCAATACAGAGTCCATTGGCTATGCGGATTATATGACTTGGGAAGAAATAGCTGATGCCCAGAAAGCAGGCGTAGAAATTGGTAACCACAGCCATAGTCATCCTTTCTTTTTAAGCGTTTCTGAACAAACTAGAAGCAGCTTTTTCAAACAGGAAATGCAAGAGAGCCAGGAACTAATGAAAGCCAACCTCAACTTCACCCCAAAGGTTTTTGCCTATCCCTATGGAGAGCACGATGAAGAAATGAAGACAATTCTATCAGAAATGGGTTTTAAAGGTGCCGTTGCTCAAAATTCTGGAGTGATAACGGAGTATTCGAATGTATATCAGTTCCCCAGATTTCCTATGTCAGAATCGTATGGTGATTTAGATCAGTTCAAAGAAAAAATGAAAATGAAGGGCATGGCGATCAGTGAAGCAGAGGCCATTTCTTCTGGAGATGGCAATAGTGTGAGAAAACCCAAAGTCAGTATAGCGTTTTTCAAAAATGACTTGGTTGTAGAATCAATGCAGTGTTTTGTTCAGGGCAGCAGCTGCGCGAAGACCATGAAAATTACACAAGATGGAAAAGTAGCACTTTCAATTCGCCCCGAAACAGATTTAAAAAGAAGAAGAACACTATTCACGATCACTGTACCCGACTCAAAGGGAAACTGGCATTGGTACAGTTATTTGTGGGTGATCCCTGAAATTCAGTAATCAAGCGTTTAACACCTAATTACTCCCCAATTCCTTGAGTAATTGCTTGTTTGCAGGGTGCTCATTAAAACTGTCGAACTCCAAAAAGTAATTCCCTGGATCGTAACCGACAAAGCCTGAATATTTGCCTTCTTCATCCTTAGAGATAGTATTCTCTCTCAGTTCGAAAGGTTTTTGGCCTTGCACATAGTTAAACCAACCTTCTAGGTCGTTGACGATAAAGCCTACGTTTACCGCTTTGTCCTTCGCATAAGAATGCATTCCCCTACTCACATCTACCAAACCTATATAACTGTCGTCAGTGGTTCTGTAAATCTTTGTCCATACCTGATCTGCGGCCAACTCAAAGCCCATTACATTCTCATAGAAATTCTGAAGTGGCAATAAGTCTTTGTAATACAGCCAGGTAATTGAAGCATGAAAACCCAGCGTTGTTCCCTTATGATTCGCAGTCGTCAATACATCATGGGTATTGGCCAAATAAGGAATAAAGTTTTCATTCTCTTGGTCTTGCTTAAATACTTCAAATTCAAGCAAATAACCTTCTGGATCAATGGCTACAAAGCCATCGTGCGGGCCTCCCTCCTTTGGTTTGTAAGTGTATTTGATCTCTACCTTCTTTTCTTGTAAGTAGTCATACCATTCTGCCAACTGGCGGGTGAGAAAAGCTACAGCCACAGACTTGGGTTCATCAGCGGAATGCATGCCTTTGGCAGCATCGACTAGTGTTAGGAAAGATGTGTTGGAGATCTTTAAGATATTGGCGTTGTCATATTGGGCTACAATTGCCAAGCCCATGACTTCAGTATAAAACTCAGTAGCCTTTTGTATATCCTTGTAATAGAGAAAGACATTACTTGCCTTGATACCAAAATCGGTCAATCTGCTGTAATTGGTATTGGCAGTGAGTTTATCATTAATTCCTTTGGCCGAATAGCCCAGCAAGCACCCAAGTCTTCTGGCAATTTCTTGCCTTTCTGCCCCTTCATATAAGCCAGACTTCTCTAAGCTACTTCTGTCCGCCTTCAATTGAATATAGGCTTCATAACTATTGCCCTTGTACAAAATGAGTATTGCTTTCCCTTCGGCTATTTCCGCATCGAACAAATCGGTTTTAATCAGTTCAGTTTCTTGGACTAGCTTCACACCGTACTTGTCGGCTATGGCTTCTGCCATGGGTAAAAACGCATCCATTTCAGCTGCTGTCATCGGTTCGCTGAAAGCAATTTGCTTTGCGCCACTATCCACCATTTCAGCAAAGGCAGCTAAACTCCCGAGCTCATTACTGAACTTTTCTGGAGTACCACAACCCATTAAAAAAGCGGCAATCAAGACAATGGTTAAGGCTTTAGATTTCATTTTTACTTTTTTGTTGAAAACAATGGCGGGTGTTGCTCATCAAAGTCTGTCACATTTTGATACGCTTTGGCCAAGGCTAAAATCACTCCCTCATCGTACAAATTACCAATAAGTGTTAAGCTTGTTGGTCTATTGCGTTGATCGAAACCTGTTGGAATGGCGATTACAGGATGCCCCGTTAAATTGGTCGTCAGCAACTGGCTTCCGCGAGAAGTTTGGGAAATGATCACATCGTACTGCATAAACAAAGCATTCACTTCTTCAATCAGCTGTCTTCTTTGACGGTTGGCCTGTATGTATTCTACAGCTGGAATAAAGCGGGCTTGTCGTAATGAGTTGGCCCGCGAGCCTTTGGTTTGTTCTACCATACTGTCTGCATCGCCTGAACGTACCAGGTCATCAAAGAAGGCACCTGCTTCGGCACGAAGAATGATATCGAAAACATTGAATGGATAGTCAGTTGGTAATTCTATCGCAGTAGGCGTAATTCCCATTTCTTTAAATACAGCCAAAGCCGACCTGATGTTATTGCCTGTGGCGGAAGAATCTCGATCGATGTCTCTTTTCAAATAGGCCACTCTTAACTCGCTCGGCTTTTTGGTCGAACGATTAAAAGGCACATTGCTGGTGGTTGGGTCCTTTGGATCTTTACCATAAATGGCGTTGAAAACAATTTCACAGTCTTCAGCAGAACGACACATTGGGCCGATTTTATCCATCGACCAACTCAAACTCATTACACCATAGCGACTAACACGACCATAAGTCGGTCTTAAGCCTGTAATTCCATTTCTAGACGAAGGTGAGGTAATCGATCCCAAGGTTTCCGTACCCAATGAAAAGCCCACCAAGCCTGCTGAGGTAGCTGAACCTGGTCCAGCGGAAGAGCCACTTGCGCCTTGATTCAAATCCCATGGATTTTTGGTCTTCCCACCAAACCAGACATCTCCCCTGGCCAATGAGCCAGAAACCAGTTTCGCAATTAGCACCGCTCCTTGGGCTTCTAATTTCTTTACTACACTCGATGTATGATTGATCATTTGATGCTCATAAGGAGCAGCCCCCCAAGTGGTAGGATAACCTTCAACAGCCATCAAATCTTTCACCCCATAAGGAATACCATGCAATAGGCCTTTATAGTTTCCAGCAGCAATTTCCTGATCTGCTTTTCTGGCTTGTGCCATACCCAGTTCTTCCGTTAGGTTGATCACACTTTGAAGCTGAGCATCATAACGCTTTATACGATTGACATACAACTCCGTAAGCTCTACCGAAGTGATTTTTCTGTTCTTCAAAAGCGAAGCCAGTTGCGGAATACTATAAAATGCAATCTCCTCTCTATTGGCCGGCAATGCTACATTTTCAGGAATAACGAAGGCTGCGTTGGCCTGTGCTACTGGAAACTCAAAACCAGCAGGATGCGGATCGAAAGTCATCGCAGGGAAAGTTTCGTTGTAGGTTTCGTATTTCCTCAGGGTATCATAGCCACGTTTATTTCTGCCCAAGTATTGGTACATCGTGTCAATGGCGTCTTTATCGAAATCCAAGCCCATTAGCTTTTGGCTGCTTCGGACATCTTTTTTCGTAAAACCATATTCGTTGGTTTTACAGCCTACGGAAATAGCCAGAACAAAGCATACGGCCATGATGAGTGTGAATTGCTTCTTCATTTTAAGGTAGATTATAAGTTTAGCCAATAAGTGAGTTTAAATACCAATGCCCTAGATTTTGACCTTCCAATATCGATAAAACCACCATCTTCAGTGGCTAAATAATTGTCGGTGTAGACCAGGAAGAAATCGGATACTGGGGCAAATCGCCATTGAATTCTTGAGTTAATATTCAAGTTATCAATTTGGCTATTGTATTGTACAAAAGTGGTCCAGAAAAGCTTTTTTGTAAAGGTAAAATCAAAACGCGGCCCAATTAAAATCAGATTAGCGTCATTGTAGGGTTGCGGTAAGCGAATGCGGTTATAAGCGAAATTAATGCTTGTAAAACCTAGCGGTTGATATCTTAAAGAGACACTTCCTTCCAAATTCAAACGTGTTCCATTGTAATACTCCCCCGACCTTGTGCTGAGTGAATAAGAAACAGCCTTCCTTTGGTCTGATCGAAAACTGGCAATAAAGAGGTAGGTGGTATAATCTGTATCGCTGGGTAGCGCCAAACCGCCTGAACCGCTCGGGTCGAAACCATTGAAAAGGTAAGTGTACTGTTTTCTCAGTCGAAAACTGAGCGAAGTAGAATTCTTCCAATTCACATCATAGAGCAAGTTGGCATCCCAATCCAATAAGCCATATTCAGCATTGCCCACCATATCGAAATCAATACCTGGCCCATGTCGCTGAACTCCGCTATTGGCTGGAAAAAAGGAATACCGTGCCGTGCCATTGAGCTGTTTTACATTTCGTCTTCTTACAAAACCAACTTCTGGGTTATAATTTGCACCTACTTTTTGAGAGAACAAGTTCGCAGAAAGCTTGGGCACCCCATATGACAGGTTAAAGCCCGCAGCATAAGCCTCATCGGGTTGCACCTGATCTATGGATTGATGATAGAAGGCCTTTCCTGCCCATCTATTATTGGCTGAAGCCATGTTGTAATCCATGCCCACGGTTCTATTCCATTCCGTAAAGTTGGCAGCGTCATAGGCCTCTTCTTTCTGAAAAGTCTGCTTGTTCACCAGCAAGAATGAAACATTGGAGCGATTGAAAACCTTTTGCTGAAGCGATAGCACAGAGAAATTATAAGAAGGCAGCCCAATGCTTTCATCACTTCCCGCCTGCATAGAAAGAAAACCGAGACGCAAGTCATCATTTACTTTCCCGCTCAAACGTGTGCCTACTGGAATTGGGTTCTGAACGTTCTGACCAGTATTTTCATCCCGCGCCACCCCTATTCTTCTAGAGAAAAATGGCCGGGTACTACTCGTTCCATAAGCCGCAAAAAGGTCAGCATTTTCTAAAAAGAACTGGCGCCTTTCAGGAAAGAAGATCTCGAAGCGGTCTAAGTTCGTCACCTGCTGATCTACTTCCACCTGCGAGAAATCAGGGTTCACCGTAACATCAAGGTTTAAACTGGGCGTTACCGCAAACTTCAAATCAAAACCTGCATCAAAACTGTTTTCGGAAAGGCTTTCATCGAGGTAGTTCTTCTTGGTGCCTGCCGCCAAATAAGGAATGAAGGAGATGTTCGAGCCGGGTTTCTTGGTGGGCTCATCCCAATTCAAGGTGCGCATAGTACCCAAATTAACGATAGAAAAATTACGAGAAATAGGCGACCAAGTAGAGCGCTCAGTGTATTCACTGTCGATTCGATAGAAATTCACATTCCATTGGCTTTGATCTTCGGTAAAGCGCAACGTCTTAAAAGGAATGGCCATTTCTGCCACCCAATACCCATCATATTGTTTGACTACGCCTTGCCATTTATTGTCCCAGTCCAAGCTAAAGGCGCCATCTCCAGATCCTCCATTGGCAATTAAACCTTCCCTGCGGACGCCAAAAGGATTAATACCAAAAAGCACCGCATTGGTATTGTCCTGAAATGGGTCAAAAATAACAGAAAATGAATCGTTCGCTTCTCCCCTAAAATCTCTTCTGAGCGATGGTGTAATGTAATTTCTCTCCCCATTCGGGTTTCTCATTACACCCGAAACATAGATGAACTCATCATCATACAGTATTCTTGCCGTGGTTTGCGCCACTGCCAAGGAAGAATCATAAGGGAAATACTGTTTGAAGTTATAAGCCGAATCGGCAAAAGCCCAAGCAGCTTCATCAAGAACACCATCAAGCACGATAGGGCCAGTAGTTCTTCTAATTTCTAATTCCTGACTGAAAGATGAAAGCCCAATAAAAAGTAAAAACAGGGCCAAAGATGTTTTGAACATTATACAAAACTAAAATTTGCCAGTCATTTATAAGTCCAATTTACATCAATGGAAAATAAAATTTGGCACATTATGCCTACGCTCTTAATAGGACATTTCTGATTTGAACAACGGAAATCTATTACATCCCCCTTGAAAGACGGTAAAAAAATAATGGACTTCCCGCAAAGAGAAGCCCATTATCATGTTATAAATATATATTTTGGTTATTCCGCTCTCAAGGCCTTCACAGGGTTCGATTTAGCTGCCCTGATGGCATGATAGCTAATCACCAATGTGGTTAAGCCAAAGGCCAGGGCTGCGCTTAAAACAAACATGTCTGCACCTATGCTAATTTGGTAGGCAAAGTCTTTGAGCCAGTTGCTCATTAAATACCAAGTAAGCGGCACCGACAATACAATAGCGATGATCAACTGCCACGAAAAATCATTGAACAGCATTGCGAAGATTTTGAGTGGTGATGCCCCCAATATTTTACGGATTCCGATCTCCTTCACCTTCGTATTCACAATAAGAATAGTAAGCCCTAATAGCCCTATACTGGCAATCAACACACTTAATACGGTAGCTATGCCGACAATTTTATTTACCCTTGCTTCATCTTGATACATTAATCGCAACTTCTCATCCACAAAATCGAACCTCAATTCTTCGTTAGGGAAAGTGGAAGCCCAAGCCTTATCTAGTATGGATTTCACTTCTAAAAGGCTCGTTCCAGTATATTTGAACACCAATTTTGGGGTAGGCGAATCGTTAATACTAATATCATTGATGCCAGAAAATATGGTTTGGTCATTTTGTGTAATTACTAAAGGACGAACCTCGCTATGCAGCGACTCAAAATTGAAATCTTCGGTAATACCAATAATGGTGTTATTACCAAAGTCCTGCCCCGGAAGCTGCTTTCCTATGGGGTCAGTTAAACCGAAATAATCCACTGCGGCTTGGTTCAGAATAATGGATTCTCGCTTGTCTAAATCCAATGCAGGGTCAAAGTCTCTGCCCTCTTTCATTTGAATGCCAAAACTCGAAATATAATAAGGATCAACCACCAACAGGTTGAATTGCTTAAAGGCATCATTGTTATCATTGAAACCCACTTTCATCCATCCATTAGCACCGAAAATATGGCTTCCCATGGCGACATCCGAAACATCAGGGTTCGATTCTAGCTTGGTCTTCAATAGTTGACCGTTTTTAAAGCCAGAGGTAAAATTATCGCCTAAACCCTGTGCTTCAGGGGCTGGGTACAAAACCACAGAGACCATCGCATCACGATTGAAACCCAAGTCTTCGTTCTGAATAAAATTGAGCTGTTTTTTCATGATCAAGGTGCTTGAGATCAGGAAGACTGTAAGCAATAATTGAAAGACCAAGAGTGATTTTCGTAACACGTTCTTTCCGCCCATGCTGGACGAGCCACCACGAAGCACATTGGTTAATTTAAGGCTGGAAAGCACCAAAGCAGGATAAGCACCCGTAGCCAAACCGATGCCCAAAGCCATCACCAAATACACCCAAAGCGATTCAAAATCGAAGGGCATGACTAAATCTGTATTGGCCAAGTTATTGAAAAGCGGCAAGAGCAAATAGGCCACCACTAGTCCAATGACCATGGCAATAAAGGTGATCAGAACACTTTCCGAAAGATACTGCCAAACCAAACCTGATTTCTGTGCACCTACCACTTTTCTTACCCCAACTTCCTTGGCGCGTTTCATGGACTGCCCCATGGAAAGCGTGGTGTAGTTGATACAAGCAATCAAGAGTACAAGCAAGCCAATGGCCCCAAGCACATATACATATTTAGGATTGCCAACAGGCATATTTCCTAATGGAAATTCAGGATTCAGGTGAATGTCGGTGAGGGGTTGTAAGCCCAAAGTATACTCTCCTTCTTCTACCCTGTCGCCCAAAGCGGTTTTGACCATGGCAGGCAGTTTTTCTTCCGTAGCTGCGAGCGTAGAGTTCTCTCTAATCAGTACAAAGGTTTCTGGAGAAACATTGAACCAAGCTTGCAGTGCTTCTTTTCTATAGAGAATATCATCATTCTTGTTCGAGATCATCATGTCAAAACTGAAGCCTGTATTCTTGGGCAAGTCTTGCATAATGGCCGACACGTTGAATACGCGGTTCTCCCCATTGATCTGTACCGAAATGGGTTCGCCAATAGGCATTTTGCTTCCAAAGTATTTAGTCGCATAGGCCTCGCTGATGACGATGGACGTTCTATCCGCCAATGGCTTTTCTTGATTTCCATTCACAATAGGAAATGAAAACATCTCAAAGAATTCTGGACTGGCTATGGCAATGGGCTCGTTGATTCTTGCACCTTCTTCCCCCACCAAAAAATTATTACGGTTGTATTGCACCGCCATTTCTATATCGGGAATATTGTCTTCGAGCGCCTTTTCTAAAGGAAGTGGTGAGTTGGTGTAAAAGAACTGTTGGTCACCACCGTAATCTTCTAATGTCCAGGTACGGTAGATTCTATCTCCTTTTTCATGGAATTTATCAAAGCTTACTTCGCGCTTTACATAAAGTGAAATGAGCAAAAAGCAGGCGATGCCAATGGAGATTCCGGTTACATTTAAGAGGGTATTTACCTTCTGCCGCCAAAGTACCCTTGCGGCAATTTTAAAGTTGTTGCGTGTCATTGTTACAATATTTGAGTTGAACCTTGTTGTTTTCTTGATATTGGACCATTTGAAAAAGCGCAGCACATTCCAAGCGTAGCGCCAATTGGCCCTTCGTTTTCCATGGGTTTGGCAATTGACCTGATAGATCTCTTCTAAGTCGCCACTGATTTCTTCCAAAAACTCTTCCTTGCAGAAGAAGGTCAGGAAGCGATAGCTCCAGCGCGGTGGCTTTATGGATTGTTGTTCCTTCATTAACTGCCGAATGAGATGTTGGGAATGCGGTTGTATAAACTCATGCGCTGCTCTTGCACTTCGTCCAAAGCCTTTTTACCGAAAGCCGTGAGTTCAAAAATGCGTTTTCTACGGCCTCCCCTTTCATTCGTAGGTCCACCCATTTCGGAAGTGACAAAACCCTTTTCATCCAAGCGCCTTAAGGCAGAATGGATGGCACTAATATTTACCGATCGGCCTGTCTCTTTGGCGATATCGTCCATAATGCCCACCCCATAGGCTTCTGGATAAAGGGCGCCTACGGTAAGCAGCACCAGTTCTTCAAATTCTCCGAGGTATGTTCCTTTCATGCGTATGGCGGTTAGGTTATTACTTACGCAAATATAAAAGAAGTATATCTTTCACTTATGTACAACTAATTAACGGTAGTTAACACTGGGGAGGTATTGAATTGTGGAATATATGTGTTGAAGTGTGGATGTGTTGAGGTGTTGAAGAGTGGTTAGTGCTCGGTGCTCAGGGTTTAGTGTTTAATGTGTGGAAGTGGCAAAGTGTTGAAGTGTTGGGGTGTGATGAGGCAAACTCGTCAGACCTCTGAAAGTAGTCGGACGTGTGGCTTGTATTGGTAGAATCAAACACCTCAATTAACTATTAAATTAGTTGTTCGGTCGGTATGTTTTCTGCAATTTCCCGACTCAATCGAAAAACCATTACAAACACTACGCATGAAAACCTTCAAATACATTACGCTTACCCTTCTTGCCATCATCCTTTGGGCCGTTTTTATCATTTATGGTATTTCCGATGGTTTCATTTTAAAAAGCCTTTCTAAAGATGAAAGCCCAGAAGCTTTTGTAGAAGCCACCAAAGCGCAAATCGAGCAAGAGTTTGTCGGCAATATGGCCATGGTGTTGGTGGAGAATGGAAAAGTAGCGGAGCAGTTCTTCCATTCTGAGGATAAGCCCGTGCATGAAAACACCGTTTTTCAAATGGCATCGGTCAGTAAATGGGTGACTTCTTGGGGAATTATGTCACTCGTGCAAAATGGCCAGTTGGATTTAGATCAACCGGTGGACGACTACTTAACGCGTTGGCATTTACCCGCCAGCGACTTTGACAATAGTAAAGTAACCGTGCGCAGGCTGCTCTCCCACTCTGCTGGTTTGGTGGACGATTTGGGCTATGAAGGTTTTGGGCCCGATGAAACAGTGCAAAGCCTCGAAGAATCGCTTACGAAGGCGGCCGATGCAGGCTATTCAGATGGCGTGACCAAGGTGGGTGTAGCACCAGGAACGCAATACATGTATTCTGGAGGCGGCTATACTTTGCTACAATTGCTGATTGAAGAAGTCTCAGGTCAATCTTTTCAAGACTACATGACAGAGACGGTTTTTAAACCGCTGGGCATGAACAACTCTACCTTTGATTTAGCCCTGCGCCCTGACCTTGAATTGGCCACGCTTTATAAATCTGATGGTACTGTTTCTGCTCCTTACAAGTTTACTTCATTGGCCGCTGCCTCGCTGTATACTTCTGCGGCAGACTTAACCAAGTTCTTATTGGCCAATATCAACCCGAACCCAGTATTGAAGCCTGAGACCATCACACAAATGACCCAAGCGGAAACCTTTATTGGTCAAATAGGCGTCTATGGCATGGGACCTCATTTGTACAGCCAAAACGCTGAAGATTCTTATGTGATTGGACATGACGGCAACAGCAATAGACCGACCGTAAATACTGCGGCTCGCATTGATTTGATGGCTAAAAACGGCATTATCATTATGGAAATGGGCAGCCCTAATATTGCTTCCACCCTAGCAGACGAATGGTTATTTGAAGCCGCTGGCATTGCCGACTTTGTGGTCATTCAGCGCAATATGTCCTATTTGATTATGCTCTTCAGCATTGGTGCCCTTTTGATGATTATTGGCGCTGTGGTTTTAGCGAGGAGGAAAAGAGGTTAGATGGTAAGATCAATAGAAGCGGCTAATTAATCATCAGTTGAACGAGCAACCCAATAAAAATAGCGAGAGTAAAGCTTAACAGCGTCCCGATTAATATGTACTCTGTTTTCTTTTGTTCTTTGCCCTTCTTTAAATCGCCAAATCGAAAAACTGATTTTGCAGCGAGTAAAAAGCCTATGGGTTCCCATTGGTTGAAAATGATAAAGGTTAAAATGAGTAGTCGTTCTATGATGCCAATCCATTTGCCCGCATCTTTTAGGCTTTCTTGGTTTTGTTTATCGCTTAATTGCTCTTGCCATGATTTGGTGAGGTAGCCAATCAGTACACCTGATGGTAGCGCTACTATAATGTATGCAATAGCGATGATGAGGAACGTTGAATGAAATTCAAAAGAACTTAGATCAATCATTGCTGCGATTGGTTTTGGTATTAGCAGCATCCATAGCAAGATAATGCTGATAAAGTGAGCAAATTGATCGCCTAGATAAATCCACATGTTGTCTTTCTTGATGCTGATTTTTATCCAATCGATAATACCATGCGCAATGGCCATGGCAATTGGTGCCCACCAATTCGCCCAGTCGGCTATAAAGAGATAAGTCAACACCGCTACGATGACGAGGTGCCACCTGAATTGGGAAGACCTTGGGCCATTTTCTCTCTTGCCCTTGACCATGCCGTTGGTTTGAAAAACAAAATCGGCCAAGAGGTGAGCTATTATAAGTCTCAGTAATAGGGTTATACTAGATTCATCCATTTCAATTGTTTTTCAAATCTTTTCAAATAAGGCTTTATGGCATCTATCTTACTTAAGTTTAACCTTTTACTAATTACTCTTTGCGACTTACCTAGTATTTTCCCTATCTCTTCTTGAGTAGCCTCTGTAAGTAGAAGTGATCTATAAACAGCGTCTGCTTGCGCAGTGGTCCACCTGTCTGTGATTACCTCAATTAATGGTACTACGGCCTCTAACTCTGCATTGATCGATTCATCGTTGGTTTTGATTTGTATGAGTGTTCCTTTTTCTTTCATTTTATCGAAGGCCCTTCCAGAAATGGTAAATGGCTCGCCAGATGATTCGCTTAAATTATTTCCATTAGGATAATCCTCTAGTACACCAATACCAAGAGACATTCTGGCATCCCACTGCACTTCTTTACTCCCCTTCTTGTTGCTGTACCTCTTTAAACCTGCCTTAATAATTAATAGTACAAGTAGTGCTTTATTTGCTTGACGAGATATAGACTGAAAACTATCGCCTCTATAAATATCTAGAATGAAATGTTCATCTTGATGTTGTTGTATATCATCACCTATTTGATGCAGTACTTTTTTAAAATCAGCTGTGATTAGTGTAGACCCTACTATATCTCCTGTAATTACTGCTTTTATCTTATTGTTCATAGCTACAATTTAGAACCTTTAAAGGTTCTAAACAAGTAATAGAACCTCTATGGGTTCTATTACAAAGCCTACATTATTTGGTGCTATCTCTACTTTAGTACCTTCAGCAGTTCTAAGCGTGCTTTAGTACCTTTAGGAATACTAACAGTACTGAATCTAATATGTCGTTTGGAACATCAACCTGACCGGTAACTGCTGCCGTGATTCGTGCTTCTAGCCTAGCAGACGAATGGTGAGTTGAAACTGCGAGTATTGAGCCATCTTTTTGTTAAAGGTAAGGTGGTTTTGGGAAGAAGGAAAAGAGGTTAGATGGATAAAATCACTAAAAACAGCTAATTAATGATTAGCTGAACGAGCAACCCAATAAAAATAGCGAGCGTAAAGTTATTCGGTGTAAAACCTCTCTGTAATCACCTTCTATAGCTGTAGACCTAATAATATCACCTGTAATAACAGCAGTAACTATCTTCATAGCGTTGATTTTATAACCTTCTTGCGTTATAAACAAAGAATATAACCTTTAAAGGTTCTAAACAAGGGATAGAACCTCTAGTGGTTCTATTTAGTTAGCTTCTTGTAGTCCTCTTACATCAGTCTGACCAGTAACCGCTGAGGTAATCAAGGTTTCCACCCTAGCAGACGAATGGTGAGTTGAAGCCGCTGGCATTGCCGACTTTGTGGTCATTCAGCGCAATATGTCCTATTTGATTATGATCTTCAGCATCGGTGCCCTTTTGATGATTATTGGCGCTGTGGTTTTAGCGAGGAGGAAAAGGGTTTAGATAGTTGGGGGGATTTGTTGAGTGTCAATTTTCAATTGAAAGAGTTCTAGTTGATTCCTATCAATATCATCTTGAATTGTAATATACTTTCCATATATCCAGTTTTCAAGTCTCGTTTTGACATGTTGCAACGTTCTTTCCAAGTTTGTCAAGCTTCCAAAACACAGAAAATTGAACCCAAAAGCTATGAGCAATGTCGCTTCGGAATAGTTTAAAGTGTCTTCAAGATTATTGATATAACCCATATGAAAACCCAGCAACATTAGGCCCGCCCAAGCAGCGACAAATAAAACCCTAACCCATAAATAGATGCTTCTGAACCTTCTTTCTAGCTTCGTTTTAACTTCGATTTTCTTAGCTATAAGATCAACGAGCTTTTTGTGCCTGCTTTGAGCTTTTTCCTTATTTTCCTTGAATTCTTCTGGAAATCCCCCTTTAGCACCAATATCTACTTTTCCCAAAGTGGTTATATAGACTATGAGAGCAAAGAATAGTATCACAACTATTAAAACAATAAGCCATTTAGGGACTTTGACTTCATCATGTGCCATAATCGCTAGTTGATATGATACTTATAACTCTGCTTGATTAAGCTCATTAAGTAATCCAAGTCACTATCTGGGGTTACAACTACTTCATAGTCCCCTACTCCGAACGTTCCAATATTTGATACATCTCTAAATAGATTTTTAGGATCATCCAATGCTCCTTTTTTCAAATTGATTCTGAGTTTGAGCTTGTTTTTCTGTACCTCAAAATCCGTAACGATTCGTTTGTTGAGTTTGAATCCAATGTACTGTTTGACTGGATTGATTTCGATATTGTCTAATTCTAAAATTCGATCTCTAAAGGCGGTTGCCAACTCTCTAATCTCAGGGTTGCCTTTCTGATAGTGATCTTCTTCCGTATAAACCACTATCTCCTTGCTAACCTGTTCTGCCCTCTCATCTTTTGAGCTTATGGTTTTCACGCTCTCCTGGCTAGTGGGCTTGTGTTGATTGAGAATGACTGTGTCATTTGAATATTTCTTGATCTCCCAAAGATCAAATGGTAAGTCTTTAAATTCGATACTTTGTTTTTGAAAGGTTGTAAACTGAGGTGATATAAAAATTACTTTAGATTGACTCCAATCCACATCACCTTTTTTCAAAGATCTATTGGTGCATTCCTGATATTCTAAGATAAAATCAGCCTTATTATTTAGTAATAATGATAGATAAGAATAGCCCTGATCAATAACAGAATAGCTATGGCCTTTTTTGTACTCGATGATTACAAATGACTGGGACTGTTGGTCAAATCCAAGTGTATCAACCCTAAAGTTATTCAACTGAAATTCAGTCTTTACAAACTCAAGTCCAAATAGAACTTCTAAGTTATCTTCAACTAATGATTGAATGTCCTTTTCCAGTTTAAAAGGAGTGTTTCTAACTTCTTCGAGTTTAGATTTATTGATTTTGTATAAGTCCATTTATCTCCCTATTTCCGTGGCATGCAATGTGAATGAATCTGCATGATCATTTGTGATCAGTCCTTTATAAATCTTGTCAACCTCAGATTTGACTAGCCAACGTGAACCAATGAAATTCTTTTTAAAGAGTTCATCAAATGTGTTGCTGGATAATGTGGAATCTTCAATGTCCGCACGATATAAAATCTTGTCTCTTCTGCCCATTTTTGTGTAGGAATCTAAATCGCATATTTGGAGGTGAAACCCACTAGATTTTAGTGGACTATATTGATCAACCAATCTATCTGTTGGTCTTAGGAATGCACTACAGTGTGGACATCTATATTCATAAGATGATCCATCACAATAACCTTTGGAGCATATTTCTCGCGTCATTCGCTTAAGTTGATCGTCAAGATTGGTTGCTTGACTCCAATACAGAGCGTCACCGTCCCAGAGCTTATATTGTATGTGAACAAACCTGATTTTATCAGTTGCATGATCATAAACCTCATATATTAAATCGCAGCCCAATGCTTGCTCTACTTTACCAGGATGTGCGAATCTCACACGCAATAATTTGTTATCATTTAACTGATAATCTTTGTGTTTTCCATAAGCTTCTCTAAGAATTGGCATGTCCGAGGGGATATTGAAATCACGCATCAAAATTTCATTCTCAGTAAACATCATCTGTTGAGATTCGAAATAATTCAAAGCCTTATTTAGACGTTTTATTCTTCTATCAATCGCATCTGTCTCACTCTGTGAGTTTCTTTTAGATATTCTCAAACGATTAATATCATCACTTATCAACTTGACTGGGCTTTCACCTTCGGCAGCAGCCAATTGACTGTATTGTCTTACGATCTTAGGATCTTTGTTTTGTTTGATTAAACCGATGTCATCATGGAAAACCTCTGGCTCAATGTCTTGTGCACGTTGAATTGTCTCAGAATATGAAGGCTTCTTACCTTTTGCCATTCCAAACATGTCTCTTATTGCATTAAGAGCAGCCCATAAGTTGTTAAGTTGCTTTGATGATTCGGTCATTAGAAAATACTTAGTACCCTAATTCCTCCATTTCATTCTTTAATTTCTCAAGCCAGTCAATAACTTCACCTTGCTCTTTCAGCTCCCAAATTTTATCATCTAGCTTCCGTAATTTTTTTACGGCCTCTTCATTATCCTTATGATCTATAATGACTTTGGAGATAGTTGTTGCTAAAATCCTTTTTCCTCTTAATTTAATATCCCCAACAAAATTGGCATATCGATCTTGTGCCGCATAGCCAAATGGGTCTCCCCATTTAGAGCAATTGTCAAAAGCTGCTCTTACTATTCCCTCAAATAAGAAGGCTGGATCATCTTCATTTAAAAAATACATAATATATTATTTTGGATACAAGCTATAATTTACAATTCCCCTTTAAAAGCGGAATCCAATAAACTGGCCTTCAATGACTTAAGGTTATTTATTTTTACTTCTATTTCTTTGATTAGCATATTACTGCCATCATTTACTGTCCTAACTTTTTCATTGATTATTTCTTGATCTTTAGGGTCTATGGGGTATTTAATAATAGTCTCTTTCAGCATACTTGAGTTAACACCTGCTTGGCCGATCCATTTTTTGCAAATTCTGAGAAAATAGCCCTGCTGGTGAAGGTTCATTAAGTAATTGACTAAGTATTCAGCATTTATTTTATTCTTGTCAACTCGTATTCTAGTAAGATGATTACTGAAACCATAATCATAATCTTGATCAATCAGTGCTGTTTTTCCAACAAGCTCTTTACTATTTGTGTTATTGAATAAAATATCGCCTGATTTGAGTTTACTCTTCTTAAGATCTACTTTCCTGTTATCTATTTTGATGAGTAAATCAAAATTTAGCTTTCCTGTAAAGTCAATATTATGCGTTCTTAAATGAACAAACCCATTAGGTTTTTCATTGGATTTATTACAAGCAAAACCAGAAACCATCTCAGTTATTAAATTTTCTAGCTTATCTTCTTTCAAACTTATAGTCCTATTTAGCTCTCTATCTAATACACTTTTTCTTAGCTTTTTAGTTAGATTTTCTATTAGAGCATCATCCTCTTTGATTACATCTAAAAGATCTTTGGGGCTTTTATATTCGATTGATATTTCCTTGCTTGGATTCTTTGCTGAGAGATCGAATTCCTTGATTTCATTTACATGAACAGTCCAATCCTGTTTTCCTTTGTTTCTATTCTTTGGGTTTTTATAGAGCCTGACAAAATCAGCCATGTGTTCATCACTCAAAGGCTTATTCTTGGTCAGTTTGTAAGGAGGTTCTACTTCGTAATACCAAATGTCAGAAGTAGCTCCTTTTCGTTCGAAGAAGATTACGTTTGTCTTTACTCCACTATAGGGTAAAAACACGCCACTCGGCAGACTTAGTATAGTATGAAGATTGAAGTGATGTAGCAAATCCTCCTTTACTTTAGCAAAAGCTGCATTGGTTTGAAAAAGCACTCCTTCTGGCACAACAATGGCGGCTTTGCCATTCAGTTTCAGCATCTTCATAAAGTGTTGTAGGAAGAGGAGTTCCGTAGCATTGCTCTGGACTGGAAAATTTTGCTGAATCTGACTCTTTTCCTTGCCGCCAAATGGAGGGTTTGCAAGAATGATATCGTGCCGTTCTTTTTCCTGAATATCTCGGATGTTCTGAGTTAATGTATTCTGCTTGTAGACATTAGGGCTTTCAATGCCATGTAATATCATGTTCATCATGCCCATCACGTAACCAAGTGATGTTTTCTCAAAGCCAAAAAATGTATCCTCCTGAATCGTTTTAAGCTGTGTCGTGTTGTAAGACTCACGTTTTTCAGATTGCATCAAAAACTCAAATGCATCCACCAAAAAACCTGCACTTCCGATAGCACCATCGTAAATACTCTGCCCTACTCTAGGTTCTATTACTTCTACAATTGATTTGATTATTGCTCTAGGGGTATAGAATTCTCCTGAGTTTCCACCGTCACTACCCATGCCTTGCAAGAGCCCTTCATACACCACAGATAATTCATGTAGTTCTTCTTGGCTTTGGAAGTCCAAAGTATCTACTATGTCTAGTACCTCTCTAAGCGTATGCCCGCTAGCTATTTTGTTATCTAAATACTCGAAAATAGCCCCGATTTTATACTTTGGAGATTTAGGATGATTTATGCCTGATTTAGAAAAATCCTTTAAATATGGAAATAAGTGATCATTTACGAAATCATTCAGATCCTTCCCAGTATCAACTTTCTTTTTTGGAGTGCCATCATCATTCTTTGGACATGCCCATTGAGACCATCTAAATTGGGGCGAAATAATGAAATCATATTTTTCACCATTTAATTCAGCTGTATCGTACTTATTCTCTTCATAGTCATTAAAAAACTTAAGGAAAAGCACCCAGCTTATCTGTTCGGTATAGCCCATCGCTCCATTGATACCATCATCCCTTCTCAGGATATCCGTAATGCGATTGACTTTATTTTGTATCTCTTTTATACTCATAGGTTGTCTCTAAAAAAACTGTAAAGGTGTGTGATGTCTTCGGATATTTCAATAGCTGGAATTTGAGCGATCAACTGATCTAATTGTGTTTCATCAAAACCATTTGCTTTGTAAAATGGATGAGTTAATGGCTTACACCTGTATTCTGCTACGTCTCCATTCCCGTCACAATTATTGCCAATAGCAGGAATATTATTGGGAAATGCTCTTTGAAGCTCGGGAGACATGTCAAAATGATTGAATGCCGAGTTACTGATTAAATAATTTTCAATTTCTCTACGTTTCCAACTCAATAGAAAATAATTTGGCTGGTTTCCTGATTGATTTCTCAGCCTTTGAAACTCTTGCGGAATAGTTACACGGTGATCTACTCCAACTAAATTGACCCCTAAATCATCTTTATCGCAAAGGGCAAATATATTTCGAGTTTGAATTTCACGTCCATCGACTGCTATGATAAATTCCTTGACAAATCTGAGTTTACTCTCTCCAAATATCATATTTGGATTGTTATATCCAGAGTGCCTTTTCACTGGAATAATTTTATCTAAGATTTCAAGGCAACCAACACCTAATTTCTTGACAGATAATTTTTTAAAAATTGTCCAATCATCCTGATCATCAACCAGAACTATATCCATTATTCTAGAAGCAATGAAATATTGTTGATCAGTATCACCTATAATATCTGATAGCCTTTTAAGTAACTCATTTATAGCCAATCCGGTTTCTATTCGTCCGCTCTTGATATATCTGATTCGGTCAAAATTTGAATTCAATAATGAATCGGCTGAATGAGTTGTAGTTAAAACTCTTCCTTCAATATCATCCAGTCTATTCCAGAGCTTTTTAACATTCTTATAGTATAAATGGGAGTCCACTTCATCTAAAAGAAAAATGGTGTTTGGGGCATCGAACAAATCAAGCAAAGCGTACATGCTTAATAATTGATATTCCCCATCACTTAAGTACTTGAATTCTAATCCTGAACTGAACTTCAATTGAGATTCGTGCATTTCAATGTTCGAGAGCCATCCATGAGAACTCAAAGCGAAAAATGAGAATATTTTAGAAGCATCCTTATGGGTAAAAATGTCAAAGACGTTATTTGAATCTAATTTCACCCACCTTTTTACGAGATTGTCATTGTTTCTGAAATCAAAATCTATTTCTAACCCTTCAATTAGATTTTCCAATGTTTCATGAAAGTCTGTCTTCCTCAGCAATTGAGCTTCAGGATCAAACTCACCAGTTTCTTCAGCTGCGATTTCAGCTCTAATCTTTTGAGTATAATATTTACGCACTCTGAGCCTGAACCAAAACTCAGAGGACTCATCATCTCCCAAATCGTTTTCTGCTATGTAATTATGATCTACCAAGTATCTTCTTACAAAACCATCACGTTTTAGTTGACTCGCAAAGAAAATGAGAATTCTAACCCAATCATAATTGAAGTAAAAAGACTTAATAGATTGACCTTCTTCCCTAATAAACCGTGTGCTTTTCTTTTTATAAGTATTGAATAGATCACTGAACAGCTCATTCTGACCAGAAGAGAAGCATATTATTTTTTGGTCTTCATTGTCAAGGTAATCTTCAAATATGGATTCCAAAATTGAAGACTTGCCAGAACCATTTTCACCGATGAAAGTCGTGACACCTTGATTTAAGGTAAAAGTTTGTGGTCTCCGAACAAGTTTGGAAGTAAATGTTATGTCCATAGTTAACTAGCCTTGTAAATTTGTTCTTGAAGCTCATAGTAAGCTTCTTTTAATTTTTTTAAGTCACCAAAAATCAATTTGGCATCCTTTGGAGTACCCAGTTTCAATTTTACTAAGTCTCCCAGTTTATCTTTAGAAAGCTCATCTTCTCCATATTTTTCATAATGATCAAGTATAAAATCGATAAACTCCTTCGCCCTTAAATCCGAATAGACTGAAAGCGTTTGTGTTTGGCCTTTCACATGAATGACTCTTTCTTTCCTTGTTTTTATGTCGGACCTAAAAGAAATATGCGCTAACACATCAAATATGTCCACTTGAGGAGAAGCTACCATTAATCTTAAAGCATCTAATTGTTCTTTGTCAAAACCCAATTGCCCCAACTTTTCTAGAAGAGCAATTCTGGTTTCTGGATTCGACCAGGCTTGCCTTAACTGATCTTCATTCTTAAATAGATTAGGAAGGTTACCAACCAATTTTTCTAAAAATTCTCTGACTGTAAGCGGCTTACCATTTTCATCAATATAACGTGTTTCGACATTAGTCACTTTTAGACTATTCCCATTACTCAACTTGATTACCAGTTTTTCTTCTGGTTCTTTAAATGTACTGGGTTTTTCTGGTGGCGTTTTATACTTCTTTTTTTTTCTTGGTTCGCTTGCCCCTCTTTCTTCGGTATCTACTTCTTCCTCTGGTGGGCCATCCCAATCACTATCATAAAAGGCATTTGTAGCACCAGTGAAATCGATAATAGTGAAGAAATCCTTTCCATCAAAGAGTCTCGTTCCTCTACCAATAATTTGTTTGAATTCAACATGTGAATTGATTGTCCTGACTATTACAATATTTCTCACATTTCTGGCATCAACCCCGGTAGTAAGCATTTGCGATGATGTAAGTATCGCAGGAATGTCTTTATCATTATTTTGAAAATCTTCGAGATACCCAATTCCTATTGAACCTTCATCCGATGTTACACGAACGCAGTATTTTGGATCACCAATTTCCTTATGATTGTTGATCATATCTCGCATGGTCAAGGCATGCTCCTGATTTACGCAAAACACAATGGTTTTGTCCATTGGTTCAATTTGATTGAGAATTGCTCTTGCAATAAGATCGGTACGCTCATTTACGGTAATAATGCGTTCAAAATCTTTAATCTCATAGCGTCCTTTTGTCACAGCTCCCTTGATGACTTCATTGTCATTTGTATGAATATACTCATCAATGTTTGTTGTGATCCTTTTGACCTTATATGGCGTTAGAAAGCCATCTGAAATTCCGTCCTTTAGTGAATACTCATAAATTGGCTTACCAAAGTATTTGTATGTATCAACATTATCTTCTCGTTTTGGAGTAGCAGTAAGTCCCAAATGAACAGCTGGCTTAAAGTGATCAAGAATTAGTCGCCATGAACCTGCTTCATTAGCACTTCCTCGATGACACTCATCAATTATAATAATATCAAAAAAATCTTCAGGGTATTGACGATAGTACCCTCCTATATTCTCCTGCTCTTCATTTTCTCGATCTGCAAGTGCCTGATAAATTGCAAAGAAGATATATGCGTTAGTTGGAACTTCCCCATTCCTTTTTCTAACCTCTTCCCCATTAATTTTGATTAGATCATTTTCATAAGGATTAAAAGTGTTTATCGCTTGATCAGCAAGTATATTTCTATCAGCTAGAAACAATATTCTAGGTCTTCTACTCTCGCCATCTTTATTCCATTTACCCTCTAGAAGCTTATGTACAATTTGAAAGGAAATGAATGTTTTACCCGTACCTGTTGCTAGAGTAAGTAACATTCGATCTTTGCCTTCAGCTATATTTTCCATCACTTTGTTGACAGCAATCTCTTGATAGTATCTTGGAGAAAAAGAGCCTGTTAAATAAAATGGGATTGACAAAAGCTTCTTTTTTAAATTGTTTTGCTTGTCAAAATTCAGATTGAATAATTCCTCAGGATTGAGGAATTCATCAACATAATCACCCTTCCCTGTTCTTATATCGAACAAATAGAGTTGTTCACCATTGGTGGCATAGACTATATCAATTTTGAGTTTCTCGGCATATTCAATTGCTTGTTGCAATCCATCAGTTGGATGTTTACCAATTTTTTTTGCTTCAATAATTGCTAGGTTTGATCCGTTATATCGTAATAAATAATCCAGAAAAAGTCTCTTCCCTCTTTTATCACCAATCAACTTCCTACCGTCTGTGAAATAGTATTCACGAACAATATACCCTTCGTCCCATCCAGCATTTTTAAGCAATGGATCAATATATTTTGCTCTAGTATCCGATTCTGATAAATGTCTATTCATACCTCTTATGAGCTAGTAAATCTTTTGCATCAACATCCAATATTTCAGCAATACGATATAAATCCTCTAAACTTGGTTGTCTTCTATTTTGAACATATGAATTCACCATGTTATAGCTCTTTTCGAGCTTTTCAGCGAGCCAAGTTTGCTTGATTCCTTTCTCTTCTAAAACTGCTTTTATGCGGTTCATCAGCGCTTAGACTTTATGAGAATCGAATATAATGAAATGAAAGATTATTATCTCATTTAATGAGATAATAAAAAGTTAAATTGTAATCATTAAATAACTTTAATCAAGTAGAAAATGGAATTTGATCAGTTAGAAGATCTAACTCACAGGGTAATAGGCCAAGTAAACGATGATTTGATCAGTTATCTAAAGACAAAACCCAGCGATGGATATCAAAATGGATGGGAGCAAATATTGGATCAGGCTAAAGAGATATCACTCCATGAGTTTGTCTTTAAATATGAATTTTCGTTCATGGATTTATTAAGAGAATCATTTTTAAAAGCAGATTTAAATGGCCGAAAAATTAAGAAAGCAGCGGTTTTGTATAATAAGGAGTTTGAAGGAATCGAAGAAGAATATGAAAGGGACTTTTACGATAGCTATGATGATATTGATTTTAGAAAAGCTCTAAAATATAGCTTGATACAATTTCACCAATTAATTAGAGAGTGGTGAAATTAACCGCAAACCCGAAAACCTTTAAATGATTAGTTCTGACTGTTCCAAAGGAAGTAGTCTACCTCCTAGTCAACCCATAAAAAACGGCCACTTCGTTGACGAAAAGCTGGTGAAGCTTATGGCTGGCGTAAAATTAATTATCACCGAATTTATTAGATAATTCTGCCATTTCAAATTTTAATAATGTTCTCTTGATGCTTCAATAATGATGAAGCCAATGAATTTTCATAATCTTGTAGCGCAAACGAATACCCATTTTATGAAGAAGTTATTATTACTGACCACACTATTCATTTTCAGCCACACCCTTAAAGACGAGACCGTTTTTTGGGGTCAAATTGGTCACCGTGCTGTCGGTCATATTGCTGATGGTATGTTGACTAAAAAGGCACAGAAGAATGTGAAACGAGTTTTAGGTACTGAAACCCTGGCCGTAGCAAGTACTTGGATGGATGATATTAAATCTGATCGCTCTTTCGATTACGCCAGTGCTTGGCATTATTGCACCATCCCTGAGGGCATGACCTATGAAACTGCACCAACGCAAGAAGGTGGTGATGTGGTTTGGGCCATAGAAAAGGTAATCAAAGAATTAAAAGCGGGTGGCCTTACGCCTGAGCAGGAAGCGACTAACCTTAAGTTCCTAGTGCACCTTGTGGGCGATATCCACCAACCTATGCACGTAGGCAACGGAGAAGACAGAGGCGGAAATGACACGAAAGTGGAATGGTTTGGCAGCAACACCAACTTACACAGCGTTTGGGACAGCCGTATGATTGAGGGCAAACAATACAGCTATACTGAGTTTGCGGATATAGTAAACCACCCCACAAAAGAGCAAGTAAAGGGATGGCAGGCCGCCACGGTTCGCGATATGGCCATGGAGTCTATGAGCTACCGCGATAAGGTGTATGACATTCCTGAAAACGGTAGATTGAGTTATGAATACTCCTTCAAATATTTCGATATCGTAGAGCTAAGAATCGCCCAAGCAGGTGTTCGATTGGCAGGTATTATCAATGAGATTTATAAGTAGCTAGTCTTACGGGTCGCTCCTACGGAGCGTAATTTTCACTTTATACGTTTTTACAAACAGTTCGCCCCGAAGGGGCTTTAGGCTTGTGGTTTGGCGGGAGGTGCGACCCTGCTAGGGTCGAGGTTTGCACTGCACTGTTATTTTTACAAATGTATGACCCCGCTGGGGTCTGAAGGGTGTTTTGCAGATGTTTACTCTATAAACGCATGACCTCGATGGGGCTTTGGGCTCAACTCGAAAATTGATAGTCAAAAAAGCCCTGGACTACTTTTTCATATCAGTCAACACCCCGTAAAAGCTGGTACAGATCACTTTTACCAAAACCTTGAATCCCGTAGGGATTCCACATTTATAGCAATGTTAGTATGCGTAATAGTACCAACCCTGAAGGGGTTGTATATTCTATTCCTTCAACCAGTCAATGGGAGGTGCGACCCTGCTAGGGTCGAGGTTTGCTCTGCACTATTTTTTTTACAAATGTATGACCCCGCTGGGGTCTGAAGGGTGTTTTGTAGATGTTATACGCTATAAACGCATGACCTCGGTGGGGTTTTGGGCTCAACTCGAAAATTGATGGTCAAAAAGGCAAGGACTACTTTTTCATATCAGTCAACACCCGCTAAAAACTGGTACAGATCACTTTTACCAAAACCTTTAATCCCGTAGGGATTCCACATTTATAGCAATGTTAGTATGCGTAATGACACCAACCCTGAAGGGGTTGTATATTCTATTCCTTCAACCAGTCAATGGGAGGTGCGACCCTGCTAGGGTCGGGTTTTGCACTGCATTATTATTTTTACAAATGTATGACCCCGTTGGGGTCTGAAGGGTGTTTTGTTGATGTTTACTCTATAAACGTATGACCTCGATGGGGCTTTGGGCGTGGAACTCAACTCGGAAATTGATGGTCAAAAAAGCCCTGGACTCCATTTTCATATAAGTCAACACCTCGTAAAAGCTGGTACAGATCACTTTTACCAAAACCTTTAATCCCGTAGGGATGACCTGTTGGTAGCAGTGAATTAATCACTGCGTTAAGCTCCGTAGGTGCGACCTATTGGGTGGCCTTTTTCATTTATATTTTAGCTCTCTAGTTGATTTTCAACTGAAGACTGTTTTATAGATTTTTCATCCTGAGTGAAGCGAAGAAACTATAATTAAACCCAATACGCTGTACTCACTACTCAATACTCAATACGCTGTACTCACTACCAAATACTCTTTACCCAATACTCCTTTACTTCTGCTGCAAACTCTGCTTCCCTCCTAGAATTCTTTCTGAACGGAAAAGGTTGTCTGCCGCTTGCAAGATCTTCATTTTCAATTGTGCATTGTAATCAGGATTATTCTTAAGGAAGTCACGTACAATTTTCACGGCTGAAGCTGAATTGTAATTGCCCAAAGTTTGGTCCGTCCAACGGGTTGGGAAGAAGATATCTCCCGTTTCTTGAATCTCTTTAAGCAATTCAAGACTTGGCAAAATGTACTTTTCAGAAGACTCTTTTCTCAACGGATGATGCAAAGCACCCAAAGCAGAAAGCACCCAAGACTCGGTTTCGCGGTTTTTCGCATCCTTCAACGACTCAAAGAATGTATCGCGTACCTGTTGTGAGTTAGAAAGCGCAGGCATCACAAATTCGAATCTACGTTTGGTGTCAGGGTTTTTGATGGAATCCAGTTGCTGTTTCAGAATGGCATCTGCCCGCTCTGGTAAACGAATGGCCAATTGCGAAGCCAAACCTACTTTATCATTCTCTGATAAATTGAGCCCTTCCACTTTGGCGCCATTCCAAATGTCGTACAAACGCCCGGTGTTGTTATCGGTAATGGTCACATTACGGAAGGCATTAAAGAAGACTTTCTTTACACTTGGTTTATCCGACTTGGTTTCCATTAAGAAATATAAGGTGCGCTCCAAGTCGGGTGCTACGCTGGTCCTTTCGGCTTCGGTTAAATATGACCAATAGATATTATTCATTTGGCCTAAAACCAAGTTCAAAATCAGCTCATTCTCTTCTTTGGCAATGACCCATTTCACCATTTCTATGTAACCCACGCGAGGAAGTTTTCCGTCAAGGAAATTCTCATAGAGGTTCACAAAGGTGGTTCCCTTTTCAACGTCCGTCATGCGCGAATAACGTTGCGTCACCATATTCATATCGGCTTCAAAGAGGCCATAACCTCTTCCATCGGCATTCAGAACAATATCGCCCAATCGTAGAATAGGCAGGTCAACATTCAAAACCGCTTGTTTAGAGGCGAGCTTCTTGTATACCTTGGTTTGATCGAGCCAAGCCGCAGCACTAAAAACCTGTGGCCAGGTGCGGTCCTTTCCAGAAGGGTCAAACTGACTTAACTTGATTTCGTTGAGCATCCCCTGCTGACGAACAAGCTCCAACTGAAACTCGGGACGGCCAGCCGTATTCACCCAAACCTCACTCCATGTTTTCAAATCTTCTGGCGTTTTCTTGTCCAGAATATTGATCAAATCGGGCCATGTGGCATTGGTGAAAGAATAGGTTTTCAAGTACTCTTGCATGCCTTCTTGGAACAATTGTTCTCCAATGAGCATTTCTAGCTGACGCATCATAATGGGTGCTTTATTGTAAATAATGGCACCATACATTTGCCCCGCTTCGTTCAGGTTGTTCAGTTCTTGTCGGATTGGATTTGCCCCTTCCGTTCTGTCCACGCCATAAGCTGACGGATAATGACGCACCAAGAAATTTAACTCATGGTCGATTTCTGGAAAGCTTGGGTTCACCATTTTGGCGGCCATAAAATTGGCAAATACCTCTTTGGTCCACACATCATTGAACCAGTCCATAGTCACCAAGTCACCAAACCACATGTGGGCAGTTTCATGTGCAATTAAACTTGCTCTGCTCAATAACTGAGATTGCGATGGATCTTCATCCAAGAAAAGGCTATTGGCTTGGTACTGAATAGCGCCTACATGCTCCATTCCGCCATATTGGAAACTAGGAATGAGTGCAAAATCGAATTTCTTAAAGGGATAATCAATCCCTGTGTATTCTTGTAACCATTGAATTGAAGCCCCGTGTAGATAGAAAATCAAATCGAGGTTTCTGGCTACTTTTGCGCTGTCAGTTTCCCTGTGGAGCATGGTCATTTCCATTCCTCCCACATTTTGAGTTTCGGTTTTGAATTTACCTGCCACAAAAGAGAACAAGTAAGTACTGATCAAATCAGACTTTTCAAACTGAATGTTCTTTCGGCCATCTTTTACACTTAAAAGTGCCACAGGGCCATTGGCTATGGCCGTCCAGCTTTCGGGCAAGTCTAAGGTCAGTTCGTAGGTCGCCTTTAAGTTGGGCTGATCAAATGAAGGGAAAAGCGTACGTGCTCTGTCTGGAACCAACAGCGTGTACATAAACTCTTCCTTACGGTTGAGCGAAGTTTCTCCCGCAAAGAAATTGATCTCAATAATGTTCTTCCCTCTTCTCAATAAATCCTTACTAATAATGATGTGCTCATTCTTGAAATTGATTTCAGCCGATTGATCATTGACAATAATGCCTTTAAGCTTGTCAGCCGATTCTCTAAAATCTAAAAGCAGGTCTTCAGAATTGTCACTCAAGTTGAAACTCAAAGTTTCCAGCGACTGAATGGGTTGCGTAAGGGCTGCTGGCACCCTGAATTCAAGGTTATAATTGATATTGGAAACAATGGCTTTTCTAGATGTGGCCAAGGCCAGCGAAACCCCATTCTCAATGCCTCCAGACTCATCTTTGCTGTTACACGAAAAGATCAAAAAGGGAAGCAGGCAGATTAAAAGTAGTTTTTTCATATCAGAATAAAGTCTTTTCTCAATTCAGGAGGAATGCCAAAATGCTGGTCAACAAATCCATCCATGTCTTCTTTGGTTTCTTTGGAAAGCAAGCCGTTCAGTTCTTCTAAAGCCAAGCCTCCAATCATGTAAGGTGGCATAAAATTCGTCATCAAACGATCTCCCTTAAAAGAAGCAGCCACTTGAAACTCCGTCATTTCTTCTTTGGGTGTGCCATGAATCATACAATGGGACATCCACTTCTCAGGATCTTCTGGGTTTTCCTCAATGCGTTGCTGCATGGCCGAAAAATCCATATTGTTCATCATGTAATTGGAGAGGTTCTGCATGCTTTCCACAGAGAGGCTATCCTTCATTTTTTCATAGCAAACGCTGCACATGCCGTATTCGAAAAGCACTTGGGTGGAATCAAGGTGAGGGTATCTTTTAAATACCTTTTCGATCATATAAGAGCGATCGCCTTTTAACAACTCATAATCGCATTGAATGCAATGGGTGATATAGCCTTTGGTATCTGAATTTCTAAATATCTCGGGAATGGGAAGGCCTTCTTGCGGCACTTCGTCATTGAATTCTTCTTCGTACATCGTATTTCTTGTTCTTTCTGAGAAATGTAAAGCTTAGTTTTTCGCCACTAAAGTAGGCGAAGCCTGTGCGGCAGGTAAAATGAGCGTATCGGCAATATTCACATGCGCTGGTCGGGTAACAATAAAGCAAATAAGGTCTGCAATATCTTCTGCTCGAAGGGCATCAAAGCCCTCATAAGCCACTTTGGCTCTGTCTTTATCGCCTTTAAAGCGTACCAGTGAAAATTCAGTTTCCACCAAACCTGGGCAAACCTGAGACACCTTCACTCCTGTTCCGTTCAAGTCCATTCGCATGCCCGTATTAATAGCATCTACGGCATGTTTAGAACCGCAATACACATTTCCTCCCGGATAGGCTTCCTTGCCCGCAATAGACCCAATATTGACTACATGACCAGCACCTCGCTCCACCATATTTGGCACAATGGCTTTGGTGACATACAAAAGACCTTTGACATTGATGTCAATCATGGCATCCCAGTCATCAATATTGCCTTCGTGAATTTTGCCCAAACCATGTGCATTTCCAGCATTGTTGATCAACACATCAATCTGTTTCCATTCCGTTGGAAGTGAATGAAGGGCTTCCGCTACCGCAGCTCTATCGCTCACATCAAAAAGGAGTTCTAAGGTTTTTACGTCCACTTTTGCGGATAATTCTTGCAGTCGTTCCTTTCGTCTTCCACAGATAATCAATTGATAACCTTCCTTGGCCAGTGCTTCGGCAGTAGCCCAACCAATACCAGAGGTGGCTCCGGTAACCATTGCTATTTTGCTCATTCCTGTTCTAAATTCTTAAGGTTCGAATTTAGAAGAAATATGGGGAAGTATGAAGGTATTATTTATGATGTGAGTTGTGTTTTGGAATCGTTCCCATCTATTAAAGCCATTTCCCACTAGATGTAATACCTAAAGGTTATACAGCATGAATGTTACTACGAACACTCCTCCTTGGAGAAGGAGGTTGGGAGGATTGGGCTTTGGTCTCTGTAAAGAAGTAACTCTAATCCCCCTACCCCCCTTTTCGAAAAAGGGGGAAGTGCCCCAGTACTAACTTTTACTATAGCACTTTTAATAACTAATGATCGCTCACTTCTCTGCACTTCTATTAAGGGATCTTCCTTAGCAGATGAAGCCACTAAAGGCTATGCAGCACAAATATTTGCACGAACACTCCTCCTTGGAGAAGGAGGCTGGGAGGATTGGGCTTTGGTTTTAGTAAAACAGTAATTCTAATCCCCCTACCCCCCTTTTCGAAAAAGGGGGAAGTGCCCCAGTACTAACTTTTACTATAGCACTTTTAATAACTAATGATCGCTCACTTCTCTGCACTTCTATTAAGGGATCTTCCTTAGCAGATGAAGCCACTAAAGGCTATGCAGCACAAATATTTGCACGAACACTCCTCCTTGGAGAAGGAGGTTGGGAGGATTGGGGATTTGGTATTAATTTAACAGTAACTCTAATCCGTAAAGTGGAAATAGATAGAGAAGTTGTGCGTGGTAATTTGGCCTATGCCGTTGGAGTAGAAGTTGTTCGAAGGGTTTAACACATTCGTCAAGCCTCTGGAGTAGCGTATTTCAGGTTCAAGTTTGAAGAACTCAAAGTAATTTTCGAAACCAAAGCCAATTTCAGCCTTCAAGTTTCCTTTCCTTATTTCAAGTTTATCCACACCACCTAAATCTTCAGCTTTGCCCGAACGCATAGAGGCACTTACACCCGCAATCACGTACATTCTAAGATTATCGCGTCTGATGGAGCGGTATTTAACGAAGATACCAGGTTCTATTCGCGTGCTTTCAATCAGCTGCTCATCTACAGTGCCATCGGTCATATTGTACTGCACCAATTGCTGATAAAGACCAATTTTCACTGGCACAAACCTCAGGGTCAGTTGATCGTCTAATCTGAAATTGAGCATAAAACCCAAGTTAAATCCAGAATTCTGCTTAGATACGATGGAAGTTACGTCATCGTAATCGGGTCCATCAAAAGCATCGGAGTATTTTATTCCGTAGTAGTTCTGATGATAGCCCAAAAAGAAGCCATAGTTCACTTTTTTATCATCACTACCAATGCGGTTGAGCTTTACGGGAATTTTTTGCCCCAAAGCAACATTGCAAATAAATAATGCTAAACAGAAAACTATTTTTGACCGATGTATATTGAGCTTATACCAAAAGTTAGTGGCTTGCATTCAGTTTTGTTAAATCCTACTTCCCCTAAAATATTCAAAAATCTTTCACCATCGGGAAAAGCGGCTACCGATTCTGGCAAATAAGTATAAGCCGATTGATCTTTAGACACCATTTTTCCAATGACAGGTAAAATCGACTTAAAGTAAAAATTATAAAGCTGCTTCATTGGGAAAGTTCGTGGTTGCGAAAACTCTACAATAACTACCTTCCCTCCTGGCCTCAATACGCGGTGCATATCGCTCAAACCTTGCTTTAAGTTCTCGAAATTCCTTACGCCAAATGAAACGATCACGGCATCAAAGGTATTGTCTTCGAAGAGTAACTTCTCTGAATCGCCCATCTGCATATCTATGATATGATCAAGGCCCTTTTTCTCCATCTTCTGCTTACCGATTTCCAGCATTCCAGCAGAAATATCAACCCCTACTACACGGTCTGGGTTAAGGGCTAAAGCTTCAATAGCAAAATCTCCCGTTCCAGTAGCAATGTCCAAAATCTGCTTCGGCTGATGAGGTTTCAGCATTCTAATGGCCTTTTTACGCCACAGAATATCGATGCCTAGGCTTAAAAAATGATTCAAGAAATCATACTTGTGGCTAATGTTATTGAACATTTCAGCCACTTGCTCTTTTTTACTTGCTTGGTTCTCTTTGTAAGGTACAACCGCCATTTTTTCGAATTTGGGTGCAATAATACGAAGGAAACAGGGGGGATAAGAGTTTTGTTGCGATTAATTGCGGTGAAAATAGTGAGTGATCGCAGATTTATGGGGGTTATGGGATGGCGCAGATTAGATTGCTTTATACAAGTCATGTAGGGACGTGATATTTAACTTATTTAAGATTCAGTAAATTAATGAGTTCAAGACACCTTCATGAAATCTAGTTGTGTGCTCTAATAACTTTTCAATAAATTACATGGGATATGAACTCCATAAACGTGGCGCCTATATTAGGTTATAAGCAATTACCCTTATCAAAAATCGGTTGAACTTGTATGCAAACATTTAAAAATGAATGATAAACCGACATACGAAGCGTTGGAAAATCAGATTGCTGAACTCAAAAAGCAAAATGAAGCGCTACGATTGCATACCTCATCTCAAAGCGAAGTAGAAACAAAGGAAAGTAGGGAGTACATTCATGCCATCCTTAACAATATGGGTGATGCAGTATTCGTGAAGAACAATAAAAGTAAGTTGATCTTGGTGAACGATGCTTTTTGTGAGCTGTTCGGACTTTCAAGGACTCAAATAATAGGTAAAACCTTGGCCGAAAATGTATCTCCTGATGAACGAAAAAGTTTTTTGAAAATTGACAAGAAGGTACTTTCCAGTGGGCTCGAAAATATAAGCGAAGAGTCACTTACGGTAGACGGAGGCCAAACGCATATCATCTCAACACGGAAGTCACGGTTTATTGATGCTAGTGGGGAAAAATTTATTGTCGGAGTAATTCGTGATATTTCCGAACACCAAAAAGCAGAAGCAGCATTAAAAGAAAGTGAAGCCCGACTTAGGGCACTGAATACCACAAAAGACAAATTGTTCTCTATCATAGCGCATGATTTAAGAGGTCCGTTCTATAATATCATAGGCGTTTCGCAGCTGCTTATTAATGAGGTGAAGGACACTGAGAATGAGGCGACTCAAAAACCTATTGATATGATAAATTCAATAGCCAAAAACACGTTTTCTTTGCTTGACAACTTATTGAATTGGGCTAGAACTCAATCTGGTGAGCTTAATTTAGTACCCGAAAAGATCATTCTACCCGTTCTTATTCATGAAATAATAGAACTTAATAAACCGCTTGCAAGGGCCAAAGATATTACGCTGAATTATACCCTAACCGATGACATCGAGTTATACACGGACGAAAACATTTTAAGAACTGTTTTACGAAACCTCATTTCAAATGCAATTAAATTCACACATTTAGGAGGAAATGTCAATATTTCAGCGAACATCAAAAACCACCAGGTTGAAGTTGCTGTTGCTGATAGTGGCGTTGGCATGAACCAAGAAACGTTGAATAAACTTTTCAATCTTTCAACCAATGCAACATTGCCAGGCACCGCGAGAGAAAAGGGTTCTGGTTTGGGTCTAGTGCTCTGCAAAGAGTTTGTAAAAAAGCTTAATGGGGACATTTGGGCGGAAAGTGAAGTAGGAAAAGGAAGTACCTTCATATTTAATTTGCCTTTGAGTGCTTAATAAAATAAGTGATCTCGTCCCCTATTGGTGTTCCATTAAGAATAGGCAAGAAACCTTCTGTGAGAAATGAGTAATGACAGTAATGAAATAGAGATCCAGTTTTTAGACCATGTAGCAATCCGGGTGAAGGATTTAAATCAATCTGTTGAATGGTATCAAAAAGTCCTTGGCCTCAGGAAATATCAATTACCAGCATGGGGAGAATATCCGATTTTTATGCTTTCAGGGAAGACGGGAGTCGCTTTGTTCCCAGCAACGGTTACCGATCCACAGCTTGATCTAACATCAAAAAATGTAAAAATAGACCACTTTTCGTTCAATGTCACCAACGATAATTTTGAGAAAGCAAAAAGGAAATATGCAGCATTGAACCTCGAATTCACTATTCAAGACCATCATTATTTTCATTCAATTTATACCAAAGACCCCGATGGCCATACCGTTGAATTAACTACAATTGTAACTGACGAGGGAGAATTCTACGAATAAGAAACACACTGAATCCCACTAATACTCGTTTGTAACGAGTATTTACATTTCCTCAGCCCTGAAAGGGTTTCATACCAAAACGAAGGCGCAACCCTTCGAAACACCCACCCCCTATCCTTATTTAGTCCTGTAAGGACGAAACAACCTTCCGACAAAAAAAAACGAAGGGTAAAAACCCTTCGCATAACTACCTGACATATTCAATCGCCCCGAAGGACGGAATATTAATTACTTCAATGTACTCTTATTATAGTACTCCATCGCCTTTGGCAAGGCAGCGTTCAATCTTTCAATCCTAGTTTCATGACTTGGGTGCGTAGAAAGAAACTCTGGTGGGGCTTGACCGCTACTGCCTTCCGACATTCTTTCCCAGAACTTAGGTGCCTCACTCGGGTCGTAACCCGCAATCGCCATAAAAGTCAAGCCCAATTCATCGGCTTCTGATTCATGCGTTCTTGAGAATTTCAAAAGTCCAATATCTGTTCCAATACCTACTGCCTGAAACACCATTTGCTGTGCCAAAGTTGGGTCTTGACCCAGCGCCACTGCACCGATGCTTAAACCTACTTGTTTGGCATAACTCTGATTCATTCGCTCCTGACCATGTTTGGCTACCGCATGCGCTACTTCGTGTCCCATTACTACGGCAACACCCAAATCATCTTTACAAATAGGAATGATTCCAGTATAGAAGGCCACTTTACCTCCTGGCATTGCCCAAGCGTTAACTTGCTCACTTTCAATAAGGTTGAACTCCCAATCGAAACCATCCAAAAGACCTTCATAACCATTGTTGTTCATGTATTGCTCCACCGCTTTTTGAATTCTGGTGCCCACACGTTTAATCATGGCCACTTGCGCTTGATTATCCGAAAGCTTCACGGAATCCATTACTTGCTTGTAAGCATCAGCACTCATGGCAATCACTTCATCACTACTCACAACTCCAGTAAGTTGTCTTCTGCCTGTAATTGGCACAGTAGTACACCCAATCACTAAGGCTACTATAAAACTAAGTGCTACTAATTTTCTCATCACTAAAAGTTCTCTATTATTAAAAATGTATCTCCCTGAATAACAAGGTCTATTGTTATATTCCTTCGTTTCACAAAAATGATCATAAATGACAGGTTGTCAAATCAGATCGAAATTTTAATTTTGTGCTGAGGTTGCCTTTTGGTTATTCAACCCTAACTAAACTTATCCGAATGAAGATTGTTGCCATTGGACGTAATTATGCTGAACATATTGCTGAATTAAACAACGAACGCCCGACAGAACCGGTGGTATTTCTAAAGCCCGATACAGCCGTATTAAGAAATAGCGTACCTTTCTATCACCCTGATTTCTCAAATGATGTTCATTTCGAGGTAGAAATACTTTTGAAAATTAGTAGAGAAGGAAAACACATCGAGAAGAAATTCGCCCATAAATACTATGATGAAATTGGCGTGGGAATTGATTTCACTGCCAGAGATGTTCAGCAGCGCTGCAAAGAAAAAGGATTACCTTGGGAAAAAGCCAAGGCTTTTAATGGCTCTGCCCCTATTTCTGAATTTGTGAGCAAGGATAAGTTTGATTTGAATAACATCAACTTTAGCTTGCAGCAAAACGGTGAAGTAAAACAAGACGGAAATACCAATATGATGCTTTTCAGTTTTGACGACATCATTGAGCATATTTCGAAATACTTTACGTTGAAGAAGGGAGACATTATTTTTACCGGTACACCTGCGGGCGTTGGAAAAACGGTGATTGGCGACACACTTACTGCTTATATAGAGAATGAGAAAATGTTGGAAGTTGAGGTTAAGTAGATTTCATTTTATTCCCCTTTTGTTTGTTACCGTTTCGACCTTTGCCCAATACAGCAAGATCGAAAAAGGATATTATCAATTCCCCATCCAGCCAGAACGCACCAATTATCTGGCGGGAAATATGGGTGAATTGCGTGCCTCGCATTTCCATGCTGGGCTCGACATTAAAACCAATGGTGTGGTAGGACTAGATGTGTACTCCGCTGCCGAAGGTTATGTTAGCCGAATTGCTGTATCTACAGGCGGTTATGGTAATGCTGTTTACATGGTTCATCCCAATGGCACCACAACGGTATATGCCCACTTACAGCGCTTCAATAAAGAACTGGCGAAGTACGTACTGGAAAGCCAGTACAAACAAAAGTCCTTTGGCGTAAACCTATTCCCCGATCGCGGTCGTTTTAAACTGAAAAAAGGCGAAGTATTGGGCTACTCAGGAAATTCAGGATCATCTACAGGCCCACACCTTCATTTCGAAATCAGGGATGCCAGACAAGAAGTGCTTGATCCCCTCAGAATTGGCTTCACTGAAATTAAAGACAAAATCGCACCTATTGCGGAAAGAATTGCCTTGAAAACCATGGACATCAATTCAAGGGTAAATGGGCAGTTTGGTAGATTCGAATTCAACCTAGAAAAGCGAGGCAACGAATATGTGATTACTGACACCATTCGCGCAGCCGGAAAAATTGGCTTTGAAATTTGGGCACACGACAAACTGGATGGAGCAGCCAATAAAAATGGTGTCCCTGAAATTGATGTGTATCAAAATCAAGAATTGCTCTTCAGTCAAAGAATTGATTCTGTCAACTTCTCTTTACAAAACAACATTAAAGTCCACACCAATTACAAGGCTGAACAAGAAACCAACAGACGATACAACAAACTCTATGTGGATGATGGCAATGGCTTAGGTTTTTACAATGGCATCAAGAACAAAGGCTTCTTCCACCCGAAGCAAGACTCCATTTACCTTTTCCAGATTATAATGGCCGATGCTTATGGAAACCAACGCAGGGTTTCATTCAACGTAAAAGGCGCAAAGGCCTCTCCTGCCGAACTCGCACAAGTAGACCGCAGAGATCATTCCTATCTATTAGATAACACGCTTCAAATCAATAGGAAGCGTAAAGGCGAGCTGAACAATATCACTGTATATACCCAGCAAGGTTCGCACATTTTAGAGCCTGCTTATTCCGATGGTGAGGAAAACGTTTACTTGGTTGACTTGAATAGAGGCCTTCCAAAAACAATTGACTACGGAGATGATCAAGAGGAAATGGAATTCATGGATATGATTCCTTCCGAAAAAGAACACTCCTACCTTTCTAATTCCTTTTCGGCTGCTTTCGGCAAAAACACTTTGTTCGATACACTGTATTTAAAGGCAAGGCACTACATCGATGAGGAGAAGAAGATTGAAATATTGCAGATTGGTGATGACGTCTCGGCTTTAAGGGGAATCGTTGAAATTGAGCTTGTACCACTTTTACAATACGATTCCTTAGAACAATTTCAGGCCTACGCTTTAAGCAGCTCAGGTAACGCTAGCTTTGTGGGTGGTACTTGGAGCGAAGGAAAAATCAGGTTTGCCATTTCATCTTTAGGCAATTTTACGCTGAAGAAAGACTTAACACCACCGACCATAAGGCAACGCACGTCAAGCAATGGTATTCTCTATTTCAATATTGACGATGAGCTTTCGGGCATTAAAGATTACGAGGCCACCATTAACGGAGAATGGCTTTTGATGAACTACGACCCCAAGAGAAAATTGATTTGGTCAGAAACTTTAGATAAGAGCAAACCATTGAAGGGAGATTTTGCTTTAACAGTAACAGATTACGCTGGAAACAAGAAAACCCTAACGTTAAAACTTTAATTATGGCATTACAAGCAGGCGATAAAGCCCCAGATTTTGAAGGAATCGATCAAGACAGTAAGCCCATTAAGCTTTCGGACTTTGCTGGAAAGAAATTAGCCCTATTCTTCTACCCAAAAGACAATACCCCCGGCTGCACCGCAGAAGCATGCAACCTTAGAGATAATTATAATGCCCTTTTAGAGGCTGGATACGCAATTGTTGGGATTAGTTCGGATTCGGCAAAGAAGCATCAAAATTTTATTAATAAATTCGCACTACCATTTCCGCTAATTGCCGATGAAAACAAGAGTATTCATGAGCAGTTTGGGACATGGGTAGAGAAGTCGATGTATGGCAGAACTTATATGGGAACTGCCCGCACAACATTTATAATTGATGAAAACGGAGTGATTGAAGAGGTAATTGCGAAAGTGAAAACCAAAGACCACACCGCTCAGATATTGAAATAATTTTTAACCAATCATTAATACAGCGTGAATAAACCTAGTATTGAAACCCTAGAGAAAACAGCTTCTCAGGTAAGGCGTGATATTGTACGTATGGTACATGCCGTGAACTCTGGTCACCCAGGAGGCTCTTTAGGATGCACCGATTTCCTTACTGCTTTGTACTTCAACATCATGGACATCAAAAAGCCATTTGATCCAGATGGAAGAGACGAAGACATGTTCTTTTTGTCGAACGGGCACATTTCTCCGGTTTGGTATAGCATTTTGGCCCGCAGTGGTTACTTCCCTGTGGCCGAGCTTGCTACTTTCCGAAAGTTAGATTCTAGGCTTCAGGGCCACCCTGCTACCGAAGAAGGTTTACCTGGAATTCGTGTAGCTTCAGGTTCATTAGGCCAAGGCCTATCTGTAGCCTGTGGTGCTGCTCAAGCTAAAAAGCTGAACAAGGACGACAAGCGTGTGTATGTTTTGATGGGCGATGGAGAACTTGACGAAGGTCAGGTATGGGAAGCGGCCATGTATGCTGCTCACTGTAAAATCGATAACCTTATTGCTACAGTAGATTACAACGGTCAGCAAATTGACGGCCCTACTTCTGAAGTAATGGACCTAATGGATTTGAAAGCCAAATGGCAAGCCTTTGGTTGGGATGTGATTGAAAGCGATGGTAACGACATGAAGTCTGTCATCAATGCCATGAGTTTAGCAAAATCACTTTCTGGTAAAGGAAAGCCAGTAGTTAACCTGATGAAAACCGAAATGGGTGCTGGTGTAGACTTTATGATGGGTTCGCACAAATGGCATGGTGTAGCGCCAAACGATGAACAATTGGCTACCGCTTTGGCCCAGTTAGAAGAAACCCTTGGAGACTATTAATAAGCAGCAATGACGAAATTAACATACACAGAAAAAAAAGATACGCGTTCTGGCTTCGGTGCTGGTTTATTGGAATTAGGACGTACCAACCCTGAAGTAGTGGCGCTTTGTGCCGACCTTGTGGGTTCTTTGAAAATGCAGGATTTCATCGATGAATTTCCTGAAAGATTCTTTCAAATAGGTATTGCTGAAGCGAACATGATGGGTGTAGCTGCTGGTTTGACCATTGGCGGTAAAATTCCTTTCACAGGTACTTTCGCCAACTTCTCTACGGGTCGTGTTTACGATCAAATCCGCCAGTCGATTGCTTACTCTGGTAAAAACGTAAAGATTTGTGCTTCTCATGCAGGATTAACTTTGGGTGAAGATGGTGCAACACACCAGATTTTGGAAGACATTGGTTTGATGAAAATGTTACCGCACATGACGGTGATCAACCCATGTGATTACAACCAAACCAAAGCGGCTACCATTGCCATTGCTGAATTTGAAGGCCCTGTTTACTTGCGTTTTGGAAGACCAAAAGTGCCTGTATTTACACCAGCCGATCAGAAATTCGAAATTGGTAAAGCCATTAAAATGATTGAAGGAAATGATGTAACCATCTTTGCTACGGGTCATTTGGTATGGGAAGCCATTGAAGCAGAAGCGGTATTGGCCAAAGAAGGTATTAGCGTGGAAGTAATTAACATTCACACCATTAAGCCTTTAGACGTTCAAGCGATTATTGAATCAGCTAAGAAAACGGGTTGTGTAGTGACTGCCGAAGAACACCAAATGAATGGTGGTTTGGGCGATAGCGTAGCACAGACTTTAGCGCTTAACCTCCCTACCCCATTAGAAATGGTAGCGGTGAATGATTCTTTCGGTGAAAGTGGAACACCAGAGCAATTGATGAAGAAATACGGTATCGATGCTGAAAACATCGTGAAAGCCGTTAAAAGAGTAATGAAGAGAAAGTAATTCCCCTTCAACCCCTAAAATACTAAAAGCCCGATTCATAAGAGTCGGGCTTTTTTTATGTTGGTTGAATTGTAGCCCCCTGCCCCCTGGTTCTTGGCACTCCCGCTCTGATCAGACGGACTCTCACGGTTTCGCTCTTCAAGCTTCAACCTCAGAGTGACGGTTATTTTTAGCGTCATTCTGAGGGAATTCACTTGTGGATACACAATATGAATGACCGAAAGCTCCGAAGCTTCGGAGTGTCAGTGCTAAGCTCTCCCTCTCCGAACAAACAGACTCTAGCGGTTTTGCTCTCCAAGCTCAACCTCAGAGTGACGGTAATTTGTAGATCTCCATGTTCTTTGCGGTGAAGAAACCAATTCCCTGAAATACCACAAAGGCCGACTAGGTTTATTAATTTAGGGCTTGCCAATGAACAAGTCTACCTTTAAGCTCCGCCCCTTTTTATACAGTTTATTCATAATGATTGCCTTGGTGATTATTACAGACTTTGCGCTACCCGGAAAAGCCTTTACAGATCAGGTGATAAAAGTCCAAGCGGAACGACAACAGTATTACAATGCGGCCCAGAACTACCATTATTCATACACGCTAACTACTGGGCAACACGATTTTTCTGTGTCGGAAGAATTTGCCGAAACGGTCAATGAAGGAGATACCGTCAATTACCGTCTTTCCCGCATATTCAAGGAAGTTAATCGCTATCAGCTAAGTGCGGCTGAGAACATTCACACTGATTCTTTAAGGCGTTATTCTGGCCTGATCCTTCCATTGCTTATGCTCTTGGTCATGGGACTCGCTTTTCGACACGGAAAAAGAATGAGTGTGCTAATTTTTGTTTTGCAAGCACTCACCTTAGGCGACTTGGTGTTTTTGATGATGTGATGGGGCCAATTCGAAGCGTCATACTGAGCTTGTCTCAGTATCCCTCAATATTAACCTCCCTTTGCGTTTCTCCGCGTTCTTTGTGGTTTAATAAAGGTTAGTTATTTGCTTTCTCATTTTTAAAATCAGGCTTTTGCTCGTATTTTGACCCTATGACCAGAGAAGAAGCACGAAACATTCTAGCATCAATGACCAAAGGTGACAGCCTTTTGCGTCATGCCCGAAGTGTAGAATTGGTAATGGAAGCATATGGAAAGCATTTTGGAGAAGATCCAGAAGAATGGGCCATAACAGGCATGCTCCATGATGCCGATTATGAAGCGTACCCAGAAGAGCATCCCAACAGAATTGTGAGCATGCTTAGGGAAATGGGTGAAGAAAAAATCGCACATGCTATTTCAGCTCATTACACCAAATGGGGCGTTGAATATGAAACCAAGCTGGACAAAGCCTTACTCGCCTGCGATGAACTGACGGGTTTTACCATTGCTTGTTGCCAAGTTCGGCCAGAAAGCATTGAGGGTTTGTCGGCTAAATCGGTAAAGAAAAAGCTCAAGCAGAAAAGCTTTGCTGCCAAAGTAGAGCGTGATGAAATAGAAGCCGGAGTAGCACTCTTAGGTGTTGATCTGACCGAACATATAGAATTCATTATCAAAGTGTTAGAAGAGAACAGAAAAGAGCTGAATCTTTAATGAAAAAGCTAGTTGTACTTTCTGGGGCAGGCATAAGTGCCGAAAGTGGTTTGAAAACTTTTCGGGATGCAGACGGACTTTGGGAAGGTCATTCAGTCACAGAAGTAGCCACACCCGAAGGCTGGCATAGCAACCCAGCACTGGTGCTGGAGTTTTACAACCAGCGTAGAAAGCAAGCTTTAGAAGCCAAACCCAACAAAGCGCATGAAATTCTCAAAGAATTAGAAGCCCATTTCGAGGTAAGCATCATCACCCAAAACGTGGACAACTTCCATGAACAGGCGGGCTCAAGCCAAGTGATTCACTTACACGGCCAGCTTTTTCAGAGCCGTAGCGTGGCCAATGAATCATTGATTTATGAGATGGATCATTGGGAACTCAAACTCGGAGACCTTTGCGAAAAAGGATATCAGCTGCGTCCTAATATTGTCTGGTTTGGGGAGGCCGTTCCCATGATGGATATCGCTGCGGAAATTACCCAACAAGGCGATATCCTTGTGATTGTGGGCACTTCACTTGTGGTATATCCTGCTGCCAGTTTGGTGCATTATGTGGGCAATCACGTGCCTGTGTATATTGTAGACCCACATCAACCAGAAATTAGCCGTAGATCAAATCACCATTTTATTCAGGAAAAGGCCACTACTGGAATGGCATCGCTCAAAGAAATTTTACTTACAGATTACGCTTGAGTTTTGTAAAAAGAAAAAAAACTTCCACTTTTACGTCATCATGAAGTTATGAGAATTGTGTTTACCATAGTTGCCGTCAGTGCACTGGTCGCAGAAGCGAGCAAGTAGAATAGCTCGTACCCCTATTACTCATATTTTTACCATAATTTTTCAAGACAACAATGACAGATTTTTCAAAATCTTCTATTAAGAAGTTTATACACTATTTTAAAATAGCCATTACCGGTAAGGAAGAAGACTTCACTACTGGTAGCATTCGCAAAGCCATCTTTATGCTTTCCATTCCAATGATTTTGGAAATGCTGATGGAATCTACTTTCGCTTTGGTCGACATGATTTTTGTGTCACAGGTAAGTACCAACGCTATTGCCACGGTGGTACTCACCGAGTCAGTAATCACTTTAGTTTATGCTTTGGCCATTGGCTTGAGCATGGCGGCCACCGCTGTTGTAGCCAGAAGAACTGGCGAAAAGGATATGGAAGGTGCTTCTAAAACTGCAGTTCAAGCCATATTTCTAGGTACAATTATCGCCACAGTGATTGGTATTTTCGGCATTATTTATCCTAAGGAAATTCTCGGTTTAATGGGTGGAGAACCCGATTTGATAGAAGAAGGCTATCGTTATACCCAAATCATGATTGGGGGAAATATAACAGTAGTACTTCTTTTTCTAATCAACGCCATTTTCAGAGGTGCGGGCAACGCCTCCATCGCCATGTGGACCTTAGTGCTCTCTAACGGCATTAACATTATCCTTGATCCGATGTTCATTTTCGGTTTTGGCCCTATTCCAGCCTATGGCGTGGAAGGCGCAGCCATTGCTACCAACATCGGCCGTGGAGTGGCGGTAATAGGACAGCTCGTGGTGCTCTTTATGGGTGGTAGTCGCATTAAAGTTGGGCTTAAGGATTTGGTATTCCGAGGCAAAATCATGTGGGGTTTGATCAAGGTTTCTTTGGGCGGCATTAGTCAGTTCATTATTGGCACCTCTTCTTGGGTAATACTGACCAGAATTATTTCAGAATTTGGCAGCGATGTGTTGGCGGGTTATGGCATTTCCATTCGAGTAATGATGTTTACCATGATGCCCGCTTGGGGAATGAGTAATGCTGCAGCTACACTTGTTGGACAAAACTTAGGCGCTGGTCAACCTGATAGGGCTGAGAAATCAGTATGGACAACAGCTAAATACAATGCCATTTTTATGGTGAGTATTTCTGTGATCTACCTGCTATTTGCCAAAACCATAGTGGGCTGGTTTAAAGGTGATATTGCCGTGGTAGAAGCTGGAGCCTTAAGTTTACAGGTAATTGCGGCTGGTTATGTATTCTATGCCTATGGAATGGTGCTCACGCAGTCCTTTAATGGGGCGGGAAATACCAAAGTGCCTACGGTTATCAATTTCTTTTGCTTTTGGCTATTCCAAATTCCGGTGGCTTATGTTGCCGCGCTGGTGCTTGGCTGGGGTCCATTGGGTGTTTATTTGGCCATAACCCTTTCCGAAACCTTAATCGCGGCTGTTTCATGGTATTGGTTCAAAAAAGGAAAATGGAAAACCTTTAAAGTTTAGTATGCTACAAATTTGCTAGGAACGCCTTATATTTATATATTAAAAATAAGGCGTTTTTTTTATGGCCAATTTTAACCCACTTTTATGAATCCATTACATTTGATTCACTTCATAATTTCGAAGCCATGAAAAAGCAAGCTCTTTTACTCACCCTTTCTATTCTCTTCTGTTTTTCTTGCGAAAAAACAAGTGCACCCACACTAGAAATGAACTCAATTGCTGAAGCCTATGTAAAGCTGGTGTTGGAAATTGGTCAATACGACTCGGACTTTGTGGATGCCTACCATGGCCCAGAAGATTGGAAACCAAAAGGTGAAAGGCTAGCAGAACTTCCTTCCCAAGACTTTATTGAGAGGGCCTCTACCCTTTTATATCAGTTGGAAATGATAAATAGTGAAGGTTTTGGTGAGCTTGAACAGTCACGACTTAACATGATGAATAAGCAGTTGGTGTCTGTAAAAACGAAAGTGGAAATGTTGGCTGGAAAATCCTTAACCTTTGATGAAGAAGCAAAACTATTGTACGATGCAGAACCACCTCATTATGATCAATCCCATTTCGATAGTTTACTAAACTACCTAGACCATGCACTTGAAGGAAATGGCTCCATTTCTGAGCGATTTGTAGCGTATTCTAGTCAGTTCATAATACCAAGAGATAAATTGGACGCTGTATTTAAAGCGGCCATTACAGAAGCTCGAAAGCGTACTGATTTGCACTTCAACCTTCCTGAAAACGAGAATTTTGCTTTGGAATATGTGAACGATAAATCTTGGTCGGGTTATAATTATTATCAAGGCGAAAGCAAGAGTTTGATTCAATTAAACACCGATTTCCCAATTTATATTGAAAGAGCCATTGATTTGGCTTGCCATGAAGGCTACCCTGGTCATCATGTTTTTAACGCTCTGCTCGAGCAAAACTTAGTGAATGGTAAAGGCTGGATAGAGTTTTCAGTGTATCCGCTTTTTTCTCCTCAATCACTAATTGCAGAAGGAAGTGCCAACTACGGTATCGATGTGGCTTTTCCTGGCGAAGAAAGAATCAATTTTGAAAAGGAAGTGCTTTTTCCTTTGGCGGGTATTGATCCCAACATGGCAGATCAGTATTATGAAATTCAAGAATTGCGTTCTAAGCTAGACTATGCAGGAAACGAAGCGGCTAGAAAGTACTTGAACAAAGAAATCAGTAGAGAAGAAGCAGCCATATGGCTTGAAAAATATTTGCTCTACGAACCAGAGCGCGCTTTGCAACGCACCCGTTTTTTCGACCAGTACAGAAGCTATGTAATCAATTATAACCTCGGCAGAGACCTAGTGGATGAATATATCAAAGCCCAAGGGGGAACCGCAGATCATCCTGAACAACGATGGGCAATCTTTAAGAGTTTATTGAGCAACCCACACACCGCAAGTGGGTTGAAATAGTCGATATTATCTATTATTAAGAGGGAAGATTACTTATTACTGATCTTTCTATTTTTATCTAAACCAGCTTCGGCTACAGTGACTAATAAGGCCAACTTGATGGCGTCAGCACCATTTTTGTTTAACCACCATTCCGTCAATGAATGTCCGTCTGAGCCTACACCACCACGCCCCAAAGTAACCGCTGGAATCCCCAAGGCGATTGGGATATTAGAGTTAGTAGAACCTCTCGTCAATGAAGGTTCTTCCCCAAAATACTCAGTAGCTGCCATAGAACGTTGTACCAAAGCAAGGCTTGTGGCCAATTCGCCACTTGGCCTATCTCCTATTTGCTCAAGCACTAAAGTAAGTTTCTCGCCTTTGATTCCACTGTTATTGTAATCTACCAAGGCACGGTTCATGGCGTCTTTGAATATTTTGTCAATTTGATTTAAGCGATCAGGACTTACCGAACGCATATCCACTTCCATCCATGACTCAAAAGGAATAGAATTCACCGAAGTTCCTCCGCCCATTCTTCCTACATTAAAGCTTGTTCTTGGTCCCTCTGCTGTGAACTTAGAAGCATCTTGCGTAAAGTAATCAATCGCTTTTCCAATGGCATGATGAGGATTCCCCAAACCAAAGGCACCCCAAGAGTGTCCACCCGGCCCTTTGAAAATGGCCTTGTATCTTTTTGAGCCCAAACCCTGATTGTTCACTCGACCAATAGAACCTCCATCAATTGAAATCCATGAGTCAATTCTCACTTCGCCTGCTTCGAATAAATGACGAACACCTCTCAAATCGCCCAAGCCTTCTTCGCCCACAGTGCCTACAAAAAGCAAGTCAGCTTCTGTCTGTATTTCAGCCTTATTCAAAGCCCTTAAAGTAGTCAATACTACCACCAAACCTCTCGTATCGTCACCGATTCCTGGGGCGTACATCGTGTCTCCTTTGTACTTTACTTTTACATCCGTCCCCTCAGGGAAAACGGTATCTAAATGTGCATCTAAGGCAACAGTTCTGCCTCCTTTGGTGCCTTTCTTTAAAGCCAATACATTCCCGACTTCATCAATCCACACCCTATCAGCACCAGCTTCTTCCAGCATTTCCTTATACTTTAAGGCACGTTTGGTCTCCTTAAATGGAGGCGCTTCAATTTCTGTCAGTAATACCAAATCACTTTGAGATTGAGCCTCAAGTTCATCTATGACCTGGAAAGCCTTCTCCAGCTGCTTTTCCAAAGTAAGGTTCTTAATTTCTTTTGTATAGGCCTTTTCAACCTCTGCCTTTTGGGCAAAAAGATTGACGCTTAAGAATGTCACAAAAAGGAGGGCTATCAATTTCTTCATCATTGGGGTCTTTTATTTGGAATCAAGATAAGGTATAAATCTGAGTTGATTCACGGGTTTTTGATGAACGACATACCTTTGTCCGCTCCCTTTCCTTCTTCTCTTGCCTTAACTCTCATTTTCAACTATCTTGAACAGGTAATTAATTATTTAAACCACCAAATCTCTGATCCCCATGAAAAAGCTGACCAAAGAAGAAGTAAATCCAGAAATCTACGATCTGTATGATGACTATGCCCACAGTAAGATTGATAGAAGGCAATTTATGGAGAAGCTTTCCATTTATGCCATTGGTGGCATTACCATAACCTCCCTTATGGGCTTTATGATGCCCAATTATAAAGACACCATGTTGGTAGCTCCAGACGATGAAAGAATCAGTTCTGATTATATCAATTATGAATCGCCAAAAGGTGGCGGAACTATCAAAGGTTTGTTATCTAAACCCAACAATTCGAGCGGTAAACTACCGGGGATAGTTGTGGTGCATGAAAACCGTGGGTTAAACCCATATATAGAAGATGTAGGACGCAGAGCTGCTGTAGATGGCTTTATCACTTTGGCACCCGATGCCCTCACTCCACTGGGGGGGTATCCTGGTAACGATGATGAAGGTAGAGCCATGCAAAGCAAGCGCGATAGAAATGAGATGTTAGAGGATTTCATTGCTGCTTATGAGTATTTACGCAATCATCCAGACTGCAATGGAAAAATAGGCGTTGTGGGTTTCTGTTTTGGTGGTTGGATCGCCAATATGATGGCCGTGAAAGTACCTACTTTAGGCGCAGCAGTTCCTTTCTATGGTGGCCAGCCTTCGGCAGAAGATGCTGCCAAGGTAAAAGCTCCACTAATGTTACAGTATGGCGGTTTAGATACACGAGTGAATGCGGGATGGCCTGCATACGAGGAAGTATTAAAAGCAAATAATGTGAAGTATGAGGTATTTATTTATGAGGATGCAAATCATGGCTTCCATAACAATACCACACCTCGTTATGATGAAGCTGCTGCTACTTTAGCCTGGTCAAGAACCATCAAGTTCTTTAAGGATAATCTGGTTTAACTGATCATTCTTTCTTAATACAAGAAGTTATTACGCCCCTTCAGGGCTTATTAATTATATGTTGAACATATGGAATGGGTTGTACCCATTCCTATGATATTCCGCCCCGTTGGAGCTTTTTTTGGTGAAACAGTATTTAGTCTAAAATAGAAATCACTCTACCTATTAGCCCTGAAATGGCGTAACAACTAAACGAAGGGTGCAACCCTTCGACAAGTACAATCTACTTTCTTCAAAAGCCCTGAAGGGGCTGGATATAAAAACACATCAATCCTTTCAGTAGAAGTTTTCAAATAGTTCGTAACTATAAAAAAATGGCTCCCCTATTCATTAGAGAAGCCATTTTTTTTTATAGAATGATTGAGATTACATCTCAAATTCATTGATCAACTTTTCCTTTAGGTCTAGGAGTTGCTTCTTTTTCCCGAGGTTAAAACGCTTGTGTTCCCAACGGCTCATAAAAAAGCCAATGATAAAGAAACCAGAGATCAAAATAATGTTGAGTAAAGACTTATCGCTATTCAGCACAGTGTACATGGTAAATGCAATCACAATCAAGCAGAACCAAATCATAGATTGAGAAAGCTTAATGCGGTAATTGATGTTCTCGATCGCATTCTCTAAATCTCCCAAAATAGAAACATCCGTTTGCTGATCTCTTTTGATTCTTTGTGAGCGCATGAACAAAATATAAGCCCCTACAATCATCATCATAGCCCCCATACTCAACGCAGCTACATTACCACTGTTTTTCAGTAAGTGTGATATAATTACCACGCCTCCCGCACATAGGTTAGAGACGATAAGTATCACTTCCGAGAAACTGGTCTTTCTTTTTGTGCCCATTTTCTTCGCTTTAATTCTTCTGTGCAACGCATCTTCATTAATCACATAAAGTGCCTCATCGTTCTGCGTATCCCATATTTTTTTCATTTCCTTAAATTCCATGGCGATCATGATTTTTCTGATTTCGTGGTTAAATGTTTCTTGATTCGGTTGATCTTCACTCCTACATTACTTTCGGAAATTCCCAAAATCTTGGACATCTCTTTATAGCTGAACCCATCCAATAATAAGAGGGTGAGTGAACGGTCTACCTCATTGAGTTGGGCAATTTCCTCATACAACCAAGCCAGCCGATCGTCTGGCGGTTGATGACTTTCAATGATGTGCTGACTAACATCAATCGACTCATGTCTATCTTGGTGCTTTCGCTCCTTGGTAGTCCATTTGATGGCCGTGTTTAGCGCAACGCGATAGAGCCAAGTGGTTACCGCTGATTGCTGTTTAAAACTCGTCACAGACCTCCAAACCTGAATCGCGATTTCTTGAAAAAGATCATCTCTGTCTTCTTCGTTAAAGGCATAGGACCTTACTATTTTAAATAGTAAAGCTTTGTGCTGCTTTAACCAGGTTTGAAAAATGTGATTGATTTCGTTTTCCGTCATTTTGCCTTATTCTCAAATTACTAGTACCAACAGGCAATGGATTTCTTACACAAGGACGTAAATTTTTATAATTTCATACGCAGCACAATAAGGAGTTCCTTGTTTTATAAAGTCGAAATCAGGTTTAATCCCTACCTTTGCTGCCATAATTTTCAATCCTTTGTTTTATGAAAGAAGAGGCCGATAAACAGCTAAGTCAGGAAGAAATACAACGCTGTATTGAAGTAATGGAAGCCCTTATTGGCGATACCAATCAACTCTTTGAAATGCCCGAGGAGCAACGAGTGGCCTTATTTATGGCCGCTGGAAAATTAACTCGTCCCGACCGTGAAGAATTTGCAAGGCGCAGAAAGGACGCCAAAAAAGCCGCCAAGCGTAAAATGATTGAGCGTGATAAACACGCTAGAAAAACCACTGGTATTCGAAGTGCCCGAGAGCAAATTGTTTTTGAAGCGCCAAAACTCATTTCTTTGGTTGAACCGGAAAAACTGGACACACCAGAACTGGAATCACCAAGAAACTGCTACGTCTGCAAAGCGGTATACACCAAAGTGCACCATTTCTACGACACCATGTGCAAAGATTGCGGTGACTTCAATTATGCCAAACGATTTCAAACCGCAGACCTTACAGGCCAAGTAGCATTAGTTACTGGCTCTAGGCTTAAGATTGGTTATCACATTACCTTAATGCTCTTAAGAGCGGGCGCTACCGTGGTGGCCACTACCCGATTCCCTGTTGATTCTGCCATTCGCTTTTCAAAAGAGGCAGATTATGCCGACTGGGGTGATCGTCTAAAGATTCACGGCTTAGATTTAAGGCACATTCCGAGTGTGGAGATCTTCTGCAATTACATAGAGCAGAAATACGATCGACTCGATATTCTGATTAATAACGCGGCACAAACCGTAAGAAGGCCTTCTGGTTTCTACCATCACCTGATGGAGAATGAGGAAAAACCCATTGAGAAACTCACGCCTTATGTGAAAGACCTTTTGGCCGATCACCATTATTGTTTACAAGAATTGAGGACACTTTCTTCAGGTGCTTCGGACAAGAAGAACAATGCCCTTTCGGTCACTTGGCATGCACCAGAACCAGGTATTGGAATAAGGGCTTCTGCACAATTATCGCAGATCCCATACAGTTTCGATAATTCGCTTCCTACCAAAGAAGTATTCCCTGAAGGTCAATTAGATGCAGATTTGCAGCAAGTCGACTTAAGAAAGACCAACAGTTGGCGTTTGAAGTTGGGTCAAATTGAAACACCTGAAATGGTAGAAGTACAGCTCGTAAATGCCGTAGCGCCCTTTGTGCTGTGTAATCGCCTTTCGAATTTAATGCGAAAGGAAAACACGGGCATGAAGCACATCATTAACGTTTCAGCCATGGAAGGCAAGTTCCATCGTTTCCATAAAGAAGACCGACATCCGCATACGAACATGGCCAAAGCTGCCTTGAACATGATGACGCACACTTCTGCTTCTGACTTTGCCAAGGATGGTATTTATATGAATGCTGTAGATACGGGTTGGGTGACTGATGAAGACCCTGCAGAGCTCTCTAAAGCCAAACAAGAGGTACACGACTTTCAACCACCATTGGATATTGTAGACGGAGCCGCCCGAGTAATGGATCCTTTGTTTGACGGAATCAACACTGGAAAACACTGGTGTGGAAAATTCTTAAAGGACTACAGACCAATAGATTGGTAAACTAAACTTAAACTAAAAAAACAGCCCATTAATGAAATTCATTAAAGGGCTGTTTTGATATATAGGCTCGCTGTTACTCGCTTCTTAGTGCATCTACTGGATTGGACCTGGTGGCCAAAACTGATCGGTAACTCACGGTCAGTAATGCAATCGCCATGGTCATCAACCCCGCCACAATAAATGCGATTGGGCTGATGTTCACATGATAGACGAATCCATTCAGCCAGTTTTTCATGATCCAAAAAGCAAAGGGGCTGGCAATGATAAAGGCCAAAAACACCTGCTTCGCGAAAGTGGATGAAAGTAAATAGAACAAGCTCAACTGACTGGCGCCTAACACTTTTCGGATACCCAATTCCTTGATTCGTTTTTCAACCGTAAACGAAGCCAAACCAAATAGGCCCAAACAAGCCACGAAAATACTGAGCCCAGCCCCTACCTTGTAAATTACACTGGCCTGCTGCTCTGCCTGATAAAAGTTCGCCAATTGACTGTCTAAAAAGTGTGACTCCATGGCCGTGGCTTGATCGAACTTATTATGCACCTCTGTAAGGCCAGTCACCATATTCGCCATATTGCCCGAAGCTTTTACCGTAAAGTAATCTATAGTACCCGCAGGGTTATTCCAATAACCAAGAATCATTGGTGCTACTTTATTGTGTAGTGACTGAAAGTTGAAATCCTCTACCACACCAATGATCTGTACTCGTATACTTCTACCTTGTGAAGTTAATTCTATGGTTTCTCCAATTGGGTTTTCTAAACCAAAAGTAGCCACAGCTGTCTCATTCAGTAATATTTTAGTGCTATCAGTAGCGTCAATGCCAGTAAAGCTCACTCCATCCTTTAATTTAAAACTGAAAGTCTCAATCAGGTTTTCATCAAAGCCCATATAGAAAACGTCCACCGAATCCCGAGTCTGTTGATTTACATTGTTGGTGACTGCTGTAACTTCATCAATATTTTTCCATTCCCCTGGTACGCGAGTGGAAACAGATACCGATTCCACTCCTGTCACTTTAGCCAATTCGGTACGCATGGCTTTAAAGTTTTTTCTAACATTTGCATTGTTGATGTCAATTACTACCAAATTACTATCATCAAAACCAAGGTTCTTATCGTTGATATAGTTCATTTGCTGGGTTACCACAATGGTTGAAATGATCATGATAATGGAAAGCGAAAATTGTGCGATCACCAATATTTTACGCAAAGCAAATGGACTGCTGGTTTTGCGCTCCCCTTTTAGTACATCCACTGTTTTAAAACGGGTCATGAAAAAGGAAGGATAAATTCCAGAAAGCAAAGCGATAACAGCGGAAAGCCCAAGTAACATCGGTAAATATTCTCCTAAAGTAGCCCAGCTAAAGTCGAAATTCTTTTGAGTAAGATCATTAAAGAAAGGCATACTGAGGTCAGTAAGACCAATGGAGACAATTAGGGAGATTAATGTGATCAGCAAAGACTCCATTAAAAATTGAGTGACCAACTGCTTTTTAACGGCTCCTACTACCTTTCTTATTCCAATTTCTTTAGCCCTAAAAACAGCCCTAGAAGTAGCCAAATTCATATAGTTTACCGAAGCGATGACCACCAAAAATATAGCAATGGAAATGAAAATAAGGATATAACTCTTGTCGCCACTGGTTTGCGCTATACTTCGCTCAATGTCGGCTGATCCGAAATGGATATCAGAAAGCGACTGCAATTCAAAATCAACCATATCAGCGAAAGGTGCTCCCATTCTTTCATTCGCAATCGCTTCGGCTTTCTTTTGCACATCGGCAATGTCGGCTCCCTTGGTTAGCACTAAATAGGAACTAGGCCCAATTTGTTCCCAACTGGTGAGCATCTGTTGCCATTGAGGTTCAGAATAATTTTGCGAAATCAGCACATCAAATTTAATGTGTGAATTGGCTGGGGTGTTTTTTGAAATGCCTGTTACTTTAAATTCTCCTGCAAATGGCGAGGTGATAGTTCTGCCTAGAGCATCAGTTGTACCAAAGTATCGAATGGCTTCATTTTCACTCAACACCACAGAATTGGGCTCAGCCAATGCGGTAGCCCTATCTCCTTCCAAAAACTCAAAATCAAATACTTCAAAGAAAGATGGATTAGTGATAAAGTAATTCCTTTGAGCAAAACGCACCCCATCAATGGTGAAATTCATATGCCCACCTCGCATAAACAAGGTAGTGGCCTTGGTTACCTCTGGCAATTCTTCCACTAAAGTAGAAGCAAAGACTGCAGCATTAACAGCAAATTTTCTGGGTGCTTCTCCTGTCTTATCCACCGCAATTATGCGCACAATATCATCCGCTTTACTGTGGAATTGATCAAAGGAAGTTTCATCTTTTACATAGGTGAGCAAAAGTGTGGCTCCAGTAATACCAATGGCCAGGCCAAGGATATTAATAAAGGCGTAGCCTTTACTTCTAGCAAGGGTACGAAAGGCGATTTTAAAATAGTTTCTAAGCATGTTGTGTTGTTTTTGAGTTTATTTTATTCGCTTTTCAAGGCGTTTATTGGGTTGGCTTTAGCAGCTTTAATCGCCTGCAAACCAACGGTAAATAGTACAATCGCTAGAGAGATGACCAAAGCGACCAGAAAAGGCAACACTCCAATATCGGTACTATAAGCAAAATTGGAGAGCCATTCTTTGCCTGCGCCAAGCGCTAATGGAATTGAAATGACCGCAGCAATGGCCAATACCATTAAAAACTCCTTGAGAATAATGAAATTGATATTGGTGCCAGAAGCGCCCAACACTTTACGAATACCGATTTCCTTCAATTTTCGCTCAATTACGAAAGTGACCATTCCGAATAAGCCTAAAGCAGTGAGTACAATACTCACCATAGAAAAGAAGCTAATGGCCTTCAGTAACCTGGTTTCGCTGGCATAGAACCGCGCAAACTCATCATTGATAAAGCTGTAGGTAAATGCCTGATCTGGTTCAAATTCGGCCCATTTGCTTTCTAAGAATGCAAGGGTTTCAGTAATGTTTTCTGCCTTCATGTTCACGGATAGGTTCCATAAATTTCTGTTGGCAATTCTAAACGCTACTGGACTAATTTTCTGATGAAGTTTTTGAAAGTGGAAATCCTTCACCACGCCTATAATCTTCATTCCCCTGTTATTCGGGTTGTAAAGCGTCACTTCATCTTCCATCGGATTATCTAAGCCGAGTTGGGCAATAAAAGCCTCGTTTACAATAAGCGCACTGGAGTCTGATGAAGATTGAGGATCGAAATCTCTACCGTTCACCAGCTTCAAATCATAGGTTTTTAAGAAATCGAAGTCTACTCCAAAGATGGTGGTTACTGCACTCAAGTCCGGATTGGTCTTGGACATCATCGGTCCAGAGTTATTCGTATAGCCGCTTCCTAATACATCCGTGCTGACCGATGAAGCCACAACGCCTGGGTAGGCATCAATTTCACTTTTGAAGGACCTATAATTTCTACTTAAGTTTTTGGTCGAAACACTGAAAGTAATGACTTGGTCTTTGTTAAAACCTAAATCCTTCTGATGTAGAAATTGGTTTTGCTTAAAGGCGATTACCGTAACAGCGATCAAAAAGAGTGAGATCACAAACTGAACAAACATTAATGTTTTACGTGCCCTTCCTCCTTTCAAGGATTCACGAGCCGAAGCTTTAAGCGCCTGAGAAGGCTGGAAAGACGATAGCACCAAAGCCGGATAAAGACCAGAGAACAGGGAAGTAAAGAGCACAACCCCCAGTAAAACAGGCAGCAATCCTTCATTCATTAAAGTGGCAGTAGTAAATTCTTTGCCTGTAAGCTGATTGAAAGAGGATAAACCTACATCGATTAACAGAATAGAAAAAATTGCTGAGATGACCGTGACCAGAATGGCTTCACCCAAGAACTGGCGTATCAATTGCCCTCGGTGCGCCCCCATTACTTTCCTCACTCCAACTTCCTTCGAGCGCCTCGCTCCTTTTGCGGTTTGCAAATTGATGTAGTTGATACAGGCCACCACTAAAATGATAATGGCAATAAACAAGAGGGTTTGAATGGCCGAAGCACTTCCTGAAGCGAAAGACATAAACTGTATGTCTCCAGATTTTAAATACATATCTGTTACAGGAAAAAACTCGTAGCTGAAGTCACCTTCAAAACCTGGTTCCTTCGCTAACTTTTCATTCTTTAAACTTCGTATGTCATCAATACTAGTACCTGCTATGGTTTTTACATAGGTATAAAGCGAGTAGGCATAACCTTTGGCAGGCTGCAAGCCACTAGGAAAAGTCATTTCCCAAGGAATGATTGCTTGAAACTTGATGTGTGAGTTCTTTACATCAGCAGCAATCCCCCTCACTACCAATGCTTTGTCAGACAAAACCCCAGCCATGGTCACTGTTTTTCCAATGGCATTGGAAGTACCGAACAAGGCAATAGCGGTGCTTTCAGTAATGACGATGGAAGAAGGATCACTCAGTACTTGCGCTGCGTTTCCTTCTATTAAAGGGAAGCCAAAAAACTCAAAGAAATTACTGCTCGCATACCAATAGTCGATGCTTAGTTTTTTGGTTGAATTATCTTCTGGATAAAAATCACTGCTATTATTTCTGATAATCGCAGCTTCTTTAACTCCCGCATAGTTGCTCGACAAATCTTTATAGTCATCTTCTACCGAAAGCCCCACCTTTCTTGAATTCACGCCCGTTTGAGTGCCATATAGAAAATAGGTGTTCTCCTTTTCAGGAATGAAATCATCCATGGCATACTCATACTGCACATAAAGCAGTAAAAGCAGACTGCATGAAATACCTAAAGTAAGACCAATGAGGTTGGTGCCCGTTACCAGTTTGTTTTTCCAGAGGTTCCGGATAGCGAGTTTGAAGTAATTCTTAATCATATCTTGAGTATTTGACAATGCTCTAATGGCCAATTTTGAACCAACATTTTATTTCACTGTATATCAATAAGTTACGAGCAATCAACCCAATGTAACCCCTTTCAATTGTCCATCAGTAAAACAGGAGTGCCCAAAATTGGGCACTTTTCAATACATTCATATTACTAAAAGTAAATGAATCAGCATATTGTAAGCTTGGTATAAATTTGGTGCTTTAGGCAGTTATGAAAAACAAAGGTCGAATTCTAATTGTAGACGATGACAATTATGTGATGCTCTCCATTCGCATTTTATTGGAGCAGCATTATGACGATGTTCGGGGCATAAACAATCCGCTTCAAATTGAAACGGCCTTGGCCGAAAATGAATATGACCTTATTATTCTGGACATGAACTTTAAGGCAGGTGAAAGCTCTGGAAATGACGGATTATATTACCTCAATCAAATTAAGAGCATTTCCCCAGAAACTTCTATTGTGCTCATTACCGCTTATGGCGAAATCAATCTGGCCGTAGAAGCCATAAAACTGGGGGCCTTCGATTTCATTACCAAGCCATGGCAAAATGAAAAGCTGCTGACCACGGTTTCGGCTGCTTTTCAACTGAACAAATCAAAGCACAAGGTCAAAGAATTAAGTTCGAAGCAAACGGTATTGAATGCAATGCTCGATGCCCCCTTCACTGAAATTATTGGTGAATCGGAGAAGATCAAGCAAGTTTTTCAACAAATTGAAAAGGTAGCCCATACGGATGCTAATATTCTGATTACAGGTGAAAATGGTACTGGTAAGGAATTGGTCGCTAGAGCGATTCATCGTGCTTCCAACCGCTCTAAATCCATTTTTGTGAATGTTGATATGGGTGCCATCACGGAAACCCTTTTTGAAAGCGAACTCTTCGGGCATAAAAAAGGCGCCTTTACCGATGCTAAAACCGACCGCATTGGGAAGTTTGAGGCGGCCAATGATGGTACTTTGTTTTTAGATGAAATCGGCAACCTGATCAAGCCGCTTCAGGCCAAAATGTTACGCGTTATTCAGGATCGTCAGATTGTGCCTGTTGGGTCCAATGATGCCAAAGCCATTGATGTCCGTTTGATTTGCGCAACCAATGCCAATCTTCCCGAAATGGTGAATGAAGGCGAATTCAGGCAAGATCTACTGTTTCGAATCAATACCATCGAAATCCACCTTCCTCCCCTGCGCGAACGCAAAGAAGACATTGCGGTGTTGGCCGAGCACTTCATCAGTTTGTATAAAACCAAATATGGGAAGAAAGGCCTCTTTGTACCCGAATACGTCATTACCAAACTCGAAAAATATGATTGGCCTGGCAATATCAGAGAGCTTCAGCACAGCATTGAGCGTGCGGTCATCATGAGTGACGGCAAACAACTCCATGTTCAGGATTTCAATCTCAACAGCCAAAACACCAGCGACAACGCACAGGTAGAGAGCTTTAACCTTGAAGAGCTAGAAAAATGGGCGATTGAGACCTGTATCAAAAAGCACCAAGGAAACATTAGCAATGCGGCTGGAGAATTGGGGCTGAGCCGTGGCGCCTTGTACCGTAGAATGGAGAAGTATGAACTCTAAGCATTTTCAAATTCAGATTATTGTTAGGCTGCTGCTCATCACTGTGGGCTTGGCCTTTTTGCTGTTCTACATTTTTGAGGACCGTAATTACATCCGCTTGTTCTTTATTGTCATTTTCATCTTGTCGGCCCTGATTGAGCTTTTCTACTACATCAACCGGACGAACAAGGACACCAAGAACTTTCTTGAAGCCATTCTCCACAACGATTTCACCTTAAAGTATTCAGCGGATCATAAAGGAAAAAGTTTTGGCAAGCTCTACGATAGTTTCAATCTGGTAAACCAGAAATTCATCGTGGCCTCTCAGCGTGAAGCCAACGAATATCAGTACCTGTCGGTGTTGGTGCAGCAGCTCGAAATTGGCGTGCTTTCTTATGACGATAAGGAAAGAATTCATTTGGCGAATAAGGCACTCAAGCAGCTATTGGGCAAAGAAGAACTGATCACATTGAACAGTATAAAGACAATCAGTTCAATACTTTACGATACCATACTTCAACTAGAAATTGGCCAAAGCGAATTGCTGAAAGTGACAATTCATGGCAAGGAGTTTCAGCTTTCCATCAAGGCCTCTGTCTTCAAATTGAGAGGAACAAAATTCACATTAGTTTCTATTCACGACATCCATACCGAACTGGACAATAATGAAATGCTGGCTTGGCAAAAGTTGATTCGTGTGCTGACTCATGAAATCATGAATTCGGTGGCGCCTATTACTTCGCTCTCTTCAACGCTCAACCATATTGTAAGTCAATCACGCACTTCAGGTCAAGATTTGACCGAAGCCCAACTCCAATCCCTACAAGAAGGCCTCGATGCCATAGAGCACCGCAGTGCAGGGCTCATGACCTTCACTGAAGCCTACAGAAGCTTAACGCGTGTACCCCTGCCCCACATTAAACCCGTTGAAGGTCAACTTTACTTTCAGCGCATTGCTTCGCTTTTTAAGCCTACGCTGGCCCAAAGTAATATTCAGTTCCATATGGAGCTTCCCAAAGAAGCGTTCACCTTACACATCGACTCAGATTTGATGGAGCAAGCGCTGATTAATCTATTAAAGAATGCCAAAGAAGCCGTGGTAGCCAATACCGGAATCATCCGCCTAGCAGTAAAACAGCCAAGCCTATTGGAAGAAAAGATGGGTAGTTTTCAAATTTCTATTACGGATAATGGTGGTGGCATTCCAGCCGAAATTCAGGAAAATATTTTCATTCCTTTTTACACCACAAAATCCAGTGGCTCTGGGGTTGGGCTCAGTTTAGTCAAACAAATCGTGCAAGCCCATAAAGGTGAAATTGGCTTTACTACCGATCGAAACAAAGGAACTACTGAGTTTATGATTAAGGTGGCGGGAAGCGTTTGAGTATAGTAAAGGAAGGATTCGCAGAAACTATTTAGGAACGTCATTGCGCCTTTGTTGTAGTTATAGAGCAAGCCTAGTGAGGCTCTCAAATCGGAGCGTCATTGCGAACGCTTACGCCTTAGCTTTCACTGTTGGCCGTAGCCTATAGCGAAGGACTCAGCGTTGGCGCAGAAGCAGACTTCGCAATAGCGAAAGGCTGTTACGAAGCAATCTCTCGTACTACAAGTCAATATTGAAATTGCTTCACGTAAACACCATCACTTCGAAAAACTGCAGCAGGTTCGCAACGCTTGCGCTGAAGCTTCACCGCGTTCGCCTTAGCTTTAACGGTTGCGAAGCGAAGGCGCAATGACGGTTAACGCAGGCTTCTGAAGCAATTTCTAACTATTTCACCAATCCTTAATGTCATCATAAAGGTCTTCCCAATCTGGATTCATAGATTCTACCAACTCTATTTTCTTAACCCGTGATCCCCCTTTAATTCTTTTCTCTTCTTCTATTGCAGATTCTATATGACCGAAAGCCTGATAATACACGAGTTTATAACACTTGTACTTGGCAGTAAAGGAATTTGGTAAATGTTTTTCACGATGTTGAATAATTCGTGAAACCAAGTCAGAGGTGACTCCTGTATAAAGTGTAGAATGGGTTAAGTTGGTAACTATATATACAAAACCTCCTTTAGGCATAAACTCAAATTAATGAAATTCATTGAGATTGCTTCATTTTATCTTGATCACACCTAACCGCAAACGCCCAATCGGACCGTCATTGCGAGAAAACTTTCTTGCGATAGCAAAGAAAGGTGACGAAGCAATCTCTTGTACTACAACGCGACATTGAGATTGCTTCACGTAAACATAATCACTTCGAAGAACTGCAGCAGGTTCGCAATGACGGGTAACGCAGACTTTATTAGTATTTTAATACTAAATAGCCAACGAATGTTACTGTTCTAAAATTAATTTCGCTAAACTTATAACTTGTTAATAGGTGCGTATAGTACACCGTATTGGGGTGCTAACGCTCACTTTTTGTAAACTATTGGAAATATATCGCTCATAAATGTGAGCTATAGCCAACGTTAGATACCATCTCGCCAGAGATAGAAACAGATAGATGCGCGAACTCAAATTCCTTAACAAGAAGTTTACTTCACAACTTTCAACTGATGAAATCAAACAGGTAGTTGGTGAACTAGAAGAACGGGAAATTCTTGAAAAGTCAACAACAGAAGATGGGTTTAGAATCGTAACGAAAGCGAACAATCACTTTGGTTACGGTTTAACTTTTATGGCAAGACTCGAAGAGAGGAATGACGGACGAACTGACGTAACTATTAAAACTGAAACTCGCCATGACTTCTTTTGGCTCAACTTGATTTTTGGCGGTCTAACACTCTCAATTTTGCTGTTTGAGAACATTCGAATCAACGGTGAAATTCAAAGTCTTTCGAACAGGCTCTTTTACGCTCTAACTGCTGGCATTATCACAATACTGCTTAACGCCTATATGATATTTCTTCCAGCTCGATTTCTGAACAAGAAAGTTATAGCAAGAATTAAATAGAACAGCACGGTATCTAACAGACGCTGATCGTTGTGCGTCATTTAAAACCAATATGAAAACTAATTTCGAAATTGAAGATAATAACTCGGTCAATTGGAATGGACAACATATTGACCTACACAATAATTTTGATTATGCTGGACTAGTTGAAACGGAAAAGGATATATCTATCGTATTTGGACGGACCAATGGAAATTGGATTAAGAAAAATGAATTTAGAACGGTAAATTTTGAATTCAAAAATGTTAGCTATAAATCTATTGAAGATGGCGACCCTTTGGCTTCTGACGAAGACAAAATTCAGCTAGCCGAAATATCGTTTTTCCCGAATAATGCACGGGAAATTAATAACTCGATTATACCACAAAAAAAACCTAATCCAAATGATGACTTGATATTATTTTTTGAGGACGGAAAAGTGATTCGTATTGGTAGTGAAGAGATTAAATTGATTGCGGAATAAAAACGAACGCACAACAAAACCTATAAACAATACGGGCTTTGAGCTTAATCGCAAGGTTTGCGTATTTTTATAAGGTCCGCAAAATCTTTTGGATTTTGCTTTTTGGCTGGACAAAGAAAAAAAGAAAAACTAAAGATTTCGCTATGTTCGTGGCGGAAAGCAAACGCGAGTTTGCCCCCGTACTGTTCATAGCTCAACCGTTCGCTCAACCCCAATTACATAAGAACCTCTCCCTTCCCCCAACTAAAACACCCTTGAACCAATAATTTTCACCGTTACCTTCCTTCATTTTATAAGCTATTGATTAGTTTAGCAGCCTGAAAAGAATCCCATGAAGTCAAACGTTAATCGTATCATCGCTATTCTCGCCATTATCATTGTCAATATAGGCTGCGATCAAATCACCAAAGACATGGCGCGCGAGCAAATTGAATACAATGAGCGCATTGAAGTCATTGGCGATAATCTTATTCTTACCAAAGTTGAAAATTCAGGCGCTTTCTTAGGTATGGGTTCCGACCTATCTCCTATTTTAAGAGGTATTCTGTTGCTAGGCTTACCAGGCTTGGTCATGCTTGGTATTTTCGTGTACCTTCTTGTAGAGAAAAAATTAACCAAATTGGCCATTGTTGGCCTTTCGTTTATTGTAGGCGGTGGTATTGGCAATCTGTATGACCGCATTCTTTATGGCTCGGTGACCGATATGGTGCATATAGATTTAGGTGGAGTTTTTAGAACAGGGATTTTTAACGCTGCCGATGTATCTGTAATGATTGGCACGGGCTTAATTCTGCTAGAGCAATTTTTGACCAGAAAAGACCACAAGAAAGTAGAGGAAGCTAGTTAATTCACAACACCAGCCATAACAACAAGGCCACAATTAAGAGGATTGCTACCCAGCTAATTGCCTTGGACTGCGAAGGAAATTCATAAGCACAGATAGGGCAAACTTTGGTTGTTGAGTCAATTTCCATGGCGCATGAAGGACATTCTTTTTCCATTTGTGCAATTTATGAAAATATAAAAGCGCAAAAGCGTCTCACTTTTCTATTTATACCTGAAATACAAGTAGTTTTGCACCATGCAAACTGCCCATAAAAACCAAGAGGAAATCCTCGCCAAGCTTCGTATAGAAAAACTCAACCCGATGCAAGAAGCGGCTCAAGAAGCCATTCATCAGCATCCGGATGTAGTGTTGCTTTCCCCTACGGGCACAGGAAAAACCTTGGCCTTTTTGCTTCCAATCCTTCAGGGTTTAGATATCAATTGCGCTGAAGTACAAGCTTTGATCTTGGTACCCTCTAGGGAATTGGCCATTCAGATTGAACAGGTGATCAGAGAAATGGGAACGGGTTTTAAAGCCAATGCCGTGTATGGCGGGCGCCCTGCATCGAAAGACAGAATGGAGTTGAAACACAGGCCTGCTATCCTTGTGGGTACTCCCGGCCGTGTAGCAGACCATTTAAGACGTGAAGTTTTCCCTGTAAACGACATCAAAACATTGGTGTTAGATGAATTCGATAAGTCTTTAGAAGTGGGTTTCGAACTGGAAATGCTGGAGATCATCGCTTCGCTTACCCATGTCCAGAAGAAGATCTTGACTTCGGCCACCAACGAAACCGAAATACCGGGCTTTGTTAAACTCAAGTCACCCCAAATTCTTGATTTTTCAGATAATGGCGACTCTTCGCTAGAAATCCAACTGGTGCTTTCACCGGATAGAGATAAGCTAGAAACGCTCGTTGATACCCTCAATAGACTTGGAGACCAGCCGGGCATTGTGTTCTGCAACTTTAAAGATTCTATCGAACGCATCAGCCAATACCTTTTCGATCATGAAATTAACCATGGCGTGTTCTATGGTGGAATGGAACAAATAGACCGTGAAAGGGCACTCATTCAGTTCCGAAATGGCACTTATCAGTTGCTATTGGCGACAGATTTGGCCGCCAGGGGTATTGATATTCCAGAATTGAAATTCATTATCCATTATCACTTGCCTAACTCTGGGCCAGAATTCACTCACAGAAACGGTAGAACGGCCAGAATGAACTCAGAAGGCACGGCTTACGTGTTGCAATGGGAAAAAGAAGAATTGCCTGATTTCATTTCGGACCTTAAGCCGAAAAGCGGCCGAGTGCGTGATGTATTGGAAGGAATTTCAGCCCCTTCTCCATTGATGAGAACCCTGTTTATTTCGGGTGGAAGAAAGGACAAAATATCGAAGGGCGATATTGCTGGACTCTTCTTTAAGCAAGGGCAATTGCAGAAAGATCAGCTGGGCATGATAGAAATTAAAAACGATTGTGCTTTTGTTGCGGTAGCCGCCATAGAAGCCAAACGCTTGATTAAGAGCTTAAACAACACTAAACTGAAGAACAAAAAGGTAAGAATTACTGAAATTTAATCATTAGTTGTCCCCTATTTTTATTCTGGTTCGTCAATTCAATAAAACATGAAAAAGCTAAACCTTTCTCTCCTATTCGTTTTGTTTTCGTTTACCGCTTTTGGTCAAAACACCTTAAAGCTTGGTACTAACAAATCTCCCAAAGCAACTTTGGCCGATGTCGCTTGGATCAGTGGCCATTGGCGTGGCGAAGCCTTTGGAGGGATTACAGAAGAAATTTGGTCTCCTCCTTTGGGCGATTCCATGATGGGCTCCTTCAAACTGGTTTCGGAAGGCAAAACTACTTTTTACGAAATCTGCCAAATTGTAGAAGAGCAAGGCTCACTGTCCTTTCGCCTAAAGCATTTTAATAGCAACCTGACGGGCTGGGAAGAGAAAAACGAACGAGAGGAGTTTCCGTTGGTCAAAGTGGAGAAGGATGCTGCTTATTTTGATGGTTTTACCATCAAGCGAATTTCTGAAAATGAGATTCATATGTATGTCGTCATCAGCGATGAAGGAAAACCGGAAGAGGTTGAATTCAAGTATTTTAGATTCAATAACAAGTAAGTTCAGCACTCTGCCTGAACTTTTATAATTACTGATTTCAAATCAAAAAATGCTGGCCACTTCAGCGTTTTTTGAAATTTAAAGTCGTCTCGGAGTTCATTTTTACCTATTTTAGAAGAATTACGAACTATCTTGACCTTTATGAACAACCTCGAATACTGGCCAATCTTTATTATTCTGTCTATTGCCTGGGTAGTGCCTTTGGTGCTTTCTAGGCTAGAAATATCAAAAGTACCTTCCGTAATTGTCGAAATTGTAATGGGGGTTTTGGTTGGCCCTTTTATATTGGGTTGGGTAGAAGAAACGGCCATTACCAGCTTTTTAGCGCAAACAGGTTTCCTATTCCTTATTTTCTTGGCAGGAATGGAAATTGACGTCAATAAAATTATTTCATCATTTCCCCGAGGCCGCATCAAGTTTGTCGATTTAGTCAGTAACTCTTTGCTGGTCGCGCTCTTTATTTACTTTGGGTCATTATTGCTTTCCCTGCCCTTTGCTTGGCTAATGAACCAATTTATGGAGGTGGACATCGTATTCTACATGTTCCTATTGCCTACCGTAGCGCTCAGCATTACGGTTCCGATATTAAAAGCGGAAGGAGAATTGAAGCGTAAGTTTGGCCAAATCCTATTAATGGAAGGCGCCATTGCTACGGTAATGAGTATCATATTGATCTCCATTTATTCAGGCGTACTGAAAAAAGGATTTCAAGTAGAGTTGCTTCTTTTCGCCATCATTTTCATTGTATTCATTGTGGTTTACTGGCTTGGAAACCGAATGATGAAAGTACGCAGCTTTCAGCAATTACTGTATAGATTAGAACATGCAGCAAGCCAGATCCGAGTGAGAGGCGCTGTAGCACTACTCCTTTTCTTTGTAGTGATTGCCCATTTAATTGGCACTGAGTTGGCCATGGGTGCCTTTTTTGCAGGCACATTGTTGAGTCTTTTTGTAAGTAAGGAACGTTCGGCATTGCTGTTTAAGCTGGACGGCATGAGTTACGGCTTCTTTATTCCCATCTTCTTTATCATGGTTGGGGTGAATTTAGATTTATCCGCGCTGACGCAGTTTCAAGAGTCGATTCCGTTTATTCTTACCTTAATGGTGGGTTTTTTTGTTACCCAGCTTATTCCCGCTTTAATTATGATTAAAGTATTTGGGCTGAAGAAGGCTTTGGCTGGAGGCGTATTGCTTACTGCTAGAATGGGATTGACGATTGCAGCAGCTCAAATCGGACTTTCGTTAAACGTAATTAGCTCTGCAGATAATGCGGGAATTGTAACTACGGCCATTCTGGTGAGTCTAATTTCACCTTCTATTTACAAGATCTTTAATAACAGTAAAGAAGAGCACCATAACATCTATGTTTTTGGCGGAAGCAGAGCAAGCTTGTATTTGGCGGAAAGGCTTAAAATGCATGACATGTCATTTATCACGCTGATTCAGAAAAAGGAAATATTGCCTGAGTTCGATAAAAAGAGTTTGAACTATAAATTCATTGAAAACCTAAGTGCCAGTGTGGTAGATGGATTAAAACTCAGAACCGCAGACCTCGTCATTGTGCTCACAGAATCCAATAATTTGAATCAGGAGCTGACGCGTTACATTAAAAACGAACTAAAGCACAGCAAAATCATAACCAGAAAACAGTCTGCTACGCACGATCTAATTGATCCTCAAGGGGAAATCAAGTTCATCGATCATGATGTGGTCTTGGCCAGCCATATTGAAAATATGATTGCCAGTCCAGATTCAGTTTCTTCGCTTTCTGAAAGTTTTGGAGATTATCGTTTAGAAGAAATAAAGATCACGCGCAGCGATATCAATAGAAAGCTGGTGAAGGAAATCCCATTCCCCCCATCGGGCTCTTTGGTAATTCAAAAACGAGCTGGGGAAGTCTTTATCCCACACGGAAACACGCACTTATTGGTGGGTGATATCATGACCGTAATTGGTAGCCATGCTGCGCTGGCCGAGTTTAGGAGCATATTAGAAAAATAGCACGCTTTTTAAGACGTGCTATTGAATATTGTTTAGCTTAAAGAAGTGCTCGCTTTATTTTTCTGAAGCGTATTTCTTCTTAACGTAGCTTGGAAAATGCTTTTTCAACTTGTTCACCTTTGGTACGGCAACGTTGATGATGTAAGGATTCCCTGGGTTGAGTTCGTAATAATTCTGGTGATAATCTTCAGCCAGCCAAAACTCAGTATAGTCCGTTACCTTAGTCGCAATTGGACGGTTATAGTCTCCAGACTGATTCAGTTTTGAGATGTAATCTGTTGCCAGTTTCTTCTGATTTGCATCATGATAGAAAACTTCCGTACGGTACTGCGTTCCTACATCTGGCCCTTGACGGTTTACTTCAGTTGGATTATGCGTGTAAAAGAAAATTTCTAAAAGCTCTTGATACGAAATCACTTTAGGATCGTAATAGATTTGTATCGCTTCGGCATGAGTTGATCTACCATAACTTACATCCGCATAGGTCGGATTCTTCTCCTTGCCTCCCGTATAGCCTGAAACCACATTATTCACGCCATTCACTCTTTCAAAAACGGCCTCTGTACACCAGAAACAGCCTCCAGCAAAAGTGGCCACTTCACTGCCTTCTTGAACTTCAGTAGCAATATTAACCAACTCTGTTGAAGTCATTCCAGTGCAAGAAGAAACTCCAAAATTGAGTAATAAACTGGTAATCAATGTATAAGCTATATGCATTTACTTTTTGTTTTATCTACTGTCCTAACGCCATCCACAAGGGATATGTTTTTAAATACTGTCGTTCAAAATACTCTTGAGGTCGGCTGGTGAGTAATTCACTGATTTTAGGGTTTTATTATCTGCTGTTCTGTACACCAAAAAATGACCATCAGCTTTTTCTATATAGCTTTCGGTTCCATCTTTATCCATGTAATGTTTTTGGGTGGCTTCAGCTTCCTCTATGGTTTTGCAGGTTTTGCTCATATTAGAACGCTGAACCTCATCAAACAACGTCTTGAAGCTGTTGCCCATTCCAAACTCTAAAATGGCACCAGACAGGACATATTGAATGTCGCATAAGGCATCGGCTATTTCAACTAGATCGTTATCTGCAATGGCTTCTTCTAGTTCTTTCAATTCTTCTGCAATTAGCGAAACACGAAGTTTACATCTGTCAGCAGATGGAATTTGTGGTGTTTCTAAAATTGGGTGCTTGAATGTTTTATGGAATTCAGCAACTGAATTGAGTGATTGTGGTTCTTTCATGATAAAAATAAAAAGGCCTGTTAATACAGGCCAATGTTAAATAATTATTTGCGGTTGGTGAACTAGTTATTGTCTTTTTTAAACTTTGGAGGTGTTCCTCCTTCAGGAACAAAGATTAAAGCAGCTGAATTCAAGCAGTAGCGTAAACCTGTTGGCGCTGGGCCATCTTCGAATACATGCCCTAAATGAGAACCACTTTTGCTGTCTACCACTTCCCATCTTACCATTCCTTCGCTCGTATCCTTCACTAACCTGATCGCATCATCAGATATTGGATCCCAAAAACTTGGCCATCCTGATTTCGAATCATATTTGGTATCTGAACTAAAAATGGGTTGCAAACTGGCTGCAGAATAGTAGGTCCCTTTTTTATAGAACTTATCGTATTGGCCAGAGAACATGGTTTCTGTTGCTTGTTGTCTTAGTACAGCGTATTGCAAAGGGTTTAATCTTGCCTTCCACTCTTCCTCCGTTAACTGAATTTCGTATTTCGGTTTGTCTTGATCTAAATCTACTCCAGATAGTTCATCTTCTTGACCCCTGAGCGTGATAACACTGGCCACAAGTAAAATAGCCAAACCACTAATTAATATTATTTTGGTTTTCATGCCTCGTTTTTTTTAGTCTAACCTAATAAACGTAAAAATAGTTTGAACGGATCGGAATGAATTGGATGAGTGGTCTACCAGGCGATACTTTGGCTGAAAAAGCCTGTACTTTCGGGAGCTTCCGTTTCTTTATTAATTGGATAAAAGAAGATGTTAGGAAGCTTTACTTTTTTCCATGGAGCAATCATAGCCAATGCCTTCTTCGATCTCTGATCTGATTTAAGTTGGCTACTTGCATGCATAGGCTTTGAATTGTCGTAAAGCATAATCGAAACACCATCTGGTTTCAAACACCTCTTCAACTCCTCGTAGGCCAACTCCTGAACATCCTTTTCATAATTATTGATATAGTCAAAAGAGAACAACGCTTCTACCGAACTATCGTCAAATGGCAAATGATCTACATCTCCCAAAACTAGAATCGTTTCTCTCGGAAGTTCGTCCTTAACCGCCAACAACCTTGACAATGAAAAATCCATATGGAAATAGTATTTGAATGATCTACCATAAGTAAGGTTATGAATAGAGTCTACATCGTGCGTCACTACACTCATGAAATATTCACCTCCTTTGGGAAGAAGTCTAGCCAATTGAGTTATTTTTTCTTGGCTTATCGGGTTACTATTAAGTTCTTTTGAAGGTTTTTCTATGAAATTACCCTCTCCTATTCCATAAGTTTTATAAAATTGGGCAATCTCCTTTGGAGATACTCTTCTTAAATGATTGGCCGTTCTGTTTTTAGAAACAATGGCTGTATTCCGCTGTAGGTAACTAATGTTGTTTATAATAGGGTATATGTAAGTTTGGTTTGAAGTAACCAAAGCAGCCGTCAATTCAATATTTACAGGAGCCCCTGGATAGAAAAATAAATCACCGTGTTTAATCTGAGCATTCAATGAAACTAACTCCTTTTCTGTCATTAGCCTGAGTGACTTTTTTGTAAACGGACAAACCAGTAATCCTTCCATATCTTTTAGTTCTTTCACGGTAGTTGTATTTAATACACCAATACAGGCAAATGCCCTACCATATGCTAAAAAAGAGTTTTTGAGTGTATTTTGCTCAAAAAAATTCCCAAAATGGGAATTCAGTCCTTAATCAACACCCAGTGCCAAACAAAGGGTGTGGATGTTTCATACCTTTCGTTTCTTAAGCCTTGCCTTCTTGTTCGACCTTAATATACTTATGCCCGGCCAAAAGGATACTTGAATAAAAAAGTTCTTTACCAACAGTACTTACATCATTCACATACTTGATAATACGCTCAGATTTTTCCTGAGATTCATGCAGCTTACCTTCAGCGTACTTCAATAATTTTCCTCGAATTTCTTTAGTCTTTGTCATTGTATTTATGTTTGGGAATTCTATATCTTCTTAAGCGATTAATCCATCATTTTGTTTCAAAATCTATTCGATAAATAAAACAATTATTTCAGTGGTTTAACCTTACCAAGGTAGAGCTTTAAACATCTCGCCCAATACCCAAAGAAAGGTATTTTACATACCTAGTTATTGTGTAATGGTAAAACTAAAGTGGTAAACCGAACCACTAGGCAAAGAGGCCATAGTTCGGCTGGTGGGTTTGAGTGGTAAATTGAATCACCCTACGTTTGGAATAATACTGATTAATAATTCTCTGAATATCAGGCGTATCAGGATAATTTGTGATAATGTTCTTCACATCATCAATGGTGTCGAAAGCCAGATCGGTTTCATAGAAGCCAAAACCTAAGTACTTCCCATTTTCTACCAAAGCCACGGATTTCTCAGTGTGGGTTCTTCCCTGCCCCAACAGGCAAAACGACTGAGAGTTTTCTTTAATGCTTTGTATGGCTTTTTTGAATCTTTCGCGCTGTTCTTCGCTTCCTTCCCCACCTGTTTTTATCGAATAACCAAAATACATCATCATAGACGCAGGCAGACTGCATAGCTCGGGGTCAAGCTCAAACTTCTTTACCAATTCGATCAAGTAATCGCGTGCACGATCGAAAGATGTAAAGCCGATCAAAGGCAAGGTACCTTTCATCTTTTTGCCAATCGATAAGCGATCGAAGCCCTTACCATCTTGGTAATGATAGAGGCCGTATTTGGCATTGGTGAATTTCTGTGCCTTATTATAAATCGGGAAATGTTTTTTGATTTCTGATGACTCAAATAAGAAAGCGATCATTTCATCCCCGCATTCCTCATAAGAAATGTCGTACAGCTTGTCTTTCAATCCTTGTTTGTACACTACATCGGTATTCGAAAAATGGCCCTTTACCCGTTTCTTAATATTGTTGGCCTTCCCTACATAAAGAATTTCACCATGTTGATCATGAAAATAATACACCCCAGTAAATTCTGGTAAAGCATCAAAGGTGGCTTTAGGCAAATGAGGTGGTAAAAAGCCTTCCTTTGAATCTTTCTTTAGAAAGGCCTCAATATGGTTTTCATCATTTTCGATAATGAGGTCCATCAACTCAACAGTTGCTTTGGCATCGCCCATTGCCCTGTGACGCGCATGGTTAGCAATTCCAAAATGATCGCAGAGGTTCCCTAAACTGTAGGACTTCAACCCTGGAAATACTTTTCTAGAAAGCCTGACTGTGCAGAGTTTCTTGAGGTTTAATGTTCCTCCAAGTTGTTGAAACTCATTTTTAAGAAATGAATAATCAAAATTGACATTGTGCGCCACAAAGATGTTTCCTTCCAACATTTGGTAGATTTCTTTGGCCACTTCAAAAAACCGTGGCTCATCTCTTACCATTTCATTTGAGATGCCCGTTAGCGCAGTAATATTCATTGGAATCACTCGTTCGGGATTCAAAAGCGTCTGATATTCGTCCACTACCCGCTTTCCATCATGAATTAGAATGGCTACTTCGGTGATTTTTCCGTAATTGGCAGAACTGCCCGTGGTTTCTATATCGACTATGGCGTACACAGCTTCAAATTACATAAGTTTTATTTTCAATACGTAGCATTAACTCAATGAATACAATCCTTGTTAAGAAATACTCTGGCGAACTCGTTCCATTTGAAATAGAAAAATTAGAAAACTCCTTGTTCAAATCTGGCGCAAGTCCAGAACTCATTGAGGAAATCACCCAAGAAGTACTCGGTTGTTTAGTCGAAGGAATTTCAACCAAAGAAATATACAAAAGAGCCTATGGCATTTTAAGGAAGTCATCCTATGCCTTGGCAGGGAGGTACAAACTTAAAAAAGCCATTCTTGAATTAGGGCCATCTGGTTATCCTTTCGAAGCTTTTATTGCTCACTTATTTGAATACCAAGGTTACAAGGTTCAGTCAGGAGTAGTATTGGATGGTAAATGCGTATCGCATGAAGTGGATGTGAGGGCCGAAAACGATACTGAAATTCACTTTATGGAATGTAAGTACCACAGCAACCCCGGCTATAAATCAGATGTAAAAATTGCCCTTTACGTCCATTCTAGGGTCAATGACCTGATTGCACACTACCAGCCTAAGTTCCCTAACAAGAAGTTTACAGGATGGATTGTAGACAACACCAACTTTACCAGCGATGCCATCCGATATGCAGAATGCAGCGGACTTAAAATCATGGCTTGGAGTTACCCTTCCAAAGGAAGTTTAAAGGACAGGATTGAAATTTCTGGCCTGTACCCTATCAGTTGCTTGGTTTCGCTTACAAAGGCGGAAAAGCAAGTGCTCCTAAAAAAAGACATCGTGCTCTGCCAGCAGCTTTTAGACTCTGACGAAGCGCTTCATCTTATTGATCGAAGAAAGCACAATAAGGTGTTAGAAGAATGTCGAGAAATTACGCTTCCAATGGCTTCTCTGGCTTAACTAAATTGAAGAGATAGCTAAATAACACCACCAAAATACAACCGAAAGCATTGTACCAAAGGAAGCCCATGGTAAAGATTCCTGCAGCATCCTGCGTATTCAAATAGTGAATCACAATGATTACTATTTGACTGAGTATAGCGCCCATAAACACGGCATTGCTCCTAATTTTCTTAAAGAAGAATGCCACCACAAAAATACCTAAAACGGTTGGATAGAACAAGGAGCCAATCAAGTTGACTGCCTCTATCAGGTTATCAAAAAGAGATAAGGTAGACGCCACAATGATGGCGAGTATCCCCCAACCAAGAGTAAAGAGTTTTGAATACCTTAAGTAATGATTATCATCACCATCCTTTTTTACTGCTCGCTTATAAAAATCGATTGTTGTCGTGCTCCCAAGCGCATTCAATTCAGAGGATGTAGAAGACATCGCTGCTGAAAAAATAACCGCAAATAGTAAACCTACGATACCAATAGGCATGTTTTTCTGAACGAAATCCATGAAAATATAATCCGTATCCTTGGTTTCTGATCCTTCAACAGCCTCTCCAACCAGTGTAATCGCCCTACTCCTAACTTCATCAGATTTGGTTTGAAGTGCATTAACAGCTGTCTTCGCCTCTTCTATAGCAAGCTCATCTCCTGTTCTTACCGCTTCATTAAGCCCCTCAACCGCTGTGAGTTTTTCTGCAAATATTTCCGAGTATTCATCTTCAAAAGCCCTGAAATCATCAGCCCTATCGGTTTCGTAAACTTGCTCTTTCAGCGTTTCATTAAAAAATATTGGGGGTTGATTATATTGATAAAACACAAACACCATTACACCAATAAAGAGAATGATAAACTGCATTGGCACTTTTAGTAGTCCGTTCATCATCAGTCCTAAACGGCTCTCAGACAAGGTTTTTCCAGATAAATAACGTTGCACTTGAGATTGATCCGTTCCAAAATAGGACAAGAAGAGAAAAACCGCACCCGTCATTCCTGACCAAAAACTGTACTTATTTTTGAGGTCAAATGTAAAATCAACCACGTTGAGTTTACCCATTTTACCAGCTACACTTAGGGCATCATTCATGCTCACTCCTGAAGGCAGCGAATTCAACACCAAAATACCAGCTAGGATCATTCCCCCCATCATTACTGCCATTTGCGTCTTTTGGGTTTGTGTAACAGCCTTGGTTCCTCCAGACACGGTGTAAATAATTACTAAAACACCTATGATGATATTCGTTGCTCTTAGGTCCCAATCAAGCAGTGATGATAGAATAATTGATGGTGCATAGATCGTTATCCCAGCTGCAAGGCCACGTTGTACTAAAAAGATAAAGGCCGCAAGCATACGGGTCTTCACATCGAAACGTGTTTCAAGATATTCGTAAGCAGTATAAACTTTGAGCTTATAATAAATCGGTAAAAAGAACACCGAAATGATAATCATGGCGACTGGAAGGCCAAAATAGAATTGTATAAAGCCCATACCCTCTGTATAAGCTTGGCCAGGGGTAGAAAGAAAGGTGATGGCACTGGCTTGAGTGGCCATTATTGAAAGGCCAATGGCCCACCATTTCACATCGTCACCACCACGTAAATAACTATTAATGTTATTGTCGCCACGAGTTTTCCAAACACCATATACTACAATAGAAATCAATGTGCCGAAAAGCACTACCCAGTCAATCCAACTCATGCGTATGCGATTGTAAACCAGTAAAACAATAGAATTAATACAGCCAATGTACCCATCAGTAACCAGTACATTCCAGACCACTTCTTAAAAAATGGAGGTTTAGCATCCCTCGCTTCTTGTTCTGTTTGCGCGCTCATTAGCGTTTCTTTTCGATTTGATTCAGCTTGGTGTTCTTTGGTTTCTCGTTTCCAAGCGAAATCATATTACTAAAAATTCTAAAGGCTCCTGGAACACCTGCTGGTAATTCTCTGAACCATGAGTAGCCTGTATACACAAAATAGCCTTCGCCATATTGACCAACGATCAAGCCACCGTCATTCGGTTTGTCACCTGGGTCATTGCTGGAAAGGATTGCTGTATATTTTTCGTCCCATTGGTTAGGGAAATAAAGCCCTCGCTCCTGCACCCAACCTTCAAAGTCTTTTTCGGTAATCTTATTGGGCCCATTGATCAAAGGATGATCAGGCGCTAAGATTCTCACTTTAGCGTCTTCCACCGTTACCCTATCTCTTGAGATTTGAAAAGGATAAGGCCCAATCTCTGGTTGATCCCTCATGCTGGTGTTGTATTGTGCAATCACGGTACCGCCTTGCTTTACATAGGCCATTAAATCAGGTTGAATAAATGGCATTCTATCTACAGTGTTATAAGCACGCACACCAATGATTACCGCATCAAAATCAGCCAAGCTTTCTGCTGTTATCGTGTTCGGATCAAGAATAGATACGGTATAACCAATTTGTGTTAAGCTTTCTGGAACAGCATCACCTGAGCCCATAATGTAGCCCACGTACTGACCTTTTCTTTCCAAATTAAGGCGCACCACTTTGGCCGTACTTTCAGGGAAAATCGTTTGTCTAGGAATATGCTTGTAATCAATCACTTTCAAACCTTGGTGATATGACTTGCCATTGTAAGTTACTTTGGCCGTTACCTGCCCTTCTTGCTGTGTTGTTGGAGGCAATACCTGAAACTTGAATCGTGCTTCTTCTTGCTTTCCTTTGAGGTTATAGTCAAAGCTTTCAGGGCTTGATTTCCAGCCCGAAGGCAAATCCAAGCTTACCTTTCCAGAAACATTATTGGTACCGGCTTTCACGACCACATTCACCTCTTTGGTTGAGTTGTCGGCAAAGACCAACACGCTTTCAGCAATGTTTACATATACTGGAGGGGTCATTACAAATGGTCTGTATACTTCTCCGTCTACCCTATCATTCTCTTTATAAACCACCGATGTAGCATAAGCATAAGGCTTTCCGTTGATGGTTAAATTAAAAGTAGCGTTGAGTACATCTGTATTTTGAGCAAGCCCAATCAATGCTTGATCATCTACCCTATACATTCCTACAGTTCCTTCTTCGCGAAGCCAATAAGGTTCTGAGTTTGGAAGCTCAGGCAGGGTAAATTCTAAATTCTTTCTGAAAGACTGATTATTGGCCAATGACTGAGTGATTGTGGCTTTCTGGTTTAGCTCAGGGAAATCAATTGAATTGAGCGACACCTTAACATCCGAACGGTTAATGGCTTCAACACTAATTCTTAGCTTCTCTCCGCTTACTTTAGTTTCCTCGTCAGCAACTACTTCTAAATAAAGCCCAAGTACCGATTTGATGACCAAATCTAGTTCTTCCAACTTCACTTTCTTCCAATACTCATCTTCGATTGTCACCAATTTCTCACGGGCTTGCAGTAAATCGTCAATAATTACGGAAGGGTTGCTGAGGTTATAGTTCTTATTGGCTTTAGCGAGTAACGTGCCTATTTCAGCACCACCTTTTACCCTCGACCATGAAGAATTGATCCCTTCAAAAATATCGGCCTTTGGCTTTTCACCTTTCCAATACATCAATACTTCTTTGCTTTCACCTCTTCGGCCTGTGCTGCCAAAGCCTTGAGATTTATGTTCACTACGACCTAAGGATGAGATTTCGTCATATGAGAGGCCTAAAAGTGGGTTGTAGGCTCCAAAATCAATGGTATAATAACCAGGGGAACCATCAAACTCTTCTCCATCATTTCTACCACCAAAGTTATAGCCATTCCAATAGAGTGTTTGTGGTTGCCAAGGCTGAACATACTTCAACTGTTCAGGGTATTTGGTGGGGTCGTTGGCCAAATCAAAGGCTTGCATGGCCAAACGGGCCGAAGCCGTGTGATGACCGTGCATACTTCCGCTCGGTACCAAAGTGGTATCGAAGCGCGTAATGATAATATCTGGACGAAAACGTCTGATGTTCCAAACCACATCGGCCAAGGCATCATCCTTATCCCATACATTCAATGTTTCGTTCGGATCTTTCGAAAAACCAAAGTCATTGGCTCGAGTGAAAAATTGCTCTCCGCCATCTCTTCTTCTGGCAGCCAATAACTCCTGAGTCCTGATAATTCCTAAATACTCACGAATTTCGGTACCAATTAAGTTTTGTCCCCCGTCACCACGCGTCATGGCCAAATAAGCCGTCCTCATGTTCTTTTCATTCGCCATATAGGCAATCAGTCGGGTGTTTTCGTCATCGGGGTGAGCCGCCAAGTACAGCACCGAACCCAGTACTTCCAGTTTATTGAGGGCTTGCTTTATTTCAGCGGCATCCAGTTTTTTGGGTGCCTGCGCTTTGGTTACTGTTGAAAAGACAGTAAGCAGAATGCAGAAGAGCATTAGTTTAGAAAGGTGTTTCATTTTGGTTTTGATGAGTAACTGGGCTTGTAACGGGTTCTAAGTTATCAGGTTCTATTGATTATCCGAGTGGCAATTCTGTTAATGGAGCATATTTTATCGATTTAAAAGAGAAATGTCGAACAAACGACTTCTTCTCCAATTCTACCACCGAATATTCCTTTTCAGACCTTTTTTGATTTCATTCCCATTCTTGAGCATTATCAATTAGATTTGCAGACAATTCATGAACAAGCAAAAGTCACTTTTACTGATCCTCGTTTTAGCCGTTGCGGTGTGCTATGCCAACATTAGCGGTTTGGATGTTTACGCATTGGATGAAGCCAAAAATGCAGAAGCGGCCAGAGAAATGTTTGAGAGTGGCGACTATGTGGTTCCCTATTACAACTACCAACTGCGCACCGACAAGCCACCGCTTCATTATTACTTTATGGCTGCGGGCTATGCTATTTTTGGAGTAACCGAGTTTGGCGCACGCCTCTTTTCTTCCTTAATGGGCGTTTTCACCATCATGATTACCTTTCTATTTGCTAGGAAACACTTTGGCGAAAAAGCAGGGCTGAATGCTGCTCTAGTGCTTATTTCGTCTATTCATTTGGCACTGCAATTCCATATGTCGGTGCCCGACCCCTATTTGGTGTTCTTTATGACTTGGGCGTTTTATTCGTTTTACGAAGCCTACAAAACCAATAATAAATGGCAGTTGCTGTCTTTCTACTTTGCCATTGGCTGCGGTGTGCTCACCAAAGGACCTGTAGCGATAGGATTACCGGGCTTGGCGGCTCTGATTTTCCTCTTCTCCCAAAAAGACTTTAAATGGAAAACGATTTGGCGATTACAACCCTTTGGCGGTTTACTGCTCGCCCTATTGATTTCTGTGCCATGGTTTTATGCCGTGCATATTCAAACTAATGGCGCTTGGACAGAAGAGTTTTTCTTCAAACACAATTTCTCTCGTTTCTCCGATTCAATGGAAGGCCATAGTGGAAGTCCATTGTTGACATTTGCCTTTGTGTTTGGTTTGGGCATGTTGGCCTTTATTCCGTTCTCAGTGCAGTCGTTCAAAAATGCATGGAAGGAAAAACAGGACAGCGCAATGATGTATGTGCTTATCTCGGCTTCCGTGATTGTTGTGTTTTTCGCGATTAGCAGCACCAAGCTGCCCAACTACACGGTTCCGTCTTATCCACTCATTGCCATTTTAATTGGCGCTTACATTGCTAAAATAGACAACCAGTGGTTCGCTAAACTCGGAAACCGAATTGGTCTGTTTTTCTACGCTATTCTGCTGATTGTTTTCCCTATTGGCATCTATTTCGCACTCCAAGGCGATAAGTCTTTAGGTGAGCTGACGAATCTTGCGTTTTACTTTATCCCACTGTCTGTGGTGGGTGTTTTCATTTTCAAACAAGGTATTGCTAGAAAGAGCATAGAAAGCGTATTGTGGATGAACATCAGCGTTTGGTGCGTCACCATTATGCTTTTCTTCCATTTGATTTTTCCGCAAGTAGATGGGCAGAACCCTGTTCAACAGACTTTGCCAGAAATGGACACGAGCAAAATGATCATTGCCTTCAAACGACTTAACCCTGCATTCGTTTTTGCGCTACAGCGCGAAATTCCAATGTATAATGATGTGGAAACCATCAAGCAAATCATGGGAAGTCAGCCCAGTGGCTATTTGATTTCTCGAACTGAATTTCAAGAAGAACTGGAAAGCATTCCTGGTTTAGAATTTCAGGATAAAGCCAGAGACTTGTTTGAAAACCCTACCACTTTAGTGATGAGGTGGGGAATGGATTACTAAACCACTATCGGCTGAGATCACCATGGGTTTGTGAAATAATGAAACTATTTATACAGTCCATTTAACAACCTCAACTTTTGGAGGGTTTTCTAAATAATAAACCATTTTGGAGCTTAGGTCTATCGGCATAAGGCTTCATAATGTACCAAGCGATAAGCGCAGCGAGTATTCCAAAAACACTTCCAATATAGATATCTCTCAAGAAATGTTGTAATATATAAACCCTTGATATCCCGACCAATACAGCAGCTATAAAGATCAATACATTTAAAGTTTTATTCTTGCAAATACTAATTAACACAAAAGCCAAAGTAAAGGCCGAAGCGGTATGTCCTGAAGGAAAACTATCGAAACCACGGGTATTGACTCCTTCCACAAAATTAAGGCGATCTACCTGATCAGCAAAGAAGGTTTTGGGTCTTGGCTCACCATCGAATAACCATTGTTTGAAAATATGAACAAAGACTGTTTGCAGTGCAATGGCAATCAGCATATAGTAGAACTTGTGCAGATTGGTGAATAAGAAATACAAGGCTACAATGGCCAGCAAAACCCCATCACCAAGGTAGGTCCAATACTGAAAAAAGAAATCACCAAAACTAGTATGTCTGTCATTGAGCCAAAGCACAAAGTCGCCATGGTTGGTCATCAGCATCAAAACCCCAAAAGCCAGTACATAAACAAGTACAAGCCACTGCATTCCTTTGTCTATGAAGGGTCTATTTTCCATGGTCGAATCTAAATTTCATGTATTTAATGTTTTCACCAAGGTCATAGAATTTCTCTTCAAACTTGGTTTTAATGCCGTAATGATCATTCATGTACTCTGAATCATAGAGGTTACGGGTGTACTCCAAATCAATGATATCGTTTCGCTCACTTAACAGCTCAAGCGTATAATCGAAAAGCGGTGTATTGTCTGTTTTAAAGAAGACTTGACCATTTTCTGTAAGTAATTCCTTGTAGTACTCAAGGTATCGAGGCGATGTAAGTCTTCGTTTCGCATCACCATCTCTTCTGAAAGGATCGGGAAAAGTAATCCAGATGGTTTCTACTTCATTGGGCGCAAAGAAGCTTTCAATGCTTTGAATTTGAGCCCTCAAAAAGGCCACATTGGTAAGGTTCTCTTCAATGGCTTGCGTGCTGCCCACCCATAATCGATCGCCTTTCACATCAACGCCTACAAAATTTCTATTGGGATAAACCCTGGCCAAACCAGTCGTGTACTCACCTCTCCCACAGCCCATTTCAATGGTAATCGGTTGCTCATTTTTGAAGTATAACTTGTTCCAATTTCCTCTGAGTTGGGTATAGAGTGCCTTATAATCTTCCAGAACATTCTCACGCTCTTTTAACTCTTCAAACCTCTTCTGCTTCTGTCTCGACATTTATAACGCTTCTATTTCGGCCACCACAAAGGTACTACCTCCAATATAAATCATGTCATTTTTTGTGGCTTTTGACTTGGCCAAAGCAATTGCTTCGTTTACGTCCTGTACAAAGTCTGCTTTCAGGTGAAAAGGGCTTGTCAATTCCTCAATCCGCTCCAACTTCATGGCCCTAGGAACTTTGGCTTCGCAGAAAATAAATTCCGCTTGGGCTGGCAAACGTGGAATCAAGGTGTCCAACTTCTTATCGTTGACAAAGCCCAAAACCATGTACAGCTTTTCAAAAGAACAGGACTCTATTTGTGGAATGATATAATCGAAGGCTTCTTTATTGTGCCCCGTATCGCAAACAGTCAATGGAGCTTCAGAAAGAATTTGCCACCTGCCTTTTAGGCCTGTCTGAGTGCTCACATTGGCCAGTCCGTGGATCAAGGCTTCTTCGGAAATCTTCCAGCCCTTATTTCTTAACACATTGACAGCGGCCAATACGCCTTTAATGTTTTTGGCTTGGTAAGTTCCTGGTAAGTCAAGTGAGTAATTGGCTGTGTTCAAGGGCTCTTGATCTGCAAATATCAACTCGGAATTCATCTCTTTCGCCCTCTCTGTAAAAACAGGAGTTGTTTCACTTTGGGACTCTCCTATAACCACAGGAATATTTCGTTTTATTACTCCAGCCTTCTCAAAGGCAATTTCTTGTAAAGTATTGCCCAACATGTCCATATGATCGAAGCCAATATTGGTGATCAGCGAAAGTTCCGGAATGATGATATTTGTGGAGTCCAACCTTCCCCCCAAGCCTACTTCGATGATGGCAATGTCTACTTGCGCTTCGGCAAAGTAATCGAAAGCCATGGTCACCGTCATTTCGAAAAATGAAGGGTGAATTTCATCTATGGTAGGTTGAATTCTTGCTACAAAATCAACCACATTCTGTTCGGGAATTGGAGAACCATTGATTCTAATTCTTTCCGTAAAACTCTTTAAATGCGGGCTAGTATAAAGCCCTACCTTATAACCAGCCGATTGAAAAATAGAGGCCAACATGTGAGAAGAACTTCCCTTCCCATTGGTACCCGCCACATGAATGGACTTAAACTTATGTTGAGGGTTTTTCACGGCCTCGCAAAGTTTTAATGTATTGGTGAGGTCTTTCTTAAAAGCCACATTCCCCACCCTCTGATACATGGGTAAAGATGAAAACAAATAGTCGAGCGTCTGTTGATAGTTCACTACGCGAAGATAGTGTTTCGCTCATTATTTGCCGCTAAATCAAGCCCCTTGTTCTCCATTTCTTATCACTTAAAAAAAATAATTCATTTCCATACGTGTGGTGACAGCATCAATCGTCATAAGGATACAACAACAAACTCAAAAACATGAAACAGCAACATTTACTCTTAATGCCTTTTGCAATTTTAGCCCTTTCAGGTTGTTCACTAGATGACATCACGGGAAATGGCCCGATCATTAACGAATCACGTGTGGTGGATGATTTTCACTCTATAAGACTGCAGATTGAAGCAGACGTTTATTTACTTCAAGACGATGAGCAAACGCTCAGGGTTGAAACCCACGAAAATCTACTTTCTATTGTAGACACCTATGTGAGCAATGGCGAGCTCATTATCAAAAGCAATCACAATATAAAAAGGGCCAGAAGGTTGAAGGTCTATATTTCGGCTCCGGATTTCCAAAACATTACACTAACAGGATCAGGAGATATTGAAAGTGAGAATTGTTTGGATTTGGACAACCTGAATCTAAAGATCACTGGCTCAGGAAAAATCAACCTCTGCGGAATGGTTGACAGCCTCACTGCTTCAATTTCGGGTTCTGGAGACATTAACTCTTACGGATTAAATGCGAAGGACGTTGACGCTAGCCTTTCAGGTTCTGGAAATATTAAAGTGACTGCCGAAGAAAGCCTAACCATCAAAATCTCAGGCTCCGGAGATGTTTATTACAAAGGAGATCCGCAGATCAATTCTAAAATATCGGGCTCAGGCAGAGTAATCCGTACTTATTAGACATTACAAAGAGAGGGGTAATTTACACGACATTCTCCCCTCTTTTTTATTCTCACAAACCTCGATTCCCTTTCATTTAGACTATAAAAATCAGGTCCATAAATTTAAATGCTGATAAAGAAATACTACTTTGACTAAAATCCACTTAATTGTGATTATGGAGTCATTTCAATCGTTTCTAGCAGTAGTTCCTTGGTGGGGCTGGGTTTTATTTTTCTTATTCGTCCTTTTCTTAAGGGATATTATTCAGCGCAAGCACACCATCACACATAACTTCCCAATAGTCGGACATATTAGATATATGCTGGAAAAGATTGGTCCAGAACTACGACAATATATAGTAGCGAATAACCGTGAAGAACTTCCCTTCAACAGAAGTCAGCGCACATGGGTTTATGCCTCTTCAAAAAGGCAGAACAACTATACTGGGTTTGGTTCAGACCAAGATCAGGCATCTCCTGGTTATGTGTTCATTAACCCAACCATGCTACCTTATAACCCAGCCCCCAATCACCCGAATAGAACTCACATTGACCTAATTCCCTGCGCCAAAGTAATGGGGCAATACAATAAAAGGAAGAGGTTATTTCGCCCTAAATCCATTGTAAATATTTCGGCCATGAGTTTTGGCTCTTTATCCGCCAAGGCCATAGAATCATTGAACAAAGGCGCCAAAAAAGCGGGGTGTTATCATAATACCGGTGAAGGCTCTTTATCCTATCATCACCAACATGGTGCAGATATCGTCTTCCAGTTTGGTACAGGTTACTTCGGAGTTAGAACGCCAGAAGGCAATTTCGATATGGACAAGATGGTGAAATTGGTAAACGATTTTGATTACATCCGGGCCATTGAAGTTAAGCTCTCTCAAGGCGCCAAGCCTGGCAAAGGAGGCGTTTTACCAGCTTCCAAAATCACCAAAGAAATTTCAGAAATCAGACACGTCCCTATGGGGCAAGATGTAATTTCTCCGTCTAGCCACACCGCTTTTACAACTATTCCAGAGTTACTGGATTTCATCGAAGACATTGCCAACAATACTGGCTTGCCTGTTGGCTTTAAATCTGCCGTAGGAAAATTGGACATGTGGGAACAACTGACTGACCTGATGGTAGAACGTAACATTGGGCCAGACTTTATCTCCATTGATGGCGGTGAAGGCGGAACGGGTGCTGCCCCTCCAGCCTTTGCGAATCACGTAGCATTACCTTTTGTTTTTGCTTTTGCACAGGTGTATCAAATCTTTAAAAGAAAGAACCTAACGGACCGCGTGGTATTTATCGCTTCGGGTAAATTGGGTTTCCCTTCTAGTGCATTAATGGCTTTTAGTATGGGCGCAGATTTGATCAATCTAGCGAGAGAAGCCATGCTTTCCATTGGCTGTATTCAAGCGCTTTCATGTCATACCAATACTTGTCCAGCTGGAGTGGCCACACAGAAAAAGTGGTTGCAAGCAGGCATAGACCCTACGCTTAAATCAGAGCGTTTCTATAATTATGCTAAAACACTAAGAAAGGAAATTCTTGAAATTACGCATGCTTGCGGTTATGAGCATCCTTGCCAAATGGAAATGACGGATGTGGACATGAGTATGGGTGACAATAATTACACCACTACCCTGCGTCAGATCTACAATTACGAAAAAGTACCTGTCGACTTTATCAGCATGAAAAAATTGATTGAATGTGAGCATTTAGGTGGTCAAGACGGTAAGGCTTAACCCCCTATCAATTGCTTCCTCAAGAACTTCCATCAAAAATAACTGAGTTTGTTTGCTATTAACTATTTAAATAGTTTAATTCGGATAAAACTTAGTTACTATGAAAAAATCAACATTATTACTTGCTGCGCTGCTATTTGTTGCGTTCTCATGTTCCGATGAAGATATCAGCCTTGAACCACTAGACCAAGTGGGCCAAGTGGTGGGTATCGCTGGAGAGCAAAATTCGGATGAAGTTTTTCTTATTGTAGAGGAGCCCCCTACTTTCCCTGGAGGCACGGACGCCTACAGCAAACACCTTTTAACCAATCTTAAATATCCGGAACAAGCCAGAAAAATGGGTATTGAAGGAAATGTATTTGTGTCTTTTGTGGTGACCAAAGAAGGTAAATTGGAAGACATCAAAGTGGTAAGAGGTATTGGAGCGGGTTGCGATACCGAAGCGGTACGCATGCTACTTACCTCTCCTGATTGGATCCCTGGTAAACAACGTGGCCGACTGGTAAATGCCAGAATGAATTTACGCGTAGCTTTCAAATTGTCTGGAAGTGAAACCAAAGTGGATGAAGGATCACAAGCAATAGTAAGATCTCTCTCTAGTTTAAAATAACACCTCTTTCTGTCAGAAGGGTGAATGGTCAAGGTCAAAAACACTTGGTCAGATAAATGGGCGCCAATAATTATTGGTGTCCGTTTTTATTTTTAGCCGTTCCTACATTGGTTATCTTTGGACATGTTCCGAACCGAATTAAGCCCGAAATCCTCTTCTCATAAGATTCAGTTATCAACCCCATTGATTTCCATAGGCTCCTGCTTTGCGGATAATATTGGGAAGAAGCTTTCTCAGCATAAATTCAAAATTGAGCAGAACCCATTCGGCACGATCTTCAACCCCCTCTCCATTTTCGAGTTGATAGAAATAGCACTTGATGAAGAACGATTACCCGAAAGCAGTTTTTTGGTTCGTGATGGCATCCATTTCAATTACAAAGTGCATTCTGAGCTTCACGGAAAATCTCAAGAACAGCTGGAGTCTCACATTAATCATCAGCGCAACCGACTCACCAAGGCACTTCGGAAATCAAATACCCTGATGATTACTTTTGGTACCGCTTGGGTGTATGAAGAAAAAAAGACGCAGATGCTCGTGGCGAACTGCCACAAAACTCCCGCTGGCCAGTTCAACAAAAGGCTATTGAGTCCTGATGAGATTACCAATGCTTTTATGGTCCTGAAAGAACAGCTTCAAGATCGACACCCAGCACTGAAGATAATTCTCACCGTAAGTCCTGTGAGACATGTCAAAGACACTTTGGAGCTGAACATGGTGAGCAAAAGCATTCTGAGATTGGCTTGTCACCAGATTAGTACTTATGCCGATGAAGTGGATTACTTCCCTGCCTATGAACTCCTAATGGACGATTTGAGGGATTATCGCTTTTATGAAAAAGACATGTTGCATCCCAACGATTTAGCCAAAGAATACATTTGGGGGAAGTTTATGGACGTCTACTTCGATAAAGAAACGAAGGCCTTCATTAAAAGCTGGGACGAAATCCGTAGCGCCATGAAGCACAAGGCATTTCACCCCGAATCTGATGCACATCAGAAATTTCTTCAAAAGACCATCGAAAAGCTGGAACAGCTTAAGGGGCTGGTGAAGGTGGAGAAGGAGCTGGCGAAGCTTCGTAGTCAGTTAAGGGTTAAGGGTTAAGGGTTAAGGGTTAAGGGTTAAGGGTTAAGGGTTAAGGCAAACTTTTTTCAGGAAATTGAGTTCCCTACCTCACTGTTTTTTCGTTATTCTTTACCGATTTCCTTATCTCCTAGTTCGCACTTGCAGTGCGGACTGATCTTCCAATATTACGCTTATCGTTAAGGAATAAGATAGGCACGCACAACATGTGCACACCAGTGATGTTCCCATAACACACTTTTTGCCTCCCGTCCTAGTTCGCACTTGCAGTGCGGACTGATCTTCCAGTATTACGCTTATCGTTAAGGAATAAGATAGGCACGCACAACATGTGCGCGCCAGTGATCAACTGTTTCCCCTCGTAACTAATAACTAATACCCCATAACTACCCCCCAAATTTCCCCCTCAAGGCGGCCAACTTACTGGCCAGATCTCCTTCGGATTCTTTCTGAACTTTGGCTTTTGGTTGAGGTTGAGATTTAGGCTTTTCGCTTCTTTTCACCTGAGGTTTTGCTTCGCCTTTCATCGACAATGAAATTCGTTTCCGGCTGGCATCTACTTCTAGTACAGTAACTTCTACGCGTTGCTGTACGCTCACGATATCGGCAGGGTTGCTCACAAAAGTATCGGACAAATGGCTGATGTGCACCAAGCCATCCTGATGCACTCCAATGTCTACAAATGCACCAAAATTGGTCACATTGGTCACAATGCCCGGTAATTTCATGCCTGCCCTAAGATCTTCCATATTATTGACGCCCTCCATAAAACTGAAGGCTTCGAATTGTTCCCTGGGATCACGGCCAGGTTTGGCCAGTTCGCTTAAAATATCCTTTAGGGTGGGTAATCCAATTTGTTCGGTGATGTAATTCTTCAGGTCGATTTGCTTTCTCAGCTCCTCTTTCTGAATAAGGTCAGTAACAGAGCATTTCAAATCCTTCGCCATTTGGTTGACAATGGCATAAGATTCAGGGTGCACCGCACTCTCGTCCAATGGATTGACGGCTCCGCGAATCCGCAAGAAACCAGCCGCTTGCTCAAAGGCTTTTTCACCCAAACGGGTTACATTTTTAATCGACTTCCTGTCTTTAAACGGGCCGTTCTCATTTCTATATTCTACAATATTTTTGGCCAACTGAGGCCCTAAACCCGCTACATAAGTCAGCAATTGCTCAGAAGCCGTATTGACTTCCACGCCCACAGCATTCACACAACTCATCACCACATCATCCAAAGAATGCTTTAATGCGCCTTGGTCTACATCGTGCTGATATTGTCCCACTCCGATGGATTTCGGGTCAATTTTCACCAATTCAGCCAATGGGTCCATCAGCCTACGACCAATAGATACCGCTCCACGCACGGTAATGTCTTCATTCGGAAATTCATCTCTGGCAATTTGCGAAGCAGAATAAATGGATGCGCCACTTTCATTCACCATCACCACCGTGATGGATTTTGGCAAGCCTAATGTGCTTAGAAAAGTCTCTGATTCACGGCCTGCGGTTCCATTGCCAATAGCGATGGCTTCAATATTGAACTTCTCTGCCAAGTGCTTAATGGTAGCGCCTGCTTTGGTGGTTTGTCTTTGTGGTTCGTGTGGGTAAATCGCTTCAAAATGAAGTAAACTTCCTTGTTTGTCTAAACACACCAGCTTACAGCCTGTTCTAAAACCCGGATCGATGGCCATTACATTTTTACTGCCCAAAGGAGCTTCCATCAGCAGTTCTTTCATGTTTTTGGCGAATACATCAATGGCTTCTTCATCCGCTTTCTTCTTGGAAATCATGCGCAATTCCGTTTCCATACTCGGCTGAAGCAAACGCTTATAACAATCTCTAATGGCCAACTTCACTTGCTCGGCACTTTGTGAATGTCCTTGGATGAGTTGACGATCCAGCAGCTCAATCGCATCATCTTCAGGAGGGACAGTGTCCAACATCAGGAACATTTCGCTTTCGCCCCTACGCATGGCCAAAACTCGGTGCGATGGAGCTTTCGCTACGCCCTCTTCCCATTCAAAGTAATCTCTGTATTTCTGTGCTTCTACTTCCTTTCCCGGATAAACACGGGCTTTGAAAACGGCTTTCTCTTGGAAGAACCTACGCATTTTGGCCCTCACTTCTGGATCTTCATTCATCCACTCAGCCATAATATCACGAGCGCCTTGCAAGGCCTGTTCAATATCTTCTACCTGCTTTTCAGCATCCACAAAGTCAGCGGCTTTGGTGTATGGATCAGCATTGGTTTGTTCAAAAATAAACTTTGCCAAAGGCTCTAGTCCTTTCTCGCGGGCTATCGTGGCCTTCGTTCTGCGCTTTGGTTTATAAGGCAGGTAAATATCTTCTAAACGCGCCATGGTTTCGGCCTCGTTTACTTGTTTCTCTAATTCGTCTGTAAGCTTTTCTTGTTCTTTTAACGACTTTAAAACCGCCTCTTTTCTTTTGTCCAGTTCACGCAGCTGCAACAGTCTATCACGAATGTCAGCAATTTGAACTTCATCCAAACTGCCTGTTAATTCCTTTCTATATCGGGCAATAAAGGGCACTGTTCCTCCTTGGTCAAGAAGGTCTACCGTAGTGGCTACTTGCTTTAGGTTTACTGAAAGTTCTTTGGCGATTCGCTGAAAATGTGCTTGCATGTACTGGTCGTGTTTTAAAGGCAACAAAACTAAACAAAGATGAATTGCGAGAAAGGGTTTGAGGGGAAAAGATGTAAACAATTCAGAGTTTAGAATTTAAGGGTACAAAGTTTAGAGTTTAAGGGTTACGAATAGATTCTTCTTTGGAAACGTTAAGGTTTTTCGATAAAGAATATACACCGAAAGAGTATATACTCATATTACTCATAAGGGCTGGAAAAAAATAAAATCACCGTTAGACAATCTAAATATCAAAGTGTAGATTTATAAAGTGAGTATTAGCCAACAGTTTATCGTCAGCTAACGCTCATATTAAGTAAACCATTAGAAATATAACGCTCATAAAAGTGAGCGATACATAACATTAGTGGCAAGGCTATGACAACAAATCGCACAGAAAAAAAATGAATGAAAAGGAAATAAAGATATGAATCCAACAACCTTTGCACGACTATATTCAATTTTTAACGCAAAACGCTGGCACGACAAGGAAATGCACGAAGTTGTGTTTCGTAATTTCTGTGAGTTACTTGGCAACCTGAATGATAAGCAGCAAAATTTACTCCTTGAATTAGCTGAAAGATATACTTGGTTAACATTTACTGAATACCAAGGTAAATTAGTTCATATTTTCAACACCATAATTCCTCAAGAAGAAATCCATAATCTAAGCAAGATTATTTTGTTTCCTGTTATGAAACCTAAGGACGAAGAAGTGACAAAGAGTGGACACGGGGTTCTAATTATTTTAAGAGGGGTTAGACCTTTTTTTGAAAGATATAATCATTTAGAGTTTAAAGAAATTGAAGCATTTGATAAACTTGAATTACCATTTACTTTAGCAGAAAACGAGAGGATTTTTCTATTAGATGACTTTTTAGGAACAGGGGACACAATTAAATCAACAATTGAACAAATTTTATTAAACCCAAATATTACTTTAGATAAGATAAGAGTTATTACTGTTGCTTCACACCAGCAAGCCGTTAATTACATGGAAAGTATTGGTGTGAGATACTACACTGAAATAGTTACCCAAAAAGAAATTAGCGACCACTATACAACCCCTGAACTAGAGGAAAAAACAGCAATTATGAAAGAAATTGAAAAACTATTGCCTTCAAAGAAATATAGTTTCGGCTATGGACAATCAGAAGGATTGATCACTTTGTACAGGACACCAAATAATACCTTCCCAATCTTTTGGCACGATTATGAAAAAAATGAAGTAAACTATAAAGCACCATTCCCAAGATACTAGATATGGAAAAAGAAAATCTTTATATACTGCTAGATGTGATTTTTAGAAATGGTTCCCTAAAAAGACTTGCTAGGAAAGGAGTAGATTACAATGAAATTGCAAATCAAACTCAAATAGCCATTAAAGATGAATTAGTTAGTTACAACAAACAAAGAGTTATTTTAACTCCAAAGGGTTTAGAATTATTAAAGCAATTAGAAATCACTTATAAAAAAACCACAAAAAGTGAATGGATTGAGAAAGACGAAAAAAACCGTTTGGGTAAAAATAGAAGAGAAAAAAACTTTATATTTATACCAAGACAAAACGAGCTTACTTTTTAGTTCTTTCTTAAAATACTGTGTTGACTTTGGTTGACACCGGAGCAGTGAGTCACTGCTCTGTAATTGAATGGGTTTTCAAGCCTTCGGGTTTAAGTGGGGTTCCGCTGAGGCTCCACCCCGCTTAAACCCGTATTCACTAACTGAGTCGGGGGTATTGCCCTCGACTCATTAACGATTTTAAGAGATGAAATTTGAACAGTATAAGCAAGAATTTGAAATTAAAGCTTCCCAATCAGGATATTCAGCGGAAAACATTGTCCTTTGCTTAAATTACGCAAAACCATTATTAGATAAAGGCTTTCCAGTTATTTATAACACCTCTCATTTATCTGTTTTAGTTGGCTATAGAAAGGATTACATCAAGCGTGCAGTTGTTTATACACCTTACTTTTATAGAGACTTTGAAATAAAGAAGAAGAATGGGAAGATGCGAAAAATTTCAGAGCCTCTTCCCAGTTTGAAAGAAATCCAAGATTGGATTTTAGTGAATATTCTTGAAGTAGAAAAGGTAAGTCCTTTCGCAAAGGCATACAGAAAAAAGGTAGGTTTAATTGAGAATGTGAAATTTCATAAGAATCAGCCTAAAGTTCTAACTCTTGATTTAAAAGATTTTTTCCCTTCAATCAAAAGAGAAAATATAGAATCAATATTTCGTTCATTCGGATATTCAGCATTAATCTCAAACCTACTCTCTAAACTATGTACTAGGGACGGTTGTTTGCCTCAAGGTGCACCTACTAGTCCATATTTATCAAATATTTTTTTTAAAGGTGCTGATGATATAATTATTAAACACTGTTTGGCTAACGACATTAGATACACAAGATATGCTGACGACTTGAGTTTTTCAGGAAACTTTGACGAAAAAACGTTGATTGAGTTAGTTGAAGATACTGTAAGACAATTGGGTCTGACATTGCACCCCGATAAAATAAAATTAATGAAGCCAAACGAACGACAAACAGTTACTGGAATTGTCGTTAATGAAAAGCCTCAAGTTGTTTTCCATAAGAGAAACAAATTAAGACAAGAAATGCACTATATAATTAAGTTTGGGCTTCAAGATCATATGCAACGTAAAAACATAAAATACAGAAATTATATAGAGCATTTATTGGGTAAAATTAATTTTATACTACATCTCAACCCTAAAGACATAGAATTTAAGAAATACAAAGAACATTTAATCGGACTTAAAAAGTAGTAATTATGACTCCAAAAAAGCCCAGCCACTAACAGGCGTTTGGCTCATTGGCGGGTGATGTGGTTAATTGAACATTCTATCTGGCATCAACATTTGTAGTGTATTGACAGTTTCGTGCTTCAAAATCCGCCACAGCGCCAAGCGCCAAAACGTTAAAGTAATGGTTCGGTTATTTTTGGAAAGCAACCATATTATTAATTCCCTAAGTTCAACGTCAATATAGAGTTAAATGCTTAACCCAAACCTCCAAACCATTAAAGACAATATCTACAAGCCATTGGGTTTTGAACTGACCCATTTCACCCTAGAAAAGGAAAGTCAAGAATACGGAGCCTGCACATTCCAGCTTAATGGTTTACAGATTGTCAGCAGAAACGCGAAGGTCACTCCTACTAAAATTGGGCAGTTTGTTACGCTTTGGAAACGATTGAACAATGGCCCCATCCAGCCTTTTGATGCTTCGGACCAGATCGATTTTGTAGTCGTCAATGTGCGTTCCGACAATCAAATTGGGCAGTTCATTTTCCCTAAAAAGGTGTTGGTAGAAAAAGGCGTTTTCTCCAGTGCTTCCAAAGAAGGAAAAAGGGCCATTCGGGTATATCCTTTATGGGACAAACCTCTGAGCAAGCAAGCCCTCAAAACACAGCAATGGCAATTGGATTACTTCCTGGCCATAGATGAGGCCGGTAAAACGGATGTGCAACGCGCCAAAAAACTGTATTCAAAAGCCTCAACCTAATCTTCATAGAGGCTAAATAAGGGCTCACACTGGTCTTAGCGTCTCGCTGAGACCCCACCTAATATTAAATTATCTCTTTCAACCTAAGCAACCGCACCCACTAATCTTCGTTTGCAACGAGGATTTAAGCCCACCCCTACTAATAAAATCTAATAAGCTTTGTATTTTAGTCTTAGCGAGACGCTAAGACTAGTGGATCTGCAACGCGCCAAAAAGCTGTATTCAAAAGCCTCAACCTAATCTTCATAGAGGCTAAATAAGGAGTATGATTTGTCTTATTGACGGGCTTCGTCTATCTTCCTGTCATCGTCCCATTAGCTTGGGCGCATTTGATTCTATTCTACTAAAGAAACGCTTATGAAAAAATCATCGGTACTGAATATAGCGGCTTGCTTTGCGCTGCTCTTTTTGGGCTTTTTACCCATGGCCAATGCACAAAAGGCCGTTCCTGTATTCGAAAATGGCGAAGCACAGATTGTTCCCGCCTTCAACGATCCTGAAAAATGGATTCGACATGACCTTTGGGTTGAAACTGAATTTGACACGGATGGAGATGGCAAACCAGACCGCATGCACGTGGATGTCACCCGTCCGTTCCAAACCGATACTGAAGGTTTGAAACTGCCGATTGTCTACGAATCGAGTCCTTATTTTGCGGGAACCGCTTCTTTGGCTGACGGTGTTTTATGGAACGTGAAACACGAATTGGGTGCCACCCCACCTGCAAGGGTAAACCCTACGGTAACGCGCAGAGGCGAGCGACCAATCATTTCAAACTCTCAGATCAAAACATGGGTGCCACGCGGCTATATCGTGGTGCATTCTTCCTCACCGGGCACAGGGCTTTCTCAGGGCTCTCCTACCGTGGGTGGCGACAATGAATCCTTAGCCCCAAAAGCAGTGATAGACTGGCTGAACGGAAGAGCAAAAGGCTACACCAGCCCAGATGGAAATGAAGAAGTAAAAGCATTTTGGAGCACCGGAAAAGTGGGCATGACGGGTACTTCCTACAATGGAACATTGCCATTGGCAGCCGCTACTACGGGGGTTGAAGGTTTGGAAGCCATTATTCCTATTGCACCGAACACCTCCTACTACCATTATTATAGATCAAATGGTTTGATCAGGTCTCCGGGAGGCTATTTGGGCGAAGACATTGATGTGCTTTATGATTTTATTCACAGCGGTGACGAATCGAAACGTGCTTATAACAATAAGACCGTAAGAGACACGGAAATGAAAAACGGCATGGACAGGATCACGGGCGATTACAATGATTTTTGGGCAGGCCGTGATTACTTGAATGATATGGGGCCGATGAAGGCTGCGCTCTTGATGTCGCATGGTTTTAACGATTGGAACGTGGTGCCAGAGCATAGCTTACGTATTTCTGAAGCCGCCAAGGCAAAAGGCATTCCTACTCAAATATATTACCACCAAGGCGGACATGGTGGCCCTCCCCCAATGTCGATGATGAACCGTTGGTTTACGCGCTATTTACATGGCGTTCAAAATGGAGTCGAGAATGATGCGAAAGCTTGGATTGTGAGAGAAAACGACCCCAATGACAAGCCCACTGCTTATGCCGATTACCCAAATCCAGAAGCCAAACCTGTGCAGTTCTTCTTGTCCAAAGGTGCTCCGAAAGCAGGTGGCATCAGCACAAAACGTTCGGCTAATCAAGGCAAAGAGACTTTAGTAGATAATTACTCTTTCTCTGGTGCCACTTTAGCCCAAGCTGAAGTCACCGAACATAGATTGCTCTATGTTTCTCCAGTGCTTACTGCCCCAGTGCATATTTCTGGAAAAGTGAAGGTTTCCATTAAACTAGCGAGCAGTAAACCAGCCGCCAACCTCTCGGTTTGGTTGGTTTCTTTGCCATGGACGGAAGGTAGAAATTCTAAAATTACCGACAACCTGATTACCCGTGGTTGGGCCGATCCTCAGAACTATAAATCATTAAGAGAAAGCGAGCCTTTGGTACCGGGCAAGTTCTACGAAATGTCTTTTGAATTGCAACCAGACGACCAAATTATTGCCGCTGGACAACAGATTGGCGTCATGATTATGTCTTCCGACCGTGAGTTTACGCTTTGGCCAGCCCCAGGCACCGAACTCACCGTTGATTTAGACGGTACTAGCATTTCTATTCCTATTGTAGGCGGCACAGCCGCTTTTGAAAAGGCGGTGAAGGAGTAGTGAGTACTTTGTAATTGATATTAAGTAAAAAGGATTAAATCCCGTTTCTTCTGATAGAAGGGACGGGCCTTTTTGTTGAAGATTAGCACATTATTTATTACTAAACGGTTAACTTTAAAGTGAGTGATAGCCAACGTTGTACACAATTAGAAAAACTCATAGAATTTGAAGAAAATTATTTTACATCCATTAAAAGGAATAGAATTTGAGAATAAAGAAATTTTGGAATTGGGAACTTCTAAAACTGAATTAATTCAAAAATTTGGCAAAGCTTCAAGCGGAACTGACAAACAACTATTCTATGATGATTGGGAACTTAGAATTGACTTAGATAACTCAGAAAAAATAGAATTTATTGAATTCATTTATGGTCCTTTCCCTGAAAAAACAGAAATTAAGTTATATGGAATTAATCCTTTCAAGACTGATAGTCATAGTTTAATTGAAATTTTGACTAAAAATAATGTAGGTGAAATTGATACAACTGAGGAACCTTACTGTTATGCTTTTCTTGAATCTTCGATAGGGATTTTTAGAGATTCTTGTGAAGTTGATATTGAGGAAATGATATCTGAAATGAAAGAAAACGGAGATTATTCCGATAATGAAGAATGGGTTTTGGAAGACAAAGAAAAAGCAAAATACTTTTGGACTATCGGTTTAGGAAAAAAGATTATTATAAGTAATAACTGTGTACAACACGGTGTATAAAACATAGCTAATAAATGCTTAACCGAAAGGTTTGTGCTTATTTATAAAGTCCGCCAAATTTTTAATTTGGCTTTTAAAAAGAGAAAAGTTAAAAACAAAATATAAAAATTTGGCTCTGTGTTTATCCGAAAAGTTAGTGTCTTTTTACACGCTACGTTTCATACACAAACCGTTAGGTGTAATTTAAAATAACAATCCGAAATTGAAGAAAATATGAGCAAACACATTGATGCAAGTCCTGAAGCGGGAAAAGAATTTTATCAAAACTTCCACGACAAAGGAAAGGTAGTGATGTTGAACTTACTGAAATTTAGAGAAACGGCTGACTATACAAATTTAGAAGAATTAAAACCTACTAAAAACATCAGTGGAGAAGAAGCCTATCAATTATATATGGACAGCACTCTACCCGAATTAGAGAAAGCTGGAAGCCGAATTATCTATTTTGGAAAGAGCCGAAACTTTCTGATTGGACCTGACTCGGAAAAATGGGATGCGGTTTTGTTGGTAGAACACGAGTCTGTTTTGAAATTTATGGAATTCGCCCAAAACCAAGATTATCTTAAAAAAGCGGGACACAGAACAGCAGCGTTAGAAGATTCTAGATTGTTACCAACGAATGAAATAAAAAACTACACCTAATCGAGTAGACGGCCTCGCCAGTTGTAACTGACGAGGTGCGCCTCTCACACCACCTGCCGTACGGGTCTCGTAACAGGCGGTTCGTAAAGCATAGAATAATTGCTCTTTACACCAACTATCCCTTTCCGCTACTTTTAAGTATAGGCTATCATATGATTCCTATACGAATTTTTACTTCACAATACGTTCAGCCCTTCGTCAATTCGTGAGAACTCTGTAGTCCTTACAGCTCATGTCCCATTGACTACTATGGCCTCTGCTGACTTCTCCTTAATGTTCTCGACATCAGGAGATCTCCCTCGGTAAGGTAAATTGCTTTCCGGCTAACACTACCTGATCTACATGCTGTCCATATCCATCGAGACTGGGCTTCACAAAGATGTGCTTGTTCACCCTGTACAACATGCCTCTGTATCAGGTTCCTGTTCGTTAGTTCAGCCATTTGTAGTCCTGCTTACTCCAGATGTAACTTCACAGTTACCACCCTTGCAGCTTACTAATGCTTCCTCTCGACAGGCGCATAGGAGACTTTCACTCCATTAACTATATTTACCATTCAAGGCACACACAAAGCATATAGCTCATGGCGGGTGAACGGCTACCACCAAGGTTTTCGCTCCGTAGCAAACTTGGGTTTCGGTGGATAGGAAAGTGCTTCGAAACCGCCACAAGCCATATGCAAACCGTTGTGCTTCATTAGGGTACAATAAACCTTCCTACTTAACAATTGTAAATGGACTTCCATATTTTCTGTAAGGAACTTGGGAGACAAATATGATTAGTGGATTTGGTTTTGGAAAAAGCAGAATAAAAAATGGAGCTAACGGACAATAATGAGTATCGATTAACAACTACTTATGAAAACATACTTGAATCTATTAATGAATAAGCAGAATTTAATTTCAAATGTGATTTTATCTATTCTCTTTTTTTATTCTTTCTTTCTTATAGGACAAGCCTACATACAAGGACTAGATATTGGAAATTGGATTTGGGATAGACATCAAAATTTATTTTCTTGGTATTCTCGTCCTCTTTTTATTATTCCTGCCTGCTACTTCGCATATCATCATAAGTTATGGCACACAGGAGCGTGGATGGCTCTCATGTTTGCAAGTTTATTCTGGTTTTCTGCCCCACAACAAGTGTCTGAAAGTGTACAAGCATACCTAGAGTGGGAAAACAAATTATTTTTTAATGGAGATTCTATAGTTCCTTTAGTAGTCTTAATAGCAGGTGTATTAGCTTTTTTGTTTGGACTTTTTTATGCATTCTATAGACGAAACATGTGGTACGGCTTACTAGTATTTAACATAGGAACACTTCTTAAAATATTTGTGAGTTTGACTTGGGGTAAAGAAACAGGAGTGACGGCCATAGTCCCATCGCTATCAAGTATGTTATTTATTAATATTGTTGCATGGTTACTTTGGAAGAGAACAAAGAAAAAGAAATTTGAAAAGAAGTCTAATTGAAATGAAAACTGAGATTAATGATAAGTGAAAGTTCGTGAGACTTTTGGAGTGGAATAAACAAAATAAGAGGGATTAAAAAATAACGAAAGCACAATCGAGTAGAAGGCCGTGAGCCATAAGCCCACGGTGCGCCTCCCTCTGGTCTTAGCGTCTCGCTGAGCCCCCATCTAATATTATGATTGTAATTGTCTCTTTCAATCTGAGTAACCACTGCTACTAAAAAATTTAATCAGCTTGGTCTTCTAGTCTTAGCGAGACGCTAAGACTAGTGGGGGACTGAGAGTAATAGCCTAAAAATGGTTAAAACCATTGATCAAAACATTCATTCCTATAGCCCACGGTTTAAACCGTGGGCTATGTGCTCCCCTACCAATTTCAACCGTTTTAACGGTTTCTACTGATAGACCGAGCATTCCATTGGTATTCTTCACCAACAGGCCACCTAAGTTGAAAAACACAATAGTCATCAGAACACCCTCATAGCCTACTCCATTTAGATGATGAAAGTATTTTTAATAAATTACATGAGTTATAAGCGTCACAAAAGTGGTGTGTACACAAGGCTGTGCGTGATTGAAGTAAATGAGAATAAAAAAACCAATATTATTAATAGTCATAATTGTATTAGTCTTTATTAGGACGTATACAGAAAGCTATCTTGTACAATTAGGCTTGAATAATTAGGAATACTCAGATTTTTACAGATGCACAGTTGTTGGATGCTTTTTAAAATTCAAGTATCAAATACTCTTAGACATATTATCCTTTGGGATCTATTTCCTTTTGTCAAAACAATATCTAAGCTATGACAATAAGAAAGGACTATTATCATCTGCGATATTTGTTCTAATATTCATGTTGACTGATTTATATGAGATAATTGGAAGCTATATTGGAATCTTGACACCAGATTTAATTTTACGGACATTAGAATGGAATGACTCCCTTTACTGGTCTTTTGAATACTTTATAGGAATGTTAATTTCTATTTTCATAATGACTTTAGTAGTGAAGAAAATAAAAAAACGAACACACAACACAATGTAAAAATGCATTAAACGCTTGTTACACTAATCCATAACCATCATTTGAAGATACCTTCGATCACATTGAAAACGGAAACATTGGAACTGGGCAACCTCAGTCCTGAAGAATTTTGTAATTCAATCCACCAATATTTAATCAAAGCCCCGTCAAATAGCAGCCCAGGCAGTAAAATATTTGTTAGTGGAGAGGTGAATATTACTGACCAAGAATTTATCATATATCCTATAGTCCATGATGCATGGAACAGAGTCATTCTTTTGAATATGATGGGCAAGGTGAGTGATAGACAAATCCAATTACGTTTTGTAACCCCCATAACATCACTGGTCATTCCAGTACTCTGCAATGGATTTTTTCTCTATATACTCTTATCAGAAGGGTGGAGAGAAGTTGCTTGGCTCACTTTACCTTTCTCGGGGTTATTATTCATCATCGGTTTTCTTTTCTCTAGAAGATTTTACCGTAAGGACCTTCGAAATCATATAGAATTTATAACCAAAATGAATCCTCACTAATCCTAGTTTTTAACGAGGATTAGCTCCCCTACATAAAGACTAACACTTTATAAAGCAGACGTCACTCGACACAACCGAGCGACTGGGTGAGTGCAGTAGCCTATAAAATGGTTAAAACCATTGATCAAAACATTCATTCCTATAGCCCACGGTTTAAACCGTGGGCTATGTGCTCCCCTACCAATTTCAACCGTTTTAACGGTTTCTACTGATAGACCGAGCATTCCATTGGTATTCTTCACCAACAAGCCCCTTAAGTTGAAAAACAATATAGTCATCAGAACACCCCCATAGTCTGCTCCATTTAGATGATGAAAGTATTTTTAATAAATTACATGAGTTATAAGCGTCACAAAAGTGGTGTGTTCATAACGTTGGAATTCATTAACGATGCTCAATATGAATAATACAACCCTTAAAAAATTCAAAGATTACTTTGCCCAAATGGAGTTCGATAACGATACTATTTTAGAAGCCATCTATTCAAAAAACGTAGTATTTAAAGACCCCATTCACGAAATAAATGGAATTGAAAAACTCAGTGAGTACTTCAAGAAATTAAATGATAATCTAACTGAAGGTTCATTTCAATTTATAGATGAATCTACCATTGATAATAAGGCCTATTTGAGTTGGGAAATGCACCTTAAATTAAAAAGACCTAATAAAAGCGTTAAAGCATCTGGGATTTCCGTACTGACAATTGAAGAAAAGATAATTAGCCAAAGAGATTACTTTGACGCAGGAGAATTATTCTATGAAAACATTCCTGTTTTAGGAGGTGTAATCCGTTTCTTAAAAAAGAAATTAGCGGACTAATCAATATTAGCGCCTATTTTTAAAGGTTATAAATACCAACCCTCCCTCTGGTCTTCGCGTCTCGCTGAGACCCCATCTAATATTAAAAACAGAAATGTAATTAGCCCTTACAATCTAAGTAACCACCCCCACTACTGAAATCTAATCAGCTTTGTCTTTTTTCCGCCCTTGTTGGTGTTCTTCACCAACAAGCCGCCCCACTAATCTTCGTTTGCAACGAGGATTTAAGCCCACCCCTAATAATTAAAATGTAATCAGCTTTGTCTTTTAGTCTTAGCGAGACGCTAAGACTAGTGAGGCGACTGAGTGTTATAGCCTATAAAATGGTTGAAACCATTGATCTAAACGTTCATTCCTATAGCCCACGGTTTAATACCTCATCATCAAATTTCCAGTTATCTGGGTATGAAACCACAACCTTGAGTAGAATTCGAAAAAGATGATTAGACCAGAAAAAATAACGTCCACATTAACTTTAGTGAATGTTTAAAAAACTTATGCCAATTACTTTTGTAAGTATTAATGAAAAAAGTAATTCAGAAAATTATTCGATTTTTTATTTTATTACTAATCACTTTATCAATGAGTCTAGGTTCCTCCAATCAGGCAAGGGCACAACAAATGATAGATTCTTCTCAAATCTATATTCATGCTGAAAAAGAAAGTTTCAAATCTCAGTTTATTCAAAAAGCAGCCGCCATTTTTGGCGCAAAAAACATTCTTGAGAAAAAAATCAGTAAGAATAAGGTAGATCAAAAGCCTGCCAAGTTATCCAAATCAATAAAAAAGAATTTGGATGTAACTGAAACTACAAAAAAAGGAAGACAGACTTGGACCTTGAAGCCAAGAAATAAAGCATCTGAAAAGGTTATTCTCTATTTGCATGGTGGAGCGTATTATTGGAATATCTCCAAATACAATTGGTCGTTTGCAGAAAGGTTAATGCAGGAAACGAATGCAACTGTAGTAATACCCGATTACCCCTTAGCGCCTGACGCTACTTGCGATCAGGTGTATGAATTCGTATATGAAATCTATGAAGAACTAATTGCAAGACATAGTACGGAAAATATAATTCTAATGGGAGAATCAGCAGGCGGAGGCTTGGCATTAGGGTTTTCAATGTTTCTGCGCGAAGAGAAAAAGCATCAACCTTCACAATTAATATTACTCGCTCCATGGTTAGATGTATCCATGAGCAATCAAGATATTTTGGCCGTTGATGAAAAGGATAAAATACTAGGCATAAAAGGGCTTCAAATGGCCGGGATAGGATACGCAGGTCAAACGAAACTGGATAATTATAAAGTAAGCCCCATCTATGGTGACCTAGCAGACTTACCACAACTTTCAATTTTTGTCGGAACGCATGATTTACTTTTAGCAGATGCTAGGAAATTAAAAGAGAATGCTAAAACCTCTGGTGTTTCTATAAATTACTTTGAGTACCCTAAGATGTTTCATGTCTGGATTCTATTAAATAAATTAAAAGAAGCTCAAGTCGCAACCGCACAAATCATATCACTAATTAATGATTGAAACTAAAATAGATGCTAATAATACAAAAGCAGCATTAACAAAACTGGCTAGACTAAATAAAAATGACACAAAGAATGAATAAGTCGAAAGAATTCTGGGATATGGCTTCAAAAAATTATGATAAAACAGAAGAGCGTTTTGAATACATTCACACTAAGTCCAGGGAAAAAACTAAAAAATTTCTTAAGAGCGGTAATATTGTTTTGGACTATGGTTGTGGCACTGGTACAACATCCTGTGAACTCGCCAATCAAGTCAAAGAGATTCATGCTATAGATATCTCATCAAAAATGATTGAAATTGCAAAAGAGAAAGCATTCTTCAATAAAGTTGAAAATGTAAATTTCAAACAAACAGATATCTTTGATAAACGTTTCGGCAAGGAATCATTTGATACAATTCTAGCTTTCAACATGTTGCACACTGTTCCTACCCCCCAGGTTGTTATGCAGAGAATACATGAATTATTAAAACCTGACGGCTTATTTATATCTATAACCCCTTGCTTACGGGATAAAATGTCTTTTTTAGTTAGAACTCAGATTCTACTTGTTCAAGTATTGTGTAAAATCGGAATAATTCCCATAGCTATCAGAAGACATAAAAGTTCTGAATTAGATAATTTAATGGCAAATGGAAATTTTCATACCATTCACACAGAAAAAATATTTAAAGGAGCTACCAGTTATTTTATGGTAGCAAAGAAGACGGTTGAGATATGAAAAAATTATCAAAAAATCAGTCACCGAAAGGTATTTGGGTTTGCTCGTTCTGGTCTTAGCGAAAAACTAAGACTAGCGGGGTGAGTATTCTCAATAGGCTTAAAAACTCACAAATCATAGTGCGCGTCACATAACGTTAGCAAACATATAAAACCAAGATGAATAAATTTTTATCGATTTTCTTAATCTTAGTAACCTTTTTTAGTTGTAAAAACAACACTATTTCATACTTTGATCAAGAACCTCCTTCTACAATTCCTAAGTTATTTGCACCATCAATTGTTAATACTGCCAATATCGAACTTAATGTGGTTTTTAATTATGACAATACAGAAATGTTCTTTTCAAGAATTGTGGACAACAGCTTTGTTATTCACCATTCTGAATTAATTAATGGCAAGTGGTCTGATATTAAACCCATTAAAATGTATGACGATAATGTCTTAGTTTCAGTTGCTTGTGACCCCACAATTACCAAAGATGGAAAGACAATATATTTTCTCGGTGTAGACCCTAAGCTTTATAAAAATGATGTTACTCGAGAAGAACTTTACGCGATACCACCAGATATTTATGAAAGTAAAAAAGTGGACGGTAAATGGGAATTAGCCTCTAAAGTGGATTTTTTGGTTTCCACCGAATATTTAGAAACATATCCTGTTGTTACAGCGGATGGGAGTTTATATTTCCGCTCAAATAGACCAAGTGCTACAGGAGGAATGAACACTTATCGTGCACAATATTTAGGAAATGAAAAATTTGAAACACCTGTTATTATAGACACTAAGACAGAGAAAAAGGAACTAATAACTTATGTTTCACCAGATGAACGATATGCCATTACTAACGGACAAGGTAAATTTCAAATGACGTTTAATGATAATGGTGAATGGACAAAACCGAAAGAAATACCATTAAAATATGAAAGCAACTGGCGCTATTATTGTCCATATATGTCTTCTGACGGGAAATATTTCATCTACTCCAGAAGATATAATAACCCTAAAAAAAAGGGATGGGCAGGTGTTGAAAAAGGGGAAGTTTATTGGGTAAACGCTGATGTACTCTTCAATACAAAAATAGAATAAAACATTTGCTAACAATGGTCAGCGCAAAACCGAAAGGTTCGTGAGAAAAAACCCGTTACAACTCATACACAAACCGTTATAAACAATTAAATTCTCCACCATGATCTTACAAATGATAAAATTGAAATCCAATCTTCCTGAAGAAGAATTATTGAAAAGAGCAAAGGAAAGAGAACCTCAGTTTCAAGCTATCCCAGGGCTCCTTCAAAAATACTATGTAAAGACTGATCAATCTGGTGAATATGGAGGCATTTATGTTTGGGATTCTCCAGAATCACTGCAATCCTATCGACAATCTGATTTAGCCAAAAGTATTCCTGAAGCCTATGAGATTAATGAAGCTCCAACTATTGAAATAATGGATATTCTTTTTCAACTAAGAGAATGAAAAAATTAGTATCGAATAGCAGAACTCAATTGTTACATACGGAATTCCGCCCTTGTTGGTGTTTTTCACCAACAAGCCACCTAGAGGTGAAAACACCAACACCATTAGATAATTGTCTCTAAACGACTAACTTTAAAGTGAGCGTTAGCCAATGTTGTGCGTAATTAAAAACATGATTGAGTGGGTTTAAAAGAAAAAATTAGAACAATGATCAGTAAATTCAAAATACTGAACAAAGAAGAAATTGAAACCCTTGTTGAAAAGACTATTGTACATGAGTTTAAAAAAGGGACACTGTTGTTAAGAGAAGGACAAGTTCCAACAAAGTGCTTCATGGTAGTTGAGGGTTGTGTTAGAGAGTATATAATAAAAGATGGAGAAGAAAAATCTACGGCTTTCTTTATGGAAGGCGATACATTTACACCTCATTCCATTGACAGTAAACCCTCCAAATATTATTGGGAATGTACAGAGGATTGTATTTTAACCGTTAGTAATAAGAGTTATGAAGAAGAGGTACGTGCCTTACTTCCTCGACTTAATGATGTATTTCAAGAAATTGCTATCGATAAGTTAAACAAATCAAAAGAGGAATGGAATCATTTTATTTCTTCGTCACCAGAAGAAAGGTACCTGAATTTACTTGAAACAAAATCTCACCTCCTAGAGAGAGTCCCCCACCACCAGGTAGCTAGTTACCTTGGAATTAAACCACAATCATTAAGTAGAATTCGTAAAAGAATCTTAGACCAGAAAAAGTAGTCCGCAAATGATTCTTGGTTGACTTTCGAAAGCCTCCTTGGTATAATCAAAGATATCCTTTTCATTGATTCGGAAATCTAATCTCGTCCGTGAAACTGAGAAGAAACAATGCCCATTAACTTAAGTGAATGTGTAAAAAATTCATACCACTTAATTTTGCTGTATAAACATCAGAATTAAGACAATGAAGTATGAGAAAAGTTAAGATCTACCGGCACAAGCTATCAATATTGTCGGTTTACACTACTATTCTGGTAATTGCTTCCTTAACATTTTCAAGTTGTTCAACACACCATGCGGTTCGATTAAGAAATAAGAATAATAAAGAATCGAGTGCTTTTCAATGGAAGGATATTAAAACAAGTCGAGATAGTGAAGATGAAAAATGGACTATCTATTCCCGAAACATCAAAGGAACCAATTACTCAGAATATAAGATTGAAGGAGAAATAAAGGCATCATCAAAAGCATGTATTGCAGCCTTTAAACAGGACATTCATACTCAAGCCGCTGATTTGAAAAACAAGAAATATCCAACTTATGAAATCGTCAGTGAGTCAAATGACAGTCTCTTAACCTACGTCATTCACAATGAACCTCTCCCATTGAAAGACACTGAAATGAGTGTCATGTACGTCTTTTCCAATAATGAAGGCGGAACCACAGGAGTAACATGGCATGAAGCATGGGAGGTGAATCCAGTTCCTCCTTTTAAAAAACTAAGCCGAGTGGAGACGTTCAGAGGCTCTTGGGGTTTCGCCCCCACATCTAGTTATGCTACCCAAGCAGTTAACAGCGTACAATTTGACCCGAAAGGAATGCCCTTATGGCTGATTAAACCAATGGTAATCAAGTTTTTAAAAAGCGGATTGAAAAACGTTAGAGTGGAAACCACCAAAAAAACATGAAGGCTGTAATTTGCACAAAATATGGACCACCTGAAGTACTACAAATTCAAGAAGTAGAAAAACCTGTCCCAAAGGATAATGAAGTACTCGTGAAAGTTTATGCTAGCACAGTAAGTGCCGCTGATTATAAAGTGAGGAGCTTCGATCTTCCAACCTCTATTTGGCTCCCCGCTCGATTATTATTGGGGCTTAGAAAGCCTAGAAAATGTATTTTAGGAATGGAATTATCAGGTGTTATTGAATCTGTTGGTAAAAATGTAAAGTCATTTAAGGTTGGAGATCAAGTTTTCGCAGCTACCCTACAAACATTTGGCGCTTATGCAGAATACATATGTTTACCTAAAGACGGACCAATTGCTTTAATCCCAATTAATATTAGCTTTAAAGAAGCTGCGGCTATACCTATCGGTGCTCGAACCGCATTTCATTATCTCAAAACAATAGGTCAAATTAATATAGGTCAAAAAGTGCTTATATATGGAGCTTCGGGAAGTGTAGGTACCTATGCCGTACAATTGGCCAAATATTTTGGCGCAAAAGTTACCGCCATTTGTAGCACGGCTAATATGAGTCTGGTAAAAAGCCTGGGTGCTGATGAAGTGATTGATTATACGAGACAGGATTATATTAAACAATTAAAAAAGTACGATATCATATTTGTTACCGTAGATAAACTCCCCTTTAGTATATGTAAAAAGGCTCTGGACTATAAAGGGACTTATTTAAATGTGGGTAGACCCTTAAAAAACCTTGCTATGCTGTGGGCTTCCTTAGCAAGTAGTAAAAAAATTATTGTGGGTGAAAACTCTCCAGAGAATTCAGAAGTGCTTAATATTTTGAAAAAAATTGTAGAAGAAGGACAACTTAAAGCGGTTATTGATAGAAGCTACCATTTGGATCAGATCGTGGAAGCACATCAATACGCTGACCAAGGACATAAAAAAGGGAATTTGGTAATTACTGTAAATTGATAAAACGTGTGGTAGCACTGTATATAGCTAATAGGGCGTATCTTGGTTAACGAAAGTTTAAGGCTATTTACCAACACTGCCAAATTAAAAATTTGGCTTTTACAATGGATAAGGTAAAACAAAACAACAACTCGCATGCTTAAAAATTATATAAAAGTCGCTTTCAGAAGTCTACTGAGACAACCAGGCTATACTGCCCTCAATATTATAGGGCTAACCGTTGGAATTGCCTCTAGTCTTATCATTCTACTGTACATTTTTCATGAAACGAGTTTCGATAAACAGCATTCAAAGGGTGATCGAATCTATCGGCTTTCAACGGCCATTATTACGCCTGATAACTCATTCAAGTCAGCAACTATGACAAGTCAAGCTGCATTTACGGTTAAAAATGAAAATCCAGAGGTAGTACAGGCCGCTCGAATGCAAGGCCTAAGTGACCAAGGTGGAATGCGATTTGATTTCAATCAAGTGAACTACTATCAAGAAAATGTCTATGCTGCTGACTCCACGATTTTCGAATTATTTGATTACGAATTTATAGCTGGAAACCCTGAAACGGCACTGGAGGCTCCGAATTCCATTGTCATCAATAAGTCCATGGCCACCAAAATATTCAAAAATGAAAACCCAATTGGTCAAACCATTAAAAGTGGTGTCAATAGGGAAATGTCTTTGCAAGTAACAGGCGTATATAAAGACATGTCTAACGCTTCTCATCTTATTGCTGAGGCATTGATTTCTTGGAAGTCTGCCTTCCCAGATGGAGATACAGGTTGGGGACAGTGGGGTGTTTTTTCTTATGTTTTAGTGAATGAAGGTGTAACGCAGGAAGCGTTGCAAGCCAAGCTTGATTTGACAGTTGCTAAATACATAGATCCAATTTTTGATCCGCTTAACATCGAGACTAAAATGATACCAGTCCCGCTAAAAAGTATCCATTTGAATTCAGATTTCGATAATGAACCCGTTCCTGTTGGCAACATTCAGTATGTGCAAATATTCACTGCAATAGCAATTTTCCTTATCATTATTGCCAGCATCAACTATATGAACTTGGCCACAGCACGATCTACCAAGCGAGCAATGGAAGTGGGTTTAAGAAAAGTAATGGGTGCCCAAAGAAGTGGTTTAATAGGTCAATTTTTGACTGAATCAATTCTAATTACGCTCATATCCCTCATCTTAAGTGTTCTTGTTATAATTGCTGTTGTCCCTGCTATTAACAGTATTGTGGGTACTCATTTGGCTATCGAGGGATTACTAAACACGAATGTGATCTTGGCGGTCATAGGTATTGTATTTGTTACAGGGTTTCTAGGTGGCTGTTACCCTGCTTTCTTTTTGTCTTCTTTTCAGCCAGCGGCTGTGCTTAAAGGAGGTGCAGGAAAATCTGGAAGCAAATTATTAAGAAAATCCTTGGTGACGATACAGTTTGCCATTTCCATCTTCATGCTCATTGGCACTTTGGTTATTTATAGTCAAATGCAATTTATCAGGAACAAAGACTTAGGTTTTGACAAAGAGCAGATGATGCAAATCGACTTTAGAAGTACCGCAGATGCAGAGAAATGGAATGTGCTTAAAAATGAATTAGTCCAAAATGCCAATATAAGTGGAACCGGATCTTCGAGTTCAACTCCCGGAAATGGTTATTCTAAAAGTGTACATCTAATCGAAACTGAAGAAGGGCCAATGGACAACCGTGGAATAAACTTTTATTGGGTTGACTATGATTTCTTTTCTACCCTAGGTGTTGATGTGGTTGAAGGGAGAAACTTCTCATCGGATTATCCTTCTGATTCTTCTCAAGCCGTAATGGTAAATGAAGCCATGGTACGAAGAATGAATTGGACAAACCCCATCGGTAAAAAAATTAATTTGTTTGGAAATGATTCTATACCCTCTGCTCTAGTGGTTGGTGTGGTGAAAGATTTCCATCAACAGTCACTTTACGATCCAATCACTCCCTTGATGTTCATTCCAAGCCTTATAAATGGTTCTGCCATTGTTAAAATCAATGGAAATATCACAGCTACAATCGACTTTATCGAGGCCGCATGGGAAAGAACATACCCAACCACAGCATTTGAATATGTATTTGTTAACGAGCGATTCATGGAAAGTTACGAGGCTGACGAAGTACGTGGAAAGCTATTTTTAGGCTTTTCTGGCATGACCATCTTGATTGCTTGTTTAGGATTATTGGGCTTGGCATCCTACACGGCTGAGCAGCGTTCTAAGGAAATTAGCATTAGAAAAGTGCTTGGCGCTAATACGCAAGGCCTGATTAAACTACTCGTCAAAGACTTTGTGATTCTCATTATTATAGCTGCCATACCAGCGTCAGTCTTGGGCTATTTTTCTATGATGAGTTGGCTGGAAAGTTTCCAATTCCACATAACTCCTGGGTTTACAATATTTGCAACTGTACTGGTAGGTACTATTGTATTAACGGTGCTTACTACTGGTTATCACACTCTTAAAGCCGCTACTATTAACCCTGCACAGAAGCTGAGGGGTGAATAAGGAATCGAACAAATATGAATATGTAGATCTATTCTGGGTGGATACACAGATTATTGAGAATCTCAGGCCCAAATAGGTCAGAACGTATAATGTAGGCAAATCAAGAAATAGAATCTCAACTCACGGAGGAGTTCTCAGTCTAGCTTGGTTGTCATCACTGATGAATCATCTAGAATAATTGAACATAGTTATTATCATCACGCACAAATTATTTTGATAGAGAAAATCATAGCTTACTATTATTAGAGCATACAACAGTGCATGAAATTAGCCATATCCTTTTGTTTGTAAATGCAATGGTAGTCGTTAATTAAGCGATTACTAACTTTATACAAACCAGCTGTCTGTAATCTTGAAGTATAGAATATGACCTACCACCAACAAGCATCTAATAAGGGTTTGAAACAATATATCAGATGTTTTTGGTGGTTGGATAACGATTCATCCGAAAATCTTGAATACACGATTTACCCCACTAATCTTCGTTTGCAACGAGGATTTTGCCTCCCTTGTTGGTGTTCTTCACCAACAAACCCTAATTCTGGTCTTCGCGTCTCGCTGAGCCCCCATCTAATATTAAAAACAGAAATGTAATTATCTCTTTCAATCTAAGCAACGACCCCTACTAATAAAATCTAATCCGCTTAGCCTTTTAGTCTTAGCGAGACGCTAAAACTAGTGGGGAGAATTAACGTATCAACGCTTCATAACAGCCTTTATCGCATCATAGGCATTTACGAATCCGTGCCCACTTTGGTAATCAAAGCCCTCAGCCCCTATGTCTTCAGCAGTCTCTATCAGAATTTCTTTGATTTTCCATGGCAGTAAATCAGGATTTGCCGAGAACATTAACGAAACAATACCAGCCATATGCGGGCTAGAAAGAGAGTTTCCATTGGCCTTGTTCAATAAGTTACCTTCCGGATCTATGCAAGGTATCTCGAAGTTTAGTGTAGCAAAATCCGGCTTGGCTACCGTGCCCTCTTTATAGTAATCAGTATTCCATTCCACTGGCCCTTGGCTACTGAATACTGGTCGTTGCCCATCTTCACCCACTCCGGCAACTCCTAGCACCACGTTGGGTATATCCTCTGGCGTTCGCATCTGAACAGGAATCGCTGCCTCACTTGCTCCTGAAGCAAAATTCCCCGCACCTGAAATGAATACAACACCGCTCAATGTCCCGTGTTCTAGTACCTTTCTCCAATGGGTTCGGAATTCACCAAGGTTGGGCTGAGAAAAACTCATGCTATAAGTATCAGCGCCTTGCTCTATCGCCCATTCAACGGCTTGTTCAAAATTTGAACTTCCAATGACTGGCGCCCATTGTGAGTCCGGGGCAATGCCTACCGCCTGATTTGTATTGGTTTCAAGTGTCCCAGAAATCAACGCTGCGCACATATTTCCGTGAATGTTGGTTCCTCTTCGAATATTGGGTTCGTTCAGGTTGGCAAGTCCTGCATCAAAATTATAACCATGATAATCATCTATGAAGCCGTTATTATCATCATCCAAACCATTACCGGGTATTTCTCCGTCATTGGTATAAATAGTCTCTGCCAAAGCTGGAATATCTAACTTAAACCCAGAATCATGGACCACATTCAGTGTTCCTTTTCCTGTGATGCCAAACTCACTCCATACTTCTGGCGCACGGATTCTTTTAATATTCCAAGGATAGGATTCTACACTTTCAATGTCAAAACGAGAAACGGGTTTGCTTTCGATAAACTCCGGCCCCATATCTTCCCTTTTGGTATAGGATGGAGGTCGTTTCACAAATATTTTGTCTACTCCTTCTAATGCTTTAATAGAATTCAAGCCTTCTGTGGTAACCGTACAGGTGAAACCGTTGATAATCCAATGCTGTTTTACAGCCAAAACCTGTTCGGCACTTTCAAGAGCGTTGAGTTGGCCCTTAACTTTATCAAAAGACGTATTGCTCAATGCCTTCAAGGCCGACACCACTTCCACCCTTAGCTCTCCCCGCTTTCTGTCATTGAATTCTTCCGCCTTTTTTAAAAAAGAATCTTCATGCTCCAAATATTGATTATCGAACCATACTACAATCGTTTGCAAGCCGTCTGTTGCAATATAGGCAGGGTCTAGCCAAACAGTGTGCTCATTATTTACGGAGCACATTGTAATGGTCGATAACCACAAAGCGCTTATGATCATTAATATTGAAGCTTTCATAGTGACAAGTTATGGTTATTTCAGTGAAACATTTCGCCCCTGCTGATCCTTTACATCAACAAGCCACCAGACCAGAAAAACACAAACACTGTTAGGCAAATTATTGCTAAACGTTTAACTTTAACTGAGTCTTAGCCTAAGTTATAGTGCTTTGAAATAAGATGAGAAAAATAGACATTACTATATTGATATTGGTCTTAAGTGTTCTGAATTGTTTTGGTCAAAAACAAAAAGACGAGCCCACCAGCTACCTAGATGATTTATCTTTTGAATGGATAAATGATTTGGATACACTCAAGCTTGTGGCCAAAAACGAATTATTCACCCCTATTGAAATCTACTTTACGTCAAGAGAAACTCAGGAAGAACTAAGGTCTTTTCTACTAAAACCTAAAGACAGTTTAGAGCTCATTAAATATCATGGGCAAATACCTGAATCTACATATAAATCAAACTTTGCAGACAGTATTCGCATAGGTTATGTTTTTGGACATGATTCTGTAATTGAGCCAGATTTAGATTATTTGTACAGACTACCATTTAAGCGGAGAAAAAAGTATGAGCTAAGCCAAAGTTTCAATGGTAAATTTTCTCACAACAGCCTAGAATCCAAGTACGCGTTAGATTTTCAGTTAAATATAGGAGAACCCGTTTATGCTGCTAGAGAAGGCACTGTGGTGAAAGTAATTGATTGGTTTACCAAACAGGGTGGAAAGGAATTAATAAACGCTGCTAATAAAATCATTGTGCTGCACTCAGATGGCACATTAGCGAATTATGTTCATTTAGACTACAAAGGAAGTTTTGTTAAAGAAGGTGACAAAGTCGAAAGGGGACAAAAAATTGGAACCTCAGGATTGACCGGATATACACGCGGCCCTCATTTACATTTTGTAGTGCGAAAAGGAAGAGATATTTCAATTCCCATATACTTTGAAGGTTATGAAGGTAAAGTGCCAAAGATAGGGAAGCGGTATAAAGTATATTGAGGCAGTGCAACTAAGTATGTGAGGGTTAGCTATAAGTACCAATAATTAATAGAGCATCGTGACTAAAAACAAGTTTAGTGGAAAGTTGGGGGAATTGATTGAGAGAGCAGAACGTGGAAATGAAGAAGATGTCGATTATGTAATAAGCCATCTCACTGATAATTCTACTTTAGCCATGACTCGTTATGTCGACTTTGCTTTAAGCTTAGTAGAAAATCAAAAAGGAATATCACGTTTAGAGTATTACTTGTTTAATGGAACTCTTATTCAGCGCAATTATTGTTGCTTGTTTTTCAATCGGAGGTTAGATTATGAGCTTGTCGATCGAGCTTTCAGGGCAGGCTTAATAGATGAAATACAAGCATTTTCAAGGTAGACAAACTCAAGAATACCTGTTATTTAAGAGTGCTACACAGCTAAAATCATGTAAAAAGCATTAAAACTAATTTTTTAATTGACCGTTCGCTTATTGGAAAATCGCAATGAGAAAATTTAATTGTATAATTCTATCTCTGTTCATCGTCACTTTAACTAAGTGTGCAGCGCAACAAACCTTAGCGTTTAAAACAATTTTAGACGCGACCAAAACGAGTAACACTCCTTCAAAATTTACCAAATTCATTGAACCCTATGGATTTTGTTTTGTCGAGGAAAAAGAAATGCCAACGTTTACCTACTATACCCACTTTAAGTGTGGAACCAGTGATATAGGCACCGAAGGCATCAGGGTTAATTTTTCAGTATCAAATGATGGCTCTTTAAATTCTTCATTCTTGACAAGAAATGAAGGTATGGTTTCCGGATTCAAAAAAGAACTTGAAGAATTTAAGTTTATTGAAACCCAAGAAAACGTTGATTTATCAAGACAGAATGCCAAATGGTACACCTCTGACAATTACCCTGAGATATTAGTGTTGTGGGAATATAATCTTGACGAGAATAACAGAAAAGTTTGGCACATAGGTTTTGTATGGAATACACCCCAAAATTAGGTCGCCTTTAGCCCCCCACTGATAAATTAAAACAGAAAACGAACTGTGTTAATATAGAATTTCTACCTTTGTGGTCTGTTTAACTAATGCCACATATTATCTGTGTCTTTCTCAAAAGACAAACTCGACAAAACGAGTAACCAACGCATAGAAATCGCATGATTTCGTACTGCGCAGATAAGCATATCCACTTATTTCAACAAATTTTCAATAGAAGCAATTGATTACAAATCGCTTGCTTTATCACTTTGCAATGTGCTTTACATTTCAACAGTGATGATTATACAATCATTAGAAATGAACAGTAAACAGCTAATAAGCAGAAACATAGAAGCATTCTATAATAAAGCATCAGAAGAAACCAGGCTTGACAAAGGCATGGGAGTATTTGAATTTGAAAGAATAAAATCACTTATAGAAAAACACATCCCATCGTCCTCTTCAACAATAATAGATGTGGGTGGCGGTACAGGAAAATACTCCGAATGGCTCGCCAAAAAAGGACATCAAGTACATTTAGTGGAGCCCGTTGCTAAACATATAAAATTGGCTCAAAATAGAGCGAACAGGTTAAAAGACACGTTTTCTATTCAACGAGGTGAGTCTCGAAAACTAAATTTTCAAAATAATTTTGCCGACCTCATCATCCTACACGGACCACTTTATCACCTACAAAAAAAGGAAGATAGAGATTTGACCATTAGTGAAGCAAAACGAGTGTTGAAAAATGGCGGAATCATACTGGGTTTTGCCATCAATTATACGGCCTCAACGCTGGTTGGGCTTTTAAATGGTTTGATTCATAAAAGCCCATTTTTTGAAATGTGTAAAGCAGAATTGACATCAGGAATACACAATCCACCAGACGATTTTCCTTGGCTTTTGGCCGAAGCCTATTACCATACGCCTGAACAACTCAAAAACGAGTTTATGGACCAAGAATTAATCTACCTGAATACTTACGCGGTGGAAGGCATGGCTTGGTTAGACAAAGCCTACTTTACGAGTATGCTGAATGACCACCGAAAAAAAACATTACTAGAACTCATCCGCGTCACAGAAAACGATAGCTATCTTTTACCTTTTAGCCCACATATGATGATCGCTGTACAAAAAAATCAACTGATGGAAAGTAAAGAAAAGTACCACAAAGCACTGATAGACAACAATGGTCAACTCAATGAAATTGACCTTGGGGAAACAATTAGACTCTCAGAAAAGGAAACACAACAGATAATTGCACAGCTTTTATCAGAACATAAAATAGAATATGTCGAAAACGGAGCTTGTAATTATAGCATTATGAAAAGGGCGAATAAGAGCGGTAAAAACTGGTGACAAGGTTTAAGCAATACTGTCTCATTCTGGTCTTAGCGTCTCGCTGAGACCCCACCTAAAATTAAAAACTGAATTGTAATTATCTCTTTACAACCTAAATAACCACCACTACTAATAAAATCTAATCTGCTTTATCTTTTAGTCTTAGCGAGACGCTAAGACTAGTGTGGGCTGTCTATGGTTAACACCTCTCCTCCGAACAAACAGACTCTTACGGTTTCGTTTTCAAACTCAACCTTAGTTGACGGTAAATTGTAGATCTTTGCAATTAATACACCCCTTTCCGCCTTTGTTGGCGTTTTCACCAACAAGCCGCCTAGCCGCCAAAGGCTAGAAAAACACAATCACCATTAGACATTTATTACTAAAGGCTTAACTTTAAAACTGAGCCTTTATTCAAGCCGTTATGTCCAATTCAGTAAAACCGCACCGCCCTTAATAGCATGAAGAAGAAACAAACAAAACGAATACTCAAACTCACGTTTATTCTCGCCAGCATCGCCTCCTTGTTTTTCGTGCCTTGGATACTGGTTTGGGCTTGGATCTTACCACTGCCTAATACCGTTCAAGAACAGGTAAATGAGGCCCTTGATCATGGCTTTGAAGGCATTATCGTCTACGTGGACGAGGCAGGCAAAGCACCCGCATTTTATACCGCGGGCTGGCATGACAGAGAGAATAAAATTCCTGCTAAACCACAGGCTTTATTTAAGCTGGCCAGTATTAGCAAATTATATAACGCGGTGGCCGTCACAAAGCTTGCGGCTGACGGACGTTTGTCACTGGATAAAACGCTAGCTGATTACCTTCCAGAGCTTGTAGGCGGCATCGAAAACGCTGACAAGATCACCTTGAGAATGATGGTGCAGCACAGGAGTGGCATTCCCAATTATACAGACACACCTGATTATTGGGCTGCCCCAAAAGAAAGCAGCAAAGAAAACCTCGAATTAGTGCTTGGTAAGCCCGCCAATTTTAAACCCGATAAGGACTACGAATACAGCAATACCAATTATCTATTGCTTGCCGAAATCATGGATAAAGTGCTAGGCTACCCTCACTTTCAATTCATTCAGGAAGAAATTCTAAACCGACTTCAACTGAAAAACACTTTTGCTTCACTTGATGACGTTAATATAGATGATGTAATGAGTGGCTATCATGTCGGACATCCTTTTGACTTAAAGACCGACAAACAAGGAATGTTGGCTTCAGCACAGGATGTCGGTATTTTCTTGAGGGCGCTCAACGATGGGTCATTGTTTGATGAAGGAGAGCAATCCATCTATTCATCCATTTACGAGTATGAACATAAGGGATGGGTCCCTGGCTATCAGAGTATTGCCAAATACCACAAAGACATTGATGCGGTGGTGATTCAGTTTACAAACACCACTGACCCGAAATTATACAACTGGAATTTAGCGGACATTATACATGCTCGAATAGTAAAAAAACTGAGGCGTGGAAAAGACTCATAAAATGTAATCCATCCGCCCAGCCGCCCTTGTTGGTGTTTTCACCAACAAGCCACCTAAAGACAACGCTCTTCCCCACCCCAAATAATTTTTGTTACCTGTTGCATCCTTAGCCCGAGACTTTGAGCTATTCTTATGTAACTCTAAAGGGGTGGGAAAATATAAATCACCATTAGATATTTATATCTAAACGATTAACTTTAAAGTGAGCGTTAGCCAACGCTGTGTGGATTAGAAGAACAAAATATGAAAAGTGAAAATTGGATTGATGTAAACGATGATAAGATGGGTGCTGACAGGTACTTTGAACTACTTGTTAATGACTTCCCAATGATCCGAAATGAAATACAAGAAGAAGACTCTGACATGATTCACATGAGAATGGAATGTTTCGCAGATTACACGATTAAACAAATAAAAGGAGACAACGATAGGGAACTCAAAAGATGCTTTGACTTTCAAGAATCTAAAATTGACTTGATTAATTCTGACTTGGAAAATGCTCTAATTGTTTCCTACTGCGAATCAATGCTCTTGGGTGAAGTAGCAAAAAAAATGGATAGAATAGTCGATATAATGCCAGATAAATTGAGAAGAAAATACCTTGATTATGAAGCCTATTACAACAAGTTGGGTGAAACTTCAAAAAAAAGAACGCCTCACAACAATGGCTAAAAATATGGTTACGTTAGGCAAAATTAAAGATCGAATTGGTGATTCCAACTGGTTTTTATATGTACTTAAACTAGAAGAAAGCAAGTATTATATCGGAATAGCCATTAACCCTGAACAAAGATTCTCTGAACATCAAGAACAAGGGAAGAATTGCTCAAGTTGGTGTAAGAAATTCAAAGCATTGGAAATCTTGGAAATTGTTGATACTGGACATAAGAGGATGAAAGATGCTACGCTATTGGAGGACATTTTAACACTCAATTATATAAGAAGATACGGCACAGTTAATGTCAGAGGCGGAAGGTATATTGGAAGTGAACGTAAAGTTCAAAAATCCTCTGAGCATCATTTGAAAAGAGGTTATATAACAGTGATGCATAGACTTCTCGAACAATTCAATATTACATTTCACGAAATAAGTGAACTGGGTCTCAATGACTTTATTATGGATATCAGAAATGAAGCATTTTTAAAAAATATCATCGCGATAACATCTCACTCAGAGAACCCGAAAACTACACTTCTTGAAAAAATAACCAAAGCACAATCGAGTATACGGCCATGAGTGATAAGCACAGTGGCTCTATCTCCCTTTAATCCAGCCGCCCTTGTTGGTGTTTTCACCAACAAGCCAACTAAAGACCAACGCTTTTCCCTACCCCTAATCATTTTCGTTGGCTGTTGCATCCTTAGCCCAAGACTTCGAGCTATGCTCATGTAACTCATAAGGATTGGGGAAATATAAAATCACCCTTAGACAATATAGACCTTCAATAAACTTCCTTATAGCGACCTTGGGTTCTATGAGGAAGTTTCAATAAATTACATGGCACTTGTGATAACTGGCAGAACTTATAATGAATATGGACTATAAATTTAACGATGTAGGAAACGAAGATACTTCAATTGAGTTCTCAGCTCTTGGTCATAATCTTTCAATTACATCTTATGATTACGAAGAGGGGGCCGAAAACAACTGGGTGAACATTCAAATCAACAAAAATGATATTGACGAGCTAATTATTGCTCTTACGAACATTAAGAATGAGATTTCGGATTGGGAGAAGAAGGCAAAGTCTTGACTATGAACTCAAATGAACGTTTTCTATATCAGCACCGAATTCTCAAACTAAGTGAGAACAAACTCGAACAGTGGAACCGAAACGAAGAAGTTGATAAACTAATATTTGCAGCGGAAAACGGCATGTTTAACATTAGACTTAAATGTATTGAATTTCTTTCAGGAAGAATTGCTGAACATGATGTTAAGAACCTTTTAACTTCTATGATTTCAGATGATGTTGAAGCCGTATCCGAAGCTACAATGAAAGTTTTGGAACAGTCTGCAACATCTGAACTCTTAGAATTGATCAAACGAACTCGAAAGCATTGGAAAATCAAAAGGAAGAAAAGACCAGCGAATTCCTACATTACGAATGTCCAATTTGGAGACACAGGAAAAGCACGACCTAGCGAACGCCTAATGAGCAGACTAAGAGATCAACAACGGACTAATCAACCGCCATATGGATTCTAAAAACAATTGTCAATAACGTTCCGCCCTTATTGGTGTTTCACCAACAGGCCTCCTAAAGATAACCCTCCCCACCTCTTTAATTCCACCCCTCCATAAGCCGAAAAAATAAAGATTAGTTGATAAGTCGATAGTGATTCTTAAATTAGGATACTAATAAGCAAACGTTTGCAGGTCAATCCCCAAATCCCCATTGACTTTTGAACCATGACAAATTAACCTATGGAGAAAAAACACCTTAGCGATATTGCTATCGCCCAAGCCGCTGACATCAAACATATTAACTCGATTGCCGCCAAAATAGGCCTCTCAGAAGATGACCTGGAGCATTATGGCAAATACAAAGCGAAGCTTCCACTCAGGCTTATCAATCAAGCTAAAATCGAGAAGAGTAACCTTATCCTTGTGACCGCCATGACACCAACTCCTGCGGGAGAAGGAAAAACCACCACGTCAATTGGGCTCACAGAAGGACTCAATAAAATAGGAAAGAAAACAATTGTCGTACTGCGGGAGCCTTCATTAGGGCCTGTATTCGGTATTAAAGGCGGTGCAGCAGGTGGCGGTTATTCACAGGTAATTCCTATGGAGGACATCAACCTTCATTTTACAGGAGATTTTTCAGCCATTGAAAAAGCCAATAACCTGCTTTCGGCATTGCTTGACAATAACATTCAAAGCAGAAGCAATAACCTGAATATCGACCCAAGAACCATTGCATGGAAACGAGTGATGGACATGAATGACAGGGCACTACGACAAATCACGATTGGTTTGGGAGGCACTGCCAACGGTATTCCTAGAGAAGATGGCTTCAACATCACTCCCGCTTCTGAGGTAATGGCCATTTTGTGTATGGCTGTGAGCTTCGCTGACCTAAAGAAGAGACTTGGAGATATCTTTGTCGGCTACACTTTCGACAAGCAGCCCGTTTTCGCAAGAGACCTCAAGGCTGAAAATGCCATGGCCATTTTGCTTAAAGATGCCATTCAACCCAACTTGGTGCAAACCCTTGAAGGCAACCCAGCCATTATACATGGCGGTCCCTTTGCCAATATTGCGCAAGGCACAAATACCATTATTGCAACTAAAATGGGGCTTTCTCTAGCCGATTATGTGGTAACAGAAGCGGGTTTCGGTGCCGATCTAGGCGCTGAGAAATTCTTAGATATCAAATGCGTATCTGCAGGTTTAAAACCCAAAGCGGTAGTGCTTGTGGCCACGATTAGGGCTTTAAGGCACCATGGAGGCGCTAAACCAGAAGAATACAATACGCCATCGGTAGAAAGAGTGGAGAAGGGTTTTGCCAACTTGGCCAAGCACATAGAAAACATTAAAAAGTTTGGCATCAGTCCGCTGGTGACCATCAATGCCTTCCCTTCTGACACCGAGGAAGAAGTGAAATTTATTCAGCAGCACTGCGAAGCAATGGGTGTTCAGGCCGTGGTAGCCGATGGCTGGGCAGACGGTGGCGCTGGAATGACCAACTTGGCGGAAGCTTTGGTAAAAGTGGTCGAGGCAGATGAGAGTAATTTCAAACCTTTATACGACTGGAAGTCCCCTATTCGAGAGAAAATTGAAACCATCGCCAAAGAGATTTACGGTGCAGACAAAGTAGACTTCTCAAAAAAGGCTCAGCTTCAAATGAACAAAATGGAAAAGCTAGGATTTGGCGAATTCCCAATCTGCATGGCCAAAACCCAGAAGTCTTTGAGCGATAACGAATTCCTTCGTGGAAGGCCAACCAATTTTGATGTAGGCGTCAGAGAATTTGAATTTGCAGCCGGTGCTGGCTTTATCATTCCAATTCTCGGACAAATGATGCGTATGCCGGGCTTACCTGCTGTTCCTGCCTCAGAAGGCATGTCTATTGACGATGATGGTGTGATTTCAGGCTTGTCCTAAAAGTATCAAAGCATGGCCATTCCTGTTCAAGCAGTTGAAATAGTTCGCATCGGACCAAACGCTCCCGAAACCAAACCTGATTTGGTGGTTTCGGAAGAGCCACTGGAAATCCGTCTTGGACATGGGCCTGTGGATAATCGACAGCAATTCAGCTTGTCGGTCACCATGCGTACGCCTGGCAACGATGAAGCGCTTTGTCTAGGTTTTCTTTATACCGAAGGCATCATCAATGCAATGGATGAGGTCATCAGTGTCAAGTATTGCGAAGATTTGGGCAGAAACGAAGGCACGGAGAACCTGATGCGCGTTGAATTAAAACCATTCGTGGAAATTGACAACGAGCAATTCAAAAGGAACTTCTACACCACTTCCAGTTGTGGCGTTTGCGGAAAGGCATCCATCGATGCGATTAAAGTAAGCTGCGAAGCCCTGTCTTCAACGCCCATTCAGATGGGAAAGGAAGTGCTATTCAGCCTACCCGATCGACTGAGAGCCTCTCAAAATGTATTTAAACATACAGGGGGGCTTCATGCCGCTGGTCTCTTTGATGTACATGGTGAACTCATTGTGCATCATGAAGATGTCGGCAGGCATAATGCCTTGGACAAGCTCATCGGTTCAGGACTTATTAAAGGGAGTCTACCCTTCTCAAACTCCATATTAGTCTTGAGTGGACGTATCAGTTTCGAACTAGTACAAAAGGCTTTAAGGGCTGGTATTCAAATCATTGCAGCAGTAGGCGCTCCCTCAAGTCTGGCCGTAAACCTAGCCGAAGAGTTCGGTATGACGCTGGTCGGATTTCTCAAAACAGATCGATTCAATATTTATACAGGAAAAGAAAGGGTAATGGTATGAAGCTAAGAATTCAAGGGAACAGTATTCGAGTCAGACTCACCCAAACCGAAGTGAACCAGCTTGGTGAAGGCGTAGATTGCATCAGCAAATTAGACTTCCCCAATGGTCATCGCTTAAGCTATCAAATTAGCGTTGCGGCTGAGCTAGGTTGCACTTTCAGCGACAATACAATCACCGTTTTGCTCCCTGAAACTGAAGTCAGAGGCTGGGCCACATCAGATCAAGTGGGAATCAAGGGAGATTTGAGCTTAGAAAATGGAGATAAATTGAGTATTTTGGTTGAGAAGGATTTTAAATGTTTGACGGAAAGAGCTGAAGATGAAAGCGATCTATTCCCAAACCCGAAAGAAAGTCATTAACAGTAATTAAGTAAGATGTCAGAAAATCTTAGTGCATTATCCGGTAGAAAAGGTTTGGAAGAAAACCTCTTCGAACAATTGGTTGAGAAATCTAAAGTGACTGGTGCGCCAGATAACGAAGAACTGAAGGCCTTGGCCAAAAAGTACCTGATGGGTGAAGCCATTACTTATGGCACCGCTTCCTTTTATGACTTCTTGAAAAAGGAGCACGAAGGGGTTAAAGTCCATGTTTGTAATGGAAGCGCTTGTCTGGTAGCCGGTACTCAAGACCGAGTAAAAGTCAAACTTTCTCGACACTTTAAAGACGCTGAAGTGGGCCACATGTGCTGTTTAGGCCGATGCCATGAAAACAGCGCCTTCAACTATAACGGCACTAATTACTCAGGCAATGCCATCGATCAATTAGAAGACATTGTTCAAAAAACTGACAAAGACTTATCCGACAACTATAATGTTGGCGCTACTAGCGAGCGAGTATTGACTGGCGAAGCCATGACTGCTCAGCAATTCAAAGAGGAGTTTTCAAAAATATTGGCCAATGGCCCTGAATGGGCATTGGAGCAAATTAAAACTTCTAATATCCGTGGACGTGGTGGAGCAGGTTTCCCAATGAGTTTCAAACTCAATGCCTGTAGAAATGAGCCCGATCCTCAGAAATTCATTGTCTGCAATGCAGATGAAGGCGATCCCGGTGCGTATTCTGATCGCTACCTTTTGGAGCAACAACCCATGCTCGTGCTTTTCGGCATGATGACAGCTGGTTATATCGTGGGTGCCGATCATGGTGCTGTCTATATCCGTGGAGAATATCCTGAATCAGTTCGGGCCTGTGCCGAAGCGGTGAAAGAACTAGAAGCCATCGGTATGCATGGAGCAAACATTGGCGGCTCAGACTTTAGTTATCACTTTAAAGTAATTGAAGGCGCTGGCGCCTATATCTGCGGTGAAGAAACCGCGCTCCTCTCCTCTTTAGAAGGACAAAGACCTGAGGTAAGGGTGAGACCACCTTTCCCAGCACAAAAAGGACTTTTCAATAAGCCAACCATTGTCAACAATGTAGAAACCTTGGCAGCTGTGCCATGGATCATCAGAAATGGTGGCGATCAGTATGCCAAACTGGGAACGGAAAAATCAACGGGTACCAAACTCGTTTGTCTCGATTCATTCTTCAATAAGCCAGGCATGTACGAGGTAGAAATGGGGCATTCATTCAAAGACTTAGCGTATAACATTGGTGGTGGGTTCAAGGCACCTGTGAAGGCCGTTCATATCGGTGGCCCATTGGGTGGAATCGTCCCTACTCACAAGATTGATGATTTGAACATCGACTTTGAAAGTTTTGCCAATGGCGGCTTTCTGCTAGGACATGCAGGGATGGTTTCCATTCCTGAGAAATTCCCGATGATCGAGTACTTAGAACACCTCTTTGAGTTTACCGCAGACGAGTCCTGCGGGAAATGCTTCCCTTGCAGTATCGGTTCTGTGAGAGGAAGAGAGATGATTGCCAATGCTAGAAACGGTCAAAAAATGGATCGTCAACTATTAGATGACCTGTTAGAAACCCTAGAAATAGGTTCTCTATGCGCCTTGGGTGGCGGTTTGCCCTTAGGGATTAAAAACGCCCTTCAATATTTTAAAGAAGAACTAAAGAACTACTTTCTATAAACACGAAACATATGAGTGATTCAAAAAATATCGCCTATATCAACAACGAACCATTTCCGTTCGAAAGTGGTGAAACCATTCTTTCGTTGTTAAGAAGAAATTTCGGTCCAAATCCTGTCCCCACCCTATGTGATGCGCCTAATTTAGATCCTTTCGGTTCCTGCCGAGTGTGCAGCGTAGAAGTAGGCAGAGAACAAAACGGCCCAACACGTGTACAGGCTTCCTGCCATACACCAGTAATGGAGGGTTCCTATATCTACACCCACACTGAAAAAATGGAGCGACTACGAAAGAATATCGTAGAGCTTGTATTGACAGACTACCCCAAAGAGAAATTCGAAACCGATAATCCAAAGAATAACGAGCTTAAGCGAGTAGCATATGACGTAGGAATCAAGATGGAGCAAGTGCGTTATGCTCCGGGAAGAAACCACCTTGACCGCACCACAGACACTTCTCATCCTTATATGAGGGCCAATTTGAGTGCCTGTATCAACTGTTTCCGTTGTGTGCGGGCATGCGATGAAGTTCAGGGCGAAATGGTCTTGACCATGGAAGGCCGAGGTTTCGATAGTAAGATTGTAATGGGCATGAATGAAGGTTTTATGGAATCTGATTGTGTGTCTTGCGGTGCTTGTTCGCAAGCCTGCCCAACAGGCGCCATCAGCGATGTATTCGATTCCAAAACCAATGAACCAGAAGAAGTCACCAGAACAGTTTGTACCTACTGTGGCGTGGGCTGTAATTTGGATGTCGCCACGGCAAGCGGTGAAATTCTAAGCATTACCGCGCCCTACGATGCGGAAGTAAATCAAGGCCATACTTGCCTGAAAGGGCGTTATGCCTTCAAATTCTATGATCATCCGGAAAGACTTCGTTCTCCGATGGTCAGGAAAAATGGGGTGTTAGAAAATGTTTCTTGGGATGAAGCCTACAGCTACATCGTTGACAGAATCACGAACATTCGAGAAGAACATGGGCCAGATTCCATTGCTGGAATTTCTTCGGCCAGGTGTACCAATGAGGAAAATTACCTGATGCAGAAGTTCATTCGTGCCGTTGTCGGTACGAACAATATTGACTGTTGCGCTAGGGTTTGCCACTCTCCTACCGCCTTGGGCATGCAACGTTCCTTCGGAACTGGCGCTGCCACCAATTCTGTAATCGACATCAAATACACGGACTGTATGATGGTGATCGGTGCCAATCCAACGGCAGCGCACCCAGTAACAGGCGCCAAAATGAAGCAAGCGGCCATGAAAGGCACTAAGCTGATTGTCATTGACCCTAGAGAAATTGAATTGGCGAAATATGCCGATCACTTCCTACAACTCAGGCCCGGCACCAATGTAGCACTCCTCAACATGATGTTGTATTACATTATAGATGAAGGTTTGGCTGATCTTGCTTTTATTGAAAACCGCACCGAAGGTTATGACGACTTTGTTGCGAACATTAAGAAACTGGACATCAATGCGATGGAAGCCATTACTGGCGTAAATCGCGAAGAGGTACGAGCAGCGGCCATCACTTATGCCTCTGCTCCAAATGCAATGTCATTCCATGGTTTGGGGGTTACAGAACATTCTCAAGGTACATTCACAGTGCAACAAATTGCAGACTTGGCCATGATTACGGGAAATATAGGCCGAAGAGGTGTTGGTGTCAATCCGTTGCGTGGACAGAATAACGTTCAAGGCGCAGCAGATATGGGTGCACAACCGCATCAAGGAGCAGGTTATATGGATGTGACCAAGCCTGAAATGAATCGGCTTTATATGGACTTCTATAAGACTGACAAGATTCCGTCACACATTGGATATAAGATTCCAGAGATGTTCGATGCTGCCATTGCTGGAGACCTGAAGGTGATGTGGATCATTGGTGAAGATGTAGTGCAAACCGACCCCAATACCAATAAAGTCAAAAAGGCATTAACGAGTCTTGACCTTTTTATCGTTCAAGAGCTCTTTATGACAGAAACGGCAATGCTGGCTGATGTTGTTTTACCGGGTGCTTCTTTCCTTGAGAAATCTGGCACATTTACCAATGGTGAACGCAGGGTACAACGCGTGAATAAAGTGGTAGAACCAATTCCTGGTACTAAAGCCGATGGTCAAATCATTGTTGATGTAATGCAACGCATGGGTTACGATCAAGCAGATTATGCGCCTGATACCATGCTGGAAGAAATCTCTCAAATCGTTCCTTTCTTCAAGGGGATTACATGGGAAGAACTCGCCAAAAACGGAAAGCAATGGCCAGTACCAGAAGATGGCTCGAGTACTGAAATCATCCATATTGATTCCTTCAAAAGAGGTAAAGGCCTATTCACTTACTTCGACTGGAGGGAATCTGAAGAGATTGTAGAGCATGGAGCAGAGTATCCTTACATCATTACCACCAACCGAGAGTTAGAGCATTACAATTGTGGCGCAATGACTCGTAGAACGGGCAATGGCGAGATCCTGAAGGAAGATGTTCTACTCATCAATGCAAAAGATGCAGCAGACAATGGTATTGCTGATGGAGATATGGTCTGCGTGACTTCGGCACGAGGAAAAGTGGATATCAAAGCACGTATTACGGCTGAAGTGAAACCAGGTGTAATGAGCACGACTTTCCATTTCCCTGAGATCATGGTGAATTTGATCACTTCTGATGTACATGATTCAGAAGCCAAATGCCCAGAATATAAAGTGGTAGCGGTGAAAATCAGAAAATCTAAAGGCGTAAACAAGCTAATGAAGGCCGCACAAAGTGCCGGTATGGAAGCTGCTCCTTTGGACAAAAGAAAAGACTAGCTCTCGATAGTCCATGAAGGTAAAATCAGTCAAAGGCTTAATCCTCATGGGAGGGCAAAGCACGCGCATGGGCAGCGATAAAGCCTTTGTGCAGTGGCAAGGTCAAACATTGCTGGAAAAGGCCATAGATCATCTTTCAGGAATTACCGAAGATATTTATCTATCTGTGAATCCTGAGCAATATGATCTACTTCACAATGAATATGCTTGTATTCAAGATCGATACCCAGACAAAGGCCCTTTGGGTGGTATACTTTCGGCATTAGAAATACTGAAAGAGGACCTTATTGTTTTGGCAGTTGATATGCCCAACCTCAATACTACATGTGTCAAGGACTTGATCAGTACTGCCAAGGATTCCAATACTGTCACTTGTTATCAGTATAAAGAAGCCATTCAGCCCTTCCCCTCCTATTGGCCTGTTGAGTTATTACCAAAGCTTGAACAAAGTGTACTGAATAATCACCTTGCAATGATTAAATTCATCGTGGCGCAACAGCCTAATTTGATCCCAGCTAGTGATTCTGATCTTTTCAATAATTTTAACAGGCCAGATGATATGATTGAATGATTATTAGTTAGTTACCTCAAGTGCTATGTACTGAGTATTTGCAAAAGATTTCTATCTAAAACAAATTTGCAAAGTACGCCAAACGAATTGTTTTATAGATTTATTAAGAATGACAGCTCAAGAAATTTTAAGCAACATAGGACAGTTTTCAGACTTTGATACAGCGTTATTTGAAAAACTCACAAGCCGCAGAGTGTTAGAGAAGAATGAAATCATATTGAAAGAGGCTGAGGTTTGTCAGTCTATTTATTACATAGTATCGGGTTCATTTTTTCAATACCAGAACAAGGATATTTCCGAAATCATTATTGACCTGCATCTTCAAGGTGAATGGATGTATAATCATGAAAGCCTCGTAGGTCAAACACCATCTAAAACAATAGTTAAAGCATTTTCTAAAGCTGAAGTTATTGAGTTGACTTTAGAAAACTTTCATTTCCTGAGCTCAAAAGCACAGTCATTTTTACAATTTGGTAAAATCTTAAACCCGACACAGAGCAGAACATATATTTTTGACAACTCACTATCTCCAAGTGAGAAATATGATTATATTAAAAAGGCAAAGCCTCTATTAGCACAGGTATTCCCCATAAAAATGATAGCATCCTATCTGAAAATAGCCCCCGAAACTTTAAGTAGAGTAAGAGCCCAATACTGAATTTACTGATTTCGATCAAGTGGTGCTTCAACAGCTTATCACCAATTTTGCAGCGTAAATAAATCTCAAAATGGATAAGCAGCAAAGCCCTTTACAAAAGGCCAAAACCTATATCAAGGTATTAGGTAGTATATCATTGATATTAGCACCCTTACTATCACTTATTGGTTGGGGTATTTCGTACGATAGTCTCACTTCGCTTTTTTCCTTCAACTTTTCATATCAAGCTACCAACGGTGCTGCATACCTAACGCCAACCACGGACCCTGCTTTGGTGTTTAGATACTATCTTTTACCTCACTACTTTATATATGCCTCAATGCCAGTTTACATTGCATTGGGCTTGACCTTAATGTTTGCTACCTATAAAAAAACACCTTGGCTTTCTTTCATTGGAGCTATACTATCAATCATTGGGGCTGTGTATTTTATTGGCGTATTAGGAGCTTATCTCTCAGCTCCCATTGGCAGTGTGGCTATGACGAACATTTTAAAAATTTCGTTTGCTTTGTGCATTTTAGTATTTGTTGGAAACGTTTTACTGGGCCTATCTCTTTACAAAGCCAACATTACAGCCAAATGGACTTCACTGCTTTTTATCTTCGGTAATATCCTAATTTTAGTATTCCCGGGAATTGAAAACTGGATGGCATTAGGCTCATTAATGATGCTTATTGCTATGCTTCCATTAACGAAAATCATATTAAAAAGACACCCTTAATAAAATTATTATGCTGACAAACATAAATCCAAAATTACCCATGCGCGATAAATCTGCCACAAGAAACTATTATATAGATCAGTTAGGTTTTCAAGAAATAGGAGATTATGACGGGTATTTAATGGTTCAAAAAGATAAAATAGAAATTCATTTTTTTGAGTTTAAGGAACTTGATCCAAAGGAAAATTATGGCCAAGAATATATTCGCACCAACGACATTGATGCTTTATATGCATCTATGCTTGACAATAAAATTAAAATTCATCCAAACGGAGCATTGAAGGCATTGCCTTGGGGGCAAAGGGAGTTTGCCTTGCTTGACCCGGACAATAACTTGCTGACTTTTGGGCAGTCAATTTAAAGAAGAACGGCTACAGGCATTAATAAACTTATTGTAAACCAAGTTTCTTCTTTCGTTCTAAAGCTCTGCGCTGGCTTCGCCTGATGACAGGGTAACTCAAGACAGCCGCTAGAATAATGAGTGTTCCGTAATAAAAACCAGAGCTCATTTCTTCGCTTTCGCCATAAATAATGATGGCTAGTATTATACCATATACGGGTTCTAGGTTAATGGTCAAGTTCACCACATAGGCCGTAATCCGTTTCATTAGCTCTACAGAAGCAGAAAAAGCATAAACAGTACACACCACAGAAAGGATCGCTAGTAAGCCCCAATCTCTGGTGGTTGGGATGGCATAAGTCGTAGTTTCAGCCAAAAAGAAATACTTGTAGAACGGAATGAAGATCGCAATACCAATGGCAGCCGCGGCCATTTCGTAAAGGGTAATTGTGTACTGAGAAAGCCTATGCGTCAATTTACCATTCAATACAGAGAATAGTGCCGCCATAAATGCTGAAGCCATGGCCAGCCCCAAGCCTAGTGCATTACTGAATTCGAAACGAAAGATGACATAAAGCCCACTGATTACTACTAAGCCTAAAATCACTTCGAATGACCTGATTTTTCTTTTGTTCACCAATGGTTCAATGAGACTCGTCCAAAAAGTGGTGGTGGCCATGCCTGCCAAACTCACGGAAACATTAGAAACCCGAGCGGATTCGAAAAACAGAAACCAATGGATCGCAATTACAAAACCTGTTAGAATCAAGGGCCTCAAGTCGGAAATATTGACCTGAAATGTCTTTGATTTGAAATACATAAAGCCCGCCAACACAATACTGGCCAAAGCGGTACGATACATTACCACTTCTGTGGCAGGAATAGTCATCTCATTGCCGAGAATCGCAGTAAAACCCCAAAGAAAAACTATAAAATGGAGTTTTAGAAAATCCTTAGAAGAGGCTTCCATTACTTAGGAACAAAACGGTAGATAGAGATTCCGAGCATAGTAAAAATAATATTGGGCATCCAAACTGCAAGCAGCGCATCCATTGAGCCTGCCTCGGCAATGCTCTTTGTAGCGATAAACAAAAGTATATAAATAAAAGCCAAAAAGAAGCCCAAAGCAATCTGAAAACCTACTCCTCCTCTTGTCTTTCTTGAAGATAGAATCACCCCAATAAAAGTCAGAATTATGGCCGTAAAGGGAGACATAAATCTTGTCAGTTTTTCGATATGATAAATCGGAATATTATCAGCTCCTTTCAGCTTTAAATCGTCTATATAGGTGTATAACTCAGGAATGGTAAGGGTTTCTTGCAACCCAGTTTGACTAGAAAAATCGTCTGGGCTCATGTTTATTTTGATGAGGGTATCATTCACATTTTGGTATTGAAAATCCTCATCCATCTCATTAAACTTCCGTAGATTCCAATTCCTCAAAGTCCAAGAGGTTAGAGTAGAGTCCCACAATATCTCAGCGGCAGAGATCTTATAAAGCATCTCTTTGTCTACGATCTCTTCAAGCGTAAAGTCTCTTCCCGTATTTCTGTAATTGTTGTATGACCTTAAATAGACATAGGTAGTTGGACTCACCTTGAAATGGACATCTTGACCTGAATAAACAAAAGGTTTGTCGGCAAAGTATTGGTTTTCAAACTTCACCCTAAACTTATTGGCTTCTGGAATAATCCATCCTGTAAAAACAAAACTAATTACAGCTATGATTACAGCCCCCATTAGAAATGGCTTCAACATTCTTGGATAGCTTACCCCTCCTGCTAAAATGGCTACAATCTCGGTATGACTGGCCATTTTGGAAGTCACAAATACCGCAGCAATAAATACTGTAATAGGCGTAATTAAATTGGCAATATAAGGAGCATAAAAAAGGAAGTACTTAATGATTAACCAAGTACCCACCTCATTTTTAATGAAGTTTTCATTTCTTTCTGAAAAAGTAAGAATGAGCACGATGGCTACTAAAATACCTACTACAAAAAGGAAAGTCGTGAGGAACTTCGTTAATATGTACTTATCCAGTATTTTCATTTAGAGGCGTTGTGTCACTTTTTTGACCATTTGGTTTTTCCAATCAACAAACGTGCCTGCTAATATCTGTTTTCGAGCTTCTTTAACCAACCATAAGTAAAAAGTTAAGTTATGTATGCTGGCTATTTGTGCTCCCAAAATCTCCTTGCTAGTAATTAAGTGCCTTAAGTAGGCTTTAGAGTAAAATGTACTGTTATACCCACCCAAATTTGGATCAATCGGGCTGTGGTCATTTTTCCACTTTTCGTTACGCATATTCAGAATGCCTTCACTTGTAAATAGCATTCCGTTACGGGCATTTCTCGTAGGCATAACACAATCAAACATATCTACGCCCAAGGCAATTCCTTCCAAAATATTTTCAGGCGTACCCACCCCCATCAAATAACGTGGTTTGTCCTTAGGTAGAATATCACAAACAATCTCGGTATGCTCGTACATCATTTCTGCTGGCTCACCCACAGACAATCCTCCGATGGCATTTCCCTCGCGCTCAAACGAAGCAATCGTTTCTGCCGACTTCACCCTTAAATCTTTATAGGTACTGCCTTGTACAATCGGAAAAAGCGTTTGGCTATAACCATACTTTCCTTCCGTAGCATCAAACCTATCGCAGCAGCGCTTCAGCCAGCGGTGAGTCATTTCCATAGATTTACGAGCATATTCGTAATCGCAAGGGTATGGAGTACACTCATCAAAAGCCATCATGATATCGGCTCCAATGGTACGTTGAATATCCATTACAGCTTCTGGACTGAAAACATGTTTAGAACCATCAATATGAGATTTGAAGGTTACTCCTTCTTCTTTAATTTTTCGTGTGCCCGAAAGCGAATAAACCTGATAGCCTCCACTATCTGTCAAAATAGGTTTGTCCCAACCATTAAATTTGTGCAAACCACCAGCCGCCTCAATTACTTCTAAACCTGGCCTTAAATACAGATGATAAGTGTTTCCTAAAATAATTTGTGCCTGAACGTCATCTTTTAATTCGCGCTGATGAACGGCTTTAACCGAGCCAGCAGTGCCTACAGGCATAAAAATAGGCGTTTCAATTACACCATGGTCTGTAATTACCTCCCCCGCTCGGGCCTTCGATTGCTTGTCTACTCCAACTAAATTAAACTTCATTCCTCATTTTTGATCACACAAAAATAGCAGGAATCATTTATTCTTATTTCATTCAGGCATCATTTCATTTCCTGTGAGTTTAGAAATTATCTTTTGGTCCGTATTTATTCTGTTTTCAGCTATTCAACTGTACTATCACTGGGGGTATTTTAGTCGGCTACCCAATCATCTGATTTCGGATAATAAAAGTACAACACAATTGCCCGTTTCCATAGTCATTGCCGCTAGAAATGAAGTGAGGCTCCTACCCTCGTTAATTACCAAGTTGATGAGCCAAGACTATTCATTCTTTGAGATTATCATTGTCAATGACCGATCATCTGATGGTTCAGAAGCTTTGCTCAATTCGCTCAAGGAAGACAATCAAAAACTTAATGTTATTCATGTTCATAACTTACCAAAAGGTTGGAACGGTAAAAAGAATGCTTTGCAATTAGGTATTGAAGCCGCTCAGCATGAGATTATCTTACTCACTGATGCCGATTGTATTCCTAACTCTAATCAATGGGTTAGCAAAATGGCTGGCCGTTTTAAAAAGGAAACAGACTTTGTGTTGGGTTTTTCTCCCTACGAAAACAAAAAGGGTTTTCTGAATCAGATGATTCAATTCGAAACTTTACTCACCGCCATACAATACCTTTCATTCGCGATTAAAAGACAGCCTTACATGGGCGTTGGCAGAAATTTAGCCTATCGTAAGTCGGTTTTTTTAGCGCACTCATTTCAAGGTTTTGAATCTCAAACCGGAGGCGATGACGATCTGTTTGTCAATGCGCACGCCAATGCTACAAATACTGAAATCTGCATTCACCCCGATGCGCATGTCACCTCCATTCCAAAGGCGACATGGAGCGAATATTTTACTCAAAAAGTCAGGCATTTGTCTGTTGGAAAAAACTATCATAAAAAAGATCAAACGAGATTGGGTCTTTTTGCGTTAAGTTCGCTGATAGGTTGGATAATGCTGTTTTGGGCAATTTTAGCGGGCTTTAATATTGAACTCACTTTGATGATTATCGGTATCAAGAGCTTGTCATTTTATGTTATCTTTACCCTTTCAGGTCGCAAGCTGAAAATGAACATGGCCTACTGGGCACTTCCATTCCTCGATCTGTGTTTAAATTTGTATTACCCAATGGTGGGATTAGTGGCGCTATTAGCAAAAAAGGTTAAATGGAGTTAGGTAAGCAGTTTTCTGACAAAGCACTCAAAGATTTTAAATTAATAGACCTGGCAGTTGAGAATCATGATCAACAGGCCTTTGCGGAGTTATTACAACGCTATCGTAAACCTGTTTATCACATGATTTTGAAAATGATTCGGAATGTGGATGATGCCGAGGATTTAACAATCGAGGCTTTTGCAAAAGCTTTTAAAAACCTTCATAAATTCAAAAAGGACTTCACTTTCAGTACATGGCTGTTCAGAATTGCCACCAACAATACAATTGACTTTATCCGTAAGAAAAGGCTCGACACCATGAGTCTGAATACTTCATATAGTGATGACAATGGCGAGTCAGTCAATATCGATGTTCAAGACAGAAACTTGAACCCACAAGAAGAAGCTATTAAAGCTCAAAAGATTGAATTAGTTCAGCTCTTTGTCACTAAACTCCCCGCCAAATATCAGCGATTGGTGAAGCTTCGTTACTTTGATGAACTAAGTTATGACGAAATTGCAAAAGAATTAAATGCGCCTCTCGGCACTGTTAAGGCACAATTGCACCGAGCTCGTGAATTAATGTATGACCTTGTGAAAGGTAAAAAGGAACACATCTAATTCTTTTTTGTTAATTCGCACTCAAATGGAGTTAATCAAAAAACATTTCCCTGCCCTTTCAGAAAAGCAAATTGCTCAATTTGCTCAGTTAAAACCTTTGTATACGGAATGGAATGAAAAGGTAAATGTGGTTTCTAGAAAGGACATTGAGAACCTTTACGAGCGTCACGTATTACATTCTTTAGGTATAGCCAAGGTTTTTAAGTTTCCTGAAAATACAGACATTCTAGATGTTGGAACTGGAGGCGGTTTTCCTGGAATTCCATTGGCCATTATGTTTCCAGAATCCAATTTTCATTTGGTGGACTCCACCGGAAAGAAAATAGTGGTGGTGAAAAATATTTGTGAGGCGTTAGGCCTTAAAAATGTAGTTGCCGAACAAATACGTGCTGAAGCCATTAAGGATAGAAAGTATGATTTTGTAGTAAGCCGTGCGGTGGCTCAACTCAAAGAGTTTTATCCGTGGGTAAAACACAAGTTTAAGCCTACTACAGAAGTAGCTTATAAAAGCGGTCTACTTTATTTAAAAGGAGGAGATTTGACTACCGAAATCAAAGAATCTAAATTAGTTAAAGTGCGCGTTCACAACCTTGAGAAATTCTTCGAACCAGAATTCTTCGAAACCAAGAAAGTGGTTTTCGTTCCCCGACAGTAATTAGTTAGCTCTTCTTTCGAAGTCTTCCTCCTCACTAGGTTTAGCAGTGTAGATTATAATGCTGTACACTCCTACTAGTGTTCCAAAGGGAAAATTGATTAGCCCGATGATTCCATAAACAAGTGCTGGCATCATGGCCCACTTACGTCCATTTACTAAGCCAAAGCCTATTACGATTTTAGGAATAAGGAAAAGGATGGCGATTGCCCATAGTATGGAATCAATAAAATCAAATATCCACATTGCTTCGATTGGAATTGGATCATTATCCAGTGCGGCCATATTCAATATAAAATCCATAAAGAAATCATAGAATACTAAGCCCAATAGTCCGAGGGCACTAAAGGCAATGAAAAGGATGCCTAAGATTTTCTTGTGAGATGGTTCAGCAAAATTCATAGTTTCTAATTTTACTTCAATATAAAAAAAGCCCCGATAAATCGAGGCGCTTTCGTCAGCGGCATAAACCGCTTATTCAAATCTTAATGCATCTATTGGGTTTAACTTAGATGCTTTATTCGCTGGAATTACACCAGACGCTAAACCAACGAATACACAAACGACTAAGCCCACAGTGATCCATAGCCAAGGTATTATGAAGGCTCCTCCTAGGGCGGTAGCGAGTATGTTCCCTACTCCAATCCCCATCAAGGCTCCAGCAATACCTCCCATCTGACAGATTACAATGGCTTCTATTAAAAATTGTTGACGTATCCTGTTAGGTGTAGCACCCAAGGCTTTTCTAATTCCAATTTCTCTAGTTCTTTCAGTTACCGATACCATCATAATATTCATAAGTCCTACAGCTGCTCCCAAAAGAGTAACTGCCCCTACCACCAAACCACCAATTCGTAACCCATTGGTCATATCATCCAAAGCTTCAGTAGCAGAATCTGACCTCAAAACTTCAAAAGAATCCTCCTCACCTAATTTATTACCTCTAATCTTGCGCATATAGCCCGTAGCTTCCCCCATTGCATAATCAATTTGCTCTGGGTCTTGAATCATTACGGTGATATTGTAACGCATTCTACCACTTCTATCCAGCCTTTTTGCATTCAAAAGTGGTATGATAATATTTCTATCTTCTTCAGTATCGCCACCGAACCCCCCTTTTTCTTCTAAAACACCTATTACACGGTAGTTATTACCGTAAAATTTAACGGTCTTATTTAAAGGGTCTTCATTTTTATCAAAGAGTGATTTAACTATTTCAGTACCTAGAATACAAACGTAATTTCCAAATTCAATTTCTAAAGCAGAGAAATTTCTTCCTCGCTCTATTTTTACATCCTTGATAGAAAAGTAGTTTTCGTCTCCACCAGTAATACTCGTATTAGGACTGGTTTTTTTCTCCTCATATTTAATCTCTGCCGAACCAGAAGCTCTTGTATAAATAGTTACAGTAGAAGGGAAATTAAAATCATCTTTAAAACGAACAGCCTCATCGAATTTAATTGGCGCATAAGACTTTTCCCTAACTCCGTTCATGTTTCTTCTTCCAGAAGAACGGCTTGCCACATCGAAGCTATTGGCCCCTAAACCTGACATACTGGCTTCTATTTCACTTTGAATACCGTCTACAGCGGTAAGCATTCCCACCAATGAGGTGATACCAATGGCGATGATTAGACCTGTTAAAATGGTTCTAAGGGTGTTCGATTTAATCGACTTTATTCCTTCCCTGACGTTTTCTCTGAAATTCATTGAGATAAAATGAGTTTTTGATTGTTACGAATTTAGTCAACCATTGGTCAGATATTGCCAACAAATTTATAAATTCAACGATCGTTCTGTTAAACGGTTTATAATCCAGTTCACTATGAGAAGACTTTTGATTTTTTTGATTTTGGCTACGTTCAGCCTTTCTGGCTACGCATCCAAAATATTGATCCCAATGGATCTTTCACAATCAAATCACCTAAAAGCCTACGGCATTGCTTACTGGGTTCTCAGTAAAGACGTATCAATCGACTGGATGTTAAATTTTAGAGGAGGAAGTTTTTTATTACCCTCCTCAGCGAACATAGAGAAGGAATTAGTCATCCGTGGTGTAAGCTATGAAGTGATCTCGGATGCGACAGCCGCTCAATATGAAAGTCAGATTGCATCCCCTTCTTCAAACATGGACATGATGAAATTGGAGAAGGTACCAAAAATTGCTGTTTACACTCCGAAAACTAAAATGCCCTGGGATGATGCCGTAACATTAGCCTTGACTTACGCTGAAATTCCTTATGATATTATTTACGATGATGAATTAATGGCTGATGAACTAACAAAATATGACTGGCTGCATTTGCATCATGAGGATTTCACAGGACAATATGGTAAGTTCTATGCTAGTTACTCTCCCTACAGTTGGTACCAGCAACAGCAAAGAGATTATGAAGCTTCTGCCAGAAAACACGGGTTCGCGAAAGTGTCACAGTTAAAGCTAGCCATTGCTCAAAAAATTAGAACTTTCGTAGCGGGAGGTGGCTTTCTTTTTGCCATGTGCTCTGCAACGGATTCATTTGATATTGCATTAGCAGCCAATGGAGTTGATTTTATCGAAGCCATGTATGATGGCGACCCAGCTAACCCTGCTGCCGAGTCTAAATTTGATTTTTCACAAACTTTGGCTTTTGAAGACTTCAAACTAAAAAAAGACCCATTGGAATATGAGTTCTCAGATATAGACAATACCGATGCTAGGCGTTCAAGATCCCTAAATGAAGGAAACGATTTCTTTAAACTCTTTGAGTTTTCTGCCAAATGGGATCCTATTCCAACAATGCTAACCCAAAATCACACCCGTTTAATTAAGGGCTTTTATGGCCAAACCACTGCATTTAAAACCAGAGTAATCAAACCAGATGTGGTTACCATGGGGCAAAACGATGCCGCTGAAGAAGCCAAATACATCCATGGCGTTTTCGGAAATGGTTTCTGGACTTTTTATGGGGGCCACGACCCTGAAGACTACCAGCACAGGGTAGGTGAAGAACCAACTGATTTAAACCTCTACCCTAACTCTCCGGGTTACCGATTGATTCTGAATAACATACTATTCCCAGCAGCTAAGAAAAAGAAAAGAAAGACTTAAGCAATCTGAAGACTTTAGATAAACTATTGATCTACTAAGACTTCCTCAATATTCATCTGAGCGATGTTTACCCAACGTGAATCTGCTGGTAACTATAGCCCTGTGGGGTGATTGCTCATTTCGTTATTTATGATTCAAAGTTAAACCGTCAGCTCACATATTAAAAAAATAGAAGAATCATACACTTAATCTTTACCGAACATACTAAATTGCAAGATATTACATAAAGTCAATTTGATTAAATCAATTTTCAAACATCTACATCATGAAGAAAACATTACTCATTTGCCTTACCCTGTTGGTATCGTACGCTGCTCAGTCGCAAACGGCTGACTCCGTGAAATGGGAAAGAAAAGGCTCCTTAGGTTTTACGTTCGCAAACGTAGGCTTATCTAATTGGGCCGGAGGGGGTGAAAGCTCTGTTTCTTTAGGTACAATTTTCAATGCAGCCGCAGTCAGGAAAGCAACGCATTCTACTTGGAAAAATCAGGTTGACTTTGCTCTTGGTGGTGCCAAATTAGGCGACAGAGATTTTAGAAAAACTGATGATGCCATCATTCTTCTAAGCCAGTACAAGAGAAAAATCAATGAGAAATTTGGTTACAGCGTATCTAGCATTTTAAGAACTCAATTGTTAGAAGGTAACAATTACGTGGCTGATCCTTTAAATCCAGGAGAGCTAATTACCGAGAAAATTTCCAATTTCATGGCGCCAGGCTACCTTTCAGTAAACTTAGGTATGGAATACAGTAGTGGTGATGTTTTTACCGTTTCTTTTGCTCCTGCTGCAGGTAAATTCACTTTCGTAATGGACGATGAGCTTTCGGCTGCTGGTGCTTATGGTGTTGATCCAGGTGATAAGGTAAGGGCTGAGTTCGGTACTAACGTCTTGACCACCTTGAATTTAAAATTGATGGAAAACATTTCTTTCCAGTCTAACCTTAACTTCTTTACTGCATATAACAGTTTTGGAAATGTGGATACAAACTGGGAAACATTGTTAGTAATGAAAGTCAACAGCTGGTTCAATGCTACCTTTGGAACGCAGTTGATTTACGATGACGACATTCTAATCAAAGGTGAGGACGGAAACGTTTCTAGAGAAATTCAGTTCAAACACGTATTGAACCTTGGGGTTAACTTCAAGTTATTCAGCACAGGCAACTAAGATCTGATTTCTACCCAATTGCAGAAAGTCATTCTGGAATGCTTTATCAACTAAATTGATGAGGTTTTCAGAATGATTTTTTCGTTTAAAGCCACCTTGAATAAAGATACCCCCACAAACCTCCTTCCACAAAAAGGAGTGTTCGCGGTAACATTCTTGCCGTACAATACTTAGATGTGCCGCCTGCTATATAACTTCTCTGAATAAAAGGCTTCGAAAATCTACTAATTGTAGAAAGACCAACGTACGCCTAAGTCTAAAGTACGTTTTACGCCAGTATAATAAGGGGTTAAGAAATAACCTTCAGCAGTAATGCCTTCATTGAAATGCCCTGATTTAACGAAAAAGTGAAAGTTCTCTACTTTGAAATTCAAGAATAAATCGGCCTTAATAAAAGCATTATTCTCAAAGTCGTCTTGTAAATGATATTGCTGAACAATTGGATTGTAAGCATTGGCATAATATGCTGAACGATAATGCAAATCTATTCCAGTATGGACGATCATTTTACCGTCAAAAATCACATTTTTATATGCCAGTTGGCCATTTGCCAAGATATCTGGTAAACGATAAAGGTTTGAAGAACCTCCAGAAACTGTATTATAATAAAAGCTACTCGACCACTTCCATTTTGGTGACAAATTGAAATCAAAATGGAATCCTGGCGCTAAAATGACAATATCACTACCCGCCTGATTTGGGCGCTTGTCTTGATCATAATAAAGGTAATTGGCAATTCTATTGAACCTGATTAATGGCCTAAAACTCAAACCCGAGCTGTTAATTTTCACCTCACCATATAAATTCTCAGATTGCTCATTCTTAAAACCGTTAATCCAATACCCTTGTTGACCAGCATACAGCTCAGAAAGGTAAGAAGGCTGGCTAGAGACTTTAGACACTCTCGCATCGAAGAAACTACTTGTAAAGTCACCTTCCACAAAAAAACCACCCCCAATTAAATACTCGCCAGAAGCCTTCAAGAAAACTTTAGGCGTTATTTTCTGTCTTAGTGTTCCCCCCAAATAACTTTCCAGTTCAGCTCCTTCTCCACCCAAAATTCTATTGTCATATTTCAAATAGCGGGAGCGATAAAAAACGGTATATGAGAAGCTTTTGGTATAACCTTTGACTCCAAATTCATTTGAAAGCTCATTGTAAGATGTTCTATCCATGATAGAATCTTTTACCAAATTACGTCCCACAGATTTATAAACTAGCGAGTCCGAACCGGCCAAATTATACACATCGGTGTACCTCACCACTTGATTATAGAAGGTACCAGAGTGATACACCTGAAATACTGAATCTAAATTATATTGTTGAAAAATATGCACTCCACCACGCTTATCGTAGCTTTCTGCATCATCGAGTACTACATTTGCGTCTTTATATTTAAAATAAGTAGCCTTTACTTTTGGGTCATCATTGGCTGGATCGATAGCAGGGTCAAGAATCCCTCCCTGCTCATCCACGCTAAATTTCATTTGAGTTACATTGAACAAAGCCAAGTAACGAGGTAGTTTCTTGGGGCGAATAAATCCAAAGAAGTTATAATTAGTGCCTTTCGACTGAAAGTCGCCAGTACTTAAAAATGACACCTGTTTTTCTGCCCTGACGCTTTTATACTGGAAGCCTAAATTCAAATAAACACTATCGTTCAAGGCAAAAACGATATCGGTCCCCCCCCTTCGTCCACCACCATAAACCACATTGATTTCGGTGAACGGAGATTTTGTATCAAAATATTTAATATCCTCTGGCCCCACATAAAACTCATCATAAGCATTATAGCCCGATCTCCTTCCGATGGTCATCGAGGGCTCATAGTAGAGGTTTCTATAGGCAGTACCTAAGTTCCCCAAGTTCTGACCCAAGTTACCGTTCTTTTCAATGTCTGTATAGCGATGAAGGTTATCAGGAATTGTGTCTGGATAATTGAAAATGAGGTTGTTGAACTTAAAATTGTTCTCGTAAGTATAGCGGGTAGTTAATGGTCCATATACACTCTTTACCGTATCCTTTAAAAGTCGGTTCTCTCTCTGACTTTTAATAGAATCTCTATTGGCACTAAACGTGGTATTGCCCTGAGAAAAGGCCACAAAACCCAACACTAAAAAAAACGAAATAAATAATACCCTCTTCAACACGCCCAAAATTAACAATTCAACTGAGGTTTTTCTTTTCTTCCAGCAATTTAAACAGTCGACTAGTAAACTTCTCTTCTTCCTCTAAAGCAAAGCGAATAGGAATATAGAATACGGCAGTCTTCTTAAAAAGTGAATGCTCGGCAAGTGTCAAAAGTCGTACCATGTCTTTTTCTGTGGTTACTATTGGCAAACCTATTTGTTGTTGCATCATATATTCTTGAATGTCATCCATATCCTTTAATGTAAAGTTATGGTGGTCTTCAAAAATAAATTCCTTTTGAACATTGTATTTTGATGCCATTTGAGACTTAAAAACAGTATTGTCGGCAATCCCGGTAAGTACAACGACATCTCCTTTATAGGCCAACTGCTGTGTATTATGTTCAAAAACAAGATGCGGTTGATCATATTCAATATGACTAAAGAACACTGGCTTTTCTCCTAAATAACTCTTTATATTCGCCTTTATTTCTCTTCTCTCCTGCTCATCAATAGCTTCTGGGCTTTTGGTAATGATCACACAGTCAGCTCTTTTCGCCCCCTTTCTACTTTCCCGTAACTCTCCGGTAGGCAAAATATAGTCTTCATAAAAAGGGTGGTTAAAATCACTTAAGAGAATATTGAAATCGCGTGCCACTTTTCTGTGCTGATAAGCATCATCCAACAAAAAAACTTCAATTTCTTCTTTCTCCATAATGGCAGAAGGAATGGCCAAAACGCGCTCTTCCCCCACGCAAACGGAGATATTGGTTCCGAATTTTCTATAATATTGATACGGCTCGTCTCCCATTGTTTCGGCAGTATCGGTTTCCGATGCCATTCTATAGCCTCTGGTTTTTCTTCCGTAGCCCCTGCTTAATGTCGCCAACCGATAATCCGTTTGAAGCAATCTAATTAAGTACTCCACCATAGGAGTTTTGCCTGTTCCTCCCATCGAGAGGTTACCCACGGAAATTATAGTACGATCAAATTCAACTTGGGGCTTCTTACCTATATTGTATAGGTGATTTCTAAAGCTCATCAACCAACCGTAGAGCACGGAAACAGGAAATAATATCCATCGCAAGAGCTTCATTCTATTCAGGTTTCTATCTTAGCAGTTTAAAAGTTACAAAGATGGTAAAAATCAAGGAGATCATTGAAGAACTGGAAAAACTTGCGCCCCCCGCTTATCAAGAGTCTTACGACAATTCAGGCTTAATCACTGGAGATAAGAATTGGGAGGTAAGCGGAGTAATGGTGAGTTTGGATTGTATTGAGTCAGTTATTGACGATGCGATCGATAAAAAGTGCAACCTCATTGTTGCGCATCACCCTATCGTTTTTAAAGGCCTTAAAAAGTTGAATGGCAAAAGCTATGTGGAGCGAACCATAATAAAAGCCATTAAAAACGACATTGGCATTTATGCCATTCATACCAATTTGGACAATGTGTATTTAGGTGTGAATCAAAAAATGGCCAATCAAATTGGACTGGTCAACACCCGAATTCTTGCCCCAAAAAAGCAGTTGTTAGAAAAACTGGTGGTGTTTATTCCCAAAGAAGAAACCAACATAGTACTTGAGGCCCTGCACGCAATTGGTGCGGGAGAAATTGGCAATTACTCGCACTGTAGTTTCAAAGTAAATGGAACAGGCAGCTTTAAGCCCAATGAAAACGCTAACCCGGTAATTGGTGAAAGAGGTCAGCTAGAGCATGTAAATGAAGACCGGGTAGAAATTATGTACCCTAGCCATTTGAGCAGGAAGGTTATTCATGCCTTAAAAGAGAACCACCCTTATGAAGAAGTAGCCTATTACATCAGTCAATTAGAAAATGAAAATCAAGAAGTGGGCGCTGGAATGATCGGACAACTCAAAAAAGAGATGACCAGTCATGAATTTCTAAGTCACTTAAAACAATCAATGGGCTTGAGTTCAATCCGCTATACAGCAAAAAATGTGGATTCTATCAAAATTGTGGCCCTTTGCGGTGGTGCGGGGAGCTTTCTTTTGGCTTCAGCCATGGCTCAAAATGCCGATGCTTTTGTGACCGGAGATTTCAAGTATCACGAGTTCTTTGACGGTGAAGGGAAAACCATGATTGCAGACATTGGGCACTATGAAAGCGAAAAGTTTACAAAAGAGCTTTTGCATTCATTATTGACAGAAAAATTTGCTAATATTGCAACCTATTTGACAGAGGTGAATACGAATCCCGTACTGTACTTCTAAAAAAACGTGAATGGAAAAGACTGTAGCACAAAAACTTGACGCCCTTACTAACCTTCAGAGAATTGATTCTGAATTGGATGAAATCAAAAAAGTAAGAGGTGCCCTACCTGATGAAGTAGCTGATTTAGAAGACGAGATCGCTGGATATCAGACAAGAATTGACAAATTCAAGTCTGAAGCTGGAGAACTTGAGACTAATATTGCTGATTATAAAACTCAGATTAAAAACTCTGAGGCCTTAATCAAAAAATATAATGAGCAACAAATGAACGTGCGTAACAACCGTGAGTATGATGCCATTACTAAAGAGATTGAACTTCAAAATTTAGAAATTCAAATTTCTGAAAAGAGAATTAAAGAAGCTTTCGCTAAAATCGAAATCAAGAATGGTGAAATAGCCAAGACTGAAGAAGAGTTAGGCGAAAGAGCTAAAGACTTGAGCAGTAAAAAAGGTGAACTCGAAACTTTGACTAAAGAAAGTCATGATGACGAGCAGAAACTGATGAACGCAAGAACAAAAGCAACTAAGGACATTGAAGAAAGACTTTTGGTTTCTTACGTTAAGCTTCGCGATAACGCAAGAAACGGTCTGGCTGTAGTACCTGTCGATAGAGGTGCTTGTGGTGGTTGTTTCAACGTTGTTCCTCCTCAAAGACAAGCAGATATTCGTGAACGCAAAAAAGTTATCGTTTGCGAGCATTGTGGTAGAATCTTAGCTGACGTTACTGACGAAATCGTTGTAGAAGAAGCTAAGCCAAAAAGAAGCAGAAGAGTTGCAACAAAAGCCTAATTAGTTTTTGATGTTTCTAAACATAAAAAAATGGATAGGCGTTTTCGCCTATCCATTTTTTCTTTTAACGCAAGTAAGTTTAGCCCAAAGTCAAACCACCAATTTTGACTTGGCTTACACCACCACTTTGGATTTAGATTTCAAAGCCTCAAAATCTATTCTCTCCTCTTTAGAAAACACTGAAATACCCATGGGCGATCTTTACATCGCCAATCTTAACGATGTACTAGAACTCATTTTTAGTGAAAACGAAGAGCGTTACAACCTCCTTAAGAAGAATGAGGATAAAAGACTTAAGCAACTCCAAAATTCCTCTTCTGATTCTCCATACATAGATTTCTTTAGGGCTGAAATCAAAATGCAATGGGCATTTGTAAAGCTTAAATTTGGAAATACCCTCAGTGGCGTGTGGAGTTTAAGAAATGCTTACAAAATCACAGAAGACAACATTGAGAAATACCCAGACTTCAAACTCAACTTTAAAACGATGGGTTTGCTTCAGGTCATTTTTGGAGCTGTACCCGACAATCAACAGTGGGTATTAAATGTATTGGGACTGGAGGGAGATGTTGAGAGTGGCTTAATGCACTTAAAGGAACTCTCGAAAGAAGCTACTCCATTTACGCTTGAGGCTACACTCATCTCTTCTATGATTGAATCCTATCTTTTAGAACAGCATTATGAAGCCCTTGAGGGATTAAAAAACAATACTTCAGACCAAAAAACGATGGCCGAAGTCTATATTACTTCGCTGATTCTAATGAAGGCCCACAACGCGAATGCAGCAGCCTTACTACTTCAACAAGCCTTAGAAAAAGAAGAAGCCAATGCTCCACTCTTGTTTGAATACTTGCTAGCCGAAGCTCTTTTTCAAGGGGGAATGTACAATCAAGCGAAAACACATTATCTGGAATATATCGACCAGTTTAAAGGCAGAAACCAATTGAAAGATTCGAGAATGAAAGTAGCGATGTGCGAATACTTTTTAGGGAAAAATGCTTCTTTCAAAAACTATTGGGAAGAGGCCAAACAAACCAAAGGCGCTACTTCCGAAGCAGACAAAAATGCGGCCCATATTTTAGAAGCGACCACATTACCTAATTTCAAATTACTCCAAATAAGATATGCCATTGATGGTGGCTACTATACGTTGGCCAATCGAGCCGTCTCTAAATTGAATTTGGAGAAATTAACCATCATGGAGGTTCATGAAGTTACCTACAGAAAAGCAAGGTTGGCGCACCTAAAATCTGATTACACTGAAGCATTAAGGCTTTATAATGAAGTGACTTCTAATGCGGATATACTACCAGAGTCTTACTTTATACCAAACTCTTTTCTTCAAATGGGCTACATTAAAATGGAAGACAAGGAAAACGAAGAAGCAAGAGAGTATCTCAATAAGGTATTAGAATTCAAAAAGCATCCATACAAAAACAGTCTTGATAGCAAAGCTAAAATTGCCTTAGCAACTATAGATGGCGCAGATGACTAACTTCGTTATACCTGTCTAATACAAAGGTTTTCCCTGTAAATGTGATTTCATAAAGCCCCAAATTGTTGTGCAAGAAGTAATCCATCCCACTTATTGGATAATTGAAAATAGTAGCAAGCATTAAGCGCATCGCTCGGCCGTGCATACAAATCAAAACACTAGGTTCATTATCTTTGGCCATAATATAGGACAGGCCCGCACGTAATCTTTGCGCTAAACCTTCAGGGCTCTCGCCACCTTCGATCGCCTTGCGTGTTTCGCCCCTCTGCCAACTACTTATCATATCGAAATAATAAGCATGTTGCTCTTCGTTTACTTCGGCCCCCTCATGAATCCCCCAGCTGATCTCATCTAATTCAGGCAGCGCTTCATAAGACAAGCCTTGCGCTATAAAACCCTCCATTGATTGAGCAGTTCTTTTAAGCGATGAGATGTATAGTTTATCAAATGATATGTGCTTGTAAGCTTCGTGAAAAGCCTGAGCCTGAGCCCTTCCCATTTCGTTTAGGTCAGAATCCACACCTCTTCCCTGAACAATTCCCTGTTTATTGAAATCTGTCTGTCCGTGACGTGTGAGGTAGATTTTTTTGATCATCAATTTTGTTCTATTTTTGCCCTATTCAGGTACAAATCTAGAAACTAATTCAGAACCATCATGTTTCAACCAGGAGTTAATATTTCAATGCTTAATCAGTTCAGCAAGAATACCATGGTTGAATATTTGGGCATAGAAATAACAGAAGTAGGCGCTGACTTTATGCGGGCCAAAATGCCGGTTGATCATAGAACCAAACAGCCTTTAGGCCTGTTGCACGGTGGTGCATCATTGGCTTTGGCCGAAACCTTGGGTAGCGTTGCTGCTCATTCTGTAGTAGATCCAGAAAAACAATATTGTGTAGGTTTAGAAATCAACGGAAACCATATTAAATCCGTAAAGGAAGGCTGGGTTTATGGCGTGGCAAGACCGCATCATATTGGAAGAAAGACGCAGGTTTGGGAGATTAAAATTACCAATGAAAATAATGACCTGGTCTGTATCAGTAGAATCACCATGGCGGTGATGGATAAAAAATAAGAAATGAATCAAAAGCAATCAGCAACATCATCCCTTGATTTTTCGGGATATGAAAAGACTCATGCGCTAAGATCAATATTTCAGGTAGCCGTAAATTTAGAGCTTCCTTTAGCCGTTTGGCGATCTCCGCATCAAAAAGAGATTAACTTGATGCTATCTTTTAATAAGGTTAAAGAAGTTGAAAGACCAGATTTAGAAACTTCTGACAAAGGCTTCATCTTCTCTCCTTTCGACCCTAAAAGCGGTGCCACATTGTTTATCAAGAGTGATTTTCATGTGTCTTTTGATTTTGATGAAATCATCCAACATGAAGATCTGACCAGTCGCGAAGGTGCACTTCAGGCGGAATTTCTAAAGAACGTAAAACAGCAACTCAGTACGCCACAAGAAAAAGTAAATTACCACGTTAAAGACCAAGCCAGAACAGAAGCCGATCTTGACTATAAAGACTTGGTACAGCTTGGAGTAAAGGCTATAAAAAACAACGAATTCCAGAAAGTAGTACCTGCTAGATCGAAAACTATTTCACTCAATGCTGACTTTGACTTAATCACCAAGTATTTACAGCTGTGCGATGCCTATGCAAACGCTTTTGTTTCCATTGTTTCCATGCCCGAAACAGGAACTTGGTTAGGTGCTACTCCAGAATTACTTTTGGAAGTAAACCATTCGCAGTTTAAGACCGTAGCTTTAGCTGGCACCCAAAAAAGAGATATTGATAAGCCAATTTCTGATACGGCCTGGACACAAAAAGAAATCGAAGAGCAAGCCTTAGTAAGCCGATACATTATCAATTGCTTTAAAAAAATCAGGTTGAGGGAATACAATGAGAAAGGCCCCAAAACCATTATAGCAGGAAATCTACTTCACCTCAAAACGGAGTTTGAAGTAAATATGAAGGAAACAAACTTCCCTGAACTCGGCACTGTAATGTTAGAGTTACTACACCCTACTTCTGCTATTGCAGGAATGCCGAAAGAAGCCTCCCTAAATTTCATTCATCAACACGAAGGTTTCGACCGATCCTTTTACTCTGGTTACTTAGGCCCTGTTCAAATCGAACAAAAGACTTCAATCTTTGTGAACCTTCGCTGTATGCAGTTATTAGAAAATGACGCAATCTTATACGCTGGCGCTGGAGTAACCGAAGACTCGGTTGCTCAAAAAGAATTTGAAGAAACGGAAATGAAATTCAATACATTGCTCAATATTTTGAATTCAGCATCTTGATCCTTCAACACATCTACGATATCGCAAGTGTTTGTGCCGCACATGGCATCAAATCAGCAATCATTTCACCGGGTTCAAGATCGGCTGCGCTTACTTTAGCTTTTGTCCGTCATCCAGAAATTGAGACCAAAATCATTCCTGACGAGCGCTCTGCGGCTTTTATCGCTATGGGAATGGCTCAGCAACAGGGCAAACCAGTCGCCTTAATTTGCACTTCAGGTTCAGCAGCCTATAATTATGCCCCTGCCATAGCTGAGGCATTTTATCAGGAAATTCCGTTGCTGATCCTTACCGCAGATCGTCCTCCTGAATGGACCAATCAGTATGACGGGCAAACGATTCAACAATCAAATATTTACGGAAAGCATGTTTTGGCCAGTTATGATTTCCCTTCTGAAGTAAATCATGAGGATGCCAAATGGCATTGCAACAGAATAGTCAACGAAGCCATTAACGCGGCTATAAGCAGAAAAGGCCCAGTCCATATCAATATCCCGATAAGAGAACCGTTCTATCCTGACTCAAATGAACCAGTAAGTTTTCCAGAAGTGCGGATCATCAAGAATACTCCAATTGAGGACACTATTCATCGCTCGCAATGGCTTACTCTTGGAAAAAAATGGCAAAATCACACGAGAAAGGCCATTGTGATTGGTCAAATGGAATACTCCAAACCACTGTACACCGCACTTTATCGTTTTGCTGAAATGGCGGGCATTCCAATTATTGCAGATATCATCTCCAATCAGCATGATTTACCTGGAGTAATCCACAACCAAGACTCTTTTTTAAACCCTCAGCTCAACACTATACATCAAGAGTTAGCTCCAACCCTATTGATTACGCTGGGTAAGTCTTTGATTTCGAAAAATCTAAAGCTTTACTTAAGAAACAATCCTCCTACTGAACACTGGCATATTTCTTCTTCTGAAAAGTTGAATGACAGTCTTCAACACTTGACTGATTTGATTAAAATCGATCCAGCCATTTTCTTTGCTGAATTTGCTCAACATGTTGGTGGAAAAGGCAGTTTCAGTTATTTAAATCAATGGCAACAGGCCGACCATGCCGTTGAAAAAGGAAAAGCTGACTTCATGAAAATGAAGAAGTTCAGTGAGTTTCAAGCATTCAATACTGTGCTAAACATGGTTCCAGATAAAGCAAGGCTACATTTCGCGAACAGTATGACCATTCGCTATGCGAATATTATTGGCGCACCCAAAAATAAGCAGATAAAGGTTTTCGCTAATAGAGGTACCAGCGGAATCGATGGTAGTAATAGTACTGCTGTCGGTGCAGCACTCTCACAAAAATTACCTGTCGTATTATTTACGGGTGATATGGCTTTCTTCTATGACCGAAATGCATTTTGGCATAACTACAATCTCAAGAACTTAAGAGTGATTATTTTCAACAATCACGGGGGAGGTATTTTCAGAATGATTGATGGGCCAAAAAGACAGCCTGAGCTAGAAGAGTATTTTGAAACCAAACAAAAGCTGAATGCCGAAAACACAGCAAACGACTTTGGCTTTGATTACCACTGCTGCTCTAACCTAAAAGATTTGAACGAGTGTTTAGAGGAGTTCTTCAGCACCTCTAAGAATGCCAAAATTCTTGAAATTCAAACCAACTCTGTGCGAAACACAGAAGTGTTTGCCGAGTACAAAAAAGCCATCTTAGATGCCTTTAAGGCATGAAACCATTTACTTATTGGCAGAACGAGTGTTCTTATAATCAATAGGCATTAAATCCCCCATTTTTTCAACGCCCCAATAATCCGATACCAGATAATCCAGCGGATTATATACATAACCATTCTGCTCAAATTCTATGTAAGTTTTCCCTTCAAGAAGGAAAAAGTGTGAGCGTTGTTTATTCCCTGAAACAGGTACACCAGAAACATTAACAGAAATCCCCATATGGTTGGGGATCAACTCCTTGGTATAAGTGACATAAAGGATATTCTCGAACTCCAATCGCTTAGAGTTTGCTGTCGAACCTGGTTTTACAAACTGGTATAAATCCAGTTCATTTCTATCCAAATACCTTTTTCCTTCCACATCCTTAGCCATTTGAACCATGTAGCCATCTTCCTTAAGTTTATTATTAAAAAGGCTGCTAAAAAAATGATCCACAGAACCCATATAAGCGACTTCTCGATTTCTCAACCATTTCGCTCTCGGTTTCTTATCACCCCTTAATTCTTCATAAGATGGATAACCCCAATAGGACGAATACTTCTCATTGAAGTACACCATATAGCCTTCCAAAACATACTTGATTCTATACCCAAGCGCCCGGTTTTCAATAATTAGTGGTTCACTAGCGAAGGCTTCGAAAATATTTTTCTCTTCATCAAAATAGAAATCAATTACTTCTTCATTAAGAATCTTACATTCTCTGGCAAAGGGGGATGTCCCTAAAAAGCCTCTTTTGAAATCTTCAAGGTTGCGCTTCCATTTTTCATCCTTTTTGGCAGTTACTGTTACCCCTCGCATTTGTCTTGTTTCCACTTCCAGCTTTGCATTGACCTCAAGGGTTTGCGCTTCGAAAAATTGAGTGGACTTGATAAAGGTCTTGTAGCCTGCAAACTTGATAATCAAATCATAAGAGCCCGGTTTTGGTACACGGAGCACAAAGTCACCCTTATCATTCGTTACTGTACCGACCGTAGTGTTGGCCAAAAAAACAGCAGCAAAAGGAAGTGTTTCTCCAGTCTGTCCGTCTGAAACATTTCCCTTGATCACAAACTGTGAAGCGCTTTGTCCAAGAACTGAAAAGGTTAGAAAAATAAGAAAGGCGAGCGTTAAGGTTTGAACTCTAATCATAATGAACTAAAATTGGCCTATGAGCGGCAATTTGATTTGGAATGGGACAAAAAATAGTTTTTCAAAATTGCTTTTATCACAAGAATCAAGCCATGATCAGTCCTATATTTCAGCCGCTAAGTTCATAAATGAATGGCGTTCTGGCAAGGAAAGTTTTGCTCAAAACACGTCTGGCTCAACTGGAAAACCGAAAACCATTTACATCTCAAGATCGCAGATGATCGCCAGCGCCAAAAGAACGGCCAAAGCGCTAAACCTAGATAAAAACATTTCTGCCTTATTGTGCATCAACCCCGAATTTATCGGAGGAAAAATGATGTTGGTTAGGGCAATGGAATTTGAATGGGATCTTACGTTAGTTCCTCCAAGCTCGAACCCAGAGGAGCATTTGGAAGATGATGCCAAATTCTCTTTTGCGGCCCTTGTCCCCCTTCAGCTTGAACGTATGTTGGCAACTGAAAAGGGAAGAAAGCAACTCAACAGTATTGAAACCATTATTGTAGGTGGTGCGCCCATTAGCCGTCAACTTGATGAAGATATACAATCGCTCTCTGCTCAGGTTTTCAGCACTTACGGAATGACTGAAACCGTCTCCCATATAGCCCTAAGAGCCATGAATGGCGCTAATAAAAGTGACTTTTTTACGGTATTGGATGGTATTTCAGTTGAAATAGATGAACGTGATTGCTTACGCATAAGAGCAGATGTTACCCTAAACGAATGGATTCAAACTAACGATGTGATGGAACTCAAAGGTTCAGAGTTTAAGTGGCTGGGCAGGGCGGATTTTGTGATCAATTCTGGCGGAATTAAAATACATTTAGATCAACTCGAAAACCAGCTTGAGCAGCTTCTAGATACAGAAGTGATCCTCTTAAAGAAAAGTCACCAGCAGCTTGGGGAAACCTATGTAGCGGCAATCGTTAATAAGCACAACAGGACTATTGAGGAACTGAAATCCGCCATAGACTCGTCTTTAGAGAAATACCATAAACCGAATGCGCTTTTTTTAATAGACATACTGCCCAGAACAGCTTCAGGGAAAATTGATAGACTGGCCCTTTCTGAGCAACTAAAAATCGAATAGACTAATTGGATCTTGGGTTGGGATCTTTGAGTTTAATCACCTCCTGTTGAAGCTCCAAAACAATACTTTTCAATTGTTCAAAGTCCATCTTATCGTCTGAATAATCTGGCAAGTCCATACTCAAGTAGGCTTTAGCTTCCCAAATTTCAATGACATCACTCACCGGAATATCGTATGGTGAATAAGATTTATTGTCGGACACCAAAAACAGCTTCCCATTTTCCAAAGTATAATCAAAAACTCGTTTGTACACCACTCCTTCTTCTTTAGAAAGAATAACATAGCAACGTCCATTTTTAATGTCAGCCACCTCTTCCAAATACTTACCAATAACGATAGTACCGGGTCTAAGCGGAAGCATAGAGTCACCAGTAATTTCAAAAGCCCTGTAAGTACCCGACTTTGGTAAATTTGGCAACTGAAACTTTGGAAGCTCTTCCAAATATTCTGGATCAGCATAACCATTCAAATAACCGGCCGAAGCCTTTTGAGGAATCAGATCAATCAGTTCTTCATTATTACTATCTACCGTGATAGAGAGCACTTTTGACGATGGCTTTCGAGGAGCTGATAATTTTAGAATTTGCTCTTCATTAAGGTTTGAAAGGTCTTTCGAAATCAAAAAATCTACAGGCACCTTAAACACCTTCGACATATTGAGTAAGTTATTCAATCTTGGGTCTGCCCTACCTTCTTCATACGCACCAACAAGAGATCGCTTAATGTCAATTTTTTCTGCAAAATCACCCTGCGTCCAATTTTTAAGTTTTCGTAGGTGCTTAATGTTTTCCGAAACTATGCTCATGTTAAAGATTTTAAAAGCTAAAAATACTAATTATTTTAGATCGTTATCAAAATATTTTAGTATTACTTATATTTAATTTTTGGCACATTATTGGCTTAAAACCAAAAGTCAAAACAACCAACAACATGTCAAAATACTTTTTAATACCTGCCCTACTTCTCTTTTTCCCAATGTTCTCAAATGGCCAATCTACTTTCGGTCTAAGTTTAAACGGCTTTGCGCCCGTGGGGGAACTAAAAAAAGACTCACCCGGAATCTGGGGTGGTGGTTTCAGTTCCGATATCGCCTTTCAAATCAATGGCTCTCCTATTCACTTGGGCGGTATGCTCGGTGTAACGCGCTACGGCTCCGAAGTTCGAGACGGTTGGCATGGTGAAGATTTAGGTGATGTAAGGATCAGAAGAAATAACGAAATGGCCTATATGCTTGGACTGATCAGGGTTAAGCCGCCAGTTTCAGGAAACTTTCAGCCTTATGCCGACTTCTTTGGCGGCTTTAGTTACATCGCCACTTCGGCTCATTTCAGAGATGGCCCTTTAAAAGAAGAATGGGATTCCGTTACTGACATAGACGACTTTGCTATGAATTACGGCTTTGGTGGTGGTTTAGAAATTTTCATCAATGAATTCCTCAGTTTAGACTTCAATGTAAAAAGTATAAAATCCTCCAGTGTCGAATACCTAACCCCACAAAGCGTTAGCTACAACAAAACCGATGAAGTCTATGATTTAACTGTGAAAAAATCTCGCTTCGACCACCTAAATTTTGGTTTTGGTATTAAGCTTCTGATGAGCGAATGGTAAAGAAAGCACTGACCATTCATACAACATTGTTTGCGCTCTTACGAATTGAATTTCTCTTTCTGAGTTCTTGGTTTAAATTGTTAAAATTTCATTTTCAATCAAATCAACAACTTAATGAGTATTCAGCATTTAAAGCTATTTAGACCTTCAAAAATCAGATCGATTTTGGGTTTAACATTCATGCTACTCTCTGCTTTGGCCTTTGGTCAAAAAGTAGACATGGATCTTTTCAAAGACATGAAAGCCAGGAGCATCGGACCTGCTGCCATGAGTGGTAGAATCACAGCCATTGATGTAGTAGAAAGTAACCCTGAAATTATTTATGCAGGTGCCGCCTCTGGTGGTTTATGGCGTTCAACTGGTGGTGGCCTTAATTGGGAGCCTCTTTTTGACGATGAAGCCGTGCTCGGTATTGGCGCTATTTCTATTTATCAGAAAAACCCGGACATCATTTGGGTAGGTACTGGTGAAGGGAACCCACGTAACTCTGTTAGTGGTGGTTATGGTGTTTACCGTTCCATCGATGGTGGTGAAACTTGGGATTTGATGGGCCTTGAAAAAACCCGTAACATCCACAGAATCTATATTCACCCAGACAATCCTGATATTGTATATGTTGGTGCAATCGGTTCACCTTGGGGCGAACATGAAGAAAGAGGTCTTTTCAGAACCAAAGATGGTGGAAAGACTTGGGAGAAAATCCTTTATACAAATAATCTCACTGGAGTAGCCGACATGGTTGCGGACCCTTCTAACCCGAACAAGATCTTTGTTGCCATGTGGGAACATAAAAGATGGCCTTGGTTCTTCAAATCAGGAGGCCCAGGTTCAGGACTTTATGTAACTAACGATGGTGGTGACACTTTCAAAAACCTCACTGGAGAAAAAGGATTACCAAAAGGTGATTATGGTAGAATTGGTTTAGCTATTTCAAGAAGCAGACCAGATTACGTTTATGCCATGATAGAATCTAAGGCCAATGGTCTTTATCGTTCAACAGATGGTGGTATCAACTGGGAGCTAAGAGCAGCTTCTGCAACTACACAAAACATTGGTGACCGTCCATTCTATTATGCCGATATTTTTGTAGATTCAAAAAACGAAAACAGAGTATACAGTCTTTTCTCAAGAGTTTCTAGGTCTGAAGATGGTGGAAAGTCATGGGAAGAAATCATCCCTTACTCAGGCGTTCACCCAGATCACCATGCATGGTGGATTCACCCTGAAGATCCTTCTTACATGATTGATGGTAATGATGGTGGTTTGAACATTACACGTGATATGGCCAAAACATGGAGGTTTACTGAGAAACTTCCAGTGGGACAGTTCTACCATGTAAACGTGGATAACGAAATGCCATACAATGTATATGGTGGAATGCAAGACAACGGTTCTTGGGTTGGACCAGCTTATGTTTTTAACAGAGCAGGAATCAGAAACCACGACTGGCAAGAATTAAGCTTTGGTGACGGTTTTGACGTTGCTCCTATTCCTGATGATTCCAGATATGGCTACACCATGTCTCAGCAAGGAAGTGTCACTCGCTATGATAAAGAAAGTGGCTATACCAAAACAATTCAGCCAACAGCACCAGATACTGCAACCAACTTACGATTCAACTGGAACTCGCCAGTAGCAATCGACCCACACAATTCAAATGCTGTTTATTTCGGTTCTCAGTTTGTTCATTACAGTACAAACAGAGGAGATGACTGGACAATCATTTCTCCAGATCTATCTACTAACGATCCTGAAAAACAAAAGCAAAATGAAAGTGGAGGTTTAACACTAGATGCAACTGGTGCTGAAAACCATACTACGGTAATTGCTATTGCTCCAAGTCCGATCGACAGAAATGTAATCTGGGCTGGAACTGATGACGGAAACGTTCAGGTAACCAAAGACAAAGGAAAGACTTGGACCAACGTAGCTGCTAAACTTCCGGGTTTACCCGCTGGTAGCTGGATTCCTCAAATTAAAGCATCTCACCATAATGCTGGTGAAGCCTTCGTAATTGCTAACGATTACAGAAGAAATAACTTCACTGCTTATGCATACCATACTGCAGACTACGGCCAAACTTGGACAAGAATTGTAGATGATAACGATGTATTTGGTTACACACTTTCTATTCTTCAGGATGAAAGAGAGCCTAATTTGATTTTCTTAGGTACTGAAAATGGAATGTATGTGAGTTTTGATAAAGCTCAAAACTGGAACAAGTGGAACCACGGATATCCAAATGCTTCTACCATGGATTTGGCTTGGCAAGAAAGAGAAGACGATTTAGTTATCGGTACTTTTGGTAGAGCCTTCTATATTTTAGATGACTTGAGACCTTTAAGAGAAATGGCTACTAAAGGCATTGAAACTGTCAAAAATACAGATATCGTAATGTTCGATGTAGCTGATGCTTATCAAATGACTTACCGTCAGCCTCCTGGGATGCGTTTTGCAGCAGATGGAGGTCCATTTGAAGGTGAAAACAAATACTTAAGCACTGCCAATGTGAAGTTCTGGGTAAGAGATGACGCCAAAAAAGAAGAAGTAGCTGACGACAGTAAATCATCGCGCAGAAATCGCAACAACAAAGCAGCAGAAACAACAGAAACTCCTGCGAAGAAGCTACCTACTAAAGTGAAAATGATTGTTCTAAATGCTAACGGTGACACTGTTCGTACCAGAACAACTAACATAAAGAAGGGTGAAATCAACACTATATCTTGGAATTTGGACAGAAAAAACCCTTACCCAGTTGAATTCTCCGGTGGAGGAGGTGGCGGTAGGTTTGGCGGATTCGGTGGTGGCGGAGGCCAAGACCGCGAGCAATCTGCTGGATCAGCCTTACCGGGTACTTACAAAGTTGTTTTAGAATTTGGCGATCAGCAGGTTTCTAAAATGGTGAAAGTACACCTTGACCCAAGAATGGAAATCAGTATGTCTGAGCTTCAAGCCAATAAAGCTTTCGAAGATCAAGTTTTGAAAATGACTCAGTCTTTTGCTGAAGTAACAAGTCGTGTTAGAACTGCAAATGAGATCATTGAGAAAGTAGAAGCGCAAATGAAAAACGTGGATGCTGACAAAGTTAAAGACTTGAAAAAAGCTGTTGAAGCAGTAAAAGAGAGTTTCGAGCCTGTTAGAAAATTAACGATCGGTTTACCTGGAGAAAGAGGTCAAGCCGTGGTTAGAGAGCGTTTCACAACTGCTAACAACTATATTCAGGAAGCCAGAAGATACAACAACTCTCGTATGGGAGCTCCTGGTGAAACAGAAAGAAATGCTGTGAAAAAAGCAGAGCAAATGATAAAGCTTACAGAAGAAACAACGAATGCGTTTTTCAATACTGCATGGCCTAAATTCAAAGCTGCTTATGACAAGGCTGACTTGAGTTTCTTCAAGGACTTTGAATAATAGGATAAGTGGAGATTATTAATCACTAAAAAAGGGCACTCAGAAATTCTGAGTGTCCTTTTTATTTTCCGTGAAATACAGCCCATTCACATTAACTGTATAGTAAAGAATTAACAGTTTTGCTAGCTTTGAGCTATGTCTAAGAACAGTTTATACCTCCGTGTAGTCCGTCAAATTCTCCCCTCTCCTTTTTCCATTGCGGTTATTCTAACCTTGCTCACTTTTATACTGGCTTTGGCCTTTACCGATAGACCAGAAAACGCTGGTTCGGCTTATAGCTTGGTTATTTTAGGCTACTGGGAAATTGGTTTCTGGGAACTGCTAGAGTTTACCATGCAAATGGCCTTGATCCTGATTTTAGGACATGCCTTGGCGCTCACCCCTTTTGTCAATTCCATTATTGATAGATTCACCGTTTATTGTAATACATCGGCCAAAGCAGCCTTTACCATTAGTTTGCTCACCATTTTAGTAAGTATGATCAACTGGGGATTGTGCTTAGTTTTTGGTGCTATTTTCGCCAGAAAAGTAGCTGAAAGGGCCAAAGCCAACGGATGGAAAATGAATTACCCATTGCTAGGCGCAGCAGGCTATAGCGGCATGATGTGCTTTCATGGAGGTTTTTCGGGTTCAGCCCCTTTGGCCGTAGCCAGCAATAATCACTTCCTCATTCAGGAAATTGGGCAAATAGGCATTGGGCAAACGATACTTTCAACGGCTAACATTATCACCTTTGTCCTACTCCTCATTATCATTCCTTCGGTATTCTATCTGTTGGGAAAAAGAAGCCACGACTCAGAAATCAATATAGTATTTAGAAAAGAAACACATCACCAAGAAGAGAAAGGCCATGGAGCAGAAAGAATGGACAATTCTAAAATTGCTGCAATTGCCTTAGGTGGACTGATTTGTTTTATCGCCATCAGAAAAATGTGGGTCAGCCCAGCCTTGGTCGGCTTGTCCTTTATCGACCTGAACTACATCAACTTCTTCTTTTTCGGTTTAGCCATTTTGCTTCACGGGTCATTTGCCAAGTTTCTTTCCGCTATTGAAGAAGCCATTGGGGGTTCCGCTGGAATCATCATCCAATTCCCGCTTTATGCAGGCATCATGGGCATTATGACCTATTCTGGCCTTGGTGCATTATTCTCTCAAGGTTTTATGGAAATTTCAAATGCTACCACATTACCGATTTTCACTTTCTTTAGCGCAGCCATTGTGAATATTTTTGTTCCTAGCGGTGGCGGACAATGGGTAGTGCAAGGCCCAATTGTCACCGAAGCGGCTCAAAACCTTGGCGCTTCAATACCAAAAACCATCATGGCGCTTTCTTATGGCGACCAACTGACAAATATGCTGCAACCTTTTTGGGCGCTCCCCCTATTGGGCATTACCAAGCTTAAGGCGAAAGACATCCTTCCCTACTCCTTTATAATTATGCTCGTAGGAATGGCTATCTTCCTGCTTTCTCTGTTGGTCTTTTAATATTTGAGAAAGAAACTCTAATAAGACTGCGTTTTAAGGCTTTTTAGTCTGAACTCTTGATTTTATTATTTGCGAAAAGTGATAACTTTGTCAACCCTTGACGAGTTATAATTTTATATACCCAAGAACCCAAAAAATCCATTATGGCATTTGACATAGACATGATCAAAGCTGTTTACGCGAAGTTCCCTTCACGTATTGCAGCCGCACGAAAAGCAGTTGGGAAACCCCTAACCCTATCAGAAAAAATTCTTTACTCACACCTTTGGGACGGAGACGCCACCTCAACATTCGAAAGAGGTAAGTCTTATGTAGACTTTGCTCCAGACCGCGTGGCCATGCAAGATGCCACGGCTCAAATGGCTCTACTTCAGTTTATGCAAGCTGGAAAGCCTACCGCAGCAGTTCCTTCAACGGTACATTGTGATCACCTTATTTTAGCCAAAGAAGGCGCTAAGGATGATTTAAGAAACTCATTAACTGCTTCTGGCGAAGTATTTAACTTCCTAGAGTCGGTTTCTAACAAATACGGTATCGGTTTCTGGAAACCAGGCGCGGGAATTATTCACCAAGTGGTATTAGAAAATTATGCATTCCCTGGTGGAATGATGATTGGTACCGATTCGCATACAGTAAACGCTGGCGGATTAGGTATGGTCGCCATTGGTGTAGGTGGTGCTGACGCTGTTGACGTAATGGCGGGCATGCCATGGGAGCTTAAATTCCCGAAACTCATTGGTGTAAAACTTACAGGAAAACTAAGTGGCTGGGTAGCCCCTAAAGATGTAATCTTGAAAGTAGCTGGTATTCTTACCGTAAAAGGTGGAACAGGTGCTATCGTAGAATATTTCGGCCCTGGCGCAAAATCAATGTCGGCTACGGGTAAAGGAACCATCTGTAATATGGGTGCCGAAATTGGCGCTACAACTTCTACTTTTGGTTATGACGATTCTATGGATCGTTACCTAAGAGCAACGGATAGAGCTGATGTGGCTGATTTAGCCAACGAAATCAAAGAACACCTTACTGGTGACGATGAGGTTTACGCTAACCCACAACAATATTTCGATCAAGTCATCGAAATTAACTTAGACGAAATGGAGCCGTACATCAACGGACCATTTACGCCAGACAGAGCTACTCCTGTTTCTAAAATGAAAGAGGAAGCTGAGAAAAACGGCTGGCCAATGGACGTAGAATGGGGATTGATCGGTTCTTGTACCAATTCATCTTACGAAGATTTATCAAGGGCTTCTTCTATCGCGCAACAAGCCATTGACAAGAATTTAAAAACGAAGTCTGAATTTGGGATTAACCCAGGTTCGGAACAAGTACGCTATACTGCCGAAAGAGATGGCCTTTTAGGTATTTTCGAAAACTTGAACGCCACCATCTTTACCAACGCTTGTGGGCCATGTATTGGTCAGTGGGAAAGAGCAGGCAATAATACAAGAGTAAACACTATTGTTCACTCGTTCAACCGTAACTTCTCTAAAAGAGCGGACGGTAACCCAAACACTCACGCTTTTGTGACTTCTCCAGAAATGGTAGCGGCCATCGCAATTTCGGGTAACTTAGGTTTCAACCCATTAACCGACACCCTAACCAACGAAAACGGTGAGCAAGTAAAATTAGATCCACCAGTAGGTTCTGAATTGCCAGCCAAAGGTTTTGCTGTGGAAGATAACGGTTACCAAGCACCAGCTGCCAATGGCGGAAGTGTAGAAGTAAAAGTGAACCCAGACTCTAAGCGTTTGCAGCTCCTCACTCCTTTCACTCCTTGGAATGGAAAGAACATTACAGGCGCTAAGCTTTTGATCAAGGCATTTGGTAAGTGTACTACTGACCACATTTCTATGGCGGGTCCATGGTTGAGGTTCAGAGGTCACTTAGATAATATTTCTGACAACTGTTTGATTGGTGCGGTAAACGCATATACCCAATCGACTAACTCAGTTAAAAACCAATTGACAGGCGAGTATGGCCCAGTACCAGCTACAGCCCGTGCATACAAAGCGGCAGGCGTTCCGTCTATCGTGGTAGGTGATCATAACTATGGTGAAGGATCTTCTCGTGAGCATGCGGCCATGGAGCCAAGGTTCTTGGGCGTGACTACAGTTTTGGTAAAATCATTTGCTAGAATTCACGAAACTAACCTGAAGAAGCAAGGAATGCTAGGTTTGACATTTGCGAACGAAGCAGATTACGACAAAGTACAAGAAGATGATACCATCAACTTCTTAGACCTTGACCAATTCACTGAAGGCAAGCCATTGAACATTGAGTTTGTACATGCCTATGGTTCTAAAGATGTAATTGTGGCCAACCATACTTACAACGAAGCCCAAATTGGCTGGTTCAAAGCGGGTTCTGCCCTTAACTTAATTAAAGAAGAGAATAAGAAAGGTTAATATAGTATTGAGTAGCTAGTACTTAGTATTTAGAAAAGTTGAAAAGCCTGATTCGTAAGAGTCAGGCTTTTTTTGTGTTGGTTAAATCAGAAATTTTGGGGAACTTTAAACAAGCTCCCTTTAAGCTATCGCTCAGAACCATAGTCCTCCTTTTCATCCGAGCGTTCCCCCAACTGTCGCAGGTTCTCCGATTTATTTGCCATTAGGCAGGACCTGTGACCAGCTATTCATCAAGGACTCTGTTCGCTTTCTTAAATCACCAAAAGCAGACATATATTGGAGTTTTAACCTCTAACTATTATAGATTAGCAAACGGATCCTGAGTCAGGCTCAGGATGACGGTCTAAAATGAGCTCATTCGGAGCGTCATGCCGAGCTTGACTCGGTATCCCTCAAATAACCTTTGCGCTTCTTTGTGCTCTTTGCGGTTAATACATGCCTGTGCTTGACACTCCCTCTCCGAACAAACAGACTCTCGCGGTTTCGCTCTTTAAGCTCAACCTCAGAGTGACGGTAAGTTGAAGGACTTTGCGTTTCTGCACTTTCCGCCATTGTTGGTGTTCTTCACCAACAAGCCGCATAGGATCTACACTCCCGCTTTGCTTTCAGTAATCGTGTTGTTCAGACCTTTTTTGTTCCCCACTACAAACAAAAACACCGCGCAGAAGCTCGAAAGCTTATACGCAGTGTCCAAAACAAATAAATACTTTTAGCCTTAGGCTACTTTCTCCATCATTTTCAATTTAACAATGGTCTCTTCAATTCTGAATTTGTGATTTTTCAACATATTCGTGACACTTGGCGGAAGCGAAAGATCACTTTCCAAAATGTCTTTGTAATCGTCACTTGCTGTTTCCTCTCCTCGAATACACTCTTGCAATACTTTTTCAGTATTGTTTGAAGCGATAGAAGATTTTAGATCCATCCAAGCCCTGTGCAGTGAAGCTTTAAAGCTACTTTGAGTCACTGGATCTCCACCTAATGCTGTTACTTCGGTGGTTAATTCTTGAGCAAATCTCCTTCTTTCCATTACTTGGTTCTTGAAGAAGTTCTTCAACTGCTCTTCATTCATATCGTCAATGGCGTTTTCGTAACCTTCCATTGCATCGTAAGAACGTCTTAACACATCATTCAACTTGTCGATTAATTTTTCGGTATAACTCATTTCTGTGATTTTTAAATTTTCAATTACCAACATATTCGAAAGAACTATGCCAAGACCGAAAACAGTATCCATATGCCCTTAAAAGCTATTTTAATGATAAACAGACAGGCATAAAGTAGAAGAGATTCCACACTATTGGTAGAAGTAGCCACAGCGGTTTGTTATTATGCGAGTATCAAGACTTTGTGCTCTTAAACATGTCGTTCTGTAAATCCTCAGACTGTAAAAATCCCTATTGATTAGCGCTATGTGTAACATTAGTCACAAAAAAGCCAAAAGTGGAGAGTTACCTTTATTCCATAATCATAGACAGAAAATCATGGAACAAATTCAAGAACAAGAAATCATTAGCATGCCAAGAATTGGTGATGCTGCACCAGAGTTTAAAGCTGTGACCACACAAGGGGACATCAATTTCCCTTCTGATTACGCTGGTGACTGGGTTATTCTATTTAGCCACCCTGCTGACTTTACCCCGGTATGTACATCGGAGTTTATGACTTTTGCCAGCATGGAAAATAAGTTTGCAGAAGCGAATTGCAAATTGGTAGGTCTCTCAATCGATGGTCTTTATAGTCATATTGCATGGCTACGTACCATCAAAGAAAAGATCGAATACAAGGGAATGAAGAACGTAGAGGTAAATTTTCCATTGATAGAAGACATCACAATGGATGTTGCCAAAAAATACGGAATGATTCAGCCCAATGAAGATTCAACAAAAGCGGTCAGAGCTGTGTTCTTTATTGATCCAAAAGGAATAATCAGAGCTATCATTTACTATCCGCTTAGCCTAGGTAGAAATTTTGATGAATTGTACAGGGTAATCATTGCTTTACAAACTGCAGATGCATTTGAAGTGGCAACTCCCGCTGATTGGTACCCAGGAGATGATGTAATCATTGGCCCTGCTGGTTCTTGCGGTACAGCAAAAGACAGAATGGAAGACAGTGATATTGATTGTAAAGATTGGTTCTTCTGTACTAAGAAGCTTGACAAAGACCTTGTACTCAGCAAAGTACTCAAAAAGAAATAATAAGCTTAAAACCTTTACCCTTGTCGCAGGTTCTTTGAGCCTGCGACATTTTTTTTTATAAAGGACGCTGTCCTGAAGTAGTCCCCCTACCACTTTCCCGCCCTTGTTGGTGTTCTTCACCAACAAGCCGGGTATTAAGGCCTCGTGCTTCTTAGCGCTCTTTGCGTTTATTTGACGGTAAGTTGTAGATCCTTGCGGTTAATACGCCCCTTTCATTCTTGTGCATTTACTCTGATCAAGTAAATAGGCTCATTGTGGTAATGAAACTCTTCAATTACTGAATAGCCAGTAGTAGGTAGGTTATTGGTATACACAAAGTAAAAGCCTTCCCTCAGTTCATCGGTCTGGTATAAAACCGCTTTCCGCTCCGCTTCTAGGTAATAAACAATTGTAAGCGACATGCGGACATCTCCCAATCGGTGTAAAGACTCTCCTTTAGTTATTTCAGCAATTTTTAGTCCTAGGGCTTTATCTTCGGCTGCTCCTGTAGTTTTTTGGCGGGTTACAGGCACCGTAAACGAATAACCAAGGCGCAGCACCAATAGCACTCCAAGAATGATCATATAGGCTTCAATTCCCTTTTTAGCATACAACCACCATAGCGCAATCACCATCAATTCCAAACCAATTGCTATCAAGAGCAAGTGATCTACTACTTCGAGTTCTTTCACAAAAAGCATGGCTGGAAAAGTCAAAGTAGCTACGGAAAGTAGGAATACAGTAATCACTTTAGCGTACTTTTTCAACCAATCGGCATCAGTTTTTTGAATGCCATAAAGCACAATAGCAATCAAAACAGGAAACAGCGGGTAGAGATACCTCGATTTTGCTTCAGCCGAAAACCAATACACCACAAAATTGGCCACAAACAACAGTGCTAAAAACACCATCAATCTATTCGACATCAGCCTTTCCCTCACCTTCTTAATAAAGAGCACTGGAATAAATAAGGTCACCGGCAGAAGATTCGCCAATGTGGTCAATGGGAAAAGAACAAGGTGTTTTAACAAAGCCGAAAAACCACCTCCAACTGCCTTATCTGCTGATTCAGAAAAGAGTGTGGTGTACCAGCCACTCGGGTCTTCGTATAGAGAGTAGGCATAGAAATAACCCGCTAATACCGCAAAGAAGGCCAAAATTGACACAATGTGTTGAATAGAAAACAGTACCCTAAACTTCTTCTCATAAATAAAGAAGACCAATAATGATATCGCTAAAAACGGCAATGAAGTAAGTCCTTTGGTCAAGAAACCAATGGCCGTAAGCAGGTAGGCGAATAAGAACAATGGCCAATACTGTTCTAGTTTCCCAAAATGGTAAATCACTACAAAAACCAAAAAAGTAACCAAGGCATAGAATAAATCAATCTCCCCTATCATGCTGAAATAGAAGAGTATATCTACACAAGCCACATAACTTAAAGCGGAGTAAACTGCGAGCCTCTTTCCCAATCTAAATTTGAAGAACCTGTAAATTACTACACCCGTAACCAAAGCTGACAGCACGGAAATAAGGCGGGTGGCAAACTCAGAATAACCCCCAAATATTTGATAGGAAAGGATGATCAGCCAATTGTAAAATGGTGGTTTTCGATAGTATAAGTCTCCCGTTTGCGTAGGCACCCAAAGGTTATCTTGGAACATCATTTCCAAGGCAATCAAACCGCGTCTGGGTTCTTCTAAATACAGCGGATAAATACCAAGGTTAACAAACAGGGCACAAAGCAACAATACCAGCATGCCTACCAGCACCCATCGCTCATTACGGTTAAAATCGCCCTCCTTAATTAACATCACCCAAAATTAGTGCTTTATGTGATAATCCGTTCACACGGAAGTAGAATCAGCAGATCAATTTGCATTTATAACAAGCAGATGCGTTAGTCCACTGTTTTACTTTAAGCGATTCCTGCTTACTTTCGCACATGGATTCTGAGCGCATATTCCTTGATCACGTAGCACAAACCACCCCTTATCCGCTTAAGGTTGAAGTGGCACGTGCGGAAGGCACCAGCATTTTCGATACTGCTGGAAAGGAATACCTCGATTTCGTTTCTGGAATTGCCGTCTCTAATATTGGCCACCGCCATCCGCATGTGGTAAAAGCCATCAAAGACCAACTGGACCAATACATGCATGTGATGGCTTATGGTGAGTTTATCCAAAGCCCGCAAAACCGATTGGCAGAAAAGCTTGCTTCACTCCTTCCCGAGCAGCTTAGTACCAGTTATTTTGTAAATTCTGGAGCCGAAGCCAATGAAGGCGCGTTGAAACTGGCCAAGCGAGTAACAGGCAGAACTCAGATTATTTCTTGCAAGAAATCGTATCATGGTGGCACACATGGCGCACTGAGCGTTTCGGGTAATGAAATGAAAAAATACGCTTTCAGGCCTTTATTGCCCGATGTTTACTTTATTGAGTTCAACAATATTGACGATTTAGCACAGATTACAGAAGCAACTGCCTGCGTTATTATTGAGCCCATTCAAGGCGATGCGGGAGTACGAATTCCTTCCAAAGCTTATTTGAAAGCATTACGTGAAAGGTGCACAGAAACGGGTGCGCTTTTGATTTTTGACGAGATACAAACGGGTTACGGACGTACAGGTTCCCTCTTTGCTTTTCAGCAGTTTGACGTTGTTCCTGATATATTGACCATTGCCAAAGCCATGGGCGGAGGCATGCCAATGGGCGCTTTTATTTCTTCCAAGTCCCATATGGAACAACTCACCTTCAATCCAGTATTGGGCCATATCACCACTTTTGGCGGGCACCCTGTCAACTGTGCAGCTGCAGTGGCTAACCTTGAGGTGATTGAAAATGAAAACCTGATTGAAGGGGTAGAAAAGAAAGGTCAGCTGATTGAATCATTGATCGGTCACCCTGATATTATCGAAATCAGAAGAATAGGTTTAATGTTCGCTGTTGAGTTTAAAAGTGCTGAACGTGTAGCCAGAATCGTAAATCAATGTTTAGAAGATGGATTGATCACTTTTTGGTTTCTCTCTTGTCCAGAAAGTTTCCGCTTAGCCCCACCCCTCACCATTTCAGAAGCAGACATCAAACGAGGCTGTGCTATTATCAAAAATGCAATTGAAGTAACGATGGAGCTTTAGGTGATATCCCAAAAGGATTGATAGTTATACAATCAACTTGATTATTAGAATGACAACTATGAGCGTTAGAATTCCAACAATCCAATTATATAAACTGTGATACTTTCTTTCCGAGTTATAAAATGATTTGAAAGACTCCCTTTTAAATGGAGACAAAAACAAGAACCTAACCATTCCACCTATCAAAGGCACAAGTTCAGCAAGAGAAGTATCCATGAAATAGATTAATTTTCAACACTTATAACTAATATACTAATTAACTACACTGTATATCCACCATCCGCTGAAATTACGGCTCCCGTAACGAACTTAGAGGCATCTGAGGCCAAGAACAGCGCTAACCCTGCGATATCTTCTGGTTGGGCGAGCATAGGTAAGGCTTGTTTCATCATCACCACTTTCATAATCTTTTCATTACTGGTAAGTGCTTCGCTAAACTTAGTATCAATAAGTCCCGGACAAATTGCATTAGCACGAATGTTATCACGCCCCCATTCCCTGGCCAATACCTTGGTCAGTTGAATCAAAGCCGCTTTACTGACAGAATACAGTCCCAAACCATGCCCTGGTGTAATTCCTTCGATGCTAGAAATATTGACTACCGAACCGCCACCGCGACTCTTCATGCTTTCGTAAGCATATTTGGCCAAGTTGAGCGGGCCTTTTACATTCACCGCCATGATTTTGTCAAAAGCCTCATCACCAGCATCTTGAACAGGTCCAAAAACTGGGTTAGCAGCCGCATTGTTCACGATGATATCGATGCCGCCTAGGTTTTTAATGGTGCTGTCTACCAAGGCCTTAATTTGTTCATCATCGCCCATATGGCATGGAAAAGCCACCGCTTCCAAGCCTTTCGACTTAAATTCTTCAGCTACTTCCGTTACTGCTTCCAATTTTCTGCTAGACACCACTACCGTTGCACCTTGTTGTGCCAAAGCCATTGCAATGTATTTCCCAATGCCCTTACTGGCACCAGTAATAATGGCTACTTTACCTTTCAATTCAAATTTCTCAAATATCTGCATGGGTTTTTCAGCTATTGTTATGCATAGCCAAGATAAATAATTTAATTTGTTATGCATGACGAGTATTTACCTTTCGTCACTGCGAGGAACGAAGCAGTCTTTTCAAATAAATAGAACAGAATCATGAAAGCAGTCCAATTTACCTCCCTAGGCCTACCCACCGAAGTACTCAAAGTCGTTGAACTCCCTAAGCCAGCACCGGCCGAAGGCGAGATTCGAGTAAAGGTTACCAAGGCGAATATCATTCCTGCCGATATTATGTTTATTCAAGGTAAGTATGGAATCAGGCCAGAGTTACCTCAAATTGGTGGTTTTGAAGGCACTGGAACTGTAGATGCTTGTGGCGCTGGCGTAGAAATCCCTTTGGGTACCGGGCTCATTTTCACAGGTTCAGGCGTTTGGGCAGAATATGTATGTATTCCAGCCAAAACTGCCATTCCAAAACCTCAAGCCATGAGCGATGATGTAGCTTGTCAGGCTTTTGTCAATCCATTTACCGCCTTCGGTATGTTAATGGAAGCCGACTTACAAGCAGGAGACTGGGTAATGTTGACAGCGGCCAACTCTGCATTTAGCAAGTTTGTCATTCAATTGGCTTCGCAACGTGGGATTAATGTAGTGGGTACAGTGCGTAGCGATGAGCAAAAGCAAGCTTTGCTGGATCTGGGTGCCAAAGCCATTATCAATGAAAAAACAGAAAACATCTATAAGGCCGTAAAAACCGCAACCGATGGCGCCATGGTAAAAGCCGCCTTTGATGCCGTGGGCGGTGAGCTTGGCGACAAGGTGTTGAATGCCATGCAGGCCAATGGAAAAATGTTTGTTTATGGATTATTGAGTCTTCAGCCTATTCCATTGAATTCAGGACTTTTGATTTTCAAAAACTTGACCATCAAAGGCTTTTGGCTCAGCACATGGATGGCCAGCTTGACCAGAGAACAGCGTTCCACTATTATTCCTGAAGTATTGACCATGCTCACCAAACAAGAGTTAAAAGCAGATGTTGAGGCTTATTATGGTATTGATGAAATTAAAAAAGCTATTGAGCATATGGAAGGCCCTGGAAGAAGTGGTAAGGTATTGTTGGACTTCAACAAATAAAAATATTCCTTTACTATAATAGATTTTTAGAGGCGGGTTAATCCACCTCTTTTTTTTGGAAGACACTCCAATTCCCAAATTCACCAGTATAAACATCTGAATAACTGTTGACATAAGGAGTGAAATAACATTACTATAAGACGGAACAACAGAAAAAGTAGTCAATCTTTAAAGTTCACTTTCTTGGTTTATCAAGGATTGATTGTATATTTTTGATTCTCAACTATTGCGATTTTGAATATTGTGACGTCATAATGATGTTCAAAATGATGACTCTATGTCTTCTTTCTACCCATTCTAGTTTTATATTACTGCCATCTACAATTATATACATATGAAGAATGTACTGATCATTGATGACCATGCCGACATGCGCAGAACAACAGTTGATTTTTTAACCCTCCTAGTAGACAATATTCAAATTGATGAGGCTGAAGACGGTGATCAAGCTTTATTACTCATAGGAAAGAAAAAATATGACCTGATTTTATCAGATCAAAATATGCCAACCCTATCCGGTACTGAATTGGCTTCTATTCTTAGTAAGTCAGGGGAATTTAAAACGGACAAGTTCATTATTATTACTGGAGTAGAAATAGAGAAAGTTAAATTGAATGAGGATTTAAAAGTTGAAGTTTTTGACAAAGCTCAACTCCTTGAGAAAGTTATTCCACGGATAAATGAGTTACTACTTTAGTAGATTCTTTTGTTTAGGATACCATTTCTAGATTCATACTATTCCATATCCCACATCATAATCATAGGCATCCATTCCTTCATTTCGCTTTAGCCACTTGGTGATATAACTGGTGAGTGGTAGTGCAATTATTTCGTAGATCATTTTGGTTAACACTCCCGAACCGATCAATATAAATAGCTGATCAACCGAGTAAATACCATAAAAGGCAATGAAAGTAAATATTATTGAATTAAGCCCCTGCCCTACAAGTGAAGAACTAAGCGCTCTAAGCCAAAACCGTTTTCCTTGATCCCATATTTTCATTTTAGACATTACCAAAGCATTCAGGTATTCACCCATAAAATAAGCCACCATACCTCCCGCCACAACCCTTGGAACAAAGCCAACGACAGCTGAAAACTCATTCTGAAGACTCCAATAATCAGGATAAGGCAAGGCATCGCCAACCAAAAACATAACGCTCATAAGCAATTGACAAAAAAGGCCTACCCAAATAACTCTCCTTGCAATTTTAAAGCCATACACCTCGGTAAGAATATCTCCGGAAATAAAAGCAATTGGAAAGGTAATGATACCAGCAGGAGCATCTAAAAAGCCCAAAGTGATTACCTTAATGGATAGTATGCTCGAAATCAAAAGTGAGGTAACAAAAAGCATACTTACAATATGCAAGTACTTCAAACCTAGTGAGTCGGGCTTCATTTGTCGATTTGTATAATCTGTGCTCATAAATACACCCTTCCAGAAAAAGATGAAAACTGAACAGTACTGACTTCCGCTATATTCATATATACATACAGTTAGTGTGTGCTTAACTCTCTGAAGTAATGAATAGTTATTGGCCGCTCTGGTAATGAGGAATACAAAACTACAACTTATGATCGACTTAAAATACCCATAAAGCAATATTCTTACTTCGATTCAGTGTGTATTTGTGTATCAAGTATTTCATAAAAGTAGGAATAATTAAAAAATGGATTACCCTTAAATAAGAATTAAACAATTCTCAATTCAGTTCATCTATACTTATTGCCTATTCACCGACATTAAACTGCTTTTAAGCATTCGAGACTTATCTTTGTAAAAAAAACATATGATAAAGGGCTTGAAATTTTTCTTAATAATCTGCTTGTTCATTTCTCAAACAGCGTTTGGGCAAGGAAATACAGCATCACATAGTATCACTATTATCTTACCTGAATTGGCGACATTAGATTTCAGCGCTAATTCTAAAACGACTGCCTCAGAACTTTCTCAGAATATAGTTATGAACTATTCAGGAGCACTTTATACCGAAGGTTCAATACAAAAAGAACGCAAGGTAGAAGTCCAAATGCTATCTGGTAGTGCTTTGCCATTAGCACAAGAACTTCACTTGATCTATAATCAAGTCTTTGCCGATGAGATCTCAAATGATTTAGGCTTTAATGAAATCGTTTTCAACAACCTGATGATGGATGAAGAGTTTCCTCTGATTTCAGATTTCGGTCATAACGACTCTTATATGAAAAATACGGGCCTTGGTATTTCATATAAAATCCTTGGGGCAAATACGGTAGAAATGATTTCTGATCTGAACACGGTACAATTGCAGTACACACTTTCCGATTTCTAAAAAATGCATTTCCACATAAAAAGCCCTTGAAAAAATCAATTCTTCAAGGGCTTTTTTATTACCCACATCCGGTTTTTAAAGACTTCAAATCTATATCTTTGCGGCCAAATTGATCCCCTATGATTTCAGTAGATGCTGTTGGTGTTGAGTTTAGTAGCGCCACCCTATTTAGCAATGTTACTTTTAATGTGAATGATAATGACCGTATCGCCCTGATGGGAAAGAACGGTGCAGGTAAATCCACTTTGTTAAAAATTATTGCTGGAGAAAGCAAACCTACCTCAGGCAAAATTTCGGCTCCAAAAGATGCGATTGTAGCCTACTTACCACAGCATTTGTTAACAAAAGACGAGTGTACTGTTTTTGAAGAAGCCTCAAAGGCCTTCTCAAAAATCATAGACATGAAAAAGCAAATGGATGATTTCACCCATCAGCTGGAAACTCGTACCGATTACGAATCTGATGCCTACAGCAAAATCATTGAGCAGGTTTCTGAACTCAGTGAAAAGTATTATAGCATTGAAGAAATCAATTTTGACGCGGAAGTAGAGAAAACGCTCATGGGCTTGGGCTTTGTTCGTTCCGACTTAACCCGTTCTACAAGCGAATTTAGTGGGGGCTGGAGAATGCGTATTGAATTGGCCAAGATCCTTTTACAGAAGCCGGATCTTATTCTTCTCGATGAGCCTACCAACCACCTCGATATTGAATCGGTACAATGGTTAGAGGATTTCTTAAAAACTAGCGCCAAAGCCGTAATCGTTATCAGTCACGACAAAGCCTTTGTCGATAACCTCACCAACAGAACCATAGAAATTACCCGTGGTCGTATTTACGATTACAAAACTAACTACAGCCATTACTTAGAATTGCGTAAGGAAAGACGCGAGCAGCAGCAAAAGCAATTTGACGATCAGGCCAAACAAATGGCAGATATTCAGCAGTTTATCGATCGCTTTAAAGGTACTTACTCTAAAACCCTGCAAGTTCAATCTAGGGTGAAAATGCTGGAGAAAATGGAGATTGTAGAAGTGGATGAAGTTGATTCTTCTTCTCTGAATTTGAAGTTCCCTCCTGCTCCCCGATCTGGCAACTATCCAGTAATTGCAGATGGACTGACCAAAAAGTATGGTGACCATACGGTTTTCAAAGATGTATCACTCACCATCGCTAGAGGCGAAAAAGTGGCCTTTATTGGTAAAAACGGTGAAGGGAAGTCGACTTTTGTAAAAGCCATGATGGGAGAAATTGACTTTGATGGCAGCTTACAAATGGGACACAATTCCATGATTGGCTACTTTGCGCAAAATCAGGCTTCACTGTTAGACGAAAGTCTTACCGTTTTCCAAACCATAGATGAAATCGCGCATGGCGATGTGCGTACAAAAATCAAAGACATGCTTGGTGCTTTTATGTTCTCTGGCGATGCCATTGAAAAGAAAGTGAAAGTACTTTCAGGTGGTGAACGTACCCGTTTGGCCATGATCAAATTACTGCTTCAACCAGTGAACGTTTTGATTCTCGATGAGCCAACCAACCACTTAGATATTCGCACCAAAGACATCTTAAAAGATGCCCTCAAAGCATTCGAAGGCACTTTAATTCTTGTTTCTCACGACCGTGATTTCTTAGACGGTTTGGCCAATAAGGTATTCGAATTCGGTAGCCAACGCATCAAAGAACACTTTGAAGATGTGACAGGCTTCTTGAGGAATAAGAAGTTGGAGAATTTGAAGGAAGTGGAGCGTAGGGGTTAGTGACTAGTGCCCAGTGTTTAGTGCTTGGTGCTCAGTATATAGTGATCCGTGTCACTGAGATGTCACATTAGTGTTTAACACCGTACACATAACCGTCATGCTGTAAGTTCCGAAGTCTCGGAATTTCAATAACCTAGCATTTTAGAAATACAGTGAGCAACAAACTTACCAGCGCTTCGTGAAAAGATCCCTACAGGGATAACTTCGTAGCAGGCTTTACTACTCAAGCAGAACTAGTCGCACATACTTCTAAGCTAAGTCATGCTGTAAGTTCCGAAGCCTAGGAACTTCAGTAAACTAGATAATAGAAACAAAAAGACCTGTCAGGTTTTTGAAACCTGACAGGTCTTAAAAAAGGCTCGCTAAATCAATTAGCAAGCCTTTTACTATCTACAAATTACCGTGCACTGAGCACTGAGCACTAAATACTAAGCACTATTTATTCTCCCAAACGTTGTCCGCAGCATTGTTATCTGGGAACCTACCATCAGGATCTAATGTAATTTTCTTGATTTTTCTTCCACCAAATTTCAATTCAGCATTGAAAGTACGGTCTCCATTGAACCAAACGCTGGCTGGCCAAGTAACAATCGCTGTATTGGCATCAATCATTTCCGCATTGCTCATTGACTTGATGGCTGCACCACTGGTTTCAAATTCTACTTTTAACACCACTGGTGAAGGCATTTGACCTGCTTGGTGTACTGTCACTTTCGTTGTAGATCCTGGGTTCACGCTTTTTATTGAACCATCCACCGACTCGGTAGTCCATAACCAATAGTACCAAAACCACTCAAGGTTCTGATCTAATTCATTGTTCATAAAGAACACATAATCCCAAGGCGAAGGGTGTTTGAAAGCCCAAGTTTTGGTGTACTTCTTCATGGCGTTAATCACAGCTTCATCTCCTACAATGCCGCCTAACATGGCCAGCATCAAAGGTGCTTTACTGTAAGTTTGGTAGCCATAACCGTCTCCAGCGTAATTCGATAACCACATCATTGTGGCTTCATCGTCATCTCCGCTTCTACGGCCGTAGCTCGCTCCTCTTCCATTCAAATTGGCTGGCTCGCCTCTACTATCCGCAGCAGAAAGAATGTTCATATAGGTGTTAAAACCTTCGTCCATCCATCCGTAACGCGTTTCGTTAGTACCTACCATCATTGGCCACCATTGGTGGGCCACTTCATGATCAGCAGCTCCTTGGTTTGAGTTAACCACCATCGGATATTCCATTCCAGCACTTGGCCCATCTTGCATGGTCATTTGAGGGAAAGGATACGGTGCCCAAAGATCAGAGTAGAACTCTAACGCATGTCTTGTGATCTCTCCTGCCCTCGCGAAAAGTCTTGCCCTTTCTGGCAAGTATACCATGTGAATTGGAATTGGCCCTTTTTCAGGAATAGTAGCTCTTGTGGCTGTCCACATAAAGTCTGGCGAAGTTGCCCAAGCAAAATCATTCACTTTATCGGCTACAAACCTCCAAACTAAGCTTTCTCCTTCAGCAGTTGCTTTTCCAGCCCCTCTTTCATCTTCACCTACAATTACAATTTCATCATCAGAATCTAGCACTTTTGTTAAACGCTCTCTGGTTTGTGCCGAAAGCACTTCTTCAGGGTTTTGCAAAACGCCTGTTCCACTCACGATCCAACCTGCAGGCACGTCAATGCTTACATCAAAACGACCGAAGTTATTGAAGAACTCAGTTGGGCCTAGGTATACGTTGGTCTCCCAACCACGCATTTCATCAAACTTGGCTAAACGCGGGAACCACTGTGTAGGCTGAAAAACATTACTTCCCCAACGCTGGGTCATTCTATGTCCTCTACCGTTTTCACCACCTGGTAATTTTGTATTCCAATCAATTTCTAAAGTACCTGTGCTTTTCGCAGGAATTGGCTTGGCCAGCATAATTGTGGCTACGGTTTGTTGCAAGCCAGTGGCTTGTAATTTCGGTTCCCCACCACCTCTTCTTCTAAAGCTAGAACGAGCACCCAAATCTACTTCATCGCCATTCACTACCATACGTGTAATGACCATTCCCTCAGTAGTTTCGGCTGGAACAGAAGAACCTCTTGGTACATCAGCACGGAAAATATTGTGGTCTAATCTCAATACAATTCTGTCCATCGGCTGATCCCCATTATTATGGATTTTGATTGTTTCACTTCCCCAAATGGTTTGGGTTTGTGGGTTTAAACTGGCTTTGATCGTATAATCAGTTTCTAACTGCCAGTAGTTTGGCCCTGGCTTTCCTGAAAAATCTCGAGTTTTGGCCTCGAAAGCATTCATAATGGGGTTTGGAAGCGGTACATCCATGCGGATAGCACGCTTTGATGTTTCCACCGACTTCCTAAGCGGAAGTGTGTTCTGCGCCATCACCACCGTGGTAGCAAGGAGCATTAATAAGGTACAGAGGCGTTTAATCATTGTTTGAGTTTTTATAAAAAATGAGCTTAAGCATTAAATTGATCAAACAATATAAGGCTATGTGCGCTCAGATAAAAACTGATATTTCCGAGTGGTTAGAAAGTGAGATTGAAGGCTACAAAAATCTAGGAAACACCACAGGAGTTTTTGTTTTGTAAACATCAAACGCCTCGTTCCCCTCGTAACGTTTTTCTAGCATGGGCACGCCAGAAACCTTCAACAATAGGAAAGTAATAAACACAGGACTGATAAAGGCCAGCCCACCATAGTTGATGGGCAATACCATAACCGCCAAAGACCACCACATTACGATTTCTCCAAAGTAATTCGGGTGACGGCTGTATTTCCATAAACCCGTTTGGAGGATTTCATCCTTACTATTTCTTTTTTTCTTGAATTGCTTGAGTTGGTAGTCGGCTACGGCCTGAAAAAAAAACCTATCAACCAGAATGGAATGGCGATGTAAGTAACCCAACTTATCACTCCTCCAAAGTAGGCCACCAAAGTAACGGGAGAGCTTATCACCAACAAAATAACGACCTGCAACAAGTACACTTGCAAAAATGAACGCCAATAAAAAGTCTTTCCCCACTCTTCCCTCCATTTTAGATAGCGGAAATCTTCGGACTTCTTCATGTTTCGTAAACCGATATGAACACTCAAACGAACGCCCCAAATGCAAACCAAGGCATAGACCAACGTGCTTAAATCACTTCTTTCAGTATTGAAATAAAGATAAACGCAGAGCAGCACATAGCCCAAGCCCCAGGCCACATCGGCAATGTCGTTGCGCTTTAGGATCAGGGAAACGATAAACCATAAGGTTGCGTAGCCAAAAGCTAAAAGGAAAATATTAGAAAGCAGGTCTATCACGCTTGCAACCATCGCGTAATGCCATAACCCGAAGCACTGACAGCAGCAGTGAGTACCGAGCCCCAAATAATATCGATGAACACGATTTTAATGGGCCAATCTTTCAATGTAGCCAAATTGGTAAGGTCGTAAGTAGCGTAAGTAAAGAACCCAAAAAGTGCGCCCATCATAATGGCGTATTTGAGTGATTCTTTGTTGACGGCTGGAACAATGGCGAAAATATAAATGCCTACGATGAACAGCAGGTAGAAAATTATGGCGGCTGTCCAATTCACTTGATCCGCCAATAAGCCCCCCAAGTGCTTATTGTATAGATTTTTAGCCACAACCCCAAGCCAGACCAAGTCGATGGCGAAAAATACGATGGCCGTAAGTAAGTAACTTTTAAGCAGTAGTATAAAAGACATATCTCAATTTACGGAAATAACAGCAACCGAGTAATTATTGTTTTCGGTCTGTACTTATTCGAATAACATGCTTATTATTAACTCATGAAAAAGAAACTCTTACTCACCCTGCTAAGTCTGTTCATGCTTCCACTAGTTGCATTTTCGCAAACCATTCTTGAAGACAGTGTAATGAATGGAAACAATTTCCAAAAAGCAGCTTTTCGCTTATGGATTGGAAAGGACATTCAAATAGTAAGAGGAATAATCGTGATGGTTCCCGGCTCGAATGGCAATGGCCGTGATATGGTGAACCAACCAGAGTGGCAAGCCTTGGCCAAGAAGCACAACATGGCCATCTTGGCGGCAGACATTAAAGACAAGCGCAGCCCGAATATGGCCATTGAGCAATATGCCGATGTGAAAAACGGAACAGGTCAGGCCATGCTAGATGTACTGAGTCGATTGGCAACAAAAAGCGGTCACCCTGAACTGAATACGGTACCATTTGCATTGTGGGGCATGTCTGCTGGTGGCGAATTCAACTATGAATTTGCTTGTTGGAAGCCAGAAAGGGTGATTACGTTTATCGTGAACAAAGGGGGCGTTTACTACACGGCCTTGGCTTCTGAAGCGACAAGAGCAGTGCCAGGCGTTTTCCTCACGGGCGAAATCGATAATCCCTATCGCAACAATATTGTTAAAGGCATTTACTCTGTCAACCGCAGGTTTGGCGCCAAATGGATTTTTGCAGAAGAGCCAGGTCAGGGACATGAGTTCGCTAAATCAGAAGTATTCACCTTGAAATACTTTGACGAAATCATTCCTATTCGACTTGATGAAAACGGCAACTTAAAACCCTTAAGCGAAATGGCTTTCCTTGGAGAAGTAGGTACTGGGAAAACGGCTGATACTGAAACTAAAAATCCATTTACAGACATTACTTCTTGGTTACCAAATACGGTTATTCTCGAGTTATGGAAATCGCTGTTTCAGTAAAAAACTATCCTAGTCGTAGCGTCTCGCTGCGACTAGTCTAGGAAATTGTACTTTGGATGCTTGTTGGTGAAGAACACCAACAAGGGCAGCAGAAATGGAAACCGCTGCCGCTTCTCTAGTTCGTACTTGTAGTGCGGACTCGTCTTCCTTTCTTAATAATGCGCTACAAGCGGATAACAAGATAGGTACTCGCCACTGGCCTGCTTTCCGCAGGCAGGCAAGCACCAGTTACATTAGATGTAAAGAATCTATTACCAATCCCCTTTAATCGGTGAAGTGCCAGCAAAATTGACTACTTTCTCTCCGTAGATCGGGTCATAATAATGGCCGCCTTCCTTGAATTCTGGATTCCACTTTTTAGATCCATCGGCTTGAAGGGTATACAAAAATGGAGAAAGCAATAGGCGCTCTAAATGCCAGCGACCTTCGGCACCGCTAGGAATTTCTTCGCCATCACCATAGACCATCAAACCACCTTCGGCAAATACTTCGTTTTCTGGGTTAATGTCCTTGTACTCATGACTTACATTAATCACCTTATGCCCTATTTCATGCGCTACAGTCCCTCTCAGCCTGTCCTCACGCTCTAAGTTGGTGATGGTAATGATACCCCGTAAATCCTTTGGAATACTAGTAGTATAGGAATATGGAGGAAACGAAAGCCCACCCGTTCTCACCGATTTGATCATCCAATTTCTTCCTTCAGAAACATCTAAAAAGGGATAAAAAACTTCCTGCAAAACAGTCATATACACCGTTCGGTGATTGTCTGGGTTGGGTTCAATAAAAGTACGAAAGGCCATTTCTGTTTCTGGGGTAAGCTCAGCAGGGTGACGCTGCATATGCTGATAGGTATTGGCATACTCTGTTTTTGGAATGCCCGGAGTTTTGTTCGCTTGCACGGAAAGGTAGCGCGGATCGATATCGCCAGTTTTTACCCACAATAAGTTGATTTGCACCCCCGTTGGCGCATAAATTTCTTTGGCCGCTTCAACACTGTACATCAGTCTGTCTAGCGTTACTTTCTTAAAGGCAGTATCTAAGTTGGAAGGAAAATATACCCCCAAATCCACTGTGAGTTTACCGGGTTCTAAATCTGCATTGAAAGCTTCAATATCAATTCCATCTATTACACGCCATTTTACGGTTGCTACTTTGGGTGATTCATTTTCAGTGGCCTCCTCTGTTTTATTTTGAGGTGAAAAACAGCCGAAAAGGCACAGGATTAGTGAGATGCTTAGTAGTTTTTTCATGGTTGATTCTAAAGTCTGTGCAGAAGAAACAACAATTTACTTATAACCACAATTCACTCCTGTTGAATGGTAAGCTAAATCAGCATATTCCCCCACTGGTCGTAGCGTCTCGCTGCGACCTTATCCAACATAGAAACTCACACTGGTTGTAGCGTCTCACTCTGGTTGTAGCGTCTCGCTACGACCACCTACAACACTCTCTAATACAAAAAGCTTATCTCAATAATACCTTTTTGATCCTCATAATCCCTCGCACTACTAAAAACCCAATCTGACGGCTGATCTACAAACCCAGCTTCAACTGGGTTATAATGAACATAATTAAGGCGTTGAATCATTATTTCCTTGGTAGAAAGCTCGATGGGGTGATTATGCTGTTGCCAAAACTGAAAGTCTTTATTATTTAGCTTCTTTTCCCCAGCCCTCTTCATCATTCCCAGCATCCATTCCCTTCTGCTCTCCTGAGGGTTATTTTCCATGTACTTCCTAATATGTCTGGAAGTATAGCTTTTCAAATCTCTGATGATGTCCTCCAGTTTGAAAGTTCCTTCTGCGCCCAAGATTAAGTGAACATGACTGGTCATAATGCACCATGCGCCCACCAAAAGCCCTTTCTCTTGCTGACAATACTTTATAGAATCAATTAGAATATTTCGATACTCTTGCCTAATAAAGACATCGAGCCAATTTACCACTGTGAATGTCACAAAGTAAAACTCATCTTGACTGCGAATGGCGTACTTTCTCCCCATAACTCAAGTTAACATTTATCAACTAATTGATATATAATGTTTTGCTGTATTTTAGGTAGAAGGTCTTAGTAGGTCGCAGCGAGACGCTACGACCAGTGGAGCTTTGTAAAGGAGCCAAGTTTCTTACGCTATACATTTATTATGTTTTATATCATAATAGTCAGGTTAAAGCTGACCTTAGTACTATGAATAATAAATATGAAAATTATTTTTTGTATCATTGTAGTCAGGTTAAAGCTGACCTATAAACTATGAAACATAAATTCATTTCTACACAATCAAATGAGATTCTGACTTTCTTCAATCAGATGAACAAGGATTGTTTTGATTATTCTGAGGCCATGACAGCTTTGCCTAACTCCAATGAGAGTGCTTTAAAAGAACTTCTTAGCGACATGGTCAAAAGAGGCCTTCTGATGCGCTTAAAAAAAGGATTGTACTACATCATACCTTATGAGCAAGAAGCGGAAACTTTTATGCCTGACTGGCATTTAATCGCAGCGCATTTAACAAAAGGAACTAAGCATTACATCGGCTACTACTCTGCTTTACAAATACATAACCTGATAACTCAACCATCACTTAAGGAACAAATAGTAGTTGCAAAGCAGATGCGACCATCAACCCTAAAGATTAAGAACACAACTTTTCAATTCATTTACCACAACGAAAAACACTTTTTTGGCGCCAAGAAAATATGGATTGATAGTTTCAATAAAGTGGAGTGCTCCGATCTTGAAAAGACATTTGTCGATTGTCTATTTAAACCTGATTATGCAGGAGGTATTGTTGAAGTTGCAAGAGCAATATATACCTCAAAGGATAAAATAAAATTCGACAAGCTACTTGAATATACTGAGCGTTTTAAATCACAAGCAGTGATCAAACGATTGGGATTCCTTCTTGAAACACTGGAAATAGAATCGGGCATCATCAAGAAATTACAGAAAGCGAAAACAGCTTCTTACGTCCTGCTAGATACTGAACTACCAAAATCGGGCAAGATGATTAGCCGATGGAGCATTCAACAGAATTTAGAAACAGAAACCATTAAATCTGCCATCTACACATGATTAAGCCGGGAGAAATACAAAACAAAGCCCGAGAAATTGGTGTGCGAGATCAGCAGATCGAGAAAGATTATATCCTTTCCTGGATACTGCAAGGCATTGCTCAACATGGGCAGCTTTCAACAACTATAGTCTTTAAGGGCGGAACAGTATTGAAGAAAGTCTACTTTGAGGATTATCGATTTTCGGAAGACCTTGATTTCACCTTACTCGATAATGATATTTCCAATGAACAGATCTTTGAGTGGTTCACTGAAGTGTTTGAATACATCCGAGAAGAAGCCAATATTCCCCTTGAGATCATTGACCCCGAAAGTCACCTGGACAAACATGAAGATGCCCACCTGCCAGACCTGTCTACCGAACAAGCAGGCGGACAAGGTGGCATCAATTTCTACATTAGTTATGTGGGCCCACTTGGAGGAATAGGTGCAAATAAGCGGGTTAAAGTTGATATTTCAAGAAGTGAGCAATTACAATTTAAGCCTGTCATGCAAGGCACTTTCTTAGATTATTCAGATCAGGAAGAACACCAATTGCTCTGTTACCCTCTTGAAGAAGTCTTAGTCGAAAAGTTGCGTACAGTAATGCAGCGAATGCAAGCACGAGATTTCTATGACATCTGGTATTTGTTAGAAATCCATGGAATGGATGTTGATTTTTACACTGAAGAGTTCCGGGCAAAATGTGAAAGCAAGGCAATTGACCCCACAGATTTTCATAACAAACTTGCACAGCGATTGCCTCAATATAAGGGCCGCTGGAAAGCATCCATGACTGATCAGATTCAAGATTTACCAGACTTTGATAAAGTAGAAAGAGAAGTTATGCGTCACCTGAAAAAACTTGAATTTTAATTTCCCCTTTCTAATGTTCGTAACTGCTAGGCTTAGACACTAACTTTTATTTTGGCGTGGCCGGACTCAATACATTCCCGCTGAATTTGTTTTTTATCCCCTATTATGGACTGGCCATCATTTCGTTTTTTGGACATATTTCAGCCGTTCATTCTAAAAAAATGAAAAGCAAACTGTTGGGCATTGCCCCCATTCACCAATCCTATGGCATTTTAATGATGGGAATAATTCTAACCGGAGTACTACTTTTTGGACTCACCAATGGCTTTAATGGCGTGGAAATACCCAAAGAATACGAGATCATGATTGGGAAATAAAAACGGCTCGGTACTTAACCGAAAAGTAGTTCATTATCTTAGGCGTAGCGCCTCGCTACTCCCCTCCCTGGCATAAAAAAGAATTTTAATCATTCCCTTTCCAGTGCGCTTAACAAGTGACGTTTATATATTAAACATCATTATACATTATAAAAATGAATATATTCACGGCTGTACGTCACTTTTGTGACTGATACATAGTGTTGTATGGCGTTTGAAAGAAGGAAAATCCAACAGCACATTTTAGCACTTTTGGTTTTTGCTATCGATTTTTTCCAACACTGAAAAACCAAAAAAGCTTGAATATATAACAACGCTCTACAGAAACGAATAAAGAAGAAAAACAAAAAATGAATTTAGATACTCAAAGCTTACAGCCAATCATCAACTTCATCTGGACAGTTGCAGATGATGTATTAATTAACAAATACCTTGAAAACCAGTATCAGGATGTAATACTACCTATGACTGTATTGAGAAGGTTGGATTTGGCTTTAGAGCCTTCCAAAGATCAAGTGTTGCTCACACACAATGAATTTAAAAGCAAGATTGACAATCTTTCGGGATTGTTAACGAGCAAAGACCATGGTTCTGGATTGGCATTTTACAATACTTCACCTTATACCATGAAGAGGCTGTTGGCTGATCCGAAAAACATAGACGCCAACTTGTTAGACTATCTGAATGGATTTTCTGAAAATGTGCAGGATATAATCAGCAAGTTCAAGTTCAGAAACCAATTAGAAACATTTGAAAATACAGGCATCACTTTTTCATTGATTGAAAAATTCTGTAACCCAAAAGTCGAATTAGGCCCCGACAAGATTTCGCCTATGGCAATGGGTTATATGTTTGAGGACTTAATCAGACGATTCAACGAGAAAACTAATGCTGCAGCAGGACGACACTTTACGCCAAGAGAAATCATTGAGTTGATGACACACTTGGTGTACCTGCCTGTAAAAGACAAAATACAACAAGGTACTTATTTGGTGTATGACCCCTGTGCGGGTTCGGGTGCTATGCTTACCCAATCTAAAAGGTTTGCAACTGATCCCGATGGCAAAGTAAAATCACAAGCCACTTTCCATTTGTATGGACAAGAGAATACGGGCGAAATGTATGCCGTATGCAAGTCGGATATGTTACTCAAAAACGAAGACCCTGACAAAATCAAGTTTGGTTCTACATTAAGCGAATACGGTTTTGAGCCTGACTTGAAGTTCAACTTCATGCTAACCAACCCGCCTTATGGTACAAGTTGGAAAGAAGACATTGGCAAGTTGAATGTTGGAACAGAAAAGAAAATTAGCATCGTTGATAGACGTTTTAATCTACCTATTAAAAACTTCAAAGGAGAACTTGAAGAAACTTGTTTGACTTCTCGAAGCAATGACGGACAACTCATGTTCATACTTCACATGCTTTCTAAAATGAAAGACTCGAAAGACGGTGGCAGTCGAATCGCTTCTGTACAAAATGGCTCTGCTCTTTTTACTGGTGATGCCGGAAGTGGAGAAAGTGGAATCAGACAATATATACTTGAAAATGACTTATTAGAATGCATTATTCAATTACCCAATGACATCTTTTACAATACAGGGATAGCCACTTTTATTTGGATTATTAGCAATGTAAAAGAGGAACAGCGCAAAGGAAAAGTACAGCTTATCAATGCTTCATCTGATTCCTTTTTCAAAAGGATGAGAAGAAGTTTAGGAGACAAGAAAGTGGAGCTACTGGATTCGCATATTCAAGACATTCAAAACCTGTACTTCAATTTTGAAGAAAATGAAAACAGCAAAATCTTTGACAATGAAGATTTTGGTTTTTATCAGATCCCTGTTTTTCAGCCACAAAGAGACGAAGACGGCAATATCATACGAGATAAAAAAGGAAACTCAAAGTCTGACGCTAGTTTAAAAGACACTGAGAATGTCCCAATGAAAGAAGATATTCAAACCTACTTTGACAAAGAAGTTACTCCATATTTACCAGCTGCCTGGTATGAAACCAAAGGAGCAAAAGTTGGATATGAGATTCCTTTTACAAAATTCTTTTATCAACACACTTCAATTAGAGACTTGTCTGAAATTGAAAATGATATCCTGCAACTAGAGAAAGAAACCGAAGGATTACTTAACGAGATAATCGATTAATGGGTGATTTAACTAAATATTCGTCTTACAAAAGCACTGAAGAAAGTTGGTTTCTAAAAATCCCTGAACATTGGTCTATTTATCGCTTGAAGCATGTTTTTGGAATTACAAAAAGAATAGTGGGTGAACTTGGACACGATGTTTTATCCATTACGCAAACAGGAATTAAAGTGAAAGATACAGAAAGCGGTGCTGGTCAACTTTCAATGGATTATTCTAAATACCAGCAAGTAGACAAAGGAGACTTTGCCATGAATCACATGGACCTCTTAACGGGGTATGTTGATATTTCAAAGTTTAACGGTGTAATAAGCCCTGACTATAGAGTCTTTAAAATGACTTATGCCGAATGTGAATCCCAATATTTGTTATACACCCTACAACTGTGCTATACAAATAGAATCTTCTTCAAATATGGCAAAGGAGTCTCGATGCTTGGCAGATGGAGATTACCAGCTGAGAATTTTAAGAATTTTCTTATCCCTATCCCACCTAAAGAAGAACAAACTAAGATAGCCACCTTCCTCAATTACAAACTCGCTAAAATAGACCGCTTTATCCGCAAGAAGCGGGTACTTCTAAATCTTAATGTAGAAAGACGAAAATCATTTACAAGCCAAATAATTAAATCAGATACTGTCCAATTACTTCGCTTGTCATCTGTAACAAAGTTCGAAGAAAGGCAAATAGAAAGGAGTGATAATGAAACCTACACTCCAATAGGACTTTATAATCGTGGACGAGGTATTTTTCATAAAGAACAAACTTTTGGAAAGGATTTAGGAGATTCTACATTTTATTACATCAAAGAAGGAGATGTAATATTAAGTGGTCAATTCGCTTGGGAAGGAGCAGTTACCTTAGCAAGTTCAACAGATGAGAATTGTGTTGCTTCCCATAGATACCCAATTTTAGGATGTGATTTAGACATCATAAAACCTGAATTCCTTTATTCATACTTTACAATATCGGAGGGTTTTCTTCTTTTAGATTTACATTCAAGAGGTGCAGCAGGTAGAAATAGACCTTTAAATCCTAGGCGATTAGTAAAAGAAAAAATACCTATTCCTTCAATCGCGCTACAAGAAGAGTTAGCCAAAATTTATCACAATGAAGAACGGTTAAAAGCAACTGTTTTAAATGAAATTAAAATTGTTGAGGAATATAAAACAGCTCTCATTGCAGAAGCGGTTACAGGTAAAATAGATGTGAGAGATTTTGAGATTCCCGAAACACTGGACGAAGAAACCTATGAAGATTTAGAAGAGGAATTGAGTTTAGCTGCTGAGGATGAAGCTGAATACCAAACCGAAGAAATTGACTGATGGTAGAGGTAAGCACACTACCCTTCGAAGAACTATTTGCCCAAGGTAAAAAAATCATCATCCCTGAGTACCAGCGACCATATACATGGACTGTTGATAAAGCAGAAGAATTAATTCAGGATTTTGAGGAATTTTTCGCAGAGCAATCAGATACTACTAGCGCCTATTATATGGGTAGTATTCTCTTTTATCATAACAAGAGTAAAAACGTTCTTGAAGTCATAGATGGTCAGCAGCGACTAAGTACGCTTATTGTATTGCAGTATGTATTAGATGGGGCGTTGCAAGACCATCAAGATCTACAGTTCAATGGGCACACTTCCTATAATGCAATAAGGAAAATCAAAGCGTTTTTCACCTCTCGAAAATACACTTTACTAGCATTGGCAAATGATCATGGTTTGCTAAAGCGACTCAGCTTCACAGTGATCACATGCCTAGAAGAAGACTTAGCATTTACGTTTTTTGATACTCAAAATAATCGTGGCGTATCTCTTAGTGCCGATGACTACCTCAAAGCATACCATTTGCGATCTGTAGTCTCCGAAGATCAACAAGATGTCTTGGCTACAGAGTGGGAACATGCCGCACTACTGGCTCAAGATGAGGATCATACCCATTTGAGTTTATCCTACCTTTTTTATCAAATGCTATACAAAGGCAGGATGTGGAGAGGGCAGAAACATTTGGTGCCAGAGGGTAAAGATGAATTGCTCCAAACCTTTCAAAAAAAGACTTTAGCGGCCGACAACGGTGGTTCCTTTCCGTTGTATCATAGCAAAAGCAATATGCGCTATACAGCTGCCAAGATTGAAGATGGTGACATTGCGTGGCAAGACAATGAGCAGGAGATGGCCACTAAGGCTGATCTACCTTTCTCTATGCGTCAACCGTTGCACAAGGGATATCATTTCTTCGCATTCACCAGTAAGTATTACGCTATTCATCAATTACTATTTGGGGACAAGTCTGCTGAAAGGGCTAAGGATACTGAATTAGTAAAGTCAAGGGGTTTCTATGATATCGTCTATAGTAAATCCATGTCGCCTTTCTTATGCGCCTATATGCAGCTATGTCTAATCCTATACTATGATGTATTCAAGGCCAAAGAGATATTCAAAGCCATCCAATTTTTTGACTACTTCATAGGTAGTATTAGGCTGGATAAATACTATGTCCGCAAAGAGTCTGTCAAGAATAGCTTGATAGAAGCCCAAAACAATTTGTTGGATGTGATTACCCAGGCTTATCTGCCACAGGAAATATTTGAATTTATTTCTAATGAACCTAGCACCAAAATTAAATACACCAAAATTGAAATCGACAAACTCAATACAATCAGACATAAATACATAAAAAGAGTGACGAGTTGCTATGAAGGTGAGGTTGATATTATAAACAGATTGCAATGGATCAAGTAAAGTCAGAAAAACGCAACCTGCAAGAGTTTATCAATGATGGGTACTACTACAATATCCCAAGGTATCAGCGATTATATGTCTGGGGTGATGAGCAAATAAAGACTTTGTTCGAAGATGTACATGCAGCTTGTACGTCAGGCAAGTCTATGTATTTTTTAGGTGCGGTCATTACAGTCAAATCACAATATCACGACAACTGCTTTGACTTGGTGGATGGACAGCAAAGATTTACCACACTGTGGTTGATCGCCAATGAACTACAGGGAGATTTGTCTGCTTTCACCAAAATAGGAGAAGAACTAAGATTGAAATTTGCCATTCGAAAAGAGGTGTACGCTTATTTTGATCGGTTGAAAAAAAATCGACAAGAACAGGGCTTAGATGAGGTAGGGAATGAACTATACAAAGTAAGTAAAGCGCTTAAAGCTATCAGATCACTTATATCTGAAAAGTTACGAAGTGAAGAAGATAAGCAGGCATTTATTCAATACCTACTTACGCAGCTATACATTATTGTGACAGAAGTCCCAAAGGACACCAACCTTAACAAGTTATTTGAAACGTTAAACAATAGAGGTATACAACTCAGTCAACATGAAATATTAAAGAATAAGCTGCTCAGTAAAATCTCCAACAAACAAGCGAGAATACGCTTCGGTAAGCTTTGGAATGCGTGTAGCAACATGGGGGAATATGTGGAACGCAACATAAATATAGAAGTAGGTGTCAACTTAGCTAAACACAAAAAAAAGCATGACCTTTTTCTATACCCAAAGGACGTTTTTGACGAACTGATAAAGCAAGGCAGGCATGATAGCCAAGCTTTTCAATTGACTAAAATTTTAGGAAGTAAAGAAGATAAAGCGACTGAGGAAAAAAGTATAAGTAAATATTATGCTTCTAACACCAACGATGATGAGTTTGAGAGTATAAGAAGTATTCTAACCTTTCCTCAATTGTTACTACACACCCTGAGGATATATCAATTCCGCAATGAATTACCCGACATAAGGAGAATCAACGAAAAGGAATTATTATCCATTTTTGAAGAGGTGCTGATTTCAAAAAGTAATTTTGAGGAAAATATCAGTAAAGATTTTGTTGAAACACTTTGGGAAGTGCGGCAAGCATTTGATAAGTACGTGATAAAATGGGTGAAAGAAGACGACTCAAAAACCGATGAGACTCATGTTATTAAACACTTGGAAATTCAGAACCAAAAGAAAGGTGGTTGGACATATTATTTCAGGAGGATAAAGAAAGAGGAATATAATGGATTGGCTCTTCTTCAAAGCATGCTTTATCATTCTCAAGAAAACATAACTCAGTATTGGCTTACTCCATATTTGCTTGAAGTTCTAGAATATCCACCAATCGAGGAGGCTTATCAATTTTTGAAGCAACTAGATAATGTGCTCCTGACTTCAGACACAAATGAAGAAGTTCTGTCAGAAAGGACTTGGGCGTGTATGGCAGAATTTCCAACTTCCAGTTATAGTCTAAAAATATTTGACACAAATAAGAAATTAGGCACAGGATTTCCCCATTACTGGTTTTACAAATTAGAGTTTGTTCTTTGGCACGAAAGGTTCATATTGAATAAAGCTGAAGAATGGAAAGATTATAAACTTAACTCCAGAAATTCGGTGGAGCATATCGGGCCACAAAATCCAAAAGACGACAGAGACAAAGTGTGCATTGAACAGTTAGATGATTTTGGAAATCTGGTATTGGTGACTCGAAGTATCAATTCCGAATATGGATATTTATCCTTTAAAGAGAAGAAAGCCAAATTTGAAAACAAAAAAGAAAAAGGTGGTTTTGACTCACTTAAATCTGATTTAATCTATTCTAACAACAATTGGAGTGATGAAAAAGCAGCAAATCATAGAAACGACATGATCCAACTACTTATGTCATATCTACAAAAAACTAGAATTGATGACTAAATCAACAGATACATCAGAAAAAGGATTAGAAAGTCATATCACCAATTATTTGGTAGATGTAAATAGCTATGTCCAAAGAGAAAGCAAAGACTACAACAACCTGACCTGTTTAGATGAGGAAATGCTATTCCGGTTTCTAGAAGCCACCCAATCCAAGGCGCTAGAAAAACTCAAGAGGTATCATAAAGAGCTATATCAGCAGAAAATCATTAAACGCATCAATGACCAAATTCAAGCAAAAGGTGTCATTGAAGTATTGCGAAAAGGAATAGTAGATGGCTTTACCGATAACAAACTTCGCTTGTTTTATGACAAACCTGTTTCAGCATACAACGTAAGTGCCAATGCTTTGTACCAAGCTAATACCTTTTCGGTCATTCGTCAGGTGTACTATTCCGCTAAGAATAATAACTCGTTGGACATGGTGGTTTTCATCAATGGTTTACCTGTTATTACTTTTGAGTTGAAAAATGAACTGACCAAGCAAAATGTGCAACATGCGATATGGCAGTATAAAAAAGACAGAGATCCAAACGAAGAATTGTTTCGCTTAGGCAGGTTGGTTGTCAACTTTGCAGTAGATACAGAAGAAGTTTGGATGTGCACCCAGTTAAAAGGTGAAAACTCATACTTCTTACCTTTCAACAAAGGAAATAACAACGGACCAGGAAACCCACCAAACGCGGGAATCAAAACCGATTATCTCTGGAAAGAAATTTTAACCAAACATAGTCTCACAGATATCATTCAGAACTTCTCGCAGCTCATTACGGAAGAGAAAGAATACACAGACAATAAAGGCAAAAAGAGAACGAAGAAAGAAAAGAAACTCATCTTTCCACGCTATCATCAATTATCAGCAGTTAGAGAAATTCTGGTTGATGCCCAAGAACAAGGTTCAGGTCAGAAATACTTGATTCAACATTCAGCAGGCTCGGGCAAATCAAACTCCATTGCATGGCTGGCTCATCAGTTAATCGGATTGCATGATAAATCAGGAACAAACAACCTTTTTGATACAGCCATAGTAGTTACTGACAGAAGGGCATTGGATGCTCAAATCCGAGAAAACATAAAGCAATTCCAACAAGTTGGCGGTGTAGTTGAAGCGATTACTGAAGGGAGTAAACAATTAAAAACTGCTTTAGAAGAAGGCAAGAAAATTATCATCACCACAATTCAGAAGTTCCCTCATATTGTAGAGGAAATTGGAGAATTGCCAGGAAACAATTTCGCTATTGTTATTGATGAAGCACACAGCAGTTTGAGCGGTCAAATGGCAAGAAAGCTGAATGAATCTTTATCAAAATTGAATGATGAAGATGAATTAAAAGCTGACTTGGAAGATTATGATGAAAATGAAAGTAGTGAGGTGACTGGGGAAGATTTAATCAGAACATTGGTTAAGTCAAGAAAACTCTTACCTAATGCCAGCTACTTCGCTTTCACGGCAACTCCAAAAAACAAGACATTAGAACTCTTTGGAGTTCCTTATCAAGAAGGCAACAAAACGAAGTTTAGAGCCTTTCACTTGTACTCAATGAAACAAGCCATAGAAGAAGGCTTTATCAAAGACGTACTTCAAAATTACACCACCTACCAAAGCTTTTACGCTTTACTTAAAAAGATAGAGGACGACCCAGAATACGATAAGAAAAGAGCACAAAAGAAACTCAAAGCTTATGTAGAAAGTCACGAACACGCCATTAAGAAAAAATCAAAACTGATGGTTGACCACTTTATGGAAAACGTGATTCAAAAAAAGCGAATGGGTGGAAAAGCAAAAGCTATGATGGTGACCAGTAGCCGAAAAAATGCAGTGCAATATAAAAAGGCTTTTGACGCTTATCTAAAATCCATAAACAGCCCTTATAAAGCTGTGGTGGCATTCTCTGGTGAAATAGATGGAGAAACGGAATCTAGTTTGAATGGCTTTTCGAGTAGCTCAATTCCTTCAGAATTTGAAAAGAGTGAAAACAGATTTCTGTTAGTTGCCAATAAATTTCAAACAGGGTTTGATCAACCGCTTTTGCATACTATGTATGTAGATAAAAAACTGGGTGGTGTAAACGCTGTGCAAACACTTTCGCGACTAAACAGAAGTCACCCTCTGAAAAAGGACACTTTTGTGTTGGACTTTGCAAATGCAGCCGAAGACATAGAAAATGCTTTCAAGCCATATTTTGAAAGCACCATTTTAGGTGAAGCAACTGACCCAAACAAATTGTTTGACTTACAAGATGCAATGGACAATTATCAAGTGTATTCTCGTGAACAAGTAGAAGAATTCTCGAATAAGATATTGGCGAATGTGCCAGTTGACCAATTGCACGCTTCTTTGGATGAATCATCGGCAATTTTTAGAGATGATTTAGAAGAAGAACAGCAAGCAGATTTTAGAGCAAAGGTTAAAACCTATGTTCGGCTATACATTTTCCTTTCGCAAATTGTGCCATTTGAAAACCCATATTTAGAAAGACTTTACATTTTTCTAAATCACCTACAAAACAAGCTGGGTGGCGATACTTCGGTGGATTTAGCAAAAGGTGTTTTGGATAACATAGATATGGACAGTTACCGTCTCCAATTGGAATCAACAACAAATGTGGTTTTAGAGCAAGGTGAAGATTTAAAACCAATCCCAACGGAAATGCGAGGTGGAGTAAATGACCCTGAAATAGACAGACTTTCAAATATCCTTCAAACCTTCAATGACCGATACGGAACTGAATTTGAAGATGCAGACAAGGTGCGACAAATGGCAGAAAACATCGCAGCTGATGTAGCTAAGAACAACGAATTAATAAGCTCAATTCAACATTCAGATGACCAGAATGCGAGAATTACCAGTGATAAAATAGTTGGGGAAGAATTACTAAAACACATCACTACCAACTTTGATTTGTATAAGCTGTATTCAGACAACAATGAATTCAAAGAAGACTTTTCCGCAATGATGTTTGGAGTGGTGAAAGAATTGATAAGTAAAGGTATAAATGCACAGAAGTAAAAGATGCTGAAAGTAATTGAAATAGAGCATGTAAAAGGGATTCAACACAAAAAGTTTTAAGTGAAAATTTCAACCCTTCACTCCTTTCCGCAGCAATGCTTGTACTTCTTTCCGCTGCCGCAGGGACAAGGTGAGTTGCGGCCAATGGCTTTGGGTTTAGCGTAAGAATCTTTGTCAATGACAGCGGTTAAATCTTGGTGAAACACTTTGCTGAGGGTTTCATACAATTGAGGATGCTTCTCTTTGAGTAAATGGGGTCTTTCAAAAAAGTATTCACTGGCCACGGCAAAAAACTCTTGTCGGTTGGTGCTGCCATAACCGTCAATATCGGAGTGGCTGGCCAATATTTCGTCTGTTTTCTTTTTCACAAAGTCCAACCAAGGCAAGGCGTAAATTTTATCTTCAAAGCCCGGAGGAATGCCGTCTACTTCCCCATTTTCCTTATCAAATAAATGCGCAAACTCATGAATGCCTACATTCTTCTTGTCGTTGGTAATATCGAAACCCGCATGCAAAGCAGGTTTGGAGAGGATCATTTTGCCTTCCATGGCGCCTGTGCCCACCATTCCGGTAATGATTTCGGTTGTGCTTCCGATATTATAATCTCGGTCGAAAGAACTCGGGTAGAGCAGCACTTCATCTAAGTATTTGTAGTTCCAAGCTGGAAAGCCAAACAAGGGAATAACGGCACTGCTGGCCACTAAAAGTCTGTCTACCAAGTCCACCGTGGTTTGAACTCCCGTAACGGGTGTATCTGCTAAAAAGTGCTGTACATTCGATTCGAACTGCTGCTGCTGATGGGCATCGAGGTTACGGTAAAAATGGACATGCTCGGTGAGGATCGCTTTCCATTTTGGAGGCGTGGCTAAAAGCTTAGTGACCTTCTTTTTCTTTCTTCCCCCTAATTTTAAGGCCAAAAGAAATACCACCATAAAGCCAAGGATAATACTGAATACCATAGGAGCGCAATTATTACAAATCCTTTACCTCAGCAATCAGTTTCTCCAATGAATCTTTCGCGTCACCAAAAAGCATTCGGGTTTTATCATGAAAGAAAAGCTCGTTTTCTATGCCTGCATAGCCTGTGCCCATGCTTCGCTTCATGACAATCACATTTTTGGCGTCCAACACCTTGATAATCGGCATTCCATAAATTGGGCTCGAAGGATCATTTTCTGCGGCAGGATTCACCACATCATTGGCACCAATCACCAATACCACATCGGTACTGGCCATTTGCTCATTGGCCTCTTCCATTTCTAGCAATTTAGGATAGGGCACATCGGCCTCTGCCAACAACACATTCATGTGGCCCGGCATTCTACCCGCCACAGGATGCACCGCATAACTGAACTCCACTCCTTTTCCTTCTAATATTTTTTCGAGGTTATGCACCGTATGTTGAGCTTGCGCCACTGCCAAACCATAGCCCGGTACCACAGAAACACGAGTGGCATAAGCCAATAGAATAGCAGCATCAGAAGGGGAAATTTCTTTAATAGTACCACCATGTTCTCCAACAATGCCCGCTGTGGCAGAGCTTCCACCAAAGGAGCCAATAATTACATTCGTCAGCGAACGGTTCATGGCCTTGCACATCAGCACGGTAAGGATCGTCCCTGCGGAACCTACTAAGATCCCGCCTGTAAGCATGGCTTGGTTGCCATAAAGGAAACCTCCAAAAGCAGCGGCCATCCCCGTAAAACTGTTTAGCAGGGAAATGACTACAGGCATATCTGCCCCACCGATAGGCATCACCAATAAAACACCGTAGAAAAGGGACAATGCCAGCAACAGATACAAATGCATAGGATTAAGCACCCCAGCAGTGGCCATAAATACCGCCAAGCCTAAAATACCAAGCAGCAATAGGATGTTAATCACCTGCCCACCCGGCAATGCTTTATCGTTGATCTTCCCTTCTAGTTTGCCATAGGCGATAATACTTCCAGCAAAGGAAACACTCCCGATGATCAGACCGAGTAAGATGACGATCATCATTCCTTTATCCACCGTTCCAGCGTACATCACGTGGTCAAATTCAACAATGGAAATTACGGCAGCACAAGCGCCTCCCATTCCATTGAAAAAGGACACCATTTGCGGCATGGCGGTCATTTTTACTTTCATGGCCATTCGCTTACCAATCAAAGTACCGACCAAGAGACCAGCCAAAATCAATACATAATTCAGGGTTTTGTCGCTGCTGAGTTCTTCTTTAAAAAGAATAGTAGCCACAATGGCCAAGCCCATCCCATAAGCGGCATATAGATTTCCTTTTCTGGCCTTATCGGGGCTACTTAGCATTTTAAGGCCCATGATAAAAGTGACTGAAGCAATAATATAGCAAATCTCAAGAATGCTGTTTCCGAGTAATTCCATCATAGCGCCCAATTATTTCTTTTCCTTCTTTTTGAACATCTCTAGCATCCTGTTGGTCACCACAAAGCCTCCAACGACATTGAGCGTACCCAATACCACGGCAATGAAACCTAAGATCAAGGCGAAGTAATTGTCTGGAGAAGCTTCTAGCATGATGATAATGGAGCCAATCACCACCACGCCATGAATGGCATTCGCACCCGACATCAGTGGAGTGTGCAGCACGGCTGGCACATTGGAGATGACTTCAATTCCTAGAAAAATAGAAACTAAAATAAGGAAGATGAACTCCCGATTTTCGTAAAAAAGTGTCAATAGACTCTCCATAGTTTATGCGTTTTCAGGTTGGAAAAGGATGTTTTTAATGCGTTCGCTCATGACTTCTTTGGCATGCGTAACGCAGGTATTGGCTACAATATCGTCTTCGAAATTAAGGTTCAGGTTGCCCTCCCCATCGATGATCAGTTTCAAGAAATTAAGCATGTTCTTGCCAAACATTTTACTGGCGTCCATTGGTAAGGTAGATGCTAAATTGGAATCACCGATAATACACACCCCATGTTTATGGATGATTTTATTGTCTTCGGTGCCTTCGCAATTCCCTCCCGTTGAAGCAGCCAAATCAACAATAACAGACCCCTTAGGCATTCTTTGAATGGTTTCGTCTGTAATCAGAATCGGTGCTTTTCTACCCGGAATTTGAGCGGTGGTAATAATGATATTCGCCTTGGCAGCGTGTTCTTGCACCAAAGCCCTTTGTTTGGCTTTATATTCTTCGGATTGCTCCACGGCATAACCGCCAGCAGTAGATTCATCTTTGGCGCCTTCTACCTTTACAAATTTGGCCCCCAAACTTTTCACTTCTTCTTCGGCAGCAGCCCTTACATCAAAAGCTTCTACCACAGCGCCCAATCTGCGGGCCGTGGCGATGGCTTGCAAACCCGCTACCCCTGCGCCTAACACCAATACCTTGGAAGGAATAATGCTCCCTGCGGCTGTCATAAACATGGGGAAGAATCGAGGGGAATGTGTAGCCGCCATCAATACCGCTTTATAGCCCGCCACGGTCGCCATGGAAGACAAAACGTCCATTGCTTGCGCCCTAGTGGTTCGGGGAATATTGTCCATGCTGAAGGAAGTAATTCCTCCATCCATCAGCTTTTCTACCAACGCACGGTTGGTCATGGGCTGGAAAGCACAAAGCAATACCTGTTCAGGTTTTAATTGACTGATTTCATGATCATTAGGAGGATTGATACCAACAATAACATCACAGGCTAAAACAGCAGATCGATCTGCTGTTTGGGCTCCTATGGTTTCATAATCGGCATGAGTCGCAAAAGCGAGATCACCCGCCCCTAATTCTACTGTAATATTTGCTTTGAGTGCTATAAGTGCTTTTACACTTTCAGGAAGCAGCGCTACACGGTTTTCACCTTCGGGCTCCTTTAAAAGACCAATTGTCATAAGGCAGTTAAATGATTCTACATCTACAAGTTATAGATTCTACCGACTTATAAAAATGATTAATATGTAGGCAGTAATTTATTTTGTATTATAATCTACTTCAAGCCCTCCCATTTGGTCAACATCTCTTTTAATCTTAGCTCCAGTTGTTCAATTCCAGAAACTACCGCATTGGTCGGTTGCGCCTCTACACTTTGTAAAACCGATAGCATATAAAGGAATTTGCTTTGAAGCCCTACTAAAGTCTCGCTGTCCAGCGTATTGGCACGAATACTCCCATAGAGGAAATCGCCAGCATTGGCGGCTCCATTCCCCCTAAAACTTTGCAATTTCTCCTTCTCCCCTTTTTTCCATTTCCTTTTCGAGTCATTGAGTTGTTTGTCAATGGCTTCAATAATAGACTGCACTTGGTGGTAATTATTATACACCTGTAAGGACAGATCTGTTTGCTGCTGCAGTGCCGAAGCGCTGATCTCTGTGCGTGGGTCAAGCCTCACATTAATACTCTGTTCCGAAGTCTTTCCATCCACCGTCAATCGAACAGTGTACTTCCCTGGATGCACATAAGGCCCAGAAGGGTCGCTTGGCGTGTTTTTGTATACTGCCGTGATGGAGAAACTACGGTTGGCGCCTCTTGGCGGATCATATTTTAAATCCCAAATAAATCGGTGATGACCAGCAGAAGTACCCAAACTTTGCTGAGGTCGAAGCCAATAGGTAGGATGTCTCAAATCCGTAGAGTCAATTTCTTCAGGCAAATCATTGCTCGAATAAGTGCGCACGGCCACTCCTTTCCCATTCAAAATCTCCAGTTTAACTGTGCCGTATTGCTTTGGCAATAAGTAATCCACTGCCACACCATCATAAGGATTTTGACCATTAGGCTCTTCTGGCGGAATTGGGGTATCGCTGAACATATTGAAGCGTACCCTCGTGGCCAAAGAAGGCTCGAAAAGAACGGGATCACTACTTTTCAAACCAGCAGCCAAGCCCCTCAGCGGACTTACATCATCCAAAATCCAAATGGAACGACCGTGGGTTCCAATTACTAAATCACTTTCATGCACCACTAAATCACGAATGGAAGAAGCTGGCATATTCAGCCTTAAGGATTGCCAATCAGCACCATCATTGATCGAAAAATAGACTTCACGTTCCGTTCCGGCATAAAGCAATCCTTTTTGTTTGGAATCTTCACGCACCACATTCACGGGGCCGTTGATTTCCATGCCCTTCACTACCTCTTGCCATGTGGCACCAAAGTCATGGGTTTTATAAATATGAGGCCTCATATCGTCCTTACGAATCCAATTAACAGCTACATACACGGTGCCTTTATCGAAATGGCCTGCATCCAATTGAGAAATTTTATCCCATGATTTAAGCTGAGGCGGTGTAACGTTCTTCCATGTTTTGCCGCCATCTCTGGTCAGTTGCACCAAACCATCGTCCGTTCCAGCCCAAATGATATTTCTATCTAAAGGAGAAGGGCCAATGGCATAAATAATGGCACGTTGCGGCATGGTATTCATGCTTTCCGTTTTGAAATCGCCCACACTGGCGGGAACTTCTGGTTGCTTGCGCGTCAAATCAGGACTAATCACTTCCCAGTCTTGACCTCCATTCATGGTTTTCCACAATACATTGGTACCGAACAAAAGCATATTATCATCGGCTGGATGGAAAATTAAGGGCATCGTACGCACGCCACGGAAATCACCAGAGCGTAAGGCTTCAGGCGCTACATTCTGGTTCTGTCCCGTTTTTTTATTGAAGCGGGTCACCCTTCCACCATAAATGATATTGGAATCTTTAGGGTCGGGTGCTACATAAGCATATTCATCGGCCCCCACACCCATAAACTCTCGGAAGGAAATCTGCCCTCCATTGCCTCTGCTGGCCACGCCAATGGCTCCGCTCTCCTGCTGACCGCCATAGACCCAGTAAGGGAAGTTATTGTCTGTAATGACATGATACAGCTGTGAGGTGGGTTGGTTGTACCATGAACTCCAGGTTTTACCTGCATTCACCGTCACGACAGCACCCTGGTCGGCAGCAAACAGCATAATATCCGGTTGAAGCGGGTTGATCCAAATTCTGTGGTAATCGTCACCACCCGGAGCGCCTTTAAAGGACATCCAGGTTTTACCGCCATCTTCTGAACGATAAGCCGCTACATTGGCCACATAGACCAAATCAGGATTTTTTGGATGCACGCGAATTTCAGCAAAATCGCTACCCCTGCCCCAAAGTCTTCGGTCTTCAGCAATCAAAGCCCAACTTTCTCCGCCATCATCGCTACGGTACACGCCTCCATTTTGGCGGGCATCTACAGTAGCATAAATACGTTTTGAATTGCTTGGGGAAATACCAATTCCGATACGACCCAAGCCTTGTTCAACAGTGGGTAAACCCTTTTCTATTATCTTCCAGCTTGTACCTCCGTCCGTAGACTTGTACAAGCCACTATTTGGGCCTGAAAAAGAAGCATTCTCCCACGGCCCTTCCTGATGCTCCCACAAATCGGCAAACAGTACATTCGGGTTACTTGGGTCGAATTCTACTTGTACCGAACCTGTGTTATGATTGATGTACAGCACCTTCTCCCAATTCTTGCCTCCATCTTTCGAACGGAACACACCACGCATTTCATTGGCGCCATAAGGATGCCCAAGCCCCGCTACAAATACAATATCTGGATTGGTAGGATGAACAATCACCCTCGCAATCTGCTGAATGTCACCCAAGCCTATAAACTGCCAATTTTTTCCTCCATCCGTAGATTTGAACATTCCATCACCCACCGACAAATCTGGACGATGAAGGCCTTCGCCTGTGCCCACATAGATCACATTCGGGTTAGAAGGCGAAACGGCAATATCCCCCACAGAACCTGTAGGCGCTTCATCGAAAATAGGATTCCAGGTGCGGCCATAATCATCGGTTTTCCAAACGCCACCATTGTTTACGCCCATAAAGAACACATTGGGTTGTGTGGGAATACCGACAGCGCCCACAGTTCGCCCCGCCCTAAAAGGACCAATCATTCTGTACTCCATGTCCTGATAAGCGGACTTCGGAACAGATTGTGAAAAAGCAAACTGACTTAGAAAGAGAAGTGAAAATGCAAAAAGTGTACGCATGGCAGTAAAGATTAAGGCTTGATTATCAGAATAAGTTAGTGCTTTTTTTGAAGGAATGGGTTTTAGTTTTTAGGGTATCAAGCTCCAGATTGATGAGTGGTTGATAGCTTTTATGTAAACCCCTCCGCTCACTTCCGATTAAAATTTTTTAAGTATTTTAAAAAATATGTACATACATGAAACTATATGTATGTACATGTAGTTTACCATTTGAACGAGAACATAAAAACAATTAAGAATATGACAACTTTAACAAAAACGAAATGGGCCATTGACCCTACACACAGTGAGGTTCAATTCAAAGTAAAACACTTAGTGATCTCCACTGTAACAGGAGCATTCAAAAGCTTTGAAGGCGGTTTAGAAACGGAGGGTGATAATTTTGATGGCGCCAATGCCTCATTCAGTATAGCTACTTCTAGCGTAGACACCAATGTAGCAGATCGTGATGCACATTTGAAAAGCCCTGAGTTTTTCGATTCAGAAAACCATCCCAACATGACTTTCAAAGGGCACTTAAAGCAAGTTTCAGGTGATGATTACAAATTAGAGGGAGACTTGACGATCAAAAACACTACTAAGAAAGTTGAATTGACTGTAGAACACGGTGGTATCATGAAAGATGGTTACGGACAAACCAAAGCTGGTTTCGAAATCACTGGAAACATCAACCGTAAAGATTTCGGCCTAACATGGAGCATGGTCACTGAAGCTGGCGGTGTGGTAGTGGGCGACAATGTGAAGCTATTACTCAACGTGCAGTTGACTAAAGGGTAATTCAAACGATATTAACAACAAAGCAAAAGGCTACTTGAGTAATCAGGTAGCCTTTTTTCATACCCCTTCCTGCCCTTGTTGGTGTTCTTCACCAACAAGCCTGAAATGATTCACCTACCACCAACGTTGGGCTCAACTTCCAAAGTACTCCATATAATGTGTGAGAAAAGGAAATCTACACTCTTCCCTCTCATAATAACTGGAGGAAGAGTAAAGATAATTTGCTGGCTCGTCAGTTAGCATCCACTTCCCTTGAACAGGGTTATTATGAATGTAATCCAGTTTTTGTTCAATCACTTCCCTACTATATAAATCTATGCTTAATGGGTTTCTTTGCCATATTTGGTACTTTCTATCTTTTAAGTTTACCTCAAACTCTTGGTGCAAACTGGGGTTATTCGTTCTTAAGTCCTTTTGGATTTGTTGACTCGTAAATTTCATAAAGTCTCGCTGAACATTCTTTAGCTTATGTTCTTTTTGCACTTGCCAAATGATGTGAATATGATTTGGCATAATCACAAAGCCGTAGATTTTAACTCTTTTTGCCTCTGCTAAAAACTTTAAGCTCCCTATTATAATTGATTTGTAACTGTCGTTAAAAAATAATGGCTTCCATTTAAGAACTGTAGCGGTAAAGAACTGAACATAATACGATTCCATTTCTCAATATAAAAAAGGATAAGTTCAGTGTGAAATTAACTTGGCAGCCTGTTTCTGAAGAACACGAATGGTGCGAGAATTTAATAAAGTCTCACTGAATATTCTTTAAGCCATGCTGTTACGTTACTTCTGTGGCTTGTTGGTGAAGAACACCAACAAGGGCGACAAAAATAATGGCTTCCATTTAAGAACTGTAGCGGTAAAGAACTGAACATAATGCGATTCCATTTCTCAATATAAAAAAGGATAAGTTCAGTGCGAAATTAACTTGGCAGCCTGTTTCTGAAGAACACGAATGGTGCGAGAATTTCATAAAGTCTCGCGAAATATCCTTTAAGCCACACTGTTACGTTACTTCTGCGGCTTGTTGGTGAAAAACACCAACAAGGGCGACAAAAATAATGGCTTCCATTTAAGAACTGTAGCGGTAAAGAACCGAATATAATACGGTTCCATTTCTCAATATAAAAAGGATAAGTTCAGTGTGAAATCAACTTGGCAGCCTGTTTCTGAAGAACACGAATGGTGCAAGAATTTCATAAAGTCTCACTGAATATTCTTTAAGCCATGCTGTTACGTTACTTCTGCGGCTTGTTGGTGAAGAACACCAACAAGGGCGACAAAGCTGCGTACCGATTTGGGAATACAGTAAAATAAGCTCCTTGTTAACAGCAGCTGCGGCTTTGTACCTGCTTTGTAATATTTGTGCTTTTATTTCACCCAGAAAAATGCTGTACTCCTTTTCCATGGTTTTTGTATTTAATCAGGAATTCGATTTATAGCTCCAGTTGTTCTTGGTCTTCTCCCTCTCCTGGTAACTCTAAAGCCTTTACCGACTGAATGGCATTGCCTGCAATTCCTTTGATTGAACCATACATATCTACAGTATTCGTAATCACCTTGTCGATTTGCTTTTCGCGCTCTTTCCAAATCCGTTGCATCGCTCTTTTCTCGCTGTCCAAGCCAGTTTTCATGGCAGTAAAGCCCTCTACAATGGCTTCTACTTGCATGCGGAAGGTATTGCTGGTGAGGAAATCGTAGAGCATGTGCATTTTATCGCCTTTGTTTTCCTGAGAGCTGACCGCCATACTCAGTTGCACAATGGATTCGCGAATCACGGCACAAAGCCCTTTGAACTCGTCATAATTACAAATCCAAATGCCGTCTCTTAAGCCCATGCGATCCATATCGGATGGCATTACCTCGGTAACTAGAACACCAATATTGGCGCCTCTTTCACGGATGTCGGCCTTAAACTTCTCAATCCAGCTGGGCTGAAAGTCTTTGGTACGCTTACTTTCGTAATATATGGTGCCGCAATTCTGGTGGGCACGGGTATTCACTACCTGAATACAATCGCCTCCCCTTGCGCCTTTCTTAATTTCTTCAATCGTGTCTAAAGGAAATTGCCCCATCAACCATTCTTCAATGGCCAATTCTTGCACTTCCCCTTGCAGTTGCATAGAACCCTGCTCCTGCTTGCGCTTCATTTCTTCGGTAAGCTTCTTTTGATCTTCGAGCTGCTTTTGCATTTCTTTGAAACGCATTTCGTTCTTCTCTTCCTCCGACTTTCTGATTTTCTCTTTCTCGGAAATTAATGTGGCATTGAGGTTCTTTTGAGCTTCGGCTTCAGCGATTTCTTTCAGTTCCGATTTCTCGCGTTTTAGCTTCTCTATTTCAGCTTTTGTGCGATTAAGCTCTTTAATCTGCTCTGATTTCTCGTTCAGTTCTTTTTGGAGTGTATCAAATTGATCCGATTGCTCTGCTTTGAGTTGTTGCTTTAACTTCTCCTCTATTGTTTTACGGTCTTCGCGTAATTGCTTTTCTACGCGCTCCTTGAAAAGCTCATTGGCTTCTTTCTTCTTCAGCTCAAACTCATCTTTCGCTTTGTTCAGAGATTCAACTTCAGATTGATACCGCTGTTTTTCTTGCGCCAATTGCGCCTGATACTTCTGCTTGATCTCATCTTCTAACTGATGAGAGAGAATATCTTGCACATCGATACTGGTACCACAATTAGGACATTTGATCTGATTCTTGTTCTGCATGAGCTTAAGCGTTCTTCAATTCTGTTGTACTAATGTTCAATTAGCGTTTCTTTCTTCTTTTCGACCTTTTGGCCTCAAATTCAGCCTTTTCTTTATCGGCATCCTTGATCAACTGCTGCCAGTTGTTGGCCTTTGCATCCGATATATCCAAGGTGTATTGGTAATCGTCATTGGTCACTTCCATGCGCTGAATTGGCTTGCCCAAGTTCTCTTCAATTTCAGCCAAAACTGGTTTTTCTTCTTCGGCACAAAACGAAAGCGCTTGTCCTTTTTGAGAGCCACGCCCCGTTCTTCCCACACGGTGAACATAATTCTCACCAGTCTCTGGCATATCGTAATTGATCACATATTCTACATTCGGAATATCAATTCCTCTCGCACTTACATCCGTGGCAATCAGTATCTTTAAGTCACCTGACCTAAAGCCTTGCATCACCGACTTTCTTTCCTTTTGTTCTCTATCACTATGGATGGTATCGGAGAGAATATCCACGCGCTCCATGGCCTTCTTCACCCTTTCTGCCCTCACTTTGGTCCGCACAAAAACGAGAATCTTCTGGTCTTCATGTTGTTTGATAAAGCGCTCTAAAAAGAAACGTTTATCATCCATCTCAATAAAGGCAATGGCGTGCTCAATATTCTTAGCAACGGGGTCTTTCGGGGAAATCTGAATTCGAATAGCGCGGGTGACTAATGAATAGGCCAAGTCCTTAATTTCTTCATTAATGGTAGCCGAGAAGAAAAGTGTTTGACGCTTCTTCGGCAAGTGCTTCATCAAATCTCGAATATCCTTGATAAAGCCCAAATCCAACATATGATCGGCTTCATCCAATACCAAGATTTCAACACGCTTTAAATTTAAAGCCCCCTGACTTACCAAATCAAACATTCTACCTGGCGTAGCAATCAATATATCGACTCCTTTTTCCAATTGCTTGATCTGTGGCTCTTGGTCTACCCCACCGTGAATACAATAAGTCACCACTCGGGTATGTTTGCCCAAAGTTTTGAAAGTCTGCTCAATTTGTAGGGCCAGCTCGTGGGTAGGCGCCATTACCAAGCATTTTACGCCATCGGGACGACTCCCCAGTTTCCTTTCCTGAAGAATATGCAGAATTGGGATGGCAAAAGCCGCGGTTTTCCCTGTGCCCGTTTGGGCAATGGCCAATACATCTTCTCCTTTTAAGATTGGAGGAATAGATTTGTACTGAATATCGGTTGGTTTTTTATAACCCAGCTTTTCAATACTGGTTTTAATGCCTTCGGCAATGCGGTATTCTTCGAATTTCATATAAATGTTGTTGCTCAAAGGGTTTTACCGCCCTTTGTTTTGGTGCTAAAAGCTCTTATTGGAAAGGCTTCTGACTTAATCGGCAATTTACGCAAAATATCCACCAACTTTAGCAGAAGAATTAGTCTAGGTAGAATGTAAAAGATGAAGCTGTTCGAACTTTGTCTAAGCTCAAAAGTTACTTATTTGTGTGATTAATAAGAGGTAAGGAATCAATAAACCCATAAGATGAAAAGAGCTTTACAAATAGTACTCGCAATAATTGCCCTGATAATGATTTACTTGGGTATAATCAATTCAATGCTACCTCCTGCTTTAACAGGTCTTGGCTTTATTGTAATACTTATGCTGTTTAACAGCTACCATAAAGTAAAATCTTAGAGAATGATTAGCCACAAAAGGGCATAAAAAAACAAATCACATACAAGAGATTGAAATACCCTGAGGCTTTTCAGTGGTTTGGCTTAACACCAAAACCGTTCTAAGTATATAATTTGTCTTTCTTAATTAGGTATAAAAGAGATTAATCGATTACAGTTACGTTAACTGCGTTCAATCCTTTTTTGCCTCTTTCTACTTCATATTCAACTTTATCGTTTTCACGAATTTCGTCAACTAGACCTGAAACGTGTACGAAAATGTCGCTGCTTGAGTCTGATGGAGTAATGAATCCAAAACCTTTGGTTTCATTGAAAAATTTTACTGTTCCTTGCATTATTAATTAATCATTGTTATTAAAGCGGGTCTGAGTTAGTGTAAACTAAAGTGGCACTCAAATCCATGTTTTTATAGGGCCAAATCCTATTTTTTATCTTATAACGGCCGTAAGCCGAAAAGGTCTAATTTATGATGTAAAAAAACCGAATTTAAATTAATCTAAATGTAAACAAAGAGATAATCGAGGAGGGTTATTAACTTTTACAGTGGCAAAGATACGCAATTAGTTGGTCTTTTATATCTTTTTTATTAATCGGCAAAGAAATAGCCAAATATTTCGCTCAAGCTTGTTTAAACGGTGAATTAAATTTCCGAATCCACTGATTAACAGGCCTTTTTGAATTAGAACACCACAAAAACAATTTGCAAACCATAAAAAAACCTGCCATTAAATGGCAGGTTTTCAATATCTAGTTGTAGAAGACTACAATCTTCTTCTTTTTGGTCTTCCTTTATCACGGTCAGGACGCTTACTACGGTCAGGACGTTTACCGCGTCCTCCGCCTCCACCACCGTAGCTGCTTCCGCCTCCACCATAGCTTCCACTCCCACCTTTGCTGAAGTCTCTTCTTTGTCTCGGTCTTCCGTCATCATCTCTGTTGACACGGATGCTTCTACCATTGACTTCTTTCCCTTCAAAGCTTTCACCAAAACCTTTGTCTTGTGTGCTGTCTACATCGAAGTATGAACAGTTCTTTTGAAGCGATAAATCGCCAAAGTATTTCCTATCCACTCCTGATTCATCAGCCAAGAAATGTACAATATCCGCATTAGTCATACCATCGATAGAACCTACATTGATAAAGTAACGGTTGAATCCAGTTCTCTCACGGTTCGAAGTAGAACCACCACCTTGAGTATCGTTCAAGTTCGAATCCTCATCTGGTGTCATTACATGATCCAGTTGAGTTGTGATCAAACGTCTAAGAATATCTTCTTTGCTTAAATCACTGAAACGCTCACTCACCGATTCCAAAATGCTATCGGCTTGGTCGTCTACTTTCGTGTTGATAATTAAATTCGCCCAGCTGTTAATTCTGCTCGACTTCATCGCCTCTAAAGTAGGCACTTCGATCTTCTCAAATTTTACTTTGATTCGTCTTTCGATGTCAGTGATTTTTCGGGTCTCCCTTGGATTAATAAAAATCAATGAAGTTCCTTTGTTACCTGCCCTACCCGTTCTACCACTTCGGTGCGTATAGCTTTCCAATTGATCTGGAACAGAATGATGAAGCACGTGCGTTAAATCGTTCACATCGATACCTCTTGCCGCTACATCAGTAGCAATAAGCAATTGCATTGAACGTGTTTTAAAACGTTTCATTACCGCATCTCTTTGCGCTTGAGAAAGGTCACCGTGAAGTGCCTCTACTCCGTAGCCCATTTGGCCTAATTCATCTGCAATCTCTTGTGTTTCGCGTTTAGTACGACAAAACATAATACCTCGCATGTCAGGCTGAATGTCTAAGAATCGCTTTAGAGCTGGCAATTTATTAGACGCCTTTGTAATCACATATTTATGTGAGATGTCTACATTACTCTTTTGCTCTGTGTTTACCGCAACCTCCAATGGGTTGTCCATGTACTTGCTTACAATTCTTCTGATCTCTTTCGGCATTGTAGCCGAGAAAAGCCATGTCACTCTATCTTCTAGCGTATAAGAAAGAATTTCATCTATGTCTTCTTTAAAGCCCATGTTGAGCATTTCATCTGCTTCATCGAGCACGACATATTTTACATTCTCTAATTTCACCGCTCTCCTTTTGATCAAATCAATCAATCGGCCCGGTGTTGCTACAATAATTTGCGTTGGTCTCTTTAGCGCCTTAATTTGGCCCATGATGGGCGCACCACCATAAACCACTTCAATATTAAGGGCTCTATTATTTTTCGCAAAACTTACCAGTTGTTGCGCTGTTTGTTGCCCTAGTTCACGTGTTGGAGCCATTACAATGGCTTGAGTTGTAGGATCTTCCAAATCGATCAAATCAATCAATGGAAGTCCGAATGCAGCTGTCTTACCTGTACCCGTCTGAGCCAATCCAATAAAGTCTGTTGGGTCGTTTTGCAACAGCATTGGTATCGACTTTTCTTGTACAGGGGTTGGAGTATCGAACCCCAGTTGATCAAGAACTTCAATTATGGATTGAGAAAGTCCTAGTTTGCTAAAATTATTCAATAATTATTTGTTAAATGAGCTGCAAAGGTAACTAGATCATTTTAGATTAGCGGTGTGATTGACTGGTTATTTGGTTGTTGACGGTTAAGAATGCAACAAAGGCCTTTTTCACGGTTTCAGACCACTAATTATTGTGAACGCCTTGAATCACAAAGGACTAGCCTTTGAAGAATGAAGCCAAATGGCTAGAATAAGTTAAAAAAAGAGCCGACTTCCAAAAGGAAAGCCGGCCCCGGTCAATCTCAAAACAACAATTTATCTTCGATAGGCTACAGTATTACAAAAATCAATGTAGCTGTTACTTCTTAAGTCTTCTACAGAATAAGTGAGCACGATGTCACTGTATTCTATATGTCCAACACCTTTAATGAGGTAACCGTTCACCGTTTGACGAGGGATTCTTAATTCGTCACCATAAACATTGGCATATATTTCAATATCTGCTCCGTAAAAATTTCTTAGGTAAATCACGTTACTATACAGATCTCCATCTTTCACCACACGCATATCGTATAGGGTGAGTTCATCATAAGTTTCGCTGTATTCTTCTACCTCATACCGACCAGTAAAAAGGTTTCTTGAATCAATGGGAGCTTCTTCTACATAAATAACATCGCAGCTGGACATTAGTAAGAGTAGGCTTAGACCGAGTAATGCTTTTTTCATTTTGAGTTTTATTTGGTTGTACAAGGGTACTTTTCCAAAAACGTGCCAAAATGAAAATAACCACGAAAAAGGGGTTCTAACCGCAAAGGGCGCGGAGATGCGCAAAGGGAATCATAAGAGATATTAATGGTGAATTATAAGATACGGACAGAGTCCTCAAGCTCATAATGAGTCACAGGTTCTGAGAACCTGCGACAGTGAGACGATAGACATTAGACGATAGACTTGCTTCAATTATCTGGTAGAGTTTATAGAAGCTAAAGGGCATTGTTTCAACTACTTAAAAAGGGTCTTTAGCAATAAAGAACACGGAGATGCGCAAAGGACAGATAAATCTAAGAACCTGTGTCAGTGAAAGCGTCATTCCGTAGGCCCCGAAACTTCGCGGGTTTTCACGTTCCACAAGTTAATTTCCTCTGTGTTACTGAAAAAGACCCTTACAGGGTGACGATGAAGCGAGCTATTTGCTCTCTCCTTTTCATCCTGAGCACAGCGAAGGAACTATAAATCAACTTTAGACCCTTCGCGAACACAGGGAAAGAAGCACTTAATGGATGCCTTTAACTGCAAAGAAATTCATAAGGGACTAAAAGAAAAAACCCTCTTTTGGAGGGTTTTGACTTGTTTACTTCTTCCAGTTCTTAAGATTCTTCATCTGGGTTTCATAAGGAATTCCTTGCTGAATCCAAGGTTCAATGGGCTCTCCTTTGAGATAATGCCCAAACCATTTCAGAATCCTCATCTGATAATCTGATCTATTCTTGTCTTGCCCCAAGCCATGCCCTTCATTGGCATATACGAGCAACACAAATTGCTTTCCAGCCCTTCGCGCAGCATTATAATACTCAATGCCTTGTCGCCAATCGACATTCTGGTCGTTATCTCCTACTTCGAAGAGTAATGGCGTATTCAGTTTTTCTACGTTGAAAACAGAAGAGTTTCGGATATAACGGTCTACATCCATATAAGGAGCTACTTCCATTCGCTCTTGGCTTACTTCGAAATGCTCATTTTCTGGTGCCCCGCCAAAAGCCCAAGCAATCATGCCATACATACTGGTCAGGTTGGTGAGCCCCGCCCCTGCTACGCTGGCTGCAAAAATATCGGTTTGGGTAACGGCATAACCTGCTTGATAACCGCCCCATGAATGACCAATTAGCCCCACTCTCTTTTCATCCACTACCCCCATGTCCACCACAGTTTTCACGGCAGCTTCCATCGTTCTTACCGAAGAAATACCCGGGTCGCCTGCATCGAAAAGGATATCGGGCATGAGCACAAAATAGCCTTCTTGGGTAAATACGCTGTTGTTATAATAGCTGCGTTGAGATGGCACCACATAAGAATGGAGACCATCTGAAAGCAATTCATAGATGTAAGTGATCATTGGATATTTCTTGCCCGGCTCGTAATTGGCAGGATAGAAAAGAGAGCCTTGAAGTTCTTGCCCATTGGCATTGGTGTATTGTACCAATTCATTTCTGCCCCACTGATATTCGCTTTGGAAAGGGTTGGTATTTGAAACCTGCTTGGCATCCGTCAATGCACCTGAACCGACAAAATAGTCTGGGGAATCACTAAAGCTTTCAATGGTATAGGCATAACGTTCTGCATTTTCGGCTTTGTTCAAACGGCCTACACGGGCATCTTCCCAAATGAGTTGTTTTGGCTTTTTACCTGGGGTTACCATGCCATAGCCTGACTTTTTACTCCATGTACCGAAAAGACTCACATACATGGCTTCCTTTTCATCGATATAATCTTCAAAATCGATATAGGCATATCTTGAGCGCATTTGCTCGGCTTTTCCGTCTGTTATTTTTCTTGGTTTTGAACCATTGGTATAGAACTGCCACAAATCGAATTTAGAATGCACAAAGAATGAAGCGCCCTTCTTTTCCCAAGCCACAAAGCCATAAGGCCTTTTGTCTGGGGTGGGGTGATCGTCATCTTGATTGACAAATGAGGTATCCAAACCTTCAGAAAGGACTTTCTTCGACTTGGTTTTGATATTATAAACAAACACATCCTTCCCTTCTACATAAGGCACAAACTGTGCATCTGGGCTCACCGCATAGATGTAATTGACTTTGGTCAGGATCTTCTCGCGCGCCCCGGTCATGATGTCCACGGTGTAGGCGTCTATATTTCCACGGCCAAACATGGCTTCTTTCTCATAAGGAGTCGCATCAGAGCCAATCAGGATGGTAGCATCGGTTTGCAAACGCACCGACTCGGTCAAATCATTGGCGAGTTGCACGAACTTATTATTGGACAAATGCCAAACCGAGAGGTATTGGTCTTCTCTCCTTCTTTTGGCCAGTTGCTCTTGTTCTGGAATTACCTGAACATCTGTGCTGTGCCAAATCTGTAAGGCAGGTGCCTCATCTGTTAAATCTTGACTGTCCTTCTTTTCTTCATCTTCTTTGGCCTCAGCCTTCACGGGTTTCTTTTCCCATACTTTAATTTCGAAGAAAATAGACTGCCCATTTTTTGACCAAGTCAGCGAACGGTTATTCACTACCCGATTGTCTGCGGGGAAACCGATTATGCTTTGTTGATCGAAGACCGAAGCTACAGGTGCTTTTGTGGTCAGTTTTTGCCAAGCCAAAATATGCTGGGTGCTGTCTTCATACTCTTCGTTTTTGAAGGAACGAAAAACCGCTAAATCATCACTTTCTTCTCTCCAATTTAAGCCTGTATAAACGGCCTCTTTGCTGTCCAACACTTGTAAAATATTGGTTTTGGCATCGAACAATTGAACACCATTTCCAGCTTTACCATCGGCATCGATAGTCATGGCCAAAAGGCTTCCGTTTTCTTGCCAAGCAAAGTCCGACACATTACCGAAATTAAATGCTTTGCCCGTTTTAAGGTTTCTGATAATCAAGTCTGCGCCATCACTCTTCTTACCCGAAGCGGTATAATGTTTCATGGCCAAAAACTGGCTGTCATCGCTAAATGAAAAGGCGTTTACATCTTCTACCGTAAGGCTGTCGGCTCCATTTAAGCTCAATAAGCGGAATTGGCTGCGCAAAGGCTTTTTACTTTTCTCACGGGCTTCGGCTGTGGGGTTAATAAAATAGCCCAACCACTGGCTATTGGCCGAAAACTGCGCTCTGCTTCCTTCGGGAAGCACTTTTAATGCGTTATCGGTTAAATGATGAAGCCTGACCTCGTTCTTATCATTGTTTCTTCTGATGTCGTAGAAGAACCAATTGCCATCGTCTGAAAAAGTACTGCTGAAACCAAGGCTTTCCCATTGGCCGTAATCGGCAACGGTAAGTGGTTTAAGTTGTCCGTTTTGCGCCATGCCTGTATTGGCAAAAACAAAGGCGAAAAGGACCAAAAAAGACTTGAGTGATTTACGCCATGGGGCTTGAAAAAATTGATGCATAATCTTGAGTGTTTTTGAATGCATCAATCTACAACCTATTTATGAAAATGGTAAACCGACTGTGGAGAAATGGGGTGGAGAAGTATACTATTTGGTTAAGAAATTGGAAAACGGATCAAATGATACGGACAGAGTCCTCGGTCCAATAGTGAGTCACAGGTTCTGCCAAAGGACAGATATATCGGAGAACCTGCGACAGTGGTTAGTATTTTTTATTTTCTCTTCCCCCTCTCTGATACCTCTTTATAGGTATAGGCAATAACCACTCTTTTAGGGTAACAATACACTATTACAATCACCCAAATTTGAATAGACATTGAGCCTGAATAGGTCAAGGTTAGGGTCTAGGCAATCCGAAAAGCCTAAAACTAGAAAACCAACTAAATACATTTTTATGAGAATTCTTGAGCTTTATGCACGATTGGCAAAAGATACTTCAACAGAGAGGTCACTATTTACTGGTAAATTCGATAGTCTCAAAAGCATCAGCATGAAACTATCCCAATCGGCAACTGGAACTGCCCATTTCGTTATTTTTCAAAATAATGTAGAAAAAATCAGTAAGGACTTAACTGCTGGCCAAATCATGAGTTATGTACCTCTATCAAATTCTATCATAGAGTATCAGATCAACAATTATAACGAGACCGACTTGCCTCAAGTCCATATTATCATTTCGTAAAAATTACAGCTGTTATAACCCCTTTAAACTTATTGGGTCACTGTAGAAGTGTCCATTTTGAATCTACACTACTTTCCCGGCAGGAATAAAGAGACTAAAGACCACAGTCCACAAACCAAAAACTCCAACCACTTTAGAGTAGTTGGAGTTTTTGTATGCTTACAGAAGGATGCTTCCGAGACTTCGGAACGTTTCCTCCCTAGGGTCGGTAACTCAGCATGGCGGTTCTACGCTTAGCCAACATTGGTGTACACCCCTTGAACATCATCGTCTTCGTCAATCTTATCAATCAACTTGTCGATTTCTTCCATTTGCTCTTCGGTAAACTCTACCGGAGTAGTTGGGAAACGCTTTAAGCTGGCGCTTTTAATATCGATTCCTTTTTCTTCCAAGGCCTTTTGTAACTGACCGAAGTTCGTGTAATCGCCATAAATGGCCACCATCATTTGATCTTCGTCTTCTTCGGTTGGGTATTCTTCAATTTCTTCTAGCCCCGCATCAATAAATTCGAATTCCAATTCTTCCAAATCCATATCATCGGTTTTCAAAAACTCGAAAACAGATTTTCTGTGGAACATAAATTCTAAAGAACCATTGGGCACCACTGCCCCACCCGCTTTATTGAAGTATGATTTTACGTTGGCTACTGTACGGTTCATATTATCGGTAGCGCATTCTACAAAAACCAATACACCATGAGGGCCTTTGCCTTCGTAGTTCATTTCTATATAAGCCTCAACATCTTTGCTTGTCGCCCTTTTGATGGCCGAATCGATGTTGTCTTTAGGCATGTTTTGCGCCTTGGCATTTTGAATGGCCGTACGCAATGAGGAATTCATGTGAGGGTCGCCACCGCCTTCTTTAGCGGCCATAGTGATGGCTTTAGCTAGTTTTGGAAACACGCGGGACATCATGCCCCATCTCTTCATTTTTCTACCCTTACGAAATTCAAATGCTCTTCCCATAATTTCAAATGCTTAATTCCACCCAAAGCCTAAAAATTGATATCAAAAGCTGCCCGGGGTTTTAACAACCGCAAAAATAAGAAGACTTGGGAATTAGGCTTTACAGATGGGCGCTTTTTTTAAGAAGAAAGAAAATAGCGCATAAACTAAAAGCCCAACTTCTAGGAGTTGGGCTTTTATAATTAACAAACCACTTTTAACAAACTCAGATGATCGTGCTGAGACCGACCTGAATGTTATTTTGAGAGCCTGAGGCTTCACCGTCTAGAATATGGTTGACAATAAAATCACCCACCCTGTCGGTGCCAAAACCTTGGCCTTTTGATAAATCTTGTGTTACCATTCCATTGTGCAGCGAAGCATTTACCGCTTGCCTTACTTCTATGGCTTCATCGATTAAATTCAGATGGTCCAATAACATGGCTACAGATAAAATAGTCGCAATTGGATTGGCGATATTCTGGTCTGTCGCCTGTGGGTATGAACCATGAATAGGTTCGAACATGGCTGTTTTATTTCCTACCGAAGCAGAAGGCAATAAGCCCATGGAACCACCAATGACGGAAGCTTCATCAGAAATAATGTCGCCAAACATGTTTTCAGTAAGTACTACATCAAACTGCTTTGGATTCTGAATCATTTGCATGGCGGCATTGTCCACAAACATACAATCGAGCGTTACATCAGGATATTCCTTGGCCATGGCGGTTACTTTCTCTCGCCATAAGCGGGAAGTTTCCAATACGTTGGCCTTGTCAATCAAAGTCAGTTTCTTCTTTCGGTTTTGGGCGGCCTTAAACGCCAAATGTGCGATACGCTCAATTTCCGCATAAGAATAAGTACAGTGATCGTAAGCAGTATCTTCTGTTCTTCCTTTTTCACCAAAATAAATACCACCAGTCAGTTCTCTGTAGACCACAAAATCAACCCCCATAACGCGGTCTACTTTCAGTGGCGACATGTGCAAAAGGCTATCATAAGCCGTTACAGGACGGATATTTGCAAAAAGTCCAAGTTCCTTCCTCAGCTTAAGCAAACCCTGTTCTGGTCTTACTTTGGCCGATGGGTCATTGTCATATTTTGGATGACCAATGGCACCAAACAAAAAGGCATCTGATCGCTTACAAACCGCTAAAGTTTCATCTGGCAATGGATTGCCCGTTTCATCAATGGCAGCTGCGCCTACTAAGGCATATTCATAGGTGAACTTGTGACCAAATCGGGATGCAATGGCATCGAGCACTTTGATTCCTTCTGCTACCACTTCTGGGCCTATGCCGTCTCCCGGCAACACTCCTATTTTCTTCTTCACTCCCATTATATTGTTATCGCCTGCTTTTCGAAGGCTTCTATTTCGTTCTTAATACTTACCAAATAATCAATGTCGTCATAGCCGTTAATCAGGCATTCCTTTTTATAAGAATTCACTTCGAATGACTCCTCAAACTCATTGAATGAAATGGATTGATTTACCAAATCCACTTCTACTTCAGTGTCAGGCCTCAACTTTACGGTCTCCATTAATTCCTGAAGAAAATCCTCGGACACTTGAACAGGTAACAAGCCGTTGTTCAGTGCGTTGCCTTTAAAAATATCGGCAAAGAAGCTCGACACCACCACTCTAAAACCATAATCGTAAAGCGACCAAGCTGCATGTTCACGGGAGGAACCGCAACCGAAATTTTTCCCTGCCACTAAAACACTTCCCTCGTAGGTCGCATTATTCAACACAAAACTTTCCTTCGGGCTATTGTCGGCATTATATCGCCAATCTCTGAAAAGGTTCTCTCCAAAACCTTCTCGAGATGTGGCTTTTAGAAAACGGGCCGGTATGATTTGATCCGTATCAATATCTTCATTGGACAATGGAACCGCCCTACTGAGTACTTTTACAACTTTCTCCATCTCAATTCAAGAATTCAGTAATGTCAACAATTTTACCTTGCACCGCGGTGACCGCAGCCACCAACGGACTTGCCAATAAGGTTCTAGCACCGGGGCCTTGTCGTCCTTCAAAGTTTCGGTTCGAAGTGGAAACACAGTAAGCGCCCGCAGGAACTTTGTCATCGTTCATACCCAAACAGGCAGAACAACCCGGTTCGCGAAGCTCAAAGCCTGCTTCTTTCAATATTAAATCCAAACCTTCGGCTATGGCTTGTTTTTCCACTTGTTTAGAGCCTGGAACAATCATGGCTTGCACATGAGCGGCTTTTTTCTTGCCTTTCACATAGTCGGCAACAATTCTTAAATCTTCGATCCTAGAATTGGTGCAACTGCCAATAAACACATGGTTAATTTCTTTCCCCATCAGCGATTCGCCTGGAAGGAAACCCATATAGTCCAAAGATTTGTGGAAACTGTCTTGGCTTGAAGCCGCTAATCTCTCTGGAATATTGCCTTTGATTTTAATGCCCATGCCCGGATTGGTTCCATAAGTAATCATTGGCTCAATGTCAGCTGCATCGAAATGGTATTCTTGATCGAAAACGGCATCAGCATCAGAATGAAGGGTTTTCCAATAGGCCACCGCTTGTTCAAACGCTTCGCCCTTAGGCGTAAATTCTCTACCTTCAATGTAATCGAAAGTAGTTTCGTCAGGCGCTATCATTCCGCCCCTCGCTCCCATTTCAATACTCATATTGCAAACCGTCATTCGGGCTTCCATAGAAAGCGAACGAATGGCAGCACCTGCATACTCAATAAAGTAACCTGTACCTCCAGCGGCTGTCAATTCAGCAATAATGTGAAGGATTACATCTTTGGCCAAAACGCCTTTGTTCAGTTCACCATCAATGGTGATTCGCATGGTTTTAGGCTTGGACTGCAACAAACACTGAGTCGCCATCACTTGGGCCACTTGGCTCGTGCCAATCCCAAAAGCAATTGCTCCAAAAGCTCCGTGGGTCGAAGTATGTGAATCGCCACAGACCATGGTTCTACCCGGCAGGGTAATGCCCAATTCAGGTCCGATTACATGTACGATACCTTGAAACGGATGTCCTAAGCCATAAAGCTCTACATCATATTTGGCGCAGTTTTCTAACAAACGATCTACCTGATGCTTAGAAAGGGCATCTTTGATCGGTAAATGCTGGTCCTTTGTAGGAATATTATGATCTGGCGTGGCCACCATTTTCTCCTTACGGAAAAGCGGTAGGTTCCTTGTTTCCAGTTCCGAAAAAGCCTGAGGGCTAGTGACCTCATGGATCAAGTGACGATCGATGTACAACACATCAATTCCACCATCGATTTGTTTCACCACATGGGCGTCCCAAACTTTGTCAAAAAGTGTCTTTCCCATATTAAACCGCCATTTGGTATTTTAAGTCCGACAATTCGTGTAAGTCTTCATCGAAGACCTCCTTTTTACTGTCTGCCACCTGAAGGAAGTTAGCGTAAACCACATCCAGCTCATCGCGGGTGAGTTCATAACCAATGTTCTTCATTCGATAAGCCAAAGCAGCCCTGCCGCTTCGGGCAGTAAGAATGATGGAAGAATGGTCTACCCCTACATCTTTTGGGTTGATAATTTCATAAGTATCTCTTCGCTTAATCACGCCATCTTGGTGAATTCCTGAAGAGTGTGCAAAAGCATTCGCGCCTACAATAGCCTTGTTCGGTTGCACAGGAACACGCATGGTTTCGGACACATATTTCGACAAGGCTGTTAGTTGCTTGGTGTCAATTCCTGTGGTTTTTCTGAGGTAAGGGTGTTGTTGCAAAACCATCACCACTTCTTCTAAAGCCGTATTCCCTGCCCTTTCGCCAATACCGTTAATGGTACATTCAATTTGCGTAGCGCCATTGATCACTCCTGCAATGGAGTTAGCCGTGGCCATCCCCAAATCATTATGGCAATGGGTGGAAATGGTTACATTTTCTATGCCTCTCACGTTGAACTTGAGGTAGGCAATCTTCTCTCCATATTCACTCGGCAAACAATAGCCCGTAGTGTCTGGAATGTTCACCACTGTTGCGCCAGCCTTTATCGCTTGCTCGCATACATAAGCTAAAAATTCATTGTCGGTTCTTCCTGCATCTTCTGCATAAAATTCCACATCTTCTACATACTTTTTGGCCAAAGTCACTGCTGCTACTGCGCGTTCAACAATTTTCTCTCTGGTAGTATTCAGTTTGTATTTGATGTGTGATTCGGAGGTTCCAATTCCAGTGTGGATTCTTGGTCTAACGGCATGTTTAACTGCTTCTGCAGCAGTTATAATGTCTTTTTCCACGGCCCTACTTAACGCACAAACCGTGGCGTTTTTCACCAATTTCGAAATGGCTTGAACAGACTCAAAGTCGCCTGGGCTTGAAATAGGGAAGCCAGCTTCAATTACGTCAACACCAAGGAACTCTAGCCTTTCTGCTACTTCCAATTTCTCCTTGGTATTCAACTTACAGCCCGGCACCTGCTCGCCATCGCGTAATGTCGTATCAAAGATTTGTATTTTCTGTCTATCCATTGTTAATTTGGGCTCTGTACTTTATTCTTTAAACACATATTTATTCTTAATTAAAATTAGTGGGCGCCTACTGCGAGGCCAAAACTGATGCTAGAGTTTCTACTATTTTTATAGCGAACTCTATATTTTTATATCCCTGTATATCAATTCATTAAGAAGAATAAAATACAATGGCTAACCCGAAGCAGGATTCATTATTTGAGCTGATAAAATCGCTGACCAAATCAGAGAAGCGACATTTTAGAATGTTCGTCAACCGCAGTGGAAATTCAGAAGATGTGAAGTTTGTCAAGCTATTTGATGCCATGGACAGCATCAAACACTATGATGACAAGCTTATTTTGGATAAGGTAAAAAGTATTAAAAAGGAGCAACTGTCGAACCAGAAAGCCAACCTCTATAAGCAGATTTTAGCCAGTTTAAAGCAATTTCATATTGGGCATCATGTGGATATGCAGTTGCGCGAAAGCTTAGATCATGCTAAACTTTTATACAACAAAGGATTTTACAAACAGGCCTTAAAACTACTCGACAAGGCTAAAAACCAAGCCAAAGACACGAGGCATCATGCCTTAGTATTGGAAATACTGGAGTTCGAAAAAATGATCGAGTCACAATACATTACGAGAAGTATTGAAACCCGTGCCGAGCAACTGACTAATGAGGTGAATGAAACTTCGGACTTACTTGTATCTACCCACCAGCTGTCCAATTTGACGCTGAATCTTTATAGCCTCTTCCTTCAGAAAGGCTATGCTAAAAACGAAGAAGACTTCATCTATGTCACCGCTTATTTTAAAGCCAATTTTCCAACTTTAGATACAGCCAACCTCAGTTTCTACGAGCAAATGTATTTTCACCAATGTCAGATTTGGTACAATAACATTATTCAGAATTTCCCTAACTCCTACAAGCACGCCAAGGCCTTGGTAGACCTGTTTAAACAAAACCAAGACATGGCCACCAAACAGCCCGTTTTGTTTATCAAGAGTTATAGCAATTTACTCTCTGCCCTCTTCCAGCTTCAGTATTATTCTGTTTTTTGTGAAGTATTGAACGAAGTAGAAGAGCTTTCCAAAAACAAAGACATTGTAAAAGACCTGAATACCGAGGTATTGATTTTTAAGTTCTTGTGGGTTTCTAAAATTAACAAAGCCTTTATGGAAGGCAACTTTGAGGAAGGAACACACATGGTGCCAAAGCTTTTGAAAAAGCTGACTGAATACGAAGAAAAAATTGATCCTGAACGGGTATTGCTGTTCTATTACAAAATCGCAACCCTTTACTTTGGTAGTGGAAACAATAGAAAGGCGATATTCTATCTCAATAAGATCATCTATTTTAAGGACATTGGCCTAAGGGAAGACATTCATTGTTTTGCTCGAATCCTTAACCTGATTGCGCACTTTGAGGATGGGCAGGACTTCCATTTAGAGTATCAAATCAAGTCCACTTTCCATTTTATAGGAAAAATGAATGACCAACAGGCTGTACAAAAGGAGATCTTCAACTTTTTAAGAAAGACAGGCAAGATTAAACCCGATGAACTGAAACAGGAATTTCAGCTGCTATATAACCGATTAGAAGCGCTCAACAGTAACCTTTATGAAAGGCGTCCTTTCCTTTATTTGGATATTCTTTCGTGGCTCAAGAGCAAAATTGAAAACCGTCCAGTACAAGAAGTGGTGCAAGAGAAGTTCAAAACTTTAAAGTAGGTTTTCACTTTGGCATTAAACCAAAAAGAGACTGACTTTCAATGAGCAGTCTCTTTTTATGTTCTGAAATTGATTTTAGCAATTGAGCTTACTCAATTGTGGTGGTACTTTTTACAGATGAAGCCAATGAATAGGTAGTTCCCTTTTTGGCATACACCCTATAGTAATATTTAGTTTTGGCAGTCAAACCAGTGACTGTTACGCTTGTTTCAGTTAATTCCTTTTTGTCGAAATCAGTCACTTTAGGACTAAAAAAAGCTTCCGGGGAAACGTCTAATAAATACATATCAACACCGGCTACCTCTGTCCAACTCACGTTGAAAGTAGTGGCAGTAATTTCTGTAGCGGCACTCACCGTTGGTGCAGCAACCAGCGCAGAGTCATCGTTATCATCACTTTTACAAGCGTTAATACTGAACAAAAGCGTAATCAGAAAAGTGAATGAAAGTACTTTCAGTGTGCTACTTTTTTTGTCGATCATTTTATATTTACTTAAAGAGATATGGAACATATTATTATGCTCATTTGACGCAAATATCTCAAATTCAGTTGGAATGAAAAATTGAGAATTGACTAAATATTTTCATTTCAAAATATAGTCACTTAAGCACAATCAGCACTGCAATACTTTCGCTCTAAATGGTTTCACAGACAGCTGCAAGACCTCATTCACCTCAATTATAAAGCGGCAATGATGTAATTCATGCTACCACCTTTTATACCATCGGTAAGCCTCTCTTTAACTTAGATTAATATCTTGGGCAAAAATTCAAATCAATTCAAAATGAAAAGATCACTCAAATTATTTATGATTTTGGCGTTCTGCTTGAGTATCAATACTTACGCTCAGGACACTAAAGCCGTTGTAGACAAAATCGTAGCCGAGGCCAATGACAATTCTCAGTTAGAGAATTTGGCTTACGAGTTATTAGACAAAAACGGACCTCGTTTGGTGGGTACTCCACAAATGAATTCAGCCAACGACTGGGCTGTAGCAAAATACAAAAGCTGGGGTATTGACGCCAGAAATGAGAAATGGGGAGAATGGAAAGGATGGGAACGCGGAATCACTCACGTAGACATGGTTTCCCCTCGTGTAAAAACTTTAGAAGCTATGCAATTGGCATGGAGTCCTTCTACTAACGGTAAAGACGTAACTGGTGATGTAGTAGTCATCCCTAATGTAGCTAACGAAGCTGAGTTCAAAACTTGGTTAAAGGGTATCAAAGGTAAATTCGTAATGATCGACATGGCACAGCCTACTGGTCGTCCGGATTATAACTGGGAGAAAAACGGTACTGAACTTTCTGTAGAGAACATGAAGAAAGACAGAAGCGAAGTGTCTAGAGCTTGGTCTCAAAGAGTTAGAAACACAGGTTTGACATCACGTACTTTGCCTGCCGCTTTAGAAGAAGCTGGTGCAGCTGGTATTTTGATTTCTAACTGGTCAAGAGGTTTTGGTGCTAACAAAATTTTTGGTGCTGCTACTAAGAAAGTTCCTACTATCGATATCGGATTAGAAGATTACGGAACACTTTTCAGAATGGCTGAACACGGTGATACTCCAAAAATCACTGTGAAAACTACTGGTAAGGAATTAGGCATGATGCCAACTTTCAACACAGTAGCAGAAATTAGAGGTTCTGAATTGCCTAACGAATATGTTGTACTTTCTGCTCACTTCGATTCTTGGGATGGTGGAACTGGTGCTACTGATAACGGCACAGGTACTTTGGTAATGATGGAAGCCATGAGAATCTTGAAGAAGATTTATCCTAACCCAAAAAGAACAATTCTTGTTGGACATTGGGGTAGTGAAGAGCAAGGCTTGAATGGTTCTAGTTCATTCGTTCAAGATCACCCAGAAGTGATTAAAGGGATGCAAGCGCTTTTCAACCAAGATAACGGTACAGGTAGAGTTGTAAACATTAGCGGACAAGGTTTCCTTCATGCTTATGAGTTCATCAACAGATGGTTAGCTCCAGTACCTAGTGCGATTAGAAGAGAAATTGACACTAACTTCCCTGGTACTCCAGGTGGTGGTGGTTCTGATTATGCTTCTTTTGTTGCAGCTGGTGCTCCAGGTTTTAGCTTAAGTTCTACAAGCTGGGATTATGGCGCTTATACTTGGCATACCAACAAGGATACCTATGATAAAATTGTATTCGAAGATGTAAGAAACAACGCTATTCTTACAGCTATTATGACATACATGGCTTCTGAGGATGATCAATTCTTCCCAAGAGATCAAAGTGTATTGCCTCTTAACCCAAGAAACGGTCAACCAATGTCTTGGCCAACACCAAGAAACCCAACTAGAAAAGGTGGAGGAGAATAATTCCATCTAAATCTAGAGAAATTGAAAGGCCTCGATATATCGAGGCCTTTTTTAATACTTAGGCGGCTTGCGCATATCCTTTTTTTCGGAATGATTCTTTTTGCTTGTGAGCCGTTTTTGAATAGCACCTTTAGAAGGTTTTGTTTTCTTGCGGGGTTTGGGCTTGGTAAAGGCCTGCTCTACTGCCTTTCTGAACTTGGCAATCACTTCATCCTTATTCCGCAGCTGGGTTCTATGCGCTTCGGAACTAATGAGAAGATCCCCTTCATTGGTCAATTGCTTTTCCCATTTTTTCACTAGATGCTCTTTTTCCTCTTCATTCAATACGTTTGAACTTTGAAGATTAAACCTGAGCGTTACCCGCGTTTCAAGCTTATTTACATTTTGACCACCTGGCCCAGAGCTCCGCGAAGTCTGAAATTGAAGTTCGGGCAAAAAATCTCGTGAGGCTATGGTTTTTGGGTCTTTCACAATTTCTTAAAACTAATCTCTTTTAAACAGCAAGTTCCTTTCATCAGAACCCGCTTCATCAAAATAGTACCCCTCGTAATCAAAGCCTTTTAATAGTTCCACTTCGTTGATTCTATTTTTAATAATGTACTGCGCCATCAAACCCCTCGCCTTTTTGGCAAAGAAGGAAATGATTTTGTACTGCCCATTTTTGAAGTCTTTAAACTCAACATTGATCACCTTGGCTTTGAGTACAGGCCTGTCGATGGCTTTGAAGTATTCTTGCGAAGCCAAATTGATTAATACTTTATCGCCCTGCTTCTTCAAATCACGATTCACCTGACTGGCAATGGTGTCCGCCCAATAGTTATAAAGGGTAGTATAATCATCAAAAGCCAAACGAGTGCCCATTTCTAAGCGGTAAGGCTGAATCAGGTCCAAAGGCCTGAGTAAACCGTAAAGGCCAGAAAGGATACGCAAATGCCCTTGTGCGTAAAGGATGTCTTCGTTCGAAAGCTCTTCTGCTTCAAGACCAATATATACATCGCCTTTAAAAGCATAAACCGCCTGTTTGGCTGCTTTAGAGTCTTTAGACTTCCTAAACTTGTTGTAGCGATCTACATTCAGTTCAGCCAAATTCTCACTGATGTCCATTAATTCTTGAATCTCTTCAGGAGTTTTCTCTTTCAGTACACCAATCAATTCCAACGTTTCTTTCTGAAAACGAGGGTATGTTTTTTTGGCATTGCAAGGGGTTTCGAAATCGAGAGTTTTGGCGGGAGAAAGTACAAATAACATAATTGATCTTAAGCTTTACACAAACATACTAGTTGAGGGCTAGACTTGTTTGAGAAAAGTATTGAAAGTTTAAATGACCAATTGAAAACTTAGAAAGGACTGAAAATGAAAAAAGCCCTTTCGGGCTTTTCTCATTCAATTATTTCTGGACTTGTTTATTCCCTTCTTGCCAAGCGACAATGCCGCCCTGAAGCTCATAGATTTTCTTAAAGCCCATTTCCTTCATCATTTCAAAGGCCTGGTTACTTCGGGCTCCTGAATGGCAGTACACCGCCACAGCTTTGTTCTTGTTCAAGCCTTCCAGTTGAGATTTAAAACCAGGGTCATTAAAATTCATCAAGGTTGAATTTTTAATAAATCCTTGTGCGTATTCATCTGGTGTTCTTACATCAATAATCTGTACCGAAGCATCATCAGCCATCAATGCCTCAAACTCATTGGCATCTACTTGCTTGGCAACTTTTTCGGCACAACCTAAGGTGAAGAAGGCTACTCCTAAAATCAATAATAAGGTTCTTTTCATCATGTCAATAAATTTCCGTCATCATCCCAGGTGGCAATATCTGTCCGTTTGGTTTGGTCCACACACTTGGCCAACCATTCTTCCTCGTAAGCCATACCTTGTTGTTTCAACACATCTTCTGGAATACCATCCCAAACACCAGGTGAATTACCTTTATAGCCCAAGTCCTTCACTCCTATTTCAGAAGTAAAATAACCCGTCATGGTGAGGTTTCTCATGTTGGTGAAGAACCTTTCCCCGTGCTTTAATTCAGGTGGCGTTTTGCCCGGATAAGCAATGCTATCGCAAATGGCTTTGTGTTGTTCCTCATTGAGTTTTTTGAATTCCATTCCATACAATTTATTGGAATGGGAATCGAGCCAAGCCAAGCCACCACGGAGAGGCAATTGGTTGTTCGGCATATCCTTCACGATAAATTCGATAAACTCAGGTACGCCTGCATCGGTTGCCGATCCAAACTCAGCGTTGGCTGGAAGAATGATATCACACAACACTGCGATTGTTTCTAATTCATGTTCGTTGAAAAAGGTTTCTGAAAGTACTTTGGCATCATGTTCCTTTTCCGCTTCATTTCTTCCATAGCCCGGAAGTTGCGGCTTTTCGGGAATTTCAACTGTGTTTTCTGGCGCACAACCAGTCACCAGCAGTCCACCTGCTACAGAACCGACCAATAAAGATTTTAATGATTCGCGTCTATCCATGACTTAAATATTTCTTTGTTTTACTTGTTCAATTAAATAATCTGATGCTCTCCAAGCCAAGGCCAAAATGGTCCAAGTTGGGTTTTTATCTGCTTGCGATACAAATGGACCTGCGTCCATAATAAACACATTTGCACAGTCGTGAAGCTGGTTGTACTTGTTAGTCACCGACTCTTTCTTGTCGTCACCCATTCTGGTAGTTCCCACTTCATGAATAATCTCGCCCGGAGCGGTCAACCCAAAGTTTCGGTCTTTTCCTGGCTTATCGCCCAACAGAATACCACCAGTAGCATCTAAAATTTGCTCAAAAGTATCCTGCATGTGTTCCGCTTGGTTGACCTCATGCTCTGTCCATTGGTAATTGAACTTAAGCACTGGAATTCCCCACTCATCAACTACATTATTATCGATTTCGCAATAATTGCCACGCTGTGGAATACTTTCACCCCTACCTGAGACGCCAAGTACGGCACCATAGTATTTTTTCACATCAGTTCGTAACGATTCGCCATAGCCACCTACATCGCTCCCCATAATTTTATTCAAATTATTTGGGTTGAAACCGAAGCCATAGCTTGGCATTCCCATTCCACCCCAAACTTCAATATGATATCCCCTTGGGAATTTGAGTTTCTTATCGTTGAGCCACCATGGCGTGTAAACGTGCATTCCGCCTACTCCATCTTCATTATAAATCTTACGATCCATGAGCTTTGGAAGGAATACAGAGCGGCTCGCGCCAGTAGAATCGTGTAGGTATTTACCTACCAAGCCACTGCTGTTTCCTAATCCATCTTGATGAATACTACTTTTTGAGTTCAGAAGAATTCGGGCTGAGGAACAGGCCGAAGCTGCCATAACAACAACCTTAGCCCTAAGGTGATATTCCTTTCTGTCTAGCTTGTTGATGTAATTTACGCCAGTTGCTTTTCCTTCTTTGTCAGTGGTTACTTCTCGCACCATACAATTGGTCATCAACTCTATTTTTCCACCATTCTTTTGGGCTGGAAAAATTAAACACGTTCCTGAAGAGAAATCGGCATAAGCCGAGCAAGCCCGATTACACTGACCACAGTAAAAACAACTACCACGTTGGTTGTTAATTCTTTTGGTCAGTATGGAAAGCCTTGAAGGAATTACTGGAATCCCAGCTTTTCTTGCCCCATTAATATAGTATAGCTCATGAAGTCTTGGTTTTGGCGGAGGTAAGAAGAAACCGTCAGGCTCGTTGTGAATATTTTCTTTACTACCGAAAACACCAATGAGCTTGTCCACCTTATCGTAATAAGGTTTTACATCATCATAGCCAATCGGCCAATTGTCGCCAAGGCCATCAACGCTTTTTCGCTTAAAATCTAACGGCCCAAAACGAAGCGAAATTCTTCCCCAGTGATTGGTTCTTCCTCCCAACATTCTTGAGCGGAACCAAGCGAAACGCGTCCCTGGTGCTTCAGTGTATGGTTCGCCTTCTAGGTTCCAACCACCATAAGCGGCATCGTAGTCTCCAAAAGACCTTCTGTCGGAACTGGCGCTACGCCTTGGAGATTCCCAAGGCCAGCGTAATTGGGTTCTGTATTCGTCTTGTGCGGGGTCAAAAAATGGACCTGCTTCGAGTACTGCTACATCGAAACCGGCCTCTGACAATATTTTTGTCGCCATTCCCCCACCGGCTCCTGAGCCGACAATGACAACATCATAAACTTTTGAAGATTCTATAACTTGCATAAGGTACGGTTGATTTCAGCTTAAAATTTAAGGAATTCAACTGTAACGAAGGCCTTTCGCCAAATAAGTTTTTATGAAAAATTAATTTTTCAATCATCAAGCCGCTGGTTTTCAAATATTTTGGCAAAAAAGACTCATTCTAAATTAATTCAAAAACCCAAAATAATAGAAAGGTGTATATAAATATCGCCAAGGTTAACACTGATCATCCTCTTAAAAAATGGCAAACCACTTTCAAAGCTTCAATTAAATTTTTCGTTGTCGGTAAACTTTAATATTTTCGATAAACATTTTGTACTCACTTCATGAAAAAACGACTCCTCGTTTGTCTAGCCTTTGGCTTATCTACCTTGGTAAGCTATGCTCAAGCACCACCTCCAGACACTGAAATCTTTGTCTTTAATCTTAAGGAAGAAAAAGGCAATATAACTATAGAGAAAGGCAAGAATGTAACAGAGCGAAAAGGCTACGACAATCAACCTTACTTTTATGGAGAAGATCGAATACTCTATACGGCTTATGACAATGGTCAAACAGACATCATAATGTTAGACCTTTCAAATAATAAAAAGACGAACCTTACTAACTCAAAGGACAGTGAATACTCAGCAGCGATGGTACCTGGGTCTGAGTCATTTGCAGCGGTAAGAGTTGAAGATGATGGTGCCCAAAGACTTTGGCTATTTCAGTTAAACACAAATGAATCTCCGCAACTCGTTTTTGAAAACATTGCCCCCGTGGGCTATCATGCATGGAGCGGATCAAAGGTAGCCATGTTTATTTTGGGAACACCAGTTACCTTGTTAACAGCCAACACAAAAAAGCCTGATGAGAAAAAAATCACTGACAATATTGGAAGAACGCTCAAATTGATTCCTGGAACTTTAGATTTTGCCTTCGAAAGAACAGAAGAGAATGGTGACAAAAATATTTATCGGCTTAACTCAAACTCTTCAAAGTATGATTTAATAGTTAAAAAGCCTAAAAACTCAAGTGATTGGACTATCACCAAAGAGGGCACCTATGTAACCAGTTCAGAATCAAAAATCCTCACATTCAACCCAAAGTATAATAATGAATGGAAAGAGATTACCAACTTTAGTTCAATGGGATTCTCTGGAATTACTCGGATGGCCATAAATGAAAACAACACAAAAATTGCGATAGTCATTAACCAATAGAAGATTATCTGTTTTTAAATCAATTTTTTTTTCAGAGATTCAAGCGATAAATTGTATTATTGTTTTTTGTTGAAACCGCTCTAAAATATTTGCATACCAAATCATTAACTATGTTCAAAACTTATACTTTCCCAAGTGTCTTTGAAGGGAATAATACTGACCTCAAAAACGTGTCTCCCGACCTGATCAATGGATTGAAAATTTTTCATAATGGTGAAGGTTATGTAATCGGAAATCTTGCCCTAACCGAAGGGGTTTCTCCGCATAAAAATATTAACAGTGCACCAGACGAATTGGATTACCAACTTCTTCTAAAAGCCGCATTGCTCATTGCCAATCAAAAATTGGGAAACCCTATTACAATTACCACAGGATTCCCTTTTTCAACTTTCCAATTGAATAAAGAAAAAGCCACTCAGTTAATTGACGGCCAACATACGGTTGAGTATGATGCAGCGACCTTCGGTGGTGGAATCAAGAAAAACATTCAAGTTGAAGTAGCTGGCGCTCAGGTAATTCCAGAGGTCATAGGCTGTACCATCGCTTTACGAAAAGGCGAAACAAAAGCCCAAGGCAACTTCTTTATGATGAGTTTAGGGTATGGAACTCTTGAAGGATTGTTGAGCACTGAAGGTGGTATTGTACAAAGAACATCACTTTCAACTTACGGCCTTCGTTACGCAGTAAACTTATTAGAAAAAGAACTATCAAAGGAGCATTACTTAGAGTTGAAAACAGAACATCAGATTGATGCTGCTTTCCAAAAAGGAGTGATTTTCTTGAATAGAAAAAGAATTGATATCAGAAGCATGCGCGATAGAGTACTAAAGCAATATTACGAAGATGTAATATCGCCAGCCATGCGTAAAGCCTTCAATGACAATGACTTTACAGCAAGTCAAATCATGTATTTAGCTGGGGGTGGTGCTATATATACCGCACTTGTTGATTGCTTTAAGGAAGAATTCCGCGATGTACTAGATCTAGAAATCGCGCACGAGCCACAATCATTGGCAAGCCGTGGCTATTGCATTAACTCTGCCCAACTCAACGGAGGTGTAAAAAGTACAGCCGTAGGTTTGGATATCGGAAATGCGACCACCGTAGTCTCAATTTTTGAGGACAACAATACTGTAACTGAAACTTCAATTCCTTCTGAATATTAATTAAGAAATCTAATGGCTGTTATTACTCCATCCACACATATTACTCAAATTAAACAAGGCTCAATTATTACGGGCAATCTGAAATCGAGTCAGAGTATACGTGTGGATGGGAATATCACTGGAGATTTACTTTCGGATGAAAAAATCATCATCGGAATAAACGGTGAGATTGGAGGAAACCTAAGAGGCATCGATATTACCATTGAAGGCTTTGTCAATGGTGATGTAATGTGCAAAGGATTACTTCACATTACAAAAGGGGCTAAAATCTATGGTAAAATTTACGCCTTAGAAATCTCTGTCGAAAAAGGTGCTGAGCTTAACGGCAAGGTGAATGTGGGTAAAGACATAGAAATCCCAGAACTTAACACGTCATCCCCTTCTCGCTCTAGTCAAGAAAAGCCCAAAAACGCAGTTAACCCTCAAGAAGAGAAAAACAGCAAATACGGCTCGGTAGCTTGGTAAAGCTGCACCTGCTAGTCTCATTTAATCATATTCTTCCGTTCCATCTACCAATTCAAATTGGTAGAACTCAGGTGAGCTGTTAAATTCCTTGCTGAAAGGTGCTTCAATTAGTTTCTTAAAATCTTTAACAGCATTCGCCTGAATTAAAACGATGCAACAACCGCCAAAGCCCCCTCCCATCATTCTTGCTCCTTTGATATAAGGCAAGCCGTAGGTTCGTTCAATAATGAAATCAAGCTCAGGACAACTCACTTCATACTTTTCACTCAAGCCTTTGTGCGATGCCCACATCAGTTTGCCCAGCCCCGTTAAATCATTCTGATCTAAACAAACTTCAGCCAGATTCACACGCTCATTTTCTTCGATTACGAATTCCGCGCACACTTTCAATTTCCCTGAAAGTCCTACTCCTTGGATCATTTCGTGTTTTGCATCTCTTAAGCTTTCCACTTCTGGATACCTATTTTGAATCAGCTTTACAGCGCTTTCACAGGCTTCCCTTCTTTGGTTATAAGCTGTTTCCGCCAAAGCGTGCTTTACTTTTGTATCGACCAACAGCAATGTGAAATCTTTGAGGTTTAGGGAATGAAAAGTCTTTTCTCGGCTTCGACAGTCAAACTTAAAAACTTGCCCTTCCTTACCAAATAGGCTGGCCGTTTGGTCCATATTTCCACACATGACTTGCGCAAAACGATGTTCTGTTTGTTGGGCAATTTCTACCAATTCGTTTTTAGTAAAACCCGCTTCAAACATTTCATTCAAAGCAAAGGAGAAACAGCAAGCAATGGCGGCAGAAGAGGAAAGTCCAGCTCCAACGGGTACATCGCTAGTGAAAACGCAATCAATTCCTTTCAATTGAATTCCCTTCTCTCCGAAAATGGCCAATACGCCAATAAAGAAGTTCTCCCAACTGGACCGCCCTTTGGCTTCAAGTTGGTTCAAGTCGGTACTGAGCATTTCACCCAAATCAATCGAGCCTACATTCAGGTTTTCAGTCTCGTTAAAAGAAACTGCCATTCGCGCATAGCGATCAATAGCTGCTGGCATTACAAAACCATTATTATAATCGGTATGATCTCCAATCAGGTTAATTCTACCTGGTGATTTAAAGCACCTAGGCACTCCAGAAAACCGAGCTTCAAACTCCTTTTTTAAAGTATTCAAACTCATTGAAACAAAATATAAAGTACAGCAAGGATAATACACAAGGCGATAGCACCTGCATTAAAGCCACGTGAGGTTTTGAAATTGAAATCCTTCATGTCCATAGCCTTCTTAGCATCTACCCCTTTGCCTTCCACCAATGAAACTACAACCATTAAGCCCACACAGATCAGAAAAACATAGCCCATTCTGTCCAAAAATGGTACTCCTGACAAGAACTGCTTGAACAAGATGGAGAACAGGAATGTACTCACACCACCCACCAAGGCTGCTTTTGGCGTAGTTTTCTTCCAAAAAATTCCTAGAATGAAAATGGCCACAATACCAGGCGTTACAAAACCGGTGTATTCTTGAATGTATTGAAAAGCTTGATCAAGTTTCCCTAACATAGGTGCCACAATGATGGCCAAACCGAAGGCCACTAATGCGGTAATTCTTCCAACATTGACAAGTCTCGTTTCCGAAGCGCCTGTATTCACCAATGGCTTATAAATATCCATGGTGAAAATGGTAGCCGTACTATTGGCCATAGACGCCAAAGAAGAAACAATGGCTGCTGTCAAGGCCGCGAAGGCAATTCCCCTAAAGCCAGAAGGTAAAAACTGCAAGAGCACGGGATAGGCTTTATCACTCTTCACGGTCATAGTAGCTACATCCGTCATCGACTTGGTTACGCTGCTATCGGGTAAGCCAGCAAGAACATCATTGGTCACGCTCATCGAGGCCAAATCAGCAGCGCCCTCTTTCATCAGTAAGTAATAGGCCGCAATGCCGGGAAGCACCACAATAAGCGGCATTAATAATTTCAAATACCCAGCGAACATAACACCCTTCTGGGCTTCTTTCAGTGACTTTGCAGCCAAAGCCCTTTGTGTAATGTACTGGTTCAATCCCCAATAGCTAATATTGGCAATCCACATACCGCCAATAATTACGCCCCAGCCGGGCAGGTCACCATAGAAAGGATGATCCTTACTTAATATGGAATCAAAATGCTCTGGCACTGCATCCATTAAGGTTTGGAAACCAGCAATGGCGCCACTGCCTTCACTTACCGCATCCAAAGCCAAGTAAGTAGTGGCCAAACCACCTGCAATGAGGAATATTACCTGAATTACGTCTGTCCAAGCTACTGCGGTTAGACCTCCATAAATGGAGTAGATCATGGCAAAGAGCGCCAAGCCAATAATGGCATAAATACGGTCTACTCCCATCACGGTTTCTATGGCCAAAGAGCCCAAATAAAGCACTGAAGTGAGGTTGACGAAAATATATACACCAATCCAGAAAATGGCCATGGTGGTTTTTACATTGCTATTGTACCGCTGTTCCAGAAACTGCGGCATGGTATAAATCTGCTTCTTGATAAAGATGGGCAGCAAGAATTTACCTACCAGAATCAGGGTGATGGCTGCCATCCACTCGTAAGAAGAAATGGCAATGCCCAAGGCAAAACCAGAACCTGACATGCCGATAAACTGCTCTGCGGAAATATTGGAAGCAATGAGTGAGGCGCCTATCGCCCACCATGTTAATGACTTACCCGCCAAAAAATAGTCTTCAGAGGTCTTTTCCTTTTTCTTGTTTCTGAAAGACAAGTAGAGCCCGACACCTATAATAATAAGGCAGTAGGTGATAAAAACAGCATAGTCTAAGGTTGACATAAGATCTTATATGGTTTTAGTTTGAGGCCGCTAAAAGCTTTAAACCAGTGTAATACTGGTGGTGCTATGAGATTACAATATATGTTTATTTTCTTGTTTGGGAGAAGACATTTCCAGTATTGGCAACCTCTCTTGAGTATCATGAATTATTCTATTCAATCATGCTATATTTTTAAATCAGTAGATTATTTCGGGAGTTATTGGCAATTTACCTGAGGTAAACTTGTTGAGTACGTTAACCTGCTAAAAAACAAATACCAATCATGAAAAACCTATTCATCTACTACATCGCGATTTTTGCCCCTATGGTGCTGATGATTGGGTTAAGTAAAACTGACCTAGTAGGTCCACAATTGTGTGTAGAGCTATTCTTTTTCTACTTTTTGGTGTACCGAACAGTTATAGATGGCATAAGGCTTTCGACTAAGAACGTAATCCCGAAAAAGGACATTTGGAAAATGATCATCCGAGGCTATCACTTTAAGTATTTTAGGGAATTGTACCTGAAGTAAAAACACCCCCTTTTGCCTAGCCTTCTATTCGTCTGACCAATTCATATTGTCGCAGATACTCTGATTTATACGTCAAGATTCTGCCCTTCGTTCCTAAACACAAATCTCCACACCTTACTTCTTGTCTATCCAAATTAAATTCATAGGTTTGTAATACTGAACGCACGTGCAGTCAGCTATACATCTAAATTCATGGATAAAAGAGAAGAATTAATTCGTATCGCTACATCACTATTTTCTGAAAGAGGATTTGAGAATACTCCCCTCTCGGTAGTCTGCGAAAAGGCGAATGTATCCAAAGGGTTGATTTCACATCATTTCAAATCTAAGAATGGATTGCTCAGGGAGATCTTCATAAAAACAACTGAGCTCATTATTGAAATGAATCAGTTAGATCAATCGACCAAAACAGCTCATGAGCAACTAAAGGCATTATTAGAGTCATTCTTCGCTCAGCTTGAAAGCGACAAAATGCTTTTTCAGTTTAACCTCAATATGATGGTACAGCCCAATACAAGGGCCATCTTAAGCGATTTAATTAAAGAGAGGTCCGATTTCATATTGAGGTCTGTTCAAAGCATTTACAATCAAATCGACCCTAATACATCCCTAATCATAAGCCATGCTTTTATAGCAGAATTGGATGGAATAGCATTAAACTACTTGGGAATTTATGATGACTTCCCATTAAAGGAAATCAAAGCACACATTATAGCTAAGTACACATCACAATGAAGTTTTTAAAAACCAATAGCACAGAAACAATCGACAGTTTAGGGTCGGAATTATATCAAAAGCTGACCACACCCATTGATGCCATGTGGGAGCTACTCTACATTGCTTCATCGCAGCATTACTTCATTGAAGATGAAGCAAAGAACATTGGCTACTGCTGTATTGACGATGGTAACAGCTTATTGCAGATATACCTTATAGATGAATTTGCTCATCGAATGGATAAGGCCATCACATCATTAATCGAATCAGGGCTCATCAACTCAGCCAAGTTAAGCTCCAGCGCTCTTGTGGCTTTCAATACCTGCCTGTTTCATTCCAAATCGATCAAACCCAACACCATCTGTTATCAGCATACCAATAATGTCATTCAGAATGTGACTCCCCTGAATTTAGAATTAGCTACAGAAGAAGATATTTCTGGCATAAAAACCTTCCTAAAAGAACAGGTGGGCATGGACGATACTTTTGGTTACACTGAAAATCTGGTTACGAGACAGGAAATCTATTTCATCAAGGAATCAGATGTTATCATTGCTACAAGTGAGTGCCGAATGAGTGATACTCAACCAGAAATTGCGGATCTAGGAATTATCGTGAGCAGAGATCATCAAGGAAAAGGAATGGCAACACAAGTGATGCAAACGCAAGTAAACCGAGTTTTAAAAGCTGGGAGAAGGCCTATTTGCTCCACAACATTCGATAATGTAGCATCAAGAAAAGCGATAGAGAAGTCAGGTTTCTATTGCACCAATGTTATTTTCGATATTAGCTTTTAGAAAAAAAAACCTCAATAAACAGTGAATTGGTAATAATACCCTATCACTCAAATCAACATTACTTTTTAATTTTCAAATCAACTATTTTTGCAGAATTGGTGTTAGCCTAATTCAGAATTCAAATTGATGGCAAAAAGAGTAGTGGTAGGCCTTTCGGGCGGTGTAGATTCAAGTGTTACTGCACATCTGTTAGTGGAGCAAGGTTACGAGGTAATCGGAATGTTTATGCGCAATTGGGTAGACGATTCTGTGATTATTTCAGAGGAATGCCCTTGGGTTGAAGACAGCAATGATGCCTTGGCCGTAGCCGAAAAGCTCGGTATCCCCTTCCATGTAATCGATTTAAGCGAGCAATACAAAGAGCGTATTGTGGACTACATGTTTGCCGAATACGAAAGAGGGCGTACACCTAACCCTGACATTCTTTGCAACCGCGAAGTCAAATTCGATATTTTTCTGAAAGCAGCATTGAAGCTCAAAGCGGATTATGTGGCTACTGGGCATTACTGCCAAAAAGAAACCATTGTTGAAAATGGAAAAGAGATTCATCGCCTTTTAGCAGGCGCAGATGCTAATAAAGACCAGTCGTATTTCTTATGTCAGCTAAGCCAAGAGCAGCTGGCCAAGGCGCTCTTCCCTATCGGGCATTTGCAAAAACCTGAAGTAAGGGCCATTGCCAAAGAGGCCGACCTCATTACGGCTGACAAGAAGGATTCGCAAGGACTTTGCTTTATCGGCAAGGTGAGATTACCCGATTTTCTACAACAACAATTATCACCTAAAAAAGGTGAAATCAGGGAACTGGCCCCAAATTCAACTAATTTCAATACTTTCTTAGAAAAAAGAGTGTCTCACTTTGATACAAAACTAGAAGAACTAAAACACCTTACACAACCTTATGAATATGCTCCAACGGACGGCAAGTTAGTTGGTGAACACAGCGGAGCCCACTATTATACTATAGGCCAGCGCAAAGGTTTAGGCGTGGGCGGAACTCCGGAACCGCTTTTTGTCATTGAGAAAGACACCAAAGAAAATGTGATCTACACAGGCCAAGGCGAAAACCATCCTGGCCTATTACGAAAGGGCTTGTTCGTTCCAAGTGAACAAGTACACTGGGTACGTCCTGACTTGGCTTTGAAATCAGGAGAGTCGAGGACCTATGACAGCCGGATTCGATACAGACAGGAGCTTGACAAAGCGGAATTGTTTATGGAAGAAGATGGTCTTTATGTCATTTTTGAAAACTACCAGAAAGGAATTGCTCCTGGGCAGTTTGTGGCTTGGTATGATAAGAATGAGTTAATCGGCTCTGGGGAAATTCAGTAGTCGCCCTTTCTTCTACTGTTGCATTAGACCCTTCTCCGAAGTTTCGGAGTCAGGGGAATAAAACACTGACTATATTCGACAATCAGTTAAACTAAATACGCTTAAAATTACTGATTAATAATTAGTTATGATCTAAAATAAAAATCCCGTTGATCTTCATGATCAACGGGATTTTTTAATCTATTGTTATAAGGTCTTAAACGTCAACCTTAGCGTATTTTGCATTCTTTTCAATAAACTCTCTACGTGGTGGCACTTCATCGCCCATAAGCATCGAGAACAAGTGATCTGCCTCAACAGCCGATTCAATCGTTACACGTTTCATACTTCTAGAGTTAGGATCCATTGTAGTTTCCCAAAGTTGCTCTGGGTTCATCTCTCCCAAACCTTTGTAACGTTGAATGTTTACGGAATCTTCTTTGCCTGATTCTCCAACCATCTCTTTAGTGATCTGAGCCCTTTGTTGCTCATCCCAGCAATAACGCTGGTCTTTACCCTTTTTGAGTAAGTACAACGGAGGAAGCGCGATATATAAGTATCCAGCATCGATCAATGGCCTCATGTACCTAAAGAAGAAAGTCAAGATCAAAGTACGAATGTGGCTACCGTCAATATCCGCATCCGTCATGATTACCACTTTATGATAACGAAGCTTGGTCATGTTCAAAGCCTTTTCATCTTCTTCAGTACCAAAAGAAACGCCCAATGCAGTGATCATGTTCTTGATCTCCTCATTATCGTAAATCTTATGCTCTTGTGCTTTTTCAACATTAAGAATTTTACCCCTTAATGGTAAAATCGCTTGGAAGTTTCTATCTCTACCCTGCTTAGCAGAACCACCCGCAGAATCTCCCTCAACAAGGTACAATTCGCAAAGTGCAGGGTCCTTCTCGGAGCAATCCGCCAGTTTACCTGGTAGACCAGTACCAGAAAGAACGTTCTTTCTTTGCACCATTTCACGGGCCTTACGGGCCGCATGACGTGCCTGAGCAGCAAGTATTACTTTCTGCACAATAGTTTTGGCCGCTCTTGGGTTTTCTTCTAAATAATATTGAAGTGTTTCTCCAACCGCAGACTCTACAGCGCCCATAACGTCATTGTTACCGAGCTTGGTCTTCGTTTGACCTTCGAACTGAGGTTCTTGTACCTTTACAGAAATGATGGCCGTAAGCCCTTCTCTAAAGTCGTCTCCAGTAATGTCTATTTTAATCTTGTCCAGCAAACCAGATTTGTCTGCATAGGACTTCAAGGTTCGGGTTAAAGCCCTTCTAAATCCAGAAACGTGAGTTCCACCTTCAATGGTGTTAATGTTGTTTACATAGGAAACCACATTTTCAGCATAAGAAGTATTATAGCTCATGGCCACCTGAACAGGTACTTCGCCTTTAATATTTTCAATATAAATCGGCTCTTCAATCAGTTTTTCACGAGTCGCATCTAAGTACTCAACAAACTCTTTCAAACCACCTTCAGAATGGAATACTTCACCAATGAAGTTTCCTTCATCGTCTTTATCTCTTTTATCCGTTAGGGTAATTGTGATACCGGCATTCAAGAAAGAGAGTTCTCTTAATCTACCTGCAACGGTTTCATACTTGTATTCTAGCACAGTGAAAATACTATCATCTGGCTTAAAGTGAACCGTAGTACCCGTTCTATCAGATTTGCCCGTTTGCTTTACAGGGTATTTGGGAATACCAATTGAATATTCTTGTTGGAATTCTAAGCCACCACGTTCAACGGTTACAAGCATCATTGATGAAAGTGCGTTAACGCAGGATACACCTACACCGTGAAGACCACCAGACACTTTATAAGTATCCTTGTCGAACTTACCACCAGCATGAAGTACCGTCATTACTACCTCTAGCGCAGACCTTCCTTCTTTCTCGTGCATGTCGGTAGGAATTCCCCTACCGTTATCCGTTACAATTACTGAATTGTCTTCTTCAATGGTTACCGTAATGGTGTCGCAATGGCCTGCTAAGGCTTCATCAATGGAGTTATCCACCACTTCCCAAATCATATGGTGAAGTCCTTTAACCCCAATATCTCCAATATACATGGCTGGCCGCTTTCTAACCGCCTCTAAACCCTCTAAAACCTGGATATTAACCGCTGAATATTCTTGATTCTTTTTCTCTTCGCTCATTGTGAATAAAAACTGTTAAAAAAGGAGGTTACGGTCGGTTTAGGAATTAAATCTTAAGGATATTAGACCGCCCTCATACAACGTACGAAGATACGCAAAATAACTTAGAAATTGCCCACCGAAAGCATCACTAAAGTACAAGCTTCTTCACAAATTATGCCCTGCCCTTCGGCCAGCTTTTTAAGTTCCTGATTCTCAGTTCCGGGATTGAAAATAATGCGCTTTGGCTTCAAGGAAAGGATATAATCGTACCACTCAATTTGTCGCTGTGGATTGATGTACAGCGTCACTGTATCCACAGCTTCGATCTCAGGTCTATCATTGATATTCAATATTGATTTACCTAAAACCTCGCCTTCGCTGATGCCTACAGGAATAAATTCATGACCATGGTCTTGAAGCCTATTGGCTGCCGTAAATGCGTAATTGTTCGTTTTGGGATTACTCCCTATGATTACTGTTCTTTTCACTTAACTATAATTAACGATTGACATGAAACTAAATGAATAACTTTGCACTTGCAATGTGAGTATAGTACACTCGTTATTTGATTCCGAACATCCAAAAGATTTATGAGAGTTCCATTAGTAGTAATATCATTATTTATTTCCACCCTCACTTTCGCCAGTGATCCACTTCAGTTCAACGAAATCAAGAACGAAAAGGACTGGCAAAAGGTACTTGAAATGGCCAAGGCGCAAAACAAGCTTTTGTTCGTTGATGCCTATGCCCACTGGTGCGCCTACTGTCATCAATTAGATGAAGAAGTATACACTAACAATCAGGTAATCAAATATTTCAATGATAATTTTATCAACGTAAAATTTGATACCGAATCGGAATACGGAACACAATTGGCCTATACATTTAAAATATCCAGTTTACCTACTTTGCTCTTTCTTACCGAAAAACAAGAAGTCTTCGATACCATTTTAGGCTTTGTTCCTGCCCCACAATTAATGGCCTACGGTCAAAGGGCTGTGGATGATTTTGCGCTATTACCGAGACTACAAGAGAAATACAATGACCTAATTGCTACCAATGACGAGAAGCTCGAACTGATAAGAATTCTTGAAAATAAAGATTTTGAACAAGCAGCCGAAGTAGCCAAAGACTACATCAGTCAGTTGAAACTTGTAGACTATTTGGATAATCTCGAAAACCTGTGGTTGGTATCTAGGTTTGAAAACCAGTTGAGTTCTGTACCCTACCGCTACATCATAACCAATAAAGACGAGATTATTGAAGCCCACGGTTTAGACGAATATGAAGATTATTTCAAAACAATCTATAACGACAATCTGCAACTGGCCATAAAGTATGGTGATGAAAACCTGTTGTATCAGTTGATTCGCGAAGTATTACCTGAGTTTCTCCCTGAAGTAGAAATTGCAGAGGCAGCCTTCATTACTAAGAAGCTCTATTTCGGAGAGCGTAAGGCTTATCAAAAATACCAGTTTGAGGTGAATAGCTATATGAACAATCAGGTGGCTGAAGATGCTAGAGTCGATTTTCTATTTAGTAATGGCTTAGAGATTATTGAAGACCAAGAAGATGTTGCCATGCTTCAATTCGCGGCCAACTTGCTTACCCAAGCCGCTGCATTGGATCCTACACACTTTGAAGCCGCAGCCCTATTGGGTTACTCCAAAGGTCTATTAGGCGATTATGATGTAGCAATTGAACAGCTAGAAAAGGCCAAAACCCTTGCCAAAAATGATGAACAGAGAGAAATGGCCGACAGCCTTATTCTTGCCGTGCAGCAAATGAAGGGGTAATAAGTACTGACATATTCTTCCTAAGACTAAGATAATCCTGAAATTCCAAAGTCTCGGAACCTAAGGGATGACTTAATCCTGTACTTTTATGTACTATTGAATTGACCAACAATAAAAAATGAAAACACTAGGCTTAATGGGAGGAACTTCTTGGCATTCCACAGTAGAGTATTATCGCGATATTAATCAGGCGGTAAACGAGCATTTTGGCGATAACACCAACCCACCTTTACTACTTTTTAACCTGAACCAGTCTTTAATACATCAATACCAACGAGAAGGAAATTGGGCCGCAATTGCTAATTTAATTACCGATGCAGGTAAACGACTTCAACTCGCAGGGGCAGAAGCGCTTATGTGTTGCGCGAATACGCCTCACAAAGTATTCGACACGGTAAGCGCAACCCTTGAAGTTCCTATGCTGCATATTGCTGATGCCACAGCCCAAGCCATCAAAAGACGAGGCATTAAAAAAGTCTGTTTTATTGGGACGAAGTTTACCATGGAAGCCGATTTTATTACGGGTAGAATTGGGCAGTCTGGTATAGAAGTACTGGTACCTGAAGTCCCAGAAGTCTTTGAAGAGCTACATCGGATTATTCAGAAAGAGCTGACTTTTGGTCGGATCGAGGAATCGTCTAAGCAATATGCATTGGACACCATCAACAGAATGATTTCGCAGGGTGCTGAGGGTGTTATTCTAGGCTGTACAGAATTCCCCCTAATGATTTCTGAAAGTGACCTGAATGTCCCTATTTTTAATACTACCCATATTCATTCTCAGGCGGCAGTGGATTTCATTTTAGGAAAAGACTGATCATAGTTTTTATTCGTTAACCAACCCTACTTCTTCTGAAAAAGCGTTGATTTCCCCCTCTTAAATATTTTTCATTTTAAAATGTGATATTTTGTAAGTCTCTGCGAATAATGGGTAAACGAATTGAAAACGCTTTCGAGACTAAGAATGACATCCACCGAGAAAGACACATTTGAATTACTGATTGAAAGCAACAAGGGAATCATCTATAAAGTGGCCAATGCCTACTGTAAAGATGAGGAAGACAGAAAAGACCTTGTGCAAGAAATCGTCATTCAGCTATGGAAAAGCTTAGATCGCTACGATGACAGTTTCAAAATCTCTACCTGGATTTACAGAATTGCGCTGAATGTCGCCATTTCGTTCTTCCGAAAGGACAGTAAAAGAAAAGCCACTCAAACCTCCATTTCAGAAGGTATTTTCAACCTAAAGGAAGAAGAACCCAGTTCTGAATTAGAATCCAATTTAAACCTATTGCAGCAGTTCATTAGTGAATTAAAAGAGCTCGACAGGGCGCTGATGCTGCTTTACTTGGAACAAAAAACGCATAAAGAAATGGCTGATATTCTGGGGCTTTCAGAATCTAATATCGCGACCAAGATTAGTCGGATCAGGGAAAAATTGCGCGTTCGTTTTTCACAACATAACCACTAGAAAAATGGAAGAGAAAGATATCATGGACTTATGGAAAGCGCAAGATGCTAAACTTGAGAAATCGCTGGCCATCAATTTTGAATTGCTACAAGAAGTAAAACGTCAAAAAGCCACTTCAGCCTTAAAGAAGGCCCGAAACGTAAAGATATTTGCCATAGTCGTTGGGATTTTATGGGTTGCCTTTGTGGGCTTCTTAATCTATCATTCCCTTGAATTCTCAAAGATCTTCTTTCTGGTGTCTGCAGGTATTCATTTAGTAGTAACCGTGATTGCTATAGCTACTTACATTAAGCATTTGGTGCTTATGGATGAAGCCAACAATAGTAAAACAGTAGTGGAAGCGCAGCAAAAGCTTAATGAAATGCAGACTTCATTTCTCTGGATCGTCCGCTTATCCTTTGTACAAATGCCTGTGTTTACTACTTGGTTTATCTCATTCCAATGGATCGAGACATCTCCCGAAACATTTTGGGGTATTCACGTACCCACAGTGCTGCTCTTTACTTGGTTAGGGATTTGGCTGTATAGAAATATCAACTACCGAAACGCCAATAAGAAATGGTTTAAAGTACTTTTCAATAGCCCAGAATGGACTTCAGTCATTGATGCGATGGGTTTTCTAGAAGAAATTGAAGAATATAAGAAGGAGAATATAAAGAGCTAAATGATTTCAAAATAGTTAAAACCATTACCTAAAGCCATTCTCGCAAATAGCCCACGGTTTAAACCGTGGGCTATGAATTACGATATCATCTTCGTTGAAAACGAGAATTAATTAACTACTGTCGCAGGTTCTCCGATTTATCTGTCCTTTGGCAGAACCTGTGACACTCTATCTTTAAGGACTCTGTCCTTTCTTACATTAGCACTAATATTCTTTACTTTCTTTTCAAACCAGCAATCAAGCTCTCAGCACATTTCTCGCCATCCATGGCAGCAGAAACAATACCTCCAGCAAAACCTGCTCCTTCCCCGCAAGGGAATAAGCCTTTGATTTCCACATGCTCCAAGCTGTTTTTATCTCTTGGAATTCGTACTGGCGAAGAAGTTCTACTCTCCACTCCGACTATTTGCGCCTCATTGGTGTAATAGCCCTTCATTTTCTTAGCATAGCCTTTAAAAGCGTCTCTCAATCTCAAGTGAATCGACTCTGGCAACACTTCACGCATATCCACAGACATCAATCCAGGCTGATAGGAAGTATCGTTCAAGGAAGGTGAAACCCTGCCATTGACAAAGTCTGTCATGCGCTGGGCAGGTGCAGCTTGAGTACCTCCAGCAATCTGGCAAGCGCGTTGCTCAATTTCTCTTTGGAATTCCATTCCAGCCAAAGCCCCAAATTTGGAGTATGCGGTAAGGTCTTCCAGTTCAACTGCCGAAACAATACCAGAATTAGCGAAGGCTGAATCTCTTCTAGAAGGGCTCATTCCGTTGACAACCACTTCTCCTGGAGCAGTTGCAGCTGGAACAATAAAACCACCAGGACACATACAAAAGCTGAATACGCCTCTTTGTTTGCCCTCATGATACGTCTGATGAACCAATGCGTAAGAGGAAGCTGGTAAAAACTCACCTCTGTCCGTATCGCAATGGTATTGAATTTTATCGATCAGCGATTGCGGATGCTCAATTCTTACGCCCAAAGCGAAAGGTTTGGCTTCAATCAATACCTCATTCTTCTGTAGTAAATGGAAAATATCTCTTGCTGAATGGCCCGTAGCAAGAATTACGCCCAAGCCTTCTACTTTAGAGCCATCTGCCAAAACCACTCCTGTCATTCTTTTTTCCTTGATAAGAAAATCAGCTACTTTGGTATCGAAGTGAATTTCTCCACCGGCATTCGTAATACTCTGTCTGATTTCTTGCACCACTTTTGGCAACTTGTTGGTGCCAATATGTGGATGTGCATCTACCAAAATATCTTCGGAAGCACCATGGGCGACTAAAATCTCAAGGGTTCTGAGAATGTCGCCACGCTTTTTTGAACGGGTATAAAGCTTACCGTCAGAAAAAGTGCCTGCCCCACCTTCTCCAAAACAATAGTTCGATTCAGGATTCACAACATGTTCTTTGTTGATGGCAGCAAGATCGCGTCTCCTTTTCTGAACATCGCTGCCTCGTTCAATGACAATGGGCTTGTAACCCAATTCGATCAAACGCAGTGCGGAAAACATTCCAGCAGGTCCAAAACCGACAATAATAACTGGTTCAGCATTGGTGACTACTGGATAATCTCTTTTGTAGGAAATTGCTGGCGGAAGTTCTTCATTGATGAACACTTGGGCTTCAATATTGACTTTCACATTGCGTGAGCGTGCATCTATTGAGCGTTTTAGTGGTCTAACTTTCGCACTTTTAGGGTTGGTTATATTGGCCCTTTTCAGAATAATGGCCTCAAATAATTCGGGAGTGAAGGCTTCTTCGGGACGAAGCGTGGTTTTTATGGTCTTTTGCATAGCGTAGAGTATTTATCTCTAAAGTGATTGTTCTTTTATCTCCTGCAAATTTAGATTCAAAACATCAACAAACCTATTACCCCATAGCATACCGAGTGGCACTGATTTGGGTAGAACACAAAAATATATTTGTTAAGTTTATATTTATGAAATCAACCAAGGAAGCACTTCTAATTTCAGGATTAATCATCACAATTATTTTCCTGACTTCATCTTGTGGTTCCAATTCTAGGAATCAGAACGCCATAGTTACTTCAGAACGTATGGGGGTGATTGCTATTGACGAAATTAAGCCAAGCAAACTGTCGGATGTAGTTGATCACATCACATATACCGCCCTGAAAGACCACCCAGATCACCGTATTCATAGAATTGATAAGGTTTTAATTGAAGATGGATTACTCTATACCTTTGATTACTCATCTGGTAAATCACTCTCTGTTTATGATTTAAAAGGCAACTTTCAATTTGCCATTGCCAAACCGGGGCAAGGACCAGACGAATATGCGGCAGTTCATGACTTTTTAGTATATCAGGGCAAAATTGAGGTGCTAGATATTAGAGGAAAACTGCTTTTTTATGACAAAAAAGGCACTTTTGAGAGAAGTGAAAAATTACCTTTCTCTCCACAAGCATTCTTGAAAATAGGTAATGATTACCTGTTTCAAACGGGTAAAAAACCGAATGAACTCGGGAAAAATGGAAAGCCCTGTGAAGTGGTTCAATATAATTTGGAGACGAAAAAATCAGACTGTTGGCTCGAAATCAATAATGGCAGAAGATTAAGTGTCTCATGGGAAAAAAACATGCTAAAAAGAGTTGACAATGAGTTTTATTATGGCACCAGTTTTAATGATACGATCTATAGAAAACAGGATGGAAATTTTAAGCCTCAATTCATTTTCGATTTTTCTCCCAATGCATTACCCTCTGAAATATTTGATCCGAATGTTTCAATTAGCGAATTCGTTGACTACCAGAATAACAATCGGGACAAAGCTTATCATTCAGCAAGTCTACAAGTGAGCGCTGATTTTCTAATTACTAGATTCTATAATAACACAGGTCACCATCTGATTTATGATCAAAATAAAGGCAGTAAAACTGTTTTAGAATGGAGAGTTAAAAATGATGTTGATAATGGCTTACCTCTCTACTGGGCTCACGCATTGAACAATCGTGATATAATTATGATCTATGACTCTGAATACGTTCTGGAATGGGCGAGTGAGTTGCAAGAAGGAAAAAGCCAGTTTAATGAAAAAGAACAGGCCTTTTTGGATTTCGTTAACGAGTTTAATCCAGACGACCCTTTGGTAATGATTTCATACCACCTCAAGTAAAGAAGCTGAACGATTAGCAATCACTTATTCATTCTATAATCATGCGAACAACCAAGGAAGCACTTCTAATTTCAGGACTAATCATCACAATTATTTTTCTTAGTTCATCTTGTGGGGCTAATTCTGAAAAGCAAACATCTTTATCTACTTCAGAAGATATTAAGGTCATTCCTGTTGTTGGTATTGAAGAAAGCAAACTGTCGGATGTGATAGATAACATCACTTATACTGCGCTCAAAGACCACCCAGATCACCGTGCCTATAGAATTGACAAAGTTTTAATTGAAGATGAATTGATCTATATTTTTGATTACTACTCGGGTCGATCACTCTCGGTTTATGATTTAAAAGGCAACTTTCAATTTGCCATTACCAAGCCGGGGCAAGGACCCGACCAATACCTAGAAGTTCAAGATTTCTTAATAGACAAAGGCAAAATTGAAGTGCTGGATGCTAGAGGTAAATTGATCTTCTTTAACGACAATGGTGTTTTTGAGAAAAGTGAGAAACTACCTTTTGTGGCTCAAGCATTTACCAAAGTTGAGGGTAATTATATATTTCAAACAGGCAAAATCCCAAATGAACTAGGGAAAAACGGAAAACCCTGTGAAGTGGTACAATATAATTTGGAGACAAAAAAATCAGAATGTGTGCTGGAGATTCATAATGGTAAAAACCCACATTCTTTTAAAGAGAGAAATATTTTGAAAAACATAGGTAGTGAAACTTATTATGGCACCTACTTTAATGACACGATCTATAGAAAACGGGGAGACAAGTTCACTCCCGGGGTTATCATTAATTTCTCTTCCAATCCCCTTCCTGATGAAACCTTTGATCCAAAATTTTCTGTTTCAGACTTTACGGGAACTCTAAAAGACAAAGTATACCATAACCCAGACCTGCAAGGAAGCTCTGATTTCCTAATAACACGATTTAAAGGGAGTGGAAATAACCACTTAATTTACAATAGTCAGGAAAGGAAATCATCAATTATAAATTCAACCGCTAAGAATGATGTTGATGGTGGCATACCCCTTTATTGGGTTCACTCAGTCATCAACCGCGATCTTATCATGATCTATGACTCCGAAAACGTTCTGAAAAGGGCCAACAAATTGCAAGAGGAAAAAAGGCAGTTCAATGAAAAAGAACAGACCTTTTTGGATTTCGCTAGCAAGTTTGATACAAATGATCCTTTGGTGATGATTTCATATCACCTCAAGTAAAGAGCAATACCCTTTCTCAGTTACTTATAAGGCACTTTTTCTAGAATATGTCTCATCACCTGAATTCTAGCGGCCGTCTTTTTATTGGCTTTCAACACAATCCAAGGGTTGTTTTTCGTGTTGGTTTCTGCAAACATTCTAACTCTATACTTAGTGTAGGAATCCCAAAGCTCTTGCGCCATTTCATCTACTGGTGACATTTTCCAACGCTTCAATGGATTTTCCATAATGTCTTTAAACCTTGAAGCCTGTTCTTTTTTTGTAATCGAAAAATAGAACTTCAATAGAATGATGCCATCGTTGGTCAACATAGTTTCAAAATTATTAACTTCCCGCATAAAGCGTTCATATTCTTCATCGGTACAGAAACCATTTACGGGCTCTACCACAGCCCTATTATACCAACTACGATCGAAAAACACGATTTCACCTGGGTTTGGCAAACGTGTAATGTAGCGTTGAAAATACCATTGCCCACGCTCTTCTTCAGTTGGTTTTGGCAAGGCCACTACCCTATAATTTCTAGGGTTCAAGTGGTGGGTTACCCTTCTAATCGCTCCACCCTTTCCAGCAGAATCTCTGCCTTCGAACAACAAACAAATTCGTTTCCCCTCATTAATCGCCCATTGCTGGAGCTTAATGAGTTCCATTTGAAATTCTTCAAGGCGCTTTTCATACTTAACATAACGCAACACCTTTTCAGGATTAAAATTATCCTTGTCTTTTAACAATAGCTTGATCGCCTTGTTACTGTTCAAGAGTTTCAATTCCTTATCCGTAAAATTGTATTTTAAGTCAGACATTATAACAAGTGATAAATTGAACGGTGAAACCTCATTACGATGTTAGGGTCGGGCAATACAACGATATCAGCTTCCTTTTTCCCTGGGTACTCAAACTTGGAGAGTACATGTCGGATGCTTTCCAGACGGGCTTGTTTTTTGGTATTCGTTTTTATGATTATCCAAGGGCTAAAACTGTTGTGTGTTTGAGCAAACATCTGCTCTTTATAATAAGTATATCTCTGCCACATTTCTTGCCCCTTCTCATCCACAGGACTTAATTTCCACTGTTTCAATGGGTTAGCCCTTCTATCATTAAAGCGTTTTACTTGTTCATCCTTACCTATAGAAAACCAAAACTTAATGATATGCACACCATCTTCAAAAAGCATGTGTTCAAACTCCGGAACCTGGCGCATAAACCGTTGGTATTGATCTTCATCACAAAAACCCATTACAGGCTCTACTACTGCCCTATTGTACCAGCTACGATCGAAAAACACCATTTCTCCAGCATATGGAAGTTCCTTAATATACCTTCTGAAATACCACTGCCCCTTTTCCATATCCGTAGGCTTGTTTAAAGCAACAACACGCATGGATCGTGGATTAAGGTGTTCCGTAAATCGCTTGATCGTCCCCCCCTTTCCAGCAGCATCTCGACCTTCAAAAATTATGGCAACCCTTTGATTGGTTTCAGCAATCCAGTGTTGAAGCTTAACCAGCTCAACCTGTAATTTCTCCAGCTGTTGTTCATATTCAAGGTTGTACAATGCTTTTGAATAGTCCCTCCCTTTTTCCTGAAGTAAATGCTCTAAGTCAGCTCGATTCTTGATAATCGAGAAATCTCGATTATCAAGAATTTGGTCTTTGGTTAACTTATTGTGAACAGAATCATCTGTTATTAAAAATTCGCTCATAATCCGAATTGGTTTCTGGCGTTAAAATAATGAAAATGGTTACACCCTTTGCATTAAGCTTCATCAATTCTCTGGAATTAAAAAAAAATATGCCCTACCTTCGCAAACTCAATAAAACCATATGAAACGATATTTATCTATTTTCACCTTTTTACTTCTTTCTTTCTCAGCCATAGGCCAAGATATTCTAACAAAACGCTCTGGAGAAACAATGACTGGAGATGTTCAGCTACTATCTGATTCTGATGGAATGCCTTATGCTGTTGTGAAAAATGGAAAAGATAAAGAAACTGTTAAGCTATTTGATATTCAGAATATTTCGATGCCTGAGTATGGATTGATTAAACCAATGAAAATTGGAGAGCAATATCATTTTGCTTTGCTGGTTAGCGAAGACTATTTAAGTGTTTATAAATACTCTGCTTCCAACAGAATGGATGATTTCGGCATGATGGCATTACAGAAATTCGGGGGAGCTGCCTTTGCTTTACCAGGCATTATGGGGTTTAGAAATTTAATGACAGATTACCTATCGGATTGTAAAGAAGTTTCTGACCGAATTGAAGAGAAAGAACTTAAGAGGGGGGATATAGATCAAATTGTGGAAGATTACAATGGATGCATTGCCTTGAAAAACTCGACCCAACAAGAAGCTGTATCTTATTATAAACCTGCAACCTCTAAAATCTCAAAAACTATGGAAGCCCTCTTGCAGGATTTTGAGGATACATTAAAGACCTCAAAACAGGTAGAAGATAAGGGGCAAGTTTCAGAAATGTTTTCTGATTTTTCATCCAAAATTAAAAAAGGAGAAAAGGTACCTGAGTACCTTATAAATGCTCTAAAAGATGCAATTAAGAACGATCAAAAGCTTGTTGAATTGATGAAAAAAATCATCGGATAAGCGCCTATTTCACATGCGATCTAAAAGTAATTACCGCTGTAGGTTTTCTGGGGTCGTTACTAAAAATGGCTAAGGTTTTTCTTTCATACCCCAGTCGATCGGTGGCATCAAAGATAACTTCCATTTCTACGGATTCACCTGATGCTATTGCGGCTCTATTGAGATTATACTGCAAACACGAGCAGTTGCTTTCAATCTTAAGCAGGTCCAAGGGCTGATTTCCCCTATTGGAAAGAGTTATCGTTACAGACTTTTTAGTATTAGGTGACATTACCTTGAAGTCATGATCTAAATCACTTATTGCTAAATATGGTGAGTCAGCATTGACCTCAGATGGTTTCTGCTCTAGCGTAAACTGTACTGGAATGGAGAACACCAGTGAATCATTTTTATCCTTTACCTGAACAATCTCCTTTACGAAGCCAGGGTTAAGCAAAGAATCCGTTTTTAAAACGATGCTCATCTTAGTAAAACTGTTGTGCGGAATTTCTGTGGGTTGAAACTTCACATCATAATAAGCCGAAATGTTAGCACCTGATAAATCCAATGACGCTCCCCCAAAGTTGTATAAGATCATTTCAGCATTCAGTTCATCTCCAATAAAGCCAGATTTAAAATTAACGACTTGATACTTTGACCGAAACGGCCAAAATACATTTCTATATGCCTTGAACACATCGATTACCGGAGCAAGAATTCTACCCTCCACAGCATATTCCTTCAGAATAATTTCGGACGAAGCTAAAACCCTCACTCCTATTCTAAACCCACCGACATAACCGTCAGTAGCGATCGTAAATGGGACAGATACAGTCTGTTTCGGGTTTACTTTAATATTCTCTTTCTCGAGTTTCAACTTTTCATCTCCAGACCAAAAACTAATCGTAACAGTATCTTCAGAAGTATTCTCCCACGGAAAGCTAAAGTAGAATGTCCCCACCTCGCCATCAATCACACCAGCTTCAATCACCTCAGGCTTTTGAGCAAAAGCTAAAGTAGGAATGCAAATCAAAAAAAGGAGGCGGAAGAATTTACTCATAAGCTAATGACGACAGGAATGTATTTTTAATATATGTTGAAGAGCAAAAATAACAAGCCAATGCTTGAATCGACCAGTCAATAATCATTTATTTGTGACAAATATTAAATTCATGGCAAGAATACTAACGGGCATACAAAGTTCGGGCAAACCACATTTAGGAAATTTATTGGGAGCAATTATACCAGCAATCGAATTATCTAAGAATCCTAAAAACGATTCTTTCTTCTTTATCGCTGATTTACACTCGCTTACCACAATTAAAGACCCTCAAACAAGAATAGATAATACCAATGCGGTAGCTGCCGCTTGGTTGGCATTTGGTTTTGATACGGACAAAAATACTTTCTACCGCCAATCTAGAATTCCTGAGGTTTGTGAATTAACCTGGTATTTGAGCTGCCTTACGCCCTACCCGATGTTGGCAAATGCGCATTCATTCAAAGATAAATCTGACCGTCTTTCAGATGTAAACGCGGGGCTTTTTACTTATCCGGTATTAATGGCCTGCGATATTTTACTATATGATGCGGCCTATGTCCCTGTTGGTAAAGACCAAAGGCAACACCTTGAAATGGCCCGTGATATGGCCAATACTTTTAATAATCAGTACGGAGAAATATTTAAAATTCCAGAAGCCAAGATTAACGAGAAGGTAATGACCGTTCCCGGTACAGATGGTCAAAAAATGAGTAAGTCTTACGGAAACACCATTAATATCTTTCAGAGCGACAAAGCGCTTAAGAAAAATATAATGCAGATTATCACGGACAGTGCTCCATTAGAAGCGCCTAAAAACCCTGATACTGACAATACATTTGCTATTTATTCATTAATTGCTTCTGAAGCTCAAAATCAAGAGATGAGAGCCAATTATGAAGGTGGGAATTATGGCTATGGACATGCCAAACTCGCCCTTTACGAACTAATTTTAGAAAAGTATGCCAAGGAAAGAGAAGTATTCAACTACTATATGGCCAACCTTGACGAGTTGAATAAAAAGCTTGAAGAAGGTGAAGCAAAAGCACGGGTGATTGCACAAGAAGTGCTAGCAAGGGCCAAGAAAGCAATTGGTTTTTGAACCAAACGTTAAAAATATTGCTTAATTAAAGACCAAAGCTAACAGCCGACCGTTGTATTAGTTGGTTGAAAAATATAAAGACTATGAAAAAAGTATTTCTACCCAGCTTAATTTTGTTCACTGCACTTTTCATTGCGGCTTGCAGCGACTCTGGAAATGAACTTTCAGAATTTACAGGAAATGAAATGGAAATGGCTTTAATCCCGGGTTCTGTAGAAGGCAACACGACTTCTGGCACTTTAAAAATCAGAGAGAGAAATGACGGGAGAGCACAATTAGAAATCACGTTGAACGATGTGATTTCGGGTGCTGAACATCCAGTTCACCTGCATTTTGGTAGCCTTAGCGACAATGGTGATGTAGCCACATATTTAACCACATTGAAAGAAGTAAATGGAGTGGGAAAAAGTGTTTCCATTTTGGAGTCACTTGATGACAACACAGTGGTCAATTACAGCAATCTTTTGGGTTTTGATGGTAGCATTAAAATTCATTTCGAAACTTCTGGGCCATTGGAAAATGAAATTCTTGGTTCTACAAATATTGGGCTCAATGCTGATCAAAATGAAGCCTACTTAAATGGTACGAAAAGTATAACGAGTTGTAATTCCAGCTTCAGTAATTAATATACCACATTATTTCTTGATCTGTATTTTTTTCAACTAGGAAAAACATGAGTCCCGCCTGCTTTATCTATCGAAAAAGGCATAAAATTCATTTAATCCCCATTCTATTAAAGCCGCCTGTTTATTTAACTATAATTTTGAATGACTTTTTGAAGCTTGAACCGGTTACACTTAAAACGTAATGGCCCGCCTGAACATCTTGAGGGATTTCAAATGATGTTTGTTTTGAGAGTTGAATCTTATACTCAATAACACGATGCCCAGCTATTGATAAGAGTTGAATAATTGCAGTTTCATCCATAAACTCACCTTCTGGCCTTACATTTATAGTTTGGCCTGCTAATACAGAATTGGGGTATATCAAAAAACTTGGCGTTACTAGTTGTTTCCTTTTATAAGATACACTGATTACTTCTGAATAATCAAAGGTTCCGTTAAAATCTGTTTGCTTTAACCGATAGTAAGTTCTTTCCGAAATAGGAGAATCATCTACCGCTACATAATTATTTATCTCCTCACTTGTGCCCTTCCCCGGTACATATAAAATAGGCTCAAAGTCAATCCCGTTACTCGAGCGCTCAATGGTGAAATAATCATTATCTAATTCTGATGCTGTTGACCATTGTAATTGTACTTTAGAAGCCTTGACTTCTGCCGTGAAGGATAGTAGTACAATGGGCAATCGAGTTTGCTCATCATCCATGGCATACATATCTCCAAAACCATCCCCACTGTCTATTGAAACAATATTGGTACTTGGATTTACCGTTCCTGCATTCTTCCAATCCAATACTGGCCCCATGGTCCCTTCTTTTGTTCTACGAAGGGCAGCAACCATATCAGATTCTGTTCCTACTACGTCTGTTTCCAAATATTGATATGAGGCACTAAATGTTGGCTCTGAAATGTTGTTTCCGCTTACTGTCCAGTACCTACTTATATAAGCGGTCGCTACGGTATCAGCATCATCTCCTCCGGAGGCTTTATTGGGGGCGTTCATTTGAGGATGTATCCCATCAGTGACACTGAAATCTATATACGCTCCCCCAGCTACTGAACCTCCACTTAATGTAAAATTGGTAATAGGTGAGAAATCGTTATTATCACCGATAGGAATTGAAACAGAAACGCCTGTTGCAGAATATTTTTGTCGCACTGTCCCAGAGCTATTTACTTGAATATAATTATCATCTCCTCCGCCCGACACACTTGCTCCCACCGCCAAAGTCAACGTATTTGCATCGAGTATTAGATCTCCCATGGTCAGTGTCAACTGATTATCAATAGTGACATTTCCTGCCAAAAATAAATCCTGTCCAGCCAAACTAGTATTGATTACCACATTATAGTAGTTGTTATTACCATCCGTTGTTGTTCGCAGTTGCTGATCTCCTGCCCTACTAAAAGTCACTGTATTGCCAGTAGCAGAGGCTGTGAAATTGGTAATATCGAAGTTAGATCCATCCGAATTATTCCCAGAGTAGTTGAGCGAACCACTTGACCCATTAATGAAAGTGCCCGTGCCTGTAATTCGATCAATAACTGTAAGATTCGCCAAGTTTGTATAGCTACCAGGAGAATTGATGATAATATCGGACATATCTATTGCTCCACTTCCAGAAATGCTACCACTACTGTTAGTCAAGGTATAATCACAAGAACTTCCGCTACACCCCACCCATGAGGCTCCGTTGTGCGCAATATCTCCATTAATTGTAAAGCTGGCTGTAGTGGTATTATTCCAAGCCCCACCACTTGCAACCACAATGTCATTAAAACTCTTGCCTCCAGAATTACTGTCAAATGTTAAGGTTCCACTAATTGTAGTCGTGCCCGTAGAGGTAAAATCAAGAGAATTTACTGTAAGTTCTTGGCCCGTAGCAATATCGATATCTCCAGCACTAAAACTGCCAGAGTTAAAATCATTTGTACCTCCATCAAGGTTATAGAGATTATCAACACTTAAAGTAGCCCCAGAAAGGGTAAGACTACCAGAGTTCACAGTGAGCCCTCCTGAACCATTATTAACATTAACAGTTCCTTGGGTAAGTGTAACATCACCAGTAGTTATCGTCATGTCGTCTACATCTAAGGTAGAGGAAGTGCCATTGAAGGTCATTAGTCCGCCAGTAATCAAAAAGTCTCCTGTTACGTTAATATCTCCATTATTCTGGTCGTAGATTCCATCAGACATTAAAATATCTCCAGATATATTGGCCACCGAACTTGCATTAACTGGCGTAAACTCTCCTCCTTCAATTGATATATCTTCTAGAACGGTCAAAGTAGCTGCATTAAGCTCAAGTTTAGTTCCAGTTCCAATGGTTATAGCACCATCAACATTCATAGTGGCATTAATATCGAAATTACCAGACTGTAATGTGAAGTCATTAGCAATATCGACTGTACCTCCATTGTATGGAGTTCCTGAAGACTTATTTATAATAAGATTATAATAATCACCCGAGAGGATTTCATTTGAGCTCCCGGCACTATAGGTTACCGTGTTCACAGCGGGGGATGCATCAAATGTAGAAACACTAAATGGGCCAGAGCCCTGAAGTTCAAGTGATGCGCCATTTTCATTAGTGAAAGAACCCGAACCTCTTAATTCATCTGTAACGACTACAGTAGCTGAACTAGTAATGTCCGCAGGAGAGTTAATCACGATGTCAGAAATAGTAATAGCGTTACTCCCAGAAATACTTCCTGAACTGCTCGTAAACTCATAATCGCAGCCATTCGCTGAACAACCATTAAAAGTACCATTATTGGTAAGATTGCCTGTAAAAACAAAGTCTTCACTTCCGGTATTATTCCATGTGCCAGAACCATTAATAACTATGTTTCCGAAGGTTTTATCTCCTGTACCACTGCTGAAATTAAGGGAACCATTCAAAGTGGTCGTACCTGTGATGGTTACTTTTTGACCAACTATATCAACATCCGCACCAGATGCTACATTAAAATCACCCGAGACGGAAAGCATTTTAGTTGCACCATTTCCTGTAACCTCAGCCACTCCTCCAGACATGGTTAAATTTCCATTAACCGTTAAGGTTCTATTATTAGTAGCAAAATGTAATCTACCCACAATTGTCAGGTCATCACAGGCCTCATTATTTCTTATATTAATCCGATGGCCGGAAAGAATTGTGACATCATCATTAGCATCTGGAACCCCATTGGCATCTGATCCACTCACCAATGTCCAACTTCCTGAATTCTGCCAATTACCACTAGAGGTATTGCTTTCAAATACACCTTGTGCACAAACTGGGTTGATTGTTACACCCGCAAAAAACAATAGGGAAAAGCAGAGTTTTAATATACGTGATTGTTGGCAAGCCAAAAGGCAAATAATGTTTTATAAGAGGGTTGATTCAAAAAATAAGTTTAATGAAATCAAATATCACCTCAGATTTTCAAGAATAATTAATGCATCAGACAATGAAAATGCATCAACTAAGTGGACCATTATTAAATACGCACAATAAGGCGCACTTTTTAATTATAGTGTAATTTACTATAAAAAGTGAACTTATCCGATCAATTGCTACTTAAATCAAGTAACTCGATTACCACCCCCAGTCTATTTTATAATAATTTTGAATGACTTTTTGAAGCTTGAACCTGTTACAGTTAAAACGTAATAGCCTGTCTGAACATCTTGAGGAATTTCAAATGATGCTTGATTTGAGAGTTGAAAGTTATATTCAAGAACACGATTCCCACTTATTGAGAATACCTGAATCACTGCAGTTTCATCTGTGAACTCACCTTCTGGTCTTATATTTATGGTTTGGCCTGCTAATACCGAATTGGGATATACGGTAAAATTTGGTACTCTTGCTGTTCCCGTTTTATAAGAAACGCTTTTCATTTCAGAATAATCAAAGCTTCCATTAAAATCCGTTTGTTTCAAACGATAATAACTTCTACCCGAAATGGGAGTATTATCTACCGCTACATAATTATTAGTTTCCTCACTAGTCCCCTTCCCTGGTATATATAAAATAGGTTCAAATTCAGCCCCATTGCTTGAACGTTCAATGGTGAAAAAATCATTATCTATTTCTGAAGCAGTAGACCATTTTAAGAGAACAGTTGATTTGTATACATCAGCCGTGAAGGATAGCAGCACAATCGGCAATCGAGTCTGCTCATCGTCCATGGCATACATATCTCCAAAGCCATCTCCGCTATCCATTGAAACAGTGTTCGTGCTTGGGTTTACGGTGCCTGCATTTTTCCAATCTAGCACTGGCCCCATTGTCCCTTCTTTTGTTCTACGCAAGGCTGCAACCATATTTGATTCTGTTCCCGTTACATCATCATCTATATATTTATAAGTGGCGCTGAACTCTGGACCTGTAATACCACTTCCACTCACCGTCCAGTACCTACTGATATAAGCAGTGGCCACAGTATCCGCATCATCTCCGCCAGAGGCCTTATTGGGGGCGTTCATTTGAGGATGTACTGCATCAGTTACGCTAAAATCTATATACGCCCCCCCACTTACTGAACCTCCACTCAAAGTGAAACTGGTAATGGGTGAATAATTGTTAACATCCCCGATAGGAAGAAATATTGCCCCACCTGTGCCTGAGTAGTATTTTCTAACCACTCCAGAACTGTTTCGCCTTATGTAATCGGTAGCGCTTCCTCCTGTAATACTAGCACTTGAACCAAGTTCCAAATTATAGTTATTGAGTAGTGGATCTCCGGCAATAATATTCAAGGTACCATTCACCCTTATATTACTCGCCAATTGTAATCGCTGATAATCCCCTGTGCCTGTAAAATTGACTGTAACATTGTAATAACCATTGGTTGTAGCTTTCCATCTTTGACTTGAAGAGGCGGCTCCGTACACTACGGTATTTCCAGTAGCCGAAGCCGTGAAATTTGAAATAGTGAAATTTGAGCCTCCGCTGTTATCGCCTTGATACCTTAGCGTACCTGTGGCACCATTAATAAATGTGCCCGTTCCGTTTAATGTTCCACCTACCGTTAAGTCCGTATTATTGGTATAGCTAGCGGGACTATTGATCAAGATATCTCGAATGGATAGAGCTTCAGAGCCACCTATGGTGCCTGAAGACTTTGTGAGCGAATAAATACTGCTTCCATAACTAGGGTTGGTAAATGATCCATTGTTGGTTATATCGCCTGAAACAGTAAAATTATTAGGTTGAGTAACTGCCCATGAACCACCAGAGTTTACCAGAATAGAATTAAAGTTTTTAGCACTTCCTGATGAGTTAAAAGTTATGGTACCATTTACTGTTGTGGCTCCTGTTACAGTGGTTGGAATATTTCCAAGAACAAGTTCTTTGCCAGCAGCCACCGAAATCGATCCAGCAGAAAAAGTCCCTGCACTAAAATTGGTAGTGCCGTTTACCAAAGAAAACAGACCACCAACCGACAATGTTGCCGAAGCATTATTTACAATTAAATTACTGGTTCCATTTAAGGTAAAACCACCTGTGGTTGTTATGGCGCCACTACCGAAGGTAATGGCAGCGTTATTCATGGTAAAAGAACCTGCATCTAAGGTAGATGAAGCTCCATTAAACAAAAATTCAGTACCAGTAATATTCACATTGCCAGTAACATTGACATCCCCATTATTATGGTCATACTGACCTCCTGTACCCAGAAAATCTCCACCAATATTCACCACTGCCGAGCCATTATCTGGGGTAAACTCGCCTCCTTCTAAAACCAAATTATTCCCTATAGTGAGCGTAACTGCGTTTACTTGGAGTATACCAGACTTCACCGTCAAATTGTTTGATACAGTTAAGCTACTGCCAAAACTTAAGGAACCACTCGATTTATTAAGAACTAGGTTATAATAATTACCAGAAAAAGCAGTTGGATTGCCGTAACCTGTATAAGTAATTGTATTCCCAGTAGCCGAAGCATTAAATGTACTTACCGTAAAAGGACCACTATTCTGAAGTTCCAATTGTCCTCCAGCTCCATTAGTAAAACTTCCTGTGCCTGACATTGATGACAGAACCTGAAGGTTTCCGTTGTTAGTATAACTTGCTGGAGAATTTAGAATCAAGCTATTAAAGCTAAGAACGCTACTCCCACCAAAGGTTCCAGATGTACTAGTAAAATCAAAGGTTGTCCCATATGAAGTGCCCGTAAACGTACCATTATTGATCAAATCCCCATTAAAGGTGTATGCATCTGCTCCAGAACAAGTCATTGAACCACCCACATTGATAGTGACATTACCAAAATTTCGAGGTTTGGCACTATAACCAGAAATCGCCAAAGTTCCATTAATAGTAGAAGCTCCTTGGATTTCAAATTTAATAGCCCCAACGGAAAGGGTGTTGCCACTGCCAACATTTAACGTACCCTCCACTATAAATTCATGTGAATTACTATACCCTGTGATTGACGAACTAGCTGTCACAGTTACATTTCCACCCAGTGTAAGGGCCCTATTACTATTAAAGGCGATGGTTCCTCCATTAAAGGTCAGGTTATTTCCATCTTCATTATTCGAAATAGTAACTGTATGACCGGACTGAATAGTCACATTATCATTGGAGTCTGGTACTCCATTTGGGTCAGAACCACTGACCAAATCCCATGTAGATTTAGACTTCCAGTCTCCAGAACCTTTAGAAACAAAGGTTCCCTGAGCAGCCAGATAAAATGGAGCTAAGAAAAGAAGGATGAAAGTAATAAGCCTCATTAAAGACAAATAATAAATAGTTAACGCTTAATCTCTTATATACGAAAACACCTTGGAGTCGGATTAATTATCAAGGATATTTTCTTGTCTGAAACGTTCTTTTCCTTAAGCGCAGCAAAGGTATTACTCTTATATTGATTTACACCCTACCCAGTTAACTAATTTAATAATATTCTATTTTTCAATATATTAATATATTAAGAAAAAACCCAATCTTCAATAGACCTAAAATTCAATCGCTTAATCAAAAAAGACAGTAGCTATAAATAAAATACTATACCTCCCCTCTAAAACACTGTCATATTTCACTCTCCAAAACCATTGTAAAATTTTTTACGGAATTAGAAAAGCTTCTATTTTGAGTTGGTTAATATTGCAGTGTTCGAACAGATAAAAAGAATTCAGATGAATCCACTTATTGAAAAAAACAGCAGTCCTTTTCAAACTCCTTATTTTTCACAAATCAAAAATGAGCATTATCAGCCCGCTATTGTGGCGTTGATTAATCAAGCAAAGCTTGAAATTGATGCCATAAACAACCTGAGTGAAGCCCCTAGTTTTAAGAATACAATAGAAGCCTTAGAATTTTCGGGAAAGCAACTAGACAGGACCACTTCTATCTTCTTCAATTTGAACTCTGCCGAAACTAGTGATGAGATGCAGGCGATTGCAAGAGATATATCCCCGCTTTTAACTGAGTTCTCTAACGACATTCTTTTAAACGAAACTCTCTTCAAAAAAGTAAAATCTGTTTATGATGCTGCGGATAGATCCAAGCTCACTCCTGAACAGATCACTTTACTTGATAAAACTTACAAAGGCTTTGTACGAAATGGAGCACTTTTAAACGATGAACAAAAACAAAAACTCCGCAATATTGATGTAGAGCTTTCTAAACTATCTCTTCAGTTCGGAGAACACGTGTTGGCTGAAACCAACAAATACGCTTTAGTGATAGAAAATGAAGCTGACTTGAAAGGTTTGCCTGACTATGCTATTGAACAAGCGGCTCAAGACGCAATTGACAAAGGGCACGAAGGTAAATGGGTGATTACCTTAGATTACCCAAGCTATATTCCTTTTATGACGTATGCCGCCAACAGAGCATTGAGAAAAAAGCTAAGCATAGACTTCTCTTCCAAAGCCTTCAAAGGAGATGAGTTAGACAACCAAGAAACGGTTAAGGAAATTGTTAAATTAAGGAATGACCGTGCAAAACTTTTAGGTTATAAAACCCATGCCGACTTCGTATTGGAAGAGCGCATGGCGGAGTCGCCCAAAAAAGTGCTTGATTTCTTAGATGAAATTCAGAAACACGGAATTGATGCGGCTAAAAATGACGTAAAAGAGGTAGAGGAATTCGCCAAAAAACTAGACGGCATTGACAAATTAGAACGTTGGGACTTCGGTTACTATTCTGAGAAACTGAAAATGGAGAAATACAGCATTGACGATGAAATGCTCAAACCCTATTTCAAGCTTGAAAATGTAGTGGATGGTGTTTTCCAAACTGCGCAAAAACTCTTCGGCCTTACATTTAAGAAGAATGACGAAATAGAAGTATACCATCCTGATGTAACAGCCTACGAAGTGAAAAACGAAAAAGGCGAACATATGGCAGTTTTCTATGCCGATTTCTTCCCTCGTCCTGGCAAACGCGCAGGCGCTTGGATGACCCTTTTCGCTGGCCAATACAAAGATGAAAAAGGCGATCACCGCCCCTTAATTTCTAATGTATGCAATTTCACCAAACCCGGAAAAAGTAAACCTTCGCTTCTTACGTTTGACGAAGTCACTACGCTTTTCCATGAATTCGGTCATGCACTACATGGAATACTCTCCAATGTACAGTACGAAAGTCTTTCAGGCCCAAGCGTCTATTGGGATTTTGTGGAGCTTCCATCTCAGATTTTAGAAAACTGGTGTTACGAAAAGGAATGCTTAGATCTTTTCGCAAAGCATTACGAAACAGGAGAAACCATTCCAGAGTCACTGGTGGAGAAAATAAAGGAAAGTGCCAACTTCCTAGAAGGTTATCAAACCCTACGTCAGTTAGGTTTGGGTAAGCTCGATATGGCTTGGCACGGACAAGACAACTCTAACATTACCAGTGTTTCTGATTTTGAGCGTAGTGTTCTCAAGAATACTGAAGTGCTCTCTCCTATTGAAGGAACGAATATGAGTTGCTCGTTCAGTCATATTTTCCAAGGCGGTTACTCAGCGGGTTACTACAGTTACAAATGGGCCGAAGTGTTAGACGCAGACGCCTTTGAGTATTTCAAAGAGAACGGCATTTTCAATAAAGAAGTAGCCAACAAGTTCAAAGACAACATCCTATCTAAAGGAGGTTCGGAACACCCTATGACTTTGTACAAAAGGTTTAGAGGACAAGAACCTGATGTAAAAGCACTTTTAAGAAGAGCAGGTTTACTGAATTGAACCATCTATAGGGCGCTTGACTTATCAGGCGCCCTATCAAATACTAACTAGGTAAGCGTTGATTAATGCTATATCATGTGTTATTTTCGCTTCAAATCAATGCTCAAAATCATGATTAAACAAATGAGTTAATTCAGAAGATTATCGAGAAGATATAACCCAAATTTACTGGAGCAATGTACCTTTACTCAATCTATTCATACAACCGACCCCATTAATTTTGACTTTACAAGTTCCAAAACGGGTGCTTCCCACCATTGTATTTGCCCAATTTGCAGGCACATCGCTTTGGTTTGCAGGTAATGCGATCCTAAAAGAACTCCAACTGGAATGGCAATTGCCCGCGGATGCTTTAGCCACAGTCACTTCATCTGTGCAGCTAGGGTTTATCTTGGGCACCTTTATTTTCGCTTTGCTCTCAATTGCAGACCGCTTTAGGCCCTCGCTCGTTTTTCTAGCATGCGCCCTTTTGGGAAGTGCGCTCAATGTTTCCTTAATCTTCTTACCCCCTAGCTACTTTTTTTTGCTTTCGGCTCGTTTCTTTACTGGAATTTTCATTGCAGGGATTTACCCTGTAGGGATGAAAATCGCCTCTGATTGGTTTGAAGGTAAACTGGGCAAAGCACTTGGCTATTTGGTGGGCGCCTTGGTATTGGGTTCTGCATTTCCGCATTTATTAAATTATACGGGCAGCAGCCTTTCTTGGAAATTCGTTTTGATCGGCACTTCCATTTTAGCAGTTCTTGGTGGTTTAGCAATGGTCTTCTTTGTGGGGGAAGGCCCTCACCGCAGAAGGGGCGCTAAATTCAACCCCGCTAAGATTTTCGAAGTATTTAAAGTACATGAATTTAGATCTGCTGCCTTTGGCTATTTTGGTCATATGTGGGAATTATACACCTTTTGGGCTTTTCTGCCTGTAGTACTGGTGTATTACAACGAAACGCACAGCACAAGCCTCCACCCTAGTTTATACACCTTTATCATTATGGCTGTGGGCGCCATCAGCTGCGTTCTAGGCGGTTTTATTTCCGTGAAAAAAGGAAGTGCTAAAGTAGCCTTCACGTTCCTATTGATTTCTGGAATACTCTGCTTGATTTCGCCACTCTTTTTCAATTTGAGTGAACCAATTTTCGTTACCGTTCTCTTAGTTTGGGGCTTTGCTGTTATTGGAGATTCTGCTCAATTCTCATCGCTCACAGTCCAAACCGCACCGAAAGAATCTGTCGGTACTGCAATTACCATTGTAGTGAGTATTGGTTTTCTACTGACCATTCCAAGCATTCAACTTTTAGGCTATTTGGCCACAGTCATCGATACCAAATGGTTGTTGTTCACTTTGTTTATTGGGCCTCTCTTTGGCTTAATCCATACGTGGAAGTTGGTAAAGAAAAATATGTCAAAGGCTTAAAACACTTCGCTACCCAAAACAGTTGATACCCAAATCTTAATTAATGGTATCGCTGAAAAGTCATTCTGGAATTTACACACTCAAAACCGAACAAGAACTGCCTATCGATCTAAAAACTGCATGGGATTTCTTTTCTTCCCCCAATAACTTAGAGAAAATAACACCAAAGCACATGGGGTTTGAAATCACCTCAGGACAAGCAAAAAGCATGTACCCAGGCCAAATCATTACCTATAAGGTCTCCCCATTTCCGGGTATAAAATCTAATTGGGTAACGGAAATCACACATGTAAATCACCTCAATTCATTTGTAGATGAGCAGCGCTTTGGCCCTTATGCCATGTGGCACCATGAGCACATTTTCGAGACCTCTCTCAATGGAGTAAGAATGATCGATAAAGTATCGTACAAACTCCCTTTTGGTATATTAGGAAGAATGGTTCACCCCTTTTTAGTGAAAGGAAAGCTCATGAAAATCTTCACGCACCGTTATAAAATCTTGGAGAAAATGTTTCCTGCCAAACAGTAGAAATTACTTGCCTTTGACTGGCATGGTATATCCCTCTGCTTCAATTTGAGCGGCTGTCATTTGTACAACGCTAACATCCAACTTGATAGGAACCAAAGGTGCATTGGTAGAATCCTTTTCTACCTTAACAATTTGATCAACTACATCCATTCCTTTAAACACTTGGCCGTAAATGGTATAATCTCCATCTAAGCGAGGTAAACCCTTCTCATTCTGAACGATATAGAACTGACAGGTAGCCGAAATTTTACCCGGATTACCATCTCTTCCCGCTCCAAAAGCACCATAAACATGTTTGGCAATTGGATCAAATTCAGGTTCTAAAAGGTGGGTTGAATAAGCAAAACCTTCGGGCGTATCTGGGCAACCGCCTTGTGCTACAAAATTTTCAATGACACGGTTGAAAGTATAGTCGTTCCAATACCCCTCTTCGGCCAGTTCAATAAAAGCTTCTTTGTGGTTTGGGGTTTCATCATAAAGCCAAATCAGAATATCGCCTTTATCGGTTTTAATTTGCCCTACTGGGTAAGTTGTTTCTGGGGTACAGCTCATAACTATAGCTATGAGCAAAAAGCAAAAAAGATTTTTCATATTTATATTAACTTCCAGTATGTATCCATTCGTATTTTCCAGCATTCCAAACTATCAAGTTAGACGCACCCTCGCTTTGAGCTACTGAAATTGCAATATTACTCAACTTAATTTCTTCAGAACTATCAATATCTCCGTTTTCCGTGAAAGTCGTTTTGTAAGCCCATTTCCCTCGGTACAGCTTCCAAACTTTCATCCATTTATAATCATCTCCCCCACTCCCAAAGTTGCTACCAGCACCTAAAAGATGTGTATCTAAAGTCTTACCATGAATGATTAAAATTCCTATTTTATCTGTTTCTTTATCTATAACACGTAATGCTAAATCAAGATAGCCATCACCATTAAAATCAGCTTCTAAGAAGAATGGATTTAATCCGCTATCGACAAAAAATGATTTTTCAATTTTCACTTCTTCAAGTGCTAAATCAAAATCCTCAGGTAAATTTTCCCACAATTCGGGTTTTGTGAACACAATGCTTTGAGCATTAGAGTACGACACACTAATAGTCAATAGGAAAACAAAACACAATATACCCTTTCTCATAAGTGCTTACATTTAACTTCGAATCTATGAAAAAAAATTCTGTATATCTTGTGTTTAGACCACTAACCTTCCGTGTGATTCTAACAAAATAGTTTTCATATTGTATGGGTTAACTAGTAATCTTTTAGACCTCGTCATAGTACATTTGGAGAGTCAATTTATGAATATGTTAAGAGAAATTCGTAGGTTGTAAAGGCCAAATTTCAACCATAATTAGACTTCTGAACCATGATCATCAATAAATTCCCTGGAACCCACATCACGGCAGAATTACTTAACCCAAAGCACTCCAATTTCTGTGCTGTATTCTACGAAACGCCTCCGCTTCAACCCGAAGTAGTAATGGGCTCTGTAAATGCAGGCACTTCTTATACCGGTTCATTATTCGAAATGGGGCAAGAAGGCATGACCGGAGCTTTTTATGGCATCCTCAGTGTACAGCAGAATTTTGTAGGGAAACATCCTTATCAGAAAATCCATAAGACCCTTCATCGCCTTGCTGAAGGCAAAGAGACTACTTATATCGATGACTTCGATAGTGATTTTGGGGTGCAGTTTGCGCTTATTCAAAAACCACCCGTAGACACGGCTTGCATCGATTTTGACGGTACGGTTTTCATCGATGTATTCAAGGATCATTTGCGTCCTTACCAAATTGACGCCAATTATGCCATGATCTATGTGGTGCCTCCCCTAGCGGATTTGTACAGCACTCCAAACGATTTCCTGAACGCCATTGAAGACACTGCGGAAAACATCGTTCGGGCAGTAATGAACTACAACAAGAATTTTACATTGGAGAGCAGCCCAAATAGCCTAAACCTCAAGCCGATCAATACGATTCGAGTGTGTTTGTTCAGCGCAGGCTATTTTAACTCGTTCCAGATCTCACACGATCAAATCGCTGCTTACATCTATCACGGAATAGCAAGTCAACTGCATAGCGCAGAAACTTACATCACCAACGTGCAGTTCGAAAACAACTACCACGAGGTAATGGCCACTGGCCTGAAGTCAGAAACTCAGGATTTCAGTGTTTTAAGAAAGTTAATGGCAGAATGAACTAGCTCAGCTCTTTGATCTTGATTTTCAATTCCTTTTCAATTTCAAAGATTCTTTGCTTTTCCTTTTCAGAAATAAACAAGATCGAAGTTCCTTTTAAACCAGCACGACCAGTTCTTCCGCTACGGTGGGTGTAATATTCAATTTGCTGAGGAAGTTGATAGTGCAATACAAAGCTTAAGCCTTTCACATCAATACCACGGGCTGCAATATCGGTTGCTACTAAAATCTCGATCTTTTCACTTTTAAACATACGCATTACCTTATCACGGTCGCGTTGCCCCATATCACCTTCAATTACATCTATAGCAATATTTTTGGCCAATAACTGCTTGGTAAGAATTCTTGCCGCGTTTTTAGTCTGGCAGAAAATCATTCCGCGTTCATCTTTGTGATACGACAAGAAATGATTGATTTCCTGCACCTTATCTTTTGAGTGACAAACCACATATTCGTGGCTGATGTTGGCATTTACGCCAGCACTTCTTCCTACTTCAATTTTCTGGGCATTAGGTCTTAAGAATTTCGAAATGATCTCTCTAATTCCATCAGGCATGGTAGCCGAAAACAACCAAATGGTACGCTCGGCAGGAACAAAATCCAAAATACTGTACATGTCCGGCTTAAAGCCCATGCTCAACATTTCGTCTGCTTCGTCCATTACCACATACTTCACTTGAGAAATATCAATTACTTCTCTTTTGATCAAATCCATTAAACGACCAGGAGTCGCCACAACGATATGAGTAGGTCTTTTCAAACGTTGAATTTGAACTTGCATATCAGCACCACCATAAACCGCCTCGATAAATATCTTATCGGTGTACTTGGTGAATTTGAACAATTGCTTTGCGATTTGTTGACACAATTCACGTGTGGGTGCTAAAATCAAACCTTGGATGGCCTCTTTCTTTGTGTCAATTTTCTGAAGCAAAGGCAAGCCAAAAGCTGCCGTTTTTCCAGTTCCTGTTTGTGCCTGACCAATAAAATCGGTGTTCTGTTGAAGGAGAATTGGGATGGAAAGCGATTGAACCTGAGATGGTTCAAGGATATTCATTTCGCTTAAGCCTTTGATTAAATCTTTAGATATGCCGAGTTCGGAAAATGTAGTCACTGTGTCTTTTATTTTTTGCAACTGCAAAGGTAGAACGAATACTTCGCATTAAAGCATTGGATTCTTCTTTCAACCTGACTTATTTGCAGTAAAATAAGGAGCATGGAAGTAAAAATAGGAATAATCACAGTATCGGATCGGGCGAGTAAAGGAACTTACGAAGACCTCTCTGGCCCTGCCATTATTGAAACCCTCAACGAATACCTCGTTTCAAAGTGGGAGCCTATCTACCATGTAATTCCAGATGAGCAACATTTAATTGAAAGCACCATCAAACAAATGGCCGATAAAGAAGGCTGTTGTTTAATTGTAACCACAGGCGGAACAGGCCCCGCTCCTCGTGATGTAACCCCAGAAGCCACCGAGGCAGTTTGCCATAAAATGATGCCGGGCTTTGGTGAGCTGATGCGACAAGAAAGTTTGAAATACGTGCCTACGGCTATTTTATCAAGGCAAACCGCAGGAATCAGAGGGAAATCGCTGGTGGTGAATTTACCGGGAAAACCTAAGTCCATAAGAGAATGTCTGGATGCCGTTTTTCCTGCCATCCCCTATTGTATTGATTTAATTGGTGGGGCCTTTATTGAAACCAAGCCCGAAGTAATGCTGGTTTTCAGACCAAAACAGTAATCTGAAAGCGATTGTAAACAGCTTTTGAACTACATAGGGCAATACCATGTTTATGGGCTGCAATAGGCATTAATCATTTTTGAAAACCCGTTTCAAAAGCCAGTCAATTAATTGTACTTTTGCACAACTTTTCTGCTTACGGGCAGTATAAACGATTCATTGTTTTAGGTAACCAGTTAATGAAAAATAAAAACGGTAAAAGTTCAGAGGATTTGTTGAAGCAAATTGAAGAGATGGGTGACGATCACATGATGTCCTCTATTGAAACACCGATGCGCGAAGGCGCTTTTGATTTATCAGACGAAGAGAAAATCGCCATTATTCAAGGCCACTTCGAGAAAATCATGCACACCTTAGGCTTAGACTTGACTGACGATAGTTTAAGTGGCACACCAAAACGCGTAGCCAAGCTTTACGTAAAGGAGCTTTTTAAGGGCTTAAAGCCAGAAAACAAACCTTCACTTTCTACTTTTCAAAATAAGTATGAGTACAGTGAAATGCTTGTTGAAAAGAACATCACCCTTTACTCCAACTGTGAGCATCACTTCTTACCTATTGTTGGTAAAGCACACGTTGCTTACATTCCCAATGGAAAAGTAATTGGCCTTTCTAAAATCAACAGAATCGTAGATTATTACTCAAGAAGACCACAGGTTCAAGAGCGTTTGGCCATTCAAATTCTTGATGAAATGAAACGTGCTTTGAACACCGAAGATGTAGCGGTATATATAGATGCCGAGCACATGTGTGTAAGCTCTAGAGGCGTATCAGATCAATCTTCATCTACGGTTACTGTAGAATACAGCGGTAAATTCAAGGAAGAAGAAACCAAAAGAGAATTTTTAACCTACGTGAACGACAAGCTTAAATGAGCCTGATTGAACAATACCCAATTTCAGTATACAACTCTCTCACAAAACAAAAAGAGGTTTTCAAGCCCCTTGTAGAAGACCGAGTAGGTATGTATGTATGTGGACCGACCGTGTATAGCGATGTCCATTTGGGTAATGTTCGCACCTTCCTTTCTTTCGATATTGTTTTCAGGTACCTCAAGTTTTTAGGATACAAAGTGCGCTATGTGCGTAACATCACCGATGTGGGTCACCTCGTAGGCGATGCCGATGAAGGAGAAGATAAAATTGCTAAAAAAGCACGTTTAGAAGAAATTGAACCGATGGAAGTGGTGCAGAAATACACCAATGGCTTCCATGATGTCATGCAGCTTTTCAATATTCAAGCGCCTTCTATTGAACCTACGGCCACCGGCCACTTAATAGAGCAAATTGAATTTATTAAGAAGATCATTGAAAATGGCTTTGCCTATGAAAAGGACGGTTCAGTCTATTTCAATGTAAGAAAATACAACGAGGCACATCAGTACGGAGAGCTTTCGGGCAGAAACGTTGATGACATGCTTTCGAACACCCGAACCTTGGCGGGCCAAGATCAAAAAGCCGATCCATTGGATTTCGCTTTATGGAAAAAGGCTGAAGCAGGACACTTAATGCACTGGCCATCGCCATGGAGCGAAGGTTTCCCTGGTTGGCATTTGGAATGCTCTGCCATGAGTACAAAATACTTGGGTCAGTCCTTCGATATTCACGGAGGAGGAATGGATTTGAAATTCCCTCACCACGAAGCGGAGATTGCCCAAAACAAAGGATGTCACCATGCTGGAGGCGCCAATTATTGGATTCATGCCAATATGCTTACCGTAAATGGTCGTAAAATGGCCAAAAGCGAGGGCAATGGTTTTACTCCAGAAGAACTGGTCACAGGAAATCACAAGCTTTTGGAACGCGGTTATAGCCCTATGACGGTACGTTTCTTTATGCTCCAAAGCCATTATGCAAGCACGCTGGACTTCAGTAACGAAGCCTTACAAGCTGCAGAGAAAGGCTTTAGGCGTTTGATGGCCAGCGTGCAGCTGATCGACAAACTTCCTGCTGCTGGAACTGGAAAGGTTTCTCAAGAGAAATCGGAAGAGCTGAAAGGCTTTATCGACCAAGCCATGCAAGACTTGAGCGATGACTTCAATACTGCTAAAGCGATTGCTTCATTGTTTGAAATTAGTTCTAAAGTCAATACTTACTATCAGAACCCTTCGGAACTGGCAGAGATTGATGCTGAAGCTTTTGACTTTGCGACTACGAAATTCAAGGCCATTATCAACGATGTGCTAGGTTTGGTTTCTGAAACCGAAAATGCGGCTCAAAACAATGTTTTAGAAGGCGCAATGGAGGTTTTGATCAACTTAAGAAAAGAGGCAAAGTTTTCTAAAGACTATGCGCTTTCAGATAAAATTAGAGATGACCTCAAAACTGTGGGCATTCAATTAAAAGACGAAAAAGGAGGCGAAACCTCTTTTACCATAGACTAAGCATATGATTCTTTCAGGAAGGGAAATTCAAAGAGAAATGGGCAAAGGCATCAATATTGAGCCTTTCAATCCATCTCAGCTGAACCCAAACAGTTATAACCTAAAGTTGCATCAGGAGCTACTCACCTATTCGAATACCGAATTGGACATGAAGCAGCCCAACCCAACGGAAAAGTTGACCATTCCTGAAGAAGGATTGCTCTTAGAAACCAACAAGCTTTACTTGGGCCGTACAGTGGAGCACACTGAGACTTCTAAGTTTGTACCCATGCTGGAAGGCCGTTCTTCTATCGGACGCTTAGGCTTGTTTATTCACGTCACTGCTGGCTTTGGCGATGTAGGCTTCAACGGTTTCTGGACATTGGAGATTTTCTGTGTGCAGCCCATCAGAATTTACGCTGGAGTAGAAATTTGTCAGATTTTCTACCATACCATTGAAGGCGATTACGACATGTACAAAGAAGGCAAATACCAGAACAACCAAGGCATTCAGCCGAGTTTACTCTATAAGGATTTCGAAAGAAAGGCTTAATATTTTTTATTAATCTTCATCATCCCAATCCCTAATTATAAATAGCGAGGCGTATATAAAAGTAAGTATATAGGTTAAATTAAGTCCGTTTCAATCCTATGTTTAGACATCAAGGAAAAAGAAGAACGTTTAAGAATAACTTACGGATTGCGATCGTACTTTCCTTTGTGGCGGGTATTGTAAACCTAGCGGGCTTTCTAGCCATACACCAGCTCACCACCAATGTAACAGGGCATTTTGCTCTTTTCATCAACGATATACTTGAGTTTGAATACTGGAAAGGCCTCGCCTACTTTCTTTATACCGTTTCCTTCCTCTTCGGTTCTTTTACTTCAAGCTTGTTGATTGAGTGGGCCATGAAGACCAAGAAACTCAACATTTTCATTTTACCTACATTACTTGAATCCGCAATTTTACTGCTGGTTGTTTTATTCAATGACTTATCAGTATTGGAGTCGCCAAATACAATAGCCTGCCTGCTACTTTTTGCTATGGGGGTGCAGAACTCATTCGTTACTAAAATTTCGAATGCCGTAGTAAGAACCACTCACCTGACAGGGCTTTTCACCGATTTGGGCATCGAATTGTCCCAGCTGTTTTTTCTCAAAAAAACAACCAGAAGAAGCGGCATTGTCTCCACCATTAAATTGAGGATTTACATCATCACCTTTTTCTTTTTAGGAGGCATCTTTGGAGGCTTTCTTTATATGAAAATCCAGTTGAACGTGCTGATCATAGCGGCCGTGATTCTATTAACTGGACTGATTTACGATGACATGAGACATAGATTCTTACTGGCCAAACGGAAGTACCTCCACAAAAAGATGGTGTGAGACAGGCATGCATCTAATTCGTTTTAAGTGCTCCTCAAAATAGGCAAGCATCAGTTACCGTAGTGGATAACTAAACCTCAGAAGTTTACTAGTTCGCACTTGCAGTGCGGATTGGTCTTATATTCTTCACTTACTTTTGAGAATTCAGTGTTGGCTGGTCTTTAGATATATCAAATTATAAACTCAATATTCAACATGCCCTCCTTTCCTGCATATTGTCGAGCGGATGAATATATGTAATGATCAGGCTCGTCTACGATGTGTTCAGAAACTGGATTATTGTGAATGTAGACTAATTTTTGAGATACCATTTCGCCAGTCAGTAATTCTCTGGGATGGAAACCATCTTGCCATAATTTATAGGACTTACCTCTTACTCTACGTTGGGCTTCGAATCTAAACTTGTTCAACATCCATTCTCTTCTACTTTCATTGATGGCCTGAATTTCCTTGATCAATGCCTTGGCAGTAAAGGTTTTGAAATCACGGATAATATCAGGGAGTTTTGTTTCATGAGTGGTACTCACAATCAAATGGATATGACTGGTCATAATGACAAAGGCATGTACATTTAAACCTTTGTTTTCTATACAGTATTGAAGTGATTTAATCAGTATGTCCTTGTACTCTGGCCTTGTAAATAGGTCTACCCAACCTATGACTGTACAGGTGATGAAATATACTCCTTCGGAATTATTGACTTTGTATTTTCGGGACATAACGAATTTTGAACTAAACTAATTTAAGTATTTTTAAAAATAGTTCAATAAATAAAGCTCAAAAGCCCGGCTAGTTCGCGTCTTTAGTGCGGCCTAACCTTTCTTTATCCTTAAAGAAAATGCATTAAAAAAGCATGACAAGATAGGCACGCACAACATGTGCGCGCCAGTTACGGCCGTAGAGCTTACTAGTTCGCACTTGCAGTGCGGACTGGTCTTATCCCCCCTTCTCAACGCATAACCTCATAAAAAAACCAGCCCTGTTTCCAAAGCTGGTTTTCTGCTATGTTTCTAATCAATCCACTTCAAATGCATAACAAAATAGGTACTCGCCAAAGGCAAGCACCAGTTACTCCAGTTACCGCAGTGGGAGTACCTCCACAAAAAGATGTCGTAAAAAAAGGCTCATCCGCAAATGCGAATGAGCCCTTTTTATGAATTTCCTTTCAGCTTATCTTAAACCACTTGGGTCAACCCTTGTTGGCGTTTGTGCACCAGAGATCATTCCTTCAGCGGCTTTAGCAATGGCTTTAATCGTGTTAGTCATATGCGCCATATCCAATGTACTTACTTCATCAGTAGCTTTGTGGTAGTCCTCATCAATATCGATTTGCGTAGTACTGATAGAGTGTGCTGGCACGCCCAATCTCGCCAATGTAGCATTGTCAGATCTGTAGAATAAGTTCTGAGTTGGATAAGGATCTGGGTAGAAAGTATATTCCGTTCCTTCCACTGCATCTTGTAATAATTTACCAAAGCTAGACTTCTCAAAACCTGTAATCCAAGCGGTGTTTGGTCCTTCTTTCGCACCCTTTCCAATCATTTCAATATTGAACATCGCTACAATTTCATCTGGATTCAATTGCTCAGAGAAATGTCTTGAACCATATCCACCGCTTTCTTCAGCCGTAAAGGCTACAAATACGATGGTTCTTTCTGGCTTCTTGCCCGATGCGGCAAAGTACTTCGCCAATTCAATCACCGCTGTAGTTCCAGAAGCATCGTCATTAGCACCGTTGAAAAGGTTATCGCCTTCCATTCCCTCGCGAACACCTATATGATCATAATGCGCTCCAAAAAGAACAATTTCGTTGGCCCTGTTTCCTGAAATCTTACCTGTTACGTTAGAAAGGCTCTGGGCCGTTACAGCATTTTGAACTTCAATATCAACAGACGTTACTGCTGTCAAATTAGAGATTACCATTACCGTAGCATTGTCTGGGTCTAAAGCAACCACTCTGCTTCCACGTGATGAAAAGCCTTTATATCGTTCGAATAAATCCTTGTGGGCTGAATTCACCAACACCAAGTTCTTCCCTGTTCCTCTTCTGATTTCGTTGTAAGCGGTTTGAAAATTATCATCCGCACCAATCGTTCTTACGTTCAGGTCGGCAACATTAGTCCAATCAAAGCCTTCAGAATTCGACATGGCCATCATATCAGCCGCATCAACAGCTTTTCCATTCAAAGAAGCTGACATGCTTTCTGGTGCAATCGAGTAAATATCAAACTGCTGATCGTAGCTGGTCATTCCTTCTAAATACTCTAAACCTGCTTTCTTAAATTCTTCCTGAATAAATTGAGAGGCTTTTTCAATTCCCGGAGTAAAGATCATTCGACCTCCCATATCATCGGAAGCCAATGTGGTGACAACTCTTGTTACCTCATCCTGAGTGATCTCGTAGGGAGTTTGGCAACTCGTAATGCTTAACGAGGAAGCAATAAAAAATGTGATAAGCGATAAAATGGGCTTTTTCATGGTGTAATAATCAATTTGTTTGTGGTGTGAATTTAGAATAATTTTCATCAATTATCGCTACCGCTGATGTCATTCAAAGCTTTTGCCCCAAAGGGTTTTAAGCTAAACAAAAGCATCTTAATTTTGCTTGCTCATCTACCCCATAACAAAACAGGCTTTGTCTTTCGATCCGCATTCCGTTCAGCTTCCCGTTACCGAAATCATTGACGATGTTCGCCAACACCTGAGCCAAGGAAATACACTGATCGTAAACGCTCCTCCTGGAGCTGGGAAAAGCACACTGCTTCCCCTCGCCTTGCTGAATGAGCCGTGGCTAGAAGGAAAGAAGATCTTGATGCTAGAGCCACGAAGATTGGCCGCCAGAACCATTGCCGAACGTCTCTCCCACTTTTTAGAAGAGCCTGTGGGCCAAACAGTCGGTTTCAGAATTCGGTTTGAAAACAGAACTTCTGAAAACACCAAAATAGAAGTACTTACAGAAGGAATTCTCACTCGAATGATTCAAAACGATAATGCTTTGGAGAATGTGGGCTTGGTGATTTTCGATGAATTTCACGAACGCAGCATCCATGCCGATATCGCCTTGGCGCTCTGCCGAGAAGCCCAACAAGTTTTGCGCAGCGATTTGAGAATTATGATCATGTCGGCCACGCTGAATATGCCGCAATTAACTTCGCTATTGAAAGCGCCTGCCATAGTTAGTAAAGGCAAGCAATATCCAGTTGAAGTGCGTTACGAAAACGACATTGATGAATTTTCAATGGCCGAACTCTGCGCCAGAACCGTAATAAAAGCGGCAAAAAACAACGAAGGCGACATTCTGGTTTTCTTGCCCGGCCAGCGGGAAATCCATACCGCCAACGAAATTTTAAGGAGAGAACTACGAGGATTCTCCATCCACATGCTCTACGGTTCGCTGCCGCAAAGGCAACAAGCCGCAGCCATTTTACCCGACAGAAATGGAAATCGAAAGGTAGTGTTGGCCACCTCCATTGCCGAAACCAGTTTGACCATTGAAGGTGTTAAAGTGGTGGTGGATAGTGGTTTTGGACGTACCTCTAAATTCGACCCCAACTCTGGCTTGTCTCGATTAGAAACCGTTCGTATTTCAAGAGATTCAGCCGACCAACGGGCAGGAAGGGCTGGTCGATTAAGCCCGGGGGTTTGTTATCGCATGTGGTCTACGGTAACCCAGCAACGATTAACCGAGCATATCACTCCAGAAATTCTTGAAGCGGATTTGGCCTCTTTGGTACTCGATATGTCGCAGTGGGGCATAACCGATGTGCAGCAAATGACTTGGCTCACTCCTCCTCCAAAAGGGCCTTTAGCGCAAGCCACCGATTTATTGCATCAGTTAGAAGCATTAGAAAACGGTAGAATCACAGCGCATGGAAAGAAAATGCTTCGTTTGCCCTGTCATCCGCGAATTGCACACATGCTGCTAATGGCCGAAGAAGACAATCAATTAGAATTGGCCACTGATATTGCGGCTTTATTAGAAGAAAGAGATCCGCTGGGTCGAGAAGCAGGCATTGACATCAACACTAGAATTGAAGCGCTGAGAATCCACAGAAGAGAAAACCGCGACAATCGGAAAATGGGACGGATCGAAAAAATTGCAGAGCAGTATCGCAGTCTTTTCAATATTCAACCCAACAATAGCAGTGTAGACCCTTTTGAAACAGGCGTGCTGATTACCCGTGCATATCCCGAAAGAATTGCTTTTGCGCGTCCTGGAAACAATGCCCAATTCCAACTTTCCAATGGCCGCTATGCCATGGCAGGTCACCGTGAGGATTTGGCCGATGAGCCTTGGTTGGCCATTTGCCATATTGATGCCCGTGAAGGCATGGGCAAAATCTTTATGGCTTCTCCTTTGAACCCACGCGATTTAGCGCCTTTGGTAAAAGAAACGGAAGTCATTACTTGGGATACTAGTGAAGGTGGACTGATTGCCACCAAAGATTTACGCATCGGTAGCATCGTATTGCAAAGCAAACCTCTGCCCTCTCCAGACGAAAGTCATAGGGTGGCTGCCATTTCTGAAGCATTAAAAAAGGAAGGTGAGCAACTTCTAGATTTTAGCGAAGATGTTCAGCAATGGCAAAACAGAACTCTTAGTTTGAGGAAGTGGAATCCTCAAGATCAATGGCCAGAAGTAAGCAGCTCAAGCCTGTTACAAACCAATGCTGAATGGTTGAGTCCGTATTTAATCAAAGTCAAACGGCCTGAAGATTTAAAGAAAATCAACCTAAAGGAAGTGTTGCAACACAGCCTCACTTTTGAACAACAGCAACAGTTAGACAAACAGGCCCCAACGCACATCAGCGTCCCCAGCGGCTCTAAAGTGAAACTGATGTACCGCGACAATGCCGAAGCACCTGTATTGGCCGTTCGCATTCAGGAAGTATTTGGTTTGGCCGAAACACCAAAAGTAAATGAAGGCAAACAATCCATTTTGCTGCACCTACTCTCCCCTGGTTTTAAACCGGTTCAAATCACTTCGGATTTAAAGAGCTTTTGGTCTGATGCCTATTTTGAAGTGAAGAAAGAACTCAAAAGGCGATATCCTAAACACGTTTGGCCCGATGACCCATGGAATGAACCCGCGATTAGTGGTGTGAAAAAGAAGTATTGAGGGTACAGGTTTTTTAAGAATAAATCTAAAATTAACATAAAACAACCCACCTAAATCAGTTCATAAGCTGATATAAGTCATAGTGTACACTATGATTTCACACAACTTTTGTATTCGACAATAAAACCAAAATGTCATGAGAATACTGAAAGGAATATTCGTAGTGTTTTTTTTACTCTTTTTTTCAAATCTCCATGCGCAGATCAGTGTAGATGCGCAACTGAGAAGTCGTTTTGAATACCGTCACGGTTACAAAACCTTATTTCCAGACAATGCAGACCCAGCCGCATTTATTGGACAGCGAACTCGTTTGAATGTCGATTATAAGACCGAACAGCTCGATGTATTCATGAGTTTTCAAAATATCAGTGTCTGGGGCGATGTTCCCCAATTAAATACTGCGGACAGAAATGGCCTCATGATTTATCAGGCTTGGGCAAAGGTTTATTTGTCTGAATCATTTGCAATTAAGGCTGGCCGTCAGGAAATCATTTATGACGACAGCCGGATTTTTGGTAATGTGGATTGGGCAACGCAAGGAAGAAGCCATGATGCCTTACAACTGAAATGGCAAAACGAGGGCTTCAAACTAGATGTTGGCTTGGCTTACAATCAGACGAACGAGCAACTCACAGGAAACGACTATAACATTTTAGGTACCTATAAGACCTTTCAGTACATGTGGCTTCACAAGGATTGGTCTAATTTTTCAACAAGCTTTTTGATACTGAACAATGGTTTGCAATACATTGACAACGCGAACAGCCAAAACAACGAAGTACGATTCAGCCAAACCATTGGACTACACTCCAACTACAAAAAGGACAAGCTTGGGCTATCCTCTAACCTTTATTACCAAGGAGGGAAAGACATCACCAACAGTAGCCTATACGCCTACCTCCTCGCCTTATCTGCTGACTATCAAATTTCGGAAAAATCGAAAGTTGTACTTGGTGCGGAAATAATCAGCGGAAATGATAATGGAGTGCCTAACAACCAAAAAAACAAAGCTTTTAGCCCACTGTATGGCACCAACCATAAGTTCAATGGTTATATGGATTACTTCTATGTGGGTAACCATTATCCCAACGTAGGCTTGACCGACATTTACCTTACCAATACCACCAAGCTAAACGCTAAAAGCAGCTTAGCAGTAACCTTACATAACTTCTCAGCAGCTTCAAATATAGCAGGTAGCAATAAAAAGCAATTGAGCAATGAAATCGACTTGGTGTTTTCTCATGCGGTACAAAAGAGCATATCCTTGAAAGTGGGCTACTCACAGCTTTTCGCTTCTGACGGTATGGAGATTTTAAAAGGAAATTCTGACAAAAACACAAACAATTGGGCTTGGGTTATGCTGGACATTACTCCTACACTATTCAAAGGAACTGACTGATTTCATTGCTCTTCATCAGAGCTGATCAACGACCAATCTCAATCCAAAACAAACACAAAGAGATCAAGCCCTTAACTCATTGAAAAACAGTAAAAAAGCACTATAAATATGAGTGTAAATCATGCAAATACATGACCTAAATCATGTAGTGACGCTTGCTCCTCACTTATCTTTAATACAAGAAAAGAAGCCATATATAATAAACAAATCAACACTATGAAAAACATCTCGTTTAAACCGCTCAAGGACATAAAAAGGGCCACATTATTGGTGCTTTTTCTAGTCACTCTGGCATCATGTTCAGATGACAAACCTAAAACCAAGAACGCTAAGGATATGCTCATTACTGGGCAGATTACTGCGGATCTTACGGCCCCACCAAAAGTTCCAGTTCCTATTGGGGATAGAAAAGCCAAAAAGCTAATTGTGAATATGGAAATCCTTGAACAAGAAGGTACCATGACCGATGGCGTGAAATACATCTATTGGACTTTCGGTGGCTCAGTACCGGGTAGTTTCATTAGAACTCGCGTAGGAGATGAAGTAGAGTTCACCTTATCAAATCACCCAGACAATAAATTACCCCACAATATTGATTTACATGCAGTAACAGGCCCTGGCGGTGGTGCAGAATCTTCTTTCGTTGCCCCAGGTCACGAAAAAACATTCTCTTTTAAAACGTTAAATCCAGGCTTGTATGTGTACCACTGTGCTACAGCGCCTGTGGGAATGCATATTGCAAACGGAATGTATGGTCTAATCTTAGTGGAGCCAGAAGGTGGTTTGCCCCCTGTGGACAAAGAGTATTATGTGATGCAAGGTGATTTCTATACAAAGGGAGCCAATGGTGAGCGTGGTTTACAAGCATTCGATATGCAAAAAGCAGTAAATGAAGATGCCGATTACGTGGTTTTCAATGGCAAAGTAAATGGACTAACTGGCGATAATGCACTTACTGCAAATGTTGGTGAAACGGTTAGAATATTTATGGGTAATGGTGGCCCTAACTTGGTTTCTTCTTTCCATGTCATCGGTGAAATTTTTGACAGAGTATTCGTTGAAGGCGGCACTATGGTCAACAAAAACGTGCAAACCACACTAATTCCAGCAGGTGGCGCGGCCATGGTTGAGTTTCAAGTAGATGTTCCGGGCACCCTAGTCCTAGTAGATCACTCCATTTTCAGAGCTTTCAACAAAGGAGCTTTGGGCATGTTAAAAGTTTCAGGAGAAGAGGATGAGAAAGTTTATTCAGGAACACAAATGGAAGGTATTTACCTACCTGAAGGTAGTGGAATCCAAACAATGCCGTCCACAGCTACAGCCAAGGAAGAGGCACCTCAAGAACTATCGCTAGCAGAAAGACTGAACCTTGGTAAAAGTGTTTATCAACAAACTTGCTTTGCTTGTCACCAACCTGAGGGTCAGGGTATTCCTACCATCTTCCCTCCATTGGCGAAAGCTGATTATTTAAATGCAGATGTTAATCGGGCAATCGATGTTGTATTGCACGGAAAGTCAGGAGAAATTACTGTAAATGGCACAAAGTATAATAGTGTTATGACAAAGCAAACCCTGACTGATACTGAAATTGCCAGTGTACTTACCTACGTTTATAACAACTGGGGGAACTCCAAGAAAGAAGTTACTTCAGCCATGGTGAAAAGTAGAAGAAACGCAAAATAGATTATTAAACAGAAATGAACTCCTTTTACAAAAAGATACTCGCATCATGCCTTTGCTTAGCCTTACCCTTTACTGCCTTTGCGCAGAAAGACAATATGGTTTTAGTGAAAGGCGGTGAATTCATTCCCTTATATGGTGTGGATACAATGACCGTAAAAGTGAGTTCATTTTTAATGGATATTTATCCGGTGACCAATGCCGAATACCAAAAATTTGTGGTTGAATATCCGGAATGGCAAAAAAGCAGAGTAAAGAAGCTATTTGCAGACGATAGCTATTTAGTAGACTGGGAAAACGACACCACTTTTAGTAGAAACCTCCTTCCTAACGCGCCTATTACTAGTGTATCATGGTTTGCCGCCAAAAACTACTGTGAATGTCAGGGCAAAAGACTTCCTACCGTAGACGAATGGGAATATGCCGCTATGGCCGATGAAACTACTGCAGATGCGAGGAGAAAGGAAGAATACAACAAGTTCATTTTAGCATGGTACGAAACCTCAAATACTATAAAGAAACCAGTGGGTTCCACTTTCAAAAACTATTGGGGCATATATGATCTTCATGGTTCGGCATGGGAATGGACATATGATTTCAACTCAGTACTTATTTCAGGCGAGTCTAGAAAAGATGTAGATAAAGACAGTGATCTATTCTGTGGTAGTGCTGCAGTAGGTGCATCAGACCTTATGAATTATGCAGCCTTTATGAGATATGCCTTTAGAGGCAGCATTAAAGCACGATACTCAATCAAGAACCTAGGTTTCAGATGTATTCAAGAAGTCAATACAAATCAATAATCCATTTCAAAAAATGGTTAAACGCATACTAAACAAACCTTCAAGATGAAAAAGCTCTCAATATTTGCGATAAGTTTAACCATTCTATTCTCTTCATGTGGAAGTCAAAAAAAGCAAGAAGTAGCAGAAGTGAGTAAAGATATTTCCGAGCTCTCCATCTACAACCTTCCTTCGGTTTGGACTTCTCAGAACAATGAAAGTACTGAACTTAAAGATCTAAGAGGCGATGTGCTAGTGATGGTGATGATTTATACTACTTGCCAAGTAGCCTGCCCACGATTAGTGGCCGACATGAGGGACATTGAGTCTAAATTACCGAACAACAAGAAGAAAAACGTCAAGTTCGTTTTGGTCAGCATTGACCCTGAAACTGATACGCCTGAAAGATTAAAAGAGTTTGCCATTGAAAATGAAATGGATTCCGATCAATGGCTTTTCCTAAGAGGTTCAGAAGACGATACCCGTGAGTTTGCCGCTGTTTTAGCTGTCAATTACAAGAAAATTTCTCCAATGGATTTCTCCCACTCTAACATCATCAGTGTATTCAATCAAGAAGGAGAATTAGTTCACCAAAAAGAAGGTTTGGGCGTCAATAATCAAGAAACCGTAGATACAATTATCAACTTAGCGAAGTAAGTTTCAATGATTAACACTTACTTCATCTACATTCGTGATTTTATCCCCCGACAATTCAGCTAAAGGCTTTAGTGGCTCTATTTCTTTAATGACAATACGAGCCATTGCAGCCAATGGCAGAAACAACACCATTCCGGCCAAACCCCAAATGTAGTTGCCAACAACCAAAGCCATCAGCGAAGCCATTGGGTTTAATTTCATACTTCCCCCAACAATTTTTGGAGTAAGGAAATTACCCTCCAAAGACTGAATTAGAACAATACATCCTATAAGGCCCAAGGCAATAAAGTGATTATCATAAGTTACGTAAGCGTAAATCACCGGTAATGAGGCCCCAATAGTGGTACCGATGTATGGGATGATGGCCAATGTAGCCGCCACAAAGGCAAATACTAGCGAATATTCTAGACCAAAAGCATAAAAAGTAATGGTATATAATGTAGTGAGAATAATAATGAGCAAGCCCAATCCAGACATGTATTGCTGACCCGTTTTGGCCAAGCGCAATAATAACTTAGCATAATCCTTGGCATTGGTTTTATCGCCTAAATGAATTACTACGTCTGCTATCCCCTTACGATAAAGTAAAATTAAAAAGGTAAAAACTAGTGCTAAAGTACCATTGCTTAGCAGTAAGCCCGTGGTTTTGAATGTGCCTCCAATCAATGGCATCCCAACATCACCAAGCATATTTTTCATACTTTCCGACACCTCTTTTTCATCCACCGACATCATTCCTGCTGGTACTTTGTCGTTGAAAAATTCAGCAATTTTCGCAGAGGCGTTCTCAATATTCACATCAGAATCCATAGACTGTGCCACTTGAAAGATTTGAGAGGTCATTAAATAACCTACAAAGAAAATGACGATGCTACCGGTGACAAGCGGAGTAAAAATAGACCAAAAGGAATTAAACCCTTTGGATTCTAGCCACTGAACAGGCCGCAAGTAAAACGATACACCAATAAATGCAAATGCCAAGGGAATAAATAAGAAGCCACCTTGCTTAAGGATTAGCACGCCTAATACAATAACAATAAGCGTGTATGCTGTTTTTGAGAGAGAGATTTTCATATTTCGAACATTCCTAAAACCCTGCCACACTACAAATAGCTTAATTCGCTAAAAACAACGATTTACTATTTTTAGAATAGCGTAATTTATCCACACTTGGGTATTTTTACCAACCCCAAAAAGCCATCTCTCAATGTCAGTTTATTCACTGACAATATCAAATTAACATCAAAAGGAACCGTATCAACTTCAACTCAAGTATTACGCTATGATCCAAAATGGGCGATAAGTCACAATGAATCAACATGCTAATATTCATTTAATAAAGAAATCACAATTATTAAATCGGAATCCCTACCTTTGCGGCTTCAATTTTAAGCTGTCATGCAAAGCATTAGAAACATCGCGATTATCGCACACGTAGACCACGGTAAGACAACCTTGGTAGATAAAATCATCCACGCTTCTCAGATTTTCAGAGAGAATCAAGAAACTGGTGACTTAATACTGGATAACAACGACTTAGAACGTGAAAGAGGAATTACTATTCTTTCTAAAAACGTGTCTGTTGTTTATAAGGGAGTTAAGATCAACATTATTGACACTCCTGGTCACGCAGATTTTGGCGGTGAAGTAGAACGTGTATTAAGAATGGCCGATGGTGTTCTTTTACTTGTTGATGCTTTTGAAGGTGCAATGCCTCAAACTCGATTCGTATTGGGTAAAGCTTTAGACCTTGGTTTAACTCCTATTGTAGTAGTAAACAAAGTAGACAAAGAAAACTGTAGACCTGACGAAGTTCATGAGCAGGTCTTCGACCTAATGTTCAACCTTGACGCTACAGAAGAGCAACTAGGCTTCCATACTATTTATGGTTCTTCTAAACATGGTTGGATGAGTACTGATTGGCAAAAGCCAACGGACAACATCTTTGCACTTTTAGATAAAATTGTAGAGGTAATTCCAGAAGCGCCTTCTCCAGAAGGTATTCCTCAGTTCCAAGTAACTTCACTTGACTATTCTTCTTTCGTAGGTAGAATTGCCATTGGTAGAGTATACCAAGGTAAGATTGAGGAAGGAAAAACAATGGGCCTAACCAAAGCTGATGGTACTGTAAAAAGAGTTCGAATTAAAGAACTACAAGTTTTTGAAGGCTTGGGTAGAGTAAAAGTTACCGAAGTTAAAGCGGGTGACCTTTGCGCTGTAGTAGGACTTGAAGGTTTTGAAATTGGTGATACGCTTACTGACTTCGACAACCCACAACCACTAAAAAGACTTAAAATTGATGAGCCAACGATGAACATGTTGTTCACCATCAATAACTCTCCTGGCTTTGGTACCGAAGGAAAGTTCGTTACTTCAAGACACTTGAGAGAAAGGCTTTACAAAGAAATAGAAAAGAACCTAGCGCTTAAGATTCAGGAAACTGATTCTGAAGATAAATTCTTGGTGTTTGGCCGTGGTATTCTTCACCTTTCTGTATTGATCGAAACGATGCGTAGAGAAGGTTACGAGCTTATGGTAGGTCAGCCACAGGTAATTTATAAGGAAATTGATGGTAAGAAATGCGAACCAATTGAAACACTGGTAGTAGATGTTCCAGATAACGTTGCAGGTAAAGTAATTGAATTGGCTACCCAAAGAAAAGGTGAGCTTAAGATTATGGAACCGAAAGGCGATCAACAACATTTAGAGTTCGAAATTCCCTCAAGAGGTTTGATCGGTTTAAGAAACAACGTGCTTACCGCAACTGCTGGTGAGGCCGTTATGAACCACCGTTTCAAAGAATACCAACCATTGAAAGGTGAGATTAAAGGGCGTTCAGTAGGATCATTGATCTCTATGGAAAATGGTCCTGGAACAGCCTATTCAATTGACAAACTTCAAGACAGAGGCATATTCTTTGTTGCTCCGGGTGAAGAGCTTTACACAGGTCAGGTAATCGGTGAACATAGCCGTGAAAACGATATCGTTGTAAACATCCAAAAAGGAAAGAAACTGACCAACATGCGTGCATCAGGTTCTGACGACAACTCTAAAATTGTTCCTCCGCGTAGATTCTCTTTAGAAGAGTCTATGGAATACATCCAAAAGGATGAATACTTAGAAATCACTCCTCTATCGATAAGAATGAGAAAAATATGGTTAGACGAGAGTACTCGTTTAAGAATGGCAAAAAAGGATTAATTCCTTTTAAACCTCCAAAATTTAAAACTCCTGAAATCAATTTCAGGAGTTTTTTTGTTTATTACATTCTATGGCGAGCCTAGCTTGTCTTATACTCAAGAATAAACTAAAGCATGAAGAAGATACTTATACTTACTGGAGGAGGCGATTGCCCAGGTTTAAATGCCGTCATCAGAGCTATAGTCAAAAGAGCCGATCATGAAGGTGATGTAGAAGTATACGGCAGTATAGAAGCTTACAATGGCGTGCTTCGCTCTCCACAAGAAATCATCAGGCTTACCAATAAAACCGTGGCCGGTATTCACGTAAAAGGCGGCACTATCATAGGCACGACCACCAAATCCGACCCCTTCCATTACATGATCACAAAAGAAAATGGTGAGAAGGAAACGATAGATCGTTCAGATGAAATGGTGACCATGATCAAAGACATGGGCTTCCACTGTGTGATCAGCATAGGTGGAGATGGTTCTCAGCGCATTAGCAAAGCTTTATTCGACAAGGGAATGCCAGTGGTAGGAGTCCCTAAAACGATTGATAATGACCTCTCCGCCACCGATTACACCTTCGGCTTTCAGACAGCTGTACAAGAAGCTACCGATGCGGTAGACAAATTGGTTTCCACTGCAGAAAGCCATCACAGGGTGATCATTTTGGAAGTAATGGGACGTTCTGCAGGTTGGATAGCACTTCATTCTGCCATAGCTGGTGGGGCTGAAATCTGTCTTATTCCAGAAATCCCTTATGATATTGAAGCAATCAAAGAAAGAATCGAATCACGATACAAAGACGGTAGAGGCTTTGTGAACATCGTTATTGCAGAAGGCGCCAAACCTAAAGACGGAACCATCACAGCCAGAGAAAGTGATGAGGCAGGCTACCAAAACTTACGTCTGGGAGGTGTAGCTTTCCAACTTACCCAACAATTGAAAGAGGTAGGCTGCAAAGCCGATATCCGCGAAATGGTGCTTGGTCACTTACAAAGAGGCGGTAGTCCAAATGCCTTCGATAGGGTTTTGGCTACTCAATATGGTGTTAAGGCCATGGAAATGGCTTTGGCTGGCGAGTTTGGAAAAATGGTCACCTTCAAAAACAATGAGATCAGTTCGGTGTCATTAGAAGCAGCCACCGAAGCCTACAATAATGTAGACCCACGCTCCTTTTTGGTGCATGCTGCCAAAGGGATTGGAATTTCCTTTGGTGACTAATAATCTTTACATCAAAGTGTCTATCACAATTTTTCAGCTACCACCTTTTAGGAAATTGGCAAGAGGTAGAACTCTTTTCAACCATTGTCCTTATCTTCTCCTCAAATTCGACCAATGAAAAAACTAGCCTTACTCCTTCTCCTTTGTATTTCAATCTATTCTTGCACCAAAAGCACCAAGCTAAAAGTCCATTCTCCTGGCAGCTTCGAGCCTGAAAGCATAGGTGTTTCCTCAGAAAAACTGGTAAAAATTGATCAACTCATTCTGAAAGCCATTAATGACAAAAAACTTCCTGGGGGAACATTTCTATTGGCCAAAAATGGTCAGGTAGTATATAATAAAAGCTTTGGTTACAGAACTTCAAAAAACGAGAAAGCATACCAAAACGATGACATTTATAGAATTGCCTCAATGACCAAGGCCATTACTTCCGTAAGTATCATGCAACTTTACGAACAAGGAAAAATAGGTTTAGATGACCCTGTTTATAAATACATCCCCTCATTTAAAGATCAAGTGGTACTCGATACTTTCGAGCCTTCGGACTCAAGCTTTACGACAGTGCCTGTAGAAAAAGCAGTGACCATCCGCAACCTGCTTACCCACACTTCGGGTATCGTCTATGGAAGTTTCAATCCTGGAAAGCTGATGGCTGTTTATGAGAAATACAATATGAATGTAGGTTTCTCTCATCCTACTTGGTCCACCGAAGAGTGGATTGACAAACTGGCCAAAGTACCTTTAGCACATCAGCCCGGAGCTCAATTCTCTTACGGATTAAGCATGGATGTTTTGGGTCGAGTGATCGAAGTAATTTCTGGACAACCTTTAGACGAATATTTCAAGCAAAACATTTTTGATAAAGCTGGAATGACTGATTCCTATTTCTACTTACCCAAAGAAAAGTTCGATCGTTTGGTGCCCGTTTACACCAAGGCAGAAGGTCAACTCATCACTTTGGATGAAATGGGAATGGCGGCTCAAGCCAGTTACCCTTTAGAAGGGCCTAGAAACATTTTCGCAGGAGGCGGAGGCCTAACATCTACCGCAATGGATTACGCCAAATTCATCAATACACTGGCCTTGGGCGGTGGAGATATTTTAGGCGCAGAAGCCTTGAAAGAAATGTCGAGTGACCAAATGCCGAATGTAATCAACGATTACAAAGACAACAATGCTGGCCAATCCTTCGGTTTAGGCTTTACAGTGTATTTGGATAACGAAAATAAAAGAAGTCCGAAATCGGCAGGCACTTACGAATGGAGTGGATATTTCAACACCAAATTCTTCATTGACCCCAAAGAAGAGATGGTGTTTGTGGGTATGACGCAGATTGTACCCTTCAATGAAAATGCTTTCTGGAATGATATGTACAAGCTAATTTATGAGGCCATAGAAGAGTGAAGCTTGGTGATAGAAACTCTGTTATGGTTCAAGCAAGTGCTATTAAAAAACAGAAAAATAAAGCGCAAGGAACTTTCTCCTTCCTCCAATTCTTTCTCACTAAATTATCAGTATGAAAAGCGTCTTAGTCTTATTCGCACACCCAAAATTCGAGCACTCAAAAACGAATAAGGCACTTGTGAGCAAAATACAGAATCGTGAGGGCGTCACCTTTCACGACCTCTATGAGCGATACCCTGACTTCAATATTGATTTACCTAAAGAGAAAGAGCTCCTGAAGGCACACGATGTGGTTATTTGGCATCATCCGTTTTACTGGTACAACTGTCCTCCTCTTATGAAGCAATGGATTGATGTTGTTTTGGAGTTCAACTGGGCTTATGGCCCTGAGGGAAACGCACTTCAAGACAAGAAATGCCTTAATGTGATTACTACTGGGGGTGCACGAGAAGTCTATTGTTCGAGTGGGAACAACCACTATTCTGTCAATGAGTTTTTAAGACCTTTTGAACAAACAGCACGCCTCTGCGGCATGGAATACTTACCGCCCTTTGCTGTAATGGGAACTCATAACCTGTCAAAAGAAAATTTGGATACTTATGTGGATCAATATGACGAGCTCATTAACGCCTTACAGGAAGGAAAAACCTTCAATATCACTAAGGAATGTGAGTTTTTGAATGACACTCTACTACTCAATAAAAAGAAGGAAGCATGAGCGGCAGCATACTTTTTAACGCAATTGTTCTTTTAGCTGGCGCTGTCATCTGCGTACCTATTGCCAAGAAATTGGGTCTGAGTTCTGTGCTCGGGTATTTATTGGCAGGCATCATCATTGGCCCCTATGTTTTGGGTTTTATCGGTAATGAAGGCGAAGACATTATGCACTTCGCAGAGTTTGGTGTGGTAATGATGCTCTTTTTGATCGGCCTAGAAATAGAGCCTAAAAAATTCTGGGAAATGCGAAAAACCATTCTCGGAATGGGTGGCGCTCAGGTCATATTGACAATGCTTCTCTCCTATTTCATCTTGATTCTATTGGGGCTGGATTGGCAGGTAGCACTTACTATATCCATGGCCATTTCCTTGTCGTCAACCGCCATCACGCTTCAAACTTTGAAGGAAAAAGGCTTAATGAACACGACTTATGGTGCTTCTTCCTTTTCTATTTTACTTTTCCAAGACATTATAGTCATCGTTATGTTGGCCGTAATCCCTTTGTTGGCTAAAACTGATAATACTTCTTCGGTAGATCAAGTGACGGAGGGAGCACACGCTTCTTTGCTCGACAGTCTCCCTATTGGTTTACAGGCGCTCGCTGTTATCTTATCTGTAGTGCTAGTCGTAATATTGGGACGTTATGTTTTCGTACCTATGCTAAGGCTGGTGGCGAAAGCCAGGGTTAGAGAATTACTCACCGCATCCTCTTTGCTCATCGTAGTCACTATTTCTTTTTTGATGGAATTAGTAGGGCTTAGCCCAGCTTTAGGTGCCTTTTTAGCAGGGGTCGTTTTGGCCACCAGTGAGTTTAAGCATGAATTAGAAAGCACCTTAGAACCTTTCAAAGGGCTATTATTAGGCCTGTTCTTTATGGCCGTTGGAGCGTCCATAAACTTTATTGTATTAAGCACATACCCACTTACTATTACAGGCTTGCTCCTGGGCACAATCCTTCTCAAGGGGATTGTTCTTTTTATCGTGGCCTCCATTTTTAAGATTAAGCTTGATCAAAAACTATTGCTTACCGTTGGTTTGGCGCAGGTTGGAGAATTCGCTTTTGTGCTACTCTCCTTTGCTTTCGACTTGAGGATTCTGAATACCGAACAGCTGGACATGATGCTGGTGGTCACCGCCTTGAGTATGACCATAGCCCCTATTTTAGGCATTATAAATGAACGTCTGATCTTACCTAACGTAGGTACTAAACAAGCGGAAAAAAGGCCAGTTGATCACATTGCTAAAGCCCACAAAGTGATTTTAGTTGGTTTTGGTCATTTTGGAAGCACTGTTGGCCGTTTTCTAAGGGCGTCTGGTGTTGAAGCCACAATTTTAGACCACGATTCCAATCGGGTGGATTTATTGAGAAAAATGGGCTTTGAAGTTTATTACGGTGACGCTACCCGCATAGATTTATTGGAGTCGGCAGGAATCGCAGAAGCTAAAATATTAATTTGCGCCATCGACAACCCAGACGTTTCCATTCCTTTTGCCAAAATTTTAATTAAGAAATACCCACATTTGAAGCTGATGTTTAGGGCGAAGAATCGTTACGATGCCTATGAACTTTTGGAACTTGGTATTGAGGATGTCTATCGTGAGTCACTGGAGACTTCCGTAAAAATGGCTGGAGACGTTCTCACGAACATGGGGCACAGGAAATATACGGTGCATCGTCAATCTCAGAAGTTCATTCAATACGATGAAGAAATGCTTAGAAAGCTAACTGAAAGACCTAAGGACACGAAGGAGTATATTTTTAAAGTGCGAGAAGAAATCAAAAAACAAGAGGAACAACTGGAAGAAGACTTAAAACGCGGTATAATTGATGACACCCGCCAATGGAACAGCGATGAAATGCGATTGGCAGCCAAGAAAAACAGTTGAACCAAACTCCTTACAGCATCACATAGAATTGTATTTTCTTATCCCAATTAAATCTCTATCAACGACTTATCAATTCTATCCAACATTTTGAAGATGAATAATCTCACAAATCACCCAGCAAGTGAGTTTATGGCCTGAAAATTGTTCAAATGCCATCGAACGTTCATTATTGAATTATTCTATTTATTCATCTAAAATTAATCAAAATGAGGAAATCATTACTTTTACTTTTATCGCTTTCTATGTCCTATTGTTTAATGGCGCAAGAGCCTGTTAAACAACAAGAAGCAGGACTGACATTCTATAACATCGATAGTTTTGGGTTAACCTACAGAACCGGAACAGAGCAGTCGCTTTGGAGGTTTAACACATTAATCATATCTGGAAACAACACTGACAATAGCACTAGCACTACCGTAAGTAAGGACAAAAACACAGGCTTTGATTTTAGAGTTGGAAAAGAATACAGAAAGGAATTGGCTGATAAATTAGAGCTTCGATATGGCGGAGATGTTTCTTTCGACTACAGACAGGTGAAAACTGAATTTGAGAATAAGTCAGCGCCTAACAATTTTAGTTCAAGTAACAGAACGATTTATGAGCCAGGAGTCAATATAGTAGTTGGCTTTAATTATATGCTGAACGAAAATCTTATACTTGGTGCTGAAGTCTTGCCTAGCTTTAGTTATTATTCAGTAACATTGACAGAGAAGGACTCAAATAACAATAACGGAACTGAAATCAAAGCCGAAACTTCAGGCTACAATTATGGCTTATCAAATGGGTCTGCTCTGCTTTCCATAGCATTTAGATTCTAAGAAACAACACAAGAACAGCCACGTTACGAACAAAAAAATCCCGACTCTTACGAATCGGGATTTATATTTTATAAAAAACTGGTATTGATTAAGCCAAGTTATCCAATACAGTCATTACTTCTTTTACGTGTCCTTCAGAAACTTTCAAAAGCGCCATTTCTTCAGCGTTCAAATCAAGCTCAATTACTTTCTCAACACCGTTTTTACCCAAAATTACTGGCACTCCTAAGTAGCAATCTTTGATTCCGTATTCACCCTCTAGTTTGATACAAACTGGGAATACTCTTCTCTGATCTCTTGCAATTGCTTCCACCATTTGAGCTGCAGCAGATCCTGGTGCATACCAAGCTGAAGTACCCATTAGTTTCACCAATTCACCACCACCAGTTTTAGTTCTCTGGATAATAGCATCAAGCTCTTCCTTACCGATCAACTCAGTTACAGGAATACCACCTACAGTAGTATAACGAGGAAGTGGCACCATAGTGTCACCATGGCCGCCCATCAATACTGCTTGGATATCTTTTGGAGATACGTTTAAAGCCTCAGCTAAAAAAGCTCTGTATCTTGCGGTATCTAAAATACCAGCCATACCCATTACTCTAGTTCTTGGGAATTTAGAAGTAATGTGCGCTTGGTAAGTCATTACGTCCAAAGGATTTGAAACGATAATGATGATTGCATCTGGAGAATGTTTTACAACATTTTCAGTTACACTTTTAACAATACCAGCGTTGGTTTGAATTAAATCATCCCTGGTCATACCCGGTTTTCTTGGTAAACCCGAAGTGATAACTACAACATCAGAGCCTGCTGTTTTAGCATAATCGTTGGTAGAACCAACTGTTCTTGTGTCATAAAGATTGATAGGAGCTTTTTGCCAAATATCTAATGCTTTTCCTTCTGCAACACCTTCTTTAATGTCCAAAAGCACCACTTCGTTGGCAATTTCTCTGTAGGCCAAAACGTCTGCGCAGGTTGCGCCCACATTTCCGGCACCGACTACTGTAACTTTCATAGGGTATACTGGATTTGATTTAAATTAATTCGATGAGCAAAGATAACAAGTGAAACCTCTAAATGAAACTTAGAGGCTACGGTTTCTTTCTGAATTGTGATGATCGGAATAGGCCTGTTTAAGTTCGAAGAAGCCAAAGGACTCTTTGTAGGCCTTAAACAAACTCTCGGTATAATGATTATAGCGTTCAATTAAACATTCCAGCACCGAAGCTTTAATTTCAGGATAGGATTCGAAGATATCCATGATGTTGCCTTGCGGCAAAACAAAGATCTCAGCATCCTCGCTAGACACAATAGCGCTATACAATCGATGATTATCCAAAACGAAAGCATTATCTCCAAAACATTCTTTTTTTCCTGCTTGGTCCAGTTCTTCAAAGGAACCATTACGTTCTAAATTTAGAGAAACTAATCCGCGATTCACGATATATACCGCCTGACTAGGGTCTTTAGCAAAGAAAACCGCCTCATTTTTTCTGTATTTCCTGGTGTATAAATAAGGCACAAAAGCAAAAAGTTGATCATCCGTTAGTTTCCTGAAAGGCCCCACCCCTTTCAAAAAATTGATTTGTTCCTTTTCGGACTGGCTGTATGTTTTCTTAAATGGGTTATACATTATCTATTTTCGGCTAATGCTTAAAACTTCTTTGGTTTGATCGTTGGTTTTAAATCGGTCGTCAATTCTATGGCCAATCACCCAAACAATATTTTCCTCAGAAGTTAATACTCTTATCTGGTCTTTTAAGTTTAGAGGAATTTTCTGGTCAATCATAAAGTCGCTCAGTTTTTTTTTGCCTTTCATGCCCAAAGGAAAAAAGTAATCCCCCTCTTCCCAAGCCCTAACCTCCAAAGGAAAGGTCAGTTTATTGAAATCCAGAAAGGCATTTGAAGGATTTCTGTCCACCTCACTATCGCCATCCAATCGCTTTATCTCAAATGTCTGTTGAGAAAGGCTAAACTGCCCCTGCCCTTCTTCAATTAAAAGAGGCTCAAATTTCTTGGCTTGATGTGCGGTAATAAAGACATACTCCCTATCTACGAGAAATTGGTGTGAACTGGTATTGAATTTTTTTCCGGAAATACCTCCCAAGGCGACCAAAAGCTCTTTGCTCTGCTCGTAATTCAAACCAAAAGGTTTTAACAACTCCGAAAGCTGAAAAGCGCCAATGCCACTGTGAATGATTTGATCTTTTGAAAATCGGTAACCATCAACAACTTCTTCGATATAAGGCTTTAATGCATTAATCTTCTCTTGGAAAACCCTTTCAACTTCAAGATTCTTTTCGAGCGTATTCTGAAAGGTAGCATAGAAGCCAGCATTCAATTCGGTGAAGGCTGGTATAATCTGATGTCTTAAGTAATTTCTTTTATAGTTATCCGAAGCATTCGAGCTATCCTCTCTCCATTCAATTCCTTCTTGCTTCGCGAAGTTTTCGATTTCGTCTCTTTCAAAGCCTAAAAGTGGACGAATAATATTTTCAGATTTCGGCAACATCCCCCTTAAACCAGAAATTGATGTACCTCGGGCCAAGTTGAGTAATACGGTTTCTAAATTATCTTGGGCATGATGTGCCACGGCCAATTGATCTAAATTCTGTTCCTTCAAAAGTTCGTTGAACCAAGCATAGCGTAAATCACGCGCAGCCATTTGAGTGGAAATCCCATGCGCTGAAGCATAAGATTTTGTGTCAAAGTGTTTTTCAAAATAGGGTATTTTCAGCCTAGAACAGGTATCTTTCACAAATTGAGCGTCTGCATCAGATTCTTCTCCCCTCAAATTAAAATTGCAATGCGCTACGGAAACATCAAAATCTGCCTGATGACAAAGGTTCAAAAGCACCATGGAATCCATGCCCCCACTCACCGCCAACAGCCACTTATTTCCCTCCGAATTGAGGGCATGCTTTTTGATAAAACTCAAAAACCTATTCAACATGAATCAAAATTAGCATAAATCGATAATTTTGCACTTTCGAAAACATGATCAGACCCTTATTTTTATTTTTATTTCTAATTGCTACTACTTGGGCCTCTGCCCAGAAGAGGGTACGAATCGATACTGCCGGATATCTATATTATGAAACCCTGAACGGAGAGCCACTTCAGAGGCTTGTTAGTGCAGTTAAATTGGTACAAGGCAGTACAGTGATTTATTGTGATTCCGCCTACCTCTATACCAAAACGAATAAAGCGGTAGCCTATGGCCATGTCCGAATTATTGATACCGTAGACTCTTTAGATCTTTCGGGAGACTACATGGAGTACACAGGAAGCAATGGAATGGCCAAAATGCGCAAGAACGTTATGCTGAAGGACGATAGCACCAACCTATATACCGATTTTCTGGATTACGACCGAAACACCCAAACAGGCTATTATTATAATGGTGGCAAATTGGTCGACAGTACCAATGTATTAAAAAGTAATCGGGGATATTATTATTCAGAAACCAAATCGGCACTGTTTCTAGATTCCGTGGAGCTCACCAATCCGGACTTTACTCTTGAAACAGATTCATTGGATTACGCAACCCTTGATAAAGTAGCCATTACAAAAGGTCGGACTTTAGCAGTTTCTGCAGATGGAGATTCACTTTCCACCAATGTTGGTTTTCTTTACAAGTCTCAAGAGAAATACAGCGAAGTATATTTCGGCTGGATCAAAACAGAAGATTACCGTATTTATGGAGATAAACTGATAGCGGATGACAGCCTGAAGTACTATCAAGGTGACATGAATGTACAAATGGAAACATTCTCCGATTCACTGACCGCTTATGGCGATCATGTACGTTACAACAAAACTGAAAGTACTGCACTGATTTATGACAATGCCTATCTAAAGAAAATAATGAAAGGTGATAGTCTGTTTATTAAAGGCGACACCATAAAATCGGTGCAGAATGAAGAAATTGGAAAGAAATACCTCAGTGCGTTCCATAATGTTCAGTTGTATAAATCGGACTTTCAGGGCGCAGCCGATTCGCTTTCTTACAATATGATGGATTCCACCATCTACATGTATAACTCTCCATTAATTTGGAATGCAGACAGCCAAATTTCTGCTGATTCTATTAAAATTCAATTGGCCAATAATCGAATTTCAAAAATGTTTTTGAACCAAAACTCATTTGTCATCTCACAAGACTCTTCCGAAAACTACAATCAGGTAAAAGGAAGAAAAATGGTAGTGGACTTTGATGAAGGCCTCATTAGCAAAACAGATGTCTTTGGAAATGGAGAAAGTATCTATTTCGCTTTTGATAAAAATGGAGCGTTAACGATGAACAAATTGAGTTGTTCCAACATGGCGCTCTATTTTAACAATAATGTGGTGACCGAATTAAGGACCTATCGTGAAGTGGACGGCAGGCTTATTCCTGGACCCCAAATCGTTCAACCCGACCGTAGACTCAAAGGTTTTAAATGGCTCTTGGATCAAAAACCTACTCTTGAAGGTATCACTGGAAACCGGAAGTTGATACCAAGAGGGAAAATTAAACAGCGTTAAAAATGGTTAATCGCTGAATAGAAGCCAAAAAACTAGTTTTATTTGCTCAAGTAAGAGAGTTCAATAAGATTGGAATTATCGGACTTTACTAATAACTTTGCAGGCTTATGAAAAAAACGGTATTTCTAACCCTTTTCGCAGTAATGATTTCTTTGTCAAGTTGCGCCAACCGATTGGCCAAGCTTGAAAAAAGCGATGATTACGAAGAACTATACAAAGGGGCCATTGCTTTTTATGAACAAGGTAAGTACAGCAAGGCACAAATACTTTTCGAAAAAATATCTCCTTACTACCGAGGTAATATTGAAGCAGAGAAAGTTCAGTTCTATTGGGCCTATAGTCTATACTATCAAAGGCTTTATCAACTGGCTTCTTTTCGATTCAAAAACTTCTATCAAACCTACGGAAGAAGTCAATATGCAGAAGAATCTGAGTACATGTCAGCATATGCACTTTATAAAGATGCCCCAGACGCAAACTTAGACCAAACAAGCTCAGAAGAGGCGGTAATATCAATGCAGAACTTCCTAAACAGATGGCCTGCCTCAAAGTATTATGATGATGCCAACAAAATCATTGACGAGCTACAAGTGAGGTTCGAAACAAAAGCCTATTTGAAGGCCAAGCTTTATCATAAACTCACAACTGGATTGTCATATAAGAACTATTTAGAAGCCGCTATTGTTACGATTGAGGCTTTCAAGCATGACTTCCCGGATTCAAAATACAATGAAGAATTACTTTACTTGGCCGTTGAAACGGAATTTAAACTGGCCGACAATAGTATTCAGTCTAGAAAAAAAGAGCGATATAATAAAACCGTAGCCTTCTATAAGGAGTTTTCAGAAAGATACCCTGAAAGCGAATACATGAGCAAAGTATCAAGCTGGTATGACCAGTCATTAAAAGAATTACAAGAACTTAATAAAACGCAATAATTATGGCCGCAAGCGCATCAATCATTACTAGAGACACAGACAAAATAGGTGAGTCAACTGGTAACCTTTACAAATCAATTGCAGTGATCTCTAAAAGAGCTAAACAGATTGCAACTGATATGAAAGAAGAGCTAAACGGAAAACTTTCAGAGTTTGCTTCTACTGTAGATAATCTCGAAGAGATTTTTGAAAACAGAGAGCAAATTGAAATTTCTAAATTCTATGAAAGAATGCCAAAGCCTACTGCTATGGCCATAGAAGAGTTCGCCAATGACGAAATCTATTGGAGAATGAATGAAGCTGAAGAAGCTACTGAAACAAAATAATACCTAATGTTATTAAAGGGTAAGAAAATTATTCTGGGAGTAACCGGAAGTATAGCAGCTTACAAGGCTGCTATTTTCGTTAGGTTGCTAGTGAAAGAGTGCGCAGAAGTTAAGGTCATTATGACCAAAGCTGCTACTGATTTCATCCCCCCCCTAACACTTTCTACCCTTTCCAAAAACCCTGTCCTGATTGATTTCCAAAAAGACAAAACAGGTGAATGGAATAATCACGTTGACTTAGGACTTTGGGCAGATGTCATCATCATGGCGCCTGCCAGTGCTAACACCATTGGAAAGATGGCCAACGGCCTTTGCGATAACCTGCTGTTGGCTACTTACCTTTCCGCGAGATGCCCAGTGTTTTTTGCCCCAGCCATGGATTTGGACATGTACCAACATCCATCGGTATTGGCCAATATTCAAAAACTGATTGGTTTCGGGAACCACCTTATTGAAGCTGAACATGGAGAACTAGCTAGCGGACTCATAGGGCAAGGTAGAATGGCTGAACCTGAAAATCTTGTCGCTTATCTTTCAGGTTTCTTCTTAAAGAAATCTACACTAAAAGGAAAAAAGGTAATGATTACGGCAGGCCCAACGTATGAGGCAATTGATCCTGTTCGTTTTATAGGTAACCACTCTACTGGAAAAATGGGCTTTGCCCTAGCAGAAGAAGCAGCCAACGAAGGCGCAGAAGTTACGTTAATTTCAGGCCCAACACACCTCACTATTGAACATGCAAACATCAAGCTGATTCGAGTAAAATCGGGCAATCAGATGTACGAAGCCTGTTCTACTGCCAATCAAACTTCCGACATCAATATCATGGCTGCTGCTGTGGCTGATTACACGCCCAAAACGGTAGCTGACCAAAAGATAAAGAAGAAGGGCAATGAAATGACGGTTGAGTTGGTGAAGACTACCGATATCGCCAAATCTCTTGGTGCTATTAAAAAGAAGAATCAACTCAATATCGGTTTTGCACTAGAAACCGAAGCGGAAATAGAGCACGCCCAACAAAAAATAAAAAGTAAGAATTTCGACCTTATTGTACTTAACTCGCTCAACGACAAGGGTGCAGGATTTGGTCACGACACGAATAAGATTACGATCATTGACAATCAAAATAATATTCAGCATTTTGAGTTAAAGTCAAAAAGGGAAGTTGCCAAAGACATCATCAATGCCATCGTTCAAAAACTGGAAGCTTAGTTTCTTCGGGCTAATCTTAGCCACACTCCCACTCCAGATGGTCGCTCAAGAGCTTGACTTTACAGTGAGTGTAAATGCATCCAATGTACAGACTACTGAAAGGGCCATTTTCTCTGAAATGGAAACAGCCATGCAGCGTTTCTTCAATGATAGAGCTTGGACGAATGATAACTTTCAAGCCAACGAAAAAATCAAAGGGAATCTAATTCTCAACATTCAAGACCAACCATCTATCGGTCAGTTTAAGGCCAATGCGCAAATTCAGATCATTAGACCTGTTTATGGGGCTTCTTATGAAACGCTACTGTTAAACTTTGCCGACCGTGATTGGGAATTTCAATTCAGCCAAGGGCAAAACATGGATTTCAGTGAAAACAGATTCCTTAACAACATCACTTCGCTTTTGGGTTTCTATGCCTACATCGCCATTGGTTTAGATTACGACTCCTTCAGTCCATTGGGTGGAACACCTTATTTCAGATCGGCCTTAAATGTGGTCAACAATGCACAGAATAATGGAGGTACTGGTTGGGGCCAATTTCAAAGTAGAAGAAATCGATATTGGTTAGTGGAGAACTTGGCCATCAATAGTCAATACGAGCCAGTGAGAAAAGGACTTTACGATTACCACATTAATGGTTTAGACAAATTCAAAGATGACCCAGTGGCTTCTAGGGAAACCATCAGCCAAGTCATTAAAGATATTCAAACCGTCAATGAGATACTTCCCAACGCTATATTGATTACCGCATTTTTAGATACCAAAAATGAAGAGATCACTAGCATCTTTTCAGAAGGTCAAACGAACATCAGAAAAGAGGTCTACAATGAGTTATTAAAGCTCGATCCCACACGCAGAAATAAATATCAAAAAATCGTTCAAAACTAGTATTGTTGCGAGTCCATGTAATTGATACATTTGTGATATGCTTCAACGCCTGAGTATAGAAAATTACGCCCTGATCCAACAGTTAGAAATCAACCCTGATGCTCAACTGAATATCATTACGGGTGAAACTGGCGCTGGAAAATCCATTATTCTGGGAGCATTAGGCTTACTTCTAGGCAATCGTGCAGATAGCAAATCACTGCTCGATCAAGAGAAAAAATGCGTAATCGAAGGTGTTTTCGATGTTTCTGCCTATCAACTCAATTCTTTTTTTGAAGAAAATGACATGGACTATGATGCTGAGTGCATCATCCGAAGAGAAATAAGCCCTAACGGAAAGTCCAGGGCTTTTATTAATGATGGCGTGACCAACCTTGATTTCCTTAAACTACTTGGGAAACGATTAATGGACATCCATTCTCAGCATGACAATTTGCTTTTAGGCGCCAATAGCTATCAACTGAGTTTGGTTGATGCTTTCGCTCAAAACAACAGCTTACTACAAAAATATAGCAAGGCCTTTTCTGACTATCGTGAAAAGCATGAGATACTGGAGCAACTTAAATCAGAATCTGCCGAATTAAGAAAAGAATCAGATTACCACCAGTTTCTATTTGATGAACTGGACAAAGCACAGCTTCAAGCGGAAGAGCAAGAAACCTTAGAGGCTGAACTCAATAAGCTTGAAAACGCTGAAGAAATCAAACTCAAATTGAATGAAGCACTCAGTGCTTTAGATCAATCGGAGATGAACGCCAACCAAATGCTGCAGGGTGCTAAAACAGCTTTAGGCCAAATCAATAAGTTTGCGAAAGAGTACGAAAGCCTTTTTGAGCGACTGAACAGCAGCTGGATTGAATTAAAAGACATTATTGCTGAACTGGAAACAGAAGAAGAACAAGTAGAGTACGAGCCAAAACGAGCAGAAGAGGTACAAGAAAGACTAAGTCTAATCTATAAGTTACAACAAAAGCATCAAGTGTCGGATGTTACTTCCCTCCTTTCTATTTATGAAGAACTAGGAGATAAAGTACTAAGAGTGGGTAACTTAGATGAGGCCATTGAGGCAGCAGAAAAGGAAGCCAATCAAGCGTTTGAGTTGGTTGAAACTTCTGGCGAAGTCCTGAGCCAATCGAGAACCAAAGTATTCGCTGGTTTCGAAAAGCAAATTGGCGTATTGCTCGATGACCTTGGAATGCCTCATGCTAAACTGGCCATTCAGCATGAAAAGCAGGTTCCTTCAGAATCAGGCGTTGACAAAATCAACTTGTTGTTTTCTGCAAACAAAGGCATTGCGCCACAGCCGTTAAAACAAGTGGCCTCTGGTGGTGAATTTTCAAGACTGATGTTTGCCGTAAAATATATTCTGGCAGACAAAACCGCTTTGCCTACGATCGTATTTGATGAGATTGACGCTGGTATTTCGGGGGAAATCTCTATTCAGATGGCCGAAATGATGAACAAGATGGCGCAAAACCATCAGGTGATTACCATTACGCATTTGCCACAAATTGCAGCGAGAGGAAAATCACATTACTATGTGTATAAAGACAATGCACAAGATGTGACGGCAAGTAACATCAGGAAGCTCAATCATGATGAACGCCTGTCTGAATTGGCGCAAATGATTGGTGGTAAGCAATTCTCCGAAAGTTCGTTAGAGAGCGCGAGGGAGCTCATGAAGTAAACTTCTTCCCCACCCCTTAAAACCAAAAAAGTCGATTTGGAAACCAAACCGACTTTCTCATAATTTCTATGCTCTACCTTATTTCTTATCGAACTCTCCCGCTTTATGGCGAGCAAAGTAAGATTTTGTTGCTTTCATTACTTTAGGGGCTAGAATCAGTGCTGAAACCATGGTTGGAATCGCCATCAAAGCAAAACTACCATCAATCAAATTCACTACAAAACCCAAAGAAGCTACGGCTCCAAGAATAATTGTACCGATGTATACATAATTGTAAAGTTCTCCTTTTTTCGCTCCGAACAAGTAGGATACACTTTTCACTCCATAATAAGAATAAGAAAGTAAACTAGACACGGCAAATACCAAGATACACAGCCCTAATAAATAGCCTCCCACTCCTGGGATAGCCGCATTAAAAGCCTTCAATGTTAATGTTACACCAAGCAAACCCGTATCAGCCGCACCAATAAACTCATGATGAACTCCAGTACCTAGAATCACCAATGCTGTAAGTGTACATACTAAAAGTGTATCAATCGCTGGACCGAGCATAGCCACAAGACCTTCACGTACCGGCTCCTCCGTTTTAGTGTCTCCATGTACCATTGGGGCAGTTCCAATTCCTGCTTCGTTTGAAAAAGCAGCTCTCTTAGCGCCAATAATAATCACAGCACCGATGCCACCACCCAAAATGGCATTACCAGAAAATGCTTCTTCAAAAATTGAAGCGAAAATATCAGGAATACCCCCTACATTCTGAAGTAGAATGTAAATCACCAAACCGAAATACAAGACTACCATAGAAGGCACCAACTTGGCAGCTACACTACTAATTCTTTTAATTCCACCAAAAATAACCATAGATACCAAAGCCATTAAGATAAGTCCAGTAACAAATGATGCTATTCCCACTGGGGCACCAAATAGGCTAAATGTTGCTTCAGTATCATATCCCACTGCTGGACCTAAAACAGCATTCATGGCCGCAGTAAGTTGATTTGCTTGAAAAATTGGCAAAGCACCAATCAGCGTAAAAACGCAAAAGAATATGGCCATTGGCTTCCATTTCTTACCTAAGCCTTCGGTAATCACATACATGGGGCCACCTCTTACTTCACCTTCACTGTCTTTTCCTCGGTACATCACCGAAAGCGTACAGGTAAAAAACTTGGTAGCCATACCGACAAATGCGGAAACCCACATCCAAAAAATAGCACCTGGACCACCCATGGTAATGGCAACCGCCACACCACTAATATTACCCATGCCTACGGTAGCTGCTAAAGCTGTAGAAAGTGCTTCGTAGTGGGTTATTTGTCCCTCTTCATGATGAGTATCATATTTCCCTCTCAATACATTTATAGCGTGACCAATGTATTTGAAGGGTAAAAACCGCGAATAAAACAAGAATACTAGTCCACCACCCATTACCAATATCAAGAGGGGAACTCCCCAAATCCAGCCACTAAAGCTGGATACAGCATCTTCTATAAAACCCAAGTCAGTAATTTTTTAGTTAAGCTACTATATTAGTTCAATCCGCGTAACCGTACAAGAAGTATAGTCATTTTGTAGACTAACGGTAGATCGAATGACTTTACGAAGGCCATAGACAATAAAGAGGGAATGGATAATCCATTCCCTCTTTATTGTTAAGTTTCTTAATTGACTCCAGTTCAACTCAAAGCAGGTGAATACGAATTAATTCGTTTTGATGACAAAGGTGATTTCCCCTTTAGAAATGTTAGCTGCCATTTTTGACGGGTTAGTCTGGATAAAGGCAAGCTTCTCCACTTGTTTTTTATAGAACTCGATAATGGTGTTATCGCTAATGGTAGTACCCGGGATTTTGGTCACGTTAATTACCGTTCCTCGATCATCTACTTCGATTCTAAACTTAATCACCCCTTCAATTTGGGAATCGTCCTTTTCTGCAGGGGGTCTCTCCCATCTCCAGCCGTCTAGACTCAAACTAACTCCTAAATCAGCACCACCAGGCTGTGTACCATTGGCAGTGGTCTTTCCTTTAGGGTCGCCCATATTGCCTCTTTTATCTACTTCTTTTCCTTGATTGTTAGAAGCAGCTTCTTTATTGTCCGATTCCGTTTTCTTTCCTCCGCCCATAATAGCACGTTGGTCCACTACAGGTACAGGTTTAGGCTTTACCTCTTCTTTCTTTTCTTCTACAGGTTTGGTTACTTCCTTTTTAACTTCTACAGGCGGCTTTTCTTCTTCTTTCTTCTCAACAACCTCTTCTACTTTCTTCTCTACCGCTTTAACTTCGCTCTCTTTTTCTTGAACCACTTCGGCTTTCACCTCTTCTTTAGGTTTAGGAGTTTCCTTGACTACCTCTTGCTTAGGCGGAACCACTTCTTTGACTTCCTCCACCACTGGAGTTTCCTCTACTGGCTCCTCTTCTGACTCTTGCTCAGCGTCAGAAGGTGTATCATTTTCAGTTTCTTCAATTTCAGCCTTATTTTCTCTTTCGATATCTCCAGAGCCAGCTTCTTCGAAACCAAAATTCAATTCTATACCGTATTCAGGGATTGGCGGATCAGGTTGACGCCACGCCACAAGAAATAAAAGCAAAGTCAGTATGGTACCATGCACGACTATCGACATGATCATACTGAACTTCTTATCCTTTTTTTCTTGATCTGACATTTTACTCAGGTTTAGTAACGATAGTTACTTTTTGCTTTAAAAGGGCTGCAATGCCTGCTACTTTCATAAAGTACTCAGCATCCACAGTTTTATCTACATGTAAAGTAACTGAACCATCGGGCCCGCTTATTACTTTACGCAATTCTTGTTCCAAGTTTGAAAGTGTTACTTCCTTATCATTCACATAGTAGTGTAAATCTTCTGTGATGGTAACGCTGTTTTTCTGCATTACAATATTAGAAGCTGCTGATGAAGGCAAGTTTACTGGTAAACCAGAAGGAGTAATAAAGGAAGCCGTCAGCATAAAGAAGATCAACAACAAGAACACAATGTCTGTCATTGAAGACATGCTGAAGTTGGCATCCACCTTAAGTTTCGATTTAATATCCATTATTGAGGCTCTTGAAGTAAATCAATAAAGTCAACCGAAGTATACTCCATATAATGGATGGCCTTCTGAACCCTAGAAACTAGGTAGTTATAACCTAAGTAGGCAATAATCCCCACCACCAAGCCGAGGGCTGTAGTGATCATGGCTTCGTAAATACCCGTGGATAAAAGCTTAGGGCTCACCGAACCTTCTTCCTGCGCTATGGCAATAAAAGCTTGGATCATCCCTGTTACCGTACCTAAGAACCCCACCATTGGGGCAGCTCCCGATATGGTCGCCAACATAGATAAGTTCTTCTCAAGCTTATACACCTCAATTTTACCTACGTTCTCGATAGAAGCCTCAATAGTCTTTAACGGACTACCAATTCTATGGATCCCTTTCTCAATCATTTTGGCAATGGGCGATTCAGTTTGAGAACAAAGGAGTTTTGCTCCATTGATATCACCTGCTAAAACCAAATTTTTGATTTTGTCCATAAACTCGAATGGAGTTTTGGAGGCTCTGTTGATATGCCTATATCGTTCAAAAAATATGTAAATCGCTGTAATCCAAAGTGCTATCAAAGGAATCAACCAGATCCCTCCTTTTAACAGTAAATCAAACCAAAATAAAGCTCCTCCATCGCCACCTGAAACGTTTAAAGTATCAGATGCTGCGAGTTCTTGAATAATTGTCATTTTAATATTTAAGTGCCCAGACTTCTTTTCCGTATTTCTCTCTGTAGGATGCCAAAGCGGCTTCCGCTTCTTTAATTGAACCTACATTTGGAATCATGATCCCAACTCTATGAAAAGCTGAGTTTCCAATAGGCTTTAGAACGTGTGCAGTAATTCCAGAGGCTACCAATTGGTTTCCTTTATCTTCCGCTAAGTCACCATCAAAGAAACTACCTACTACGGCAAAATAACGCCCTTGACGTTCAGAAATTGTAATCAATTCAGCTTTTGGCGCTTCTACTTTTACAGGCTCCGGTTCTGGCTGAGGTTCAACCTTTGGTTGCTCAATTTTAGGCTTGACTACAGGCTCAGGTTTTGGGGCTTCTTTCTTATAGAACACAAAATAAAATATGACCAAAAACACAACCAGTAGCACGACAATGACGATCCAAATGCCTCCGCTCTTTTTCTCTTCTTCTTTCTTTTCTACCATAATTACCTTCTTTTTAGGTGCTGGTGATTGATCTTTATTTTCAACTACAACAGGAGCTGCCACTTTTGAAGACGGTTCTTCTTTTACTCCCTCCTTAGGTGCCTCTTCTTGAACGGACGGCTTATCTGAAGTTTCACTTTTCGAAATTTCATCATCCACGAGCTCTAACTCTTCCGTACTGTCATCAAGAGTATTTAAATCATCAATATCATCTAAACCAAAGTCATCATCAGACACCTTGGGTTCTTCTTTTTTAGGGGCTCTTTTTTTACCCACACTTGCAGGTGTCTTACCCACCTTTTTATTGTTGTCTGAAGAACTGTTCTTCTTTTTAGCAGCCATAAGAAATAGTTATTGGTTGATATTTGTTCAAATTAACAAAATATAGCTACGATATTAAAGGTGTAGCCCATGCGAATCTACAAAATTAGAAGGATACTGTAATCCCTCCCAACACTTGAATGCCTCGACTTGGGTAATTCAGGTATCTTTCGTACTCTTTCCCAAAGACATTTTTGAATTGTAAAAACACAGAAATCTTTTCATTCAAGTCATAATCACCGCCCAAATTCATATCCACAATATCATCCATCTCTACCCTTGTACTGCTTTCTCTATTCAGACCAATCAGTCCTCCCATGTAATAGAGGTCTGCAGTTATCTTTAAATTCTTTATTGGATAAAAGATATTGTTAAAAACCGCTTGATACTGTGGTTTATGATATGGATCGGCCAAAGCGTTCAAGGTATAATCGAAAAAATCGAACCTTAGACCGCTTCGAACATTTTCCACTTTTTCAAAAACCACTTCGCCATAAACATTCGTGCGACCGACAGCATCGTTGTCATACAATACCTCAAACCTAGTGGAATCGGTAATGCTATTCGTAAAGAATGGCATACGTTGGATGGAAGCCATTGAGAGCCCAGCGTTCAACCTGAGGCCGTTGGTCAAGTCGAGGTTAATTCCTGCGAAAATATCGCTCTCCTTATCCGTGTTGAGTAAAATAAAATCCCTCTGTAGAAATGCATTCTCACTTGCAAAACCCTGAAAAGAATTGTATTCCAAATCTCCTTGATAACCTCCATAAATATTAATGCTACTGGTCGGGTTAACATCCAGTCTAGCATAAGGATATACTTTAAAGCCATCTTTTGCAGCCGTAGTAATTTGTGTTAAGTCATCATTATCACCGGCTAAGTTAGCCCCCACACTTACTTTAAAGCTATTTGTAGCATATTCCAAGCGTGGCTTCGCATTGTAAAAATTTCTACCAATTTTCTCTGTGTCTTCGCGGCTTGAGAAGGTTACTTGGCCACCCACTTTAAAGCGAAGTTCTTCTGAGAATTTATAACCTAAACCTAAATCGAAATTGAATCGGCTTTCTTTAGCTTCGAAGTTATCTCTAAAGAAATCCCAGTCTGTCTTAAAATGATAAGTTGTTACCTCATCCAGAGCCGTTTTTTCCACACCTGCCCTTGCCGTAAAGCTGTTGAACTTTCGCTCAACTAAATCAGGAGTAAGATCCAAAGCTGGGTTATAACCATAGAAATGCACTTTCCTTTCTCCATATTGAATATCTCCTGAAATAGTATTCTTACCATTGAAGAATTTTCCTCCCAACACCACATCAGTTTTGGAATCACCAGAATTCTTATCGAAAACTGGGCCTTTTGCTGAAGAGCGATGTCTTATATATAAATTATAGAGATAATTCGGGTTTCGCGTAGAACCCAAGTAAGCCTCGCCCAACAATGTTCCGTAATTGCCATAACCCAGCTTGAAGTAGTTACCCGTAATATCCTTTTCCTTTTGGTTGATTGCTAAATTAACGGCCCTGAAATTGGGCTGAATTGGCGTTAAACTCAGTACATATTCATGGAAAGTATAGGTCTGTTGCGACTGGGCTTTTTGCACTGGCAACTGCGGAATTTTCTCAAAATTTCTAGTGGCAGGCGGAAGCGTAATCTTCCTATCCTTTCTAATTACAATTTCGGATTCTTCCAATTCACCTTGCTGGCCAAAAGCAGTGAAGGCCAACATTCCAAAAACAAGAGTAATGATATATCTAAAGTCTCTCATCTTAATTCCCTCCTTTTCTTGTGGTATCTGCATTTACTTCTTCTTGCGATGGCGCCTCAGCTTCTAATTTCTCAATCTGTTTCAATTTGATTTTTGCCTCTTCTTTAATGTCATCCAACTGAGAATACTGAATGATTGAGTTTACCGTAGCCTTGGCTTGGAAAATCTCATTCAAAGCAATGTAGTTATCAGCAATCAATAAGAAGGCTTTTCCGAGCCATTCATCATAGGCTGAAAAATTCTCATTCATTTCAAAAAGCGTATTCAACGACTGTTGATACTGTTTTTGTTGATAGAAAATCTTACCCACCATGAACTGTGACTCTGCTCCATACTGGTTCTTGGCTGTATTCAATGTGGTCAAAAACTGATCAATAGCTTCATCGAAGTTCCCTTCAGCATAGGCTGCCTTACCTAAATACAATTGTGCCTTATCCGTAGCTTCCTGCGTAACAGATCCTTTGGTAATGATATTCTTAGCGTAAACTCGCATTTGAGCATACTCACTCAATCGGTAATGCGCTTCTAACAAGCCTAACCAAGCATCGTTTTCTTGCCTTTTGCTTTTGGCTACTTTTTCCAATTGACCATAGAAGCTCGTGGCTTCCTTAAAGTCACCCGCCTTTAACTGCAATTCACCAATACGCTCAAAGACACGATCCATGCCAGTGATTTTGTTATCACGATTAATTGCATAGAACATCTCAAGCGCTTTCTCTGTGTCGCTCAAACGATAATAGCTTTCCGCCTGGTAATATTTGGCTTCATGCACCAAACCACTGTTGGGATAATTCTTTCTGTAATCTTCCAAAGCACCAATGGCAGCGCTGTACTCTTGTCCAAAGAACAAGTTTTTGGCTGATTCAAATTCAATATTCTCCAAAGCCTGATTCTCTGGGTGAGCACTCTTATAACGTGCCAAGTACTGATCAAACTGAATGGTTTTATTCTGAAGCTTTAAAGTGTTCTGTAAACCAAGCAAGGCTGAATTAGAAACCGAACTGGTGATATAATTGTCCAAAATGGTTTTGTAATCACGCTCTGCCTGATCGTAGTCTTCTAAATTGAAATAGGCCAAAGCACGACTTTCATAAGCATAAGGAATAAATGGGCTTTGGTTCAGTCGATCAATAATTCTGTTAAAACCTTGAATCGAATTTCTGAACTGGCGGTCTTCTAATTGAATTTGTGCCTTCTTATAAATAGCATCATCATAATAACGCGAATCCGCAAAACGATTGATCACCACATCTAAACTAGCGATGGCGTCTGCTGGTCTTCCTTCAAAATCATACACTACTCCTTTTTGGAAGTATGCATAATCGATATTTGGGTTACTCGTTCCAATGGCACGATCGTAATAAGTAATCGCACTAGCATACTCCTTATCTACATAGTAGCAATCGGCAAGCCTGATGAGTGCATCATTGTAATTTTGTTTGTCACGGGCATTTTCTAGCGCATCTACATAGCGTTTAAAGTAAATTCTGGCGTCCGTATATGATTTACCATTATAGTAAGCATAACCCAAACCATAATTTGCCTTCACTAAGTATTCTGAATTTCTATTTCCTGAGGTGATCACCTTCTTATATGAAGCAATCGCTTGTGGGTAATTACGAGCAGTGGCAAAGGCCTCTCCTTTCCAGAAGTAGGTGGCGGTGGCCAAATCCTTATCTATCGGGTATTGCAGCGACTTATCGAACAACTGTACTGCGTTGTCATACTTTCGTGCATTATAAAACTCTGTTCCTTTGAAGAAGGTCACCTTTTGATAGGCTTCTTTCAATCGGTCAGATTTGTTTTCAATTCTTTCAATGAAAGTAATTGCCCTCGAATAATCATTCGTATTCAAAAAGGCTTCACTCAATAAATTGTTCGCTTCAGGAATGTAATCACTGGTTGGGTAGTCTCTCATAAACTTGTCCAAAGCAATAATGGACTGAGAGTATTTACTGGCTTGGAAGTTCACCTTGGCCGAGTTGAAAGCAGCTTCCTCCTGAATTTCTTTATTGAAACCTAAGCTGGCAGCCTTATCGAACGCAGCAATGGCAAAAAGGAAGTTCTCTTGCTCTACATATTGCTTTCCTAAATAATAAGAAGCGTTTTGAGCAAGTGTGTCACTATTGAGCGCTACTTTCTTGAACTGCTCTATGGACTCTTCGGCTTGTCCTGTACTATAATAGGCATAACCCATTCTGTACAAAGTCTCTTGGGTAACGTTTTGCTGCGCCAACTGGCTGTACAAATCATAATACTCTAAACTCTCCTTATACTGTCCTTGGTTATAATAAGATTCAGCGGTCATCTGGTAAATCTGATACAGATAATCAAGCTTGCGGTTTTCGGCTATCGCGGTTTTAAACTGAGAAGCATATTGTACCAACTCACCATAACGCTTCTGTTGGTAAAAAGCACTGGCCACCATAATTGGCACTCTTTCCTTATATTTCTCAGTAGTGCCAGCATTCTTTAAGTCGACCAAAGCTTTATCGTAATCTTGATACGCATAAGCCAAGTAGCCAGCATAGTAATTAGCATCAGCATAATAAGGTCCTTTGCTCCCTTTGGCTTTATCGAAATAAGGAACAGATTCCTCATATCGCCTTAAAGCATACAGTGAATAGGCAATTTTAAAATTGGTTTCTACCCTTTCTTCCCCGTTAAGGGCGGAAGGGTTCACCAGTTTAAAATACCTTTCGGCAGTGGTAAAATCACCGTTTTTAAAACTCACCACACCCAAATTATAATAGGCTTTTGCCGCCTTTGGGTGATTGGGTCTGTTTCTAACAAATTGTGATATCAATTGTGCCCCATCGCCATTGTCGAGGTTGAGGGCGCAAAACGCCATATAGTATTCGGCATCTGCCTTTTTAATTTCGTCATCGCCTTGGGCCAAGTATCGCTCAAACTGATCACGGGCTGCGCTGTACTTCTCCATCTCCAAAAGCTCCAGTCCCGAAGAAAAATAGATATTCGGATTGGACGGATGTAGTGTGTTTTGTGCGTTTAATGACCCGTGAAGACAGAACAGTGTGGCGATCAAAAGAATTTTGTGCTTCATTTATCTCTGTTTGTTCACTCTTATCTAAACTCTAATCTCTTGTGAATATTGCTGTTGAAGAATTACCGCTAAGAATAATTTCATCAACCTATTTATTTAATGCATCAACCGATACACCAATTCCTTAAAGATGTCTCCATCTGTCATACTGCCTGCTCCAACACCTTTACTCCTTAAATCTGCTTCGCGAAGAATACTCACATTCTGCATCACTTTACCCACCGGATAATTTCGGGCAGCCAGTTTATACTCCTTTATAAAATAAGGGTTCGTACCCATGGCAGCAGCCAAGCCTTTATCCGACTGATCTTTACTTCCGTGAAGAATCAGCAGTTTGGCGTAATAAGAATACAAAGCCGCTACCATCGGAATGATAGGGTTGGCTTTTGAATTGGCGGCAAAGTAATTCACCATCTTATTGGCCTTTAATATATCGCGCTGCGAAATGGCCTTCTGCAATTCAAAAACATTGTATTCTTTACTGATGCCTACGTACTTTTGAATCAGGTCTTCGTTGATGGCTTTTCCCTCACCGAGGTTCACAATCACTTTGCTAATTTCATTGGACAACCTTTCTAGGTTCGTTCCAATATATTCGGCCAGCATTTGTACCGAATTTTGATTGATGCTGTAGCCCTGAGACTTCACATACTTATCAATCCAAGCCGGCAACTCGTAATCTCTTAAAGGTGTAGTGGTTACCAACACCGACTTATCTTTCAAGGCTTTGGCCAAAGGCCGTCTGCCGTCTACTTTCTTATGCTTATGCCCAAAAACCAATACCGTACTGGGCACGGGTTGCTCCAAATATTGCAACAGCAATTTCTGGCCATCCTCTTTATTCAAATCCTGAATATCTTTGGCCTCTTTAACAATGACCACTTGCCTTTCGGCCATCATTGGAAACCTACGGGCATGGGTCAACACTTCAGCCATACTCACATCCTTACCATAAAGAATGGTTTGGTTAAAGCCTTTTTCGGCTTCCTGAAGACAATTATCCTCAATATAATCTACGATTTGATCGATGTAAAAAGGTTCTTCACCCTGCAAAAAATAGACTGGTTTGAAGTCACCGGATTTTAATGATTGTAAGACCTGATCAGGATGCAAACTCATGGAATCAATTTGTCACGAATATACAATTCGCATTCCGTTTTAGCATATACAAAAGCAAGTATCTGTTGACTGGTTTTAGAAATAAATCGCAACCCATCGCCACAAATCTAAATATTCCAATGATCTCTAAGAAAGAGTATGAAAAGCAGACTTAAAAAGGAAAAACTAGTGAACAATGGAATCAATTTGGGGAATGCTTGGGTTGACTGATTATATTTGCATCAAATGAGCGAGATGATTGAAAAGTGGATCAAAGAAGGGGTTAAACACTGCGAGAATGCAAAGTTTGAAGAAGGCGTAAAATGCTTTAACAAAGCGCTGGAAAAAGAACCGAACCATACTACAGGTTTGCACAACCGCGCCAGGGCACTTTCTAGAATTGGCCAACTGGAAGCCGCTTTAGCCGACTTTGAAAAGCTGACCCAACTCTTCCCTACCCATGCTTCTTTTATTGGCGATTATGCCGTTGCCCTCCACCTCAACGATAAAAACGAGTTGGCTTTAGTTCATTTTGAGAAAGCACTTCAACTTGAGCCTACCAACCCCTACCGCTATTCGAGCCGTGCATTCTTCAAAGATAGAACGGGTGATTTAGAAGGCGCCATATCCGATTATGAAAAGGCCGTTGAAATGGACCCAGAAGATGCCATTGCCTTAAACAACAAAGGTTTGGTGGAAGAGAAATTAGGCTATAAAGACCAAGCAAAGCAAAGTTTTGATCGCTCAAACAGCCTTGTGGGCTACGACCCAACCAAGACCAATCCGCTGCCTAAAACAGAAAACAAAGCCCCAAAATTCACCCCCACAAAACCCACTAACCGCTGGGAAGTAATGAAATCTGTTTTCACCAAAGATGGCTTCAAAGACTTCGCTAAGTTTACTAAGGGTTTGTTGAACGGGAAGAAGGATTAACCCTCAAGGAATTATTCAAGTCGGTCTCGATATCCTTTCAATTCAGTAGGTTATTATTGAAGTTTTAGGCAACTTCCTGATGTTAACAATTAAGTACAAAGACTCTAAATGAAATACCTACTACTCCTAATAGCCACATTAAGCGCCAATCTACTTTTTGGGCAAATGAAACGATGGATTGAGTCTAACTCCCTCGATACAACTTTGATCTTCAAAGACAAGACGATCCAGCTTAAACCAAGTTCATCAGGTGATTTTGATCCCTATTTCCTTTCGAACGAACTCATAAACTCTTTAACTAAGGATTTTGGAAACTTCTATAAAAAATCGTTGGCAATTGAAGAATATCAACTAGGGAAATTCGGTTCAAGAGTTAGGAGAGAAGGCAATGAACTCTTTGTCAAACTAGATGACGGAAGCTGGCTTCAACTCCGCACCAATCCTAATTACGATGAAGTAGGTCACACATTTGAATACTACTTCGACAAAATTGGGTTCTACTCTATCCGGGTTCAATGGGGAGAAGGAAACGGCTATAAACTGGTGAACTCCAAAACAGGAAAAGTTACAGATATTATTGGTCGACCATTCTTTTCTCCAGATGGAACATTCATAGTTGCGCTTGGTAACGACATTGAAGCTGGATACAGCACAAATGGATTTCAATTACTTAGTAATAACTCTGGATCGATCATAGGACTTGGAATTTTCTCCCCAACATCATGGGGGTGCGAGAGTGCAATATGGCTATCAAACAATAAATTAACTCTCAAAAACGAATCTCTAGAATATTCGAATACTAATTCGAATTACTTCAATTTCTATACTGAATTGGTGATAAAGTAACGTACCCCCGCCTCTGTCGCAGGTTCTCCGATTTATCTGCCATTAGGCAGGACCTGTGACCTCCTATTAATCAAGGACTCTGTCCGTTCTCTCCGAGGCTGCGAGATAAAGAAGAAAGAATATCACTGATTTTACAACAACTAGCGACTAGTTAATGTTGTTAGGAGATCAGAAGTTAAATCAAACCGCTGTGTTTAATTAAGTACATGAGAATATTACTGACTGGCTCATCTGGATACATCGGAAAACGACTTCTACCCATATTGGTTGATGCTGGACATCATGTTATTTGTTGTGTTCGAGATGTAAAAAGATTCGCTCCTCCGGAATCTCTAAAGTCAAAGATTGAAATCATTCAAGTTGACTTATTGGACAAAGCCTCCTTAGAAACAATCCCAAAAGACATTGATGGCGCATTTTACTTAGTGCATTCCATGTCAGCATCCTCTGATTATGAATCGCTAGAAAAGGAATCTGCTGTTAATTTTAGAGAAGCAATGAATAAAACCCAAGTAGCGCATGTAGTCTACTTAAGTGGGATCGTGAATGAATCTGCTTTATCAAAACACCTGGCTTCAAGAAAAAATGTTGAAACAGAGCTAGGTAAAGGCAAGTACAACTTAACCACGCTACGAGCCGGAATCATTGTTGGCTCAGGCAGTGCTTCGTTTGAAATCATGAGGGATTTGGTAGAAAAACTCCCCATTATGGTTACTCCCAAATGGCTAAACACTAAATGTCAGCCGATAGGAATTTCAGATGTAATAAAAATACTCTCTCAATCGCTCCTCAATCCTAAAACCTACAATAGGGATTTTGATATAGGTGGCCCAGATATTTTATCGTACAAAGAAATGCTTATTGAGTTTGGCCGAATGCGGAACCTTAAACGTTATGTTTTCACCATCCCAGTGATGACCCCAAAACTCTCCTCCTACTGGCTGTATTTCGTGACATCTACCTCCTATAAGCTTGCCACCGCGCTAGTCAACAGCATGAAAATAGAGGTGATTTGCAGAAATGATGAAATCAATAAAATACTAGATATTCAGCCCTTGAATTACCAAGAGGCTTTGAAAAGAGCGTTTAGCAAAATTGAAAGAAACGAAGTCGTATCTAGCTGGAAAGATGCCTTTATCAGTAGTGATTTCAAGTTTAAAATATCAGATTTTATCGAGGTCCCCACTTTTGGATGCTTCAGAGATATTAAAGTTAAATCCATTGTTAACCGAGAGGAATGTATTGACAAAATATGGAGCATTGGAGGAGAAAACGGCTGGTATTACGGAAACTGGCTCTGGAAATTCAGAGGTTATCTAGATAAGTTCGCTGGTGGTGTAGGCTTAAGAAGAGGGCGTACTTCTGAAGACTCTTTAAACGCTGGAGATGCATTAGATTTCTGGAGAGTTTTATATGCGGATAAAGAGGAAGGCCGATTACTGCTTTACGCTGAAATGAAACTTCCCGGTGATGCTTGGCTTGAATTTAGAATCAAAGGAGACAAACTAACCCAAACTGCTACTTTTAGGCCTTTAGGCTTGTTTGGGCGTTTATATTGGTTTTCTGTGCTTCCGTTTCATGGGTTCATCTTTCAAGGAATGATAAATCAATTGACAGCAAATCAGAGAGTTTGATTAACTTGAGTTACAAACCCTAAAGCGCAACACATGACCGACACAAGCCACCACGATGATCGTATTTTGAAAATGACATTCTCCTCGGTGTACCCGCATTATGTCACGAAAGTCGAGAAGAAAGGTAGAACGAAAGAAGAATTGCATGAAGTAATTGAGTGGCTCACCGGTTATGACGAAAAGCAACAACAAGCACTCATTGACAAAAAAGCAAATTTCGAAGAGTTCTTTCAGAATGCTTCATTAAACCCCAACGCTCCCCTGATCACTGGTGTAATCTGTGGCTATCGAATCGAAGACATCGAAAACCGATTGACGCAACAAGTAAGGTATTTAGACAAGCTGGTGGATGAGTTAGCCAAAGGTCGTAAGATGGAGAAGATACTGAGGGTAGCGTAAGCGGTTCATTCGGAGTGTCCGTTCATAACTGCTTTAAACAGACACTCCGAAGCTTCGGAGCTTTCATTTTAATCACTGTCGCAGGTTCTCCGAACCTGTGACGATTTATAATCAAGGACTCTGTCCTTTCTCCTTAGAATAAATCCATCCCCTAACTTCCTCCAAAAACCAAAAAAGGTGGTCTTTTGCAAAACCACCTTTCAATATTTATTAAGGGTATTACCTCTTACCTCATGCTAAATCGAAGCGATCTAGGTTCATTACTTTGTTCCAAGCAGCGACAAAGTCCTTCACAAACTTTCCTTCTGAATCTGAAGAACCATACACTTCGGCCAAAGCCCTTAGTTCTGAATTAGAACCAAAAATAAGGTCGGCACGGGTGCCTGTCCATTTCACTTGACCCGTTTTACGGTTTCGACCTTCAAATACATTTTGTGCATCCGAAGTAGCACTCCAAGTGGTACTCAAATCCAGCAAGTTCACAAAGAAATCATTTGTCAATGTTTCAGGGCGGTCAGTGAATACTCCATGATTAGACTGATCGTAATTGGTATTCAATACACGCATACCACCTACCAAAGCCGTCATTTCAGGACCTGAGAGCGTTAACAATTGCGCTTTATCCACCAACATTTCTTCAGCCGTCACCTTATGTCTTGGTTTGAAGTAATTGCGGAAACCATCTGCTGCTGGCTCAAGTGCACCGAATGATTCTACATCGGTTTGTTCGAGTGAAGCATCTGCCCTACCTGGTGTGAATGGCACTGTAATATGATGACCAGCATCCTTCGCTGCCTTTTCAATACCAGCGCATCCTCCAAGTACAATTAAATCGGCCATAGAAACTGGTTTGGCAAAAGCCTTTTGAATTCCTTCAAGCGTTTTCAATACTTTGGCCAATTGACTTGGGTTATTCACTTCCCAATTCTTTTGTGGAGCAAGACGAATTCGTCCACCATTCGCCCCTCCACGCATATCTGAACCACGGAAAGTGGAAGCAGAGGCCCAAGCCGTAGACACCAATTCCGAAACAGAAAGTCCAGAATTCAGAATTTCGTTCTTTAAGTTCGAAACATCTTTATCATTGATCAATTCATGCGTAACAGCAGGAATCGGATCTTGCCAAATCAGCTCTTCTTTAGGTACTTCAGCACCCAAATAGCGAGATATTGGTCCCATATCACGGTGCGTTAGTTTATACCATGCACGAGCAAAAACATCTGCAAATTCTGCTTGATTCTCATGAAAGTGCTTTGAAATTGGCGCATAAATAGGATCCATCTTCAATGCCATATCGGCTGTGGTCATCATTAATGCTTGCGTGTTGGAAGCATTTCCAGCTGCAGGTGCTTTACGTGCATGAGATGCTGCTGTTGGTGTCCATTGGTGTGCTCCTGCTGGACTTTTCGTTAACTCCCAATCGTAATTGAGCAACACATCAAAGTATTCATTATCCCAACGGGTTGGGTTTGGTGTCCAAGCCCCTTCTATTCCACTGGTGATGGTATCATCGCCATGGCCAGTACCGTAAGTATTCTTCCAGCCCAAACTCATTTCTTCAATACCCGCAGCAGCTGGTTCTCTGCCTACATATTTACTTGGGTCAGCGGCACCATGCGCTTTACCAAACGTATGTCCGCCAGCAATTAAGGCTACAGTTTCTTCATCGTTCATTGCCATTCGACCAAAAGTTTCGCGAATATCAATGGCTGATTTCAACGGATCAGGATTACCATTCGGGCCCTCTGGGTTCACATAAATAAGCCCCATTTGCACTGCACCAAGCGGGTTCTCCAATTCACGATCTCCCTCATATCTTTTGTCGCCTAGCCATTCTGTTTCAGCTCCCCAATAAATATCTTGTTCTGGTTCCCAAACGTCCTCACGGCCACCGGCAAAACCAAAGGTTTCTAAGCCCATTGATTCAAGTGAGCAATTACCCGCAAGCACCATTAAGTCGGCCCAAGAGATTTTATTACCATATTTTTGTTTGATGGGCCAAAGCAGCAAACGGGCTTTGTCCAAATTACCATTGTCTGGCCAGCTGTTTAAGGGAGCGAAACGCTGAGAGCCTGAACCTGCTCCACCACGACCGTCTTGAATTCTGTAAGTACCAGCACTATGCCAAGCCATTCTAATAAAAAAAGGACCATAATGACCATAATCGGCAGGCCACCAATCTTGAGAGTCGGTCATTAGATCGTAGAGATCCTTTTTGATCGCAGCTAAATCGAGTTTCTTAAATTCTTCCGCATAATTAAAATCTTCACCCAAAGGGTTAGATAGGGAAGAATGTTGACGAAGGATATTAAGGTTTAGTTGATTAGGCCACCAATCGCGGTTTGAGGTTCCACCACCAGCGCTTTGTTTGATAGCGCCTCCGTGAAAAGGGCATTTACCACCACTGTTCATGTCTTGTACCTTTGCGTGTTCGTTGTTTTCCATATTCGATAGGTTTTGATGTTAACGAATACAATTTAAGAAAACCCTTTCGATAATTTTTATTTATAGTTTTTATGAAGATATAGACAGAGACTATATCGATCTAAGATTGTGCTTTAGTTCCTTCGCTGCCACTCAGGATGAAAAGCGGTGTGCATACAATTAAACTACAGTGTAATAACATAGGTTAACCTATATAACAAAAAACCTCCAGACGAATCTGGAGGTCAATAAAGTCTTTTGTTATAAAGCTGAATTAGTTGAGGACATTCTGATCAACCCAATGCTTGCCCCACTCATTCTGTTCTTCTTCTGTCCATAATTCAGGAAAGAACATCACTTTCTGGAATCTTGGTGGTAAATATTTCTGCCAATTGGTACCGCCAGTCGCCTTAATGTCTTCTGGGCTGCGCTGTAAATAACGTACGGCTGATTTATAATGCACCAACGGCCAATCTACATTGGCGAGCAAGTCATAACGTTTTAGTTCAGTAATCAGCTCTTCCGTACCTTCTAATTCTTTATAGAAACGAATATAAAGTTGGTTCAAATTAGTAGACTTCACCTCATTGGCCAAGTGAATAAATTCCTTAGAATATTTGGCATCGAATTGATCTAGGGTCAAAGTCTTTTTGCCCGTTTTCAGTTCGGTCGCTCCTGTCATCCAATAAATAGCATCGTAAAGTTCTTCGATTGAAGCGTAAGGATCGAAATCATCACGCTTTTCATGGTTCACCAGGTTAATCATGTCGGTAGAACCGATTTCGATCATACGGTACTGAGCCGATTGAAAGCCAGAAGCTGGCAAAAGCGACATTCTGAACTGTAAGAACTGCTCTTTTTCCATACCTTGGATCATGATGGAAAACGAATGACAAAGGTGTTCGAAGTAGTTATTGATACGCTTTACGCGGGCTGTAAAAAACTCAAGATTTGGATGTTCAGCCGATTGCATTTGTTTCATTTCCCACAGAATAAGTTTAAAATACAGTTCTGTAGACTGATGATATACAATGAAAATCATTTCGTCAGGGAAATGTGTTTTGGGATGCTGAAGCGCTAAAAGTGACTCTAGGTTGATGTACTCCCAATATTTAAGGTAATCAGCGTGCAACAATCCATCAAGGTAAGAAGCCATGTCTTGCCCCATTGCTTCGTATTTAGCCTCGAGCTTCTTAATTCTATCTAATATCCCTTGGTCGATTTCCTTGTTGTTCATACGTTTGTATTGTACTGAAATACGTGCAAATTTGAAAGATAATATTTAGAAACCAAAGAACATATGAATACCGATAACCACGCTAATATTCAGAAATCATCAAAACAAGATACTTTTGAACACCCTGATTTCTACGGAATGGATTCCATGCTTACCGAAGAGCACATCATGGTGCGTGGCGCGGTGCGTGATTTCGTAAAGCAAGAAATCTCTCCTTATATAGAAAGCTGGGCGCAAAACGCGCACTTCCCGCTAGAAATGGTGAAGAAATTTGGTGACATCGGAGCTTTTGGGCCTCAGTTACCTACTGAATATGGTTGCGGTGGTATGGACTACATTTCCTACGGTTTGATTATGCAAGAAATTGAGCGTGGTGACTCGGGCATGCGTTCTACGGCTTCGGTACAAGGTTCTTTGGTGATGTACCCTATTTACAAATTTGGAAACGAAGAACAACGCCACAAATACTTACCTAAACTGGCTTCTGGCGAATGGTTGGGTTGCTTCGGTTTAACAGAACCAGATCACGGTTCTAACCCTTCGGGCATGACCACCAATTTTAAAGACATGGGCGACCATTACCTTTTGAATGGTGCTAAAATGTGGATCTCAAATGCTCCTCATGCGGACGTGGCTGTGGTTTGGGCAAAAAGCGAAGAAGGAAGAATTCACGGACTGATTGTAGAGCGTGGTATGGAAGGTTTCTCTACCCCTACTACACATGGCAAATGGTCTTTGCGCGCCAGTGCTACTGGTGAATTGGTGTTTGACAATGTGAAAGTGCCGAAGGAAAATTTATTACCGAACAAAAGTGGTTTGGGTGCGCCAATGATGTGTCTGGATTCAGCCCGTTATGGCATTGCTTGGGGCGCTATTGGTGCCGCAATGGATTGTTACGAGTCGGCTAGAAAGTATTGCGCAGAGCGTATCCAGTTTGATAAGCCCATTGGTGCCTTCCAATTGCAGCAAAAGAAATTGGCAGAAATGCTGACAGAGATTACCAAAGCGCAGTTATTGAACTTCCGTTTAGGCCAGCTTTTTAACGAAGGAAAAGCCACTACGCCTCAAATTTCTATGGCCAAGCGTAATGCCGTAGAGGTTGCTTTAAACATTGCCCGCGAAGCAAGACAAATGCATGGTGGAATGGGCATTACAGGCGAATACTCAATGATGCGCCATATGGCCAACCTGGAATCAGTACTTACCTACGAAGGAACACATGATATTCACTTGTTAATTCTTGGTGCTGAGATTACAGGGATTCCTGCTTTTAAGTAAGGATTCAAGAGTGACGTATAGCACTTAATATATCATCGCTATACGTCACATTTGTGACTCATAAATAACGTTGGTAATAATTTAATGGAAAACAGAATTAAATATCTAAGAGTAAAAGAAAACTATACACAAAGTGAATTAGCCGCCAAAACAGGATTATCGTTACGCACCATACAGAGAGTCGAATCTAACCAAGTTGAAGTAACCGGTCACACTTTAACTGCTCTTTCAACGTTTTTTAATATTGAACCTTCACAAATTAATTCTAAAGTTAATCAGACAATCATCAATATAAGATTGATAAATCTGTCTACCTTACTTTTTATATTTCTACCCATTGTACACTTAATTTTACCTATACTCCTTTGGAGAAAATACAGAAAGTTAAATCCAGTTATTGACGAAGCAGGTAAACAAATAATCAATTTTCAGATTCTTTGGTCTATAGCGTCTCTATTGTTAATAATTTTTGCTCCGTTTATCGAACATATATTTATTGATTATGTTTCGATAATTTTCCTTGTTATAGCATTATCTATCCTATCAAATTTATTTTGGATTGCACGTTCTGCATTATTTATTAATAAAGAAAAATATCAAAAATTTTCTATAGCACTTCGATTAATATAAGCCGTAAAATAGAATTGGCGCAAAATTGACGTATGGCTGTCACATTGTATTTGATCATAAACTGTTTGTTTTGCTATTATGAAAAAACACACAACAAAAACCCTGTCAATTTTAATTAGTTTTCTTTTTACACTAATTACAGTAAAAGCCCAAACTATAGATTTATTAAAGGAAAATTCATTTGTTGTTAATGATTTAGCTTCCACTGAACTCACTGATTTTTTAAATAAAAAAATAGAAAACAGTCAATTTATCATGTTAGGGGAACAACACGGAATAAAGGAGGTTGGTGATATCTCCAATGTTATTTTTAATATTAGTAAACCATTTGGATACAACACCCTTTGTATTGAGACAGATTTTATTGCTGCTAAAACCATAGAGAATATTTTCTCTAAATCTACAAGCCCTAGTGAGGAGCTTAAACAATTATATCAAAAATACCCGTTTTCAATACCATTTTATAACAATAAAGACGACATTAAACTATTTAGTAACATAATTGATAATGGTGGTAAAATTTGGGGTGTTGATCAAACCTTTATGGTTCAATTTAGATTAAATTTTGAATATATTATAAAAAATAGTGAGAGTGAGGCGTTAAAAAAAGCAATTAAACTACTGCTTGAGGAAGCTAAAATAGGGTTTCAAAAAGCTATTGATGAAAAAAACTTAATGGCACCATTTATTTTTAAGTATTCAGATGATTTACATAATCAATTAGTCTCATTAACGAATTCTGAAAGTGATAAAAATCTACTGAATGATTTAAAAATGACACGAGAAATTTATAATTTAAATTTTCAAAAAGAATATTATTTAAACAATAATAAACGTGCAGAATTGATGAAACGTAATTTTTTGAATTACTATAATAACTCAAAAGAATCTAAAACTCACCCTAAAGTATTATTTAAATTAGGTGCTAACCATGTAAAAAAAGGGTTAAACAATAACAATGTATTTGATATATCAAATATGATCTCTGAATTAGCAATAGTAAATGGAAAAACATCCCTACATATTTACGCTACAGGAATTAACGGGACACAAAATATTGGGAACCCATTTACACCTGTTTCCATAGTGCCTTTTGACAATAGTAAAGATATTCCTGAAGAAGTTAGAGAGTTAATGAAAAATCAGTTAGGCAAATATTTCATAATTGACACTGAACCTTTAAGGGTAAAAGGAAATAGCCTAACAGAAAAAATGAACGACCTGGCATTAAAATATGATATCCTTATATATATTAAAGATTGTGAAGCTGTTGAAAAACTATGAACAAAATTTTTCTATTGGTGAATATTAAAAACTATTGCCAGTGTATGATTAATTGCTTGGTCACTGTCAACTTATGAACATTCCTGCGGAATATTCTATCTGTGACTTATTTACTAAATTAGGTACTTATCCACGCAGCTAACCAAATACAAACCCGTTGGCAACAATTTGGCAAACCTCTAACCACCAACACTATGGACAAATACCTCAACGAAGCAATTAATCAAGCCAAAATAGGGCTTGAAGAAGGCGGCATACCGATAGGCTCAGTATTAGTTCACAATGGTCAAATTATTGGAAAAGGCCATAACAAGCGAGTTCAACAAAAAAGTGTTGTACTACATGGAGAAATGGATGCCCTAGAAAACGCAGGTAGACAACCCGCATCTGTTTATAGAGCATCTGTTTTATATACTACACTGTCGCCCTGCCCAATGTGTACAGGAGCTATATTACTTTATGGGATCCCAAAAGTTGTCATTGGAGAAAATCAAACCTTCATGGGTTCGGAAAAATTATTAGAGGAAAACGGAGTTGAAGTGGTCATAGAAAACAATGCGCAATGCATTAAAATGATGCAAGACTTTATTGAAACGAATCCCACTTTATGGAATGAAGATATCGGAGAACCTTAGGCCGTTATCATAGTTTTCCGCCCTTGTTGGTGTTCTTCACCAACAAGCCACCTAAGCTACATCCCGTCCTAGATTAGGTTGAATCGCAAATCAAACGCTTACTGAGCAAAAGCCGGTTGAGCAGTATTTATTATCACAATCACAGCATAATTCCAAAAGTCTTTTTATCTTCTCCACGTCCTAAGTAATGGATCGCGTCAATCACCTTCGGTCGTTACTTAGCATTGATAGAATCAATATGGAAGCATTAAAGAAGTTTTTAGAATTCGAGTTGTTTCACATAGGAGAATTCCATTTAAGAGTGCTCTCCCTCGTGATCATTTTTGTAATTTTTTTAGTCACCAAGTTGATATTGCTCTTAATCAAGAAAACAATTTTCAGTCGTGAGAATAGTAAACTTGATATAGGCGCCAGCTATGCATTGTTCAAAATCATTAAATACCTAATCTGGGTGATTGCCATTGGTTTGATTTTAGAAGCGCTTGGCGTCAAATTAACCGTATTAATTGCAGGCTCTGCGGCCTTACTTGTGGGGGTAGGTTTAGGCTTACAGCAGACGTTCAACGATATTTTATCTGGGATCATATTGCTTTCAGAAAAGTCCATTAAAATTGAAGACGTCTTAGAAATAGATGGCGACATCGTAAAAATTCAGAGCATTGGGCTCCGAACTTCCAAGGCCTCAAATACCGATGATGTTTCTATTATCATTCCAAACTCATTGATTACCACCAATAAAGTGATCAACTGGAGTCATCAAACCACCAAGGCCCGCTTTAGAATTAATGTAGGCGTTGCTTATGGGAGTGACATAGACATGGTGATAAAAATACTGGAAGAAAGCGCACATGAACATCCAGATGTCTCTACAATTGATTCTACTGAAGCACGATTGGTGGATTTCGGTAATTCATCATTAGACTTTCAACTCTTGTTTTACAGTCAAAATATTTTCCGAATCAGTAAAGTGAAAAGTGATATCCGCAGAAGCATCAGTCGAAAATTCGTTTCCAGCAATATCACGATCCCATTCCCTCAAATGGACTTGCATGTGAAATCAAATTCTACGGAGAAAACAAAAGATGATGAGGAGTAGAACGGCATAACAATGGCCATAAGTTATTACTGAGCTTTTTCTCCTAAGAATTTCTGTGCTTCGTTGCCAGAAGTTGACTCACACATGAATAACTCCCTATTTTGAATTTGGCACCAGATTCCTCTGCCGTGTCGGTGCCCTTCTCAACCAGGCTCTGATGGTCTAAGCAAAAAATTATTTTTCTTTTTGTAACATTTTTTTGATTCCAATACTTACCCAGCAAAATTCTAAAAATCAAAAAAATGAAATATCTAAAAACGATTACCGCTGCATTAATATTTACGCTAGTTTTTAACCTCTCTCAAGCTCAGGGAAAAGTAAAATTAGAGAACTCTGTATTGTGGAAAGTAGAACATTCATCGCTTAATGAACCATCTTATATCTTGGGCACTTTACATTTAATGTGTGAGAATGATTTTAGCATCTCTGAAAAAGTAACCCAAACGCTGCAGGGTGTTGATGCATTAGTCTTGGAGGTTAACTTATCTGACCCTAAGGAAATGCAAATATTACAAACCTCTATGGCTAATCCACAGAAGATTTCTGAAGAACTATCTGAAAAACAATTCAACGAATTAGATGAACTTGTACAAAAAGTGATGGATGTGCCATTGATCAATTTTGATACCTATGGACTATCTACCCTAAATGCTATAATGATAAGTAAAATGTTACCCTGCACAGAAATAAAATCCCTCGAAACAGAACTCACTCAAATGGCCATAGAAAAACAAATACCATTGTATAGTTTAGAAAAAGTTTCAGAACAAATGGAGTCTTTTAAAAAGGCATACCCTACCGATTATAACTTCAAGCAAATAATGTTATTTGAATCGTATAAAAGAGATTTCAACGCTGCCATATCAAGCTACATTAGCGAGGACATAACTACTACTGTAGATTTAATTTCGAAAGAGATTTATATGAATGAAAATGCAACCGCATATATGCAAATAAAACGAAACAAAAACTGGGTTGAAAAAATGCCCCAAATGATGAACGAGAGAAGCAACTTATTTGCAGTTGGTGTCGCTCACTTAACAAGCGAATATGGCATAATCCATCTTTTACGACAAAAGGGATATACGATTACGCCTGTATTTAATTAGACCAATATTGATGCAGTTATCTGAACAGGACTTTCTAACAGCCATAAATAAACATAAAGGTATTCTTTATAAAGTGTCTAGAATGTACTTTGATACACTCGAAGACCAACAAGACCTGTTTCAAGAGATCATTTTCCAATTATGGAAATCTATAGGCTCATTTAAAGGTGAAAGTGAGTTTTCTTCTTGGATGTATAAAGTGGCATTGAACACAGCTATAGTGTTCTTTAAGAAGGAAAAAAGAAAGCCTGACAGTTATGTCGATCTAAAAAAAGAACCTGTTGCTTATCAAGACTATTGCGATGAAAAAGACCAGCAGTTAGATCATTTTTACAAGGCTGTTAAGAAATTAAATAAAATTGAAAAAGCATTAATACTTCAGTTCATAGAGGGATTTTCTGGAAAAGAAATAGCTGAAAATCTGGGCCTCTCAGAAGTTAATGTTAGAGTAAAAATGAACAGGACAAAGAATAAATTACAAGAAATAATAAAAAATCAAGGATATGGATTTTGAAAATATAAAACGGAAAATGAACGCTGAAAATATGGATGGCGGTCAAATTCCAACAAAGATAAAGCAAATAGAAGCGAGTAAAATGCCTATCCAAAAAGTAAGGCAAAGCATGAGGAATGAAATTTTCACCCAACTAGTGTTCATCTTAATCTTTTTTGCCGCTCCTAGCTTTATAGAAATGCATCAATCACCGAAAGCCATTTACTATATCTCAATGTTCATAACTAGTCTGATTACTTTAGGCTATTTAGCGAAAATGAGTTGGTTTTTAAACAGATCTAATGGAATAAGCAACAATGGAAAAGAAACTGTAGTCGCTTTCATTTATGACCTTAAATTAACTTTAGAAGTATATAAAACAGCAATAGTTTCAGGAAGTCTTTTGCTTCCACTGTCACTAATAGCTTTATATTTTGGGAGGGTGAAAATGGATGAGGAATTATTCTCAAATTTAATTCTGTTGAACCTGCCTACAACAACACTGCTTCTGTATGTGCTTGGCTATTTAATTGTTGCCTTACTTTTATATTTCATTACTCTTTCGTGGTCAAATCAACTGTATGGCGTACACATCAAAAACCTTGAGAAAACCTTGAAAGAATTTGAGGCATAATAAAGCACTCTTTCCTTGTTGGTGTTCTTCATCAACAAGGAACTAACCATTATTTAATGTCCACTCTGCTTCTGAAAATGGTCTCAGAAACTTTCAGGTAAGGTGACAATTCTAAACGATTGTGGATATAACCGCTTGGTTCTTTATTTAATAATTATAAACTCTACCCTGCGGTTTGATTCTCGACCAGCAACGCTAAAGTTTTGGCCTACGGGCTTTTCGCCACCAAAACCCACGGTTTCTATGCGCTTTCCAGAGATTCCTTTTTCTACTAAGTAATCCTTTACTGCATTTACGCGATCCAAAGAAAGCTCTTTGAGCAACTTAGGATTACCTCGATTATCGGTGTGGCCTTCTAATCGGATTTCTAAATCCGGGTTATTTAGCATCAAAACAATCAGTTCCTCCAACTGGATAGCTGCTGCCTTTGCGTTGGCAAAAGATGAAGTTCCTTCATTGAAAAGCACATTTTCAATCTTGATTTTCGTACCCACTTCTCTCGAAGTCAGCTTAAAGCCTTCCACCCCTTTCGGCTCATTACCACCACTCCGTGGGGTGGCCGAGGCCACAAAGGTTTCTTTATACTTTAGAAAACCTTCAGCGTCAATCTCAACATTCACTTCAAGGCCTTCTTCAATAGTTACTAAAAATTTTTTTTCAGGAGAGTCTAGTTCTGCGGTATTGATCTCAATTTCCTTTTCTCCAAAATTCAGTTTCACAACACCATTGATTGGCTGATCATTACTGATATCCAGCACCTGCATAGTCATTACCACTACTGGCTTTTCTTGTGCCTTTGGTTCAGTTACTTTCGTTATTGGAGTTTCAGTATTCGATACTATTTCTTGTAATACCTTTTCTGTTTTGTTCAAAGGGAAACCAAAGATATCACCAAAACCCTCGCTATTTTGCGTAGAAGAAAAATAAGCCAATTCTCCCAATTTTGGAATCGCATAGCCTAACTCAACTCCGGCTGTATTCATTTCAGCACCTAGGTTAACAGGTTTCGTCCAATCTGTCCAAGAGCTGCCCTTACGATTACTCACAAAAATATCGCGGCCACCTTGCCCTTCAAACCCATTTGACGAGAAGTACAAGGTCTTTAAATCTGGGGCCAAATAAGGCGACCATTCTTCACCCTCTGTATTGATATCTGCCCCCAAGTTCTCGGGCTGACTCCAACTGCCATTGCTTTCTTTAAAAGTGACATAAAGGTCTTCATTCCCAAAAGTATCGTAGCTTTTATACGACAGAATCATCACTTTTTCGTCAGGCGAAATTGAACCACTGATGTACTCAGAATTATTTGCAAAATAACGAATATCTAAAGGCTGAGGAACAGACCAATGATCCATCACCCATTCGGCCATAGCAATTCCTTTATGTAAATTCCCCTCAGAGTCTTTGTAATTCAAAAGGTAAATTCGTTCGCCATCGGCTGAAAAACCCACAACACCATTCAATCCAGTATGGTTAATAGTACTACCAGCATGTTTGGCCAGAGACCAACCCTTTTCTGTTTTGTCAGAATACCAAATATCACCACGATCGATTACTCCCCCTTGGTTTCGAGCGTGCCCTGAACGTACAAAGTACATCCGTTTACCATCAGGCGTAAGTACAGGGTTCTGCTCATCAAAACTAGAACTGATGCTATCCATTTTCACATGGCTTTGGGTCTGCCCCATCAGCATTGCTTGATGACAAAAAAGAACTAGAAGAGTGGTATATAGAGTCGTTTTCAAAGCTAACATTGAGTTTACTTCTCTTTCAACGTATGAAATAGAAAATATTTTGACCCTAAGATAAGGGTTAAGCTTTAAACTACCCTGTTATGGGTGCTGAATAACATATTTTAACAAGGGCTTAGATGTTAGCATTTAGTACATAGTATTTAGAAGCTGGTTCTTTTTTGTTATTCGGTAAGTTTTGAGCACTTTCAGATCGGAAATCACATATCAGTAATGTTCTCTTAAATATGAAACCAGAGTTCACCTATATAGAGCAATTCATCAATCGAATTGATGTGGAATGCCCCAGTTGCAAAGCCAAAGCAGTTGTGACTTCAAGCCCAGAAAATCGAGCTGAGACCAGGTTTACTTGTGTTCGTTGCGGTTCGACAAAGCATTGGATTGGTAAAGAAAATGTTTTTCAAACGGGAAGCAGCATATTCAATTCGGGAGGAATTCTTTTGGGAAGCCCTATTGATTGTTACTTCAAATATCCGCTGTGGTATCAAACCGAAATTAAAGGAGAAGTACTTTTTGGCTATAACCTAGAACACCTCACCTATTTACTCAATTTCATTTCTAGCAAAGTAAGAGAACGTCAGTCGAATGAGCATGGCTGGAGTAACCGAAGTTTGGAAAGCAGATTGCCTAAATGGATGCTTTCTGCCAAAAACCGAGAGGTGATTGAGAAAAAACTGAAAGAACTAATGGCAAAGGAAGGTTAGGGTTTAGTGTTTAGTGTTTAGTGTTTAGAACGAAGAATTGAAAGAAGAGGGTTCTTTTGCTAAAGGAAATTTAATCTTCCAAAAACTTACACAATAGGCTGTGGAAATGATGGACTCCTTTTTCCATTTTAGGTGAATATCTTCCAGATTTATAAAATCTAGAATTGATTCCCATCTGAACACCTTCTACCACAAACTCATCTTCGCGTTCTACTTTATCCAATAAAGCACCTGCACCGCTGTCTATTTTACTTTCATCATACACATAGGTAATAAAGCTCACGCGAGTTCGGTTGACGGAAATTGGCTTGACCACATTGATGGAAAGCCCCCAAGGATAGAAATTGAACATCATATTAGGGAAGACCCAGAAATAATAAGCCGCCACATTCTTGCCGTGATCTATATGTCCTTCCGGTAGATCAAAAGTATCTTCGGCTGAACTCGCAAAGCCAACTTGAAGGTTCATGTGCTCATAAAGCACTGATTCATAAGAACCGTAGTCCAACACCGCATTCAAGTCACTATGTACGAATGGAATATGAAAACCTTCCAAGTAATTATCGCAATACAAAGACCAATGCGCATTCACCAAGTAATCTTGTGAACGCTGCGAATCATGCCTAAACTCATGCAAGGGCATAAAGCCAATACGTTCTAGCATTCCCTCCAAAACAGGTTCAAAGTTGAAACTGGGATCGAGCCCCATAAACAGCAAAGGCCCCAATTGCTTCAAAGGAAATTGATGCAGACTGTCAGAGGCGCAAGGAAAGTTTTCGGCTTCTTTAAATTCGGGCATGTGTTCAAAAGCGCCATCTAAGCCAAACCTTCGCCCATGGTATTTACAGACTAACTTTCGTTCCGAACCAGGGTGATGACATACGATATTCCCTCGGTGCGTACACACGTTAGTAAGGCAATGAATCTCTTCATCCTCGGTTCTGGTCAATAACACTGGCTCTGTTAGGTAGCCCTCTAATAGAGTGAATGGATAAACCTGCTTCGGTAACTTCACCAAAGACTCGTCTCCAATCCATTGCCAAGATTTTAAAAAAACCTTCTCCTTCAACGTTTCAAACACTTGAATATCACGATAAAAACTTGAGGGAAGTGTGTGCGCTTTTTCAATTTCTGGATGAATGGAGTAGTTAGGCATGTTCAGCTTTTATCAATATATTTCAAATGGAATACTTGCTAAAATAGGTATTCTAATTCGATTTTTTCAGCTATGAGCAACAGCAAAAACTCCAGTAAAAAATTAGGCGTTTGGACGACCACCGCACTCGTTGTGGGTGGAATGATTGGTTCGGGCATATTTTCTTTACCCGTTGCATTGGCACAATTTGGAGGCATCAGCCTTTTCGGATGGCTCTTCGCGGCCTTGGGTGCTTTTATTTTGGCTAAAATTTTGGGTCAGTTAAGTAAGGTAATTCCAGATACTGGCGGTCCTTATGCCTATAGCCGAGCGGGTTTTGGAGACTTCATTGGTTTCTTTGTAGGCTGGGGCTATTGGCTATCACTTTGGGCGACAAACGCTGCCATTGCCATCTCCTTCGTAAGCTATTTGAGTGTATTTATTCCAATCTTAAAAGACAATTCACTTCTCTCTTTAATTACCGCCCTAATCACTATTTGGCTACTGACAGCACTAAACAGTTATAGTGTTAAGGGAGGCGGAAAAACCCAATTGATAACAACGCTACTGAAAATTGTTCCCTTATTAGCGATTACTGTCGGAGGCTTTTTCTTTATTGACTGGAGCAACTTCAGCCCATTTAATGTGAGCGAAGTTTCATCTATTCAGGCCATCACCATTAGTACGGCCATATGCCTCTTCGCATTTCTGGGCATTGAAGCGGCCACCATTCCAGCAGGCAATATTAAGTCACCTGAAAAAACAATTCCGAAAGCCACCATGTATGGAACCATAGCAGTTTCCATTCTTTATATGGCCAGTTCTTTTGCTTTGTTTAGCGTGTTACCTCCAGCTGAAATGGCCAATACCGTTTCTCCTTTTTCAGATGCCGCCTCTAAAATGTGGGGAGCGAATGCGGAGTATATTGTAGCTGCAGGTGCTTGTATTTCAACTTTTGGAGCCTTGAATGGCTGGATTCTAATTTCTGGTCAAATGCCTATGGCAATGGCCAATGATGGTATTCTACCCAAACCCTTCGCCAAAATCAATAAAAATGAGTCGCCTTACTTTAGCATCATTGTATCAAGCGGAATTGTCACCATTTTATTATTACTCAATCAGACCAAGGGCTTGGCAGATGTTTATACTTATATGATATTGTTAAGCACAGTCGCCACGCTGGTATCTTATATCTTTAGCGTATCGGCATTCGGCTTATTTTCCATTGAAAGGAAATACGATTTCAAGCCAAAACTCACCAATTTCATTCTTACACTTGTAGGCTTTGGCTTTTCCATATGGATGATGTTTGGCTCGGGCCACGAAGCGGTTTCTGTTGGTTTTATTGGTCTTTTATTGGGAATTCCAGTCTATATTTGGAGTAAACGAAAAATCTAAAATGCATACCTCTCATTCGGAATACGGAACAATTAAATCCCTTTGGATTAAGCCTGTAACACATGGTTTTGTAGATCAGCAAATGATTGACAGCCAGTGGATAGAATTGAACTTTCTAGAATGCCCGATCTACCCAAAAGCACTTCAGGAATACGATAGTTTCAAAGCAAATTTCTATTTTCTTGGGCCGAACTTAAAGACTTTCAGTTCGAATGATTACGTGAAAATAGATTCCATATACTGTAGAGATGCTTCGATCGCCACTGACTACGGAATGATTCTCTGCAATATGGGTAAAGCCGGCAGAGTCAATGAGCCCATGTCGCATAGAGAAGCTTATGAGGCGGTTGGCATAAAGATTTTTGGGCAAATTGAAGGGCCTGGCACTTTGGAAGGCGGTGATGTGGCTTGGTTAGATGAAAAAACTTTGGCGGTTGGAAATACTTACCGCACCAACCCAGAAGGAATCAGACAACTCAAAGCACTTTTAGAACCCAAGGGGATTGAGGTGCTCACCGTAGATTTACCACATTACAAAGGCCCCTCCGATGTATTCCATCTTATGTCTATCCTTAGCCCTGTGGATAAAGATTTGGCGGTGATTTACTCTCCTTTAATGCCTATTTCCTTTAGAAATGAATTAATCAGAAGAGGTTTTGAGTTTATAGAAGTACCCGAAGACGAGTTTGACTCTATGGGATGTAATGTATTGGCCATTTCGCCCAGAAACTGCTTAATGGTGGATGGCAACTCTTCTACAGAAGAGCAATTGAAGGAAGCGGGTTGCAGGGTAACGACCTATCAAGGCGATGAAATAAGCTATAAAGGCGGTGGTGGCCCGACTTGCCTTACCAGGCCAATGATGAGGGAAATCTAAGCACTTTCATTTCGCCCAATCCAAAATCATTTTGAATAGAAGCCCTGAAAACTTTTTAGGCTCTAAATTCTATGCGATCTTCGTAAGCGGAACGGCTCAAGGCTCGTTCTTCCAACCTCAAAAACCGAATAACTATGCCTCATCAAGCGAATCGACTGATCAATTCTTCTTCCCCTTACCTTTTGCAGCATGCCTATAATCCTGTAGACTGGTTCCCTTGGGGGGAAGAAGCCTTGGAGAGAGCAAAGAAAGAAGACAAGCCGATTATCGTGAGTATTGGCTATTCGGCTTGCCATTGGTGCCATGTGATGGAAAGAGAAAGCTTTGAAAACGAGAAGATTGCGGAAATCATGAACGCGCATTTCGTTTGTATTAAAGTGGACAGAGAAGAGCGCCCCGATGTAGATCAAGTATATATGGATGCCGTGCATGCCATGGGTTTGCAAGGTGGTTGGCCACTGAACGCCATCCTCCTACCCGACCAACGCCCATTTTATGGAGGGACATATTTCCCCGCCCAAGGTTGGGCAAATTTGCTGCTTCAAATCGCAAAAGTATTTAAAAAGCAACGTACCGAATTAGAAAAATCAGCTGAAGGTTTTATGAATTCGCTCAGCGTGAGTGACATTCAAAAGTATGGTTTGAACTCTATCGGTGCTGATTTCAGTAAAGCGGATTTGAGCCAGATGTTCAATATCCTCAATCAGAATTTTGACAAGGAAAAGGGCGGCATGAACAAAGCTCCTAAATTCCCAATGCCCGTTATTTATTCCTTTTTGCTTCGTGAATTTGAAGCGAATAAAAACGAAGCCGCTTTAGCTCATGTTAAGCTTACGCTCAATAAAATGGCTTTTGGTGGCCTCTACGATCAAATTGGTGGCGGTTTTACCCGCTACTCTACCGATGCGGATTGGTTTGCACCCCATTTTGAAAAAATGCTTTACGACAATGGACAGCTTGTAAGCCTCTATTCAGAAGGCTTTCAGGCTACAAAAGATCCGCTTTATAAAGAAATCGTTTTTCAAACCATTGAATGGCTACAAAGGGAAATGACTACCGAAGAAGGTGGTTTTTACTCGGCTTTAGATGCCGACAGTGAAGGTGAAGAAGGGAAATTCTATTGTTGGACAGCTTCTGAATTTCGCGAGGTACTTGGCCCCGATGCCGAACTGATGTTTGCCTACTATAACCTCACTGAAAAGGGAAATTGGGAGCCTCAAAAGAACATTCCACACAGAAGCCTAACCGACTCGGAGTTCGCAAAGACTCATTACCTTTCATTAGAAGAGCTACAAGATTTGGTGAAAGCAGCTAACCTCAAATTGCTCAAGCAAAGAGAAAACAAGGTTCGCCCAGGTTTAGATGACAAAATACTTTCTGGCTGGAATGGGCTAATGCTCAAAGGTTTGGTAGATGCCTATGCAAGCTTTCAAGTACCAGAGTTTCTTCAAATGGCCATTAAAAATGCAGAGTTCATTTGCTCCAAAATGAAAAATGGGAAAGGCCTATTTCGAAATTACAAAGCAGGAAAAGCCAGTATTGATGCCTATTTGGAAGATTACGCAGCAGTAACTCAGGCTTTCAATGCACTCTATCAGGTCACCTTTGATGAGAAATGGCTCAACCAAGCTGTCCAATTGACAGAATATACGATTGAGCATTTCTATGATGAAGAAGAGCGCTTTTTCTTCTTCACTAATGATGAATCTGAAAAACTGATTGCCCGAAAGAAGGAGATTTTCGACAACGTCATTCCAGGGTCAAATTCATTGATGGCCCAAAATCTATATACTTTGGGTACGATTACCAGTAATCAAACCTATACCGACATGGCAATCGAAATGCTCGGTAGGGTGAAGAAAATGGTGATGGTAGAACCTCAATATTTAACCAACTGGGCCTGTTTGGCTACTCAAATGGTAACGCCCACGGCTGAAATCGTTATAGTGGGTGATGATATTCAAACACAGGCCTTTAGTTTCTTTGATCAATTTATGCCGAATAAGGTATTGGTTGGTGCAGAAAACGAAGGCAAGAGTAAACTAGAACTATTGACCAACCGAGGCAGACTAAATGATCAAACCACCTTTTACGTTTGCTTCAATAAAGCCTGCCAATTGCCGGTAAATTCAGCAAGTGAAGCAATAAATCTAATTCAGGATATAAAATAGTTTTGGCAGACGAGGATTATTTCTAACCTTGCCAAAGGTTCAAAACCAAGGTATTTCCTAAACGATTTGACGATAGAACAACTCAATATTGACGATGCAGATGAGCAGGTACTTTATGCCGATGTGGCTTTACCAGTCCCTGTGCCCATGCTTTACACTTATAGTATTCCAGCCGAATATCGTGGAAATATAAAGGAACGCACGAGGGTCATCGTTCAGTTCGGGAAAAAGCGAATCGTTACAGGAATTGTAGAAAAGGTACATGGAAATCGTCCAGAAATCTATGCTGCCAAACCCATATTAGAAGTATTGGATACCGAGCCCGTCATTACCCGCATGCAAATGGAGGTGATGAAATGGATGGCAAACTACTACATGTGCACCTTTGGTGAAGTCATTAATGCCGCTTTGCCTTCTGGCCTTAAATTGAGCAGTGAGTCCCGAATTCAATTGCATCCACACAACGATTGGAACGATAGTGAATATCCATTCGATGATCGAGAGCTGTTGATTCTAAAAGCACTTGAAAACAACGATTCGCTTACCTACAAAGAAGCTGCAGAGGCCATCGATCAAAAAAGCGCACTGAAGTTTATTAAATCCCTCATTCAGAAAGATGTCATCATTATTTATGAGGAAGTAAGGGAGAAGTATAAACCTAAAATAGTCAAGAAAATACGTCTGGCAGCAAGTTATGCAGCAGATGAAAAAACACTTCAATCACTTTTTGCAGAACTGGAGAAAAGACCAAAGCAAAGTGATATTCTGCTCAAGTACCTTCAAATGGTGCCTGTATATCAGAAGCCTGAACGAAATGAAGCCGGTATTCCTAAAAGCACTATTAACGAAACGGGACTCTCCGTTTCCTCACTAAACACCCTCATTAAGAACAAAATATTTGAGGAGTTCGAAGAAATTATTTCTCGTTTTGAAGAGAATACCGAGGTTTTTGAAGCTTCTCCCCTTTCCGAGATTCAAGAAAAAGCCAAGCAGGAAATTCTCGATATTTTTGAAGAGAAATCAACTGCCTTGCTCCATGGAATTACGGGCAGTGGAAAAACGGAAATCTACATTTCACTCATACAGGAGGCCTTGGACAATGGCTTGCAGGTGCTTTATCTGCTTCCAGAAATCGCCCTTACCGCACAAATTGTTAACCGGCTAAAAGTGGTTTTTGGTGATCGAATGGGCGTGTATCATTCTAAATTCTCTGACAATGAGCGTGTGGAAGTTTGGATGGGTTTATTGGATGGCCGTTTCGATTTCATCGTTGGTGTAAGAAGTGCTATTTTCTTACCCTTTGCTGATTTAGGTTTGATCATTGTGGACGAAGAGCATGAAAACTCTTACAAGCAATATGATCCAGCCCCTCGCTATCATGCCCGTGATGTCGCACTTTTCCTCGCCCATAAGCACGGAGGTAAAACCATTCTAGGTTCGGCCACTCCTTCCGTTGAATCCTTCTACAATGCCAAAATAGGCAAATATGGATTGGTGACCATCAATAGTCGATATGGTGACGCGCAATTACCTCAGATGGTTTTCGCTGACATTAGAACCGAAAAGAAACGTAAAACTGCCACTGGGAATTTCTCTTCCGTACTAATTGAAGCTTTGGGCGGAATACTGGAGAAGAAAGAGCAAGCCATTGTCTTTCAGAACCGCAGAGGCTATTCAAATTTCATTACTTGCGATGACTGCGGCTATACCCCAGAGTGTCCACGATGTGCAGTAAGTCTCACCTATCACCAGTACAAAAACCAGCTCAACTGTCATTACTGCGGACATAAAGAGCCTGTTCCTGTCACCTGCCCTGCTTGTGGTAGCCAACGCATTAGAACGGTAGGTTTTGGAACCGAAAAGATTGAGGAAGACCTTAAACTGATTTTTCCAGATGCCAAAATCCAGCGTATGGATTTAGAAACCACAAGGGCTAAATATGCCTATCAAAACATCATTAAAGATTTTGAGGATGGCAAAATAGACATTCTGGTAGGTACGCAAATGGTGAGCAAGGGCCTCGATTTTGATCGCGTAAGTTTAGTGAGTGTTTTCGACATCGATCGAATGATCCATTTCCCCGATTTCAGGTCCATGGAACGCACTTACCAATTGACTACCCAGGTAAGTGGACGTGCAGGAAGAAAGGATATTGCTGGTAAAGTGATTATTCAAACAGGCGACCCGGAACAGCCCATTCTAAAGCTGATTTCGCAACAGAATTACAACACTTTTTTCGACCTAGAAATGCAGGAAAGAGAAAAGTTTAACTACCCGCCTTTTTCTAGAATGATCAAGATTTTGGTAAGAAGTAAGGATAAAAAACTCTCTAAATATGCTGCTGAATTTTTAGGAAATATTCTGAAGGAAGACCTAGGTACATACCGCGTTTTAGGACCACACGAGCCCATTGTCAATAAAATAAGGGATAAGTACCTGATGGAGATTTATCTCAAAATTGAACGCAAATACAATATCAATTCGGTTAAGGAAAAGATTAAGGTAGCCTACTTAGAAGCCCTTCGAAAAAAGGACCTCACACAAGTAGAGTTTATCACCGATGTAGATCCCTATTAGGAACCCATATCACTTATTTATTCTCCTTCAAACTCTTCACTATTGTCTAATGAAGGATCTTTTGTTTCGGGCTTAATTTCATCTTTAGGCTCAACCTTTGGCTCTACTTTCTTTGGGACTATGGATGCATTAGCTTGAGTTCTGATAGGCTCGGCAGTTCTCAAATCCGGCTCCATACGCTCGATAAAATATGAGATCTTACGTGCTCCTTTAATGCCTTCCGGCAAAGTATCTGTGTTTTTACTGAAGCTAATCAAGCCCCAAGTCATAATGATACTCGTTGATAAAATGGTAATCAAAATGATATCTCCATTAAACAATTCCGATTGAAGTTCGACAGGAATTGAGAAGAACAATAACACCGTAATTAAACCTCTTGGGGTAATCATCAATTCCGGAAGAATAGACTTCTTCCAGAAAAAGGCCTTTAAAACAATGAAGCGAATCAAGAAGAATGAAGCGACAATCATTAAGCTAATACCCAACACTTCTAGATTGACCAATGCAGATAGGTTAATCGTAGTTCCAAATACCACAAAGAAGAATGTTCGCACTACAAATGCCGTTTCTCTAGTGACCAGGTGGAGCTCATCCAGAATCTTATCTATTACATCATGTTTGATCCACTTTTGCAGCTTCCCAACAAAAAATAGCTTGCTGTTATTAATTACCAAACCAAAGGTCAGGATAATTACCAAAGAAGAAAGGTGCATTTGCTTGCCTATGGCATAAATCAAAATCAACATGGCAATCAGTAAAAAGAGCTTTACTTCACCTTCGATCCTCTGAAACAACAATACCAAACCATAACTAAAAACGAATGAGATGACGATCGTGATAATGATGTTACCTATAATTCCGTAGACTACTTCCCCTGCTTGCTCAGTTTCTGCATTTCCTGTTAGAAAATAGAAAAACATAATGCCAAGAATATCAGAAAACGTACTCTCATAAATCATGAACTCCTTTTTGTCTTTCATTAAGCTGGTTACGCTCGGAATTACAATGGCACTACTTACAATAGACAATGGTATGGCGTACACCAATGAGATCAAAGGGTCCTCATGGTAAAATTGATTGATGATTAGCGCAATTAGAAAAGCACAGCCGCCCAATGAAATTAAGGCCACAGTAAAGGATTTCCATATGATGGGCCATTTCTCCTTACTCAACTCCAGGTCTAAAGCTGCTTCCAAAACAATCATTATAAGCCCTACAATCCCTAGCAGTTCTAGGGTACTAAAAATCAGCTTGTCTTGATTGATCCCATAGGCGTCAAGTCCAAACTTTATCCCAATACCCAAGATGATCAAAAGGATGACACTTGGGATATTTGTACGCTTAGAAAGTATATTGAACAAGTGTGAAAAAATGATCACACAAGACAGCGCTATAATCAGGTTGTATACATTCATGGTCTAATAATAGGGAAAAGAAAAATTCAGAGCTTAAAAATGCGGTTAATAATTGACTTCAACCTCATTTCTACGTTTATGGTTACAAATATATAAACAGATGAAAAGTTCCTGAATCGGATCTGTGTATTTGTCTCAATGCTTGGTTCAAAAAAATATTCATCTCCAAGAATTGAAAATAGCGAGTGATACTCTAATATTGCATCAATGAAGCACCTGTTCAAGTCCATCTTAATATCACTCACCTTATTGGTGTATGGGATTAGTGTAGATAGTTTGTTGCACAGGACTTTGGTTAAACACCAAGTTGAGTACACTCAAGCAGACAACGTTGAGGATGCCTTCACTCCTTCTTATTCTAGTTTATTTCATTTACCAGCCTTTAATGAGTTGGTTACTGAAACATCAACTAGTTTTCAGGAGTCAGAGACAAACTACCTCCCTCATTGGGCAGTCGTTAAAAACTCAGATTCTGATAACACAAAGCAAGCCCTTTGGCGGAAGGAACTGGTAAGAACCAGTCAAATCAATCTGAGCCTTACGGTGAAAGACATCATTTTCCCTTTCCATACCTTCTCGTAAGCATTCCATTTATCTCTTAGGCGAACGATCCGTTGGCCATGTATTTTTTGGTTTCAGAATTCATTATGGGGTTCTGTGGCCTCCAATATTATTTAATCTAAAAGAAAATGGAATTATCATCAACACTATTTGGTATAGCTGCCATGGCAGTATTTGTACTCCCTATTGTTTATTTACAAGGAATGCAGAAGAAAAAGGAAAAGAAATTATTCGCTGAATTTCTCCAGTTAACGCAAGAGAAAGGCTTAAAACTCACCCACAGTGAGGTATGGAATTATGTGTATTGTTTGGGTTTAGATGCTCAAACCAAGCAGCTCATTCATTTCAAAAAGAAAGGTGAAACACCTGAAATACTGCTGATCGACTTGAAGCCATTCAAAAAATGCGCGGTCAATAAAGTGGGTAGAACGGTGAAAACAAATGATGGCCCTGTTACGATAATTGAGCGTTTACACCTGACTTTAACACCTTCAAACGCACAGAGTAAAGCTCAAAACATAGAGTTTTACAATGCGGATGAAAGCAGTTCGGTGACTACTGAGTTGCCTTTACTTGCCAAATGGGAAAAACAAATTACTGAGGCCCTTCAAGCATAAATCATCATAAAACATAGAAGGTCTTGCAAACTGTGGTTTGCAAGACCTTCATTTTTAAAATGAATTCAATAGTATTTGTTGAAAACAGCCTCCAAAAGTTATCTTTGCATCTTTTAGGCTTGTCCATTCTAAACTAACCTACTTGAGTTTAACCATAGAAAACATCATGTTGATTGGTTCGCTATTGCTGTTCATCAGTATTATAGCGGGTAAAACCTCATACCGTTTTGGAGTGCCAACCTTGGTATTGTTCTTGGCCATTGGAATGTTGGCTGGCTCTGATGGTATTGGAGGCATCTATTTCGACAACCCTTCGGTAGCACAGTTCATCGGAGTAGTTTCGCTTAACTTCATTCTTTTTTCCGGAGGGCTCGACACCAACTGGTCATCTATCAAGCCTGTATTATGGGAAGGAATTTCCCTCTCAACTCTTGGCGTTTTGCTCACAGCGGTAACCATGGGCACCTTTGTTTGGGCCATTACTGACTTCACCATCTATGAAGGCCTGCTACTTGGCGCCATTGTATCTTCCACAGATGCAGCAGCCGTTTTCTCTATTTTAAGAGGTAAAAACTTAGCCCTTAGGAATAATCTAAGACCTACCCTAGAGCTCGAAAGTGGAAGTAATGATCCTATGGCTTATGTATTGACCATTGCTTTTCTCGCCATGGTCATCAACCCAGATCAAAGTCTAGTCTCCATTATCCCATTGTTTTTAAAGCAGATGATTATTGGTGGAATCGCTGGATTGCTTTTCGGAATGGCCAGTAAGTATGTCATCAACAAAATCAAACTCGGATTTGAAGGACTCTATCCTGTTTTGGTGATTTCGTTGATGTTTATCACTTTCTCTGGCACTGATGCACTTGGTGGAAATGGCTTTTTGGCCGTTTATTTATGTGCTGTTTACCTCGGTAATCAAGACTTGATCCATAAGAAAACCATCTTAAAAATGTTTGATGGTTTGGCTTGGCTTATGCAAATTGTACTCTTCCTTACCCTAGGGCTTTTGGTTTATCCAACAGAAATCCTTCCCATTTTAGGCATAGGTTTATTGATTTCACTTTTCCAGATTTTTGTCGCCCGACCACTCAGCGTATTTCTAAGCCTAACGCCCTTCAAAATGAAAATGAGAAGGCGGTTCTATATCTCATGGGTAGGCTTAAGAGGTGCCGTGCCCATTGTTTTTGCTACTTATCCTTTAATTGCAGGAATCGAAAAGGCCAGTATGATTTTCAATATTGTGTTCTTTATTTCGCTTTCTTCGGTGCTTATTCAAGGCACTACGTTATCCGTAATAGCCAAATGGCTGAATGTATCTTTGCCAGAAGACTCTAAACCTAAATCGCCATTGGATGACCTCCTTTCAGAAACGGCCAAGGCCATTATGGTAGAAATCAAAATGCCAGCAAATGGTGTAGCGGTAAACAAAAAGATAGTTGACCTCAACTTCCCAAAAACAGCGCTGATCGCAATGATTAATCGCGATAACAAATTCATTACTCCTAGTGGGGCCACTGAAGTTTTAGCAGAAGACACTTTAGTCGTGCTTTCTGACACACAAGATGGCATCAACGAAGTCTATGAGTGCTTACAGGTTGAAAAGCCCTAGTATATCACCATCAAAATAACTCTGAAGCAATCTGCTTTACTATCTGAGACTTGCTCATCGTATAATAATGTAAACATGGCACTTTGGCTGCCATCAATTCTTTTGATTGCTGAATGCACCACTCAATCCCTACTTCTCTTGCTGCCTTATTGTCCTTGCACTTATCCAGCTCATCCACCAAATCATCTGGTAAATCGACATCGAAAATACTCGGTAATATAGTGCTATGATTCAATGTAGTAATCGGCTTTAGCCCTGGAATAATAGGCACATTGATATCTGCTTTCCGACATTTTTCCACAAAATCGAAATACTTCTGATTATCGAAGAACATTTGGGTTACGATGTACTCAGCCCCCATTTCTACCTTTTGCTTCAGGTACTTCATGTCACTTTTTAAGCTTGGGGCTTCAAAATGTTTTTCAGGATAGCCAGCCACCCCCATGGAAAAATTGGTTTTGGCCATTTCCGCTTCTTCATTCAGGTATTTCCCCTGATTTAAATCCAATACTTGTTGCATCAATTCCGTTGCGAATGAGTGACCATCAGGATCAGCAACGAATCTTCCCTCAGATTTAATGGCATCGCCACGCAACACCAACACATTGTCTATTCCCAAGAAATCAAGGTCGATTAATGCGTTCTCTGTTTCTTCCCTACTGAAACCACCACAAATGATATGAGGCACGGCATCTATGCCATACTTGTTCATTATGGCAGCACAAATCCCAACTGTTCCTGGACGCTTCCGGGTAGTTACTTTTTCAAGTAAACCATTAGCGTGTTGCTTATAAATGTACTCTTCACGGTGATAAGTAACATCAATAAACGGTGGGTTGAACTCCATTAATGGGTCAATCGCATCAAAAATACCATTTACGTTTTCCCCTTTTCTTGGAGGAAGAATTTCGAAGCTAAAAAGTGTTTTACCTTTTGCTCTTTTTATATGTTGGGATACTTTCATGTCTAATGTACTTATGTATTGTTGTTTTGAAGTGTTGAAGTGTTGAAGTGTTGAAGTATTGAAGTGTTGAAGTGTTGATGTAATTCACAACACCTTCTATTGGCCTACTTTATTTCTTAAGTATTTTATGAATGCTAAAATTGAGGCCTTCGCTTCTTCAGTTTGATTTTGTAAGCTCTCGATATCTTCAGCTGGAAAATAACTGAGATCGAGCATCAAATAAGTCATGCTTTTTACTTCAGTACAGGAAGCAGCAGCATAATCAAGAAATTTTATAAAGTCTTTTGGAGAAAATCGCCCAAATCCTTCAGCAATATTATTCATGATTGAAAGCCCTGCTCTCTTGAACTGCGAACGTGTGTCAAAATCTTTGGCTAACTGACCTTGATTAGACATGGTATACACTTGAAATGTGAGCTTCCTAGCTAATTGCCAACATCTTAAATCTTCAAACCGTGTAACCTTTGTCATATCTATATCATTTAATCTTTTGATGGGTTTAAATACCTAAACACATCAACACTTAATTACTTCAACACTTATAAATCATAGGCTAAATTTGGAGACAACCACTTCTCAGCTTCTTCCAAAGTCATTCCTTTGCGTTTGGCATAGTCTTGCACTTGGTCTTTTTCAATTTTACCCAAACCGAAGTATTTGGCCTCTTCATGCATAAAATAGAGCCCACTTACGGAAGAAGCTGGGTACATCGCCATAGACTCAGTAAGTATAATCCCTGTCTCTTCTTGCGCATTGAGTAAATCAAAAAGAATGGGTTTTTCAGTATGGTCTGGACAAGCTGGGTAGCCTGGCGCAGGACGAATTCCCTGATAGCTTTCTTTGATTAAAGATTCGTTGTCCAATGTTTCGTTCTTCGCATAACCCCAAAGTTCCTTGCGCACTATTGCGTGCATGGCTTCTGCAAAGGCTTCTGCCAAACGATCGGCAATGGCTTTGATCATAATCGAGTTGTAATCATCATGATCCTTCTCGTATTTTTCAACGAGTGGCTCAATACCTAATCCACCAGTAACTGCAAAACCACCGACATAGTCGATCTTACCTGAATCTTTTGGCGCGACAAAATCGGCTAAGGACAAGTTTGGAATTCCTGTCCCTTTTTTGCCTTGCTGTCTTAAGCTATGAAATACAGTTTTTACTTCGGAACGAGTTTCATCAGTATATACTTCAATATCATCGCCCACACTGTTGGCTGGATAAAGCCCAACCACGCCATTGGCTTGTAGTAGGTTATTCTCAATCACTTCATCGAGGACTTTCTGAGCATCATCGAACAGCTTTCTTGCTTCTTCCCCAATGGTTTCATTTTCAAAAATTCGTGGATATTTACCTTTTAGCATCCAGGTTTGGAAGAAAGGTGTCCAGTCAATGTATTTTCTAATAATATTCAGATCGAAGTTTTTAAAGACCTTATTACCAATAAAACTAGGCTTCACATACTCCTTCTTCTGCCAATCTACTTTTAGTCGATTACCTAAAGCCCTGTTATAAGGAATGTAATGCTTGATTTCTTTACGGTTAGCGTGATCTTCTCTGAGCTTGGCATATTGTTGTTTAATTTCCGCATTGTACTCCACCTTGCGTTCTCCACTAATCAGTTCTCCAGCCACAGGCACACTCTTAGAGGCATCCAAAACATGTACAACTGGACCAGAATAGACAGGATCAATCTTTACTGCAGTATGAATTCTAGAAGTGGTTGCACCACCTACCATAAGAGGAAGCTTCATCTTCCTTCTTTCCATCTCCTTGGCCACATGTACCATTTCATCCAAAGAGGGTGTAATCAAGCCACTTAGACCAATTACATCTACATGTTCTTCAATGGCTTTGTCCAGAATTTTATCTGCAGGCACCATTACGCCCATATCGATGATCTCGTAGTTATTACAGGCCAAAACCACCCCTACAATGTTCTTCCCAATGTCATGAACGTCACCTTTTACAGTGGCCATAAGGATTTTTCGCCCTGCGTCAGTTTTAGTTTGATCACGATTGGGATCATTACGTTTGGCTTCCTTCTCTTCTTCTAAATAAGGTAAAAGATAAGCCACCGCTTTTTTCATCACACGAGCACTCTTCACCACTTGTGGCAAAAACATTTTACCAGAACCAAAAAGGTCCCCTACTACATTCATTCCATCCATTAAAGGCCCTTCAATGACCTTCAATGGACTTACATATTTCTGGCGAGTTTCTTCTGTATCTTCATCGATAAACTCTATAATTCCTTTTACCAAAGCATGCTCAAGTCGTTTCTCCACCGATTCTTTTCTCCACGCATCGTCTTTTACTTGCTTCTTACCCTCGCCCTTTACCGTTTCGGCAAAATCGAGTAAACGCTCGGTAGAATCTGGTCTACGGTTTAAAAGTACATCCTCCACCCTTTCCAATAGATCCTTCGGAATATCACTGTAGATCTCCAACATGGTAGGATTGACAATCCCCATGTCCATTCCATTTTGGATGGCATGATAAAGAAAGGCTGAATGCATGGCTTCGCGAACAGGGTTATTCCCTCGGAATGAGAACGATACATTACTTACACCGCCACTCACATGAGCACCCGGTAGGTTTTCTCTAATCCATTTGGTCGCCATGAAAAAATCGACCGCATTATTATTATGCTCTTCTATCCCTGTGGCCACAGGGAAGATATTCGGATCGAAGATGATGTCGTTTTTATTGAACTTAACTACATCAACTAGAATATCATAAGAACGCTTACAGATTTCAATTCTTCTATCATAAGAATCTGCCTGACCATCTTCATCAAAAGCCATGACGATGACAGCCGCTCCGTAACGTTTTACTTTCTTTGCATGAGCAATAAATTGCTCTTCTCCTTCTTTTAAAGAAATTGAATTCACTACACATTTCCCCTGAACACACTTCAACCCAGCTTCGATAATTTCCCATTTTGAAGAGTCTATCATAATGGGTATTCGAGAGATATCTGGTTCAGCAGCTATCAGATTCAGGAATTTAACCATCGCTTCTTTCCCATCAAGCATTCCTTCATCCATATTGACATCTAGAATCTGTGCCCCACCATCTACTTGATCACGGGCGACTTCTAAAGCGTCATCAAATTTCTCTTCCAAGATTAGTCGTGCAAAACGCTTAGAACCTGTTACATTGGTTCGTTCACCCACGTTTACAAAATTAGATTCGGGGGTAACAATTAGGGGTTCGAGGCCTGAAAGTTGAAGTGTACTGTTGTCGTTTCTCATTTGCTATGCAATAAGTAAAAAGTCTTCTGAATCGGTTTAATCTTGAATTATTTGACGCTCCAAGCTACGTGGTTCGTACCTACTGGCCACTTCAGCAATGGCTCTAATATGATCTGGTGTGGTTCCACAACAGCCTCCAACAATGTTCAAGAAATTGCTAGAAAGGAAGTCTTCAATCTGCTCTGCCATTTCTTCAGGCGATTCATCATATTGACCAAATTCATTAGGCAAACCAGCATTCGGATGAGCACTGGTGAAAAAATCGGCCTTTTCAGAAAGCGTTTCCAAATATGGGCGAAGTTGCTTAGCTCCTAAAGCGCAGTTTAAGCCTATAGAAAGTAAAGGCATATGAGAGACAGAAATTAAAAAAGCCTGAGTGGTTTGTCCTGAAAGTGTTCTTCCACTGGCATCCGTAATAGTTCCAGAAACCATAATTGGCCATTCCTTTCCCTTTTCTTCAGAAACCTCTTCAATTGCAAAAAGTGCTGCTTTAGCATTAAGTGTGTCAAAAACTGTCTCTACTAATAGTAAGTCAACCCCACCATCGGTTAATGCAATTACCTGTTCTTTATAAGCCTGTACTAATTCATCGAAGGTAATTGCCCTAAAACCAGGGTCATTTACATCAGGTGATAAAGAAGCAGTTCTGTTGGTTGGGCCAATTGAGCCCGCTACAAAACGAGGCTTATGAGGCTCTTGGGCCGTTATTTCATCGGCCACTTCTCTTGCGATTTTTGCCGACTCGAAGTTGATTTCATACACAGCATCTTCCAAATGATAATCTGCTTGGGCAATCGTAGTACCACTAAAAGTATTGGTTTCTACAATATCAGCTCCAGCTAAAAAATACTGGCGATGGATGTCTTTGATGATTTCAGGACGAGTAATAGAAAGCAGATCATTATTTCCTTTTAGGGAATGCGGGTGACCTTTGAATCTTTCTCCTTTAAAGTCTTCTTCCTCTAAAGGGTGCCTTTGAATCATGGTGCCCATTGCACCATCTAAAACCAAGATTCGTTCTTTGAGAATTTCCTTAATATTTCTTGACATATTTTGCATTTAGAATGCTTATCAAGAAAGGTAGAGAGAGTTTTGAGGGCCCATCTTTTCCCCGAATAAATTCGAGGCTAGGAGTTAGCACCAGCTTTTACAGGTTGCTAAGACATCACAGGGCCTAGTCCCTCAGTCTTTCTTGATAAGTGATGCAAAGAAAGTAAATAAAGAACAAACCGAAGATCGTTATGTAAATTATTTCAAGAAAAAATGACTGAGACAGACTGCTATAAAAATTCACTCAATGCTCCTTCTCACAATAATATTCTCTAATTTAATGCCCATCTATGAGTAGTCTAAGGTTAGCAGCAATTGATATAGGTTCTAATGCCATAAGGTTTCAAGTCACAAACGTGTTGAGCTATGAAGGTCAGCACACCTTCAAAAGACTAGAGTATGTAAGGTTTCCCTTAAGGTTGGGGCAAGATGTTTTTGCACTCAAGAAAATTGGGCCTGACAAGGAAGATAAATTCTTGAGGCTAATGCATGCGTTTAAACTGCTCATTGATCTATATGAAGTGGATGATTATTACGCTTGCGCCACCTCAGCCATGCGTGAAGCAGAAAATGGATACAAACTAGCCGAAAAAGTAAATCAACTTTTAGGGCTCAAAATCAGAATAATCAGTGGAGACGCAGAAGCTGAACTCATTAATAAGGTAGTGCTCAAAAAGCTCGACAATGAGAATTACCTACATATTGATGTGGGTGGTGGTAGTACTGAGCTTAACTTAATTTCCAATGGAAAGAAAGTAGCTTCTCAATCTTTCAAAGTAGGGTCTGTTAGAAGTATTGAACAATTAGGCACGTCTGACATTCTTGAAAAAATCGATAAATGGGTTCTGGAAAACGTAACCGGAAAATACAAAGTAATTAATGCCATAGGAACTGGTGGAAACATCAATAAGACCTATGAACTGGCAAACAAGCGTAAAATCGACCGTATTCTAAGTTTGAAAGAGGTTTTGGATGTTCAAACCTATGTATCAGGCTTCACATTAGATGAAAGAATCAATAAACTTCAGCTTAACCCAGACAGGGCGGATGTTTTAATTCCAGCTTCCCACATTTACATGCATGTAATGAAGTCTGCCAAATGCCGAAAAATATTGGTGCCAGATGTTGGTCTTAAAGATGGCATAATGCACATGCTCTACGAAAGAAACATTAAGGATACTGAGGTTGACTTTAAATAAAGAATTTACACTCTGTATCCAATTCCTACCCTTGGTGTAATTCGTTATCACTCATTAAACCATTAGGCTTCAGGCATGTCCAATGCTGAAACGAATCAAAATGAGAAAAAGAACTCTATTAATTGTGGCGATATTCTTTGCTGTAGCAGCAACAGCATTCGCTCAGCGTGGTGGCCGTGGTCAAGGTGGGCAAAGACCCGATCCTAAGGTACAAGCCAAAACTACGGCAGATACTTGGCAAGAAAAATTTGGATTGTCAGATGAACAACGTACTAAGGTTTATGACCTACTGATAGTTTCTTCGGAAAAACAAACGGCAAAAATGACCGAGCTAAGAGCTAGTGGCACTATGGATCGTGAGGCTATGACGGCCGCAATGGCCAAAATGCAAGAAGATCAAGACAAGGAATTGAAGAAAATTTTCAGTGCAACCCAATGGACTGCATATGAAGTATGGAAGAAGGAAAATCCACCAATGCAAGGAAGAAGAGGCGGAGGCGGACAAGAATAGTCTTTGTTTTTTCAGTTGATGGAACCCGATAACTAAATGGTATCGGGTTTTTTTATGCCTTTTACCCCTTAATTAATAACCGTTGCCTTCCTCTTCTTGAACGTTACTTTAAAGTAAATCAAAGTGAGACTGAGTACAAGTATAGCTGAATTCGCTATGAGCACTGGAATTAGCCATAAAGCGAAGCCATAAATCAGCCAAACAATTGTGCTGCAAAAAACGATCACGAGCATCCCCATACTCAAATCATCAGCGCTTTTAATTTTCCATGTTCGAATAACTTGAGGTAAAAAAGTAAAACTACTTAAAATAGCGCCCATCAAGCCCATTGATTCGTATATATCCATCTCGTTATATCTAGGCCGAAATTTATTACATTATTTCGATAGATTTTTGAAATCAGCAAGCTTGTGTCAAAACATAACCTAGGGTTAAAACTGCCAAAGCCTAGCCCAAAGACTTGATTCTTCGGGCTAGTCTTCAATAGTTGAGTTTCTCTTTACTGACGATTACTCGTATCGCAAAGCCTCAATTGGATTACGTCTAGCTACTTTGATGGATTGAAAAACCACTGTTAAAAAGGCAACCCCAAGGATTAAAACTGCTGGTATGGCAAAGATGTACCAAGCCAAATCAATTTGATATGAGAAAGTCTGAAGCCACTTTTCGGCACCAAAATATGTGATTGGAAGGGCAATTATTACGGAAAGAAGAATAAGCTTCATAAAATTTGTGGAAAGCATTTGTATGATACTCGAGACGTTTGCTCCCAAAACCTTTCTAATTCCAATCTCCTTAATCTTCTGTTGAACTTCGTAAAGCACTAAACCGAACAAACCTAAGATAGAAACAAAGACCGTGATGGAAGCAAAAACACCAAAGACGGTTCCAAACTGCTGATCGGCCTTGTATTGCTCGTTAAATTTCTCATCAAGGAAGAAATAATCAAAATCACTATTCGGATAAACAGTTCGATACGCACTTTCAATCTTGGTGACCATCTCTTTATATGATCCCCCTGAATTTTCTGCATTCAGTTTCACAGAGGCGTAATTGCCATTATCCCCCTCCTTATCGAACCAAAAAATGGTAGGGTCAACACTAGTTTTCAATGAATGATGATTGTAATCATTAAACACGCCCAAAACCTGAACTTCATTACTCCAAAAATAAACCTTGGCCCCTATTGCCTCTTCGTTTGAATTAAAGCCCAACATTCTTCTGGCGGTTTCATTTATCATGATAGAGGTAAAATCCTCACTGGCAGAAATATCTCTTTCATTATCGAAAGTGCGCCCTTCCAACACCTGAAAGCCAAAAGTTGGAACAAACTCAGCATCTACCCGATAGAAAAAGAAAACGCTATTCTTAGCCTCTTCATGACCTTGGGCATAAATTCCAGTCCCAGTATTCATTTCGCCTGTTCCTTGACCAAACAAGGTTTCAGAGTAAGCTACATTCGTCACTTGCGGCAATCTCTTTAGTTCGGTTTTGAAAGCTTGGCGTTTTAGTAATTGTGCTTCACCAGAGTCGGCTACGAGCGGAGATCGTACAACCACTGTCTGATCTATATTGACTCCTAACTTTTGATTCCGCATTTCTTGAACCTGAGAATAAATCACCATCGTTCCGGCCAAAAGCACCATGGTAATCATAAACTGAAACACTACCAGTCCCTTTCTGAGTACTATTCCTTTTTTAGAACTTGCGAGGCTACCTTTTAGCACTTCAAGCGGCTTATAATTCGATAGCACCAAAGCTGGGTAAACGCCCGAAGCCAGTGTACCAATCAAAAGTAGAGACATTACAAAGCCAAAAAGCTCAGGATCTGAAAACACATTGAAACTTAAGCTGAGTCCAGAGAACTGATTAAAGAAAGGTAATACGCCCTGAATCAAAGTGAGTGTAAGTACCAATGATAAAAAGTTAATCAGGAAAGACTCTGTCAAAAACTGACTTAACAAAGCGCCCCTATTTGAGCCCAAAACCTTCCTTACCCCTACTTCTTTACCTCTTTCTAAAGCTTTTGCTGTTGATAGGTTAATGTAGTTTACCCAAGCAATCACCAGTACAAATAAAGCCACCACCAATAAAATATTGACCGTTGCTTGATTTCCGTTCACATCTGCTTCAAAGGTTTTATCAGAATTAAGGTGAATATCAGTTAAAGGTTGAATGATCAATTTTTCGGCCCTGTCTTCTTCTGTTTTGGCTAAAAAACTCTGATTGAAACGTTCGGCAAAAGCATTATCGAGCTTTGCTCCATTCGTTTTTAAATACATGAATTCATTATTCCCGTTCCAGTTATTGTAATCCCACTCCAAGTACTGAACTCCCGTTTGGTAAGAAATTAGAATATCGAATTTAAGATGGGCGTTTTCTGGAACATCTTTAATCACTCCAGTCACCTGCATTGGAATTTCGGCCCCACCCGGTACTGCTGTTAGAATTTTACCCATTGGGTCTTCATCTCCAAAATACTTTTTCGCAACGCTTTCAGTAATTACAATCTTGGCTACTTCATTCAATGCCGATGCCTTATCGCCTTGAATCATTCCCCAGTCAAAAACATTTAACCAACCAGGGTTGGCAAAATACACGCGATCTTCATTAAAGGCTTTGTCTTCATTTTTAAACAAAAAGCGACCAATATGGCGTGCCATGGCAAAGTCTTCAACTTCTGGGAAATCCTCCACGGCCATAGGGCCAACTGCAGGGTAGCATTGGGCATCTGAAGTTTGCAAAGTACCTTCTGCATACAAATCCACCGTTACTCTATAGATATTTTCTGCTTGAGGATGAAAACGATCATAACTCATTTCGAACCTCGCGTAAGTCAAGATTAGAAAACAAACTGTCATACCAATGGTAAGTCCAAAGATATTAATGATAGCAAAAGACTTTCTCTTTTTTATATTTCTAAGGGCAACTATAAAGTGGTTACGAAGCATAATATTATGTTTGTTTTAACTAGCAATTACAATTCAAATGCCACACTAGTAAAATACTGATTGTTAACTATTTACTGATACTCTGGAAAATAATAGACCTTATTACCGTGTCATGATGGAACGGGCTTGTGTCATATTGGAACAGAAGGGACTCGCTCTTAAATTTCATTGAGTTCACTAAAATATAACATTTGAGTTTTATTCGCAGTGAAGCGATTCAATTGGATTTAGACGGGCGACTTTTAGAGTTTGCCCTATGACGATACATAAAGAGATAAATGCGATAACCACCAATGGTAGCGCAAAGAAAACCCAACCAATATTGGTTCTAAAAGCATAGCCTTCCAGCCATGACTCAGCACCCATGTAAATCAACGGAAGGCCGATGAAATTGGCCAACAGAATAAGCCAAAGAAACTCCTTGGAGAGCAATTGCAAAACATCAACAACGGAAGCACCCAACACTTTTCTGATTCCTATTTCCTTTGTACGCTGAACAGCTGTATACCCCACCAAACCAAAAAGGCCAAGACAAGCAATGGCAATGGCTAAGAAAGAAAACAAGTTGAAAATCTTCCCGAATTGTTCATCAGACTTATAAAGGTTATTAAATCGTGAATCCATAAAACCATACTCGAATACATCGCCTGGATAGAACTCATTGTAGGTTTGCTCAATATATGCTATTGTTTGTGGCACATTATCGGCACTCACCCTAATTTGATACGTGTCGCTATAGCCAAAGTAAATAGGTAGAATGAGTATAGGCTCTATTGACTCCTTAAGTGAACGATGATGAAAATCCTCTGTTATGCCTACAATAGTCCATTCTTGTCCGAAGAACAATAACTTTTTATTCACAGCCTCTTCTGCGGTTTTAAATCCTAGAATTTTGGATGCCTTCTCATTTATTATAGCGGCATCAATTAGACTTGGATCTTCTTTGTGGTCTTCTTGGCGAAAAGGTCTCCCTGCTAGAAAATTGATCTGGTAAACATCAAAGAACCTATAGTTAGCCCCCATCCGATTAAGCATATGACCTTCAGTCTGCCCCAGCCTTCTCACATCAAAAACCCTTGGCATACGACTCCCAAAAACATTAGAGGATGTGCCAGCTTTTATAATATGTGCATCTTGTTCAAGTTTGTTTAAAAAGGCATTCATATGAGATACAATAGTAGTATCAAAACTCGCCAATGAAGGCCCCTCCACGGTAACCACATGCTCCATATTTACGCCCAAATCCTGACGCTTCATGAATTGGGTTTGCTTCATCACCAGATAGGTGCCCGCAATAAGTGCTGTGGAGAGAATAAATTGAAAAGTGACTAAGGACTTTCTCAAAATCCGTCCTTGCGAACTTTTACCATAATCTCCTTTAAGAGTTTGAGAAGGCTTAAACCCAGAAAGGACAAAGGCTGGATAAGTACCCGAGCCTATGGCGCCAAGCAATAGAATTAATAGCCCCCATACATACACTGGAAACGGCCCCAACTCCATGGTAGCAAAACTTAATAGGGAAAGCTTTTCTTCAATCAAATTATTGAACGGAACCTGCAACACTTGAATAAGTGTAATGGCCAATATAAAAGCCAATAGATTCAGCATTATTGATTCGGTAAGGTATTGTCTAATTAACTGAACTCGGCTGGCGCCTACTACCTTTCTTATCCCAACTTCCTTTGCCCTTTGCAATGATTTAGAGGTGGTCAAATTCACGTAATTTACCCAAGCCATGACCATAATAAAGCCCGCAATGATGATAAGAATCCAAACCATTCTTCCATCGGAAGTTTCATGAATTTCATATTCATAATCAGAATATAGATGTACATCTGCCAAAGGTTGAAGGTGGAATTTTTCAAAAGTGCCCGTTACTTCATCACCTCTAAAATACTTAGCAGAGAAGTCATCGAATTTGTTCTGAAACTGTTTATAGTCTACCCCTTCGGCCAGCTCTACGTAATGGTAATAGTCAGAATTTATCCAACTAAAACGGGCAGACTCTCCCCAGAGGCTAAAGAGTGTTACTCGCGAAAGAAGCGCTTCATATTGAAGGCTCGAGCTAGCTGGTGGGTCTGCAATCACTCCGGAAAGCTGCCATTTTGATCTCTCTGATCCCATTTCTAAAATGGTGCCCAAGTAGTTCGTCCAATTGGCATCCGTAGTCTGAAACATCTTCTCCACCATTGACTCGGTCAAAACAATCTGATAGTTTTCACTCACCATTGTCTCTGGATTTCCGGCCAATACTTCCACATCAAACATTTCGAAGAAAGAGGGCTCTACTAATAATGAAGAAGATATTTCCGTAGGCTTATTTTCATATAAGAATACATTTTCTACAAAAGGATTGATGGTGGTATGATTCAGAATTTCCGGATAATCCTCAGCCATTTGAGGCCCCACAGCGGAGTAGGTAATCTGACCTCGCTGAATCAGCTGATCACCTTCAAAGCGCTCGTTCATTACCCGATATAACTGATCCGACTTGTGGTGATACTTATCGAAGCTCAGCTGAAAAAAGGCATATTCTAAGATGAAGATACAGGCGGCCAAGCCAATAGAAAGCCCTAGAATATTGACCAAAGAGAAAGTTTTGTTCTTCCCTAAAGACCTAAATGTTGTTTTGAAATAGTTTCGTAACATGAGTTTTGAGTTTATTCGTAACGAAGTGAATCGGAAGGATTCGTATTGGCAGTTTTTAAAACTTGATAGCCCACCGTAACCAAGGTGAGTACAAAAACAATCAGCATTGGAACTAGAAATAAGGTCGCTCCAATGTTTATGTGGTTTGCAAAATTAGCCAACCATTTATGAAGGAAAATGTAGCCTATGGGTATGGAAATAAAGGAGGCTAATAAAATCAGCCATGCATATTCTTTTGTTAGTAGAAGAACCAACTGACGAATAGAAGCGCCCAACACTTTTCTAACGCTTACTTCTTTGGACCTTCTATTAATATTGTAAAGTGATAGGCCAAACAGACCGAGTACGGTGATTACAATCGCCAATATTGAAAAGAAGCTCACAATACTGCCGAAAAGGCGATCTGATTTGTATTGTCTATTGAAGTAGTCATCCAAGAAGAAATACTCGAAGTAGCTATTCGAATAATTTCGGTCAAAAGCTTGCTCAATTTGACCCATAGTGTTTTGCATATCTTCAGAACCCAACTTTATGGAATAGTATATTACCCTATCATGATGGGTGTAAATATGAGGTTCAATATTTGACTTTAATGACTCTTGACTGATATCGTCCACGATGCCCACTAACGTGTAAGGGTCGGTTTCATAATAGATGGTTTTGCCAATCCAGTCTGCAAGTTCTTCCCCTTGTAATAAATCCTTAGCAGCCGACAGACTCAGTATTATTGACTGATCATCATCAAAATCATTACTAAAACTTCTGCCATACAGGACTTGAATATCATAAAGGCTTATAAATGATTCATCGACAGAAATATCTTTGGCGTACAAGGCTTTATCATCCTCTGCTGGCCCAAGTGCCACAAACCTCATTCTTGAAATTTCATAACCCGGAATCTCAGAAGAGGCTGCAATGGATTGTACTCCACTCATGTTTTTAACATCGTTGACAAACGCAGATTTGGTACGTTCCCTATTGGCTTCATCCATAAAGGGCTTTTTGACAATCAAAGTTTGGTCAATGTCCATCCCCAAAGATTGGTTTTGCATAAAATTCAACTGCGATTGAACAGCCATCGTCCCCAAGATCAAAACCAAGGCCACGACATTTTGAAACACTGTAAGCGATTTTCTAAGGGCTAAGCCAGAATTGCTGGTTTTTGCCTTTCCTTTTAAAACGACTATTACTTTCTGTATCGAAAACAACCAAGCTGGATAGAGCGCAAAAAACAGAGAACCCAATGTAAAGAGCACAAGTAATACCAAGGTCTGTTTTAATGAGTTTGCACCAAAAAAATCAATCGGAATCCCTAATAAATTTTCAAAAAACACACTGCTAAATTGTAATAGTGTAAGTGCTAAGAGCATTGCAAGGAAGTTGATAATTAGGCCCTCAATTAGAAACTGACCGATGAGTTGTGATTTCACCCCCCCCAACACCTTTCTAATGCCCACTTCTTTACTCCTATCAATCAACTTAGTGGTGCTCAGGTTGACATAATTCACCCATGCGATCACCATGATAAATAAGCCTACTATGCTCAGAAAGCCTACAGTTGACTTATTGCCATTCACTTCCATCTCGAAAGAATGGTGCGAGGTTAGATGGATATCTTGAGTTTTTTGCAGTTTAAAAGTCACCCCCTCATCTTTAAACCAAGCCCCTTCAATGCCTACAAAAGCCCTGTTGATTTTGTCTTCAAGCAAATTGGGATCACCCGAACTATTGAGTTTGAGATAAGTGAAAAAGTTACCCCATCCGTAATTGTTATCTAAGTCCCATTCGCTAGGCAATGACTTAAAAGAAACCAGTACATCATATTTGAAATGTGTGTTTTCAGTGAGATCTTCGAAAACACCAGTCACTTTAAAGTCCTGCTCCATGTTTTTAAATCTCAGCAGTTTACCAATGGCAGACTCTTTGCCGAAAAATCGTTCTTTATAGGAAGCCGAAATCACCACTTCATATGGATTTTCTAAAGAGGCTGTATTAGCCCCTTCCTCCCAATTCATGGTGAAAATTTTCAGTGCATCGTCATCAGCAAAATAAGGCCTAGGGATATTGAAGGTTTTGATGTCTCCAGTTGGAGCATAATAGCTAAAAGCAAACGACTGGAATATTTTGTCAGAGCCAATTACACGGGCAATATTTTCAACTTCTGGAATAGAGCTTTTAATTACTGGTGCCATAGGCGGAAACACAGAGGCTACTCCGTCATTAGGCGCCTCACCTTCCGCAATTCTATAAATTCTAAATACACTCTCTGCATTTTCAATATGGCTATCATAGCCCTTTTCGAACGAAACATATTTAAAGATCAACAGGCAAGCGACCATGGAAAGCGATAAGCCAAGCATATTGATTAAAGAGAAAACCTTATTTCTCTTTAAATGACGAATAGCGATAAGGATGTTGTTTCTGACCATGCTGTTTTGCCTTTATTCGTACCGAAGGGAATCGATTGGGTTTGATAAGGTTGATTTAACCGAGTGAAAAGAAACGGTTATGGCTACCACCAAAAAACAAATACTGGTGGATAACAAAAATATATCAACCGTGATGGAAGTGCTATAAGCAAACCCCGAAAGCCACTGATCCATAAAATAATAGGAAATGGGTAGCGATATGGCTGTGCTCAACAGAATCAACCAAATGGTTTGTCGGTTTAAGAGAATGAGCACATCGGAGAAACCAGCCCCAAATACTTTTCTAATGCCAATTTCCTTCGTTCGATTGGCCATATTAATCCCCGTTAGCCCAAAGAGCCCAATACAGGCGATGATTATCCCCAATACTGAAGCCACATTAATGATCTCTTTCCATTTTTGGTTGTCCTTATAGCGGCTACTGAGGTAATCGTTAAGGAAGCTCACTTCAATTTCCTTTCCCGGAACAATCTTTTCAGCGGCAGCTTTAATGGCTGCAATCCCAGCTTCATTTTTCCCCGCTCCGATTTTTACGAACAAATCTGAAAGACTACTGCTCTCTGCTACATGGAATCTAAAAGGCCCAATGGATTTCTGGAGTGATTCAAAATGAAAATCATTGACAACGCCCTGAATGTCCTTTTGCACAAAATTATACATTGCCGTATCAGACTTATAAAGGTCATAGAGTCTTTTGTTTATTATTGATCGATTTCCTAATGCCTCTACCCCCATTTCTTCACTAAAATACTCACCCTCCAAAAGAGGGATGCTAAAGGTTTTAAAGAAATCGAAATCTACTCTGGCGCTCTGCACCCAATATTGAATGTTGTTAATCACAATACCACCCCTGCTGGTTGAAGGAGTGAAAATCCCGTTGACACCAGTTACAGATTGGATAGCTGTATTGGAAGCCAGTTCCTGCTTCATCAATTGAGTCTTTCCCCAAAGTCCGCGAACGTAAACAATCTGTTCTTTGTCAAAACCTAAGTCTTTGTCATTGATATAATTGAACTGCCGCGTCATAGCCAAACCCATGGAAATAAAGAACAGACAAAGCACAAACTGAAACACCACCATAGACCTTATCAAAAGCGGTTTGATTTTATAGGTAGTATTTCCCTTAAGGCCATTCACCACTTTAAATCGGGATAAAATTTGAGCCGGATATATGCCGGCCAGAAATGCCAGTACTAATGAAAAAAGAAGGCCGATACTTAAGATTTGAATGTTCTCGAATAAACTTAATTCGATTGACTTCCCCGCCAATTCATTGAACCTTGGTAGAATGAGTTGCATTAATGTGAAACCACCCAGCACAGCAAATGCAGAAATAATCAGCGCTTCTAAATAGAATTGGCTGTGTAAATGTGTTCCGCTTGCTCCCATTACTTTTCTCACGGAAACTTCCATTTGTCTGCCGCCCGAAGAAGCCACGTTAATAGAAAGGTAATTGATACAAGCGATTAGGAGGATGAGTAGCCCAATGCCAATTAGTATAATAGAATAAAGCGGAGAAGAACTCTTTCCATAACTTATACTTGGGTCGAGATATAAGCCTTGGATATTCTTTAAGCCATATTGCACAACAGGATTGGATGCTGATAGCTTCAGCATTTCGCGTTGACTGGAAATATTATCAGCAAATCGTTCAGTATAAATTTCACTTATCTTTTGGCCTACTATACTGGCATCTTCTGGATTATTAAGAAGCAGAAAGCATGAAATGGCACTATAACCCCAATTGTCAACATGCTCCTTGTAATAATAGGAATTCGCAAGGTTGAGTACAATATTCAACTCCAAAGAAGAGTTTACAGGCTTTTCTATTACTCCAGAAACTTGGTAAACATCACCTTGTTCTGTCCCACTCGAAAAAGTTTCACCCACAGCGTCCACCCTTCCAAAAAGTTTCATCGCCATTGCATCTGTAATAACCGCGCTTTTAATCTCCTTCAGTACGGTGCTTGGTTCGCCATACAAAAAATTAAAACTAAAATGCTCAAAGAAGTCTGAATCTACGTAGTTGACATACTCGGACAATTCCTTTTCATCCTTTTTGATGCTCATGTAATTCCCTTCAACCCTAATTACCTTGTCAATTTCAGGTACACTTTCTTTCACCAACTCCAAAAATGGAAGATTATGAGATGTACCCTTCTCAATTCCTTTATCTGGTTTGGTGTCAAACCAACCAAGCTCCAATTTTGGGTCGTCCGTTTTGAAATCCGTTTTATAGAGAAGAAACAGATTGTCTCCCTTGGAGTGAAATCCATCATAATTCCACTCATCTTTCACAAATACGAAAACCAATAAGCCTATCATCACGGCAATGGACAGGCTTGTGAAGTTTATGGCACTGTATAACCTTCGTTTGGAAAGGTTTCTAAAGGACATTTTGAAGTAGCTCTTGATCATCATCTCTTATTTATTCATGTTCTACCTTTGACTTAAAACCCTTAGTAGACCTGTACAGCAATAGCCTACAATCATGCCGAAATCACAAACACCTAAATAACAGCAACTTACAGTATATACAATCCCGTTTATCAATTATTTTGTGTCAATGTGAAGCAAATGAACGTATCATAATGGTACATTTCATACCTTTATATTCCATCAGAGAACAATTAAGACCAATGTCAAAAGTTGATGCTAAAATTCTAGTATTAGATGATGATCCGGGAGTGCTCTACACTGCCAACATGATCTTGAAACAATACTTTCAAACTGTCATTACAGAAAAAGACCCTGCCAAATTAGATTTTCTTCTTAATCAGCACGAGTATGACGTTATAGTATTGGACATGAATTTCTCCTATGGTTTGACGGGGGGTAAAGAAGGGATCAAGCTTTTGAAAAGAGTTTTGGAGAAAGATCCAAAAGCACACGTATTAATGAATACGGCCTATGGTGATATTGACATTGCCGTAGAAGCTATGAAAGAAGGTGCTGTCGATTTTTTAGTAAAACCTTGGCCAAAAGAAAAGTTATTGGCCACCGTATTGGCCATTTATGAATTGAGTAAAAGTAGAAAGGAAGTTCAAGAGTTAAAGACCGGTCAGAAGATTCTGATGAAGGACCAACAGAAAGAGTTGAGTGATATAATTTCTGTGAGCCCTGTGATGAAGCCTATTTTTCACACCATTGAGAAAGTTGCCAAAACCGATGCCAACGTACTTGTTTTGGGTGAAAATGGAACGGGGAAGGAGTTAGTTGCTAGAGCGATTCATAATCAATCTAAAAGGGGCAATGAAAATTTCATTAAGGTAGATTTAGGAGCAATTTCCGCTACCCTATTTGAATCCGAGCTATTCGGCCATGTAAAAGGTGCTTTTACCGATGCCCGAGAAGATCGGCCAGGCAGGTTTGAGTTGGCTTCAAATGGAACATTATTTTTAGACGAGATTGGAAATCTATCCTTACCCCTTCAAGCGAAATTACTCACTGCACTTCAGTTCAAACAAATTAGCCGTGTAGGTTCTAATAAAGTACTTCCTTTAAATATTCGTTTGGTTTCTGCCACCAATATGCCCCTTTACCAAATGGTAAAGCATAATGAGTTCAGGCAAGATTTGCTCTACAGAATGAATACGGTGGAAATTAAACTCCCTCCTTTGAGAGAAAGAAAAGAGGACATCGCACCATTGGCAAAGCATTTTCTTACCACATATACCAAAAAGTATCAGAAGGAAAAAATGAGGTTAAACGAAACCACCTTGAATAAACTACTCGGTTATAGCTGGCCAGGAAATATTCGTGAACTTCAGCACGCCATTGAAAGGGCCGTGATTATGGCCAACTCTCCTCTTTTAGCTCCTGAAGACTTTCTCTTGAAAGATGACAGCATTGAAGGTCATAGCCAGCCAGAATCCTTGAATATTGAGGCCATGGAAAAGACGGCCATCCAAAACGCAATACGGAAAGCTGGGGGGAACTTAACGCAGGCCGCAATAGAATTGGGCTTTGGGCGCAGTACCTTGTATAGAAAAATGACTAAGTACGGACTCTGATAATTAATATAAATAGATTAGATTCAGCCTAACATTAATTAACCAAAACATTAAGTTATAAACTCTTCTTTCCAGCATTAGATTTGACAAATTAAGTTCCACACATGTAGTTGTATGTTCTTAAAGTCTAAGTGAAAAGTTTCTGAGATTCGAAAAATATGCGTACTCTTCTAATCATTATCTGCCTGATTGGAATTCGACTCCATGCCAATGGACAGCGAAGTCTAGAAGAAGTACACGATAGAATAAAAGAAAGTCAGTTGTCGGATGAAAAGTTTAAATGGAAGCATTTTGGCACTCTTAATTTTGAAGTAGCAGGCACTCAAAACGCAGGAGATTATAAACTAAATATTGAAGCCGGAACTACCGTAAGAATGTATTTGCTGTCAAAAACAGAATGCATTACTTACTTTGATGTGCGTGACCCACAAACACGATATGTTTTTGGCTCGAACAATAAAAATAGTTTGGAAACCGAAGTCGAAGGATTTAAGGCCACTACAGCTGTTTATACTTATGAAAAAGACGCCACTATGGCCATTCGATTTGGGGTAAGGTGGGGTTGTCCAAGAATGCAACGAACCAAGCTAAAGCTCTTGGTCTTCTATCAAATAAAAGAAACTGAATGAGGTATAAGTACTTTCGATTAAACGTAGTACTGCGAATTCTGGCCTTGCTGGTCTTGGGCTATTCAGGCTTCTATATTCTTACCCAAACCCATTTTTGGCTGGTTTCTTTTTGGCTTTTTCTTGCGCTAGTGATTGTCCTCATCAGCCTTATCCGTTACGTAGAACGCTCTAATCGAGATTTAACTTACTTTCTCCTATCCATCAAACAAAATGATTTCAGTAATTCATTCCCCTATAAAAAAACTGATGAACTGAATTACGCTTTTCATGAAATCAATCAGGTGATGAAAAACCTGAGGAATGAAAAGGCTTCGAACTACATCTACCTGCAAACCGTGGTAGAGCATGTTCGGGTAGCGGTGCTTTGTTTTGATGAAGACGATAAGGTGGCACTTTCAAACAAAGCCGCAAAAGAACTTTTCCAGAAGGATCACATCAGTTCACTCGCTTCTTTGGCAAAAGTATCTGAAGAGGTTGCTAGCAAAGTAGAACAGCTTAAATCGGGTGAAAGAGAACTGGTGAAGGTGAAGGTTGGAGGAACACTTCTTAATCTTTCTGTACAGGTCACCACCTTTAAACTTCAGGATAAAGGCTACAAGTTGGTGTCATTTCAAGACATTAAGAGCGAACTGGAGGAAAAGGAAATAGAATCGTGGCAACGCCTTATTCGTGTGCTTACGCATGAAATCAAGAATTCTGTAATCCCCATTTCTACACTTTCAGAAGTAATTCTTCAGGTATTTAAAAAGGAAGTTCAGGCCAAGAGCAGCAACAAAACGGAAGTAGAAGCTTATCAGGATATTGTGGGTGGACTGGAAACCATTGAAGCCCGCAGCAAGGGTTTGGCTCATTTTGTTAATACTTATGATCAGCTCACTAAAGTATCTAAGCCTGAGTTCAGTACTGTGCAGCTGCTCCCCTTGGTCATGCGAATTGAAAACTTATTCAAACCTGACTTAGAAGCCGCCAATATCGATTTTAAGATAGAAGTAAATTCAAGCATTGAGATTAATGCCGACCCCAACCTTTTGGATCAAGTGTTGATCAACCTGGTGAAAAATGCCATTGAGGCAATTAAGGATCAGCCTTATAAATCCATTCAGTTGAGCACTCGAATTGAACAGGACAAAGTAATTCTGTCCATTCGTGATAATGGCCCAGGCATTCCAGATGAGGTTTTGGAGAATATTTTTGTGCCCTTCTACACCACAAAGCAAAGCGGCTCAGGCATTGGGCTTTCTCTTTCCCGTCAGATTATGGGCTTACACAAAGGCAGTATTGCGGTTAAATCAGGCAACGAAGGAACTAGCTTTGAGTTGATTTTTTGAGGCTGGTAATCTGTTACATTTTTCAGGACGAGACAGAGCAATCCTAAAATCATTCAGGTATAAAAAAAGGCAACCGTTTTCACAGTTGCCCTTTACAATTATAAACCAAAAATGATTCTTATTTTCCTTGAATCTGCTTAGCTACAGCTTGTACTTCGTCTAAAACGCGAAGTAAGTTACCGCTCCAAAGCATTCCAATTTGTTCTTCAGTATAGCCTCTACGTACCAATTCTAAAGTTACATTGAAGGTTTCTTCAGCGCCATTCCAGCCTTCAACTCCTCCGCCACCATCAAAATCAGAGCTAATACCAACATGCTCTAAACCTATTTTTTTCACTAGGTAATCGATGTGATCAGCGAAATCAGAAACATTTACGGCAGGTGCTGCTGTTCTTGCTTCCTTGTCAATCGCATCTCCATGCTTTTCTCTAAAATCAGCCAATGCAGTCATGTATGCCTCTCTTGCCTCGGCATCCATTCCTCTCATTTCAGATCTATCCTTCACTTCAAAGCCATTCTCTTCAGCTATTCTGGCTGTTACTTCTCCGACTTTTGCGCTGCTGGCGTTGTTTTTATCAGTGTTTACATAGCTTTTGAAAGCCACTGTCTGAATTACACCGCCATTTTCTTTCAACATCATCAATTGCTCATCGTCAAGGTTACGGCTTACATCGTTCATCGCTCTAGCAGATGAATGTGAAGCAATTACAGGTGCCTTTGAAAGCTTCATCATTTCCATGTTCGCTACTTTAGAAGGATGCGAAAGGTCAATCATGATTCCCCATTTGTTCATTTCTGCAATTACTTCACGACCTAAATCGCTCAAGCCATTGTGTAACCAAACGCTATCGCGCTCACCTGTGTTAGAGTCGCTCAATTGGCTGTGGCCGTTGTGTGCCAAAGACATATAACGCGCGCCTCTGTCGTAGAATTCTTTTACTCTAGAAATGTCGGTTCCGATAGGGTAACCGTTTTCTACACCAATCATGGCCACTTTTCTTCCAGAAGCAACAATGCTTCGTACATCGTCAGAAGTAAGTGCCAAGCCAATTTTATCTGGCGCAATTTCTTCTGTCAGTCTGTGAATGGCCTTGAACTTGTCATCGGCATTTTCATAGGCTCTATCATAACCTTCTTCGGTTAAGTCACCTTGGCCAGTATATACCACCAACCAAGCCACGTCTAAGCCACCTTCTTCCATCTTAGGAATGTTTACTTGAGTGGAAAGGCGTTGGGTGTAATTCTTCTCTGCGGTAAAGTTGGAAGTATTAATGTCATCGTGCGTATCAAGTGTAATCACACGCTCGTGAATTCCTCTCGCATATTCGGTTAGTTCGGCTTCGGTCATATCTCCTACCTCTTTTTGTTTAGGCTCACAGGCAACGAGTACAAAAAATGCTGCGAGGAGTAATGGTTTCCATTGTTTTTTCATAATTGATATTTAAGGTCTAGTACTAAACTAGATGATTTCTACTGCCTTATGAAGCGAAATGATTTGAGTGGCAGAAGATCAACAAATTTCGGTGAGATTAGCCCTTCTAAATAGTTTGGAAAATTGGCTTAGCTGTTATTGCTTAATAGGGTCGCAGCGAGACGCTACGACCAGCATCAGGCAAGCGTCAGAGCAGCAAAAAATTCTATTGGCAGTAGATTTTATCCGCTTAATGGATTTTAGCGTCTCCTTAGCTAAAAGCGAGTACCTTTATCCTAAACCCTATACACAAGCATATGAACACAAAAATACTCATGATGATCACTGCCCTATTTTTAGGCCTTATAGGAGTCACACTTGCTTTTATGCCGCAAGAGGTTGCTGTCTTTTTAAATATGGGTTCAGACCAATACACGGAACTTGCCACGCAATTATTGGGTGCCCTTTACCTTGGTTTTGCCATGCTGAACTGGATGGCGAAGGATAATTTAATGGGTGGAATTTACGGCAAACCCGTAGCCATGGGCAATCTTATGCACTTTGTAGTAGGCGCCTTTGCCTTACTCAAAATGCTTTCCACCATTACCATGCATTGGGAATATATGGTAGGTTTCACTGTGCTTTATATAGTTTTCGCACTGAGCTTTATCTTTCTGTTTGTGAACCACCCGAAGGAGAAGACTGAGAATTAATTAATCATTTGGATGGATATAGACTTTTAATATATTTAATCATGAGAATTCTAGTCGTCCTTTTATTACTAAGTACTCCCTTTTTTCAACTTCGTAGCCAAGATTACATAAAGGCTGATTTTGAGCCGGTAATATCCTCCCCTGTCCCTAATATGGTCTTTCCGAAGTTCAAAGGTGGAAAAAAAGCACTTGACCAATACTTGAGGGACAATGTAATTGTCCCTGATTCACTTCAAAAAATTAATAATGAGGGTGTAATTGTAATGAGCTATAGGGTCAATACAAATGGCCAAATTACTGAAGTGACCACAGATAAAATCAACACCACTTTAAGCGAGTCTTTCCACAAATTAGTTCTAGACGTTATGAAAAAAGCTGGCCCTTGGCAGCCAGGTTTAAAAAATGGCAAACCTTTTAATGCGAAGTTAGAAATCAGTTTCAAGTTCAACACGAAATAGGAATCCCTTACTTGTTAGTCGTTTCGTCTAATTCTTGTTCTGCTCCTATTAAGATATCCTTGATCTTGAGTAAAATCGCTTCATCTTCAAGTTCACAGATTGCCTTTATCAACTTTAGCTTTAGCTCATTTAATTCTTGCTCTCCCATTATTGATTGCGTTTTGGTAGTTGTAGGTTGTCCTTTTCGGTTGGGAAAAAATCCGTTATGTAAACCGTAAATGACGGTTGATCAATATAGTAAATCACTTTAACATCTGTACGTGAGGTTCGCGTGTACAATATGTAGCGGTACCCTTGTGAACGATTAGCTAATTTACTTTCTAGTGTTCCCCTTTCTGGATGGTGGTGCAGTTTATTGGCTGTATCTCTTAATTCATCAGCTATCTGTTCGGCCCTTTCACGCGGATAGTTATCGTAGAGATAATCAAGAATCTCATAAAACCTGACCTCTGCCTGGTCAGTAATAATTACTTGGAACTTGCTCTCTTCTGTATTTTCCAATTTTCGTAGTTGGTGTTGAACTGATCAAAACTTTTAACCTTCCCAGAAGCAATATCCTGTTCTGAAGTCTCCGCTCGACTCTCCATTTCTTCACTGGCTATCATTTCCTTGATGTAGTTCAACACCCTGTCCTGCTGGTCTTTTTCCAACCTGAGTAAGTGACTCATCAACTCTTTGTCTATAGCTTTCTCCATGACTATGATTCTAACGTTTGATATAAAGTTAACGATTTATACAATTATTGTTGCTGGTTTTGGGAAAGTACCGAGTTACAAGTAGCAATGCGAGTCGGTCTTTATTCTCCAATACTAAACAATGCACTTCAAGTGCATCATAAAAAAGGTACTCGCCAAAGGCAAGGTGATCAATTAAATTTCTCCCACAAGTTATTCATTCAAACTAAAAAAACCAGCCTTCCCTACATTCGGGAAAACTGGTTTTGATGTTTTCTTCTAATAAGAGAAAAAGTATTTACTCAAATATGCTCGCAAGCTTATTTTGGAGTGCTTTACCTCTTAGGTTTTTGCCAATCACGCGGCCTTCAGGGTCTAACAGCAATGCAAAAGGAATCGCATTCACTTTGTAGGTCATGGCTGCAGCCGACTGAAAGTACTTAAGGTCAGAAACGTGCGAAGGCCAGATCAAACCGTCTTGAGCAATGGCATCCACCCACTTGTCTCTGGTTCTGTCTAAGGACACGCCAAATACCTCAAATCCATCTTTGTTGTACTTGTTGTACATGGCCACCACATTTGGATTTTCCTTGCGGCAAGGGCCACACCAGCCTGCCCAGAAATCGAGCAGAACGTACTTTCCTCTCAAGTCTGAAAGGTTAATTACTTTACCATCGGGAGTAGGTAAAGAAATTTCAGGGGCTACATCCCCCATTTGTACTGCAGGCTTAAAGTAAGCCAAGTTGCCAACAAACATTTCTACCTGACTTGAGTTTGGCAATTCCTTTTGTAGTTTCTGACCTAGGCTATCTAAAAACTGATATTCTTGAGATTTATCAGGAAAATAATCGGTCACCATTAAAGGCACAATAGATTTGTTCATTTTCCAAGCCATGGCTTTAAGCTTCTTCACCTTACCAGCTTCTAAAGCAGTTCCTTCTTCTACAAGCTCTTCCATTTTAAGATTATCACCCGACTGCTGTGCTTTGCTATAACGCTCGTTAAAATCACGTACTACATAAGAATACTCTTCCATAAAGTCCTGCACCTGAGCAAGGTGTTTTAGGTCTTCAGATCCTTTGGCTTCAATCATTTGTCCACCTTGGCCATCGGCAGTAATGGTAATATCTTCTTTGTCTAACACTAGAATTTCAAACTGCTGGCCATACACATTGATGCGGTAAAAACCTGGTTCAGTTACTTCGGTCTCTATTTCGAAATTGCCGTCAGTATCTGCATTGACCGTTTTTACGGGCACCACCTGACCTACTTCAAACTTCTCCAAAATGATTTCTCCTTGCGGAATCGGGTTTTTGATCACACCTGAAACCCTGACCATTCCGTCATTTTTGGAAGCAGAGCAAGCACTGATGATCAATAACACCAATACAATCGCAATATTTTTCTTCAATGTCATACCTATGAAAGTTCTTTTTCTATCAATCGTTTTAACTTCTTTGGATCGGCCTTGCCCCCACTTTTCTTCATTACTTCGCCCATAAAGAGCCCAAGCAGACCTTTCTTACCACTTTGGTAAGCCTTTACCTTGTCGGGCAAAGTTAGTAAGACTTCTTTGATCAAGTCTAACAGCTCATCACTATCAGCCACCATCAACAAATCAAGTGACTGGGCTAGTTCCATAGCCGTGGCTTCTTCTTCTAAAAGCTTCGGCAATATACGCTGAGAGGCAATAGAAAAGCTTACTTGGTTACTTTCCACTAAATTAATCAAGCCACTAAGTCGCTCAACCGTCAAATTGGTTTGGGAAAGTTCAATTCCTTTTTCGTTCAACAGTCCTTTTATTGGGCCACTAATCCAGTTGGCAGCCGCCTTATACGCTAGGTTTCCATTGCATAACGCGTCAAAGTAGTAAGCGGTTTCAGCTTCTTCCGTAAGCAAAAGCACATCGTAGGCTGCCAAACCATAAACTTCTGTAAACTTTGTTCTAAGTACAGAAGGAAGGACGGGCATTTCTGAGGCGATCTCCTCTAGAATCTCCTTTGTGATAATCGCTGGGGCTAAATCAGGGCAAGGAAAGTAACGATAATCGTTCATGGTTTCCTTAAAGCGCATTCCAGCCGTAGTTCCTGAAACTGGGTCGAAGGTTCTGGTTTCTACCGCAATCGCTTCGCCTTTTAAAGCCATTTTCAATTGCCTTTCCAGCTCGTGGTCAATGGCGCGTTTTACGTTACTAATGGAGTTCATGTTCTTGACTTCCACTTTTTCACCTAATTCCTTAGCGTCAAGTCGCATGATAGAAATGTTCGCATCGCAGCGCAATTCTCCATCTTCCATGTTTCCAGAACTGATGTTGAGGTAACGCACCAAACGCCTGATTTCCTGAAGACAAGCCGCAGCTTCCTCAGAAAGGCTCATATCGGGATCAGTCACTATTTCAATGAGTGGTGTGCCTGCTCGGTTCAAGTCGATTAGTGTGTCTGGGCCTTCATCATGAATGGATTTCCCCGCATCATCCTCCAAATGAATATGGTGCAATTGCACAAATTGTTTGGCCAATTGCTCCCCGAACAACTCAATCTTCCCTCCTACACAAATGGGCGTTTTATCTTGGGTAGTCTGAAAACCCTTCGGGGAATCTGGATAGAAGTAATGCTTTCGGGCGAAGTGATTCACTTCCGTAATTTGAGACTGGCAAGCCAAGCCCATCTTAATCGCCTTTTCTAAAACGGCCTCGTTCAACACAGGCAAAGTACCTGGGTGTGCCAAAGAAACCACGCTCACATGCTTGTTCGGTTCAGCGCCAAAGTCATTTGGGTCGGAAGAAAAAATCTTCGATTTTGTATTCAACTGAACATGAACCTCAAGCCCTATAACCGACTTATAACCTGATTGATATAGTTTCTCTTGAATACTACTCAAGACCGGCAAGTTTTGCTTTGGCTTCAGTAATTACCTGATCCAAACCAGACAAGTCTTTTCCGCCAGCAGTAGCAAAGAAAGGCTGTCCGCCCCCCCCACCTTTGATGGCTTTGGCCAAATCTCTGATCATTACGCCAGCGTTCAGGCCTTTGTCATTTACCACATTGTCGGAAAGCACAATTGCGATTTGCGGGCTTCCATCAACATTTGCGGCCAGCACTGCAAAAAGGTTTTCTACTTCATTTCTGAGCTCGAAAGAGATCTTCTTCACTGCATCCGCATTCGGAACAGTGATTTTTTCGATGATCACATTCAATCCCTTTTCAGCAACCATCTTCTTCGCCAACTCTTCTTTCAGTTGACCAGATTGCTTGGCATGCAAAGTTTCTAATTCCTTGTTCAGCTTTTGCCTTTCCTCCATCAGGGAAGTAATGGCCTTGGCCACATCGCTCGGGCTTTTCAGCATTTCCTTGATTTCCTTCAGCAACTTATCTTGCTCCTGAACCAAATCGAAAGCCTTAGGGCCAGAAACCGCTTCAATTCTACGCACACCTGCCGCTACGGCTCCTTCCGAAACAATCTTGAACACCCCTATTTGACCTGTAGCCGCCACATGGGTTCCTCCGCAAAGTTCTACAGAATAACTCGGGTCGAAAGTGATGACGCGAACAAACTCACCGTATTTCTCACCGAAAAGGGCTGTCGCACCCAACTTCTTGGCTTCTTCAATCGGTACGTTCCTTTGCTCGTTCAACTTGATATTCTGGCGAATATGGTCGTTCACGATCCTTTCAATTTCTTCGATTTGCTCTGGCTCTACTTTCGCAAAATGTGAGAAATCGAAACGCAATATTTTATCTGAAACCAACGATCCTTTTTGCTGTACATGGTTACCAAGTACTTGACGCAAGGCAGAATGCAACAGGTGAGTTGCAGAGTGGTTGTTCTTAATCAATTCCCTTCTTGACGTATCAATAATAGCTTCAAACTCAGCTTCTGGTTGGGCTGGAATACGGTCTGTATAGTGTACAATCAGGTCATTTTCTTTTTGAGTATCTAAAACCTTAATGGTTTCTGTCTCATTCTTGAGTACCCCCTTGTCTCCTACTTGACCTCCACTTTCGCCATAAAAAGGCGTTTGGTCTAGCACCAACTGATAAACAGTTCCTTTCTTTTCTTTGATTTCGCGGTATTTGATGATTTTGGTTTTTAAGGCCACTTCATCGTAACCTACAAACTCAGAAGTTTCTTCTTCCGACACTTGAATCCAATCCCCTTTTACTTGAGCAGCATCTGCTTTTGAGCGCTGCTTTTGAACAGCCATGGCTTCCGTAAAGCCTTTCTCGTCAATGCTCAAGCCGTTTTCTCTTGCAATCAGTCCTGTTAAATCTACTGGGAAACCGAAAGTATCGTACAATTCAAAAACTACTTGACCATCAATCACATCAGTTCCTTCGGCTTTCATATTGGCCTGCACTTGGTCTAATCGCTTGAGGCCGTTTTCAAGCGTTCTGAGGAACGAAGCTTCTTCTTCTTTGATCACCTTAGCAATAAAGTCTTGCTGACTTACAAGCTCATCGAAAACGCCAGAGAACTGCTCTGCTAAAATTGGCATGAGGCCATATAGGAATGGCTCTTTAAAATTGAGAAAGGTGTAACCGTAACGCACTGCCCTTCTCAAGATTCTTCGGATTACATAACCCGCCTTGTTGTTTGAAGGCAATTGACCATCGGCAATGGCGAAAGAAATCGCACGAATGTGGTCTACGATTACCCTGATAGCGATATCCGTTTTTTCAGAAGTACCATAAGCAACTCCCGACTGTTTCGCGATGTAATCAATCAGTGGCGTAAATACATCCGTATCATAAGTTGAGCCTTTCTGCTGTAAAGCCATTGAAAGACGCTCAAAGCCCATTCCAGTATCAATATGCTGGGCAGGAAGGCTTTCTAAATGGCCATCTGCTTTTCTATCGTATTGCATGAAAACCAAGTTCCAAACCTCCACCACTTGTGGGTGGTCGTTGTTCACAAGGTCTTTCCCAGGTGTTTTGGCTATTTCTTCATCTGACCTTAAGTCAATATGAATTTCGGAACAAGGCCCACACGGCCCCGTTTCGCCCATTTCCCAGAAGTTATCTTTCTTGTTTCCACCCAGAATACGGGCTTCATCAATGTATTGCTTCCATAAATCGAATGCTTCTTGGTCAAAATCAAGGTCTTCAGACTTATCTCCTTCAAAAACGGTGACGTATAATTTATCCTTTGGCAGGCCATATACTTGCGTCAATAATTCCCAAGCCCAAGTAATGGCGTCCTTCTTAAAGTAATCCCCAAACGACCAGTTGCCCAACATTTCGAACATGGTGTGGTGGTAGGTATCAATTCCTACTTCCTCTAAATCATTGTGCTTTCCAGAAACACGCAAACATTTCTGGCTATTGGCTGCACGGCTATAATCGGCCTTTGAGTTGCCTAAGAAAAGGTCTTTGAACTGATTCATCCCAGCGTTCGTAAACATCAGGGTTGGATCATTTTTGATCACCAAAGGCGCTGAAGGCACAAATTGATGTGATTTTGATTTAAAAAATTCGATAAATTTCGATCTAATTTCCTTTGATTGCATCTCAGATGAATTAATTGCGTTTAGGCTAAAGCTTAATTTTCGTACCTTTGTGAGGAACTTTGTGTTTCCCTTTTGTAAAAGCACAAAATTAGGAGAATTTCAAAAAGGATTCTTAATGTCAAAAATAAAATATTACTACGATACCGAGACTTGTAAATACGAGCGCATCAAGGTCAAAAAGCGCGATGTAGTTATTAACGCTCTCGGCTTCTTATCATTGGCTCTCGTGCTCTCTGTGGGCATTATTGTGGTACTCGGTCAATATTTCGATTCCCCAAAAGAGGCTGCTCTAAAAGAAGAAAACAACGAACTCAAGCTTTATTATGATCTGATGAAAGATCAAGTAGACGGAATGGATGCCATGCTAGGCGTGCTTCAAGAGAAAGATGATAACGTTTATCGTGTCGTTTTTGAAGCTGAACCAATTCCAGAAACAGTAAGAGAAGCCGGTTCTGGCGGTGCTCTACGCTACCGCCAGTTGCTAGAGAGCGACATGGAGAATAAGAATCTAGTAGTCAGCGCACTAGAGAAGATAGACAACGTAAAAAAGAAAATGTACATCCAAACCAAATCTTATGATGAGGTAATGGCCCTTGCATTAGACAAAGAACGCCTCTACTCTTCCATGCCTGCCATACAACCTGTATCTAACAAAGATTTGAGAAGGTTCTCTTCGGGTTTTGGGTATAGAACCGATCCTATTTTTAAGGTAAAAAGAATGCATTACGGTAGTGATTTCTCTGCTGAGCAAGGCACCCCTATTTATGCCACTGGTGATGGTGTTGTTTCCAAAACCACATCTAGCACCATCGGCTATGGTAAACACATCATTATCGATCACGGTTTTGGCTACGAAACACTCTATGGCCACATGAGCCGATTTGCTGTTCGCCCAGGGCAAAAGGTAAAACGAGGTGAAGTCATAGGCTATGTTGGGAATTCAGGAAAATCTACTGCCCCTCATTTGCACTATGAAGTGCACATCAATGGCGTAGCCAAAGACCCTATTAACTATTTCTTTAAAGATCTGAATGCTGCTGAGTATGAAGAAATCTTGAGGCTTTCCTCTATAGAAAACCAGTCGTTAGGTTCATATTCTTACCGCTAGATTTCGGCCGCTATTTCATATTTAATTGGGTTTAAATATTCAGTTCAAATTCCTTACATTTGAAATAGTGACCTTTTGGTTAGCTTAAAGTAATTCTTTTACTTCTTTTCATAACCCGTTGACATGCCTTACAAAGAGAAACCAATAGAAAAGAAATACTTCACCATTGGGGAAGTCGCCAAAGAGCTTGGTGTGGCTACTTCATTGATTAGATTCTGGGAAAGTCAGTTCACTTTCATCAGTCCAAAAAAGAACAAAAAAGGCAATCGAAAATTCACACAAGAAGATTTAAAAAAGATCAAACTGGTGTATCATTTGGTGAAGGAGAAGGGCTACACCCTACAAGGTGCGCAAGAGCATATCAAGAATCATAAAGAAACGATCAGCTCCGAAGCGGAAATGATTACTTCCCTAAAGAAAATAAGGGGTTTTTTGGAAGAAATGAAAAGCCAACTGCCATGAACCAAGACAAGCTACATCAAGTAGCCTTGTCGCTCATCCCTAAAATTGGCCCTAGCCTTTCTAGGCAACTGATTAACTACTTCTCTACCCCGCAACAGGTGTTCAATGCCACCAAGGGAAAACTTTCAAAAATACCGGGCGTTGGCCCAAAGCTTTCTGCGCTGATTCCAAACCAAAAGGAACTTCTAGTGAAAGCAGAAAAGATCATTGAAGACTCCATCAAAAAAGGCATTTCAATCCACTACTACAAGGAAGATCATTACCCTAAAAGGTTGATGAACATATCTGATGCACCTATTTTACTGTATTCCGTAGGCAAAGTGGAACTCAACCCACCAAGAACCATTGGGATTGTGGGAACACGCAGGGCGACAAAGTATGGCTTACAAATCACTGAAGACATCGTTGCACAAATAAAACCTCAAGTAGCGACTATCATCTCAGGCTTGGCTTACGGTATTGATGTAAAAGCACATGATTCCGCTTTAAAGCAACAATTACCCACCATTGGCGCCATGGCCTGCGGTTTGGATAAGATATATCCTTCAGGCAATCGAAATACAGCTCTAAAGATGCTGGAAAACGGTGGTCTAGTCAGTGAATACCCCGTTGGTACAGAAGCTGACGCACGGTTATTTCCTGCCAGAAACAGGGTAATTGCCGGAATGTCGGATGCGCTGATTGTGGTGGAAGCGGCTAAAAAAGGAGGTGCACTTATTTCAGCCAATATTGCCGACAGCTATGATATTCCCGTTTTTGCCGTACCCGGTGAAGTTGGAAATACCTATTCAGAAGGCTGTAACCTATTGATCAGAAACATGAAAGCGGCCATTTTTACTTCTTTTCAAGACGTGGTAGAAGCCCTCAATTGGGATGTTCAGGAAAGCACACAACCCAAGAACCCAGAATTAAAGTATAAGGATTTACAAGGTGATGAAAAGGCCATTGTTGAGGTATTGCTGAAAAACGGACAGCAAATGCACATTGACAAGCTCTGCTGGCAAAGTCAATTGAACATGAGCACATTGGCTTCCCTGCTATTACAAATGGAGTTTGCAGGCTATATCAAGCCTTTGCCGGGGAAAGAGTTTAGGTTGGTTTGAGCTTAATGACTTTAACCCTCAATTTGCAAACAAGACATTTTCAGTTAATGATAATTTTGATAAAATGGAGTTTTTAGGCAGAGTTGGTAAAAGGAAAATTTATTACCTACAAGTAAGAAGCCATCCTGAATGGGCTAACTCATTACCTAAAAATGACTGGATTGCATTTACTATAGCTCATAAAGAGGATGAAGAATTAATCCCACCAATTGTCAAAAAATGTATCGACAAAAATGTCTCTTACACATGTAGTTCAGGTGAACTAGCTGATCTTACTGAAGATTATTTTGACGAAGAAGTATTATGGCGGAGTATTGATGAAAATGAATTTGGCAATAATTCAATACTTATGACAACTGCACATCGAGACTTTGAAGAGGGCTTTTGGTTCTCATCTGCAGTTGCGCACGATGATAAATTTGATCTTAATCAGGTAGTTTGCATTGATGCAACTAAAAGGAACACGAAAGTGCTTCTAATCAAATTAATTGAAAAAATAAACAAAGGCTGGTTGCCACCTGAATCTTAGCTTTCGAACTAAATGTCCACCTCGCAGTGACGATCCTAATTTATGCTTTGCAACCCTTAGCGCTCTTTGCGGTTAGCCTAAAAATCAAAATTAACGCTGCCCTAAGCCGTAGCTCCCCTCTTCTAGCAGATTATACACCAAGTTGTGAATATTCGGACGCACATTCAGTTGATAGATCTTGCTGTTATCTCTTGTAGGATTGACTCTATTGGAAAGAAAGACGAATAAGAGCCCAGTAGCAGGGTCTGCCCAAACGAAAGTTCCTGTATAACCCGTATGTCCAAAACTTGCTGGGCTGGCGTGTTGCGCTACGCTAGAGGCCGAGAAGCTGTAATCCACTAAGGGTTTATCAAAGCCTAAACCTCTGCGGTTACCTGTTTCACAAAACTGACAATCAGTAAACTCCTTAATCGTAGCCGCACTCAAGTATTCCTTTCCGTCATACACACCCCCATTCAAGAGCATTTGGTACACTTTGGCCAAATCTCTGGCATCGGAGAATAAGCCAGCATTACCAGAAACACCCAACATCATGGCGGCACCCTCGTCATGTACATCTCCATGCAATGTTTCCATTCTGAAAAAGTCATCCACTTCGGTAGGAACAATTCGATCTAAAGAAAATCTTTCCTTGGGCTTGAAACCTAATGTTTCCGCGCCCAATGGCTTGTAGAAGTTATTATTTAAGAACACGTCAAACGCTTCTCCAGACTCCCTTTCCACCAATTCTGGGAATAAATAGAAGGGCAAACCAGAGTAGAGATAGCTCTTATCATCGCTCACTTTCGTGCGCTTAATCATTTTATAAATCTTCTTCTCCTTAAAATCCTTGTGCAGAAAAAGGCCTGTTTCAGAAATGCGGTATGGAAATCTTCTAGAAGAGTCTGGTTTTACTGTATTCCACTTGTATTTGCCATTCTTACGCTGCACTTCAGACCAATAGGGAATCCACGCTTTTAATCCTGCCTGGTGCGCCAAAACATCCCGAATGGGTAAATCAGCCTTTTCACCTGTGGCTATTTTGGGGAAATAGTGCCCGAAATTTTCTTCTAAGCTGAATTTCCCCTCATCGTGAAGCTTCATGAGCGCCAAAGTAGCTGCGGTAGTTTTCGTTACCGAAGCCAAATCGTAGATATCGCTATTTTTTACTTCGATGGACTGATCATAAGTATGGTAACCGAATGATTTTTCGTAGAACACAATGCCATCCTTGGCAATCAATAGCTGACAACCCGGAAAGGCACCAGAATCTAAAGCCTGTTGAATGATGGATTGGATTCCAGCCTCCAATGCAGCCGAATTGATCCCTAGTTCTTCAGGTTTGCCATCAATCAGTTTATTGAAAATGCTTTCAATCTTAACAGGCGTTTTCTCCTTTACCTGAAAGTCCGTTTGCCGAGCCATTGAAGAAAATGAACTCAAAATTAAACTGGCTAATAAAAAAATATTACGGATCATTTTCGAATATATCAAGCTTAAGGACTGCATCAAAGTTATGGGTGATTTATGCTAGGAAGGGAACACTTCACTGGCCATCAGCATGGCTTCCGAGAAGGCCTTTCGATCTAAGTTCAACGCTACATTTTGCTCATCAAAATAACGGACTAAAACTTCGGTATCGATATTACCCGTGAGTGCATCGGTCGCCATTGGGCAACCACCAAAGCCTTTAATTGCAGTATCGAATCTGCGGCAGCCCGCATCGTAAGCCGAGCTCACTTTCTCAACAATCTTCTGAGGCGTAGAATGGAAATGCGCCCCTATTTCCGTAGTTGTATAAGCGGTTATGCTATTATTGAAAATCTCTTTAATTACCTCTGGTTCAGCTACTCCTATCGTATCAGATAAACTTATTATTTCAACTTTAAGTTGAACAAGCTTTTCAACGAACTCAGCTACAATTTCGGCATTAAAGGTTTCTCCATAAGGGTTTCCGAAGCCCATAGAAATGTAAGTCACCAGCTTTTTGTCGTGTTTGATACAGAGGTTTTGAATCGACTCCAACTGCACCAAAGCTTCTTCAATGGACTTGTTTGTGTTCCGCATTTGGAACTGCTCCGAGATAGAAAGCGGGAATCCCAAGTAGGTGATTTCTTCGAAATTCACAGCATCCTCCGCCCCTCTTGTGTTGGCAATAATGGCGAGTAATTTCGACTTAGTTTTAGACAAATCTAGCTGACTCAATACCTCGGCTGTATCACGCAATTGTGGAATGGCCTTGGGCGATACGAAGCTTCCAAAGTCGATAGTATCGAAACCAACTTTTAGCAGTTGATTGATATAGGCTGCTTTGGTTTCTGTAGGTATAAAATCATGGAGGCCTTGCATGGCATCCCTTGGGCATTCAATAATTTTCATGGACTTGCTTTGAGTTACTATTTAAAACAATTGAGGCTAAAAGTAAAATCTCATTACACTAACACTCCGGTAAACTCAAGGTTCCCGCTTTTTCCCCTCAAACAAAAAAAGCCCCCGATTTTCATCGAGGGCCAAATCAACATAACCACAATCAACCATGAACTATTTCATCATGCTCGGAGGCAAAATCACTTTATCAATAACATGCACTACTCCATTGCTAGCTTTCACATCAGCAGCCACTACAGTAGCTCCACTGATCATTACTTTACCATTAGCCATCATTACTTTCACTTTCTCTCCTTGTACGGTAGCAGCTTCCTGACCATTAGAAAGGTCGGTGGACATTACTTTACCCGAAACAACGTGATAAGTTAACACTGCTACTAGTTTATCCTTGTTCTCTGGCTTTAGCAACATCTCTAAAGTTCCAGCAGGTAATGCAGCAAATGCGGCATCGGTAGGAGCGAAAACAGTGAAAGGACCCGTGCTTTTCAAAGTCTCAACCAAGCCAGCAGCTTTAACAGCGGCTACTAGCGTTTTTAGGTTGTCATTTCCTACTGCTAAATCAACGATGTCATTAGATTGCGCTTTAGCAACATTGATAGTAGCAAATAAAGCTACAACTGTACCTAAAATTAGATTTCTTAATTTTTGAGTTTTCATAATTAGAATGATTTGAACGTGTTTTAGTTTAAATTCACTCTAACTACGACCAAAGAGATGGCTATAGATTTTTGATGCCTAACTTTTTTTCAAAAAACCTCTGGCATAGGTTTGATCTACGGTAGCAACAGGTGTACCCCCCTCTTCTTCAAGCGTAATGGCAAAAGCTTGCACCTCTCCTTTGATCACTTTTAATTCTTGCACTAATTGGTTATGGTCAAAAATTCCGGCATCTATTGGATCTTGACCGGCTTTGATGGCCCAAAGTTGATATTGATGTCCTTTTGGTGGTTCAGGCAAATTATCTACACTGATAAATACTGCGTTCGTATTCTTGTTCCAGAAAACGTTGGCAAAAGATTGCGGTGAGAGATCAGATCCATCTAAACGCACATGTACGTTATCATCATTTAAGAAATGTGCTACCCGTAATTCGGCATAGTCTAATTCTTGCTGCGTAGATTCTATTTCATAAGCCATTTTTGAGTTTTCAGTGGCTATTCTGCGAACGTCATCTTTCGCACTAGTCATTCTCAGGAAGAAATAAACATTGAAAGCAATGCTCAAAAACAACAAAACAGCAGCCGCTGCCGACCACCTTGGAATTATACTAACTTTCTTTATTTGTGTATCAGGCTCTTCAATGGCTCTTAAAAAAGCCTCTTTTTCCTCATCACGGATAGTATTCGTCACTAAATCTATTACTGTATTATCACCAGAAGAAGGTTGGCTACTGGCCAAAGTGATTAAAACATTTCTTAACTCATCAAGCTCATCGGCCACCTGAGGATAGCGTGCCGCCATTGCATCCACGGCTTGCATTTCTTCATCATTGAGCTCGCCTGCCCAATAAGATTCCAAAATTCCTGATGCTATGTACTCTTGAATATTCATTCTACTATTGACCTTAAATGTTGCAACGCCATTCTTATGCGCGTTTTCACTGTTCCCAAAGGAATACTTAGTCGTTCCGAAATCTCAGGATGGCTATACCCTTCAAAAAACGACATACTAATCAGCGTACGTTGTTTTTCGGGTAGTTGAAATATCAATTCTCTTACTGACTTATCATTTGCCTCTGATTCATTTCCAAACGTGTCCGATATAAATACGAGGTCAACTGATTGTTCAGATTTTTGCCTTTGCTTAAAATCTTTAGATCGTGTCTTATCAATGGCCGCATTACGGCAAACTCTCACTAACCAAGTAAACAAACTACCTTTGGATGGATCAAAATTAGTAGAATTACGCCAAATTTTTAATAAAGCGTCTTGAAGTACATCTTTGGCGACATCATCATACTTTACTATCCTCAAAATTACGTTCAGTAAAATTGATGAATAGTTTTTATATATGAGCCCCACAGCCGTCCTATCACGGTCGGCCAATAGCATCGCTATCCTTTCTTCAAGGGGAGTATCAGATGTTAGATATTTGAGTTGAGTAGGCAAAATCAAGGATTATAGGGTTGGAACTAAAGTATAAGGCAATTGTTTCGACCCAGTGTTTAAATAAAGAATTTTGTAATTCTCAATACCAGTGATCAATAGAAAATTGAGATGATAATTAATTACTCAAAACAAAAGCCTCAATTCTATACGAATCAATTAATTTGCGTCTATGAATTTGAATGCGCTTCAATCTGATCTCCAAGGTGACTTATTCACCGATAACACCACGCGGAAGCTTTACGCAACCGATGCTTCCGCTTATCGTGAACTCCCCTTGGCTGTCGCTATCCCTAAAGACCAAAAGGACCTTGTAACCTTGGTTAATTTTGCACGAGAGAACAAAACAGGACTGATTCCAAGAACTGCAGGCACCTCATTGGCCGGCCAGGTAGTTGGCAATGGTATTGTAGTAGATCTGTCCAAACACTTTGGGAAAGTGCTGGAAATCAATAGTGAAGAAGGTTACGTTTGGGTCGAGCCCGGAATCGTTCGTGACGACCTCAATAAACATTTGGCGCAATACGGAATGTTTTTCGCACCAGAAACCTCTACTGCCAATCGCGCCATGATTGGCGGAATGATTGGCAATAATTCATGCGGTTCAAATTCAGTCGTATACGGAAGTACTAGAGAGCATTTACTTGAAGTAAAAACCATTTTGGCCAATGGCAGCGAAGCTAGTTTCGGCCCAATGGATGCAGATCAGTTGCTAAATCAGGACAAATCACTTCAGCGTAAAATTTATGCTGAAACACTCGAAATGTTACAGCAGCCCATTAATCAGAAAGAAATAATTGATGGTTTTCCAAAACCAGATGTACCCAGAAGAAATAATGGTTATGCGCTCGATATGCTTTTACGGCAGCAGCCATTTACCGAAAACGGTGAGCCTTTTAATCTCAGTAGCTTAATAGCAGGCTCCGAAGGCACCTTATGTTTTATTACCCAAGCCAAACTAAAACTCACTCCGCTCCCACCCAATCACAAACGTTTGGTGTGTATTCACTCTGAAACTATTGATGATTCACTTCGAGCCAATTTGGTGGCGCTAAAGTATGCGCCATCAGCCTGTGAGCTAATGGATCACTATATTCTGGAAGCGACCAAGCGAAATGCCATGTACAAGTCCAATCGCTTCTTTGTTCAAGGCGACCCACAAGCCATTTTGGTGGTGGAATTAAATGACGAAACTGAAGCTGCAGCGGATGAAAAAGTGAATTCACTAATTGCCGAGTTAAAAGCCTCTAATCATGGATACGCTTATCCTATAGTACAAGGTGATGGTATTAAACTCGTTTGGGATTTACGAAAAGCAGGCTTAGGACTGCTATCCAATATTCCGGGCGATGCCAAGCCTGCTCCTGTGATTGAAGATACCGCAGTAGATGTTAAAGATTTACCTGCCTACATTCGTGAATTCAACCAAATCCTTAACAAGTATGGATTGTTTGCAGTGCATTATGCACATGCAGGTTCGGGTGAATTACACTTGCGCCCTATTCTTAATTTAAAGACGGAAGAAGGCCAAAGACTCTTCCGCACCATTGCCGAAGAAATTGCCACTTTGGTAAAGAAATACAAGGGGTCACTTTCTGGTGAACACGGAGACGGACGTTTGCGCGGTGAGTTTCTGCCTCAGATGATTGGTGAGCACAATTACCAATTGGTAAAGCAAATGAAGCGAATTTGGGATCCTGAGAACATTTTCAACCCCAACAAGATTGTGGATACCCCTCCAATGGACACTTTCTTACGCTACGAAAAAGGTCAAGTCACTCCTGAATTTGACACCACATTTGACTTTTCGGAACATGAAGGTATTTTGCGTTCCGCAGAATTGTGTAACGGTTCGGGTGACTGCCGAAAAACAGAACTGAGTGGCGGAACGATGTGCCCGAGTTACATGGCTACTCGTGATGAAAAAGACACTACTCGCGCCAGGGCCAATATGCTGCGCGAAATTCTCACTCATTCCACAGAAGCCAATCCTTTCGATAATCCAGAGATTAAGGAGGTAATGGATTTATGTCTATCGTGCAAAGGTTGTTCTTCTGAATGTCCGTCTAATGTGGACATGGCCAAGCTAAAAGGCGAATGGCAACATCAGTACCACAAAAGCAACGGAATTCCTTTCCGCACCAAACAGATTGCGCACTTTTCTAAGAGCATGAAACTGGCCAGTAAAGCACCATGGGCTTATAATTTAGTTTTTGGAAACCGTCTAACTGGAAATATTGCCAAAGCGATTGCTGGATTTGCGAAAGAACGAAGCATGCCAGCATTAGCCAAACAGCCTTTGTCCCAATGGCTGAAGAAGGAGTTTAAACCCAAGACCTCAAATCGCAAGGTCTATTTTTTCTGTGATGAATTCACCAATTACAGCGATGCTGAAATTGGCAAAACCACTGTCCTGCTGTTGGACAAACTAGGCTATGAAGTCTTATTTGTCCCCCATGCCGATTCTGGTCGCCCGCAGCTTTCTAAAGGTTTATTGGATGAAGCCAAAGATTTAGCGGAACAGAATGTTCAACAATTCAGTGCACTAGTAGATGCCAACGCACCTTTGGTTGGTGTTGAGCCTTCCGCTATCCTGACCTTCAGAGATGAATATATGAGCTTAACACGGGGCGAATTGCAGCAAAAAGCAAAAGCACTTTCCGCATATGTATTTACGGTTGAAGAATTTTTAGCCCAAGAAATTGATAAAGGGAATATTACTTCCAAGCAATTCAATACGGAGACTAAGCTAATTAAAGTACAAGGTCATTGCCACCAGAAGTCGCTTTCATCTATGGTACCGACAAAGAAAATGCTTTCGCTGCCTAAGAATTTCACGGTACACATGATTGCTTCGGGCTGTTGTGGTATGGCAGGTTCTTTTGGTTATGAAAAGGAGCACTATGAGGTATCTATGAAAATTGGCGAACTGGTACTATTCCCTGCGGTGCGCCAGCAACCCAAAGAAGTGATCATTGCGGCTGCAGGCACTAGTTGTCGTCATCAAATCAAAGATGGCACGAGCAGAATCGCCAAGCATCCAGTGGAAGTGTTGTGGGAGGCGGTTATTTAAACAATAAAACTATGATTAAGAAAACACTCTCTCTGATTGCCTTTTGTTTATTCGCTTTTTCGTGCCAAAATGATTCAGCCAGTAAATCCTTACCGCTTCTAGATATTACAAACCAACAAGCACTAGATTACCTATTAAATAAACAACAAGTCACTGGGTATATTGATTTTGTTAGGGAGCCAATTGAGGCACTGAAAAAAGCACGATCATTAGGACAAGTAGCTATTAGTGATGGCGATTATAAAGAATATAAGAATCAATTGAGCTTGGTTGTAGAACAGATTAGCAAACTAAGCCCTTCCTTAAGCAAGGATTTAACCTTTTTTGATTCAAAAATTACAGACCCTGAATCATTGTTCGTTAAAGAGAATATACTGATAGCGAAGACGAGCCAAATGTTAATGGATTATTTTTTACTATCAGATATGGCCTTTGCCCAAGTGAATTTTGGTTCTAATAGTCTTCAAAAAGGAAAAGCTACACATGGAAGAGTCTATCTATCCGTAGGATTATCTACCCTAAAGAATCTAGTGGAGTTTGATATTATAAATCAAGACACCAAAGAAATTGAAGAACATATTAATTCAGAGACAAATATTCTATTTGACTACACACCAAAATCTAAAGGCACTAAAATAATAAGAGGTATTATAACTACAATGCAAGGTGGAGTAGTTCAAGAGATTCAAATAGAGGACTCCATTGAAGTGAAGTAAGATAAACACTTTTCTGTTGCCTTAATGTAGCCACATTACAGAAAATCCGAAGATGTGTTATTAGTTCCTTCGCTTCACTCAGGATGAAAAGGAGCTTTAATCAGTTTTCTGTATTAATAGAAGCCTTAGCGGATGATAATCGAAGTGTCTAGCGATTTAATCACTGAGTACTGTATTAAAGCATCATATTCTGCTTGCCTCAATTTCTTCGCTGCGCAAAAGGCCTTGGCCTTGTAATCAACTTTTCATAATATTTTCTTCCTCCTCCAACCTTGCATTTTGATTTTGGGTCTAGGGATCATTGTTAGTTTCTTTTCAAGGAGTTAGCAGGTCAAAAACTCAAAATTTTAAATCATATGTATACACCTAAATGGTCATTTAGGCTGATGCTTTTATTCACATTAGCCATCTCATCGTGCTCATCAGATGATAGTACGGTCCCTGAAAAACGTCTTTTACCAGAGACATATTCGGAATTGAATTATAGTCGAACACTTTATTTTGATAGCCAGTATAGGTTGATCAGAATTTACATGGTCTCTAAGTACTCAGACGAAAGTTGGGGCGAATCAACTCAAGTCTACTTCTATGATGACGAAGGCATTTTAATAGAGTCTCATGTTGATAACGGATGGAGAATGGTCTATACATACGCTGATGACAAAATCGTAAGAACAGATGAATATGTTTATTCGAGACTCAATCAATTTCATACTTTTGAATACAATGAACAAGGAAGGCTGTCCAAGTCTGTCACATATCAAGATATTCCAGAAGAGGGCGGAGTGACTCCAGTAAGTGGAGAAAGTTATGATTACGATGAAAAGGGTAACATAACCGAGCAGCGCCTATACTATTATACTTCCAACGGAGACGAGGCGAAACTCCTTACTGTTTTCACTTATAGCGGCTATGATGATAGGATCAATGGAGACAATATGTTTACGATTAATCCTTTTAATCCGCTTATAAAGTTGAGCGAAAATAACCCAGGGCAAATGCAAATAAAAAACAACAAAGGTGAAGTATCAAGCACAAACACTTATACATACCAATACCATAAAAAGGGGCATCCCGTCAAGAAGACAACTCATGTGGTATTGTATAATGGGGAAGTAGGTGATTACGTGAGTACCTATAAGTTTAAAGACTAAACAATGAGCCAGATTAACATTTAGAAAAAAAAAATGCCCTTGCTGACCAAACATCAACAAGGGCATTTTTAGGATGGGGTTAACTATTTTTTCGTTGTAGGGAATTTGGCCATGATGGCTTTTACTCCTTTCTTAATTCTTTCTTCGGCATCCTTTGGCGGCACATCATTTAGGGTTTTACTGCCTATGCCCTGCCAAACCAAAAGTTCTTTTTTATTGTCAATCATGTGGATCACAATGCTACCTTGATTGAAAGTATAGGTCTCCACTTGATAACCTGACCAATACCTAACATCGTAGGGATAATCATTGTGAGTCATGTTATTCACTTTCTGATCGATCACAATATGAAAATCAACTAGTAAATCTGGTGCATCGTCAGTCTTTTCAAAACCCAGTACTTTCATCTCCACTTCAACGGCCTCCATGATGCGTTTACGATTCAATTCATTATCAAACATGGGGTTCGATTTCCCAGGCTTCTCTTGTTCTTCAGCCCAAGCAAAACTCTTGTATTGGGTGAAATCAGTACCTTTTTCTTGGTCAGTGGTAACATACAGCCTTTCTGAACAACTTAGGGCTAGAAGGCAGAGTAAAAACAGGGGCAAAAGCTTTTTCATAACTATCATATTTTATGACAAATCTACCTTGTATCTATCGCCCCCCTAATGACAAGGGTCAATGAATAACCTGACTTAAATCAGGTTGTGGCATGCAATTCCATAAATATTCCCTAGATTAAACCCCATGAAAAAATTTAGCCTCATTCTAGTTTGTACTCTGTTCCCTTCTCTACTTTTTGCTCAAATGCCTAAGCATTTAGAGGGTAAAATGACCTATCCTGTTTTTGATTTCAATCCTATGGTGGGCGTTGTAAAAACCAAAGCCAAAGCACTTAATTATAACAAAGACCTTGAATACAAAATAGCCATAGATGTTACTGATAAGGTTTCCGATTCCACACAGGTAATGAGTACACTTAATGAAGTGGCCAGAACTTATAATCTAAATATTGCCAACGGAGTTCCGAAAAAGAAGCTAAAGGTGGCGGTAGTGATTCATGGCAGTGCCATACAAGGGATTTTGAATGATGATGCCTATCAGGCAAAATTTGGAGTACCCAATCCAAACATAGCGGTGATTAAGGAAATGAAAAAAGAAGGCATCGAATTTTACGTATGTGCGCAAGTACTGGCTTTCAGACAAGTACCAGAAGAAAACGTAATGAAGGATGTCGACCTCGCTATATCCGCCAAAACAGCCTTGATTACCCTAGATCAAATGGGCTACACTTATATGAATGTGAATAATTGATTAAAGTTGCACTAGGCTGTTTGTTGATTTTAGACCCTTCGTACCTCAGGGAAAGAAAACGAGCGTTTTCACTTCGATGATCTTCAACACTTGATCAATTGTACGACATTTTTGCACATTCAACTTCGCGTTCCTCAGCGTCCTTCGCGGTTTAGTGTTTCGTTCTGTGCTACTGAAAAAGACCTCCGAGGTCTCGGAGCAAGATGACTGAGTTGAGCAATAATCTTTAAGTTTCCAGCGTCAAGTCGCTTACCCTTTTATAGCCTTTGATATGGATGGCTTGGTCATCAATTTCTACAATGGCGAAGCTGTTGTTCTCCAAACCTTGGTAATCAACCATACCTAACTGGGTGATATAATGAATCCCATTGATTTGAGTGTGCTCCTCTGCATGGACATGGCCATGGAATACGGCCAACACTTTACCTGAAGATTCGAACAGTTGTTGAAATCTCTGGTAATCATTGACATGAAATTTTGCTCCTTCTTTATTGAATTCATAAAGCGGATGATGACAGAAGACAATAGTTGGTAAGCTGTTCTCTTCTAAATCTTGCTGAAGCCAATCAAATTCTACTTCAGGAATATTGGCGTCCTGCCAATCGGCTCCTTCTTTGTAAAACTGGTCTCTCCCATCGGCATGGTAATTAGCATCCAACACCACAAAGTGAAAACCCTCTTTGTCAAAAGAATAATAACTCTTCGACTTATCAATGCCAGTATTTTCTATATAATTTAGGAACTGCTCTTTCCTTATACTGTCCACATCGTGGTTTCCTAAACAGTGATAACGCGGGCCATCAAATTTACCATAAGCGTTCTCCAATGTTTCTAAATAGCGGAGTGTATCAGCTTCTTCCTGATTCAGATCTTCATCTTTAAAATCACCCAAATGAGCTACAAAATCAACTTTCTCACGGTTCATTACAGAAACAAACTCATTCATTTTTTCGATGGAATCACGGTAATAGCGAGTGCCAGAATATTCACGGTCAGCATAATGTGAATCGGTAGTGAGGCCAAATCTGATTTTCGAAGCTTTATCAGGTTGACAGGAATACAGCGAAAATGGCAGGAAAGTGGATAAGGTAACTAAGCCGCTCTTTTTCAAAAACTGCCTTCTCGAATTATTTGATTCAATGTCTTTCATAACCGTTTAGATTTGGTTGCGCCTTCAAATAAACAAAAGCTATGGCCCAAATGAAATGGTTGAAGGGTTATCTGTTTGTGAATTAATAATTATGGGAGTGCTATATTAACGCTCTAGCATAGAAAGCCGTATTAGACAGATTGAGAGCGAAGAACACCAATAAAGGCAAGACACCCTTGCTTTGCTGAAGATTCGCTAAGACAATTAGGGCGAATGAAGTGTGTTGAAAAGCACCCTTAAACAAAACCATTTAACCCCTAGTTGAAAGCCCTAACTTGACAATTGAAACCTTAACCACATTAAGTGTCCAAATTACCCAAAGCGAATCAATTCATAGATATCTCTGATTACGGCAGGCCTGCAGCCAAAGCGATTGCACACTTACTCAAAAAAACTGCCATTACTCCTATCCACGTCACGATTGGGTTCACAGTTTCTGGCCTATTGGCCATTTGGTGCATCATGAATGGCTACGCATGGGCAGCTGCCTTCTTCTTGATACTGAAATCCATTTTAGACGCTGCCGATGGTGAATTGGCCAGAGTCAAGGAAACACCTTCTTATACTGGTCGCTATTTGGATTCTGTGGCGGACATTTTACTGAATGCACTTATTTTCTATATGCTCTGGCGCCTTACCAATGTGAATTTTCTATATACCCTTTTGGCCTTTCTAGGGATGCAGTTGCAGGGCACCATTTACAATTACTACTATGTCATTCTTAGGAATAGATTTGATGGGGACACGACCAGCAGAATCTTTGAAAAGCACCCTCCTATGGCAATGGAAAGAGAAAAACAGCAAAATGTGAACATTCTCTTTTTCCTTTATAAAGGGCTCTATGGTGTATTTGACAAAGCCATTTATTTGTTGGACAGAAGCGCAGTAAAAAGCACATGGTTTCCAAATTGGTTTATGACCATCGTTTCTCTGCTTGGCCTAGGTTCACAGCTACTGATCATCAGTATTTTCTTGGCATTAGGGTTAATGGAGTTCATTATCCCTTTCTTTATTTACTACACCTCCATGATTTTCTTGGTCATCTCCATAAGAAAGTTTTTTAGTAAGGCAGATGTTTCGAAGCTTTGACAATTTATCATTCCGCCCTTGTTGGTGTTCTTTACCAACAAGACATACAAGGTTTACTTTTAGCTACCTCCATTACCCAAATTTGATTCTTTATTAAAATAAGCCTACTCTTGCCTAACTGATTTCGGATTAAGCATGACCTCTAAGACAATCAAATTCACCTTACTGTTTTTTGGCCTTTTTATAACCAGCGGGGTTTTGGCCAATGATTTTGATAAATACCTCATTAACCCGCCTCAGGAGCTGATCGTAACAGAAGGTTGTGAGGCTTTTTCTGCAGTACAAATCAGTCAATTCGCTGACTTTATTAAATCCATCGAGCTTTCCAATTTAACTGGGGATTTGAGTTTTGATCTGAAGGGAGAAAAGCTAAGCCTTTCCGTTTCCATTGATTCTACCCTGACACATGCACAGGGCTATACACTAGAATTAAGTCAGGATCACATTCGTATCTCCGCGCAAAACCTTGCTGCAGCCTATTACGCCAAACTCACGCTTTTACAGCTTTTCTCTTATGCAATGGAAGAAAATGCCACACTGCCCTGCCTCACCATTAAGGATTGGCCCAATTTTGAACGCAGAGGTTATATGCTCGACATCAGCCGAGATAAAGTGCCCACCATGGAAAGTCTTTATCGACTGATTGACCAATTGGCTTCATGGAAAATTAACGAGCTGCAACTGTACACAGAGCATACCTACGCCTATAAAGACCATAAAGTAGTTTGGGAGAACTCAAGCCCCTTAACGGCTGAAGAAATTAGACTGCTAGACAAGTATTGCAAAACTAGATTCATCGATTTGGTGCCCAATCAAAACTCATTCGGGCACATGGAAAACTGGCTAAAACACGATGAATACCTCGATTTGGCGGAATGCCCAGACGATTGCGAAACGATTTGGGGCAAAAGTAAACGGACAAGCTTAGCACCCACCAACCCTGCTTCCTTCGACTTAATGAAGTCTTTATATGAGGAAGCCCTCCCAAACTTTTCTAGCAGTTTCTTCAATATTGGAGGTGATGAAACCGTAGAATTATGCGAGGGAAAATCGGAGGCTGAGTGTGAGAAATTAGGCCAAGGGAGGGTTTATTTAGACTACTTGGTAAAACTAAACAACGAAGCCAATCGCCTAGGCTTTAAAACTCAGTTTTGGGGAGACATTATTTTGAACCATCCAGAATTGATCAGCGAACTGCCCAAAGACATGACGGCATTGGTTTGGGGTTACAGTGACGACCATGCTTTTGATGAGCAGCTACCGAAGTTTAAAGCAGCGGGTTTAGACTTTTATGTATGCCCCGGCACCTCATCGTGGCGTTCATTGATCGGGCGTAACCATAATGCATTTTTGAACCTGAAGAATGCTGCCATTTCGGGACAGGAAAACGAAGCCAAAGGCTACCTCAATACCAATTGGGGCGATTATGGCCACTGGCAACCGCTTTCAGTCGTTTATCCGAGCATGCTTTTGGGCGCCAGTTATGCATGGAATTATCAAGATGAATCTCTCGATCACCTTGAGTTTCAGCTCAACCACTATCTCTTTAAGGACAAAACGGGCAACACCGCCAAATCCGTTTTAATGCTGGGCAATACCTATTTGGATACCAAGATTCCAAAAGGCAATGCCAATGCTTTTCATCTGCTGTTAAGAAGGTATTTATGGACGATGCAAGGTAACTATCAGACAAAAGAATTGACGCAAGAAAACCTATGGGCTGCGGACAGCACCATTCAGCGTGGTTTGGACATCTTAAGTTTAGCCGAACCTGAGTCTGAAGATGCACAAATCACCATCGATGAATTGAAGCAGGCAGCGGCATTAGCCCGCCACGGCATTCATTTGGGCGTAGCCAGATTGAAAGCCGAAAACTACGACACCAAAAGCATTCCGGCCGAAAGAAGAAAAGAACTGAGTGAAGAACTAGCACTCCTGATTGCGCAGCACAAAGCACTTTGGCTGGTCAGGAATAGAGAAGGCGGTTTGAAAGATTCTGCGGCCAAACTGGAGGATATCCTTGAGTTTTATAAAGACAACTAAGTTTTTGACCCCAGACAAGAAGCGTCATGCAGTCCATAATTCACTACTTTTTGCACTTCGGTTTTCCTTTGGTGATTGCCTTGGCCTTTTTTAAAAAGGACTGGAAGAAGACTTACTTGATTTTACTGACGACTATGCTGGTAGATTTAGATCACTTTTTCGCCAACCCTATTTTCGACCCCGGCCGATGCAGCATCAATTTTCATTTTCTGCACACCTATTATGCCATGGGTTTTTATATAATCCTCCTCTTTCTGAAAAAGCCCTTCAGAATTATCGGCATCGGTTTACTCTTTCATATGCTTACTGATTATATTGATTGCTTGATGATGTAGTGACGCATCCAAAGTTGACAAATCTAATTTTGCAGAAACATTAAAACTCAAGACAAATGCGAAAAATATCTCTTTTCATTGCCACAAGTTTAGACGGTTACATTGCAAAGCCCAATGACGACCTTAGTTTCTTAAAGCTAGTAGAAAAGGAGGGCGAAGACTATGGTTATGAGCAATTTACAGACACCATTGACACGCTGATTATTGGCAGAAAAACCTATGATTATGTGCTCAAAGAAATCGGGTCATCTCATTATGATAATGGACAAAGAGATGTGTATGTCATTACAAGAACTCAAAGGCCAAGTGCTGGAAGAACAACCTTTTACACTGGAAGTCTGACCGATTTAGTTAAACAACTAAAATCTGAAAACGGTAAAAATATTTATTGTGATGGTGGTGCAGAGGTAATCAACGAACTTCTAAAAAATGATTTGATTGATGAGTTTATCATTTCAGTTGTTCCTGTATTGTTAGGAAATGGAACAAGATTATTCAAGGATGGGCGCCCCGAACAACTGCTTGAATTTGTGACTGCTAAAACATTTGACACAGGGTTAATTCAGTTGCATTACAAACGAAAAAAAACATAATGAACTACTGACATAGGGTTGTCACTGGTCAGGTATAGGTTTGTGCCAATGAATCTTTAACCCAGGTAAGGCAATAGACCAGAAAGTAAATTAAATGAGTAATAAGGAAACAGAAACATATTGTCCTAAAAGCCGAGCAGATTGGCGACAATGGTTAGCAAGAAACCATGCGTCTGAGCAGTCTGTTTGGCTGGTTTATTTTAGGACATCCACAAAAGTTGCTTCAGTGACTTGGAGTGAGGCTGTGGATGAGGCCCTTTGCTTTGGGTGGATAGACAGCACCAAAAAGACCATTGACGAAGAAAGGTACATGCAGTATTTCAGCAGAAGAAAGCCGAATAGCATGTGGTCAAGAGTAAACAAAGAAAAGATCGACCAACTCATTCAAAACAACCAAATGACCCAAGCTGGTTTGGTTAGTATAGCAACCGCAAAACAGAATGGTTCTTGGACATTCTTGGATGAAATTGAAGCCCTTGTCATTCCAGACGATTTAGCAGCAGCATTGGCCAATCACCAAGGCGCTATGGACTACTTTGATGGCCTAAGTAAGTCCGCTAAAAAGATTTTGCTGCACTGGGTAATCTCTGCGAAAAGACCAGAAACCAGACAAAAGAGAGTTTTAGAAATCGCAGAAAACGCCAGTGAAAACTTGAAACCAAAACAGTTTAGGTAAAAACCTCATCACTAATATTATTGGTAAGTTGTAAGGAAGTTTTGATAAATTAAGGAAAATATAAACGCCATAAATATGGTGTATATATAAAGCTGGCCTTAATTTGAAATGACTGATACTACAACAAAAACGATAATTTCCATTGACGGAAGAATTCTGTTCTTTGAGTTGAATCATTTTCTTCGAGATATAGTCAAGGGAGATTGCTGTTTTATATGCGGTGCATCACCCAAAGACAAACAATTCAATGACGAACATGTGATTCCAGACTGGCTTTTAAAGCGATTCAAACTTCATGACAAAAAGATTATACTTCATAATCAGACAAAGATTCAGTATTCCAAGTATAAAGTTCCATGCTGCGTTGACTGTAACTCTGAATTAGGGAAACAATTTGAAAAGCCAATTCAACAACTTTTTTCAAAGCCATATAATGAAATGGCAAAAGAAATTAAGGAACAACCAGAGAAAATAGAATTGGTATATAGATGGCTCTGTTTAATTTACTTTAAAACACACCTCAAGGACACGTTACTCAGAGCCTCATTAGACAAAAGAGGGTTGAATCAGTTTATTGGAGATGCTTATACATGGGAGGACTTCCATCATGTTCATTGCTTGATCCGAAGTCATTATACAGGTGCGAGATTGGAGCCGGAGGTTTACGGTTCAGTTTATGTCAACCGTATTGTTGAGCTCGAAGGAATTGAGAAATTCGACTACATTGATAATCCGTGGACGAAAGGTGTTATGCTGAGAATCGGAGATTTCGCAATTGCATGTATGATTGATGATTCCACAGCCTCTGCCTCACTCTATCATCAAGCGCTGAATAAAATAACCGGGGCTTTAACTATTTATCAATTTTACGAGGTATTCGCTAATTTCAATTTCCTCAAACTTCATCTCAAACAGCATACAATATATCAATCAGAAATAAACAGAAAAGTTGGATATCGGATTATCGCCAATCGTCCTGAACGCATTGAACTCCTTCCCGCAGAAGAACGAGCCGGAACGCATGGTGATTTTCTACATCTCTACGTGAAAAGAACGCTTCCAAATATGGATGACAGAGAAAAAATCCTAAAAGAGATAGAGGAAGGGAAGAGATCATTTCTTTGGAATGAAAATGGGGAATTCAATGAATACAAAGACTAATACCAAAAATGACTTTAACCGAGATAAAGCAAAGAGACCACCTCTCGGTCGTCTCTTTTGGATTAGACAGCAGTCAAACACATCTGACCCAGTCTCTTTAATAATTCTTGAATACTATTCTAACTACTTCTTTTCAATGATGCTCAAGGTTTGCTCTATCCAATCTGTGTTGGCATCTAGCGTAATCTGCGGAGCAATTCCTTGATTTTCATACTTAAGAAAAGAAGCTTGTCTCATATCCGTTGGCATATAAGTAAACATCCCCGATGGCGAAGTGTAGGTTCTACCGTAATTAGTACCATAAGCCAGCGCTCCATAAGTGGTTTGCCCTAAATGAACCGTGTTCTTCAATTTTCTTAAGCGTCCTGTGGTGAGCTCCCCGTTACTGCCTGTGTAGAAGTTGGTCAGTATATACACCTGCGCTTTGCTCTTCTTTATGGTCTTTATAATCGGCTTAGATATTTTATCAGAGCCGCCCACGTTGTTTCTCAAATCAACAATCAAGTAAGGTGCGTTCAGTTCGTTTTCGATTTGAGTGATCAATTGATCTCTATTTTTCCTCATCGAGCTTCTATTAAAGCTGTTCATCCAAACGTATTGCACATTCTCATTTAAGCGAGTCAGCTTGAAGTTTTCGGCATCACCAGAAATAACATTTACAATGTCGTAGGCCTCATCCTTCGTTTCTTTTCGGGTAGTAGAAAACAACTGCCCATTTTCGAAAAGCTGCTCTTCAGCAAAAACTAGGTTCTTATACAACTGACCGTAGAAGACAATATTAAAGCGTGAAGGCGAGTCGGTTTCCTTGATGTAAGCATAGATCTGACCAGGCTCCCAAATACTGATCTGGGATTCTAACACCACACCCACCAAGCTATCGGCATCGATACGATACACACCTAATTTCATTCTGCTGCCCGCATTGTAGATGCCTTCAATACTCGCTGCCGGTTTAGATTTCAGCTGGGTTTTCAATTGCGTTAAATCCAGATCCACCTTGGGGTGTTTTTTGAAGGTATCGCTGGTTCGGTAGCTCTTTATAAATGTAGAATCGAAGATATCGTCCATCGTATAATCTGGTCTCGGCTCGTACACTTCGGCATGCTTATCATTCACAAAATGCTCTAGCTGATTGAGCTTCCAAAAGCAATCGACCTTGGTCATCTCATTGGCCATTTCGCCACGGAGTTGTTGGTATAAATTCTCGAATTCAGTTTTCTTATTTCCTTTTACCTGATGCTTAAATGAGTTCATCCCTTTCATCTGCTCATACACAAAATCGAGTTCGGGTTTGCAATCGCAATTGGCTTGTGCTGAAAGGTTAAAACTTAAAGTAATAAGGATAATTAGGGTCAGTAAATTTTTCATATCTGTTTGTTTATGCCCCGAAGCTTCGGGGGACTGATGACCCAAACGTACAAACAGAAATCGGCCTTGAAACCTATTTAATAAGGCTTGTGGCGAAATCACACTATTCTGTGGCGGAATTGATGGCTGTTTCTACGGCAGCCTGATAAGTTTTTGAAACGGGCACTTCAAGGTCGCCCGTGAGCATCACATTTACCTTACGGTTTCCGGTTTTCCATTGTCTAAAATGATAAGCATTGATCAAGAAAGAGCGGTGGGTTCGGATCAATTCTGGACGTTGCTCCTCCACAGCCGTCAGCTTATTTCTGATCAGCTGTGTCTTTAAATTTCCTCCTTCATTAAAAGTCACTTCTACGTAATTATCGGACGACTGAATACAAATAAGGTCGTTCAATTGCAGGCGCAAACTCTCGTAGTTTCCAGTGCCTTTGATTTCGATTTTATCATTCTCTAAACGCTTCTCTTTGTACTTACCGAAAGACCAACGGCCAATGGCCACAATAGGAAAAACCGTGAGTGCAGCGGGCAAATAAATGGCGGTAGCAAAATAAGAAATGGTGTAGGCATATGGGTCTGAGTCCACCACCAAAAAATAGTACACCAAACGGGTGGCAACAAAACCGATAATGATGACGAAAGACATAAAAGTGAGCTCTGCCCAAACAGGCCACTGCCCCACTTTCTTAAACAACCAATGCTGAAAGGGTAAGCAAATGAGGTAACAAATGGAGCCAAAAAGACCATAGAGCGGCAGATAAGTCAGCTTCTCATTCAAGTAAAGCTGGCCAACATCAAGCGGCTCTGTAAAGAACAGAAACACAAATACCCACACCGCCAAGCCCAGGGCAATCAGTACATGATGTTTAATGGAAGGGTCGAAAGGGTAATGCTGCTTTAACATATCTGATTTGAGCTTACAATGATATTGGAAAAGCCGCTCTTTTCAAGGTTGAAAACTATAAAGTTTAATCCCCTGAGGTTAATCGGCTAGTGGTATTAGAGCTGATGAAGACTTGTTCAACAGACTATCTTTTCTTCCAGTCTCTATTTCTTTTTGGGGAGGTAATTTGAAGGCAGCATTTCGTATACACCTTGGTTGGCCAAATAACCAAAGGTCATAATGGATAACGGATCTTTCAGCACACCATTAGGATAAACAATGGCCCTTGTCCCAATCACCTTTAAGTAGCTCAGAGGAGTGGTTTCTAACTCTTCAGTCCCAGGACCTACATAGAAAACCTCAATCACGCCATCAAAGCTCAATTCATAGAATTCCTTTTGTTCATTATAAATCAAATGAACATTTGCTGCTGACTTTTCCGTTGCCTCCATTCTGATCACATCAGTCTTTCTATCCATTTTCTTGGAGTCGAAAGAAGAAGGATTATAGTTCGTGACATTGGCTAAAAAATTCTCTTCGGCTACTTTATTTTCTATTAAACTCAATAGAAAATGTCTTAAAGAACCATAATACGCCTTCTCTCGGTTGGCATCCCATTGCTTTTGTTGCTCATTATTCTCAGGCTCCATTTCAGTAAATACGGGGTAACCAAAGAAGGATTTGGCCTTGTCGGCCATATAAAAGGAAAAATTGTAGTAATTGATCTCATAGCCTAAATAACGGTTAACGAAATTGAGGTCATAGTTTGCGCTATAAATTGTGCTTTTAGAAGTCAAATCTTTTAGGTCAATGATTTCGTTATTGGTCACTTCAATATCCTTGTCATCATAGTCATTGCCTAAAACCATATCCATAAAATCACCTAACTCTCTTCGCCTTTTTCGGGCTACTTTACCTTTGCCCTTGGTATTTATTTCCACTTGGTCTAGCTCAACTACTGCTAAATCCAGCTTTATAATTAAAGATTCAGGGAGTCGCTTTGGGTCATAGACCAATATTCTGTTGTCATAAGCAATGTGAGAAACCACAATATTGAGCGTTTCATTGGGCAAGTTCTTGATCTCAAAAAAACCATCTTTGTCCGTAATACTACCAATGGATGTCCCAACCAAAGCCACAGTACAAAAGCTAATGGGGTTTCCACTCTCCTTCTCAACGATTCTTCCTTTCAGTACTCCAGATTGACCAAAACCCACTTGTGACCCTAAAGCCAGGCCACTCATCATGAGTATCAAATTGAAGAGGGATTTAAATCTTACCATTATTATTTCTTTTCGATTTTATAGCCTTTCACCAAATGAAAGGGTTCACCTGACATTGAAAGTCCTTGAACATCAATCATCACTTCTGTATCCATATCGCTGTTCCAATAGTCAAATGATATTTCACCGTCTTCAATCAACAACATCGGTTTCCAGAAAAGCACTACCCTACGGTCTGGTTGGTTATGTATTGGTTCCTTTACATCATATTTGGGTGCATAGAACTCTCTAGGTTGATCATAGCCATTCTTTAGCTTTTTCGTAATTACATTTTTAGCCCCCTCCTCTTTAGAATAAAAAGCCAATAACCAACCTAACTGCTGACCACCAACTGCAGAATCAGAATAATAAGCTTCTACACGATCAATCATTTTTGGCGACATGGAAACTATTTGATCATAGGTGATGAGTTTATCATCCAATAAAAGCCGAGGCATACCCTCGTTCCCTTCACCACCTGGGTTTACAATGGTAATATAATTAGTCATTCGACCAGCGCCATCGAATGTGGCTAGATTATCCTGACTACCACTATTACCAGCAATATTGGTTCTAAAACCAGGGATTCTGTTTTCTAAAGCATCAAGCGGATTGATATAGGTCTTTATATTGATATCGTTGAAATTGATTACATGATTGCTCACTCCATAAGTACTAGTAGCCATTCGAGAAACAGTTTCCCCTCGCTTTTTCCCCTCCACCGTCACGGAACCAAGGTCTCTGAACATCAGGGAGTCAAACCCATAAGTGACCACATAGGATTTACGGAAGTCACTTTTTTCAGAGTAACTTTTAATCTCTTCTGGTTTAATCTCCTGTGTTTCAAAACGTGATTTAAAAGCCTCTGTCAATGATGATGTATTGAAAGTACTGTCCAACACAATTTTCACATACTTATCGCCCTTACGCCCCGTACCACGCAAAACCACCTCGTCCGTATTTGAATATTTTAGGTTATTAAAACTAAAATATCCTTCATCATCTGTCTCAGTATCATTGAATAATTCAGCATCACTCGTTTGCCTAAATATGGCAACCTTGCCTTCCGCCTCTGGTTTCTTTCCTGTAGATTTCATCAATCTTCCTTTTACAGTAAGTCCTTTCTCCGCTTGGTATTCTGCCTGAGGCAACTCTTGGAGAATTTCATCCCATGAAAAACGAGTCCAGCCATTAGTCATCATTACTAAATCCAGATGGGATTTTGCTTCTTCATTAGCCCTATCGAAGTAATACATAGGATTATCTACATAGCCCTTAAGGTCCGAAGTGAGGAATAAATCAGAGTAAATAGTTTGGCTTGGTGCTCTGTCAAATGTTTGGCCGAGATCTAAAACACTTACAGAAAACAAACCCTCAACAGGCATTCCATTTGACTCTTTTACATTGATTTTAGCCGACACTTTACTTCTAGGTGCATAAACTTCCTGATCGGTGCTTACTGTGATTTTTCCTTTGGGATTATCCACAAAAATGAGTCGTTTCAAAACAACATTTGCCTTGCTATCAAATAAAGTGATATGCGAAATTCCATTTGGAAAGTGGATTTTAGGTAAGGTAATCAGGTTCTCTTTTTCTGTAAGTTTGGGCTCAAGCGCGTAAATCACCTGCCTTTTGGAATGGACCATTAAAGTATAGGTTTGAGCCCTGTCAGTTTTCTCATTCGACCTCAACACCACTTTTAAAAGATTGGTATTGCTATTATCCACTTCAATAATAAAGCCTCTATCTTCCACAGTTTGCAAAGGGAAGCTTACTGAACTGCCTTCAATTTTGGCACTGTACTTCTTCCCCATTTCTGGTGTGAATGAGAAAACGCCCATTCCGTCATGCTCTGTTTTAAACTCTGCAATTTCGTTACCCGACTCGTCAGTCACTTGACCCAAAACTGAAATACCTCTACCAGAAATATCAATGGCTTTAAAAGCAACTCTGCTCTTTACATTATCGACTAAATGTCCACCTTCAGGAAAAAACTGCACATCAATCTCGCCACTCTTCACTTCGGTGGGAGCCCATGAGTCACCCATCACCACCAATTTCTTTTCGAACATAAAAGCCTCATCGAAATTCTTCATCCAATTGGTGTAAGCCTTCAAAACGTAAACTCCAGGCTTCAGGTCTTTGGGTAAATCAATATTACCATTTCCAAAGCCACCATTCGAATACACTTTTCGCTGTACTAGAAGTTTGTGTTCCGAATCATACAAATCGATCATAATCACACCACTCATTCCCGAAGGTTCATGACTTTGACCATCTACCAAATAGGCTTGAAACCATAGCATCTCTCCTGGCGAATAGTATTTCCTATCCGTGTGCACATATACTTTTTCAACTGGAAAAGACTCGTTGTAACCTTCAAGAGATTGGTTAACCGCTTCAATCACCGAAACCTCTTGAGCCAAAAGCAAATAGCTCTTGCAGATCAAAAGAAAGAAAAGGGTCAGTTTATATTTCATCAGGTTTAGTAAAGGTTGAAATCAAGAACTACACAAAAATAAAAAACAACGTAAAAATTAGTTCAATGTATTGAGTTACAACCTCATTTCAAAACTATAAAACACTTTATAATTCGAATGACCTTATTAAGATTAAATTTTTTATGCTAAAAATGATTTTTGAAAGAACTCCATACTAATGCTCAAAACCTTTCACTCTACTACTTTTTGAAAAGTAATAGAGTGAAAAATTCTTCTACATGTATGGGCTACAATTTAAAAAACAGGATTAAGAAGCTCTGAAGGACAAAAATCCATTGACAGTTATTCGTTTCTCAAGTACCTGGAAGGGTTTGTCATCGCTGTCTTTAAGGCTTGATAGCCAATGGTAAGGCATATAATCAATAAAGCGGCCATTGCGGAAAACGCCATGATATCTATGCCAACTGAAATTCGATACTCATAATCGTTTAGCCAAGTGGACATGGAATAATAGGCCAAGGGAAGCGCAATTAAAAGTGACAAAGCTCCGATCTTTAAAAAATCGCTTGAGAGCAACACAATCACGTTGGATACGGAGGCGCCCAATACCTTTCTAATGCCAATCTCCTTCGCCCTGTTCAAAGCCATATAAGAAATAAGCCCAAACATACCCAAACAGGCGATAATGATGGCGATGGTCGCAAAAGTGAGGAACACCTTTTTGAGTCGTGTTTCAAACTTATACATGTTATTGAAGCGTGTATCTAAAAACTGATAGTCAAAAGGCAAGGCAGCCGAAAATGCCCTCACTTTTTCTTGAATAAAATCTATGGTTTCGGCCATGTTTTCTGGACCAACTTTAATTAAGCCATAGTAGTAAGAGTCAGGATAATAGAGCAACACAAAGGGTTCTATCTTCTGCTGCAAGTTCATAAAATGGAAATTCGCCACTACCGCCTGAACAGGTGCCTCCTGCCCTGAAATGGTAATGTTCTGACCTACCGCTTCTTCAGGTGTCCAATTGAACAATGCAATAGCAGCTTCATTCACAATGTAGGAAGGTTTTGAACCTGTGGTGTCGGTATCGTTATAGGCTATTGCCAACTCCTTAAAATCCTTTCCAGCCAAGATTTTCATCCCCATCAGGTCAATATAGTTTTCGTCAACCCCCATAAAATAGATGCGTTCATAGGCATCGCGTCCTTCCCCTTCTCCCGTTTTAATACCGTTGGCTGAGCCTACATTCAAAGGGTTATTCGAACCTAAACTCGCATTGATCACCTGTGGGTTTTGTAACAATTCAGCTTCAAAAGCCGCTCTGTTCTTTGAAATATTGCTATCAACTCTAAAAAACAAAACCTGTTCCCTGTCATAGCCTAAATCCTTATGTTGAATAAAATTCAATTGTTTGTTGACGACCAGAGTTGCCACCAGCAGAAAAATGGAAATGGTAAATTGAAAAACGACCAGCGATTTGCGAAGGGCATTTCCTTTCGAAGAGCTACTGAACTTACCCTTCAATACTGATACAGGTTTAAAGCCTGAGAGCAAGAGTGCAGGATATATTCCAGCCAATAAACTTACCACAGCAGCAATCCCAATCAACATCAGTATAAAGTCGGTCTGAAAGAAAAAAGATGGATCGATCTTCATACCCGACAATTGATCAAAATTGGGCAACAAGGCCAACGCAAGTCCGTAAGAAACCATCAATGACGCAAAAACGAACAGGATGGATTCACTTAAAAATTGATTGACCAACTGGCTTTTTTTGGCACCCACCACTTTGCGTACCCCCACTTCTTTGGCCCTTTCTACAGAGCGTGAAGTAGCCAAATTCACATAATTGATGGCCGCAATGACCAAGATCAAAATCGCTACGGCAAGAAAAATATAGACATATTCCATGCTACTGGTATTGCCAATTTCGTAGCCCATCTTAAAGTCGGATTGCAGGTAGATGTTTTTAAAAGGTTGAAGGAAAATCCTAGACTCATTGCCTTCACCAAAGGCTTCGGTGATGTTTTTATTCAATGTAGTCTCGGTCTTGGCTTCAAACTGCTCGGCATCCACAAAGTCCTTTAACATTACAAAGGTATGGTAGCTGCTGTTCGACCAGGTTTCACTTACAGCCCAAGATAAATCGTGCAAAGGCGCCATAATCTCAAAGTCGAGCATGGAGTTATTCGGTAAATCGGCCAGAATACCTGTAATACTACACGTACGGCCTGCAAGAATTACAGATTCACCCATAACATCTTCCTTACCAAAGTACTTCAGTGCTGCTTTTCGAGTTACCACTATGCTGTTTTTAGCAGCCAATGCGGTTTCAGCATTCCCTTCCAAAAAAGGCAAAGTGAAAATCTGAAAAAAGCCCTGATCGGCAAAAAACACATTGGCCGTAAATGGCTCGGCATTGTAGTTGAAAATCTGGCTTCCCATTATAATGGTACGGCTAGTTTCGTCAATTTCATCAGGGAATGAGCGTTCCATCAAAGGAGCTACAATGTTGGGTGTTATGGCATTTTCGCCATCCGTAACACGGTAAATTCGGCTAATATTTTCATGAAAATTATCGAAGCTCAATTGATGCTGCACATAAGCAATGATAAGGATGAAGCTAGTAAGCCCAACCACTAGACCAGAAAGGTTAATGGCGGTATACGCCTTGTGTTTCAAGGCATTTCTGAATGCGATTTTGAAGTAATTTTTAAACATAGCGATGTTGTTCTGAACCCCGTTATAGCGAGGTGATGACCTTTTTCTTTTTAATGTATGCCAGTTGAAAAACTTGAATACATTAATCCAATATTTCCGCTTGGCAACTGACAGTCCATAGACTTCTTCATGTTCGTAAAACCTTTCTAGCAGATCTCCCTCAATTTCTTCATGCAAATCCTCATTGCAGTAGAATTTGAAGAATCTCTCGGCCAGTTTTGGTGGTTTAGGTAAAAACGGCTCCATCAAGCACCTCCGATTTCAAATAAGTGACCGGGGATTTGGCCCCACAGGTACTGACGGGTTTGTTTGGCTTCTAAAAGCGCTGCTTTGCCCGTAGCGGTAATAAGGAAAATACGCTTGCGCCTCCCTCCCCTTTTTCCAGTAGCTCCACCCATTTCAGACTTTACATAGCCCTTTTCCTCCAAGCGATATAAAGCAGTATGTACAGAACTCATGCTGACACTTCGTTTCAGCTCATCTTCAATCACATTGGTAATTGATAATCCATAAGCTTCCCCATGTTGCACCACGACCACCAGTAGCACCATTTCCTCAAACTCTCCTAAATAGTATCTTCTTTCCATTGATTTTATTTCTTACCCATTAGTAAAACTAATAAGTAAATCCATATTTAAAAATATAGTTCCTCTACAAAAACACTTTTGACTACTGAATCGGGATATTAGGAAGACGAATTGGAAAGAATTTCATTACAATGCTGGTGGTTCCAGCTGACTGCTAATGATTTGCCTACACTCCTTGCAGCCCTAACACTACAATTTATGCTTAATAAATAACATCAGAAATGCTCTCAATTTAAGCCTTTAGGCCTCATTTAATTTTCATAAATTCAGAAATTAAGTATTACCTACTAGAAAGTAGAACATATTAAAAAAATCTTCTATATATTTGTTCTACAATCTAGTAGGTTATGAAAGAAACAAAAATTGGAGACTTTGAAGAGACACTTCTGCTCTTGGTTGGCATTTTAGATAAAGAAGCCTATGCTTTTAAAATTGCCGAAGAGTTTGAATCGCAAACCAGCAGGGCCGTTTCAATTGGTGCAGTCCATTCTACCCTCAACCGTTTGACGGAGAAAGGTTTTTTGGAATCGGAAATGGGTGAGTCGACTGCTGAACGCGGTGGACGGAGAAAAAGAATTTACACCATAACGGCTTCTGGTCAGAGAACGCTGCAAGATTCAAGAGACTTTAAAATCGCTTTATGGAATCAATTCCCGGCATTTGCTGGCGGTAAACTAAATTTTAATTTTTGAGCTCCATACACTCCAGACCGTCATTGCGAGGAATAAGCGTTGTGCAAACAAAAGCTTATGACGAAGCAATCTCTAGTACTACAAGTCAACATTGAGATTGCTTCACGTAAACCTCATCACTTTGAAGATCTGTAGCAGGTTCGCAATGACGAAACAAAATGAACAATACTAAAAACCATATCACCCCTCCCCGATTGGCTGAAAAGCTACTGACCTGGTTCATTAAAGATGAACTGGCCGAAGAAGTATTGGGTGATTTGGATGAGAAATTCTACGCTACATTAAATCAACACTCTATACGCAAAGCAAAGCGCAACTATTGGTTTCAGGTCATTAACTATATGCGCCCTTTTGCTTTTAAAAAACACAGGTCTACTCACTTTAACAACACTACTATGTTCAAACACAATATTCTTATTTCATTCCGAAGTTTTAGGAGATACAAAAGCACTTTCCTTATCAACCTTTTTGGACTAGCCACTGGTTTGGCCAGTGCACTACTCATCTACCTTTGGGTGAATGATGAAATAAACATGAATAAATTCTATGAAAAGGATAGTGATCGACACGTTCAGGTAATACACACCTACCCTACCTCAGGAACATATTTTACTGAAATAGATGGGGGAACTCCAAATCCTCTGTTTGAACGGTTGCCAAAAGACTTACCTGAAATTGAATATGCCTTTCCTGTGTATGCACATAAAAGTTTTAAAGGGGTGCTTTCGTTTGGCGACAACAACGCTAGAGCTAAGTATCAGTTCATCGGAAAGGGCTATTTCAACGCATTCCCAGGAGACTTAATTCATGGTAACAAGTATGAGATCTTATCGGACAGGGGTGAGGTTGCCATTTCAGAAAATCTAGCCATCAGTTTGTTTCAATCTACAGAGAAAGCAGTGGGCGAACTGGTGGACTTCAAGGATGAAGGTTATGGTGGCACCTATCTCGTTACTGGTGTTTTTAAGCCCACTAAAAACAATTCCAATGACTTCGATATGCTTTTTAGCTATGAGCTGTGCCAAACTGAGGATCATATGCAATGGTACAATAGTGGGACCCAGGCCCATTTGATTCTAAAAGAGGGAGCTGACCTAGACCAATTAAACACCAAACTGGAAGGATATCTATCTACTATTGCAGAAAACTGGAAAGACATTTTATACGCCCAACCTTATTCCGAACAATACTTATATGGAAAATACGAAATAGGTGTACCGGTATCTGGAAGAATCATTTATGTAAGGCTCTTCTCACTAATTGCTATCACCCTATTAGTTATTGCCTGTATCAATTACATGAATTTTTCTACCGCGCAGGCATCGAGAAGGATCAAGGAAATTGGCGTGAAAAAGACGATTGGTTCTAGTAGAAAAGCACTTGTTTATCAGTACTTCGGAGAGTCAATTTTTATGGCATTTTTATCCTTACTTGTGGCCATAGGCATCGCGTTCATGCTACTCCCACAATTCAACGAAATAACAGGCAAAGCATTAACATTCTCGTTCTCTAGCGAGATCATCCTTGCTGTTTTGGCAATTACACTCTTTACTGGGCTTATTTCAGGAATGTATCCTGCTCTCCTACTTTCAAAATTCAATCCTGTTGTCGCCTTGAAAGGGAAGGTTCAGCCTGGCGGAAGTAGCATCTGGCTGCGCAAAGGCTTGGTGATTTTTCAGTTTGCCGTATCCGTCATTCTGATTGCCTCGGTAATGGTGATCTACAAACAGGTGGAATTCATCCAAACCACAAACCTTGGCTATGATAAGGAGCATGTTCTCACTTTTGCAAATGAAGGAAAACTCAAAAAGGATTCTGAACCATTTCTTTCAGAATTAAGAAAGATTCCGAGTGTGGTAATGGCATCACAAATGAATGGTGAACTCCCAGGAGACATAGGTTACTCACAAGGGTATAAATGGGAGGGCATGAATGAGGAGGATAAGAGTTTGAGGTTCTACAATATTTCTGGTGGTTATGACCTCATTAACCTACTTGGTGTAAAGTTCAAGGAAGGTCGTACTTTCTCCAAAGACTTCCCTACAGACAAGGATGCCTATATCTTGAATGAAATTGCAGTTGAGATGATGCAGTTAAAAAATCCAATTGGTCAAAAGATTGGTAACTATAACCCTAGAGTAAGCACAAAAGAGGTTATTGGCGTTGTAGAAAATTTCCATTTTCAGTCTATGCAAGAAGAAGTGAAACCCTTCTTTTTTCGTCTGACTGATCAAGGAAATAAATTCATTGTTAAAATACAGGCAGGGACTGAAAGAGAAACAATAACCCGAATTGGAGACCTATATGAAAGTTTAAACGAAGGCTATCCCTTTGAATACAGGTTTCTGGATGATGATTACCAGACTTTATATGCTGCGGAAGAGCGCATTACAGTGCTTTCCAAATATTTTGCGGGAATAGCCATTGGTATTTCTTGCTTAGGTCTTTTGGCCTTAACTACCTTCAGCACGCAAAGAAGATTTAAGGAAATCGCTATCAGAAAAGTCCTGGGCTCAACTAGCACAGGTATAGCCAGACTGCTTTCAAAGGAGTTTATCATTCTAGTTCTGCTTGCCACCGTTATTGCTCTGCCTATCAGTTATTTTCTTATGAGAAATTGGCTTGATCGTTTTGCCTACAGGATAGAACTAGAACCTCTATACTTCATTGTGGCTGGAATCCTGATGATGATGGTGGCCTGGCTTACTATTATGTCGCAGACGACAAAGTCTGCAACAGTAAATATAACTGAAAGCCTACGTAGCGAGTGAGTCCAAACAAAAACCATATCGCCCCTCCCCGCTTGGCTGAAAAGCTACTGACCTGGTTCATCAAAGATGAACTGGCAGAGGAAGTATTGGGTGATCTGGATGAGAAATTCTATTCAACATTAAATCAACACTCTATACGCAAAGCCAAACGCAACTATTGGTATCAGGTCATTAACTATTTGCGCCCTTTTGCTTTTAAATTTTTCAAAAGTAAAAACTTAAACAACAACGCCATGATTAAGCATAATTTCAAAGTCAGTATCAGACATTTACTAAAAGACAAAGGTTATTCCATTATCAATATTGGAGGGCTCGCTATGGGAATGGTGGTCGCCATGCTTATTGCCTTATGGGTGAATGACGAACTCAGTTTCAATAAAAATCACAGTAATTATGAGTGTATCGTGCAGTTAATGCGTCATGATACTAGGGCCGGAGAAACCAATACCAATTCTTTTCTACCCACAGGTGCGGTCACTTTGGTTCAAGAAAAATTTGGGGATCAAATTGAACAGATCACTATGATGCGGGCCAGAACCCAAAGCAGAGTACTTTCCAATCAAGATAAAAAATTCACAGAGAATGGATTTTTCACACAAGCAGCAGCCCCTAAATTACTCGGCTTAGAAATGCTTTATGGAAATCAAGACGCCCTTTCAGAACTAAAGTCTATCATTCTATCTGAAAGGCTTGCTAAGAAACTGTTTGGAGATGAAAACCCCATAGATCAGTTCGTAAAGCTTGATGGTGGAGTAGATTTATTGGTCAAAGGAGTTTACAAGGATTTGCCCAGTAACTCTACATTTGCCGAAGCCACTTACATGACTCGCCTTTTACTCCTTTTCGGTGGAGATGAAGCCTCGCTTAATGTTTGGAACAATTACAATGTGTATGCTTTTGCTAAAGTAAATCCCAAAAGCGATTTAAAGGCACTATCAGCTTTAGTCAATGAATCGATTCAGCCCAGCCTTCCAAAAAATGCCAACGACAGAAGTATGACCTTCTTCCTTCACCCCATGAAAGATTGGCACCTTAGGTCTGAATTCAAAAATGAGCAACCCATCATTAGCCAACAATTGAAATTTGTTTGGCTCTATGGAATCATTGGTGCCTTTGTGCTTTTATTGGCCTGTATCAATTTTATGAACTTAAGTACAGCACGCTCTGAAAAAAGGTCGAAAGAGGTTGGAATCAGAAAGGTATTGGGCTCGGTTCGAAAACAATTGATCTTTCAGTTTTACACTGAATCACTCCTCTACAGCCTAAGTGCTTTTGTTCTTTCGTTAGTTTTGCTTTGGGCACTTTTACCATGGTTTAACAGCACTGCGGGAAAAAACATGCTGGCACCCTGGCAAAACGAAACCTTCTGGCTACTTTCTATAGGCTTCGTCTGCCTTACCACGCTTCTTGCTGGCTCTTACCCTGCCGCCTACCTATCTTCTTTCAAACCTATAAAAGCATTAAAGGGTGTGTTTGCAGGCAATCAAAATGCAGCCATCCCACGAAAAATACTTGTCGTACTTCAGTTCACTATTTCCATTGCACTTATTGTCGGTACGATTACCGTCAATAAGCAAATACAAACCGCTAAGGATCGCCCGATCGGATACACCCCTAAAGGTATGATCTCCTTAAGGCCAGCCTCCCCTAACTTCTACAGTAAAAAGGAACTTTTGAAAGCTGAATTAAGAAAATTGAATGCTGTAGAAGCTGTTGGAACCTCCAATTACCCTGTAATTAACAACTTAGGCTGGAATGGCGGTTTTAGCTGGGAAGGCATGGCCAATGGTTTCGATGAAGCCTTCAATACCATTAGTATTTCTACGGGCTATGGTGATGCAGTAGGCCTAGAGTTTATTTCTGGAAGAGACTTTTCTGATGACTTGGCTACCGATAAAAACGCCATCATTATTAATGAGTCAGCCTTAGAAGCAATGGATTTGAGTGACCCGATTGGGAAAATCATCACTTATGACCCCGGCTGGGCAGAGGCCAAAAACTACACTATTATTGGTGTAGTCAAAGACATGATCAAAAGTTCACCCTTTCAGAAAACAGATCAATCCGTTATGTTTCAAGAGCAAGGATGGACCGAATGGCTATATATTCGGCTAAACCCAAATGAAAGTGCAAACACGGCTTTAGCAAGCATAGAGAAGGTGTTTAGCGAAATATTACCCGAAGCTCCTTTCGATTTCAAATTTGCAGACGATGATTACAATGAAAAGTTCAATGCTGAAATTCGAGTGGCAAGCTTGGCAAGCTTCTTTAGCCTACTGGCCATTTTCATCAGTTGCTTAGGTTTGTTTGGTTTGGCTTCATACGTAGCCGAAAAAAGAACCAAAGAAATAGGAATTAGGAAAGTAATGGGTGCCAGTATTCTAAGTATCTGGGGCATGATTTCTAAGGAATTTATGCTTCTCGTACTAATCGCCTGTGTTTTGGCCATTCCATTGGCCTATTATGTTTTAGACGGCTGGTTAGCAGGTTACGAAGTAAAAACCACCCTGCATTGGTGGTTCTTTTTGGTGGCCAGCGTAATGGCAGGTACAGTAACCTTAGTCACAGTGAGCTTTCAGGCCATTAAAGCTGGCATAGCAAATCCCGTAAAGAGTTTAAGGTCAGAGTAGTCTTTATTCCTATTGGTCAGACCACTCAGAGTGGCCTGACCAGTAATTTCTCTTCTGATGGCTGGCTTTATATTTTGCAACCTTTTGCCCTTAGCGCTGTTTAACCATAAGACTAAATATGACCTAAGCATTAATCCACTCATGGCCTAATAATTGCCCCGAAAACATATATGTTCAGATTTAAGAAGCGTACATTCCTATTTTTACTGACAGTGGTGTCTTGCTTCTTTCTTACCTCTTGTCGATACGAAGAGCCCCCAATAACACATATTACAAACCCAGATTTTTTCACTACTTGGGTCTTTTCAGAAGAAAATGCAGTATGCAATCAGGGCAGTGCATACATAGGCAATAGTCAAGGGCAGAGTATTGAGTTAAAGACATTGAGTAACTTCACCTATGAATACACTATAAATGGTGAACTCGTGCAAAGCGGTAGTTTCATTGCGCTAAGCGAAAAGATCACATTCACCCCTCCCATTTTTTCTAATAGTATTGATATCAACTCAACTTATGTCCTAACAGGCCCTAACTTGGTCATTACAACTACTGAACTACTCAACTCAGGAAGTGCAGAAACCTGTACAGTAAAGCGAGCTTATAACAGAAAACGCTGAGGGTGGTTTGCCTCTGAAATTCACTTACTGGCCTCAACAGTGGACTCTGAAACATAAACAGAGTCAAGTCGCAAACCCTCCACCTGCAATAAATTGAACTTGATAAACAGAAGCAAACAATTAACTTGAGGTTCATTCTGAGGTATCAATTGCTTATAATAACCTTCTATGCGAAATATTAAATCTCTCTTACTGTCCCTATTAGCCTTTATCATCTTCACTGGTTGTTCTCCTGAAAAAGAAGAAACTCCAAAAACGGTGGTCATCCAAGGTGAGCTTATCAATTTCAATAACGCCACCAAAACCCTAAGCGCCAGAAGCAGTCTAGCAAGTTTAACAGGCGATCAAAACGTTGAGCTTTCCGTAGATGCCAACAATCATTTCTCTACTTCATTTTGGTTAGAAGAAGAAGGATATTATAGCGTTGGAAGAAACCAACTGTACTTAAGCCCCGGTGACAGCCTAGTGGTGAGCCTTGATTATATGGATCCGAACAAGGCCACTTTCGAAGGCATAGGCGCAGAAGTGAACCGCTATTTAATGGATGTTCCTTTCCCCAAAAGTGGCTCCTACCTTTCTGGCGGAAGAGAAGTTAAATCTCCTGATGTGCAAGACATCGTTAAACTGGCCGAAACAGAAAACGCAGCCAGATTAACTAAATTGGAAGGCGTAAAAAATGCTTCTGCACAGTTCAAAGAATTTGAGAAACTAAGACTCGATTTAGACTTCATCAATACCCTTGAAAGCTTCCCGATTTACGCCAGCTTTAAAGATTACTTCGAGTTTAGTGATGAAAATTGGATAAAGGCCATGACGCCAGTTCAGGAGCTCCTGAATGAGAAAACGACCAATTTAGACCAAAATAAATACATGGAACATCCCAATTTCAGAGATATGCTCGGGGTATTCGGTAACGAGAAATTCAGAAGCAGTGGTTTTTTCACAGGCTTCACCTTAACTCCTGAAATGAAGGAATTTCAGAAGACAGAGTCGTTTTTGTATACGCTCAAAAATGCTGGTCTAGTGGATAGCATTGTTGTTCAATCGAAAACCGTAATGGCTGACTTGAGCAACCCAGATTATCAGGACGCCATTGAATACACCCTTTCTTCCTACAATACACTTGATCCGGGACATGCCGCTTACGATTTTGTAATGAACACCCAAAGCGGTGAAAAGCATCCCCTTTCTCAATACAAAGGTAAAGTCATTTATGTCGATTTTTGGGCAACATGGTGCGGCCCTTGTATTGCCGAAGAACCAGCTTATGAACAGCTAAAAGAAGACTACAAAGGAAAAGACATCGAGTTCCTTTCTGTTTCTATCGACACGAATGTCAGGGCCTGGGAAAACTACATTCAGAAGAAAGGCTGGACAGAAAAGACCTATTTGATCAGCCAGGCAGAATTGGCCGATTATAAAATCAATGGCATTCCACGCTATCTTTTAATTGACGAGAACTTCAACATTGTTACTGCCTTTGCTCCTCGCCCTTCAGAAGAGAAAGTACGCAGCATGATAGACGAACTGCTCTAAAAGATATTCATCATCACAACCAAAAGGGAACTGCTTAGGCGGCTCCCTTTTTTTGATTTGGCCAAAAACTTATAAACCTTGCTAAACTAAAATACAGAGAGATGAAAATTTTAATTATCGGGGGCAATGGTACCATCGGAAAGAAAGTATCGGCCCATTTTAGAGAAAAGAACGAAGTATTAATTGGAGCAAGAACAAATGGAGATGTTCAAATTGACATCGCAGATGCAGCATCCATTACATCTGCTTTGGAAGATATCGGAAAGCTAGACGCCATTATTTGTATTGCGGGGGAAGCCAAATGGGCCAACTTCAATGAGCTTTCAGAAGATGATTATTACATCGGACTCAGAAGCAAATTGATGGGACAAGTGAACCTGGTTAGAATTGGTCAGAAATACCTAAACGCGGGAGGTTCGATTACACTTTCAACTGGTATTTTGGCCGATGACCCTGTGATCAAAACTACGAGTGCGGCCATGGTCAATGGTGGAATCCACAGCTTTGTACAGGCTGTTGATTTAGAAATAGAAAACGGCATTAGGGTAAATGTAGTGTCTCTCGGCATGGTAGAAGATGCTTATGACAAGTACAAAGACTATTTCCCTGGGCATAATCCCATTACAATGGACAAAGCCATCAACGCCTATGTAAGAAGTGTGGATGGTAGAGGCTGTGGCGAAGTAATCAGAGTATACTAATTTGGATTTTATTGCCATCTAAAAAACTCCATTAGCAATTCTCTGTATTCTTCTCTTCATTTAAGATAGCTTAGCACTTACATATTCGACCGTATATATCGAAAATCACTATGAAAAACCTTTTACAAAAGACCACCTTCTTGCTTTTACTCACCACAGTACTTTTTGCCTGTCAGCCAGAAGTAAAAGTAGCACCCGATAGCTTTACAGTAACCGGAACTATCAAAGGACTGGACACTAAATACATGTCGAGAAGCTACAAGGATGCGGAAGGAAATAGAGTTTCCGACTCTATTTTCGTGAAGAATGGAAAGTTTACTTACACCGCAAAAATCAGTGAACCTGAGTTTATGGTGTTTTGGCCGAATGTGGAAAGCACAATCAAGAGAACAGAAAATGGTTACTACCCAGCCAAGTCTTCACAGTTTGCCTTTTTAGCCAGCCCTGGAGATTACATTGAGTTTAAAGGAGTAGTTACCGATTTCATAGACGCCTACCCTACTGGAACCCAAGCCAATGACGATTTGGCGAGCATCAACAGTAAAATTTTTCCATTGCTAAATCAAGCCGTGAACATGCAATTGGAGCAAAATAAGCTAGAAGATACCGACCCACGTTTTGATGTGCTTACCGATTCGATGAACCTTTTGAACGGGAAAGTCGATGAAATGAAAAAAGAGTTTGTGGCGTCAAACCCAAAGTCAAAAGCTGCTGCTTGGTATTTGTCCGATATGATGGTACGAAGTCAAGTATCACAAGACGAGGCCATTAAAACATTTAAGTCTTTTGACAAAAGCTTAGCTGGCTATACTTACTATGAGGCCGTGGCCCAAAGAGTAGAAGGAATTGAGTCTACTATGGAAGGAAAGATTATCCCGAATTTCACTAGCAATGCTACCCCTAATGGTGAAACTTTCGAGCTTTACAGCTTAAAAGGAAAATACGTTTTGGTTGATTTCTGGGGCGTTTGGTGTGGCCCTTGTGTTGCCGAAATGCCAACGGTGAAAGAATACCAAGAGAAATACAAAGATCAATTGACTATTCTGGGCATCAACAGCGGAGACAGCATGGAGAAAATGATGGCCTTTCTTGATGAAAATGGCTACGATTGGCAGCAGGTATTGGCCCAAAACGAAACCGAAGACCTTGTGCTAAAACTCAACGTGGCAGGCTTTCCTACCAAGTTCATTTTAGACCCAGAAGGTAAAATCATTAATCGCTTTGTAGGTAGTACCGAAGCAGCTTTTGGTGTGTTAGACGAGTTATTGAAACAGTAAAAATCCGAGCATGATTAAGTCCATAGTACCCAAACTCCCATTTATTGACAAGCAAAAAACGCTTGACTTTTATGTGAACCATCTGGAATTCACCCTGAGGTCAGATTATGGTGACTATTTGATCATGGATTTAGGAGATGTAGAACTTCAATTCTTTTCCTTTCCAACGCTTATCCCGACCAAATCTGACTTTATGATTTACTTGAGGATGGATGAAGGCATTGAGGCATTATATAATAAATTGTCAAAAAGTAGCCCTTCCATCAAGGTGAGTGTAAAACTGGAATCTAAACCTTGGGGGCAGAAGGAATTCTCGATTATCGACCCCAACGGAACTTGCCTGACTATTGGGCAATCATACCCTTAATTCTTCTCACATTTGAACATAAGAAAAGGCCATTCTAACAATTAGAATGGCCTTTTCAGCTTCATGAGCCCCTACGGCTTCATTTGTCAATTAAAAGCATAAGCTTACTTTAAGGGCACTAAGTGCGCTTTCCAATTAGCAGGGATATCATCAATTCCATAAACATTCAACCCAGCTTGAGAAGCACTCGCAGATGACCGAAGAAGTGTTTCGTTAATGAATTCATTTTCGAGTTTATACATGGCCCCAGTGGCAGGATCTACTATCAGCATACCTACTACTCCACCTAATAGTAAATTTCCCCAATACCAACCATCTACCTTAAAGGTTATAGGTACAATTTTTTCATCGTAGCCTGCTTTTGTAAACTTCACTTGGTAAGCCGCTCGTTTGAAGAATCCATCACCCGACTTCAGTACTACAGTCGCGGGTGTATTACCTTTGTAAATTTCCGTGCCCTTTGTATCCATTACTGATATAGTAGAGGCTGGGTTACTGTTAATGCTGACTGGATAAGTACTCCTACTTAAAATACTGGCACAGCTCGATAAAACCACGGTCATTACCATGATTGAGAGTAGAGATAATTGTTTTTTCATTGTTTTGTGTTGTTGTGTTAAAAAATTATTGAGTTTTCAGTTTCGAACCAGAAGAATCCTTTAGAAGGAATCATCCAGTCGACCGATACAAATATAAAAAATAACCAATTGGCTAATTTCATATATGGTTTTTAAAACAAATAATATACCAAAAGCAACTCGCGCCATAATAAAAAACACAACCCATTTATTATAAGCACTTTACATAGAGAGTCATCCCCAGAAGTATTACCCACACTATACGGTCGATCTTATTTTACTTTGAGCCCAAACAATGGCCGCATGATTTTCATCCTTCTGATGATGAATTCATAGACAGCGAAAGCACCCAAAACAGTAAATAATAGCACCAAAACAAACTTTAAAGGCACAGCGATCTCTAGCGGAAATACGATTAATGAACCTAGATAAATGAAGACCATGTGCAGAATGTAAACGGGATAAGCCGCCTGACTCAAATAGTTTAAGACCTTGCTTGGTCTGTTTAAATATTTGTAGCTAAACGCGAAAACTGAAAAGATCCATAGGTTAGATTCAATGGCCATCAAATAACCAGGAGCAACCGATTCAAATTCGATAAAGCGAACCACATAAAGCAGAATGGCTACAAAAACAAACAGCCACCTCCATTTCAAAAGCATCTTCCAGAAGGAAGCCCCGCTCAGTACAAAGCAAAAACCGAAGAAGAATGCCAGCAGACCCAAAACGAAACCATGCCATGTCATAGCATACAGTTCGAATGGAATCGGATCAATAATGAGTGCTTCGGCAACAAAGGCAAGAATCACAGGCACCAGGCCCAATGGGCTACTCAATACTTTCTTGATGCCCTTTACTATTCTTCCTTCTTGGTGCTTCTTGAGGTAAAAGAAAACAGGCGCTAGAAGCACTACATAGGCAGAAATATTACCCAAAAACCAGAGGTGGCTGGGGTTTGCATTATAACTCAAATCCCAGTGATAATAGCTTTGCCAGAGGTACACATGAATGGGGACAATAACGAAAACGCCAAAGATGAAGGGCACAAGGATTCTACCTGCTCGCTCTTTCAAAAGCTGCTTCCAGTTTCTCTTTTGAATGGCGAAATAAACGCCCATTCCGGATACAAAAAACAGCAGCGGTATTCTCCAAATATTGAGCATGGTCATGGGTGTCCATAATGCTCCCCAAGGCTCGCTATTGGTAATAAACCCAATCATCCCACCCCAGATTTGGAAACCTATGGCAACATGATAGATCAAAAGCAAACCAATGGCAATGACCCTCACCCAATCAATATCGTATCTTCTGCTTATTGCTGACATCTTTCTTGACTTAAGAACTGACTGAGGTTATTTCAACATTTCAGCAATCACAGGCCTCGTCTTTTCGAGATAGTCATAGTCTACTTTGAGCCCCATAGGCGTAAGCATTTGCTCCATCATTTGGTAAGTACTCTTGATGTCCTTGAAAGGCACAATCACAGACTCGTAGGCGGTGCTTTTGTAATTGTTTCTCACCGTTTTGTCGGCTCCTTTGTCTAATAGCATTTGTACAATCTCTGTTCGGCAAAAGAATGCTGCGGTATGGAGTGCTGTAGAACCTTCATTATTGGTGAAGTTAATGTCAGCACCAGCATCGATCAGTGCTTTAGCCATTTCCGTTTTGCCAAATAAAGCAGCACTGATCAATGGACTTGAACCTCCCATTGGGTCTTTTTTGTTGATGTCCGAACCTGCAGCAATGTGTTGTTTGAGTGCCTCCTTGTCGCCAGTCACCACCGCAGCATGAATATCTATTTTAGGCGCTGAAACCTTATTCTCAGCAGTAGATGCTTCTTGCGTAGCCGACTTTTTGTCACCACAGCTTACCGTGGTGAAGAAGACTGCAAAAAATACAATTGTGGTAATTGTTTTAAGTGATTGATTGATTTGAGTTTTCATGATTTTCAGTATTTGAATGGTTTTTATTATTCTGGCTTTCAGACTTTAGTGCAAAGCGATATTGCCTCGCAGCTCGCTTTATTATTCGCGAGAGCAGGTAAAACATCACAGTTATTAATAATAATATTTTCCTAGGGAGGGAAAAGGATTCACCACAAAGGACACAGAGAGCCGCAAAGAGGAATACATAATCCGTAGAAATCAGGCTGACTCATGGCAAGCAAAGAGGCTGTTATTTGCACCCCACTAATCCTCGTTTGCAACGAGGATTTTCTCCACTGTCAGTATTCTTCACCAGCATATCTACTTCACTCGTCCGTTATTCTCACTCTCCTTTTCACCCTGACCCCGATCGCTTCGTGGGAAGGAATTAAAGCTATCTCGCCCTTACAGGGCTTATTTAATTTTGTGCTAAACTAGGGACGGGCTGCACCCGTCCCTACAATATCTAGCCCTTACAGGGCTTTCAGTTCAAAATATCTAGCTTCTTAAAAGACATAAAGAGCAAAGGAATACTACCTTTCCCAGCCCTGAAAGGGCGTTACATCTAAACGAAGGGTGCAACCCTTCGTAAAAAGCACCTCTCCTACTTAAGCCCTGAAGGTGCGTAATAAATCAGTCAAAAGTTTCACTTTAGTGAAACTTTCTTTCTATCTTTGATAGGTGACCAAGATACGTACAGTAGTTTTCTACAAGAATTACTTCGAAACCTTCTTTATCAAACAAACTGATAAAGTCAAAAAGAAGATAGTTTGGACTTTAAACCTAATTGAGGAAGTACAAACCGTTCCAGAAACCTATTTAAAGCACTTAAAGGGAACGCAAGGTTTGTATGAAGTGAGGGTACAAACTGGAAGTAACATTTACCGTATTTTTTGCTTTTTTGATGAAGGCAAAATCGTAGTGATTATGAATGGCTTTCAGAAGAAAAACCAAAAGACCCCAAAGGGCGAAATTGAAAAGGCCTTAAAAATCAAGAAGGAATATGAGCAAGAGCAAAAATAATATTACTAGTCTAGACCAATTCAAAGACAAGCATTTTGGAGAGGTAGACACACCCAGCCGCACCGAGTTAGATGATGGTTATGAGAACTTTAAGATTGGTGCTTTAATTCATGAAGCCCGCCTAGAAAAAGGGCTTACCCAGGCGCAGTTGGCAGAAAAAGTAGGCACTACTAAATCTTACATTTCTAAAATCGAAAATAACATTAAAGAGGTGCGCCTTTCTACTCTCAAAAAGATTGTGGAACTGGGTTTAGGTGGAAAAATTGAGTTGTCGATAAAGCTTTAATTTTAACCGTATAGGACATTGGTTGCAAAGGTATTGTTTAGAAAAACCATTTAAAGCAAGTAATCTGGAAAATACTTTCATGATTTAAGAAATTGAGAGTCAGAATAATTTAGATATTATACCTACAAGAGAAACTCTTGTTTTAGTCGATAATGACCCTAGAAGTATTTTGTCGGTTATCATTATTGCGTGGAAAAAACTTTCTGAAAAGTAAAATGAATAAAATTTTAATATTTTTCGACCTTAGTAAACCGATTGAATTAATACCTGATTCGGTTAAGCATGAACAAGATAAAATTTTCAGAACCCTTCTTAAGATTCTAGAATTAAGCGTTACTTATTTTGTAGTCTATTTGATAATCAAGTTTGGTCATTTCATTCTATCATTATTATCTGATGTAGATATGGCTGATATCAATCTCATATATTTTGTTTTACCATTGCTTTTTTTTATTGAATATGGATTAAGTAAAGCTGAGCCAAAGAACGTAAAATACATTCTTTTATTCCTGATTCGTGCTAGTGTTAAATATCTGTTATTCTATAGTATTGAGCTTCTATTCAAGCAGTAATGACACCTCTCTGTTACTCCCTTCTCCATAGCGGGGATTGGTGCTTACCTATCTCCTCTCACAGGCTCTCCTATTTACCCGCCTTTTAGCCGGAGCAGTGACAGTTATAAATAAGGACACCCTGCCACAAGCTCTCCGAACCTGTGACGATTATAATTCAGGACTCTGCCCGATGCCCACTCCATAAAACAGACAGACTGTCGCGTCACAAACTTGAGCTATCGCTCGGTTTATTCCTCACAGTGACGGTTCTGGGCGATCGGTTTCTAAGCTAATTCATCCATATCTCTAATATTCCCGATAAACCCAAAGAACATATAAACTACAATACAGGTAAAAATAATTCACAGCTTCTCTTGCTTGCGTTTTTATATTAACTACATTTAAGGTAAATAATAAAGCAATGGGTAAACATAACCTTGGTGAATTCGAAGAAATCGTGCTCTTAACCGTAGCCATTTTACATGGTGAGGCCTACGGAGTGGCGATTATCGATGAAATGGAATCGCGCTTGGAGCGCTCGGTAAGCATTGGTGCTTTGCAAACGGTATTAAGAAGATTGGAGGACAAAGGCTTTCTCACTTCTGAATTTGGCGAAGCCACAAAAATGCGAGGCGGAAAAAGAAAACGTTTTTTCACGGTCACCAGTTTGGGTAAAACCACCCTTCGCGAAGCAAAAGAACAGCGCGTAGGCTTGTGGAATGCCATTCCAGAAATAGCACTTAACAATTAATCGTCATGCGGTCACATGACAATATTCAGCCTTCAAAGTTTTGGCTCAGGTTCTTCAGGTGGTTCTGTAGAGCGGAGTACAAAGAAGACATTGAAGGTGATTTATTAGAACGGTTTGAGGCGAATGCCGAAAATCACGGAGTACAAAAGGCAAAAAAGGTATTCAAAAAAGACGTGCTGAAGCTGTTCAGGCCCAGCATGATCCGAAAATTAGAAGGAAATCAAAAACTCAATTATTACGGTATGTTCAAACACAACTTATTAGTCAGCTACAGAAATTTTCTGCGCTACAAAAGCGCATTTCTGATCAATTTAATCGGTCTTTCCAGCGGATTGGCCTGCACCCTACTCATCTATCTTTGGGTAACCGATGAACACAGCGTAGACAAATTCCACAAGCTCGATGACCAGCTTTATCAAGTCATGCTTCACCATGAAGAGTCAGGCACGCTCAATACGCAAGAAGACACACAATCCCTACTGGCCGAAGCCTTGGAGCAAGAAGTGCCAGAAATAGAAATTGGCTTACAGGCCACCCCCTCCTTTTGGTTCGGGAAAATGCCACTTACGACTTCTGAGAAAACGATTAAAGCTTCGGGCAGATTTGCCGGGAAACGTTATTTCGAGCTTTTTACTTTTCCGCTGATTTATGGCTCAGCCAGCAGCGCACTAGAAAATAAAGAGTCCATTGCTATTTCTGAAAGTCTGGCCACAAGCCTATTTGGTGACCCAGAAAAAGCCATGGGGCAAAACGTAAAATGGCAAGTGCTCGAATTCAGTAGAGAGCTTCAAGTTTCGGGAGTTTTCGAAGATGTACCCGCCAATTCAACAGAAGAATTCGACTTTGTTTTACCCTTCGATATCTTTGCTGATATACTGGGGGATGGTAAACAATGGGGCAATTATAATGCGCTTACCTATGTAAAGTTAACCGAGGGTACAGATATTAGACAACTTAATGAAAAAATAGCGCCTTTTGTAAAGGAAAAATCTTCTAACTCGAATGTCACCCCTTTCGTGCGTAAATATTCAGACAAGTACCTCTACTCAAAATACGAAAACTGGGTTCAGGCGGGCGGCAGAATAGAATACATCAGGCTTTTCTCAATCGTGTCAGTCTTTATACTGCTCATTGCCTGCATCAACTTTATGAACTTGTCAACTGCAAAAGCCTCACGAAGAACCAAAGAAATTGGCGTTAAAAAGGCCATCGGTGCCAGACGTGAAGCCCTAATTTGGCAGTACTTGGAAGAGGCATTTCTAATGACCTTTATTTCTATTCTAGTGGCCTTGATTTTGGTCGTGCTTATCCTTCCTCAATTCAATGTAATTACGGGCAAGCAGATCGTTTTTCAACTCAGTTCTAATTTGCTCATTTTGCTTTTCGCCATTCTAGTAATCACTGGATTAATAGCAGGAAGTTATCCTGCGCTTTACTTGTCGGGATTCAAAGTAACTACCATTCTAAAAGGGAAAATCAAGAATTCATTGGGTGAACTTTGGGTCAGAAAAGGCTTGGTTGTGTTTCAATTTACTTTATCCGTAGTACTTATTGCTGCCGTACTGGTGGTTTCAAAACAGATTGAATTCGTTCAGAATAAGAACATAGGATACAATAAGGAAAATCTGATTCTCTTTGCCAACGAAGGTAAAGTGACAGAAAACTTAGACACATTTATCGATCAAATTAAAAACACGCCTGGAGTAATCAATGCGGGCGGCACGCAACACACCATTATTAGTGGAGGAAGTTACACTACGGATGTCCACTGGCCAGAAAAAAACGAGGAGGTGCAAACCCGATTCGGTAATATGACGGTTACCAATGATTTTATAGAAACCCTTGGGGTAGACATAGTAGAAGGGAGAAGTTTTTCTAGAGACTTCACCACAGACATTTCTAAACTCATCATAAACCAAGAAGCAGTTAAGGTAATGGGGTTGACCAATCCAATAGGCCAGACCGTAAGACTTTGGGGCAAAGACATGCAGATTATTGGGGTGGTGAAAGACTTTAATTTCAGTTCTTTACATGAGCCAATTACCCCGATGTTCTTCAAGTTAGAAGATAAGATGATGATCAATCTCTTGGTTCGAATTGAGCCCGGACAAGAACGAAGCACCATTGATAGAATCTCCGAGCTATACAAACAATACAACACTGACTTCGATTTCAATTACACCTTTTTGGACCAAGATTACGCGATTCAATACGCTTCGGAAGGACGTGTTGCTACGCTCTCAAAATACTTCGGTAGCATTGCCATTATTATTTCCTGCTTAGGCATTTTTGGATTGGCTGCCTTTACGGCAGAAAGACGCTCTAAAGAAATTGGCGTAAGAAAAGCGATGGGCGCCAGTAGTTCTAGCATCGTTAGATTACTCTCTGTCGACTTCAACCAAATGATTGGGTTGGCCATTCTGATTGCGCTTCCTTTAAGCTATTTCTTACTGAAATCATGGTTGGATGAATTCGCCTATCATATCGATCTTGAAATCTGGTATTTCTTATTGGCTGGCCTTGCTGCGCTAATCATTGCATGGCTTACCGTAGGCTTACAAACCTTTAAGGCCGCCAGAGCAAACCCTGTCAAGAGCTTAAGAAGCGAATAAAAATAGAAAGCCTCTATAAAAGCCCTCCAGAGTTGATCTTTCAAATTCGGAGGGCTTTTTATTTTTCTCACAAAAATTCATTACCTCTCTTAGAGATATCTCCTAACAGATAACGCACCTCAAGGTTATGCAGCATAAATGATACTACGAACACTCCTCCTTGGAGAAGGAGGTTGGGAGGATTGGTATATGGCAAAACTCTCTATCCTATGGATGGAAATCAACGCTTATAACCTTACTTTTGCGGGCTAAGTAATAAACATGTCGAAAGAAGAGTCCTCCAAATTAAGTCCAGAACAGATTCGCCAGTGTATTGCGGTATTGGAGACTTTGAATAATAATACCAACCAAATCTTCGATATTCCAAAAGAAGAACGACTGGCGTTGATTATAGCGGCAGGCACTTTTTCTCGTCCGAGCAAAGAAGAACTTTTGAAGCGCAAAAGAGGGGCTAAAAAAGTAATCAAGAAGAAAATAGCAGCTAAAGACAAGGACGCGAGAAACGCCACAGGCATTAGAAGTGCACGGGAAGCCTCCATCTTCATTGCTCCCACCATGATTGACCTTACGGGCAAGGAACATGAAAAGGAAGTCGAGCTGGAATCTCCACGAGAGTGCTACGTGTGTAAAACCACTTTCAATAAACTTCACCATTTCTACGACACCATGTGCAAGGAATGTGGTGACTTCAATTATGCCAAACGTTTTCAAACCGCAGACCTCACCGGCCAAGTAGCCTTGGTCACAGGTTCTAGGTTGAAGATCGGTTATCACATTACTTTAATGATGCTGAGGGCTGGCGCTACCGTAATTGCCACTACCCGCTTCCCTATCGATTCGGCTTTGCGCTTTTCTAAAGAAGCCGATTTCAAAGAATGGGGACATCGCTTGAACATTCACGGCTTAGATTTAAGGCATATTCCGAGCGTAGAAATCTTCTGCAATTTCATAGAACAGCAATACGACAGGCTCGATATATTGATCAACAATGCGGCACAAACCGTAAGGCGACCTTCTGGTTTTTACTCGCATTTAATGCCCAATGAAAGACTCAAGTTTGAAGAATTAACACCCTTCGCCCAAGACCTTTTGGCAGATCACAATGACTGCATTCAGGAATTAAGAACTTTAAGTGCTGGCTTTGCCGAAGGCGAAAACAAGAATTTACCTGTAAGCTGGCATGGAAAGCAATTGGGTATCGGACTAAGCGCTTCGGCTCAGCTCTCTCAAATCCCATACAGCATCGACAATTCACTTACCGCCAAAGAGGTCTTCCCTGAAGGGAAACTAGATGCAGATTTACAGCAGGTGGATTTAAGAAAAACGAACAGTTGGCGATTGAAACTAGGTGAAGTACACACCAACGAAATGTTGGAAGTGCAATTGGTCAATTCTGTTGCCCCTTTTGTATTGTGCAACCGTCTGGTGAATCTGATGAAAAAGGAGAACACTGGCATTAAGCACATTATTAATGTGTCGGCCATGGAAGGTAAATTCCACCAATTCCATAAAGAACCGCGCCATCCGCACACGAACATGGCCAAAGCCGCCTTGAACATGATGACGCTTACTTCGGCATCGGACTTGGCTAAATTTGGGATTTACACCAATGCGGTAGATACGGGTTGGGTGACAGACGAAGACCCTGCGGAATTGGCCAGAAGAAAAGAAGAACTGCATGATTTTCAGCCGCCTTTAGACATTGTAGATGGCGCTGCTAGAGTGATGGATCCTTTGTTTGACGGGATTAATACGGGGAAACATTGGTGTGGAAAATTCTTGAAAGACTATAAACCAACTTCTTGGTAAGTTGATTATTCGGCCTCGTTTACCCTTTTCCAAAATACCGATTTACCAAACATGGGCATATTTATATAACCCCTCACCTCCAGTTGGTCACCATCGAGTTTGAGAATACAATCGTATGATTTTCCCTTTTCAGGGTCATACACTTTTCCTTCCACCCACTTTGAATCTTTGAAGGTAAAACCTTCGATCAAATCAATACCAATGAGGGGCCTTTCCTTCAACCTTTCTATCTCATTCTTTGAATCTCGGATAATGCGATCATCGTCCGCACTTGCTTTCAGCCAAATAATTTCACCAGCATAGCGGCCTGCTTCCTTGTAAATTTTCACTTTCGCCTTCTTCCCTTCCGTCCACCAAACACCCAAAATGGTATCTGCAGTATCGGATGGTGCTTTAAAAACAGACATCGTTAAAAAAAATACGGTGACAATTAATTTCATAGGTAATAACTCTGTTTCAACCTCATCAAGTGATCTATTGTTCTAAAAGACGAAGGCTTTGATCAAAGATTGTGTGTATTCAAAAAATCTGCCAAGGCTTTCAATCATTCGCGAAATAATCGCTTATCTATAGAGCGCAAAATTATCGGATACATTTTTCATATGACCGCATTATAAATTCAACTGTACCTCCGCTCGTCAATTCTATCTCACATTAAATAATATTAACTGGAATAGACAGTTCTCTGAATGAATAAATTACTATTTTTGAACGAGTTTAAGCGATCGTGAATAAACAAGAAAAGAAAGTCAGAAGGAAGAAAAAGGTTGGTTCATACCAATACGGGAGTGTCATTTTCAGTGTGGCCCTGGCCTTATTTGTGGTGGGCCTTTTCGGAATGCTCCTATTGCATACCAACCGTCTCACTTCGGTGATTCAGGAGAACATCGAGATTCAGGTGTACCTCAACAAAAACACTTCAGAAAACCAGCGTAATCGCATTCAGCGTGAGATTTCCACAAGTCCTTACGTACTCAAAAAAGAAGAAAAGCCTCAAATCGTTTTCATTTCGAAAGAGGAAGCTGCCAAGCAATTCGTGAAAGATACAGGCGAAGATTTTTCAGAATTCTTAGGTGATAACCCACTGCGCGATGCCTTGGTGGTGAACATTGCTCCTGAGTTTCAAACCAATGCTAAACTAGACAGCATCGGCAATAAAATTGAAGCCATTAGTGGCGTGTTTGAAGTCACTTTTGTAGAAAGCCTCGTAGATTCCATCAATAAAAACCTTAGAAACATCGGATTGATTCTGATGGGCTTTGCCACTATTCTTCTGATTGTAGTGGTCATGCTGATCAACAATACCATTAAGCTGGCACTTTTCTCTCAGCGATTTTTAATTCGCAGTATGCAGTTGGTGGGTGCCACCAGTGGTTTTATTAAAAAACCATTTCTGAAAAGGGCCCTTTTCCACGGAGCCATAGCGGGAGTCATTTCTGCTCTATTGCTTTATGGGCTTCTTCAATTTGCCAACACCAAAATTGAAAGGTTAGTAGAACTTCAGCAAGAGGTTTTCATTATGGCGCTTTACGGCTTGCTCATTATTCTGGGAAGCTTTATTGCCTTTATCAGCACTTATAGGGCCATGAACAAATATTTAAAAATGTCACTAGACGAACTATACTGATATGTCTGAAAACAAAAATAATTTCGCCTTCGGGAAAGAAAACTATAAGTGGATGCTCATTGGATTAGGCGTTTTGCTCTTAGGCTTTATCGTCATGTCTTTGGAAAGCAACCCTCAAGGCCAAGGTTTTCTTGGGCTTACTTTAGGACCGATCATCATCCTTGCTGGCTTTATCATTGAGTTTTTTGCTATTTTTAAGAAAGCTAAGAACGATTAATGACCATTTTTGAAGCCATTATTCTTGGCATCGTTCAAGGATTAACAGAGTTTTTACCAGTAAGCAGCAGTGGTCATTTAGAAATCGTTAAAGCTATTCTAGGTGACACTAGTGTTCCCGAGGAAAGTTTATTGATGACAGTAGTGCTCCACGCAGCCACTGCCCTAAGTACCATCGTTATTTTTAGAAAAGAAATCACCGAATTGGTTACTGGCCTTTTCCTGTTCAAGAATAACGACCAGTTCAAGTACTCCCTAAAAATAGTAGTCTCCATGATTCCCGCAGCCGTTATTGGCGTGCTGTTCGATGAAGAAATCGAATCGCTATTTGGCGGACAACTACTACTAGTCGGCTGTATGTTAATATTAACCGCTGGTCTTCTATTCTTGGCCGACAAAGCCAAAAGAACCGACAAAGCGGTTTCTATGCCCAACGCAATCACCATTGGTATTGCTCAAGCCATTGCTATTCTACCAGGCATTTCACGCTCTGGCGCTACCATTTCTACTGCAGTGCTTTTGGGTATTGACAGAGAAAAAGCCGCTCGTTTCTCCTTCTTAATGGTTGTACCGTTAATCTTAGGGAAAGTAGCTAAAGACATCCTTAGTGGCGACATCGCCTCAAGTCAAATTGAAAGTTCTTCGCTTATCGTTGGCTTTTTAGCCGCTTTTGTTGCCGGCCTTTTTGCCTGTAAATGGATGATCGCCTTGGTGAAGAAAAGTCAATTGAAATATTTCTCATACTATTGTTTTGCCGTAGGTTTAGGTGCAATAATCTACACCTTTATATAATGTCGAAATCCTTAGAAATAGATCCATCCCTCAGCAAAGAAGAAAATTTCAAAAACGGTCAGGTCATTCTAATCGACAAGCCTTTAGAATGGACATCTTTTGGGGTTGTTAAGAAAATCAGATACAACATCGGAATTAAGAAAATAGGCCATGCAGGCACTTTAGACCCTTTAGCTACTGGACTTTTGATTCTTTGCACGGGGAAAAAGACAAAGACGATTGAAAGCTATATGGCCGATGTGAAAGAATACACAGGCAGCTTTACTTTGGGAAGTACCACCGCAAGTTATGACTTGGAATCCGAACCGACACCCGCTGTTGATATTTCACATTTAACAGCAGAAGAAATTCACCAAAACACCAAAAATTTCATTGGTGAAATTGCCCAAACCCCTCCCATTTTCTCGGCCATTAAAGTAGATGGAAAACGTGCTTATGATTTAGCACGAGCTGGTAAAGACGTTGAATTGAAGTCAAGACTAATAACAATTTCGGAATTTGAAATAGTAAGTTTAGATTTACCTAAAGTCAACTTTAGGGTAGTTTGCTCAAAAGGCACTTATATTCGTACGCTGGCCAATGACTTTGGAGAAAAATTGGGGGTTGGTGCACATTTAAGTGCTTTAAGGCGAACTAAAATTGGTGAACATTCGGTTGATGAAGCCTGGCAACTTGAAGACTTTATAAACTACGTGAAAACGATAGAATGAAAATTCATCTCGGAACAAACGACATTACAGAACTACGCAATGCAGTAGTCACCAGCGGTACTTTTGATGGCGTACACGTAGGCCACCAGAAAATACTCGCCCGCTTGCGCGAAGAAGCCGATAAAATTGGTGGAGAAACAGTGTTAATCACCTACTGGCCACATCCCCGCCAAGTACTTAAACCTTGGGATAATTCCTTGAGACTGCTGACCACTTTTCCAGAAAAGGCCACAGTTTTAGAAAAGTACGGCATCGACCATTTGGTCAAAATCCCTTTCACCCAAGAGTTTGCCCAAATGAACAGCGAAGAATACATTCGCATCATTTTGAGTGAGCGTGTCCACACCAAAAAGCTAATCATAGGCTACGATCACCGCTTTGGAAAAAACAGGGATGGTGGATTGAAAGAACTTCAAGAATTCGCACCAAAATACGGTTACGAAGTGGAAGAGATTCCTAGACAAGACATTGAAGAAATTGGGGTATCTTCTACCAAGATCAGAAGATCTTTAGAGACTGGAGATGTAAAAACTGCCAACGAATACCTTGGCCGTCCGTACTCAGTAGCAGGAATGGTGGTGCACGGACAGAAAATTGGAAGAACCATTGGTTATCCTACTGCCAATATTCACGTGAAGGAAAGTTATAAGCTTATTCCAGCGGATGGCATTTATGCCGTTCAAGTATGCAATAAGTACGAGAAAAGAGACGGGATGCTCAACATAGGCAACCGCCCGACCATTGGTGGCGATGATAAAACCATCGAAGTACATATTTTTGATTTCGATGAAGACATCTACGATTCTGAAATTAGCGTAGAGTTTATAGATTTGATTCGGAGAGAAGAAAAATTCAGTTCCGTGGAAGCGCTTAAAGAACAACTGAAGAAAGATGAAATCGCTGTAAAGGCTTGTTTGTCAAATTATAAAGCAAAAAATCATGATCAATAAGGTAGTTGCTAATGCTGATGAAGCTGTAAAAGACATTCCTAATAATGCAGTATTGATGTTAGGTGGTTTTGGGCTTTGTGGTATTCCTGAAAACTGTATTTCTGCCCTGCTCAAAACGGGTGTAAATGGTTTGACCTGCATTTCAAACAACGCAGGTGTGGATGATTTCGGGATTGGCTTAATGCTTCAAACCCGTCAGGTAAAGAAAATGATTTCCTCTTATGTAGGAGAGAATGCTGAATTCGAAAGGCAATTACTTTCTGGTGAACTGGAAGTAGACCTTATTCCACAAGGTACTTTAGCAGAACGTATTAGGGCCGGTGGAGCTGGAATTCCTGCTTTTTACACACCAGCAGGTTACGGTACCGAAGTGGCCGAAGGCAAAGAAACCAGAGAATACGATGGCAAAATGTATTTGCTCGAAAATTGGCTTAAGGCTGATTTCGCTTTAGTAAAAGCTTGGAAAGGCGATACTTCAGGCAACTTGATCTTTAAAGGAACCGCCAGAAACTTTAACCCAATGATGGCTATGGCAGGTAAAATTACCATAGTCGAGGTAGAAGAACTGGTAGAGCCGGGCGAGTTAGATCCTAATCACATTCATACTCCCGGAATTTATGTGCAGCGCATTTTTCAAGGGAAGGGTTATGAAAAACGGATCGAACAAAGAACCACTAGGTTAAAATGATTTGAAAATTAGCCGATTTGATGATTTGAAAATTAAAGGTAACGAAAATGAGGAGTGATAAACCAAACTTGATTGTGGATTTGACCTTAGCATTTTCAGTTAAAATCATCGAATTCACTGAGCTTCTAGAAAGCAAAGGGAAAAGAGTAATCGCCAATCAGCTACTAAAGTCAGGCACCAGTATTGGAGCAAATACTTACGAAGCACAGAACAGCGAAAGCAAAAGAGACTTTATTCATAAATTCAAAATTGCCGCAAAAGAAGCGGACGAAACAATGTACTGGTTAAAACTTTGTGAAATGGCTCCTAGTTACCCTTTTGATGAAACAATCAAAACAGACCTAGTTTCTATCTCGAAGATCATCTCAAAAATAATATCCAGCAGTAAAGATCCGTGATTTGATGATTGGGTAATTTGATGATTTCAAAATAATGCATAAAACTGATTCAGTGAATAATTATCAAATTAACACATCATCAAATTTTCAAATTATCTTATCTTCAAATCAACACATCCTCAAATTTTCAAATTATCTTATCTTCAAATCAACACATCCTCAAATTTTCAAATTAACACCATGGCACTCGATAAAATAGGCATTGCGAAAAGAATAGCACAGGAAGTTCAAGATGGTACTTATATCAATTTGGGAATTGGCATTCCTACCCTTGTGGCCAATTTTATTCCTGAAAACATTAGTGTGGTGCTTCAGTCTGAGAATGGATTATTGGGCATTGGCCCTTTTCCAGAAGAAGATGAGGTAGATGCAGATTTAATCAATGCAGGGAAGCAGACGGTAACCACTACCAAAGGCTCTGCACTTTTCAGCTCTTCTCAGAGCTTCGAGATGATTAGAGGCGGCCATGTTGACCTTACCATTTTGGGAGCCATGGAAGTGTCTGAAAATGGAGACATCGCCAACTGGAAAATCCCAGGCAAAATGGTGAAAGGCATGGGTGGTGCCATGGACCTTGTAGCTTCTGCTGACAATATTATCGTGGCTATGCAGCATTGTAGCCGCAGTGGAGACTCCAAACTTTTGAGCAAATGTAGTTTACCCATCACGGGTTTGCGTTGCGTTAAGAAAGTCGTAACCGATTTAGCTGTTTTGGATGTCCTTCCCGAAGGTGGTTTTAGACTTTTAGAAAGGGCACCTGGCGTAACTGTAGAAGAAATCAAAGCCGCCACTGCAGGCAAGCTAATCATCGAAGGTGATATTCCTGAGATGAAGATTTGATTTTTAGTTCTTTGGGTTAAAATATTGAATTGTAAGTCATTCCGTAGGTTCCGAGACTTCGGAATTTCACGTACCACAAGTCAACCACCTGTCGCAGGTTCTCCGAACCTGTGACGTCATATTAATCAGGAACTCCAGTCCCTTTCTCTCTTACCCTTTTTGTGACTTATTTGCACACACCTTTTCATCCTGAGTGGTACCGCGTTCGCAGAAGCTTTAGCGGATGAGAAGCGAAGGAACTATATAAACGAAGCCATCGACAAAAAATAACATACCCAAGTTTCTTATGCATAAGAAAATTATGTATACTTGTGTATGTCATCGAGTAAACTATTAAAAGGAAGTCTAGCCACCATTATTCTCAAGCTGCTGAAAGAGAACGAAAAAATGTACGGTTACGAAATCACACAACGTGTAAAGGAAATTACCGCAGGTGAATTCAAAATCACGGAAGGTGCCTTATACCCTACCCTTCATAAATTAGAGGCCGAGGGAATGCTCTCTACCGAAACACAAAAGGTAGATAATCGCATCCGAAAATACTACTCCCTTACCAAAGAAGGTAATGCAGAAGCCCAAACCAAAGTGGCCGAACTCGAAGAGTTTCTGTTGAATTTACAAAAGTTATTGAACCCTAAATTAGGCATGGGATGAGTCTAACCACCACACAGCACAACATATTGGTGAAGTACCTCAAGGATGTGGGCATTGGACATCAAGAGCCTTTCGAGGAGTTTTACGATCATATTGCTACGGCAATTGAAAAGGACAAACCAGAAGATGTAAAAAAATACTTCAGAGAAGTTATTCAACCCTCTTTTGGTGGAGTTCAAGGCATGCTAGATGTTGTGAATGAACAGAGTAAAATCAGGAGAATTGCAATTTTGAAACGGGCAAAAGAGATTTTCCTTAGCCTGTTTGGCTGGCCAGCCATAGGCTTTGTTATGGTATCTTTTATCTTACTACAAACCTTATCAAATCGATTTGACGAAAAATATGTGCTCATATACGCAGCAATTTTAGGTCTTTTTATTCCAGCCTCAGTCATGATGTATGGTGTATTTTCATTTTATAAGGATTGTAAAAAGCAGCAACTACCTTATAGAGCTAATGACCTGAATTATTCAATTCTTTTACTTATGGTGATCCCATTTAATGCCTTGAGCATTGTAGGAAACCTCCTGATTCCAATATTTATAGGCAGAGATAACTTCGGTCAGTTTCTAACAGCTTACCCAGCAATAACCGTATGTTTTTCTACACTAGTCTTGTTGTTTGGCTTTACCTGTCTTAAGCTTTTTAAAGAGAATTTCACCTTTAAACTAGAGATGATATGACAGCACTAGAAGCAAAAGCCATACAGCTGTACCTTGCAGACTTGGATGTTGATGAGGTAGAGTTCTACAACGAACTGTATGACCACATTACAACAGCCTATATTGAAAGAACAGATCGATCATTATGCATTAAGGAGTTCTTAAAAGATGTTATAATCCCAAGTTTCGGAGGGGAGAAAGCATTACGTGCTGAAATAGATAAACAAAAGAAAATTGTCAGAAAAGGGATCTACAAAGAGGCGCTCCTACTTTACCTTTCCTTTTTTTCAACTCCAAAAGGTTTATTCAAGAGTACTCTAGTGTTGTGTATGATTCTAGTATTCAACGAGGTGTCGACAACAAGAACATTATTCTCTGCACTTGTAATTCTAGCCATTTGCTTGCCCTTTTGGCTAATCAACATCATTCAATGGCGCTTTAAGTCGAAATGCAGAAAACGAAAGCTCCCGTTTTACACGAGTCACACCAATCGAATTGTGCTATTGATCGCAACACTCCTTGTTGCAGTTCTACAGGGTTTACCTGATATCACAAGTCGAATTTTATATGGCGAGCGTTTTAGTTTATTAAGAGTTTTAGAGGCTAATGCGACAATCCATTCCATAAGTGCTTTTTTGTTTATTATTTATGGTTGGGTTTGCCTTGAAATGATTTGGCGAAAAACCACCATTAATAAAAAGATCACTTCTAAATTTCTTGCCCAACCTTAAACTAGAACTGATATGAAACTAGCGCACTATCAAATTGAGCATATTACAGCCTATGTAAAGGACCAAAATATTTGGTATTATGATGTTCAACATGAACTGGTAGATCACATTGCATCGTCTGTAGAAGACGGTATGAGCAAAGAAAACTTGACCTTCACGAAAGCATTTACCCAAAGCATCGAAGCTATTAATTGCAAAACTATACAGCGCAAGAGAATGCGAGCTTCTACTTCTGCCGTACACCGTGAACTGCTAAAAGAATTGGTGGCCACAGCAACAAGCATTCGAATACTGGCGCTAGGCGCTATCTTTCTAGCTTGCTATCTCATGTTCTACAGTGCATTACCAACAGAAAGCTTGGTGAAATCCTTAAAGACCTTAAGCATTAGTGCTGTTATAATTCCATTGTTACTTTCACTCTTCGATCGGAAAAATAGGCCTTACAACTACACAACGTTTATCAGCATCTTCAACGGTTTATTCTTTTATGTCATCATACTCAATGGCATAGAAATGCATGGCGCCATTGACAGCATCAAACCTCAATCCCTATTCTACCCAGTTTTCTTTACTATTCTTTTCACCTGTATTTACCTGAGCTATTCGATTGCTTTTAAACAGTACCAAAAAATAAAGAAACATGTCGCTTACCGTTGAGCAAATAACAGCAATCAAGGCGTTTATCAATAAGCGAGGCTTCAATACTATTGAAGTGGAAATGGAAGCGCTTGACCACATGGCGAGTAAAGTAGAGGAATTGCTCGAAGAAAAACCCAACATGAACTTTGACTTGGCCATAACGAAAGCACATTCCTCCTTCGGGATTTACGGCTTATCTACTTTGGCAGAATCAATTGAAGATGGTTTGCTTCAGCGATTTAAAACACAATTCTTCAAGGAGCTCCTATCCTATTTCAACAGTTCCAAAATACTTATACCCATTGGATTGGCTATAATAGGCTACTTTCTTCTAAGCCAATACCCACAAAACGATAAAGGAATGTTTCTCCACTCGGGCTTCCTGATCTACGGATTCCTTTTAGCAGTAATTCCTTATTCCATATTTAGAAAGCAAATGAAGCGATGGGAAAAACGATCGAGCATTGTTAAAATGAGTACCCTCGGCATTTACCTTACTCAAGGTGTATTTGGCCAAGGCTTTGGCTTAACTACGAAGATGCTCTATGAACAAGGGGCTGATGCTTTTCCTTATGTATTTATAGCTGGCTTTGTGCTAACCTCGCTTACCGTTTTCATTAATTATGATTTAATGAAATGGGGCATTGCCACGGTCAACGAAAAATGGGCGAAGTATATGCCTGAGGTGGCAGTGTAGTTTTTAGACCCTTCGTAACCTCAGGGAAAGAAAAGAAGCGGTTCTACTTCCTTAAACTTCAGCAGGTAAGTTATTTTCTACTATCATTAAGCTTCTCGTTAAAAATCATCAACAGTTAAATGCTTTACATCAAATTCAATATTCAGGACAGTTCAAAGTATCAAGATTTTGAAACACTGTATGAACACATGGTTAAGGTAAGACAACCAGGTTTTAAGTTTGAAGATGAGGAAGGCCCTGAGTTTGATTGGGATGGCATGACGCAAGCCGAAGTAGATAAGGCGGTAGCAAAACTATCTGATTTTTTAGATCAAGCGCCAGAAGAGCGCAGGTACATAGCGCTTATACCAGCCTACGTAAATGAGTTTCTACAAAGCTATCTACAAAAGGATAATGAGAAATTGGGTGCGCTTGGCATTCAAGAAGTGCTGTCCATCTTCAATTATCTAGAATTCGACTTTGAGGTGGATATGGATAAGCTTGAAAGAATCAATGAACATTCCGGCATCGTTGAATGCTCTACAGGCAACTACCCTTTTGGTGGACTAGAGCGCTTTCTAATTACATTAAGAGCTTATAGTCTCACTCCCACCGAATGCTTCGATGGCTTTAACATCTGTGAAATTGAATGGACCTCAAATTTTGAATACAACACCACTGAATTGCCTGAAAGAACAAAAACATATTTAAATAGAGGTTGAAATAGGGCCTTTGTACTGTATGCCATAGAGTACTTCTAGATATGAACGTCATGTACCGGAACATATTCACTCTTGGACGCAAGCCTTTAGCATAAAAAAACTCCAACCAAATTAAATGTTAAAGTGTCTAATCTAGTTGTATAACCATTGACCGATGAGAAAACTTGCCTTACTAATATTGACAGCTTTATGCATTTCGTGCGACAAGAATGAAGAAGATATTGCTTCTGACACTTATGAAGTCACCACCGCTGGAACTAGTGTTGACTGTAAACTTATACTCATTGATTTTAAAGAAAGCGACTTACACAGAATTGAGAAAATAACTAATTCAAATGGATTAAGGTATAAGGCATACAATTTGAATAATCAGAATTTCAGTGCAGAGGGACAAGTTTTAACTGTTAGGCTGAGAAAAACACTTGACTCTGAGGTTTTTGCCTGCACAACATTAGGGGTCGGTTACCCATGGGTGACGGTATTAGAAGCAAAGTTAAAATAAAGGAAGTCTGATCAACAATAAAGATTTGACACTTGTCCCTATTCTTCATTAATAAACTTCAGATAACCCTCTCAGCTTATATCTCACAAAAAAAGTCTGCTGAAATAAATCAGCAGACCTTATATTTTACTTGATCAAGGGTTTAGCCTTAATCTCTATTTCCTTTATTCGGTCTTGAATTTCCGCTGCGTTGACCACCAGAATTACCTCTTGGAGCCCCACCGCCTGAACGCGGACTGCTAGAGTTTCCTCTTGATCCTTCGCCACCTGAGTTGCCTCTTGGGCTACCGCCTCCGCCAGAACGTTGTCCGCCAGTACCACCAGATTTACGCTGGCCTCCGTCTCGTCCATCAGTTCTTCTTTGGCCGCCTTGACCGCCACTACGTTGGCCCTGACCTCCACCTGAACCTCCTTTACGGAAGTCTGGCTTTCTGCCTCCACCCGATCTTCTTGGCTCATCTTTCGGTGCGGGAGGCGCAGCGCTTGGCTCGTAACCTTCCATAATTTCGATCTGAAGCTTTTGCCTCAAAAGCTTCTCAATGCCATGCACTAAATCATGCTCATCGTGGCTCACCAAAGAAATGGCTTCACCACTTGCTCCTGCCCTACCCGTACGGCCAATTCTATGCACGTAATCTTCGGACACGTTCGGCAACTCAAAGTTGATTACATGAGGAAGTAAAGGAATATCCAACCCCCTAGCTGCAATATCAGTTGCAACCAAAACGCGTGTAGTTCCATTCTTAAAACCTTCCAAAGCCTTGGTTCTAGCACCTTGACTTTTGTTACCATGAATCGCTAAAGAAGCAATTCCGTTTTTAGTCAGTTTTTCGCTTAGCTTGTTAGCCGCGTGTTTCGTTCTTGTGAAAATCAACACCTGACTCCAGTTGCCTTGAGAAATCAACTTGGTGACCAAAGAGGTTTTCTTGACCTTATCTACATGATATACCTTTTGAATTACCAATTCAGCTGCGGTGTTCTTTGGTGTAGCTTCCACCAAAATGGGGTCAGTCATAAAGCTGCCTGCCAAATGCTTAATTTCTGTAGAAAAAGTAGCAGAGAACAATAAGTTCTGTCGCTTTGCTGGCATTAAGGCCAATATTTTCTTGATGTCGCGTAAAAAGCCCATATCGAGCATTCTATCGGCTTCATCCAATACTAAAATTTCTACCTGACTTAAAGACAGCATCCTTTGGTTGTACAAATCGAGTAAACGACCTGGTGTGGCAACCAAAATATCCACTCCGTTACGCAAAGCACGTACCTGAGGGTTTTGGTTTACTCCACCAAAAATCACAGTAGACTCGATACTTAGGAATTCACTGTATTCTTTTACGTTTTCATATATCTGAGCAGCAAGTTCACGTGTTGGCGTTAAGATCAAAGCCCTCACTGGTCTTCTCTTTGCTTGTTTGGATTCAGATAGAATCTGAAGCATAGGCAGAACAAAGCCTGCCGTTTTTCCTGTTCCTGTTTGAGCTGACGCTAAAATGTCTTTTCGCTCTAAAATGGGTGGAATTGCTTTTGTTTGGATGGGAGATGGCTCAGTATAACCCTTTTTTGTGATCGCATGTAAAAGCGAATCAGAAAGCCCTAATGACTTAAATGACATATAAATTAATTACGAAACAAGTGAACGAGAGCGCCCACAAAACGGTGAGGCTTGTCACTTGGTGATTTGACTATGTTAAAATATTAAGCAGAAGAAATGTCTGGTCAATTTCACAAGCCATTTCGAAGTGCGAGGCAAAGGTACACCGAATTTTTACCATTGTTGGCTTTTCTCGACAGTTTCGGAAAAACATCTGGTTATCAAAGATTATATCTATTAAAATAAAAAGTAACTTTCGCCCTTCGAAAAAAGTGGATATTATGTATATTATAATTCAGAAGATCAAACTCCATTTTTTATAATCAGTTTAAAGAATTTGAAAGACTTCACAATAGACGTAAAAATGAATGGACAGACATAATAAACCTATTCAATTACAAAAAGATTGTAGAATTATACGTTGGGAACATTTGAGTTGATTCTGTGTTAGGTGAAGGAAGTACTTTTAATTTTACCATTGCCAAAACTTAAAATTTGTGAATAAGAAGTTAAACTGCATACTGCTGATCGATGATGATGATGCTACCAACTTCATTCACCAATTGATTATAAAAAAGGCCGAGTTGGCGGAGGAGGTAATCACTACATTAGATGGAAAACAAGCCCTTGAATATTTAACCAACAGTGGTCAATACGCCAATACAGAAAACGCGCTTCCCTCTTTAATCTTCCTTGATATCAATATGCCTGTAATGGGGGGATGGGGGTTTATAGAAGCCTATCAGGAACTAGACGAGAGCATAAAAAAGCAGATCGTCATTGTGATGCTCACGACATCGTACGACCCTGACGACAAAGACAAGGCACAGCAAATCCCTGAAATTGCAGAGTTTGACAAAAAACCGCTCACCTTTGAAATGCTAGATAAAATTGCTGAAAAGTATTTTTCTGAAAATATCTAGTCAACTAAGAGTTTCATAATTGACTTTTAAATAAAAACCTGTCAGTCTAGATGACCAACAGGTTTAAAATTATAGGCCTCTCTCAACTCAAAAACTCTCTCTCAGCTCAAAGGTCTTGCGCATTCGGTTGATCATTTTTGTCGATTCTTCGAAGTTTAGCGTTTGCTGGCCATCAGAATAAGCTTCTTCTGGTTTTTCATGCGTTTCGAAGATTACGCCATCGGCACCTGCCATAATACTGGCCAAAGCGATAGGTTCTACAAAATCACGAATACCTATTCCATGCGAAGGATCTGAAATCACTGGCAAATGCGTTTTCTCCTTTAGTACAGCAATCGCATTCAAGTCCATTGTGTTTCTTGTGGCGCTTTCATAAGTACGGATACCTCTTTCGCAAAGCAAAAGCCTTTCATTTCCTCCACTGAAAACATATTCCGCAGAAGAAAGCAGTTCGTCAATGGTGCCAGAGATACCACGCTTGATCATTACTGGCTTATCCACTTTACCCAATTCATCCAGAAGATTGAAATTTTGGGTGTTTCTTGCGCCTACCTGATAAATATCGGTGTATGGGTACATTTCGGCTATTTGAGAAACCTGCATTACCTCAGTAATGATTTTAATACCCGCTTCTTTGGCCAATTGATACCACAGTTGTAGGCCTTCAATACCCAAGCCACGGAAGGAATAAGGCGAGCTTCGAGGCTTGTATACGCCTCCACGCATAATAGAAATGCCGTTTTCTTTCAAATGCCCAATCACCTTTCTGATCTGGTCTTCACTTTCGATAGAGCACGGCCCAGCCATAATCTGGAAACCGCCTTCTTCAATGACAACGCCATCGCCAAGATCGATAATGGTAGGTTTTACTTTCCACTTTTTCGATACCAGTTTATAGTCGTCCGATACGATATGAATATCGCTGATGCCTTCCATATGGCCGATTTCACGGATATCGAAATCCTTCTTACCGGTACCAATCAGGTATTCTCCCTTTTGGGTAATCACGGTGGTCGGCTTATATTTCAAGCCCTTTACTCTATTGACAATGGCCTCTTTTTGGGCCGAATTAATGTCTTTTTCGAATTGTATAATCATGATTTAGTCATTGGTCAATAGTCATTGGTCGATGGTGAACAGTAACTACGAATTCTAATTTCTTTAAATATTTTTGGTGTCTCTAATCACTGTTTTCTGATTCACTGATCTACTGCTTCACAGATTTAACAAAACCAGAGATCTTCTCTTCCAAATTCCCTTCTTCCGAAATGGCTTTAATAAAAGCACTACCGATGATGGCTCCGTTGGCATTTTCGCAGGCTTTGTCAAAGGTTTCAGCATTGGAGATTCCAAATCCAATGAGGGTTGGGTTTTTCAAGTTCATATTTTTTACGCGAGCGAAATAGTCGGATTGATCTAGAGAAATGCTGGTCTTTGCCCCAGTGGTACTCGCTGACGATACCATGTAGATAAAGCCGTTTGAGTTCTCGTCAACCTGCTTGATTCTGGCGTCAGAAGTCTGCGGAGTGATTAAGAAGATATTGTACAGCCCATGTTTTTCGAACATTGGTTTATACATCTCTAAATACTCAAACATCGGTAAGTCAGGTAGAATTACTGCGTCCACCCCTACTTCCTCGCACTTGGCGCAAAAGTTCTCCATGCCAAATTGCACAATTGGGTTTACATAACCCATCAGCACAATCGGCACCGAAACCTTGTCTCTAATGTCTTTCAATTGGCTAAACAGCACTTTCAAACTCATACCGTTTTCCAAAGCCACCCCATTGCTTTCTTGAATGGTCGGGCCATCGGCAATGGGATCGGAATATGGAATTCCAATTTCAATTAAGTCGGCACCCGAAGTTTCAAGCGCTTCTAAAATTGTCGTGGTATCGTTCAGCTGAGGATAACCCGCAGTAAAGTACACGTTCAATACGCGCTCCTTTTTGTCCTGAAATAATTTATCTATTCTGTTCATTGTTTTTAGTGCTTAGTAACTCGTGCACGGTGCTCAGGGATTTTAAAACTGAGCACTGAGCACTGTAGACTATCAACCCATTAATATTTCCCCCATTTAATGTAGGTCTCTAAATCCTTATCGCCACGGCCAGAAAGGTTAATGACCACCACATCGGAAGGATTAAATGTCATTTGATTGAGCGCGGCAAAGGCATGCGCACTTTCCACCGCAGGGATAATTCCTTCTGTTCGGCTCAATAGAATTCCAGCTTTCATGGCTTCTTCATCCGTTACGCTGTAGAATTTAGCTCTACCGGTTTCAAACAAATGAGCATGCACTGGGCCAATACCAGGGTAATCCAAACCAGCCGAAATTGAATAGGGCTCTATGACTTGGCCGTCTTCCGTCTGCATTAAAAGTGTTTTGCTGCCATGAAGAACACCCGGTTTCCCTAAAACGGTGGTCGCTGCCGAATGTCCTGTTTGATTTCCTAAACCAGCGGCTTCAACAGCTATCAGTCTCACATCTTCTTCATTATAATAATGATAGAACGCACCAGCCGCATTACTTCCACCACCCACGCAGGCAATCACGTAGTCTGGATTTTGCTTACCTTTCTTTTCTAACAGTTGGGCTTTAATTTCTTTGCTTATGACCGACTGAAAACGAGCCACCATTTCAGGATATGGGTGAGGTCCTACTACCGAACCGATAATGTAGTGCGTGTCGGTTGGGTTATTGATCCAGTGACGCATGGCCTCGTTGGTGGCATCTTTTAGGGTTTTGCTACCACTTTTAGCCGGGCGGACTTCAGCGCCTAAAATACGCATCCGCTCTACGTTTGGTTTTTGCCGCGCCATGTCCACTTTGCCCATGTACACAATGCATTCAATACCCATTAGAGCGCAAACCGTAGCGGTTGCTACCCCATGTTGACCTGCGCCAGTTTCTGCGATGATCTTCTGTTTGCCTAGCTTTTGCGCCAGTAGAATCTGACCTACCGTATTGTTCACCTTATGCGCTCCTGTATGGCAAAGGTCTTCTCTTTTAAGGTAGATTTCCGCTCCATACTTCTCAGACAAACGCTCGGCTAAATATAGGGGAGTTGGGCGACCGACAAAATCACGAAGCAAGTGATTGAATTGCTTTTGAAAATCAGGCGCCTGAACAATCTGTTCGTAGTTCTCTCGTAGTTCTTCAATATTTGGGTAAAGCATTTCAGGAATGAATGCTCCACCAAAATTTCCATAATACCCTCTTTCGTCTACTTGTACTTTCATTTCTTTATTTTCTAAACTTTACTCTACTTCTTGTTTCCTCATCGAAACTCCCACGCACACTACCTACTTGAACCGTCATTGCGAGGCACGAAGCAATCTCACTTTCAACTCCTTCAACCTCTCCACATCCTTCAACCCAGGCTCAATCTCAAACTTTGAGTTGACATCAATTGCATAAGGTTGAACTTTCAAATCGCTTAACGATTCAATGTTTTCTAAGTCAATTCCTCCACTCAAGAAGTAAGGAATCCCCCCATCGTATTCATTCAGTAACTCCCAGTTAAACAGCTCTCCATTCCCCCCTCTTTCTTTTCCTTTGGTATCAAAAAGGAAGAAATCGACATTAGGCTTATACGCTTCCAACTCACCGAAATCAAAGCTTTCTCCTACTGAAAACACTTTCATTACCTTAACACCACTCGCATTTAGGTCAGCACAATATTCAGGAGCTTCGTCACCGTGTAGCTGGACTAAATCTAATCCAAACTGAATTACTTTCTCTTTCACAAAATCAAGTGCTGCGTTTACAAACACACCTACCTTTTCTGTACTGGAAGGAAAAGCATTTAACAACTGAGCATCCAAACCATCTGCTACATCACGCTTCGACTTTCCGTAGAAAATAAAGCCCATATAGTCAGGCTGTAGCTTTAACAGCTCGCTGATATTGGTGCTTTCTCGCATGCCGCAGACTTTTAGTTTCATCGTTAGTAGTTAGTAGTTAGTAGTTAGTAGTTAGAGAGAACTTTCAATGAGAATATAGGTTCCCCGATTTCCTGTTTTCTGATTAACTGATCAACTTTTTTCCTTTTTACACTGAAAGCTGTTTCTGAACTGCCTCGATAAATTCCGCAGCTGCACGCTCTGGCCGTCCCGTTTTCATAAAGGTTTCTCCAATTAAAAAGCCTTGGAAGCCTACCTTTTTCAACTCAACAATCGTAGCAGGGTCGCTAATACCGCTTTCTGAAATCTTCACAAATTCGTTCGGGATTTTGTCCACCAACATTTTTGAAGTTTCAATACTGGTTTCGAAAGTCTTGAGGTTGCGGTTGTTTACTCCTACCACGTCCAAATCTGGCGAGAGATAAGGATGCAACTCTTCCTCATTATGAATTTCCATCAGCACTTCTAAATGAAGCGTTTTGGCAAATGCAGCTAATTCCTTCAATCGTTCTGGAGTCAAAGCGGCTGCAATCAGCAAAATAGCATCAGCCCCTATTGACTTGGCTTCAATGATCTGATATTCATCAATGATAAAGTCCTTTCTAAGTACTGGGCAGAAGTTGAATTTTCTGGCTGTAGAAAGGTCTTCGTTCTTTCCTCCGAAAAACTCAGAATCCGTCAATACAGAAAGTGCCGAAGCGCCTGCCTGCATGTAACCAATAGTAGTGCGTTCTACCTTCGCATGCGCATTAATCATTCCTTTCGAAGGCGATTTACGCTTGAACTCAGCTATTATTCCAGATTTATCTTCACGCAGCAAATACTTTTTCAACGAAACGGTTTTGCTCTCGAAGTATATGCTCTGCTCTAATAACTTAGGAGGAAAAAGCCCTTTCCGTTCGGCTACTTCCTTCTCTTTGTGTGCGATTATTTTTTGTAGTATGTCCATTCTGTGTTAGTTATTGGTTATTAGTTATTGGTTATTAAGTCACTGAGGTAGTTCAATCTTTTCTGCTGAATTCGAAATCAAAAAGAAGGATTCCCTTTTCCTCATAACTCATTTCTCATACACTAATAACTACAAGTCAAGTATCTTTTTAAATGCCTTCAATGCCTTCCCCGATTCGAGTGATTCCCGTGCGTGGCCAACGGCTTCTTCAGTGCTATAGCCTTTACCGCACTGTAAAGCCATGGCCGAGTTCGCAATCACCACTTCGTTTTGAGCTTTTGTGCCTTCGCCTTTTAATATCTTCTCGAAAATCTTAGCCGATTCTTCTACCGTTTCACCACCAAAAATAGCTTCGGGCTGAATTCGAGTTAATCCTAAATCTTCAGGTTGAACAATTTCTTCTTGTAAATGCGTGATTTTCTTAAAGCCTCCTGTCAATGAAATTTCATCATAGCCATCCAGCGCATGTAAAATCACAAACTGCTTATCGGTTTTTTGGTAAAGGTAGCCGTATAATCTGGCCAACTCTAGACTAAACACACCCACCAATTGTTTTTTCGGGAACGAAGGATTCACCATTGGCCCCAACATATTGAAGAAGGTTTTTACGCCTAAGTCTCTTCGAATGGGTGCTACGTTTTTCATGGCTGGGTGAAAAAGTGGTGCATGCAAAAAGGCAATTCCGCTTTCATCCAAACTCCTTTTCAGCTTACCAATATCGTTGGTGAATTCGTAACCGAAATGCGCCATCAGGTTAGAAGAACCAGAAACAGAGGACACGCCATTATTTCCGTGCTTGGCTACATTCTGCCCTGCACCAGCCACAATAAAGGAGCTTAGTGTGGAAATGTTAAAGGTGTTCTTTCCGTCTCCGCCAGTACCGCAAAGATCGATGGCATCGTATTCTGGAATATCTACCGGCACGCAAAGTTCCAGCATCGCATCCCGAAAACCTTCGAGTTCTTCTACCGTGATGCTTCGCATTAAGTACACGGTAAGAAATGCCGCCACTTGACTTTGATTGTATTTCCCCAGTGTGAGGTTCATCAAAATCTCCTTTGCTGTGGTTTTATCCAGCGATTTATATTCTATAAGTTGGTTTAATATGTCTTTCATCTTGTCTTGTTAGTTATCAGGAATCAGAAAATCAGTGGATCAGGGTTTAGTCAGTGAAGTGAATTCCTGTTTTCTGATCACCGTTTCACTGTTTACTGAATCATTGAGCCAATTCTCAAGCAATTTATGCCCATACTCTGTCATGATGGATTCTGGGTGAAACTGTACGCCCTTTACATCATACTCCTTATGACTGATCGCCATGATTTCACCGAGTTCGTCATAGGCGGTGACTTCAAGTTCACTTCCTAAATCCTCCTTACTTACATTCCAGCTGTGGTAATGGCAAATTTCATATTCGCTTGGAATCCCATTGAATAGTCTGTCGTCAGGCTTCACCACTTTAATTTTGCTTGAAACGCCATGCAGCACTTCAGCCATATTATAAAGTGAGGCTCCATAGGCTTCGGCAATGGCTTGATGCCCCAAGCAAACTCCCAAAATGCTTTTGGTTGCACCGTAACGCTTGATCAATTCAGGCATAATTCCCGCTTCTTCTGGAATTCCTGGCCCAGGCGAAAGCAAAATCTTATCGTAAGCCTCCACTTCGTCTAGTGTAATTTGATCGTTTCGTGCCACGGTCATTTCGGCTCCCTCTGCCAACTCACGCAGGTAATGCACCAAGTTGTAGGTGAATGAATCGTAGTTATCTAGTATTAGTATCTTCATTTTGTTCAGTTATCAGTTATCAGTGAATCAGAAATCAGGAGTTCGGGTTTGTTCCCTTCGATTTTATTAAATAGTTAATGTAACCATTGATTATCCTAATGCATTCTTCCACTTGTTCATCGTACTTCTTTGCTAGTTCCTCATTAATGTATCCTTCATCATAAGCAACAGTTATGTGGTCTTGTATTTCAGTCAAAGAACCTCTTGAGACCCTACAAAACTGGATGTTCTCCTGATAATGAAACCTTCCGTAGCCTTCAGCTAAATTTGCAGTAACAGATCGTGAAGCCCTGATCAGTTGATCAACAAGTTTGAATTTCTCCTCGACAGGAAAAGTCTTTGTCAAAGCCGATATATCGACCCTTAGGACACGCCCCTTTTTCCAAGCTTCTAAATCCTTAAAACTCTTCATCTGATTATATTTTTCTTCGTTTCTAATTCCTGATCCACTGATTTCTGATCCACTGATTCACTGCCTACCTAATATCCTCAGCCATTTCAATCGCCTTCCTCAACGCTCCTAGTTTATTGTTTACTTCTTGCAACTCAGAAGCCTTATCTGATTTAGCGACTACACCAGCGCCTGCTTGAAAGTGTAGATTGCTGTTTTTGCTCAGGAAAGAACGGATCATAATGGCATGGTTGAAATTGCCATCGAAACCCATGAAGCCGATAGCGCCACCGTAATAGCCACGTCTGGTTTTTTCGTATTCGTTGATCAGCTGCATGGCACGTACTTTCGGTGCTCCAGAAAGTGTTCCAGCTGGAAAAGTACCAGTTACCATATCAGTTGAAAGCACATCAGGATTAAGTGTTCCCGTCACCTTCGATACCAAGTGAATGACATGCGAGTAGTATTGAATTTCTTTGTAGGTACCCACTTTCACATTCGATCCAGCGCGGCTTAGGTCATTACGGGCCAAGTCTACCAACATGACGTGTTCTGAATTTTCCTTTGGGTCGTTGTGTAGTGCTTTTGCTAATTCCGCATCGGCTTCATCATTTCCGGTACGTTTGAAAGTACCTGCAATGGGGTGGATAGTGGCTTCACCATCTTTAATCACCAATTGTGCTTCGGGCGAAGAACCGAATATCTTGAAGCTGCCATAGTCAAAGTAGAAAAGGTAAGGCGAAGGATTCACTGACCTTAAGGCACGATATACGTTGAATTCATCTCCCTTAAAGCCCTTCTGAAATCTTCTCGAAAGCACAATCTGGAATACATCTCCTCTGTGACAGTGGTCAATTCCCTTTTGAATGATGTTCAAAAATTCGTCATCCGTATAGTTAGAACTTTCTTCGGCTACCGTTTTGAATTCATAAGAAGGGTAGTTCTTATTGTTCACCAAATTGATAATAGGCTCCAAACCCTTGGGCGCAGTTCCTTCTGGTGAATGCTCAAAAACATAGAGTTCGTTTTTGAAATGATCGATGGCGATGACATAGCGATACACATGGTAAAGCACATCAGGAATCCCATATTGATCTTCCTTCTTTTCGTTCACAGGAATGTTCTCAAAATACTTGACAGCATCGTAACCAATGTAACCGAAAAGGCCATTATTGATGAATTTATAAGGGTTATCATCGGATTCGAAGCTTTTTGAAAAAGCACTCAGTTCATCGCCTACTTTACTATTCTCGACATGATATTGTGTTTCAGCTTGACCGGGCAACTGCTTTGTCAACAGACCATCCTTCAACCTAAAACTGGCCAGCGGTTCGCAACAGATATAAGAAAAGCTATTGTCATTTCCATGATAATCAGAGCTTTCCAATAAAATTGGGTTCTCGTATTTGTCGCGCAACTTCAAGTAAATACTCACCGGAGTGACCGTATCTGCCAATAGTTTTTGCGAGGTAGTATTTAATTTAATCTTGTTCATTTTTCGGTTCTTCAATGGCCTAAAACAAAAAAAGCCTGCGTGAAGCAGGCTTTTGAGTATCGTTAGATTACATATAGCATGAGTTCACATCAACTGAGTTCAGTTAAATGCCACCACCATGCGCTATGTAAATTTGTGTTTCTCATTATGCCCCAAATCTAGGAAAGGATTTTTCCAAAGCAAACAGAAAATTAGAATTTTCCATTTGAGGCTACTTTTCTATCCAGAAACTGAAGTGAAAAGCCATTCAACCGACATTCTTGTTTTTATCATTGAGGAATACCTTAAATTGTGAGCTCAAAAAAAGCTTAAGCCATGACCCGTAAATTGAATTTTATAGTTGCTGCAATTCTTCTCCTTTCTTTCAATTCAATGGCCTTTCAAGGGCAAAAACTTGCAGAGCAAGTAGACTTAACCTCTAAGCTTACTGGGCACATGGAAATCAAAGGCAATACAAAACTAAAAGACCGTCATGCACAAGAATCACGTGAAATGGTGGCAGAGTTTCTAAAAACAGAACTCTCAAAATTTATCGATCAAGTTGAAATTGAGAACTACAGCGCGACAGGAAATAATGTGGTAGGAACCATTATGGCCACCACAAAAACCGATGAATGGGTAGTTTTGGGTGCTCATTATGATTCTGTAAAAGATTGCCCTGGGGCGAATGATAATGCTTCGGGCACTGCTTTGGTCTATTCCGTAGCCAAGCATATTGCAGGTTTGAATTTACGTAAGTACAATGTGAAGATTGTTTTCTTCGATGAAGAAGAGCGTGGCTTAATTGGTAGTAAGGCTTACGCGAAAAAATTAAAGGATGAGAACTTCAATATTGTTTCGGTACACACCATTGACCAAATGGGTTGGGACAATGATGGCGATCGTGGTTTTGAGTTAGAAATGCCTACAGAAACACTAAAAGGTCATTACTTAAAAGTGGCGAAAGATTATGGTTATGAGTTCCCGATTCATATGTCTACTGTAACTTCTACCGATCACCGCTCTTTCAGAAACGCAGGTTTTAATGCCATTGGTTTAACCGAAGAATACGTAAACAAAGACACTACTCCGCATTACCACAAACCAACCGACACTTTTGAAACTATCAACTTTGAATACTTAGGGACAATCACTGTGTATGTTCAGAAGGTGTTTGAGGAATTGTTGAAGTAAACCTTCTCAATCCTCCGTATTAATGTGATAAAACCGCTTCATAATTATTAATCCATGAGGCTTAAGTCTATTTTTGCACTTCTTAAAAAATCAAATTGATATGCTCGGTTTAAAACTTGCCACCGATCCACGTTGGGCACATTTAGCAGAAACTAACATTGAAGAAATTCTAACTGATCATGCCTGGTGTGAACAAAAGGCAGCCACAAATGCGATTACCATTATTGCTGGCAACCCCGAACATACTGAACTAGTGACGGAATTACTCCTATTGGCCCAAGAAGAACTGGATCACTTTAGAATGGTGCACGATATTATTAAAAAACGCGGCTACACTTTAGGCCGAGAACGAAAAGACAGTTATGTCAATGAACTGTTCAAAGCGCGGATCAAAGGAGGGAATCGGCAGCAAAGTTTGGTCAATCGACTACTATTTTCTGCCATGATTGAGGCCCGCAGTTGCGAGCGCTTTAAAGTACTTTCTGAAAACATCAAGGACGAGGAGCTATCTAAATTCTATTACCAGTTAATGGTAAGTGAGGCTGGCCACTACACCACATTTCTCGGTTTTGCCAGAAAGTATGGTGAAGGTTTAGATGTTGACAAACAATGGAAAGAACTGATTGAAATCGAAGGCGAGATCATACAACGCTACGGTAAATCAGAATCTATTCACGGTTGAGTTGATCAAGCTGTAGCTTAAAGCATCTTACAAAGGCTATAAAACAAAATCGCCCTTCCAAGGAACTCTTGGAAGGGCGATTTCTCTAAAGGTATTGGTTCTAATTATTATTCAATCGAATCATTACAGGCCTGTGGTCGGAAACTTGAGAACCAAATGTAGTTTGGCAGTTATCTAATGTCAAAACCAAGGTTTCAGTTGCCTTACTAAATAACTCATTGGTTATTAGTATTTGATCGATTTGGCTTGGCCAAGAAGGGTAAGACCATCCACTTGAAGCACCTTGAGCAATCGGCATGGTAGTGAACTTGTAGTTCGCATTGTCATCGATAAAATTCTGATAAACATTATCTGCTTGATCTACAATTTCATCATTGAAATCTCCGAGTAAAATCACATTCTCATTCGGTAAATTAGTATCAATATAGTCTTTCAGTAACATCGCACCACTTCTTCTTCTGTCCTCGGAGCCACTGCAACACTTCATATGCACATTGATAATATTAACTACCAATCCATTGGTGTGCTGAAACTTCATGTACAAAGGTCTTCTTGCCGAAGTAAAAGCAAAATTGTAATCGTCATTGCTACTTTCTGGAAATAGGTTTTCAGGTTGTGTCAACACAGTGATTTCAGAAGTCTTATACATATACCCCACCCACTGTGAGCCTGCATAATCTTCAACATGACCAGACCAGCCATCTAAAGCATCAACAAGGGCATTAAATTCTGACTTTGAGGTAATCTCTTGAAGCGCGATTACGTCCACATCGGTATCTTCAATGATTGTTTTTACCGCGACCGCAGTATTGGTGTGCACCGGAAAATTTTCAACATTCCAAGTAACCACTTCTAAAGTACTCTCTCCAACTTCTGGCAGACAAGCATCGTAATTTGGGGTTTCTACCACCGGATCTGGCGTTGGGACATCCCCTCCTCCTCCACAAGCTGTTGCCAAAAAACAAACCACTACCACTAATCTCCACAACTTCATATCGCTTCCTTTTTTGTGCAAAATTAAGCGATATTTCATGTATTGCACGGTTAATTTCCACCAATTCGTGTTACGCTAACATTACTTTTCCCACTTGCAAAGTCAAAGTCCTACTCACAAATACGGCCAAATAGTTTCCAGTTGGAAATCACCTTTACATAATCTCCTTCTACTTCATACATTTCTTTGACCGATCTCCATTTGGCATTTGTTGTATTATAAGCACCTGAAGCATCATAAGCCGCCACCTTCCCATCTATTACAGGTACATGAATTTGGTCTACATCTTTCATCTTCACCCAAACCTCCACCTCAAAGGCTTCCGCTTTAGGATTGATCAAGTAGGTAAACGTTTCGGCTTCCCAAGTTTTCAAGTCTACCTCACCTTTGGATTTCTTTACTTTTACATCCTCTGTTTCGAAATCATCCAAAGCAAGTTTGAATCTTACTTTAACTCCTTCGTGCATGCAAAATGTAACGGCCTCTGTTCCAAAATCAAGCTCGGTAACTGTAAGTTTTGGTGCATGTTTTAATTGATGATCATTTGGAAGCTGGGCGCTGAGCAATACTATTGAAATCAGCACTGAGCACAGAACGAAAGAAATTCTAGAAACCATATTTACCAATACTTTTACTTGTTGAATAAGCTATTGCAACCTCTCTTTCATTACTTTCCAACCCGCCAGAAAAGTAACCAAAACGGACAAGGTAAGTATAGCCATTTGATTTAAGCCTTCAAATGCGAAGCCACTCCCCACAGTAGCATAACCCGCTTTAAAAACATTAATAAAGCCCAAAACGCTGGCAACGAAAACCGTAATCAGCATAGCCAAATTCATAATCAATCCATTCCTATGGACTTTGAGATACGTTACATTATTACAGATCAACCAAAGAAAAATAGCGATCACGGGAAGGATCAACCCGTTGGCCGCTTGCGCCAAAATTATTACAGGAATGGGCTTCACCCCCGTCATACCGAAAACCAAACCTGTGAGCATTACACTCCCCCAAGTCAGTCTATATTTTAAGCCATTGGCTTCCCAACCTTTTTCGCTTTTGGCCACACTCTTTAAAGTAATGGCTGCCGCCAGTGGTGCTGTAATGCTAGAAGTAAAACCTGCCGCAAAAAGGCCAATTGCAAAAGTATAGGACATCCAAACACCATTATTCTTTGTCAAAGTAGCTGCTAAATTCTCGAAGCTGAATTCCCCCACTAATGAAGCACCGGCCAACAAAATAGCCGTAGAGATAAGTCCACCAATTAAAATAGCCAGTACCAAACCAAAACGCATAAAAGACAAGCTTTGTCCTTTGGCCAAGCCCGACCCCATGAAGATATTATAAGGAACAATAGTGGTTCCTACCAAGCCTAAAGTGATCAAAATGGAGCCTTCGGGTAAGGAAGGCACCAGAGCGCCTTTCAATAAATCAGCTCCGTTAATGGGAGTGCTTAAGCCCGAAATCAGAAAAGCGACTCCCATAATGGCCACCACAAAGCCCATAATATTGGCTACTGTTTTCGTTTTACCGCTCCACAGTACAAGGGTACTTGCGCCTACAATAATCAAAGTGAAAATTGCGGGTTGCACACCCGTAAAAATGAGTGCAACGCCAGAAATAGCCCCTAGAATATTGCCTGCTTCATAGGCCGCACAACCCAAAAATATAGCTACACCAATACTCAGTGCTACACGCTGCGACTTAAACCTATCTTTAATTGCTTCGCCCAAGGTGAGTTCAGAAGCAATAGTTATTCTCGCAGCCGATTCTTGTAAGATGATACAGGCAAAAATAGAAAAGACCAATGCCCAAAGTAAGCTGTAGCCATAGCCTGCACCAGCGGCCACTGCTGTCGTTACGGTGCCGGGGCCAATAAAGGCCGCAGCAATGACCATCCAAAAAAGTAAACTCCACAGTTTTGATTTCATTCCAGCAAGTTAAAAAGTTAAACTAAAAAACCCGATTAGCGAATAAAAGGCCTAAATCCCTAAATTCCATTATCTTAGAACTTCGATAAGACTATGCAACGACTCCTAGCTGTTTATTTTTTCATTTTCATACCCTCAGCCTATGTCTTTTCCCAAAAAACATGGGTAGATAAAGGAATTTCAATTACCCAATTAGATACTTTAGGTGACGGTTACGAATCGCTTCGAGGTTCTTTCATGATTGAAAACTCAAGTATTTACGAGGTAATGAATCTCATTTTAGATGTGGATGGCTATGATTGGGTAGAAGGTGAAAGCAGATCAGAAATGCTGTTGATTGACCATCAGGACTCTACGTTCACCTTCGATTTCTTTGTCAATATCCCTTGGCTCTTCGTAAAAAGAACTGGACGTATAAAAGTGGATGTTCACTACAAGGATGAAACTTTTCATACTGGATCCACTCAATTACGAAATTACAATAGAAACGAAGATTACGATTTAGTCGATTTTTATTCCGCTGAATGGAAGGTGCAGAAACATGGCGAAAACAATGTAAAAGTGAGCTATTTAGGTGTTTATCAGGATCAAAAAATGGTCATTAACCTCAACAGCATGGTGATCAACAAAATCAGAAAACGGTTGAACAGCACACTTTACAACTTAAAAGTAAGGGCATCAGAAAAGGTCAACCCCGTGCAGTCGTTGGTATGGCCAATGGAAAAGACCAATACAAAATTTAAGTCTGAGGGAAATCGGTAAAATGAACTTGAATAAATTTCTTAATCCAATATGAATATTTAGTTCTCTTGGCGTTATTCACGTGTATAAATTCATTTACTTTTTAGATGTCAAAAATTAGAGTCGCTGTGGTTTTCGGTGGGCGATCTACCGAGCACGAAATTTCCCTTATTTCTTCAGAAGGTATTCTTAAGCATATCAATAGATCGTTGTATGAAGTCATTCCGTTGCGGATTGATATTGGAGGACATTGGTTTTTACAGGATACCGAAAATACACATGATAAAATGGGGACTTCGGTCACCTTAATTCAAGGTGAAAAAGGAGCCGCGGTATTAGAAAACGGATCTGGAAAAATATTAAGGGAAATCGACATTGTATTCCCTGTCCTTCATGGCGTTTTTGGAGAAGACGGAACCATTCAAGGCTTGCTGAAAATGCTCAATGTGGCCTTTGTAGGCTGCGGAGTTTTGGCTTCCGCTACTTGTATGGACAAAGATGTCACTAAACGATTATTACGCGATGCAAACATTGCCATCGCGCCATATGTTTGCGCTACATGGACGCATCAACCTAATTTCGAAAAGGTAGAGCAAGAACTGGGTCTTCCGCTTTTCATCAAGCCCGCCAATCTGGGTTCTTCTGTAGGTGTGCATAAAGTAAACATGAAAACGGAATATGAGTCGGCCCTGGAAGATGCGCTCAAATATGATAGCAAGGTACTCATAGAGCAGAATATCAACGGGCGCGAAATCGAAGTAGCGGTAATGGGCAATGAAAAGCCACAAGCTTCTTTACCTGGCGAAATTGTGAACACAGCAGGTTTTTATGATTTCGAATCGAAATATGTAAGCAAAGATGCTTCGAGTATTCATATTCCCGCCCAACTCACAGATGAGCAAACCAAAGATATTCGGGAAATGGCGAAAAGAGCATACTCTACATTAGGTTGTGAAGGCCTTGCCCGTGTCGATTTCTTTATCAGCACCGATGGCACCATTATGGTCAACGAAATCAATACGCTACCGGGCTTTACGCCTATTAGTATGTATCCAAAAATGTGGGAGGCGACAGGAGTGAGTTATTCTGAGTTAATAGAACTACTCATTCAGTTTGGTTTGGAAAGGTTTGAAAGAGAACTGCAACTGAAAATTATTGCTAGGCAAGTAAAATGAGGTGAATGAAAAATGAAGTCAGCACAGATATTCTCTTTTTATTTGTTCTACCCCTTGACTTTTTAACTTTTAAATAGAAATTGCCTTAAAATTGAATCAGTAATAAACTATGAACGCTCCCAGTTCCAAACCACGGGTAATTAAAGACTTTGACAAGCTGGATGTAGAAATCCAAGAGCAAATTAAGCTTACGTATCCTGAAGGCTTTGAAGACAATCTCATATACTTTACCAACAAAGAGGGTAAACGTGTTTCTGCCCTTCCTTTTGAAACTGAGGAGAAATATTACCTCGTTCGAATGACCGTTGAAGAAGCTCAGCAGATCATCGAAGATGATGACGATTACGATGCAGATGGTAACCTCAAAGATGATATCAAGGAGGAATACGAAGAAAAACACGCTGAAGATGAAGATATTGAAGACGAAGGCACTGGCTTCGATATTGCAGACGATGAGGGCGAAGACGAGGACGAAGATTAATCTTCACTCCCCTTTTCAAACTCTAATTTCAAACTCACTACTTCCTATACATTATGAAAATTGGCATTATTGGTGGCACAGGCATGTTGGGTCACCATTTGGCCATTGCGGCTCAATTGCGGCAGTACGAAGTAGTGATTATACATCGAAAAGACTCCAACCTATCCCATATTAAAGACCTTCAGTTCGAAAGTCGAATCGCTGACCTCAACGACAGAGGTAGTATGATTCGAGCCATGGAAGGGCTGGATTATGTAGCCAATTGCGCGGGCTACTACCCTACTGTACCCAAACCTTTGGCCCAAGAAATGAAAACTGCGCGTTTACAAATGCAGTTCTTTATCGATGGCGTTCGCGAAGCAAAAGTAAGCAGAGCACTCTATGTGGGTGGCTCCATTGTTCTGCCCAAAAACTCTAATGGATTGGGCAACGAAAGTCTCGATTACCCACAAGAACCAGAAAGCACAAACGCTTATTTAAGGGTGAAATGGTTGATGGATAATATGGCCAAAATGAATGCTGAGCATGGCCTTCCATTGGTTATTGGCATTCCTAGTATGACCTTTGGCGAATACGACCATGCGCCTACTACTGGCAGGTTGATTCAAGATGTCGCCAATGAAGAAGTCCCAGCTTATGTTCATGGGCTTCGAAATGCAGTTTATGCAGGCGATGCCGCCCGAGGCTTGCTATTGGCCCTAGAAAAAGGCCGCTTTGGAGAACGCTATCTAATCACTGGCCAGAATACTTCAATAGAAGAAATCATTAAAATGACTTGTGAGATTGCTCAAGTTTCAATGATCAAAAAGACGATTCCTTTGAACATGGCTAAGTTCATCTCCAAAACACAAGAAATAAAATACACACTCTTCAGGGGCACTCCTCCTGCGCTTTCTTCAACGGCAGTAGCCATTTTGGCCTACGGTCAACACTTGGACGGAAGTAAAGCCAAAGAAGAGCTGGGTTACGAACCTGACCTTACCGTAAAAGATGCCATCGGTCGAGCCTACAATTGGTTCAAGAAAGAAGGTTATATTGAGTAAAATTTAACTCCACAGCCTTATGTCGATACAAGAGAACCGCCTACTTATCGATCAGTTTTATACCGCTTTTGCCCAAAAGAATGCCGAAGCCATGAATGCCTGTTATGCCAAGCAAGCAGTATTCGAAGACCCCGCCTTTGGTAGATTAAACGATTCTGAAATAACTTCCATGTGGTCGATGTTGATAGAAAGAGGTGGAAAGGACTTAATAGTGACCCATAAAATACTCGATGTCACCAATGGCAAAGCCAAAGCACAATGGACGGCTGTTTATCCTTTCAGTAAAACCCAGCGAATGGTCCATAACAAGATTACCGCTGAGTTTATTATTGAAGAGGGAAAGATTGTTTACCATAAAGACCGTTTCAATATGTGGAAGTGGTGTTCTATGGCACTGGGCTTACCTGGAATGCTTTTGGGCTGGAGTGGTTTTATGAAAAATAAAGTTCGAAAAACAGCTTTATCATCTCTTCATAAGTACATGCAAAAATGAAGCAAATAGATATCAATTGCGATATGGGAGAAAGCTATGGCAACTTTATAGTTGGCAATGATGTAGCTATTTTCCCTCATATTACCTCCACCAATATTGCCTGTGGTATGCATGCTGGCGACCCTTACCATATTCAGAAAACTATAGAAATGGCTATTGCTCAAGGTGTTCAAATCGGTGCGCATCCTGGCTATCCAGATTTACAAGGCTTTGGTAGAAGGGTTATCCCAATGACTACCGAAGAACTTTCTGCGTGTATCAAATATCAGGTAGCCGCTTTAAAAGGAATGGTGGAAAGCGCTGGAGGACAACTGAAATATGTAAAACCGCACGGTGCACTTTACAACGAAATGGCGAAGAATGAAAAGGAAGCTTCTACCGTTGTAAAAGCCATTAAATCCATTGATCCAACCCTTATGATCATGGGCTTGGCAGGTAGTCACATGAAGGAAATAGTAGAAGCAGAAGGCATGACTTTTATTGCCGAATCATTTACCGACAGAAGGTATGAAGCTGACGGAAAGCTGATGAGCAGAGCAAAAGAAAACTCAGTAATTCATAATGCTGAAGAGGCCGTTAATCAAGTATTATCGGTGGTCAACAATGGTTTTACGGAAACGTTGAATGGCGAAAAAGTTGAATTAAAAGCCCATAGCTTTTGCATTCATGGCGACAATCCTCAAGCGGTGGAAATTCTACAAGCGATTAAATCAGGTTTGGAAGAAAACGGGATAACACAAAAAGCTTTTTCAACACCATGAAAATTGTGCCCTTTGGTGATTCAGCTTTGCTCGTCAACTTTGAGCAGAAAATTGATGAAGTCATCAACAATCAAGTACTCTCACTTTACAAACAACTTCAAGAGGTCAAAGAAGTCACCTTTCTTATTCCAGCATATTGCTCACTCACAGTGGGTTTTGGTGAACAAACTTCGATCAAAGCACTGTCTGAACAAATTGAAGAACTCACCTCAAAAAGCCAATCGACCGATCTTGATTTAAATACAAAACTGATTGAAATTCCTGTCTGCTATGAGGCACCATATGCGCTCGACATGAATGAAGTAACGGAAAAGACTGGCTTGACACAACAAGAAATTATTGATACGCACTGCCAAGAAACTTACAAAGTATACATGCTCGGCTTTGTCGCTGGCTTCGCCTATTTAGGAAGTCTGCCAGAGCAACTATTCTGCCCTAGGAAAGCAGAACCTAGAAAAGAAGTTTTGGCAGGTTCGGTAGGCTTGGCAGGTTTGCAAACTGGAATTTACCCCGCGAATGCACCGGGTGGGTGGCAAATTATAGGTCGAACTCCCATCCCTACTTTCAATCCGAAAGCAGAGAAGCCTACGCTTTTCAAAGCGGGTGATGCTGTGAAGTTCAAGTCCATTTCCTCTTCAGAATTTGAGGAGATAGAAAAGCAAGTATCCAGCAATACATTCAACTTAGAAGAATATTATGGCTAGGCTACATTTTCTAAAATCCGGTTTACAAACTACCATACAAGATTTGGGTAGGCAGGGTGTGCAAGATTTGGGTATTCCTATTAACGGAGCCATGGACAAAGCTTCGGCTCAACTTGCCAATCAATTGGTAGGCAACGATACCAATTCCCCAGTTTTAGAAATCACTTTACTAGGGCCGAAAATTCAGTTCGAAGGCCAATGTCAAATTGCAATTACTGGAGCCAACCTTTCTGCTGAAATTAACGGAAATATAATCCCGCAATTCAGAACCATCAACATCAACCATGGTGATATGCTAAGCTTTCGCAAACCAGTTACAGGTTGCAGGGCCTATTTGGCCATCAATGGAAGATGGGACATTCAAAGTTGGTTAGGAAGTTATAGTGCTTCGGCTACAAATACCGTTCAAACTACCCCTGACAGTGTAATTAAAAAAGATCAAATACTCGAAATCATCAGTGGTAAGCAACAGTCTGTCATTTCTATTCCACAAAGTGAAAGGCCAAGCCTATCAATTGAAGCGCCCTTAAAGGTGTATCCTGGGCCTGAGTTTGAGGCTTTTTCTGCTATTGAAAAACAATGCTTTTTTGGTAACCGCTTCACCATTGGTCAAGACTCAAATAGAATGGGTTACAGATTGAAAGAAGCGCTTAAGGGCTATACCCAAAAGGAAGAAGTGATTTCGTCAGGAGTGATTCCGGGTACCATACAAATCACAAATTCAGGTCAACCCATTGTTTTAATGGCCGATGCCCAAACCACAGGCGGCTACCCAAGAATTGCCAATGTAAGTTCACCAGATTTAGACCGATTGGCTCAATTTAAGCCAGGAGATACAGTAAGGTTTGAGTTGATAAGTTTCAAATAGCCCACTTAAAAATAGATAAGGCGATTTCCGTATGAAATCGCCTTAATCAACCTTAAACTAAACTACTAGCTATACTATTATTTCAATCGATAGTATTTCGTGTTATACAAAGACGACAAATAATCTGCCTGTCTGTAAATTCTCAAACCATCTTCGCTCAATTCGGAAACCACACCTTGCAAAACCAAGTTGCCTTCCGTATCAAATACTTTGACTGTTTGAGGAGCTTCTTCGAACACCATTGGACTTGGTTCCATGTATGCGTCAACATACGCTTGAACATCCTCTAAATAGGATAAGTCTTCATCGAAAATTGGGGTGTTGGAATCATTAGATTTAGCGTCAACCGATGTAACGATTGTAACTGCTAAAAAAAGTGCGATTAACGCAGAGATGTTTTTTTGACCTAGATTTTTCATGTTGTTGCTGTTGATATTTTGAGTTACCGCCTGACCAAAGGCGGCTAATTTTAACCTTATTGTTTTTAACCTTGCCAACTTCTTTCCAATCAGCATGCCAAAACAATTAAACACCTGAAAAACAACAGCTTAACAAAACAAACACTAGATTACTCACTAAAAAGTGTACGAAAATGACCGATCATGTGAACACTTTCGAATACCCAAAAACAGTGAGGCCAGCGTTTCTGCTGGCCTCGTTTTAAATTGTTCTATTCTTTTGCTTACAAATCAGTCCTTTTTCTTTGGTTTTGGACTCAACGTTTTACCTAATTTCCCAGGACGATTAACACCATAACTTCCGTTGGCGATTTTACCTTTCTTGGTTTTTATATCTCCTTTTCCCATAATATTGATTATTTAAGACTTCTTATTTGAGTCTACTCCCAAGGTGGAAAAAAGATTCGATAGTAACCCATTTTAACACTGTGCATTAATAAATTGCAGCACAAATGATGAATACAGAGAAAGAGATCAACCTGAGCGATTACACCTATTCGTTACCTGATGAACGAATTGCCAAATATCCGTTGGACAAAAGGGACCTATCCAAACTTTTGCACTATCATAAGGGTGTAATTGAACATAAGAAGTTTAAAGAAATTGAAGAGCTTATTCCTGATCATTCTACTCTCTTTTTCAATAACACGAAGGTAATTCCTGCCAGATTGATTTTCCACAAATCTACTGGCGCCCAAATCGAGATCTTTCTACTCAAGCCAATTTCTCCTTCTCCTATCTTGAGCGTGGTGATGGAAGAGCGCGAAACCGTGATATGGGAATGCATGATTGGCAATTTCAAAAAATGGAAGGATGATATTCCTTTAATGAGGGATCTAATTCTAGGCGACAAAAACATTATACTTCAGGCCAGTATTCATGATCGAGAAAAACGACAGATTAAATTCAGTTGGAATGATGACTCTATTTCATTTTCAGAAATAGTGGAAGCCTCTGGCAAGGTACCGCTTCCACCCTATTTAAACCGACAGCCAGAAGAAGATGACAAACCACGTTACCAAACCGTTTATTCAGCGCATGATGGCGCTGTAGCGGCTCCCACAGCGGGTCTGCATTTTACTCCAGAAATTCTGAAATCATTGGCCGACCGTGGCATCAAAGAAAGCTTCCTAACACTCCATGTAAGCGCTGGTACTTTTCAGCCTATTAAAACTGAGAATATTCTGGAGCACCCAATGCATTCAGAGCAAATGGTGGTGGATAGACAGAGTATTCAGAGCGTAGTAGAGGCTCAAAACAGTATCATTGCGATTGGCACCACTTCTATGCGCACATTGGAGAGCCTCTATTGGTTTGGTGTTCGATTGATGCATGGGGATGAGGGTTTCGCGATTGAGAAGTTAGAACCCTACCAAAGCCAACAAAAAGCGGCACGATCCGAGGCATTCTCTGCAATTCTGGAATGGATGGATAGGAATAACTTAAATCAAATTATTGGCACAACAGAAATTTTCATTTTTCCTGGCTATCAATTCAGGGTTTGCGATGGTTTGATCACCAATTTCCATCAACCCGGAAGCACATTGATTTTGCTAGTAGCGGCATTTATTGGAGAAGATTGGCGCAAAGTATACCATGAAGCAGACATCAATGGCTATCGCTTTTTAAGCTATGGTGACTCATCTTTCTTACTACCCAAGTAAAGAAATGTGTTATATTGGTAACCACTTATGCAAAATGACTTAGCAGAGGTATTTTCAGGCTATGATCGGCTGATTACTTCTATCAATGAGAATATCCCATTCATCAGTGAGCCAATTACATTCTTGGGTCTTGAATTCACTGTGAGTGAGGTGATATTACCAGTAGTTTTTTTAATACTGATCAACATAATAGGCAACCTCGTTAGGTCAATTTTGATCAATAAAATCTTAAACCGCTATATCGAAGACCGGAAAACAGTTCTTTCTATCGGCAACACAACCAAGTATATCATCCTCTTTTTCGGGTTCATCTTTGCACTAACCGCAATAGGAATAGATAAAGACTCAACCTTAAATTTTGCGCTAAGCAAAAATGGAGATGATCCCTTAATGTTCTTCGAATTACTGAGGGTTATATTTCTGCTTGTTCTACTGGTATTTTTAAGCGGAAAACTTAAGACGATTTTTGTAAACCAAATAATGAGTCGTTATTCTGATGACATTGGTGTGAGCCAATCTATTGGCACCATTATTCAATATGCTGCTGTTTTATTCGGTGGGCTTGTCATTATTCAGACCACCATTCAATTAGGCTCATTAAATGTTTTAGCGGGTGCACTTGGGGTTGGTATTGGTTTTGGACTTCAAAATATTGCCAATAATTTTATTTCAGGCTTAATTATACTTTTCGAAAGGCCCATTAAAGTGGGTGATAGAATTGAAGTAGGTCAAGTAACTGGCGATATTGTCAGAATATCTTCGAGGGCTACTACTGTGAGTACCAATGATAATATTTCAATCATTATCCCCAATGCCGAGTTTATTAGTAAATCAGTAATCAACTGGAGTCACAGTGGAAGAAATATTCGCTTTCATGTTCCCGTAGGAGTTGCTTATAAAGAAGACCCTGCCCATATAAAATCCATTTTGATTGAGGTAGCTAAAAAGCATCCCGATGTTCTAAAAGAGCCTGAACCAGATGTGCTCTTCAAAGAATATGGTGATAACTCATTGAACTTTGATCTATTAGTGTGGACGAGTACCTACATTAATAAACCTACGGTACTGAAAAGCCAATTGTATTACCTGATATTCGAGAAGTTCAAGGAACATAATGTCGAAATCCCTTTTCCTCAAAGAGACCTTCATATAAAGTCGGGCAATATGGTTCCTCAGAAATGATAGAAATCCTTTTTGGCATATTGTTAAAAGCATTTACTTGCACCCCTAGTATTTAAACTATCTTTGACGGTTTTCATATAAAACAATGAGAGTAATAATTGCAGGTGTTGGAAATGTGGGGTTTCATTTGGCTAAACTCCTATGTGCTGAAGGTCAGAAGATTGTCTTGATTGACCAAGTGGCAGACAAACTAAAGGCTGCATCAAATTCTGTCGATGCGTCTACTATTAAGGGAAACTCTACTTCATATAGTGTTTTGGAAGAAGCTGGAGTTTCGGAAGCAGACCTGCTTATTGCCGTAACCTCTTCAGAAGATGCCAACATTGCTACGGCCATCATTGCCAAGCACCTTGGCGCCAAAAGAACGATTGCAAGAATCTCGAATACAGAATTCATCTATCAAAAAGACAAACTAAACCTTAAGCATCTAGGGATTGACGACATTATTTCTCCTGAATCGCTTGCGGCCAAAGAAATTAAAAGGTTGCTAAAAGAAGTAGCCTTAACAGATAGCTTTGAATTTGAAAAAGGCCTCCTTTCTTTAATTGGTGTAAACATCGAAGAAAACAGTCCCCTAAATGGTAAAACCATGATGGAGGTAGCCAAATTAAATCCAGATCAGAAATTTATGACCGTGGCTATTTTACGCCACGATGAGACCTTAATTCCCTATGGGAACACTCAATTCCAGGTAAATGATCATGCCTATTTTGTGGCGCAGCCCGATGGTATAGAAAAGCTTCTGTTTTTAGCTGCCAAGAAAAAAGAACCCGTTAAAAGTGTAATGATTTTAGGAGGGTCGAGGGTTGGGTTTCATGCGGCTAAAATCTTGAGCAACCGTTACAATGTAAAAATCATTGAGCGCGATCCACAAAAATGCTTCGAGTTGGCAGATCAACTTCCGGATGCCATGGTCATTAATGGTGATGGAAGAAATGTAGACTTACTTCATGAAGAAGGAATTAGTGACATTGACGCCTTTATTGCCGTAACCGGAAACTCAGAAACCAACATTATATCCTGTTTAGTAGCCAAAAACAATGGTGTAAAGAAAACCATTGCTATGGTGGAAAACATGGACTACATCCACCTTTCTCAAAGCATTGGAGTGGATACCATGATCAATAAAAAGCTGATCGCGGCCAACTTTATTTTCCGTCATATCAGACAAGGTGATATTGTTTCTATTACCAGTATCCACGGTGTTGATGCTGAAATTCTTGAATTTGAAGTAAAAGAAGGTTCTAAAATCACGAAAAATCAACTTAGAAATCTTCAATTCCCTAAAACCGCTATCATTGGAGGCGTAATCCGAGATGGAAAAGGCTTTACCACGCCTGGTGATTTCATGTTCAGACCAAAGGACAGGGTAGTAGTCCTCTCAAAACCAGAAAGTATCAGTAAAGTGGAATCTTACTTTATTTGATATCTTTAAAGACAGATGAGGTTAAACGTTAAAGTCATTTCAAAAGTCCTCGGCACTCTTCTTCAGATGAATGCTGGTTTCATGGCCCTTTGTTTGCCCGTCTCTATCTATTATGGGGAACATGATTTAATTGCCATAGCCCTTTCTTCGGCAATTACAGCATTGGTTGGTTTTGCATTGAAATTTTTCACTAGAAAACTCCCTGATAAAGAGCTTAAAAAACGAGATGGATATATTGTGGTTACCGCAGGGTGGATCTTCATGTCCGTTTTTGGCGCCCTCCCCTTTGTATTAAGCAATAGCATTCCAGATTTCACCAATGCTTTTTTTGAGACCATGTCTGGGTACACCACCACAGGAGCCTCAATTCTTAACGATATAGAATCGGTACCGAAAGGCATTTTGTTTTGGAGAAGTCTTACCCAGTGGATTGGGGGAATGGGGATTATTGTATTGGCCGTTGCCATCCTTCCATTTTTGGGCATTGGAGGTATGCAGCTCTTTGTGGCCGAAGCACCTGGGATTACGCCAGACAAACTTCAACCTAGAATTCAAGACACAGCCAAACGACTTTGGCTCATTTATGTAGGTCTAACGATTGTAGAAGCCATCCTGCTCTATTTTGGTGGAATGACGATTTATGATGCTGTCAATCATTCGCTAACAACCATGGCCACGGGGGGATTCTCAACAAAGAACGCTAGCGCTGCTCATTACGACTCTCCTTTTATTCAATATGTGCTCATTGTCTTTATGTTTTTGGCTGGCACAAGTTTTACGCTCACCTATTATGCGTTAAAACGGAATTTCAAAAAGGTATTCAAGAACGAAGAATTTATCGTTTACAGCATCTTCACTATTATAATTGCAATTATTGTTACCATAACCGTGTTCATATCTACCGACAGCGGACTTGAGAAATCATTCAGAGATTCACTCTTCCAAGTCGTTTCAATCATTACTACTACGGGTTTTGTATCCGCTGACTATACCGCTTGGGCACCTTTTCTTACTACACTGTTCTTTATTCTACTATTGGTAGGTGGTTCGGCAGGTTCAACCGCAGGTGGTGTTAAAGTTATTCGTCATGTGGTGTTGTTCAAAAATTCTTTTCTAGAACTGAAAAGACAACTCCACCCCTCTGCCGTAATTCCTGTTAGGATAAGTGGAAAAGCTATTGATCAAGGAGTCGTTTCCAATGTACTCGCTTTTATAATGATTTATATCTTGGTCATGATTGTAGGAGTAATCTTGCTTTCTACCATGAACATAGATTTTGACACTGCCTTTGGAGCCGTGGCCACCACCCTAGGTAATGTTGGACCCGGAATTGGAAATGTTGGGCCTTTGGATAATTTCTATAACATACCTGCACCAGGCAAATGGCTGCTCTCTTTCTTAATGCTTCTGGGCAGATTAGAGTTATTTACAGTGCTTATGTTGCTTTCTCCTTATTTCTGGAAGAAAAATTAAAATAACTTACCTAATACTGATTTCTTTTTTTCCGCTTTAAAACCGGCCTGTTGTACCGCTTGAATAACTAGGTCAGAATCGATGTTTTCGGCCTTCACTGTCAATAGCCTGTCTTTACTACTCAAGTCCACCGACCATTCAGACACTTCTTTTAGCTCATTTAAAAAGGGAGTAACAGTAGAAAGACACATCCCACAATTAATATTGGTTTTATATACGGCTTTTTTCATTTAATTTTCACTCTAAATTGTAACAGGCTTAGGCAATTCCTTAAGCCTCATAAAGATAAATCACACTTGACATTTAAAGAACTTAATCTCCACGAAAGTGTATTGGAAGGTTTAGACGCCATGGGTTTTGAGACCCCAACCCCAATCCAAGAACAAGCTATCCCAGTAATTATTGAAAACAAAGATTTAATTGCTGTTGCCCAAACAGGTACTGGAAAAACCGCTGCTTTCTTGCTTCCAATCTTACATAAAATCTGTTCAAATGATATTCCTGATGGACAAATAAACACATTAATCATTTGTCCTACGCGAGAACTTGCTGTCCAAATTGACCAACAGTTAGAAGGCCTGGGGTACTTTACTCCTGCCACTTCATTGCCCATTTATGGTGGTGGTGATGGTGATGGATTTTCAAGAGAAAAGAAAGCATTGACTACTGGGGCTCACATTATCGTGGGGACACCGGGGAAACTTATTTCTCACCTCAACTTGGGTTATGCTAAAATTGACCATTTAGAACATCTTATTCTGGATGAAGCCGATCGTATGTTAGACATGGGTTTTTATGAAGACCTAATGCGCATCATTGGTTTCTTACCTAAAAATCGACAGAACCTTATGTTTTCGGCCACTATGCCTCCGAAAATCAGAAAGCTGGCCAAGGACATTCTGCAAGATCCGCATGAAATTAGTATCGCTATTTCTAAGCCAGCCGAAAAGGTGGTTCAGGTGGCTTTCAATACATATAACAACCAAAAGATTGGCCTCGTAAAGCATTTGCTTCGATTCAATGACATCCCAAGCTTGGTGATTTTTGCTTCGACAAAAATTAAGGTGAAGGAACTCACTAGAGAATTACAGCGTGAAAAGATGAACGCCAAACCCATCTCTTCAGACTTAGAGCAAAAAGACAGGGAAGATATTCTTCGTGAATTTAAAAGTAGAAAGCTTCAGATTTTGGTAGCCACCGATGTAATCTCTAGAGGTATTGACATCGACAATATCGACATGGTGATTAACTATGATGTACCCAACGATGCGGAAGATTACATCCACCGTATTGGCCGTACGGCTAGGGCTTCTTCTGAAGGCGAAGCAGTCACTTTCATTAACGAAGAAGACCAATTCAAATTCTCTAAAATTGAAGAGCTCTTAGGTAGCCCTGTTCGTAAAATAGCTTTGCCTGAATTTTTAGGGGAAGCACCTGTTTATGACCCTATCAAAAATAAAGGCAAAGGGAAACGTTCATTCGGTAATAAAAAAGGATTTAAAAGGAGGTAGTACAAAACCTCCTTTCAATTTAATCATTCATACCTCAACGAATCTACTGGATTAAGTCGCACTGATTTCATGGTTTGAAAGCTTACAGTAATCAGTGCGATTCCTATGATGAGCACCGTAGCGAACACAAAAACTAACAGGTTGATGCTGGTGTGATATTCAAACCCTTGGAGCCAACTGTCCATCGCTAAATAGATTAACGGCCAAGCGATTACACTTGAAATCAGAATAAGCACGACAAACTCCTTCGATAAAAGTAAGAACAAGCCTGGTACTGATGCTCCAAGTACTTTTCTCACGCCTATCTCCTTGGTTCTTTTCATAGTGGTAAAAGCAGAAAGCCCGAAAAGCCCCATGCAACCAATAAAAATGGCTAAAACTGCAAAAACGGAGAAGAGTGATTGAAACTGATCTTCTGATTTATATTGTTGGTTGAAGAATTCATCTAGGAAGAAATATTCAAATGGATTTCCGGGGAAAGTACTTCCCCATTGACTTTCAATAACGGCTAAAGCGGACGAAACATTTTGCTCTTGAACTTTAATTAAAAAATATTCGGCCCAAAAAGGGTTTAGAATAAATACGGAAGGAATTGCTTTCTCTCGCAACGATTCATGATTATAATCTTCCACCACTCCAATAACCAAAGCTGTTGCCCCAAAATTCTCTGCTACAATGGCCTGTCCAATAATATCCTCAGGGTTTTCATAACCGAGCTGCCTTAAAGCAGATCTCGAAACCAAAGCTGCCGTATCTAAATCATTAGGAAAATCTCTAGAAAAGTCCCTGCCAGCAATTACTTCCATCCCCATAGTTTGGATAAACTCATAATCCGCCCCTACATAATTAAGTGGGAAAGTTTGCCCAGCAGGTTGATTATAAGCCCGGACATCTGCCTTAAATCGAATTTTCTTTCCAGGAACAATACCGCTAGTGGTGATCTCTTTAATGTTTGAATTTGACCTTAACTCGTTGCTAAAGGCGGCAACTTGTTGATTTCTTAACTCTGGGTCAGCATTTGAAATTGCGGGTCGTTCCAAGACAACAATCTGATCCATTTCAAAACCCAATTCCGCATTTTTAACATATTGCATTTGCCTGTACACCGTAAAAGTGCCTATGATCAGAGCTGTTGAAGCGGCAAACTGAAAAACCACCAATGCCTTTCTAAGTACAACCCCAGTTCCAGAGTTCCTAAACTTCCCAGTTAAAGTACTTACTGGCTTGAAGGAAGACAGCACCAAGGCTGGATATACACCCGAAGCAAATGAACCGATAAGAAAAGCAGCCAATAACGACCAAAGAATCGTCCCGTTTTGCCAAATTTTTACGTCTTCTGGAATACCGCTTAAGCTATGGAAACTGGGTAAAGTCAAGGCGATAATGACGACAGCAAGGATTACAGCCAAGAGGTTAATTACAAAGGACTCGAACATAAACTGACGAATCAATTGACTTCGAAGAGAGCCCAGTACTTTTCTAATCCCTACTTCTTTGGCCCTGTCTAAAGATCTAGAAGTAGCCAAATTGATGTAGTTTACCCAAGCAATTAAAATAATAAAGGTGGCAATAATGGAAAGATAAACAATGGGCTCTCCGCTTCCGTTCAGCTCTGCTTCATCACCCAAATGAGAGTCCAAATGAATTCTTTGGAGCGGCTGCAAAGCAAAAACGTTGCCTCCTCCATTCTCCTTTAATTCGGGTTTATACTTATCTATCATTTGAGGGAATTTAGCTTCCAAAGCACTTATATTGGTTCCCCGTGCTACTTTGATGTAAGTATAAAAATCCTTCCTTCCCCAACCCGTTTTATATCTTGTCATGGCTCCTTCAAAACGTCCGTAAAGGGTAGCGGTAGAAATTAGGACATCGTATTTCAAGTGCGTATTGGAAGGTAAATCCTTATAAACACCAGTGACAATGCAGTTTTCATCATTGTAATCATCGTCTTTTAATCTCAAATGCTTTCCCATTGGATCCTTATCCCCAAAGTACTTCTTTGCTGTGCTTTCAGAGATCACAATTGAAAAAGGTTCTTCCAAAGCTGTTTTGGCATCACCTAGCACCATTTGATTTGAAAACATAGACAGGAAACTTGGGCTGGCATAAAGGAATTTCCTCTGCTTGAATTTAATAGGCTGACCTTGCCCTTCTTCATAGGTTATTACCACATTATTCTTGTAGCCCATATTGTATAAATGTGCCCATTCAACCACTTCAGGGAATTCTTGCACCATAGCTGGACCTACTCCTGGGTAATTTTCGGCACTATTAAATACTTCTTCATTGTTCTGAAAAATATCTAAACTCACCCTATATATATTCTCAGAATCCTTTTGAAAGTTATCGTAGCTAAGTTCAAAAGTGACGTAGTGAAGAATCAGTAATGCACCTGCCAAACCAATGGCGAGACCAGAGATGTTAATAAAGGCATAGGTCTTATTTTTCATAAGTGACCTAATTGTAATTTTGATGTAGTTTTTGAGCATAATAACGACCGTTAGTAAGTAAGACTTATAGAAAAGTAAATCGTTACATCTCGTTTAGAAATCAATCAAAATTGTACGGATACGTTCACAATCAAGTTCGTTAGCGAACAACAAATAGCTCCCCCTCCTTTAACCAACTCTATAAACCATTGATTAACAAAATCTTACAGATACATTAAGGATTTGGCACCTTTAGTGGTAGAAATCCTTTTGTTAATCAGCTCTAAACCACCCCTATGCAGAACTTTTCCTATGCCATAAGAGTATTACTCCGAAATAAATTTTATTCATTTCTAAACATCTTTGGCTTGGCGGTTGGCTTGGCTGTGGCTATTATCATTCTTCTCTATGTTCAAAACGACATGAGTTTTGATAAGCATCACGAAAAGTACGATCAGATTTATAGGGTTGAATCTAAGTTCAGAATCCCTCCTAAGGATGATGAGTTTGCATTAAGCTCATTTGTGATCGCTGAAATGATGAAGGAGGAATATCCTGAAATTCAAAACTTCGCAAGGTTTATGGGCGCTGGACGACAGTTGTTCAGAATTGGGGATAAAAACATTTACCAAGACAACCTGTACTTCGCTGACTCTTCCACATTCAGCATGTTTACTCATGAATTCATTGAAGGAAACCCTAAAACTGCTTTAGTTGAACCTAGAAGTATTGTTTTAACAGAGACCGCGGCTAAGCGTATTTTCGGCAATGCTGATGCAATGGGACAGCTTATAGAAACAGATGCCAACAACATTAAGGTAACGGGTATTATTAAGGATTTACCTGATAACGTGCACCTTACCTTTGAGGGTCTAATTTCTATGACTACCATTACTTCAGGCCAGCCAGTACCTACCAGTGATCAAAAGGCAGGTCAGCTTTGGAATGTGTCATTGTATTCCTATGTAATGCTTCCCAAGAACTATGATGTAAAGGATATCTATAACAAGTTTCCAGACTTTTTCGAAAAATACATGAAGCCTTTGGTGCTACAAGCAGGACTAGGTGACGCTGGTTTTAGCCCACGATTGATGCCTTTGGCGGATATTCACTTTAATTCTAAAGTACAATATGATTTACCCACTGGTAACCTAACCTACACCAGGGCCTTTACTGCCATTGGTATTTTCATCCTTCTTTTGGCCAGTATTAACTATATGAATTTGGCTACCGCGAGAGCCACCAACAGATCTAAAGAAGTAGGGGTCCGAAAAGTACTTGGTTCAAGTAGAGGAAAGTTACGAGGGCAATTCCTAAGTGAATCAGTGATCATTACATTCTTCTCGTTGATGCTCGCCATACTCATTGTTAATATTTTAATTCATGGCACAAACTTAAACACCCTTTTAGGAAAGGACCTTCAACTCAATTTCTTTGACAATCCATTGCTCCTATTTGGTTCGCTAAGTGTTGCTGTAATTATTGGGCTTTTTTCAGGCATTTACCCCGCATTTTATTTATCCGCCATTTCAGTATTGGTGGCCATGAAAGGCAGCGTCAAGTCGGGTCCAAAAAGTGTTTTCCTCAGAAAAGTATTGGTCGCGTTTCAGTTCTTTATCTCCATTGCCGTAGTGATTACTACCCTATTGATGAACAATCAAATTGACTTTTTAAGAAACAAAGATTTGGGTTTTAATAAAGACAATGTGGTGCTAATTCCATTGCAAGACACCTCTATCGTTAATAGAATGGAATTCATTAAAGCAGAATTAACGCAGAACCCTAATATTGTTGGTGTTACAGATGCCTTTGGAGTTGGCCGTGGTGGTGGAAATGTAGGGAACAGTCTTCTTGGCGCTGGCAGACGTTTATTGAGTATTAGCGACAATGAGTCTAACATTACTCAGGACACCTACAATGTGCTTACCGTTGGGAAAGACTATTTTAAAACAATGGACATTGAAATTGTTGAGGGCAGAGATTTTGACGAAAACATGCCTACAGATATCACGCAAGGGGTAATCGTCAATCAGGCGGTTGTAGACTTGATGGGCTGGACTGATCCTATTGGCCAAACAGTATCACCTATTGGATTACCAGAACCAACGAAGGTTATTGGTGTAGTTAAAGATTTTAATGCGTTTTCGCTGCATGTAAAAGTAGAACCTACTGCTATTTATAGATATCAATTGCAAAATGCCGGTGCCCAAGGATTGCCTACATTAATGGTGCATGTAAGTGAAGGGGCCGTTGGTCCAACGGTGAAATTCTTAGAAAGTAAGTTTTCTGAATTGGACCCCAACCACCCTTTTGAATATGAATTCTTAGACCAACAAGCCGAAGCGCTTTACCGTGGAGATCAAAGACAAAACAAGCTTACAGGCATACTTTCATACATCTGTATTTTAATCTCTTGCTTGGGTTTATTGGGTTTATCTTCTTTTACCACTGCCACCAGAATAAAAGAAATTGGTGTGAGAAAAGTGTTGGGAGCCACCGTTCCGCAATTGGTATTCATGATTTTCAAAGATATTATGATTCTAGTGCTGATTGGCTTCGTTTTGGCGGCCCCTGCTGCCTACTGGCTCATTAATGATTGGTTAGATGTATTTGCCTACAGAATGAATTTGCAGGAAGTCATATTGCTTGCAGCGGGTATGTCGGGAGTGTTGGCTCTAGTTATTTCCTTCTTAACGGTCAGTTTCCATTCGCTAAAAGCTGCAAATCAAAACCCAGTAAAGGCACTTCGGTACGAATAAAAATTTCAAACTCAATTCAAATGAAAAGCAACCTCGAATGGGGTTGCTTTTTTGCTTTTTAGAATGGAAGTTATTTTAGCCTAATCTTTTGAAAACGGATTCTTTATAAAACTCTCCGATTGGGATTTCATCTAACCCTATTTCAATGTCCTTTTTGGTGAAAGCATAAAGTTAACGGGGTGTACCCCTCTACCAGTGACTTCACCAATAACGGTAACACGTTTTTGGGCTTGTAAATCATACGTAAACCCCTCGGCAGCAGAAAAAGTACGACTGTTGGTTAGAATATATAAAGGAACATCGAGCCTTTGTTTTCCTTTTACTGGAATCGTAGCATAGAAATCTGTATGGTCTTTCCTTCTTTCATACACTAAAGTGAGTGGAATGTTAGTAGGTGAAAAATAGCTACTCAACCAAGTCCCTACTGGGCCATTTCCTCCTCCGTTCCACCTTAAATCCACGATAATAGCATCGGCAGTAGAAATAAACTCCATGAGTGGGGCTACTTTAACCGTGTCTTCCACCCTAAAGCCTTACAACTGAAAATAGGCCACGTTTCCTTCATAGAAATTCACTTCACCGAAGCCTCCATTCTAAACCTAACCAAGTTTTGTAAGTGTCAGTCAAATGATGTACGCTCTGGCCGAGGCCCTGCATTTCTAGGACGTGGTGGGGCTACGTTCAGATGTCTGTCTTTTGTGATTCTCTGCATTTCCTGTCCCAAGGCCTTGGCAAGCTCCCCTTCTGTTATAAATGTATCGAAGAACTTTTCAGCCATGAGCTTATCTAAATGTGAATTCACTTCGTGGGCCTTGATAAAAATACATAGTTCTCGACCATGAGTTTTTGCATCTGTTTTATGACCTCATCATTGGTTTGAGCGAAAATTACAGCAGGAGCAAAAAAGAGTATGAAAATTAATTTATGTCGTTTGTTCATCTAGATTTGAGTTCTTGTTTATGACTCAACTTACTACCAAAAGAAAAGCGAAATTCAGAACAGCGACATACAAGAGGTTTAGGCCTACAGACAGGCAGTAATAACTATAAAAAGAAATAGCACCGAAGAACCCTCGGTGCTATTTGACTAATATTACGCTATAAATAAGACATGCCTATTTATAAAATTGAATTATTACTATCCTCCAATTGGAGAGAAATCTACCTTTTTAACAGCCGCTAAGTAAGCATCCCAGTTGGCAGCATACCAAGCATCCACTTTAGATTGTAGTGACTTGAATTCATTATTAAAATCACCTAAATCCTTACGATCTGCCGCACCTGGAGCATCAAATGAGCCTGAGATTGTACGAGACAAGCCAGTCACCTTTGAGTTTAAAGGAACAACATCAGAATCGCTACCTCCTCCGAAACGGAAACCACCTCCACTACCAATGGCATCAGAAAGTTCTTTCATTTCTTTCTTCACTGCTTCACTCTTGGTTTTAAGTGCATTCGCTTCTGGTCCACGCTTAGTTTTTAAAGCTTCCAACACTTTGTCTACTGACTCCATGTCTTTTGTGATTTTAGACGACAAGGTTGATATATCAGTAGTAAGCACGCCAACTTCTCTGAGTAAATCTCTTCTTGCAATTAAGCTGTTCATGTTATAAGTATCACGAGGATCCATTTGGATTTCGATTTTACCTTCATCAGACTGATCTCCAATAGTTACTTTGAAAGTATAGGCGCCCGGCAATGCAGGGGCTCCACCCCTTCTGAAGAAACTAGCAAATTCAGCAGGAACACCTGGAGGAAGATCCGGCTGTATTGTGCCTTCAGGAGGATTCTCATCGTATCTCCACGAAACACTATTCAAGCCTTCGTTAATTGAAGCGCTTAATGTTCTCACTAAGGTTCCGCTTAGATCAAAAATTTCGATTTTAGCTTGAGGACCTCTTGGAATATTAGTACCTCCGCCAACTCCGCCTCGGCCACCACGGCCTCCGCCACCTTGACCACCACCTTGTCTGGCTTGTGGTTGAGGTGCAGCAGCACCAGCGCCTCGACCTCCACCTGCTGGAGTTTCGGGTTTCTTAGCAAAGAATTTTATTACTGCAGCACCAGACTGTCTGTTTTCTCCTTCGAACGTTGCATTACCAGGGTTAGCGGGTCCGCTTGCAGCCCTTGTACTCACCATGTAAGAAGTACTCGCGTCAATAGCGGTAACAGCAGACTCAGTCACCGACTTTTGCCCTCTAGCTGCCAAAACACGCAATGGCTTAATATCATCAAGTACATAAATAGCTCTACCAAATGTTCCGATGACCAAGTCACTTTCGCGCTCTTGAATCACTAAGTCCATTGTAGACACACTTGGATAACCGTTTTCAAACTTGGTCCAAGTTTTTGCCTCATCAATACTCACATATAAACCATGTTCTGTTCCGAAGAACATTAACTTAGGTTCTACTGGGTCTTGGATAAAAGACAAAGCATAACCGAAAACATCATTTTCAGAAGCTATTGCCGTCCAAGTTTTTCCATAATCTTTAGTCCTCATCAGGTAAGGCTTGAAATCGAATCTTCTGTAATTATTGATTACCGCTACGGCTTCTCCTTTATTATATCTAGAAGCTTTGATTTGGTTTACCCATGATCCAGCAGGAACACCTTTAAGATTTTTGGATACGTTTGTCCAAGTGGCACCACCATCTCTAGTAACATGAATGTAGCCATCATCAGACCCAGCCCATAGTACTCCCTTTTCTACAGCACTCGGCTCAATCACCAAAAGGGTTGTATGGTTTTCTGCTCCAGTAGCATCAATCGTTAAACCACCACTTTTATCTTGATTTTGTTTAGTAGTATCATTGGTGGTTAAGTCTGGAGAAATAATTGTCCAGCTATCACCTTTGTTTGTACTCTTGTGCACAAACTGACTTCCAAAATAGATAGTGCTGTTGTCAAACGGATCTTGCGCCATGGCTGAGTTCCAGTTGAAACGCAATTTCACTTTAGGGTCATCGCTGGTAGGCTTAATTCTCTTGCTGCTTCCAGTAAGTTTATCATATCTACCTACATTTCCTTGTTGTGACTGAGAGTAGCCATAACGTGAATCGTCAGGATCAGCCATTACATCAAATCCATCACCACCACCAATTGTGAAGAAGTAATCGTTTCTGATTCCATCGCTTTTCCAAGTATAAGCAGGACCTGTATAGGTTCCGTTATCTTGTAAACCTCCATACACATTGTAAGGCATTTCGTTATCTACATTGATGTGATAGAATTGACCCAAAGGCAAATTCTCAACAAACTGCCATTTCTTACCCATGTCACGCGTAATGGCCATACCGCCATCATTACCCAAGATCATATATTTAGGATCGTCTGGGTTAATGTATAATGCATGATTATCTACGTGAATAAGGTTTCTTGGAATAATGTTCTCGAAAGACTTTCCACCATCTTCACTTCGGTGCACATTGGTGAAAATGCTGTATACCCTATTTTCGTTCTTCGGATCTACATAGATTTCGAAGTAGTAGAAAGGCCTGTTTCCAATGTCATTACCATTGTTAATCATTTCCCATTTAAATCCACCATCGTCTGAACGGTAAAGCGCATTCTCTTTGGCTTCGATAAGTGCGTAAACTCTATTTGGGTTGTTTGTAGCAAAAGCCAAACCCATACGACCTAAGTCGCCTTCAGGAATTCCATTATCCTTTGCTGATTGCTTTGTCCAGTTTTTACCACCATCTACGGTCATGTATAAACCTGAACTTGGCCCTCCAGAAGTAAAGAACCAAGGTTCTCTTCTGTGTTGCCACATGTTTACTAAAATCTTATTTGGGTTAGAAGGGTCCATTACCATGTCGCCAACACCTGTTTTTTCATCTACATAAAGTATATGATCCCAGGTTTCGCCACCATTTGTAGTTTTATAGACACCTCTTTCTTTGTGATCGCCCCAAGGAGAACCAATAGCACCGATGTACACGGTATTAGGGTCATTTGGATCGATGATGATACGATGGACGTTTCGGGTTTTTTCAAGCCCCATTAACTTCCAGGTTTTTCCCGCATCTAAACTGCGGTAAACACCATAACCACCGGTTAAGCTGTTTCGAGGGTTCCCCTCTCCTGTTCCTGCCCAAACAATATTTGGGTTCTTCTGAGAAACGGCTACTGCTCCAATAGACAAGGCCAGGTTACCATCAAAAATAGGCTCCCAAGCAATACCTCCACTTTCAGACTTCCAAAGACCGCCCGAGGCAGAACCGGCATAAATAATTTCTGGGCTGCTATTTACCACAGCGATAGCGGTAACCCTCCCACTCATATTTGCAGGACCAATACTTCTTGGCTTCATCGCTTCTAGCTTACTGAAGTCAATTTTCTGTCCAAAAGACATAAAACTGATCAGCAAAGCGCAAAGCACGAGCATTCCGGTACGGAAACTCGTGACATTCATACATTTTGGTTGATACATAGTTTTAGTTGTGTTGATTTTCGATTTAGACGGCCTTTGGAGGCCAACGTTTAATGAATAGACTCAATTTTAATGAGTTATAAAAATGGATTTACATTGATGGTAATTTTTCTAAAATACGCTTGGTGAAGTCTGATCTATTCACCTATATTTGCACTCCTCTTAAACGAGGGCAATATATCAGCTTAATTACACGGAGAGATGGGTGAGTGGCTGAAACCACATGTTTGCTAAACATGCGTACGGGAAACCGTACCGGGGGTTCGAATCCCCCTCCCTCCGCAAAAGGCCTTAGAATTACTTCTAAGGCCTTTTTTATGTTTTTGTCACACTGTTTGTCATAGACTGACTGGTACATTACTTACTGATAGGCCAGAAACATGAACCCCTTCCGTTTCAAAGTGGCTTTCTTAAGTTATTTGCACACTTCCATTAACTATCTTTGTCATTCAAGGCTGAATAGTGCATCGCTTTGACAGTATATGTGAAATGATGAGTAAGCTTAGCCAACAGAAAAATCAACTTTATGAAAAATAAATTCAACCCTTGGCATGATGTTTCTCCTGGTGATAATCTGCCAGACATCGTAAATGGCATCATTGAAATTCCAAAAGGAACAAGGGCAAAATACGAACTTGATAAAGACAGCGGGCTTTTAATGCTCGACAGAGTGTTATACTCTTCCGTCTATTACCCAGCGAACTACGGTTTTATTCCGCAGAGTTATTGTGAGGATAGAGATCCCTTGGATATTCTCATTCTATCGCAAATCGATATCGTTCCTATGTGCATTGTTCCAGCCAAAGTGATTGGCGTCATGCGAATGCTTGATAATGGAGAAGCGGATGATAAAATCATTGCCGTTGCCGAAGGAGACCCGAGTGTGAGCCATATCAACGACATCTCTGAACTTCCAGCACACTTCATTTCAGAAATGAGGAATTTCTTTGAAGACTATAAAAAGCTAGAGAAGAAAACTGTAGTTGTAGAGGAGTTCCTTGACAAGCAAACTGCCATCAAAATTCTTAAAGAGAGTTTTGAAATGTATAAAGAGAAGTTCGAAAAACGTTAACGCTTTACAACCAATGCAACGTGGGGTTTCAGCAGCCCCACCCTTAAACAGGTCTATTCGTCAATTCAAAAATGGTAATCTCGGGAAGAATACCGATTCGGCCAGGGAAGCCTAAGAAGCCAAAGCCTCGGTTGACATAGAGGTGGTGGTCTCCTTCGGTATATAAATCGGCCCATTGCGGATACATCCATTGCGAAGGGCTCCACCTGAAATTACCGATCTCCACTCCTAACTGCATGCCGTGGGTGTGCCCTGCAAACATTAGATCAATGTCCTTATAGTTTGGTCTTACTTGCGCATCCCAGTGACTTGGATCGTGTGAAAGCAGAATCTTTACATCTCCTTCTGAGTTCTTATGTGCAAGGTCTAAGTCACCATATTTGGCAAAACGGCCTGCACCCCAGTTCTCCACTCCTATTAATGAAATTTGATCCCCTCCTACTTTCAGTGAAGCGTTCTCATTCATCATCAAGTTCCAGCCCAGTTTCTCATGCGCCAACACCATGTCTTGGAGGTTTTTCTGTTTGGCTTGAAGTGAAGACCACTGCAAATAGTCTCCGTAATCATGATTCCCTAAAGTAGAGTAAACTCCGAGGTCCGCTTTTACTTTAGAGAAAATATCGAAATACTCGTTTACTTCTTTGGTTTGGTTGTTTACTAAATCGCCCGTAAAAAACACCACATCCGGTTTTTCGGCCATTAATAAATTAATCCCTCCTTCTACTGCCTTTTTATCAAAGAAGCTTCCGCTATGGATATCGGAGAGCTGCGCCATTTTAATCCCATTAAAACCACTGGGAAGATTAGGAAGATATAATTTTTTTCTCCTTATACGATAATCGTATGCACCTGACACTATGCCAAAACTCATGGTCACTATTGGCAAAGTAGCTGCCGCAACGGCAGTTTTGGCAAGGAATTCAGACCTAGATATTTTTTTACCTGCTGCTATTTTCTTTTCCTTTCTACGTTTTTTCCCTGCAAAGAAAAGTGCCACAGCCCTTCTGATGTCATCAATAAAGACGAATACCAAACCAACCAGCTTGGCTGTATAGGACATGAAAATTATGGAGATGGTAAAACTAAAGGCAACGGTTCCTGCCTGAGAAAGGTAAAGATAAAAGACCAAAGCCATCATTACTATGGCCTGTAAGAGGTAAATCCTCCTGAGCCACTTGGCGCGATTGGCCTTTATGTTCTTTAAAAGTGTTTTTGTGGCTTGGTAGGCATAGAGCTCTATCCAACCCAGGAATAGAACTATTAAAACGAAACTGAAAACATTAAACTTCATATACGTTTTGCTAACCAATTGAACCTCATTTCAGTTCAAAAAAAGAGCTCTCGGGAACCACCCCGAGAGCAACCAAATCAACCTTAACTATGATGGCGTCTGAGAAACAGACACCTAAATCACCACATAGTACTTTATACAAACATCAAGCCAAAGCTCCGTTCGCTTTGTTCTTTTAACTTAAGGCACTCGCCTTTCTAGCTTCCTTCCTACCTGCTATTCTATACATGAATTTATCTGCTAATAAATACATAGTAGGAACAATAATCAGTGTCAAGAAAGTGGCGAAAGTAAGTCCAAAAATAATTGTCCAAGACATTGGCCCCCAGAACACTACGTTATCACCTCCAACATAAAAGTCCGCATTGTAACTAGTGAACCAACCTATAAAGTCAATGTTCAAACCAACTGCCAAAGGCACCAAACCAAGAATGGTAGTAATGGCCGTTAAGATTACAGGACGAAGTCTCGTTTTACCTGCAATAATAATTGAGTTCACCACTTCTTCCATTGGTAAACGGGCATCATCATCTAAACCTAATTCTCTTCTTCTCCTCTTCCTGGTCAGTTCAATGTAATCAATAAGTACAATCGCGTTGTTTACCACAATACCAGCCAGGGCAATAATCCCTACCATGGTCATGATTACCACGAATTCCATATTGAAAATCACCAAGCCCAAGAACACACCAATCGTGCTTAAGAATACAGATACCATAATGATGAATGGCGCAGTAATTTTATTGAACTGAGACACGATGATCAAGAAGATGGTGAACACTGCGATAAGCAATGCTTTGGCCAAGAAAGCCATGTTTTCTGCCTGCTCTTCTTGCTCTCCTGTAAAAGCGAAGTTATAGCCCGTTGGCATGTCGTAATCAGCCATTAGTACCTTGAGTTGATCTACAATTTCGGTCGCGTTTGCACCCGCCAAAACGTTAGAACTTAACGTCACTACCCTGTCCAAATCCTTTCTTTTGATTGAACCATAAGTGGAGCCATAGCGCACATGAGCAACAGAAGAAATAGGCACTTGCACCAATTTACCTGAGTTCTGATTTCTGAAGGTGATGTTCTTGTTCAGCAAGGCATCAATATCATAACGATAGTCTTGATTCAAACGAACATTGATTTCGTAATCGTCTTCACCTTCCTTGTATTTAGAAACTTCCTTACCAAAAAGAGCCGTTCTAATTTCATTGGCAATAGCATAAGTAGACAAGCCGAAACGTCTGGCATTATCGCGATCGACATCCACGATCAACTCAGGCTTACCCAGTTCTAAAGAACTTTTCAATTCTTCGATTCCACGGATACCAGACTCATCAATCTTTTGTTGAATATCTTCACTCACATGGATCAAAGTTTCTAAGTCTTCACCAATAATCTCTAAGTTGATCGCCTTACCTGTTGGCGGACCAGCAGCATCTTTATCAATGGTTAAAGTAACACCAGGCTCTGGCTTAATTTCCGCACGCAAAGCGTTCATTACATCTTGCGTATTGATATCTCCACGAAGTTTACTTTCAATAAAGTTAACGGTGATACGTGCCTTGTGTGGCTCTTCCGATTGACCTACAGCAGTTGGATCATTTGGATCAGCAGCGCCCTGACTTACGTTGGTAGAAACTGATTCTACAACCGCTTCATAAGGCTTGATGATTTCAAGCACTTGCGCTTCAATCGTCTTGGCAAAATCATTGGTTACTTCAATGTCAGTTCCTACAGGAAATTCAACAAATACGTTCACATACTTAGGTTCGTTTTCAGGGAAGAATAACACCTTAGGTTGGAAAGCTGCAAAGATCCCCAATGAAATGAATAGCGCTACAAATGCTCCACCCAAGTAAAGACCTGGATGTTTTACCGCACTCTTCAACACTCTTTCATAACGACCTTCTAGTGCAGGCAAAAAGCCAGCTTGGAATCTTTTAGACAATGGCCCTAATACATAAATATTCATTAGAGTAAGCGCCCCAATGAGGATCAATAAGTTACCCAATGCCGGAATCCCTGCTCCAAATGCGACTATTAGTCCTAAAACTATAGCGATAGATGATCTAATAATGATCCTTTTATGGTTGTATACTTTCTTCCCATCCAAACTCATGAAGGAAGAAATAAATACAGGGTTGATCACCAAGGCAACAAACAAAGATGAGCCAAGTGTAATGATCAATGTCACTGGTAAATAGAGCATAAACTCACCTATGATACCTGGCCAAAAAGCCAATGGCATAAAGGCAGCCAAAGTAGTCGCAGTAGATGATATAATTGGTAAAGCCACTTCGCCTACCCCTTTACGGGTGGCAGCCATTGGACTCAAACCTTCTTCCATCAAACGATATACGTTTTCAACCACCACAATCCCATTATCCACCAACATACCCAAGGCCATAATAAGACCGAAAAGCGTCATGGTATTGATAGAAATGCCCAATAAACCTAGAATCATTAAGGCCATAAACATTGACAACGGAATGGCCATACCCACGAAAAGTGAGTTACGGGTTCCTAAAAAGAACATCAACACAGTAACTACCAGAATTACCCCGAAGATGATGTTGTTACCCAAACTACTTACTTGCTCTCTTGTGTCCTTCGACTGATCGTTGGTGGTGGTTACTTTTGTAGATGCAGGAATTTGACCACTTGCGTAGCTTTCATCAATCAGCTTGGTGATTTTGTCCGTAGCGATCAAAAGGTTTTCACCACTTCGTTTCATTACGTCCAACTTCACCACTGGATCCAAGTCTAAACGCGCATAGTTCATCTTGTCTTTATAGCCAAATGTAACAGTGGCTACATCCCTTAAGTAAACAATGTTTCCATCTTCAGAACTAATGATAATTCCTTCGATTTGCGCAGGATCATCAAATTCACCAATTACCCTTACGTTTCTCCTTAAACCATCAGCCACCACGTTACCACCTGATAGGGTAAGGTTTTCAGCCGAAATGGCGTTTTCAATATCCGTAAAAGTCACTTTTCTTGCTTCAAGTTTGAAAGGATCTACTTTCACTTCTACTTCTTTCTCATCAACCCCAACAATATTCACCTTAGAAATCTCCTTGAACTTCTCAATCTCATCTTCAAGATATTCTGCAATATCATTCAGCTCATCTAAAGATTTTGAAGGGTCGGTAAGGTTAAGGTTCAGAATTGGAAAGTTCTCTGAAAAGCTAAACTTGATTACACTCGGGTCGGACTTTAAATCTGATGGCAGTTCAGATTTAGCCTTATCCACAGCATCTTTTACATCGGTCAAAGCTTTGTCTACATCAACCCCTACTTGAAACTCCACTACAATGGCGGAGAAATCTTGTACAGAGGTAGATTGGATATTATCAACACCTTCGATAGTGTTAATTTCCTTTTCCAGTTCACGAGTAATCAAACTTTCAATATCCTCAGGGGAGTTACCTGGGTGTGCTGTACTCACATATACCGTTGGCTGCTCCACTTCTGGGAAACTTTCTTTTGGCAAGGTGATGTAAGAATATACACCTGCCGCTACAATAATGAGCGTAAGTACATATACTGTAATTTTATTTCGAATCGACAGGGAGGTTAATCCAAACTCCTTATCAATCACATTTTGTTGATTATTTTCAGCCATAATGCTTTAATTCAGAGGTTAAGATTAATTCTGCACTTTTACAGTAGTACCATCTGCAATCGTACGATTGCCTTTATCAACAATCACTTCTCCACCCTTAAGGCCCGAAAGCACTTCTGTTTCGTGATCGTGCGAAAGACCTAATTTCACATGCACCTTATTCGCTTTCTTCGATGCATCCAACACATACACAAAGTTACCTTCGAGGTCTTCTTGAATAATTCTTGAAGGAATTGTGATGGCTTCATTATTCGTATAATCCGTCAAACCTAAAATACTCACAATGTTCACCTTTGCATTGGAAGCTTCGCTTGGTAATTTCACTTCAATAGTGAAAGTTCGGCTAGCGGGGTTGATCACATTTCCTATGCTTACGATTTTCGAAGTAAAATCCTTATTCATAGAAGGTACTTGGATATCTACAGAATCACCCACCTTCACTTTGCCTAAATAGGCTTCTGAAACTTCGGCATTAATGTACATATCGCTATTGCTCACCAAGAATACAATTGGCGAACCTGGCTGAACCACCTCTCCTGCTTTTACAGGTACCTCTTCAATACTTCCAGAAAAAGGAGCCACGATATTCGTTTTGCTCAACTGGGTACTTAAAGTTGAAAGTTGCTTCTCAAGCGATTCTTTATTGTTTTTGGCAGTAAGGTAATCTACCTCAGTACCAATATTCTTCTTCCAAAGTCTTTCTCTTTTTTCGAAGATGGTAGTAGCATACTGCAATTGATTTTTCACTTCATCAATTGATTTCTCTAGTTGCTCTGAGTCGATAGTTCCCAATAGCTGACCTTTCTTCACCGATTGGCCTTCAATCACTTTCAACGATGTCAAAAGCCCCATGCTCTCAGCACTCACATACACGTTGGTGCGGGACATTACTGTTCCCCTTACCTCGATTTTATGATCGAATTTTTTCTTTTCAGTGGTTACCGTGGTCACCAAAGTCGCTGCTCCTGAACCATTGAAAAAAGTAGGATCTGCTTCGGCTATTTCAGCCTCGATGGTTTCGATTTTATTTCTGATTTCCTGAAGTTGAACTCTCGCTTCTGTGAGTTCTGCCTTCTTTGCGTCAAGACCTTCACCTTCAGATTTAGGCCCACATGCTGCTACCGTAAGCACAGCAAGAAAAATTGTGGCGATTGATTTAGCTTTCATGTGATTGATATATTTTGAGTTGTTAGTTGTCATTGTTTCGTAGTTTTCCGAGTGCTTTATCTAAGTCCACTTTTGAAATAATGGCATTGTATAAGGCATTCAAATAGTTGGTTTCTGCTTCTTTATAATCCTTTTCGGCATTGGTAACTTCTAAGTTAGAGCCAACCCCTTCTTTGTACTTCTCTTTTGTAATACTGCTTACTTCTTGAGCCAATTCCATATTGGATTCTTGTACTTCCAATTGTTCCAGACTCACCTCCAGGTTTCTTTTAGCATTCTCAAATTCTTGAGACAAACTATTGGTCAATAAACTGTATTGATTGTTGAGTGTTTCCAACTCAATTTTATTACGCTGAATGGTATACTTCTTTCTTAAACCATCAAATATTGGAATGCTAACATTCAAGCCAATTTGAGAGTTAGAAAACCACTTTTTACCATTTGTTAAATCACTAAAATCGTTGGAACCTGTATTTCTACCCCAACCTGCATTAAAAGTAACTTTAGGTATATATTGAGAAGTAGTGTTCTTAATTTGAAGACCAGCCAGTTCTTTCAAAAAGTTGAGTTGCTGTACTTCTAACCTATTACTTAGCGCAAAACCATCCAGTTCTGAAAGATCATATTTGAAATCAAGGGCTTCCAATTCACCAGTAAGGGTTATTTCCTCTGTTACTGGCATCCCCATGCTTAGCTTAAGTAAATCCTTGCTGGCCTTTACCGATTGTTCAACACCGCTTCTTTCGGCCAATAGGTTATTGGTTTGTACCTGAAGTCTGCTCACATCAATTCTTTCGGCAAAACCATTCTCGTATAGAGTTCTGGTTTCATCTAAAGTCGTGTTCAGAGTCAATAGGTTGGCATTGATCAAATCAACCCGTGTTTGGTTCACCAAAACCAAATAATAAGCTTTAGTCACCTGTTCGATAACATCTACTTCAGCCTTGGCTTTGTCTACTATTACTTTTTCCCTGAGCACCTTAGCAGCCTGTAAGCCAATAAAGAATGATCCGTCCCAAAGCATTTGTTCCAAACCAACATTAAGGTTACCCACGTGCTGAGCGCCAAACCCCACCAAGGTTACGCCTTCAGCGTTTGGATCGCCCGTGATGAACGAATTCGGAATCGGACTTTTAGCAATAAACAGGTTGTTCGTGTAGTTAAAGCCCGCGGTAATCTGTGGTAAACCATCCGCACGCGTTTCAAACACCTGTGCTTCTGCATCCAGTGTAGAAAGTTGCGCATTCTTCACATTCTCATTATTGATCAAAGCATATTCCAATGCCTTATTCAGAGAATATTCCGTTTGAGCTTTTACCGCAATAGCTGGCAGCAAAAGCGCGAGCATAAGCGTGTATTTGTTAATTCTGCTCTTCATTGTTTTTTGAGTTTGTTGTGTATTGATTAAAAAGTTGGTGACCTTCTATGGTGAAAAGACCATGCATAAAATGATCGAATAATTGCATTTGTATTTCTTCTATTGTGTATTTATCCCGAGGAACAAGGTTTCCAAGAAGGAATGTTTGAACCTGTTCTATCCTCATAATAGCAATGAGTTCAGCATCTATACTGGGCCTAAAGAGACCTTCTCTTTTTCCACGTTCAATAACATTAACAATCGACTCCTTCATCACATTGCCTTTGAACTCTTCATACATCTTCCACGCCTTTGGGTAGAATTTTTGAAGTTCATGAAGGAGGTTCATTTTCGTTTCCCTTATGGAATCTCGCAAGCAAGTAGAAAGCAACACAAGTTCGTGCACCCCATTCTTACTCTCTTCTGTTAAACCACAGAACCGCTGACTCTCTATATCAAAGTGATACTTGGTGATTGTGCTCACCAGCTCACTTTTATCCTTGTAGTATTGGTAAATCGTTTTCTTAGAAATACCCAACTCCTTAGCGATGTCGTCCATTGTCACAGCCCTGATCCCAAAACGGGTATACAGTTCCGTTGCCTTCTCTAAAATATTCTCTCTAACATCCATTTCGATCGCAAAACTACGGAAACTTAAATGTTTTCCAAAGTTTCCTTCGGCATTCAGACGTTTATTTTTAACCTTTTGTTCTGTGAATTTTAAAATTCTGCAAAAAATGCAAGCACTTACATAATTGCATACCAAAGATTATTCTACCGAAGTTCTTGTGTTACGATTATGATTCTACATTTTTACAAAAGACATTCAACAGCAATTGATGTTAAACGAAACACATAGAAATATTACAATTAATCACTGCTCTTTAAATTATACCATTTGGAATGGTGGAGAGAATGTAATGCTCTGTTTCCATGGCTTCGGCCTTGACCATTCATCATTTAAGATCGTTTGGGAAAGCCTAAAAGAGACACATACCATTTACAGTTTTGATTTACCCTACCATGGTACTAGTGAGTTTCCTAGAAATGAACAGACACTTCTACGGAAAGACTGGTTGGAGTTCATGGAAAAGTTTTTAGCCGATGAGCATATCAATCGGTTTGAAGTAATGGGCTACTCAATGGGTGGGAAATATGCGATGATTACAGCTGAGCTTTTCCCAGACAAAATCAAGCACCTCCACTTGATTGCTCCTGATGGAATTACTACCCATTTTTCCTATCGTTTTTCCACCTATCCTTTCCTTTTCAGAAAACTGTTCAAAACTCAAATTGAAAGCCCTTGGTTCTTCAAAGCTTTGGTGAAAACATTGCGCACCTTGAAAACCATGAACAATTACAGCTTGAGGTTTGCAGAAAGCCAAATGGATACCGAGTTCAAACGTTCTCAGGTGTATCATTCATGGGTCAACTTAAGGCACTTTTTACCCAACCTAAATTCATTGGCAGCCCAAATCAACGAACATCATACCCCTACTACTTTCTACATCGGCAAGCACGACAAGGTCATTGGCACGAAAACCATTGAACCCTTGCATAAACTTTTACCCAACAGTGAATTGGTGATGCTAGAGAGTGGACATAGCAATCTGTTGACTTCAATTGCCAAGCACCTTGAATTGAAAAACAAACCTTAACAAACCAACCATTATGAAAAACCCCTTTTTATTAGTTCTCAGCTTATTTTTAGTTAGTTGCAGCACCACTACAGAAAAAAGCCTTGAGCATTATCAGTCTGAGGCCATGAAAACGCTAGGACTACCCTTTTCTGATGCAGTAATTGTGGATGACATTATCTATCTATCGGGGCAAATCGGAAACCTTCCCGGCACATTAGACTTAGCGCCAGGTGGTTTAAAAGCAGAAGCAAAACAAGCCATAGAGAACATGAAAGCTATTTTAGAAGCCAATGGCTCATCACTGGATGACGTAATCAAGGTAACGGTAATGATGGCCGATATTGATGAATGGGGAGAGTTCAATCAAGAATACATCAAGTATTTTACTGCAGAAAACAAACCAGCCAGAAGCGCTTTCGGAACAAGTGGCCTAGCCGTTGGTGCTAGACTTGAAATTGAGTGCATTGCCTTGAGAAGAAAGAAATAGGCAAACAAACACCTTTCATTGGGTTGACCAACTACCTCACTAGGGGTTTATCGGTAGTTATATTGTTTAAGAGGTACGGGCGGCCGTCCACCTTATTTTTTTGAGTATCCCTTTATGGAATCCCTCAAAGCTGAGCATCATTGAGTCAATGAAGTTCAAATACCTTAAACTAAACGCTATAATTATGAAACTCTCGGCATTACTTTTAGTAATGTTCATGGCCGTTCAATTCAGTCATGGACAATCCACCATCGAATCAAAAATCAAGTCGGTAGAAGTTTACACCAAGGGAGCCGAGGTGAGAAGAACCGCAAAACTGCCGCTCAAAAATGGCAAGAACGAATTCAAGATTTCTCACCTTTCTTTCAACTTAGACCCTAAAACAATTCAAATTTCTGGTGAAGGGTTTACGATTCTTTCTGTGCGACATGAACTTGATTATTTAGAAAAGGAGAATAAGCCAGATCTCATCAATCAGCTCTTAAATCAATCGGATGCCATTTCAGACTCCATAAAATACATTGAGCTTGAAATCAGCATTCTACAAAAGGAAATGACCTTATTGAACCAGAACCAAAAAATTGTTGGTGATCAAGGCATCCAAAATCAGGAATTCAAAAATGCAGTAGGTTATTTCACTGAAAGATTCAAAAGCCTTTCAAAAGATGAGTTCAATCTTAACCTAAGAAAAGGAAAGCTCAACGAGAAGTTAATGCAAATAGGCTTACAACTTGATTCGTATTCTGGTCAGCAAAAAAAGCCTTCCTCCAATATTTTCCTTACCATCAGTTCAGATAAGAGCCAAACCATACCCATCGAAATTAGCTATGCGGTGAGCGAAGCGGGTTGGTTTCCTGCCTATGATGTTAGGGCCAAAGACAGTTCTCAACCTTTATCCATTACTTATAAAGCACGCGTTTACCAGAACACAGGAATAGACTGGAAGGATGTGAAATTAAGAATTGCCTCTGGAGATTTAGAGTCGAGCGGCACAGCACCAGAGCTTTCTCCCTACTATTTGGGAGGAACAAACTTTTACCCCAATAGAAACTCGGGGATTAGACAAGTGCATGGTTATGTTATTAGCTCGGATGATGGATTACCCCTACCCAGCGCTTCCGTTTTAGTAAAAGGAACAACTCTCGGTGTTTCCACGGATAACAATGGGTTTTATAGTCTTCAGGTACCTAATGATAACTCCATATTGGTTTTCAGGTTTCTAGGCTTCGTTACCCAAGAAAAACCCATTACGGGTGAAAATATAAATGTCGAAATGAGGTCTGATGTAACGGAGTTGGGTGAAGTGGTAGTTACGGCTTATGGATCAAGAAGCTCTGATGCACTTGCTGGTAGGGTACCTGGAATACAAATCAGAGGAAGCAACTCAATTAAAAGAGAGAAAGTATCCAACCCCATTCCTATCAATTACATTAACTACCAAACCAATTTTGTATATGATATTGAATTGCCTTATAGTATTCCATCTACAGGGAAACCAGAAGTGGTAGATATGCTCACCAAAGAAGTAGAAGCTGAGTATATCTATTCTACAAGCCCAAAAGTAAAAGAGACGGCTTATTTGGTGGCCATGATCAAGGACTGGACAGATTTGAAATTATTGGATGGGGAATCGAACCTTTACTTTGAGAACCGCTTTGTTGGCAAATCAATCATCGATACCAATGTGGGTTCTGATACCTTGAATATCTCAATGGGCAAGGATGAAGGCATTGTCATCAACAGAGAACGACTTAAAGACTTTGAAGAAAGGAAATTCTTTAGCAACAAAAAAAGAGAAGAAAGGCATTTCAGAATTACGGTAATGAATACCAAGTCAAGCGAAGTGAGCATTTCGATTTATGATCAAATTCCAATCACTGCCAGAGACAATGTCAAGGTCAATGTGATTGAGATTTCAGGTGCTGAAATGAATAAGGAAACAGGCTTGTTGACTTGGAAAACAAAACTCAAACCAGGAGAAAAAAGGGAGTTGATTCTAAAGTACTCTGTTGAATATCCGAAGGAAATGGATTTAGAAATTAACTGATCATATAAAACCGACTTTAACTCTTCATGAAATTGATTATTTTGGAAGGACTGAAAACCAACAGCTTCCAAAATAATCAACCATGAAAAGACCATTGAATAGTAAATTACTTCTCTGCATTGCGCTACTTTTTACGAGCAGTTTCACCTTTGCACAAAAGAAATATTCAGAGAAACAGATCACCAAACTCAAAACCGAAGTTGCTCAAATTGTGGAAGACAACCACAAGCAAACTCAGGTGATGATCGATAAGATCTTCAGCTTTGCCGAGCTTGGATTTCAAGAATATGAATCTTCTAAATACCTCACAGGCATTTTAAGAGCCAATGGCTTCGATATAGTTGATGGCGTTTCTGGAATTCCAACCGCATGGTTTGCCACTTGGAAACAAGGCGATGGCCCCACAATTGCCTTGGGTAGCGATGTCGATAATATCCCGAAAGCATCTCAATATCCAGGAGTTGCCTATCACAAACCCATGGTCGAAGGCGCACCGGGTCATGGCGAAGGCCATAATGCTGGGATTCCATTGAATATTACGGCCGCTCTTGCCGTAAAGCAAATCATGGAGCGCGAAGGAATTCAAGGCACGCTTATTTTGTGGCCGGGTATTGCCGAAGAACTGGTAGCCGCCAAAGCTTGGTACACCCGCGATGGCCTTTTTGATGATGTAGACATTTCAATCTTCACCCATGTAAGCAGCAACCTTTCCGTTTCTTATGGCCAAGCTTCAGGCACTGGCCTCATCTCTGTTGAATATACTTTTGACGGTGAAGCTGCGCACTCTGCGGGTTCGCCTTGGCGAGGAAGAAGTGCTTTGGATGCAGTAGAACTAATGAGCGTAGGCTGGAATTACAAACGCGAGCACCTCACTACCCTAAAACGTTCCCATTCCATCATCACCGATGGTGGCGATCAGCCGAATGTGGTGCCTTCAAAAGCTTCGATTTGGTATTATTTCCGTGATGTAACTTATGAAGGCATTATGGAAATGTATGCGGATGCCAACAATATAGCCAAGGGTGCTGCTTTGATGACAGACACTCAAATGAGTTCCAGAATTTTGGGTACCGCATGGCCACGTCACTTCAATAAAACCATTGCAGAAACCATGCATGAGAACATCAAAATTGTAGGTCTACCGACTTGGAGTGAAGAAGACCAGGAATTGGCCAAAGCGACACAAGCCGAAGTAGGCTCCAACCCAAGAGGATTAAGCACTAACCTCTCTAATCTGGGAATGCCCGTTACCAGACCAGTAAGTGGTGGCTCTGATGATATTGGTGATGTATCATGGAAAGTACCCACGGTAACCATGCGTTTTCCTTCCAACATCCCCGGTTTGCAAGGCCACCACTGGAGCAATGCCATTGCCATGGCCACTCCTATTGCACACAAAGGCGCTACTGCTGGTGCCAAAGCCGAAGCCATGACCATTATGGACTTCCTTTTAAAACCAGAATTGGTGACCCAGGCATGGGATTACTTTAACAATGTGCAGAGCAAGGAAACACAGTACAAACCAATGATCTCGGCCAGCGATGCCCCTCCTATTTACCTGAACAAGAAAATCATGGATGAATTCCGCCCGCAGTTGGAGAAATTCTACTATGACGAAACAAAATACGGTAGTTATTTAGAGCAATTGGGTGTTACTTATCCAACGATTAAGAAGGGGAATTAATGAAGCTATTGGTTTGCATGCTATTACTGTTCGTGGTAACAAAAAGTATTATTTCCCAAGACAGCTTGACAATTTCAAGCTGTCTTTTAAAAACCAAACCTACTACTTTAGGTTGGGAAAAATCCTTAAATCAGCTTGAAAAAGAGTTAACAAATAGTAAGGTACTGAATAAAAGAAAGAAAAAAGACTACAGGAAATTACTCAGCTTAGCTAAATTTAAGAAGTTAAAACTCAAACCAGAATACTACACGATCACCGAATATATTAACCCAGATAATTACTCCCACTGTAGTCCAAACTCAATTATCGAGAACACAAATGAAGAAGCAAGAACTGTATTCCTTTATACAGTCTATGCAGCCCTTTCACAAAAAATAGCGACAATAAATCTTACTGTTTTTGAAGATGGTAATATTCAAATTGAAGGATTAGAATCTTCAATAGATGACTTCAAAGAGAGGATTTTAAATGAGATTAGTAAAAGAGACGTTCCAAAAGAGAAAATCGTTTTCAATCTATCTGTAAACCCTGAAATGAGAATGGGTATGCTTATAGACATTCAAACTATCATTACGGAAATTGGTGTTGGAAGGATTTACTATAGGGACTTAAAGATTGATAAACGATGAATAAGGAAGCAATTAATAAACTTCTAAGCACTCTGGAAGACTCCTTTCAAGGCCTCCCTTGGTTTGGAGAGTCCTTAATGGATAAACTAAGCCGTATTGATTACAGAATTGTAAATATCGCTCACATCCCAACTACAAATTCTATAGCTCGACTGGTTCATCACATCATCAATTGGCGGATTTTTGTCATTGAAAAAATCAAAGGGAATGATGCATTCGACATTGAAATGAATTCGCAAAATGACTGGACTGATCTTCATATTTCAACGGAAAAAGACTGGGCTGACTTGATTCAAAAATTAGTCAATACGCAGAAAGAGATTTTCGATCTGCTGAATGCTAAAACCGATGAATTCCTACAAACACCGGTATACGGCAGAGAATACACCATTCAGCGACTTATTGAAGGAATTGTGCAGCATGACATTTATCATCAGGGCCAAATTGCGGTGGTAGCCAAACAAGCAGCACTAAAGGGTTGAGTACGGTTACAACCAAGAATTGTAAGATTGTGTCTAAGAAGCTAGGCAAACCAGAAGTTCTCCCTTATGAAATATACAATAATCAATCTATTGGGTTTGATTCTCATATGCGCTCTCAGCTCTTGTGACTTAGAAGATACAAAGACTGACACTACCATTGAAAACTTACTGTTAGCCAGATGGGCAAATACTGACGGCAATAGTGCTTTCGTTTATACATTTCTATCCGATGGAACATTCTGGTCTGCCCGGGTTATTACCAGCCCATCTACCAACGAGGTAGTTGACTACCGATACTATGCGACAGGTGTATTCACTTTGGAGGACAATGAGCTAAGTCTTTTCTTTCAGAAAATCTATGAACATGACGATAGTCAAGTGCAATACCCTAACCCAACTGACTTAACCTTGACTGGACAAACCAGTGAAGGGTTCGCTACTATTTCTTTCAAGAATGACAATCAGAAACTCACTTTCACTTTTCAGCCATGTGCTCCAAATGAAAACTGCGCTACGGAAATTTCTTTTGAAAGAGTGCCCGTTGGATGGTGCGGAACCCCGAGTCCGAATTAAGACAGGTCAGAAAATTCGCCCAACTTGAGCTCAAAAGCCGAAGCATTGAACCATCTCTGCCTTTCGGCTTCATCTAGTATTCTGTTTAATCGCTCCCAATAAATTCCTTTCAATCCATTACGTAATACAAATTCAGAAGCCTCCACAAACGAGTTGTAAACACTCTTGAAAAAAGCTTCCTGTCGTACTTCCTTTCGGGCATTAAAACGCATGGCAGTTTCAATATTAAAGAGCATAAAATCCGCCAACAGCGAAGGATCTAATTCCAGTGTTGAAAAATGCTTGATCGCTTTTTGGGCTACCGATCTACGGGCTTTGGCTTTTCGTTTGGTTTGGGGGAAATACTCCTTCAGTACTTTTTTCTTGGCCTCCTCTATCAGCTTGTCTTCTTTGGGGTTGAACACAAAGCTATAGTAGGTACGAATGGGCAGAAACTTATCGTAAAGCTCCAACACCTGCGTTTCAAGTTCATCCTTCTTTAAAGTCTGCAAATACTTAACAAGTGCGCGTTTACTCATTTATGCTCCAATCGGTTTTTTTTAGATTTCGCTAAGGTATCAATTATTCAAAAAGCAATTTCACTAAACTCCTTGGGCGATCCGACAGCTTAACTATTTCCTTCAACAACTCAGCCTAATACTTCGACAACCCAACAAAGGTGGTGTTTCATTATTTCCCTGAATGAGTAAATATGTAAAAAAACAACCTCCATTATGAAAAGAATTATTCCATTATTCGTCATACTCCTTTTTGTAGGTTTAGGAAACCTAAGCGCTCAGAATCTTGAAAAACCAAGGTCTGGAAACGAAATCAGATTAAAGGATTACACAGTTACTGTAGCCCAAGGTGAAGAAATCGATCTTCAAATGTGGGTAGTAAAAGCAAAGAAATACAATCTCGTTGTTGAAGAACCAAAAGCTTCAGGTAAGGAAGGCATCAATTTCACCTTCACAAAAAAGGACGATGTGGAAGACCCTTTGACATACGACATGAAAGTAAAAGTAGACGCATCGACTCCAGTGGGTGATTATCTGTGCATTTTGAAAGTTCCGGGCAAAGGAAGAAGTGCCATAACAGGCTCTACCATTAAAATTAAAGTCGTTCAAAACGATTAAAAATACTGAATTCATTAGAGCCCTTTAGTTTACACTTGAGGGCTTTTCTTATATTGAGCCATGTCTAAAGGAAAGGTATATGGATTAAGAATAGCAATTGGGCTTTTGGTCTTCATGTTCTTCAAAATTACCTCCTATAATCTTTTTGAATGGGGTACATCCACCTTTGTATCCATGGCCAGTACCGTGCTTACGGTGCTCGTCATTTTTGAAATTCTTGATTATTCTGGAAAATATCTAATAAGTCATTACAAGTGCAGCCTGACTTCGTACCGCACGCTTGGTATTTTTTATTGGGGAAACTGCCTTATCACCGCCCCCTTTGTTATTGGTTCAGCAGCCCTCCACACCGAAGTCCTTATCCCCGCTTTCCCTTGTACTACATGTACGGTTGAAGCTTCGCTAACCACCACGATTGCGCAAGGCTTGGTGCTTTCTTGGTTAATCATTTCAGCTAAATCATTTATGATTTATATTGAATACACCAGGCGCTCAGAACATGAAAAAGACATCATCCAAAAAGAACTTGCGCTTTCTAAATACGAAAGCCTAAAAGACCAAATAGAGCCACATTTTCTCTTTAACAGCTTTAGTGTGTTGACCGCGGTAATTGAGGAAGATCCAAAATTGGCGGTGGATTTTGTTTCTCGGCTTTCTAAGATTTACAGGTACCTCATGGAAAACACCTCGCAATTGGTGTTGCTCAGTACCGAACTGGAATACTTAGAACACTACGTATTCGTTTTGAAAACGAGACACGGCCAAAGCATTAATGTGAACTATGATTTAGACGCTGGAGCTGCTCAAATTCCAATTTTATCGCTTCAAATGTTGGTGGAGAATGCATTAAAGCACAATTACTTTTCGAAGGAAACCCCACTTACCATCAACATCTATACGGAAGACAGTGATTTTCTAGTGGTGAGTAACAACTTGAATAAACGACCTAACTTAGAAAAGACCACGCATTTGGGGTTAGAAAACATCAATAAGCGTTATGAATTGTTGCTCAACAAAAGCATTGTTATTCAAGAAAGCGCAGATAGCTTTACGGTTAAATTACCATTGGTACCTCAATGAAAAGCCTCGGCATGAAACTGGTCATTATTGAAGACGAAGCACTTTCGGCCAAGCGTTTGGCTAAAATGATTACTGAAATCGTTCCGAACGCTCAGATTTTAGCCAAGCTGGAATCTGTTAGCGAATCATTGGTTTGGTTCAAAGAAAACCCCAAACCCGACCTTATTTTCCTGGACATTCAACTGAATGACGGCAGTGGTTTCGATATTCTCAAAGCATTGAGTGACTACCCGAAAATCATCTTCACTACAGCCTATGAGCAATATGCGCTGGACGCTTTCAAACACAACAGCATTGATTATTTATTGAAACCGATTGATGCCAGTGAACTGAAAAGCACATTCGAAAAACTGGCAAACATCAAGGCAACGGAAACCACGCAATACCAAGAGAACATTGACAACCTAAAGTCTCAATTCCCTTCCGGTGTTCGCGAAAGGTTTTTAGTCAAAATTGGCCCACAGTTCAAAAGCATTGCCACAAACGACATCAAATACTTCTTCTACTCTGATGGCCTCACCTACCTTCAAACCGAAGAAAGCGCCTTGCCCATTGATTACACTTTAGATCAGTTGAAGGACGAGTTAGACCCGAAGCTCTTCTTCAGAATCAACCGCCAATTCATCATCAAAATCTCTAGCATCAAGGAAATTCATAGCTATTTCAATAGTCGACTGCTGCTTACACTTTCTCCTACTTTTAAAGAAGAAGTGATTGTAAGCCGTGAAAGGGTGCTGAATTTTAAGATTTGGGCGGGAATGTAAGGAGCCGAAAATTATCTCTGGCGGTAAAATTTTCATCCATTCAATTTCAAAAAACTATATCTTTAGGCTATGGCTGATCAACACAAAGCATTACTCGAAGGGAACAAGCAGTTCATCCAGAACATCACTAAAGTCGATCCCGATTTCTTTTCAAAGCTATCTCATCAGCAAAAGCCAGAATTCCTCTGGATTGGCTGTTCAGACAGTAGAGTGCCTGCCACAGAAATTACCAACACTTCTCCGGGTTCAATTTTCGTAGGAAGAAATATTGCTAACGTAGTCGTTAATACCGACCTCAATCTATTGAGTGTGGTCTATTATGCGGTGAAAGTACTGAAGGTAAAACACATCATCGTTTGCGGCCATTATGGTTGCGGAGGTGTAAAAGCCGCCATGTCGAATGAAAGCTTTGGCTTTTTAGACAACTGGTTACTGAACTTGAAGGACGTTTATAAAAACCACAGCAAAGAACTGAATGGCCTTGTAGATGAAGAGGATCGACTAGATCGTTTTGTAGAGCTGAATGTGATTGAGCAGGCAAAAAATTTGGCCAAAATATCCTTTGTTCAAGAAGAGTGGCAGCAAGGTGAATTCCCGTTTATCCACAGCTGGGTCTACAGCCTAAAAGATGGCAATATCAAAGACCTCGAATGCTCCTTCAATTCGGCAGATGCGGTCAACTCCATTTACGGATATAAGGCAGAAGAATAATTCCAATTGATTTCTGGCCGCTACTAACGAAAAAGACCGCCTGGCAGCGGTCTTCATCTGTATTTTTACAAATACCCCCAAAAAACAAAAGCGGGGGACGAAGATTCGCCCCCACTTGCCATGAAAAAGCCGTGGCCTTTTCACAACATCAAGTTACTGTTCAAGTCTTTGCTCTTCATTTATTGGCCCAAGCTATAAACAAAAAACGCTGTCTTCCTCAGCTTCGTCCGTTGTCCGCACATAGTGCTAAAACAGTTTAACGTAGACTTTGCAGTCTTTTTTTCGGTCTTTCAAAAGAAAGAACCAAGCTGAAAAGATAAGGGTGAACCCTTTACCTTTTCCAATTTCTGCTCACACACCCAAATGCGCTCGCTTCTGAATCGGACTTTGGTTTGTGCTCACGCACTTGCCATCAGTAAGCTTTGACTGTTTCAGGTCATCTTTCTCAAGAGTAACCCTTTCGCATACATTTTTCCGGGCTTCCCCCGAAGAGAGACTGAAAACTAGTTTCTGACTTTTATCCCTCACTTGATATAACTAAGATACTCTCCTTAACTTTACACTCAAACTTTGTAACCCATTAGTTTCCAACAACTTTCCCACTACGATATCCACAGGGTTATGCACCGACTTATCCACGATTTTCGACCCAATCTCCTGTAAGTCAAAGACTCACGTGCTCATTCGTCTTTTTGAAGACTAAATTTCATTTCCAACCCCACATATGAACCCAAATCTGAATGAAGTCCCCCAATCCTTGAGCATTTCATCAAAGGATAAGCGGATTTTTTAATCCCTTCTGAATGCTTTTTACTAAACTTGCACTTTAAACTTTTGAATACAGGAAAAATGAGTGAAAAGGACCCAAAAGAGTCGCTCAACTTTATTGAGCAAATGATTGAGAATGATTTGAAATCAGGAAAAAACTCATTCGTCCAGACGCGTTTTCCTCCTGAGCCCAACGGTTACCTCCACATTGGTCACGCCAAGTCGATTGTATTGAATTTTGGCCTTGCCGAAAAATACAATGGCAGCTGTAACCTTCGTTTTGACGACACCAACCCTGAAAAGGAGAGCGAAGAATACGTCAACTCGATTAAAGAAGACATCAAATGGCTAGGTTATACTTGGTCGGATGAGGCACGCTATACTTCTAATTACTTCGATACGCTGTATGAGTATGCCGTCAAGTTGATTAAGAAAGGTAAAGCCTATATAGACGATCAGTCGGCTGAAGAAATTTCGGCTGGTAAAACCAACCCGACTATTCCAGGCATAAAAAGCCCATTCCGCGATCGTTCGGTAGAAGAAAACCTTGATTTGTTCGAACGCATGAAAAATGGCGAGTTCGATGCCGGAAGCCATGTGCTTCGTGCTAAAATCGATATGGATTCGCCCAACATGCACATGCGCGACCCTATCATTTATAGAATCAAAAAAGTGACCCACCACAACACGGGTGACACTTGGTGCATTTATCCGAATTATGATTTCGCCCACGGCCAATCCGATTCGATTGAGCATGTTACTTACAGCCTTTGCACCTTGGAGTTCAGAGATCACAAAGCTTTGTACGATTGGTTCATCAATGAACTAGAAATTTTCCCTTCCAACCAAACTGAGTTTGCACGACTGAACCTCAGCTACACAATTGTGAGCAAGCGTAAGCTTTTACAATTGGTGGAAGAAGGCCATGTTACTTCATGGGACGACCCGAGAATGCCGACCATTTCTGGTTTTAGAAGAAGAGGTTATACGCCTGATTCGATCAAAAATTTCGTTAAAAAAGTGGGCGTAGCCCGAAGAGATGGCATTACCGATGTCGCACTTTTGGAACACAGCATCCGCGAAGATTTGAACAAGAAAGCCAACCGTGTTTTCGGAATTCAGAAGCCGTTAAAGATGGTGATTACCAACTGGCCGGCAGACAAAACGGAAATGATGCAAGCCATTAATAACCCTGAGGATGAAACTGCCGGAACCCGCGAAATGCCATTTACGCGCGAGGTTTATATTGAAAGCAAAGACTTTATGGAGGAACCGCCTTCGCCTAAGAAATTCTTTGGCTTAGGTCCCGACAGAGAGGTACGTTTGAAATACGGCTACATCGTGAAATGCACAGGCTTTGAAAAAGATGCCGATGGCAACATTACCGAAATTCATTGTACTTACGATCCTGAAACCCGCAGCGGCAACGATACCAGCGGGAAAAAGGTGAAAGGAACTTTAGGTTGGGTGTCAATTGCACATGCAGTACCAGCGACCTTACGTTTGTATGACAGACTTTTCAGTACCGAAAACCTGAACAGCATTGACGATGATTTCTTAAATCATATCAACCCTGATTCGCTGACCGTAGTTGAGAATGCCATGCTAGAGCCTTCTATTAAAGAGGCACAAGCGGGCGATATTTTCCAGTTCGAAAGACAAGGTTACTTTGTGGTAGACAGAGATTCTACTCCAGAGAAGAAGGTCTTTAACCGAACGATTACGCTGAGGGATAATTGGGCGAAGTAGATGTTAGATTTTAGACTTTAGACGATAGGCGTTTTAGATTAAATCTAGGATTTGAAATTCAATTTCGGAGAGTGATTCAGAAATTTGAACGCAGAAAAGTATTCGTAACGTTTCTTTTCCTGAGGCACGAAGGATCTAAGGTTTGACAAGAGTTCTTCCGAAAAACTCATAACAAAAGCACGATATTCAGATTATCGTGCTTTTTTTGTGTATGTCAATTCTACGAACTCCTGTAAATCAATTAAAGCCAGGTCAAATTGCTTTGATCGGTTTACCTTTTGATGATCACTCTTCCTTTCTGCAAGGTCCGGCCAAAGCACCTGAGCTAATCATTCAGGCCTTAGAATCGGATTCGGCCAATTACTTTACCGAAAACCTGACCGACCTTAACAAGCATGCGAAACTGGCTTGGTGTGGTAATGCTGAGCTGAGCCAATACACAGACATTGAGCTGCGCATTGATGAAGTACTCGCGCAAGGCGCCCTCCCCTTTTCTTTGGGTGGCGATCATTCTGTCACTTTCCCTGTGGTGAAGGCAATGGCCAAGAAGCACCCCAAACTCAGCATTCTCCATTTCGATGCCCATGCCGATTTATATGACGAACTGGACGGCAACCGATATTCTCATGCTTGTCCTTTTGCTAGAATTATGGAAGGTGGTTTTGCCCGACACCTGACCCAAGTGGGCATTCGTACTTTAAACACACATCAAAAGGCCCAAGCCGAAAGGTTCAATGTGCATATGATCCAAATGAAGGATTGGAAAGCTGATATGAAATTTGAGATCGAAGGCCCTGTTTACCTTTCCTTTGATATGGATGTGCTCGACCCTGCTTTTGCGCCCGGGGTATCGCATCACGAACCGGGAGGCTTTTCTACCCGCGAAGTACTGACCATGATTCAAAACCTCAACCTTAATATTGTGGGCTGCGATGTAGTAGAATACAACCCCAACCGAGACCTCAATGGCACTACCGCCATGGTGGCTGCTAAAGTGGTGAAGGAGCTGTTGGCGAAACAGCTAGATAAGAAATCATAATTGGGAAAGTATTAATTTAGCCACAGTTCTGACATAAAAAATGAAACTCAACACCACACTCCCAAAATCCCTTACCCCTTATTTTCAAGCGGAGTTACAGGCTTATGCCATAGAGTATAAGGCTGATGATTTAACCAAGGCTTGGGCGCACTTGGAACGGGCGCATATTATTGGGCAGCGCTATCCGTTTGCGCATACTTTCGTGCATTGGAAAATGCTTCAGTTTGGTTTTCGGATCAAAAGCGCAAAAGAAGTGATTGGCCAAATCCCTCGTTTGTTGGTGGGAGGCGTAAAGTCGTTTGTGGGTAAAGTGCCTGTGGGTAATCCAGGTGGCGCTAATGTACCACCCATGAAACCCTTCCCCATAGAAAAGGACATTCTAGCCATTTTTGTGAAGGCTGGCATTGAAACGGCATAAACAGCAATGACTACACAACTCGAAATAAAGGACAAGACTGCGCCCATCGACAGCATTAAGATTTCTCCTTTTAGGAAGAACATTCGCAAAACTACCCCACACAAACACAACAGCTATTTCGAGATTATCTTCCTTACGGAAGGTTCAGGTACGCACACCACAGACACACAGAAATTTGAGATCGTTCCGCCCATTGTTTTTACGGTGCGTAAAGAGCAAATTCACTTTTGGAATATCGAAACGGAACCATCGGGCTATGTGCTGATCATCAAGAAGCAGTACATCGATGACTGCTTGGACAAGGAAATCAAACAACTACTGGCCACGTTGAGCGCTTACCCTTGCCTCTACCCCAATGCTCAATCGCTAGAGCCGCTCTTCGAAATACTCAATCAGGAATACCAAGAAAACGGCTACAGTCAAAAGCCAGTAGTGGACGGATTGCTAAAAGCCATTTTGGGTAAACTGCTTCTTTCTGCCAAAGCAGAAAAAGCCAGTGAAAGTAATAAAGTCAGCGATTTTCAGCATTTCAAAGAGTTGCTCAACCAAGAAAACCAATTAACGAATAAGGTAGCGCACTATGCAAAACTCTTGCATACGACGCCTCAGAACCTGAATGCCATTTGCAGGAAAGAAGCCAATCAATCGGCAACGGAGATTATTTCGGAACACATTATTAGCGAAGCCAAACGCCTATTGCTCTACACGGACCTTACCGTAAATGAAATTTCGCATAAACTCGATTTCAAAGACAATTCACACTTCACCAAATACTTTAAAAGGCATACTGAATTAACCCCCAATGCTTTTCGTAAGGAATTGCTTTAAGTCTGGTTAAGATTAACCTATCTGCCAGAACTCTCCAAAAGTTCTTGTTTATAATTCAGAAGAGCTCATTAACCCTTGATCATTATCGGTCAGCAACTTTTGGAGAGTTGGTTGACCTCAGGTTGAAAAGACCACATCCTTTTCAAATAGACCATTTTATTAATCATACCTTGTATATTTTTACAGCAGAGATAATTTTTAGTTTAGATTAAATAGAGCAATGAGTAAGGAATTAAAAGAAGTCGCCAAGCTGTTTTTCAAACTGGGCAGTATCGCCTTTGGAGGCCCCGCAGCCCACATCGCTATGATGGAAGATGAAGTGGTGAAGAAGCGAAAATGGATGACATCACAGCATTTTCTGGATTTAGTAGGTGCCACTAACTTGATTCCTGGCCCCAACTCTACAGAAATGACCATGCACTGCGGACATGAAAGAGCAGGCTGGAAAGGTTTGATAGTGGCTGGTGCTTGTTTCGTTTTTCCTGCCGTTGCCATCACCATGCTCTTTGCATGGCTTTACCAGCAATATGGCCAACTCCCTTCTGTAGAACCATTTATTTATGGCATCAAACCAGCGGTAATTGCCATTATTATTTCGGCCGTTTATCGTCTTGGGAAAAAAGCACTCAAAAATGTAGAAATCGGAATTCTGGGGGTGCTTACCTTGGCCGCTAGTTTACTAGGCATGAACGAAATCATCGCACTGTTTGCTTGTGGTGCATTAGGCTTAATCATTCACCTGATCCGAAATTCAAAAAGTACGCTCAACAGTATCTCTCCTATCGCTTTGGTGCAAATCACCGCCACTTTAGGCTCAATGAAAATCTTCTGGACTTTCTTTAAAGTGGGCGCATTGCTTTATGGAGGCGGTTATGTATTGTTCGCTTTCTTAGATGCCGAACTCGTCACCACTGGCTTACTCACCAGACAACAGTTGATTGATGCGGTAGCGGTAGGTCAATTCACTCCTGGGCCAGTACTTTCTACCGCCACCTTCATTGGTTGGCAATTGGGAGGTTTTTGGGGTGCCATAGCAGCCACAATAGGTATATTTATGCCCTCGTTCATCTTTGTTTCTATATTGAATCCTCTGGTGCCGAAAATGCGCAAATCGAAAGTAATTGCTGCTTTCTTGGATGCTGTGAACATTGCTGCAGTAGCCGTGATTGTCGCGGTTTGTATCGAAATGGGCAAAGACACCATTGTGAACTGGGAAACCATAGTGATTGCCGTGGCGAGTTTAATCACCGTATTCGTTTTCAAAAAACTGAACAGTGCATTTATCGTGGTTGGTGGATCGCTGCTCGGTTATTTGTTGACTTTGGTTTAGAAGCCTTCTTTCTAAAAAGGATAAGATTAGCTTTAGCTTCTCGTTGTGTGCAATTTAAATGAAACACCGCTTGAATGGAATTTGGTAATTGGAGAATTCACCAATTAGATATCAGCCTAGGGAAAAAATATGAGTAACGAAAAAGACGAGTTAATATCAAAAAAGGTAGGTTACGAGGCCATGCTTTATTGCTTGAAAGCGTATTGGGAAAATAGTGGCTCAAATGACTTAACTGATGTTCTAAGTGGTGGTGAATATTGGAAAGGAACAGATGAACCAGCGGACTCCGCATTTTGGGAGTATTGGACAGAAGCAATTGATAAAGTCAGAAAAGATGGACCGATGTTCAAAGAGTTAAAATAAAAAACTACACACGACACAGCATATAGCTATGAGAAGCATTATCATTCTTGGCAGTTCTAGAAATGACGGTGACACCTCCAAAGTGGTGAACCTGCTCAAAGAAAAGTCTGATTGGGACTTACTCGACCTGAATGATTATGACTTTAGCTATTATGACTATGAACATAAAAATGCGGGGGATGATTTCCTTCCTATGATGCGAAACATCATCGACAACTATGACACTTTGATTTTTGCCACTCCAGTGTATTGGTACAGTATGAGCGGCATCATGAAAGTGTTCTTCGATCGCATTACCGACTTATTGGAAATTGAAAAGGATTTGGGCAGAAAGCTGAGGGGAAAAAATATGGCCGCATTAAGCTGCTCCATCGGCAATCATTTGGGTGACCATTTCTGGCTGCCCTTTTCTGAAACCGCCAAATACTTAGGCATGAATTACCTTTGGGGCGTTCATGCGGTAATCAATGACAGCACAAGTTTTGAGGCCGAAACGGACAAACTAGAAAAGTTTATTGCGTTGATTAACCAAGAGCGATAAGGACAAACCTATTTCTAGCCTACCATTTCCTTTAGTGTGGCAGTAAATACCTCAATTTCTTCTTCGGTATTATAGTAATGCACGGAGGCACGCACGATTTCTTTCAACTGTCGAGCCGTCATATCGAGATAGGTATTGGGTACGCCTGTCCAAGAAACATTAATACCTTGGCTGTGTAAGTAGGTCTTCACCTCAGCTGCCGATTTTCCTTCAACGGTAAACGACACAATCCCGCTTTTCACTTCGCCAATATCGTGGACAGTCACACCCTTTACTTGGCTGATTTGCTCTCTTAATACAGAAGACAAATGCTGCACACGTTCCCAAATATTATTGATTCCAATCTCTAAAATATAATCCGCAGCGGCTTTGAGCCCTAGGGTATTGGCTCGGTTTCCTTCCCAATTCTCAAACTTTTTAGCATCTTTTCGAATGGAGTAAGTCGCTTTGCCTGTCCATTCTGCGGAATGAAGATCAATGACAGCAGGCGTCAATTTAGGCAAGACCGACTTTCTAACATAGAGAAAGCCAGTACCTCGTGGCCCACGCATGTACTTCCTGCCTGTGGCCGAAAGCATATCGCAACCAATTTTATCGACATCGAGCGGGTATTGTCCTACGGATTGACAGGCATCTAATAAGTACAAGATCCCATGCTTTCGAGTGATCTCCCCTACTCCTTCTGCATCAACAGTGAGGCCGCCATTGGTAGGCATATGCGTAATAGAAACCAGCTTTACCGAAGCATCCATCATGTTTTCTAGCGCTGCTAAATCCAGTTCTCCCGATTCCTTATTAGGAATGACTTTGATTTCTACCGCCACTTTTCTTTGAAGGTGCAAATACGAAAGGTAATTCGTTGCGTAATCGGCTTGGGTAGCAATGATTACATCACCATTTTGCCAATCAATGGCTTGAAAGGCAGCATGCCAAGCGGCTGTAGCATTCTCTACCAAAGCAATTTCTTCTGCGGAAGCATTAATCAACTTGGCGATAGAAGCATAGGTTCCTGTGATCTGCTCTGCATACTTCTCATGGGTTTCATAGCCTCCGTAAGTCATCTCTTCCTCCAAATAATTGATCACGGCATGACGCACAGCCTGAGGTGGTAACGAGCTCCCTGCATTATTGAAGTGAATCACCTTATCTGTTCCTGGAGTTTCCTTTCTAAATCGCTGAATATACTTTTCTGTAAGCATGCTTGAAAGTATGAAATTTGAGTGGATTGTTTAATGTGGAATCCATAAAAAAACCCCGACAGATGCCGGGGCTTGGATAGAAAACACCTGTTTAATAATCACCTCAAACCATAACTAAATCAGGTTATCTTGAATTTCTTGTGCGGTTAATTACAGCTTCCAGTTCTTTGCAGGTCACCACGTCTTTTCCTCCTTTAAGTTCTTCCAGTAAAATTTCGGCTACTCGTTCTTCGCCCGATTCAAATTGATTTTCTGATTGGAGCGTGTTATTTCTATGCATGAATTTGAGATGGTTAAGAAGTAGATTCTTACATTCATTTTCTACATAAAAAACCACTCCGCTGATGCTGATTTTGTGGTGACCATCCATGGTGCCGAAGTATAATGTGGATTGAGAGAACATCTGGTTTTTATTTTTCTACACTTCTCATTTTCAGAAAAGTTACTGACTGCTGCTTTTTTCCTTTGTTATATAGATGCGCCTCGGAGCAAAAATGTTGCATGCCCTTTGTCTTTTTAACTGAAATTAACCGCAAAAGGTGAATTCATTAACAGTCGATAACATAACGACCGCTTTCCAAGTCCTTCTTTTTTACAAACCAGACTCCTTGAGGTAAATATCACTGGTCACCGTTTTCAGCTTTAATGCTTTGCCACCGCTTTTGTAAGTTGCCTTTACTTTATGGCTACTAATCTTTGGAAGCCCTTTCTCCTTTTCCATGTCCAAATCCATATTGGTATAGATACCGCCATTCACCGTTTCAATATTCACTTCGGCACCAACGCCCTTTGCCCAAAGCAAATTAATTTCGCCCGTAACCGTTTCTAAATCGAGGTTCCCCGAAAAGCCTTCTACAGCGACATTGGCCACAATGGTTTTGATCTTCACATCCGACTTGCCGGGCATCATCACCTCCACCTTAATATTGGCACAAATTCTATTGCCTTTAGAGCCACGCCCAGACCAATAGTTACCATTCTTTCCATTGCAGCAGCAGTCGCCAAGCTTTTCTAGCTTTTTGCTGTCCAATTCAATTTCAACGATCAATTTCCCGTTGCGATCATCTACTTTCCAGTCCATGACCTCGTTGTCCTTGCCTTCATTGATTTCATAGGTAATTTTCACCGAGATCTCATCCTTATCCCAAGATTTCAGGATTACTTCAGTTCCGAAGTTCAAATCAAGATCCAGCTTTTGACCAGTGTAGACATAGCTTTTTTCAATCGTTTCGGCTTGGGCGAAAACTAGCTGCGCGAAAAGACAAGCGATGAATGTAAAGAGTGTTTTCATGATTCCTTGATTTAATTTTTACGCAAATACACGTGACCATACTGAGACTCTACCTTTAGGCGCTGGCCTCCACTTTTGATAGAAGCATGTGCTTTCATCCATTTACCAAGGCCTTCATCTTCATCAATTTTCACTTTGGTTTCTAGGTTAGAGAAGATTTGCCCCCACTGGGTACGGGCCTCTAAATCCAGAGACTCAGTCTCATCCACTTGCACATCCACTCCGCCATATCGGGCTTCTACATCAAGCTGTTTTGGGCTTTGCAATACTTCCACCAAACCATAGCGGGCATCGAGCACAACGGCCATGCTACGCGGAACAGTCACTTCTAACACAATGGAAATATTGATTCCGTTGGTATAACGACCGCTTTTCCCTGTAGAAATGGTGGTTCCATTTTTCGAAATGGTGACGGACCTGCTTTCTCCGTCCTCATCTTTATCGGTATACACCTGATAACTTTTATAGTTGTCAATGTTTTTAATGTTCGACTCTATCATGAGTTTCCCTCCACTGACCTTGCTAGAGAGTTCGAAATCGTCATCAAATTCTCCATTGTGAATTTCTACCTGACCTTTAATATTGACTTCGTTCTTATCCCATACTTTAATTTTTACCAATTCGGGATATTTGAAAAAGAGGTCGATGTTTTTGACTGAGCTGGCATCAAAGGTCTGATCGATTTGTTTTTGCGCGAAGGCACAAACCGAAAAGAGCATGAGCATTATTAGGATTAAAATTGGCTTTTTCATGTTGTGATATTTTGAGTTGTTGACCGTTTTTAGAATTCTATTCGAACCAAAATTCAAGTTTGATTCTTCATTTCTCTAAGACATAAGCTTCCTGTTTCAACCAAAATTGAATACTGATTAATAAGCGAAAAGGATGAGATATTGTCTTAGACTTGAGTTCCCTTTTGAGGGAAATGTGTAGCTATTTAGTCTAGCTGGGTAGTAGCAAAAACGTCCGTAACGCTTATTATTTAAGCTTTACGGATGTTTTAGATTACTTCTTTCGAAGGTAGACATTGTTGAAAGAAGCTTGAATATCTAGTTTCACGCCTCCTCCATTTAAGGTGCCTTCCACAGTTGAGCTTACTTTTCTCATACCATCTGTTTTAGGGAATTCAATACTCAAATCTGAATAGGCTTCACCATAAGGAGTTTTTGCTGAGATATTGGCTTTAGCATTGGCAGGAAGTGTTACATCTACATCTCCATATACCGACACCAGAGAGGTTGGGCCTGCTTGGCTCAATGAAGAGAATTTAGCTTCTACTCCACCATACACTGTGTTGACCAAAGCCGGACCAGTAATACCTTCCAAGTATACATTGTTATAATTACCTGAAATCTCAAGCTCTCCACTAATTCCATACACTTCCATTTTTCCACCTTCCCAGTTGCCAGTATGTTCAATTTTAACATTCATCGACTTGGGTACTTTGATGGTGTACTTGCCGTCTGCTCGTCTGGCTACTTGAACAATAGTGATTTGCCCCCCATCTGTTTTCACACTCAAGCCAATTCCTGTATTGTCTTCTCCCCTTGCGCTGAGCGACTTAAGGCCTACGGCTCTTTCTGATCGTTCTTCGTCTTTATTGCTTGAAGTAATTTGGATTTCGGTGCCATCATAAGCTTCTACACTTACACGATTCACCTCCTTAATCACCACTTTCTTTTGACCCGATATGGCCACTTTAAAATCCTGTCCTTGTACCGTAAAGGCTACTAAAAAGAGCGCTATCGCTAATAAATTCTTTGTTAACTTTTTCATCATTGATTTTTTTATGTTTCAGATATTTTGAGTTTTACCTTTTAAGGAAGGCTAATCCTGACCAATTCAATCGATTAAATATTTTTACATTTCTTTGAGTTTGAACATGCCCATATAAGCCTGGTCCTTCACTCCTTTTATACTATTACCGTCTTCGGCTATGCGTTCTAAATCATCCAGTGCCGCCTTTTCATTATTTTCCACTAGCACATCAATCAAAGCAATTTGCATCATCGGCTCTTTCTCTTCTTTTAAAGCCTTAAGCAAAGCTTTCTTGGCTATGGGCTCATCATAAAACTTGGCCAAACCCTCCACCGCTTTCAACCTTACATTCATGTTATCATCGGTTTCTAGCACATTAATCAAAGCGTTGAGCATTTCCTGATCTACTTCTTTAAGTTCAACCGAGTAGTTCACTGCTTGCAGCCTTCCACTGGCCGATGAGCTTGTCATTTGTTCCAGCATCATGGCTTTTACCTGCGCTAACTCTTCTTTCACTCCTGCTACATCATCATTTCTGATTTCATTGCCCATATAGAAGCCCACCAGCACTAAAGCCACGGCAGCAGCCACTCGGTAAAACCAAACCTGTTTTGTTTTAGGTTGAAGTATAGGAACCACTTTGGCTTCTTCTTGCTTCACTTGGGCTTCCAACTTCCCAAAAAGCTTATCTTCAGAAAAACCTTCCCATTCCGTTTTCGCTCTAAGGTCGAGTTGTGCAAACCAAGCCTGCTCCTTCTTCAAATGGTCGGGGACGCCTTCTCCCCGAAAGAAGTTTTGGAGTTGCTCTTCTTCCTGAAGAGAAGTTTCCCCGTTGTTATATTTCTCGATTAATGCTTCTATGTCTTTATTGCTGTTCATAATTCGCAATTTTTAAGTAATCTTCTTTCGCCTTCTTTCTTGCCCTTGAAATGCCCACTCTAATGTTGTTCACTTCCAATCCTGTTTGCTCGGCTATCTCTTCATAGCTGTAGCCCTCCACGTCCCGAAGGGTAATCAAAAGCCGCTGTTGATCTGGCAGTTGTTCAAACACCCTCACCATCGTTTTTACACTGTCGTCCAGTTCAATGCGTTGGTAAGGAGAAACTGCTCCAGAATCCAGCTCCATTTCTTGAATATCGAAATGGCCTTTCATTCTTTTAGATTTGAGTCGATCCAGGCAAAGGTTTTTGGTAATTGTTACTGCAAAAGCCTCTAAATTTCTGTATTCGCCCCATTGCGCCCGTTTGTCCCAAAGCTTTACCATTACATCCTGTAGAATGTCTTCGGCTTCCTCTACAGACCGCATCATATTGAGGGCGATCCGAAAGAGCTTATCCTTTACTGGTAGAACTTGTGATTTAAACGTTTGCAACTCCATTCAATAGTAGAGACGAGGGTGAGGGCATGTCATTACACCCGTTATGAAATAAATATTAGAAACCAGACATAATAGCGTTAACTAATTAACAATCAATCGATAATGATTACAGCTTTTGTTTTGTAATTTCGTGAAAAAACCATCGTGTTCTTTATTCTTTCAAAAATACTCGCCCTTTTCGTAATGCCCCTCACTTGGGTCATTGGATTTTTTGTTTATTCCAGGTTTACTAAAAACCCAAAAAGGAAAAAATTCTTCTCTATCCTCCCTCTGGTTTTATTGGTTTTTCTTTCAAACCAATACATCAGTAACAGGGTAATGCTTTTATGGGAGCCAGCCCCTACTCCCATGAATGAAGTGGGGGTGTATGATGTGGGGATTGTTTTTTCTGGCGTAACCAAAGGCAGCAAGAGCCCAAAAGACAGGGTTTATTTTGAACGTGGTGCAGATAGAATTACCCATACCCTTCAACTTTATAAGGAAGGAAAACTAAAACACATTATAGTAAGCGGTGGCTTAGGTTTCCAACAGATAGAAATGAGTATTGCAGCAGAAAGGCTCAAGAGCTTTTTGGTGATGGCAGGCGTTCCTGATTCAGTAATCACGGTGGAACCTAATGCAGTAAACACCTATGAAAACGCAGTAGAGTCTGCTAAAATATTGAAGCGTGATTTTCCCAATCAAAAGTACCTATTGATTACTTCTGCCTTCCATATGAAGCGTTCATCACTCTGCCTAGCCAAACAAGGCGTTGAATTTGATGAATTTCCTGCCGACTACTATACTGGCAGACCAAGTTTCAATTTCGATGATGTTTTTATACCCAAAGCAGAGTCCCTTAAAAAGTGGGAAACGCTTTTTAAAGAATGGGTGGGCTTGGCAACTTATAAGGTGATGGGGTATATTTAGGAAAATACATACTAGAGAAACTATTGAAAACAATAAAACTAATTATCTCACTACTTAACACTGAATTTATTTTAAGCTGACAAACTTTAGTTGAGTAGCTTGACTAAAAACCGCCCGCCTATTTCAGTATCATTATATAATATTTTACTTTGGTATCTTGATGTAAAAATTGTGAAGTGAGTGTTTTTTTCCTAATTCTATCTTTACTGCTTATTTCCCTAAGCCTATTGCCCTTTTTCAACAATCAGCATTGGGTTTTTCGCGTTCCTGAGTTTATTAAAATACAGCTTCTCCTTTTTCAGGTTATAGCAAGCGTTGGCATTTTTATTTTTACTCAAAAAAGCATTTGGGTTTGGCTGATAGCCCTAGTTCAAATCGGCCTAATCACTTACCACGCTTACCTTTTATCTCGTTTCACGAAATTTTACAAAAGCCATAATCAGGGAGCAACGGGACTAACAGCCCTCAAAGTCATCTCCACCAATATTTATCAGTTCAATCAAGAATTCGGGAGGTTTAAAGACTTCATCAGAAAAGAAAATCCAGATATTTTCGTCACTATCGAGAGCAATAAGGATTGGGAAGTAGCCCTGCGTGAAATAGAAGCTGACTATCCTTACACCGAAAAAATAACGCTGGAAAACACCTATGGCATGCACCTGTATGCTAAAATTCCTTTCCAGAAGGTTACCACGCATTACTTCGTTTCAGAAGATTTACCGAGTATTGAAGCCCATTTTAAAACCAAGGACGGGGAGGGTTTTGTTCTTTTCTGTGTACACCCACCTCCCCCAAGCCCAACGGAAGAAGACACTTCGAAAGAACGTGATGGCGACTTGTTGTGTATTGCAAAGCGTGTGAAAGAAATCAACAAACCTACACTTGTGGTTGGCGATTTCAATACAGTCGCTTGGTCAAAAATTGCTGATTTATTTCGCAAAAACAGCGGGCTAATTGATGGGAGAATCGGGCGAGGTATTCTCGCTTCCTATCATGCTAAATATTGGTTTTTTCGCGCGCCTTTGGATCTAGTTTTTCACAGTCCAACTATTTTCCTGAAAGAGCTAAGTGTTTTAGAACACATTGGCTCTGATCATTTTCCGATTTGCTGTGTTTTCTCTATCGACTCATCTAATCACTCCCAAAAAGGAGAAGTAGAAACGCTCGAAAAAGAAGAAGGGAAAGAAACCAAAGAGTTGATTGACGAAGGAAAAAAAGAAGAGAGTGACAACAGAACTGAGTAAAAATGGCATCTTTGCGGGCTTTAAGCCTCTTTTTTTATCAGGGCAGCACACAGATAAGTACGAGGTGAAAGGCTATAATAAATTATTCAAAACGCTAAATTGAGTCACCTTATTTCAAGTTAATCAAATGGGGAATAACAAAATGAACAGACTTATCATAACCATATCGATTGTAACAGTACTTGCAAGTTCCAACTCGACAACTAACGAAACCACAAAAATGAAAGACTCAAAAGATCAAACAGACAATGTTGATACCACACCAAAAGTGACTGGGATTGGGGGCATATTCTTTTATTCAGACAATCCAGAAGAAACGAAAGACTGGTATGCTAAAAACTTAGGAATTGAAGTCAATGAATGGGGCTCAGCTAGTTTTGAATCAAGAAATCTTAACAAACCTGACGAAGTAAACTCTCTTCAATGGAAACCCTTCAAAAAAGGAGATGAATATTTCGCTCCCTCCAAAAAGGATTTTATGATCAATTATCAAGTTCAGAATATAGAAGCGCTCATCATCAAACTTAAAGAAAACGGAGTAACCATTCTTGACAGCATGGCTACTTATGACTTCGGAAAGTTCATACATATCCTAGATGCAGAAGGCAATAAAATTGAGCTTTGGGAATCCAATTAACATTACTCGTCAGACTACTCGGAGTGGTCTGACAAATTCACCGTCCTTTAATTAATAGCAATGGTTTTGGTATTCATAAACTCGCGAATACCCAAGTGTGAAAGTTCACGTCCGTAACCAGAGGTTTTAATGCCCCCAAAAGGCAAACGCGGATCTGAAGAAACCATATGATTTACAAACACCGCTCCCGATTCAATTTTTCTGGCGATCATTTCTCCACGCACTAAGTCTTTTGTCCATATAGAAGCGCCTAAACCAAACTTGCTGGCATTGGCCAATGCAATAGCTTCTTCTTCATTCTTTACTTTAAACAGCGATGCGACTGGACCAAAAAGCTCATCTTCATAGGCCGGCATCCCAGGTTTTAAATTGGCCAAAATGGTAGGCTCAAAATAAGCCCCCTCCCTTTCAGATCGTTTTCCTCCCAAAAGTACTTTTGCGCCCTTCGCTACACTTTCCTCTACTTGTTTGAGTAATTCATTCGCCAAAGCTTCTGAAGCCATCGGACCACAAGAAGTCAATATATCGCTTGGGTCACCTAACCTCATGGCTTGCAAAAAGGACTTGAATTTATCAGCAAATTCATCATATACCCTTTCCACTACAATAAAGCGTTTGGCAGCAATACAGCTCTGTCCGCAATTTCGCATTCTGGCTTTTACAGCAGCACGAACCGTAAAGTCCATATCAGCATTATCCAGTACTATAAACGGATCGCTTCCACCTAATTCCAAAACTGATTTCTTGATTTTTGAACCTGCTACACTTGCTACTGTGCTTCCTGCACCTTCACTTCCTGTCAGGGTTACCGCCTTAATACTATCGTCATGAATAATGGCTTCTACCTTAGACGAACCAATTCTTAGGTTCTGAAAGGCCCCATTTGGAAAACCTGCTTCAATAAAAGCATCTTCAATGGCTTGAGCACACATTTGTACATTTGAAGCATGTTTTAACAGGCCTACATTACCAGCCATTAAAGTAGGTGCCGCAAACCTAAACACTTGCCATAATGGAAAGTTCCATGGCATTACGGCCAAAATAGTTCCCAAAGGATGATAACTTATAAATGCCTTAGAGTGATCTGACTTGAGAAGCTCATCTTTCAAGAATTTCTCAGCATTATCGGCATAATATCTACAGACGAGTGCACATTTTTCAACTTCAGCAATACCTTCAACTCTGAGTTTCCCCATTTCTAAGGTCATGATATCAGCCAAAGATTCTTTACGTTCTTCTAAGACAGTAGCAAGTTTATTAAAAAGGTCAGCTTTATGTTCGAAAGATTCCTCTTTCCATGAAGAGAATTGGAGGTTTGCCCGCTCGATTGCTGCTTGCACATAATCATCTGAATGAGGCTCAAAAACCTCAATTAGTTGGTTATTCGAAGGGTTTACTGATTGTATCGGCATAATTGAGAAAACTAAGTTCTCAAATGTAACCAGTATTTTGAGGAGTAAGTTCTAAAAAACATTAACCTTAACATCTTCTAATATTTTGATGATTTGTGGAACTTCCTTCATCTTCAAAAAATAGAATATATTCTTACCGTTACGCTTGCTACCCAGCACGCCTTTCATTTTAAGGTTGGCCAAATGATGTGAAGTAAGTGATTGTTCCAACCCAAGGTATACAGTAATATCATTCACCGACATCTTTTCATTCCTGTTAAGGAGATCAATGATACCGACTCGCATTGGGTGTGCAACAGTCTTCAGTACGAAGGCAATTTTCTCGACCCTTTCATTGTCAAGCTGCTCTTCCATATTTGGTTATGTTTTTATCAAAGTTATGAACATATGTTCATGTAAAAAAGAGAAAACGAAAAGTATTTAGGAACTGATGATAGCTCCATTTATGGGGACCATTCATACAAATACAAACAATCGTTTTTAGAGCTAAAATAGGTTAACGGACTTAAAAAAGAGGTCGCTTTTTTAAAACGACCTCTTCATAATTCTTGTTTAACTTACAATACTATCTGAATATAATTTTCAACTCCACTCTTCTGTTGCTTGCTCTTCCAACTGCCGTATTATTATCAGCAATTGGATTTACTATTCCGTATCCATCAGCAAATAATCTACTCGCTGCAATCCCCTTATTCATAAGGTATTGCTTTACAGCATTTGCTCTTCTTTTAGATAAGTCTAGATTTTTAGCAGCATCACCAGTGCTATCGGTATAACCGCTCAATTCTAAGCTAAAATCTTCAGCTTTCATCAACTCAACCACTTGGTCTAATGATCCATTTGCAGATGATTTTAACACATCGCTACCAGAGTTAAACTGGATGTCTTTCACCGCAAGTTCAAGTACTTTCTTTACTTCTTCTTTTACTTCTGGGCAACCATTGTTTGAAGCCAAACCAGCAGTTTCAGGACAATTATCCTCGCTATCTTTCACACCATCACCATCGCTATCTGGACAACCGTTCAAAGTACCGGCCACTGTTGGACAAGCATCTTCACTGTCTTTCACACCATCGCCATCACTATCAGGACAACCGTTTAAAGTACCAGCAACTGTTGGACAAGCATCTTCGCTATCTTGGATTCCGTCACCATCAGTATCAGGACATCCATTGAATTTGGCAATACCCGCTACAGTTGGACACTTATCTTCTGAATCTTTTATTCCGTCACCATCGGTATCAGGGCAACCGTTTAATGTTCCGGCTGTTGTTGGACATGGGTCGTCTTTATCTAATACGCCATCACCATCGGTATCAGGCCAAGGGCATCCTTTATTCTCTAGTGGACCCGCTTCTGTAGGACACATATCTTCTTTGTCATAAATACCGTCACCATCAGAATCTTTCTTTCCGCTCAATGAGAAAGAAACTCCAATCGCGTACTGAAGGTAATTTGGGGCATTATCGATACTCTTCTTGTAAGCAGCACGCATATTAATTTCAGCATTTTCAACCACTTTAAATTTTAAACCAGCGCCTAGAGGAATCATTTTGTAAGTTCCTTCATTAAACTCCTCATAGATAGGTTCTATTTTAGAGAAACTGGTTACTCCAAAACCTGCGAATAGATAAGGTGCTACTTTAGAATCTCTTTTAAAGATGTATCCATTGTCCAGTTTGTAGGCAAACCTCAAATCAAGATCAGCTACTTTTCCATCAATAATTGATTTGTAAACTAGGCTGCCATAAGATGCACCTAACTCTAAATCGAAACTTGGGTTTAAATAACGTTCTATACCAACTCTAAAACCAGAATTGTCTAGTTCTCCAAAGTTGAACATTCCATCATACCATTTATAATCTAACTTATTGTTAGTGAGTTCAAGAGTCAGCCACCAAGGTGAATCCTCTGTTTGGGCTGAAAGGCCAAAAGTGCTGACAGCCATTGCAAGAATTAGTAGTAGTTTTTTCATCGTCTTCGGTTATGTTTTCACTGTGCTCCTTTCAAAGCTGAATCCAGAAATTATTTTTAGACTTTATTTTTGCACAAAAGCACGTTCACTCTAAAAATCAGCACTATACGAGGTATAATTTATCTTACTCCTTATTATCAACTATTCCATTTCGGGAAAAAACATCCCATTTCGGGAAAAATTATACACTTTTGTTGCTATGAAAATTGGTCTGATTTCAGATACCCATGGTTTCCTTCATGAGCGTGTTTTTCATCACTTTAAAGACTGTGATGAGATATGGCATGCGGGTGATGTAGGGGATATAAGTGTCATTGAACAACTAGAACAGTTCAAACCCACAAGGGGCGTTTACGGAAATATTGACGACAAAACGATTCAATCCATCTTTCCAGAGGAGCTTATTTTAGAAATTGAAGAGGTAAAAGTTTATATGATTCATATTGGCGGAAAACCTCCCAAATATGCAACAGGTATTCGAAAAAGGCTTGAAGAAATAAAGCCTCAATTATTTATCTGCGGCCATTCTCATGTTCTCAAAGTAATGGCAGATGACAGTTTGGGAAAGATGCTTTATATGAACCCTGGGGCAGCCGGAAACCATGGCTTCCATCAGGTAAGAACTTTATTGCGCTTCGATCTAGAAGCCGGAAGAATAAAAAACCTTGAAGTAATAGAGCTTGGCAAAAGGGGGATTTAAAAAGGCATCACCTGAATGGCAATGCCTTTTAAATGTTTTTTTTTATAAAAGAACTAAAAAGTTCTTACTTATTCGCTTCTTCTAAACCCATTTTTGCAGCTTCAAAATCAGGAGAAAGAGCTAATGCTTCATTAAAACGAGCTTTTGCATCTTCTTTCTTCCCTTGGTCCAATGCCATTAAACCACTTAGGTTTTTCAAAGCTGCTTTGAACTTAACCTCTTGAGTCGCCCCATCCTGTTTGGTCAAAGTGATCATTGCATCATCTTTCAGTTTACTCTCAAGTATTCCGATATTGGTATTCGCTTCTTCGTACCTCTTAATAGAATATTGTAAGTAAGCAATTTGGTAAAGGATATTATTGTCATCCAGTTTGAGCCACATTTCTTGATAATACTCAATGGCCTTATCATAAATTCTTAGTTGCTCATAGCTTAGGGCTGCTATTTCAGTGGCTACCATATTGCCTGGGTATTTTTTGAGAAGATCCATGGCTACCAAAGCACTTGAAGTGTATCTTCTATTATTATAGTAATATTCAGAAAGGGTTCTCATCACTGAACTATCCCCTGGGTCTAAAACCAACATATCATACAATGCCGCCTTTTGGACTTCTATATCATTATATAATTGTGCTTGATTATAAACTGCCATCGCTTTGGCATATTCATTCGATAGGTACGTACTATCTTGCCCGAATGACGCTACAGAAACCATCATTACGGCTGCGATCATCCAATACTTCATTTTTCTCATTGTATACTAATTCAGATTATTTCAACTTTTAACAACTTCAAGACCTCTTTCCCTACCTAGTTCTAGCATAAGGTCATAAGCCTGATCATATTCATTTTGAATTTTACCTTCCAACACCGCCTCTTTCAACGCCTCCTTAATCTCTCCTACCAAACGGCCCGGAGCAACTTTAAATGTGTTCATAACTACTTCTCCAGTAATTACGGGCTGGAAGTTACGAATTTTATCTTTTTCTTCTACTTCCTTCATCCGTTGTTCTACGGTGTCGAAATTCTGAAGGAATCGCTTTACTTTATTTTGGTTTTTCGAGGTAATATCTGCCCTGCAGAGCATCATTAAATCATCTGTATGCTCCCCTGCTTCAAATAAAAGTCTTCTAATGGCCGCATCGGTAATCTCATCCCTCACCAATGGGATTGGACGCAAATGAAGTCTCACCAATTTCTGTACCTTTTTCATTTCGGTACCAAGAGGCAACTTCATTCTTCTAAAAATATTAGGCACCATTCGAGCACCTTTGTCTTCATGGCCATGGAATGTCCAACCTACTTTTTTATTAAAGCGTTTTGTGGCTGGCTTGGCAATATCATGAAGAATAGCCGCCCAGCGTAACCATAGGTCATCGGTATTCTCACTGATATTATCCAGTACTTGTAAAGTATGATAGAAATTATCTTTATGTGACTTATCTTCAATGGTTTGCACCCCTTGCAGGGCGACCATTTCAGGGAATATCTTATCTAAGAGTTGTGCATAGAAAAGTAGTTTAAATCCGTAAGAAGGCTTCTTCGCCAAAATGATTTTGTTCAACTCATCGGTAACCCTTTCCATTGAAACAATCTCAATCCGTTCGGCCATTTTGGTAATGGCTTCAAAGGTATCTGGTTCAATATCAAAGTTCAATTGGGTAGCAAACCTAACGGCCCGCATCATCCTAAGCGGATCATCAGAAAAGGTAATTTCAGGCGCTAATGGAGTTCTGATTGTTCTTGAAGCCAAATCAGCTTGCCCATTAAAAGGGTCCATCAACTCTCCAAAACTATCTTTGTTAAGTGAAATGGCCATGGCATTGATTGTGAAATCGCGCCTGTTCTGGTCATCTTCTAAAGTGCCGTCTTCTACGATTGGTTTTCTAGAGTCACGCTGGTACGATTCTTTTCTAGCGCCAACAAACTCTAATTCCAAATCACCATTTTTGATCATAGCCGTTCCGAATGACTTAAAAACAGTGAAAGGCAAGTTCCCCCCTAGCTCATCATGAACTGCCTGGGCCAGTTCTACTCCTGAGCCCACACAGACAAAGTCGATGTCTTTTGAAGGTCGCTCCAATAAGATATCGCGTACATAACCCCCTACTACATAGGTCTCAACGCCCATTTTATCGGCAACACTGCCCACCAGCTTGAAAATATTGTTTTGTAAATGTTTTGAGAGGTTCATTCTTTAACCTTTTTTTTAAAAGGTGCGCAAAGTTAGCAGTAATTCAAAAGGGGACAAAAAGTAGATTAAAGGTTTATAAATTCACACTGACCTGCTCATAAAATTAGTTAAATCGGAGTTTCAAGTTTCATTTCAACTTTACAAAAGAATAAAAACGCTTCTAATCAATTTAGCCTCATTGTTTTAAAAGACTGTGGCAATCTTTCGTCAAGTTACCTTCATATCAAAGTAAATCTACTACCTTTGTACCCCATAAGTTATTCCATTTACTCTTACTTATGGCTTCTACAAAATACATATTTGTTACTGGTGGTGTTACCTCTTCTTTAGGAAAAGGAATTATTGCCTCCTCACTCGGTAACCTCCTGATGGCAAGAGGCTACCGTGTCACCATCCAGAAATTTGATCCCTATATTAATATCGACCCGGGAACGCTCAATCCTTATGAACATGGTGAATGCTTTGTAACGGACGATGGTGCAGAAACCGATTTGGATTTAGGTCACTACGAACGCTTTTTGAATGTTCGTACTTCTCAAGCCAACAACATTACTACTGGTAAGATTTACCACAATGTAATTACCAAAGAACGAAAAGGTGATTACTTGGGGAAGACGGTTCAGGTAATCCCTCATATCACCGATGAAATCAAAAGAAATTTCTACCGACTTGGCGAAACTGGTGATTACGATATTGTAATTACAGAAATAGGTGGTTGTGTTGGTGATATTGAATCACTGCCTTTTATTGAAGCCGTTAGACAAGCGAAATGGGATTTGGGTGAAGGCAACTTTTTGGTTATTCACCTCACACTAATTCCTTACTTAGCCGCTGCCAAAGAATTAAAAACAAAGCCTACTCAGCATTCAGTAAAACAATTACTAGAAGCGGGTATTCAGCCAGACATATTGGTTTGTCGTTCAGAAAAACCATTGCCTGCCGAAATCAGAAAGAAAATATCTCAATTCTGTAATGTACAGCTGAACTCAGTTATCGAGGCATTAGATGCTGATACCATCTATGATGTGCCCTTGATGATGCGCAAAGAGAAACTTGACGAACGTGTTTTAACGAAACTTAAGCTTGCACACAAAGAGCCTCCACACATTGACGAATGGAGGTCATTCTTAAGCAAGCTTAAAAACCCTACCAATGAAGTAAATATTGGCTTAGTCGGTAAATATGTCGAATTGCCTGATGCTTATAAGTCTATAGCTGAATCGTTTATCCACGCAGGTGCCCACTTAGAGTGCAAAGTGAACATTCACTGGATTTCTTCGGAGACAATTACTGAAAAGTCCGTTAAAAGAGCATTAAGCGATTTACACGGAGTATTAGTTGCGCCAGGCTTTGGAGAAAGAGGCATTGAAGGCAAAATTGAAGCTATTCGTTATGTAAGAGAGAATAATATACCTTTCTTTGGCATTTGTTTGGGAATGCAGTGCGCTGTTGTGGAGTTTGCACGAAACGTTTTAGGTTTCGAAGATGCGGCTTCATCTGAAATGGACAAGGACACCAAACACCCTGTAATTGATTTGATGGAAGATCAGAAAAAGATTACAGATTATGGTGGAACCATGCGTTTGGGTTCATATGAATGTAAATTAAAGAAGTCATCTAAGGCATATCAGGCTTATAAAACGTCTACCATACATGAAAGACACAGACACAGATACGAATTCAATAATAAGTATCTAGAGCAAATGGAAGCTGCTGGACTAAAGGCGACAGGGATCAATCCAAAATCGGGTTTGGTAGAAATTGTTGAGTTAGATAACCATCCTTACTTTCTTGGTTCTCAGTTCCATCCAGAATTAAAAAGTACAGTAATGAATCCTCACCCACTTTTTGTGAGCTTCATTGATGCCATAATACAGAATAAGAAAAACTAAGCATAAGAATAAAGAGAAGATGGATAGAAATCAGATGATCGGTCTCGGCCTGATTGCAGCGTTATTAATAACCTATGCAATCGTCTTCAAGCCGCCAGTAACCGAGGAAGATTTAGCAACGCCAACCACTACCGAACAAGCAGCGGTAACTACCCCACAGGAAGAGGCGAGCCAAGAAGAGACGAACACCCCTTTACCAGAGGCCATTGCAACTGACTATACTGACAAGTATGGCGTTTTTGCAGCTGGCGCCCAGGGTGAAGCAACGGACTTAACCATAGAAAACGAAGTAGCAAAGTTTACTTTCAGTTCCAAGGGTGGTATTATAAAATCGGTTGAATTAAAAGACTTTAAAACCTGGGACGGAAGGCCATTGATGCTTATTGACGAAGCCTCAACAAGTCAATCCTTGACGCTACAAACCGTTAAAGGAAATATTAACATAGCCGACCTATACTTTAAAGCAAGCCAAAACGGCACTAACCTTGTGAAAGGTGATTCGCTTCAGTTTAAATACACCATGGATTTAGGCTCAGGGAACTCAATTGAGCAGATTTATTCAATCGCTGGAGGTTCGTATGTGGTGGGTTATGAGATCAAAATAAATGGCCTCAATAGCACAATCATTGGTGATCAAATGAACTTTGTGTGGGCACATCAAATGAAGCGTTACGAGAAAAACTTATCCGATTCTCGTATCAAGTCAACCATCAAATGGTACACGCTTGCTGAGGACCTAGACGATTTAAAAGCATCAAGCAACGACATACAACAAGAGCAATTAACAGAGCCATTAAAGTGGTTAAGTTTCGATCAGAAATTCTTTAACGCTGGTATTATTTCAGAAAAGGGGTTCAGTGGCGCTTTAGTAAGCACAGAAGTTCCTGTTCAGGACACAACCATTGTTAAAACTGGTGAAATGCGTTTGGCCATTCCCGTAGCGGATTTATACAGCGGTAGCCAACTCAAATATTACTTTGGACCAAACAATTACAGGATCCTAAAAAAGGTAACGCCTGGTTATAAAGAGAATATATACCTAGGTTATAAAATGGTGAGCTGGGTGAATAAACTCATCATCATTCCTTTGTTCCAGTTCTTAGAGATGTACATCTCTAGTTACGGAGTCATCATCATGATCATTGTTTTGATCATTAAGCTGGCGTTATTCCCGCTTACGAGGAAGTCCTACCTGTCGATGGCCAAAATGAAGGCATTGAAACCAGAACTGGACGAGCTGAAAGAAAAAACAGGTGGCGACCAACAAAAAATGCAGCAAGAGCAAATGAAGCTCTATCGTGAAATGGGTGTTAACCCAATCAGTGGCTGTATACCTATGGTGCTACAAATGCCAATTTTGTTCGCCATGTTCTTCTTCTTCCCTAACTCTATTGAGTTAAGAGGAGAGTCATTCTTATGGGCAACTGACCTTTCAACCTACGATGTACTTTTCAACTTACCATTTACCATTCCTTTTTATGGTTCTCACGTAAGTGGTTTTACCTTGCTCATGACAGTCTCTACCATACTCTACACCTGGTCGAACAACCAAGTAAGTACAGTGCAAGGCCCAATGAAAAGCATTGGTTATTTTATGCCAATCATATTCATGTTTGTGTTGAACTCGTATTCTTCTGGACTAAGTTTCTACTACTTCGTTTCCAACATCATTACTTTTGGTCAGCAGGCCATTATCAGACGTTTTGTGGACGAAGACAAGATTAGAGCAACACTACACGAGAACAAGAAAAAGAATGCAAACAAGGGCAAGTCTAAATTCCAGCAGAGACTGGAAGATGCAATGAAAGCTGGCCAAGAAGCCAAAAAGCAGCAAAAGCCTAAAAAATAGAACCTCTCAAACTTGTCAAAAAAGGAAGGCCTAAATGGTCTTCCTTTTTTGTTTCATCTCTAGAGAATAACTAATTCTATCAGGCACAATCAATTATTAAGGCTTCACACATTCATCATTTTCTATTGATGTAGTTCTCTTAATTCTTTCAATGATTCTTCTATCTTTGTAGGCTATTGACGAACCTAATCAGAGTCTACAACACATGAAATTCACCTTTTACGGACACTCTTCTTTCATGGTAGAAACAATGGGGAAGAAGTTGCTGTTCGACCCATTCATTACACCAAATGAACTGGCCAAAGACATTAATATCAATAAGTTAAATCCAGATTATATTATCTTGAGCCATGGCCATGGAGATCATATTGCAGATGTAGAAGCTATCTACTTCAATTCTAATGCAACACTGATTTCTAATTTTGAGGTGGTGAATTGGTTTGAAGCAAAAGGGGTAGAAAATGGACACCCAATGAACCACGGTGGTTCATGGAGTTTCGATTTTGGAAAACTGAAAATGGTAAATGCAATTCACTCCAGCTCAATGCCCGATGGCAGCAATGGAGGAAACCCAGCAGGTATTGTCATAACGAACAAAGAAGGCTGCTTCTATTATTCAGGTGATACCGCTCTTACAAAAGACATGGAGCTTATTGGCGAAGAATTCAATTTAGATTTCTCTATTATGCCTGTAGGTGATAACTTTACTATGGGAGTTACCGATGCTATAAAAGCAGCAAAAATGGTGAAATGTAATACCTTAATTGGGGTACATTTTGACACCTTCCCTTATATCATCATAGAGCATGAGGAGTCGATAGAACAAGCTGAAGCCGCTGGCGTAAAGCTTATATTACCAGAAATTGGAGAACAAATCACTTTTTAGATTTAAGAATGGGTAAGATAATTTCCATAGCAAACCAAAAAGGAGGAGTAGGTAAAACTACGACCGCCATGAACCTTGCTGCAAGTTTGGCAGTATTGGAATACAAAACATTAGTGGTAGATGCTGATCCTCAAGCAAACACAACCTCCGGCTTAGGGCACAATCCCAGAGAGGTAACAAAAAGTATTTATGAATGCATGGTGGGCAAAGAAGGCATTAGGGACTGTATTATGCCCACAGATGTTAACTTTCTAGACCTGCTACCTTCTCACATCAACTTGGTTGGGGCGGAGATAGAAATGGTAAGCCTTTCCAATAGAGAGGAAAAAATGAAACAAGTGCTGAGCGAAATCAAAGATGATTATGATTTCATATTGATTGACTGTGCCCCTTCGCTTGGTTTAATTACGATCAATGCATTAACAGCCTCAGATTCCGTCATTATTCCTGTACAGTGTGAGTACTTCGCTTTAGAAGGTTTAGGCAAACTTTTGAATACAATTACCATCATCCAAAAGCGTTTAAATGCTGCACTCGCAATTGAGGGCATTCTTCTAACGATGTATGATGTACGTTTAAGGCTTTCCAATCAGGTGGTTGAAGAAGTACACACGCATTTTAAAGACATGGTTTTCGAAACCATTATTCCTCGAAATGTAAAACTGAGTGAGTCTCCTAGTTTTGGACTTCCTGTAATTGTTCACGATGCAGAAAGTAAAGGGGCTTTGGCTTACCTCAACCTTGCAAAAGAGATAGGAGATCGTATAAATTAGATTCATCAATGAATTCAGTCTATGGATTCCTGTAAATGGAAGCCCTTGAAACTGAATCATTCATTTAATATAATATCATTATGGCAGCAAAAGCACCCAAAAAGAAAAGCGTATTGGGCAGAGGATTAGGTGCGCTTTTGGAAGATTCAAATTCTGAAAGCAACAAAAATCTAGAACCTTCATCAGTAGGAACGATGAATGAAATCAACCTTGATCAAATCGAGGTAAATCCTTATCAACCCAGAACCCATTTCGATCGGGTAGCATTAGAAGAGCTTGCCGATTCAATAAAATTACAAGGAATCATTCAGCCCATCACAGTGAGGCAATTGAGTGAGGGAGAGTTTCAGTTGATTTCAGGAGAACGTAGATTCCAAGCTTCTAAAATTGCTGGACTCAAGAGCATTCCTGCCTATGTAAGAACTGCCAATGACCAGCAAATGCTGGAAATGGCCATTATTGAGAACATTCAGAGAGAAAATCTGAATGCCATCGAAATTGCTCTGAGTTATCAAAGACTCCTTTCTGAATGTAAAATTAAACAGGAAGAGCTTGGAGAGCGCGTTGGTAAAAACAGAACCACTGTAAACAACTACTTGAGGTTGCTTAAACTTCCGCCAGATATTCAAGCTGGTTTGCGTGACAATAAGATTTCCATGGGCCATGCCCGTGCCTTAATCAACATTGAAGATGTAGACAAGCAGTTGCACATCTACAAACAGACTGTAGAAGAAGAACTTTCTGTGAGAAAGGTGGAACAGTTGGTACGTGATTTGATAACCCCAAAAGAGGAAAAACCGAAGCCAGAAAAAACGGGAGATAGTAAGCACAGAACTTATGAAGTTCGGCAAATTCAGCAAAAGCTTTCTTCACATTTCGGCACAAGGGTAAACCTAAAAGCAGACGGACAGTACAGAGGTGAAATAAAAATACCATTTGTTTCTACTGAAGACCTGAACCGCATTTTGGAGATCATAAACTTGTAATGCAAAAAATTATATTCCTCGTTTCCTTTTTGGCCTTAGGCTTTGGGGCAATGGCCCAAGACCTCGTTGAAGTAATGGACAAAGGCCTATTAGAAGGAGACACTGTGCCTAATGTTGAACTCAGAAAGGAATATGACCCTAAAAAAGCTTCTACCCTATCTGCTATTTTTCCGGGCTTAGGCCAGATTTATAACGACAGCTGGTGGAAAGCCCCCATCATTTATGTGGGCATGGGCACAGCCATTTATTTTGTTGATTTTAACAATAAAAAGAGAAAAGAATTCACAGTACTGGTTGAAGACCTACTTGAACAACAAGAAAATGGCCAAACCATTAACGCAAACGAATTGAGGGTGTACCGAAGAAATGCTGATTATTGGCGCAAAAATCGTGATTTAGTATTTCTTACTACACTCGCTATTTACGGCTTAAACATTATTGAAGCTTCGATTGACGCCCACCTCAAAGGCTTTAATGTAAGTGATGACCTTGCCAGTTTCAAACCAAAACTTGGTGTAATTAATAGCGGCACTCCCTATATTGGTGTGGGAGTAACTATTCCAATCAGATCGAGATGAAAATTCTTTTATTAGGTTACGGAAAAATGGGTCAGATGATAGAAAAGCTGGCCTTAGATAGAAATCATAGTATTGTTGCTAAAATTAATGTAGACAATAGAGCGGATTTAGGTAGTCTATCTGCAGATGCTGTTGATGTCGCCATAGATTTCAGTCAACCTTCTGCCGCTCCTGATAATATCAAATGGTGTGTCAATCATCAAATACCAGTGGTGGTAGGTACCACAGGTTGGGCAAGTCACAAAGCAGAGGTTGATCAATATTGTATTGACAATGGAGGCACGTATTTGGTAGCTTCAAACTTCAGTATTGGGGTAAATATTTTCTTCAAGTTGAATAAGTTTTTGGCCAAACTCATGAACAGCCAATCTGACTATGAAGTGAGTATGAAGGAAATTCACCATACCCACAAACTGGATGCGCCCAGCGGAACAGCCATTACCTTGGCCGAAGGCCTAATGGAAAACATACAGACCAAAACCAAATGGGTGAACCAAGCCTCCGACAAACCAGAAGAATTATCCATTATTTCTGAACGTGTTGACCCTGCTCCTGGCACACACTCCATTCAATACGATTCAAGAATTGATTCCATAAAAATTACGCATACTGCGCATTCCCGAGAAGGTTTTGCCATGGGCGCCCTACTGGTTGCTGAATGGCTTCCTAACCAAAAAGGCGTAAAAACCATGGAGGATTTCTTGCAGTTTTAATAGCCAACAACACCGCTGCTAATCCAATTTCAGTTTATACCTCACAATCAGCTTATAATCTCTTTCCTGAGCGTAATCGTTGTTATATAAAACATATAGAGCATTCAAGTCACTGCCGCCAATGAGCTGCCCTCTCAAATCTGAGGTACTTCTAAAGTATTCTTCCCCCAGCTGAGGAGACAATGCTTCCAATTCAAAATCTTGCTTTACAACGCTACCATCCTTGATCAACAGGTAATAGAATTTATAGGTCGATTTTCGTAATGTTTCCCAATACTCACTCTCTGACAATCCTCCTGAATTCATCAATTGACCAGCCTGCGTATTCGATATTGCACTGCTATACCTTATCAAAGTATAATCACCAAGCTGTACCATATCGTGGTAGGCTGAATTGGTCAGCTTTCCCGCATTCCCTGCAGCCGCAATCGGCTCATTTCCACTACTAAAATAAGCTGGCTTCAAATCAATGACATTCAAAAGACTCCCATCTGCTATTGAGTATTGATGCAGTTTTTGGAATTTACTAAACAGCACACTCAATACCCCTGTTCTTTTATTGAAAGCCATTCTTGGGCTTGTCCCGTCTATGGTCTCATCTGCAATTCCCTCTGGAAAACCATAGTTCTGAATTGTATACTCATTAATACCATCATCTGACCCTAACAAACCGTTCAAGTCAAAAATCCTAAAGGACTTCATATAGGGATAAGGATTGTCCTGGTTTTGGAATGCTTTCATAGACATTGTAGTATACCCCAAAGCGAGGTTTCCATTCTGAAAAGCACTGATATCAAACGGTATATCTAAATAAGTTCTTTGGGTATTCAAGGTTTTACTGCGCCCCAGTAAATTTCCATCAAAATCATAAACAAAAAATCCGATCTGAGTAAAAACCCCTATTCTATTATCATCAAGAAATAGGTTATTCTTAGCCCCTATACCATGATTGACTGGGCCATCTCCTGTATTATTAAATTGCCCAAGAACCTCACCTGCCCCATCGACAATTATGAAACCTATTTCATTACCCTTTGGCATAACTTTAGGTGGCAGCAACTCACTGAAACCATCAGCTACATCACCCAGTAAAAAGAGGTTATTTTCGGAATCATAATCATAAATTTTTATTGGACTCAAGACATCAATCTTAATTGAGTCTTTGGGGATTAAGCTTACCTCTCCACTTGCTTGACTACTTTCTTTACTCCCTTCATTTGAGCAGCTACTTACATTAGAAAAAACTGTCAGAGCGAATACCGCTCTCAACAAGAATAAACACTTGGTGTATTTAATTTTCATAGAGATTAAGTAGTGTAAAGAATATATGTTTTTAAAGTACAAGCCCTTCTTTCCTCGAATCTGTAACGTTTGTTTTAGTAGTTAAACTAACTTACATTTAATACAACTATCAATTTAGTAGTATTAAGAATTAGTCTTTTAAAATAACCTATATAATCCGAATCATCATGAATTATAAAAAAGTATTCTTCCTGCCATTAGCTTGCATTACTATATTTTCCAGTAGTTGTAGTAATAAAAAAGAATCTAATGAAACTACGAATCAACTAAATTCAGGTGCGGTAGTTATTGATATCGAAAAAGCACTTAAAGAAGGTACTTCACAATACCTAAGTCAGTTTAGTTCTGAAATTGAATATGTTAGACTCGAAACGGCAGACGAGGGGTTCGTTGCTACTGCATACCCACGAGCCTATGTATTGGAGGATTACATTTACACTGTCGCTTTCAGGCAAATACTTCAGTTTGATAGAAAAACAGGGAAGTTTATTAAAGAATTAAGCCACTATGGTTATGATCCAGAGGCTTATCAATATACCCTTCCTTCTATGCACCCAACAACGTCTAATGAAATTTATGTTAGAACTGGTAACCGAATCAAAACTTTAAATTCAAATGGAGAAATTAAAACTATAGCTTCGGCTCCCTCAGAAGTTGAAAATGCTTTCGAAGTAGAGGACGGTTATTTTGCTGGCTATATCAAGAACATGAGTTGTACTGTCACAGAGCTAATAGTTATTTTTAATAAGAAGGGAGATGTAATAAAAAGCTTTCCTAATCACCAACAATGTGAGCCAAATCGAACTAACTCATTTTCCCTCCGCTTAAGCGAAGGCCTGTTTTTCACTAGTAAAAATGATGTCTTTTTTAAAGAAGCCTTTAACGATACCGTTTTTCAGGTGACAAAGAATAAGCTTTTACCGGCTGTTATATTTAATATGGGAGAACACTCTCCACCCTATGAAAAGAAAGAAATCATGGAGGACGATGATTACTTCAACATGTATTCGCTGAATAGTATTGATTTAAATGATAATTACGTGTTTTTTAGCCTCAACTATCAAGGAAAAACATATAGTGCCTACCACGATATTAAAGAAAATAAAACACACCTTGCTTATGAGAGATATGCGCAAACATCTAGCTTTCAAGATGATTTAAATGGGTTTATACCTTTCTCTCCACAGTATATCAACGACCAAAATGAACTAGTGAGCCATGTGGCAGCAGAAGTCTTATACAACTGTTTTAAAGACAATCCTGATAAAATCGAATCACTACCTAAAAGCTTGCAGAAGCTAAAGGACATAGACCGAGAAGATAATCCGGTCGTAATGATTGTGAAGTTGAAATAAGCCTTGGCGCATCATGCCAATAAGAAACTACTACAGAAAGAAGAGATATCGGCCATTAAAATCATAGGCATCGCAGTACTGAACTAGGCTCTCTTTAAAAAAAGCTATATTTAAATATGATTAAACTCATCTCTTCTTTTGTGTTTCTTCTTTATACCCTAAACCTAACCGCCCAAACACCACCTAAGTTCGAGCACTTTAAAATTGACATTGACGCTCCAATGGTTAATTTCTTTGATGCCATTGAACATATTAAAATCATCAGATTAGAAGAAACTGAAAAGACACTATTAGGGGAGATTGATCATTATTTCAAAACGCCTTCGGGCTTTGTCATTCCTTACATGCCTATTAATAAACCAGCTAGGCTTATCCTTTTCAATGAGCAAGGAAACTATATTAATGAAATTAGCAAGAGTGGGCTAGGCCCAGAAGAGTACAGAAATATTAGCGATGCATGGTTTAAGGATGGCCACATAGCGCTATTTAGCGGGTGGTCAAGAAGAATTCAACGTTATACTGAGGCTGGTGAATACGTTGGGTCCATTGAAGCCAGGTATGACAAATCAATTAGTGGTTGGGCAATGATTCCTTATCAAAAAGGCTACGTGTTTCATCAAATAGGAACACCTCCAAATGGTAATGAACTCATATTTACCGATAACCTT
>NZ_LRDB01000051.1 GCF_001592935.1 Roseivirga echinicomitans
GGAACTAGAAACAGAATCATGGATCGAAAAATTTAGATCCTTCCCTGAAGTCTCAGGGTCAGGAAAAGAAAGGAGATTAAATTAATGCAATCAAAAAAGCTGCTTCCAAGTGCCTTTGATGCGGTTGTATTTGAGGGTGCTGGGGAGCGCCTTCCACCAATACTTATTCATTTCAACTGCAAAACTGGGCTGCATATAACAGTTGATCGCACAGCCTTCGCAGGCATCGTAACGGCCTTCCATAGCAATGGCGGCTTGCACTTTTTCTGACTGATAAAGATTAAACAGATCGTTTTCAATCGGAATGGTTTCTATCCCCAAATGGTAGCAGGGCATTACCAATTCGTTTTGAGGGGAAATCACAATTGTGGTTGAACCTGCTTTGCAAATTGGTTTATCAATGTGGTTGCCGCCATCACGCCTCAGTTCGATAAAGCCTTCGTTCAGGTATACGTTTTTGTGCTTGGCCCATTTTTCTAAAAGGTCTAAGGTTGAAGAAGAAAGCGAAGGCCCCGTTTCGACTTCGTTATATTCAAAAACTGGGTTTAGAATGAGGACAAGGTTGTTCGGAAGCGTAATCTGTTGATATATCTTTTCGATTTCATCAATGTTTTCTTCAAACACCGTCATCAGAATATCGGGTCTTTCCCCCAAACTTTTGGCCAGCTGAATGGACTCCATGACGGTATCGAAACAGGCTACCCCACGAGCGGTGTCATGCTTTTCTTTGTTGGCGTAATCGAGTGAGAAATGGAGCATATCTACCAAACCTTTGAGCGACTCTGCGCGCTTAGGGTAGAGCAAGCCATTAGTGGTTACGGTGGTAATCAGGCCAAAGGATCTTGCCAGTTTGAGAAGTTCGGGTAATTCGCGGTGGAGTAGCGGTTCACCCCCCGTAAAATCGACCACCTTAACGCCTAGCTTTTTAAGGTCGCTGAAATTTTGTTTGGCATCTTCAAGCGTGATATAAGGCGATGGCTTCTCCCAAATATCACAAAAGTTACAAGTCGCGTTGCAGCGATAAGTAACGTAGTAATTGCAAAGTATGGGATGGGAGATTAACCGCATGGGTTAAAAGTAGCTTTAATGAACAATAACAAAAAGCCTGTATTTGATTTAGATGAATAGTTGATTAAGGCTGCTTCTCATTCGCCATAAGTTGTTCTTTTTTTATATCTGAAAATAGAAGGTGTATTTCTGACCTTTATTCTCAGTCGCCTAATAAGTGGTACTACCAATGCGCTTTTTTGTTTTTATAATGCTTATTTTTATGATTAATCTGAAGAAAAATAAATTTTAGATATGAATTTATACCCACCTTATATCGTGCCGCTAATAACCGTATTGGTAATTGTTATTCTAGCAATCACTATTGTGTCAATTATGCGCCAGCCTATTGGTTTTGGTAATAAGCTTCTTTGGATATTAATTGCCGTTTTCCTTCCATTACTTGGGAGTGCGGCCTATTTTGTTAGCTATCTGTTGCCAAATGGAATAAAGGGGAGGTCTGAGTCTCGCTAGTCTGAAATAATATTTACTTATTAAAAATTTAGGCCTATGGAATTTCAAACTCCATAGGCCTAAATTTTTTTTTGGTTTAATATTTACCGTCTCATGTTGGGTAAAACCCCACAAAGGGCTTTAAGAAATATGCATTTAATTATTCAACATACTCAACAATGTTGTCAATTGCTTTTTCAAATCTCTGCGGTCAACAATGAAATCTAAGAAACCATGATCGAGTACAAATTCAGCACTTTGGAAGCCTTTTGGTAAATCCTTACCTACCGTATCGCGGATAATTCGTGGGCCAGCGAAACCGATTAATGAACCTGGCTCAGCAATGTTGAAGTCGCCCAACATGGCGTAAGAAGCACTTACTCCACCCGTAGTAGGATCGGTCAATAACGAAATGTAAGGAATGCCTGCTTCGGCAAGTCTAGCAAGTTTGGCGGATGTTTTTGCCATCTGCATTAACGAATAACCTGCTTCCATCATTCGTGCTCCACCTGATTTCGAAATCATCAAGAAAGGCATTTTGTTGGCCAAGGCGAAGTCAATTGCTCTTGCAATTTTCTCACCCACAACAGAACCCATCGAACCTCCAATAAAGGCAAAGTCCATGCAGGAAACCACAATGTCAATCCCGTTCATTTTGCCATGAGCTGAACGAACAGCGTCTGTCAATTGGGTTTTGGCCTGCGTTTCTACAATCCTTTTTGGATAAGGCTTGCTGTCAACAAACTTAAGCGGATCACCAGAAGTTAATTTGGCGTCCATTTCAGTGAATTTATTATTATCGAAAATTATTTCGAAGTATTCTTTTGAACCGATGCGCACATGAAAACCATCTTCTGGACTTACATATGCATTGTTTTTAAGCTCGCGGGTATGAACAATCTTCCCGTTAGGGGTTTTGAACCATAAACCGTCTGGTGCATCTTTCTTCTGTTCTGTAGGGGTGGTAATCCCTTTAACTTTTCTCTCAAACCAAGACATATGCGTTCTTATTAAGCTTGAATTTTATAAATAAATAGGGAACAAAAATAGGTCAAAACTGTGGTAGCCCAAAGCCTAATCGTGAGAACCTCTCATAAAACCTTAGTGGGGCGAAGGAAAAGCAAAAAAGTCATTGTTTTTTTATTCATTTCTCTTTTCCTTCGTAGCGCGGAATGAACGTTCATTCCGCAAGACAAATGTTTGGAAATAAGCTTGATAAACGTTCTTTAATCTTAGGAACTACTCTGGATTTGATTTCGGAGCAGGGCTTTCATGGCACGCCTATATCTATTATTGCACAACGTGCTGGAGTTGGTGCGGGTACTATATACCGCTACTTTCAGAATAAAGAGGAGCTTATCAATGAACTTTTCAAAGAGATTAAGCGTGATATTATTCGAGCAATGCTCGATAATTATAGTGAAGAAGGTGCTTTCAAGGAACGCTTTATGCACCTGTGGAAAAATATGGTGTATTACTTTATGAAGCACCCAAAGGAATTTAATTTTATTGAGCAGCACCGTTACGCGCCCTATATGAGCAATCTTACTAGAGAAGAGTCTTTTATGATTCTCTCCCCCGTGATGATGTTCTTTATTGAATCAAAGCGTGCTAAAGCGATGAAGGACTTGCCTTTGTATACCATTATTGCGCTTCTATATGGACCAATTGTGTCGTTGCTCAAACAACATGTTGACAACAATCAAAATCTTTCAGACGACAGGATAGATCAGGCTGCAGAAGCCTGTTGGGATGCCGTGAAACACAATTAAAAAGTGAATTATGCGCGATTGCAAAGTAATTATTAATGGAGTGGGGAGCTGTATTCCCGAACGTATAGTTAAAAATGAAGATTTCCTTAACTCTGAATTCTATCAGGAAAACGGAGAGAAATTTGAAGCCGATAATGCTGAAATCATTCGGAAATTTGAAGGAATTACTGGGATAAAAGCTAGGCGCTATGCCAATGACGATCAAAAAGCGTCTGACTTGGCCACGATTGCGGCTAAAAATGCTTTGGCCAATAGTACAATAGATGCTGAAGAGCTGGACTATATTATTGTAGCTCACAATTTTGGAGATATGGAAGTGGGTACGCAGCGCACGGACATGATGCCGAGCTTGGCCTCACGTGTAAAGCATAACCTCAATATTCAGAATCCAGCGACTTCATGTTACGATGTGGTTTTTGGTTGCCCAGGCTGGCTGCAATCAAGTATCCAAGCGTACCAAATGATAAAAATGGGTGATGCCAAAAACGTTTTGGTGGTGGGTACAGAAACCATTAGTCGTATTGTGGATGTGCATGACCGTGATTCAATGATTTTCTCTGATGGAGCAGGCGCTACTATTTTTCAAGGCGTTTCAGCCGATACTAATGGAGGTGTGCTTTCGCAGAGTTCTAGAACGGATGCTACGGTTGAATTGAGTTACTTAGAAATGGGCGAAACTTTCCATCCTGAAAAGAAGAACGGCAAGCGCTTTATCAAGATGAAAGGCCGTAAGATTTACGAATACGCGTTGGTAAACGTAGCCGAAGCCATCAAAACAGCAATGGACAAAGCGGGTGTGGAGTTAAAAGACGTAGATAAAATTTTGATCCACCAAGCCAATGAAAAAATGGATGAGGCCATTTTAAAGAAGCTTTTCAAAATCTGTGGACAAGAAAAGCCAATGGCCGAGTTTATGCCTATGACTATCCAAGATTTGGGAAATAGTTCAGTAGCCACGATTCCTACAATGTTGGATTTGATTCAACGAAATGAACTGGAAGGGCATCAAATCAACTCAGAAGACATTCTAGTCTTTGCTTCTGTGGGTGCGGGAATGCATATTAATGCAATGGTGTATAAAGTGCCTTAAAGGCGCCCCACTGGCCGTAGGTAGCGTCTCGCTGCGACCAAAAAAGTTGAAGTCTTAGCGAGACGCTAAGACTAGAGAGAGAAATTACTTAAATGGGTTCAGCAATGAACCCATTTTTTATTCAAAGAAGAATGCCTTAGACTTGTAGTTGCTATGCTTGGCATTCTAATTATTCTTCTTGCATCCTGGTTAATACTCTTTCTTTTTGAAAAGAAGAGCCTGTTGGTTTTGGGCTTTACCCCCGTAGTCAAAAAACTCAAACAGTTTGGCTTGGGCTTTTTGGTTTCCGTTGTCATTTGCTCCGCTGTTACCCTTGCTTTGGCAGGTTTAAGATTAGAAACTTGGCTTTTGAATAGTCAATTCAATTTTACGCTGTTACTCGATTCATTTTGGTTCGATCTCAAATCCGTATTTACGGAAGAACTGATTTACCGAGGCGCTCTACTTTACATCCTGATCAAGAAACTCGGCAGTAAGAAAGGCGTATTCATTTCCGCTATTGCTTTTGGCGCCTATCATTGGTTTTCGTTTGGGGCATTTGGGAATGTAGTGCCCATGATTTACGTGTTTTTACTGACAGGCTTAATGGGTTTGGTTTGGGCATATGCTTTTGCCAAAACAAAAAGTATCATGCTTCCTTTTGGGCTTCACCTTGGGTGGAATGCGATCAACAACGGACTGTTTTCTAAAGGCCCTTTGGGTGAAATAGCCTTGGTGGCCACTGGCGGAATTGAGCCAGAAGGAGCAATCATGATTTTGGGTTTGGTGATTTCTGTTTTTGTGCCGCCTTTGGTTACCTGGTTATTTATTAAGTATCTTAAGAAGGAATAGTCTTAAAATGCGTTAGTCTTAAGTAAACCTTTAGCAACCACCCATGAAACCACTTTTTTATTCCTTTCTAATATTTCTTTTTCTTTCTGCCTGTACTAGTAATCCTTCGTCTACTGAAACCCAAACAGATGGTGGTATAAAAATTATTGATGTTGCTAATGCCGAACGTTATGAAGGCACTTTGGATGCTTTAATTGAAGATGTCTATTTTGTTCAACTTGAAGCCAGTGAAGAGGCCCTTTTCTCAGAAGCGTCAAAAGTCCTTTTTGCGAAAGAGGAAATATTGATTTTGGATAGAAGAAATCATAAAGTAATGGCTTTTGATGAGGAAGGCAATTTCCTTTTTAAGATTGACCAAAAAGGGAATGGGCCTGGTGAGTATCAGGAAATATTCAGTATGGCCTATGACGATGATAATAACCAAATAATTCTTGCGGCTCCAGGTAAGTTTCTGTGGTTCGATATGCAAGGAGATTTCATAAGAGAAGTAAAATCGACCTTTTCATATGTTTATATTAGTGATATGGCCTATGTGGGCAACTCTCAATTCGCAATTTATCCAGATTTGCATGGTGTTTTTGATGATGTTACGACCAGGTCAATGGTTCTGGACAGCAATGCGAATATGGTAGCAGTATATGAGCCTTTTAATAAAGCCGTTAGGACAGAAAACTCAACAGGCATGTATAGTCATTTTAGTGCTTCTAAAACACCTTTAGCGGTTGGGGTGTACTCTCATGACGTATGGAAGTTTGAGTCAGGCGAAGCCGAAATCGCATATCGTTTCGATTTTGGAGTCGATGCTATGCCCGAAGATTTTATTGATACTTACATTACGGATCCATCTCTTACTTCTCAAAGGGTTCGAGAGATTATCGCAGAAAAGGATTATTGGGCAATTCATGGAGGCGCGCTGCAAGAAACGGATCAGAGTATTTTCTTTTTATCTTCCAATAGAAAAGAGTATCAGCCAGCATTATATGATATGCAAACCAAAAAAGTGATGACCTTCAGTTCTGCCATTAAGAATGATCGAGGAGATAATGGCTACCTTAGCTTTTTCGCTTCGCACGATGGATATTTTGTTACAAGCTATAACTCTCAACTTTTGTCTGGATTACTGGATATGGACAAGTTAACAGCGCAGCAAAAGAGGATGGTGGATTCAATTGGCAAGGAAGAAATTCCTTTGTTGTGGTTTGTGAAGTTTAAAAAGGTGAACGAAATAGAGGTGGATTAATTGATTCCATTTACACTCCCACTGGTCTTAGCGTCTCGCTGCGACCTAAAAATCTCTATGTTTAGTAGGGTTATAGTCTCAGCGAGACGCTAAGACTAGTTATGCAAATGCAGAGATAAGTATAAAAAAAAGAGGTGGATTAGTCCACCTCTTCGTAATCTACATATTCTCCACCTCTGAAATTGTCAGAGGATTTTTCTTTCGTATTCTTAGGTGCATAATCAACATTGATTTTCCCTTCGGGACGATGTTGTTGAGTCTGCTGTTGGCGAGCACCAGCAGTCCTCTGCTGACCTGTTAGGCCCGCTACAAAGAAGCGGAGCACATTGCGGATAATCCAGCCAATTAGAATTACGAAGAATAAAAACTTTAACATATTGCTTTACCTGCTTAGGTACAAATTCCTTTTTGAGTAGATCTCCAAGAAATAATCATCCATGAGATCTTCTATAAAGTAAATGGCCTCACCAGTAGACTTCATCTCTGGCCCAAGTTCCTTGTTCACGTTCGGGAATTTATGGAATGAGAAAACCGGTTCTTTAATGGCGTAGCCTTTCTTAACTGGCTTGAAATCAAAGTCTTTGATCTTTTTCTCACCCAACATTACCATTGTAGCGTACTTCACATATGGCTCTTGGTAGGCTTTACCTATAAACGGAACGGTTCTCGATGCCCTTGGGTTCGCTTCAATGATATAAACTTTATCATTTTTTATGGCGAACTGAATATTGATCAGCCCAACAGTGTTGAGCGCAAGTGCAATTTTCTTAGTGTGTGCCTCAATTTGTCTGATAATAAAATCACCAAGACTATAAGGAGGAAGCACAGCATATGAGTCACCAGAGTGAATTCCAGCGGGTTCAATGTGTTCCATAATTCCTATGATGTAAACATCTTCTCCATCACAAATGGCATCGGCTTCCGCCTCAATCGCATTTTCTAAGAAGTGATCCAGCAACACGCGGTTACCAGGGATGTCCTTTAGGATGTTGATGACGTGCTCTTCAAGCTCTTGCTCGTTGATCACGATCTTCATGCTCTGGCCTCCTAGCACGTAAGAAGGACGCACTAGCAATGGGAAGCCCAAGATCTTCGAAAGCTCTATGGCTTCGTCAGCGTCTTCAATTACACCGAACTTAGGGTAAGGAATGTTGTTTTCGGCCAATAGCTCTGAGAAACGACCGCGGTCTTCTGCCAAATCAAGGGCATCGTAACTTGTGCCGATGATTTTGATCCCGTAACGATCAAGTTTCTCTGCCAATTTCAAGGCAGTTTGCCCGCCCAATTGAACAATTACACCTTCTGGTTTTTCATGAAGAATGATGTCGTAAATGTGTTCCCAGAAAACTGGTTCGAAGTAGAGTTTATCTGCTACATCAAAATCTGTAGAAACCGTTTCAGGGTTACAGTTGATCATGATGGTTTCGTAACCACATTCTTTGGCGGCCAATAAGCCGTGAACGCATGAGTAATCAAATTCAATTCCTTGTCCGATACGGTTAGGTCCCGAACCTAGAATGATCACCTTTTTCTTGTCACTGCTAATCGATTCGTTTTCTTCATCGAAAGACGAGTAGTAGTATGGCGTTTGGGCTTCGAACTCAGCTGCGCAGGTGTCCACGAGCTTGTACACTCGTTTGATGCCCATTTCGTGTCTTTTATTGAAAACCTCGCTTTCAAGACATTTAATCAAATGCGCGATTTGTCTGTCGGCATAACCTTTTTCCTTGGCCATTCTTAGCAGGCTTTCAGGTAAAGATTGAAGGTTGTGCTTTTCAATTTCATCTTCCAACTGGATCATTTCTTCAATTTGCTGAAGGAACCACTTGTCGATTTTCGTTTTCCTCTGGATGGTTTTTAAAGGAATCCCAAGTTTGAAGGCATCATAGATATGGAAAAGTCTATCCCAGCTTGGGTTTTCTAAGCTGTAGAGTAGGGCGGCTTGGTCTTTTAATTCCTTGCCATCGGCTCCTAATCCATTACGCTTGATTTCTAATGATTGACATGCTTTTTGAAGTGCTTCTTGGAAGTTTCGGCCAATTCCCATGGCTTCACCTACCGACTTCATTTGCAAGCCAAGTTTTCTGTCAGAACCTTTGAATTTGTCAAAGTTCCAACGTGGTATTTTCACGATTACATAATCCAATGCTGGCTCGAAGAAGGCCGATGTGGTTTTTGTAATCTGGTTTTTCAATTCATCTAAGTTGTAACCAATGGCCAACTTAGCGGCAATTTTCGCAATTGGGTAACCCGTAGCTTTAGATGCTAATGCCGAAGACCTCGAAACACGAGGGTTGATTTCGATACCAACAATGGTGTCGTCTTCTGGATTAACCGAGAATTGTACATTACAACCTCCAGCAAACTGCCCAATGGCGTTCATCATTTTGATGGCCAAGTCACGCATTTCTTGGTAAGTCGTGTCTGGTAAGGTCATGGCAGGCGCCACAGTAATTGAATCGCCAGTATGCACGCCCATCGGATCAAAGTTCTCAATAGAACAGATGATGATGACGTTGCCAATATTGTCTCTTAGTAATTCAAGTTCGTATTCTTTCCAACCCAAAATACTTTGCTCTACCAGTACTTCGTGAATTGGTGAAGCATTTAAGCCATGCGTTAGCGCAGCGTCAAATTCTTCTTGGGTGTTGACAAAACCACCACCATAACCTCCTAATGTATAGGAAGGACGAATTACGAGCGGAAAGCCAATTTCTTGTGCAATTTCTTTTCCTTTTAAGAATGAAGTTGCGGTCTCTCCTTTACAAACGTTAACATCGATTTCCTGCATCTTCAACCTGAATTTCTCACGATCTTCAGTGGTTTCGATGGCATTAATGTCTACGCCAATAATTCTAACATCATACTTTTTCCAAATTCCGGCTTTGTCACAGTCAATCGCCAAATTGAGTGCGGTTTGGCCTCCCATTGTAGGAAGTACTGCATCAATTTGATGTTTTTCTAGAATTTCAATGATCGACCTTTTGGTTAAAGGTTTCAGATAAACATTATCGGCCGTTACCGGATCGGTCATGATTGTGGCAGGATTGGAATTGATGAGGGTTACCTCGATTCCTTCTTCCCTTAATGATTTTGAAGCTTGAGTACCAGAATAATCAAATTCACAAGCTTGTCCGATGATGATAGGCCCACTTCCGATGATGAGGACAGATTTTATGCTATTGTCTTTAGGCATTTGTAAGAGGTACGTGCGGTTTTACTAGGGTGTAAATTGGCACAAAGTTATGGCGTAAAACTTATAATCAAAACCAAGAAGAGGCTAATTCTAATATTTGGCATCTGTGAATGATTTTATGGAAGTTTTGGCCCAATTGCAGGGAAAAAAAGTTTAAATTCAGATTAATATTCTATGCTAATAAAACAACACTATGAAAAATTTGAAATCACTTTTAACACTTACATTGAGCTTGCTTTTGGCAATTTCTATTGTGGGCTGCGCATCAGGTAAGGCAACGGCTAATGATACAGCTAAGGTTGAGAAGAAAGCCAAGGAAAAGGCTTATGACCCAAGAGGCGTTTGGGACTATAGCGTGCAAACGCCTGACACTGATAGTTATGGTATTATGCGAATTACTGGAGACAATGGTCTTTATGCAGCTGTAATGGAAACAGACCAATTTGGCACACTGAATGTTTCTGGATTCACTGTAGTAGGAAAAGCTTTTTCTGGAGCCATTGATGTAATGGGTACTACCGCCAATATTGAAGGTTCTTTTGATGGCGATAGTATGTCGGGCTATGTAAATATGGGTGCTGACTCATTCCCAGTTCAAGGAACAAGGAAATCGAATTAAATTAGAACACTAAAGATTTTTAATTAAAAAATAAAGAAGGCCGTCATATGACGGCCTTCTTTCGTTCTATGCTATTTAGGTTATTGCTTAGATATGCAACGCTCTATTGTCGGTTGCAGCTAAACAAGCCTCCTTAAATGCTTCCGTATAGGTTGGGTGCGCATGCGACATTCTTGCAATGTCTTCGGCACTTGCTCTGAACTCCATAGCAACAACTGCCTCAGCAATCATATCTGCTGTTCTTGGGCCAATCATATGTACACCTAGAATTTCGTCTGTATTCTTATCGGCTAATACTTTTACTAAACCATCAGTGTCCATTGAAGCTCTAGCTCTACCTGAAGCTTTGAAAGGAAATGAACCAGTTTTGTATTCAACTCCTTTTTCCTTCAACTGCTCTTCAGTATAGCCTACGGCTGCTACTTCTGGCCAAGTATACACCACACCTGGAATTAGGTTGTAGTTGATGTGCGGCTTTTGGCCCATCATAGTTTCCGCTACGAAAACACCTTCCTCTTCAGCCTTATGGGCTAGCATGGCACCTTTGATGACATCACCAATGGCGTAAACGTTATCCACTTTGGTTTTTAAATGCTCATCTACTTCGATTCGACCGCGATCATCTGGCGTAATGCCAATGTTCTCTAAGCCCAAACCTTCAGTGTAAGGCTTTCTTCCAATTGAAACCAAGCAGTAATCTGCATTCAATTCAACTGTTTCGCCTTTCTTGTTTTCAGCTTTAACGGTTACGTTTTTCGTTGTGCCCTTTACTTCGGTTACTTTATGACCTAGGTAGAAGTTGAAGCCGAGCTTTTTCAACGATTTCTTCAACTCACGTCCCATAGTACTGTCCATAGTCGGGATAAGCGAATCCATGTATTCTACTACAGATACTTCGGCACCCAAACGGGCATACACCGAACCTAATTCCATTCCAATTACACCACCGCCAATAACGATCAAGTGCTTTGGTATCTCTTTAAGCTCTAAGGCTTCGGTAGAAGTGATGACACGCTTTTTATCAATTTTGATGAATGGAAGCGAAGAAGGTTTTGAGCCTGTAGCGATGATTACTTTATCAGTTTCAAGCTTGGTTTCTTTGCCGTCTTTATCGGTAACCTTGATGTTATTTTTGTCTATAAATGAACCAAGACCAGTGTGAACATCAATTTTATTCTTCTTCATTAAGAAGGCGATACCGTTTACGTTATCTGTTACAACACCTGCCTTACGGTCGATCATTTGTTTTAGATTTACCTGAAGGTTGTCTAATTCAATGCCGTGCGTTTTGAAGGTGTGCGCTGCGTTATGGTAATGCTCTGAGGAATCGAGTAATGCTTTTGAAGGAATACAACCTACGTTTAAGCAAGTTCCGCCTAATGTATCGTATTTTTCGATGATGGCCACTTTCATTCCTAGCTGAGCGCAACGAATAGCTGCTACATAACCGCCAGGACCCGAACCAATCACTGTTACATCATATTTCATATCTACGATTTTGGATGTTTGATTTTAGATTTATACTCCTAATAATAGTCTGGTTGGATCTTCGAGCAATTCTTTTACCCTTACCAAGAAGCTCACTGACTCTCTTCCGTCCACAATACGGTGATCGTAAGAAAGGGCTAAGTACATAATTGGAAGAATTTCAACCTGACCGTTTACTGCCATTGGACGTTCCACAATGTTGTGCATTCCCAAAATAGCTGATTGTGGAGAGTTGATAATTGGAGTGGAAAGCATAGAACCGAAAACACCTCCGTTGGTAATGGTGAAGGTTCCTCCAGTCATTTCTTCAATGGTAAGTTTACCATCTCTTGCCTTCAAGGCCAACCTCATCACTTCTTTTTCAATTTGGTCGAAGGTCATGCTTTCGGCATTTCTGATTACAGGAACCATCAAACCTTTTGGTGCTGATACCGCAATAGAAACATCCACGAAATCGTGATAAATGATTTCGTTACCATCGATCTGAGCATTTACTGCTGGCCAATCTTTGGCAGCCATGGTTACCGCTTTGGTAAAGAATGACATAAAACCCAAACCAATTTCATGTTTGGCTTTGAATGACTCTTTGTATTTCTTACGAATGTCCATGATAGGCTTCATGTTCACTTCGTTGAAGGTAGTGAGCATGGCAGTTTCGTTTTTCACCGAAACCAAACGCTTCGCTACTGTTTTTCTTAAAGCCGACATGCGCTCTCTGCTCTCGTTACGTCCGCCTGGAACACTAATCGCTGGAGCTGAATCTTCTTTTTTGCTTTCAGGCGCTTTAGGTGCTGGTGCAGATTTCTGAGCACTTTCAGCATCTTCTTTGGTGATCCTGCCGTCTACGCCCGTTCCTTTTACTGATTTAGGATCAATTCCTTTTTCAGCTAAAATTTTAGCCGCTGCCGGAGAGGCATGGCCTGTGGCATAAGTTTGATCTTGAGAAGAAGATTGAGAAGTTGGAGCTGAACTCGTTGTAGCTTTAGCCTCTGCTTGTGGCGCACCGCCTTCCGTCACTTCAATTTTACAAATCGTTGCACCGATTTCGATAGTGTCGCCTTCTTCTGCAATAATGGTAAGTATACCAGATGCTTCGGCAGGTAATTCAAAAGTTGCTTTATCCGAATCTACTTCTGCAATAATCTCGTCAAGTTCTACATAATCGCCAGTGTTTTTCAGCCAGCTAGAAATGGTGACCTCAGTAATCGATTCACCAACAGTAGGCACAATCATTTCCTTGGTTTCACCAGTAGGTTTTGGTCCAGCACTTTCTTTGGCTTCAGCTTTTGGAGCTTCCTTGGCTGAATCCTTTTCTGGTGCAGGGGCACTGCTTCCAGCTGCATCTGTATCAATTTCACAGATGGTAGCGCCAATTTCTAGCGTGTCACCTTCTTGGGCGATAATGTGCAATTTGCCTGCGGCTTCGGCATTCAGTTCAAATGTGGCTTTGTCTGATTCCAGCTCACAAATAACTTCATCCATTTCCACAGACTCACCTTCTTTTTTGAACCATTGGGCAATTGTAACCTCGGTTATTGACTCTCCAACGGTAGGTACTTTGATTTCAAGACTCATGATTTCTTAATTTTTTGCGAAAGCTTGATCGACTAATTTTTGTTGCTCGGCAGCGTGTACTTTGGCATAACCTGTAGCAGGCGAAGCACTCGCTTTACGAGATATTAATGTAAGAGCTGTGTCTTTGTAGGCCCTTAGTACAAAACACCAGTAACCCATGTTTTCAGGTTCTTCTTGTACCCAGAAAACTTCTGCTCCTTTATATTGGCTCAGGATTGCGTTTACCTGTGTCGTTGGGAATGGCTGAATTTGCTCTACCCTAACAATGGCTACATCTTTACGCTTTTCAGCTTCTTGGCGTTCAAGTAGATCGTAATAGATTTTCCCAGAACAAAGGAGCACGCGTTTTACAGATTTAGCAGTTACGTAATCATCGCCAATTACCTCTTGGAAACGACCTGAAGTAAAGTCTTCTATTGGTGAAACCACCTTTGGGTGACGCAATAGAGATTTTGGAGACATAATCACCAATGGTTTTCTGAATTCCCATGTCAACTGTCTTCTCAATGCATGGAAGAAGTTGGCAGGCGTGGTAATATTGGCCACTACCATGTTGTATTCAGCACTCAATTGTAAGTAGCGTTCAGGTCTTGCATTTGAATGCTCCGGGCCTTGGCCTTCATAACCATGAGGAAGAAGAAGTACTAAACCATTCATGCGCTGCCATTTGGTTTCAGAACATGAAATGAACTGATCTACCATTACTTGGGCACCGTTGGCAAAATCACCGAATTGACCTTCCCATAAAGTAAGTGCATTCGGATTGGCCATCGCGTATCCAAACTCAAAACCCATTACACCAAACTCAGAAAGTAGGGAGTTGTAAATTTCGAATTCATTGTCCGCACCAATATTGTTTAAGCTGTTATATGCTTCGTTCGTGCTTGCATCGTGTAACACGGCATGTCTGTGCGAGAATGTTCCTCTTTGAACATCCTGGCCTGTTAAACGTACTTTTTTGCCATCCAGCAAAAGTGATCCATAAGCCAAAAGTTCACCTGCTGCCCAGTTCAAAGACTTGTCTTTAAAGAACATGTCTTTACGTTGCTTCAACTGCTTTTCTATCTGCTTTAAGGGCTTGAATCCTTTTGGAATGGTAGTAAGAGCATCAGCGACCTTCTTTAAAGTATCACTTGAAATTCCAGTTTCTGGTGACTGTTCAAAATCCTCAGGAGTTGATCTTCGCAAATTTCGCCATTCTTCTTCTAAGGCTTGGTATACATAAGGTAGCGGCTTTTGCTTCACCAAATTCAATCGGTCTTGAAGCAGGCTTCTGAATTCTTTGTCTAACTTCTTGGCCAAAGCTCCTTCGATCTCTCCTTTTTCGATCAACTGTTTGTTATACACCTCGCGTGGGTTCGGGTGTTTTGAAATGATATTATACAAGGAAGGCTGTGTGAACTTAGGTTCGTCACTTTCATTGTGGCCGTGTCTACGGTAGCAAACCATGTCCACAAAAATATCTTCACCAAATTTTTGTCTGTATTCTGTAGCAAACTGAACACAGAAAACTACTGCTTCAGGATCGTCACCATTAACATGAAGCACGGGGGCGTCAATAATTTTCGCTACATCTGTAGAGTAAATACTTGAACGAGCATCGTCAAAGTCGGTAGTAAAGCCAACTTGGTTGTTAATTACAAAGTGGATGGTTCCGCCTGTATTGTAGCCTTCCAAGTTGCCCATTTGAGTTACCTCATATACAATACCTTGTGCGGCAACAGCAGCATCACCATGAACAAGTATTGGTAATATTTTAGTACGATCTCTATTGTATTCCTCGTCACCTTTGGCCCTTACGAAGCCTTCAACCACTGGATTTACCGCTTCTAAGTGAGAAGGGTTAGGCGCAAGTTTAAGCTCCACTTTTTCACCGTTTACCGCAGTAACTTGGCTTGAGAAGCCCATATGATACTTAACGTCACCATCACCCATGGTGAGGTCTGGTGTAGAATTTCCTTCAAATTCACTAAAGATTTGCTCATAGGTTTTGCCCATGATGTTGGCCAAAACGTTTAAGCGACCACGGTGGGCCATTCCAATCATTACTTCTTTAACACCAAGTTCGGCACCTTTATTAATAATGGCATCCAAAGCGGCAATTGTAGTTTCACCACCTTCTAAAGAGAATCTCTTCTGGCCTAAATATTTGGTGTGAAGGAAGTTCTCGAAAACTACGGCCTCGTTGAGTTTGCTTAGAATTCTTTCGCGCTGCGCATGAGACGGCTTAAATGAAAGCGCATCTTTTTCAATTTTTTCTCTGAGCCACTTTAGTTTTTCAGGATCACGCACATACATGTATTCGAAACCGACAGTCCCTTCATATATGAATTTAAGCGTTTCAATGATTTTCCTTAAAGGCGCTTTACCGATCCCCAATTCTTCACCAGAAATAAATAAAGTATCTAAATCCGCCTCGTTAAGGTTGAAGTCGGCCAATTCAAGAATTGGCTTTCTGTCTTTTCTTTCCCTAACTGGGTTGGTTTTAGATCTTAGGTGCGCTCTGGTTCTGTAAGCGTGGATCAGGTTTCTTACCTGAACCTCTTTGTCTGAAACGGTATTGCTACCAGTAGCAGTTTGACTAGCGCCCGCTGCTTGACCATTTGGCAGCATTGGATACTCCGTTTGAGCGAACTCAAAACCTTCGAAGAATTTTTTCCAACCCTCGTCAATACTGTTGGGGTCATTTTTGAATTGCTGATAAAGAGCTTCTAAAGCCTTAGGATCTGCATTGCTTAAATAAGAATAATTATCCATGAACAGGTGTTTGCCTCTTATGAGTACCAAAGGTAGACCTTTAGTGTAGTTATTAAAAACCGCTTATGCGGTTATATAAATATGTTTGTTTTTATGTTTCGAGAAGCTGTTTTTGTTCTTTATCGTATTTGGGAGCTTATAGTTGTGTTTGTGGCGGAAGATATCTTCTATGTGAGAATAGGTAGCCATTTTGGATTACTGGATGATGTGTTGAAAGTACTTGTCCTTTTCTCAAGTAGTTAATTATTCTTTACATATAATATATATGCTATAATACATTATTGAATGTAAATAAAATATATATAATGCAAAATATAATCTTTATATAACTTTTTGATTTTTCGAATTTTGTATTTACGTTTAACTCATGTTTTACTTTTATCAAGAATAATTATGAAAAAGAAATTTTTAATTATGGGGATGGGGCTTGTTCTAACAGTTAGCTTATTTGCTTTTAATTATCGCCCTGATGTATGGACTTATTGTATATACTCTGGGGTTTACGTTGGAGGTGGTGAAGTACCGCAAGGGGGTGTTTGTGTTATAAATGGGGAAACCCATATTGAATTCCAGGGCGATGTTGATACATCTAGATGTATGCCAGTTGGTACTTATGGGGCAAATTCTGGGCCTTGTGCAGGGAATGGGAATTTACATGCTGATACTCAAGGAGATTACAGTAATAATTAAGTATGCGATATTTCACTGTTGTTATAATTGCTGTAGTTCAACAGCTGATGATTGTTAATGGTGGTGTGGCTCAAAGCAAAAAGCTCACATTATTGTTGGATAACGTGACAACCACACCAGATGCAGCTAGTGAGGGGGTGTATAAATATCTTGACAACGAGTTATTTTACTTGAATTCTATCTCACGTGAAATCAAAGTTTTTGATTATAAAACGGGTGAAACATTGAGGTCAATACCATTGGGTAAAAATGGGCCTGATTTTGTTGGTCCAGAACCCTACACTTTTCAGTTGATTTCAAAGGATTCAATTTTAGTGTATTCCAATTTTTTCAATTATCAGATATCTCTGATTAACGGAGAGGGAAGGGTTTTGAGTAAATACGAGACAATAGCAAAGAATAAGACTGGGGAAGAAATGGTTAACGGAATATTAGCCGATGGCCCTAGTAATATGGTGGTTCAGAATCATAAGATTTATGCGCTCAAAACAATTCTTATGAAAGAGCCATTGCTGGATTATTCACCTTTGGTAGAGATTGATCTTAGATCAAAGGAGGTCAAGGTGCTAGACGAGCCGAAACAATATAATTCTGGGATGTATGAACGGATAATAAATATCATGCAGATTATACAGGGGGATATAGTATATAATGATAAGCGAGGAGCACTTGTATTGAGCTATCCCTTGGACCATTCTGTATATGTTTCTGATGACGGATTCCGTTCAATGAGGAAAATCCCTGTAAAGACTAAGTATTTTGATGAGTTTAAGTTAATGAGCCGTCCTTCAAAGGAACTAGCGCCAAGCCAAGTTACAGAGCAAGGTCTTAATGTTTTGAGGCTGTCAGGGCAGTACCTTGAATTGCATTACGACCCCTACCGATCGCTGTATTATAGGGTAGCCCGCATACCCTATACGGAAAAGGTGTATAAAGAATATAAAAGTGGGGTGAGGTCAAGGTTGCCCCCTAGGCTTCATTCGGTCATGGTGCTCGATGAAGACTTCAATATTCTTTCGGAGAAGACTTATATGGTTAAGGATTATATGTTCAGATCAGGCGTGTTTGTGGGGCCTGAGGGGCTTTGGGTTTTAAAGCCCTTAGGTAACAATGAAGATGAAATGATTTTTGAGCTTTTAGATTTAGATTATTAAAACAGAAATTATGAAAACAAGAATGAAAATTATTTTAGCGCTCACATTTGTGAGTGTTACGGCAATGGCCACAATGTTTCGTGTGCCTATTGAGATGTGGTGCATGGAGATTCCTGCAACAGCCAGTGAGCCCGCTCCAGCCAATGAGGGTGTCTGTACAAATATGGGGGATCTTCCTATTGATGGTGACCCAGATGGTAATAAGGCTACGGTAATGTGGTGCGATTTGAGTTTGCCTCATGGGGCTCCAGGCGTTACGTTTGATTGTCGAGGTAATGCAATGGTGCCTGTTTATAGATAGGTGTTGGAGATGCGAAAAATAATTAAACCTGCCCTAATTACATTATTGTTTTTGTGGTGCATATCTGGGTTGGCTCAGAAAACTCAAGTTGGGGTAATAGGTGAATTGAATCTTGCCTTGGATAACGAAACGGCTCCCCCGAATTCAATGGGGAGTTCATTCCAGTATTGTGAGGATAGAAAGGCAATCGCTTATTTTAATAGACTAACCAAAGCCATTAAGTACTTTGATGCTAAAACGGGTAAAGGGGTAGGACAAACTCAGTTTGCTCTACAGGGACCTGATGATATAGGCCCTGACCCTTTTTATTTTCATTACCATAATAAGGATTCCATTTTTATACTTAGCAGGGGGACAAACTTCAGGATGTTCCTTATGAACTCAGAAGGCAAGAAGCTCAATACATTCCATTATTCAAGTGATGATTATAGTAAGATTCGCTACCCAAGTGCCTCAACGCTTTTTGGCGCCCTGGTGGTTAGGCCTCCTTTTGCCTACATCGGTTTAGAGATATCTGATCAGGGGTCACAAAATACCATGGCTCCAATTATTAAATTGAATATGGATACAGATACTTTTAACTACTTAGCCGATCCATTGCCTTATCAAAACATAGACCTTCAGACCACTGTATGGAATAACTTCTATTATTTTTACAATAGTAGGATTGCTGAAAACACTAAAAATGGAGATTTGATTGTTAGCTTTCCTTTAGACCATAATGTATACAGAATTCGGAGTGAGGGTATAGAGAAACTCGATGGTAAAAGTAAGGCTATTGGCGATTTTCATTTTTTAAAAAGAAAGAGGCAGGTAGCGTATGATCCCAATAACATAGATGTCCGGTCAATTGGTTCTAGTAGTGCTTGGTATTATGGAGTGATATACAATCCTTACCTCGATCAATATTACCGTATTGGTATGGTGGAGCAAGGAAGGGATACCTACAAGAGGCGTTTGGAAGGAGAGGAGGTCTATGACCCAGTTCAATATTCTGTAACCATTTATGATTCTAAATTCCACAAAATTGCAGATGGAATAATCCATGGAAGAGAAGTGTTATTCGCAAGGGGGATTTTTGTTACACCTGATGGCCTTTGTGGCCCTCAACACAGCCTTAAAGGCGAGGATATAATGGGTATTTCAATAATAGGATTGAAAAAATGAAGAGGGTAACTATCTGTTGTTTTGTGATGCTGTTCGCTTTGCAAAGTTGTAAGCGTAAACTGGAAATCGACTACAAACCTTTTTTTGAGGAGGCTTCAATAAAATTGAATAGTGAAAGATTTGTGCTGATAATCCCTCAAAATGGCTGCTCAAACTGTGTAAAGAAGTCCTATGATTTCATGTTGCCCCGTTATAATTCACCCATAATCAAATATGCTTTCACCAATTATGGATCAAAAAAAGGAATCAGGGTTAGGCTTAAAGTGTTAGGCGAAGAGGACACTTCTGATATAGGGTTTATAGAGTTGTCTGTTGCATTAGACCATGGGCTATCTCATATGTATCCCTCTTTACTAGAAATAGGTAAGGATGGTAAGGCAAAAGTTACTTTTATGAATGCTGAAGATGGTTCTGATTGGGAGTGGCTGGAGAAGCAGGTGGAATAGTTTTGTGATAAATTTATCTGTAAGATATAGCTTGTATCCAAAGTAGAGTGGTTTTTTGCGCAAATTTCTATTTGACTGTATGTTAAAAAAAGTAGTTATATATTTCTTTATGGCTAAATTATGTACTGTTGTCTTGGGGCAGACAGCGCAATTTAATCATGAAGTATTTGAAAAAGTTATAGACCTGAAGCTTGATAGTGAAACTGCTATGCCATGGTATTTTGGGAGTGTGTTTCAGTATTGTGATGATACAGGTTTGTTGGCTTACTGGAATAGAGTCACGAGGTCCATAAAGTACTTTGATTTTGAATCAGGAGAAACTGTCAAAGAAACGAAGCTTTCATCTTATGGTCCTGAAGAGATACCCGGTGAACCCTACTATTTCTATTATCATAACAAGGATTCGGTTTTTGTTTTTTCAGAATTCCAAAGCTCCAAACTTTTTATGGTGAACGATAAGGGAAGGAAAATTGATGTCTTCGATTTTGAGTCTAAAGATGGATATCGTTTTACACCATTTCCAAGATTGACCAGAGTTTCAGGGGCTATCGTTGTTCATAAAGAGCATTTTTTTCTATCATTTAACATTTCAGAGCAGAAGGAAAGGAATAGAGTTGCGCCTGTTTTGAAGTATAATATGGTGACCAGAGAATATGGTTTTCTAGAGGCTCCTGCTGCATATGGAAACATGGATTTGTCACGAATACCCAAAGGTGCACAGCAGGAGTTCTATGAGTCTCGATTAGCCTTTAATGCTGAAAATAATGAAATGGTAATTAATTACCCATTGAACCAAAACCTATACCTATTAAGAGATGGAAAAGTAAAAGAGGTTGAGGCAAAAAGCGAGAGTGTGGAGGGCTTTGAATTGCTCTCTAGAGATAAAAACAGATTTGAAATTGATGATATAGGATACAAGAAGATTGTATTTGGGAGCGCAAGATATTTTGGGGTTTTCTATGATCAAAATAATAAGCTCTTTTATCGATTAGCTAAATTGGATAATGTTTCAAAAACGGAATCAAAGTATTTATCAAACTCCAAAAAGTACGTGCCTGACTCTTACTCGTGGATGCTATTTGATTCTGGCCTGAGTAAAAAAACAGAAGTTTTGTTTAGTTCTCGAGAGGCAACTCCCGAAAAAGGTGTTTTTTTGAGTCCTGAGGGTTTATGGGTCTTGTTGCCAAATAACAAAGGTGAAGATATTATGTCCATAGGCTTGTTGAAATTCAATAAATAGAAACAACATTTATTTTAATAGTTTTTGCTGTCATGAAGAATCTATTCCTTTACTTGACGCTATCAGCTTTATTGTTTTCCTGCACTGGAAAAGATACTAAGGAGGTTACTCTTATTGGAGATGTTAAAGTTGTTGACTCTGTTTCATTTTTCTTTGATAGTACTACCGTTTCTCCATTGTTTACAGTGGGTAGATTTCAATACATTCCAGAAGAAAATAGACTGGCGTATCTGAATAATGTTAGCAACGGCAGGTATCTTGAGTTCAAAAATATGGTTGAATCTATTAAGCTTTTTGATTTTGAATCGGGCTTAGTAAATCAGACCATCCCATTGATACATTATGGGAGAAATATGGTGAGTGATCCATCTTACTTTTTTTATAGAAGCCCAGACAGTATTTGGGTTTATCCTTCCAACCCTATTGTGAACTTCAGAGGTGATTTTCAAATGGCTTTAATGGATGATAAGGGTTGGGTTGACATGAGAATTCAACTTAGAGATGTCTTCAAAAGAGGTGCAAGGCCCATGTCGGGGCGCTTTGGGGCAATTGTGCAGCGGGGAGAGGAACTGATCATCTCTAGTTATATTCCAAGTTTAGGAAGGGATGCAAATTCAACTTTTATTAAGGTGGATATTAATAACTGGCGTTCGGATTTTTTGGAATATGACCCGCGCCCTTATAAGGACATTTCCGTAAAATTTAAAGGAAACACTTCATGGTCTAGCTTTAGGGATTTAGCAGAAATAAGGTCGGTAAAAGACAATGACAATAATGTAGTCTCAAATTTACCTTTAGACCATCGCCTTTGGGTGCTCAGTCCATCAGGAAAAACAAAGGGGATAGAAGTAAGGAGCAAATACTTGTTGGGGTTCCCCATTTTAGATTATGAACCATCAGATCAAGCAGAGCTAGGCTTACAAGTGAAAGCGTCTGGCAGGTATATAGGGATATTGTTTGATGCGAAAAGAGAAATTTATTATCGGATTACAAGGTTGTCCTTGGCCGATATAGAACCATTAAGGAATAAAGATTTCCAACCAGAGTTCACTTATACTGTAATGGCGATTGACAAAGAATTTAATTTGTTGGCTGAAAGCAAATTTTCATCGAAGGACTATCTTTTTGAGATTGGTTTGTTTGAAGGGCCTGAAGGAATATATGTACTTAGAAACTCTGTTGATGAGAATAAGATGGTTTTCGATAATTTGATGCTTGTTCGATAGGGCTATGGGGTTGTTTGAATCTTATTGCTAATGCCTTCTAGTTGATGGTTTTATTATTAAAATATTACCCGTACATTTGCAGTCCATTTTTGAGACGTGATCTCAAAGATTAGAGGACGTGATCCTCGCTAAACTTTAAAAGTTAATGGCAGTAAAAATCAGATTGGCCCGTAGAGGTCGCAAGAAACAAGCGATTTACGATGTAGTTATCGCAGACGCAAGAGCACCACGTGATGGTCGCTTTATTGAAAAAATTGGTATTTATAACCCAAACACAGACCCAGCTACTATCAAAATTGATAATGAGAAGGCGTTTAAGTGGGTTATGGATGGAGCGCAGCCTACAGATACTGTAAAGGCAATGCTTTCTTACCGAGGAGTTCTTCTAAGAAAACACCTTCAAATTGGTGTGATCAAAGGAGCGATCACTCAAGAAGAAGCTGATAAAAAATATCAAGCTTGGTTAGACGGTAAAGAATCTCAGATCACTGGTAAAGTAGAGCAATTAGCAAAAGCAAAAGATGACGCTAAGAAAGCGAAGTTAGAAGCAGAAGCTAAAGTGAATACTGCTAGAGCTGAAGCTATTGCTACTAGAAAAGCTGAGGCGGAAGCTGCTAATGCACCTGCTGTTGAAGAAGCTCCTGAAGAGGAAGCTGCTCCAGAAGCTAGCGCGGAAGTAGAAGTTGCTGAAGAGGCTCCAGCGGCTGAAGAAGCACCTGCTGCACCTGTAGCTGAAGAAGCTCCAGCTGTTGAAGAAGCACCTGCTGCTGAAGAGAAAAAAGAAGATTAATTTATTCGGTCATGACGGTTGAAGATTGTTACCAATTAGGGTATATCGTTAAACCGCACGGCTTAAAGGGTGAGGTTCAAGTCTTGTTAGACGTGGACTATCCTGAAGAATATAAAACATTGGAATCAGTTTTTGTCCAACAAGGGCAGCAACTGATTCCTTTTTTTATTACAGCCGTCTCCTTAAATGGAGATAGGGCCATTATGGCTTTTGAAGACACCAATTCTCTAGAGCTAGCACAGACTTTAAAAGGCTGTGCGCTTTATTTGCCATTATCTACTTTGCCTGAACGCGAGGAAGGAGATTTCTACTTTCATGAGCTTGTAGGTTTTGATTTAATCGATGCCAACACTGGTGATTCGGTGGGTGAGGTAGAGAATGTGTTTGAGGCTGGGCCGCAGACATTGCTCTCAATAAAGCATAAAAGCACTAAGGAAGTACTTGTACCGCTGACGGATGAATTGGTAAAGGAAATAGACAAAGAGAATAATCAAATTCATATGTTTATTCCCGAAGGCTTGGTGGATGTTTACTTAGAAGATTAATCATGAGGATCGACATCATCACATTGTTGCCGCGATTACTGGATAGTCCTTTTTCGCACTCTATTTTAAAAAGAGCGCAGGATAAAGGTCTGGTGGAAGTAGTGGTGCATGACTTGCGTGAATTCTCAACCAGCAAGCAACGTCAACTTGACGATTATGCTTATGGTGGAGGCGCTGGTATGGTAATGATGATTGAACCGATTGATCTGTGTATTTCCAAACTAAAGGCTGAACGAGATTATGATGAAGTCATTTACATGACTCCTGATGGTGAGCTGCTCAATCAAGGCATGGCGAATGAGCTTTCCTTAAAAGGGAATCTTATTTTACTGTGCGGTCATTATAAGGGAGTAGATGAAAGAGTGAGAGAGCACTTCATTACTAGAGAAATCAGTATTGGAGATTATGTGCTTTCTGGAGGTGAGTTAGCCGCAGCTGTGGTAGCAGATTCTATTATTAGATTGCTTCCCGGGGTACTGTCTGATGAAACCTCAGCTTTGACCGACTCTTTTCAGGATGATTTAGTGGCTCCGCCAGTCTATACAAGGCCTGCGGAGTACAAAGGAATGGAAGTGCCAGAAGTGCTTTTATCGGGTCATCAGGCCAAGATTGAAGAGTGGAGGTATGAACAATCCGTAGCGCGAACTAGGGCAAGGCGACCTGGAATGCTAGATGAATAAAAAATTATTGACAGCCTGCTTGTTACAAAAACATTTTCCATATATTTGCAGTCCGATTTTAGACGAGGCTGTTAGAGATAGAAATCATGAGTGATCTTATCAAATTTATAGAACAAGAAAACAACGAAGTAAGAACTTCGATGCCACAGTTCAATCCAGGTGACACTATCAACGTGCACGTAAAGATTAAAGAAGGTGGTAAAGAGAGAATTCAGCAGTTCCAAGGAACTGTAATTCAGAGAAAAAATTCAGGCACGAACGGTGAGACTTTCACTGTAAGAAAAATTTCTAACGGGATTGGCGTTGAAAGAGTGTTCCCACTTCTTTCACCAAATGTCGATAAAATCGAAGTGCTTAGAAAAGGTAAAGTAAGAAGAGCTAAATTATTCTACTTAAGAGGTAGACATGGTAAGGCTGCTAGAATTAAAGAGAAATTGGCTAAATAGTCATTCCTTTAGAAAGAATTTAAAACCTCCATTTGGAGGTTTTTTTATGCCCGAACTTTTTTCTGCGCCAATATGTCACTTTTTTAATTGAGGCGCATTTATTGTTCCTTTGGCCATCTAATAAGTATTTCAAGGTGATTAAGTTTCATAAATATCAAGGTACTGGTAACGATTTCGTGATGATCGACAATCGTGATGGCGAATTCAATAAATCCGACCTTTCGCTGATAGCAATGTTATGCGATCGTAGGTTTGGTATTGGAGCCGATGGGGTTATTCTTATTGAGAATCATGCTGAGCTCGACTTCGAAATGATATACTACAATCCTGATGGGTCACAGAGTTTGTGTGGCAACGGAAGTCGTTGTGCTGTGATGTTTGCAAGAAGCTTGGGTATTATTCAAGATGACACTGAGTTTTTAGCGATCGATGGGCCTCATGAAGCTTTTATAGCAGACGGAGACGTTCATTTGCTGATGAATGATGTTGCTGAACACGAACTAATCGGAGACGACTTTTTGATTAACACGGGTTCTCCTCATTACATAAAGTATATCCCCAATGCGCACGATATAGATGTAGTGCAAAATGGCAGGGCAATACGCTACTCCGACCGTTTTAAGGAAGAAGGTGTAAACGTCAATTTTATTGAGGAGTGCCCTAACAACTCACTCGTCATTAGGACGTATGAGAGAGGGGTTGAAAACGAAACTTTATCATGTGGTACCGGTTGTACCGCTGCCGCATTGTCTTTTGCGCTTAAGGGTGCTGAATCTCCCATCAGACTTAACGCTGTTGGTGGGGAGCTTCAAGTTTCTTTTAATCAAGAGGATAACATTTTTAAGGACATCTATTTAATAGGTCCTGCTGAAAAAGTATTTGAAGGAGTAATTGAGCTGTGAATATAAATCAAGCTTATGTTTACTTTTTCTATACAAGAAATTAACTTTAGACCATATTAAAAATACAGTATGAGTTTTTTAACAAAGGGGCTGGCAAAGGTTTTTGGATCAAAGTCAGATCGCGATATAAAAGAGGTAAAGCCTTATGTTGACCTGATCAACAAAGCGTATGCCGAATTGAGCAACATCTCTGATGAGGCTTTGAGGGGGAAGACCCAAGAAATTAAAGGGAGGATTAAAGACTTCCTAAAAGAAATTGATAGCGAACTTGAAGCGCTTCATCATAGAGTTGATAGTGAGGAAGGTCTCGAAATCGCTCAAAAAGAAAGTATTTTTGAGGAAATAGATAAGCTGGAAGAGAGACGTGATGAAGAACTTGAGAAAGTGCTTATGGACGTGCTTCCCGATGCCTTTGCAGTAGTAAAGGAAACGGCAAGAAGATTAAAAGAAGTGGGTAAGCTTGAAGTGCAAGCCACTTTGCATGACAGGCAAATTGCGGCCATAGGGCCTCAAGTAGAAATTGTTGGCGATACCGCCATTTGGAAGAACAAGTGGTTAGCAGCAGGCACTGAGGTGACTTGGGAAATGCTTCACTACGATGTTCAGCTGATTGGTGGAATTGTATTGCACCAAGGTAAAATTGCTGAGATGGCTACTGGTGAAGGTAAAACCCTTGTGGCTACGCTACCAGCTTACCTGAATGCTTTGGCAGAAAGAGGCGTGCACGTTATTACCGTGAACGACTACTTAGCAAAACGAGATTCTGAGTGGATGGCACCGCTATTCCAATTCCATGGTCTTACCATTGACTGTATTGATAAGCACCAACCCAACTCTGAAGAAAGAAGACAAGCCTATCGCTCTGATATTACTTATGGAACCAATAATGAATTTGGCTTCGATTACCTGCGTGACAACATGGCCCGAGAAGCCAAGGAGCTTGTTCAGCGCAAGCACCATTATGCCATGGTCGATGAAGTCGATTCAGTATTGATTGATGAGGCGAGAACTCCATTGATCATTTCTGGTCCTATTCCTAAGGGTGACGAACATGAGTTTCATGAATTAAAGCCACGTGTCACCAAATTGGTAGACGCTCAAAAGAAGCTTTGCTCTCAGTACTTGAATGATGCTAAGCGATTAATCAAAGAAGGAAATGAAGACGAAGGAGGATTGGCTTTATTTAGAGCTTTCCGCGGCCTTCCGAAATATAAGCCATTGATTAAATTCCTCAGTGAGACAGGAATGAAGATGGTGATGCAGAAGACAGAGAACTTCTATCTGCAAGACAATCAAAAAAATATGCCTAAGGCAGATGAACCGCTTTACTTTACTATTGATGAAAAGACAAACGCGGTAAACCTGACAGAAAAAGGAACGGACTTAATTACTGGAGAAGGAGAAGATCCAAGCTTCTTTATTATGACCGATATTGGTGAAGTAGTAGCCAGAATGGAAAAGGATGATACTTTAAGTGATGAGGATAAACTCAAACAAAAAGAAGAAGCCATTCAAGATTATTCTGTAAAAGGCCAAAGAATTCATACGGTAAACCAACTACTGAAAGCCTATACCATGTTTGAAAAGGATACGGAATATATCCTTGAAGGTGGTAAAGTGAAAATTGTAGATGAGCAAACCGGTAGGGTAATGGACGGCCGTAGATATTCTGACGGACTGCACCAAGCTATTGAAGCAAAGGAAAATGTGAAGGTGGAAGACGCTACACAAACGTATGCTACTATTACTTTGCAGAACTACTTTAGAATGTACCACAAATTAGCGGGTATGACGGGTACTGCAGAAACCGAAGCAGGTGAATTCTGGGAAATTTACAAATTGGATACGGTGGTCATTCCTACCAACCGACCAATTTCAAGAGAAGATAGAGAAGACAAAGTATATAAAACGGTAAGAGAGAAATTTAATGCCGTAGTTGACGAAATTGTTGAGCTTACTGCCGAAGGAAGACCAGTACTTGTAGGTACTACTTCTGTAGAAATTTCAGAAATTTTGAGCAGAATGCTTCATCTTAAAAAGATTGAGCACCAAGTATTGAACGCGAAACAACACGCTAGAGAAGCGGATGTTGTGGCAGCTGCGGGTAGACCAGGTACAGTTACGATTGCTACAAACATGGCTGGTCGTGGAACGGATATTAAGCTGGCGCCAGAGTCTAAGGCTGCTGGTGGTCTTGCCATTATTGGTACAGAAAGACACGAATCAAGACGTGTTGACCGTCAGTTGAGAGGTAGAGCGGGTCGTCAAGGTGATGCGGGTTCATCTCAATTCTTTGTTTCATTGGAAGACAACTTGATGAGACTTTTTGGCTCAGATAGAGTGGCCAAACTAATGGATAGAATGGGCTTGAAGGAAGGTGAAATGATTCAGCATTCCATGATTTCCAAATCTATTGAAAGAGCACAACGCAAGGTTGAAGAAAATAACTTTGGTACGAGAAAGCGACTTTTGGAGTACGATGACATCATGAACCAACAGCGTTCTGTAATTTACGAACGAAGAAAGAATGCTTTGATGGGCGAACGTTTACAGTTGGACATCATGAACATGATGTATGACACTTGCGAAGACATCATCAACAATACAAAACCGACCAACGATTTTGATGGGTTTAAGCTGAGTTGCATTGGCACTTTGGGTATGGATACAAGGATCAACCTTGACCAATACACTCAATCAGATGTCAATACGCTCATCAATGATCTCTATGAAGAGGTTTATGAAGACTACAACAAAAAGAACAAGTTGATAGCAGAAAAGACGCTGCCGTTGATGAAGCATATTCAGCAGGAAAAAGGCGCTACAGTTGAGAATATCCTCCTTCCATTTATGGATGGAAAAAGACAAATTGGAGTAGCTGTAAACCTAAATAAAACTATAGAAACAGAAAACGCTGAGTTGATCAAAGCCATGGAGAAATCGATTACACTAGCTGTAATTGACCAAACATGGAAAGAGCATTTGCGCGACATGGACGACTTGAAACAGTCGGTGCAGAATGCCGTTTATGAGCAGAAGGATCCCCTTTTGATTTATAAATTTGAGGCTTTCCAGTTGTTCAAAGCTTTCCTTTCTAAAGTAAACGAAGAAACTATTTCCTTCCTTACTAAAGCTGATATCCCTCAACAAGCTCCTGATAGGGTTCAAGAGGCAAGAAGCCGAGGAGGTCAGCAAAAGCTAAATGAAAGCAAAGAAGAATCTAAGTCTGCTTTGGCTGGAAGACAGGATACTAGAAACAGACCTCCGGTTGAAAAAATCGCTCCTATTAAGTCTGAAAAGATTTACGGCAGAAATGACCGAGTAAATGTTCAGTACCAAGACGGAACTGTCAAAAAGGACGTTAAGTTTAAACAAGTCGAAGAAGATATTCTGAGCAATAAATGCGTGGTAATTAATGAATAAGTTTGTTTCACATACACTGCTTTTGGCGGTCATTCTGCTGGCGGTTGGCTGTGCCAATCAAGCCATTCCTAAAAAGGATATGGATGGAGATGATGTTGACTTAAGCTATTCTGATGATTTGTCGAAGTATCGGCCAACAATTGAAGCCAAATCAATTTCGGTCGATACGATGCAAATGGAAAAAAATCAGGCCATTCGTTCATCATACGAAATATCGAATAAGATGAATACGTTGATGGATTCCATTACCACAAGGAATAATAAGTTGGCAACGCTTTCTGGTTATACCATCATGGTGTATTCGGGGACAAACCAAGTAGAGGCTGGTAGAGTCAGGAACCGTCTTTTTGATATTCTTCCAGCAATGGAAGCTCAAATTCAATATAAATTACCGACCTATTTCGTGAAGATTGGGGAGTTCTATCAACAGATAGAGGCGCAACCTTTGTATGAAAAAATAAGAAAGTATTACCCAGCCGCTACTGTTGTTCCAGAACAATTCAAACTTGAGAAATGAGTTTGCTGAATGAAATAAAAAAATTGGCTTCTCAATATGCAGAAGACACAATCATTATCCGCAGGCATATTCATGCTCATCCTGAATTATCTTTTCAGGAATTTGAAACCGCAAAATACGTAGCCGCTGAGTTACGAAAATTAGGAATCGAACCGAAGGAAGGGGTTGCTGGAACTGGACTTACCGCATTAATAGAGGGTAAGAACCCTACATCAAGAACCGTAGCTTTGCGTGGCGATATGGATGCTTTGCCGATTACGGAACTCAGCGATATCCCTTACAAATCAAAGAATGTCGGTGTAATGCATGCCTGTGGTCATGATGTGCATACTTCATGTCTCTTAGGAGCCGCGCGTATTTTGGTTCAGCTGAAAGATCAGTTTGAAGGAACAGTGAAACTTGTCTTTCAACCTGGAGAAGAGAAAAATCCCGGTGGCGCATCTTTGATGATTAAAGATGGAGCCTTGGAGAACCCAAAACCTAACTCCATGTTTGGACAGCATGTGATGCCTTATATTCCAACTGGAAAGATTGGTTTTAGAGAAGGGCAGTACATGGCCAGTGCCGATGAAATATACCTTACGGTAAAAGGAAAGGGAGGCCATGCCGCACTTCCAGATAAGGTGATTGATCCAATTCTAATTGCTTCTCATATTATTGTGGCGCTTCAGCAAGTAGTGAGCAGAAATGCCGACCCAAAAAAACCGACTGTACTTTCTTTCGGCCAAATTGAAGGAGGCCATGCTCAGAATATTATTCCAGATGAAGTGAAAATCGGAGGGACTTTTAGGGCTTTGGATGAAGAGTGGCGTTTTGAAGCGCATAAAAAAATCAGAAGTATTGCTGAAGGACTTGCGGAGGCAATGGGAGGGAGTTGCGATGTGTTAATCGATGTTGGCTATCCTTACTTAACCAATGACCCTATAACGACTCAATCGGCACGTGCAGCAGCGACATCATATTTAGGGGCAGAGAATATTGTTGATCTAGACTTATGGATGGGAGCAGAAGATTTTGCTTACTATTCGCATGTAGTGCCTTCTTGCTTCTATCGTTTAGGAACGGGGAATCCAGAAAAGGGCACCACTTTGGGTGTTCACACCCCAAAATTCAATATAGACGAAGATGCCATTGAGCTTGGAATTGGTTTGATGTCTTGGATTGCCTTGAATCAACTTAATCTCCTCAAAAAGGCATAAATAAAGCCTCATTTCTGAGGCTTTATATAATTTTTAGAATTTCTTCTTTTAAGCCTTAAGTAGCTCAGCCATTGTAGCTCCAATATCAGCTGGAGAGTTTACTACAACGATACCACATTCAGCCATGATTTTCATTTTGGCTTCTGCTGTATCTTCAGCTCCACCAATGATTGCGCCAGCATGGCCCATTCTTCTACCTGGAGGCGCTGTTTGTCCAGCAATAAATCCTACAACAGGCTTTTTGTTACCAGTAGATTTGATGTACTCAGCAGCAAGGGCTTCGTAGTTACCGCCAATTTCACCAATCATAACGATGGCGTCAGTTTCTGGATCATTCATTAAAAGTTCTACAGCTTCTTTTGTTGGAGTACCAATAATTGGGTCGCCACCAATTCCAATTGCAGTAGAAATTCCTAAACCAGCTTTTACCAATTGGTCAGCCGCTTCATAAGTTAAAGTACCCGACTTAGATACCAAACCGATTCTTCCCTTTTTGAAAATAAAGCCTGGCATGATACCTACTTTAGCTTCACCTGGAGTAATTACACCTGGACAGTTAGGGCCGATCAAAGTAACATTTCGGTTTTTGATATATTCTTTGGCCATTACCATATCCTTTACAGGAATTCCTTCAGTAATGGTGATGATCACAGAGATTCCAGCATCAGCCGCTTCCATAATGGCATCAGCTGCAAATGCTGGTGGAACAAAAATAATGGAAACGTCTGCACCTGTTGAAGTCACTGCATCTTCAACAGTATTAAACACAGGCTTGCCTAAGTGAAGTTGACCTCCTTTATTCGGAGTAACACCACCAACTACATTTGTACCATATTCAATCATTTGTTCAGCGTGGAAAGTACCTTCAGAACCGGTAAATCCTTGAACAATAATTTTAGAATCTTTATTAACTAAAACACTCATTACAGCGGGTTTAAATTTGTGGCAAAAATAGAACAATAAATGGCTAAGCCAAAGGATTAATTGGTGTAGATGTTCTGTTTGGCCGAATTACAATTCTCTCCCCGATGTTCGAAATTTTTGTTAACCTTTTTTAACGAATTTTTATTCTGAATACTGAAACAATTTCTTTCTAATGTCGGTATACCTATCCATAAGTGTTTTGATAGAAGAATTGAGAAATAATACTTATTAGGTAGAAGTTTAATATAAGGTTGATTATACATAGTTAGTTTTTAGTATTTTAAGGTTGATTAAGAAAAAGAGCTCGAGGTTGGGGCTCTTTTCTTTTTTTAGGGCTTGGTAGAAATTGCAGGTTTGAACTGTCCTGATTAAAGATCGCTCTATTAAAATGTTACCTTAGTAAGTCATCCAAAATAGAAAATGAGTACACCTGATTTTAAAGCCGCTAAAATTTTTGGGCTAATCGCTGGCCCCCTTGTCTTTTTTCTAATCCTATCATTATCCCCTGATCTATGGATATCTCCTGAGGCTTGGAAAGTGGTAGGTATTGCCGCTTGGATGATTCTATGGTGGATTACCGAAGCAGCTCCTATTCCTGTTACTGCCTTACTTCCCATCGTTTTGTTTCAGCTCACGGGCGTTTTCGATGCAAATGAAGCTACAGCACCTTACGCAAACCCCATCATATTCTTGTTCATGGCGGGTTTTATTCTGGGCTTGGGAATGGAGAGACACAACCTTCATAAACGAATTGCGCTGAACCTAATTCGCTTTACGGGAACCAATCCAAATGGAATAATTTTGGGCTTTATGCTTACCACGGCCTTTCTTTCCATGTGGATTAGTAATACAGCCACAACCGTAATGATGCTCCCTATTGCACTTTCTATCACAAGTTTGCTGAAGCTAGACAATACGGAAGACAAAGGGAAAAAGAGGTTTTCATTGGTGCTTATGCTGGGCATCGCCTATGCCGCTAATATTGGAGGCACTGCAACCATTATTGGAACACCTCCCAATGTAGCTTGGGTAGGCTTTATGAGTGAAATGATGAATTATGAGGTGAGTTTTGCCCAGTACTTGAAGGTGGGGTTGCCTACTTGCTTAATCATGCTCACTATCACTTATTTTTTATTGACGAGGGTACTTTTTCCCAACCGAATTAAGAATCTAGCCGACTCTTCTCAAATTATTGATGACCAAATTAAATCACTGGGGAAGATTAGCCGAGCAGAGAAGTTGGTGGCGCTCATATTTGTATCTACGGCTGTTGCATGGATCCTCCGAGGGAACTTGAACACTTGGTTTAATACCACATTGTTGAACGACACTTTAATAGGAATGATAGGAGCCATACTTATGTTTGCAACTCCTGTGAGTTTGAAAAGGGGAGAATTTCTATTGGATTGGCAATACACCAAAAAACTACCATGGGGAATTTTGTTGCTCTTTGGTGGAGGTCTCACTTTGGCTAAGGCCATGGAAACTACCGAAATTGTTCAGATTGTGGGTGAGGCTATAGCACAACAAGGGAATGTTAGTCGATTGTTATTGGTTTTGGGCTTGAGTGCGTTCATGCTATTTATGACTGAGATCATGAGTAATGTGGCCCTTGCGGTTATTTTTGTTCCAGTAGTCTTGGGTATTTCGCTAAGCTTAAATATCAATCCAATGTACCTTTCTTTGCCGGTTACTTTGGCTGCAAGTTATGCCTTTATGATGCCTATTTCTACCCCGCCAAATGCCATAGTGTTTTCTTCTGGAATGATCCCGATGAAGGAAATGATTCGGGCGGGTTTTATTCTTAATATTGTGGCTATTCTTCTTTTAGCTATTTTATCAGAAACCTTGATTCCTCTTGTGTATGGATAACATGAAAGAAAGTGCGGTAGTATTTGACAAGATTGTCGAAGAAAGAAGGTCTGTGCGGATCTATGAGGGCCAAGCTGATTTCGACCCTAAAGCTGTTCAGCGGAGTATTGAAAGAGCAATACTTTCACCCAATAGCAGCAATATGCAACTTTGGGAATTTTATAGAATTCGTTCTGAAGAAGCACTAGAGAGAGTTAGTTGGATGTGTATGAATCAGAAAGCTGCAAAAACAGCTAGAGAATTGGTGGTTTTTGTAGCCCGAAAAGATCTTTGGAGAAGAAGACAAAGGGCTTTGGTCAAAGAAATGAAGCGGGTTTATGGTGAGCCTAAAACCAAAGGAGCCAAAAGAGCCCTTAATTATTATGAGAGCCTAATTCCTAAATATTACTACAACGATCCATTTGGTGTTTGGGGCTTTATTAAGAAATGCATCTTCTTTTTTGTAGGCCTAAATAGGCCAATGGTGCGACACGGAAATGCTACGGATGTTCGTATCAGTGTTCATAAAAGTGCGGCCTTGGCTGCCCAAACTTTTATGCTCAGTATGAAAGCCGAAGGTTATGATACTTGTCCTATGGAGGGCATGGATTCACTTCGGATCAAGAAATTCCTCAAACTTCCACGCAAAGCCGAAGTAACCATGGTTATCGGCTGTGGCCCAGCAGCCGGGGACGGTATTTATTCAGAGCGTTTTAGGATCCCTAATGACGAAGTTATTTTTGAGGTTTAGTTCTTCGTTTTATTCTTTGAAACCTAATTTGGCTACCGAACCTCCTGGGCCAGAAGCATAGGCAGCTTTATTGTCTTTGGTTACGCTTACTGAATAATATTTACCTTCCATTGGTGCATAACCTTCCATTCCTTCTCTAAAATAATCACAGCTCTCGCGTCCGACTGCCAAAACTAGGTCATTAAAAATGGCCACTCCAGAACGGTAACCTTGTGGTTTTAAAGAAGCCATTAAAGGAAACCATGATTTCCCTCGGTCTAAAGTATAGGCGCTATTGATTCTTGTTAGAGAATCTCCACGATAGTCACCGCCCACCATTAGGCCTTCGTTTTCATTTTTAAAAGCAATAGAGAAAATTCCAGCAGTTGATTCGCCTGATTGAAGTGGCGTAATGGTTTTCTCCCAAGTTTCCCCCATATCATAAGAATAGAAAAGACTAGCTTCATCTCCACCAAGGCCGATATACACATCAGACGCTCCATTCGTAATGAGGCAAGTGCCACTGGCCGCAAAACCGCCTTGCCCATCTTTGGCAATGGGTCTTTGTTCGAAAGGAAGTTCCTGCCAAGTCTCCCCACCATCTTTGGTTTTAAGAATAAGTAATCGACTATCCACAGCATCACCAAAAATGATTCCGTTTTGATCGTCCCAAAAGTCCATGGCATCATAAAAAGTGCCCTCTTTCATAGAAAGGTACTTTTGTTGCCAGCTTTGACCGCCATCCGTGGTTTTGTAGATAACAGCTGGTAATCCTGCGCTCAGCACGATGGCCGTATTGGCATCGAAACCTTGAACATCTCTAAAGTCGATCGTATCTGAAGCTGGAACACTTACGTCTTCCCAGGTTTCTCCTCCGTTAATCGTTCTGAGTACTGTGCCTTTAGTGCCACTGGCCCAAGCTACATTTTCAGTTACGGCATTGAGCCCTCGTAAGCTGGCCTTCGAACCCGAAGTTTGGGCTTGCCAATAAGGCGTGAGCACTTTGCTTTCTTCTTCCTTTTTTTCTGAGCTTCCGCAAGACAGTAAAAAAAGAACCGGCAATAAGTAGATCAGTCTTTTCATGGTTTTTTCATTGCAGCCAAGTCTGGCTTTTCTTTTGACTTATACACTGAAGAAGGTAATTCATCAAACACCATAATATCGGTCAGTTGACGTTCTCCACGATCTCCTGAAATGAGAATATTCCCCATCTTTTGATAATTCTTAAATGGGACATTAAAGCCTTGTGATGTATCTGCAGCATTACGGTAATAAGCCCATTGTTTTACCAAGTGATCCGTTTTATCGACCCATACCCAATAGCGGTTATTTGGAGTGTTACCCACGCCTTCAAATGTGAGTTCTAACTTATCTGACATTACGCCTTCGTTAGTAGCTTCCTCCCCTTTGTATTTTAAGGTTACACCAGAGTCTTTCAACTTATAAGGCATTAGCAACCAATAGGAGTCGTTGATCCAAGCACCTTTGCCTCTGCCAATCAGGTTATTCAGAGTATCGGAATCTGTAATTTCTCTTCCGTCAATAAATGCTTTTCCAGTATTGTCGTTAATGTTGATCAAGAAAGTGGTGTTACGCATATCCACACGCACATCTCCTGTCCATTTATCCCAAACCAAATTACGAGAGCCAAAGAAATTCCATGCAATATGACGTGTGTTGTCCCAAGCTTTACGGCCGCCCATGGCTTCCATTACTTGGTCGGCCACTTCAATGGCTTTAGGGTCTGAGCCTTCAATATTAAAGCCTTCGGCTGGAGGGTTGCCGTATTCGGCCTCAGTGGCTTCTTGAGTAGTCCCCGAACCACAACTTTGTATTAAACAGACAAAGAAGAGCGAGAGAAATAATAAGATCTTGGTTTTCATAAGGTTTTGATTTGTAAACTAAGGTAGTGGTGATATTTTAGAAAAACCATTGGTTTTCAAACGCATTTCTTGAAAAAAAAAGAATTCATTAAAACTACATTTAGGAACTTTTGTTTTTTAATCACGTAATTTAAAAACTACATTTAGGAAATTAATAACAAGCCCTTTGGAGTTTGAGGGTAACAATTTTATAAGATGAAGAAATTTCAGCTCGGAGAATTTGAAGAAATCGTTTTGTTAACGGTAGGTGTACTTTATGGAGAAGCTTACGGAGTAGCCATTAAAGGTGAAATTGAAACCCGATTGAAGCGAAAAGTTTCGGTAGGAGCTTTACAGTCGGCATTGCGCAGAATGGAAAAGAAAGGCTTTTTGATTTCGGAACTTGGAGAAACTACAAGTGAACGGGGAGGGAAGCGGAAGCGCTATTTCAAAATTACAGCTTTAGGTAAAAAAGCCATGGACTATAACATTGAAACCCGTCTAGAGCTTAGAAATCTGATTCCTGATATCGCTTTTGATTTTAAATTATGCTAAAAAAAATTGGGGAATGGATTTTTTCATTCTACTGTCACCCTGACTTCCGAGAGGATATTTTGGGTGACTTGGAGGAGCATTATAGGTCAAACTTTAAGGAAGTAGGAAAAAGAAGAGCTGATTTAAAGTTCTTTTTGAATGTACTTCTTCTTTTTAGGTTTTCGCTTCTTCGTGATACTTGGTCGAGTCTAAACTTAATACATACAACAATGGTCAAAAACAACATTAAGATGGCGTATCGCAGTATGAGGCGTCAAAAATTTTATTCATTCCTCAACCTTACGGGGTTGGCAATTGGTATGGCAGCCTGTCTCTTCATTGCCATTTTCGTAAAGGATGAACTTAGCTTCGATAAGCATTTTGAAGATTCCGATAAGATTTTTCGTATTGCCTCCAATTTGAAGTTTGGGGATAATGTCTTTAATCTTTCCTTCGCTCCCGATCCAATGGCGAAAACTGCTAAGGAAGAATTTCCTGAAGTGGTAGAGGCCGCTAGAACAAGGGGTAATTTAACCCAATTAATTTCTTATAATAATAACTACATCCGCCAAGACCATATCACTTGGGCTGATCAAGAGTTCTTTTCTATTTTCTCTCTACCCCTTTTAAGAGGAGATAGAAACCACTTACTTGACGAGCCCAATACGGCTGTGCTTACAGAAACTACTGCCAAGAAAATTTTTGGTGAGGAAGACCCTTTGAATAAAGTGATCAGGGTGAATGATCAATTGGATATTAAAGTTACTGGAGTTATTGCTGACATTCCTGACAATACCCATTTTGACTATAATATGTTCATCACTATGCTCAATAGAGATGATGCGAGTAGAAATTTTTGGTTGGGCAATAATTTTACAACCTATCTGAAATTAAATTCAAAGGAGGCGAAAGAAGTTGTAGATGGTCGATTTCCGGCCTTCATAGAAAGGCATTTGGCCGACCAGGTAAAACAAATGATGGGTGTAGACCTTAAAGATGCTGTGGCCAGCGGTAATTTGGCCGCTACTTATTTTTTACAACCCATTGAAGATATCTACCTCTATTCCAACCTGGATTTTGAACTCCGTTCGGGTGGTTCCATCGAAAATGTATATCTGTTCAGTATCATTGGCTTTTTTATACTGCTGATCGCTTGTATCAATTTTATGAATATGGCTACAGCGAGAGCTTCTATAAGGGCCAAAGAAGTAGGCGTAAGAAAAGTATTGGGCTCGTTAAAGGGGCAACTTGTCAACCAATTCCTAACAGAATCTATATTAAATAGTCTCGTTTCGGGTATTGCTGCAATAGCTATTGTCACACTGTTTTTGCCCTTTTTTAATCAGCTTACCGGTAAAGAAATAGTAAACCCCATTTTTAGCTTAAACGGACTCTGGCCTTATTTTACTGTGGCTACGCTTATTGTTGGCTTATTGGCCGGAGTTTATCCTGCTTTTGTTCTATCCTCTTTTTTACCATCAAAGGTTTTGAAAGGGGAAATGACTCAAGGCAAAAAGGCTAGTTTGATGCGGAACATATTGGTAGTTGTGCAATTTTCAACATCTATCTTTCTAATTATTGGCTCAGCATTTATCTATAGCCAATTGGATTACCTTCAACATAAAGAATTGGGTTTTAATAAAGATCAAATTTTGGTCATTAATGAAACCCAACTTTTGGGTGATCAGATTCAGGTTTTTAAAACCGAATTAGAAAGAAGCGCGGTAATCGAAAGTGCGACAATAAGCGATTTTATTCCAGCAACAAATACTTATAATGACTCACCATTTTTAAGTGAAAATGCGACAACTACAGATGAGGCTGTTTCATTGCAAATTTGGTACGTGGATGAGGACTATGCCAAAACCTATGATTTGAAAATGGCAGATGGAAGGTTCTTTTCAAAAGAATTTGCCTCAGACTCTACCGGCATGGTGTTAAATGAAGCTGCCATTAAGCGATTTGGCTATGCGGAAAACCCAGTTGGAAGAAAAATTAAATCGGTAATGGAGAACGGGAGTACTTACACGATAGTGGGGGTGGCCAAAGATTTTCATTTCAGGTCTATGACCGAAGAAATTCAACCTCAAGTATTCTTTTTGGGCAATAGTACGGGCAGCGTTAGTGTGAAATTTAAAGCCAACATGACCAGTGATGTATTGGCAGCAAGTGAATCTATCTGGGATAAATTTAGTGGAGGTAAACCTTTTGAGTATGACTTTTTGGATGACATATTCTCCAACTCCTTTAATGATCAAGTTAGATTGAAAACGATCTTCTCAGTATTTGCTGGACTGGCCATCAGTATTGCCTGTTTGGGCTTGTTCGGTTTGGCAGCTTATGTAACGGAACAGCGCAAAAAGGAAATCGGCATCAGAAAGGTTTTGGGTGCTTCAATGACTACATTATTGGGCTTATTGTTTCGGAATTTCACTATTCTCATTCTTGTTTCTTCAATAATTGCCATTCCGTTAGCTTGGTTATACATGGATGGCTGGCTTGCAGACTTCCCTTTCCGAATAGCACTTAATCCTTTCATCTTTATTATTTCTGCTGTGGGTACTTTGATTATTGCCCTGCTTACAGTGGGTTATCAATCCATGAGAGCAGCCCGCAGAAATCCGGTGGAAAACCTAAGGTGTGAGTAGAAAATTCTGACCCTGAAAATCACAAATGCCAGATTAACGTCTGGCATTTGTGATTACATCAACTGAATCAATTCATCACGTTTTATGATTAAAAACTCAAGTCGGTTTGAGGCGAAAAATTATGATATTTTTGGAATACACAAAGGCGCACCACTCCCGGTTTTATAAAAAGCAAACAACTCATCCTCCTAATTCTACGGTTCGGTAAGACTAATTTCAATTCGGAAACGGAGCAGTGCACATTTGAGTCAACAACGAGCCCGATGGGCTGAAACTCAAAAACAACAACAATGCAACGTTTCAAATTTATTCTTTTAGTGCTTCTCTTTTCAATGGGAGTTAGTGCGCAAACCATTATTTCAGGGAAAGTAACAGACAGTCAGGGAGCAGCCATCCCTTTTGCCAATGTGTATATAAAAGACTCCTTTGATGGTGCCAATTCTAAAACCGATGGCACTTTCGGTTTCCAAACAAGCGAAACAGGGCAGCGAACCCTAATGGTCAGTTTTATTGGTTTTAAAACTTTCGAAAAGATACTTGAATTGAACGGTCAACCAATTCAAGAGGAAGTAATTTTAGAGGAGCAAATCAATAAAATTGATGGCGTAATCATTACCGCAGGAGCATTTGAAGCCAGCGATATTAAGAAGGTGACGGTATTGAAGCCACTTGACATTGTAACCACCGCCAGTGCGGCCGGTGATATCATGGGCGCAATAAACACTTTGCCTGGTACAGCCACCGTTGGTGAGTCGGGAAGACTATTTGTCCGTGGAGGGGAAGGCTACGAAACCAAGGTTTTTATTGATGGTCTTGAAGTTAGAAATGCTTTTGGCGCTACGGCTCCAAATGTACCTACCCGTGGTCGATTTAGTCCTTTTTTGTTCAAAGGTACCATATTTAGTACGGGTGGATACTCTGCTGAATATAGCCAAGCGCTTTCTTCGGCCTTGGTTTTAAACTCCAACGATATTGCTGAGAAAACGCAAGGAGATATTTCGCTGATGACGGTTGGGGGCGATTTGGCCTACACTAAAAAGTGGGACAATACCAGTGTTTCTGCCAAAGTGCAATACACCGATTTACGCCCTTATCAAGACATGATCAAACAGGACTTTGATTGGAAAGAGGCACCTAATGGGAAAGTAGCCGAATTGGTTTTTCGACAAAAAATAAGTGGAAATGGTTTGCTGAAGGTATACACCAATATGGATATTTCGAACCTGAGCATTCGTCAACCCAACATTAATAATGGTGGAGCGAAAGACACTGTTTCAATTGGTAACGATTACTTCTATTTGAATACCAGTTACAAAGATATTATCGCTGATCGTTGGACTGTTCGGGCTGGGGTTTCTACCACTTTGAACCAAGAGAAAATTGGTTTCAATACCGATGAAATCGAGGAGGACGAAAAAGGCGTTCATGCTAAACTTGCCTTTAACTGGGAAGCAGCTGAAAAGGTGAGTGTGAACATGGGGACTGAGTTCTTCACTAAGAAATACACCAATAAATTCAATATCGAAAACGGACCAAATGATGCTTTCGACTTTAAAGAAAACATTGCGAGCACTTTTGTTGAAACGGATTACTTCGCTTCGAATAAGTTTGTGGTGCGCACGGGTTTGCGTTTAGAGCATTCTTCCCTATTGAACCAAACGTGGGTCAATCCGCGATTAGCGATGTCGTATAAGCTGACGGAAAAAGGGCAGTTTTCGCTGGCCTACGGGCAGTATTTGCAATCCGCACAAAACGACTATGCTTTGGTGAATCAGAACTTAAAGCCAGAGAAGGCGACACATTACATTCTGAACTATCAGTACATTCATGAGGATCGTGTTTTCAGAGTAGAAACCTATTTGAAAAAGTATGATGACTTAGTGAAGTTCACTAATGCCAACGATTTCAACCCCAATAATTACTCAAACGCTGGCTTTGGGGAAGCCAAAGGGATGGACGTATTCTGGAGAGATAGCAAGACTTTTGAAAACACGGATTACTGGGTTTCTTACTCTTATGTGGATTCAGAAAGAGACTATCAAGATTTCTCAAGTTTGGCCACGCCTTCTTTTGTTTCCAATCATAACTTCTCTTTTGTGGTCAAGCATTTTGTTGTGCCGTTGAGAACTCAGTTTGGAGCCACATATAATTTCGCATCAAGCAGGCCATTTCACAACCCAAATAAGTCTGGCTTTCAGAATGACAAGACTCCAACTTTTCACGATTTAAGCTTAAACGCTGCCGTACTTCTTACCCCTAATATTATCCTTTACATGTCATCCTCAAATATTTTTGGACGTGATAATGTGTTTGGCTATCAGTATGCGAACCAAGCAAACGCTCAAGGTATTTATGAGCGACAGGAGGTAGGGCAAGGCGCCAAACGTTTCGTTTTTCTAGCCCTTTTTATCACCCTGACGAAAGATGGACAAGAGAATCAGTTGGATAACCTATAGTATTTAGACATTAGATAATAGACTAATGCGGCTGTATGAGCTTCTTAGCTTTTTATCTATATAATGTGCCTTCGAACAGTGGTTTTCTAGTAGAAGGCACATCTAAGATTATGGGGCATTAATGATACTGCGAACACTCCTCCTTGGATCCCGAAGCTTCGGGAGAGGTTGCCTGCCAGCCGCAGGCTGGGGAGAATTGAGGATTGGTGCCAATAAAGTTGTAGTTCTAATCCCCCTAACCCCCTTTTTCAAAAAGGGGGAATTGTCCCAGTGCCAGCTTTTACTACTACTCAGGATCAAAAGCTCTTGAAATTTGAGTTTTGGCCCATTGAAATTTCTCTCTCTACGGTTCATCCTGAAGATTCTACGGTTCGGTAATACTTTTTTTCTAAGCCAGTCATTTCCCCGCACCTTAGTATCATCATTAAGAAACGAACTCAAAATTTTTAAAAAACATACTATGAAAAAGTTAACAATCTTAATCGCTCTTTTTATTACTAGTTTAACCCTAAGCGCCCAAAACCAAGAGGCCTATATGAATGCCATGGTGAAAGGCTTACAGTCGATGGGAGCTGAGCGTAATGTGGAAAACCTACAAGCCTCTGCTGGTCAGTTTGAACGCATCGCTGCTAATGCAACCGACCAATGGCATCCACAATATTATGCGGCTTTAAGCTATATCAATGCTTCTATGCTGGTAGAGGGAGTGAAGGCCAAGGATCAGCTTTTAGACAAAGCGAAACCATTCGTTGAAAAAGCCAAGAGCCTTGTTCCAAATAATAGCGAAGTTGTGGCCTTAGAAGGTTTTTACTTTATGGCGCAATTGGCAGCAGACCCAGCGTCAAGAGGCCAGTCACTATCAGGTTTGGCATCACAAACCTTCGGACATGCCATGCAATTGGATGCTGAAAACCCTAGAGCAATGGCCATGATGGCACAAATGCAGTATGGTACGGCTCAATTTTTCGGATCATCTACAGCCGGAGCTTGTGGTTTGGTACAGAAAAGCATCCCCTTATTCAAGGCTGAGGAAAAAGGAAAGAGCTTTGACCCAACTTGGGGAATAGAAATGGCCCAGGAGTTAATGTCTAGCTGCGGAAAGTAAAACGTAATTAGTTGGGGCTTGCGAAAGCGAGCCCTTTATTTTTTTAATTTTAAAAGATTCAATCATGGAAAAAGCACTCATCATATCTCATGTAACAGCAGGAATTACCACTTTGCTTTCAGGTATTTTGGCCGCTTTCTTTGGAAGAAAAGGAGGGAAGATTCACCGCGATGCCGGAAAGGTTTTCTTTTGGTCAATGGCTTGGATCTTCATCAGTGCAATCCTGATTGTGATCTTTGTGAGGTTCAATTTCTTCCTTACCATTATAGCAGTATTCAGTTTCTACATGACTTTTGCAGGCCAACGGGTGTTGAAGCTCAAAAAAACGCTTAAGCCATTGCCTGTAGATTGGATAGCGGCTTTTATTGCCATCGCTTTTGGCTTAACCCTTTTAGGCGCTGGAATTCGCTTTTTAGTCTTGAGCAACTTTTCGTCAACCATTGGTTACTTATCGGTTATTTTTGGCTTTTTTACGGCCAACACGGCTTGGCTCAACATCAAAGGGTTTAGAAATGCCAAACCCGATAAAATGTGGTGGTGGTTTGCTCATATGAATTTAATGGGAGGTGCTTTTATTGCCAGCATTACAGCGTTTCTAGTTCAAAATGGAGCTCTTTTTCAGGCCTTAGGAAATAAGGGTTGGCTACTTTGGGTCTTACCCGCTGCCATCGGTTCGCCATTAATTGCATATTATGCCAACCGTTACAGAAAACAATTCGGTGTTGGTAAATATGTCAACGCAGAGAAAGTATAAAATCAGTACTTTAGCCTAAATGGGATATCTTAAAACAATCAATTGGAAACGCGAGCTGAAGGAAACAGCACTTATCGCTTTGTTAGGTGGCCCATCAGTATACTTTTGGTGTACCAGCTGTTTTAATAATTGGGACGTTGCCCTTGCCTCAATGATAGTTTCGGCTGTTCAATGGATCTTACTTTGGCAGGGTAATGCACATGTTTCCACCTATCTCTCCTATAAAATTCCATGGTTAGAAAACCCAAGTAAGCGATTCCTTTTGGGGGTAGTGGGGGTAATTGTGTATACCCCATTGGCAGTTTATTCGCTGTACTTGGTATTGAAATATGGCTTCGATATTGATATGGGGGATATTAAATGGACCTTATTAATCTCTGTCGGAATTACCTTTGTTATTTCTTTTTTCCTGAATTCGGTTGAATTTTTAAAGAACTGGAAGAAGGCCAGCTTGGATGCGGAAAGGCTGAAAAAGGAGCAGATGGAGGCCAAATATGAAACGCTCAAAAATCAAGTCAACCCACACTTTTTGTTCAATAGTTTGAATGCGCTTACCAACTTGGTGTATGAAGATCAGGACCAAGCGGCCAAGTTTATTCGTGAGCTTTCGAAAGTGTATCGTTATGTTTTAGATACACGGGCACAAGAAGTAGTCAGTCTTCAAACCGAAATGGAGTTTGTCAACTCTTACCTCTTTCTACAGAAAATAAGGTTTGATGAAAAACTTCAACTCAATATAAGTATCGAAGGATTTGAGCAGAAAATGTTACCGCCTATGGCCGTTCAAATGCTTTTAGAGAATGCCATAAAGCACAATATAATTGCAGAAGAAGAGCCACTTACGATTCATATTGAAATTGAGAATGGAGAAAAGTTAGTGATTCGAAACAACCTTCAGAAAAAGAATATTCCGTTGGAGGAGAGCTCAGGAATGGGGCTTTCGAATATTAAATCTAGGTATGAATTCTTGAGCCCTATACGTGTGGAGGTGATTGATGGGCCGAGCGAATTTATTGTGAAACTTCCATTATTAGCCTTTGAGAAATGAAAGTACTGATTGTTGAAGATGAGTCGATGGCGGCCAAAAGATTGGCTAGCTTATTAGAGAAAATTAATCCAGAAATTGAAATACTTGCCAAACTGGATTCGGTAAAACGAACGGTGAACTGGCTAAAAGAAAACCCCCAACCCGATCTTCTGTTCTTCGATATTCAACTGGCAGATGGACTCAGTTTCGAAATTCTGGAGCAAGTAGAAGTTTCTTCACCCATCATTTTTACCACCGCTTTTGACGAATACGCTATTCAAGCGTTTAAGGTAAATAGCATTGATTACTTACTGAAACCCATCGACCCAGAAGATTTAGAAAACGCTTTAGAAAAGTATGAAGCCAGATTTAAGCCCAGCGCACCTGTGCAAAAATCAGGAATGGACATGATGCTGATTCAGCAAGCGATGCAAATGCTGACAAAGCAATATAAGGAACGCTTTGTAGTCAAAATTGGAGAGCATATTCACACCATTCCAACAGCCGAAACAGCTTACTTTTTCAGCCAAGAAAAGGCCACTTACCTTCAAACCACAGAGAAGAACCGCTACATCATCGACTATACCATGGAACAAGTGGAACAGTTGGTTGACCCACAGAAATTCTTCCGCATTAACCGCAAATACTTGGTCTCACTAGAGGCGGTAAAGGACATTATTACCTACTCCAATTCTCGTCTCCGACTTATTTTAATTCATTCAGACGAAACCGATGCGATTGTAAGTCGAGACAAGGTGCAAGATTTTAAAAAGTGGCTCGACCGCTAATGTCTTTTTACCGTATATTCGGGCATGCGTATTCTATTATTCTCATTTCTAATTGTTCTTTCGGCTTCTCTTAGCGCTCAAAACCTAAAAGGAAATTGGCTTTTGGCTTACATCAAGGCGATTCCGCCAGAAATGGAGATGGGTGAATTGAAATACAGTGAAGATGGTTTTGGTGATGAAAAAGCCTTTGTTGAGCCGGGCTTAATGCTTTTGACAGTTTTGTCAGAGACTAAAGCAGAGAGTTTTTACTCAGATGTAAAAGAGAGTTGGACAGTGTTCAATGATGGAGCCAAAGTGAGGTTGGAATCATTGCAAGACACCCTTTATGGAAGCGTCAACAAAGAAGGAATGCTGGTGCTAAAATCTACCATTGATGAAAACCCAACGACTGATTATTTCTTTGCACATTATTCCCCAGAAGCCGCTCCAGTAGAACTGTCAAATACTTCTTGGAAAGGCAACGGAAACTCTGGTTTCTTCCAGAATAAAACTTTTGAATTCAGGGCCAATGAACAACTCTTTATTTGGGATAATGGCAAGCGAGAAGAGCGAGAGTTTTATATTCATGAATTGGGCAATTTCTGGGCAATCGAGTTTTCTTCAGAAATACTTACTTCAGGTTTTGGCATGATCTACATTGAAAAAGGGAGTGGTAAAACACTTTCGGGAGTTGCCTATTTGAGTTTAGAAGAGGATAAACTGCCTGTCAGGTCACAAGTGAGCTTTACTAAGCTATAAACTCCGGTTGAACCCACTCTAAATCATTGGTTTTTAGAGACTAAATCACCAAAGTAAATCTTTGAGCTAATGTTAAAGCGAAGGTTTTCTCCACTACCTTCGCAGCCCTTATGTCAATCGTCAGAAAAGTAAAATCGGTAGAAAAGATTTTTGCCGCCCTTGAGCAAGAAATGAACACCCTGCGCGATAATAGCGGGCTTCATTGTGTTTCTGGCTGTGGTAAATGCTGCTTCAAGGCCGATATTGAGGCAACTCCTCTAGAGTTTCTTCCCTATGCTTTTCACCTTTTTCTGACCAAACGCATTGATGAATTTTATCAGAATCTGCTGACGAATGAAAGTTCAATGTGTACGCTATTCAATCCTGTGAAAGATTCTCTAGACAAAGGAGGTTGCTCGCAATACGCTTACCGCGGCTTAATTTGTCGTCTTTTTGGTTATTCCGCTACACGCGATAAAAACGGAAAGGCTCAGTTTATTACCTGTAAACTAATGAAGGCAGGGCAGGCAGATACCATTGCCAAAATTGAGAAAGACATAGAAGACGGTATTCCTGCACCAATGATGAGCGATTACTATTTTAGACTCCGTAGCATCGATACTGAACTAGGCACGAAAATGATGCCCATTAATCAGGCCATTCGTCAAGCGATGGAAGTCGTGATGAGTTATTATGCCTACCGTAAACCACCAGCGGGTTACGGGAAATTGAGTGCTTAATTGGTTTAAAGTCAATAGAGCCTGTTCTATTTTTTAAATTCCTGAATAAAACCGTTGTCCATTCCAAACTTTTGATTTCCTTTGTCCCTCATTTCAGAATGAAGAACGAAGCGAACATATCACCAGCCATAAACATGACACTCCCAGTGTCTGAGGTTGCTGTGTATACACCTAAGTTTTTTAGGCGCTAGTCGCCTCATATATATAGACTACCTATGCGGTAGTCAAGTCCCCAATATTACCTATATTCTTTTCTAAATTTTAAATCATATTTCCTTTTGGGATTTCTGAAAACATTAAGTCGTTTTCATGGTCCAGAATTAATAGTGAAAATGGAATCAACAAAGTTCATAATTAGGGTAGCCACAGAAGAGGATACCCGCTTTACAGAAGATATTATTGAAGAAATTGCCAATTCAGCCAAAATTAGAGGTACTGGAATTGCGCGAAGAACTCCCGAATATGTAGCCCTAAAAATGCGTGAAGGCAAAGCTGTTGTGGCGGTCACCGAAGCGGGCGAGTGGGCAGGTTTCTGCTACATCGAGGTGTGGAGTCATGAGAAGTTCGTGGCCAATTCGGGTCTCATTGTTGCGAATAAATTTCGTGGTCTTGGATTATCTAAACGAATAAAAGCAGCTGTATTTAGACTGTCAAGAAAGAAGTACCCAACAGCAAAAATCTTCGGGCTTACTACAGGTGCAGCGGTGCTGAAAATCAACTCCGAACTGGGTTATAAACCCGTGGTGTATTCTGAATTGACCCAAGACGAAGATTTCTGGAAGGGCTGTCAAAGCTGTGTCAATTATGAGATATTAAAAGCCAAAAACAGGTCAAACTGTATCTGTACAGCCATGCTGTTTAATCCAGTGTGGGAGAAAAACGTAAAGCCTAAAAGAACCCAGTGGGTGGAACGCGAGTTGGATAAGGACTTCAGCTTGTTTGAACGTTGGGTAAATTTTAAGAAGAATATTTTGTTGAAGGCAGAAGCCAAAAGAAAGAAAAATGATGAATAAGAAGAAAGTAGTTTTAGCCTATAGCGGAGGGCTCGACACCTCTTATTGTGTAAAATATTTAAGTGAAGAACGTGGCTTAGAAATTCATTCGGTGTTGGTGAATACGGGCGGTTTTTCTCAGAAGGAGCTAGACGAAGTGGAAAAGCGCGCCTATGCAATGGGGGTGACTAGCCATAAAACGATCGAAGAAACTTCGAACTACTATTCAAGCGTAATTAAGTACTTGATTTTTGGCAACGTGCTGAAAAACAGTACTTATCCACTGTCTGTAAGTGCCGAAAGGGTAAGTCAGGCCATGGCCATTGCTAAGTATGCTAAAACACTCAATCCTGAATATATAGCGCACGGTAGTACAGGTGCAGGTAATGACCAAGTGCGTTTCGATATGATTTTCCAAACCTATTTACCGGACGCGGAAATCATTACACCTATACGGGATATGAGGCTTTCGAGGGAAGAAGAGATCGCCTATTTGCAATCGAAAGGTGTAGATATGGACTTTTCAAAATCTGCTTACTCAATCAATAAGGGGCTTTGGGGAACATCTGTTGGAGGTAAAGAAACCTTAAGTTCTAAAGGTTATTTACCTGAAGAAGCTTGGCCAACCCAAGTGACCAAAACGGTTGAAGAGGATTTAGAACTTGGCTTTGTAAAAGGTGAATTGAAGTCAATTAACGGGAAAGAGTTTACGCATTCATTTGAAGCTATTCAGGCTTTAGAGAAAATAGCAGCACCATTTGGCATAGGTCGCGATATTCATGTAGGCGATACCATTATTGGAATCAAAGGAAGGGTGGGGTTTGAAGCTTCGGCTGCCATTCTTACCATCAAGGCACATCAGGCTTTGGAAAAACACATTTTGACCAAATGGCAGATTTACTGGAAAGACCAAGTGGCCGCTTTTTATGGCAACTGGCTGCACGAAGGACAGTTTATGGACCCTGTAATGCGCGATTTGGAAAGCATGATGGAAAGCAGTCAGAAATTTGTGACAGGCAAGGCGTTTTTCAAGCTTTTGCCTTACCGCTATCAATTGATCGGAATCGAATCTGAGCATGATCTGATGTCGGCCAAGTTTGGCAACTACGGAGAAATGAACAATGCTTGGACGGGTGATGACGTAAAAGGCTTCGCTAAGATTTTCGGTAACCAAAGTGCCATTTACCACCAAGTAAATCAAGAAAATGATTAGAGCAGGAATAGTTGGAGCAGCAGGCTACACAGGAGGCGAGTTGCTGCGTTTACTGATTCATCACCCTCAGGTGGACGTCAGTTTTGCGCATAGCCGAAGTCAGGTAGGTTTGCCAATTCACAATGTGCATACCGATCTTTTGGGAGACAGCGAACTGAACTTTACGGATCAGATCCATTTCGATATTGACCTGCTTTTTCTTTGCATGGGGCATGGCGCTTCTTCAGAATTTATGAAGGAGAATCAAGTGCCAGGCACTGTCAAGATTATTGACTTGAGCCATGATTTTAGAATGAGTAATGAGGCCGTTTATGGCTTGCCAGAACTCAATCGTGATGAAATTAAGAATGCCCGTTTCTTGGCCAATCCTGGTTGTTTCGCTACTGCCATCCAATTGGCGTTGCTGCCTTTGGCCTATAACGGAATGTTAAGAGAGGTACACCTTTCAGGCATGACGGGCTCGACAGGTGCAGGTGTTCAACCTTCTGCCAGTACGCATTTTAGCTGGCGCGACAGCAATGTTTCGGCTTACAAAGTCTTCACCCACCAACATATGGAGGAGACAGGAAAAAGCCTTCAACAACTTCAACCTTGGTTCGATAAACCGATCAACTTTGTGCCTTATAGAGGAAACTTTACTAGAGGCATTTTTGTGACAGCTTATCAGCATTGCGAGTGGCCATTGGAAGAAGCAATTCAGGTGTATAAAGAATATTATGAAGACCATCCGTTTACTTGGGTAAGCGATGTGGCCATTGATGTGAAGCAAGTGGTGAATACCAATAAATGTGTGCTTCATCTTGAAAAACATGGCAGCTATTTGGTAATCCATTCTGCCATTGATAACCTACTAAAAGGTGCTAGTGGTCAGGCCGTACAGAACATGAATTTGATGTTTGGCTTTCCTGAAAAACTAGGTTTAAACCTAAAACCAAGTGCTTTTTAATTGATAACTATGAAATTATTTGATGTTTATCCCCTTTACCCAATTGAGCCTGTGCGTGCGCTTGGAGCTAAACTTTGGGATAAGGAAGGGAAAGAGTATTTGGATTTATATGGTGGCCATGCGGTTATTTCCATTGGCCATACCCACCCGCATTATGTGAAACGAATTACAGATCAATTATCTAAAATTGGTTTCTATTCCAATGCGGTTCAAAATTCACTTCAAGAAGAATTGGCCGAGGCCATGGGCCGAATTTCTGGCTACTACGACTACCAGTTTTTCATGTGTAGCTCTGGTGCCGAAGCCAATGAGAATGCATTGAAATTGGCTTCATTCCATACTGGGAATCGTAAGATTATTGCAGTGGAAAATGCTTTTCATGGCAGAACTTCTGGAGCGGTTGCCGCAACAGATAACCCGAAAATCGTAGCGCCATTCAACAATGGTCACGAGGTGGTTTTTGTGCCTTTGAACGATTTGAAAGCATTGACTGAAGCTTTTGACGATGACGTAGCAGGTGTGATCATTGAAGGAATTCAGGGAGTCGCTGGTCTATATACACCGAGTGATGCCTTTTTAGCCAAAGCACGAGAATTGTGTGACAGCTATGAAGCCGTATTAATTTTAGACGAAGTACAGTCAGGGACTGGAAGAACAGGTAAGTTTTTCGCTCACCAGCATTCTATAGTAAGGGCCGATATTATTACCATGGCGAAAGGAATGGGCAATGGTTTTCCAGTAGGCTGTGTTTTGATTTCACCAGAAATTGAGCCTTGGCATGGTATGTTGGGCACTACTTTCGGAGGAAATCATTTGGCTTGTGCCGCTTCGCTTGCGGTTTTGGAAGTGATAGAAGAAGAGCACTTGTTAAAGAATGCTGCTGAAATGGGCGTTTATCTCGAAACCGAATTGAAGAAAATTAAAGAAGTGAAAGAAGTCCGAGGAAAGGGCTTAATGATCGGTGCCGAATTTGATTTTGATGTGGCCGCTTTGCGCAAAACATTGATTTTTGAATATGGCATTTTCACGGGTTCGGCTTCCAATAAAAACACGATTCGATTATTGCCACCGCTGAGCATTAGCAAGGCCGAACTGGATCAGTTTTTAGCTGCATTAAGTAAAGAATTAAACAAATAGGGGGTCAGAAAGACGCTCCCAAAATCCAGAAATTCATTTCTGTGACGAATTAGAAAGAATGAAAAATTTCACTTCAGTAAAAGACGTACAAAACATTAATACATTGGTTGAAAAGGCTTTGTCGTTAAAGGAAAATCCTTTTCAAACCAAACTGGCCGAAGGCAAAAGAATCGGTTTGATTTTCTTCAACCCGAGTTTGAGGACGCGCTTGAGTTCACAAGTGGCAGCTCAAAATCTAGGAGCTCAGGCCATTGTGCTCGACATCGGGAAAGATGGCTGGGCATTGGAGTTCGAGGATGGCGTGGTGATGAATGGCGATAAGGCCGAACACATTAAGGAAGCCGCAGCCGTGATGGGACGTTATTTCGATGTGTTGGGCGTGCGTACTTTTCCTGAACTGAAATCGAAAGAAGCGGACTATTCGGAAAAATTGCTGAATGCATTTATCAAATATGCGGGTGTGCCGATTGTGAGTTTAGAAAGCGGCACCAGACATCCATTACAGAGCTTGGCAGATTTGATTACGATCAAAGAGCAATGGACTGCAACCCGCAAACCCAAAGTAGTGCTGACTTGGGCACCACACGTAAAAGCTTTGCCTCAAGCTGTTCCCAATTCTTTTGCGGAATGGATGGGAAAAGCTGAAGTTGATTTCAGTATTGCCAATCCAGAAGGCTATGATTTAGCTGAAGAGTTTCGGCAAGGAATCTCGGTTTTTCATAACCAAGAAGCAGCGCTTAAAGGAGCTGATTTTGTGTATGTAAAGAACTGGTCGTCTTATGATGACTATGGACAAATTTTATCTCAAGATGAAAGCTGGACGTTCGGTTCGAAGCAATTGAAATTGACTGATAACGCAAAAGTAATGCACTGTTTGCCTGTAAGAAGAGGCTTGGTAATTAAAGATGAAATTTTGGATGGCCCAAATGCCATTCACTTAGAACAAGCTGAAAACAGAGTTTACGCTGCTCAAGCGGTGTTTCATGAATTGTTAATGCCCCAGATTTAATGAATATGAAAAAGCTTACCATTGTTAAAGTTGGGGGAAAGGTCATTGATGAAGCGTCAGCTTTAAATGCTTTTCTAAAATCGTTTTCAACTTTAGAAGGAGAGAAAATTCTAATTCACGGAGGTGGAAAAATTGCTTCCGACTTTGGCAAGAAGCTAGGCGTTGAACCCAAAATGATTGACGGACGAAGAATCACCGATGCGGAAACCATTGACTTGGTGACCATGGTGTATGGTGGCTTGGTGAGCAAGCGAATCGTCAGTAAACTTCAAGCCTTGAAGGTAAACGCTATTGGGCTCACTGGTGCAGATGCCAATGTAATTCCAGCCACAAAAAGACCCATTGGAGCAATTGATTATGGATTTGTGGGCGATGTAAAGCCAGAAAATATCAATACTGAGATCCTCAAAAAACTCATCGATTCTGGACTTATTCCAGTCTTAGCTCCTTTGACCCACGATGGCGAAGGCCATATGCTGAATACGAATGCCGATACCATTGCGGCTTCGGTGGCCGCTGCTTTAGCCCAGCAATTTGAAGTGAAATTGATTTACTGCTTCGAGCAACCTGGTGTGCTTTCCGATTTCGAAAACAAGCTTGTAATTTCTGAAATTAAGAGGGCAGAAGTTGCGGGGTTAAAAGAGAGTGGGGTGATTAATGAAGGCATGCTTCCCAAAATGGATTGTGCTTTATTGGCATTGACGCATGGCGCTAAATCGGTGAGAATCGGTTCTTTTGAAAACTTATCAGCCTTAGCCAATGACCAATCTGGAACTCTAATCAGCAATTAAAATGCAGTTATTCAACGAGGCACTCGATTTACTAAAACAGCTTATTGCGACTCCTTCTTTGAGTAAAGAAGAGGATAAAACGGCTGATTTGATTCAAGCCTTTTTTCAGGATAAAGGAATTTCAACCCAAAGAAAAGGTAACAACATTTGGGTGAAGAACTTACATTTCGATGCGGGGAAACCTACCATTCTGCTCAACTCGCATCACGATACTGTAAAACCGAATGTAGGCTACACCAAAGATCCATTTTCTCCTGAGGTGGAAGACGGTAAACTTTACGGCTTGGGAAGCAATGATGCTGGAGCGAGTTTGGTTTCCCTTATGGCTTGTTTTCTCCATTTCTATCATGCGCCTGACCTCAAATACAATTTGATTTTGGCGGCTTCGGCCGAAGAAGAAATTTCTGGGAAGAATGGGGTGGAAAGTATTCTAGAAGAATTGGGCGATATAGATTTCGCCATAGTGGGCGAGCCTACTTTGCTTGATTTGGCGATCGCAGAAAAAGGATTGATGGTGTTGGATTGTGTGGCTACAGGGAAATCTGGCCACGCTGCCCGAAACGAAGGCGAAAATGCCATTTACAAAGCCATGAAAGATCTTGAATGGTTTCGCACCTATACCTTTGATGAAATTTCTCAAACACTGGGGCCAGTGCGCATGTCGGTGACAATGATTAATGCAGGCCAGCAGCACAACGTAGTGCCGGATGAATGCAAGTTTGTGGTGGATGTGCGTAGTACAGATTGTTATTCGAATACCCAAATTCTGGAGATTATTAGAGCACATATCAAATCGAAAGTGGAGCCAAGGTCGACTAGATTGAATCCTTCCTCCATTCCAATGGATCATGCGATTGTTCAGGCGGGAATTGCTCTGGGTAGAAGGACCTATGGTTCTCCAACAATGTCTGATCAAGCGCTGATGCCTTATCCTTCATTAAAGCTCGGTGTTGGAGATTCTGCACAATCGCATACAGCCGATGAATTTGTTTTCATTCATGAAATAGAAGAGGGGATTGAGTTTTATATTAAACTCTTGAAGCAGGTTTTGTGATTGAGATTAGCCTTGAAATTTAGACCCTTCTCCGAAGTCTCGGAGCTCAGGGAATGAAAAGAAGTAGCCTTCAGTTTCAGCGCTTCGGTTTGATTATAATGCTGCGCCTAACTATGCGCACTTTTCATCCTGAGTTTACGAAGGAACTAGACTGTCAATCCTTCTTCGATTTCGGGTAATCGTAATAGAATTGATGACCTCGGGTGGTTTGAATATCTTTCCAGCTTTCCATTTCGAATTCAATACCACAAACAGCGCAGGTGGGTAAATTGTCTAAATCAAAATTGCTGATTTCGTTGATCAAGTAGGTCAGCCCGGGGTTATGCCCAAAAATCATGACGGTATCGTGTTCATCAGCCACTCGGCTCAACAGCGTTTTTATAGTTCTGGTAGATGCATGATAAAGCCTTTCTTCTTCCATAATGTCCGAAACAGGGTAACCGATTTTAGCAGAAATGACTTTTGCTGTCGTTAACGCCCTGTTGGCAGGAGAGGATATTATAAGCGATGGTTTGACGCCTTTCATGGCCAGTCGCTGCCCCATATCTGGCGCATCATTTTCACCCCGATGATTTAAAGGTCGCTCAAAATCAGATAGATGCGCATTCCCCCAACTAGATTTGGCATGTCGGACGATATACAGTTTTTTATTGCCTGTTTTATTGGATTTCATAACTAATGGCTACATTTGTCGTAATACAAATAAAATTATTAATTACTTATTACAATTTACAATGAATACAGGAGTAGTAAAATTCTTCAACAATGACAAAGGCTTCGGCTTTGTTGTTGATGACGCAACAGGCGAAGAAATTTTCATTCATGTTTCTGGTACAATCGATGCCATTGACAAAGATGATAAAGTTGAATTCGAGAAAGCAGAAGGCCGTAAAGGTCTTAACGCTGTGAATGTCAAGAAAATATAGTTAAAAATTATAGATTTTTGATTACAGAACCCCGACTAGTCGGGGTTTTTTTGTAGATCATAAAAACACAAAGAGGTTACATCAGCAATGGTGTAACCTCTTCTGTTTTTATAGGTTTGGTGGGTTATTATAATCCAGTGGAAGTAAGCTTTGAAAATCAAAAAGGTATAATTGAAATAAGCTTTTTATATTAGGCAATGCATGTGGTTGCAGGGAGACAGTTCGACCAGTGAGCAGAAAACAGAGTTCCTCTCTTGCTTTTGTCTTTATCCGATTATGAGCTTTTACAAAATACTTTATATCAAACTTTATCAGTTCACCCTCAAGACACCTTCAGGAGACTATAACCCGGAGCAAATAGCGAGCATGGTATTAACTCTGTTTGTATCGATCAATGTTGCTGTTTTGTCGCTAGCCTTAATGATGTTGGATATCAAAGAAGCAGATGTGTTTTTTGAGAGCTATACACCTATGATTTTTGTGTTTATATCCACTGCCTTGTTAAATTATTTTGTGTTCATAAGAGATGGGAAATATAAAAAGATACTTAACGCGTATAACCAGAGACATAGAAGCGAAAAGAAAGCTCATACGATCTTAAGCATACTTTATTTTTTATTGTCAGCAGTTCTGTTGATGGTTTTGATCTAGTAGCAATGCTGTTTACCCGTGCTTAGCACCTGTTTTGTTATCCATTTTAAACACACCAACTGACGCTCACTTGCCCACTGCGATAACTGGTGCTTACCTGCGGTGAGTACCTATTTTGTTATGCACTTTAAGTGCATCATTTAGGCTGGAGTTTTCCTAGCACAAGAGATTTAAAAATCAAAAAGGTATAATTGAAATAAGGGTTTTATACTAGGCTGTGTTCTTGATCGTAGCGAGACGCTTCAACCAGTTGGAGTACTGAGTGAGTAAGTTTACGGACTGGACTCGATAAAACAAAAGACAGGGGAGATGAAGAGCCGGAAAGAAATAACTGAAGATAAAAAAGAGCCTGAGTTTGAAGATAATGTTTTCGGCCCAGCTTCTAGGTTTGGTTGGAAAGTGTTAGCAGTGCTAATTGTGTTTGCTATTACCCTTTGGTTATGGAGCCTTTTTAATTAATCAACAGCAGGTTAGAGCACATGCTTGTACTTCCTTATCATATCCTTCAATTAATATTTACAATAAGCGAGGAAAGGAAATAGTATAAAAAAACCAGCCTTGTTTCCAACGCTGATTTTTAAAGAATTTTAATAGGTGCTAGGCAGGGCTAGTTATTCCAAAGCCCATCTGCGGTATAACTTCCGCCTTCTCGCTCCCAAAACTTACCATTCAGGAATCGATAGCCTTTGTCAAGCTTGTTCAGTTTGGCCATATCTTCTTTGCTCAATTCAATTTTAGCCGACTTCAAATTCTTCTTTAATCTTTCTGGGTTTACCGATTTTGGAATTACAGCAGTGCCTCGGGCTTCTGCCCATTTGATTAAAATTTGAGCAGGATGAACATTATGGGCTTCAGCAATTGCTTTAACCACAGGGTTTTCAAACATATCTGGCTCGTCATGCCCCTTCATTCCTTCTGCCCTGTCCTTTGAACCTAAAGGAGAATAAGCGGTGTAATGAATGTTGTTCTCTATACAGAAGTGCAATAAGTCGTTTTGAGCCAAATAAGGATGTGACTCCACTTGGTTCATTTCTGGCTGAATGATGGCGGTTTCCATCAGCTTTTTCAGCTTAGGAATATTGAAGTTTGAAACGCCAATGTGTTTTACCAAGCCCTTATCTACACAGGCTTCCATGGCTTTCCAAGTGTCTGCAATTGGCATTTCGTCAATCGGTATAAAGTCGTCAGCAGTTTTAGGGTTGATGGCTTCTTTTTTATGCGCAATCGGCCAGTGGATTAAGTACAGGTCCAAATAGTCTAATTGCAGGGCTTTCAAGGATTCTTGTAAAGCAGGCTCCACATCTTCTGGTGCGTGGAATGAATTCCAAAGTTTTGAAGTCACAAAAAGATCTTCGCGCTTTACGTCACCATCGGAAAAGGCATCGGCAAAAGCATTTCCAATTTCGGCTTCGTTTTGGTAAATCCAAGCGCAGTCAATATGGCGATAGCCTAGTTTAATGGCTGTTCTAACCGCTTGATAAACTTCGCCTGGTTCAGACTTCCAAGTTCCGAGTCCGATGGCTTCTAATACATCTCCGTTCTTAAATATCAGTTGGTTCATAATGCCTCTAAAGAAATTTTACCCCCTAAACTAATGAACTACGCTGTCAGTTCATTGATTTTTGCATTTATCTTTTCCTTATCAACAGCATAATATTCTCCACATGATGTGTCTGTGGAAACATATCCACTAACTGTACTTTTTTGAGACTGTATTCATTACGTAGGAGTATCGTTTTTCTTGCGGAAAATGCCTAGAATAGGCCAGAAAAATAACTTTGAAAGCCCAATGTCTGCTCCTGAAGTTGGAATGTATAATAGCTCAGCCCATTCACCAAAGGGTTGATCGGTGATGAGTTCGGTATATGTTGAGGACGGATTTGATAAAAGATCCATCAACAGAGCTCTTCCCTTTTTGTCCATTACCTTTTCAAGAATTTCCTGCTCTATGCGTTCATCCAGGTCCTCCATCATTTTAATAAATGCCTCGGCCATAATTTTGTGAAATTCAGTTGAAGGCGATAACCTAGCAAGGCTCGAAAGATGAATGCTCTCCTTAATCTGGTTGGCCAAATGTAAATGCATTGACCACGCTTCGTCCATAGTGAATAATGCGGTTATTTTGAAGAAGTTGGCAATTTCTTCATTAGAAAACTCGCTGGCCAAATCAGATTTTTGTGCGGTAGTGCCTATTTCAATAACGGGGTGGTATCCATGAATTAAAATATCTTCCCGGTTTTCCAGAAAGATTTTCCTCTGATCATCTATCACGCCAGAGTAGGTGTTGAGTGTTTTCCTAATCTTATGATTCTGCTCCTCAACTTTCTTTTGGAGTCGGTTCACTGCTTGAAGAATAACAGGGTGATTTAATGACGCTCCCAAATTATCCGTAATCCTATTTGGTAAAAAATCTAATAGGCCAACGTTAACCAATAACTCATCTTCCAAGCTTATAAAAAAGCGAGATTTACCTGGGTCTCCTTGCCGTCCAGCACGCCCTCTCAATTGGTCATCGATTCGTTTACTTTCATGAATGCAAGTGCCTATCACGGATAAACCACCAAGTGATTTAACCTGTTTGTGATCTTCGAGATTACCCTCCCCCAACTTAATATCCGTTCCTCGGCCCGCTATGGCTGTAGAAATAGTAATGCGATTGAGTTTCCCCGCCTGCCCAATAATCTTTGCTTCTTCCTTATCAACTTTGGCGTTCAATAGATTAAAATCAAGACCTTCACGCTTTAGTAACGCAGCGATTTGTTCAGATTCTTCCACGCTTCCTGTTCCCACCAATACCGGCTGTCCTGTCTTATTGGTATTTATAACCTCTTCGATGATCGCAGCATTTTTTAGTGCTTTGTTCATATAGAGTATGTCGGGTAGATCCTTACGAATCATGGGTTTCCCTGTAGGGATAGCGATGACGTTAAGATTGTAAAACTCTTCAAACTCCTTTTTTGAAGTGAGGGCAGTGCCTGTCATACCAGATAAAAGGGAGTATTGCTCAAGGAAATGCTTTAGTGTAATGGAGCCTAGCAATTGGGTGCCAACGTTTATTTCTATTTGCTCTTTTGCTTCCAATGCTGATTGAAGCCCATATGCCCATCGTCTTCTATCGGCTACTCTTCCTGTAAACTGATCCACTTGTTCTATTCTATTGTTCCGAAGAATGTAGTCATGGTCTCTTCGTAGTAAAAAATGAGCATGCAGAGATAGGTTAACTGAATTGAGCATCTTTATATACCGTTGATTATAAAGGTTATCAATCTGTAGCGCTTCTTCTACCAAATGCAGCCCTCGATCTGTAAGGTGAATTTGATTGGTGTCAGGACTTGATTCAAAATCCTCTTTGGGGTTTAGATTACGAATTATATCAGAAACCTTCTTCAAATTTTCATCTTCGCCCACCTTGTTTTTAGAAATAACAAGAGGTACTCTAGCTTCATCAATTAAAATGGAATCGGCCTCATCAATAATGGCCATAGTAAATCCGCGATGCACTCTATCTGTGACAGAGTAGATCATACTGTCACGAAGAAAATCGAAACCCGCTTCTCTGGCCGTTACATAGGTAATATCGCATTCGTAGGCCTTTTTCCGATCCATTCGATCCGATTTCTCAGTAATGAAGCCTACAGAATGGCCTAAAAAATCGCAAACGGGTTTTACCCAATGGGCATCCCTTTCAGATAGGTAGTCATTGAAGGTAAGAACGTGGACTCCTTTGTTGCTTAAGGCATGAAAGCTGGCTGCAAATACTGCCGCCAAAGTTTTCCCTTCTCCTGTTTTCATTTCAACGATATTCCTATCCTTCAAATAAATTCCAGCTGAGATCTGGCTATTAAAAGGTTGGATTTTCATGGTGCGTTGAATCACTTCCGACACCAGCGAATGGTGTTCAATCAGTAGTTCATCTCTTTGTGGAGTGTCCGAGTATTTACTCTTTAATTCACCATACCTTTTTTTTAGTTCATTATCATCTGCGCTTTCAAGCGACTTGGCAGCAACAAGAATTTGCCCTAATAATTTAGAATGTAGTTTTCGACTTTTGCGCCCGAAATACTTAGTGAAAATGTTATTCATTCTATTCATTCAAAAACTTGACTAAGTTCCTACTTCCGTGGAGTACGCGAACAATCCTGATATGATTGGCAGGTTTGGAAAGCGTATAGCGATCAATTGTCATTATTGCTTTCTTCTACCGTTTTGGATTTGATTATGTCCTGAACACTACGGCCACTGACAGGCGCTTTCCAACCTTTCTCGATTTCCATGCGAAGGGTATCACACACAAGTTCACTCGCATTTTGGAAATCACCCGCCTCAATTTGGGGGGCGATATATTTCTCTTGCTTATTGGTCAAACTGACATTCATGGTTTTCTACTTCCTTGAACATTCAATATAACCAACATGTCGATATATAGTAAATATAGACACGATGATTGATCCTTTCTCAAGGTTTGGTTAGCCGGGAAATGCCCTCATTTCAACTCCAACAAAACCACATTCTCCACATGATGGGTTTGTTTGGCTAAAAATACTTCATTAGGAGTTGTAGGAGGTTGTTTTTAAACTTGGTGGTTTGTGCTCAGACAAGAATCGGACAAAAGAATCTCAGCTTCTCAGTTTTTTCTCATCTCGGAGAGGGAAAAAATGGGAAATGCTTCCTATTTATTGAAAAGACAGGGAATAGGTGAGAAAAGCCTTCCTTTGAAGGTAATCAATCATCGGAAAATTTCAGCATGACTTCCTTAATCTGTCCTGATCTCAATATCTTGAGTTTGAATGAATCTGTTTCTTTACTATCCGTGCGATAGATGGACTTCATAAGCCTTATTATACTTTCTTCTGAGATAATTGGTATATCGTTAATCTCCAAAATAATATCTCCTCCAATACTTATTTCCTTGCCATTAATATAAACTGGGACATCTCCACCTCTCAGATCCGCCATAAATGCTGGAGATAATACCACTACGCTTTCAATGAGCAAACCACCAGATTGAGGGACATTGAGCAATTTAGCTAATTCACGATCTACAAGAACTCCGTTGATTCCTGTCCACTTTCTATCACTGTCAATTACCAACTCTTTGGTTTTGTTAATTGTGGCTGCAAATCCAATTCCGTCAAATCCACCAGACTCACTTACAATGTGACTGACAATGCCGATGACTTCTCCTTGCATATTGAACATTGGCCCTCCTGAATTTCCTTGATTAATTGCAGCGTCTGTTTGAAAAAACTCGGCAAAGCTGAAACCTGCCATTTTGGACTGCTCAACACTTTTTCGACTAATGATCCCTTTGGACAATGAGTATTCTATCCCAAAAGGTGCTCCTATTATAAATACATCATCACCAACATCTACACTATCGGAATCGCCCAATTTAATGGTTGGATAATCATTACTGAAATAGACAAGTTTAATCAGTGCTACATCAGCGACTATGGCAAGACGAACAACATTTGCGGGAAAGCTCCGTCCGTCTTTAAAAGTTACTGTAATTTTCTCTGCATTGTTAACCACATGGGCGGCTGTTAGTATTTCACCCTGATCAGAAATGAGGACTCCTGATCCTTGTGAACCCAAGTAACTAGTATGACCGTCCGGGGCTACTATCTTTTCTTCTGTTTCAATAATCACCACACCCGGGCTTACTTTTTTGTATATGTCACTTAATGATTGTCCGCACAAGGTGCTGGGAATCATAACGATCCATATAATGATTAAATGTTTCATGGTTTTGGTTTCGTAAAGTTTAGAATTACAAGGGCAAGTGGATTACTTTTTGGGTGGTACAATAGAAATTCCAAATCGGAAGAATGCCCCATTGGCGACATCGTAGTTCGCACCTTCATATAAATCACCCTGAAGCTCCGCTTTTCGGCCAAACGTAATGCCTCCGGAGGCTTCCAGTTGTATGAGTTTACCCACGAGGTAGCTAAAGGTAGGTCCCAATATTACCCGTGAATAAGCCAGCTGATCTACATATTCGAAATCGTTGAAGTCGGCACTTGAGTTATTGACATTGTAGCGAGAACCACTCGCTGAAAGCTGAACCCCTGCGGTAATTCTACCGTAAAAGCGACTGTAAGTGATCTGACGTGGCAGGAATACCTGAAACTTACTATTGTTTGATTTAAGGGTTAACTGAAGTGTTGGAATAAATGCGGGTTCTCCGAAGGTTGATAAATATGCTATACCCCCTCCGTAAGAAAAGTATTCGGACTTCTTTTTCGTAAACTGTAGAATACCATTGAATAGGAAATCCTCTCCTTCAAGTGCTGTATTAAATGTTGAGGCCAATGTGGGATTTAGTGAGGCCAACAGGCTCCAATCATTAGCTAACTGATGTATTGCGGTAAGTCGATAGCCAATAAGATGTAGGTTTTGACTATCTAATCCCAAATGAAGATCATTATCCCCATTAAGGGTTACTAATCCATATTGAAACCCATTGATAAGAACAGTCTTCTTGTTCTTGAGCCTTTTGGGCATGTTCAGAAAGAAATTGTATTCATTTAACTGAATTTTCTGACTTAGTCTTGAATCCATTATTTCGGCTTCAGGAAATGTTGTGTAACCGAATCCCGCTAGTTGGAGATCCTGTGACATTGCCGGCATACTGAGTATAAATAGCAAACCCGAGACAATGCTCAATTGTGATATTGGATTTAAAATCATGTTTACTTTTTCTTAAATAGTTTTTGAAAATGCGTGTCGAAACCGTCAAACAGGCATCTGTACTTTGTAGAGCAATCGATAAAGAATAGGAACCAAGACCAGTGTGATGATGGTTGCAAAAAGTAACCCGAAGATGATACCAATGGCCAGAGGTTTCCACATGTCACCGCCCCCAAGCCATAAAGGAATAAGACCTAGAGAAGTAGTAAAAGTGGTGAGCAATATAGGCCGAAACCTTTCCTGCGCGGCAGCTAAGATGGCATCGTATGGATTTCTCTTATTCTCATCCAACTCTAACTGTATACGGTCTATGAGTACTATTGCATTATTGATGACAATGCCTGCTAAAGAAATGATACCCAGGAATCCAGTGAAACTCAAATTGGTACCGGTAATGAGCAAACCGCCCACGACCCCAATAATCCCGAAGGGCACGGCAAACAATACAATACTACTTTTCCTGACAGAGTTGAACTGCATAACCAGCAGTAGAATAATGATGAAAAATGAAACAGGAAGTTTGGCCATAACTGCACTCATTGCACTACCGCTTGCTTCTGATTCTCCACCTAGTTCGTAATGATATTCATTTCCCCAGGTAGCCTCCTGTTCATTCAGCCAATTTGATATTTGATTTGTAATCTCAGCAGCCGTATAACCAGCCTGGAGTTGAGATTCAACCGTAACAGTTCTGTTAAGATTTCTCCTGATGATTTTGGCCAATTGCCAGTCGACACTAATGTCTGCCACCTGCGCCATAGGCACGGTTCTACCTGTACGCTGGCTGTATATGCTCATTCCTTCGAGATCGTCATAGGCTAACTCAAGACTGCCTTCTGATCTCATGGATATGGGAATGTTGTCACCCTCTTCACGGAATTCACCTACAGTGAAGCCAGACAGAGAAGTGTACGATGATAAGGCGACATCCTGATTGGTCAATTGATTGTAGCTCAACTTTGATTGATTGATATCTACAAAGACCTTCTTGATTTTGGGTCCCCAATCATCATCTATATTGCTGGTTCCAGAAATGGTTCGAAGTTGGCCCTTAGTTTTTGAAGCTATCCGGTTTAACTTTTCTGCATCAGGGCCACTGATCCTGATTTGAATAGGAACATCAGCCCCGCCTCCGCTGGTAAGTCTTTTTACAGTGACTTTAGCATCTGGAAGGTTGTTAAAAGAGAATTGATTGATTTGATCAATAACGAACTGATTGTCATCTCCTGATGTGGTATTGACCAATAAGTGCGCATAGTTGGACTGTTTTTGGTCGGGTTGATAACCCAAATCATAAGATTTAGGCCCTTCACCAATGAAGGAAGACCAGTTCTGTACCCCATGAGTTCTTTGGTTATTGGTAAGCAGGCTGTCCAATATGAAGCTTTCTATTAAAGAAACTTGTGAATCGGTCGTTTCCAAGCTTGTTCCGGTAGGCAGAGTAATGTCAACAGTTACAAGGTTACGGTCACTATCTGGCATGAATACAAAACCAAGTTTACCCATACCGAAAAGTGAAAGGATCAATAGTCCAAAGATTGACGACAAAATCAAGACGGGCTTTTTTAATGACCACACAATGATTTGCCTATAATGAGCATTCAGCTTTTCAAAGAGATCTGGCTTTTGATTTTTCTTACCCTTTTTGATTTTAATAAAGGCAATGGCTAGCATTGGCACGACAGTCAGTGCCATGAGCCATGAAGAGAGAAGGGTAATAGTGATTACCGAAAACAATGGCCCCATAATCTCACCCATCACCGAATCTGCCACAAAAAATGACAGAAAAGCAGCGGATGTTGTCAAAGAACTAGTTAACAATGGTACCATCAATTCTTTGCTGGAAGAGATGGCAGCATCTAGGGCTTTGCTGCCTCTTTCCATTTTCACCATCATAGATTCGGCCATTACGATGGCATTATCTACCAACATTCCCAGGGCCATAATCAGGGCAGCAAGTGAAACCTGGTTGAGGCCAATGTCGAAAACACCCATCAAGAATAAGGACATTACAATAGCGGTAGGAATCAGGCTGGCTACAACAATCCCCGTTCTGAGCCCAAGAAACATCAGCATTACACCCAAAACAATGACCACACTTTGAATAAGGTTAGAGACAAAATCGCTGACACTTGTAGACACAGAGCTATCCTGAGAAGCAATTCGCTGTGCGGATATTCCAACAGGAAGGCCTTGATTAAAGTTACCCAGCAATTCGTCTACCTGTTCTCCCAATTGGATAATATTAGCTCCTTCCTTCAATGAAATGTGTAGACCTATTGCTTGCTGGCCATTCATCCTGACTATTGTTTCCCTTGGTGAAATGTAGTCTTCGTAGACTTCGGCTATGTCTTTCAGAAATACTGTTTCTCTACCATTCCCGACTGGAATCAGCATGTTTTGAATGTTCTCGATCGTTTCAAAATTCCCTGATGGTTCCAAAATGACACGTTCATTCTCAATATTGATCTGGCCAGCAGGGATGATAATATTTGTGCCGGATATGGTATTCTTTAGTTCATTGGCTGATAATCCTATTTTAGCCAAAGCGGCATCATTATAGTCAATGAATACTCTGCGAGCCAATACCCCTGAAAGCTCTACTTTGGCTGCATCATCCAATCGAATTAATTCATTTCGTAGATGATCAGCATACTTTTCCAATTCCTTAGGCTCATACCCGTCATTTTTCAAGCCGAGTGCGATGCCATAAGTAACACCTAAATCTTCATCCTTCAGATCGGGGCCTCTGGTAACCCCGGAGGGCACATTGACATTGTCAATCTTCCTTCTTAAGTGATCCCAAATTGGTCTGAGTTCCGATTCATCTACGTTTTCCTTAAGTGCGATTTTGACGATGGAGATACCAGTTCTCGACTCACTTTCTACATAATCTACTTCAGGAATTTCTTGCACCACTTTTTCAAGTGGGTCTGTTACTAAAAGTTCCATTCTTTCTGGGCTTGCACCGGGAAAAACTGTGACAATTCTGGCCATCCGTACTGTAAAAGGAGGCATACTGTCTCTGGGCAGTGAAGCATATCCTGAAATCCCTAGGATGATGATAATGCCCAAAATCAAATAGGTGACGCGATTATTTTTGATCGCTACAGCAGTAAGGTTCATCAGTTCTGAGTTAAAAGTTTGACTTTCATTCCATCATAAAGCGTTCTCAGGCCAGCGACTGCTACAAGTTGATCTTCTGTCAAACCAGACCTTACAATAAATCCTCCTGAAGTGAGGCTGCCGATTTCAACATTCGTTTTTTGCGCTTCATGAAACTCATGTGCAGGGTTAAGAATGTACACGAATTGCCCGTTTTCGTCTTCGCTTACCGCTTGGACGGGAACAATCAATTGACTTTTCTGATGCTCATGGCCAAATGTGAAAGCCACCTCAATCGGCATCCCTGGACGAACTTCATCTGAAGGATTGCTTAAAGAAATGACCACCGGATAGGTACCGCCCGATGAGTTATAACCGACCTCTGTGATTACGCCTTCAAATTCTTTTGAAAGTGCAGGTATCATAATCTTAGTGAGGCTTCCTTGCTTAACCTGGCTAATGTATTTTTCGGGTACGCCTACATGTGCTTCTAGGTCATCAGCATCCTCTCTGTTCATCACAAGAATAGACTGACCTGGACTTACAACTTCATTTGTTTCAACATTTACAGCCGAAATGATTCCAGACATTGGGGCGGCAATAGTACTGTAAGACAGTTGCGATTTCTGCTTGTCCAGTCTCTTTGAGGATATTTCATAAGAGCTTTGAGCATTGGATAAGGAGCTCTTGGCGCGCTCATAGTCGCTTAAAGAAGCATTGTTAGTTTGATAGAGCTGCTTGATGCGTTCGAAGCTGGATGAAGCAGTTTCTAATTGCACTTTGGCATTTTCTAAATCAAGCTGAACTTGCTCTAAGGCCAACAAGTCATCCGTTTGATCTAACTGTGCGAGTAATTGGCCTTTTTTAATATGTTGACCCACCACTATATTTAACTCAACAATTAGCCCTCCGGTACGAAAACTCAAATTCGTTTCCGACCCTGATTGGGTAATTCCATTGAAAGTCCTTGTGCTTAAGCCTCCATAGGACTCTACTATTCCATATTTGATCGGTTTGACCAATTCTGCTTTTTCTTCCTTTCTTGATTTTCCACATCCAAAGAGAAGTATGAGTGAAAGAAAAGTCAGGTATGAATATTTGATTCGTTGCATCATTTCTAATTATTTAAGTATTGTTGAAGACGGTTATTAAAATCCAGAACTTGATTGGAAGGCATCAACATGATAAATGAGCCCACATAGAATTCTATTTGGAGGTGGGCTTGTATGTATTCGTATATGGAAAAGGCTGAAGCCAAGCTCGCTTGTAACCCAGATTGCTGTGCATCAATCAGTTGTGTGATAGAAGCCTGACCTTGCTTGTAGTTTTCCTGAACTAGTTCAAAGTTTTTCTGTGCACTTTCTGAAGCGGATTTGCTGTATCGAATGTTCGTTTTGGAACTCAGTAAGTCGAGTACACTTGCACGAACACCCAGCTCCAACTGCTGGTCTAATAGTGTTTGAGAGTGATCTAATTGATATAGATTAATCTTAGATTGCTGAATAGCCGCTTTTCTGCTAAACCCGCTAAAAATTGGCAGTGACAGGGAAATCCCTGCAAACCAGGAGTTCTTCTGTAATTCGGTTATGCCTAGTGCCATAGCGCCCGCATCTATTGAAGATCCTACACCACTGCTTCCTACTATCTGAGAGGTCTGTGCCTGAAGTGCTATTGTGGGTGTGTAAAGCATTCGCTTGCTTTGTGTCAGTTGGCGATCAGCCGCATTGATGCTTTCCAGAATGGCTTTCTCATTGGGATTTCGAACCTGACTTTCGGCCACCAAAAAGTCTGACACAAGCTTTAGGGTCTCAGGTGTTTTTACCACTTCAGTGATTGGACTTTGGCTAAATGCTTTGTACAAATCACCTTCTAATGACAGATCTTCTATTTCGAAATCTGACTCAAGGGAATTTGCTAGGAGTGTATTCAATTGAAGTTTAGCGGTCAGCATTTTTGTTTGGGCATCGATTACTGACTGGTTGGCTATTGCCAATTCTGATTCCCATCGGTAGATATCGGTATTATTGGATGTACCCAGGTTTACACGAATCTCTGCCAGCTCCTTATTTTTTCGGGTATTTGACAGATTCTGCTTTTGTATCAGCACGTTTGTCTTTGCTGACAATACATTCAAATAGGCCTTATAGGTATCGAACAATACCTTCAATACTTCAGCTTCGGTCTTATACTCTTGGGCTTTTTGTGCATACTCTGCAATTTTGAGAGCGGCAATGGCTCGCTCTGAGTAGAGTAACTGGTTAAAGGTGAGCTTAGCAGTTAAAGCTTGTTCTGGATTATTAAACGCAGCATTAGCTCTTTCCTCGTTAATCTGTGAGGCGACAAGACTAGACTCAACAGAAGGTAGCAGATTTGCCTTGACAGACTTAACCTGTGCTTTGCTCAATTCTACATCTTGATAACTGATTTTTATATTCAGGTTTGCATTGAGGGCTTTTTCGGCAACTTCTTCGAATGAATAGGTTTTGACGGTTCGGTCATTGCCCCCTATAAGCCTGGCTGTAAAGAGCACTTCAAATGGAATAGGGAGTCTGATTTTTTGGGCGGTTGCTACATTGACATACAGATTATCTTTAGTGTTCAGAGTAACCGGTATGGATGAAAGGTCAGCTCCCGCTGCAATTTCATCGCTCATAATGGCCAGTTTTCGGATTACCTGCTGTAAGTCGTTTTCATTGGCCATTGATCCAAGCACACCATAGTCCATCAGTCTGGCGTTGCCAGAGAAAGTCGGGATTTTTCGTTCATTGAGTTGATCAATCATCAACTGGGCCTGTGACTCTGTCTGGCTAAGAAGAACAGTAAAATATGCCGCGTCTGTTTGGGGAGGCAATTGATTAACTACCTCTTCCACATTAGCTCCCACTGGAACTATGGACAGTTCTGTATTGAACTTTTTGGAAAGAGAATCAATAAAGTTTCTGGCCTTTTGCCCATTAATTGTTGATGCAGCCTTTTCATCCACAAATACCAATACGCTGTTGAAATCATGGATTTTATGAAAAGCTTCTAACTCTTCTTCCAGCTTCCGTGTCTGCCAGATATAAGTGAAATTCGGTTTTCCCGATGTTCCATTTACATAAGGGATATCCTGCAGTTTGGGATCGATAATTCCTAAGGCTACCACGGGAATTGAGAGATCACTGATGGATGCCAGACCTTTGGTAGAAATACTTCCTATAGCAACAACAAGATCAATCTGACCTTCGAATTGAGTATATGCCCTTTGAGCAGATTCAATACTACCTATTCCAAAGGAGGTGTCTTTCAAACTAACTTTTCGGGATGGACCGGTGGTCTGATCGATCTCAAACATCACCTGATCTATTATTGCGTTCAGCTTAGGGGATTGCTCAAAATCTGATATAATGCCGATTTTTATTTGTTGTGCCTGTAATTGAGCCAAGCAGACGAGCATGGCAAAGCTTATGGTAAACTTCATGGCTTAGATTGTTTGGAGGGTTGGATTATTTGGCCTTGACCCATTCGAGTTCTGCGGATACAAACCGGGCGGTAACCTCAAGAAGTAGTTTATCTTCTTTCAATTGGCACTCTACATCCAGGAGTCTTCCTCTCTTTTTAGAATAGATTTTACCAACCCATTTACCGTCCTCATAAGTCAAATTGAGAACCTCGATTTCCGTATTCCTTTTTCCCTCTGGGTTAATGGGATTTCCTATGTATCTTTCATCTACCTTGTAGATTTCGACTTTCGCTTCACCAGTATCCCAGACTGCTATTATTTCATCCTGCTTATCTTGAGCTAAGAGGAGCGTTGAAATGAAACATAGTGCGATTGTGAATAAGTGTTTTATGTTTTTCATGCTTGTATAATTTTGAATTCAATGCGAAATTATTTCGGCATTAAGCCAGCATGAAAAAAGATTCACGAAGGATAAGCATAAATGAACCAAATGTCGATTATGTCTAATAAGGCCTTTCAATTAGTAAAACGAGTCTTTCGTTCATCCAAATCATCGTTTCATTCATTTGATAATGACCCTATGGAAACGGAGTTTAATATTGTGCCTATGAGTAAGGCATTGTCGAAGACGGAACGGTTTCTCAAATTTGGTCCATACATCCTGTGGTTTGGGGTTAATGCTGCCATCAGTTTGGTATTGCTCTATCAGAGGGGCTGGGCAGACACCATCTACTTTTTAGTTACTTACCTGTTCTTAGGGACTCTGGTGATTTGGTTTTTTGGATATAAAGTCTTTCCGGAATATCTGGCTCGAGAAGGGAAAATTAATCAGAGGCTAAGCATACTCATTGGCATCAACATACTTCTGTTCATTATCGGAATTTATGCTCATACCATTATGGCAGAGGTGTTGGGATTAAGCCAGATAAGAGAAAGGTATGCTCCTAAATCTGTCAGGATAGCCCTATGGGTATTGACCGAGTTGTTAGGAATAATTTATATGGCCAGTCTACGGGTGGCCCGTGTTTATTATCTCAATGCTGTTCAAAAAATTGAGCATAAGGCACAAAGAGTTGAAGCTGAGCTGAAATTGTTGAAAAGTCAAATAAGCCCCCATTTCTTGTTTAACACATTGAATAACATTTATGGGCTTGCCTATTTAAAAGATGAGCGTGCTGCTGAAATGATTTCTAAACTCTCCAAGCTCCTACGTTATTTGCTTTATGATTGCGATCAGCAAAGAGTCCCTCTATCGAAGGAGAGAAATCTGATTGAACACTATTTGAGCATACAGTTGCTTAAACACGAAGATGCCAAGAATGTGGATTTCTACCATGCTGGTGTCATGTCCAACCACACAATCGCACCTATGATTCTTATCAATTTTATTGAAAACTGCTTTAAGCATTCCGACCTGGAAACCAATCCTCAGGGATGGATAAAAATAAGCCTGGAAGTAGAAGGTAATGAGCTTAATTTTCGGACAGAAAATACAATCAAGGAAGAAATAGAGAAAACCCTATCAAGTCACAAGGGAATTGGACTAACAAATTCCCTGAAACTTTTAGAAGCTAATTATCCGGGGAATCATCATGTTGAGATAAGTAACGAAGATCACATTTATCAACTGGATTTAAAGATGACATTATGAGTTTGAAATGCCTTATTGTTGATGATGAGCATATAGCCCGAGAGATTCTTTCAGAATATGTTGCCAAAGTTCCAGAGTTGGAGTTGGTTGCCACCTGTAGTTCTGCACTTCAGGCGCTCAATCATATTAACAAGACTAAGATTGATGTATTGTTTCTGGACATTCAAATGCCAGACCTTACCGGCCTTGATTTTCTTAAGATTATACCGAACAAGCCAGCCACGATTTTGACCACCGCGTATTCGGAATACGCGGTGCAGAGCTATGAACTCGATGTTGTTGACTACTTATTAAAGCCGATAGATTTTGAACGATTTTATAAGGCCATTGCCAAGGTTATCTCATTGAGAGATTCAGAGGTCGATTTTGCTCCAAATTCTGTTACTCCTCAGCATACTGATAAGCTATTTATCAAAGCAGATAACAAGATCATTAAAGTTGCTTTCAATGAAATAGTAGTGATTAATGGTGATGGACCCTATGTGCAGATTATCACCGCTGATGGCCGTAAAATTATGTCGCTACAGTCTATGCATAAACTGGAAGAATTGCTCCCCACCAATTTTTATAGAATCCATCGCTCTCATATTGTCAATATTGACCATATAGACAGTATTGATGGTAATATGGTTAAGCTAAAAAATCATGTGGCCATATTGAGTAAAAACAAGCGAGAGGAATTCCTCTCGCTAATTGATCAATTGAACTTGCTGGGGGACTGATTTATAGCGGTGAGAACTCCAAAAGGAGCAGAATAACAATCCTCTTTTTGATGCCTTTCCAAGATGGAATGTTTCAGGGTTTTTGGTTTTAATAATGACACTAGACCAGAAGGCATTTTATCCAACTGGTCTAGTATCATGTTATAAAAATAACTTCTATTGTGCTTTTGTAATTTCTCCTGTGAGCATGTTAAGCACATAAGTTCCTCCATCCGTAAATATCACTTCGGTGGCTTCTGGGTCAGAGAAATTAATGGTTCCTTGAAATACCTGACCGTCAGAATCTATTTGCCTCCATGCTAACTCAAACTGTGAGGTACCACCGATCAAATAGCCTGTTTCTTTTTCAATTTTCAGGTCTGTAAAATATAAGTCAGTTGTAATGAAGGCAGAAGGCAACTCATCGGTCGTTAAATCTCTGTCTGAGTTTTGCTTATAAATCCCACTCAGCATGTATGAAGGTTCCGAATTGTCAATATCAGAAACCGTCCAGATCCCGGATATGTCCGAGTCAACGTATGAACTGGCAGTGGATAGTTGTTGTTCTGCTAGGAATGAGTAAGTCACAGACCCTCCAGGCACATCACAAGAGTAGGTATAGCTTTCATCAAAGGCGTAATTGTAAGTTACGGTTCCATCCAACGAAGTTTTCTTAATGATTTCTGAGTCTTGTGATTGACTTCCACATGTCATGTTATCTGCTACGACTTCACTGACATGAATGGCATTTGCAGAAAAGCCATAGGTGTTTACAGATAAAACCACAGCTACGAATTCAGCAGCATCTCCCTCATCAATGACGAATACCACTGGTTCATCTGCATCATCGCTACTGCAGGAGGTGAAAAAAATGATACCGGCAATGAGTGCCATAATTGCTGATTTTAATGTCAATTTACTTGTTATTGATTTTTTCATGTTTTGATAATTTTTATTTCGATGCGAAAGTATTGCGGCCACCAAAGAGCATGAAAATTGATTTACCAAGTGCACATATAATTGAATCAAATCACTATTATAATCAACAAGGCTTTTCGATTAATGAGGCGAGCCTTTCATGTATCTAAATCATCGTTTCATTCATTTGACAATGACTTCATAAAAACTGAGCATAAAGATTGGCCATGGACGAGGCCTTATTATCGAAAGTTGAGCTTATTGATGGTTGTCAAAATTATTCACTTTGTCCTAGAGTTTTATGCTCATACGATTACTACTAAGGTGTTGGAATCAAGTCAGTCCGTGAAAGTTACATTCTCAAATAAGTTAGGATTAAGGATGCTGCTAGGAATGATTTCATGGTCAGCTAAGAAAAGCGTGTATGTTTATTTTTTCAATTCTAGCAAGATGACATTCTCCACATGATGCGTCTGAGGAAACATATCTACTGGCTGCACTTTTTTGACGCTATATTTTGCATTGAGTAAAGCCAGGTCTCGCGCTTGTGTGGCGGGGTTACAGCTTACATAGACTATTTTTGCAGCTTCAATTTTAAGCAGCATTCCAATTACATCTTCATGCATTCCAGCGCGTGGAGGGTCGGTAATGATCACATCAGGCCTGTCATGATTGGACATAAAGTCGTCATTTAGTAATTCTCTCATGTCGCCTGCGTAGAACTCGGTGTTCGTTACACCATTGATTTCTGAGTTCAATTTGGCGTCTTCAATGGCCGCTTCCACATATTCTAAACCAATCACTTTTTTCGCATCCTTCGCTATAAAGTTGGCAATGGTGCCCGTGCCGGTGTATAAATCATAGACAACTTCGTCACCTTTTAAATCAGCATAGTCTCTCGCGATTTTGTAGAGCTCATAAGCCTGAGAGGCGTTGGTTTGGTAAAACGATTTTGGTCCAACCCTAAATCTTACATCTTCCATGGCTTCGGTAATGTGTGCTTCACCATAATAAAGCATTACTTCCAAATCATGGAAAGTTTCGTTGCCCTTGTCATTGATTACATATTGTAGGGAATGAATATGTGGGAAGGCGGTTTTGATGTGCTCCATCAGTCCCATGTTCTTTTCATGCTCCATGGCAAACTGAACGATGACCATCCACTGATCTAACGATGAATTTCTGATGATCAGGTTTCTGAGGTTTCCAGTTCTTCTTTTTAAATCGAAGAAAGGCAAGTCGTTTTCAAGGCAATATTTTCTTACCAAAAGTCGAATTTCATTAGAAGGATCAGGCTGGTGATAACAAGTTTCAATGTCCAATATTTTATCAAAACTGCCCGGAACGTGGAAGCCCAAAGCTCTTCGGTCTGCATCTTCTCCAGTAGCAATTTCTTCTTTTGTAAGCCATTTCCAGTTCGAAAAGGTGTACTCCAGCTTGTTTCGATAATACTTGATTTTTGAAGAGCCTAAAATGGGACTGATTTCAGGCAAAGGAATTTTACCAATGCGCTCTAAATTATCAATCACCTGCTGGTGCTTGTATTTTAGTTGAATGTCATACGGAATGTGCTGCCATTTGCAGCCACCACAAACGCCAAAGTGCTTGCAGAAAGGTTCTACTCTATCTTTTGAATATTCATGAAAAGTAAGGGGCTTACCTTCCATAAAGTTCTTTTTCTTTCTGGTCACGAGTACATCTACCACATCACCGGGCGCAACGCCTTCTACAAAAAGCACTTCATCGTTTACACGGGCAATGCACTTTCCTTCTGCCGCAATGCCTTCGATTCTAACTTGTTCTAGTACTTTTCTTTTCCCCCTGAATTTTGCCATGCGCGAAGATAATTTCATTCTGTGAAACTCTGCTTACTCTGCCTAAATTTTGATTGGTTTAACGATCATTCTCACCTCTAATATTATCAATCCATAATTTCTGTTGCATGAACAATTTATAAGCAAGTCTTTCTGTCTTAACGAAATGCGCTACCTTTGCAGCCCTATTAGAAAAACGATTATGAATTTTAGAGAGACCTTCTCAATTGTTGATAAAAACAGAGTCAGCGCCAAAAGCGATATTTTTTCAGGCTTAACAGTGGCTTTGGCCCTTGTGCCAGAAGCAGTTGCATTTTCTTTTGTAGCCGGAATTTCCCCAATAGTTGGGCTTTATGGCGCCTTTATGATGGGGCTTATCACCTCCATTTTTGGCGGAAGACCCGGAATGATTTCAGGCGCTACTGGTGCTTTGGCCGTAGTGATGGTTTCTTTGGTAGCAGAAGGTGAACTTATGGGAGATGGGCAAGGTCTTCAATTCTTGTTCGCTACTTTGATCCTGACGGGCATTATTCAAATGTCTGCTGGCTTTCTAAAGCTGGGCAAGTTCATCAGAATGGTACCTCATTCGGTAATGATGGGTTTCGTAAACGGCTTGGCAATTGTGATTTTCATGTCGCAATTGGGCATGTTCAAAATTGGTGGAGAATGGCTTACAGGTTCTTCTTTACTTATTATGCTTGGCCTGACGCTATTGACCATGGCCATCATGGTATTCCTTCCCAAAATCAATAAAAATATTCCAGGGGCACTAGTGGCCATTGTGGTGGTTTCACTGATTGTGATTTTTGGAGGAGTAGAAACAGAAACGGTGAAAAGCTTTATTCAAGCTGGTGGAGGCGATGGTATTAAAGCTGGACTTCCTTCTTTTAATGTGCCGGTAATCGACCTAAACTGGGACACGCTAGCGTTTATTTTACCCTACGCGATCATCTTAGCTGCTATTGGTTTGATTGAGTCCTTGATGACGCTTAACCTTTTGGATGAACTGACTGAAACCCGTGGAAGCGGAAACCGTGAATCGGTAGCTCAAGGTTTGGGCAACTTAGTCAATGGATTCTTTGGTGGAATGGGCGGTTGCGCCATGATCGGTCAAAGTATTATCAATGTAAAATCTGGCGGCAGAGGTCGTCTTTCAGGTGTTGTAGCCGCATTGGCTTTGTTAGGCTTTATCCTTTTTGCTTCCGAATACATTGAAATGGTGCCTATCGCAGCATTGGTAGGCGTAATGTTTATGGTGGTCATTGGCACATTTGCTTGGTCTACTTTTAAGGTATGGAACAAAGTGCCAAAGGCCGATGTCATCGTAATTCTATTGGTGACAGTGCTTACCGTAATTTTCGATTTGGCCATTGCCGTATTTGCTGGGGTAATCATCTCAGCATTGGTGTTTGCATGGCAAAATGCACTGCGTATTCGTGCTAGAAAAACAACGGATGAGCATGGCATTAAGCACTATGAAATTTACGGACCATTGTTCTTTGGCTCTATCAGCCTTTTCAATAGTAAATTCGATATCAAAGAAGACCCGAATGAAGTCGTAATTGATTTTGCTGAATCAAGAATTGTGGACCAATCTGCAATTGAGGCCATTAATAAACTAGCAGAAAGGTATCAGAAAGAAGGAAAAACCATCCACTTGCGTCACTTAAGTAAAGATTGCTTAGCGCTGATCAAACGTGCCGAAGAAATTTGCGATGTCAATGTGGTGGAAGATCCAGATTACTTTGTAGCGATTGATAATTTCAATAAATACAAGGCAAAGCTGGCCAATTAATGACGGTATAATTGATCGGTATTTTTTAACTTTCGATTCATGAAAAACAAAGTTGTCATCATCACAGGAGCTTCTTCGGGTATAGGAAAAGCATTGGCCTTAGAGTTTGCTAAACTGGGAGCGCATATTGTCATTACGGGTAGGAATGAAGCGCGCCTCAATGAAGTGGCTGAAATTCTGGATGGCATGAACACCCGAAATCTTTGTCTGCAACTGGATGTAGCCAAAGAAAAGGACAATGAAATTCTCGTTAAGGAAACCGTAAGAACCTTTGGTAAAATTGATATCCTGATCAATAATGCGGGTATTTCTATGCGAGCGCTTTTTGAAGAAATCGAAATGGATGTGTTTAAAAAAGTGATGGACATTAACTTTTACGGAACCCTTTACGCCACCAAATACTGTCTTCCCGAAATTCTAAAAACGAAAGGCTCCATTGTTGGCGTTTCGTCAATCAATGGTTACCGAGGTACACCAGCACGAACGGCTTACACTGCTTCAAAATACGCGATGAATGGCTTTATGGAGTCATTGCGTACGGAAGTAATGCACAGAGGTGTTCATGTACTCGTGGCTTGCCCTGGCTTTACTGGAACGAATATCAGAAATGCCGCACTAACCGCAGACGGTACTTCCCAAGGAGAATCGCCACGTGATGAAGGAAAGATGATGAGCCCAGAAGAAGTAGCCCAAGGCATTATCAAGGCCATTCAAAAAAGAAAGCGCGACATTGTATTTACCAGCCAAGGTAAATTAGCCGTCTTCCTTAATAAATGGATGCCCGGCCGAATGGACAAAATCGTATTCAATGTTTTCGCGAAAGAACCCGACTCTCCCTTCGGGAAGTAGTTATTAGTGTATTGGTTATTAGGGAGGAGTGATCAGTAGGTCAGTAAATCAGGAAACAGGAAAAAGAATAGTGAAGTTGGGAACTCAAATTGCTGGAAAAAACTCAGCCTTAACTGATCCCTGATCCCCCTCTTAACCAATAACCCTTAACTAATCGACACCCATTACCTATCTTCTTTCACTTTGTAGATGAAATTACCTGCACCAACTCTACCATATACATCGACTCCCTCTATACTGATTTGCATGCTATTTGGCCTGTCGGCATTGTAGAATTCTATAGTTACCTTTCCTTCTTCGTCTGTTTGTACAGAAGCTTGCCAAAAAATAGTTTCGCGCAAGTCGGGCACTGGGCTTTTCGTTTTTTCTGGGGTATCATAAATAGGAGAGTAAAACTCTCGATCGTAATTAGTGTAGAGCGTTAGAAATCTGTGTTTTCTAAAAACAGGCTTATAAATAATTTTATCGTCTTTGGTATTGATCCTGACGATGGGCATGTCACCTCTTGGGTGGCTTTCTCTAACCGATATGGACTCGAGATTGGAAAAATCTATAGTCTCAAATGTTTTTTTGATTTGAAGATCCATTGGGCTTGGTCTTGCCTTTTTGATATATGGAATCTCATAACAATTTAAAAATACTCTAAACGGAGAAAAAACACCTAAAGGCTTAAATGTTGATAACAGTGCATCCTCACCCAGAGTTGTATAAGAACGCTTCCCTTGAAACATAACATCTCCATACCCTTTTACTTTATCACTTACCTGCATTATCCATCCCGATATTTCGCCCGTGGTCATATCAATTTCATCAGCCATTTTAGTGACCCAGGGTTCTTGAAAATGATAGTCTCTGAGCTCACATTCAGAGTCTTGTTGCCTGTTGCCAATAACTACTACAGAGTTGAGCATAAGTATGCTGTTGAACCTGTCTTTTGGAAGCTTATACTCTTTAAGAAAAAGCTCAATATTTCCATATGGGTGCTGCCAGGCAAATTTATCTGCTGTATTTTTAAATAGCGTCATAGCAGTCTTCGAGGCTGATTCGTCTAACATAACGCTGAATCTATCCTTCGGGCCTTCTGTGGGTGCGGTAATCAAAAAAGAATCTCCCTTATTTTTCAAGTAGAGAGAGGGTACTTGGAAAAGGCCTTCTTCATTTGTAGCTATTTTTAGTGGAGTGTAACCCTTGAATGCAATAATCGACATTGGCTTGCCTATAGCCATTTTTCTCTTGCTATTATTATTGAGCACCGTGCCACTTATTCCTTCGGGGTCATTCAAAATAGTGGGCACAAATCTTCTCCATCCGTGGGTGAGTGTCACAAGGTCTAGCGCTTTTTCGGCCCTAGGGTCATCGGTAAAGTAAAAGTTAGGCGTGGGCACGGTTCCCCGAAGTTCAGAAGTCAACAAGATATTGGCCATCAAGTTAGGCTGTCCATCCATTGTACCAAACGTTCGGTCCTTGTCGATAACAGCAATAGAGAAACTGGCCTTAACTGGCGTTCCGTCCTTGTCGCTTGCCACAATTGTTGCCTTCACCTTTTCCCTTGCAGAATAATCTTGTTGGTCAGTTTCTACCTTAAAGTTCAAATCTACTCTGCTACCAGTAAATACCAGTCTCTCTGCCAATGGCTCACCTTGGTCAGAATAAATGGTAACCCTCGCTAGCCCCGGAGAAAGGGACTCGGTTGGTAGTTCGAAAAACTGCCTTGCCAAAAGCACTACCTTTTTACTCGCAGATACATTGTCAAACTGGCTTAGTTCAACACTGACTGAGGAACCCACCATAGCCGGAGAGGGAAGAATTTTAAGCATATGACCAATGCCTTCCTTTCTGGAAAGTGATATAGCAATTCCTTCAGGTTTAGGCATGGGTAAAGTATATAGCGTATCAGGCAACCCAATCACTTTTACTGCATAATCTTGAAGGCTGGGGGTAATAGTAAAACTGCCCATGCCCTGATAAAAAGAAGCAATGGAATCCATAAATCTACCTTCGCCATCGAGCAAAAGCCCTTTGAAACTAAAGGCTGAGCCATCAGAAGTACTTGCTTTAAAGGCTACCTTATTGTCTTGGCCTAGAATCATTTCTCCCCCTTCGGGAAAGAATTGCAAGTCTACTTTAGGTTGCTCTGCCTCAATGGGTAAGGTGTACTGAATATCCCGATCACCACTGCCTTCATTACTTTTTATATGCAGGTAAAGCTCTTTCCCCCAATCAAAATTCTTAATCGAAACACTTGATTTGCCATTTTCATCAGTTTTTTCTCTGCCTCGTTCTACCCGTTCTTTATCTGACCATAGTTCATAGGTAAAGTTGGTTTTGGGTAAGCGTTTTTCTCCAGAAGTAGTGTAAACATCAAAGGAAAATGCTTCGCCTCTTTTCTGTGGAATAATATTTTGATAAGCCCTGAGCTCAAATTCGTCTACCAGTGCCTCACGAACTAAAATCTCTTTGGAGAAAATCTGGTCGTTTGGACTGCCAATCATTTTTCCGCTGATGGCCAAAATATTGTATTTACCTTCTAGCTTTGGAGCGACAAAAAATCCTGAAGAAGTACCATCAAAAACAGGGATTGATCTGTCAATTATTTTTTCGCCAGCAGTAGAAAGCATAAAGAGCTTAAGTGAAATGCTTTGGTCAGAAGGCATATTGGAAGCATCAAAAACATAAGCCTTAAACCAAACAGTATCTTCAGGAGCATAAATAGATCTGTCAGTGGTCAGGTGAGTTTTTTCAATCACTTGGGCATTGGCGATAGGCACCAGTACAAACAAAAAAAACAAAATCCTGAGTAAGTATGACATCTAAGCAGATTAAGCAGGATAAAGTTAATAATTTTAATGATTTGGCTTTTTCACTTTGTAAGCGCTGATTTCTTCCTTACCCAGGGTGGGTAGTTGTTAGGGAGGAGTGATCAGTGGGTCAGTAAAATAGTTGATCAGGGAATCAGGAAATTAGTTAGGGGTTATAAGTAACTTTCCTTATAAAATTCGAGTTCTATATTTCCACAAATATTGAAGAACAAAAGTTAAGAAAACTGGTACAGGCTGGGAATCATTCAAACTCCTGACCCCTGATTCCCCGATTAACTGATTTCCTCTTTCCCAATAACTCTTTACCTCTTAACTAATCACCCCTTAACCAATAACTCCTAACCCTTAACTTTTATCGATAGATAAGAAAGTACATTCCCAAAATGATCAAGCTGCTCAAGTGTGTCGTCTAGAATTTCTTTTCCGTTCATTCTGGCAATCAGTAGACCCAAAATACCATTAAGGCAAGCTTGAATGGGGTCGTTAATTAAGCCATTGGACTCAACAATAGAAGCACGAATAGCAGGGCGGGCACGATTGAAAATTGCACGATAGTTTTCGTCATTTACCTGGAGCTGTAAACTAAGGTCGGAAAGGCGTTTTACTTCCTCCTGAACAAAACTCAGGTGGCCTTCGCGCTCTAGTTCTTCTTCCTTCATTTGAGCAATTATGACTTTGTACCACTCGGTCAATTCCGCTTTTCCTTCCGCATTTAAGCTTTCTTCGGGAATATTCTTTACCACATGGTTCTCAATCTTTTGAATATCGAACTCAAAATTTCGAACCAACATTTCGGTTTGGTACATGTAAACGATGTATTCCGATAGGTTCTGTCTCTTTTTCTTGTCTGCCAATAACATAGTGCAAAATTAATGGTTATCCCCACAAAGCAAATGCATCATAATTTTCTATTTTTGCACTTCTTTTAAAAACTATGGAGAGAATCAGGAATTTCTGTATTATCGCACACATCGACCACGGTAAGAGTACTTTGGCCGATCGTCTACTTCAGTTCACTGGAACGGTTGGCGATCGCGACATGCAGAATCAGTTGTTGGACAACATGGACTTGGAACGTGAACGTGGTATTACTATCAAGAGTCACGCAATCCAAATGAAATATATGCATAAGGGCGAGGAATATACCCTCAACCTTATCGACACCCCCGGACACGTGGATTTTTCATATGAAGTATCTCGATCAATTGCTGCCTGCGAAGGCGCTTTGCTTATTGTCGATGCTTCTCAGGGTGTGGAGGCGCAAACCATTTCTAACCTTTATTTGGCTTTGAATCACGACCTGGAGATTATTCCAGTGCTCAATAAAATAGATTTACCGGGCGCCATGCCTGAAGAAATGACGGATCAGGTGGTAGAGCTTATCGGCTGCGATCCCGAAGACGTCATCAGAGCAAGTGGGAAAGAAGGTTTGGGTATCGAAGATATTTTAACAGCCATTGTTGAGAAAATTCCAGCCCCAAAAGGCGACCCGAATGAGCCTTTGAGAGCGATGATCTTCGATTCAGTGTTCAACTCTTTTAGAGGGATCGAAGTAATTTTCCGTGTTTTTGACGGTACAATCAAAAAGGGAGATAAGATTAAGTTCGTGAATACGGATAAGATCTATAATGCCGATGAAATTGGTGTGTTGAAGCTAAAACAACAGCCAGAAAAAGAAATTAGCGCAGGAAATGTGGGTTACCTCATTTCAGGCATTAAAGTGGCCAAGGAAGTGAAAGTGGGTGATACCATCACTCATCCAGATCGACCAACCACCAAAATTATTAAAGGCTTTGAAGATGTGAAGCCAATGGTTTTCGCGGGTATTTATCCTGTAGAAACTTCTGAATTCGAAGAATTGAGGGCTTCCATGGAAAAGCTTCAATTGAATGATGCTTCCTTGGTTTGGGAACCTGAAACTTCTGCCGCTTTGGGCTTTGGTTTCCGTTGTGGTTTCTTGGGAATGCTACATTTAGAGATTATTCAGGAAAGATTGGAACGTGAATTTGACATGACGGTAATCACTACCGTTCCTTCAGTTCAGTTTCACGCAGTAAGAACGGATGGATCGATTCTTAAAATTAATGCACCATCTGAAATGCCTGATGCATCTTCCATTTCTCATTTGGAAGAGCCATTTATTCGTGCTCAAATCATTTCTAAGTCTGAATATGTGGGTGGAATCATCAGTTTATGTATGGACAAAAGGGGCTTGATTAAAAATCAGGTATACCTCACCAGCGATAGGGTTGAATTGAGTTTTGAAATGCCTTTGGCTGAAATCGTTTTCGATTTCTTCGATAAGCTCAAGACGATTTCCCGCGGTTATGCATCGCTTGATTATGAGTTGATTGGTTTCCGCCAGTCTACTATGGTGAAGTTGGATATTATGCTCAACGGAGAAAAAGTAGATGCACTTTCGGCCATTGTACATAAAGACAAAGCCTATGATTGGGGAAAAAGACTCTGTGAGAAATTGCAGGAGTTGATTCCACGCCAAATGTTTGAAATTGCTATTCAGGCCTCCATTGGTACCAAGATTATTGCAAGAGAATCGGTGAAAGCTTTGCGTAAAAACGTATTGGCGAAATGTTATGGTGGTGATATTTCCAGAAAGCGTAAGCTCTTGGAGAAACAGAAAAAAGGTAAGAAAAGAATGCGCCAGGTAGGTAATGTGGAAATTCCACAAGAAGCCTTTATGGCGGTGCTTAAGTTAGATTAGTAGTGCTTAGTTGTTAGTTGATAGTGCTCGGTGCTAAGTTATGGGGAATGAGAACAGACAATATTATGATTTGGATGTTTGGAAAGAAGCTCGAAAGCTTGTTTCTGTTATCTATGATTTGTCTAGGCTATTTCCTGATGAAGAAAAGTATGCACTGACTTCGCAAATAAGAAGAGCAGCAATATCAGTTCCTCTAATATTGCCGAAGGGATTGGAAGACAACATACAACCGAGCGAATTCAATATATGTATATTTCTCGTGGCTCATTATATGAGATAGAAACGCAATTATTTCTGGCACTAGATCAAAATTATATTGTTCAACAAGATTTGGATACATTGATAACTCAAATCACAAGTTGTAAGAAGCTTATACAAGGCTACATTAATTATTTGAAGAAGTAAACCGTGCACTGAGCACAAAAAACCATTTACCAGATGCAATTATTGGATGGAAAAGGGACGGCTCAATCCATAAAAGATGAGTTGAAAGAAAAAGTAGCACAGATAAAGGCTGAAGGAGGTAAAGTCCCTCATTTGGCTGCTGTTTTGGTGGGTAATGATGGTGCAAGCCAAACTTACGTAAACGCCAAAGTAAAAGCCTGCGAGCAAATCGGCTTTGGCTCTACTTTGATTCATCTGTCTGAAGAGACTTCTGAAGCTGAGGTTCTGGCTACTGTTCAAAAATTGAATGATGATCCTGAAATTGATGGCTTTATCGTTCAAGTGCCGCTTCCAAAACAAATTGATGAGCAAAAAGTAGTGGAGGCCATTCTTCCAAATAAAGATGTGGACGGATTCCACCCAGTGAACTTGGGTAAAATGCTTTTGGGTATACCAACACTTCTACCTGCTACACCAAAAGGAATGATGCTTTTGCTAGAACGCAACGGCATTGAGACTTCAGGAAAACATTGTGTGGTAATTGGCCGAAGCAATACGGTGGGAACGCCTATCAGTGTATTGATGTCTAGAAATGGCAACCCAGGAAATGCTACGGTAACCCTTTGCCACAGCCGAACCAAAAACTTGGCTGAAATAACAAAACAAGCCGATATTCTGATCGTTGCCATTGGTAAGGAAGGCTTTGTTTCTGCTGATATGGTAAAAGAAGGAGCAACCGTAATCGATGTTGGAATTCATAGAGTTCCATCTGATCAAACCAAGTCGGGCTTTAAGTTGAAAGGGGATGTAAAGTTTGATGAAGTAGCACCAAAGTGTGAGTTCATTACACCAGTGCCCGGTGGCGTTGGACCAATGACTATCGCGTCATTACTTTGGAACACATACCTTACTTCTCAAAAATTAGTTTAACCGCCTCGAAGTCATCCTGTCCCGAGTGTTCGGGATCAGGATCCGTCAATCAGGCCTTGCAGTTTCAACTCCTGCTTTAAAAAATTGGAATGTCAAAAACAAAGGAAATCATACAGCTTCCTATAATGGAAGCTTTTTATACCATTCAGGGAGAAGGTCATTTCTCCGGAAATTCAGCATATTTTATTCGATTGGGCGGCTGCGATGTTGGTTGCGTTTGGTGCGATGTGAAAGATTCTTGGGACGCCAGCCAATGGCCAAAAGAATCGGTGGAGGAAATCGTTGCTAAAGCTTCGGCTCACCCAGGTCGTTTGGCCGTGGTGACGGGCGGAGAGCCTTTGATGTATGATATGACTGACCTGACGAATCAATTGCATGCGGCAGGTTTTCAAACGAATATTGAAACTTCTGGTGCGCATCCGCTTTCTGGCAATTGGGATTGGTTGTGTTTTTCTCCCAAGAAATTTAAAGCCCCAAAAGAAGAGTTTTATGCGGAAGCCGATGAGCTCAAAGTCATTATTTACAATAAAAGCGACTTTAAGTGGGCGGAAGGCCACGCTGCGAAAATGAACAAGGATTGTTTATTGTACATGCAGCCAGAATGGGATCAGTCGGAGAAAATGCTGCCCGAAATTATTGAGTACGTAAAAAATAACCCCAAGTGGAAAATATCTTTACAGACTCATAAGTTTATGAATATACCGTAGTTTAGCTATTTGAGGTTTTTCATTATCATATCCCTTCTGTTTTGTGTTCTTCTGGCCAACGGCCAAGAAGAGGATAAACTTCATACCCGAAATAAAAAAGCCATTGAGCTGTATAAAGAGGCGCAATCGCTTGATCACGTTGGCAATTACTATAAGTCATACAACCTTTTGCTCGAAGCCTTAAAGCGCGATAATAGTTTTGATGAAGCCGTCTTGCTTACGCATCAGGTCTTGATCAAGAGGGGAGAGCTTGAAAAAGCGCTTAAACTTTACGATGAATTTGTACAGGGCGTTGATCAACAATTCAAAAATAGAATGCTGGCCGATGCCGCTTATGCCTTGTTTTCTGAAGGGAAATATGAACAAGCCAAAGGCCTGAAAGATCAGATTGAGGGCAGAGTGGAGGGCTTAGATGATGCACTTTTTGAAATCGTCACTTCCTCTATTGATTATGCCATTCAAGGGAGTACCAATCCACGAAATATCGATTTTGAAAAGCTTCCGGCTCCTATTAATAATCGCCCACAACAATACTTCCCTTCCATTACGGCTGCTGGTCTTTTGGTATATACAGTGCGCGATAATTACGGCAGGGGTGATGAAAACCTTTTCTTTAGCCAGAAGGAGGGCGATGCATGGAGCCAACCGCTGGAGATTTCTAAGAAAATTAATTCAGAAAGAAACGAAGGAACTGCTTCCATTTCGGCTGACGGAAACACTTTGGTGTACACCGCTTGCAATGCGCCAGATGGCCTTGGTAGTTGTGATTTGTACATCAGTTATAGAGAAGGAAATGACTGGTCGAAGCCCAGAAATTTAGGAAAGACAGTGAATACACTTCATTGGGAGTCGCAACCCTCGCTTTCTCAAGATGGGCGTGAACTCTACTTTGTCAGCGCCCGACCCAATGGCGAAGGCGGACAAGACATTTGGAAGTCGACCAAACAGAATGGGAAATGGATGGAAGCCGTGAACTTGGGGCCAAGCATCAACACGCGCTTCGATGATTGCTCTCCTTATATTCACCTCAATGGTGTCAATTTGTTTTTTGCTTCACGTGGCAGATTGGGTTTTGGCGGTTATGATTTATACGGAACAGAACAGGTCGGTCAGGGCGAATGGTCTGAACCAAGGAACTTGGGTTATCCCATCAATAATCACAGAAATCAGGTGGGCTATACCATCAGCATTGACGGTTGGGCCTATTACAGCGACAACCTTTTCGATGGTACTTCGAGCTTGTACCGGTTTAAACTGCCAAACGATTTAATCCCGAAGCAGTTGGTGGATTACAAACGAGGAATAGTGCTCAGTTCGGCAGATAGCACACCACTTTTCTCTGAAATCTATGTGGCCGATATCGCCAAAGATTCCATTCGATCACGTACCTATTCCGATTTTGAAAGTGGTCGTTTTAACTTGGTTTTACCGCAAGTAGAAGATGCCAATCTGTATGTGAAAAAGAGAGGTTATCTGCTGTATAAAGAAGAAGTGGATGTGCTATGGAAAAGCGGAAATGAAGCCGCAATCTATCTTCGACCTATGAAAAAAGGCGAGAAGGTAATTTTAAATGACATTTTGTTCGAACTGAACAGCGCTGAACTCAGTACGAAGGCCACCAAGGAGCTGGATATCGTAGTTGATTTCATCAGGGATAACCCTGAAATCATAGTAGAAATTGGCGGCCATACCGACACCTCAGGAGAGGAAGGATACAATATGAATTTATCAACCGAAAGGGCAAAATCAGTGCTTAACTACTTTATTAAAAAGGGTTTGCTGAAGGAGGCTTTTGTCTATAAGGGTTACGGGGAAAGCAAACCCATTGAAGCGGGAATTTCTCCCAAAAACCGCAGAATCGAAATCTCGATTCTAGACATTAAATAAGGCCTTTGGCTAAAGTTATTTGTTCTGAAATAAGTCGGTCGCTACTTGTTTCGAAGCTTTCAACTTATCATTAACTTTGAACATGCAAGAATTGAAAATCGGAATCATAAAAGAAGGTAAAGTGCCAGTAGACAGGCGCGTACCGGTTACCCCAACTCAAGTTGAAACGCTATTGAATACTTATGATAATGTGACTGTACATTGTCAGCGAAGCGATATTCGTTGTTTCGAAGATTCGGAATATCAACAAGCGGGAGCCATTATGGTGGACGATGTATCTGATTGCGATGTTATTTTAGGTGTAAAGGAAGTGCCTGTTGAAATGCTGGCCGATGGGAAAACCCATTTCTTTTTCTCGCATACCATGAAAAAGCAAGAGTACAACCGAGGCTTGCTTCAAACCATTCTTGAAAAACAAATCAGACTGATTGACTGGGAGTGTCTTACCAACCTGCAACATCAAAGGTTAATCGCTTTTGGTCGCTATGCGGGAATTGTTGGTGCCTATAATGGAATTCTGACTTACGGAAAACGATATAACCTTTTTCACCTGCGCCCTGCTAATGAGTGCTTCGACTTGGAAGACATGCAGAAGGAGTATGCCAAGGTGAAACTCCCTGCCATAAAAATTATATTGACTGGTGGAGGTCGAGTTTCAAAAGGTGCCATGGAAGTGCTTTTCGGAATGAAAATCAGAAAGGTGAGTCCAGTTGAGTTTCTATCAGAATATTTCAACGAGCCTGTATATACCCAACTCAATACCAGAGATTATAACCAGCGCATTGATGGCGGCTCTTTTAGCAGAGATGAGTTTTATCAGAATCCAGCGAATTACGAGTCGAGCTTTGGCCAATATGCTAGAAAGGCCGATGTGCTGATTGCTGGTGCCTTTTGGGACCCCAAAGCCCCTACGCTTTTTACCAAGGAAGATGCCAACAGAAGTGAATTTATGATTCGTGTAATTGCAGACATCACTTGTGATATTGAAGGTTCAATTCCTTCTACCATTCGACCAAGTACGATTGCCGACCCCGTTTATGACTATAACCCAAGCGATAACAAGGAAGAGCCTGCTTTTGCCGATGAGGGGAACATTACAGTGATGGCGGTGGATAATTTGCCTTGCGAATTGCCTAGAAATGCTTCTGAAGATTTCGGGAAGGAATTTCTTAGGCATATTTTGCCCAACCTTGTGGGTGACGACAAAGATCAAATTATTGGAAGGGCGACCATTTGCCAGAATGGTAAACTGATGCCTGATTACGCATACCTCCAAGATTTTGTAGATGGACATTAATCATTACCTAGAGCACACCAACCTTAAGCCGACCATTACCGCAAACGACATTGATCGTTTGGTGGCTGAGGCTAAAGCGCATCAGTTGTTTGGGGTTTGTGTTCCTCCGTTTTGGGTGAAAAAAGTAGCTCGTGAAATTGGTACTGCCGATATTCAGTTGGTGACAGTGATTGGTTTTCCTTTGGGGTACCAAATGACAGAAGCCAAAGTAACCGAAATTGAAAAAGCCATTGAAAACGGTGCCAATGAATTGGATATCGTCATGAATATTTCAGCCTTTAAAACGGGTTTGCCTTGGACGAAAATAGAACTGGCCAAATGCGCTAAAATCATTCATGAAGCCGATTGCCTAATGAAGGTAATCATTGAAACGGCTTACTTGACCAATGAAGAAATTGTGTTGGCCTCTAAACTTTGTGCCGATGCGGGAACCGACTTTGTAAAAACCTCTACGGGTTTTTCTGGCGCAGGCGCCAAAGTAGAACACATAGAACTGATGCGTAAAAGTTTGCCTTCGAACGTAGGCTTAAAAGCTTCTGGAGGCATTAAAATCTTGGCGGACGCTCAAGCCCTCATCAATGCCGGAGCCGATAGATTAGGCGTTTCCTCCGCAGTTTCCATTATGGAAGAATACTATGCAAGCCAAAAGAATTAAGGTAATAGGTAAAGTGCAAGGCGTCTATTTTCGAGTTTCAACCCAAGAGCAAGCAAAGCGGCTTGGCATCAAAGGTTGGTGTAAGAATGAACCAGACGGATCTGTTTTAATTATAGCCGAGGGTTCTGAAGAAAACTTAAATGCTTTGGTGAACTGGTGCCATCATGGTCCCTCCAACGCCAGTGTTGAAAAGGTACTTGTAGAAAGTATTGAAGCGAGTGGGTTTGAGGGCTTTGAAATAAAGCGGTAAGTGTTTGTGCGCTTTTTCGCTTACTAGTTCGCACTTTCAGTGCGGGCTGATCTTATAGCTCTCTATCTCAAAAAAACAACGAGGTTACGAAAGCCGGATTTTCTGTTCTTTTCTAATTGATGTACTTCAAGTACATTGCAAAATAGGTACTCGCCACAGGCAAGCACCAGTTACGGTAGTGGGCATTGAGAGCTATTGAGGTTGTTGTAATACTTTTTTACTGCTTCTTTTAGTATTTACCAGCTTTACAAATAAAGTTATTATTTCAAAGACCTTATCTTTCCAATCTTCACAAAACTCTGAGATTGGAGTGTACTTGTGAGTATCTCCTTTGTGACCAGTAATAAAATTTGGGAGGTCATCTTTATTAGTGACAATTTTCCAAGCTGTATGCGATGGGTATTCCCTAAGGTCATTTCGTATTTGCTCAAAGTCCCATTTGCCTTCACTTGGCACTAAGTTATCTATTACTTTGTACTTATTGTTTAGCTGTACAGCTCCACTTAATTCCCCCATATGGTGAATTATATTTCTGTAAGGATATAAATTTTTGAGTGTCCATTCATACCACTTGTCAAGTTCAGCATTGAATCCATCTGTTTCGAGACTTTGTTTAACTTTATCGATGAAATTTGATTTATGAATTGATAGGTTTGAACCTTTTAAACCAAGCTGTAAAAAGTGATTCGTCCAAGTCGCAATCATATCAGTACAACCCAAACACTGATTAGTAAATACCTCAAGATTGTAAGAGCTTTTTTGAATGTGGCTTTTGTCCGCTTTTACATCACCTAATGATTGAAGGATTCGCCAAAACTTCGTAGTAATATTATGTGTGTAACCACTATCCATCATGACGGTTAGTTTGGAGGAATTATCAAAAGTTATTTCTGTAAATGGACTTCTATCAAAATAGCCTTTCAACTCTTTGAGATTGTTGTCATATTGAAGTGCTTCGTGTACTGCTGAGTCCATTTTTCTATTATATCTAACGTCATGTATGCACCACGTTTGTGGTGTATATATCTCCTGTAAGAGATAAAAACTTCCTTATAGCGTGTAAATAATAAGAGGGGTTGGGTAAGTCTGATCTCATATGCAGTGTTTTGCTTTCGCTAATTATTGCCGATTTCCTTATTAATACTTTGAATAAACAGTTCTATCTCTCGTTTAAATTCTTCGATTGCTCATTTTTGCTATTTAAACTTAACCGAAACTAACACTGGATTTTCGGAGGACTCAATTTCTTCTAGTGTAGTACCTTCGGTAAAGGAAGATTGTTCTTGATCCAACTGGTCTAAAAGGTCGGTAAGATGGCTCGATCTTAAAGAAATTAGAAATTGATCTCCATTCCAGCGGATCGGAGACAAATCCAAACGCTCACCCGTAGAAGTTTTGGATTCAATGCTTACACTTTGCTTGGTTTCTCTATCAATAAAGAAGGCATAATTTTTTCTGGGGCCTAAGGTGGTATACAAGTAAATATAGTTCTGACCTATGTGGCTATACATAAACCAAACTTGCTCTTTTCGCGATGCCGCTTCATAAACACTACCTGTCACCTCCTCAATACCTGGCTGGAAGTACCAATCCTCCTGAAAATCATAATGGATAAAAGGAACTGCTGAATCAGCGGTTACTCGATAGACTGTATCACTCATCATGCGTAGATATAACAAATCATTACCCAATGTAGAGAGTGTACTAGGACTAAAAGCAACTTGAGAAACAGGGGACTTATCAAATGGTAAAAAAGTTTTATCGAGTTTCATCTGGTCATCCAAAGTCACGAGGGAAAACATAAGCGAATCCTGAGTATATCTAGTATTCTTATCTAGTGCATAGCCTGATTTGTATGGGTGCACATGCGCAGCGCGTTCGTCCAAGCGTTCTCTACTAATAAAATTACCTTCTAAATCATATCGATTAATGGATTTGCCAGAGTTATGAATACCGATTAAACCGTTCTCAAGCCAAATATCAGTCAATCCTGAGTACTCCTCTGGGCCCTCACCTTTATGATTAAATTTATTTAAAAACTCACCTGTTTTTGAGTAAATGTAAAAAGTCCCTTTATTATCAGGAATTATCATCCTATCCTCATGAAACTCAACTTGTCCTACATAGCCTAATAGCGATTCTTCCGTCTCTTCCAGCCGAGTAATTTCAATGGATTGGATTAGATCGACAAATGGCTTTTTATCTCCTTTAAGATCTATTTGAAAGGATTGAAATCCGCCTGTAGGAACGGATTCGGTTTCTGTTACTTCTGTCTTACTACCACAACCTAGACAGCACACCATTAAGATCAAGAGGGTGAAATAGGGGATTTGCGTTTTGACCTTGTTCATGACTTTTTGTTTTGACCAATTTCAATCTACGCACAAATGTGATAATGAACCAAGCGACTAACTGAGGAATAGATGATTTTCCTCCACTGGCTGCAGTAATGTGGAAATAGAGGTGATTTAGATTAGCGAAATAAAGCAATAAGCCTTTACGCGCTTTTGCTGATGTATTTCTGAATGCCTTTGTATTTGTAAATCTTCAGGCCAAAATGCTCAAAAGTACAGACCTTCATTCTGTTTTGGGCCAGTTCTAGCCTTTTGTCGGGGGAATGAAAAACAGTGAGTTCGAGGCCTGCTAGAATAAAGCTTTTCTTCTGGCAAAGTTCCAGTACATAAGCATGAAAACCTTCTTTCCAATCGGCTGTGTATTTTTCGTAATGGCTTCTTCCGTCAAATAAAAGCTCCAATTGATTGCCTTCCACCTGATAGCGGTAAATGCCAGCCATGGTGTTATAAAGTTCATCAAAGAAAGATAAATGGGTAGGGCTGAAAGCGGCTACTTTTTCGGAGAGCTCATCAATTAAGCCGAGTGGATTAAAAAGGTTGAAGTAGCCTTTCTTGACTTCCTCAATTAACTCTGCTTGAAGCTTAAGTTTCAGGTCTGCCTGAACTTGTTTGAGGATGTAGTTTTTATCAAGAAGAAAAAGTCTCTGATTCAACGCTTAATATTTCAACAAAAATAATACTTTTTCTAAAACGATCGGCTTAAAATGTGAATAAGGTGGCTTTGTTCGAGCCACCTTATTCATCTTCTATGATTTGATCAATTACTTTGCTGCGGATGAGTTTACAATTCTGCCAAAGAAAATGGCATTCATCATCAGCTTGTTGGTGCCATGCCAGAAGGCCCTGAAATTGGGGTCGTCCACCAAAGAAACGATTCTTCCCCGCCCAAAAGCACTTACTCTAATGGTAGAAGTGCCTTTTAAGGCTTCGAGGTTCGGCTTGTTAATCCATCCGCTCAGCAGAGGTTCTTCGGTATACTTGCCTGGGTTTGAAAACTTGTCTTCGGAAGCTTCGATCATTAAATTTCCTCTCCTCATGGTAGGAAGCTCCTTGTTGTAATAACCGTAGGCCATTGGGTGTGATAATTCGAGTTCGCTCATGTAAACGCCTCCAGGGATCGATTGACCACGTTGGAAGTTGGAGATTTGATCGTAAGTGATTTTTTCTCCGGTGTATTGTTCAACATCTACAAACTTGAGTTGCGTCAGTTTATTTCTGGCCGCCCAAGCCGTGGCGCTACTGTTACTAGCGATCAGCGTGCCTCCATTTCTGATCCATTGTTTAAGGTTTTCCATTCCTGATTCAGATAGGTCAACCCCGCCTGTAATCACGATAGTGTTGTAACGGCTAATAACAGAAGAACCGAGCCTATCACCCGGTAACTTGGTGACTCGCATGTCCATTCTGGTGTCTAATAAATGCCACACTTCACCAGCATCGGCACTGCTTCCAGATTCTACAACGAGCGCAATTTCTGGTTTGTCGACATTGATAAAGGAATTACTGCCCAACGAAACACCATCCGTAAGTCCTGACTGCAAAGCATGGACGTTGATGCCATCTGTATTGGCAATGGTCTGCATTTCTAAATAAATTTCGCGCTCAGAAAGGCTCTGATTGCTCACAGGCACCATGATGGCTCCGTAATCGAATTTTACTTTTTCGCCATTGCCAAAGGGGCTAGTAGCTACTTTAATTCTAATTCCTTTTTCGAGCAAACGATTGGCTGCCCTAGGAGCATAATAGCCATTCCACTCAAAAACATAGGCATAAGCACTTTGTCCGCCAATCACACTCCCTTTAGGGAATTCAGGTTTCATTACTTTGTCACCCAATTGGTTTCTTCCATAATCTCGACTACTCAGCTCGCTGTACTCCAGGTCGAAGGCAAGTGGGTAGGACCATCCAGAAATATCATAGAAAAGGCTGTCTTCGAAAGAGGTTCTCTTCTCAAACATACCTTTGATGAGCTTGTAATTCCGCTGCTTTAAAGGAATGATGTAACTGTTCTCTGGGGTGTATTCTTCATTGTTAAACTTCAGCTTTCTAGATGGGCGATAAAAATCAACTTCTTGCTGATCTAAGATGTCGGCCAAATGATATGACCTAGCGGGGTCTTTTTCTGCTTTGAAAATGTAAGCTTTAACATCATCGTTATCCGCATCTCTCAATACACGCTTATAGAAGTCTCTTTGGTACTCTAGTAACTCTTCGCGCATATCAACAGAGGCTTTCCATGTAGAAAGTGCAGCAGTAAATTGGTTTTTTATGGTGAAAGGGAATTCCAAAATTCCATTGTCACTTTCCTGAGCATGACCTCTTGAACTCCCTTGCTCGAACAAAATACCTACACCGCCATTAATGTCGGGAAAGGTGGAGCCCTTTCCGTAGTAGAAATCATCGTATCCTTCTTTGGTGAAGTAGAGCGAGCCGATATTATCCAGTGCTTCTGCATGGAATTGGCCAATTTTTTCTGTCAATTCTTGGTTCTCTTTTGGCGTAAGCGGATGTGTTCTGGCAGGAACACCTGGCTGGAAAAAGAAAGTAGCGTTAGTGCCCATTTCATGATGGTCAGTGAATACGTTTGGCTTCCAAAGGTGGTATTTAGCCACTCGGTTTTGTGATTCTGGTTGCTGAACTGGGAGCCAGTCACGGTTGAGGTCGAACCAATAATGGTTAGTCCTTGCACCAGGCCAAACCTCACTGTATTCTCTGTCGTTCGGGTCTGGGTTAATATTTTTTGATTTATGGATGTTGGCCCAATTTGAAAAGCGGTTTAGGCCATCAGGGTTAAGTGAAGGGTCCAGTAGAATTACTGTATTTCTGAGGGCTGTTTCTATTTCTGGTCCTTGAGCGGCCGCCATATAATAAGCAACAAGCAAGGCAGCATTTGAGCCGGAAGATTCGTTTCCGTGGATGCTAAAGCCCATTGAAACAACAGCAGGCATTTTCTTAATATCAAACTTATCCGACTCATTAGGATAGGTGAGCCACACATGGTCAGTTCTTATTTTTTCTATTCCTGCTTGATTGTTAGGGTGTGTTATGGTAAGCATTACCTGCGTGCGGCCTTCATGTGTGATGCCAATGTCTTCAATGCTAACTCGGTCCGAGGCAGCAGCGAGTACCCTCATGTACAAGACCAGTTTATCATGAGTTACATGCCATTCGCCTACTTCGTGCCCTATTACTGATTTAGGGGTCGGGATGTTTTGATCATAAATTACATTCGTTGGTAAATAATAACTTAAATCTTTTTGCGCTAAGGCAGAAAAAGAGGGACTTAGTAGACTGAGTAGAAAAAATAGGGGGGCAAAAACCTTCATAGTTCACTTTGTAGTGTCATTTTAATCGAATATAGCGATCGGATTGTGTAACAAAAAATAGACTATTATTTTTTACATTCTACACACCGAGTTCTGAGATTTTTTGAATGGTTGTAAACAATTATGGACGGAAAATTTACTTTACATTTTTTAACATTTAACTTTGTATCACAAAACGATAAAGTGAGTTCAAAATTCTGATTCATTCAAAAAAGGACTTTAGTGTTATATTTAGAATAAATGGTTGGTGTAAAGGCTTTTATCCTTATTTTGTTTGGCGAAACTGCTTAAAGGTAGAATCTAAAAATGAATATTAAGTTTACGTTAAGCATGGTTGTCATTCATAGCGAAACGTTAACATTTGTTAAAAAGCCTCAGCGTTTCTAATATGTTACTTTTGCCTTGAAAAACAAGTTCGATTTCTAATATCTAATCTAATCTATATTTAAAATTTCGTTTATGAGACAATTTTTACTAAGTGTGGTGCTTATACTGGCATCTCAAGCAGCATTCGCTCAGATAACTGGAAAGGTTATTGACGCGGAATCAAAAGACCCATTACAGGGCGCTACAATCGTAATAAAGGGGACTCAGACAGGAGTTATTTCTGGCTTTGATGGCTCTTTTAATGTACAAGGTGCTAATGAAGGACAAATCTTACAGGTGTCATTTATTGGTTTTGAGACCATGGAAATCGAGGCCAAAAATGGAATGGTGGTAGCACTTGTTCCAAAAGCCAATCTATTAGGTGAAATTGTTATTACTTCTAACGTGATTGACGTTGCAAGGGAAAGAGAAACACCTGTTGCTATTTCTACAATTGCTCCTTCTGAAATTACATTGAAGGTGGGTAATATGGAGTTTCCTGAAATTATGAATAGAACACCTGGTGTTTACACAACAAAAGAAGGTGGAGGATATGGCGATTCAAGATTGTCACTAAGAGGTTTTTCACAAAGCAATACCTCATTTTTGATTAACGGGCAACCTGTTAATGACATGGAGAATGGTTGGGTATATTGGAGTAACTGGCAAGGAATGACTGACGTTGCATCGGGTATCCAAATACAAAGAGGTCTTGGTGCTTCAAGATTAGCTGTTCCATCTGTTGGAGGAACTGTTTCGATCTTCACTAAAGCTGCTGAACTTGATGAAGGAGGAACTCTTGCTCAAGGGATTGGTAACGATGGTTATGTAAAGACATCAATGTCTTACAATACTGGTAAAAATGATAAAGGATGGGCAAGTTCATTCTTATTGAGCAGATGGTCTGGAAATGGCTATGTTAATGGGACATCTGGTGAAGGATACAATTACTTTGCGGCAGTTGGTTATGCTCCAGAAGGATCAAGCCATGCCCTTAACCTTTCAGTTTTAGGCGCGGGTCAGTGGCACCACCAAAGAAGTAGCTGGGTATCTATTCGTGACTACATCAATTTTGGAGAGTCTGGTGTTGACAGAAAATGGAATACTGATGCTGGTGAATTAGGTGGAGAAGAGTTTAACATGAGAAGAAACTTCTACAACAAACCACTAGCAACTTTTAACTGGGATTGGGATATTTCTACTGACGTAAAACTAGCCACATCACTTTATGGTTCTGCCGGTAGAGGTGGAGGAACTGGACCACGTGGAAATAATTTCCGTAATTCTGATATTGACTTATACCCTTTTAACATCGACCTAACAGAGCATTTGCTTAACAGACAAAATGGTGCTGCTTCTAGAAACCCTGATGGGTCTATCGATTTTGATAATGTAGTTGCTGTAAACAGAGGAACAACAGATCCATATACTGGTTCAATTTCTGGTTTCCAAGGCCAGTTAATTGGTTCTAATGGTTTTAGAAATGATGGAGTAAATAGAGCTGTACTAGTTAGAAGAGCTTCAATGAACTCACACAACTGGGTAGGTGGTATTTCTACTTTAGACATTACAAAAGACAAGTGGAGATATTCTTTAGGTGTTGATTTAAGAAGTTACACTGGTTTTCATTACAGAGCTTTGGAAAACCTAATGGGACTTGATGGATATTTCTCAACTGGAAACAGTAATTCTGCTGGTCAAATTCAAAATGTAACTATTAGTGCTTCTCCATTCAGAAACACTGGTTTGGAAAGAGAAAAAATTGATTACTTCAACACTGGTATAGTGGGATGGCAAGGTTTTAATGGTTTGATTGAATATAACAATAAGTCTTCTATTACGGCTGTGCTACAGGCAGGATACTCTAATCAATCATTTAAAAGAGAGGATTTCTTTGACCAACCATCAAACCCAATTTCTGAAAAGAAAAACATCGGTGGTGGATACGTTAAAGGTGGAGCGAACTACAATATTGACGAAAGATCAAATGTGTTCTTCAATGCTGGATACATCTCAAGACAACCATTGTTTGATGCTGTATTCCCTAACTTTAGCAATAATGTAAACACTGATCTTCAAAATGAGGAGATTACCTCAATTGAATTGGGCTATGGCTATGTAAATAATAACTTAAAGGTTAATGTTAATGCTTATTCTACTAACTGGGGTAATAGATTCATTTCTCAGGGTGTAACACTTCCTGGTGCTATTGAAGGAACTGCTCAGTTCAAAGATGTTGACGTTCGTCATATGGGTCTTGAACTTGAAGCAGAGTACAGATATAGCAGCCAATTGAAATTCAAAGGTATGGTGTCGGCAGGAGACTGGAAATATGTGAAAGATTTTGAAGCTACGGTATTCAATGATCAAAATCAGTCAGTTGGTAGCGCTACACTTTATGTAAAAGATGCGAAGGTTGGTGATGCTGCTCAGTTTACTTCTTACTTTGAAGCTGAATACAAAGTTGGAAAATTGAATTTTGATTTGGCATACCGTTATGTTGATGGTCTTTATGCTGATTACTCAATCAATAATACGGACTTCTTACAGCCAAACAATCAAGGAGCGCTTAAGCTACCTTCTTACGGATTAGTTGATTTGGGTAGTACTGTGAGATTTGATTTGTTCGGTAACTCTTCTTCTTTCAGAGTGAACGTTAACAACTTATTCAACACACTATACATATCTGAGTCAAACACTAACATTCACAGAGCTGATGAAACTTCACCAGCATGGAAAGGAGTCGACTATGCAAACTCAGTATGGTTTGGTTTCGGTACAACATGGAACGCTACTTTGAGAATAAACTTCTAAGAGTAAGTTTCTATTAATACAAAAAGAGGCCATCTCGGGGTAACCTGAGATGGCTTTTTGTTTAGTAAAATCGGAGCCCAAAAGCTTAGTAAAACTGTAGTGTTTAGTGTAGAATTCTTAATTATGGGTGTTATTTCATTAACTGGTTGATAAAAGTAACCCCACCAAAGTTTCTTTTGAAGCAACTCTTTTTATGTTTGGACCTTTAAGTTTTTCAAACGGTTGAACAAAAATTAAACCTTTGGGTTAGTTTTGTCTCTAATTCCGTGGCCTTGCTTTATTATAAAACATATCGAAATAATCAATCTGATGAATGGGTAGCTTTTATCCATGGTGCCGGGGGGAGTTCTTCCATTTGGTTTCGACAGATAAAAAGCTTCAAAAGTGAATTCAATGTGCTTTTAATAGACCTGAGGGGACATGGAAAATCTCAAGAGGCATTCCAAAGGTATTTCTCAAATGATCATAGTTTTGAAAATATCAGTAAGGATATTCTTGAAGTATTGGATCACCTGAAGATCAAAAGTGCTCACTTTGTGGGCATATCACTAGGAACGATAATTATTAGGACACTTTGTGAAATAGCTCCCGAACGTGTTAAAACCCTTATTTTAGGTGGCGCAGTGACTCGCTTGAATGTAAGGTCTAAGTTTTTGGTGAGTGTGGGCAATGCATTGAAGAGGTTTGTGCCATTTATGTGGCTTTATAAACTGTTTGCTTGGATCATTATGCCACGAAAACGCAATGCGGAATCACGAGACTTGTTTATTGGGCAGGCCAAAAGAGTTTGTCAGCATGAATTTATGAAATGGTTCAAGCTGACAAATAATATCAACCCATTATTAAAATATTTTAACGAGAAGGAAACAACAGCCCCAACCCTCTATTTAATGGGAGATGAAGACTATATGTTCCTTCCACAAGTGCACAAGTTAGTTTCACATCATAAAAATGCGTGGTTAAATATATTGGATAACTGCGGTCATGTGTGCAACGTTGAGCAACCCGAAGAATTTAATAAGCTTTCAATCGAGTTTATAAGAACACATTCCTTATCCTAACTATTTATTACAATGAGCAAAACATCAAGAATAATTGTAGTCTTGATAATCATTTTGGCGGTGGCAGCATGGGCAGTTTATCCCCGAATTGATGAATTTACTGGTAGCAACTCAAATGCTGAAGCCTCGGCTCAAAATGCTTCAAGGGCAAAATCTGCTCTTCCAGTTAGTGGTGTAGTAGTTACGCCAAAGCTTTTAGAAAATAAGATTAAGGTTACTGGCTCAATTTTGCCCAACGAATCTATTCAGCTTAAAAGTGAAGTTTCTGGCTTAGTCACCAAAGTTCATTTTAAGGAAGGTCAAAAGGTAAAGAAAGGAACATTGTTGGTAAGCCTTAAAGACGATGAGCTTCAGGCGCAACTAGAAAAGTTACGATTCAGTAAGAAATTGGCAGTTGGTAGCGAAAACCGACAAAAACTCTTGTTGAATAAAGAAGCCATCAGTCAAGAAGAGTATGATATTTCCTTCACTACGCTGAATACCATTGAGGCCGACATTAAAGTGGTCGAAGCACAATTGGCTAAAACTTCCATCATCGCGCCTTTTGATGGGATTTTAGGATTGAGAGAAATTAGTGAAGGCGCTTACATCACAAACAGTACGATCATCACTAACTTTTACAGTATCGATCCTGTGAAAATTGACTTTGCCATTCCAGGTAAATATGCATCAATTGTGAGCGTTGGCGATGTTATTCAATTTGAAACAGAAACTTCAACAGAAATTTTCAAAGGGACAGTTTATGCTTTTGAACCTCAAATTGATCAAAACACTAGAACCTTAAGAATGAGGGCCATTTCTAGTAATGAAGAAGGAAAGCTTTTACCGGGTCAGTTTGCTAAAATTGAATTGATCATGTCATCGGTAAACGATGCATTGATGGTGCCCGCCATTTCAGTAATTCCTGAACTCAACGGACACATGTTATTCGTAGCTCACGGAGGGAAAGCGCAAGCTGTACCTGTAAGGATTGGGTTAAGAACCGAAAGTTCTGTTCAAATTTTGGAGGGGCTTAGCCCACAAGACACGGTAATTACCTCTGGGCTATTGGAGATAAGACAAGGGTCTGCTATTTCTATTTCATCTTTAACACGATAAAGTATGTCTAGTTTATCAACCATCAGTATCAAGCGGCCAGTGCTTGCCATGGTGATGAATATCATCATTGTGATTTTTGGAGTCATTGGTTTTAGCTACTTGGGAGTACGTGAATTTCCAAGTGTAGATCCTCCTGTGATTTCCGTTTCTACAAGTTATTCTGGTGCCAACGCGCAGATTATCGAAGCTCAGATTACCGAACCGATTGAGGAAGCGCTTAACAGTATTGCAGGTATCAAAACACTGACTTCAACAAGTCGTGATGGAGGGAGCTCCATTTCTGCGGAATTCGATTTGGGAGTTGATTTGGAGGCGGCAACCAATGATGTGCGCGATAAAGTGGCCGGTGTAGTAAGACGTTTACCTCCTGATGTAGAGCCTCCAACGGTACGTAAAGCCGATGCCGATGCCAGTCCGATTATCTTTTTAACCATTGCGAGTAAAGAGAGAAACCTCCTTGATCTTACGCTATTGGCCGAAAATATATTCAAAGAACGAGTACAAACCATTCAAGGCATTAGCTCAGTTCAGGTTTGGGGTTCAAAACGATATTCAATGCGTCTATGGATGGACCCTGATAAATTAGCTGCTTATCAGCTTACCCCATTAGATGTTCAAAACGCTGTAAGCCGAGACAATGTAGAATTACCATCGGGTGCTGTGGAAGGAACAAGTACTGAAATTGCAGTGCGAACGATAGGAAGAATTAATTCTCCTGAGGAATTCAACAACCTGATTGTAAAAGAAGACGGAGGAACTATTGTCCGCTTTAGAGATATTGGTAGGGCTGAACTTGCTCCTGAAAATGATAGAACCATTCTAAAGAGAAATGGTGTGCCGATGGTTGGGATTGCCGTAGTAACCCAGCCAGGATCGAATAGTATCGAGATAGCCGATAATTTTTACGAAAGAATTGAATTGATCAAAAAGGACCTTCCAGCGGATATTGAGCTTGGAATGGGCTTTGACAATACTGAATACATCCGCGAATCGATTAATGAAGTACAGCAAACTATTATTGTCGCTTTTGCACTGGTAGTGGTTATTATCTTCCTCTTTTTACGTGACTGGAGAACGACCCTTATTCCTGTAATGACCATCCCGATTTCATTGATAGGAGCGTTTTTCGTGATGTACATTTTTGGCTTCTCTATTAATGTGCTTACCCTTTTAGGAATCGTGCTGGCTATTGGCTTGGTGGTAGATGATACCATCGTAGTGCTGGAAAATATCTATTCCAAAATTGAAGGTGGAATGGAGCCTGAGGAGGCAGGCATTAAAGGGACGAATGAAATTTTCTTTGCTGTAATCTCTACTACAGTGGCTTTGGTGGCTGTGTTTATGCCCGTGATTTTCCTTCAAGGGCTTACCGGACGACTCTTTAGAGAATTTGGACTTGTGGTGGCTGGTGCCGTTGTAATTTCTTCTTTTGTTGCACTCACGCTTACCCCAATGATGAGTGCCAAGCTTTTGAGAAAAACCGAGAAAAAGAACTGGTTCTATCGTAAAACAGAGCCCTTCTTTGTCAGCCTTAACCGAGGTTATAACAACGCTCTGGATGCCTTTATGAACATCAGGTGGATGGCATTTGTAATCATTTTGCTTTCTGCAGGGATGATCGTTTTCTTTTTGTCAGGAAATAGAATTCCAGAAGAAATAGCACCATTAGAAGACAGAAGCTCATTAAGTGCGAATGCAACAGGGCCAGAAGGAGCTACTTTCGAATACATGGATCAATATGTTGACAGCATTATCAGTGCTGTGGATAAGCATATTCCAGAGAAGGAAGCCCTGATAACGATTACCTCGCCTGGCTTTGGAAACAGCTCTATGAACTCAGCTAGGATTACCATAATGTTGAAGGACCCTTCGGAACGAGAAAGGAGCCAACAACAAATTATGGATGACTTCACCCCAATTTTGGGACAGTACACTGAAGCCAGAACTTCACTTTCACAACCAGCAACTATTGGCGGTAGAAGGAGCAGTGGCTTCCCAGTACAATACGTAATTCAAGCACCAAACTTAGAGAAATTAAAAGAGGTGCTTCCTGAGTTTATGGCTAAAGCGCAAGACTCTCCCGAGTTTACATTTGTTAATTTGAACTTGAAATTCACCAAGCCAGAAATCACGATTGAAATTGATAGAGAGAAGGCAAGAACATTGGGTATTTCGGTAAGAGATGTTGCCCAGACCTTACAATTAGGTTTGGCTGGTCAAAGATTCGGGTTCTTCATTTTAGATGGAAAGCAATATCAAATTATAGGTCAGGTAGATCGGGATAACCGAAACGATCCATTGGACTTAAAAGCGCTGTATGTGCGGTCGTCTGACGGAAGGTTAATTCAGATGGACAACCTTGTGAGCCTAGAGGAAAATAGTTCGCCACCGCAGCTGTATCGATTCAATAGGTTTGCTGCAGCTACTGTTTCGGCCAGTTTGGCGCCAAAGGTAACTACGGGCCAAGGAATTGATGCCATGGATGCGATTGCTAAAGAGGTTTTAGATGAATCATTTACTACCGATTTAGCTGGAACTTCACGCGAGTTTAGAGACAGTGCCGACAGTCTTTACTTTGCTTTTGGCTTTGCTTTGATTTTGATCTATCTCGTATTATCCGCTCAGTTTGAAAGCTTTGTAGATCCGCTGATTATCATGTTTACAGTGCCATTGGCTTTAGCAGGTGCATTGCTGGTCATCTGGAGATACGAAGAGTCACTAAACATCTTTAGTCAAATTGGTATCATTATGTTGGTAGGCTTGGTGTCTAAAAACGGAATTTTAATTGTGGAATTTGCCAACCAAAGGAAGGCCGATGGATTAAGCGTTCGCGATGCTGTTTTGGATGCCGCTAAATCACGTTTCCGACCAATCCTTATGACATCTCTTTCTACCATTTTAGGAATTTTGCCAATAGCATTAGCACTTGGTGCAGGAGCTGAAAGTAGGGTTTCCATGGGAGTGGCCATTATTGGCGGATTGATATTCTCTACGATACTGACCCTTTTTGTGATTCCCGCTGTCTATACCTATTTCTCCAGTAAAAAAAGTAGACTTTCTAGAACGACTGCCTGATTATGAAAATGAAAATAGCTTTAGTACTCTTCTTTTTCGCTTTAGTAAAAGTTAGTGCACAAGAACCTCTAACCATTACTGAGGCGGTTCAGTTGGGCCTTGAACATAACTTGTCGATTAAGATTTCAAAAAAATCGGCAGAAACGAGTGCCAATAATTCAGACATGAGTTATGGTGCATTGTTGCCCACTTTTGGCGTTACTGCGAATAAATCTTACAGTAATAATGACGTTACGCAACAGTTGGCCAATAGTAATGAGACGAGAGAGATTAAGGATGCCAAGACCAATAACTTGAATATTTCTCCAACTTTAAACTGGACAGTTTTTGATGGTTTAGGGATGTTTCATACCCGAGACCGACTGAAGGCACAAGCCCAATTGGGTGAGGATGATCTTCAAATTCAGATAGAAAATAACATAGCGCTTATTTCAAATGCATATTACAGAGTGGTGCTAGAGCAAGAAAGAGCGCGTGTTTTTCAAGATGCCCTAGATTTGAGTAAACAGCGCTTGGAGCTGGCTTATACCCGATACGAAGTGGGTAAAGCTTCTAAATTGGTATACCTTCAAGCGCAAGTGGATTACAACTCTGATTCATCCAGTTTCTTAATCCAAGAAGAGCTAATCCACAATGTAAAACTGGAGTTGAACCGACTTTTGGGTCAAGACTTAGAAAATGAGTACGAAATAACTTCTGGCTTTTCTTTCGATAGTTCAATAGCCTTGGATGAAGTACTTGCTGACGCCAACTTGAATAGCCCTACCGTGGTGAGAGCACAACGAAACAGGGATATAAATTACCTTCAAATGAAGGAATTAAATGCTGAAAAATTTCCTCGGGTGAGCTTAAACTTCGGTTATACTTACAATGACAGAAACTCTGATGCTGGAGCGGTTTTAAGTAACCTTTCGACAGGTTTTAACTATGGTGCAGGACTCTCTTTTAATATTTTCAATGGCTTTGATTTAAAGCGAAGGGAGCAAAATGCTCAAATTCAACTAGAGATGACGGAACTTCAAATTCGTGATCTCACGCAGTCTTTAGAATCTGATGTCCGCAAGGTGTATGGGAATTATCAAAATAACATCCGCCTCAACCAACTGGAAGAATTGAACCTTGAAGTGGCCAAAGAAAACTATGACATAGCGCTCGAAAGGTTCAAAGTGGGTAACTCAACCGCCATTGAATTGCGTGAAGCCCAAATTAATTTGGTCCAAGCCGAAATCAGAAAAATCACTTCACAATACAACGTTAAACTGTCTGAAATCGAGCTTAAAAGACTTTCAGGAGGGAATGTGAAGTAGTTTTAATCACGGTTAGTTTTGATTGCACGATTTTCTTGAGTACTTTATATAATTGAATTTGAACGATTTGCCCCCAAGGCTGGTTTAAGTTCTTGCTCACCATCAGGAGAGAATATGATAAAAAGAAAGTCGTTAGTGATTTTTATGGCCTTGGTTTCAGGGCTCCTTCTATTTACATCGTGTCGAAAAAGCGCCACCACAAACAGTGGTCAGACTATTATGCCCGAATTACGTGCGGAGCCAGTTATTCTTGGTTTTGATGAAATTAAGGAGCGAGGCACCCTTACTGCGGTAGTTGATAATAGTTCTACGGGGTATTTTATTTACAGAGGCCAACCTATGGGTTACGAGTATGACCTGCTTTCTCGAATGGCTTCTGATTTAAACGTTTCCCTCAAAATTAAGCTTACATCGGATATTGAAGAAGCATTTTTTATGCTGAATACCGGAGCAGCAGATGTGATGGCCTACCACTTAACTGTGACTAAAGAACGAACCGAACGTGTAGCTTTTACGGATAGCCATACTGAGGTAAGACAGGTATTGGTACAGCGTAAACCAAAAGGTTGGAGAAAAATGAAACTCCATGACATTGAAGAAAGCATGATCAGAAACCCTCTAGATTTAGGCGGAAAGGAAGTTTATACGCGAAAAGGTTCTTCTTTTTCGGAAAGGCTCGAAAACTTGTCAGATGAAATTGGGGAAGATATAATTATCCTCGAGGACGTTGCCATAATGGACACGGAGTCGCTGATCAAAAAAGTAGCAGAAGGTGAAATTAAATACACCATTGCCGATGAAGATATTGCAATGATTAATGCCACTTATTATCCTGATTTGGATGTGGAAACTGCGATTAGTTTTCCTCAGAAGATAGCTTGGGCAGTGCGAAAAAATGCACCAGTTTTGAAAGATACAATCAACTATTGGCTGGATGAAGTGAAGGCAACTCCGGATTTCAATATGATTTATGATCGCTACTTCAAGTATAGAAAAACGCAAAACTTAAGGGCACAAAGTGACTTTAGTTCTGTGGGTGGAACCATGATTTCGCCTTATGATGATTTGTTTAAATCGGCTGCTGAAAACCTTTCCGTGGACTGGGTGATGTTGGCTTCTTTGGCCTATCAAGAATCAAAGTTTGATCCGGAAGTGGAATCATGGGCGGGAGCAAAAGGGCTATTGCAACTGACAGACATATCGATTGAGCAGTTTAATGTCCAAGATCCTTTTAACCCTGAGGAAAGCATAGAGGCAGGGACTGAGTTTTTAGAATGGCTGGAAGACTACTGGGCGGATAAAGTAATCGATCCCAAGGAACGACTAAAGTTTGTGTTGGGTTCCTACAATGTGGGCCAAGGTCATGTAATGGATGCCGTAAAACTGACAAAGAAATACGGAAAGGATCCTCAGGTTTGGGATGATAATGTTGCAGAATACTTGATAGCTAAATCCACCGAGAAATTCTATACCGACCCAGTTGTTAGGTTTGGGTATTGTAGGGGAGATGAGCCAGTGAATTACGTGAAGAAGATTTTGGAAAGGTATGATCAATACAAAACCTTGTTTGCAAAGAACCTGGAAGAACAGTCGGACTCTACTTTGGTTACGGCACGTTAATTACTCAAAGTTATCGGCCACAATTTTGGCGGACAATAAGCACAATGGGATTCCACCGCCTGGGTGAACGCTTCCACCGCAGAAATACAATCCTTTAATCCGTTTTGAAAAATTAGGATGCCTCAAAAATGCAGCATACTTATTATTTGAGCTGTTTCCATAGAGCGCGCCTTGCGTAGATGAGGTACGGGCCTCAATTTTTATTGGGTCTAAAATGTCTTCAACTTCAATCAAAGGCTCAATATCTTCACCCAATTGTTCAGAGAGTTTGACTAAGATATTCTTTCTAGCTTCTTTAATTATCTCTTCCCAATCTTGCCCTTGATTATTAGGTACATTAATCATGGTGAACCAATTTTGACAGCCTTCTGGGGCATCATCTGGCTTTTGGGTCGAAGTGATATTTACATACACTGTAGGGTCTTCGTAAACACTTCCTTTTTTGAATATGTGTTGGAATTCTTTTTCATAATCATTTGAGAAGAAAATGTTATGAAGATCGAGTTGTTTAAAGTTCTTCTTGATTCCCCAATAAAAAATAAGCGCAGAGCTAGACTTGGGCTGCTTAATGAGTTTTGTAGGCTTTCGTTCGCCTTTCAATAGCTTTTCATAGGTGTTTACAATATCCATATTGCTTACTACCCTATCCATTTTGTGGAACCCAAATTTGGTAATCACCCCTTTGGCTTGCCCCTTGTGTAAAGTGATCTTACTGACCGGTGTATTGAAAAGGAATTTAACTCCCACTTTTTTTGCCAAAGCATAAAGGCTTTGGGTGATGTCATGCATTCCTTGAGTTGGGAAATAAGCACCTATCCCGAATTCCAAATGCGGAATGATGTTCATTGTGCCAGGTGCTTGGTAAGGGTCTGAGCCATTATAAGTGGCGTAACGATTAAAGAGCTGCACCACTTTTTCACTTTTAAATCTTGCCTTATTTACCTGATGCATGGTGCTATTAAAATTGAATTTAGATAGCTTCCCATAGGACCGGAACGCATGCTTACTTACCCATGTGCTTAATTTGTGCAGTGATTTATGCATAAACAAAGGAGAGAGAGATGTATAGAGCAAAGCACTTTTATTAAGTGCTTTCTCAATGTTTTCCTTTGGCTCTCCAGTTTTTTGATGGATCTCTTCTTTTAATGTCTCAATGTCCGCCACAGCATTTATCTCGGTACCATCTGGGTAGAAATATTTACAGGTAGTATCAAGCTTTTTGTAATCAAAGTATGCTTTAGTATCCAAGCCATGCAGCTCAAAAAGTGCTTCAATTTCTTCTGGTAATGTGAACAATGAAGGCCCAGCATCAAAGCGATAATTCCCCAATTGAATTTCAGTTAGCTTTCCTCCAGGGTGAGCGTTTGCCTCAAAAACAGATACGATATGTCCCTTCTCCGCTAAGCGAATGGAACAGGCTAAACCAGCTACGCCAGCGCCTATGATTGCTACGGTTTTTCCCATAGAATTAAATTTACTTCCAAATTGAAATGTAACTAAATCGTGTTAGGGGAGGGTACTCTACTCTAGTAAAAAATAACTACGAAGCGAAAAAGTGCACTTTTGTTTACAATTCCAAATTATATATCGCTTTGCGGCTTAGGTTTGTGTCGTTTTTCCACGCAATTCTGTAATAAGGGATATTGCCCACAATGATTTGTATTTTAAGCAAATCGCTCAACATCTAGCAGAGGAGATACAATTGATGGTTTCCTACCCAAGATCTCTTCCGAAAGCATATGCCCTGTAATTGGCCCCAAAGTAAAACCGAGCATGGCGTGTCCAGTTCCCACAAGGAGGTTTTTGTATTTCTTTGTCCGACCAATGTAGGGCAGGCCATCTGGTGTGCATGGACGCAAACCAGCCCAAGTTTCAATTTGAGAGAAATCTTGCTCTTCAAACTGGGGCATAAATTCTTTCACGGACTTAATAATACCTTGAACCCTTCGCTCATTAATATTCAACCCTGTGCCTGCAATTTCCATGGTGCCCGCTATTCTAAGTCCATGCATCATAGGAGTGGTCGCCACTCTTCCTTCAGTCAAAATTGAAGGGAGTTTTGGCATGACAACGGGTGTTGGGAGTGTGAAACTATATCCTTTTCCTGCCTGTAACGGAATATCCACCTTTAGTTGCTTCATTAGGGTAGGAGACCATGAACCTGCGGACAACACGTATTCATCGGCAGATAATTCTCCATTCGAAGTGATGATTTTATCGATCTTTCCTGCTTTGTGAATAATTCTATCAAGCTGTGTATTGTACTGAAACTTAACCCCAATTTGCTCTAGCTTCTGTTTGAATTCACCCATGAAAACGTTGGGGGTCATCCATGCATCGCAACCAAAATAAACCGAACCGACCATATTGTACTGCACGCTTGGTTCCATGGTCTCGGTTTCAGTACGACTCAAAACTTCGGCTTCTAAACCAAAGGATTTGGCCAATTCAACCAATTCAATTTCGTGGTGAAGGGCACTTTCGGTTTTGCAAATCATCAAAAGCCCAGACTTTTTATAACCAGCTTCAATACCCTCTTCCCCCATGATTTTTTCATAGAGGTTTTGGCTTTGTACAGTAAGGTCATAAAGCACTTGAGCAGCACCTTTCGATTTAATGGCTGTAGCCGATTTTTTAAACAGCAATCCCCATTTAATGAGGTCGCGGTTAAGACGGGGCTTAATATAAAATGGACTTTCAGGGTTAAACATCCATTTTATACCTTGACTGATAATGCCGGGTGAAGCTAGCGGAATGAGGTGGCTAGGCGCAACGTATCCAGCATTTCCTGTTGAGCAGTTACTACTGCCATCGGTATTGTCGATTACGGTCACTTCCACCCCTTGTTTACGAAGGAAATAGGCAGTACTTAGGCCTACAATGCCAGCACCAATCACAATTACTTTTTTCGTTTCCATTGTCTAAATCACCTGAAAACCATAGGCGTATGGATCATCGTCATCAATTATTATTGTATTGTACCCTGTAATTCTGGCCCAGCCTTCAATGCTTGGTATGATGCCAGAATACGCGCCTAATTTAACTACATCTTCGACTTTTCCAGTAAACTGACTGCCAATAATACTTTCGTGAACGAATTGATCACCTTTTTGAAGTTTTCCTTTAGCGGTCCATTGCGCCATGCGTGCCGAAGTGCCTGTGCCACAGGGAGATCGGTCTATGGCCTTGTCACCATAAAATACTGCATTTCTTGCCGTAGAATTAGGTTGAAGCGGTGCTCCCGTCCATAGCACATGACTTAAGCCACCGATGGTATCGTTTTCAGGGTGACTGAAGCTATGCTCGGCATTGATGCGTTCTCTAATCTTCAAACTCCAACCAATCAGTTGCATGGCGGTGTAATCAGCCATGTCTCTATAATTTTCCTGAGGGTCGACAATGGCATAATAATTTCCGCCATAGGCCACATCTACTTTAAGTATTCCTAAATCAGGGCATTCAACTTCGATATTCTCCTTTGCCAAATAAGCGGGCACGTTGGTTAGCTTTACCGAAGTCACTCTTTTCCCTTCTTGCTGATATTCAATTTTCACCAAACCCGCTGGTGTTTCTAATCTCAATTGCCCTGGTATTTTAGGTTGAACCAAACCCTCTTCAATCATAATCGTCACTGTACCAATAGTGCCATGACCGCACATGGGCAAGCAACCACTGGTTTCGATGAACAATACTCCTATGTCGTTTGCAGGATCCGATGGCGGATAAAGAATACTTCCCGACATCATATCGTGCCCGCGTGGTTCGAACATTAAGCCCTTTCGAATCCAGTCGAATTCTCTGAGAAAATGCTGTCGCTTTTCACTCATATTGACACCTTCTAGAATAGGGCCCCCCCCAGCTACCAGTCTTACTGGATTGCCGCAAGTATGGGCATCGATGCAGAAAAAACGCTTGTTCATTTTAGTTTAATGAAATAAGGAATGAAGGGAATAATGAAATAATGGGTTCATGTTACAATGAATTAATTGGTGAGTGAGTTAAGGATTCAATGTTTTAACGGTTGGTGTTTTTTCTGGCTTTTGATACTACTTTGACTATTTCTAATGCTTTAATTATTTACTCAGTTCACCATTCACCTTTCTCCAAACCCCCATCGGATTCTCAGCTTTCAGTTCCGTAGGAAGCATTTGATCTGGCCAGTTTTGATAGCAGATTGATCGGGTGAAACGGTAAATGGCGTCTGTGCCTACAGAAGTATATTTCCCATTGGTGCTGGCAGGGAATGGGCCTCCATGATGCATGGCAGGGCAAACTTCGACCCCCGTTGGCATTCCGTTAAAGAGGATTCTACCCACCTTTTGAGAGAGTGCGTCTACTGTCTCGGTATTTTGAATCATGTCGCTTTCAGTGGCCAATAAAGTGCCTGTCAATTGCCCTTGGAGTGATTGAGCTACTTGCTTCATTTCGCTTCCATTTTCACAGACCACCAATAAGGTGAATGGCCCAAAAATCTCTTCGTGAAGTTTTGTGTTTTTTAGAAACTCAGAAGCAGGAACGGTCGCAGTTAACCCTTGCCCACGGTTGTCTCCCATGGATGTAGCGTTTCCGCTTAAGGTTACGCCTTTTTCTTCTAATAACGCTTTTCTGTTGGCATAATAGCTTTCAGCAATACCTTTATTCAGCATTGTAGAAGGCGCAGTGTCGGCCAATGCTTGTGAAAGTGCGGATGAAAAAGCTTCTAATTCTGGCGATTGAATTCCCACCAATAAACCTGGGTTGGTACAAAACTGACCTACACCCATACTGACTGAGCCTGCTACTGCTTTTCCTAAATCGGCTGGGCTTTCTTTTAGTTTGTTAGGGAATATAAATGTTGGGTTGATGCTTCCCATTTCAGCATAAACTGGAATAGGTTCGTCTCTTTGGTTGGCCAAATCGAAAAGGGCTTTTCCTCCTCTAAACGAACCCGTAAAACCTACCGCCTTGATTTGCGGATGCTTTACCAAATGCTGACCCACAGGAATTCCGCCATTTACCATGGAGAAAACGCCTTCAGGCATTCCCGTTTTTTGTGCTGCTTTCAGAATCGCCTGAGATACCATTTCATTGGTGCCTAAATGTGATTCGTGTGCTTTTACAATCACTGGGTTTCCAGCGGCCAAAGCAGAAGCGGTATCGCCACCAGCCGTTGAAAAGGCCAATGGAAAATTACTCGCACCAAAAATGGCGACAGGGCCAATGGCCACTTCCATTTTGCGCAAATCAGGTTTGGGCGCTGGCGCTCTGTCTGGAATTGCGGTATCGATGGTGGCATTTACCCATGAGCCTTCGCGCACCAAATTGGCGAACATTTTCAATTGATTACAGGTACGACCTCTTTCTCCTTGAATTCTACCCTCAGGCAAACCCGATTCTCCACAAGCGCGCGCTACCAAGGCATCGCCCAAAGCCATGATTTCATCCGCTATCGCCTCTAAGAAGTCCGCTTTTTTTGCTGGTGCTATGCTTTTGTAAACTTGAAAAGCCTGCGTTGCCTTGGCTACCGCGTCATCAATCTCGGAGGTTGTCGCTACCGAAAACGATTCAGGGAAAGCCTCGCCATTGGCAGGGTTGTTTGCAAAGAGTTGTGCTGTGCCTTCTTTCGAAGGGGTTGATCCTATAAAGTTTGTTCCTTTAATCATGTTGTGTTTTTTGCTGCGCGAGAGATTGGGTTCAATTTACAAATTCAAATAGTCTGGCAATTCAGGACGGTTTTTAATTCCTGTTTCGATAATCTGAAGTACGTGATTTCTTTCTGCGCCTGAAAGCGCAAGTCTAGGTGCACGAACATTTTCGGTACCGATACCAGTGGCCACTTCAGCCAGTTTAATGTTTTGAACCAGCTTAGCATTAATATCAAGCTCCAATAGCGGCAAGAACCAACGGTAGATTTTCAAAGCTTCTTCATGTCTTCCAGCTTTCTGAAGTCTGTAAATGGCTACAGTTTCTTTTGGGAAAGCGCAAACCAAACCAGCTACCCAGCCATTGGCGCCCATAAATAAACTTTCTAAGGCGAGGGTGTCCACGCCAGAAAGAATTTTGAAACGATCGCCAAAACGATTGATCATTCGGGTGATGTTTGAAATATCGCGGGTAGACTCTTTTACCGACTGGATGTTTTCGCACTCGGCCAGTTGCTCGAACATATCCAAAGTCACCTCGATTTTATAATCTATGGGGTTGTTATACACCATGATGGGCAAGTCGGTAGAGTTCGCCACCGCTTTATAATAAGTAACCGTTTCGTGATCATCCGCTTTGTAGCGCATCGGAGGCAGCATCATTAAACCACTGGCTCCGTTCTTTTTGGCTTTTTCCGCAGCAATAATGGCGGCTTTCGTGGTTTGTTCCGCAATGTTCATGATCACTGGAACTTTGCCTGCTACCATGTCAACTGTGGCGCTTACTAAAGTATCTTTCTCATCTTCCAATAGTGCACTAGACTCACCTAAAGTGCCACCTAAAATAATGCCGTCAACACCAGCGGCCAATTGCGCTTGGATGTTGGTTTCAAACATTTTTAAATCAAGTTTATCGTCATTTGTAAACTTTGTGGTTACCGCTGGGTAAACGCCTTGCCATGCTACTTTCATCGTATTGTTTTTTTTGGCTAAGGTAGTGGAGTCCATGCTGTACAACTTTGCGAAAATTCACCAATACTAATATGATATTTGCTACTTGGTTAACTTAGGTTTATTTTTAGGCTTAAATAATACAGGTGAAAGTACTTCCTTTTAAAATTCCTAAAACTGAAGCTTCATCGCTTTACTTACAAATTGATGACGAAAAGTATTTCTATGACATGCTGCATCAGCATTCTGAAATTCAAATTACATGGGTGATTTCTGGCGAAGGAACGCTGATTCATGGCGATCATTTGGGGAGCTTTAAATCGGGACAAATCTTTGTAATGGGCTCCAATGTTCCTCACGTTTTTCGCTGCGACAAAAAGTACTATCAAGAGGAAATGCGAGCCTTGTCGAAGTCGATTTTTTTTCGTGCCGAACATTTGAGAGAAACTTCAAAGCTGTTTCCTGAAATCAGAGAACTGCTCCAGTTTATTCAGAATGCGGAAAGGGGCATTCGGGTGAAGGATGATTTTTCGACTCAAATGATAAACGCTTTTGAAAAGGTATTTAAAAGCAATGGATTAAAGCGGTTGAATGCATTTTTTGAACTGCTCCATTTGTTTGGGAACGAAGAGAGCATCGCGTACCTCAATGAGTTGCCCCAAAAATCCGTGAAAGAAGCAGAGGGAAGGCGACTGGATGATATCTTCCGCTTCACCCTAGAAAACTTTGGCAGACGCATTACTTTAGAAGAAGTGGCCGAAGTAGCCAATATGAACAAAGCCTCTTTCTGTCGCTATTTCAAGCAACATACCCGCAAAACCTATATTGACTTTCTAAACGACTACCGGATTGGACAAGCCTGCAAACTCCTGCTCAATAAAGACAATACGGTTTCCCAAGTCTGCTACGAATCAGGCTTTAGTAACCTCTCCAACTTTAACCGAAAATTTAAAGAAGTAACAGGCAAAACCCCGAGGGAGTATAGAGGGAGTTAGTGGTTATTAGTGATGAGGAATTTAGTTTTGTAATTGTTAAAAGCAGCTACTATTCTGGTTTGATGTACAATGAAAAAACTAGTACATTCAAGAACTTTATAACAAACCAAGCAACGCGCATGGATAACGGAATATTAAAAGATCTTAATCAAGAGTTGGAGAGCCCAAAGGACTACTTCTATAACGTTGAAGATGGACAATTTTCTTTCAACTTTAGTCATGAATTTTTGCTCGGAAAAGAAGGGGAAGTAGTGAGTGTTACTGAACCATTTGCTGATGTGAATGAAATCTATATTCTATACATTGAAGATCATTACGTTGAATGTATTGGGAATGTAGAAAGGACTTTCCCAAAGAATATGAAAGAACATATTGATCAAAAACTCTATGCAATTGCAAGGCATGAGAGTTGAGAGCATTGAGTTCTTATTTCAACCTCCCCACAATCTCCTCAAAATCCAACCCTTCCCAAACCTCTTCAATATTTGGTTGGGCTAAAACCTGATCCATAATGGCCTGTTGTTTTTTGCCTAGCGCATGGGCTTCGGAATAGCGGAAATCGCTAAAGGTAACCATGGTGTAGAGCGGTATCCATTTTTCTGGAAAAAGTTCGTTCAGCCGCTTTTCAATTTTCTTTTGCAGCACAAACATTGGGTCGGCTACTTTGTCGCGCATTTCTATAAAGTTATAGAGGGCCAAATCGGCAATGGCGTTTCCATCAGGAATTCGCAAGGCCTCATATTCCGCCAGTAGGGCAGGATTGATTGCTCCGTGCTTCTCTAGCAATTCATTAAAAACAAAGCAATCTTCAAAACCCGCATTCATGCCTTGGCCATAAAATGGCACTAGCGCATGGGCGGCATCACCAATCAAAGCTGTATTTCCTTTTACCCAAGGTTTGCACCTCACGGTAATGAGGCTCGAAGTAGGGTTTTCGAAAAATTCGGTTTTCAATTCAGGAAGAAAGGGTAGCGCATCTTTGAATTTGCTTTCGAAGAATTGCTGAACATCCTCTTCTGTTTTAATCGCTTCAAAGGATATTTTTCCTTCAAAAGGGAAGAATAGGGTACAGGTAAAACTCTTGTCTAAATTGGGCAAGGCAATGAGCATATATTCGCCTCTGGGCCAAATGTGAAGTGCGTTGGGGTCTAAAGCAAAATCGCCATTGGCGGTGGGAGGCATGGTCAGTTCTTTGTAACCAGCCGAAATGTATTCTTGCGCGTAATTAAACCTATCGGTTTTTTGCATGGCCGAACGTAAAGCGGAAAATGCACCGTCTGCCCCAAAAAGAAAGTCGGCACTTACCTTTTCGCCATTTTCAAAATAAGCGGTGGCGGTATCAAAATCTACTTCTTCACACTTATGATCGAAACGAATGTCAACGCCATGCGCTTCAGCTTCGCTCATCAATAACTCATTCAAACCACCTCTTGAAACTGAATTAATAAATTGACCTTCTTTACCGTAAGGTTGAAAGCTTAGATTTCCTTCCAAATCATGAATCATTCTGCCGGGCATCGGAATGCAGCTTTCCTGTACTTTTTCTTTGAGCCCAACGGCCTCCAAAGCTTTCAATCCACGTCTGCTTAAGGCGAGGTTGATAGAGCGTCCGCCTAAGGCACCCGCTTTGCGCATGTCGCCCCTTCGTTCAAAAATGGTAACAGAATAGCCTTTCTTCGCTAAGAAAATTGAAAGTAATGAGCCAACAAGGCCCGCTCCCAAAATTGATACTTTTTGATTCTGGCTATCCATGATTACATCATTTAGAGGTTTTTCTTAAGTAGATGAGCAAACTGATACACGTCTTCGAAACGGTTGTAAAGTGGAACTGGCGCAATGCGAATAACATTGGGTTCGCGCCAATCTGCAATCACTCCAGCAGCGGCCAGTGCATCAAAAAGCCTTCGGCCATCTTTATGGAAGAAAATGGAGAGCTGACATCCGCGTTGCTCGGGATCTGAAGGCGTGATGATTTCGAAAATACCAGAATCACCACCAATGTCTTTGATCAAAAACTCAAGATAGCCCGTGAGTTTTAGGCTTTTCTTTCTCAGTTTTTCAATGCCTACTTCATCAAACAATTCTAGGGCGGCCAAATGAGACGCGGTAGAAATCACGTTCACATTGCTCAGTTGCCAGCCGTCTGCACCGGGCATAGGCTGGAAACCCTTCTTCATTTTAAATCTTTCTTTTTCATCGTGACCCCACCAGCCCGCAAATCGGTCGAGCGAACTGTCGTTAGCGTATCGTTCGTGAACAAAAATTCCTGAAACGTTTCCTGGGCCAGAGTTTAAGTATTTGTAAGAGCACCATGTAGCAAAATCTACATTCCAGTCGTGCAATTGCAAAGGCACATTCCCGAAGGCATGCGCCAAGTCAAAGCCAACTTTAGCCCCCACTTTTTGCCCCGCTTCAGTAATCGCTTTCATGTCGAATAACTGACCAGTATAATACTGAACGCCACCAATGAGTACCAAGGCCAATTCATCGCCCACTTCAGCTATTTTGCTTAAAATGTCTTCGCCACGCAGCGTGTTTTCACCTGTTCTAGGTTTGAGTTCAATTAGCGCTTCATCAGGATTAAGTCCATGAAATTTAAGCTGCGTTTCGAACATGTATTGATCGGAAGGAAAAGCACCTGCTTCGCAAATGATTTTGTAGCGTGTTTTGGTAGGCTTGAAAAACGATACCATCAGCAAATGGAGGTTCACTGAAAGGTTGTTCATAGAAACCACTTCGATGGGTTTTGCCCCAACAATTCTGGCCAATGCGTCCTTGCTGAATTTATGGTATTCCATCCAAGGCCTTTTGCTCGATGCAAAATGTCCCTCTACGCCCAAGGTTTCCCAACCTTTCATTTCTTCTTCAATATAAGTTCTGGCAGTTTTGGGTTGAAGACCAAGTGAGTTTCCAGTAAAGTAATAGCTGTCTTTGCCATTCACTTTTGGGATATGAAAACGATTGCGGTAATCTCTTAACGAATCGTTTTTGTCTAAATATTGAGCGTATGCTAAAGTGTTCTCGTAAGTCATTAAAATAAACTGGTTTGTGCCATTCCAGGCATGCTCTTTTCGTGTTTCAATAGCCAAGCTTTTTTGTCGAGACCGCCTGCGTAGCCCGTCAAACTTCCATCTGACCCAATGACTCTGTGGCAAGGGATAATGATGGCGATTGGGTTTTTGCCATTGGCGGTTCCTACGGCCCTAATCTTCTTTATATCTCCTAATTTGATGGATTGTTTAGCATAAGTGCTCGTCACTCCAAAAGGAATGTCCTGCAAAACCTGCCAAACTTCTTGCTGAAAATCGGTGCCTTCTGGTGCCACAGGAATGTTGAATTGCTTGCGCTGTCCAACGAAATATTCATGAAGCTGTTTTTTGCATTTACGCACTACCAACGGAATAATTCCTTCGTTCTCTTCTCCTATTTCATCCACAAAAACCACCATCTTAATGGCGTTTGCGTCTCCCACTATTTTGATGGCGCCCAAGGGCGAATCCATGTACGTGATTGCTGTATTTTTCAATGCTTAATTTAAAAATTGTTCCTTAGATAAGTTTAACCACTCCAAAGTGGCATTGCAGAATATGTCTTCCACCACTTCGTTCGATAAGCCCATTTTCTCAATAAAGGCCCCAATTTCAAGGTCGCCTAAAGGGAATGGGTAATCAGAACCAAGGGTGACTCTTTTAGAGCCCTGCATCTCTAAAATGTATTTCATCATTAATGGGTCGTGGGTGATAGAATCTACCCAAAACTTCCCAATGTATTCTCGTGGGTTTACGGTATTGTCAATCGCCACTAAATCAGGGCGGCAGTTGAAACCGTGCTCAATTCGCCCAATAGTCGGTAAAAAGGAGCCTCCCGCATGGGAGAAGTTGAACCTTAGGTTCGGAAGTCGCTCCAAGACGCCTCCAAAAATAAGGGAACAAGCGGCCCTTGAAGTTTCAGCAGGCATGCCCACCAACCAAGGCAGCCAATAACGTTCAATGCTATGGAAGCCCATCATGTTCCAAGGGTGAATCATCACGGCCATGTCCAATTCTTCGCAAGCTTTAAAGATTTGGAAGAAGCGTTCGCTGCTTAAGTTTTTATCATTGATGTTCGATCCAATCTGAATCCCAGGCAGGTTCAATTCATGCTTACAACGGTGTAATTCCTGAATGGCCAAATCTTCATCCTGCATCGGGATAGTGGCCAGCCCGATGTAATTCTTTGGGTAGTCGCGGCAGATGCCTGCAATATGATCGTTCAAAAATTGACTGATTTCCAGTCCATGATGTGGTTGGGCATCATAAGAAAACATAACGGGAATGGTAGAAACGACCTGCACTTGTGTTCCAAACTGCGCATATTCTTCCATTCTGATTTTTGGATCCCAACAATTGGATTGGATTTCACGGAAGAATTTACTGCCTTTCATCATCATGGCTGCCCTCTCTTTGTGGTGGTGCAGATGAATGAAATCACCATAGCCAAACTTCTCTGTCCATTTGGGCAGATGTTCCGGAATGATGTGGGTGTGCATGTCTATCTTTAGCATAATAAAGTGTTCGGTTATCGGGAAACAGTATATCAGGACTCCTGATAACTAATAACTGTTTTACTGATAACTATTTAATAAATCTAGGATCCATTTCCATCACATGGCCACAACTATTGCAAGTCCTTAGTTCTTCTGAACCGTAGAATTCTCGGAAGCGCGGAAGAAAGTCTTTTTCAATATTGGTAAGCTTAAAATAAGTGTCGTGAAGTTTGTTGTTGCAGTTGTCGCAAAACCACATCAGTCCATCGTTATGCTCTGGTTTTCTAACTCGCTCGATGACCAAACCAATTGAACCTTCTGAACGCATAGGAGAGTGGGGCACTTTGGGTGGGTGCAAATACATATCGCCCGCTTTTAGAGGGATGTCTACTGCTTTTCCGTCTTCCTGAATTCTTACCGTAATTTCACCTTCCAGCTGATAAAAAAGCTCTTCGGTTTCGTTGTAGTGGTAATCTTTTCTGGCATTTGGGCCGCCCACAATCATCACAATATAGTCGGTGCCTTCAGGGTAAAGGTTCTTGTTTCCAACGGGTGGCTTTAGTAAGTCACGGTTTTCATCAATCCATTTTTGCAAGTTGAAAGGTCGTTTTACTCCCATGGTCAGTTCTATTTAGTTCTTGGCGAATTTAACGAAATTCGGGAAAGGCTAATTCCAATTTTGTAACTTTACTCAATACACTATTGCTATGAATTTAAATTTAAAAGGAAAACGAGCATTGGTTTGCGGTAGCACCCAAGGAATTGGTAAAGCTGTGGCCGAAGAATTGGCCAATTTAGGCGCTAATGTAACCTTGCTTGCTAGAAATACTGAAAGACTTAACGAGGTAAAAGGCTCTCTTTTTTCCTCTGGTGGGCAAAATCATCAAATCCTCACTGCGGATTTTACTCAAGTTGATGCGCTCAAGAAGATTATTGCTGCCCATATAGCGGAAGGAAATGTATATCATATTCTGATTAATAACACTGGCGGTCCTGCTGGTGGCCCTGCTTTAAATGCAGAAGTAGATGAATTTAGAAATGCATTTGAGCAGCATTTGGTGTGTAATCACATATTGACCCAAGCTTTGGTGGATGGAATGAAACACGAGACTTACGGTCGAATTATCAATATCATTTCTACCTCCGTAAAAATGCCAATCGCTGGCTTAGGGGTGTCGAATACCATTCGCGGAGCTGTTGCCAATTGGTCCAAAACTTTGGCGGGTGAGTTGGGTAAATATGGCATTACCGTAAATAATGTGTTGCCGGGCGCCACTGCCACACAAAGGCTTTCTTCAATTATTGAAAATAAGGCAAAGAAATTAGGCAAGAGCGCGGAGGAAGTAGAAGAAGAAATGAAACGAGAAATTCCAGCCCATCGCTTTGCAGATGCTTCAGAAATAGCTGCAGCAGTAGCCTTTTTAGCCACTCCAGCAGCAGGCTATATCAATGGAATCAATGTGCCAGTAGATGGCGGAAGAACGGGCTGCCTTTAAGTTGAAGCAATGGAAAGAATTCTGAATTATATCAATGGCCAATTAGTTGAGCCTGTCTCTAAAAGCTATTTAGAAAACATCGATCCCTCACGGGGAAAGGTGTATGGTGAAATTCCAGACTCAGATGAGCGCGATGTGCAATTGGCGACTCAAGCGGCAAAGGATGCATTTTCAATATGGGCAGCAACTCCGCGAGAAGAGCGCTCACGTTTGATACTCAAAGTAGCAGACCTGATTGATGCTAATTTAGAAAAGTTGGCCAAGGCAGAATCAAAAGACAATGGAAAGCCAGTGAAGTTGGCCACGAGGGTAGACATTCCAAGGGCATCATCCAATTTTAGATTTTTCGCCACCGCTATTCTTCATGAAAGTACCGAGGCGCATCAAACCGATGGACTGGCCTTTAATTATACTGAAAGGTCACCTGTGGGTGTTGCTGGCTGCATTTCGCCTTGGAACTTGCCTTTGTATTTGTTTACCTGGAAGATTGCTCCAGCATTGGCTGCTGGTAATACCGTGGTGGCAAAGCCTTCCGAAATCACACCTATGACGGCCTTTTTGCTTTCAGAATTATGCATTGAAGCGGGTTTGCCTAAAGGAGTTTTAAATATCGTTCATGGTTTGGGGCCAAAAGTAGGGCAAGCCATTTCGGAACATCCCGATATTCCTTTGATTTCGTTTACAGGTGGAACAGCCACGGGAAAACAAATTGCCGCCACAGCAGCTCCAATGTTTAAAAAACTATCATTGGAACTAGGAGGGAAGAACCCTAATATCATTTTTGCCGATTGCAATTTTGAAGAAGCGCTTAAAACTACGGTTCATTCGAGCTTTGCCAATCAGGGTCAGATTTGCCTTTGTGGTTCTAGGGTCTTCATAGAACGACCTATTTATGAAAAATTCAAACTGGCATTAATAGAAAAAACGAATGCATTGAAAGTAGGTGATCCCGCTGATGAGCACTCAAATCTAGGTGCTATAGTTTCAGAAGGGCATATGAAGAAGGTGCTTTCTTATATTGATTTGGCCAAGTCGGAAGGTGGAACTGTTTTAGCAGGAGGGAAACAAGTGATTCTCGAAGGTGAACTTTCAGAAGGCTATTATATTCGACCCACCATTATTGAAGGCTTATCATACGATTGCAGAACCAATCAAGAAGAAATCTTTGGCCCAGTAATAACGCTTACTCCTTTCGATACGGATGAGGAAGTTTTGGCCATGGGAAATAGTACACAATATGGATTGGCAGCTACTGTCTGGACGAGCAATTTGAACAGAGCGCATTCAGTGTCCTCTAAACTAAATTCAGGCATAGTTTGGGTCAACTGTTGGCTGCTTCGTGACCTCCGAACACCCTTCGGAGGAGTTAAAAATAGTGGGGTAGGTAGAGAGGGAGGATGGGATGCTTTACAATTCTTCTCTCAAAAGAAAAATGTATGTATTAAACTTCTGTAATAATGTATAGTGCAAAAGCTTGTATTTGAACAGCAATCATTGATTTTTGCTAAAATGCGGATAAGTTTTTGTTTTTATGCTTAAGTTAAATTTTAATTAACAAAAAATCCGATTATGTTTGTTTAGCTGTTGAGTAATACTAAGTACTCAAAGTTTTGGTCGAGGAGAGCTTCAATCTTCTGTCGGTTTAGGTAAAATTAAGAGAGCTTTAATAAGGAATAATGCCTATCGAAAGATAGATTAAAGATAAGTCTGGGTATAGGAATCGTGAGATTCGCTATAAGTAGTTAGTTACCCAGGTGTTTAGGTGAAAGGGAGTCGCTCCAACGGGGGTGACTCTTTTTTTTGTGCTTGTTCCAATATTCACCAACTAGAGCAAACACTTTTCTGTGGTTTGAGTTTCTGTGTCATAAATTAACAGGCCTTCACTAACGTCATCCAGTTCACAAATCATTCTTCCTTCCTTGTTCCATGCAGCGGTTCTTCCTGCGCAGTTTGCACCATCAGATATTCCAGTGCAATTAGCCATCAATACATTCATCGAATACTGATTAGCGATGCTTGCTAGTTCTTCTTTTGCTTTATTAATTCCGAGCTTAAACTTAGCTACGCTGGCAATGTAGATTTCAGCACCACATTTGAAAGCGTTTTCTGAATGCGCTGGAATTGAGATTTCATAACAAATGGCCAAAGCGATTTTGTGGTGATCAATCCTTAGAGAAAAGGAGTTGTCTCCAGCTTGAAAGTAAGGGACTTCGTCTGAATGTAAATATCCTTTGGAGTACACCTGAATCGGTTGGTTGGGTTGAAATATGACCATGCTAATGTTGATGCCTTTTTTTGCTTTCATCGGTACACCAACACCAATGGTAATATTCTTACAATTGCTTATCTCCTGAAATATGGCTAACCGAGAGTCCTCGATGTCAATGGCTAAGCCCTTCGCTAGAGCGGGTTCGTAGCCGGTAAGTGACAGCTCAGGGAACACCATTAGGTTTACGTCTTGTGAAACTCCCAGTTCAATCAGCTTAAGGTGGTTTGTGATATTGGCATTAATATTACCTGTAACGGGCTTTGTTTGAGCTACACAAATTCTCATTGTTTGCAGAGATGATTATGATTCAAGTTCAATTTAGCACAATTGGCTAATTTACAAGAATAGAATTCGGAACGAATCCTTAGGTATATGGGTTTTGATAATGATAAAAAGCATATGGTATGAAAGGAAAATTTGAAACTCTAATTGCCCAAGACGCACCAGTGTTGGTGGATTTTTATGCCGACTGGTGTGGGCCTTGTCAGGCCATGGCACCCGTTTTAAAAGAAGTGGCTCAAGCCCACGAAGGAAAGGTGAAAATCATTAAAGTAGATGTTGATAAAAACCAGCCGTTGGCTCAGCGGTTTGGAGTTAGGAGTATTCCAACGCTAATTTTGTTTAAAAATGGCAAGCTGGTTTGGCAGAAAGCAGGTATGCAAACCATAAAAAGCTTATCTGATTTATTGGCAAAGGAGGTTTGAAAATCGATTGGCCACATAAACATTTACTTTAAGCAAGTGTATGATAATTTGATTAAGGTGATTTAAGACAAATTATAGAAAAAATCTAGAGGTATTAAATACAAGCCTAATTTAAGGAGTTGATTCCATTATTATTCTGTATTTCTACCTTAAAAATATAAATGTGAACTTGGTTCTATAGGTAGTTATGGAGTGGTAAACCTTATTTTAATGTGTTTAAAATGGCATTAGGCTGATAAATAATTCGTACCTTAGGCAATCGAGAATTGCTTGGGAGATTCAGCTAGCGATATTGTCCAATCATTTCTCCCCAGCCTAGTAATTAGCCTATGAATTCAGACGTTTTAGAGCACAAAACTGCCCCTTCTAAAAAAAAGTTCCAGAAAGTAATTTTTGACAAATTTACGCAAGACGGTTTTCAAAAAGATGTTAACGAAAGAGTAGATCGTTACTTCGAAACAAATAATTTGTCAAAAACCGCTAACAGTGGAATGGTTTTTAAAACCATTTGGATTTTGGCTGGCTGGGCAGCCACTTACGCTTTAGTAATCTCTGGTTTGGTAAGTCCAATTGGTATGTTTCTTTTGGCTTTAGGCCACGGTTTCTTTTCGGCCATGATCGGATTAAACATTGCTCATGATGCTATTCATGGCTCTTACACAAAAAATCAAAAATTGAACGAACGTTTAGGTTTGACATTCAACTTTATGGGTGCCAATGACTATGTGTGGAAAATCAGTCATAACCTAGTGCACCACACTTATACCAATATCCCTGATCATGATGGCGATATAGATCAACCACCAATTTTAAGACTTCAGCCTAACCAAGACTTATGGTGGGTGCATCGTTTTCAACACATTTACGCCTATTTCTTATACAGCTTGGCCACAGTTTCTTGGGTTTTTGTGAAAGATTATAAGAAGTTTTTTCAACATCAGTTGGGGGGGCATTACAGAAAAGACTTTCCAAAGAAGGAAATTTTCAGGCTCTTCTTTTACAAGGCGCTTTATTATTCTGTGTTCTTAGTCATCCCGATTATCGTGATTGACTTGCCTTGGTACTGGATTCTTTTCGGTTTTATTGCAGGCCATTTGTTAGAAGGCTTTACTGTAGCCGTTATTTTTATGCTTGCTCATATCATTGAAGGTACTTCCTTTCCTGAACCAAAAAAGGACGGAAAGATTGGATTGCCTTGGGCAGACTTACAGATGTACACCACTGCTAATTTTGCTATAAAGAACAAGTTGGTGAATTACCTGTTCGGGGGACTGAACTTCCAGATTGAGCATCACTTGTTTCCGAAAATTTGCCACGTACACTATCCTAAAATAGCTGAAATCGTAAAGGAAACAGCTAAAGAGCATGACTTACCTTACATTGAGCATGAAACCTTCTTTGGTGCTGTGGCTTCACATACACGCTTTTTAAAGCAATTTGGTACAACCCCAAAAGGTGTTATGGTACCGAGAGTGGCCAATGCTTAAACGTTAAATAAAGAATTTTGAAAACCCGATAGTCAACTTGACTATCGGGTTTTTTTAGTTTTAAACCAATGGGAGTGGATTCATTGAAAACCCTGCCCTTGTTGGAGTTTTCTCCAACAAGCTGATGAAGGCTGAAAAGTAGCACTTTCTCCAATACGTTTCTGCTTAAACAGGGATAATGAAAAAGTCAAAACCCTTTGGTGGTTTGTGGGTGATAACACCCACAAAGGTGGTGTTGGTTGTTCTCTATTAATGTGGTTTTTGTTTTTAAATCATTCGTCATCGATTCATTGAAAATTGATTTTACCACTCTACATTTGCATCAATTAAAACCTTATTAGCTCATTTTATTGTGGCCGAAGAATTCCCCAAATCGAGTGCAGAAATCATTGATATTTCTGATGTTCCTGAACTGTTTTTTGAAATGCTTCCTGACGACTGGAGGTTAGAATTGGAGTCTAACTGGGAAGAATTTGCGCCAGCGGTTAAGGTATATGGGATTAAGCAGGGTGAAGAGTTGATTGGTGGAGGCCTAGTTTTTTCTGCTCATACCTCAGAAACCGATAATTACCCTCCAATAGCTGAATACTATTTCGATAATGACTTTTTATACATTGGCTACCTTTGGGTAGCAGAAAAGTTTAGAGGAAGAAACCTCGGTGATTTTTGGCTGAACTCAGTTTTCGAAACGTTTCCCAAAAATCCATTTTGGCTCTCTATTGAAGATGCAGGGCTTGCTAAATTCTATATGAAAAACGAATTCACGCTTGAGAGAGAAGTGATCTACTCTGGAGGAAAGGATTGGATTTACGTAAGGAAACCGGCTTCTGAATTGATATAATCTCAAATCACTTCTTATAAGGTAAATAAAAGTAGTACCTCACTCGTGGGTTTGTTTTAGGTCAGGAATGAGATAAATTGGGAGTGTTTAACATGCACTGAATATGACTTCAAAACCGACATGGGCTTTAATTATATCGGTTATCGTACTTTATGTTATTGTCTACTTTACAGCCGATAGAAGTTCTCGGTTTTATCTAAATAATGTACTCCTTAGTGAGGATACTGTTCATGTTCAACTTTATGCGAATGGAGAGATGATTTTGGATGAGAATATTAAACAAAACCTTATTTCACACCGATTTAGCTATTCCTTCAAACAGTATTTGAATAAGGCGAATGGTATTTCTTTGGAGGTTGTGTTACCAGAGTTAAAGCAAAGACAAAAATTCAAATTTAAATCGAAAGAAAGTGATTTTGTGTTTATCACCTTTTCAGATGTTATAGAACCTTACAATGTTGATATGATTGTAGCACAAGGCCTTTCAAGTGAATCTGTAAAAAAGAGTATGATTCCAGGGCTTTGAATCTCACTTATTAATCATATGCTGAGCAGCGCCATAGACATATTCCCAGAAAGCGTCTTTTTCAGGTTCGGGGAAGGTGGCTTTTTCCAAGGCCGCATGCATGTGCTTGAGCCAGTGTGTTGCTTCTTCGGTACCAATTTTCCACTGGAAATGTCTACGCCTGAGCATCGGGTGTCCACGTTCATCGGTATAGGTTTGTCTGCCACCCAGTGCTTGAATAAAGAACAGCTTGAGTCGGTTTTTGGCAGGCAATAGATCTTCTGGATACATCTTTCTGATCAGCTCGTCCTGCTCCAACTCAGCATAGAAATCATCCACCAGTTTAAGAATGTTCTCTTCGCCAATGCGTTCGTACAGCGTTTGACCTTTTTCAGACATTATACTTTTTCAAAAGCTTGCGCGAAATCTTTTAAAAGGTCGTCTGGGTTTTCAATCCCTGTCGAAATCCTGACCATGCTTGGCGTAATACCCACAGCCTCACGATCGGCTAAACTCATATTGGAGCTGCTCATGGTGAATGGATGAGAGGTAAGTGTTTCCGTACTGCCCAAACTCACAGCCAGTTTAGCCAATTTAACGGCATTCAAAAAACGGAAAGCTTCTGCTTCACCACCGACTACATCGAAGGCCAACATGGCGCCACCAGAAGTCATTTGTCTTTTGGCCAATTCATATTGTTTGTGTCCTTCGGCAATGTGACCTACATAATATACCTTGGCCACTTTTGGATGGTCGCGTAAGAAGTCTGCTAATTTTGCCGCATTCGAAGCCTGTTTTTCCATGCGTAGGGAAATTGTTTCTAAGCTTCGGCTGATAAGCCAAGAGGTCCACGGAGAAGCCATACAGCCCAAACCACTACGTACTTTCTTAATTCGTGAAACCAAAGCACTACTTCCAGAAATGGCACCAGCAATCAAATCGCTATGACCGCCAATATATTTTGTAGCCGAATACATAATTAAATCTGCTCCATGATTGATTGGCTTTTGCCAAAGCGGCCCCATATAAGTGTTGTCTACAGCTACAATGGTTTTCTTGTCTTGATTTGAAAAACGTGCTGCAATGCGCACCGTCATTTCGATATCAATTAAAGTATTGGTAGGGTTGGCAGGTGTTTCTACATAAATACAAGCCAGTCGGTTTTTTCTTGGGTGGGCCTCAATCAACTTTATAATTTCCTCTTCCGTCATGTCTGGACTAAAAGCCAGCGACTGGACATCGAATTTGGGAAGGAAGTTTTTGATAAAAGCATCGGTGCCGCCATAAATAGGGAAGGACATCAGCACTAAATCACCCGCTTTACAAATTTCTAAAAGGGAAGTGGTAATGGCGGCCATCCCACTTTCGAAAAAGGCAGATTCTTCCGATTCGTCCAATAAGGAAAGACGCTTTTCAGCCGTGACTAAATTGGGGTGATTCAGTCGGGTGTAGATTAAGCTTTTGCTTAATTCGTCTGCTGCAGCTCCACCATATACTTTTTCGAAATAGGCTTTCCCTTCTTCGGCAGTAGCAAACTCGAAAGTAGAAGTCTGGAATATTGGGTTCTTAATGGAGTTTCTAACCAAAGATGGGTCATGTCCAAAACTCATCATTAAGCTTTCAGGACTAAATTCGTTGGGATTATCGGTCATGCTGTTTTCGGTCTAACTTTTATGGAGGTTCCTTCTTGGCTAATTACTGTTATTTTTTCGCCCTTTTCAACATATTCTCCACGGGTGTAGGCGTCATATATTTCTCCATCAATCTCTATTCGTCCGCTAGGCCTCAATGTGGAGAAAACGGTTCCTTCTTTTCCCATCAAATCAGCGGTGTAAAAAGAAGAAGTATAACCATCGGCTTTGCGCTGTTCGCTCATGAGTGCTACTCTGCTGAACATCTTCGATTCTGTAAGCCGGTAACCCAGCCCAAATATCACCAAGATGGCCCCGAACATGCCTGCGAAAACTACAACGGCTGCGGTGCTCAGTTCACCAGAGGGTACATAGTCAAAGTTGAAGAAGTCGTTATCGAGCATGACAAAAATAAGCGCCATGACTACACAAGAGATGCCTGCTATTCCTGCAACGCCAAAACCTGGAATCACAAAGACTTCAAGTGCAATGAGGATAATTCCGATAAACAGCACGGCAATTTCCCAATTGGCGGCAAGTCCATTGAGGTAATAAGGGGTGAGGTAAAACACCAAAGCTATACCAGCCGCAGCCAGCGGAAAACCAATGCCTGGCGTTTGTAGTTCGAAGTAAATCCCACCTACAATCACCAAGATCAAAATTCCGCTAATGAATGGGTTGAGGAAGAAGGCGATGATTTTTTCAGATTCGGCCAATTCGTAATTGATCAGCTCATAATTCTCAATGTTGTTTTTGGACAGTAAGTCTTTAATGCTGGTGACTTGCATTTCGCAAAAGCCATTTTTGATCGCTTCAGAAGTGGTAAACGTAATTGTTTTTCCTGCTTCAGTAACGCCTTCAATTTCGATACGGTCGTCTACCATGCCTTCAGCAATAGTAGGGTCACGATTGGTTTGTTCGGCTGTAGAACGCATAATCGATCGCATGTAAGATTGGTATTTGTCTGGCGCTTGGCTTCCGTCTTCACCAAGGACCACGGTAGCGGCACCAATATTGGCACCTGGCACCATGTAGATGCTGTCGCAGGCAATTGAAATTAGCGCACCAGCTGAGGCTGCATCGTTATTGATGAACACCCAAACTGGTTTTTCGTATTCTAAAATTCGGGTGCGAATATCATTGGCATCGTTGACCGCACCACCATAGGTATCCATGTCGATGATAATGATATCGGCATTTTCTTCCGTGGCTTGGTCTAGGGCTAAGTCCACATAGCGGTTCATCCGCGGATCAATATCATTACGGATTTCCATCACGAAAATCCTTTTTTTGGTGGGGTCTTGGAATGGATTCCATTTTGCAAAAAGCCCTGCGCAAAATAAAATGGCGAGGCAAACCAACCCTATTCTTCGTACAAATTTCAACATCGCTTTGATAGGCCTATGAATCGGCTATTTTTGTGTCAAAATACAAAGAAACGCATTGCCAAAGCAACTTCACTTACAGTTTTCGGAAGTATTCCCTACAGATATTTGGGAAACCGCCCTTTCCAACGATCGGTTGCTGATTAGTAACCGAAATGGAGAAGCCATGGAAGCGACTTTTTCGCTTTTTCATTTGGGCAGTCAGCAGTTTGAATGGAAGGCCTTGGGTTTTGATGAAAACTGGTGGGTAACGGTCTATGCTTTTATAGGCGATATCATCATTTTTCAGATTTTCAATGACTCCCAAAACATAGAAGAACGATCCGTTTTTGGTTTTGATGCCAACACCCAAGAGGCAGTTTGGTCGGTGGATAATATTAATGTGCGAGGCCTAAACGGTTTTGCGCTTTCGCTCAAAACGAATGAGGAAGAAGCTGAAGTTTTCTCCATTGATATTCGAACGGGGAATGAAATATTAAGTGAGGAAGAAGATTTTTCGGTCAAATCTATGTCGGGAAGCCTAATTCTTCCGTTCCATTACACTGGGGACAGTGATCACTTTACCACGGTTGTTCGTTTTTTAAAGGAATTTGTTGAAGTTGATTTGGTTGGCGCTTGCGATTATCTTGAATACGAAGGGCTTATTTTTATTTCGGCACACGAAAAGCTGGAACAGAATTTGACTAACAAGCTTTATGTTTTTAATGCAAATGGCGAACTTGTTTTGAAGGAAGTTTTAGCGCAACATGCTAAAGGACTAGCCTCAGATACTTTTTATATCGTTAATGAACAGCTTATATTTGTCAAAGAAAAGCGCGAGGTCAAATGCTATTTAATCAAGGATTTATGAGAAAGTTTTTGTTGAGTTTGTTGGTGTTAGTGTTGGCGGCAACGTCAGGCTTCGGTCAAGCAGACTCGCTAGGAATTAAAAAAGAAGGTGAAAAATACTTTGTAATCCATAAGGTGGCTTCTGGTCAAACACTTTACTCTTTGGCGCGCAGGTATGGAACTACGGTAACGGAAATAAAGGTAAAGAATGCCGAATTGGTGAATGACCTACAAGTGGGGCAAATCATCAATATCCCTTACGGAAAACCAATGGGCCAACCTGAAATACCAACAAAGACAACGCCTCAAACCAGTAAAAATCATACAGTTGCTGCTGGTGAAACACTCTTTTCTATTTCACAGAAATTCAATGTTGATGTTAATGAGCTAAAGAAATTAAATAATCTTACTTCCAATTCACTGTCCGTTGGGCAAACACTAAAAATCTCTGTTGGAACAACCAAAACTGAAACGGTAACAAAACCAATAACTACTCCTATTGAAAAGTCCATTGAGAAACCAAAAGCCGCGGACTCAATCAAAGAGGTGACCAATTCAATGAATTCGGAGGCAGAGGAAATCGCTGAAGAGTCGTACAATGGAAGTCCTTTTAATGAGATCATTGAAGAAGGCCAAGCGGAGCTTATTATTGAAGACGAGTCATCCACCAAATTTTTGGCTTTGCATAAAACAGCCAAAGTGGGCACTGTAATCAAAGTAAAAAACCGCATGAACAACCTTACTGTTTATGTGCGTGTGGTGGGTGAAATCCCAGATACGGCAGACAATAAAAACATTTTGATTAAACTCAATAAAAGGGCCTACGATCAATTAAAGGCTTTGGACAATCGTTTCCTTGTCGAATTGAGTTATTTTCAATAGCCCATGATAAAGATTTACGCCAAAACGATATTTATCTTTTTGGCTTTTCTTATGCTGAAAAGTCCTGCTTTTGCTTTTCAAATTCCATCCAACGATACCCGTCAAAGTGCTTTTCAAATTCCTTTAGGGCCTAATGGTAACTTCTTTTCTAAGGAAGACCAGTTTAGCATCAGTGGTGCTTCTGGAGATGGAACTTACTACAGTCAATGGGGTAGCAGGGCCAGTAGAAGCGTCTGGTTCAAATTTAAAGCTCCCGCTTCCGATAAAATTATCATTACTGTTGAAGGACAAGAGTCCTACATCCAACTGGCCTTGGTCACTTTAAAGGGTGAAGAATTGGCGAGTTCTGCCTTTGGTTACCCCGTTAAATCAGAGCAATTGATGTACTCTGGTCTCAGAGAAGGCGAAGAATATTTCATTGTGGTGGACAATCCAATTGAAGGAAAAGCCATGGGCCAATTCGCTTTAAATTTTCAGAATTACCTACTGACTATGTGCACCCAACCTTATGTGTTGGCATTGGACAAAGATGGGAAAGGCACGATTGAAATTGATGATCTATTGAACGCAGACTGCTATTGGCCTTGCGCTGGCGTAGAATGCTCCCGTGAGCTGAATAAATCAACATTCGACTGCGATGACTTGGGTGAGAACTATGTAACTATTAAAGGAGTTGGCGCAAATGGAACAGTTTATTATGGAACCACTTTGGTGAAAGTGATCGATAATATTCCTCCAACGATTGCCGCACGAAATATTCGAGCGAATATCACAGACGGAAATTCTGTAAAAGTGGACCCAAAGAATGTAATTCTTTGGCGTTGCGGAGTGATTGGTTCTATTCCAAGTCCTGACCCCGTTCCTGGAGCAGGACAATCCCTTTTCTTTCAAGAAACGCCTTGCGCTAAGGATAATTGCGGAATTGTGCTTTATGAATTGAGCAAAACTACCTTTACTTGTGCCGATCTTGGGGAGAACGAAGTGACCGCTAGGGTAGTGGATAAAAGCGGCAACGAGGCGACTACAAAAGTGATGATTACCATTTATGATTTGACAGCTCCAGTGGCGAGAGCTATAAATGCTACGGTTTATTTGGGAGCAGATGGTTTGGCAAAGGCAGATGCAGACCTAATGGACGGTGGTTCTACTGCTGGCTGTGATGGCTATGAAACATCGCTTAATAAATCTGTTTTTGATTACAATGACTTAGGCGAAAACGAAGTGAGTTTTATTATCAAAGATGACCGTGATAATTTGGCTTCGGTAAAAGTGAAAGTAACCGTGAGAGATACGATAAGCCCAGTCGTTGTAAGCCAACCAAGCACAATGTATTTGGATAAAAACGGACGCTTAGAGGTTCGGGAAGCAAAGCAACTAGTGAAATTATGTGATGATGCAGCTGTTATGGTTAGAGAACAGACTGGTGGTTTTGAACCAGACGGAAGTAAAGAGGATGAGTTTTTTGAGAAACTCTCAAAACAGGAAGGTTGCACGAAGGATAACGCCCAAATTTCTGAGTTTTGGATTGAGCCAAGGGAATTCACTTCTGCCAATTTGGGCGAAAATGAAGTAGATTTTTTTGTATCGGATATGTCCGGAAATTCGACTTCTGCCAAAGCTAAACTGACGATTCTTCCTTTTAATGTTTCTTGCAAAAATGAACTTTGGGCTATTAAATCAGGAGAATGGAATGATCCCAATATTTGGTCGGACAAGGAAAATGGAGAAGTGATAGGTGTAGTGCCCTGCGAAACGACAACGGTTAACATTAAGGGTCGAAAAGTGGATTTCATTACCGAAGAAGAAATTACCGTGAAAACCGTAAACCTTTTGGAAGGAAACAGCCCAACAGAATTATATATTCAAGTGGGCAGTTTGAAGCTGAAAGAAGCCATGAGCCAAAAAGGAAACGTGACCTTGAAGCAAAGCCAAATAGGGAAATTGGAAGTGATAAAGAAGTAGATTTAGCCGACCATATTTATAGCCACTTGATTTCCGATAAACTAAAAGACTTCCTAGACGCTAAAGTAGAGCAGTTCAATCAGCCCAATTTTATTGAGAACGATCCGATTGTTATACCTCACCAATTTTCGAAAAAGGAAGATATAGAAATCGCTGGCTTTTGGGCTTCTATATTGGCGTGGGGTCAGCGTGTTACTATCATCAATAAATGCAATGAGTTGTTCGGCTTGATGGATAACGCTCCGCATGATTTTATAATGAATCATAAGGAGTCTGATTTAAAGCGTTTACTGAATTTTAAACACCGCACGTTCAACACCACCGACACCCTTTACTTTATCGCTTTCTTTAAGGATTTCTACACGCAGCATGATTCGCTGGAGCAAGCTTTTATGGCAGGAATGAAGTCCGGAGATACTGATATGGCCAACAGCCTGATTCAGTTTCATCATTCTTTTTTTGCTTTGCCCGATGCTCCTGAACGTACCAGAAAACACATAGCCACGCCCGCCAGAAAATCGGCTTGTAAAAGGCTGAATATGTTCTTAAGGTGGATGGTCAGGCAAGATGACAAAGGTGTCGATTTTGGGATATGGAAGAATATTTCACCAAGCCAACTAGTATGCCCCTGCGATGTCCATGTGGATCGAATTGCCAGAAAACTAGGGCTAATCACTAGAAAGCAAACCGATTGGCGAACTGCCATTGAGCTTACTGAAAATCTTAAATTACTAGACTCCCACGATCCTGTGAAATATGATTTTGCACTTTTTGGTTTGGGAGTCATTGAAGGTTTTGAGCATGAGGTGATGTCGTTTTAGCCACATGTATTCTAGATGTTCGTACTGAACCGCTGTGTATAATTAAGTTTTTAGTTTAAATTAACGACTAATGTATGGCCTTAAGCAACTTCTTCCTTTATGTATAGTAGTTTTTGGATTCCTTTCCATCACATCTTGCTCTAAGTCGAATAATTCTTTACGAGTGTTAGATACGTTGGTGATAGGGCCACAAGAAGTGATCAAGTCGTGGGATTTAGATTTTGAAAAAAACGATGTTCAATTTTACCCCTTAGCAAATGACAAGGATTTGCTTATTGGCAATGTTCAATACATGGATTTTTTGGGTTCAAATGTTGTGTTGTTTGATAACAAAATTCATCAAATTCTGATCTTCAATTCGTCTTATGAGCTTATAAAAAGAATAGAGTCAAAAGGTGAGGGACCAGGTGAGTTCAAGTTTTTAGAATGCTTTTTTGTCGATAAAGAGAGGGGTGAAATAGTCATATTCGATTCACGGCTCTTCAAGTTTTTGACCTATACTGCTCAAGGAGAATTCGTCAAAGAAAAAAAGGTAGAGTATTTTGCCCGAGACCTATTTAAGGTGGGTGATAAATGGTTAATCAACAATGCATGGAGTGATGATAAATCCAACCCTTACCAAATATTTGTCGCAGACGATAACTTTGAAATCTTAAATAAGCTTAAGCCGCAGGACAAGAGCATTGTTTCAACCATTGCTAACCCAGCACCTTTTATAAAGACAGACTCCAATGATGTCATTTTTTACGAGCCGCTTTCCGATACGGTATATCAGTTAAGCTCTTCTTTGGATAAACTTACCCCCTTCCTTCTTTTCGATTTTCAAGGTTTGGAGTACACGAAAGATATGCTGTATTCTAGCCGCATTAGAGAATTTATTGACAAGGTAGGGCGCGGCAAATACAAAGGTTGGGTAAGAGGTTTGTTGATTAACAATGATGATAAGCTTTTTCAGTTTTTCGAGACAAACGGATCGAAGAGGTTGGAAAACGTGATGGCATTGTATCAAGAAGAGCAACTAAAACTATTTTCTCAATTTACCATTGGTGGAGGCTTAAAGGTGTTTTATCCCAAATTGATAAAAGACGGTAGATACTTTAGTGTGCTGTCTTCTGAAATGATAGAAAACTTTAGAGAAGAGAATTTAGAATGGGGAAATCTTTCATTTGAGGTTTCTGAACTGCTAAAAAACGCGAAGAATAGCGGCTATACATACCTTGTGTCATTCAAACTGTGACTGTTAGAGATCGTCTTTAACTGAAAATTTTAGCGTTTTTAACTTTCCTTTTAAATCCTTATTGCTCCCTAATTTTAGGATACCGCAATTAATATTTGCTATTTTTGCACCATGTCTGAAGAAGCTGTGAACAAAGAAAATCAGGGGACGCAAAGACAGAAATACAGCGAGAAAGAAGCCGCTCGTGTTTTTGATCAGGAATTCATGCCACATGTTAATTCCATGTACAATTTTGCGTATCGACTTACATTTGATGAGGATGATGCTAAAGACCTAGTACAAGATACTTATTTGAAGGCCTTTAGGTTTATCAACTCATTCGAGCAAGGAACTAATGCCAAAGCGTGGTTGTTCCGCATTTTGAAAAACAGCTTTATTAACGAGTTCCGTAAAAAGAGCAAGCAGCCCGCTAAGGTGGACTATAATGAAGTTGAGTCATACTACAATTCTGACGATATAGATGAAAGCATCACAACCGATCTAAGGGTTGAAACTGTTCAGCACATGATTGGTGATGAAATCACACTGGCGATGAACGGCATTCCAGTAGATTTTAGGACAGTGATTATTCTAAGTGATTTAGAAGGCTTTACTTACGAGGAGATGTCTAAGATTTTGGACATTCCGATTGGTACCGTTCGATCTAGATTACATCGAGCAAGAAATATGCTGAAGGAAAAACTTTCTTCATACGCAAAGGAAATGGGATATAACAAATAAAATGAAAACCATGAGTGAGTTCTCAGACTGGTTCAAAAGTAGTTTCAAGGAATGTTATTGCGACAGGGGCAATTTGGTGGATGAAAAGAGATTTTCAGAAATTATTCAGTTAGTCCTAGATAACGAAGCAGACGAAGAGTCACGCGCCATCTTTGAAGAGAAAATTAGAACCTGTGTTAAATCGAACGGTAATTACGAGCGTGAAAAATGTGTGCAAGAAAGCATAAAGCAAAAGCTTTGTGAGCACAAGCAAGAAATACCTGAAGACCTGGCCAATACCATAAAAAAGAGCATCGGTCTGTAACATGGGTAAAGGAAAAGCATTCATTTTTACCGCACCTTCTGGGTCGGGCAAAACTACCATTGTCAAGCACCTGCTTGCTAACAATCCAAAACTGGGTTTCTCAATATCTGCCAGCACACGTGATAAAAGAGGTCGTTCCGAAGAAAACGGAAAGGACTATTACTTTCTGAGCAAAGAGGAATTTCGTCAGAAAATAGAAGATAATGCCTTTGTGGAATGGGAAGAAGTGTATACAGGAAATTACTATGGTACTTTAAAATCAGAAGTAGAACGCATTTGGGCCGATGGCCGTCATGTTGTTTTTGATGTTGAAGTGAAAGGAGCCCTGAAACTTAAAGAGTATTTTGGCGACAATGCCCTGGCCGTATTTGTTAAAGTCCCTTCTATGGAAGAACTTAAAAAACGATTAACAGGCAGAGGTACTGAATCTGCCGAAAGTCTTTCACAACGATTTTATCGTGCAGAATTTGAAATGACATTTGAAAACAAATTTGATGTTACTTTAGTCAATGAAGACCTAGAGGAATCTTTTGCAAACGCAGAGGTTTTGGTTTCAGACTTTTTAAACAAATAAGATTTTGCGCATCGGTCTCTTTTTTGGTTCATTCAATCCTATTCATATCGGTCACTTGGTAATTGCCGATGTCATGGCCGATCAGACCGATTTAGGTCAGGTGTGGTTTGTGGTAAGCCCGCAAAACCCTTTCAAAAGCTCCAAAACTTTGCTCCACGAATTCGACCGACTGAAAATGGTGGAGTTGGCCGTTGCCGATAATTTTAAATTCAGGGCTTCCGATGTCGAATTTCATATGCCCAAACCCAGCTATACTGCAGATACACTGGCCTATTTGTCAGATAAGCATCCGGAACATGAATTTGTGCTCATTATTGGTGAAGACAACTTGGTGCATTTTCACAAATGGAAAAACTACGAAGCTATTTTAGATAATTATGGACTTTATGTTTATCCGCGTCCGCAAGTAGACCGCTCCAGAATTAAAGTGGTTCATAAGAACATTAAATATGTGGAGTCGCCAATGCTGGATATTTCTGCCACATTTATTCGCGATGCCATTCGCAATGAACATTCAGTTCAATACCTTCTTCCAGAAAACGTAGCTGATTATATTCGTTTCAAAAAATTTTACCAATAGATCTTTCGAAAATAGGGTCTGAGTAAATTTTTTTTCAAACCCAGACGCCCAATTTGTTGTTCTTCACGTCTATTAACTAAGTTGATAATGTACTAAAGCAAAAGAGGTACTTTATTTGCTGGTCAACACAAAACTCAAACCATGTTAAAACAACAATTTTTTGTAGCATTACTGCTGCTATTCTCGCTCCCCTCAATGGCGCAAGGCATTAAGGGAACCATTAAAGACGACAAAGGTGAAGCGCTTCCTTTTGCCTCCATTTATGTGAAAGAAGTTGGTTCAGGTACATCATCCAACCTCGATGGTTTCTACGAATATCGACTCAAGCCAGGGGATTATCAAGTCACCTATCAGTTTATGGGCTATGCCACCGTAATCAAGAACATCAAGGTCGGTGCTGGTTTCGAAACGGTGAGTATTGTTATGAACCCACAGGTCATCAACTTGGCATCGGTAACGGTAGAGGCCAAAGCCGAAGATCCTTCTTACACGATTATGCGTAAGGCCATCGCCAAAGCGGAATATCACTTATTACAGAACGACAGCTATTCGGCCGAGGTCTATATGAAAGGAACAGGCCAAATCACTAAAGTGCCTTGGCTACTGAGAAAAACTTTTGAAAAGGAAGGAATTGATACCTCTCAGGTATTCACTTCAGAATCGGTGAGTGAGATTTACTTCGAAAGGCCGAATACCTTTAAAGAGAAGGTGATATCGGTAAGAACTACGGGGCAAGAAAGCGATAACGCCAACCCAAATGCTTATATCAACAGCAGCTTTTACCTTCCAGATGTGGTGAATGCAGTTTCTCCATTAAGTCCTCGTGCTTTTTCATATTACAAATTCAAATATGAAGGAAGCTTTAGAGAACGTGGTTATGAAATCAATAAGATTAGAGTAACGCCACGGTCTAAAGGAGATGATTTATTCGAGGGGGTGATTTACATCAGAGAAGACTTCTGGAACATTCATTCCCTAGATTTAACCACCAGCTTAATGGGCTTCCAAATTAGAATTGAGCAGATATTCGCGCCCATAAAAGGTGAAATTTGGATGCCAGTTACACAGAAGTTTGAATTCTCGGGTTCAATTTTTGGTTTGGCAGGCAGTTATAATTACCTGGCTTCGGTGAGTGACTATACCGTAACCGAAAATGAAGATTTAGATCCTTCGGTAATTCTTATCGATGAGAAAATTCAGGCCGCTCCAGAAGAAATTCAGGCCATCAAGTCGGGCAATGTGGAAGAAGGAGTCAATCAGGTATTTAAAGAAGACCAAGAAGTTTCGCGCAAGCAATTCAAGAAACTGATGAAGGAATATGATAAGGAAGAGCGCAAAGAAGCTGGAGAGGTGGATGTAGTTTCTGATTACTACTTCAATATTGACTCGTTGGCCACTAAAAAAGATTCGTTGTACTGGGTAAGTAGAAGACCAGTTCCCTTGACCAAAAAGGAAGTGGTGGGTTATCAGCGCGAAGACAGCACCTATTTTGCAGATAAAGCCAAGGCAGAAGCAGACACTTTACGCTTGAAAAATGGAGCGAAATTCAAAGCGAAGGATATTTTGTTCGGCAGTTATTACAAGCTGGGTGACCGATTGAGGTTTAATTTTGCAGGTTTTGTGCCAAGACTTCGTTTCAACACAGTTGAGGGATTCAACTTAGATTTTACAGGTACATTTTCTTGGCGACAGGACACTACAACCAATTTAAGAATTTCACCTTTTATACGCTATGGTTTTTCTGGAGAACAGCTTTATGGTAAAGTGGAGAGTGTTTTTGGAATAGGAAAGAATCAACAGCGTGGTACTTTTAGGGTGCAAGGTGGAAATTACATTGAGCAGTTTAACCCCACCAGTATTGATGACTTGAGCAATTCACTCTATAGCCTTTTGGCCGAAAAAAACTTTGCCAAATTCTATGAGAAAACTTATGCGAACGTCAGTTTTGCCAAACGTTTCCGCTACCGTTATACGGTTGGCGCCAAACTAGAATGGGCGAGCAGAAGCGAACTGTTCAATACCACCGATTTCAGCATTTTTGATATTGAGAACAGGGAATACAAAACCAACCAACCCATCAACAATGAAACCGTTGTTGGCGGTTTTGAAGACAGCAAAGCGTTGATCTCTAGCTTTTCCTTTACTGTAAAACCTTGGTTGAAATTCAGGAAATACAATGGTCGATTGATCCCACTAGATAATTCATCCCCTTCTTTCAGACTGTCTTATAAAAAAGCATTTAATGATGTTTTGGGAAGCGAAACACAATTCGATCAGTTAGAATTTGGTTTAAAAACTACCTTCGATTTAGGTGTAAGGGCGAAGATTGATGTCGAAGGAGAAGCAGGTAAATTCTTCAACACTTCCCAAATGCTCTTTACTGATTTTAAGCATTTTCAGGGCAACCGACTTCCTTTTACACCAATGAGTGTAACGGGTGGGTTTAGAATGCTCGACTATTATAAGTACAGCACTTCAGACGACTATGCTTCGGTATTCACCCACATCAGGTTTAGAAAATTCCTGTTTACCCAGTTGCCAATGCTCAGATTGAGTGGTTTGAAAGAAAACTTGTTTGTGAATTACTTGGCCACACCTACTTCTGATAATTACACCGAACTGGGCTATACCATTGATAATATTTTCAGGGTCTTGAGGGTTGAGTTCGTTCAATCGTTTCAGGGTTGGAAGGCCAAAGACTTTGGCGTACGCATAGGAGTGGCGGCAATCATCGGGAATAGTAATGATTAATTGGGCGCAAAGGGCATTATCTGTGTAAAAAACCTTTTTCTAACCCACTAAACTTTGTAGTTTCGGCACCATAAGAAAAAATCATGAAAGGACTATTAATAGCGTTAATGTTGACTGTAGGAGTAGGATCGGCTTTTGCACAGTATCAGGAAAATGTACACTACTCTGTGGTGTCTGAAAAGGCAACCGCAACTCCAAACGTAACCGAGTATTTCTCTATGTATTGCGGTACTTGCTATCAGTTTGAGTCATTAATGCCACAAATTAAAGCTTCTTTAAAGCCAGGGACGAAATTCGAAAAATCTCATGTAGATTATATCCCACACGATAACCCTGTAATGCAAGCTGCAATTGTGCAGGCATTTGTGGTTATGGAGAAACTGGGAGAGAAGGGCGTTGAAATTAGAGCGTATTTCTTCGACCAAATTCATGTCAAAGGCAGAGCTGTTGACAGCATGGATGTGATTAAAAAGATGTTCGAAGAGAATGGACTGACCAAGGCAGAGGTTGACAAGCATTTTGCTGACAAAACTTTGCAAGACAAAGCCAAAGTAATGGCCAAAGCTTATCTAAGCAAGAAGGTAACTAGCGTACCTGCTTTTGTGATCAATGGAAAATATTCCATAGATATTGGCAGTGTGAAAAGCATCGAAGAATTGACAGGCTTAATAAATTTCCTTGTTGAGAAAAAATAATTAGTGAGCCATTAAGGTTTACTTGGTAATATTAGAATCGGGTCTCTTTTGAAAAAAGGAGACCCGATCTTATTTACAGTCCACTAACAAAGTAAAAGTTAGCACTGGCCTACTCCTTCTTTTTCGAAAAGGGGGTTAGGGGGGGGCTCGTCCTGAAATAGGTTGATAGGTTTAATATTTAATCCTCTATACCTCCTTCATCAAGAGGGAGTAGTTGGATCATTTCTTTTTTTAGGGTTCCTTCTGCTCAGCATCCACCCACAAAAATATGCTTGCAGATTTCCCTAGCATGTTCCATCTTTCTTCAAACCTTACAACCATGAAGAAAACCTTTTTTCTATTATTCATTTCAATCCTTTACTCCTGTCAGCCCAAGGCTACCGATGAGGTAAGTCAGTGGGAAGCACAGGCAGAGAATGTCCAGATCATTCGTGATGATTTTGGTGTGCCGCACATTTACGGAAAAACCGATGCTGATGCAGTTTTTGGCCTACTTTACGCCCAATGCGAAGATGATTTTGCACGTGTGGAACGCAACTACGTGTGGGCGACAGGGCGCTTGGCCGAAATGGAAGGCGAAGACGCTTTGTACAGCGACTTACGCGCTAGACTATACATGACAGTAGAAGAGGCCAAAGCGGCCTATGACGCCTCTCCAAAATGGCTTCAGGAGCTTTGTGATGCTTATGCAGACGGAATCAATTATTACTTACATACCCACCCAGAAGTACAGCCTAAAGTGCTTACGCGTTTTGAACCTTGGTTCCCGATGTTCTTTAGCGAAGGCTCCATTGGTGGCGATATCGAAAGTATTTCTACCCGCAGGGTGAAGTCTTTTTACGAAAACGATCAATCTTTAGCGCTTACCGAATTTGGTGATGGCCTGACCCATCCTGATCCTTATGAAGAACCAAAAGGATCGAACGGTTTTGCGATTGCTGGAGAACATACCGCCTCTGGTGATGCTATGTTATTGATCAACCCGCACACTTCTTTTTACTTCCGCCCAGAAGTACATGTGGTGAGCGAAGAAGGCTTGAATGCTTATGGAGCCGTGACTTGGGGGCAGTTTTTTGTGTACCAAGGTTTCAACGATAAAATGGGTTGGATGCACACTTCTACTGCCGTTGATTTTATTGATGAATTTGTGGAAGAAGTTTCTGAAGTAGATGGAAAATTCAAGTACAAGTACGGTGAAGAAATGCTTGATGTCAAGGTTTCGGAAGTGACTTTGAAATACAAGGACGGTAACGAAATGAAGGAAAGAACTTTCCCGATGTATCATACCAATCACGGGCCAGTGACGCATAAGTTAAACGACAAATGGGTGGTGACGAAAATCAATTGGGACCCTGTGAATGCACTTACCCAGAGTTACACCCGTACCAAATTAAATACCCATGATGAGTTCAGAGAAATGATGGACATCAGGACCAACTCATCCAACAATACGGTCTATGCCGATGCCGATGGAAACATCGCTTATTACCATGGCAACTTCATTCCAAAAAGAGACACTCAGTTCGATTACTCTAAACCAGTGGATGGAAGCAATCCTGCTACGGACTGGCAAGGAAGCCATACCGTAGACGAGAGTATTACCATTTTAAACCCTGCCAATGGCTGGATTCAGAACTGTAATTCTACACCATTTACTGCTGCCATGGAGTTCAGTCCGAAACCGGAAGATTACCCGGTGTACATGGCGCCAGACCAAGAGAATTTTAGAGGGGTGCACGCGGTGAAAGTGCTGAAAGAAGCGAAAGACCTCACCTTAGACGGCTTAATCGAATTGGCTTACGATCCTTACTTACCTGCTTTCGAGAAACTGATTCCAGGTGTGGTGGAGGCCTATGATAAAAGCAGCAAAAAGAATACGGATTTAAAGCCAGCGATTGATGCGCTACGTGGTTGGGACATGAAAACTTCGAAGGAATCTGTGGCCATGTCTATCGCTTATTATTATGGTTCGCTTTACAGCAGAATGGGCAAAAACCCAAAACGCTTAAGCGGAAACGAACGCGTGGATTATTACGGAACGGGTTCTCCTTACAGCGAGAGATTAGAAATCTTTGAAGCCTCTATAAAAGAGTTGGAAGCCGATTTCGGAACATGGAATACGCCTTGGGGCGAAATCAATAGGTTCCAGCGTTTGAATGGCGACATCGATTTACAATATGACGACAGTAAAGAAAGCATTGCCGTAGGCATGGCTTCCGCCCGATGGGGCGCATTGGCCTCTTTTGGAGCGAGCAAAAAGCCTGGCACCAACCGTATTTATGGTTCTTCGGGCAATAGCTTTGTGGCTGTAGTAGAGTTTGGCGACAAAGTAAAAGCCAAGAGCATGTTGGCAGGTGGTCAAAGTGGTGATCCAGCATCTCCACATTTCTACGACCAAGCCCAGCGCTATGCCGATGCCCAGTTTAAAGATGTAGCCTATTACAAAGAAGATGTAGAAGCCCGCGCAGCAGAAACCTACAAGCCAGGCAAAAGAAAATAGATTTGAATTTAGATCGATGAGATGAAAAGGAGCTGGAGAAATTCAGCTCTTTTTTTGTTGGTGGCTTTAGTGCCATTTCGCCCTTGTTGGAGTTTTTCCAACAAGCTGATGCAGCTTAAAATGGCATCTTCTAAATCACAAATGCGGAATATGAAGTCAGGTTATAGCTTGACAAAACCAAGTTGAAAGTAAGGTTATAGCCTGACTTTGTTAATGATTTTAAACGTCAAGCGAAAATTTCAAACTTCCACCTAATCCTTCTCTGATGATTCTCATCAAGGTCGAAAGTCTAATGTCACTAGCATTATTTTCAATTCTTGAGATGTAGTTTTTAGTGGTTCCAACTTTTACAGCGAGTTGCTCTTGTGTTAGATTCTGTTTCTTTCTAGCCTCTTGAATTAGAATGCCAATTTTAAACGTTTCAAATTCTTCTTGGAATTGCTCACGTGACTCAGTTCCAGTTTTCCCGTACTGCTCATCCAGATGGTCGTCAAACGATGTAATTCTCTTATCTGTTTTCATAATATTCTTTCTTTAATCGTTCCGCTTTTTTAATTTCATTTTTAGGCGTTTTCTGCGTTTTCTTTTGAAATCCGCTCAACAGGATGATTAAATTTCCTTCATCGAAAAAGCAAAAGAGACGGAATATTCCGTTTCCTGCGGAAATTCGTACTTCCCAAAGCCCGTCAGTATTCGCTAGATGTTTGAGGAATTTCTCTGGAACAATTCGAGTGCTTTTCAATAGCAAAAGCGTCCAATCTATTTTTTTTCGAACAGCGAGCGATTGCTTTAAATAAAAGTCTTTAAAGTGATTTTCGTAAAACCCTATTTCCCTTTTAAACTCGCTCAACTTCGTTGAATTTAAACTGAGGCAAAAGTTACCTAAAAAGGTAACATTCTCCAAATTTGAATATGAGAATTTTATTATTGGGCCTTAGAGGCCTGTTGGTGAAGAATACCAACAGGGGCGGGAAAGTCAGGCTATGGCCTGACAAAATTAAGTTGAAAGTAAGGTTATAGCCTGACGCTGATTAGCGGGCTCCGTTTACTATCATTTGGACATAGGTATCCGAATTAAAGACAGCGATTTTTGATTTCTTATAATCTTTTGTGTTTCGGGTTACTATGGCGTTGATCCCTTTTTCAGAAATAGCAACGGAGTGTTGAATGGCATCTTCGAAATCTTTGAATTCGCTCGTGACAGCGTTTGAAATATCCTTGCCTGACACACTTAGCACCTCAACTATTTCTAGGAGTTCGCCAATGACGGCCCTTGTTTTTCTATCCCCAAGTTCTTTCCTTAAAATATAATGGACGTTGTTAAAGCATAATGAAGAAGTGTACACTTTCAATTCGTTCTTGTCGGCCAAGTCAAAAAGGATAGATGCTGCAATCGCATGAGGTTGCCTGTCAATAAGCAAGTCAATAATCACATCGGTATCAATGAATATTTTAGAGGCCATGTTTAGTGTTCTTAGCTTCGTTCAAAACATCCTTGTAATTGAAGTCCGAGTCTACTTTTAAGACGCCACGTAGTTTTTTTACACGTGGAGATAATTGCTCCTTTTCATCTTCTGCTTTTGAACCAGTGAGGTATTTAAAATAGTTCTCCACCATTTCAGACAGGCTTTTGCCTTTATCCGCAGCGTATTTCTTGGCCTGCTCTATAACCTCTTTGTCTAGTGTAAGTGTTAATTTAGTACTCATGGCACGTGTGTTTATTCTGTAATCTATACGTGCAATTTAATTAATAGTTCTTGAGAGTTCCAAATAGGGAGTAAGGATTAGTTTCTTTTCACGAACAGGGGCGGAAGTTATAACCTCGAATCTTTATTAAACCAACCATGCCTGTTTTCCTTCCTTGAGGTAACGAAAGGTCTAGAAGCTTAATCGTTGAAATTATCAGAGTAATAAAAGCGAAGGCTTGTATTAATTTGGTTACCAAATGCTTGCATCTATCTTATCGGCTAGAAACCAACCTATCAATCCTCCCCGATACAATCGAGGAGGAGTTGGAAAAAAGCCTCATTTTATTATGGCTTTTATTTGTTGCAAATCTGATATGTCTATTAACTTAGCAAGTCTAATCCTTAAGCTGTCTCTTCTTAAGGTAAACTTTTTTACACTCTTGAATTTCTGTAGTCGAAATTCGGTTAGTGGTAATAGATAATCTTTAGCGGAAACAATTTTCAATACGTTTTCTACTGATGGAGGCCATTTTTGTCGTAGGTCGTAAACTAATTCATTGTAATCTTCTTCTGATATAACCTCTAAAAGTTTACTCTTTATGGCTTCTATTCTATTATGGCATTGGGTAGAATCGAGAACGGTAATTTTGCTTTTTTGGTAACAAAGGGTTCCTACCCCGAGAGATATAGTAGGATGGGTAGGGACATGTTTTTTGCACAGTGCATAATGAATAAACAGCTCTACTAAATCATCAGAAATACCCTTAAGCCAATTTTCAAAACCTAAGATTTTCGAAATCTTTTCTTTTTCAATCAAGATGTTGTCGTGAATTATTTCAATAAGAGGTTCTTCTTGAATCAGGTAGTTTTCAATGCAATACCTATTAAGAACAAACAGATAATCAATACCATTTTCGTTGGTATCATTGATCAGATCTAGGTCACCATCAACAATGTAAACTCGTTTTACTTCTCTTTTATGTTGGTCAGCTTTACAAGCTTCTATAACATTGATTTTCCCGCCTAATGAGATCAATTTGTTTATTTTGTGACCTGTTTTTTCAAAGACACGATTGATAATTACCTTATAGAACTCATCATCATAACTGTCCTCAACAAATACATCAACTGTATTTTTATACCGGAAAAAAACTCCAAGGTTGGGTAAGATACTCTTCTTAAACTCTAGCATAGACTTAAACTTGAGTTAAGTCTTGGCAGTATTTCTGATTTTCAACATTGCCAAGGATAGTGGGGGAATGAGTAGCCATTATGAACTGTGTATGTGGGCTTGCTTCTAAAAGTGTATTAACGAACAACTCCTGCCAACCTAAATGAAGACTTAATTCAGGTTCGTCAATAATAAAAGTATCTCTTTGTGTACCAAAAATAAGCTGTGCTAGCATAACAATTATTTGCTTTTCACCGGAAGACAAACGGTATATTCCTGTGGAATCACCATTAGGAAGTGATATTTTTAGGTCACCATTTTTTTCGACTAGAAGAGATTTTTTGTTTTCTCCAAAATAAAGATTAGCAAGTGATTCAAATTTTGTAAAAGAGGAATATGATTTTTCAATTTCATCTTGAGCATCTTCATATGAAGAAATTATTCTATCAATGCGTTCTAGTTGTGGACTATTGATAAGCCATTGCCCAAGAGCCTTCATAAAAGCTGTGCCCGGTTCTTTTGTTTTCTTTTTCCGTTCTTTAATTAGTGTTTTCTGGATTTTCGCTAATTCATCAAAATAATTGAGGATCTTTTCCTCAAGATTTGGAATTTCAGAAATTCTGAGAGGCGGCTAAAATTCTTTCTTTCCTTGATTCAATATCTATTTCCTGTTCTATATTGAAGCCTAAATCATCATTTCCTTGAATTGTATCGAAAGATGAATATATGATATTATTCTTAAGTTTGGAACTTATTGTCGCTTGTTTTTGAGAAAATTCAATGAAGCTGTTCTTTATTAATTTTTCAACATCAATAAGACTTTCGTAAAGGTTCCCTTTGATGTCTGTTGTAAAGTCTCTTTGTTGCATGAAACTTTCAATACTTAATATATCAATTTCACCTCCTTCATGAATTCTTCTATCAAGTCCCAAAAAAGCAGGAGTATTTAGTTTTCTTACAGCCTTTACTGCATCTAATTCAATAAAATGAGCCTCATAGCGAGAATATCTACTCATGATATTTCTCATTTCAAATCTACTAAAGTCACTAACTTGAATCAGTGGTAAATCTTGAACTTTAATAGTACTTGCTGCATTAAGATCAGGGTTTTCGGATTCAATCGTTAGTCTTCTTTTAGATTCATCGAGAAATTCAGACCTAACAACAAAATCAATGTTATCACTTTCGCATTCAACTTGAGCAAACGAGTATTTAATCTGTGTTAAATTAATCCAGCTCGGACTGAGTAGACCCAATATAAGTTTTAACGCTGTAGTCTTACCTGAACCATTAATCCCCACTAAAAACGTCAAGGAATCATTTAGTTTTATATCAAAACTTAGATATCCGTTTACTTTTTCGGCTGTAAATCGTTTAATCTTCATCAATTTTACTTTTTTAATTGTTGCCAATGTTATGTACTTGCCACCTTTGAGGCGTATACATCTCATATAATTTACCAAAACTTCCTTATAGCAGTCTAGTAATAGTAGCTACACGGAAGTTTCTGTCTATGGGGAATCAATATAGAGAATTACAATTTAAGTATCATATAATCCTGAAGTGGCTTGGTTATAAATTAATCTACTAAGTAATTAGTTGTAAATAAGAAAGCGCTTACGTAAATTGGCTTTTAGTTTAAAATCTCAAAATATGAAAGCATTTATTTCACTTAGTTTTATAGGGGTATTGTTGATGGGTTCGCCCAAGGAAATCGTTATGCGGCATGATGTAGACGATTCAGAATATGTGGCCCTAGGCGCAAAGTATGGTGGTTCGGCTGTGCGTTTAAATGCAGGTTGCGGCACATTTATTCAAGCCAATTGGATTCTTACAGCAGGGCATGTTTTGGAAAGTTCAAGGGTAGGGGAAGATGTCACCGTAAACGGAGTGAAATACGCCATCAAAAGAAAAATCATTCACCCTGATTATAACCTGAGGGGAGCCGTCAATCATGACATTGCGCTGATAGAATTGGAAGAAAATATACCCAATGTAGAGTTGGCCATACTTTATGAAAAGTCGGATGAAGTAGGCAAAGAAATCATTTTTGCAGGCACGGGTTGGGCAGGCACAGGCGATAGAGGAATGGTAGACGGAGCCATTGTCAAAGACCGAAAACTCAGGGCTGCCCAGAACTTAATTGATGGCACCAAACCTAGTTATATCCGCTTTACTTTTGATGCACCAGATTCAGAGAATGTACTTCCTTTAGAAGGCATCAGTGGCCCAGGCGATAGTGGAGGCCCTGCCCTTTGGTTCGATGGCGATCAAGCTTATATCATGGGCGTAAGTTCCCATCAAGATGGTCGCGATACCGGAAAACCCGAAGGAGTGTATGGCGTGTATGAATATTACACCCGAGTAAGCGAATACCTGTCATGGATCAATGAGGTAATGGGGAATTGATTCTATTTCCCAATCCCCCAACCCCCTTCACCAAGGGGGAGGCTGTAGCGATGCCTACTACTTTCAAATATATGTTCTTGGTTTACTTGGCAACGCAAATGTTTTAAGTTGACTGAAGCTGCTCAATCGAAGCTTTTCCCCTGTAGAAAAAAGGTGGAGATGGTGATGATATTTATTACTTCTAAATAAATGCTATCAGTATTTTAACCATTCAAGTCTTGCGTATAGTAAACATTTGTCGGTAAGTGCGTCCCCCTTAGAAAAAGGGGGTTAGGGGGATTTGCCTACTTCACTGCCAACGCCCAATAATTACCAGATCAATGAGGTAATGGGGAAATTGATTTAAATTTTAACAATTCTATTTTCCAATCCTTTTTTCAATCCCCCAGCCCTGCCTCGTCCTGAAATAGGTTGACAGGTTTAACATTTATTCCTGTTTCTGGTCAATCCCCCTCCAACCTCCCCCAGGGGAGGACAGGATACCGCCTGCTTCACCACTAATGTACAAACACCCAAGACTCATTACTTCTAACCCACTCCCCTTAACTCTTAACACTTAACTCTTAACTAATAACTAATCCCTCTTAACTAATCATTTTGCTTAACAACCCATAAAACCCTAATTTCCACTCATAAATACAACGTACCCTAAGCCCCAAGCTCAATGCATATCAATTCAAAACTGCCCAATGTAGGCGCTACCATTTTTGCCACCATGTCTAAAATGGCGAAAGACTATAATGCTTTGAATCTGTCGCAGGGTTTTCCTGATTTTCCGGTGTCGCCAGAGTTAATTGAAGGCGTTCATCATTACATGAAGGCAGGGTTTAACCAATACCCACCCATGACGGGCATGCCGCAGCTGCGGGAAAGAATTGCTGATAAAATCGAAAAGTCATTTGGGGCCAAGGTCAATGTGGAAACTGAAATCACCTTGACGGCTGGCGCTATAGAAGCGATCAATGCCACCATCACCACATTGGTAAGCAAAGGCGATGAAGTCATTATGATGGTTCCGGCTTACGATGCCTACGACCCCATTATTACCCAAAATGGCGGGATAACCATTCCGATTGCATTGACCCAACCGCATTTTGCTATCGATTTGGACACTGTGAGGGAGAAGGTGAATGCTAAAACGAGGATGATCATTATCAACTCTCCGCATAACCCCACGGGTGCTATGATTGATGCTGGTGACCTGTCAATTTTGGCGGAGATTACGCGAGATACCAACATCATTGTACTTTCAGATGAAGTCTATGAGCATATTGTATTTGATGGTCGAGCACACGAATCGATTTTAAAGCATGAAGAACTGAGGCAGCGGTCGGTGGCTACTTTCTCCTTCGGGAAAACCTTCCATGCCACAGGCTGGCGGATAGGCTATATGGTGGCGCCCGATTGGATTACTGCGGAAGTAAGGAAAGTACATCAGTACATGGCTTTTGCCGTGCACACGCCCAGCCAATTGGCCATTGCCGATTACTTAGAAGATGCTGACCATTACAATAACCTTGGCGCTTTTTATCAGCAGAAACGTGACCTGTTTTTGGATTTGATCAAAGGTTCTCGCTTTGAATCGTTGCCGTCTAACGGTACTTATTTTCAGTTATTGAGTTATAAAAACATTTCAGAGAAGCCAGATTTAGAAATGGCCGAATGGCTGACCAAAGAAAAGGGAATCGCCTCCATTCCAATTTCAGTTTTTTACGACACCAAAGAAGACAATCGAATGCTCAGGTTCTGCTTTGCGAAAAGCGAGGAGACATTGACAAAGGCAGCGGAAATACTTTGTGCTATTTAGTATAGGATTACTTACTTGGGTTGTGAAGTCTCCGTGCTTGATTGGGAATGGCGAATTTTCTGTTTCAGAGAAAGTGTCTATGAAAAGCTTTCTTTCCCTGAGGTTACGAAGGGTCTAGAGTTTAATTATAGTTCCTTCGCTGTGTTTAGGATAGAAAACTATAAAACAGTTTTCAGTTGATCAATGTGTGATTAACACAATTATAGTACTTTAAATTTCGGATTAATAATCAGTGCCTTTAACCTAAAGTCCTCTTAACTTAGCCCCATGCAAGACCTACGAATTTCCCTTGTTCAAAGCGATGTCCACTGGCACGAAATAGGCGCCAATTTGGCTACCTACGAAGAGAAAATCTGGAGCCTGAAAGGCAAAACCGATTTGGTTTTACTTCCAGAAATGTTCCAGACGGGTTTTTCAATGCAAAACACCGAGCTGGCAGAACCAATGAACTTCACAACCTTTAAATGGATGAAGCAAATGGCATTGCAGGTTGATGCGGTCATTGCTGGTTCGTTTATGGTGAAGGAAGAAGGGAAAGTATTCAATCGTTTGATCTGGATGCAGCCCAATGGCGAGTGGCAAAAATACGACAAGCGTCATTTGTTCCGAATGGCCGATGAACACGATCATTTTGATTTTGGTACTGAACGCCTGATTGTAGAATGGAGAGGTTGGAAGATCTGCCCGATGGTCTGTTACGATTTGCGTTTTCCGGTTTGGGCCAGAAACCGAAATTTAGAATACGATTTGCTCCTTTATGTGGCCAATTGGCCAGCGGTGCGCGTCAATGCTTGGGATGCTTTATTGAAAGCCAGAGCAATTGAAAATGTAAGCTATACGGCTGGACTTAATCGAGTAGGGGCTGATGGCAACGGAATCGAATACAATGGTCATTCAGGTGTTTATTCACCCAAAGGCGAAACATTGGCGTTCTCTGATTCCGAGGAAGAGATTATCACGCTGACCTTAAGCCTAGAAGAGTTGGATCATTTCCGAACCAAGTTCCCCGCACACCTAGATGCCGATGATTTCGAAATCAAGAAGAATGTTTCATAGCGGGTTGCAGTCATTCCGAACTAGTTTCGGAACCCCTTTGAGGAAAGCATTTTAACTCTTTAGAAACTGATGAATTTGAACTAACGATTCCTCAACACTTTCATACCTAAAAACCCCCTTCTTCATCATTTTTGCCATTTTCTCAAACATTAAATGCTCCCCCTGTAGCAGAATAAAAGGGGCAATGGCTTTGTTCCGAAGCACTTTTTCAATCAATGGAGCACAAGCGTCAAGCTTCTCACTTGGGTTGGAATCTAAGAACAAGACGACCTTTTCAGCTTCCTTTAGAAACGAAACCCCTTGACTAATCACAAAAGGTTCGGAGTGAGCATCGGCCTCAAAAATCAGCGCTTCAGGAAATTCCGTTTTCATCATTTCCACCCATTCGTTCCGAAATTGGATTTGGGCAATGGGCTTTATTTGAAGGTGAATGAATAGGGTCATTTCTGAATTAAAATGCGTTGCACAGTCGGTTTATTGGTTCCGTTTGAAACCCGGATAAGGTAAACACCAGCGGCCAGCAGTTCCGTGTTGATTTCTTTTGAAAGCCCAGCTGAGATCGGCAAGTTCGAGAAAATCATTTCACCTTTCACCGTGTACATTTCTGCCTGCGCATTGGTGTCCGTTCTAATATAAAAACTACTGCTTGTGGGATTCGGAAAAAGCGTAAGCCGAATTGCATTGCCTTCCGATCCGTTCTCGGCAATACTTTCATTTTTCAACACAGAAATTCCCCCTCGGTTATTCCCAATAAATAGGGTGGGCTTCCCGTCACCAAAAAGGTCGGCTGTAGTCAACCATGAAATTTGGCCAATGGAAGTAGTTGTCAGGTCATTAAGCAGGTCGTTGCTGAGTATGTTTTTTGTGACTGAACTGGGAATGAAATCGGTATTGATTGTTCCTGAAAGAATGCTGATTTGACCCGAAACATCGGTTTTGATCAATTCTGGTTCTCCACTATTATCGAGGTCGGTGATTAATATGTTGGGGTTTAAGGCCTCGAAATTGGCCGTAATGCCCGCGTAGTTTTGAATCACATCTTCAAAAATGAAATTGCCCTTATTTACATAGAGATTTAAAGCACCAAAGCGCGTGCCCAGCAGTAAGTCTAAATTTCCATTTTTGTTGATATCATAGAAATAAGCGTTGTCATTTTCGCCAATCGAAATCGAAATATCTTCGGTACTGGCAAAGGAGAAATTACCTTGGTTCAATCGGTACTGAAGTTTAGTTTCGTTGCTTGCGGTGGTGGATTGATAAATCAGGTCTGGTTGCCCATTTCTATCGATATCTGCAAACTGAATTTTGATGTTTCTAAGGCTTTCGGATTTTAATCCAAGAAAGTCATCGTCTACTAACTCAAAAGCAGGGGCAAACTTTCCCCCGGTATTTTCAAATAAGAAAATGGAGGCCACAAAACCATTTTGGGTAATTTGACCTCTGTTGCTGATAAAGAGATCATAGTCGCCATCGCCATCATAATCTGCAAAAGCGGGATAGGTGTTTTCACCTAAATCAAGCATTTCATTTTGCAAGAACGGCACTGAGTTCCCAGTAAAATCAGGCTGAGTGTTGGTGCCTAAATTTGAATATACTTTAGCCGTATTGCTGAAATCTACACTGTTCAGTACGTTGCCATCGGCATTGCTAGAAATCAATAGATCCTTATTACCATCAAAATTAATGTCTGCGAGAAAAGCATTGGGGAAGATTTGAAAGCCAGCAGGATTGGGGGCAGGGTAGCTGCTAAAGGAAGTCATTAAGGCGTTTCGGGCATCGCCAACATTCTCCATGTAGTAGAGCGTTTGGCAGAACTCGTCAGAGGTGATCAGGTCTAGGTCACCATCTCCTTCTGCATCGAATAGCAGAATGGTTTTTCCACCAGCATGTTCCAATTCTGTTGGGCTATTGATGTCGTAACTCGTATTGGCTGCTCCACCAACATTACATGAAGCACCAGAAAAAGCAAAGCTATTGCACTCACATTCCGCGAATTCGCCCCACCTTCTAGTTTCACGCGTAAAAGTAAGTTCATCACAATTGCTGTTGACTTCCATGCTTGTGTTCTTGTAGTAGTCGATGGTGCTGGCGGTGGTAAATCGATAGGCTAGAATGTCCAGGTCGCCATCGCCATCTACATCGGCAATGCCCGGAATGTCGGAGGCATTCACCTGAATGTTGGCGCCAGAATCGAAGCGAAGAAAGTCTACCGCTTGTTCCCATTCTGGAAGATTTCCTGAACTAATATTTTTGAAAACGGTAATTCCTTGGGGTACAGAGGTGAAAATATCCATTTTACCATCACAGTTATAATCAGCCAAAATAAACCAGTGGTTAATTTCTGTAGGGAAGAGGCTTTTGTATTCTGGCGCCCAAACAAATTCGCTGTTCTTGGCCAGGTAGGTAGTCAGCTCGCCTGACATTCTGTGGTAAACGATGAGGTCTTCAATGCCATCACCATCCAAATCCATCTTCTGGAATTGGGCAGAATTGATTCCTCCTTCCCAAGCGCGGTCTAAAACATCTCCATTGATAGTTAAAGGAATGTCATTTTCATAACGGAATGAAAACTGAGCGAACAGATTCAAACTGAAGAATAATAAAATTGACAAAAAGAGAAATTTCATAACAAGAGTACTGCAAAGGTAAAGATTTCAACGATTGCTAATGTAGGAACGGTATAGCTCATCAATCTGTATTATCTTGTCGTGCAATTTGACTGACAAAGATTTCAAAACCTATGAACATTGCTTCACTTTACGAAAAATATATAGCCTCAACGGGCATCTGCACCGATACAAGGAAAATAGAAAAGGGCAATCTCTTTTTCGCGCTGAAAGGACCCAACTTTAATGCAAATAAATTGGCAGAGCAAGCACTAAGTCTTGGTGCATCCTATGCCGTGATTGACGATGCGGAATATGATAATGACCCACGCTGTGTGTTGGTAGCCGATGTTTTGGAAGCCCTTCAGGCCTTGGCCAACTATCATAGGAAGCAGTTGAAAATCCCGATTATCGCGATTACGGGTTCTAACGGAAAAACGACCACCAAAGAGCTTACAAGAAATGTTTTGGCCACCAAATATAAGGTGTCGGCTACAATCGGGAACCTGAATAATCACATTGGCGTACCCCTTACTTTACTGAGTATTGGGCCTGATATTGAGATGGCTATTGTAGAAATGGGTGCGAATCATGTGGGTGAAATTGCGGCCTTATGCAAAATAGCTGAGCCCACTCACGGTTTGATTACCAATATTGGTAAAGCGCATCTGGAAGGTTTTGGAGGTTTTGAGGGCGTGATTAGAGGGAAGACAGAAATGTACCATTGGCTGATTGAAAACGATGGAGTTATTTTCGTTAATTCTCAGAATGAGATTCTTTCGAACATCGCCCAACGAAGAATTGAATCGCCTATATACTACCCCGCTAAAGGTGATTATTTAGAGTTATCCTTAATTGAAGCCAAACCGAATATTGTTTTTGAAGATGCGGAAGGCAAAAGAACTACGACCGCATTAAGTGGTGCTTACAACTTTGAAAACATTGCCACCGCACTTTGTGTGGGTAAGTGCTTTAAGGTGGATATAGAGAAGGCTAAACAAGCCGTGGCCACCTATAGTCCGGATAACAATAGATCGCAGGTTTTAAAAAAAGGAAGCAATACCATTATCATGGATGCTTACAATGCCAACCCAACCTCGATGAAAGCAGCCTTAGAGAATTTAAGTCTTCTGAATGCAACACATAAACTGGCAATTTTGGGTGATATGTTGGAGTTGGGCGAAACCAGCAAAGAGGAGCATTCTGCTATAGGGGTGTTAACGGCTCAATTGGGAATAGAAGGAGTGATTTTTTGTGGTCCTCATATGAAAGCCGCAAAGGAGGTAAACCCTAAGGCGCTATACTTTGAAACAAAGGCCGACTTGAATGACTATTTATCGGCTAATATACTCGAAGGTCAAACAATTCTTCTGAAGGGTTCTAGGGGAATGGGCTTGGAGTCTTTGTTGGGCTTTATAGGGTAAAAAAAGAGGAACGGTACCACCCGTTCCTCAACCTCAACCTAAGAAACTAGTGACAAGATTTTTTAATAATGCCACTCGTTAACATTCAACGTTTAGACACTAAGGTGTCAGAACGCTTTTATTCATTATTTTCACCTGCTTCTCTTCAATCTGGAAATTGAGTCCCATTGGGCTACAAACCAACTGAAGTGCTTCTGTTAAATTCCTATTATTGAAATAGCCAGTATAGGTTCTGTCTTGAATGTCATTCATGTCAAATTCAAGGTCTACATTATACTGCCTCTCTAGTTCTTCAAACACTTCGGTGAGCATTACACTTTCAAAATCAAAGTCTCCAGTTCTCCAGTTGTCTATATACACTAGAGAAATGGAAGAAACGTCTTTAATTCCATTGTCTTTGGTTGCCAAGACTTGACCTGGGGTGATTATTTGAGATTCACCGCTAGGCTTAACAGTTACCTTCACTTTTCCCGTTTTACAGGCGACCTCTAAAATGTTGTTTCTTTCTTTTACATTGAAGCTAGTTCCTAGAACGACAACATCGCCAAGTCTAGTTTCAACAGTAAAATCACTTCCTTTTTTAACTTCGAAAAAGGCCTCTCCACTTAATTCCAGAGTTCTTTCCTCTTGCCATTGGCTTTCCGAGAATGATATTTTTGAGCCAGCATTCAGATAAACCACTGAACTATCAGGCAGGTAAACCGTCTGGACCTCTGCAAGAGAGGTTGCTACAATTGAGTGATTGGCACTGACATTTGATTGTTTAAAAATAAAAAATGCTCCAATGGCTAAGATTAAAGAAGCCGCAATACCTATCCAATACGATCTGTATAAAGGAATTACTTTTTGAGATTTTTCTTCTGAAATCTTTTTCTCAAGATTTGCCCAAGCCTCCTGTTGGGTGCTTTTATTTGGCACATCAAAACAGACTGTTTTACTCAGAGATTTGACTAAAATGGATTTTGAGTCACCTGAATTAGCATTCTGGAGAAATTTCTCTGAAGAAATCTCACCATTTAGCCATTGCGACTCATATTTGTTTGTGGTTTGGGGCATCTGGAGTTAGTACACACGTGTAAGAAGATACCCTACCTTAAGGTCTAGATAATTTAAAAGAAAAGATTTAAGAATATTGAGGGGGTGAAATCAAGTAGTACAATGTCTCGATACAATTGTCTTGGTTCTTCTCCATTGCCTATTGCCCGTTCGATGGCGTTAATATTTAATCTCTTGCTTTGAATATTCTGATGGTTGTATGCATTGAGAATTGAAATACCGAACTCTCCTCTGATTTCTTCATTTTCGAATTTTAAGGCAGCTGAAATATCGAGTCTATGGTAAGTGGGTAATCGCTCAACTGTTTTATTGAGGTTGAGGATTTCGTAATTAATTATAGTGCCATCATTGTTTCGGATAAAGTTAAGCGTTGGTTTAAAAAGTGGTTTTCCGCTGCCGTATAAAAAAGTGGCCGAGAGGTTGAACTTCTTAAACTCTAGCACGTGAACGAATTTAGCTTCGTTGCGCTGGTCTAACCTTGAAGGGAGACGCTGTCCGCCATTTATCTGAGAATAGGTGCTGCTTGATTTACTGTGGGTGTAAGACAGCCATCCGTGATAGGGGCCGATTTTTTTCTGTATCAATATATCAAGCCCTCTAATTTTATCTTCGCCATTAGATACTGTTATTAGTGGTTGAGGATGGTTAGACATCCCAGCGCTTATTAAATGTGAAACCGTGAATTCTACCAGACCATAAACATCTTTTTGGTAGTATTCCATATCTACCATAAAACCATTTTTAGAATAGTTTAAGCCTCCAATAAGGTGCTCTGCCTTTATTGCGCCAAACATTTGATTGTTGGCCAAATTCCAACCGTCTTGAAGGTTAGAGTGTGGGTCGTCATAAGTGATTTGCCTTGCTAGCTGATAGTATTGCCCGTTCGACAATTTCAGTTTCAATGAAGGTGTGAGCTGGTAGGTCATTCCTAGTCGCCTCCCAAAGTAATTTTCGTTCGTAAGGTCTGTCACGTTATGTCTGAAACCTACATTCAGTCTAAAGTTCTTTGTGACCCTAAGTTCATCTGATGCGTATAAGCCAACAACACTACCTGATTGCTTTCTATTGCCAGTGGGTTGCTGTATTCGCTCATCAATGGTAACGTCATTAATTGTGTTAATCGAAGAGACATTGAGTCCAAAATCGATTTTGTGTATCTCTTTTAGCTTTAGCTCATGCCTGTAATTGATTTGTAAATCGGCTACTTCGTTGAGGCGCTCTGCACTATGAGTTCTAGCGACTTGCCCATTTTCATCTCGATCCTCGCTTTGAAAAGAGTAGTCAAAGTTATGACCTGAATAAGCCACCTGGAAACTTGAATAGTAATTTTTATTCCAATTTCGCGACCATGTGGCTCCAATGCCTATGTTTCCCCAAAGGGAATTTTCATCTATGTTTTCTGTGGTGCGATTGGTATTTGAGCCTGTGATTTGATCAAAGTCAGTATATAGCTCGTCTCTGCCCCAGTACATTGAAAAACTGGCGATGTCCCTATTGGAAAGGTTGTATGTAGATTTTAGATTGAAATCGTAAAAATGAAAGTTTGGTCTGAGTGAGTTGTTGTTTTCTTGGTTGTTGAGTTGGTTCGAACTTTCACGGTAATTTTTATAAAGTTTCTGAAATAGATTACTCCTAATAATGTCGGTATAGGCCCTTCTAGTACTGAAGTGAATGGCGCCTTTGCCTTCATTTAAAGGCGCGTTTACACTCATCCTCGCACTAAGAAGGTTTATACCGAATGAGTATTCTGGATTATTGAAATTTCCTGACTTACCCGTTATATCAACTACTCCAGAAACTCTATCCCCATATTTAGGACCAAAACCACCCTTATAAACCTGTATGTCCCGTATTGCATCAGGGTTGATTGCGCTAAAAACTCCGAAAAAGTGATCGAGTCTATATATTTTGAATCCGTCTAGTAATACTAGGTTTTGGCTCGATGGACTATTTCTGATAACAAGATCCGAAGAAGTCTCATCGGTTCCGCTAATACCTGGTAGTAGTTGGAGCGACCTGAAAATATCTAATTCTCCTAAACTTGGCAAAGAAGTTAGACTATGAGGGTCAATGGATATTTGGCTTATTTCTTCTCCATACTGAATTGTATTGTCTGTTCGAAGATCAACAACGGTAAACTCTGCTAAATCCAAGGTGTTTTCTGCCATAGAAACCCGAATGGCCATTCTAGATTTAGTGGGATCGAGCTTTACCTTGCTCTTTTTGTATCCCAGATAAGTTATTTCTATAGTGGATGTATCGGTAGGTACTTGACTCAAAGAGAAAAAACCGTCTTTATTAGAGACAGTACCTTTGTTTTCTCCAGCAACCCTGATCAAAGCATTGGGTAACAGCTCTCCAGTTTGGGCATCTTGGATCATTCCAAAAACAGTAAGGTCAAATAGACTTGGGGTCTTAAGGTCAATATTAACCTGTCCAGGAGTGAGGATTATTTTTCCATTTAGAACTTGGTAGTCAATCCCTTTAGATGAGAGTATTTCATTAAGGAAAGCGGTGATGGATTTATCGTTGTATTGCCCATTCACTTTAACTCCAGTAACCAAGGCGTCATCATAGGCGATTTTAACGTCATACTTGTTTTTTAATACACGAATGACTTTGGATAGTGAGGTGTTATTGAAGTTTTCAGAAATGGATATATTAGGAAGTTCTTGCGAGTAAAGCAGCCCACTGATGAAAAAGAGTAAGAGAAGGCAGGTTAATTTTCGCACTGCTTGTTGTAACGTTACCTCTTTGTAATTGATTTTGAAATATAAGTTTATTGGTGCAAAACTAACCCATTATGAGGGCGTTGTTATACACTTATTCAATATATAGTTAAATTTTGTGATTCACTTTGTCTCGTAAGAAAAATAGTGCTCCATGCATACGTTTTTCAACCGCTTTAACACTCAACTCTAATCTCTCTGCAATTTCCTTGTAGGTCAATTCGTCAATTCGGTTCATTAAAAACACATCTCTTTGCTTTTCGGGCATTGCTGCAATTGTCTGCTCTAGTTGTTCTTTAAACTCCTTTTCCTCTAAAGCATATAGAGGTGATTGCTCATTAAACTGGTCTTTGTTTTTCTCCGCAAAATTAAACACCACTTTGTCATGGCGAAACTTATTGAGCAACATGTTGCTGGCAATGGTGTAAAGATAGCTTTTTACAGTCTCTTGATTGATTTCTTCACGCTTGTCCCAGAGTTTCATGAAGACATCCTGAGTCAGGTCTTCAGCCAAATCTACGTCTCCCGATCTATAATAAAGGAAGTTCTTGATAGGAGTATAATAGAGATCGAATATTTGTTTGAACTCTACGAGCGTCATTTTAGGAGGATTCTATTTTAAGACCCACGCGAAGTTAGTCAAAATATAGGCTTAAAGGTGCTCAAGAAGCTTTTTTGATTCGGTTGTGAAAAAAATGAATTTTATTTCACGTTACTATTTGCAATAATGAAAACCAATATTACCTTTGCATTCCCAATTAGGAAGGGCGCTTAGCTCAGTTGGTTCAGAGCACCTCGTTTACACCGAGGGGGTCGGGGGTTCGAATCCCTCAGCGCCCACAATAAGGCAGTCATTTATGGCTGTCTTTTTTTGTGTTTATGCACTACGTATATATTCTATATTCTCCATCAACAGACCGCTATTATATAGGCGAAACCGCCTTTGTATCAGGTCGTTTGGAGCAACATAACTCTGGCTTTTATAAGAATTCAGTAACAAAAATCGCCTCGGACTGGGAGATGTTTTTAGAAATTGAATGTATTGACAGGACTCAGGCTTTGAGGCTTGAGCGATTTATTAAGCAACAGAAGAGCAGAAAATTCATAGAGCGATTGAAGTCCGAGCCAAAAATAGTTGATGATCTTTTGTTAAGGTTTAAATAGGGTCGGGGTTCGCTCCGAAGCTTCGGAGCCTCAGCGCCCACAATAAGGCAGTCATTTATGGCTGTCTTTTTTTTTGTTTATGCACTACGTATATATTCTATATTCTCCATCAACAGACCGCTATTATATAGGCGAAACCGCCTTTGTATCAGGTCGTTTGGAGCAACACAATGGAGGTTTTTATAAGAACGCCAGTACCAAGTCTGCTTCGGACTGGGAGTTGTTTTTAGAAGTTGAATGTATTGATCGAAGTCAGGCATTGAAGCTTGAACGATTTATCAAGCAGCAGAAGAGCCGGAAATTCATAGAGCGATTACAATCGGAGTCAAAAATAATTAGTGATCTTTTGTTAAGGTTTAAATAAGGGGTCAGGGTTCGCTCCGAAGCTTCGGAGCCTCAGCGCCCACAATAAGGCAGTCAGAAATGGCTGTCTTTTTTTGTGTTTATGCACTAGGTATATATTCGATCAATTCTAGATAATATGGTTTACCTCAAAGGAGTATTGCAAATCTTGTCTATCTTCTCACTTGTCGATGATTTTTTCTTTTAATCTCGTGAAGGAGTAGTTAATCATCAGAATGATTAAGGTAATGCCTATCGCAATGATGTACTTGTGTAAAGCTATGGAAATGCCTATTCCAAGGCAGTAGAGTAAGGTGGCAGCAGTGGTAAGTCCCTTTACTTTGTCGTGATTCTGTTTAATGATTGTTCCAGGACCAATAAAACTGATGCCTACCACAAGGGCTTGTAGTATTCGAATTGGATCTGCTTTTACTGCTTCTTGAAACTCGTAATTATGGACGAAATCGATTAATGGGAGAGAGAGTGAGACGATTAGGCAGCTGAAGCCTCCCACAATCATATTTGTTTTTAAGCCAGCTGGTTTGTCTTTGTTTTCACGTTCATAACCCACTAAACCACATAAAACAGTAGCAACTAAGACATTCAATAATATTTCTAATTCTTGATGATCGATCTCCATACAACCTAAATTTCAACTCTTAAAGAGATACAAAAACAACTAGAGAAGGTTAGAGATTGTTATGAACAAGGGTTTCTAAAATGTCAAAATTTGGCCTTCATAAGCAATCTTAAAGCCTTTGTCGCGTACCAATTTTGATTCCTCGCTATCACTGAAGTTCATGGGATTGGTGTGGTTAAAATGGATAAAGTGGACCTTGGCTTTATCTTCGACTGAGAGTTTGCCAAATAATCCCATGCTTTCCTCCACAAAAGGATGTGGTATTTCACTCATGTCGCGCCCTGATATTTCGCCATTCTTGAAGAAGGAAGCGTCTAGTAGTGCCATGTCACTTTTTTGGATTACTTCAATGACATCTTGATTCCATTTACTCCATTTATCAATGTCTGGAATAAAAATGATGGACTTACCCTTGATTCTAATTTCGTAACCAACGGTTTCTGAAAACTCATCACGATGTGGAACGATGAAGGGCGTAACGGAAATACTATTGCTCAATTGAATGGCGCTGCTGTCTTGCTGAGTCTTGATTTCAATATTATTTAAATCAACTAACTGACTCCAAGGGCCATTTTCTTCCAAGAAAGTCTTCATTTTAGGCATGGCATAGACAGGAACACCTGAAGTGCCCATCACCTCTCGTCCCAAATGAATGAGTCCAGTATAATGGCCAATATGCGCATGGGTTAAGAAAATACCGTCTAAAGGGTAATTATTGGTTTCCGAAACATCATCTAGCATTTGCAGCTGAAGTTTGAAATCGGGAGTGGCTTCAAAAAGCCAGCGTTGTTTTGTCGTGGGATCAACAAGGCCAAGTGCCACTGCATTCTTTGGTCTGGCGCTTTTCTCTTTAATCAATTCCCATTCCTGTTTTTGCCCTGCTTGTGGGTAGCCCGCATCTTGTGCTACACCCAAAACCACAAGGAAGGGAGCTTCGGTAGGGATTTCTCTTTGGTTATCCGTTTCGTTACAAGCGGTGAATAGGAATAAAAAAAGAGCCAAAAGAGGCTCAATTTTTATGGTTGAATTTGGTGCTATTTTCATGGCTTAGCTTCCACAGCCTACACAATCAATAGACGAATCCATAGGTTTTACCCCATTTAATTTCATCGTTAAATTGTGTATTTGATCCTTAATGTCCATGTCTTTAAACATGTCTCCAGTAAGTTGCGCAGTTAGCGTTTGAATTTCTTGTTCGAGGGTTTCTGTTGTCATTTCCATTGTTCGATAATACTTAGGGTGTATGAATATAGGGCATATCTGAATAAAAACAAAAAAGTGTACCTTGAATGTAACCTTTCTAAAAAGCTTAGGTTTCCCCCATTGAATTCTTAAAATAAACTATTGGATTCTCTCTCTGACAACGCGTTGATGCTACAAGTAAAAGAAGGACAGCTCGAAAAACTCGGGTTGTTATTCGAGCGATATAATAAGAGCCTTTATGGCTTTTTTTATCGCTTAACCCTTGACCGTGAGGTGAGTGAAGATCTTGTGCAAAATGTGTTTCTGCGAGTGATGAAATACAAGCACACCTACAAAGGAGACGGACAGTTTAAAACCTGGATGTACCATATGGCTCGAAATCTTTTTTCTGATTACTACCGGAAAAACAAAAAGATGGGCTACAAGGAAGATGTAGAGGTGACTGATAAATATTTCAGAAACGAGAGTAACGCTGAGTCGAATAGAATTCAAAAGGAAGAAATGGATTTGCTGCAGCATGCCATGAATCAACTGACTTTCGAAAAGAAGGAAGTCCTTATCCTCAGTAAGTATCAGGAGATGCGATATAAAGACATTGCCGACTTATTAGGAATTACTGAAAGTGCAGTGAAGGTGCGAATCTTCAGGGCATTGAAGGATTTAAAAATGGTCTATATGCAGTTGGAGGCAACACCTTCTGCGCAGTAAAACATCAAAATAGCTGAATAATGAAAGGTATAAAATACATGATTTTGTTTGCGGCACTTTTGCCAGCCCTGATGGTTAAGGGGCAAAGCCAAACCGAGACGGTGAAAAAGAGCTTTACCGTGAAGAATGAAAAGGCAACTTGGTTTGCTGTATGCAATATCGAAGGAGATATTGAGGTAGAAGTCCATGATGGTAACACCATAGAAATCGAAGTAGAGAAACGAATTTCTGGGAATCAATCAGAGATTAAACAGGGTATGGAAGAGGTTAAACTTGATTTTGGTCAAGGAGACGACTTTGTACGAGCGAGATTTACAACTCCAAATAATAAGGTGAGGGAAAGAGATGACCCTTTGGCTTGTGGTTGGGACTGGAATCAAGATCGAGAACGAGTTAATTACAGGGTGAGGCTTGACTACAAAGTTAAAGTGCCAAGAAATATCAGCGTGAAAATCTCTACGGTGAATAAGAGCGACCTCTACATAAAGGGGGTGAAGGGAGAGGTGTATGCCAATAATGTGAATGGCGATGTGACTTTGATTGATGTAGAAAGCAATACCAAAGCCAGTACTGTAAACGGTAAAATTGAGGTGAATTACTTGAAAATGCCTGCAGAATTTGCGGAATTCCAAACAGTCAATGGGGAAATAGAAATCTTTGCTCCAGCTAATTTAGGTGCCTTTTACAACTTCGAAACTCAATGGGGAGAAGTCTACAGTGATTTCGAATTTACTCAAAAGTTATCCCCAAGAATGGTAGCCAATAAAGGTGAACGTGGTGGCACAAAATATAAGGTTGATAACTCCAACAGTTACCAAGTAGGTAATGGAGGGCCCAAGTTTACATTCAAAACATTGAATGGAGATATAAGGGTAATGAAAGCTAAATAGTGGATAAGATGGAAAATAAATATATGTCAATGATCACCGAATATATTGATGGCACGCTTTCTCCTGAAAGGGAAAAGGAATTCCAACAATACGTTCAAGAAGGACATATTGATATGGCCGAGGTAGATGAGATGGCGAAACTTCAGGGAATTATGCTGAGTTCATCCGCACCAGCACCTTCGGCTGCTTTGAAAGAGAATTTCTATCAAATGCTGAATGAGGCACAGTTAAAACAACCTCAGGCTAAAAATCCCACTTCCTTATTAGAAAGAATAAACGCTTCGCTTTTCGGAAACCAGTATGGTAGAATGGCTTTTGGAATAGGAGTGTTAATCATCGGTCTTTTTCTGGGCTCAAACTTGGGGAGTAATTCCTATAAAGAAGAGTTGACCGATTTGAACGGTCAGATGGTGGAGATGCGAGAAATGATGATGATGGCCATGCTGGAAAGGGAATCTGTTTCAGATCGATTGAAAGGGGTGCAAATGTCGTCTGCGCTTTCTTCTTCTAATGAAAAAGTGATTGACGCACTTTTTCTTACCCTCAACAGTGACCCAAGCACGAATGTGAGGATTGCAGCGCTAAACACCTTGGCGGGGTATACTAGTGACCCCAAGGTTAGGGAAGGGCTTGTGAACAGTATTTCGAAACAAAAGTCGCCATTGATGCAAGTGAATCTTGCTGAACTGATGGTGAAGCTTCAGGAGACTAAAGCCAAGGATGAATTAAAATCTATCCTAGAAAGCGATCAAACACCAGAAGATGTAAAAGTTACGCTCAGAGCGAGCATGGAAAAAATTATTTAATCAAAGACTCAAAAGAACAAACGATATGAAAAAGGTAATTGTAACACTATTAGCGATTTGCGCGGCTTTTAGCATGAGTGCTCAAAAGATTAAGGTAGATCCGAAAATGAAAGTTAAAGTAACTCCAGATCTTAAAATGACGATGGGGCCAGACTTTGAAATCGACTTAGGTGCACACATAGAAGAGGCGATGAGCAGTATTGATGGCATGTTCGGAATGGGGTTTGGAGATTCGGGAGATAAATGGGAAGAAAAATATCAGCAAGACACAGAAGAACTTGAAATTCCGCTAAGCAAGCCAGGCGAAAAAGGAAAACTACAAGTAGAGTCCCATAATGGAACGGTTAAGGTTTCAGCTTATTCGGGGCCAACTGTGAAGGTCAAAATGATTAAGTACAGCAAAAAAGTGGAGCGTGAATCAGGTAAAGATGGTATGCGATTGTTGAGTAGTGGCGGTTTTAATGTGGAGGCAGAAGAACGCAATAACACGGTGAAAATCGAAACAGAAGGCTGGAACAACCGAATTGATTTTGAGATTCAGGTGCCTGCCAACTTTAGCCTTGATGTGCAAACCTATAATAACGGAGCAATTGAAATAGAAGGCGTGAATGGTGAGCACAGTATAGAAAGTTACAATGGGCCAATTACGCTGAACAACATTAGTGGGTCTGCGAGCGCAAGTACCTACAATGGAGAGGTGAAAGCTACTTTCAGTGCGGTAACGGCTAATGCTCCAATGATTTTCACTACCTACAATGGTAATGTAGACTTGACTGTTCCAGCGGGTACTAAGTTTTCAACCAAAATGAAAACTTTTAAGGATATTTTTACCGACTTCGAAAATTTCGCACTTCAAAAAGCAACACCTCAAAAGAGTAAAGAAGGCAATGGTTATAAGGTGAAGTACGAAGATTGGGTGGAAGGAAAACTCAATGGTGGCGGAGCAGAAGTAACCATGGAAACCAGAAACGGAAACATATATATCCGAAAAGGGTAATTATTAAGATTTTAGCTTAAAGGGCTCTTATTATGAGTGATTTATAATAGGGTAATCGACAAAAAAAAAGGCTGATTTACTTCGGCCTTTTTTTGTTTACGGATAGTTCAAAAACATCATGGCGTTGATAATGTCCAGTTACATCCAAAGCCAATCGTTCTTCGTAGCATTTGTTTAGGTCTACTTCGGCTGTGAACACACCTTCAACATCCCATTGCGGTGCTAAAATAGTTTCTCCACTTGGCCCGAAAATACAGCTACCACCATTCAAAATCATGTGCTCAGGTTTACCTTCAAATTTACCTTCAAATTCTGGAGGAAGCTTAAACTCAGAAGGAATGTCTTTCACCCTCATGACTTGACCAACACCTACGGCAAAGCAACGACCTTCAAAGGCGTATGAGCGTGTAGCCACTTGTAGCATTTCATGCACTTTTGGCCAAACCGCCACATGAATATGTTCACCAGAATTGTGCATGGTTTGGCGTGTCAGTGGCATCCAGTGTTCCCAACAAATCAATCCACCAATTCGACCAAAGGCTGTGTCAACAGCTTGCAATCCTGCACCATCACCTTGGCCATAAAGAAGTCTTTCCGTGTGAGTTGGCATCAGTTTGCGATGGTGATTGGCCAATTCTCCTTTTTCATTCCATGTCAGCAGGCTATTGTAAATAGTGCCATTTCCAATCCCAGAAGTCACTTTTTCATTGATGCCCATTACGACCACTACACCCAGTTCTTTGGTCCATTTCCCGATTTGCTTTACCTCTGGGCCATTTACGTCTAAGCTATGCTCATGGGTTCTAGCAAAAACGGTTTTGGTGGCGGGAAAATCCCAGCGAGCGTACTCATCACAATAGTCTATCCAAGCGGGGTAACCAGTAAACCAAGTTTCGCCAAAAGTGACTAGCTGCGCACCTTTGGCTGCGGCTTCTCTTAAAAGCGCTTCCACCTTTTGCATTGATTTTTCAACATTAAGATACTCCGGTGCGGATTGCACAACTCCGATGGTGGTCTTCTGATTCATGAAGCGATATTAATCATTCTGAAGTCAAAAAGGAAGATGGAGTTTGTGCGAGGTGAAAAAGCTCAGTATTTGGATTCAGAGGATTGTTAGATTACGGGATTTTATGAAGCGCAGTTTTTTAACCTTTTATTATTAAAAATAATAATGACACTTTTTGTGCTTGCGCGATCAAAAAACTCTACGGCATACTTACAGCCATAGGAAATCCAATAATCTCAAAATCTATGCAATCCCAATCCTTACGATTAAGGTGTTTTTTAATTAGATTATTATTAATTTAGATAGATCTATTTTGTTTTAAAAATGGAAATCGAGAAAATAGAAGATCCTCTTACCTATAAAATCATAGGCTGCGCTATGCACGTACATGCAACTTTGGGTAACGGCTTTCAGGAAGTTATTTATCAGCGGGCTTTGGCTATAGCCATGACCAAGGCTGGTTTAGGCTTTCAAAGAGAGCTTGAAGTGAAAATCTATTTTGAAGGTTTTGATATAGGAACTAGAAGAGTTGATTTTTTAGTGGAGGATGAGGTTATGGTAGAAATGAAGGCTGTAACTCAGATGGAGGATGTTCACTTAGCACAAGGCTTGAATTATTTAGTTGCATATAAACTGCAAAAAGGATTGTTGATAAATTTTGGAGCTAGAAGCCTAGAAGTGAAAAGACTTAGACACCCTAAAAATAAAATGCCTAACACGATTCCAAAGCCTAGGCATCCTAGATCATGATATTTGGTGTTCCTTCAAGCTCAGTATTTGGATTCAGTGGATTGCTTGATTATAGGATTTAGGGAGGCATGATCTTTTACCTACACCTCTAAAATTATTGGATATGTTGGAGTCTCATTTGTTACTTGAGAATTCGAAAGGACATTGTTCAGCCCAAAGAAAATCTAACAATCCTTTAATCTAGGTAATCTGAATACTAACATTTGCTATCCCTTCAAGCTCAGTATTTGGATTCAGAGGATTACTTGATTATCGGATTTAGGAAGGCATGATCTTTTATTCTCACCGCCCAAATTATTGGGAATATGTTGAAGCTTCATTTACTAACTGATTGAGAGTTCGAAAGCTCACTGTTCAGCCCAAAGAAAATCTAACAATCCTTTAATCCACCTAATCCAAATCCTGACAATGGACAATAAAAAAAGTCAAGCCTTTCGACTTGACTTTTAAATTTTTGAGTTTTGATAAGGTTTAGGCCTCGCCTTCCTCTTTCTTTTTCACTTCTTCTGCCATTTGCTGGATTTCCTCAGCAGATTTTCCTTTCAGATAATCTGGCAATTGCATTCCAGCCATGTTGAACATGTCTTGCAATGGAGGAACTGATTTGTACAATCCAGAAATAAAGTTGGCGGTAGAGTTTTTGCCGTCAGTGGTGTTACCACCTTCCCAAACAGTTACTTTATCAATCTTGATATTCTTGATCGCTTCAGTTTGCAACCTTACCAATTCTGGTAGTTTATCAGCTATCAGTAGGAGTACAGCATCTCTAGAGTTTTCTCCAGCCGCTTTCACAATTTGCTCTAAACCGAGTGCTTGCTTGGTGAGTACTTCGTAAATACCTTTTGCTTCCGCTTCTTTCATGTAAAGAATTGCATCGGCTTCACCTCTTGCTTTTCTTCTAATCATTTCAGCCTCTGCTTCAGCAGCAATTTCTACACGCTGCTTATCAATTTGAGCTGGGATTACAACATCGGCCGTTTGGCTTGATTTGTCTCTTTCTGCTCTGGCATTTTCTGCTTGTTGTTCAGCAGCATAGGCTTCTTCCAATGCTTTGGCCGACTGTACTTTTTCAGCAGCGGTGGCAATTTTTCTGGCTTCGGCTTCTTTCTCCAAACGAAGGGCATCAGACTGTGCTACTTTAATCTTCGCTAAGTTTTCACCCTCTACAGCACTTGCCCCAGCTGCAGCTACTTGTGTACGTTGATCTTGGTGTGCGTTGGCTTGGCCAATCAAACCGTCACGGTCTTTTTCGGCAACGCTCTTAATTGCATCGTTAATGGCTTTTGCAGCCGCTTCTTTACCTAGTGCTTCAATATAGCCCGACTCATCTTTAATGTCGGTTACGTTAACGTTGATCAGCTTCAAGCCAATTTTTTTCAATTCTTGCTCAACGTTAGAAGCTACATTGGCTAAAAATTTATCTCTGTTAGAGTTAATTTCCTCAATGTCCATTGTAGCCACAACTAAACGCAATTGACCGAATATAATGTCTTTGGCCAAGTCATGAATATTCTGTTGAGAAAGGCCTAAAAGCCTTTCTGCAGCGTTGGTCATTATACCTTCTTCTGTAGAAATACCAACCGTAAATCTTGAAGGAACATCTACACGAATATTTTGTCTACTCAGTGCATTGGTAAGGTTTACTTCTATAGAAATTGGAGTGAGATCTAGGAAGGCATAGTCTTGGATGACGGGCCAAATAAATGCAGCACCCCCGTGAATACACTTTGCCGATCTACCAGTCTCGGAGCCAGCATTATTGCCTACTTTTCCGTAAACAACTAGAATCCTATCGGAGGGACAACGCTTGTATCGCCTGAAGATGCCTATTAGCATCACAAAGATAAAGACGACCGCAGCGGCAATAATAATGATAAAAGTTTCGCTCATATTGATTAGGTTAATTTTTAGACACTAAAAGTATGTTGTTGTTGATGACGTCTTTAACGTTGACAACCGAGCCCATTGGGATGTCTATTTCGTCATCGGTTATGGCTTCTAGCTCTCTTAAAGAGCCCTGAACCTTGATCAATACTCTACCTACATTGCCTCTTTCGGCAGAAATGCGCATGTACACTTCACCAATCCCGCCTTTTGCGTTGTTGATGTTCATTGTACCGCTGTCGGTAAGTTTACTGAAAAAGTAGAAAAGTGAGGCCATTATGCTCATCATAATAAGCCCAGATATTGTAGCAATGATTAGCGTGGTAAGGCCGCTATACCCAGAGTCGATCGAGGCGATTCCTGTCCAAGAAAAGATGGTGAAAAAGCCAATGAAGTTTTTAAGGGTGAAAAATTGAAAGCCTGCTCCTCCATCATTGTCAACATCAAAGTCTGCGTCTCCATCCACTTCTACTTCACCACCAATAAAGGTCATGATCATTTGAATGATGAAAATGATGGAAAATGGAATGGCCAACCCCCAATAAATTTTATGGGTAGTTTCTAGGGCATCCCACCATTCTGAAAAATTAAAAGACATAGTAATAGAATTATATGTCTTAAAGTATTGATTTATTTCCTCAGTATATTCACCTTTTTGTCGAGGTGGTTTAAAACTTAGGGTGAAAGGTTGGTTGAGCAGTTAGTGATATTCAACCTTCTTATTTTATGGTGAATTTCACATTCTCATTAATGATTTCAGAAAGTACTTCGAGCTCACCCGCATTATATAGTTCCGCTATATTCATAATGTCCATACTTTCGTCTTCTGGCTTCAGGTTCACATAATCCTGAATTAGAACTCCGTTCACTCGCCTAGGGTTAATGGCTTCGCGAAAACGCATTCCACCTTCATCAGTATGGTATAGATAGGCCAAATAATCCATGCTGTAATCTTCCTTGTCGAACCAATAAAGGAATACATCGTCAAAATCTTCACCACCGCCTTCTTCCCCAAAAGTTACTTTTACTTCGTAATAGGTTTTGCCCTTGATCTCTTTTTCGCCTATGAGTGTTTTATTTACCGCAGCATCGTTCAAGCCAAAAGGTAACCTGAAAAAGTAAATCACTGAATTGACTGATCGGGTATAAGCGGCTCTTTTTTCTTCTGTTATGTTTGTTGTGTCACCGTCCGTTAACCTTTCCAAACCATCGTTATTCATTACATCGAAAACCGTCTGACCAATGCTGTCGGTTTGGGTACGCGTGTATTCAAACATCCCGTTGCTGTTTTTGTAGGTGTAATCAATGTCTCTGAAAGTGAGGGAAAAGTCGGCATTGTTTAAGCCTTCCATGCCATGAAATGCAATGGATTCATCGACAATTTCTTGCACTTTACTTTTGGGTTCAGCTTTTTCCGTTTTCTGTGGCGAAGAACAAGCCATAGCAAAAGCAGATAGAAGTAGGGCAGATGTTTTAAGGTTCATTCTTTTTAATTTTATGAAAGGACTTACGGCTAAGATAAAACAAAGTTAGCGATCTCACTATGAATTGGGCTTTGGTGTAATGCGTCTGACCTAAAACCAACAGATATGAGCGAGTAATAAAAAAAATGCCACGCTTCAAATAACTATGAAACGTGGCATTAAGTGCAGTTTGTCTCTTAATGATGTTCTGAATGACCAAAATCTATGATGACTCCGAAATTCACCACGAAGCCCTCCAATGGTGCCCAAATATCAAGAGCCGATGGATTCATGTCTGAACCCAAATTGATGTTTTCGAACTTAGATTGGCGTGTGTCAGAGAAGTTTTCGAAATTACTGTAGAGGCTGATGTTTTTGAATTTACGAAGCACCATTAAGCCCGTAATCCAATAGTTATCAGTCTTAGTCAAGTCTCTTCGGTATTGCTCACCAGTATAATAAGCCTCAAGGCCAATTCGCCATTTACCTTCTTCTTCATACACCAAAACCGCCCCAATGTTATGTTTGGCCGTTAATGGTTTCTGGTCATCTCGGTTGTCAAACTTCTCTTGCGTGTCGATTAAGGCATAATTGAAAAATAGCTTGAAATCATTGTAAGTCAGTTTCAAATTTGTTTCAACCCCCTGAGAGCGCATGTGATCTCCAGCGTTTTCAAAACGGAAAGAAGTAGAGAGCGGAACTTGATGAAGCTCCAATGGATCGTTTAGTTGAGTATAAAAGAATAACTGATTTACACTGAAAGTCCATCGTTCACCAATGGCGGTTTTGTAGTTGATGTCGAAGTTTCCACCAAAGGATTTTTCAGCATCCAGGCTCGTTAAGTTGGAGGCATCTAAACCTCTGAAAGACATTCTTTCGGTATCCTCTGAAAAGATGGTCGGTGTTTTATAACCCAAACCGCCACCCAATCGGTAAGTGAATTTAGAAGCTGGCTTATAAAAAAGAGATACTCTTGGGAGAGCAAACCAGCCATAATCATTGTTATGGTCAAATCTAACTCCAGATTCGATAGAGAATGTTTCTGAAACCTGTTCTACTTGCTGTACAAAAGCACCGGCCGTAATTTGCTCATAGTTACGGTTGTTATTTGTGCCACTGTCTTCGGTGAAATTGTCAGAATAAAGGTTGGCGCCAACAATCCATCTGCTTTTCTCTCTTCCAAAGGAATAGGCCGCTTCGCTAAAAGTGGCATATTGCTGACCATTAAACACAAGGCTTGGTTCTTGGATAGTACGGTCAAAGCTTAGTAAGCTATTTTTGACTGTGAATGATCTGTTTTCATCCCAGTTTTTCTCATAACTTAACTGATATGAAAGCCTGTTGGTGGTGTTCTCTTGCAAATAGACATTCGCACTGCTTTGCTCTGCATCAATAGCATTTAAATTTCCACCCAATCGATCTTCGAAAGTACCACTCAAGGCCAGTCTGATTTTACTGTCCGCAGAAGGGTAATAAAAGAAAGTAGGGTTGAAGGTTAAGGCTTTCGATTCAGGAATGTCCGAGAAATTATCATCGTTTACATCATAGGCATTTTGCAAACCTCCTGAGGCAAATAGGCTCATTCCGAATTTATCGTTTCGCTTGGCGTAAAAGGTATTCACCGTTGTGCCTCCGGCCGAAGTTTGATCTAGCATCAATCTAAATCTTGCTTCATCTTCGGGTTGAATACTTACCAAGTTTACCAAACCCGCAATAGCACCACCACCGTAAAGTGTTGCATTACTTCCCTTAATTACTTCAACTTGCTTTAAATCTAAAGGTGGGATCTGCATAATACTTAAGCCACCAGAAAAACCACCGTAAAGCGGAAATCCATCCTTTAAAAGCTGGGTGTAACGCCCATCCAAACCTTGAATTCTGATGCTTTGATTGGCCGAGCTTGGTGAAGTGATCTGCATTTGAATGCCTGTACTTTCGCGAAGCAACATGGCGATATTTGATGATTTCATTACCGCTTTTTCCTCCAACTCTTCCGTGCCTAAAAACTCAATTCGCGTTGGGATTTCCTCAATACTTCTGCTGGAACGAGTGGCAGTAACAATAGCCACTTCTTCATGCTCTTCAGTGGCAGACTCCATTATGATTTTGATAGTCTCAGTTCCTACTTCACTGAAAATATAAGTGTTGGTTTGCGTTTCATACCCCACAAAGGAAAAGCGAACTTCAACTTGAGTTCCACTTAAACCTGTGAGGTTTACATAGCCTTGGCTATCAGAAATCCCACCTTTAGTATCACTTACATAAGCCGTAGCTCCAATTAATGGGGTGTTGGTTTCTTCATCGATAACTTGAAACCTAATGTTGTTTTGGCCAGCGGCCATATGGGTAAACAGCACCGTAAAAAGAGATGCTAGAATGTATTTTTTGATCATTTTTGAATTGAATTTGGTTTAAAAATCTAATTGTAATCTGAAGGGAGATTAGATTTTCGGAGGCTGCCAAATTTCAAAGAGTGGAGGAGTAATGCTTTCCGATACTTCAACTAGGAAATCACCTGGAGGGTCATTTTCTGGCATTTTCGGAAAAACATACACTGTAGTGAGCGGAATATGACAGCAGGCACAGGCACAAAAAGGAGTGCAAGTATCGGCTTCTTCATGCGAATCAATAGGCTCAGATTCTGCATGAATTCCATTTTCATTTGAGCAATTGTCTTCTTCCCAACCTTCCGCACAAGGCGTAAGGCTAAAAAAGAGAATTAATAAGGCCATGAAGGTCTTTGACCACTGCATTTTGCAAAGTTAATCAATCCAACCAATCAGCAGGGTTAATAGTGAAAAATATACGCTTAAAGTGCTTAAACCTGAAAGCAGTATTGGCGTCTAAACGGAGCTAAAATATAACTTATGAAAAAAAACATTTTCCTTGTGGTTCTATTGATTGCCTGCCAAATGACTAAAGCGCAGGAGACTCAACTAACGACTAATCCCGAAGGACAGGTTTGGGCAGTACAAGAACTGACCAAAGATGAGAAGACCTCTTTCTTAACAGGCGTCAAGAACGATAGTGAAAACTTGTATCTGATTTTTCAAACTGCCAATCAGCAAAGTTTAAATATGGTGATGCAGGCCGGAATGAGTGTAAAATTAAAGGCCAAGACAAAGCCAAAGCTTAATGCTAATATCGATTACCCATTGGCTTCTAAAGATAAGTCTAGCGGAACGTTAAGGGCTCAGGGTTCAGCAGAGGACAAGGCGTTGCTCCAAGAAATGTTGCTAATAGGGTTGTTGGACTCCAAACTTGATGCAAAGTTGAAAGGTTTTTCAAGCTTGAAAGGAACCATAGGGCTTAACGAAATGAATGATACTCAGCTGATACTTAGTCTCGAAGGAGAAGGTAGAACTAGGTTGTTGAGTTATGAACTGGTACTTCCTTTAAAAGAGCTTTTTGATGGAACTGTAGATTTGAATGCCTTAAGTCAGTCTGAAATAGAAATTGCTTTTACAGTGAACGCTATTTCGCAACCTCAGGGAGGAGGCGGTGCACAAGCTGGTGCTGGTGGCAGATCTGGAGGCGGAGGTCGTGGAGGTGCTGGCGGTGGACAAGGCGGTGCTTTTTCTGAAAGAGGCAGTATGTTTTCTGAGCAAACCGTAAAGATTGACTACAAGTTGAAAGCTAATTAAGGCTTTCTTAATTAATTTTAGGTAAATAAGTATATGAAATTTTAATTGGGTGGTTATCAATCTTCGTACGGTAACCACCCAATTATATTATTGACTGATAGTTTCTTGAACGCTTCCACAATGAAGCATTAGATCTCCGAAATATGGATTGTTTACTTCCTCTTCGGCCGCTAACCAATACGCTCCTTTATTGCCGAAAGCCATTGGGCAATACTGCTTGTAGAGCACAGTTTCAGAGCCACCTGCTTTTACAATAGAATACATATTTGCAGATAGGCCTTCGAATGCGATACGTTGAGTTGCTACATCGGTGTTGCTGGCTATGGCTTTCAAGTCTGCTGTTAGGGCATCGTTGTTATTCACTTCTAAAAAATCTTTGGCTGCTGATTGCGCTTGTGCGGGATTAGTGGCTACTAGGGCATCTTTTAGTGCCAAGTAGTTTTCTACCAAGTTTACTTTTGCCGTTGATTTTTCTTCTTTGTTTCCTCCGCAGGCTACCACTGTGGCTACTAATACGATTAATATAATTGCTCTTTTCATGATCGTTTTCTGTTTGTTTTTTCGTTTTTGACTATTGACTAATCACCGACTCCACGCTTCCGCAGGTCAGCATTTGATTTCCAAAATATGGGTTGATAATATTCTCGTCTTTACTGATCCAAGTCGCTCCTTGGTTGTCGTTCGCCATAGGGCAGAACTGTACGTAGAGCGGATTATTAATATCAGTACCGAACGATTGTACCGCATTGATTAAAGCCTTGGAAAGATTAATGAATTCCAATCGCTGTTGGTCTCTGTTATCGCTTTGTTCAATTTTCTTCAAGCTTTCGTCCATAGGATTCAACATGGTCATCCAATGCATGTGCGCCTCACCTTTGGTCAGGCTCATGTCTACTTTAGACAATTGCTCCTTCACTTTTGATGCGGCATTTTTAATGGTATTTCCTTCACCTCCTACCATTTTATCCTTTAGACTGATGTAGGCATTGGCTACGGCTCCAAGCTGTTTTTGGAAAGGAGCAACAACAAGGTTTTTGAAGTCTTTTGACTCTGGTAAAGTCACCACTGGGAAACCAGAATTAGATGTTCCCTTTGTGTTTTTGTTCGGGCTCATCATGCTTATTTTTCCCTTAAGCTGCGACTCAGAATCTAAAGTAAAAGCACCATTGGTTACTACTTCGTGACCACTAGACAGGCCAGATTTTACCTGATAGTAGTCGCCCGAGGCATCGCCCAAGGTGACTTCATTCAGCATAAAGTATTCGTTGCCTTTTTCATTCACTTTGGTGTAAACCACCGAACGTTCGCCTGTCCATAATACAGCTGACTTAGGCACCATGATGCCATCGCTTTGTGCATTCATGGCTACTTTTCCTTTTAGGAAAACATCTGGCTTTAATGCACCATTGATATTATTAACATCCACACGAACCTCTACAACCCTGCTTTTTGCATTTAAAACAGGTTCGATAAAGGCTATTTTTCCAGAAAACTGCTGACTTGAAACTGACCTGGCAGTGAAGTCAATTTTCTGACCAAGGCTTAAGTTCTTTAAGTCTCTTTCATACACTTCAAACACTGCCCAAACTTGAGATAAGTCTGTGATTTCTAGGAGCACACCCCCTTCTTTAAGGTGGTCGCCAGTATTCACCATTTTCTTGCTGATGACTCCATCATAATCTGCCAGCAGATCGAAAGTACGCATGGGCTTACTTGAGCTTTCTATTTCTTCAATCTGCTCCATGCTCAGTTTCCAATGGTGAAGTTTTTTGCGTGCGGCTTCGAGCAAAATAGGATTTGAATCCTCTACTTTTTTGGCTTCAATTAGCTCCTCTTGGGCCGTGACCAATTGAGGAGAATATAGCTCCGCAATTTTGTCTCCTTTGTGTACCCGTTCGCCTTCAAAGTTCTTGTACAACTTTTCAATTCGGGCGGCAAAATGAGTGGTTTGCACATTCACCCTTCGTGCATCAGCTTTCACCTTCCCATTCAATACTAATCTAGCATCTATATCCCTGCTTCCAATAATAGAAGTTTGAATATTGGCCAACTGAATTGCCGCAGACGACATCTTCAGCATTTTTGGGTTATCACTTCCGCTTTCTTCCTTCACTGGAATCAAATCCATGCCACAGAAAGGGCAAGAGCCTGGTTTCGCCTGCCGTACTTGTGGGTGCATTGAGCAAGTCCACAGGCCAGAAGCAGTTTGCTCCAACTGATGACCTTCGCCCTCATGCCCATCAATTTGGGCAGTAGGGGTAGGGCTTCCTCCTAAAAACAGCGCCCCTATGAGTAGCCCTAAACCGAGGGTTACTAAGCCTGTTATTACTATAGATTTGTTTATTTTCATCGGCTTATAAATTAACTTTTGCTGTTCTCACCATTGAAGTCTCACCAATTTCTGTCCATGAAACATAAACATCTCCCTTGTTGCTGGTGAGCACAGGGAATCCACTGCTTCTTGAAGAGGATGATTGGGCTACTTCCATTTTTTGGAGTAACTCTCCTTTTTGATTGTATTGTGCTAACATGATTTGTGCTGCGTCATTTTTTGTTTCCATATAGCTTACCAATACTGTTTGGTCTGGTAGCATCGTAGCACCTACTCTTCCACTTGTTATTTTTTCACTCACTACAATTGGAGCTGAGAAAGTAGCACCTGCATTGCTCGAGATGGCGAGTTTAACCGTAGGAATACCTCCGCTGGCGGTAAACCATGCTACAGCAGTATTTTGACCACTTGAAGTAATAGATGGGCCATTTACAGGGCAACCAGCTATTTTCCAATCATCTGCATTAATGATTTGCGGTGCTGTCCATTCGCCATTTATATATCGGACGATAGACATATCTCTGATCTCTTCTTCAGACCTGTTACGGTACACCACAACTGGACCGTTGTCGGTCATGGTTACAGAGGTTTGGCAACAATCGCAAACACGGTTGTCTAATTCCCATTCTTCAAGTATTTCACCAGATTTATCAAAAATGGCCGCTCTTAATGTCATTGCTCCGCCTCCCATAGAATGACCATCTTGACTTTCGTGTCCTTCGCCTTTGGTATATCTTCCGTCTAGCCAAGTAGCAATCATTCTGTCCTTATCAACGGGCATCATGCTCACAAAACCATGTTCTGCAGCTATGTTGTCTTTGTGGGGAATAAATGATTCGCTCCAGTTATCTCCTGTGTTGCTGGCCGTGGAAATTTGCACATCGTAATCGTAGGTACTTTCTGTTCGTTTTTGCAACCAGTGCGCAGCCATCCAATCTTCATTTACAGCGATGGACGGGAAATCAGCCCAGTTCAAAAACCAGTTGTCTCCTTCTGCTATTTTTTTAGGGGAAGTCCATTGGCCATTTTCTAGTTTAGAAAACGAGAGAATCGCTTTTTTCTCTTTTTTCTCAATCCACGATAAATAGACGTTTCCCGCTTTGTCAGTAAAGAGGTTAGGTTCCTGACTACCTTCTGTGGCAGGGCTATCAATGTTGGTAATTGTTGGCGCTACTTCTTTTACGGGTTGGCATGAAGTGGCCGCAATAACTGCAATGATTAAAACTGAATAAATCTTTTTCATGGTTTAATTTTTAAGGTGGGATTTGAACAAGGAGATATTCTCGGGGCTGTCCCATTCTTTGGCGCCCATGTGTTCATAAACGAGATTGCCTTTTCCATCTATGATGTATGAGGCTGGAAGAGAATAGACATTAAGGGCCTCAAGCCCCATTCCTAATTTGGCAAAATCAAACGTATAGTCATTTTTTGCAATGAAGTTTTCAATCTTATCATGCTCTTCATTCGAAATAGCAATAAATACATAGCCTTCATTTTCCAATTTGGCTTTAGCTCTTTCTATTGAAGGCATTTCTTTTAAGCATGGGCCACACCAAGTAGCCCAAACGTTTACAAAAGCCATTTTTCCTTCTAAATCTTTCACAGTAAGCGATTTACCATCCATGGTTTTTAGGTCTAGCTTATCGAAAAATGCTTTTTCTTCTTTGGTATTATTGCAGCCTAAAAGCAGTCCAATAAGTCCAATGCTAATTATGTGACGAAGGTGAATCATAAGGTGGCTATTCTAAATGATATTTTAATATCTGACCAACTGATTGAAATTTCTCCTTCATTGTTTTCTGCAGAAGACACTTCGTAAAGGAGGTGCTCTTGTATTGGCTCTAATATCTCAGGTGTCAATTGAAGCCTCAAAACATCTTTCTTTTGATCGTAATTATCAGCCAAATGCTGGTCATAGTCCGTGTTTATAATCAGCGTCCACTCAGTTCTACCGGGTATGGTAAACAAGGCGTATTTGCCTTTGCTTATTTTATTGCCGTTGAGTTCTACATCGCTAGAAAACTCAATCGAAGTGGCACTGTGTGCTCCAGTGACCCACAATTCATCATAGGCCACCAAGCCTCCATAGATGTTTCGTCCTCTTACGCCAGGTGAATAGTAATCTATCTGCACCAGGGTATTTCCAATTGTGTTTTTGGCATAGGCTGCTGGGCTTTTAGGTTTAGCCACCTCCTCAAGTGGAGATGACTCCTTTTGCTCTTCGATTTTCTTCTTTTCTCCAGAGCAAGCATAGAGCAAAATGCTCAGCGCAATGCAAGAAATTAGGGTTAAGGTTTTCGATTTCATTTGAGTTGGTTTAAGGTTGAACCAGTAAGGTACTCTCTCTTATAAAGTGCCTCTCTGTGTTTGATTTTTGATTTGATTTTGGCCAGCTGCAACTGTAAAAGTTTTTGTTGTGTAGCCAACAGGTCTTCGAAGTTGCGGTTGTCGTTGGTGTATTCGCTTGTCAGAACACTCAGTAACGTCTGTGTTTTATTCATTTCACTATCAACCTGCTCAATCTCTTTAAGAGCGGATTGCATATCAAATTCAGTGGTATTCCAAATATTACGTAGCTGGTTTTGCAAACCATAGTACTGTCCTGTAATCACTTCTTTTTTGAGCTCGGCTTCTTTGATAACTGATTGGTTCTTTTTTCCGAAAATGGGGAGGCTTAGGGTGACCATTGGCATCAACACATCCTTACCATTATCAGCCATGACCATGTCCTTCCGCTTATTTACCATAACATAATCCAATCCTATACCTATGTTCGGTTTTCTTTTAAGCTGAGCTAGAATCACTTCATTGTCTACTGCTTCTAGACTTGCTTGAATTGCCTTGACCCCTGGCTGATTAACGAGCACAGAGTCGAGTGAGGCCATATGCTGCCGATTGATTTCCACAGACTCATTTATAGGCACTTCCGTATTTAGTTCGCGATTAAGTAAGGTGTTGAAATCGCCTACAAGATTGAGTTTTTTAAGTTCAAGCAGCTCTAGTTTGGTTTCAGATTGCTCTACGGTAATTTGTACACGAACTAAATCTGCCAAAGAGACTAAACTGGCCTCATACTTTGTCTTCGTTATGGGTTCGTAAGAACGAAGGATGCTGAGGTTTTGGTTGGTGATTCTTATTTCTTCCTGAATCTCTAAAAGCGTAAGCCATTTGGTTTTTACATTTAGGAAAAGGAGGTTTTTTGCTTCTTCAAACTCTTCGAACCGGGCTCTAGCAATCATAGTGGCAGCCTGCTCTTTTGTTTTGAGCGTGCCCATCCATGGAAACATTTGAGAAATGGACAACCTAAGCTGCTGCGCACCAACACGTGTTTCTACTGGAGAAATAAAATAGCCAAAGCTGAGATTCGGGTCAGGTAAAATACCTTGTTGATTAACATTTTCTAAGGCAACCAAGTATTGATTATACTTGGCTTTTAAAGAAGGGTTTTGCTCGGCTGCAATCCTGAGGTATTCATTAAGAGGGGTCTGGGCCCTAAGGCCCATTCCCATCATTATCCATATACCACAGATATAAAAAACCTTATTCCAAAGTCGCCACTTAATTGATTCTTTCAGTTGAGCACCAACAATTTGGATTCCTAAATATAGATTAAGAATGTTCGACTCAATAGCGCTAATAATAAGAGCGGTATATATGTTTATATGATATATAAAACTGGATGATGACTGGTTCATAGTGGTTTTGCTTTTAATAATGAACGGAACTGTGCATCCTTGTAATAAGAGTAAAGCACGGGGACAACAAACAGTGTGATTAAGGCAATGAGCATCCCTCCGAAGGATGGAATTGCCATTGGTATCATTACATCAGCGCCTCTTCCAGAAGAAGTTAAAACAGGTAATAGTGCGAGCAAAGTAGTAGCTGTTGTCATTAAACAGGGGCGTACTCTTCTTTTTCCAGCCTCTATAACCAAGGCTCGGGTTTCTTCCTTATTTAAGTTTTCTTTTCCCTCAAAGGATTGGGTCAGGTAAGTGGCAATTAAAACACCATCATCTGTGGCAATACCAAATAGGGCGATAAATCCTACCCAAACGGCTACACTTAAATTGATTGGACTTACTTGAAATAGCTCGCGCATATTGGTGCCGAATAATCCAAAATCAAGAAAGCCATCCCAGCCATAGAGACCTAACATAATAAAGCCTCCGCCAAAGGCTACTGCAATTCCAGAAAACACCATAAGTGTAACTGGTACCGATTTGAATTGGAAGTAGAGAATCAGGAAAATAACGGCCAACACAATTGGAATAACGATGGCGAGTCGGGCCTCCGCTCTTTGTTGATTCTGATAGTTTCCTGCGAACTTAAATGAAACTCCGGCAGGTACTTTCAACTCACCCGCTGCAATTTTTTGGTCGATTAATTTTTGAGATTGCTCCACCACATCAGTTTCGGCATACCCCGTTTTTTTGTCGAAGATCACATAACCAACAAGGAAAGTGTCTTCACTTTTAATCATTTGTGCACCCTGGGTGTATTCTATACTGGCCAATTGCCCAAGAGGAATTTGCCCATTTGACGGGGTCGGAATCAGAATGTCTTTAAGTGCTTCTGGATCATCTCTCAATTCTCGAGGGTAGCGAACTCTAATTGGATATCTCTCTCTACCTTCAACGGTTTTGGAGAGTTCCATGCCCCCAACCGCCACTTGCAAATACTGTTGAACTTGTGCAACGCTTAGGCCATAAAGCGCTAGTGCTTGGCGATCTAAGTTGATGAGCAAATAAGGTTTCCCTACTATGCGTTCGGCAAAAACCGACTGGGCTTTTACCGAAGGCACTTCTTTCAGAATATCTTCAAGTTGCAATCCAAAAGCCTCAATGGTGGCTAAATCAGGTCCTTTCACTTTTATTCCCATGGGTGCTCTCATGCCGGTTTGTAGCATTATCAAGCGAGTTTCTATGGGCTGAAGTTTTGGGGCGGAAGTAACGCCTGGTAGGCTGGTGGCCTCTACAATTTCATTCCAAATATCATCTGGTGAAGAAATATGGTCTCGCCATTGACGAAAGTAGGAACCGTCTTCATCTCGAACTAGTTCGCCCTTTGCATCGCGTACAAATGCACCATTTTCCTTTTTGAAGCGAAGTCTTCTTCCGTTTTCATCGGTGAGGTATTCACTCTTGTAGTTGATTATGTTTTCGTACATCGAGATGGGGGCAGGATCCAAAGCACTTTCTGTTCTCCCCAATTTCCCTACGACAGATTGAATTTCCGGAATAGCGGTTACAGCCATGTCCAAGTTTTTCAACACCTCTATATTTTGAGCCATTCCCGCATGTGGCATGGAAGTAGGCATCAATAGGAACGAACCCTCGTCTAATGAAGGCATAAATTCTTTTCCAATACCAGAGAATCTGTGGTTTAGATTTGAATAGACTTTGTTTGTTCGAACTGAGTCACCGAAAGTGGCGGGAATAAACCCAAAAACCTTGTCGAAGCCCTGCCAAATGGTTATTCCTAATAAAAAGATGAAGGTAGGGATGATAAGAAATTTCAATCGGTTTTGTAAACACCAATCGAGAATTCTTGGATAGAAATGGATAAACAGATTGAAAAAACCTAAAGTGATTCCGATAATGAGCGCAACGAAAATAAAGTTGACGAAGCCACTTACTTGAACCCCCAATGGCATCCATTCTTGACTTAATAAAATTGTAATGGCCAATAAGGAAATGGCGATAGAACCGTATTTCAGGAAGCCGAGAGAAGGGACGTAGTGACGAACGAGGTTTAAAATGCCAAAGGTAATCAATACCCATCCCGCAAATGAATAAGAGAGGGTTAAGGCCCAGATTCCAAAAACTATAAGTCCGATGTTGAGCGCTAACTTTAGGTTTTTGCCTTTAGGTTTGAAGCCAAAGCACCAATAAGCCATTGTTGGCAGAATTATCAAGGCAACGATAATGGCTGCAATGAGTGCGAAACTCTTGGTGTAAGCCAAAGGAGAGAATAATTTACCCTCAGCAGCCTGCAAAGTGAAGACAGGGATAAAACTGACAATTGTAGTTAGAACAGCTGTGATAATGGCCGAGGCAATTTCTTGACTGGCTTCTAAGATTGTTTTCAGAAGCGGCTGATCCTTCTTCTCGTCCAAGTGTTGGGTAATGTTTTCGGTCAGCACAATCCCCACATCTACCATGGTACCAATGGCAATGGCAATTCCTGATAGCGCCACAATATTGGCATCTACACCAAAATAGCGCATGGCAATAAAACACATAAGTACTGCAATCGGCAGCAAACTGGAAATTAGAATAGAAGCCCTTAGGTTAAAGAGCATTACCAATACTACCACAACCGTAATTAGAATTTCCAGCGTTAGTGCCTCTTCCAAAGTGCCTATGGTTTCCTTGATCAACTTGGTACGGTCGTAAAAAGGAACAATGGTGAGTTTGGAAACTGTGCCGTCAGCCAATGTTCTTGAAGGAAGGCCTTGACTAATTTCTTCAATTTTGAGCTTCACATTATCTATTACGGCCATTGGGTTTGCCCCATAGCGGGCCACTACCACACCACCAACGGCCTCTGCTCCCGATTTATCCAAAGCACCTCTTCTGGCCATTGGCCCTAAAGAAACATGAGCAACATCTTTAACTAAAATAGGCGTATTTCCATTTGCCTTGACAACAGCTTTTTCTAGGTCGGCCAAGCTTTTGATGTAACCTAGCCCTCTGACCAAGTACTCAACTCGGTTAATTTCAAGTGTTTTAGCCCCAATATCTTGGTTCGATTCCTTGACAGCTTTGACCACTTGATCTAATGACACTCCATAACCTTCCATGGCATTCGGATCAATGTCTACTTGATATTCCTTGACAAAACCACCTACAGAAGCAACTTCCGAAACGCCCTCAGCTGAGGCAAGTGCATACCTGACAGTGTAGTCCTGAACGGTTCTAATTTCTTGTGGGTCCCAACCGCCAGAAGGGTCTCCGTTGGGATCTCTTCCTTCAATTGTATACCAGAATATTTGACCCAATCCAGTAGCGTCAGGTCCTAAAGCGGGCTGCGTTCCTTCTGGTAAAAGCCCTTTGGGCAATGAGTTGAGTTTTTCTATAATTCTACTTCTGCTCCAGTAGAACTCTATGTCCTCATTAAAAATGATGTAGATGGATGAAACTCCGAAAATGGAAGAGCTTCGAATCGTTTTCACCCCCGGAATACCTAATAGGGAAGAGGTTAACGGATAGGTGATTTGATCGTCAATATCTTGTGGAGACCTGCCCGCCCATTCGGTAAAAACGATTTGTTGGTTTTCTCCAATGTCTGGAATGGCATCTACAGGTACTGGGTCCTTTGGCAGGTTGATATCCCAGTCAAAAGGAGCTGTAACTATACCCCAGGCAACAAAAGTTACCATGAACAGAAAAGTAACTAGCCTGTTCTCTAGGAAAAATTTAATAAGTCTATTGATCATTAATGCTTGTTTTACAATCCGAAAATAACGGTTTGGCTCAATGGATTGAGCGTCTGAGCACAAATCTTAGGGTTAGATTTGGAAAAAGATATAGTCTGCCACTTTAAAAAAGCACAGTTAAATCTAACCTATGATAAGGCCGATTAGGATTGTAATGCAGCAGGAATTTTGAGGGAATGGTAGGTGATGTAGAGGCCAAGTTTGGGGATATCTGGTGGTCCAGTGTTTTTGACTTCTACTTTTTCTTCTTGTTCGTCCATAACCACAAGGAATGCGCTATATGGAACTTCATAAAGAAGAGTATAATTGGTGTTTGGAATTTCGTTATGAACAGAAGCTTGCTGATTGTCTTCGATTTTTGTTAAAGACCACTCATCCTCACAGCAGTCTTTCATGCTTTTGTGCATTTCGGCAGACATTTTGCACTTTTTCTCCTGTTGTTTGAATAGCGCAGCTTCCTTTACTCTGCCCATACAAACATGCTGCCCAACCAGTATTCCAGTGCTGGCAAGTAAGTAGAGGGTAGTGAATAATATGGTTACTGATTTTTTCAAGCTGGCCAAATATACGGAAGTTTTAGAATATGGTTTAAAGAATGGCTAATCCCCTTCTATCCGATACCATTTCTATTCTATTGTTGGGCTTATTATTTTTCCATTGATCAACCATTATAGTAAATCATGAACAAGAAAATTTTATTTACACTAATTGTCTTTATAGGTCTTTTAGGCTCTGTTTCTGCCCAAAAAATCGACATATCACTTCTAGAAGACATGAAGCCAAGAAGCATTGGCCCCGCAGGAGCAAGTGGTAGGATAACTGCCTTTGATGTAGAGCTTAATAATCCCGATATAATTTACGCTGGCACTGCTGCAGGTGGGTTATGGTTATCCGAAAATGGCGGATCTACTTGGGATGTTTTGTTTGATGATGGTAAGTCTGCTTCAATAGGTTCTATTGCCATTAATCAAAATAATCCGAATGAAATTTGGGTAGGAACTGGCGAAGGAAACCCACGAAATAGTATGAACAATGGTGCGGGTATTTATAAGACCATTGATAAAGGAAGAACTTGGGAGTTTTTAGGATTAGAAAGAACGAACGGTATTCACCGTATTATTCTCAACCCAAATGATCCAAAAATAGCAGTAGTTGCAGCTACAGGAACTCCTTGGGGAGAAAATCCAGAACGAGGCATTTATAAAACCACTGATGGAGGTAAAACTTGGACAAAGACTTTATACATAGATGTAAAAACTGGAGCTGCCGACTTGGTAGTTGACCCTTCAAATCCAAACAAACTCATTGCGGCCATGTGGGAACACAGAAGATGGCCATGGTTTTTTAATTCAGGCGGAGCAGGCTCTGGCATATTTGTGAGCTTAGATGGCGGAGACACTTGGAATAGAAGAACAGCAGAAGACGGTTTGCCAAAAGGTGATTTAGGCCGTATAGGTTTGGCTTTTGCTCCTTCTGACCCTAACAGGGTTTACGCGTATGTAGAATCAAAATCGAATGCCATTTTCCGCTCAGATGATGGCGGTTTTAATTGGCAGCAGGTTTCAAAAGATGGAGATAGAAATATAGGCGGTAGACCTTTTTACTATGCTGACATCTATGTTGACCCAATCAATGAAAATAGAATTTACAGTATCCATTCCACCGTTACCGTTTCGGAAGACGGAGGGAAAACTTGGGGAAGTTTTGTGTCTGGAGGAAAAGTACATACCGATCACCATGCCTGGTGGATTCACCCAGAAGACCCTTCTTTCATTTTAGATGGCCATGATGGCGGACTTACTTATACTAGAGATCGTGGTAAGAACTGGCATTTTGTAACAAGCCTTCCGCTAACACAATTTTACCATGTAAGAGTAGACAATGATATTCCTTATAATATTTATGGGGGTGCGCAAGACAATGGCTCTTGGAGAGGCCCAAGTCAGTCATGGTTCAGGGGCGGAATACGTAATTTTTACTGGCAACGACTGAGTACTGGTGATGGTTTTGATATGGCACCCGACCCAAGAGATAACCGCTATGGTTGGTCTATGGGGCAAGGAGGAAACTTAAATTATTATGATCGAGTAACGGGCTTAATGAACAAAGTGCGCCCAGTTCACCCAGAAGGAGTTGCTTTACGATTTAACTGGAATGCGGCTTTAGAGGTAGATAAGATTGATAAATCTGTCGCTTATTACGGGAGTCAATTTTTACATAAAACCAACGATCGTGGAGCATCATGGGAAATAATTTCACCGGATTTAACTACTAACGATCCTGCCAAACAAGATTACAAATCGGGTGGGCTTACTTATGACAATACCGCTGCTGAAAATCACACTACGATTTCTGCGATAGGGCCAAGCCCGAAGCAAGCAGGTGTGATTTGGGTAGGTACAGATGATGGTAATGTTCAAGTGACCCAAGATGGGGGTAAAACCTGGAACAATGTTGTTAGCAACATGAAAGGACTTCCTGCCAACGCTTGGATTACTCAAGTTCAACCTTCTGAATACGATGCGGCTGAGGCTTTCGTGGTCATTGACAACCATAGAATGCATGATTGGACGCCTTATGTTTATCACACCAAGAACTTTGGTCGTACCTGGACGAGGTTAGTTGATGACACAGATATGAGAGGTGCAACCTTGAGCTTTGTGCAAGATCCAATTGAACCAAAGTTGATGTTTACAGGCACTGAGTTTGGTCTTTGGGTAAGTGTTGATGCAGGCACCACTTGGTCGCAATGGACCAACGGATATGGGTCAATTCCTACGCAAGACATGGTGATTCACCCAAGAGAACACGATTTGGTGATTGCTACTTTTGGTAGGTCTTTTTGGGTGTTAGATGATATTCGACCACTACGGGCAATGGCTACCATGGGAATGAAGAATTTGATGGATAAGCAGGTACAGGCATTCGATGCGCCAGATGCATACAAAGCCTTTATCGGTGAATCTTTTGGCTACCGTGCCAATCTGGTAGGTGATGCCATTTTTGAAGGCGACAATCGCTCTCCTAACGCTATGATCTCTTTCTACTTTAAAGGGAAGGATGATAAAACGGAACGTGTTAAGGTTGAAATTCTTGATGACAAAGGAGTGGTTATAAAAACCATAAATCAAAATGCAAAAAATGGTTTGAACCGTTTTGAGTGGAGGCTAGATTCTGATGGTGCAAATCCATCGGCAGGCCGTTTTTCACGTGGGCCAGATGTTTTTCCAGGTAAGTACACCATTCGCGTGAGCTATAAAAACGAAAAAAGCGAGGCTAAGGTAAATGTTTTTCCAGATCCACGAATAGAAGTGAATACGCAAGATATGATTGCCAAAAGGGTATTTATGGAAAAATACAATGAGTTGCAGAGTAAGGTATCCTCCATGACTACCGATTTGAGAAATGCAAAAGCTGCCGTTGAAAAGGTGAATGCTAGAGTGAGAGAGGAACAAAAAACTGTGGCAGACCCAGTGGTGAAGCGTGGACAAGAAATGATTAAGGCAATTGATGAATTGTATTATCAGATTTCGAGTAAACCTGCACCTCAAGGAAGTTATAGTGACAGAACAGTATTGTCCGCTAAATTGAGCTTGGTAAGAGGAGCCATGCAATCGGTACAATTGCCAATCACTAAAAACGATGAAACTGCAATGAAGCTTATAGAAGCTGCTATTCCTCCAATGGAAGCCAAGGTAAAAGCGCTTTTAGGCAATGATTTTGCGGCATACAAAAACTATGTTAATGGTTTGGGTTTAAAACTGATTTCAGATAAGTAGTTTTAAGAGTACAGAAGACACAAAAAAAGGCCAGACTTTCTTGAGAGTCTGGCCTTTTTGACTTTGTTAATTCTTGAGTTTAACGAATGTAGAAGCTAACTCCCATGCTCACATTGGTCATATTTAAGTTCAAGCCGTAGTTTTCATTTTCGGTTTCAGCATTACCTAATTTTGTGGTTTCTTTAGAATAGTTTAGCATTCCCCAATTCATATCTAAAGCAAACTTTGGAGAGAGGAAGTAAGTCATTCCTGGAGCAAGTCTTATATCGAATGAGTTTAAATCAGCATCTGCTCCACCAACTTCTCTACTTCCAAAACCAAAGGTCAGAGATGGCTCTAAATACAAATAAAAATTTTCGACCATTGGTTTATGAAAACGTGCGTAAGCCCCAATATTGAATTCATTGGAGTTCTCCCCGTTAAAATCACGACTGGTATAGCCAATAATACCCCCTAAACTTGTTGTTTCTGAGACGAAAACACCCGCTTTGGGTAAAAGTGAAAAGCTTGATATTTCAGTACCAGCGTTATTGACTTTTTGAAATGAGACATTTCCATTAATCTGAACATCTCCCTTTTGGATCTGGGCAAAACCCATGGTACTGACCAGAAGAATCGCCATTGTAAAAATTAACTTTTTCATGATGTTATTTTTGAGTTTTAAAAATGATTTAACCTTTAGACGGAAAAGAGGATGTGAAAATCTCCCATTTAGTACTGTTGGGAAAATAATTCTTTTAACGGAAGTAATTGTCTATTAACAATTAGATGAAGGAAAATTAGATGTATTAATGAATTATACTTGTCTTTAGCTAAAACCTGTGTTTTTAGTTATTGGAGTACTTTCGCTTTAAGAAAATCACTTTCATTAACCGTAGCGGCTTCGCTGGTATCGGCATCCATGTAGATTTTCCAGGTGCCATTCACGCGTTTTAAGGTGACGTTGAATTTACCGTAGAGGTGTTCAGGGTTGAAGCCATTGTAACGCGTAAGCCTATAGACGCCTGTTTCATAAGCCCAATCTCCTTTTTGTATTCGGTTGGTAAAACTGAACTGAATACGCTGTTTAATTCTATGTTCGTTCCAAAGATTGAACATGTTGAGGTTAGAATCTTTGTACTCTCTGCCTACCAATATTTGATTTTGATCAATCGGTATTCGAAGTACATCATCTGTATGGATATGATTGAAAAGGCTGGCGTTCAAATCCTGATAAGCCTGCATAAAGTTGTACCAAACGTCTTTGTTGATTTTGACCTGTTCCGACTGCGCAAATGTATTGGAGTAGCACATGACAAACATGGCTCCGAGTAATATCTTCTTCATAGTTTAATGACCTTACAGATGCAACGGAGAGGAAGTAGGAATCGTGTCTAACGGGACGGATTTTTCGAAATTTAAAAGCCAGAATCATTGAAGTGACTCTGGCTTTTAAAGTATGAGTTGTTCGTTTCCTAGCGCTTTTGAAGTAGCAAACTATTCGATTTGTCTTGAAGTAAATCGGGGTTGTTAAAAAGAGCTAAGGCCTGAACGTAGATCTCATTGGTCTGATTGTAAATCTTATAGAAAGCATTGTCGTCATACGTATCTCTTGCCAATTGGGCTTTAATCAGGTGCACTAAAAAATGCTTTGACTTAAGGTATTCCCTTTCTCTGAATTTTACTCCATTGTTTTTTCCAATTTCAATGACTTGGTTGAGCATGGCTTCGGTTACTTCAAATTCTTTATTGAATTTTTCAAAGTCCCATTCGTCCAAATATTTATTGTTGTCCCTATAGTCTAGCGTAAACTCTTTAACCGCATTGCTCGCAAATAAGCGGTTCACATAGGCCGTAGCATAAGTAGTGTCTAGCGGCACAAAGTAGTCTGGCATAATGCCACCACCACCGTAAACGGTTCTTCCAGAGGTGGTTTCATATTCTAAGTCTTTGTTGAAATGCACACTGTCCTGACTGAAAAGCTCACCAGAGATAAAGCGTTGATAATAGTCTGAAGCATAAGCCTCTTCTCCTTCACTATAAGGTTTTTGGATTGAACGTCCGCTTGGCGTATAATATCGGGCAATGGTCATTCGTAACTCTGAACCATCTTTTAGGTCGAAAGGCAATTGTACCAAACCCTTACCGAATGACCTTCTGCCGATAATCAAAGCTCTGTCGTTGTCTTGTAAAGCACCCGCTACAATTTCCGAAGCAGAGGCGCTTCCTTCGTTCATTAATACGGTAACAGCTCCTTCTTCAAAAATACCACGCTTGGTAGCCCTGGCTTCAGAATCATATTTGGTTCCTTGGCCTTTTTGACTAACAATTAACATTCCGTCTGAGAGTAGTTCGTCAGAAATACCAATGGCAGCACTCATGTAACCACCTCCGTTATTTTGCAGGTCGAGGATCAGCTTTGTCATGCCCTGCTCTTTCAGTTTTTCTAAAGCCGATTTGAATTCAGCATAAGTGTTTTCGGCAAACTTGTTCACCTTGATATAGCCCACTTCATCGTCTACCATATAACCAGCATCTACTGAATACTGCGGAATGGCATTGCGGATCAGGCTAAAGTCAATCAAATCGTCTTTCCCTTTTCTTAAAACGGTAATGGCAACCTCGGTACCTCTGGGTCCTCTGAGTAGGTTGAAAACTTGGTTGTTATCCATCCCGATACCGGCAATGTTTTCACCATCCACCTTCACAATTTTGTCTCCAGCGATAATCCCTGCTTTTTCTGAAGGGCCTCCTGCCAATGGAGTCACCACGTATAAGGTGTCTCTGAGCAAATTAAATTCAACGCCTATTCCATCAAAGCTTGCACGTAATTGACTTTCGGCAAGTGCTCTGTCTTGTGGGGGAATATATACCGTGTGTGGATCTAGTTTGTCCAGCATTTGGCTGATGGATTCTTCCAGTAATTCTTCTGTATCTACTGAATCTACATAGTCGTGCTCAATGTAGTCCATGAGCTGGGTGAATTTTTGAATCGAAGCATTGTACTTGCTGTTTCCTCCTGGTGTTGAAAAAAAGCTTGAACCAATCCAGATGCCGATAACCACAGCGGCAGCAAGTAAAAGGGGTAAACGTATTTGATTTTTGGAATTATGGGTATCACTCACGGTGTTGCAAAATTTTGAATTCGGTAAAATTAACTATTTCGTTCAAACAAAATATTCTGTTTGAGCATAGTATGATAGAAACGAAATGCGTTGGTTTGTGTTTAAATTAAAATTTAACTGTGTTCATCGAGGCATAGATCGCTCAAGATTTATTATTTTAGCTGAATAGTCAAAGTCAAATGCAAGGTATACAAGAACGTACGATCAATGATTTAGTAGCTGAGAACCATGTTAGGGCTTCGGTGCTTTATTATTTTGGGGTTAATTTTTACGATAATCAGGAAAGAACTTTGAAAGAAGTTTGCACCTCTTGTGGTTTGAATATCAAGACTGTCATAAAAAGTTTGGAGTCTGAGCCAAAGAAGTCAGAGGTAAGCGAGCTAAGGCTGATGGCCTACCCAATCGACCTTGTGGTGGAATATTTGAAGCACGCGCATTCAGTGTTCGTGAAAAAGCGTTTGGCTTATATAGCTCAATTGATTGACAGTTTGGGCGTGGTGAACTATCGTTACCAAAGCTTGGCGCACGATTTAAAGACTGTGTTTCCCTTATTTGTTGAAGATTTTATCCATCATATTCACGAGGAAGAAGATTCTCTTTTCGTCTATATTCAGCAGCTGAGAGATTTCCTTTCAGGAGAAAATCACGGCACCAAACTTTTCTATACCATGGAAAAGATATCCATTCATGAATTTGCTGTAGATCACGAAGAGCATGAGCATGAAATGGATGGTCTTCGGAAAATCACCAATAATTACACCTATTGCGAAGAGGCAGACTTACATATCAAAGTGCTTTATGAAGAACTGAAAGCCTTTGAAGAAGACTTACTCATCCATGCTAAAATTGAAGATGATATTTTATTACCAAAGGCACTTCAATTAGAAAAACTGGTCAAACTTCGTTTTTACGATATTATCAAACAGAATTAATGGGCAGAATCCTCGCCATAGATTATGGCAGTAAGCGTGTTGGCATGGCTGTCACCGATCCACTTCAAATTATAGCATCTCCTTTAGATACAGTTCACAGCAAGGATGTAATCCAGTACTTGAAGGATTACGACAAGGCTGAAAACATTGAGTCCTTTGTATTAGGAATGCCAATGAATTTAAACAACCAACCTACGGATGCTACTTTGGGGGCTCAACAATTTGAGAACCTACTTAAAAAGCAATTTCCAGAAAAAGACGTTTATTTGCAGGACGAAAGGTTTACCTCCAAAATGGCCATGGACGCGATGATAGCCGGAGGGATGAAAAAAAAGGATAGAAGAGAAAAAGGGAATATCGATAAAATAAGCGCAACCATTATTTTACAGTCCTTTTTGGAAAGCAGATAGCATGATTTACCCAATAGTAGCTTACGGAGACAATATTTTAAGAAAAGAAGCCAAAGAATTTCATCGGGATTCTGAAGACCTTACCAAGCTGGTTGAAGCGATGTATGACACTATGAATAACGCCAATGGTGTTGGTTTGGCGGCTCCGCAAATAGGATTGTCCAAAAGACTTTTTATAATCGATTCTACTAAAATGGAAGAGGAGGAAGGAAAAGGCGTTAAGCGTGTTTTTATTAATCCCGAAATTCTAGACGAATACGATGAAGAATGGAGCTTTGAAGAAGGCTGTTTAAGTATACCCGATGTACATGGCGATATCCTTCGTCCTGAAAAACTAACCATTCGCTATTTCGATGAACTTTGGAACGAACACGAAGAAGAGTTTGATTCCATGACGGCTCGAGTAATTCAGCACGAATACGATCACCTCAATGGTGTTCTTTTTACTGACTATATCAAAGGATTAAAAAAGCAGATGCTCAGGGCTAAACTCCTTAATATTTCCAAAGGCTCGGTAAAAACAGATTACCGAATGAAATTTCCGAGTAAAAAATAACCCCCAAGTTAAAGAGTAATAGAAGATTCAGATCAGAGTCGGACGTTCCGTCAGACTTGATACTAGGCAGGGAACTACGAATATTTTTCAAAAGTATTTGAGGCTTTAAGCTCCATATCCTCCGGTCTGACCTTTGGTGCCGACCTTAAAGCAATAGAGAATACCTTCCCCATTAAAACCATGGATTGTCACTAATATAATTACGGGCTTTGTTGGGAAGCATTAATCCCTATTTTTGTGACTTCCTTAAAAACCATAAAACCGAATTATGCAGCAGCTCAACGATTTTCTTTCCGTCATAGATAGTTACATAGGTAGCGCAGGATGGTTTCCATTCGCTCTTTTGGGAGTAGGTCTATTTTTTACTATTTACCTTAAATTTCCTCAAATAAGATACTTTGGCTTTGCCTTTAAAATTCTAAGAGGAAAGTTTGATAAGGCTGGTGATCAGGGAGATACTTCTCATTTCCAGGCCTTAACCACAGCGCTTTCTGGAACTGTGGGTACCGGAAACATTGCTGGTGTTGCACTTGCTGTTCACCTAGGTGGCCCCGCTGCTTTGTTCTGGATGGTAGTTACTGCTGCCATTGGTATGTGTACCAAGTTTGTAGAAGTTACGCTTTCTCATAAATATCGTGAAGTAGCACAAGATGGTACAATGGCTGGAGGGCCTATGTACTACATGAAGAATAAGTTGAATATGAAGTGGCTAGCGGTAGTTTTTGCTGTAGCTACAGTGCTTTCTTCTTTTGGTACGGGTAACATGCCGCAGATCAATAGTATTTCTTCGGCATTGAAATCAACTTTCGCCATTGAGCCTTGGATGACAGGAGCGGTTTTATCTGTTATTTTAGCATTTGTTATTATTGGCGGGATTAAAAGAATTGCTTCGGTGACGGAGAAGTTAGTGCCAGCCATGGCCATTGTTTATTTCATAGGTTGTTTCTCTGTGATTTTTGCCAACCTAGAAAACTTGATTCCATCAATCACTTCGATCTTTTCGAGCTTATTCACGACCACGGCAGCTACTGGTGGCTTTTTAGGAGCAACAATAATGTATGCCTTTAATGTTGGGGTAGGTAGAGGTCTTTTCTCTAACGAAGCAGGTCAAGGTTCTGCACCCATTGCGCACGCATCAGCCAAAGGACACGAGCCAGTATCTGAAGGAATGGTTGCGATTTTAGAGCCATTCATTGATACTATTATCATTTGTTCGATCACAGGTCTTACACTTCTTTCTTCCGGTGTATGGCAAGAAAAACATTTGAATGATTTTGCAGTAACTGACATGTCGATTCTTGCTGGTCATGATTATACTGATGATAATAAACCAGGTAGAGTCGCTTTAAAAGAGCACTTGTCAGGAGAAAATCCATTGCCAGTATTTGACGGAATGCTTCAAGTAGAGAACGGAAAGATTACGAGTGTTGTAACCGTAATTCATGCCCGGTCTTTGGCTGAAGACATTACAGTAAACGAATCTTTTGGAGGCTCACCGCTTACAGGTGAGGTTGAAATCTCTAATGGTAAACCGGTGGATGGAAGTATTTCATTTTATGGTAAATCGTTAATTCATAGTGTTCCGCTTACGGCCATTGCCTTTACCAAAGGTTGGTTTGGTGACTACGGGCAATACATTGTATCCATTGGTATTCTGTTGTTCGCCTTTAGTACTGCCATTTCATGGTCTTACTATGGAGATAGAGCGATGACATTCTTATGGGGTTCTGGTTCAGTGAAGTATTATAGAATTGTATATGTGGCTGGTTTCTTTATTGCTGCCATTGCAGATACGACTATTATATGGACAGTAGCTGCCATAGCCATTGCTGTGATGACCTTGCCTAACTTGTTGGGTATTTTCTTACTGAGAAAGGACATGAAGAGCACTATTGCGGATTACTGGAAAGGAATGAAAGAAGAATTCCCAGACGAGAAAACGCCTGAATAATAATTCAGTTTAAAGAATAAATGGAGCCGTCTTAATTCAGTTTGAGATGGCTCTTTTGTTTTCATTCCATTAAATTGCGTCATGAAAATTTGCTTCGCTACCAACAATAAAAACAAGCTTAACGAAATCTCTCAGATTTTAGGAGATCAGTTTGAACTAGTCTCTTTAGAGCAAATTGGTTGTACGGAAGAACTGGCAGAAACGCAGGATACGCTTGAAGGGAATTCCTTACAAAAGGCCGCCTATGTTTTCGAACATTATGGTATTCCTGTTTTTGCAGATGACACTGGGCTAGAAGTGAATGGCTTGAACGGAGAGCCGGGAGTTTACTCCGCTATGTATGCTGGGCCAGAAAGGGATTCCAGTATGAATATGGCAAAAGTGTTGGAGGGGCTTAAAGTGACTGACGATCGCTCGGCAAAATTCAGAACGGTAATCACTTATATCGAAAACGGTGAGCCAATCCAGTTTGAAGGAATAGCGGAGGGAGTAATTACTATGGAAGTTAGCGGAAAAGGTGGTTTTGGTTACGACCCTATTTTTCGACCAAAAGGCTATGATAAAACCTTTGGAGAATTACCATCAGAAATAAAGAATACGATTAGCCATAGAAAAAGAGCCTTCGATAAACTTATCAATTTTTTGAAAGGCAAAGAAGGTAAATCAGTTTAGGTTACTACTTTTGCAAAATGTCTGAGCATAAGCCGTATATCATTGGAATCACAGGAGGGAGTGGATCGGGGAAAACACGTTTTCTTCGTTCGCTAATCGAAAGCTTTGATTCAGGAGTAGCCAGTATTTCCCAAGATGACTATTATAGGCCTCGAGAACATCAATTGGTGGATAAAAATGGTGAGTTCAATTTTGACCGACCAGAGTCTATTGATTATGAGCATTTCGCTAGCGACCTTTTGGCTTTGAGCAATGGAAAGGACGTAGAAAAACAGGAGTATACCTTCAATAACCCTAATGTTCAACCCAAAAATATAGTAATAAAAGCCGCACCAGTAATTTTGGTGGAGGGGATTTTCATCTTTCATTACCAAAAAATATCTGAATTAATCGACCTAAAGGTCTTTGTGGATGCAAAGGATTACATTAAGCTGCAGAGAAGATTAACCCGCGACAGAGTTGAAAGAGGTTATGATGCGGATGATGTGCTTTATAAATATGAGAACCATATTATGCCATCGTATCAGAAATATATAGAGCCGCATAAAGAACACGCAGACATTGTAGTGCCCAATAATACTGATTTTGGAGTAGCCTTAGATGTATTAAAGGCATTCATTCAGTCGAAAATAAATGAGCATACCGTATGATTGTAAAGTCTATTCTATAAATTTGACACGCTAAATGAAAATGTCACCAAAAATATCAGGCATCAAAAGGACCCTCTTCTATGTATTAGGGGTGATGGTGGCTGTATTTGTAGTGGCGCAAGAACTTATAGACTACCAGAGTTTAAGGATTGATTTAGCTTCAGAATCAACTGATCAGCAACAAACCGATGATCAAGGAGATGAAAAGGAGATTGTATATGACTACACTTGTGAATTGGCTTTGCCATCTACAGTGGTTCAGTTGCAAGCCTTTATTCCTGTTTTTATAGGAACAGTCATCAGAGAGTCTGAAGAAAAACAGATTCAATACCCTAGCGTTTCGCTATCCGATTCGCCTCATTACAAGAATCTTTTCCGAAAGAAAATATCCCCGAACGCCCCATAGGCTTTCTTTCTTATAGCATGAGTCTTCTGCTATAAACACGCACGCACAAAACAAACTTTATTATATCAGGAGTATATGAAGCTAGTTGTCATTCATTTAGATAACGAACCTCGGAAAACCTCCAAATGATTAACTAACCATAAACCAAAATGAAAAATAAGAATACCATAGTCCTTCTGACAGTGATCATTACGGCTCTGTGTCTTTATTACCTTGGGATTACCTTTTTCTCAAGAGGAATTCAGCAAGACGCAGTTGATTATGCTAAAAATGAAGCTGGTGTAATAGACCAGCAAAAGAAACAATCGTACCTAGACTCAATTTGGAGAGAGCCTGTACTCAATATTTTAGGTGCTGAGTTTACTTACCAAGAAATCAAAGAATATGAATTGAACCTTGGTCTCGATTTACAAGGTGGAATGCATGTTACCTTGGAAGTTTCCCCTATAGCTATTATAGAGGGGCTTGCTGGAAATAGCAAAGACCCACAGTTTAGAGCAGCATTAGCACAGGCAGATGAAGCGCACAAAACGAACACCCAAGCGCCATACTCGAGCTTATTTGAAACAGCTTATGCTGACGTCACCTCTGGTGGGCAGTTGAGCAAAGTGTTTGCAAATGCAGCCAACAAAGGCAGAATTGAGTTTGGCTCAACCAATGCTGATGTAATGAAGGTGGTTAACGAGGAGATCGATAACGCTATTGATCGTGCCTTCCAAATTCTTAGAACTAGGATTGATAGGTTTGGTACATCACAGCCAAACATTCAGAGACTTCAAGGAACAGGTAGAATCCAAATTGAATTACCAGGGGTAGATAACCCACAGAGGGTAAGAAAACTATTACAAGGTGTAGCCAAGTTAGAGTTCTGGGAGGTTTATGGAATAAGTGAAGTTTCTCCTACGCTTTCTGCTATTAATGATGCACTGTTGAAAATTGAAGCAGCAGACAAAACAGTAAAGCCTACAACCGACTTGGCTTCTGAATTGAAAGCTGAAAGTGCTGATGGACAAGAAAATTCTCTTGAAGATGAATTGTCTGGTGATACTACAAACACTGTTGAAGAAGATTTGGCTACTCCAGGTCAATCAAAGTTCTTCGCCTTAATGAAACAAGGTACTTCAGAGGGCTTTTTCTACGCTCTAGAAGATACTGCGAAGATTAACAAGGTGCTTAAGAATCCAAGTATTACAAAACTCTTCCCAAGTACTTTAAAATTCTTATGGGGTGTAAAGCCTGCTGAGGGAACTGAATTGCTAGAGCTTTACGCCATTAAAATGGGTAGAGGTGGAGAATCTCCTTTAACGGGTGAGGTAATCATAGATGCTCGTCAATCTTTGGATGAAATGATGAGACCAGCTGTAAGTATGCAAATGAACGCGTTGGGAGCAAAAAAATGGAGAAACATTACTGGGGCGAACATTCAAAGAAGAATTGCAATTGCCCTTGATAACTATGTTTATACTGCTCCAAATGTTATTCAGGAGATTGGAGCAGGTAGCTCATCAATCAGTGGAAACTTTACAATAGAGGAAGCAGAAGATCTTGCAAACATTCTAAAAGCCGGCTCACTTCCGGCACCAACAAAAATTGTAGAAGAAGCTGTGATTGGCCCAACTTTGGGTAAAGAAGCACAAAGACAAGGGGTGACTTCAATTTTGGCCGGTTTGGCCATTGTGGTTATTTTCATGATTTTCTATTATGCTAAAGGAGGAATTGTAGCGAACGTAGCTTTGCTTTTCAACATCTTCTTTATTCTTGGGATCTTGGCCAATTTAGGTGCCGCGCTGACCTTGCCTGGTATTGCAGGTATCGTGTTAACCATTGGTATGTCCATTGATGCCAACGTACTTATTTTCGAAAGAATCAGGGAGGAAATGCGAAACGGTATCCCGCTTTTGCAATCGATAGCCTCGGGTTATCAAAAAGCTTACAGTTCTATTATTGATGCGAACGTAACCACTTTCCTTACAGGTGTTATCCTTTACGTTTTGGGTCAAGGTCCATTAAAAGGATTTGCAGTAACCTTAATGATTGGTATTATATGCTCATTCTTTTCAGCGGTATTCATTACTAGGGTAATTATTACCTACATGACTAAGAAAGGAAATGATAGTAAACTAACGTTCGATACTCCTTTGTCAAAAGGCTGGTTGAACAATGTTCATTTTGACTTCTTAGGTAAAAGGAGATTGGCTTACCTTATGTCAACGATTGTGATTTCAATTGGTATCATATTGATGGCAACCAACGGATTGAGACTAGGTGTAGACTTTAAAGGTGGTCGTTCTTATGTAGTGAATTTTGATGAAGCGATGACCGCTTCTGATATCAAAACGTCACTTTCTGGAATGGAGACCTTCGCTAATTCAGGTATCGAAGTGAAAACTTACAATACTGCGAATATGCTTAAGATTACCACGTCTTATTTGATCGAGGATGAATCGGTAGAAGCAGATGCTGCTGTTAAAGGCGCGTTGACTGATGCATTGAGTCAGATTACTAATAAGACATTTGTAGATGGAACTGTTGATAATGTAGAGGCTGGTCAATTTATAATTGGCGGGTCATCTAAAGTATCTCCAACTATAGCTGATGATATTAAAAACTCATCACTTGAATCGTTTGGTTTGGCTATTCTAGCCATCTTCTTCTATATCCTTATTAGGTTCCGAAGATGGCAATTCTCACTGGGTGCAATTATCGCCTTGGTGCATGATTCATTAATTGTATTGTCTGCATTTGCTATCGCTGGCTTGTTTGGAATTAACTTCGAGGTAGATCAGGTATTTATTGGAGCCTTGCTTACAATCATGGGTTATTCTATAAACGATACCGTGGTAGTGTTTGATAGGATTCGTGAGAACTTGCAGCTTAAAGGATCGAAAGACTTAGTGGGTACATTCAATGAGTCAATTAATAGCACCATTAGCCGTACTTTGATTACTTCAATGACTACTTTGATTGTAGTTGTTGTCCTATTCATCTTTGGTGGAGAGGTACTAAGAGGCTTCTCTTTCGCTTTCATGGTAGGTATTATTGTAGGTACTTATTCTTCAATCTTTATCGCATCACCAATTGTGGTTGATTTGTCTAAGAAAACATTAGGGAAAGCAGCAGATAAGGAGCAGGAATCTGCTAGAGCTAAGCTAAGCGCTAAAGCGGCAGCTACTGCCAATCAATAGAAAGGATTGGTTTAAATCATAAAACTTAAAGGAGTCTCATTGAGACTCCTTTTTTTGTGCTTACACTAAAATTCTTCATTAGCTTTGTAACATGAAGGCTAAGGTAGAAAAGCGAATACTGGTAGTTCTAGTAATCATCATCAGTATTTGTTTACTGCTACTGTATGTGGTGGGGGTTGATAACTTCTCCGATCCAGTAATGGCAAAATATTGGTTAGAGTTTGTTCTGTATCCGTCTTGTTTGGCTGTGTTAATCCTTATTTGGCGGCTCACCTTAGATAAGAAGATCGAAGGGAAAGACCAGCGTGAAGAAAATTTCAAAAACTTAAAGCGCGACAATTGAACATTGATATCTCAACTCCTGCATTACTTTTTCCAGCCATTACGCTCTTGCTGTTGGCTTTTACTAATCGCTTTGTGGCTTTGGCTACCCTTGCACGTGGTTTAAGGCAACGGTATTTAGATCATAACGATCCGCCCGCTACAATACTTGGTCAAATCAAAAATTTGAAAGTGCGCCTTTTGTTAATTCGGAACATGCAGGCGCTGGGAATTGCAAGCTTCTTCTGTTGTGTTTTGAGTATGGTGCTTATGTACTTGCGCGAGCAACAAACTGCCGATCTCATTTTTGGAGCGAGCCTTTTTCTTCTACTTGCTTCACTCATACTTTCCTTTATCGAAACCCAAATATCCACCAAGGCGCTCAACCTCGAACTGAGCGATTTAGAGCGAAAATCTAGCAGAAAGATCTGAAATAGCCTCTTTTGACGATTTTTTCATTCATTGGTTATTCTTCGTTTAATCGCTTGATAATATGACTGCTGTCTTTTCATGGCAGATGTGATTTCTATTTACTTTTTGATTAAAATTTTCAGCTATTCCCTCTGGAGTCAATTTTTTTTTTAATCAAAATACTTGTCTAGACAAGTATTTTGATTAAATTCAACTAGATTTACCATCTACTTATGGATTTCGGTAAGACTCTCTTTCACTTAAATAGCAATCTTGGCTATAATCTTTACCGCACCTACCTGCTCTTTCATAGAGAGTTAATTAGGGCGCTAAAGGGGTATTCAGTTACCCCAGAGCAATGGCAGGTATTGATTATGCTTTGGAATCACGGAAGCGTAACTCCAACTGAAATCAGTAGGGTTACACTTCAGGATTTGCCTTCAATTTCTCGCATGCTTGTGCGTATGGAGCGTAATGGCTGGGTTGAAAAGGAAGGCAATGAAGCAGACGGAAGGTCTTTTCGGGTAAAACTTACGCAACGTGGTGTGGAGAGTAAGTCCGAGATGATGATGTCAATGGAGGTACACTTTGCCAAATTTCTAAAGAGTGTCCCCGCACAAACGAATTACAGCATAAAACAGGAGCTTGTAAAGCTGCGCACAATGCTAGGAGATTACACACCCAAATAATGGCAGACGGTCAGGTCATTTTGAAGCTGGTTTAGCTTCAAATCTCTAATGTTTAGTTTAACGGAGAAACCGGTTAGGAACCTTAGGTTCCTAACCGGGAGATGACTCAAATAAAATTATTTGCACTTCCTCCCTTTTCCCCCTAGATTCCGATTCTAAAAAATACTCCCTTGATAGATTTACGAAGTGATACCCTAACCAAGCCTACTCCTGAAATGCATGCGGCCATGATGGCAGCCGAAGTAGGCGATGATATGTTTGGTGAAGACCCGACAGTAGCTGCGCTCGAGAAAAAGGCAGCTGATATGTTTGGGATGGAAGCGGCACTCTATTGTGCTTCTGGCACCATGACCAATCAAATTGGAATTCGTTTACATACCACTTTGCAGGACGAGGTGATCTGCCATAAATATTCGCATATCTACCTTTATGAAAGTGGTGGGATTATGTCAAATTCGGGGGTTTCTGTTCGCTTACTTGAAGGCGACCAAGGTAGAATTACAGCGAAAGATGTAATAGCTGCAATTCAGCCAGACGATATTCATTCACCAGTTTCAAGAATGGTTTCACTTGAGAACACCATGAATAAGGGCGGGGGCAGTTGTTATGACTTTGATGAAATTTTGGCCATTAAAAAAGTCTGTACTGATAACGGACTGGCTTTTCATTTGGATGGCGCCAGACTGTTCAATGCCTTGGTAGCTAAGAACCAGAAAGCAGAAGATTACGGTAAAGCTTTCGATACCATTTCTATTTGTCTTTCTAAAGGTTTAGGCGCTCCGGTAGGTTCTTTGTTATTAGGATCCGCTGATAAAATTAGGCGTGCAAAGCGCGTTCGTAAAGTAATGGGTGGTGCCTGGAGACAGGCGGGATACATTGCTGCTGCTGGTTTGTATGCTTTAGAAAATCATATTGAGCGCTTGGCGGAAGACCATAAAAATGCCCAAATCATAGCCGATACTTTGCAAAGCTTAGATTATGTAGAAGAGATTTATCCTTGTGAAACGAACATTCTGATTTTTAGAATAAGCGACCGATATACCAACGAATCCTTTTTAGCCAAACTTAAGGAGCATGGTGTTTTGGCTTTTGGCTTTGGCCCTCAGCTGATCCGTTTTGTAACGCATTATGATTTCACTCAAGATCATTTGACGGATCTTCTACAAATACTGAAAAAGCTTTAAAGCTTGATGTTGAAATGGGTACACAATCCTTAAACTCCCTTTAAGTAGATTTTGATTAGGTTACGGTGGTGATCCGCATGGTGAATGGTGAAGTACATCATTTCTCGGATGGTAATTTTACCCAGTAGTGGATGAGGAAAAATGAACTCATCCAGCTGTGCTTCGGTCCATTTATCGAGTTTTTGATTTATGGATTCGATGTTGTTTTGAAGCTGGTTAATGAGTTTTTTCTTCTGGTTAAAATCAATTTTTTGAGGAGTAAAAGCTGCACTGGCTACTCCACCCAAACCAAGTTTTTCTTTATAGCGTCCCACCAGTTGGTCAAAGGTTTTTGAAGGGCGATTGGCTTTGCCGAATCTGAACTTGATCAAAAATTTAGGTAAGCCCATTCCTTTATGTAATGGAGAAGTACTTTTAATCAGGTGCTCCATTTGCTGTCCAGCCGACCATTTCCCTTCTGGTGCATACTCAAATTCATCTTTGGTGAGTGAGTCGCAGCTGTTTACAAAGTTTAAATAGGAAGAAGTAAGTGCCTCTTTGATTTGATCTTTTTTCATTGTTTTTGTCCTTAAATTGAAGGTAGGACTTCTTTCTGTGAAGGACAAAAAGAAAACCGAGCTATCCTTCTGATGGCTTGGTTTTCAACTAAAAAAACACTCTGTTATATACTACTTTAACTTATGGAGTGACGGCTAAGAGTGGATCTCTCCTAATGAAAATAATAGTAAGATTTTTATAATCTAGAGGTGAAGGGTCACCTAAACTGCTTTTGTGTGCTTTTTATAAGCCTTCAACTTTTCATTTCTTTATCTTTACGCGATGTTTTTGATCAGGCTTATATCATTACTTCCGTTTTGGTTTCTGTACGCACTCGGGAAGGTGATTTCTTTTTTACTCTACTATACTGTGGGCTACCGCAGGTCTGTAATTCGTGAAAATTTAAGCAAAACGTTCCCAGACTTATCGGATAGGGAACGATTCAAAGTTGAAAAGGCATTTTATATTCAATTCACTCAGGTTTTTATTGAGTCGATTAAGGGGTATCGTTTTAAAAAGAAGGATTGGGAAAAGCGTGTGCCGCTAGTGAATGCTCAGGCAATGCTTGAGTATTTAGATCAAGGCCAACCAGTTATTTTACTTTCAGGCCATACGGCCAATTGGGAGTGGCCAGCTTTTTCAATAGGTCAGCAAATTGGCTATCCAATGGAGTTTCTCTATAAGCCCGTGAAAAACCCCAGGTTTGATCAGTTAATGATCAACTTAAGAACCAGGCATGGTGGGCGTGCACTTCCGAAAGACTCTGCCTTAAGGCAAATTATAAAACGCAAGAATGAACCGAGAATCGTTGGCATTTTAGCGGATCAGTTGCCTTCCATTGGTGCAGACAAATACTGGATTGATTTTTTAAATCAATCAACCGCCTTTTATACTGGTCCTCAAAAGATTGCTCAGATAGTGAACTATCCAGTCTTCTACTCACATACTGAACGTACCTTGGAAGGCCATTATCGAGTAGAGTTCAAGCCCGTTAAGTTTCCTCCTTACCAAAAGGATGGTCATGATATAGTGCAAAGGTTTGCAGTATTGTTAGAGCAAACTATTCGTGAGCACCCTTCCGATTATTTATGGTCACACAAACGCTGGAAGTATGATCAAAAGAAAGAACAAGAGGTGCTTCAGGCGAACAAATAAACATTTCATTACTCATCTCTCAGCGCCTCAACCGGATTTCTATAAGCCGATTTTAAAGACTGGAAACTAATGGTGCCCCAAGCAATAAGTAGTGCGGAACCACCAGCAATAATAAATACCGTAGCCGTTATTGGGGTTTGATAAGCAAAATCTGCAAGCCAAGTTTTTACAGCATAATAGGCCAGCGGAATTGCTATCAGAATCGCAATAATTACCAGTCGTGTGAATTCAGTACTGAACAGAAGCACAATGTCTTTTACGCTGGCGCCCAATACTTTTCTTACACCCAATTCCTTGGTACGCTGTTCTGATGTAAAGGCTGCCAGTCCGAATAAGCCAATACAGGCAATTGATAAGGCCATTACTGTAAAGATATTGAGCACTGAAGTCATGCGTTGCTCTGTACGAAAACTGCTTTCAAAATCCTTGTCCATAAAACTGTATTCAAAAGGAAGCCCAGGTTTTATGGCGGCTAGTTCCGTTTTCACTTCATCCAATAGCTTGGACATCTTCTCTCCAGAATTAATTTGAGTCGGGTCAACCCTGGCTGAAAGAAAAGAGGTGCCAATATCAAAGAGGTCTTCATTTCCTTTGTGCGCAATCATTAAGGGAGCGATGGTCATTCTTAGGCTGTTGTAATTGAAATCTTCTACCACGCCTATCACTTCAAATTTTATAATTTCAGAACCAGGAAAGGTAATGTGTTTACCCAGTGGGCTATCGGTGTCATAGGTTTCTGGACCACCAAAGCCTAAGGTTTTTGCACCAGAAACATTCAGAATAACGGCCTGTTTATCACTGGTTCTGGTATCGTCAAAATTGCGACCTACAATAAATTGGGGGCTTAGTAAATCAATATAATCTTCGTCTACCATCACTCGGTTTAGTGTGGTGATATCGTTTTCAGGGCCTTCAGCTTTGTATTTATCCTCATTATAAATATTTGGAGCGACTAGGTCTGAGTAACCTACTTGAGTAAATGCGGGGTTTTGCTTCAATCTGTTTTGCAAAGTCACAATGCTCGAAGGATCCAGTAGCTCCAGGTTATGCACCTGAAGAATATTCTCTTTTTCGAAACCAACATTGTAATTGGCGGTGTAAGTCAGTTGTTTCTGAACGAAGAATGTGGTGATAATAAGCGCCACTGAAATGGTGAACTGAAAAACGACTAGGGTATTTCTTATGCCTTTCCCCCTAAAACCATTGCTTACTTTACCTTTTAATGCCTGTATAGGCTTGAAAGAAGAAAGGTAAAAGGCTGGGTAGCTACCTGCTACAAGACCCAGGCCTAAAATGAATATTAGAATTCCTCCTAAAAATAATGGATTGGATATCTCTGTTTGCAGGGAAAGCGTTTTGTTGGCAACCGCATTGAATGCGTTTATGAAAAGTTCGCACAGAATCAGTGCAATCGTGGTGCCTACTAAAACGAAAATTACAGATTCGAAAATGAATTGATTGGCTATTGATTTTCTACCTGAACCCAACACTTTTCTTACCCCAACTTCTTTTGCCCTTCCTGCCGAACGAGCGGTAGAAAGGTTCATGAAGTTGATACAGGAAAGCATAAGCACTAAGATTCCTACAGCGCCAAATATTTTAACGTAAGCGATATTTCCAGATGGACCGATTCGGTTGCCGGTAATAGGAGAATGTAAATAGGCTTCGCGAATGGGCTGCATGGTGAGCGTCCATTTTTTACCATCAGGTACAAATTCATCATAAGATTCACCAAAGGCACGCTCTACTGCTGGAGCTGCCCACTTTGGAGGAATGGCTTGCAGTTTTGCATTTATTTTTGTGAGATCGGCACCGGGAGCAACTTTCACATAGGTGACAAAAGTAGTCCAAACCCATGTCCATTGGCGTGCTTCAATATGACGGTAGGTACTCATGGAAGTCATCATATCGAATTGGACATGAGAGTTAGACGGGATGTCTTCTAACACCGCTGTTACTTTAAACGGACCAGCGTCTTCGCCTTGTCTTACTTCTAATATTTTGCCCACGGCCTCTTCTTCCCCGAAATACTTGGTGGCCATGCTTTTGGTAATGATAATGCTTAAAGGTTCTACTAAAGCTGTTTCAGGGTTTCCTTCTAAAACAGGAAAAGAGAAAAGGTTGAAGAAATTGGCTTCGGCTGTATATACTCTTGCTTCTTTAAATGAAACAGGGGCATCATTTTTAGGCTGATAAGTAACCAAGTTTTCACCAGAATCGTGAATTCGCAAAACTTCAGTAAACTCAGGAATATCTTCGCGGAGTGCCACTGCTACTCCAGGGGCTGTGGAGGCAAATCCCGCATCCCAGTCGCCCCAAATCATTGGCTGGTTAATACGGTATACTTGGTCGGCATCTTTGTGGAAGTTGTCATAAGACAACTCTTCTTGAACATAGAGGGTAATCAGCAGACAGGCGGTAATGCCAATAGAGAGCCCAAGAATATTGAGAATGGTGAATTGTTTGTTTGCGATTGCGTTGCGCCAAGCAACCTTGAACATGTTCTTCAGCATGGGAATGAATTTAGGTATTTCTGCTGGTTTGTTTCCAAAACGAATGCCAAAAGATAACAAGTGTTTTTTGGCTGGAATGAGTCCTTTTGAAGCTTGCCACCTTTCATTTTGTGCCGTAGAGAACAGTAGTGTGCGGTGGCGGACGGTGGTAGTGTGTTGAAGTGTTAATGTGTTTGGGTGTTGAAGAAAGGAGCTGACATCAATTAGCTGACTCCGCAACTGTCGCAGGTTTTCCAAACCTGTGACTCATTATGGGTTTTAGGACTCTGTCCGTCTATTGCCAAAGTGCTTTATTTCTCCGCCCTTGTTGGAGTTTTCTCCAACAAGTTGATGAAGTATCTATAATTTCAACCTTAGATGAGGTATGGTATCTCAAGCGCAGGAGAGAAAATAATTGATTAATGCCTACTGCAGTTTGTGGGTGACAACACCCACAAAGACGGACGCCAAAGAAATTGAGCTGCTGCAAACCCACCCCTTCCCCGCCAGCGGGGTATATTCGAGGTTCATTAAAATGTTGATGTTGAATGCTTCAGTCATGCTGAGCTTGTCTCAGTATTCATATCTATAGCCACAAAAAAAGCCCCAATCCATTGCTGAATTGAGGCTTCTGTTTATATAAGTTGTAGAGAATTACTCGCCTAAAATGGCAGTACTTCTTTTGATGAAATCGGTAAGGGCTTTGCCTTCCAACAAACCTTGAGAAAGTAGGGCCAAATCAAATGCTTGTTTTGCCAAACCTTCTTTGTCGCCTTCTTCTGTAGCCTTGATGATTTTGTCCACCAATTTATGGTTTCCGTTTACGGTTACATTATAGTTGTCTGGCATTGAACCGAACATGTTGAAACCGCCACCGCCAGTTGCTTGCATGTCTTTCATTCTTCGCATAAACTCAGGCATGGTTACAGAAACAGGAGCATCTGATGGTGCTAAAGGCTCAATCGCTACTGTATAAGTTTTGTTATTGATCGCTTTGTCGAAAACGCCTTTCACCGCTTCTTTCTGCTCGTCATTAATGACCAACTCGCGCTTTTCATCTTTGTCTACCAGCTTGTCGATGTTGTCGGCATCCACACGTTTGATTTGTGTGTTTTCCATCTTAGTCTCCATGTGGTTAATGAAGTGGCTGTCGATTGGCGTATCCAATACAATCACATCATAGCCCTTGTCAACGGCATCGCTAATGAATGAATCTTGCTTTGCAACGTTCGTAGCGTAAAGCCAAACTTTGTTGTTGTCTTTGTCTACTTGGTTGGCTTCAATATGCGCTTCGTACTCTTTCATTGTAAAGTACTTGCCCGCTGTGTTTTTCACCAACACAAAGTCTTTTGCTTTGTCATAGAATTTCTCGTCAGAGATCATTCCGTACTTCACAAAAAGACCGATGTCTTCCCATTTGCTTTCGTAAGACTCACGTTCTTTTTTGAAAAGCTCACTCAGTTTGTCGGCTACTTTCTTAGAAATGTAAGTATTGATTTTCTTCACATTTCCATCCGACTGTAAGTAGCTACGCGAAACGTTCAATGGAATGTCTGGTGAGTCAATTACACCGTGAAGTAACATCAAGAATTCAGGAACGACATCCTTGGTTTCGTCAGTAATAAATACTTGACGAGAGTAAAGCTGGATTTTGTTTTTCTGTACTTCGAAGTCTTTCTTCAATTTAGGGAAGTAAAGAATACCTGTAAGCTCGAACGGATAATCCACATTCAAGTGAATCCAGAACAATGGTTCTTCAGAGAACGGATAAAGCTCTTTGTAGAAGTTTAGGTAATCCTCATCTGTTAAATCATTTGGTGATTTTGTCCAAAGTGGCGTAGTGTTGTTAATGATATTGTCTTCCTTAACAGTCTTATATTTCTTCTTGCCCTCTTTGTCTTCACCGTCTTCAACTTGCTTGTCTTTCTCTCCAAATTTCACTTCGATAGGAAGGAATTTGGCATACTTGGTAAGCACATTCTGAATACGAGATTCTTCCAAAAACTCAACAGAATCTTTGTTCACGTGAAGCGTGATGGTTGTACCTCTTTCTTTTCTTGTTCCTTCAGTAATTTCGAATTCTGTAGAACCGTCACAAATCCATCTGGCAGGTTCTGCGCCTTCCTGATAAGAAAGGGTGTCAATTTCTACGTTATCGGCTACCATAAAGGCAGAGTAGAAACCTAAGCCGAATTTACCGATGATTTCTTTGGCATCGCCCGCATCTTTAAACTTCTCTACAAACTCAGTGGCGCCAGAGAAGGCGATTTGGTTGATGTATTTTTTGATCTCCTCAGCCGTCATTCCGATTCCTCGGTCACTGATGGTAATCGTCTTTTTCTTTTTGTTTACGCTTACTTCTACCCTTACCTCTCCGAGGTCACCTTTGTACTCTCCGAGTACAGCAAGGCGTTTCATTTTCTGACTGGCATCAACTGCGTTCGATACCAATTCTCTTAAAAAGATCTCGTGATCTGAATAGAGAAACTTCTTGATGATTGGGAAAATATTCTCGGTGTGAATCGAGATTGTACCTTTTTCTTGCATGGCTTATTGTCAGTTTTTTTAATCCAAGTCCATTAAGACAAAGGCCATACCAAGCGAAAATGGGTGACAGGGTGGCAGAAATGACTTGCTGCTTAACTAAATAATTACCGCCAAGCCCAAATAAGTAGCAAAACCAAGAAACTATTTGCTTATAAATGAATAATATGTTTAGTAAATATATTAATATGATTTGTCAATGATTAGTAATTAAAAAAAAGTGAAAAATATTTTTGATGCTAAAATGTGCTATACGGCTGCATATAGTGATATTTTTAAGGTTTAGCTTGATAAATCACAATAGTGAATTTATTCACGCTATTGTTATTATGGATTATTATACATAACATTATCATGTTAATTAAATGAAGACTGCTTAAAAATTTGTTTTATAGTAGGCTAAATTAATGATAAAATATGGTGGCATGCAACCTGTTTTACCGCTTTTGATTGACAATGGGAGATGCTGTAGTATCTTCTGTGAAATGAGTTTTTATGAAAAAAATATGATTATGAACAGAAAAATAGTATCAAGTTTATTAGTAATGGTATGCTTTTTTATATCATTTACAGCCTTTGGGTGGAGGCAAGAGTCTTCAGATGACAAAATCACTGCTTACAAAGGAAAAGATGCTCCAATGATTGATGAAAACCTCAATTTTTGCAAGGGAACTGGTTTCAAATGTGCTGAGCTAACTACATCACAAATGACTGAAATAATTAAAGCACTAAAACAAGAATAATGAAAAGAATTTTTCCTGCAATAGCACTAATGGTGCTATTGCTTATCCCTGATTTATATGCTAAAACTAATGAAGATGAAATTTTAATTTATAAGGGGAAAGATAATGAAGTATTTGAGAATGGTGGTCTATGCAATGGTTCTGGTTTTAAATGTATGGAACTCAGTGCTGCTGAACTAGCAGGTATTATAAAATTCATCAAAAGTATCAATAAAAATTAAACTCTATGGAAACGATTTTAACAAAAGGCAGGCGTAAGATAATATTAGTGCTTTTCTTGTTCATTTCTTTTTTTGCTATTTCTGAATTAGTTGCACAAGAACAAGATGACAGCACAGAATATGTGCTGTGCCCTGGCTGGGGATACAAATGTATTTCAATCACGAAGCAAACTTGGCTTGGGGCAGTTACAGTTCCTGTTTACTTAAAAGGGAAAGACAAGCCGATGATCGAGTTTATAGATAAACAAGAATGAGCTTATGAAGCGGATTGGCCTAATAGTAATAATATTATTATTTGTATCTCTTTATTTTGTTATTGATTATGATTCTAATAATTCTTCATCTGAATTGATTAAGCCTGTAATTGATGAAACTGGTATCCGTACTTTTAAAATGGAATTGGTTTTGTTAAAACCGTTTAATTTTCCAGACGGGAAGTCGGTTTTTAGGATTTTTTCAGATGGGGCGAATGTGTGGGGCATAGATAATAATCAAGAGGTAATTCTAATAGAAAACTATGGGAACAAGGTTAATCTTGGTTTAGTGAAATCTGGTGGTGCTCCTTTTGAAAACTCTCAATTATCATCGGTAAGAAATTTCAATGGAAACCTGCATATGGTAGATATTGAAAAAAACACAATACGTTCTCAGATTGGGTTGGATAGTATAGTTGATTTTAGAAAACTGTTAACACCTATCTATAATGGTGTACCAGTAAAAGATGATCGTTATTTGACAATAACCGATGAAGGCCCTCAGTCTTCTTTGCAACTAATAAGTGTTTCTGATGCAGTTCCAATTTGGAGTAAGGAATTAATGGATTTATTTGAGTTAGAGTCAACTGATTTTCCTGAGATTGTAGCTGAGGGAGTATTTACATATAACCAGAAACAAACCTTTTATGTACCTGGAAGAATAGGGGCTTTCGCTACATTTAGTGAGGACGGTAGTTTGAATTATATAGCTAAAACAATTGATAAAACTCAAGCTCCAAAGGTATTTACTAAACAAATATTGAAAGGCTTTACAGCACAAATGTTTGTTAGAGAACCTGATTTCTATGTGAATTATTCTGCCTCAGCTGATGATCGACTCATATACATTTTGTCTAAATTTAAGCTTGGCAGAAATGATGATTTTATGACAGTTGATACTTATGAGGTACATAATGGAGGTTACTTCACAAGCTTTGCAGTGCCAAACCTTGGAGAGGAATTACCCATTGAAATTGCAGTTTTAGACAATAATTTATTTTTTGTTTTATATGAAAACTATAGCGTTGCTGTTTTCGAAATACACCTCAAGACTGAATATTAAGCGTATAATCGAATTTGTTATTTTGATTTATTCGGGCTTTATGTTGTATTCTGGTGTTTCAAAGTTTATGAATTTATTGGACTTTGCATTTGGCATGACAAACTCTAATTTGTTTGATGGTAATACGGTTTTTTTTCTATCCTATTTTATTCCTTTATTTGAGATTATTCTAGGAGTGGTTCTTTTGTTTAAAAAAATGAGGATTGGTGCCTTGTACGCATTAATATCTCTGATGATTCTTTACTCAATCTACTTGGCAGTGTTTAAATATTATGCAGTCAGTGGTTGGTGTAGTTGTGGTTCTGTAATTGATTTGAGTCTCACAAAACACTTGATTTTTAATGCTATAATTACAATACCCTTAGTCATTACGGTGTTTTTGATGGGTAAGGAAAAATAGCCAAGTCATTGGATCCATACCTTATTGGATGTTTTTTCAATAGATTGTAATATTTATGCTATATCTTGAATTGTAGCAAAAGTACTCTTAATTAAATGATGATTACTTTTGTTGTCACGGTATCTGGATCAATACTCAGAATAGCAATTCTAGTTTGTCTTTTATTGCCAGCCGCTTTTACGCTTGATTACTTATCGGTAAAAGTTTTTCGATTATGGTGTTTTTGCCTAAATTTTTAGGTAAAAACATCTATTCCTATGCACTTCAAACACTTTTGCCTATGTTTTTAATTATAATCTCCTCTTGCGCTATACAAAAAGACGAGGTAACCATTGATCTAAAAGTCTATGAAGTAGACCTAGATGCTGAGTTAGTTCCCTTTTCTGATATTCTAACAGATATTGAAATTACGGTTTTGGAAGAAAGCGAAAATTCGATGTTTGGGTATGTGGATAAAATAATTCTTGATGGGGATGAATTGATCATTGTGACGGGTGGTCATGGAAAAGCCATACGCTTTGATCAAGATGGAAAGTATATTTCTCACTTATCGGAGCGAGGAATGGGACCGAGGGAATATTCATCCATTACTGATTTAATGGTTATGGATGATCAAGTCTTGTTGCTTGATGGCAAGCGTCAACGAATTACTAAGTGGACGAAAGACTGGGCCTATGACTCAGCAATGCGATTGGGCTTTGCAGCAGCTCATTTTACTTCACAAGGAGAGGGGTATTTGTTCAATGCCAATTACAGCTTAGTGGCCGACACTGTTCATGCAAATGTGATTACAGCCAACGCAAATCTTGAGTTAGAGGCAGCCTTAGTTCCATTTAAAAAACCAAAATCTTTGCTACTGGGGAATAGGGTTGTTTTTAGTAAAGTCGGCCGAGACATACATTATAGGCCTGGCTTTAGTGATACCGTATATAGCATCACACCCGAGCATAAAGTTAGTCCTGCTTATCGATTTGAATTTGGCAAGTATTGGCATTTCGCAAATGAGCTACAAACCGATCATGAGTTTTTTGAATTTATAGACAACCTGAAAGGGAAGGCCGAGGCATTGATATATTTTACGAATATAGAATCTGATAATTGGATTTTTGGTAAGATGACATTGATGCCTACATATCGAACAGTGGGAGTGGTGATAGATAAAAACTCGGGGAGAGCGGAGTATTTGGGCCTTCAAGTAGGTGAAGGTTTACGAGACTCTATTCTTCCAATTTTGGTTGAGAACGAACGCGTTTATGTGGCTATTGATGCTGATCATCTCAGGTATATTCTATCCATAAACCCTCAATTTGAGAAGGCCATAAAAGGGAGTCAATCCATTGAGAAAGCCTTGGCCTCTGAGAACCCTATGATCATGTCATTTAAGTTTAAGCGCTAAAACAGAATTACCACTCCTAAATATTAGTCGAATGTCTTTTCAAATCATGGATTCAGATAAGAAGTATTTTTTAATCCTGTTTTTGCTAATCTTCTGGGGTTGTTCAACACAGAAGGACAATGTAAATGATGATGCCTTTGGCAAATTTGAACTTGAGAAAATAGGGGAGAAGGCCTTTTATCTTGACAGTACACTGGCTCCTTTTAACCAGTCCATCTTAACTTTTGAACAGGATGGAGTTACCAAACTGTCAATCTTTAATCACTTTAATGTCAGTGTAAACGTTTTTGATTACTCGTCAGGTAAAATAGAAAAGCAGATAGGCTTTTTGAAAGATGGCCCAGAAGGAATTGGAACAATTACGAATATGGGGCACTTCATTCAAAACTCAGATTCCATTTTCTTTTTTAATCATTGGCAAAGTAGAGTACACTTGATGAATGCTAAAGGTGAGAAATTACGCTCCTATGATGTTGGAATAGGGGAAGATAGTGAAGAACAGTCAAAACAAGGGTTTCACATGATGGTGTCACCCCTTTCTCAAGCTTTCAAAAATGGTGATCGACTTTTTATTTCTGTCCAGAATGCAGGAGCAAATCCTTTTGATGATCAGCGACTGATCTATATGATTGAGTTGAATTTGAGGACAGGAGAACGAGAGTACCATTCGCTTCCGCAACCTTTAATGTTGAATAATTTCTGGGGAGTTTATACTCCTTTTGCCTCTTCTTTGGCATTTAACCCAAATACTCAACAATTGAGTTTGAGTTATACTAAAAATCCAGAAATAGACATTGTCTCGGTCATCGATTTGGATAGCATTCAAGAAAGTAAGTCGGTAAAATCTGAATACATGAGAGAGATGAAGCCGCTCCCTAAGCGCAGAGACACGCCTACTTTGTATGGCTATAGTTTTAATGAACTTTCCGACCTTACCAATATGCAAGGTTTTTATATGAACTTCATTTATGACCCTTATAAGGATGTTTATTATCGGGTTGCTCTCCATGAAAGAACGGTTGAACAGTATGAGAAAGGGAGAAGGAGTTTTAAGCTATCCATAACCGTGACCAATTCAAATTTTGAGAAGATGGATGAGCTGGATTTGGCTGAAGGAATGTATGAATACGAAACAGCTTTTGTAAGTAAAGAGGGTTTGCACCTTTCACGCCAAATTGATTATCAGCCTGATGAGGATCTGTTAGTATTTGATGTTTTTAACTCGAAGAAATAGTCCCACTTACTTATACATCACCACCCTGCCTTTGGTTTGTGCGGCTAGTTCGGGGTTGATGGGATCAGAATAATCAATTCTATAGATATAGGCACCAGCAGGAAGCTCTTTTCCGTCTTGCGTACCGTCCCATTCACCACCTGTTTCAGAGATGAAAATTGGGTGGCCCCATCGGTTGAAAATAGTAATTTTATAACTGATAATACATGGAGATATTGGTTTGAAAGTGTCGTTAATTCCGTCTCCATCTGGGGTGAAAATGTTGGGCACAAAGAGCCTAGGGAAGGTCTCTTCTTTTTTAATTTCTTTAGTAATAGTACATCCATTGGCATCGGTTACAATGACTTGATAAGTTCCTTTGCCTACATCATAAATGGTGGGAGCGTTAACATTTGGGTGAGACGACCACTGATAAGTATAGGGAAGTGTCCCTCCAGTTACTGATATCGATATTGTTCCGTCTTGTGTTTGTGGACATATTTCAACATTGTCGGTAACGGTTAATTCTAGAGGGTCAGGGTCAATTATTTCAACATAATGATTGTAAGTACAGCCATTTTTGTCTGTCACAACTAATGTATAGACGCCTGCTACCAAACTGTTAAATAAAGGATCGGTATTGGTGACATCGTAGTTACTTGCTCCAGTGCTTGCATAAAGATGATAGGTGTAGGGAGCGGTACCTCCTTTGGGTAGGATGCTCACGCTACCGTCTGCTTCTCCATTACAAAACTTAAATATTTCTACACTAGCCTCTAATAGCTCAGGGGTGGTGATTTCAAAAGATTTTGTTAGACTACAGCCAATTTCATCTGTTACAGTTACTTCATATTGGCCAACTGCTAAGGCACCCACGCTTGGGGCTAATTCCTTACCATTACTCCAGCTAATTGTGTAAGGTGCTTTTCCACCTTGAATAGAAACACTTGCTTTACCATCGTCCGCATCGAGGCAAGAAAGGTCGATGGTTTGAATATCAAAGGTAAGGTCTTCGTAGACAAGGACATTGAGTTCTTCTGAGGTACCGAAACATGAGCTCTGAAATAAGGTGTAAGACACTTTTCCATTGGGCTGAGTCCAGTTTACATTGATTTGATTGGTGGTCTGACCAGAAGTAATCGTTCCTCCTTCTACATGCCATTCGAAAGATGCGCCTGTAATTGATGGAGTATAATATACTTGACTGCTTCTTTCTTGAAAACACACCTCTGTACTTCCAAAAGGTAGGTCTGGGTTTAGTTCGTCTTTGGCTTCTAAAACTACAGCTAGTCCTATGGCAGGAATGGCACAACTGAATTCATCAGAGACATATACCCTTACCATTGCCTGTAGATTTGGTGGCCCCCAGTCAATGGTTACTGTTTCCTGATTGTCTGCGCCAACAATAGTACCTCCAATTACTTCCCAATTGTAGAAGTAATCCCCCTCTTTTATCAGGGTATATACCATGTTCTGAGAAAATGGGCAAAGTGAAGTGGGGCCTTCTATTCGTTCGGCTATTATTTCGTGAACTTCCACTTCTCGAATCAAAGTGTGGGTAGTTAGACAGATGTCTTCATCGGTAAAAATCTTGGCAGAAATTCTGTATAATCCGGCTTCATCATAAGTTTTACTTACACTTCTGCCTTCTGCAGTAGTGCCATCACCAAAATCCCATTCAATATGATTGTAGGAGCCTTCAAGTCCTGGCTTAAGGTAATTAAGGTCGATTTGTAGCTCAGTGTTAATACAGGCATCTTCTTTAACTGTGCCTAATTGCTGATCGTTGATAGCCACTTCAAAATTAAGGTTGTTCAGGTTTTGAAAAGGATTTTGGCCATAACTTGTACTAAGTCCGAATCCATATTCGGTTACAGTAAACTTCCCAGTTCCTGCCTTGAGTCGATATGTAACAGTGGGATCTACCGCTACGGAGGCATAGGAGAAGCCACTGTTCCCAATATCTGTAAAGTTTATAGCGCCAGGACTTGGCGAAATACTAAAGTTGGGGGCATCGGCTGTAGCAATTCCAATGTTCAAAAAATGATTAAGAATGTTTTTGGTTTCAGCAATTTCGATCACCGTTTCTTCAATGCCTTGCTCGAAAGGAGAGAGCGTAATTGAAAATGGAGAGCCCATGGTTTTACCCAAGGGGGGAGGTGAGAATGGATCACAACCGTCTTGCGCTGACGCTTGCTGTGTGACTAGAATGGGCTTGTCTGCTTTGACGTATATGGCATCTCCCTTAGAAAGGGCAAATACTTCACCCTTATTGAGAACCATTGTTGTGGTATTATGGAAATTGGTGGTTTTTATGGTTGTGTTGTTTTCAGTAGCCGTATAGCCGTATGAGAATTTTTTTTCTTCCCTGCCTAAAAGTGGGGTTAAAACGTATTCTGTACCTAAGGTAGACAAGGGAGAAAGAGCTTCCACTATATGACTAGAAGCAACGGGGAATGGGCAGTGGCCAAATGATCGTTCTTGACTGCCAGTGTAAACAATCACAGGATTACAATTTAGAGCAGGTAGCCCGACACCACCTGGGGGGGGTGGAGGCCCATTGCTGGGTACAAGTGTAGGGTCTTTAGAAACAATGATTTCCAAGCCCGAGAGATTACTAGTTGACTCTATGGTATAGGTAGACATAGCATCTATAAACACGGCCTCTTCCGTGCCGTTAGGGTGAATTATCTTCAGCACGGTTTTGCCACCAGTGGCAATGATATTTACCTGGCTAGGGTAGGGTGGATTAAGGCCGCCTTCCCAATCATCGGACACTATATAGTGATGACCTGCGGAAATCATCGGCATGGCGATGGTGGCATCAACACTATATGTACTTGAGTTACTAAAGGCAAAAATTATTTTATTATCCGAGATGATTTGGGCGGAGGTATTGACATTATCTCCATTTAAAACAGAAGCAGTTATGAGGTTGGTTTGTTCTGAAGTGATCTTAAAGCTCGATTGACCAACTGGTAGGTCATAGGTTACATTTTGTTTATTGGCAAAATTGACATTTACAGTACTTGGCTCTTCTGCTCTAAAATGAAAATACATCTCTTGTTGAGGTTTATCATGCGGAAATAGACTCACATAGAACTCTCTTCCCCAACTGTCATTCTGCCCAAAGGAGGAATGACCTAAAAGGAGCAGAAAAAATAATAGATATGTTTTTCTCAACAATAGCACTAGTAGGATCCGATTGATATGCTAAAGATATGGAAACCACTGTCATCTCAAAACAATATTATGTGGTTGAAAAATGCTCAAGAATAATGGGCAATTAGATCGTGGTAAAAGTAGTGTAGGCCACAATTAACTAGAATTATGATGCTTTGTTACTTTGGAGCATCTTCTATTGAAATACAAATGACAGAAAAGAAGTTTAATTTCTGTCCCTATTTAATCACTCCATGCTTTTTAAGTATTGCGGTTACTCTTTCCATAGGTAGTTTTTGTATGACATGGTCCTCTCTTCCTTTAGCGGTTTCAGCCATGAATAGAGAATTGATAATGGACTCTTCTGTCGCCTCAATTGTTGCCATGAAAATAGAGCTCATGTGGTCATTTCTTAGTACATCACCTGTGTCAAACTTCTCTCTAGTTTGATAAGGAATTCGCATGGATTCTGCCGTGGAGGCTGCTATAACGTAATCGCCACTACCATTTGAGGCTATTCCACCAGTTTTGGCCAAGCCCATCATGGCCCTTTTAGCCACACGTTCCAACTGACGGGCATCTAATGGTGCATCGGTTAATACTACGATCATGCATGACCCGTCACTTTTTTTGATGGCACTAGAGAATGGATATTGCTCTAGTTCTTTCCCAACGGGTACGCCATTAATGGTGAGTACACCTCCAAAATTGGTTTGTACCAAAACGCCTATGGTATAGCCCCCTAAAGATTCTGGTAATTTTCTTGATGAAGTGCCAATCCCCCCTTTAAAACCAAAGGCTACTGTACCCGTTCCAGCACCAACATTTCCTTCGGGAACAATATCTGATTGTGCATTTTGAATGGCGGTAATAACGTCAGCTTCAGAAACATGCATTCCTCGAATGTCATTCAAATAACCATCGTTGGTTTCGCCTACTACTGCATTGACCGACTGAACGTTTTCATTTCCTTCTAAAGCGAGTGTGTATTTTACTGTGGCCTGAATGCCCATTGGGATACTCAATGTATTTGTAAGAATAATTGGGGTTTCTAGGTTTCCTAATTCCTGCACTGGGCTGATACCAGCCAGTTTGCCAAAGCCATTTCCAATGTATATGGCTGCAGGAACTTTGTCTTGAAAAACATTTCCAGAATGGGGTAGAATGGCAGTTACTCCAGTTCGAATATTATCTCCTTTAATGAGGGTCTGATGACCAACTTTTACACCCGGAACATCTGTTATGGCGTTGAGGTTTCCAGTGGCCATTACGCCTATTTCAATACCATAGTCCCGAGCGCGCTTTTTTTCTTGGGCTTGAGCACTTGTAAAAAGGAATAGGCATGATAGAGCAAAAATGTAGCGTTTCATTCCCGAAAATAGCAATTATTTACGGACTAACGAACTACTGTAATCGCTCCTCGTTGCTCGAATTCGCCTCTTTCTGGTTGGAGCCTACTTCTGAATTTCATTACATAAGGATAGGTGCTTATTGGTACCAGCCTGCCATTGAATGTGCCGTTCCATTGAAATTCTACTGTATTGCTTTGGAAAATCAATTCCCCCCAGCGGCTATAAATGAAAATCTGGAAGTCGGATACAAAGTCATTTGGAATGACCGAGAACACATTATTTGGCGGATTACCTTCTGGCACTATTACGTTAGGAGCAATGATGACAGGCTCACAACTTTCTATAATTTGAATTTGATCTATTCTCACACAGCCTGTGGCTGTAGTCATGGTTACCTCATAAATACCAGCTGAAGGAACTATCAGCTCTTGGTCTGCATTTGGAAAAGGCTGGCCGTTCAGAGTCCATTCATAGGTTTCAAAACCAATACCTGCAGTTAAGGTTAACGCAGTAGAAGAAGTTGGGCAATAATATTCGATATCAGGTAAAAGCCCTTCCGGAATCCCAGTTCTGCGAATCAAAATACTTCTTTCAATAGAACAGCCGTTGTTGTCGCTGATGGTCACTGTATAAGGTCCTTCATCACTCACTACCATTGGATTGCCAGTTCCTACAGTTTGGTTATCGCGGGTCCAAGTGAAACTGCTGGCATTACCAGACAAAACATCTACAGTAAGTGTTATCGGTTGTCCGTCATCACAAGCAGGGCTTGAACTTAAGGTAGCTTCTAATTCTTCAGGGAAATCAATGGTTTCCGTGTCTGTTCCAGTACAAGTTAAATCCCCTGCTTCCCTTACTGTAACATCATAAGTTCCATCTGCTGTAACGGTAATCCACTTTGTGTTTTGGCCTGTAGACCAAGAATAGTTGTAGGCAGTGTTTGGCTTCTCATTGTTGATTTGAGCTTCCAAAACCAAAGTGCCATCACAAATATCTCCTTCACGAATAATGGTGACATCTGGCTGAACGGTGAGGGTAACAATCACCGATTCAGAAGTAGGGCAAGCCACACCAGGAGCATCGGCTGTAACGGTGTAAGTGCCAGATTCTGTTGCGGTAATACTGGCTGTGTTTCCTGCGGGTCCACTAGGGCCAATCCAAGTATAGATTGTTCCATTGGTAGAAGAGCTTGCCGTTAATGTTGTGCTTGGGTTTGCATCGCAGACCTCTGTAGTTCCAGAGATTTGTAGATTCTGAACATCAGTAGGTTGGTTTACCACTATATCCGCTGCGGTTGCGGTACAGCCTAAAGCCGTAGAAGTTACCTCAATATTGTAAGTGCCACCTTCGAGGCCAGTAATCATAAAGCCATTGGTTGTAGCATTTCCAGATAATGGAGTGAAGCCCGTTTCATTTCTGTTGAGCACATAGGTCACAGGAAAAACTGTGGCATCATCTAAAGTAATGGTAATACTTCCATCCGCTGTATCGCATGTAGCATTGGCTGTAACAACAGGTACAACGATATTGAAATTATTATTCTGAATTTGAATGCCTGTAAGTTCATCCGTGCAGTTCGTACTATTATCAACTACGCTGACAGAATATATGCCGCCATTTAAACCAGTAACGGTCACATCATTGGGGCCATCAGTCGAGCTGTTTTGAGCCACGGTAGTGCCAATAGCATTACTTACAGTGTAGCTATAATTACCAGTTCCTCCAATATTGAATACAAATCCGCCATCTGGTGCAGGACCTACTTGTGGGCAAGTGGCATCTTGAGTACTGACCAATGATAAATTTGGGGAGCCGTTGATGGTGACTACTGTTGAGTCATTGGCAAAACAACCTGGTTCAACAGGGTCTTCAATGGAAACTACATAAGTGAATATACCCGGAACACTACTGTCAACAACAGCTGTTCTTTGGTTTGGAAGTGTGGTTGTGGAATTATCGGGGTTAATTCTAGTCCATATATAGTTGTTGGCATTTACGTTTGGATCTAAGGTTAGCGGTTCTCCTTGGCATATAGTAGCGGTTTCTGGTAACTCAATCTCAAAAGGAGGCGCGGCAAAGATTTCAGCACTAGAAACACAGCCTCCCCCTCCAATACTCGTGATAGTGATGGTATAAATCTCTTCTTCAGTAACTGTATAATATCGTGTATTACTTACTACAGCACCTTGGCTGTTGGTCCATTCAAAACTCAAGGCTGGATCGTCTGGGTCACCACCTAAAGCATCTAAATCATAGCTAGCCCCCTCGCAAAGCACCACGGCAGTTGGCACTGCCGGCCTTGGCGGAATATCGAATACCTGAATGGTTTGAACGAATGTAGTATCGAAACCACAGCGGTTAGAAATGTTCAACGAAATATCAAACCTACCTGCTTGGCCTTGAGGGAAAACATAAGCAGTATCTTGGCCTGAAGCACTGAATACGGTTAAGTTTGCTTCGTCAATAATGGTCCAAAGGAATTCGTCAATATCAGAGGTTCCTACTCCAGATAACTCGATTCTTTCTTCTACACAGGTACTGTCTGGGGCCGACATTGAAGGCTCCATTGGAGGATTTACATTGTTTTGAACAAAATTAGGGAGCCCTAAACGCGAATTGCCTGTGGTTAAGGGCACCTGCATTTGATTGAAAGAAGAAAACGAAGCGGTATCCTCATTTGCATTAATTGAACCAATAAATGCTGTTCCTGCGGGGTTGCCAGAGATTTCCATGGCTACATATAATTGCCCATCTGGGCCAGTTTGTATAGCACCGTAGTTTACGGTAATCGTGGCGCTGCTGGCAATGTTGGTTTTAGATGCTAGTCGAGTGGCTTCTGTAGAGGCGGTATCAATTCTGTATTCCAAAATCCGACCTCCTGGGGCTCCACCGTTTCGGTTGTTCATAGTAGCAAAAAGCTTTAAACCACCTGGAGAAAAATGAACATCATAAAGTTGATCGTTCAAGTTTGGCCCACCTTCACTAATATCAATTTGGTATAATAAATCGGTCACCTCTCCCGTGCCCCCATCGAAACTAAATAGCTCAACGTAGTCTTCGGAACCTTCAATTAGGGCTACCGCTATGCGAGAGCCATCACCTGAGAATTTCATTCCTGCTTGGCCACTTGAAGCATCGTTGAGGCTATGGATTGAACCCACGGAAGACAATACAGGCTGTCCAATTCCTTGGTTAGTAATGGGGTATGCTCTAAAAGTATTCGTACCGTATTCGTGGGCCATTAGCCAGTAACCACCACCGCCTTCTAAGGCAATTAGTTTTTCTGTACTCTTGGTAAAGAGTATATTATCTTTTGATATTACAGCTCCCAATCCATTATCTTCTTTAAGGTCGACAACAGAATATTTTAGCATGAAGGTATTGTCGCCATATACCTCTTCCGTAGTGAAAACATAGAATAGGGTTTCGTCATCTTCGAATGGAATAATGACCACGGATTGTGTTGAGGTGGAGTCTCCTCCAATACCTGTTCCATTTGGCATTACACCGTTGTCAGCATTCCAGACTGTTGTTCCATTGGTGTAGAATAGCACTTGCCCATTGGCATCAGATATTGTAGAGGTTCCCTCCGGTGCATCCATCGCGTGTGGACTGGTAATACTCCTTGGGGGCGCAGGGAGCCCGTCCACCTCATTAAAGTCCATTCCTGCCCCATTTCCAAAATACCAAATGTTGGCAGTTGGGTTTTCATCACCATATACTTTTACTTCTACTGTCTCATAAATTGGGCAACCAGTAGTTGGTGTAATTACTACCCAATAGTTACCTGCGTCTGTTACATCAATTGAAGATGTGGTTTCTCCTGTATTCCAACGGTATTCAAATGGGCCACCAGTTGCTCCTCCTTGTTGTCCTTGTCCACCACTCTCAGGTTCGGCATCCAAAGTCAGTGTTTCTCCTTCACAAATAGTGGTGTCTTGAAGGTCAACCTGAATATCGTTTTCCATGATTTCACCCATGAGGGTATTGGACATTACCGTCCCTATTCCATCAAATTCTACCGTAAGTGTGGCCATGTACATTCCCGCCTCATCAAAAGTGAAAATAGGGGCAATTGCGTTTGAGTTAATTCCGAATGGCTGAATATCCCAAGAATAAGAAGTTGGAATCGCTGTTGAAGGGTCAATACTCGCATAAAACTGAACGGGAGTGTTCATACAATAGTCTCCGTCTTCTGAAATGGTAACTGTTGGCCCTATGGCTGCTGGAGGCATAAACTGCTGAAAATAATCAGATGAGGGGTCAACTCCTTCAAAAAGCGAAGCTTCATAAGCTAAGGCGGTAAGTGCACTGTCAGGTTGATTGATCCGAGCCAATAATCTAGGTCCCGATGCAGTTTCTCTATAAATGTGGTAAAGTGCACTGTCTGGTCCAAGCATTACACTTTGGCTAGCGCCAACCGGATTACTGAAGACAGGCTCTACAGAAGCCATTGGGTCAGTCAAGTCTATTCTGAAAAGGTTGCCAAAAGTTGAATTAGCTAAGTTTCTACTAAAATAAAGTTTCGTTCCATTATTTGACCAGCCAACAGAGCCTGATAAGGTTTGATTTGGCACAAATGAATTGGCCACTGAACGGTTGAACATTAACTCAGGAGTGTTTCTGTTAAAATTTAATATTTGAATGTTGACATTATTTTTTGGTCGTACTGCAATTTGGGTGCCCATGGGGTTTAATGACAAATGCGCTGCTTGAACATTGGATGTTAAAACAGTTGGAGCGCCTTGTGGGTCGAATGGCTGACCTGCCACTGGTAACTCATGAATTTCGAAATTCCCATTCGTACTATTTTGGCTTACCAACCAAAATTGGGTCATATCATCAGAAGCTACTGTAAGCATGCCATCGCCTCGATTTATAATTCCTGTTACTTGGTTTTTGCTTCCAATTACAACTGCTCCAGCGGGAGGGCCATTTGCCCTGTTTCCCTGTGAACTCATATCTATTAAAGTGTAAAGTATTTCACCAGCCGCATTACGGTGGAAAATATAATAGCGAGACTCATTCCCAACCCCAGGGACAGGGCTCAAAGCAAGAGGTTGAATGCCATTAGGGTCGGTAGTTAGACCATTTCCATTTTGCATAATGGAATGGGTGGCATCATAAATATTAATTCCGTCAGAGTAAAAAAGTAGGTCGCCAGTAGTGGGGTCGGTGGCAGTTAGCTTTTCACCGATATTGGTTTGCGATGATTTCCCGTCTTCTAAAAAGGGTTTTGCAGGCCGGGCTTTTCCAAAAACAAGTGCTTGGTCATTGTTGGAGAAATACCAATTATGACGCGTAAAGTTCTGAGCATATGTCAGCACCGAGAAAGTGATCCCTAATAAAAAGAATAAAATGCGAGTTTTTCTTACCACGCTAAATTTCATATAATTATAAAACACCGAAGCTAAAATACAACCCTATTACGTGGTTAACGGAGTTTTTATTATATTCATCGCTCCTTAAAGTCAGGCCTAAGATAGGAGATTCTTATTGTATGCTAGGCTTTAAGCGTTGGGTTTCGAGGAAAAAAAATAACTTTACGTTTTCACAATAGTTTGAGGGTACTCAAACGTTAAAGGTTAAAAGTTTAAATGCGCAAAACTTTATTTTTGCTGATTGTCACGTTGGGAGTAGGGTTGGGACAGGCTAAAGCCCAAGATCCACAGTTCTCTCAATTCTATGCGGCTCCATTGTATATTAACCCTGCTTTTACGGGAGCATCTGGTTTTACTCGCTTAGGGGTTAACTATCGAAATCAATGGCCGTCTCTCGATGCTTCTTTCGTTACATTTTCGTTTTATGCCGACCATTATTTGGAAAAATATAATAGCGGAGTAGGTTTTATTGTAACCACAGATCGTGAAGGAGTAGCTGGCTTGCAGAGCACTAATGTGGGTTTGACTTACGCATATCAGCTTAAAATTTCAGAAAATATTGTTTTTCGTCCAGGTATTCAGGCTAGCTACTTTATGCGGAATGCAAATTTTTCTAACCTTGTTTTTGCCAGTCAGATTGACCCTGTTAATGGCTTTGACCCTAACTTACCTGGTGAAAATATAGAAGGTAATAACCTTAATGTAAATTACTTAGATCTTGGTGTTGGAGGAATTATATACTCGAGAAATTTGTTTTTGGGTGCTTCAGTTCAGCATTTAACTGAGCCGAATCAGTCATTATTGGATGGTGATAGCCCACTTAGTAAGCGTGTTAGTATTCATGGGGGGTACAGAATAATGTTAAAGGAAGGAGCGCTAAGAAGAGATCTTACTTATACCAGAAAGGAAAGAAGCATTACACCAATTTTTCAGTATAAAACCCAAGGCGAATTTAGTCAGTTGGATGCAGGGTTCTTTTTGCATTTAGAGCCGATTAATTTGGGTTTACAATACAGAGGCTTGCCAATTAAAACCTTCGAGAACTTTCCTAATAATGAGGCACTCATTTTCTCTTTTGGGGTAACTACTGACGACTTTAATTTTGGTTATAGCTACGATTACACCCTTTCGGAATTGAGCAATGCAAGTGGAGGAGCGCATGAAATCTCTATTTCTTACCTCTTTCAATGGGGAAAACCTTCGAGGTTGCCACGCAATCAATGGAGCATCCCTTGTCCGAAAAACTAAGAGAGAATGTCTTCCTTTCAACTGTTGGGGCTCATTATTGGAATTGTTTTGGTTGATTATTTTTTTGATCAGCTGCTCGATTTCTTTAATATGAAATCGGCCAAAAGCAAACTACCGATGGCGTTAGAAGGTATTTACCCTCCTGAGGAATACGCCAAGTCTCAGCGATACTTAAAAGCCAGGTCCAAATTTTCATTTCTTACCACTGCTATTAGCACTTCACTTACTATACTTATTCTTGTATTAGGGCTTTTTGGAGATTTACACATTTGGCTTTCTGATCATTTTCAAAACCCTATCGTGCATTCATTGGTCTTTTTTGGTGTTTTATTTTTTGTTTCCGACATCATTAATATTCCATTTGAACTGTACTCCACTTTTGTAATTGAGGAGAAATTCGGCTTCAATAGAACTTCTTTAAAAATATTTCTTGCTGATAAGCTAAAGGGCTATTTATTGGTCATCGTTTTAGGTGGGGGCTTAGGGTGTGTCTTACTATGGCTGATTTTTGAATGGCAAGAGCAGTTCTGGATTTATGCGCTCATTGTCATTACGGTGGTCTCATTGCTGATGAGTGTATTTTATACTTCGCTCATATTGCCCTTATTCAATAAGCTTACACCTTTGGCAGATGGAGAATTGAAAGATAAAATCAACGCGTATACAGATCGCGTTAAATTTCCTTTGGACAATATTTTTGTAATAGATGGCTCTAAAAGGTCGAGCAAGGCCAATGCATTTTTTTCTGGAATGGGAAAGAAAAAGAAAATTGTGCTTTATGATACTCTCATCGAGAAACAGTCTCAAGAAGAGCTAGTGGCTGTTTTAGCCCATGAGGTAGGTCATTTTAAGAAGAAACATGTCATTGTCAGTATGGCTATTTCAATAGTGCAGATGGCGATCACTCTATATGTTTTGTCGCTTCTTATTTTTAATGAAAATCTTTCAATGGCTTTAGGAGCTGAGGGCATGTCTGTTCATTTAAACCTTGTTGCTTTTGCATTATTATACACTCCGATTTCAAAACTCACGGGTGTTTTAATGAACATGATAAGTAGGAGACATGAGTATGAAGCAGATGCTTATGCTTCCACGACCTATGACCCTGTTCCTTTACAGTCGGCACTGAAGAAGTTGTCGGTAGATAGCCTCAGCAACCTCACACCGCATCCTGCTTATGTTTTTGTGAATTACTCACACCCTACCCTGCTTCAGCGGCTTGAGCATATGAATAGGTTCAAAAAATGAGAATAGTCCTTATCTGAAAATACTTGGAGATGGACGCGTGATTAGGAAGTCAGAGAAATTAAAACCGCTGTTTCCTGATAAATCTAAGTCTGTCATAGGAATACCAATTGGGGCATCGGGATAATAGGCCAATCGGATTTCTATTGCTTTAAAAGTGAGGTTGTCATTTCTGATTCTAAAGCCAACCCCAATCCCAGATTGAGCTTTTTCTCTGAAAATATGGCGTTTGCCATCGTTGACCATCCCTAAATCGTAAAAACCAAAAATTGCTAGTTTGAAATCTGCGGCTTCAAATGGGGTGAAGCTCACGGTTTCAATATTGAGTAAAAAACGCTGGGTTCCTCTCAATGTATTGCTTCCTAAGCCTCTTATGCCATTTTTGTCCCTTATATCGATGTACTCATTAGGAAAACGATCTATACCAAATGTATAGTTGAAATTGATAAATTGTCTGAATTTCCATTGGTTCAAATCAATTAATGAGCTAAAAAACCTGAAGTCCACTTTAAATACGCCTTGTTCGAAAATTTTATTTTTCAGAAAACTTTCCAGCGAAAACCCACCCAATAGGTAGCCCAAATTCCCAATGTACCCACCGCGGCCTGCTTTTCCTCCAAGGAAATAACGGTTGCCAAATTCAGCCCATTCATAGCCTCCGAGTAATTCAATCTGATAACCGTAAGGAATGTCTTCCGTTCTGCCATAGCCAAAAATCAACTGATCTTTGAAATATCTTCTCTGTGAAATTCCTATTGATGTAATGGACAAGGTGCGGTTGTGAAATTGTTGATTTAGGTCAATATCGACTTCTGGTCTGAGTGAAAACTTAATGTTTGAGACCCTTCCTGAAAGAATAAGTCGTGTTCGATCATTCAGAATGGGATCTTTTAAGTTAAGTGGGAAGGCCCTAGCCAGCCAAAAATCCTGATAGTCATAACGTTCATTGATGGTTTGAATGTCATACTCATCATCAGAAATGATATTTGATAATTCTCTGAAACGAAGCCTCTGGTTGGTGATTTCAATACCACCTGCAAACTTAATTTTAGGAGAAATGAACTCTCTACTCAACTTTATATTACTGAAATCTTTGTTAACGGTATTTGCATAATTGGCCTCGAAGGAAATAAATGAGCGCTTAATATTGGGTACTTTATATCGTGCTTGATAACTAAATTTCTGATCTGAACTATTGTCAACAGCGAATCGATTGTCTATTTCATGACCAGACCCAAAAATATTTTTGTGGTTGACCCTTAAGATACCTGAATCAAAATCTCGTGCCTCAATGTCGAATGAAAGGGCTAAAACGTCTTTAGTGATAATTTCTACGTCAACAATATTCGGGTTATCTGCTCGGGGGCTTAAGTAAATTCTGGCATCTTTTATATAGGGCAGTTCACGAAGGATCCTTTCATTATCTGATATCACCAGCGGGTCAACTATGTCTCCACTGCTGAAGAGTAAGTTGTTGAGAATTACCCGTTCCCTAGTATTGAAGTTAATTGTGTTGCCTGTTTTTTGAACAAATGACTTTGGTCTTTCTTCAGGCTTATCCATTCGTGTACCGAGTGCCTTAAGCTTGATCAGTTTAATCTCACCTATGATTTTTCCGTTATAGTCTTTAAAAGGATTTTCACTCTTTACCAACTGAGTGGAGTCGATTTTAAAGTCATCTGAGGGTAATGAAAACAACAGATTGAACAGCTCTTTGGTTAATTTTCGCTGTGACCATTTCCCATGCAAGCGTTGATAAAAATTACCATTTACTTTATAGAAAACTGTATCGGGTAAAATGAGTGTAGTGTCTTTGTCAAAGGTAAGTCTGGCATCTTTTAAAATGATAGTGGTGTTTTTCGATAGTTGTAATGTGTCATATTTCACTCTTTTTTTCTGAGCACAGAGCGAAAGTGAAGACCATAAAGTCAAACAAAGAATGATGATATGGTGCCTTGTGAGTTTGATTGCCTTAGGGATTAGAGCGCCTTTCTTAATATAATTGAAAAAAAGGGAATCTGATTGAATGGGAAGGAGATGTTTTTCTTTAGACTACTAAAGAAAGTCAATGTCGATATTGCCAGGGTATTTCATAAGGTAGCTTAGGCCTTCTAGGGGTTTCATGTCTTCATAAAGAATTTTATAAAGCATATCAGTAATCAATGGCTTTATTCCTTGGGCATCCGCTAATTGCTTAATAATTCTAATGGTATTAACTCCTTCAGCGGTTTCTTCCATTTCGGCAATCGCCTCATTCATAGTTTTGCCTTGGGCTAATTTAAAGCCAATGGTGTAGTTACGACTAGTTTGACTGGAAGCAGTTGCCACCAAGTCGCCAATCCCTGCTAAACCTATGAAAGATGATATTTCGCCCCCTAGGGCCTTGCCTAGGTAGATCATCTCTACTAGACCTCTACTGATTAATAATCCTTTAGCGTTATCGCCAAAGCCCAAGCCAGAGATGATTCCGGAGGCTATAGCGATAATGTTTTTAAGAACACCGCAAAGCTCAACGCCTTTGAGGTCTTGATTGCCATAAACTTGAAATTTGTCCGACCTCAATAACCTTTTGCCTTCATTGATCACTTCGTTAAAAGGCGAAGCAATCACAGTGGCTGCAGGGTGTCCTAAAGCTAATTCTTTTGCCAAATTTGGGCCTGCCATACAACCCACACGGACAACTACACTTTCTTCCCTGATTACTTCACTCATGGTTCTGATACATGAACGATCCATTTTGAAATCTGAAGGGATTTCGTCTGGTAGGATCAAATCCAAGCCTTTAGTGCCGTGAATTAAAACATGATAAGGGTGGAGGAATGGTGCGAATTGGCGCATCATTTCCCTGAAATTTGAAGATGGGACTACTGGGAAAATAACATTGCAACTTTTAGCAACCTCTTCTAAGCTATTGGTAATAGTGATGTTTTCACTAAGTTGTTGACCATTTGAAATTCGAGAAGCGCTGATCTTCTCTACCGTTTCGGGGTTTCGAGCGTATAACAATACATTCGAATTCTTTGAAAGAATGTTTGCTACGGCTGTCCCGAAACTGCCTGAACCAATGACTCCAACGCATTCCTTAGACATATTTCTCCAGGTTATAACCCACTAAACGGTTGTGATAGTAAAACAGCAAATTTAAATCTTGGGTGCTAATGTCACCTTTTTTATTCTTGATCAACGGACGCTTAGCATGGTACATACCCATATTGGCCAAGCCATGCGCTATGATTTTATCAGGATCCCCAGTAAGGTAAGGAGAAACACTAATTTCACCTTTGTTGTACATTTCGTGAACCCTTCTTAATACCGTCTGGAAAACAGTTTTGAATTCCTCATAAGGGATGATTTGATCTTCCTCTGGAATTCTCAGTAGATTGTATAAATCAAGTTTGTTGAATTTCTTCTGAAGCATTTCAAAAGCTACAAAAGCTACCAAATGACTAGCAAAAACCTTGTTAATTCGGTGGAACTCTTCAACAATTCTATCACTTAACATTCGTGTGTATTCATCCTCGCGTTGCTGATCATGCGAAATGATTTTTCCATCTTTGGTGAAATACTCTTGTGTATCTATTTGGCGACCACTTTTGTCGTAACTATTGCCGTCTGTATCAACGTAATTGCCCAAAACATCTAAGCCTCGGCCAATGGATACAGATATGTCGGATCCTTTGGTGAAGAATTTGAGTAAGAAAGCTGAGATTTTATAAGAAGTCGAGTATTCATCATTTTCGACATAGTAACGTTCTTGACCTTTCAGTCTCAAATATTCACGAATAAGCGAGGGTGCCTCAAGTACAAAATTGTAGTTTAAAGTAACTGGGACAATAAAAATTTTGTGAAGTCCATCCCTTTTTCCTTTCTGATAATTGACACGTTGAGCCTCGATGGCAGTACTCAAAAGACCAAGCTTCAACCTTTTTTCTATTTGGCCTGAACGCGAACGAGTCCCACCAGGGAAGAAAAGGCTATGACAACCCTTCTGAATCGCAAGGCTTGAGTAGCTCTTCAGGGTTTCTAAGTAAAGCAGGTTTTTTTTCCTTCTATCTACTTTATAAGCCCCAAGGCTTTCCATGAAATAGGCAAATATTTTAATGTTGAAGAGGTTTAGACCAGCACCATAAATAAAAGCAGGCAACCCTAAAGCGTTGATTACCCACCCAATTAAAATAGAATCGAGATTGCTAAAGTGGGTAGGGACCATTATGATTGTCCCTTTTTTGGCCAAGGTGCGTAATTCTTCTACTTCACCTGTAATGTGAATCTTATCTTGTAGTGAATATCGGGTACTGAAAATAGACCAAAAACCTCGTGCACGGGAAGCATTCAATAATCTGGCAAAGCCAAAGGTTACTATGGAGCGGGCCATTCTAAAGCGAGATTTTTTGAAGTTACCCGCAATTTCACTGGCGTATCGCTCTATAATTTCGGATAGAATATCTTCTAAAGTTCCATCAATATCCTCCTTGTCGTCATTACTTGAGATTTCGAGGAGTCTGTCTTTAATCGACTGTAAAAAGTCGGCTTCATCGGGTGGGTCAACAGCCCATGGATTTCTTTTGACTCTTAACTTCTCCCGAAAAAGAGTAGTCTCTATTTCTTCAATTAGGCTGGAGCGTTTTGGGGTCAGTTTTTTTATACGCTTAATGCTTTCAGCGGTCACCTCTTTAATAAAAGCGTCCCTGTTATTACTCAAGCTCACGACAGGCCACTCGTCAATTCCTCCCGGAACCACCTGGTCGTACTTCTTCTTTACGTAGTCTTTGCCGATTGGCTTCATTCAGTTTTTCAAAACCCCAAAGATATGATAAAAATTGTTCCTCTAGCTTCCGCTGTTAACAAAGTAAGGAATTCAGTCCATGCGCCAAGCCCATTACTTCATTTTTGCTGTTGAAACTATGTATGCAGATTCTTAATCGTTCTTCTCCTTCCTTCACCGTGGGTGAAAGTATTGGACGAACATCAAACCCCGATTCCTGAAGTTCATTTGACGTGGATTTAGCTTTTTGGTTGCCAGAAGTGATTACTACCTGTACTGCACTTGTAGATAAATAGCGGGAAGGTCGCTGAACCTTAAGGGATTGATTAAACAGAGAAATGTTTTCTTTTAGTGCGATAGCTAAACTCGGTTTGCTTTCAAGGAATCGGAAAGCTTCTTGTATTGATAAAAACTCAAAAGCTGATGGTGCAGTAGTATATATGAAGGGGCGTGAATAATTTATCATATAATCGATCACGGTTTGGTTTGAAGCTACGCAAGCACCATGAATTCCCATGGCTTTGCCGAATGTGAAAATAGCCGCATATACTTGTTCAGTCAATCCTAATTCAGCCACAAAGCCTGCTCCGCTCTTCCCGAATACGCCTGTGCTGTGTGCTTCATCCACTATTAATTTCGCACTGTATTTTTCTGAAAGTTGACAAAGTGCTTTTAATGGTGCAAAATCACCATCCATAGAATACACAGCTTCACAAGCAATATAGATTTCGCCCTCACTTAGTTTTAATTTCCGTTCAAGGTCTTCTAAGTCGTTGTGCTTAAACGGCATTGATTTGGCCAAACTCAATCGACTACCATCTTTAATGCAGGCATGAGAAAGTTCATCATATAGAATAGTATCACCCCTCTGCGGAAGGCAAGAGAAAAAACCCAAATTGGCGCTATATCCCGAATTAAAAACAAGACAGGCACCGTACCCAAATAAAGTGGCTAATTCTGACTCGACCTGAGAGGCCAATACTGAATTGCCCGTCAATAGCCTTGACCCAGTTGATCCGTTTTTGGGCGATAGCTTCTCGTAGGCACTTAAAATTTGAATTTTCAAACCCTCAGATCTAGAGAGGCCTAAGTAATCGTTCGAACTAAAGTCAACGAGCTTTTCATCAACCAGTTTTAAGCTTCGCTTGTTGCCCAGAGAGGTACGTTTATTCAGTTGCTGCTCAATTCTTAAATTCTTTTTATCCATTTGCTGTTAATCCGCTGGCTAAAATTATAAATAATTGAGACTTTAGCGGCTCAAATTAAATAACACTGCAATCAAGTCGCTCTTTATTTGTCTATCACTGCTTTTTTACTTCCCTGTTTTAGGGCAGAGCGACTATCGTAGGGCTGAATTCTCATTAACAACAGAGAATGATGTTTACTTAATGAATAGGGATGATGAGTATTATTCGAATGGATTTCTTTTCCATTACCGCTACGTGCCAAACAAGCCAGATTCTTTGAATAATAAGGAGATAATTGACATAGAGCTTACGCATAAATTTTATACCCCAAATGATTTATTATTTGATGAAATTTCGGAACTAGATAGGCCTTATGCCGGACTGCTGTATGCAGGGGTTTCTAAGTCTATATTCAAAAGACCACAATCAAGGTTTAAATATGGACTGGTGTTAGGTACAACGGGCAAGGCCTCGGGGGCGGAAGTTTTGCAGAAATGGTATCATAATGCAGTGGGATTTAAGCAACCCAGAGGATGGCAGCATCAAATTAAAACGGCTTTGGTTTTAAATGCCACCGCTGAATATAATAGGCAGTTTTGGCTAGTGCCAAAAAGCATGGCTTTTATTAGTTCATCTTCAGTCTCATTAGGGACAGGTCACAGTAACATTGCTCAAAATTTCGATTTTCGAATGGGGATATTAAATGCACTGAACAAGTCACCATTTGTAAATGCAATGATTGGAGAAAAAAACCAAGACCTTGAGAAGTTAGGATATGTAGTATTCGGCTACGGAGTGTCATATGTTTTGCATGATATTACCGTTTCTGGGAGTCTGTTCAATAATGATAGTCCTCATACCGGAAGACAGATGCCTTGGGTAAGTACTTTTAGGGCAGGCTGGGCGACTGGTAATGAGAAAACAACATTTAAAATAATGTACCATTGGTTGAGCAAAGATGTTCAAACAGCACGCAACGATTCATATATTTCATTTAGCTTTGACTTTAGGTTGAAGAGTGAAAATTGAGAATAAACTAGTAGTAAAATTTTTTAATGGAGAAAGGTTGTATTTTTCTCCTCAAATAAAGCTCCCCTCACTTTGCCATTGAGGCATTACCTGTTAATATTGTGGCATTCTACTGATATGGCATTAAAGCTTTCCGAAATACAAGCCCCCATTGCTAATGAAATGACTGAATTTGAACAGAAATTCAGGTCATTCATGAAGAGTAAAGTATTTCTGCTCGATCAAATCATGAGTTACATCGTAAAACGAAAGGGCAAGCAAATGCGGCCTATGTTTGTGTTTTTGGCTGCAGGGGTAACAGGCAAAATATCAGATAGAACTTACAGGGGAGCATCACTTATCGAGTTACTGCATACGGCCACATTGGTGCACGATGATGTAGTAGATGATTCCAATTACAGAAGAGATTTCTTTTCAATAAATGCCCTTTGGAAGAATAAAATAGCCGTTTTAGTAGGTGATTACTTGCTTTCACGTGGATTGTTGTTGTCAGTTGATAATGAAGATTTTGATTTTCTAAAGATTGTTTCTCGAGCCGTGCGTGAAATGAGCGAAGGGGAGTTGCTTCAAATGGCAAAGGCCCGAAACTTGGATATTACAGAAGATATTTATTACGATGTAATCCGCCAAAAGACAGCTTCCCTGATTGCTTCATGTTGTGCCGTTGGTGCTACAGCTTCAAATGCTTCTCAAGAAGACATTGAAAAAATGAGGGATTTTGGATTGAAGGTGGGAATGGCTTTTCAGATCAAGGACGATCTTTTCGATTATGGTACAGAGGAAATTGGTAAGCCGTTGGGTATTGATATTAAAGAGCAGAAAATGACTTTGCCGCTGATTTACTCATTGCAAAATGCTAGTAGTAGTACCAAGCGAAGGATCATTCGAACCGTAAAGAGCAAAGGAGATCATTCTAAAAAAGTGAATGAAGTCGTTGCCTTTGTTAGAGAGTCGGGTGGCATAGACTATGCCCAAAAGGTGATGAATCAATACTACCAAGAAGCGAAAGACATTCTAGAAACATTTGAGCCAAGCGTTTACCGAGACTCCCTTTCTCAGCTGGTTACTTACACAATAGAAAGGTCGAAATAGAAAACAACGCCACACTTTGAGGTATGGCGCTGTTCAGTTAGTTAGTAGTAAATTTGTTTGATTGCTATAGCATGATATTAAATCAGTCTATGGCAGACGCTAAAATAACAATCTGTCTTTGAAAAGCCCTTACCTAAAATCTTATTTTTTTTAAAAACCACCAATAGCTTTTAGTACACATGAAAAAACTAAAGATAATTGAGTTGGCTTCCGTTTTGGCTGGGCCAAGTGTAGGGCAGTTTTTTGCGGAATTAGGTGCGGAAGTAATAAAGGTGGAAAGCCCGAGAACTGGTGGTGATGTTACACGATCATGGCGCTTTAAGGGAGAGAAAATGAATGGTACTGTTTCGGCTTACTTTACTTCAGTAAACTGGGGTAAGAAGTCATTGGCCATAGACCTAAATAATAAGGAAGAAAGAGCAATGCTTTATAAGCTTATAAAGGGTGCCGATATTGTAATTGCCAGCTATAAGCCAGGAGATGCGGAGAAGTTAGGTGTTGATTATAAGACCCTGAAAGAAATTAACCCAGCACTTATTTATGGTCAGATCACTGGCTATGGACTAAATAATCCTAAAGTAGGATACGATGCGGTTATTCAAGCCGAGTCTGGATTCATGAGCATCAATGGAGAATTAGGGGCTGCCCCCTTAAAAATGCCTGTGGCCTTAATTGATGTTTTGGCTGGACATCAACTGAAAGAAGCCATACTGGTCGCCCTTATTGAGCAGATGGAAAGCGGTCAAGGGAAGTTTGTTCAGGTGGCCTTGATCGATGCTGCTATCAGTGCTTTGGTGAATCAAGGTGCGAATTGGTTGGTAGGGCAGAATCAACCTAAATCCATGGGAAATATTCATCCAAACATAGCGCCCTATGGAGAGATTTTCATGACTAAAGATCAGTGTCACTTGCTCTTAGCCGTAGGGAATGATAAGCAGTTCTCAAAACTCTGTAAAATCTTAAAAATTAATGAGATGCATCGTTTTTCAACCAATCAAGAACGGGTGGAAAATAGAGCGGACTTGAATCGAATGCTTTCAGATGAAATTGAAAACTGGTCTTCTGTCGAATTAATGGAGGTATTGATGAATGAACAGGTGCCTGCTGGCTTGGTGACCACGATAGGTGAGGCGCTTGATCATGGGGAATCTCATTGGTTCCTTAAGGCTGAAGGCTTCACTGGATTACGGTCTTTTGCAGCTTCTGGCTTCGATCGCCTCTCATTAAGTTCTCCACCACAATTGGGGCAGCATAATCTGGAAATACTTAGTGAACTAGACTGATTTTTTCATCAAATCCTTAATTCACCTTTTAACACCTTTTTTGGTGTGATTTTTCTCCCACTTTACTCCACGATCTTGAAAATGGGGATGATTAGGCGCTTTTTGAATGATTTCAGTCGTATCGCTGTCATGTCTAGGTCTCGTGTGTAATCTTTTGACAGGTCAATTTTTCTGAGCTAGAATTGATTTAGAAGGGTAATTTTCTGTTAGTAAAACCTTTTATTTTTTCTCAAAATGAGTTTTTTGTCGGATTCGATCCTGGCATGTGTTTTTGAGTCACGCTTGTTTTTCTGCATAGAAAAAGATACTTTTCATAAAAAGTGGGGAAAAGTGAGTAAAAGTGGTGAAGTGTGGGAAAAAATCTTACTTTTGTAAAGGTTCAGGTGTGTAATGGCTTTTTTTACAAGTGAATATGATTGTAAGCTCGATGTAAAGGGCAGGTTGGCTTTACCTTCAAAGGTAAGGGCTGCATTGCCGGATAATGCATCAGAAGAGCTGGTATTAAGACGAGGTTTTGAGCCTTGCTTGGTATTGTATCCTATGATCGAGTACAAAAAGATCTATTCAAAGATAAAGGGGCTGAGCGAATTCAGTGAAGAGTATCGTAGGTTTCAGCGAACTTTTTTTAGGGGAAATGTTGATGTTGAGTTGGATGGAGCGGGGAGGATTAACATTCCTAAAAAAATGATGGAATATGCGAGTCTTGAGAAGGAGGTTGTGTTAGTGGGGTTAGGAAATAGAATCGAAATCTGGAATCCTGACCAGTATGAGGAATACCTCATTCAAGACGCAAACGAGTACTCCAAGATGGCGGAGAAGTTTTTGGCAGAAGAATAAATAAACTATGTCAGATTATCATGTGCCAGTTATGCTTAAGGAGTGCGTTGACGGCCTCTCGATCAAGCCAAATGGAACCTATGTGGATGTCACCTTTGGAGGTGGCGGACATTCAACTGAAATTTTGAAGCATTTAAATAGTGAAGGCAGGCTCTTTGGTTTCGACCAAGATATTGATGCCCGAGCAAATGCAGATAAAATTCAAAATCGTTCTTTCACATTTGTGCAAGCCAATTTTAGGCATATCAAGCGATACCTCAAGTTACACGGGGTAAAGCAGGTAGACGGAATTTTGGCTGACTTGGGGGTTTCTTCTCATCAGATTGATGAGCCAATGCGTGGGTTTTCAACTCGTTCTGAGGCTGATCTTGACATGAGAATGGATTTAAACGCTTCGCTGAATGCTAGCGATGTGGTGAATGAATATTCAGAAGAGCAATTGCATAAGCTTTTGGGTATTTACGGAGAGGTGAAAAATGCAAAAACTTTGGCTGCGGCTATTGTTTCAGAGCGTTTTTCAAAGCCCTTCAAAACTACAAAAGATCTGATTCAATTATTGGATCGATTGGCACCAAGACATAGGGAGTATAAGTATTACGCTCAGGTTTTTCAGGCCATCCGCATCGAAGTAAACGATGAAATGGGTGCGCTAGAAGAATTCTTGGAACAGTCGGCTGAGGTGATTAAGCCAGGTGGTCGGTTGGTGGTAGAGTCTTATCATTCTCTCGAAGACCGAATGGTGAAGAACTTTATTAATAAAGGCAAAGTGTTCGGTGAAGTGGAAAAAGACTTTTTCGGAAATCAGTTGAAACCATTTAATGCGATCAACAGAAAGCCGATTGAGGCCAATGAAGAAGAGTTAGTAGTGAATAAAAGGGCAAGAAGTGCAAAGCTTCGTATTGCCGAAAAAATATAAGTAAACGAAAGTGGCAGCGAATAAATTTAAAGCGAAAAAGAATGAAAAATCTAGCACTCGAGGCGGTGGTGGGTTGTTCGGTCTTTTGGCAAAGCTGAAAATTGCTGGAAACTTAGAAACGGGTCTTCCTGTAAAGCATCTGCCAAAAGTTGCTTTCGCATTAGTATTGGGTGTGTTCTATGTTTGGAACAGCCACTATGCTGAAAAGGCAAATAGAAATATTGATAAACTAGAGACCGAGGTTGAGGATTTAAGGGCCGATGTTACTACGCTGGAAGCAGATTATATGTACAGTAGTAAGCAGTCGGAAGTCGCCAAGAATGTAAAAAAACTAGGATTAGAGGAAAGTAAAGAACCGCCATACAAAATTGTTGTAGACAAAAGTGAATATTAAGGAGTCGATATTACTAAGAGTAAGAATAGCTTTTTTAGCTGTGATTGCCTTTGTCTTGGTAGTAATCTACCGGATTGCAGACATTCAGTTTGTTCAAGGTGATGAATGGCGAAAAGAAGCACAAGAAATTGGGCTGGACTATAAAACAATAAAGGCCACCCGAGGAAGTATCTATGCCGATGGTAACGACCTGATGGCGACCTCACTTCCTTTTTACAAAATTGCATTCGATCCATCGCTTGCAAACGATAATACCTTTAAAACAGGTATTGACTCCCTTTCACTACTATTGTCGAAATTTTTTCGAGATCGCTCTCCTGGTGAATATCGGAAGAAGATCTCGGAAGCTCGACAATCCCGCAAGAGGTACTTAGTTCTAAATAACAACCTCATCAATTATCAGAATAAAGAGATGATGGAGAAATGGCCCATCTTTAGAGAAGGTCAAATGATTGGTGGGGTAATATTTGATAAGTTCGATGAGCGTCATCGCCCTTTTAAAACTTTAGCCCAGCGTACAATTGGTGGTGTAAACAAGGATGGAGAAGCTACTGTAGGAATAGAAAAGAGTTACGATCAATTTTTGGCTGGTCAAGACGGAAAAGGTTTATATCAAAGAATAGCAGGCGGTAACTGGATGCCCGTGAACGTGGCCTCAGATGTGAAGCCTAGAAATGGCTATGATGTCTATACAACAATAGATATCAACCTTCAAGATGTGGCTCAAAACTCATTATTGAGGCAATTAGAGAAATACGGAGCCGCCTATGGCACGGTAGTTTTAATGGAGGTAAAAACAGGCGAAATCAAGGCCATGTCTAACCTTACAAGAACAGAAAGTGGTTCATATGTTGAAGACTATAATTACGCGGTCCAAGGATTAAATGATCCCGGGTCTACCTTTAAGCTTGCTTCAATGCTAGCGCTTTTAGAGGCAGATAAAATTGAGCTTACGGATTCGGTTGATACGGGTGATGGGACGGTAAAATTTTATGACCGTACCATGGAGGATCAGAGTGCTTCGAAAGGAGGGTATGGGAAACTTACTGTTCAAGAGGTGTTTGAAAAATCTTCCAATGTAGGGGTGTCCAAATTGGTAGATCAATATTTTGGCAAGAACCCACAGCGGTACATTGATATTATTAAGTCAACTGGTTTAGGCAAGCCTCTCGACTTCCAAATGATGGGTGAGGGTATTCCTTACATTAAGAATGTAGATGATAAATCTTGGAGTGGAACAAGCTTACCGTGGATGTCTGTAGGTTATGAGACCGCAATAACTCCCCTTCAAACCTTAGCTTTCTATAATGCGGTTGCCAATGATGGTAAAATGATTCAGCCCATCATTGTGAAGAGCATTAGAAAAGGGAATCAGATTGTAGAGGAATTTGAGGCTAAAACACTCGATAAGAAAATAGCGTCAAAAGCTACGCTAGAGAAACTGAAAATCATGCTTGAGGGCGTGGTGGAAAGAGGTACAGCTAAAAACATTAAAAACGACTTTTATAAGATTGCTGGAAAAACTGGAACAGCTCAAAAATTAATGAATGGACGATATTATAAGCAACGCTATTACGCGTCTTTTGCTGGTTATTTTCCTGCCGATGAGCCTCTGTATTCTTGCATTGTGGTGATTGATTACCCTAAGGGCTGGAACAGTTTCGGAGGGGATGTTTCTGCTCCAGTTTTCAAAGAAATAGCCGATATGATTTTTGCCCTTGATCTTGGCTTACATGATACATTCAAGGAAGAACGTTTGGCCAAAGAAGGAACTTTCCCTGTGATCAGAGCAGGTAACTATGATGAATTGAACCAACTTCTAAATGAGTTTGGCATTTCAAATCACATGGAAGAAGAAAATGTAGAATGGGTGAGAGCAAGCATCAGTAATAATGCAATTGCGTGGAAATCGAACCATTCAGAGTCGAGCCTTGTGCCGAACGTGGAAGGAATGACGCTTAGAGATGCACTTTATATACTGGAAAATAAAGGACTAAAAGTTTCTGTCTCTGGTACGGGTCGAGTGCTTAGGCAATCGGTCTCTTCAGGGAGAAGAATAGTTAAAGGAACAACGATCACTATTGAACTAGGGTAATTCATGTCTGCATTAAAAGACATATTGTACAAAGTGGCTTTGCAGTCAGTGTCTGGTGATACTGCTGTGGAGGTGGCTGCATTGGCTTTCGACTCAAGAAAAGTGGGCGCCAATACTGCCTTTATTGCTACGCGTGGCACCCAAGCCGATGGTCATGATTATATAGAACAAGCCATTGAAAAAGGCGCTGTTGCCATTATTTGTGAACAACTTCCAGAAAATCTAAATACTTCCATTACCTACGTTCAGGTGAAAGACAGCAGTGAGGCCTTGGGCATCATGGCTTCTAATTTCTTCGGAAACCCTAGTGCGAAATTGAAGTTGGTGGGCGTTACAGGCACCAACGGAAAAACTACTTGTGTGAGCTTGTTGTTCCAGCTGTTCAAACAATTGGGCTATAATGTTGGCTTACTTTCTACAGTAGTCAATAAAATCAATGATGAAATAATTGTAGCAACCCACACCACGCCCGATGCCATTCAAATGAATGAGCTAATGGCAAAAATGGTAGCCAAAGGTTGTTCTCATTGTTTTATGGAGGTCAGTTCTCATGCCTTGGTGCAACACCGAGTTTCAGGACTTACTTTTCAAGGAGCGGTTTTCACTAACCTCTCCCACGATCATTTAGATTATCACAAGACTTTCGATGAGTACATCAAAGCAAAGAAGATGCTGTTCGATGGACTTCCGTCTTCAGCTTTTGCCTTGACCAATATAGATGACAAAAGAGGAGCAGTAATGCTTCAGAATACTAAAGCTTCGAAATACCGCTATGCACTAAAAACCATGGCCGATTTCAAAGCAAAGATTCTTTCCAACACCCTTCAGGGTTTGGAATTAGATATTGAAGGCCATAATGTTTGGTTCAAACTGATTGGTGACTTCAATGCTTATAATCTGATGGCGGTTTATGGAGCGGCCATTTTATTGGAAGAAGAATCAGCAGATGTGCTCCAAGCTTTATCTGATTTAAACCCAGCACCTGGGCGTTTTGAGCAGGTGCTTACGGATACAGGTATCACCGCTATTGTGGATTATGCCCATACACCAGACGCGTTGGAAAATGTACTCTCTACCATTAAAGTTTTCCGCAGTGGAAACGAGAAAGTGATTACGGTGGTAGGCTGTGGCGGAAATAGAGACACCACCAAAAGACCTGAAATGGCCAAGATCGCTTGTGAACTAAGCGATAAAGTAGTGCTGACTTCAGATAACCCACGCTTTGAGGAGCCAATGGCGATTATTGAAGACATGCAAAAAGGCGTGAGTCCAAGTAACTATAGAAAAACACTGGTCATGGCAGATAGAAGAGAAGCGATTAAAACCGCCTGCTCAATGGCTGAACCCAATGATATTATCCTAGTGGCGGGAAAAGGTCACGAAACCTATCAAGATGTAAAAGGAGTGAAATCCGATTTCGATGATAGAAAAGTATTGAAAGACATGTTAAACCTAATTCATAAATAAAGTACGATTGACGATGTCAGAGCTAAGAAACCCAGTTTTTTAACGTCTAATATCTAATATCCAAAATCTAAAAAAATGCTATACTACCTATTCAATTATTTAGATAGAGAATTTGACTTGGTTGGCGCGGGAGTGTTTCAGTACATCTCATTCCGTGCGGGTATGGCTGTGCTTTTGTCTTTGTTAATCACCATTACTTTCGGTGAAAAGTTGATCAATATGCTTCGGAACAAGCAAGTAGGTGAAAGCATAAGAGACTTAGGTTTAGAAGGTCAAATGGCTAAAAAGGGTACGCCTACAATGGGTGGGCTTATCATTATTGCTGCCATTGTAATTCCAACTTTGCTTTTCGCGAAGCTTGAGAATATTTACGTCATTCTGTTGTTGATTACTACTTTGGGTTTGGGAGCTATTGGCTTTTTGGATGATTACATCAAGGTTTTTAAGAAGAACAAAGAAGGCCTGGCAGGTAAATTTAAAGTAGTTGGTCAGGTAGGAATAGGTCTCCTGGTAGGGGCTGTGCTCTATTTTAATGATGATGTAGTGGTTAGAGAATTCAATCCAACTCCACAAGTAGAAACCACTTCGGAGATAACGGTTCCCAATTATGTCGACAGTAAATCTACGACCACCACTATTCCTTTTGTTAAGAATAATGAGTTGGATTATGATGCATTCAACCCGACAAATAACGAATGGGTGACTGCCGCCATTTACATTTTGGTGGTGATTTTCTTCGTTACGGCCATTTCTAATGGAGCCAATATTACGGATGGAATAGACGGTTTAGCCGCAGGAACATCTGCTATCATTGGATTGGCACTGGCGATTTTCGCCTATATATCAGGTAACGCAATTTTCTCTGACTACCTGAATGTCATGTTCATACCAAACTCTGGAGAGCTCGTGATTTTTTGTACTGCCTTTGTAGGTGCCTGTGTAGGTTTTTTATGGTACAACTCTTATCCGGCCCAGGTCTTTATGGGTGACACAGGCAGTCTGTCATTGGGTGGAATTATAGCTGTTTTGGCTCTAGTGCTCCGAAAAGAACTTTTGATTCCGGTGTTGTGCGGAATCTTTGTGATCGAAAACCTCTCTGTAATTATTCAGGTGAGCTATTTCAAATACACAAAAAGGAAATATGGTGAAGGAAGAAGGGTGTTCTTAATGTCACCTTTGCATCATCACTATCAGAAAAAAGCAATGCCAGAAGCTAAGATTGTAACAAGGTTCTGGATCATTGGAATTCTGTTGGCAATTATAACATTAGCAACGCTTAAACTGAGGTAGAAAAGTGAAACAGAAAACAGTGAAGCAGAAGACAGGAAAAAGAACAAATATGGAGAGTTGGGAACTCAATTTTCTG
>NZ_LRDB01000052.1 GCF_001592935.1 Roseivirga echinicomitans
CCTTTAAATCATAATCTGTAAAGAACTTCTTCCTCATAAACTAGTTCGAACTGATAACTGATAACTGATAACTGATAACTGATAACTGATAACTAAAACGCTATGCTAAAAAGTTACTTCATCGCTACTCTAAGATCGCTTAGAAAACACCCAGTTTTTACTGTGGTAAACATTATTGGTTTGTCGGTGGGAGTAGCCGCATTTATCTTGATTACAGTGTTTGTTCGTGATGAATTGACCTTTGATCGTTTCCATAAAAACCACGACAGAATATATCGTGCGATGATGATCAACAAGGACGGAAATCCCCAACCTTTTCCTACCGAGTTAATTGAAATTGTAAGACTGTCAATGCCAGAGGTAGAGGCCATGACAAGGGTGCAGGTATTGGGCGAAACTTTAATGGACTATGAAGGCGCAAAGGTTTTTGAAAAAGAAACTTATGGGGCCGATCCAGATTTTTTCAAGATTTTCGATTTCTCATTAAAGTACGGAAATGAGTTAAATGCCTTGGAAGCCGAAAACAGCGTGGTTCTTTCGCGTTATATGGCACTTAAATATTTTGGAGAAGAGAATGTGATTGGCAGGAAGTTCGAGATGGCCGACAATGACAGAATTGGTATTGTAACGGGGGTCTTAAACGATATTCCTCAGAACTCGAGATTCCAATTCAATATGATTGTACCCATTCGTAATGCCAGTAACGGAGGCTACCGGTTTGGTGGACAAGGTGAATTATATGCTTTGTTGAAAGAACCGGTGGATGAAGCGGGCCTAGAAAATAAGTTGATGGACTTGACTGCTCAGAACGGCTTTAACAACAGGTCCAACTTAAAATTTAAAGTTGAAAATTTTGGTGATTTACATCTTGAGAGCGAATTTTCTCAAACCGCTTCTGGCGTAAAAGGGAATAAGGAATTTATTTTTATCTTCTCTGCGGTTGGCTTATTGCTGATTTTACTCGCTGTCATAAATTACATCAACTCTTCAACAGCAAAATCACTTTCCTCTTTAAAACAAGTGGGGATTCGTAAAGTGATTGGAGCGACTAAAACTCAAATTCGATTCCAGTTTCTGATTGAAACGGCTATTTTGGTGGTTGTGGCGGTTTTTCTAGCGGCTGCTTTGGCTGAATACTTTTTACCAACGCTGAATTCCCTTTCTGGGAAAAATTTGAAGCTCAACTATTTCTCTGATGGCTTCACACTCACCTTTTTGATTTTACTGATTCCCGGAATCACATTATTGGCAGGTGTATACCCCGCAATCTTCACTAGTCGCTTTAAAACCCTACGGTTAATGAAAGGGGAAGCTGTTGGAGGTAAAGGGTTGTTCAGAAAGTACTTGGTGGCTTTTCAGCTGACTATTACACTGGTTTTACTTTTCGGAACACAAGTGATAAAGAAACAGGTGGATTTCTTTGTGAAAGGAGATATAGGAATGGATCCCTCTTCAATTATGACGACTTATAAAGCGCGAGGAACCACTTATGATGTAATGAAATCTGCCTTTGAAAAAATCCCAGGGGTTGAGGCAGTAACTTCTTCTCCATTTCCATTCAATGGAACGGTTAAAATGCCTTTGCAATGGATAGTTGAAAATGAGCAAAAAATTGATGGTGTGCCATATCAAGAAGTGGCTGAGAATGCGCTGGGCGTACTGGATATACAACTTATAAGAGGCCGTGATTTCATTAGCGGAAGTGTAGAGGATGAAAACGGTTCGGTCATTATTAACCAAGCGATGGTGGGCTTGTTAGGTTTTGAAGAGCCGCTTGGTCAAAAGATTAAACTGCTCTCTCCAAATTATAAAATGGTTGACTATACCATTATTGGAGTCTCGAAAAACCTTGCATTCAACCTAAAACAGGAATCTACTCCTGCGGTAATTATGCAAGCAGATAAAAGACTTTCCTCCATCAATATTAAGCTCAGTGAAGGGGTTAAAGCGGAAACCATTCCATTGCTTTCTGAAGCCTGGGACGAGCTGTCTCCTAGCAGTCCTTTTGTCTATTCCGTGATGGCAGATGAGATTGAAGCCAACTATGAGAAGGAGAAGAAATTCGGAACTGTAATTCAGGTGTTCACTTGGGTAGCCATGCTTATAGCGGGTTTAGGGCTTTTCAGCCTAAGCGCTTTTACCATCATTCAGAGATACAAAGAAATTGGAATAAGAAAGGTTTTAGGCGCCTCAGTTTTTGCCTTAATCCTAAGCTTTTTACGAAGCTATTTAGGGCTGGTTGTACTGGCCTCTTTAATAGCGATACCAACAGCCTATTATTTGATGAATTTATGGATGAACGATTTCGTCAATCATATTGAAATAAGCTCAGCCATTTTCGCGATAGGCATTGGTGCTTCATTGCTGATTGTACTCATCACGGTGGGTTATCAGTCGGTAAAGGCATCATTGATTAACCCTGTAGATATTTTAAGGAATGAATAAGAGGAGGAAGGTAGTTGATAGGGAAACAGAAAAGAATAAAATCGAGTGTTTTGGAAGCTTAAGTTCTCATCGAAGCTGGAGCCCAAATACCAATAACTAGAATGATATGCTAAAAAGTTACTTCATTACCACATTAAGATCGCTAAAGAAGAACCCGGTTTTCACTTTAGTGAATGTTATTGGTCTGTCCGTTGGTGTGGCAGCCTTTGTATTGATCACGCTGTTTGTGCGTGATGAAATCACTTATGATAAATTTCATACCAAAGTAGATCGCATCTACCGTGGTATTTCGGTACATGAAAGAGGCTTTGTTTTTGGGATGGCTGATCCAGTGATCGATCAAATGAAAAGTAAAATCCCAGGGCTAGAAAAGGCAGCACGAATTGATTTCGGGACGAGGGCAATTTTAAAGTATAAGGATGAACTGGTTTTTGAAGATGAACTCTACACAGCCGACCCTGAACTCTTCCAAATCTTCGACTTCCCATTGTTGTATGGAAATGAAAATGATGCACTGATTGCCGACAATAATTTGGTCATTTCAAAACACATTATGAACAAATACTTCGAAGGAAAAAACCCATTGGGTCAATCTTTGAAATTTGCTAATAATGATCAATCCTATGTTATTTCAGGCGTATTGGAGGATATTCCTGATAACTCCCGTTTTCAGTTCAACTTTATTAAAACCTTTCCTAAAGCAACTGCTGGTAGCCCTTGGCAACCAAAAGGTTTGTTTTATGGTCTTTTTTCAACGCCAATTAACACGGAAGAACTTTCTGTTCGGCTCAAGGAAATAGCCAAAGAGAGCGGTTACCCAGGGGTGGATCAAATTAACTTTTTGATTGAAGATTTTGGAGATCTGTATTTGGAAAGTGAGCGATCTTTTACGGCTTCTGGTGTTTCTGGAGACAAGCAGTTTATCAATATTTTCGCTATAGTGGGGCTTCTTCTTCTGAGCATTGCCTGTATCAATTATATTAATTCAGCCACTGCAAAATCATTTTCTAGACTGAAAGAAATAGGGGTACGAAAAGTGGCTGGTGCTAATAACGGGCACATCCAAAAGCAATTTCTGATCGAAACCTTTGTGCTGACGCTTATATCCGTGGCTATAGCCGCAGGTTTGGCGGAAATTTGTCTGCCATTGGTCAATCAGCTTTCAGGAAAGCATCTGACTTTAGATTACTTCAATAACCCCTTCAACCTTGCTTTTATTCTAGGCTTGGTGCCTCTAATTACGCTTTTGGCTGGACTATATCCTTCGGTTTTTGTGAGCAGATTCAACGCACTGAAGATTTTTAGAGGAGGACAAAGTCAAGGAAAAGGAACACTCCGCAAGTCCTTAGTGGTCTTTCAGTTTGCCATTACCCTTGTTTTGGTTTTTGGTACCCTTATTATCAAAAATCAAGTGAAGCTATTTAAGTCTGGTGATTTAGGAATTAACCCGGAAGGCGTGCTTATCACTGCTAAACCAAGGAGCATAGATTTCCCTGTTTTCAAATCGTTGTTAGAAGGGGTAGGCGGAGTTGAGAAAGTGGTGTCCTCTCCATTGCCCTATGGACAGAGCGCTTCACAAATGCCACTGAATTGGAATATGGATACTGAGAAGGAAGAAATGTTGGTTTCTTACAGTTGGACTACACTAGATTTTGGAAAAGCACTGGGCATAAAAATATTGCAAGGAAGAGATTTTGAAGAAGGTAATTCAGATGATTTTAATAATTCCATTTTGATAAGTCAGGCTATAGCAAAAAAGCTTGCTTGGGAAAACCCATTGGGCAAGTCGGTGGAGGTGTTTAATGATAAATATGAATTGACCAGCCGAAGAATTATCGGGGTGTATCAAGACATCAATGTCTATTTAAAAACTGGAGCACCCATGAACGTAATGTTTTCGAGTAACCAAGTCTATAATGTAAATATTAAGTTGGCCGATCAGAGTCAGGAAGAAACCATAGCTAAGATCACTAAAACCTGGAATGAAGAATTTGGAGAGACGCCTTTTGAAGTGTCTTACTTAGAAGATCGATTGGCTGCTAACTATGAAAAGGAAGAGCGCTTTGGCCAGATTTTCAACTACTTTTCTTGGCTTGCTATATTGATTGCAGCTTTAGGCACCTTCGGCTTAAGCGCTTATACTATTGCTCAGAAATACAAAGAAATAGGTATCCGAAAGGTACTTGGGGCGAGCGTTTCGGGCATTGTTGTCCGGTTGATCAGCAATTATGTGCTCCTCATTTTGGTGGCCATGTTTATCGCTGTGCCAGTGTCATATTACTTTATGTCGGGCTGGCTGCAAGACTTTAATTTGCGCGTTTCGATTTCTCCTTTGGTGTTTTTGTCTGGCTTTGGCTTGGCCCTTTTGGTGGTAATACTCACAATAGGATATGAATCAATAAAAGCAGCGCTTTCCAACCCAGTAGATATTTTAAGGAATGAATGAAAGGAGTGGGAAGCCCGAAGTGGGAAGAAAGGAGAAAAGGGTTGATCAGTCCCGAATTATCGGAAAGAAAACTCAGTGTGCTCTCTTTAACTAATAACTAATAACTCAAGGAACAATGGTCAAAAATTATCTTAAAATCCTAGTTAGAAATTTTGTTCGAAACAAAACTTTCACGCTCATTAATATCAGCGGTTTAACGCTGGGGATTACATGCAGCTTAGTCATGTTCTTGATTGTAAAACAAGAACGCAGTTTTAACCACTATCATGAAAATCTCAACTCGATATACCGGGTTGGGCATATTGATGTGGAAGACGGTAGAGAGTATCCTCAGGGAGGAGTGCCTTTGGTCATGCCTCCCTCGATCAAGGACGAAATTGTGGGAGTAAAGGAAGTTACACTGATTTCGCACGAGCGTTACGGTCTTATTTCTGTGAATAATGGTGGCGAAATTAAATATTATGAAGAAGAGCCCGAATTGGTCTATATCGAGCCTTCCTTCTTCAATATTTTTGATTGGAAATTGCTTGAAGGTAGTGTGGAGTCGGTTTTTGACCAACCCAACATTGTAGCCTTGAATAAAACGCTGGCCGATAAGTATTTCCCCAATCAATCGGCTGTGGGTCAGACCATAACACTGAACAAGGAAACGGACTTGAAAGTGGTAGCGGTAATGGAAGATGCCCCTAGAAATTCAGATTTTCCCTTTGGAATATTTATTTCCATGGAGACGAAAAAGACCAAAGCGCCTAAGGAGTTTAATGATTGGGGGAGCATTTCAAGTGACAACGTAGCCTTTGTGCTTTTAGAGAATAATGTAGATCCAGTCAAGGTAGACGCCCAGTTTCCTGATTTTATTGAAAAGCATTGGGACAAAGATACCCGTGAGGCACGATCATTTTTGTTAGCCCCTTTTACTGAATATCATTTTGATGAGCGTTTCGGTACTTTCAGTGGCCGTGTAGCGCCAAAAACTATTCTTTACGCCTATATCATTATTGGGGTACTACTCATTGTAACCGCCTGCTTCAACTTTATTAATATGTCTACTGCCATGGCCGTTAAGCGATCCAAAGAGGTGGGAATGCGTAAAGTGCTTGGTAGTACAAGAAAACAATTGGTATTGAGGTTTATGGGAGAAACCTTTGCCATAACCCTTATTGCCTTGCTGATTTCCATGGCTGTTACCGAAAGGCTTTTACCTATGGTGATCAATGACTTTATTGGAATTGAGGTGCCCTTTAATCCGATTGCCGACTTAGCCCTTCTAGGCTATTTACTTGTTATTCTTGTCGCTGTATCCGTTTTGGCTGGTTTGTATCCTGCTATTGTACTATCTAGTGCGAAACCTATTTACGCACTTAAAGGAAGTATGACCAAAGGGAAGGGCAATTTGTTCTTCAGAAGATCACTGGTCTTTACACAATTCTTAATTTGTCAGATCCTGATTTTCGGAACCGTGGTGGCAGTACAGCAAATGAACTATTTCAGTTCGGTAGATATGGGCTATGATCAGGAATATATTCTGAATATTAATTTGGCCGAAAGCGATAAAAACACACGTGATCTATGGGACTCGAAAGTCCAGAATATTCCGGGTGTTATCTCTTATTCCTTCAATTACAAGCCTCCTTTTTCGGGCTCTCAATCCGTTACCAATGCCTTTTATTATGGAGTAGATAGTGCTGTAAATGAACTCAATACTCATATAAAGATGGCTGATGACCAATATCAGAAAACTTATGGTTTGAGGCTGGTGGCTGGTGATTGGTTGATGAAAAGTGATACCGTAAACCAGTTTGTGGTCAACGAAACCTTCCTGAAAAAACTGGGCATTACCGATCCCAATGAAGTAATAGGGAAACGCATGAAGTTATGGGGCATGACCGCTCCAATTGTGGGCGTGGTGGAGGATTACCATGTCACTACTTTATCTCAAGCCATCGACCCAGTTGCAATGTTCACCTTGCCAGAAGAGTTTAGGACCTTGGGTTTGCGCGTAAATGGGCAAAGTTCTGCCAATGTGATTACTGAACTGGAAACCATATGGCACGACATCCATGAGGAATATGAGTTCGACTATACTTTCTTAGACAAGCAGATTGCGGATTTCTATGAAGCAGAAAGAAAGATGTCGCAAATGCTGACGGTGTTTGCCTTCATTGCCATTTTCATCGGTTGCTTGGGCCTTTATGGATTGGTGTCGTTTATGGCGAATCAAAAAGCCAAAGAAATTGGAATTCGTAAGGTTTTAGGCGCTACGGTAGCTAGCCTAATGAGTCGTTTTTCAATGGAGTTCATCGTCCTTGTTGGGCTATCATTTTTGTTGGCCGCTCCTTTGGCCTATTGGGGAATGAACAGTTGGCTTGGGCAGTATGAATACCGCATTGCCATTGGGCCAATTATTTTCTTGATCAGTATTGGTGCGTCATTGCTGATTGCCTTAGGTACCACAGGCTACCGCTCTATGCGAGCCGCTACCGCCAACCCAGTTAATTCGCTTAGAGACGAATAAACATATGATACGCCACCACCTTAAACTCGCAATTCGAAATATTCAAAGAAAAGGCTTTTTCTCTGTGCTCAATATTGTGGGTTTGAGTGTTGGTTTGGCCTCATTTTTAATCATTGGTTTATACGTATTTCAAGAATCTACTTTTGAGAGAGGTTTTTCTAAAGCGGATCGTACTTATCGAGTGTATACCAAGTTTCTAAATGCTTCTCTGCTTGCCACTTCTTCACCCAACTTAAGTACGGTCCTAAATGAGCAGCCTGAAATAGAAGTAGCTACATATGTATCGAAGGTATTCCCGAAAAGTGGGTTAAACGCTAAGGGCAAGGTGTTTCAAATGAAGGATTATTTGCAAACCGATCCTTATTTTCTAAAGGTATTTGATTATGAACTGCTATATGGAAGTCCTGATTTATCTTTCCAAAACCCAGGTTCGTTGATCCTGACTGAAAATGAAGCCATTAAGCTATTTGGTCGTGCAGATGTTGTGGGGGAGATGGTGAATATAGATAGTGAAGACGTCTTTGTGACGGGGGTACTGAAGCCAACTTCATCCAAAACGCATTTGAATTTTAACGCTTTATGGGTAAAGGACTTCAAAAAAACCAACCCAGTGCTATGGGCTAGTATCTCGGTATATACTTATGCTGTTTTGGTGCAAAATGTAAAAGCCGAACAGCTGGACAAGCGGCTGGATTATATAATGAAGGATCATATTTTCCCAGGAGTTTTAAAGGCCCTTCCTATAAGGAATGGCTATACTTTTGAGGAATGGAAGGATAGTGGAAGAGTCATTCGAAATTATGCTCAACCCATTTCCGAAATCCATCTTGAATCTACATTGGGTTTTGATTTCCCTGGTAGGGGTGACAAAAAAACGGTACTAACATTTTTTCTAGTTGCTATTTTCATACTGTTTATCTCTTGCGTGAACTTCATAAACCTATCTACAGCAAAAGCCTCAGATCGGTCCAAAGAGATTGGGGTTAAAAAGGTAATGGGTGCTACAAGAAGGATACTGATTATACAGTTGCTTTTCGAGACCCTCTTGATTACCGCATTTTCTGGTCTGTTAGCTTTAGGTCTGGCAGAATTGTCTTTGGCTTTGATTAAAGGGATGTTTCCTGATTTTATCACCATTTCGTTGGTCGGTTCTTCACTACAGTTATTTCCTATAATTTCTGTGGTTTTGATAGTAGGTTTTATTTCTGGTATTTACCCCGCTTTGTACCTTTCCTCGTTTAGGGTAACCTCTCTATTAAAAGGTCAAAAACAAAAAGGGAATCAAATGCCAACAGCAAATTGGCTAAGAAATACCTTGGTCATTGTTCAGTTTACGTTGTCCAGTGGCTTGATTATTTTTTCTATTCTCGTCTTTCAACAATTGAGTTTTATGAAACAAATAGAGCTAGGTTTTGATCCCGAAAATATTCTTGTGGTCGAAAATGCAGGTTTCTTGAGACAAAATAGTCGCCTCCTAAAAGATGAATTGGCAACTCTTTCATTTGTCGAGGACTATTCTTCTATGTTTAGAATCCCAGGAGAAACCTTGGAAATGATGAGTAAGTCCATGGAAGTTGGTGAAGAAGAGGTGTACTTTGATGAGTTTTTGGGAGATGCTAAACAGCTCTCTGTTTTGGGGCTAGAACTGGAGTCGGGAGAGTTTTTCTCTGAACGTAAGCCAGGTATGGTTATTAATGAAACTGCGGCTAAACTGTTGGGTAATAGTGATGCATTAGGCAAAACGTTCAACGGTAAAACTGTTATAGGGATTGTAAAAGACTTCCATTATAGACCTTTAAGGGAAAAGATTGGGCCGGTGATGATCCAAAACTATGATGAAGGCGGTTTCTTACTAATAAAGATGCCTTTGGATCAGGCTAATATTGAGGCTGTTGCATCGATTTGGAGTAAGTTTTCTGATCTTCCTATTCAATATCATTTTCTGGAGCAGAATTATGAGAGCTTTTTGAAGAACGAGCAAGAAATAGGGAAGGCTTTTACACTTTTCACTGCACTGGCTATCTTTATTTCATGCTTGGGTATGTATGGACTGGTATTATTTGCTGCAGATCAACGATCGAAAGAGTTTGGAATAAGAAGAGTGTTAGGTGCCAGCATTTTAGATATTATAAAGCTGTTGGTCAATACTTTTATGAAACTGGCCTTTGTCGCCTTAGTTTTGGCCTTTCCCCTTTCATTCTGGGCTACTAGGGAGTGGTTAAGCGATTTTGCCTACCGTACTTCAATTTCTCCTGTCAATTTTCTAATGGGCGCTCTCTTTATTTGTGTTGCGGTTGTTATAACTGTTTATCGTCAGTCATATCTATCGGCTACCAAAAACCCAATAGAAACACTTAAATCAGAATAGCTATGATTACACACTTTTTCAAAATAGCGACCAGAAATATAAAACGAAAAGGCATGATGTCTTTTCTGAACATTGCCGGACTTAGTTTGGGCATCGCCTCCTTTTTGGTCATTTCCCTGTATGTTTTTCAGGAGAATACTTTTGAAAAGGGTTTTGAAGATAGTGAACGGATTTATCGATTGGAGGAGCACTTTTTAAGCATGGGGCAGGTGGCCGTCACCAGCCCCAATCTACAATTTAAGCTGAATGAGATTCCTGAAATAGAAGCGGCCACCCGAGTGCATTTGAATGTAGGGGAGACGGTTTTGTTGGATGGAAGAGGAATTAAAGTAAACCGAACCCTTCGGGCAAAGAATGATTTCTTTGAACTGTTTGATTACAAACTCTCAATGGGTAATCAAGCCAGTCCTTTGAATGGGCCTGGCACTGTGGTGATTTCAGAAGCTTTGGCCGAAACGATTTTTGGGAGAAAGAATGTGATTGGCGAGTCACTCAAATTGAAAGGAAAGGATGAATTGATCATTAGTGCTGTTGCATCTACGCCTTTGGTTAAATCGCACCTCGATTTTGATTTATTGGTGTATCCTGAAAAGGAAGAAGTCTTTTCAGCCGAAAGTGGTTGGTACGGCATCGCAGGCTATACTTATGTGCGTTTGGCGCCTAATGTTTCCATGGCAACTTTAAATACCAAACTGAACGAACTGGCCAAAGCCCATGTATTTCCAGTGGTTTTCAAGCCTTCTCCCGACATGAGTTTTGAAGATTGGATTGTAAACGAAAACCGCATTCAGTTTATGGCAAAACCCATTGCGGATATCTACCTCCATTCCAATTTGTCTTTCGAAATGTCGGCTGGTGGTGACCCGCAGATGCTTACCACCTTATCAATTATCGCGGTATTTATCTTGACGATTGCCATTATCAATTTTATGAATTTGACTACCGCGCGTTCTTCTTCCAGAACCAAAGAAATTGGAGTACGCAAAGTTTTAGGTTCGAAGCGAGAAGGGTTGGTTTTACAGTTCTTGGCCGAATCTTTATTGATTACGCTTCTCTCGGCCTTGATTGGGGCTGGGCTTTCTGAAGTTATGATTTACGGCATTAATGCCTATTTCGGTTCTGTGATTGGCCTTTCGCTTTTCTCAAACGCCACCTTACTTGCCTACATGGGACTGGGTGTTTTGTTGGTGGGCTTGGTCGCAGGTTTGTATCCCGCATTTTACCTTTCTTCGGTAAAAGTGGTGCCTTTACTCAAAGGCATGCGTCTTTCTAAAGTACTGAACCTAAATGTGGCGAAACTGCTCAGAAACGGGCTTGTGATTACACAATTCACCCTTTCTTCAGGAATGATTATCGCCACACTTTTCATTTACAGTCAGTTAGTACATTTGAAAAATAAGGATTTAGGCTTTGCCGAAAACCAAGTTTTAGTGATCAGTAACGCCCAAGACTTGAAAGACGGCAAGCAAGCTTTCAAAAATGAACTGCTGAAAATACCAGGCGTAAAATCAGCTTCATTTAGCAAACGAGTACCAGGAGGTAATTTCGATGATGTGCATTCTATAATGCTCGATGCCAATAATACGGTAGTCTTTGCTGCATTTACGGTAGATGAGGATTACAAAAATACCTTGGGTTTAAAGATGAAGGAAGGAGAGTGGTTTAGGGACGAACTTGTTACATCAGATTCTCTAGTGCTTATCAATAATGCTGCCGCTCAACTACTAGGTTTGGAACATCCTGTGGGAGAAAAAATTGGTAATTACTACCGAATTGTGGGTGTGGTAGAGGATTTCCATTATGGTTCTCTTCGCAACGAAATTGGCCCAGCGCTATTCAATTATTCAGCAACAGCTGGAGGACAGTTGGCCATTCAGTTGGATGTCAATAAAGTACCGACCGAAGCCATTGCCAATATTTGGAGTCAGTTTACTGCAGTTCCTTTAGAGTCAAAAATGCTGGAGCAAAATTTTGATGCCCAGTTTCAGAAGGAAACGCAATCGGCCAATTCAGTGCTGGCTTTTACCATTTTAGCTGTTCTCATTTCTTGCATCGGTTTGTTTGGCTTGGCCGCCTTTACTGCCGACCAGAGACTCCATGAATTCGGCATCCGAAAAGTGTTAGGGGCTTCCGTTTCCGATATTGTCAGTACCTTCTCGTTTGACTTTTTGAGGCTGATAGGCATTGCCTTTTTGATTTCTATTCCTTTGGCCATTTGGGGTGTTAATGCATGGCTGCAAAGCTTTGCCGACCGAATTTCATTATCCGCAGGTGTGTTTATCCTTGCCGGTATTTTGGCTTTAATGATCGCCTTTTCTACCATCCTTTTCCAGTCCCTCAAAGCTGGCCGACTTAACCCAGTAGACACTTTGCGCAACGAATAAACCTTAAAGCTATGATCAAACAAACCTTCAAATTTGCCATTAAGAGTTTCAGGAAGTCGCCTTTCATGACTTTTATTAATGTGCTGGGTTTGGCGCTTGGTCTGACGGTCTTTTATCTGGTATCCCTGTATGTCTACCAAGAAAATAGCTACGAAAAGGATTTTGAGTACAGGGATAGAATGTACCAAGTAAGCGCTGATTTCTATGGGAGAAAGTTAGGCTATGCTTCTGAAAACCTCCCTTATGTGCTGGATGAAATTCCTGAGATAGAACTATTCACTACATTTTCCAATGCACCCACTGCTAAAATTTCAGTAGAGGGTATTGAGTACACAGGCTTAAGGCAATTAACGGTTGACTCTAGTTTTTTTAAGGTGTTTGACTTCGAGCTTTTACAGGGTGATATAAGCACAGTGTTGAAAGAGCCCAATGCCATCGTGATGAATGAAAGAACGGCACTCAGACTTTTCCATACTACTGATATACTTGGGGAAGTGGTGAGTTTGTACGGAGATAAAGTTGGGGTCATCAAAGGAATTAGTAAAACCCCACATTTTAAAAGCCAAATGGATTTTGATCTGGTTGTTTCTGAACTACGGGGGCCAATTAACCAAGAGAAATGGCAGAGTGCCAGTGATTACACTTATATAGTTGCCAATAATAATGTAAGTGTTAAAGACCTGAACAGGAAGCTAGATGAATTAAGTCTTACATATGTTTATCCAACATTTTATGGTGGAGATGCCAAAACAATTAGTGTGGAAGAATGGAAAGCTGAAGGATATTACACTAGTTTTTTTGTGGAGTCCATTAATGAATTGAGAAGAGAGTCCCAAACTTTGTCCAACATGATGCCTAAAGTTAATAATGATCAACTGAAGACTTTGGGTATTGTTGGGCTGGTCGCATTGTTGATTTCTATTTTCAATTTTATCAATCTATCTACGGCAAAGGCTTCTGCTCGAATGAAGGAAGTAGGGGTGAAAAGAATTTTAGGTTCGTCAAGAAGCCTTTTGGTCACACAGTTTTTACTTGAATCCTTTTTGCTGATTTTGTTCTCTTCTGTATTGGCTTTAAGCTTGGTGGAAGTGCTTGTGAAGTTGAAACCCGACTTTTTAGGAATGTCTGTTGAGTATTCATCACTTCATTCTACCGAATGGGTGGGTAGCTTATTCCTCTCCATCCTGATCCTCACGCTTATTTCTGGCATTTACCCTGCGCTTTATCTTTCTAGTGGAAATATAGTTTCCATTCTTAAAAAAGGGACTTCAAAAAACAGCTTCAGTGTTTTGAATGCTGTTTTTTTAAGAAAGACAGTTACCGTACTTCAGTTCGTTTGCTCTATCGGACTAATTACAGCGGTAATTACCATGTTTTTGCAAATAGATCACATCCGAAGTCGGGATCGTGGTTATGCAACCGATGGAGCGATGGTGATTAATTCCTATTTCTTAAAAGAATCTAAGAAGGCTTTTAAGAATGAGCTTCTCCGTCTGCCTAATGTGGCAGCGGCAGGTTATACCTACCGATTTTCGGATAATCATACCCCAGGTTCATCTGCAATCCCTGTAATGGGGGAAGATAGTATTGAGGTTCGTCTGTCACCATATTATGTAGATGAAGATTTTTTCGCTGCCACCAATATGAAAATTGTAGAGGGAAATGATTTTAAGGGCGGCCGTGCTATGCAATTGGTAGAGGAGAAGGAAGAAGCAGAGAAGAAAGAAAAGGCAGGAGATACCAATAATAATGAGGAGTTCGCTGGCTATTCTCCAGCCGTGATCAATGAAACCGCTGCTCGGTTATTAGGGCTTAAAGACCCCGTAGGTCGTGTCATCAATGAGAGATATGAAGTGGTGGGAGTTGTAAACGACTTCTCTTTTAGCGACTTAAGAAATGCCATTGAACCCGCCATTTTTAGAAGAATGAGTGTAATTCCTCGAAATGCGCAAATAGTAGTGAGGCTTAATTCGTCCAAAAACGAAACAGAGGCCATAAAAGAAGTATGGTCTGAATTTACGGATATGGACATGGGGTGGTTTGCCTTGGGCTCACAGTATGCTAAAAATTTAGAGATAGAAACTCGAGGTTTTAAGTCAGTATTTGTGTTTTCTGTTTTTGCAATAATTATCTCCAGTTTGGGCCTGCTAGGCTTAGCCGTTTTCACCGTAGACCAACGAATTCAAGAGTTTGGCATTCGAAAAGTTTTAGGCGCTTCGGTGAGCGATATAATGAGGCTTTTCGGGCTTAGTTTTATTAAACTAGTAGCCGTTGCCTTTTTGCTTGCCATTCCTATTTCCATTTATACCATGCAAAACTGGCTCGATGGCTTTGCTGACCGCATTCACCTTTCGGTAGGCATTTTTATCATTACGGCCATTATTATACTTTTTATAGTGGCCACCACCATTCTTTTTCAATCCCTTAAAGCCGGAAGACTTAACCCCGTAGACACTTTACGCAACGAATAAACCTTAAAGCTATGTTTAGAAACCATTTGAAATTAGTGATCCGAAAACTCCGCAAAGAAAAGGTTTATTCCTTCGTCAATATTTTAGGGTTGACCATAGGCCTTGCTGCTTTTTTGCTGATAGGCCTGTACGTAAGAGATGAACTGAGTTTCGATAAATTTCATTCTCGCGCCAATGAGATCTATCGATTAACGAATTATAATGAAGTTTCTTCAAAGAGAAACACTTATTCCCCTCCTGATTTTGCAGAATACATCCAACAAGATGCTCCTGAGGTGGAGTCTTTTGTCCGAATAAAAACCGAAGGCCTAAACAACCTAATAGCCACTGAAGAATCAGCCTTTTATACGGGTGGATTGATTTATAGCGATGCCAATTTTTTCTCTTTTTTCGACTTTAATATCCTGAATGGTAAACCGGAACTGGCCCTTGCAAGCCCCAAAAGTGTAGTGTTAACGGAAAGTTTCGCGATGAAATTATTCGGGAGAATTGATGTGGTTGGAGAAGAGCTCACATTCAATAAAACCGATAAGTATCAGGTGTTGGGTGTTTGTGCCGATGTGCCTAAAAACAGCTCTATCCAATTCGAATTGGTGGCAAGGGGGGATGATAAAACGTTTGAGAATACATTCAGTAAAGGCTATTTAACGGCTGCTACTACTTTTTTGATGGTGCCTGAGTCTACCGACCTGGCAAACCTTGAATCCAAAATAAATAACGGAATCAGACAAAAACCTAATTACTTCAGGGTAAAGGGAGATATTTATTATGAGTTAGGGAGTTTAAGGGATATTCGACTGTATTCGAACTTCGAAAGAGATTCGCTTGAAACTAACGATGCTAAAGTGGTCTTTCTTTTTACAGGAATTGGTCTGGTCATTTTGCTGCTGGCTGTAATTAATTATATCAACCTTGTTACTGCTCAATCCATTAAAAACTTTAAAGAAATAGGGTTAAGGAAAGTGATTGGCGCCACAAGGGGGCAATTGGTGCGTTACCATTTGTTGGAGTCCACCGTAATCGCTTTTATTTCTTTTGTTTGCTCATTTGCCATTGCGGAAAGGATAATTCCCATTTTTAATTCTGCTTTAAACAAACAGGTGACACTCAATTATCTAAGCTCCGACTTTGTCATCTGGACTTTGGTGTTTGGTTTGCTTTTAGGCCTTTTATCGGGTCTTTATCCTGCTTTTTATATTACTAAGGTGAGCCCTTTAAGCCTCATGCAAAAATCAGCCACATCATTAGGGAGCAAAGGGCTGTTTAGAAAAGCGCTGGTACTCTTTCAGTTTACTGTTTCAGCAACTTTGATTGTTATTCTCTTTATCATGACCAATCAAATGAGTTATCTGAAAACGCAGAAGCTGGGTTTTGATAAGGATAATTTGGTTTCAATCCCTTTATACAGTGATAGCTTGAATACTTGGGTTAAGTTAAAATCTGAACTGCTCAAACAATCTGGAGTAACATTAATCACTGCTAACAATTGGAAGTTTGGTGACAATACCTCAACTGGAAGAGTCAATAAAGCCTACGTGAAAGGGGAAGAGTCGACTATTGTAGATGTTTGGTTGGATGCTGTTGAGGCGGACGAGGACTTCATGAAAACCATGTCACTCAAAATGCACTATACTTCTGACGACTATAAGGGAGGGGCTTTAACGGATAATCAAGTGATCGTGAATCAATCCTTGGTGAAGGTTTTTGGGTGGCCAGAGAATTCTGTCGGGCAAAGGGTATTTGATTATGAAGGTAATTACAAAGAGGTTGTGGCTGTTATAGAAGATTTTCATAGCTACTCTATGAAGGAGGAAAAGGCGCCTTTGATTATAGAAAATGGAGATTCGGAATATTACAATAACCTATTGCTCAAACTTGATGCTGCTGAAGGAAAAAGAACTTTAGAGAATTTAGCAATTATATACGAGGGAATTGTTGATCGCCCATTTGAGTATTATTATGTAGATGATAAAATCGCTTCTTACTACAAAGTAGAAAACGGTCAGTTTAAGCTGTTTCAAGCTTTCTCCTTTCTTGCCATGTTTATTTCGCTATTGGGTTTGGTGGCGCTTACTATCTACATGGTAGAACAGCGCAGAAAGGAAGTGAGTATTAGAAAAGTGCTCGGGGCTACCATTCAGCGGCTGATTTTTATGCTCAATAGGGAATATACGATTTTGATTATTATCGCCTTTCTGATCGCAACCCCTATGGCTTATTATGCCATGCAAGATTGGTTGGCCGAATTCAAATACAGCGTAAATATTAGCCCTTTGCTTTTTGTGGGAGCCTTTCTTGGTTTCTTGCTTCTCAGCTGGTTGGTCACCCTTTTCCCCTCTTTAAAAGTAACGAATGAGAACCCAGTAGAAGCCCTTCGCAACGAATAAACCTTAAAGCTATGATCAAACAGACCTTCAAATTTGCCATAAGGAGTTTTAGAAAAACGCCTCTAATTCATCTGCTCAATTTAACTGGCCTTACCATTGGGCTGTCGGTCTTCTTTTTAGTTTCACTATATGTTTATCAAGAGAAAAGCTATGAAAGTGACTTCAGTAATAAGGAGGATATTTTTCAAATAAGCTCTGAAATGCAAGGAATGATAGATGGGATAGCAATAAGTACTCCAAACCTTGCCTTAGTTCAGGATGAAATACCGGAGGTTGAAGCTATTACGGCTTTTACAAAAGGTAAGGCTGATCTGGCCACTGATGATAATAAAAGCTTGATGGCTGATGCTATCAGGACAGATGCTCACTTTCTAAAGGTTTTCGATTTTAAAGTAATAGTGGGAGATGCTTCTTCGGTGTTAAGTAAACCCAGTACTGCCGTAATTACAAATGAATTTGCAATACAGCTTTTCGGGTCGACCGATGTGTTGGGAGAAGTAGTGACGTATGCTGGGGATACTTATTTGATAAATGGAATAATTGAAAAGCCAAGCTATAAAACTCAATTAAATGTTGATGCAATTATGCATAACGCTAAAGTTGATGTTTACGAAACGAAAGCTTGGGGAGGTGCTACGAAACACATTTACGCAAGAATCAATCAAGCTACTGACAGAGACAGTTTCGAGCAAAGTATGGATGAAATCGTTCTAAAATATATTTATCCACATACGAAGGGTGATGAAGCTGGAAATCTAAGCATTGAAAATTGGAAGAAAGACCCGGCTTATCGAGGCTTAATGATTGAGTCTTTGGATGAATTAAGGACTGAATCTAAGGCCATGCTTAATCTAATGCCAAAACTTGATCAGAGTAGATTGGCTACGATGATTATTGTTGGCATTGCCGCTTTACTAATCTCGGTCATTAATTTCATTAACCTATCAACAGCGAAGGCTACTGTGAGATTTAAGGAGGTTGGTGTGAAACGTATTTTGGGAGCTAATCGTGGGCTATTGATTAGTCAGTTTTTAATTGAGGCCTTTATCGTTGTTTTGCTTTCGGCCATACTGGCCTTAGGTGTAGTAGAATTGGTGATCAAATTGAGTGCCGACTTTGGAGGTTCATTTGTGGAGTTTTCTGTCCTTCATTTTAGTGAATGGTTGATGGGCGCTGCTTTCTTTATTGTGGGGCTCACACTTCTTTCAGCCATATATCCAGCGCTTTATTTATCCAGTAATAAGTCCTTCGTTCTTATGAGAAAGGGATCACCTAAAACAGAGCTGAGTATTTTTAATGCCACAGGATTTAGAAAAGTAGCTACGGTAGTTCAGTTTGTAGGCTCAATTAGCTTAATCGTAGCGGTTATCGTTATGTTCCTGCAAATTGATTTTTTAAGGAATAGAGACCTAGGTTATGATGATGAAGGGATTTTAACGACAAATGGTATTTTCTATTTATCCAATCCAAGAGATGGAAGTAGCACAATTAGCGCTTTCCAAAATGAATTGTCGAAAAGCCCATTAATTGAAGAGTTTGGATTCTCTAGTAGGTTACCAATGGATGATGTAAAGCAAATCCCTATGCCATTGAAAGACGCAAATGGCAACGAACACCATGCTGTTATAATGGACGCTAACATTGAGTATTTAAAATTGATGAAGTTTAGGTTGAGCAAAGGCACAATGTTTTCGGGTGCAGAAATAGGTACTTCTACCGTGTTAAATTCAGACTCAACAGCCAAAAAACGATCCTTAATTAGGCCTGTGCTTATTAATGAGATGGCTGCAAGAGTATTTGGGTTTGAAGACCCTATTGGAGAATTGATAAGTGGTAAGTATAAAGTTGTTGGAGTAATAGAAGATTTCTTTTTTAATGATATAAGAAGAGCGGTTGACCCAATTATTATCGTAGAGTCACAGCCTAATTTATACAGCTATCTTACAATTAGATCGAAAGATCAGAATTCAGCAAAAGCGTTTGTTGAAAGTGTCTGGGAAAAATTGACTTGGGTAGGTTACAGTGATGTACGCTTAGAATGGGAGGCGCTTGAATCTAACTATGCTGAATTGATGAGTGAAGAAAATCAAGGTTTTTCCTATATGCTTTTCTTTTCAGTTTTGGCTGTGATCGTGTCATGCCTTGGTTTATTTGGCTTAGCTGTATTCACGGTTGATCAACGTTTCCACGAATTCGGTATCCGTAAGGTTTTGGGTGCATCGGTAATCGATATTGTCCAATTGTTCTCTAAGGATTTTGCCAAACTTATTGCAATTGCTTTTGTTATCGCCATTCCAGTTTCCATTTATGCCCTGCAGAATTGGCTCGATGGTTTTGCTAATCGTATTTCACTTTCTACTGAAGTGTTTTTGTTCACTGGGCTAATAACACTGTTCATCGTTTTTTCCACCATCCTTTTCCAATCTCTTAAAGCCGGCCGCCTTAACCCAGTAGACACCCTTCGAAACGAATAAACCTTAAAGCTATGTTCAAACAGACCTTCAAATTTGCCATTAAGAGTTTCAGGAAGTCAGCACTGATGAACTATCTCAATGTTATTGGTTTGACCTTCGGTTTATCCATTTTCTTTTTGACTTCCCTTTTCATTTACCAAGAGTCTACTTATGAGCACGACTTCACAGGTCATGAAAGGATTTATCAAATTGGAACAAGCTTTTACAATATGGGACCCAGAGCAATAACCTCTGTAAATGTGCCCATTATGACCTCTGAAATGCCCGAAGTGAAATATACTACGGTGTTCACTCATAGCAGTAACCAAGAGGTCCATTTTGAGGACGAAACATATACAAAGCAAACGGTAATTAGTGCTGATTCACTGTTCTTTAAAGTCTTTGACTTTGACTTGATTGTTGGCGATCGACAAACTGTACTCAATGAGCCCAACTCGGTTGTTATTAGCGAACAAATGGCCAATAATATTTTTGGTACAACAGATTTAGTCGGAAAGACAATTAGAGTTGGCAAAAATAGGGAGTGTATAATAAAAGGGGTTAGTAAAAGTCCAAAGTATAAAACTCAATTGAATTTTGATCTTTTGGTTTCGCAGGTAAGGCGTACTAACCCAAGTAGGGGAGGGTGGGGTACCATCAGTTCTTATGTTTATGTAAAAGTGCAACCCAATGTAACAGTTGATCAAGTCAATGGCCAATTGGATCGATTGAATGAAAAATATATTTATCCACTATTTATCCCTGACGGAAGCATGTCATTCAGCGACTGGAGGAGTAATGAGGCATATTTAGGGTATTTTGCAGAGTCGTTAGCATCACTTAGGTACGAATCTGAAACAGAAACTGGCTTAATGCCCAAGGCCAACCTTAACCAAACCAATACTTTGCTAATTGTAGGTATTGCAGCCCTGCTTATATCAGTAATTAATTTTATAAACATCAGTACAGCAAGAGCTTCTAATAGAATGAAAGAAGTGGCGATTAAGAGAATCATGGGCTCTTCTCGATTTTTGCTTGTAGGTCAGTTCATGATAGAGGCTTTCCTTACGATTGGTTTAGCTTCTGTTTTAGCCCTGGCAATTACAGAATTGATGGTTAAAATTAAACCCACACTTTTTGGTGATTTTGTGGAGTTTTCCGTCTTACATTCTGGGCAAACTATGCGCGCCATTGTTCTTTTAGTTGTTGGTATAACCTTGCTTTCTGGGCTTTACCCAGCGATTTACTTGTCCAGTGGGAAGATCATTACTATACTCAGAAGTGGTAGCTCGAAATACAGTTTTAGTGTGTTTAATGCCGCCTTGCTGCGCAAGTTTGCTACTGTAGTTCAGTTCGTGTTTTCAATTGGCTTAATCGGGGCTGTGATCACTATGTTCATGCAAATAGATTTTTTAAGGACAAGAGATATAGGTTATCATTCTGATAATGTGATTGTAATCCCAAATTCATTTTCTCTAAGAAATGAAAAGGCAGCTTTTAAAAATGAGTTGGAACGAATTTCTGGAATTGAGCAAGTCTCATTTATTTCTCTTGTACCAAGCGGTTTGACTAAATGGGATGCTCCAATAGAGTTGAAAGATGACAATGATCGACCATTTTATCATTATAATATTTCGGCAGATAAATCATTGCTCGAAGCCATGGACTTGACTTTGTTGCAGGGTGAAAATTTTGAAGAATCACCTTACCAAATTACCCAAAGGAACTATGATGAGAGTGTAGGAGAAAGTAAAGCAATAGATACAGGCAGCCCCAAGCCTATATTGGTAAATGAAGCGGCTGTTAACGCACTTTTAATAAAGGACGACCCCATAGGTAAAAGACTACAGCACTATGTAATTATAGGTGTAGTAAAGGATTTTGTTTACACGGATTTACATGGGGAGATTGAGCCACTCGTTATTGAACAGAAACGAGAACCGGGGATTATTGATCCAATATTGATTAAGGTAACCGACAAAGCTGCTGTTATGGATCAGATAGAAACTCTTTGGGCGGGAATGGCTGGAAAACCTCTCGATTACTATATGCTCAATGATAATTATGAACGCCTTGTGAAGACCGAAGAGGCTTCTTTTAATACGGTTTTCGCCTTTTCAATTTTCGCAGTGTTGGTTTCTTGCATTGGTCTCTTTGGGTTGGCCGCTTTCACAGTAGATCAGCGCATTAAGGAGTTTGGGATAAGGAAAGTGCTGGGGGCATCGATAACTGACATTGTAAAGCTGTTTAGTGGCGACTTTATGAAGCTCATTTTTATCGCGTTTGTCATCTCCATGCCTTTAACCATTTACTTCTTGGATGCATGGTTGAATAATTTTTCAGCTAGAATCGGTATTGGATATCAGGTGGTGCTCTTTACTGGCATTCTGGCAATTACAATTGCTGTAACCACTGTGTTGCTCCAATCCCTCAAAGCAGGCCGCCTTAACCCAGTAGACACTTTACGCAACGAATAAACCTTAAAGCTATGTTCAAAAACAACCTTAAACTTATTGTCAGAAAACTACGGAAAGAGAAGCTCTATTCCTTTGTGAATATTGCTGGGCTCACCGTTGGTCTTACCGCATTTTTACTCATTGCGCTTTATGTGCGCGATGAACTCAGTTTCGATAATTTCCACGAGAACAAGGAGAATATCTATCGGGTGATCAGCCATAATGAAGAGAGGGGAGGTTATTCTCCTTCGATCATCAGCGACTATGTCGAGTATTTTAAAGAGGATATTCCGCAAATTGATGCTTATTCTAGAATTTCAATTCAAAGCCTTTACTCTTTGGTAGAGGCTGATGAAACCACTGTAAATGTTGAGAAGGTTTTATATGCGGATGCTAATTTCTTTGACTTCTTTAGCTTCGAGTTGGAAGAAGGAACAGCTCAAGGAGTATTTAGCCAAGGTGGATCAGCAGTAATCTCTAAATCTTTAAGCGAAAAACTTTTTGGAGATACAGACCCGATTGGTAAATCTGTAAAGCTTAACCGAGACAAGTCAGTCATTGTCTCAGGTGTGTCTCAGGCTGTACCAAAAAACAGCTACATCCAATTTGAAATGGTGGTTTATGAAGATGGCTTTTTTAAAAATGAGAAAAAGGGGATGGCAAGTGACGCCCTTACCTATATTTCTCTTACACCTGGGCAATCCCCGTCAGGAATCGATGAAAAAATAGAGGCTGCCAATGATAAACCTATGTACCGTGGGTTTCTGGAAGGGAACAAATATGAATTATTGCCTTTACTCGATTTACGCCTAAACGCGCCTTTCGAGTTCGATTACTTTGATAAAAATGACATTAGATATGTTACGTTATTCTCGGGCATAGGCTTGGTGGTTTTACTACTTGCATTAATCAATTATATCAATTTAGTTACCGCTCAATCCATGCGCAGGGTAAAAGAAATTGGATTGAGAAAAGTGGTAGGCGCAAATAAAGCACAATTGGTGTTTTCTCAACTTTCCGAATCTATCGTACTTACGCTTATCGCTTTTATATTTGCTTTTGCTCTTGCCGAACGCTTATTGCCTTTCTACAATTCTGTGCTCGATAAATCAATCACCTTGCAATACGGTAGCTCCGAATTCTTTATTTGGGTGTTTTTAGCAGGTATCGTTTTGGGACTAATTGCTGGTTTATACCCTGCATTCTATGTTTCCAAATTTAAACCTTTGACGCTCCTTAATAAGAGCACGGCAGCAATCGGAAGCAAAGGTTATTTAAGAAAATTCTTGGTGCTGTTTCAGTTCATTTCTTCCGCAATTTTAATGGTAGTATTGATTGTTATGTTTAGTCAAATGGATTTTTTAAAAACAAAAGACTTAGGCTTTAACCCAGATTTTGTGGTCGAAATACCACTATATGATGAAATGCGAAAGAATTACCAGATACTTAAAAATGAGGTAGAACGTGTAGGCGGTGTTGAGTCTGTAACAGCAACAGGTTGGTCTGTTGGTCAAGGAACAAGAACGGCCTTGTTTGACGCCCCCAATATTAAAGGCGGACAGGCCAATAATTATGAACTTAACTTAGTCAACGCGGATAAAGATTATGCAGAAACTATTGGTCTAAAATTTCAACAGAAGACTGAAGGTTTCGATGTGAGTAGTTTGGCGAAGCATCAAATAATAGTAAATGAGTCGTTTGTAAAGAAATTTGGTTGGGAAGGTGAAGCTATTGGCAGGAAGGTGTACAGCTGGGGCAATGAGGAATTAGAAGTTGTTGCGACAATTGCAGATTTTCATACTTACTCTTTAAAACAGGAAGTTGAGCCTTTATATATCTCACCTCTGTCGGAAAGGGGGGGCAAAATCTTGCTTGTAAAAGTTGATGCTAATGATGCAAAGCAGGTTATTGAAAATGTGGGTAATGTTTACGAAAAGATGGCACAGCGACCTTTTGAGTTTTATTACTTGGATGATAAAATCAAAGCTTTCTACAAAAAAGAACAAGGCCAGTTTATGCTTTTCCAAATCTTTTCGGGGTTGGCTGTTTTCATTTCACTTTTGGGCTTAATAGCATTAACCATATATACATTAGAGCAGCGCAGAAAAGAAGTGAGTATTAGAAAGGTACTTGGGGCTTCAGTTCAAAACCTGTTGCTTTTGCTCAATAAGGAATATACGCTTCTGGTCATTTTGGCATTTCTCATTGCTTCGCCCATCGCCTACTACGCCATGCAGGGTTGGTTGGCAGAGTTTAAATACCGCATCGATATCAGCCCATTGTTATTTATTGGAGCATTCTTAAGCTTTCTGGCCTTGAGCTGGATGGTTACGCTTTTACAGTCATTACAGGTGTCTAACGCCAATCCCGCGGATACGCTAAGGGAGGAATAATTATTAAATTGAAGGGCTATGCTATCAAATTACTTAACCATCATTTTTAGAAAGCTCCGCAAGGAACGACTCTACAGTATCATCAACTTGTTGGGACTCACGATTGGCCTTACTGCTTTTTTGTTGATCACCTTATATGTTCGGGATGAACTGAGTTATGATAAGTTCCATACAGATCATGAGCAGCTGTACAGGGTTTACGCTACTGATACTACACGAGATGTAAAACAAGGGGCAATTGCACCTGATTTAGCAGGGATTGTCTTGACCGATATTCCGGCAGTGGAGTCCGCAGTGCGAATGATTAGTGGGGGAGGAAAGAGCCTTTTAACTGTTGGTGATGAACGAATTTATTCCGACAAGGTGATTTTTTCGGATGCTAACTTTTTTGAGATGCTGGATTTTAAGCTGGTGGAGGGTGTTGCTCAATCGGTTTTGGATCAGCCATATCAGGCAGTAATTACCACCGCTCTTGCCGAAAAATTATTTGGTGAGGAAAACCCCATCGGAAAAACGATTACTCTAAATAAAGAAAGAGAGTTGGTGGTCACGGGAATCAGTGAAACTCCACCAAATAATAGCTCACTCAGGTTCGATATGCTGATCCGAAGCGGGGTAGCAGAAATGGATACCCCAAGACCGAGTAGTATGAGGTCTGCACTTACCTACCTTAAAATATCAGAAGATCAAGATAAGACAGAGGTGGTAAAAATGATCAATGAGCTTAAGATGAAATCGAGCTATGGCCTTTTTGTAAAGGATGATGTGTTTGGACTATTGCCAATCACCGACCAAAGGCTTCACGCTAATTTTACTTATGCAAACCTGACAGATCAAAGTGACATTCGCTTTGTGTATCTTTTCTCTGGTATTGGTTTGGTAATTCTCCTTTTGGCGGTGATCAATTATGTCAATATGGTAACGGCTAGTTCTCTGAAAAGGGCCAAGGAAATTGGCCTTAGAAAAGTCATTGGTGCACAAAAATCTCAACTGGTTTGGTATCAATTGGTAGAATCTGTTGTGGTGACAACAATTGCTCTAGTCTTGGCTTTTGCATTCACGGAACGCCTATTGCCAATAATGAATGGTTTACTAGGGAAAACAATGGAGCTGAAATACTTCAGCTTAGAATTTTTACTCTTTGTGCCATTGATGGGATTGGCTATAGGTGTTTTGACAGGGCTTTATCCTTCTTTTTATATCAGTCGATATAAGCCATTAGTGCTATTGAAAAACAACATGAGCGGAACCGCAGGCAAGGGTGGCTTAAGAAGAGTGTTGGTTGGTTTTCAGTTTTTAGTGGCGGGCATTATGATTTTGGTTACCCTCATTATGCATTCTCAAATGAAGTTTTTGAAAGAGCAGAAAATGGGGTTTGATGAAGAACTGCTGGTGTACGTTCCGCTTTTTGAAGACTTGAAAGGGAAGTCTCAAGTCTTTAAGAATGAAGTGCTTGGTATGTCGGGCGTTTCACAAGCCACAGTGACCAATTGGATGTTTGGCAAGCATACTTGGAGTAGCGTTTTTGCAGGCTATTTCGATAGTGATGTGGAGGAACGTCCACCTTATGTTGAGGTATCCTTTGTTTTAGGAGATGGAGATGTGATCAATACATTGGGATTGAAAGTACTGGAATCAGAAGAAGGATTTAAGATGGAACAACTTGATTCTACAAAAATTGTGATCAGCAAGCTTGTTGCCGATGGTTTAGGTTGGAAGGATGAAAGCGCAATAGGGAAATACGTGTATCAATACGCAGGTTATAAAATGAAGGTGGTAGCTGTCATTGAAGATTTTCATTCTTCTTCCTTAAAGGATGAAATTCTACCTTCTGTAATATTGGGTAAAGAAAGTTGGTGGAATGAGAACTTATTGATCCGCTTTGAGGCGGAAGGGCATGAGGCCACACTCAAAGAAATCAAAGCTAAATACGAAAGTCTTTTGAATAGGCCTTTTGAGTTTAGTTATGTCGATGATGAGATAGAAAAATACTATAAAGAAGAAGCCGATCAAGTGGCTTTGTTTAATACTTTCTCTGGCTTGGCCATCTTCATTTCTTTATTGGGCTTAATGGCCATGGCTACTTATTCTGCCGAGCAGCGAAAAAAGGAAGTCAGTGTAAGAAAGGTATTAGGCGCTTCTATGAGGCAGCTTATTCTTTTGTTGAATAAAGAGAATGGCGTTTTGGTGATTGTCGCTTTTTTAATTGCTACGCCCATCACAGTTTACGCTATGCAAGATTGGTTGGCTGAATTTAAGTATCGGGTTTCTATTCAACCTGTAATTTTTGTGTTAGCCTTGGTTGGGTTTTTCGTTCTGAACCTGTTGGTGACTTTGTTATTTTCTATGAAGGTGTCTAAAGCAAACCCAGCCGATACGCTTAGAGATGAGTAGTGATATGTAGGAGGTAAATGAAAAGGTATACTTGAGTTAAAAATCCTCAAGTATACCTTTTAGGGCATCCATTGTAATGGGTTTTACAATGTAATTACTAACTACTTTATAGGTTTCAGCCTTATTGAAATCTTCACTATCAATGGAAGAGCTGACAATGTATAAGGTGATTTTTTTGTCGGTTTTTATCTTGGTAAACTCATCTAGAAACTGCCATCCATCCATTACTGGCATATTCAGGTCCAGCAAAATAAGTTCGGGCAAATTGTTTCCTGAGGCAACTATGGCGGACAGTCCATCTAGTGCTTTTCTGCCATCCTGAAACACCATAAAACCATTACAGAAGTCGGCCAATTCCATCATTCGTTTTGCTCCAAAAACAAAAATTGGGTCATCATCTATGATGCATGCTATGTCAATCTTCTTCATAATTTCAAATATACTTTAAAGGTTGTTCCTTTATTGAGTTCGCTTTCAACTTCTATTTTCCCATTCATTGCTTCAATTTGATTTTTAGTAATAAACAAGCCAATTCCTCTTGCATCTTCATTGCCATGAAATGTCTTATACATGCCAAATAGTTTACGGCCATGCAGTTTCATGTTCATACCTATGCCGTTATCGGTAAACTTAATAACAACAAATTGTTTTTTGGTTTCTACGTCAATGGTAATTCGGTTGGGTCGATCCGATGATCGGTACTTGATCGCATTGGAGATCAAGTTAAGAAAAATACTTTCCAAATAGGCAGGAATTGCCTGTACAAAAATTGAAGATGATACGTTGTTTTCTATTTGGGTTTCACTCTCTACAATTGAGGCATGCAGATTGACTTGTGCCTTTTTTATATACTCTAGAAGGTTTAATAAAAGTAAATTGTCGTTGGTCTTGGTACTCATAGCAACCACCTCATTAAGGTGCTGTATGGTTTCTTTTAAGTTGTTAGAAGCCTCGGTTAATAAGGGGAAGAATGGGTTTTGAGTAGCTTCAGGTACTTCCATTTTCATTAATTCCGTGAGCATGGAAAGATTGCCAGAATGAGATCTTAAATTATGTGAAACTATATGAGCGAAATTAAGAAGGCGTTCGTTCTGCTCTTGGGTAACATCAAGTAGAGATTTAACCTCCTCTTCCACTCTTTTTAAACTTGAAATATCAGTGGCTACACCCAAATAGCCTTTTACTTCACCCTTCGCATCTTTTATGGCAGTTACTGTGAGTTGGACCGGGAAGGTGGAACCGTCTTTGCGGATGTAAGTCCACTCTCTTGTTTCGTAAAGCCCTATTGAGGCCTGATAAATCAAAGTCTGTAGACCTTGGATATCTTTGTCATAAGCTTTAGATAGTTCTTTACCTCGCTCCTCAACCTCACTTGCTAAATGAATAATTTCAGGTGTTGTCTGATCGACCATTTCACTTGCCGAATATCCTAGTAGGTTTTCTGCTCCACGGTTGAATGATTTTATCACTCCGTTTAAGTTGGTTTCAATAATACTCACTTGAGTACTGGCATCCTGTATTCCTTGGAGCTTGCTTATACTCTCTTGCAATTGAAATTGCGCTTGCTTCCTTTCCGTTATATTATTGATTTGGGCAACATAGTGGCTTGGTAACCCTAAGTTGTTTTTCACCATGGAGACAGAAAGCAGCACCCAAATAATGTGGCCTTTCTTATGGAAATATCTTTTCTCCATTTGATAACTATCAATTTCACCTCTTGTAAGTTGGTTTAGCAAATTGTAGTCTTTCTCTAAATCTTCAGGGTGTGTTATGTCGGCAAAGGTTAGTCTTGCGAACTCACTTTTGGTATAACCAATAATCAGGCTGAGGCTTTTATTTACTTGTAGCCACTCCCCCTTAAGGCCTACTAATGCCATTCCGTTGGCTGCAAACTCAAATGTTTGGCGAAACTGTTCTTCTTGAAGGGCTAGAAGTTTATTGGCTTTGGTTTTTTCGTCAATATCTTGAAAAACACCATATACGCTAACTACTTTGTTATTTTCAATTTCAGGAATTCCGACTGTACGGATCCATTTATGGTTGCCTTTTGCAGTAACAATCTGAAGCTCTAAGTCAAAGGTCTCCTTTTCGTCTATACATGCTTGAAAATATTTTGAAATAGTATCTCGGCTTTCTCCTTCTTTGTAAAAATTAATTCCAGTTTCGATATTTGGCTCAAAACCTTCCTCCGCTTCATGGATTGCTCTGGTTACTGGGCTCCATGTGACAGACATTTTCTTGAGGTCAATCTCCCAAGTACCTATACTCGCTACTTCATTGGTTTTCTCAAGCAGGTCTTGATATCTTGTTAACAGGTGCTCTTTCTTTTTAATCGTAGTGATGTCCGCTGTATACATAAGAATACCCCCAATCTCATTTTTTTCTGTATACCATGGTCTAACATCCCAGGTTATCCATTGCAGAGATCCATCGTTGGTCAAGAAGGAATCTTCTTGTTTCTTTTTAATGGCACCCTTTAGACATTCTTGGTGAATTTTTTTCCATTCTTGACTGATGTTTTTGAAAACATCATAATGACTTTTCCCAATGATGTCCAACCCTTCCAAATCATAGTCTTTCAACCATTGTTGAGAGGCGGCCAAGTAACGTACCTCACGATCAAACATGGCAATTGCCGAAGGAGACTGCTCAACGAATAACTCGCTACGGTCTTTGGAGGGTTTGTTGGTCGGGGTTTGCATTGATGTTTTTTGGGTAGTATGGTAAAAGTAATGTGTGTTGCTTAGTGGTGTTACATTATAATTTAATCAGAGTTGAATGTAATATAGAAAAACGTAATGTTTTTTATTAACCTATTTCATGGTTAGGTGTTAAATGAAAAGCCAGCGCTAAGATATGGCTGGCTCCTAAATTCAGTAAATTGTAATAACTCAATCCTTCTTTTCTTCGGCACTCGGACCTTTTCTAAACATTTTCTCGAAGGCTTTACTTATTTCGTCTAAAGCATTTTTTAAATGATGTTTAGCTTCTTCTATCTTCGGTTCATTCTTAATCCGAAAGTCGTCCATCTTATCTTCAAGCTTGTCGCGTTGCTTTTTGAGTTTTTCAATGGTGTCTTCCATTTCTTCACGAACATCTCCTGAAGCGTCCTTAGCTTTTTCTATAAGTTCATCAATTTTATTGCGGAGGTCTTTGATTAGCTGTTCCGCATCATCTTTTATGGTCATTATTCTATGGGTCTAGTTCTAATTGTTGAAGTAACATTAATCCAGCAACCTACTTTAATGGAAGCGCCTTCTTCTAAGTTTTGTTCAAAAACCTCAGTTTTTGTAGGAAATTGAGCCTTGGCACTTTCCATTCCTTTTGCATTCCCAGCCTTTTTATAGGCATCATATGCAGCAAAGAAAACGGCCCTATCTGAAACTTGACTTACGTTTTGTTTACAATCTTCAAAACTACCCATATAAAGTGTAGCAACTAGATTGTAAGCACCTTCAGTTACGCTTTTATCAAGCTCAGCAGCTTTTATAGCTTCGTTTCTAGCTTTCCCTTTTTCGCCAGACAAGGCGTATGCTTTGGCTAGAGAAAGGGTTGTTTCTGCTTTTTTTGCTTTGTCTTGCTCTAAACTGACGGCTTCTTGTAAGTACTTTATAGCCTCTGGATACTGTTCACTAATTAGCTTCTTACGTCCAATTATGCCTGCAAGTCCGGCTGTGGGTTCAGCGTTGTGTACTACCTCAACGGCTTCCATAAAGAATTTAGAGTCAGAACATTTAGCAGTAAGTGATAGTTGAAATATCCTTTTAGCCAATTTCACATTGGTTGGATTTTCTTTGAGTTGGGGATAAAGTTTTTGCTGTATGAAGTCACAATTTACATCAATAATAGAAGTGAGTGCCTGATCTACTATTGTTTTGTACTGCTCGAATTTGGGTTCATCCTGACCTTCTGCAATTCTCTTTTCAATGATTTCGGTTATTTTAGAATGAATATCCAAAACCTGATCTTCCGTAATGTTCTTCTTTTTTATATGGCTTCGTCTAACAATATCCATATAGGCAACCAAATTGTTATTGATCACCTCATCAGGGTTTTCATATGCTCTAGCAAAGGCTTTTAAGGCCTCATCGTATTTGTCGGCATCATCTTTATGGTATTTGTAATACCTGTAAGCCACATTGTTAATCTCTGTATCGCTAAGTGGAAACCTTTCGTCTTTCAACTTGTATACTGTAAACATGGAGTCTAGATATACTCTCTTTTTGGCTGGATCAGTTTCTTTTTCAGCTATTCCTTCGTAAGCTTTGTAGCTATTGATGTATAGGCCTTCGTAAAGGTCTGGTGCATTTTTTAGTAACCAGGCCAATGAATTGGCAGCTTCTCTATATCTTTCTAGGGACATGTCGTCCAAAGACATAGCGAATTTTTCTTTTGCTTTTCCCGCCATTTTAGGGTCATCAGGATAGATTATTTCCGGGTTTTGTGCTAAACCTGGAAAAGCAAAGAGCCCTAGAAGAAGACAGAATATTAACTTTTTCATAATTGTCATTTTAATGAGCCAAAATTAACGCAATTAAAAATGGCGATAACCTAGGCTCGTTATTAAATTGTTACGAATACTTAACAAATAATGGTTTGAACTTAAAACTATCTCCATCGAACAAACCTAAGTCGCTAAGCTTTAATGATGGTATCACTAATAATGCCATAAAAGACAAACTCATAAACGGTGAATTTAGTTTACTTCCCATTTGTTTGGAGATCTTATCAATTGCCGAATAGGCCTCGGCTACTTTATAACCATCTTCTGCACTCATGATGCCTGCTACGGGTAATGGCACTAATGCTTCTTCTTTTTCAGAAACGGCACTAACACCACCCTTTGCCTCAATAATTAGGTTTACCGCCTTTACAATGTCTGCGTCAGTAACGCCTACGGCAATAATGTTGTGCGAATCGTGCCCCACACTAGAGGCAATGGCGCCTTCTTTTAAACCAAAGTTTCTGATAAATGCTATGGCTGGTTTTGCTGGCTGATAGCGGTTTACCACTACCATCTTTAACACATCACTTTCTGTATTCGATACTATATTCCCGTTTTGGTCGGTGGCGGCTTCTGCTTGAATACAGTTGGTGACCAATTGTCCGTCCAGAGCTTCAATGACATTTACTTTTCCTCCTTCATTTTTGATTTGAATTTGCGATTCAACAATCGGGTGGCAGTTGAAATTATTGATGATGTCGTTATTGACTCTTGGAATTAATGTCTTACCCTTTTCGGCTACTTTTTCACCATTAATATAGGTGGCCAAAACTTTGAAATTGCTCGGGTTGTCAATGATGATAAAGTCTGCAGCATCTCCAACCCTGAGGCTTCCTACTTCCAAGCTGTAATGATCTATGGGGTTAATGCATGCCGCTTGAAGTACATTGAATAACTCATGACCTTTCGCAAGCGCCCTTTTTACCAGTAAGTTAATGTGGCCTTCCACCAAGTTGTCGGGGTGCTTGTCATCGGAACAAAACATGATCATTTCAGGGTGGTCATTTAGGAGATCTATTAACGCTTCGAAATTCTTTGCTGCGCTGCCTTCTCTGATGGCAATCTTCATTCCATGCTTTAGCTTGTCGAGGGCTTCTTCTTTGGTGAAGCATTCATGATCGGTTGACATGCCTGCTTTTACATAGGCTTCTGCCTTTTCTCCTCTTAAACCAGGGGCATGACCGTCTATAGGTTTACCTAGTGATTTGGCGATGTTTATTTTTTCATAAACCACAGGGTCGTTAAAAAGCACGCCTGGCCAGTTCATCATTTCGGCTAAATATTTTATTTCATTTTTTTCGAGCAGGTATCGAACTTCATCAGGGGTTATTTCGGCTCCTGCGGTTTCGAAAGTTGTGGCAGGTACGCAAGATGGCGCTCCATAATTGAATTTGAAGTTTACCTGTTTCCCATTTTCAATCATGTATTCCACGCCTTTCACACCCAGAACATTGCCGATTTCATGGGGATCAGACACGGTAGCCACAGTTCCATGCACTACCGCAAGTCGGGCAAATTCGGAAGGAACTAACATCGAGCTTTCTACATGGACGTGCGAATCGATAAACCCAGGCATAATGAATTGACCGTCCACAGTATCTGATGGCTCAATTCTTTCTATTCTGTTATCTTTGATGTGCAGGATGCCTTTGAACAACCTTCTGTTTCTTACATCTAAAATATGACCTGAGATTTTCATGCTTTGATTTTAACTTGGTGTTATATTTTCGGGAAGTAAAGTTCGCAAAAAGGAGCAAACCTAAATGAGAAAGTTTGAATAGTATTATTCTAACTTACTCACATTTGAAGAGAAAAAAAATATTCAACCATGAAGTACAGAAGTCTATTTACTGCCATTATTCTTTTATTTGGCCTGCTGAACCTTAATGCTCAAAACGATTACTTTTTTGCAGAAGGTGCTCGTTTCGATCCGAAAATCCCAACCCCTGAGAAATATTTAGGGTACCCAATTGGGTCTTTGCATACGCGTCACGATGCGATTGTAGGTTATATGCGTGAACTCGCACGGCTTTCGGATCGTGCTACACTTGATACCATAGGAGAAACTTATGAACACAGACAGTTGGTGGTATTGACCATCACGTCTCCTGAAAATCATAGGAACTTAGAAAGTATTAGGAAAGAACATCTGAAGCTTACGGACCCAAATCAAAGCATTGACGATTATTCGAACATGAAGTCTGTGGTGCTTTTGGGGTATAATGTGCATGGAAATGAACCTTCCAGTTCAGAAGCCGCCCTGCTGACGGCTTATTACTATGTAGCGGGTCAGTCTGCCGAAGTAAGGGCTGCCGTAAAAGATGCGGTGTTAATGGTAGACCCGGCTTTTAACCCCGATGGGCGAGATCGCCATACTACTTGGGCCAATTCCTATTTAGGCGACCCTATGGTGTCTGACCCCATTGATGTGGAGCACAATGAAGCTTGGCCACGCGGTAGAACCAATCACTATTGGTATGACTTAAACCGTGACTGGTTGCCATTGGCGCATGTAGAAAGTCAAGCGAGAATCGACTTCTATCATAAATGGTATCCGAATGTGGTGACCGATTTTCACGAAATGGGAACGAACTCTACTTACTTTTTCGAACCCACAAAACCTTTTGGTTCTGAAAACCCAGTGGTGCCGAGAGATAATTATGATGGCTTGAACAACTTGTTCGCTGGTTATTTCCATGAAGCTTTGGACGAGATTGGTTCTTTATATTTCACCAAAGAACAGTACGACAATAGTTACCCTGGTTATGGTTCAACTTACCCAGATATTCACGGAGCGCTCGGTTTGGTGTTTGAACAAGCCAGTTCAAGAGGACATGTGCAAGATTCTCCAACAGGAAAAGTGGGTTTTGCTTTTACAATAAAAAACCACGTGACCTCTAGTTTGGCCACAGTGCGTGCTTCGGTAGGAGAACGTGAAGTACTCTTAAAGCACATGGAAAAGTATTTCGATTCTGCCTTAGAAGAAGGAAGTAGGAACCCAGTAAAAGGATGGGTTTTTGGTGATCCTGCGGATGATGGAAGAAATCAAGCTTTCATTGATTTGTTGTTGAGACACAGAATCAAAACGGTGGCTTTGAATGATGACATCGAACTGAATGGAAAAAACTATAAAGCGGGCAAAGCATTCTATGTGCCTAATGCGCAAAAGCAATACAGAATGGTACGAACCATGTTTGAGCAGGTAACGACATTCTATGACAGTATTTTTTATGATGCTTCTTCTTGGACGGCTGCTTTAACCTACAATATGCCTTATGCCGAATGGAAAGGGAAACAAGATTTGTCGGGAAAAGAATTAGCGAGAACAGACCTGAAAGGCACGTACGCTAGAGTTCCAAAAACCAATTATGCTTACCTGATTGAATGGAATGAATACTATGCGCCAAAGGCTTTGAATTACCTTTTGGAAAAGGGCGTTTATGTGAATTATGGCAGTAAGCCTTTCTCTATCGAAACGAACGAAGGCGTAAAGGAATATGGCTATGGCACTTTAATGATTCCAGTTTCCCGTCAGGAAATGGATGCCGATTTGGTACATGCCTATGTAGAAGAAGCCACCGAAATTGCTGGTATTCGTGCGCAAAGTGTGAAAACTGGTTTTAGTACTTCTGGAGTAGACTTAGGAAGCGGAAGCTTTACCACGGTAAGAAAGCCAAAAGCGATTATGCTGATTGGCGGAAACACCAATAGTGCAGAAGCGGGTGAGGTTTGGCATTTGTTCGATTCTAAAGTAGGAATGCCTATCACGAAAGTGGACATGAACAATGCTGGAAGAATTAGCTGGAGCGATTATAACACATTGATTCTGGTTTCTGGGTCTTATAATTCTTTGGGCGAAAGCACGCTGGATAGAATTAAGCTTTGGGTAAGAGAAGGCGGAACACTGATTACCATTAAAGGAGCGACCAGTTGGGCCATTGGCGCAAAATGGGTGAATGAAAAATATGCTGCACGTAGCGAACAAGTAACGCCTGACCGTATGGATTATGTGACTTCACGTGACTTCTTCGGTGCCCGTTCTGTGGGTGGTTCAATGTACATGACGGACATTGACATTAGCCATCCGATTGGCTTTGGATATACAAGCCGTGAATTACCAGTATATAGAAACCATACTACTTTAATTCAGCCGAGCTCAAGCCCAACCAATACGGTGGTAAAATACACTGAAAACCCGCTGTTGAGTGGTTATGTAAACAAAGCGAATTTGAAAGATATTGGCGGAACAGCCTCATTGATTGCTACCGGAATGGGTAGGGGCAATGTGGTCATGTTTGTAGATAATCCGAATTTCCGTGGCATGTGGTACGGCACCAACAGGCTATTGTTTAATGCGGTGTTCTTCGGTAATTATTAATAGTGCTTATGTAGACCGTTAAAACGGTCTCAGTAATGTATAGAATAACAAAGCCCACGGTTTAAACCGTGGGCTTTGTTATGTGTACTAAAACAGTCGGTATTCAATCCGTTTTTACTCAAGAATTCATCATATTCCTGTTGAAATGATTTCTTTTGGTGGTGTTCTTTTTGGTTTTTTATGTATAGAAAAACCTTTTCCACTATCGATTCCGATACGGAATAGGAGGCATAACCAGTTTGCCAAGAAAATTTCTCAGACATCAGGTTATTCTGATTAACGAAATGAGAGGAACTCCCTTTTAATTGTTTGATGACTTCAGTTATTGATTTTTGTGGGTTTAGAAGAAATAGACAATGAATATGGTCTGGCATACCATTGATAATTCTAACTGGGCAGCCTTGTTCTCGCAGTTGAGTAGAAATAAATTGATAAACCTTTTGCTCTATGTTATCCTTTAGGAGCGGAGCCCTTTCTTTAGTTGCCCAAATGGTATGAACCCATATTTTATTGAAGGAATGTGACATGGTGTTTCTTTTATAATTACCAATATAAACCGTTAAAACGGTTCTATCAATTCATCCCTTTATCATAGCCCACGGTTTAAACCGTGGGCTATGTTTTAACAGTCATCCTGAACTCGTTTCAGGATCCGTTTGCTAGTGGGGTAATGGTTTTAACCATTTCAGTAGCATCTGCCTGTTTTCCTACCCTTACTCCGAGGCTTCCGAGGAAGGGGCTAAAACATAAATGTTGGAGATAAGCTTTGTTATCCCAAGGACTGAGCCTTTGGTGAATAGTGGTGGCAGGTTCTGCCAAAGGCAGATAAATCTGAGAACCTGCGACAGTAGATTGGTTAAGTCCCTGTGTTATTTCATACCCTTCCTTTTTGCTGGACATGCTATTTGTTGTTTTTTACTTATTGTCTGAGAACCCAAGAACTGTGAATATTGACTTGTCAGACTATAGCTTAAAAATTTACTCCTATATAAACGTTTCAAGACATCCGTTTTTAATACCAATTAAATCCGACTCCAAAGGAGAGTATCACAACGTCTCGATCTTTGTTATTGCTCAAATTTGTCCATCCCAACTGCAGTTGCGTTTGAAGGTCTAAAGCAAAGCGTTTCTTTTGCACTAATTCATACCCTGTACTAAGGGCAACTGCTCCACCAAAATTCCAATCTTCATTTTTAATGTTGTCTTCATAGATTGCTGGAAAATCCATAGCTAGACCTGCACCAGCATTGACCCACCAACGGTCTTTTACCCAATATTGAACAGAGGGCATAAATGCATCAAAACTTCGGTCATTGTCTTCGTATGCGTAGCCCATTCCAGCATACATGCCTAGAATGGCTAGACGATCATTGACCATCCAACCCACTTTCAAATTAGGAAAACTGCCGCCTGCTTGAGCTTCATCAAAAGGCATTGCTTGATCGCTGTCAGATATACTGATAGCACCACCGCCAATTCCAAAACCAATGACAAATCCTTTTCTTTCAATGTGGTTGGTCTCATTTTGACCATAACAGAGAAGCGTACAAAACGTAAATACAAAAATTAATAAGTTTTTCATTTTTAATAATTATGTGAAAAGCAATTGATTTGACTTGTCAGACTATAACTTAAAAATTCACCCCTAAGTAAATGTTAGGCTCAAAAAGAAAGTAGTTTTTCCACTTATCGTCTATTACCTTAAATGCTTCGGGAGCATTGTTGTCAAACATCCAGTGGTTAACATGAATTTGAGGCTCAATAAAAAAACGTTTTTTCTTACCAAATGCGATATGATAACCGACATGATATGAATTATAGAGCTTAAAATCATTCCCGATTTTGTTACCATCTAGATCCATGTAGGTTTGAAATTGTGGTAACACTTCAACAGCTGCGAATAGTCCTTTCCATAACATACGTTGGTATGTAAATCCTATTCCTCTTTCTCGCACATGTCCTGGATAGAATTCACTTTCTGTATCTAACTTATCCAAAAGGCCATCCCACCATTGGATGCCCATGGGTTGAAACAATCGCCAGGTGGCAAGCTTCAATCCTATGATATTCTTATTATCCAGATTACGCTTTACGTGAAGCTCTATCATTTGTGTACTTGTCCGATCATTCCACCCTCCTCCAAGAGGATCTGTAAGAATAAAAAAAGGTGTGCTTACCCTCCACTTATGGGTTACTTCAGTTTTTTCTTTTCCTTCTTCTTGTGATTGTGTTTGAGCAAAAGCACCAAATGTGCTGAAGAATAAAAGAATGATTAATAGATTTTTCATGACCTTAATTTTTAATGTTGTTTGAATTAAATTGCTTTTCACAAAGTACTTTCGCTTACTGTTAGACTGTTTAGCATAAGAGAAGGAAATATCATCCAATGTATATTTACATTTTGACCGGATTGATAATTCAAAGGTGGGCTGGAAAGCAAAGTGAATCGTTCTGAAATGTAATTCAGGACTTAATGGTAAGATTTGGGACTTTTATAACAGGCTTAAATTTGCTTAGATTTCAACCAAGCTTTCGGTGTCATCCCTTCGATTTTTTTAAAGAAGGCATTGAATACCGTTTTAGAATTAAAACCGCTTTCATAGGCTAGTGCTAAGAGGGTAAAGTGGCTATTAGCTGGGTTTAGGGCAAGCTCTTTGAAGGCCTCTAAACGCAAACTATTGATGTATTCATTGAAGTTTTGGCCGATTCGTTCGTTCAGTAACCAGGAAAGCTTGTTGCTGCTAATATTCACGTTTTCGGCTAGCTCGCGTAAAGATAAGGATGGGTTTTGAAACCACTTTTCTTCCTTCATTCCCTTTTCAAAAATTTCTAAAGCCATGTCGATTTCAGCCTCTGACATTAAGGCTTTGGGAGGGGCAATTCGTATTTGTTTTTCGGAATTAGATGGCAATAGTTCTTCTCGGAAAACAGCTTGAACTAAATCTTGAAATCGCTTATATCGGTGTAATGGTTTAAGCAGCGGAATATTCATGAAATTTATGATTTGACCAGTACGCATTTTGATGTTTTCTTCCAAAAAGTCCAACGCCATTTCGTGCTTCCCCAAATGGACCGTCAAAAACAGTTGCCAGGGAAAAAGCGCTTCCCCAATCTCTTTTTTAATCATTGAGGTAACCCTGCTGATATCAACATGGATTTTATCTTCCGGATTTACCAATTTGTATAATACTCGGCATTCTTCTGGTCTTTCCGCCAAAGGGGTTTTATCTAAGAAGTCATTTAGTTTTTCGTAATCTTTTGTTAGAATTAAACACAGTTGTTTTAGTGCAATGGGATGTGTAAAACTTGGGTTGATGCTCAATGAGGTCTCTATACATTCCAGTGCTTTTGTATAGTCCTCTTTTAAATAATAAATATTCGCTTTGGTGAAATAATGATTTGGAGACAGAGGGTTTATTTTTAAAATATTATCGGCATGCCATAGTGCTTTTTCGAAATACCCTATTGCTGTGTACAATTCACATAAACCTTCTTCTGCTTCCGTATAGGATGGATTAAGTTCTATTGCTTTTTGAAAAAAATTATGCCCATTGATGAAATCCCATTGACCCCAAAAAAGTAATGTCGCTTTACCAAAATACCCTGTATAGGATTGTTTATCAAGCTTAAAACCTTTGCTAAGATTCTCTTCTGACAACTGTAATAATCCTTTGTTATTTGTCCATGATCCATACATGGCATAACTATAGACCAAACCAAAGTAAGGTAAAGCAAATGAGGGGTCTGTTGTTACACATTGTTCATAGAGCGCTATTGAATTTACCATTCCTTGTCCATCCCACATTAAATGCTGATAACGACCTTTAAGATAAAGGTCATAGGCCTCTATATTTTTAGTTGGTGCTTCAATTAAATGTTCTTGAATGTTGATGTGACCAAAATTTTCTCGAATCTGGTCAGCTATTCGCAAACTTATTTCATCTTGTAAGGCGAAAATATCCTCCATCTCCCGATCAAAATTTTTTGACCAGAAGTGAGTCCCATCATTGGTATTGATTAACTGTGCTGTAATACGAACTTTGTTATTGACTTTTCTGACGCTCCCTTCCAAAACAGTACTCACCCCTAATTGATCACCAATGGTTCGTACATCTATATTTTTATTCTTAAATGCAAAAGAGGATGTGCGGGCAATGACTTTCAAGCCTTTCACGGTGGTTAGAGCATTGATAATTTCTTCGGTAATGCCATCGCTGAAGTATTCGTTCTCTGGGTCGGCACTCATATTAACAAAAGGGAGAACCACAATGGACTTATTGGATGATGATATAGGTAGGTTGTTGCTCATTTTCTACTATACCTTATCATCTTCTACGAACTGACATTTAATTTTTAATGATTTTTCCTTTAGTTGGCTACAACGTTATGTTTACGCCACGTTTGTGACGCATATATATCATGTAATTTATCAAAACTTCCTTATAGCATCCAAATCAGTCGCTATAAGGAAGTTTATTGAAGGTCTAATTTGTCTAAAGGTGATTTTTTTCCAAGCCCTTATGAGTAATATGTGTATACCCTGAGGCTTCGGGGTCAGTTGTTGGGCTTGAATTGTGACCTAAAAACTCGCTTCTTTCTAATTGTAGGGCTACTGTTGAATTCTTAAATTATAAACCGTTAAAACGGTTCTGTAAACTCACCCCATTATCATAGCCTATGTTGTAGCAAGTAATACTAATATAGTTCTATTCAAATCAATCATCTTTTGTTGTTGGGTTTGATTTGTTTTTTGATTGAGACGCAATAGCCATGAACGACAGTAAGAATCCAATACACAGGTAGACGAAGCTATCTTGAATAACTGAGAATAATGTAATGACACCTTTGGTAGGTAGTTGTGAATACATGATTTTATCATTATCGTCAAAACTGCTCATTTGTGAGACCATTTCACCGTATGGTGTAATTGCTGCAGAGAGTCCAAAACGCGTTGAACGCAGCACCGAGTGACCTTGCTCAACAGCTCTAAAGGCTGCCATTTCTGTATGAACAGGGTCAATGCCTCTCCAATCACTTGACGGAAGAATAACCATATCTGCCCCTAATTCACCATACCCCTTTGCCAGATACGGAAAATCATAATCATAGCAAATTGCGGCTCCGACTTTTGTTCCTTTCACATCAGTAACTTTTAAAGGCGACTTTCCCTGCACAGCTGGTTCTCCTGGTACGGGTTGATGCTTGAGGTATGTAAGCGTAATGTTTCCTGATGAATCGATAAACTGGTACTTGTTCTCATACCTCAAGGGAGATTGTGAAATGGGTGACACATAAGAAGCGACCAAAGTGATATTGAGTTCAGAAGCTAGTTCCTTGATGGAGTTTATCCATTCCTTCTCATCTTCAGGCATTATAAATATAGCAGCTTCGTTCCATGATATTATTTTAGCACCACCTTCCGCTGCAGTTCTGGTTCGTTTAAATAATGCCGTTCTTGTTTGTTCAGTTCTTTCCTTAGTTGGTAATGGTAAACCACTTGCCTCCGAGTCTGTTCCAACTGCCGCAACAGTAACAGTGTCAATACCATTGGCTTTGCTCATGTCGTATCGGATGGAGCCAAAAAAAATAAAAAGTAACAGCACAAATAACGGCAGCTGAAATGTTGGAATAGAGATTTTTCGTTTGATTATGATGTTGGCAATTGAGACATTAACCCAATAAATCAGAAAGCTTAGACCGGCCATACCAAACAAAGACACCGTTTGAGTAAGCGATACATTGTCGTGCATGGTATATGCAACTACTCCCCAACTGGCAAGAGGGGTAAAGGTGTATTGAATCCATTCCATAATAACCATGATGACAGGAAATAGAAACAACGCGAATTTTTGATTTTTAAACTTACTCCAGACCAAGTATCCCGGCAGGTGAAACAAACTAATTGGGATCGAGTAGAGAAAGACCAACACCAATGGAATTGGATCGCTAATAATCTTGGTTACAACGAAGGACCAAGCCAAAACTAAAGCGAGAAAAAAAGTTAACCTTGACTTCCAACCTTGTGTGTGACTTAGATAAATTAGAAATGGAACACTTGAAACCCAAGCCATGACTTCAATACTAAATGTCATGTGAGTAAGGGCCATGGTAACCATTCCAATTGCGAGATAATAAAGTGGATTAATTTTATCTACAGAGAATCCTTGTGTTTGGGTACTTGATGAATTCTTCATCTTTCTTTGTTTTTAAGTTCACTACAAAGATTGATGATGTTGATTTCGAATCCATTAACATTTGTTAAAGGATGACATCTTACTTCATGAGTTCTTTACGGAGCCTGCTTAGGGAAATATTTGTAATTCCCAGATAGGAGGCAATGTCAACATGTGAGATTAGATTTTCCAGAAAGTGATATTTTTCTCTAAAAAGAATGAGCCTTTCTTTAGCGTTCAGCGAGGCCAATGCAATTTCTTTTTCAACTTTTGCAAGGAGTTCATATTGTAAAACCATATTTCCAAACTCGCGGATGTCAATGTGATTTATCATTAGCTGCTCAAACTTGTCAGCGTTTAAACTGGCTACGGTCAGCTCTGTAAGCGCTTGAAAGTTGAGGTGAGATTTTTGGTTAGCTGTTCTCGTTTTATTGGGAGAAAGTACACTGCCTTCAAGAAAATAAGATATAGTTACTTCCTCACCTTCCGGGCTTAGCAAAAAGCTCCGGCAGACACCTTCGTAAACAAAGTATTCCTTGTTATTCTTTTTCCCTCTATCAATAAACACATCTCCTTTTTCATAAAATTCAACTAAAATCAAATCACTTATCAGATCTAATGACCCCTCAGACACAGGAGACACTCTGTTGACTAAGGGTCTTGTTCGTTCTTTAATCTGTTCGGAATTCATGATTATCTTTTACTTGCTACAACGGTCTAGTATAAGAATAGTAGCGGATTTACACACACTAACTTCTCGGTTAAACAAAGACCTTTTTTATATTTACTTACTTTCGTTTTAGTGATTAAACCGCTATTATTTTTATACATTGTTGGCTGTAGTCTTTTATTCAAATGGTCTTTTTTTGTAAGGACTTGGTGCTTTTCCAATTTCTTTAGCTGGATTTCCAATATAAAGTTTATTAGGTAGCGTATCTTTTTTAATTACAGCAGATGCTCCAATGTATGAGTATTCAGCAACTGTTATACTACCTATAACAACTGCATTCATACCAATAAAAACAAAATCTTTAATTATTGGTGCAGGTTCGTCTTCTCCATAGACAACATCTTTAAACAAGTGAAAAATATTCCCCTGTATAATACAGTTATTTCCAATTATACAGTTTTTCGCTACAAATGATGAAATAGAAGTATTATCGCCAACTTTAACATTGGCATATATACGACTACCATATTTAACATCAACGTTTCTTCCAGTTTTCACATTTTCTCCAATGTATGAATGATAATCAATTCTGTTATTTTCTCCAATCAAAGAACCTTGGCATATTACAGCATTCCCCATAATTTTACAATTATCAGAAATAACAACTTTATTTAAAGAGTTGTCAACGTTTAAAAGTTCTTCATTTTTTGTATTATAGTTGGGGAAACCTATTGTACAATTAGGTCCAATATATACACCGTTTCCAATAGTTACGTTATTTGATATAATACTTGAAGGATGAATAATTGAATTAAGCATCAATTAAGAATTTATCAATGTTGATATATAGTTTTTCACGTTCTTCCGTTATTCCGTGTGAAGCGTTGTAAGCAGTCATTTGTATTTTACCACTTTTACAACTTTCATAGTAATCTGAACAACTTTTATAAGAAACCATTGTGTCATTAGTTCCGTGATGAAGCGATAATGGAATCTCTTTTATTTTGACTTTTTCTGGTTCGTAATAGAACAATTCTGAAATCATTTTTGAACCTGTTTTAAACTTTCTTCTTCCGATTAAGATTGGTGCTGAATCTATTGCACTTTCAATACCTTTTTGAGGGAAAAATGAATTTCCCCAAGGTAAATCTGTATCAGTAAAGGTTGTTTTATAACTAATAACTGGGTTTACAAAAACAATCTTATTTAGTTTGTTTTTTTTAAAGTGTTTAAGTAATAATAATGATATACTGCATCCAAAGCTTGTAGCCAATAAATTTACTTTTTTGTATTTGTTTTTTGCGTAGTTGATAACAGTATACAAGTCTTCTATCATTCCTGTAATTGTACAATCAATATCTTTAATGGGCGAATCTCCGTGACCACGAAAATCAAATCTAATAGTACTAAAATCTTCAGCGTTATACTTTTTTTCAAGTTCAACAAAAAAACCATTTTCATCTTTATTCACAGTAATACCGTGAGCCATTATTAAAACAGTTTCATTATCTGATATTTCATTTTCCAAAAAAGAAATTTGATGATTGTCTTTTGTTATTAATTTATTCATTCCGATATTTTTTTAACTAAAACAAGCTTTGGTTTTCCAGTTTCATTATTATTTGTGTCACATTTTACAACTGCAACGTATTCCATTTTCTTAATTCTATTGAAAAGGCCTAACTCTTTAGCCAATTCCAACTTTAGTTTTGGGAAATATCTCTGATTAGAAATAAGATAAGAAGCTGCAAGTACACCATATGTGCCACAACCAGCCAAAATATAAATATATTTATCGTGCATATATGGGCTTTTGATTTTTGCTAATAATCCGTAATCTTCTTGATTTGTACTATCCTTTTGAAAACTTTCTCCAAATACTTTTAATATTCCATTTTGGTCAAAGTCAACTTCATCAGGTAAATATTTCATAAAATGTTTTGTAGTACTGTTATATTTTGGTCCTCCAACTGTAAAAATATTTTCGTGAATAGGTTGAATTTTAGTTGAAGCTCCAGTATAAATATGTCTTATACTTGAATCTTTGTATAACTCTTGTAGTGTCCCGACTAAAAAATTAGCTGCTGTCGAATCTGGTCCTTGAAGAATCGTAGTGTTATTTCCTTGAGGTTGTGTGACTGGGATTTCTCCAGAAGCGATATAGGCAGAATCTCCATCTTTGATTCCATATAATCGAGATAAAGTAAGTCTATTCGTAAGTAAATATGTTATTGAATTTATAATAGAACCTATAAAGACTTGCAAAAGCAAAACAATACCAGATGATATTATACCAGCAATAATAGCTGTTGAATTATCTTTTATCCATTGTATAATTTCATTCATAGATTTCGTTTTTTAGATTACAGCCAACGGTTCGTATAACCGT
>NZ_LRDB01000053.1 GCF_001592935.1 Roseivirga echinicomitans
CTTTTTTGTTTAGTGATTAAGTCGGACAGAGTCCTCGAATTCATAGATGGTCACAGGTCCTGCCAAAGGCCGATAAATCGGAGAACCTGCGACAGTGGTTTCTCTTATCTAATAGAATTACCTGTTCCTGACCCAAAGCGGTTAAGGGCGAATGTTCTTAAAACCCTGAATATTTTGAGAGTCTTGCAATATTATGAATCAGAAATGCTCATGAAAATATCATTTGCTTACAATAGTTACCAGATGATTTTGATCAATACCTTTTATTTCGATGAATTGATTGAAATTGAAATCGACTAGTGCCAATTTTCTCTCTTTTCCTTCAAGGAAGAAAATAACAAGAGAGTTTTTCAATACCTCTATAACATGTATTGAGTTCTTTGAGAGCTCATTGACCTTTTGTAACTCCGTATTGAATTTGGTGATTTTGTTTTTTTGAATACCAATAAATTCCGAATCACTTATCCAATAGGTGTTAAAATTTGATAAGTCGAAGGGGGTAGATTTTGTCTCCGAGTTTTTAAGTATGCGCAATTCAGCATGGCCGGTTTCAAAGTCTTTGAAAGTTTGAGTGATCATGCCTTTCCTGTAGCTCCAATATTTTGTGGATGAAAAACTATCCTTTAGGGCGAAATCATTGTTGGTTAGATTTACATCATATTTCGATAAATTTCCGGGGCTATAATATACAAATATCGACAGTGTGTTTTTACTTGTTTCTACATATTCTAGTTTCTCAGGAAAGTTATGGAAGGTATGTAAAGTGTCAACTTCCAGACTCTTGGTGTCTATAGAAATGATTGATTCACTCGCGTTGTCGAAACCGTAAATTTTGTTGTTATATGGTGAATAATGCCATGACCTGAAGTAATCTGAGAAGGTAATGATTTCTCTAATACTGTCAGTTTTTAAATCATACTCTAAAATTTTACCATAGTAGTAGATGTCCTCAATTTCGTTATCGCTATAAATAGAGAGGTAGGCTTTATTATTACCTAAATCGAATTGAACAGGAAAGGAGGAGCCGGTGGCGTTGTATTTACCGTTCATTAATACCTCCTTATATTCTCCTAAGTCAAGGTTTCGATTCTTAACCTCTGTTTCTCCATCTCTAACTTCGAACTCCTTTATATTTATGCCATAAACGCCTTCTCCATTACTGTAGTAGCTCGAAACGACTAAGAAGTTTTCTGATATGGGTTGATTTAAAGTTGTTTTGGTTTTAGCGATTACAGTGTCAGCAATAATTTGGGATTCAGAGGGGCTTGAGAGTTTCTCCTTATTCCTTGCGCCTTGTGTACAGCCAATTACTGAGAATGCAACAAGCAAGGTGAACGCTTTACTCTTCATAATAAGGGATCAGTATTAATATTTGATTTCCAATAAAAATATATAATTCATATTTATTTTTACCTTATCTGTATAAGAAATTAGAGTATTATCTTTTCGGTATTTTTACCTGCTTAACAGGTAGGGTGAAATGTTCTGAAAGACCGAGACAACTTACCATTGATCTTGAATAAATATTTTCTTGAACTTCTTGGGTAATTTATCATTGAGCAGAAATGTCTCGCCCGTAAAAGGATGGATAAACCTAAGTGAAAAAGCATGCAGGTAAAGCCCTTTCCCATTCAATAGCAGACCTTCAATCCCATAATCTTTGTCGCCTAAAATGGGGTGGCCAATGCTTGCCAAATGCTTTCGTAATTGATGTCTTCTTCCAGTTTTGGGTTTTAGCTCAACCCAATTGAGTTGACCGAACCTTACAGATGATACGGACTCGATTACCTTATAATCCGATTGTGATTCCTTGTCATCTATGGCTAAAGAGATGGTTCCGCTATCATTGGCCATTGTACCAATGGTTACTGTGTGGTAGGTTTTCTCGACCGTTTTGTCCGCGAACATTTTATTTAAAGCACGAATACTGCTGCTGGTTTTTCCCACTAATAAAATGCCCGTGGTGGCATAGTCTAACCTGTGGACAGGCTGTGGTATGGTAGCGTCTGGAAGCTTGCTTGGCTTAAGGTTTTGATTCAAGGCATTGGCGATGGTTTTAAAACTATTGCCACTGACCAAAATACCAGCAGGTTTATGGATTAAAGCTAGGTGCTCATCTTCAAAGAGTACTTCAAGGGCGTAGACGAGTCTATTATCTTGATCAAGGTCTTTTGGCATGGTTAGCTTAATGCTTTCTCCTCCATTGATAAACGTGGCAGAAGTAGCAGTCATATCATTGACAGTAATATACCGTTTCTTTAAAGCTTTCTTTAGTGCCGATTTAGTGGGGATAAGACTGAAAATACCAACACCATATTCTTGAAGCCGAATAGGACTGGGCAATGCAGGGACAATATGGGTTTCGGAGAGGGGGATATTAATCTTTTCGCCCTAGTTAAAGAATATTTTCAAATTCACCTTAAACAGAATGGTGAATTTAATGGTTGTGTGATTCTAACAGACAAACTCACTGAATGAAAAAGGTATATGCAGTACTCAATACACTCGTAATTGCGGGGGCGATTTTTTGGAATTATTGGAGCAATACCGCGGGCATAAACGGAAATACAGTGGGGGGGCTAAGCGCTGAATACGCTAACTTATTCACTCCAGCTGGCTATGCCTTTTCGTTTTGGGGAATCATTTTTATTGGTTTGATTGTACTAGGTGTGAATCAACTCAAACTGGCTTTCTCTAAATCTGAACATAGTGAAAGCATACTTCAAATAGGGCCTTGGTTAATCATTGCCAACTTAGGGAATGCTGCTTGGTTATGGTTCTGGCTCAATGAGCAAACAGGCATGAGCGTAATTGTGATGCTGGTTATTCTGTTTTCATTAGTTCAGATTATTCTTAGGTTGAATATGGAACGATGGGATGCTCCATTAAAGGTAATTGCTTCCGTTTGGTGGCCAATATGTGCTTATAGTGGCTGGATAGCTGTAGCTACAATTGCTAATATTGCGGCTTATTTGGCCAAGATTGGTTGGGTGGCAGTTTTTACTGAAATACAATGGACGATAATAATGATTAGTGTAGCTGGTCTGCTCAATCTTTTCATGATCTACACCCGAAACATGCGCGAGTTTGCTTTAGTAGGTGTTTGGGCATTAACAGCCATAGCAGTAAGGCATTGGGACGAAATCCCGGTCTTGCAGTGGGTTTCTGTGTTTTGGGTGGGAGTGCTCTTAATTGGGGTAACTATCCATGCTTATAGAAACCGTAATACAAATCCTTTTAGAAAAGTTGCAAATCAATAGGAGTATAAGAGTTAAACTCTAATGGTCTTTATTCTTCTTTTTCCATTCCAGATTATTTATGTACGCAGTTCCAAAAAGAACTACCCCAGCAAACAGGCTCAAAGAATAATCTTCAAAGGCACCTTCTGTTGCTAAACTATATACTCCAAATACAACACCAACAAGTCCGATGATCATTGCTATTAAATTCGTTTTTTGAATCGTTTTCATTTTACTTAGTCCTGGTTAATAATGCTTCTAATGAAACACAATGTCTCTGTATTATGAAGTTGATTAAAACTTCGGGAATATCCAATTGTAATTAGAAACCGGTTCTGAATGGCAAAAGCGACTTTGATTGAGCACCAAAGCCGCTATTCACTTTAATATAATGTTGTGGTTGTGCTAACTGCAACAGCTTGATTTACCACTGCTTGACGTAGTTCCACAACAGGATACTTCATCTACTTTACTTGGTGTAGCGACTTCTTCGCCTCCACAACAACCGCTACCTGTGCTGTTGCAACAAGCGCCTTCTTCCAGTTTGTCGGCATAGAGTGTAATGCTATAAATTCCCGAATCTGTTTCCCTGAATGCTGATAGTTCTTCAGGACTGACATATTTTAAAAGAAGTTCATCAGGTAATTCAATCCGTCTTTCCTTTTTGATTTGGATGTTCTTGAATCCAACGGATTTTATAATGCCTAGATAAGTACCCTTCTCACTTGCACCAGCTACGCAGCCAGAATGCATTTCTGCGGCTTCTAAGATGGCACCTGGAAGTGTCCCGATAGATACGATGTCTGAAATACTGAAATGTCCACCCACTTTTAATACCCTGTGGACTTCACTAAATGCCTTTTCCTTGTCAGGCACAAGGTTCAATACGCAGTTACTGATTACCACATCGGCCGTATTTGTGGCTATTCCATTTATGTTTTCAATTTCACCCAACATAAACTGCACGTTTTTGTAACCCAATTTTTGGTTGTTCTGCAAAGCACGAATGACCATTTCGGGTGTCATATCAACTCCAATTACCTGTCCTGTTTCGCCTACAATTTTTCTGGCGATAAATGCATCGTTTCCTGCACCAGAACCGAGGTCGACCACAGTATCTCCCTCTTTTATATTGGCAATTTCGGTTGGCAGCCCACAGCCTAAAGACAAATCAGAGGCTTTTTCATAACCCTCGATATTTTCATAGTTTTCCGCCATTGAATTACCGAGTTCTTCAGTGCCGCAACAGCCTGAATCAGTTGAGCAACAGGCCACTTGAATATCGTTTTTGGCAATTGCTCCGTAGGATTTTTTGATTTCTTCTTTGATCAATTGAGTTTCCATATTTTTGAGTTTAAGGGTTAATTGATTCCGTTAGAGATGACAGCATATTTGGGGGCGTTTCAGCTTCGAGTTCGAAGTGAGTTTTATTTCCGATTCTGTCGATTACGTTGGTCGTCTTTACCATTTCTTGATAAGTGTCGTAGCAAAGCAGTGCTTCTTTCATTTTTGTGATATTAGCCTGGCTCAGTTGTTCGGTCACCAAAATATCTTCTTTTTTGGTCCAGGTGACTCTCGGTATTCCTCCTTCAAAGAACATAGGGAGCCCGGTGTCGATAACCGTGAAGTAGGCCAGTCGCTTCCAGAAGTTTAAGCCTTCATTCTTGTTGAAAAATAGACGCTTGATGATGTGGTGCAACGTAATATGATCGTGATGTCCGCTACCTCCGTGAACTGGGTAAGTAACCACCACATTGGGACGGTAATATTGGATCCATTTTAGAATTTCACTTTCAAGATAGGAGGGGTTGATCTTCGCAAGTCCACCATCTTCATAATCAAGGATGGTCATTTCTGAAATGCCTAAAGTTCTCTGTACTTTTTGCATTTCTTTTTCTCTCACTTTGCCCATTTCTTGGACAGTGAGTCCAAGTTGATGGCGCACCTTGGTTGCGCCACCTTTGGTAAGTGTAAGAAGAATGACCTCGTTACCTTCTTGAATTTGCTTGTCGATTGCCCCCGCTGGCCCAAATGATTCGTCATCTGGATGGGGAAAGATGTACATGATTTTCATTTCTGTCTTTTTCCCCTAACACGCTGGTTGTCAGAAAAAGACGCAAGAAAAATCAGTCGCAGTTACAGTTTTTTGATTCCGCAGATTGGAGGTTACCATAGCTGTCGCTAGGGAAGTCGCAGCAGGCTAAAATGAGTTCTTTCAACTTCTCTTTTCCTCTCTGAACCCTTGATTTTGCTCCAGAATAGGAGATATTCAGTTCTATCGCCAAATCCTTCTGAGAAACCTCTTCGAATTCCGTTCTAATCAGGGCTTGTCGGTATTTCTCCGGAAGTTGGGCAATGAAAGATTTCATGCAGCAATCTGCAATCGTGGTATTAAGCGATTCTGTTTCTTCTTCTGAAATAAGGGAGTATTCGTTTTCGATGTGCGTTACTTTGCCCGCTTTTCTAAAGTTGTCAACTGTGGCGTTTCTAGTGATACCATAGATGTACTGGCGCAGATTGGTGGCATTTGCTATTTTATCTGAATTGGCAATGATCTTAAGGAATACGTCCTGTAAAATATCGTTGGCAATATCCTCGTCCTTTACTTTTTTGAGGGTGAAGTTCTTCAGCTCTTTATAGAAGTCGTTCCAAATGTTTTCGGTAATATTATTCATTCAGCTTTTTAATATTGATTCAAACTTACCGTTTGACGCGCAAGGCTTGAAAAAGACGCATTTATCTTAATGGGTAAAATTCTTTCAGAGATTAAATGAGAATTATCACCTGATATTCGTTTTTAAATTTCGGATACCTTCATATACTACTATGCTAACCGCATTGGCCAAGTTTAAGCTTCGAATATGAGGACTGTAAATAGGTATATTATAGACTAAATCAGCATTCTCTGTTACAATACTTTCAGGCAAACCACTTGATTCTTTTCCAAAAATTAGGAACATATCGTCTTTGTAGTCAATGGCGCAGTAATCATAAGTTCCATGACTTGAAAAGTACGCGAAATTTCCACCTTCATTTTTAGCGTAAAAATCATCAATACTCTCATAAATAAAGAGAGATACATGCTTCCAGTAATCCAGCCCTGCTCTCTTTACCCTCTTGTCATCCAGTTCGAACCCAAAGGGTTTTACCAGGTGTAATTTGGAACCAGAGGCTAAACTTAGGCGTCCAATATTTCCCGTATTCATAGGAATCTCTGGTTCAATCAATACAATATTAAATCCCATTATTTGTGGTTTTACTTTTCAACTCCTCGTTGTATTTAACCTTTAGATGGCTTGTTGATAAAGAACATCAACGAGGGCGGAAAAAAGTGCCCTAGGCCTTATTTATTTTCCAGTTTCAGTCCCCAATTGGAAATGGATTCCATCAACTCATAGGCCGTCCAATCGAATTTAAGTGGAGTGATGGTGACGTAACCGTTTTGATAGGCAAAGGTGTCCGTTTGCTTGTTCTGTGATCGCACAAATCCTATTTTCTGGTTGTACACCATTTTGTTATCGGTTTCACTTTTCAATTCATAATTTCCCATGTCCAAATAAGCGTCTCCCATGGCCTTCACCATAATGCCTTTGAGTTCACCAGCAGGAATATTGACAGAAAGTACTACACCTTTTGGTGCACCTTCTTTTTGGTATTTGGCCACCAGTTGTGCAATAAAGCGAGAGGTGGCTTCTGTATTTACTCCGCGGCTTTCCTGTGATACGGCAATGGCAGGAATACCATGATAAAGTCCTTCCATAGCTGCGCCTATAGTGCCAGATAGGTGAGAGACATCTCCCACATTGGAGCCTCGGTTAATCCCAGAGATCACAAGGTCGAATGGTTTGTCTTTTCCCAGTACCCGAATGCCAAACCTGACAGCATCGGCTGGTTTTCCGTTGACGGCATAGCCAAAAAACTGCTGGTCTTTAAATACTTTTTCAACTTCTAAGGGACCACTGTTGGTGGATTGGCTACTTCCAGACTGGTTTTCGGCAGGAGCGGAAATAATGACTTCAACATTTGGGAGTTTCTCAATCTCGGTTTTCAATGTGCTGATCAGCGGTGATTGAATTCCATCGTCATTAGAAATAAGGATCCGGTAAGTTTGAGCGATACCAACTTTAGTTAAACAGAGGAGTAGAATCAGTGTGATTGTAATGTTTTTAAAGCACTTCATTTTTTGATAGAGCATTGTTTCCTTAAAGATAAATTAAATAAGCGTTATGGAGTGGTTATTCTTTCCACTAGTGTTTAAGTGGTGGGGGAGATTGTGACAGCTGCAAATGGAGCTGTTTGCCTAAATTTTATTACTTAATATGACTTCAATAATTCTCGTGAAGGCCCACAGTTATTGTCCTGTCTCTGTTAGTTTTTATTGTAGAGCTTCCCGTTTTTAACGACCAAAAAGACGTCATCTATATTGTCAATATTGTTTGTGGGGTTTGAATTAAGGAAAAGCAAATTGGCTTTTTTACCCACTTCAATCGTTCCTTCTGTTTCAAGAATTCCAGTGGCTTGAGCAGCATTTTTTGTGGCAGAAATAATTACTCCAAAAGGAGTGAAGTCAGATTCATTGACCAATAACTTCATTTCATGTTGCACAAATGTAGCCTGGTCTGTGTCACTACCTGCGGCAACCTTAACACCTACCTTATTGGCTTCTCTGGTAATTCTGCTAACAATCTCATAGCGCCAATGTGCACGATCTACATTCTTATTGTTCTCATAAACGGAGAGTGTCGCGTCAAGCACCACATCGTATTGCTTCATGAGTGTAAAAAGTTTATCCAGCTCAAGTTTAGCATATTCTTTGTCCCAAAATTCGGCTGACAAATCTTTTGCACCAGCGGCATTCCAACTCGCAGGGTAATCTTCTCTTTTTGGATATTTTTCATCAATCAGCATCAATGCATGAGAGATAGAAATTACTCCTGAAGAAATGACATCTGAGGGTGAGGCCGGAGTTAAGGAGCCATGTGACCAAACAGGAAATGCTTGTTTTTTTGCCTCTGCTAGAATATTTCTAACCTGCTCTTTGGTCAAGCTTGCATAGAGCTTTATTCCATGAGCACCAGTTCCCTTTGCTTGAGCGACTTCCAACTCTATATTAGAATTATCATCGATTGCTTTCATATAGGGCATTTCACCACTTACTCCTCCTTGAGCCGTTGCAATGGTTCTGGGGTCGGAAAAAAACTTTGAGCCTGCCATGAGTGACGAATAATAGATGTTTGGAGCCACTATATCCCCCACTAATGCATTTCTTGACAAACTTGAGAGTGCCCTTGCATCACCTGCCATATCTCTCACCGAAGTAATTCCTGATAAGAGCATTTCTTGAAGCACTTTTTCTGCATTGTCTCTTCTTTCTATCGTTGGATCCGTAGCAAAATGTACATGTGCATCAATTAAACCGGGCATTACGAACTTTCCTTTTAATACAATGGATTGAACAGTGTCATTAGCTATGTACTTTTTGGAGGGCATGACATCAGAGATTTTATCATCGCTAATAATGATGGTGTAATCATAAAGTATATCGCTGGTGTTTACATCAATAATATTTACATGCTCCAAAGCATAGGTGCCAAAGCTGAATTGCGCACTTAGGGTTGTAAAAGCTAAAACGAATAGGAGTAGGCTTGATATAAGTCGTCTTGAATTCATTCGTATAATTATTTTTTAATTAGTTAGTCAAAGTGACTACTAAATAACTTTAATGATGTAGTAAAGCACAAGGCCTGAGTATATCAAAAATGATTTGAAACTTCAGGCGTGAGAAGGTAAAAATATTTTCTGAGTATTGAATGAATAGTTGATGTAAGGTTATCTCTTTGCCGTATTTTTCAGCAACATAGGAGGCTTCTAGAGAAGAACATCAATTCGGGCAGAATAGAATTATTTGGGAGGCTTTTATTACCTCCCAATTTTTTAGATGCTATCTACAAACTCTTTAAACACCTTTTTATGGAGTTCAAGGTCCATGTCAGCAGAAAGCGCTACACGGGCAATATAATCCTTGTCGCCTTCTTTGGTTGTTCCTTGAGTAGAGGTTGCGGGGATTGTCCAGTAACAACCTTTTAGTTGGCCATAACTCACGCAGTACTTACTTTCATTCGGGATTTCAGTAATCATTAAGTCAATTAGCTTATGATTCAAGGCCCTTTTGTAGGTTTCCTTTTCTTCGGCAGTATGTCCTTTGGTCGGAAGGTCTAATGAAAATACAGACGGCATGAATCCTTGGTCAGCCAGTTCTTCCGAAACAAAGTTGATTTTGGCAGCTGGTAGCGTTTCGTGAATGAAGTTTACAAACTCACGCGTATTCTTGTAAGCATCAATGATTCTTTGATTCATAGAAGGCAATTGCTTTGCTAAGATTTCATATTGAAGGTCTGTAGCCTCGTTATCGCAAAGTATTAGGTGCTTTTCTATGTGGACCATCAAAGCCGCTGTTTTGTTATTTCCTACCACGTAACCTGCGGTACATTTTCCACCACTTGGAAACTTAGATCCACTGGCATAGGAAATGGCCTTCATTGTAGAGAGTATTTCGCCTTCGCCTAAAAAGTGGAAATTAGGGCAAAAGGTTTGATCTAAAACGAAAACTGAATCGATAGCGACTGCTCCATTGCTAGTCTTACGGACTTTGCTTAAAACAGCTTTTAATTGCTGAAGGTTGGGCACTTCAACCCTTGGGTTGGTTGGGATTTCAGCGATGATATAAGGGATGGCATCTTCCTGAGCGATTTTGTCCAATACGGAATCGATACTTCGCACCATATCATTATCACCATCTACGAGTAAATCCACTACTTCGACATTGTCTAGACAAGCCGCAACGCGTCTTGCTTGGTCGTTTGTACCACCATAGCAGTTGGGAGGAACCACAAATTTGATGGCTTTGCCTTTATGATTTTCGAGCGCGTCATGAATGAGCCCCATCATAATGGCATATTGCATAGAAAGTCCACTAGAGGCAACAAGTGGTTTTAGGGTTGTGCCGGTAATGTTCTTAAGTAAATTTAAAACTGTTCTTTTGTCCGTTTCTACATCGCTTTTCTGAATGTCGAAAGAAGATTGCTCCACTAGCGCCTTTAAAGCGACAAGGCAATTGGCTGGCGTCATGGCGATGGTTTCTCTTCTTCTTACATGTTGAATTTCTGAGATGTAGGTTTCATTCGCCTTACCATTGACAAGTAAAATACTTCCGAGCTGTGCATGAAGGTTGATATAAAAGTCAATGTTTGGGTCAAGATCAATCGTAGAAATTTCATGTTGTTCTGAAATGAAAACGGTACTGCCATCAAAAGAGGAAACTTCTGATGCTTCTTCTACTTTCTTCAACTCAAAATTATAGCCATACACACGCTGTAGTTCTTCAACATCAAAGTAAGCAGGTAACTCACCTGTGTAATTGATTTGAGTGTTTCTATTGGCCAATAAATTCTTTCTCAGAATGGCCAAAACAGGAGTCGTTTTGGATGAAAAACTGATTACATTTTCCGGTTTAAGCTGATGCAGGTGAGCGATTGCCCATTCTAGCACACAAGATAATGGATGACCTAATCGAATATAGTCATAAGCAGTGGGCAACTCGTTGAGGGTGGATGCTTCGCTATTAGTAGCATTAAATAAGGCCTCAAACTGATTTAAGAATTGAGTTTTAGCCTGTGATTCATCATAAATATCTAGCCGATGAGTGGTAAGGTTTAGCCAACCAGCGGGCATATTACCCAATACATCTTTAATATAATTTCGCATTTTATTCGCTCCCATAATTGTTGCCATTCGATAGGCCGCTATAATACATCAATTCGCTTTATTATGTAAGTGTTAGAGGAAGTTTTGTCTTAACGATCGGTTAGAAAAGGACTTGTCTTTCCTCTTCGATGCAGTAGAGGAGGAGTGGAGCTTATGGTAATGGTTTTTTCAGCCTTGGAAGGCTTGTTGGTGAGGAACACCAACAAGGGTGGAGAAGGACGGAATGCTACATAGTGTATTTCACAGCCCTATTTATAAGAAAGAATAAAGCAATTATAGAAATGACTACTAAAATAGATATTACGGTTAGTATTTTGTTTTTTCTTATGAGTCCGATAATTAACATTACCAGACTTGATGTTAAGAGAATTAATAATACTATAGACATGATATAAGTTTATTATTGTGTAATAATAATTTTATTGTATTATAATCACGTTGGAATGAAAATTATTCTTTTTTACTGTTAAATATTTTTTTAACCGTTTTAAAAATGAGTAAACATACAATCCCAACTACTAAACCAACGATAAACTCACCCAAGATTCCAGGTAAAGAATGAACAAGATCATGTACAATGTGAATATTGTGGACATAAATCCCACCTGCCACTAAAATCATTGCAATGGTTCCCACAACCGCTAAAATTCTTATTAAGACGGGTAATGACTTCACTAAGGCCGTACCTATACTTTTTGAAGCACTAGCTTTATTGTCGCTTACTGCAATAAGTTTATAACCTAAGTCATCCATTCTCACTAACAACGCTACTAGCCCGTAAACGCCAATGGTGGCCAATATAGCTATAACTGTTACCACTATGATTTGGATCTTAATAGGCTCATCGATCACTGAACCCAGTGCTATAATGACGATTTCTACTGATAAGATGAAGTCTACAATAATGGCAGATTTGATCTTTTTTCCCTCACGCTTAATTACTTCGGCCTTTGATAGTTTTGTTAGGTCCACAACTTGTTTGGTATGCTCTCTATGAAAAAGGTAATGGTATATTTTTTCGGCACCTTCGAAAGCCAAATACATACCGCCCACTAAAAGGATAGGGACAATGGCTGCGGGGAGGTAAGCACTCAATAGAAAGGCAACTGGCAGAATAATAAGCTTATTCAGGAAAGACCCCTTGGTTATTTTCCATAAAACGGGTAATTCTCTTGATGAAACAAAGCCCGAAGCTCTTTCAGCATTCACAGCCAAATCATCGGCTAGAAGACCTGCTGTCTTCTTGGAGGCGACTTTAGTCATGACCGCTACATCATCCATGAGCACTGCAATGTCATCTAATAGAGCAAAAAATCCTGAAGCCATACTGTATATTATCTGTTTTGAGTGAAGAGTATTGGGGTTTTGGTAATACGGTATTTCAAATGATTAGACTTTAACCGGACCTTAATAAGGTGGTATAAAACTAGTGAAACTGCACAACGGCTACAACCTTCAATTTCGTTAAAGTTCAACCATGATTATTTGACTTTTGTTATATCATTTGCATGATTAAATTCTTTTCGAATTACTTGAAAGGTTAGGCAAAACTGCATTTCACGCTTTGTTATACACGAACCTATTCTTCGTAGATATCAAATTTAGTAGAGAAAGATTTCATTAATTCTTGATTAGAAAAATCATCTTCGGTCATGGTTGAGAGTTGCTCTAAAAAGATATCAAACTCACCATTTTTAAATATGGTAAGCATTTTCCCTCCATCCACAGATTTAGCTTCATGCCATACATTTGGAGGAACCGTTATTGTATCACCTTCTCTAAGAATGATTGTTTCGTCATCAAAAATGAGTTCAAGATCTCCAACTAACATGTAGAAAACCTCTGTCATTATTTTATGATGATGCCGTTTTAAATGGAAGCCTGGTTTTATGGTGTCCTCGACTATACATAACTCTCCATTCGTCTGTCGTGACGACAACTTAATAAAGCAGTGATCCTGGGAGTAATTGTAGTTTTCGCCTTCTCCTTTTCTGATAATTTCTTTTGATGTCATCATCTAATCGGATTGTGTATAACCTTATCTATGCGTTACATAGGTAACTTAAGCGCATGAATATATTCATACGCCTTCAAGGACAAAAGAATTACCGGACGAAATGTGAAAGTACTTTTTGAGGTAGAAGAATTTACAAGACTCGTTGGTAAGAAACTCCAGCAAGGGTTAGGTGGGTAAAGAGCGTTAATAGGGCTGGGAAAGGCAGATAAAACGGGTAATAATTTATTAACTACCTTTGTTAAGCTGTGATTTTTACTTCTCACTACAAAAATGAAATTATGAAGAGCAAGATTTTTGGAATTATTTGTGCACTACTTTTTTTAGTATCCGCTTGTGGGAAAGATGAAGATACTGACAATAATGAAGTAGTTTCAGTAGTAGGAATGTGGGGGACTCAGAGTGGGGAGGAGTTTTCTTATTTGACACTATTGTCGAACAATACATTCATGTATGCAGAAAATGACTTGTCTGTTAGCTCTAGCCAAGAGAATGGTTTGGAACTGGGCTCTTATACATTTGATTCCAGTAAAGGAGAAATAACATTCAATATTGCCTACGATGATAATGCACCTGGCGATGATTCGGGTATTGGTGATATTGGAACTCCGGTGACGTTTAATGCGTCAGTTCTGGTGGGGAGTACTAGATTAAGCCTTGCTGATGGTGATTTAATCTTAGATAAAATAGAGTTAATCGCTACCTCACCAGTGATTGGCATTTGGGGAATGGAAAATGGAGATGAATTTTATTACTTGACGCTTTTATCAGACAATACGTTTCTGTTTGCTGAAAATGACTTAACCGTAACCTCTAGCGCAGAGAATGGTTTAGAAGTGGGGACCTTTGCATATGATCCGAGTAAAGAAGAATTAATATTCGATATTGAGTACGATGATAACGCTCCTGATGAGGATTCGGGTGTTGGTGATGCTGGAGCATCGATTACGCTTGATGCAGTACTTTCAAATGAAAATAAAACATTGACCATTGCTGGTCTAATACTCTCAAAGGCCCTGTAGATTTTATGTGACCTGCTGGAAAAAACTCCAGTCAACGTGGGAATGCTCTTTCCAGTACCTAGGATAGATTTATCTAAACCGCGTTCTTTGTCGCCCTTCTAATCTGAGGGCAGGCTGAATAGTAAACCTATAATGGCTAAATGCCTTTCAGTTTAAAGTGGCTTCTGTAGGTGAAGCATATCAGTCTAACCGAGAAGAGTAAAAATCAACAACCCATAAATGAATATATACCAACAAATAGAAGCTGAAATTAAAGCGGCTTCAAACATTGTAATCACCTCACACAAATCTGCTGATGGCGATTCAATAGGCAGCTCATTAGGCCTTTTACGTTTTATCCAAAAGCTAGGCAAAACAGCTAGGGTTTGTCATCCAGATCCAGCCCCTAATTTTTTGTATTGGTTAGATACTTCGGGCTTTCTGTTAATGACAGAACAACCAGAGGAAGTCGCTGCCGCTTTTGAGACAGCCGACTTGGTTTTCTGTTTGGATTACAATGCGACCAACCGTATTGGGCCTGATATGCAAGCCTTGTTAGAAGCGGTGACCTGTAAGACCGTAATGATTGACCATCATTTAAACCCGGAGGCATTCCCCACCTTAACGGTCTCTGAAACCACGGCTTCTTCTACCTCAGAGTTGATTGTTGAATTGATCGAACAATCTGGAAATGGCGCCTTACTCGATTCCGAAATAGGCACGCCTTTGTACCTCGGTATATTGACCGATACTGGCAGTTTCAGGTTTCCTTCTACCAAGCCACGTACGCACGAAATATTGGCTAAGCTATTGGGCGCAGGCGTGGAGCATCACTTAGTACACGAGGCATTAAGCGATAACAATACCGCAAGTCGTTTGCGTTTGCAAGGTTATGCCATGTGCGAAAAACTGGAGATCATGGAAGACTACATGGTGGCTATTATTTCATTGTCGAAAGAAGAGCTAGCGAAATACAATTATCAAAAAGGAGATACCGATAACTTGGCCAACCAAGCCTTATCGATTAAAGGAATGAAGGCCGCCATTGTGTTTACAGAAAGAGATGGCATCATGAAAATGTCTTTCCGCTCGAAAGGCGTAGAGAATCCTGTGAATGTATTGGCAGCAGAACACTTTAATGGTGGCGGGCATGCCAATGCTTCAGGAGGGATGAGCGAATTATCCGTCACAGAAACAGTAGAGAAGATTAAGGGCTTAGTGCCATCGTACTTTTCGATTCAGTAATACTTGCAAAAAGAATGAAATCAAACCGTTGAAACAGTTGATGCGAGCTTTGAGATTAATAGTCCACGGTTTAACCCATTTAATTTTCGGTCTCAGCGAGACGCTAAGACCAGTTCGGGATCAGTTGGGAAGTTAGGGTCAGAATTTTAACTTTTATACTCAGGCTTGGTCTTTTTTCTGTTGACGGAAAAAAAAGTAGGCAATGATCAATGGGAAGAACGTGAAAAATTCGAAGCCGTTTTCTATCGCGCTGTACACAGAAACGCCTATGAGCATGCCGATAATAAATGTACTTATCTTATTCGATTTTTTCTTTTTTTGCTCTTGAAGCAATTTCCCGTCAGTTGAACCTGTTAGCTCTTCTTGTTTCATAATGATTGCTCTTTCCGCATTTTAATTGAGCATTCTAATTTATCCAAAATAGGTCGCTTTTTCCTTCTCTTTTATGAGAAAAAGCAGTGTGCAGATAAATTAAGCTAGCGACTAAAGCCTGAGGAAGTGGAGGAAAGGCATAGGTTAAATAGAGATTTTATGTTTTGTTTTATATCCTCAATACAATCGAGGAGGAGTCGAGGCTCCCAAAAAAAAAAAGATTAAAAAGCTCTTTTTAGGCAATGTTTACTTTTCAACACCAATAGGCACCTGAATGGAACTTACAGCCAGAGGGGAGGCTTGATCATCAGGGACGGTGCTTGCTTTAATGACGCCTCCGGCAAAATCGCTTTCAAACTTCATGGTTGCAACTGAGGTCGTGAAATCTCCAGATATAGTAGTTTTTATATCTATGATTGCCAATTTTCCTGATTTTACATCCCAATTAATTACCTCATGCACTTTATTGCCAGACCTCTCTTTATTTACTTTAAATGCGTAGGTGTACTTTTTGCCAGGAACTATACTTTTAGGCCCGTCAAGACATACCCCAGTCCCATTAGTAAGAACACAGGTAGTAGCGCCCTCTAATTCATCTTTAATCTCAGTATCATCATTGTTACATGAAAGAATCAAAGAGAGTAAAAATAGGCTAGCAATTTTGATGGAGTTGTTCATGTTTATCCAGTGGTTTTAATATGGGTTGGTTATTTCGTTTATAATATAGGTATAATTATAGTAATTATAATCATGTTTTTTTAACAAAGTTGTAAGTTGTTTTTGTTTTATGACCCACGGTTTAAACCCTGGCGAATTGAATGCATAACTTTAGGGAATGGTTTTAATCGTTTAGATCAGGTTGTTGGTCTCAGCGAGACGCTAAGACCAGTTCGGGGCGCTGAGTAGTGCAAAGGGTATATTAGTTAAACGACAATGATCTAGCGCCTGCTGACCTGTGAAATGCTAATTGTTCGATGATGTCTCTTTTCTTTCCCTGAGGAACGAAGGGTCTAAAACATCAATGTTGGAAGTAATTCTAATAGAAACTTTTGTCTTATCCATCGGTTTGAAACCGACTTGTCTTACATCCTCGACACAATCGAGGATGAGTGGGTTGGGAGATACAATGCTTTATCAACGTGAAAAGATGCTTACAGCATGACTTAGATTTGATGTTTGTGCTAATAATATGATATATCGGATAAGCCTGCTTTACAGTCACCCTGTAAGGGTCTTTTTCAGAAATATAGATGGTATGACGCTCCGAATGGGCCTCATTGAACCGTCATCCTGATTCCGAAGTCTCGGAAGTTTCAGGGTCCGTTTGCTTTATCCTGTGATTACAAGGTTTCTATTAGTATATCCATCGGTTTGAAACCGATTCGTTTTGTATCCTTTATGTAATCAAGGGTGAGTTGAAATATGTGGTAAAGTTGGTTTTTAGTTCTAATAACTAGAATCTATTTCTTTGTCCACAGCTTCTAAAACTCCTGCCCGAGTTTTTTCAACAATCTCATCGGTCATTAATATTAAATCTTGCATTGTCATTCCTTCATATAGAAAGTATTGGTCACTTAAATGCTCAAAAATATCTTCAACTCTATGTTCACCCTCCAAGGAGTACTTTTCACCGATTTTCCATATTTGCACTTGAAAATATTCTTTCAGAAACTGATCGGTTTTCCAAAGTTTAGTGCTTTCCCAATTCACACACCAATACATGTTTTCTTCATAAACACGGATAGTGAATGCTTTTTCGGGCTTTTGTTTTTGCACATCATCTATCAATAAGGTCAACTGATTTGTAATACCAGAGATGAGTTTTGTTCTTTCATTTTCAATATCCTTTTTCGTTTTCATTGTTCAATTTAATGTTGGTCAAAGTTGCATGTCCACTAAGGTTCCGGTGTCTTTATGCTCTGTAATTTATCACCATCTATTTATACGTCCAAAGTTGAGATACCATTAGCTCTGTGACCTAACACAAATAGGGAGATGGTGAGACGCGATGGTTAGTTGGTGAATTGGCTGCTTATTTTACCGCAAAGAGCGCTGAGTCGCGCAAAGTGTAAATTAAGCTGGGCTTCAATGATCTAGAGCCTCTGACCAGTGAAATGCTAATTGTTCGATGATGTCTCTTTTCTTTCCCTGAGGAACGAAGGGTCTAAAACCTCAATGTTAGAGGTAATTCTAATAGAAGCTTTTGTCTTATCCATCGGTTAAAAACCGACTTATCTTACATCCTCGATGCAATCGAGGATGAGTTGGGTTGTCAATTTACTCATATTCTAACTAATCTGAAAAGGGGGAACAAGGTTAGCTAATCTTCTTGCTTTACATCCTAGATTGTATCGAAGATGAGTTGTGTCAAACCGTTGAAACGGTTGATGGAAACCTTTTACTTTATAGCCCACGGTTTAAACCGTGGGCTATTTGAATGCATAACTTTAGAGAATGGTTTTAACCATTTTAATCAGGATGTAGGTCTTAGTGAGAGGTAAGGCCAGTTGTGGGGGAGAGTTGCTTTACTTATTTTACCGCAAAGAGCGCTGAGTAGCGTTGGGGCTCGTTTTTAATAGATCAAGTCTAGTTCAGGTATTGATAATTGAATGGTCTGTTTTATAGATCCAGTCGCGCCTTCAATACTTGTAGATGCTTCATTGATAAATATCACATCCATTCTATCATAACTCTTTAAATTCAGAACTCTTGGTTTTAGATAATTTCCTATTTGTATCGCTAGACTATCTGTAAGAGCTTTATTTTTAATATCTGTGATTTTCTTTGAGTTTAGGAATGTGATTTTGAACCATTGGCTTGTTAGCACAGTGGAGTCTACTCCATATTTAAACAAACCTGTGGCAGTCATAACTGTTGTATCAGCATCATACAGTTCCATGAGTGTGTTTTCGATTTGTGCTTTAGATTCTGAAAGTTGCAATTCATCAATTTGACTATAATCTGGTGACTTCATGTTTTCTAACTCGTCAAACATCTTTTTAAGGTTAGAAGATTTACAGCCTGATATTGAGGTAATTAAAAAAGTAATAATGATTAGTTTCTTCATTGTTATTGAATGTGCTCTAACGTTATGCATCAGTCACAAAAGTGACGTATAGCCATGAATATACGTGACTTTTTAATTCTTATCACTCCCAACAAAAAAAACCGCTCCCTCCGAAGTGTCTGAAGAAGCGGGTTTTTTAGTATTCTATCTTTTTTGTCTAACGTCTATCATCTAACTTCTCGCAGCCACCCATTCCTTAGCATTTATAAAGGCTTTGATCCATGGGCTGAGGATGTCTTTGCGTTGCTCTATTGGGTAGTGCGCCCAGTTCCAAGGGAAGATGGAGCGCTCGAAGTGCGGCATAATGGCCAAGTGTCTGCCGTCTTTACTGGCCAAACCTGCTACATGGTAGTCAGAACCGTTTGGCGAAGCAGGATAGGCCTCGTAAGAGTATTTAGCAATTACATTGTAAGCCGATTCTTTCTCTGGTAAAGCAAAACGGCCTTCACCGTGCGCCACCCAAATACCAAGCCTTGCACCCGAAAGTGAGCCTAGCATTACCGAGTCATTTTCTGGAATGGTCACATTCACAAAACCCGACTCAAATTTACCAGCAATGTTGTGCTTTAATTTAGGATGCGTTTCGTGTTCTGGGTAAAGCAAACCAAGTTCGCCCATCAACTGGCAACCGTTACAAATCCCCAATGAAATGGTGTCCTCACGGGCATAGAAATTGTCGAGGGCAGCTTTTGCTTTTTCGTTGTACAAGAAAGCACCCGCCCAGCCTTTGGCAGAACCCAATACATCGGAATTGGAGAAGCCACCAACAAAGGCAATGAAGTTGACATCGCTCAGGTCTTCGGCACCAGAAATAAGGTCAGTCATGTGAATGTCCTTCACATCGAAACCAGCCAAGTGCATGGCATAAGCCATTTCTCTGTCGCCATTCACACCTTTTTCACGGATAATCGCTCCTTTGATTCCAGTCTTCTCTTTGCGGTCGGGGTTTAAGCCTAAAGCAGCATATTGGCCTTCAAAACCTTGAGGGAAAGTGAATTCTAAAGGTTGTTTTTTATAGTTCTCAAAACGGGTTTTGGCCAGTTCGGCACCGCTTTGTTTTTGGTCTAATAAGAAAGAAGTTTTGTACCACAGGTCTCTCATTTCCAGAATATCGAAGTTGTAATCAGCGTTGGCTGTTTTAATCGATAATTCGTCTTCTGCTTTTGGAACTGCAATTTCATGGTAAGTAACACCCAATGCTTTCAGTCTGTCTTTGACCGAAACATTATTTTCGTTGGCAATTTGAATGAGTAAACCTGGCTTTTCAGAGAAGAGCAATTGCGTATCGTCTCCGGCCTTGATGCCAGAAAGGTCTACTTCCAAACCAAATTCTTCTTGTGCAAAACACATTTCCAATAAGGCGGTTACCATCCCTCCAGCAGAAATATCATGTCCGGCCAAAATGTGTTCTTCTTCAATTAGGGTTTGAATCAAATCGAAGGTTTTGGCGAATTTAGCGCTGTTCTTCACCATGGGTGCCGAAACCCCCACTTTGCCAATGACCTGAGCAAAAGAACTTCCGCCCAATTTAAAGTCATCTTCAGAAAGGTCGATGTACAATAAAGAAGAGTTAACAATCGGTTGAAGCACAGGCTCCACTACTTTCTTCAGGTCGGTTACTTCGCCTACGGCAGAAATAATCACAGTACCCGGTGAGTACACCACATCGTTCTCGTACTTCTGGGTCATCGACATGGAATCTTTCCCCGTAGGGATATTGATGCCCAATTCGATGGCAAACTGGCTTACGCCTTCCACTGCTTTGTATAAACGAGCGTTTTCGCCTTCGTTTTTCGCTGGCCACATCCAGTTGGCGCTCAACGATACGTTTTTGAGTCCGCCTTCAATTGGTGCCCAAATCAGGTTGGTTAAAGCCTCGGCAATCGAAAGCTGAGAACCTGCCACCGGATCGACCAAAGCCGACACTGGCGCATGACCGATAGAAGTAGCAATTCCTTTAATACCTCGGTAATCCATGGCCATTACGCCCACATTGTTCAAAGGCAACTGAATTGGCCCTGCCGTTTGTTGCTTGGCTACACGGCCCGTAACGCAACGGTCTACTTTGTTGGTGAGCCAATCTTTACAAGCCACTGCCTCTAACTGAAGCACCGCTTTTAAATAGTCTTCAATTTTAGCGTTGTCATAAGTCAAGTCCGCAAAATTGTTGGCGATGGTTTTGTCTTCCAAAATGGTTTTTGGAGAAGAACCAAACATATGAGAGAGGTTCCAATCGATTGGGTTTTCACCCGATACTTTATTCTCAAATTTGAAGTGCTGGTCGCCAGTGGTTTCACCCACCACATAGAAAGGAGCCCTTTCTCTTTTGGCCACACGCTCCATCAATTCAATGTCTTTTGGCTTCATAATCAAGCCCATTCGCTCCTGAGATTCGTTACCGATAATCTCTTTGTCGGAAAGGGTAGGATCGCCTACAGGCAGTTTCTTCACGTCAATCGTGCCGCCCGTTTCTTCTACCAGTTCCGAAAGGCAGTTCAAATGGCCGCCTGCTCCGTGATCGTGAATTGAAACGATTGGGTTTTCATCCATTTCGGCCATGGCACGCACCGCGTTGTACACACGCTTCTGCATTTCTGGGTTCGAACGCTGAATGGCGTTTAACTCGATGCCGCTAGAGAAAACACCAGTATCTACAGAAGATACGGCACTTCCGCCCATACCAATGCGGTAGTTGTCGCCACCCATTACGATGATTTTATCGCCTTTGGCAGGAGATTCTTTCAAAGCGTCTTTTTTCTTTCCGTAACCTACGCCACCGGCCAGCATAATCACCTTATCGAAGCCGTAGTTTTTACCGGCTTCTTGGTGTTCAAAAGTAAGTACCGAACCAGCAATCAGCGGTTGACCGAATTTATTTCCGAAATCAGAAGCTCCGTTGGAAGCTTTGATCAGAATATCCATTGGAGTTTGGTAAAGCCATTTCCTTTCGGGCATGTTGGCTTCCCAGTTTCTGTCGTTTTCTAAACGAGAGTAAGAGGTCATGTATACGGCAGTTCCCGCCAAAGGCATAGAACCTTTTCCACCTGCCATTCTATCTCTAATTTCTCCACCTGCGCCCGTGGCCGCACCGTTGAAAGGCTCAACTGTCGTAGGGAAGTTGTGCGTTTCGGCTTTTAATGAAATCACCGAATCAAAATCTTTGGTTTCGAACCAGTCGGCTTTGTCTTGGGTTTTCTGTGCGAACTGCTCTACACGAGGCCCTTCCACAAAAGCTACGTTATCCTTATAAGCAGACACCAACCTTGCAGGGTGCGCTTCCGAAGTTTTACGAATGAGCTTGAAGAGGGAAGAAGGCATTTCTTGGCCATCGATAATGAACACGCCATTAAAGATTTTGTGTCGGCAATGCTCTGAGTTTACCTGAGAAAAACCGAATACTTCGCCATCGGTTAATTTTCTGCCTAGCTGATCGCTAACTCCATTTAAGTAATCAATTTCTTCTTGGTTCAGCGCCAAACCTTCTTTTTGGTTATAGGCTGCAATGTCTTCGATATAAAGCACGGGTTCTGGCTTTACATCAATGCTATAAATTTCCTGACCTAAGCCTTGGTAAGCCGCTTGCAACATAGGATCGAAAGCGGTGTTGTTTAAATCTACTTTGTCAAATTCTTCGATACGCTCGATTCCGACAACGCCCATGTTTTGCGTAATCTCAACAGCATTGGTGCTCCAAGGCGTAATCATTTCTTTTCTGGGGCCCACAAAATTGCCATCCAAGGTATCGCTCGCAATCAAAGTAGCATCACCAAAAAGCCATGAAAGCTTTGGTATGTCTTGATCTTGAAGGGGTTGCGTAAGGTCTAAAGCGTAGATTTTGTCGTTTCCTGCATCGAAAAACTGAATCATTAGAACGAGGTTTTAAGGAGTGTAGATTTAGGTGAGCAAAATTAGTAAAAGATTCGGCATTGGGAATTAAAACATGGAGATTGAGTCAAAGGAAATTACCCTCACCGAATTTTTAAATGTACTAGTGAAAAATGGTGTGAGAAAACTTACAATATCTTACGGAAGGGGGATGGGTTTGGGTATTGTATTTCCTGTTGTTAGAAATAGTTTTCAATTAGAATAACTTTAATAAACGGCCTGCGTTAATGGCGCAGGATTGTTGAATTAAATCGCTGGATTTCAGTACTTCACGTCATTATTATTTCTAACATTGTATTACAATTGGAAGAGTGATTTTGGACTGATTTGAATTACTGATGTCTTCAGAACCTCAACACTTTATCACCAATTAACAGATTTATTAAATGAAGTATTTAATGCTTTCAATTTTGCACAATCATAAGGTATGTGCATCCGCTTTGGTCAACAAAACTAAGTTCGCAAATGAGAATCAATAGAGTTGTTTTTCCATTTACCTATCGTTTTACACCTGCCATGACTAGCTTGATGTTTAAAATAGGTATTGTTACCGTTTTGGGAGCTGGATTTCTTATGCTCAATAACAACTATAATTTTTCTAGCCTTGCGTTTTTCAGTAAGGAAGAAAAAAGTATCAGCGATGAACAACCTCCTGGATTACCGATCAAGTTGGACGGCTTTAAGGTGGCCCCTTTAGTAAGTTTAGCCGATGCTGACCTTCAACAAAAACTTAGTGAAATTGTAGCCAACAATAAAAAATGGGCTGCACTGGCCAAATCTAAAAAGTTGAGTATTGGACTGGTGGACTTACGTGATCCGGCCAATGTTAAATACGCCAATATCAATGGTGACAATATGATGTATGCTGCCAGTTTACCAAAAATAGCGGTTTTACTTGCCGCTACTGATGCTATCGAAAAGGGTGAATTGGTAGAGACAGATGAAATTAAGGCTGACATGCGGTTAATGATTGCTAAAAGTAATAATGCGGCCACCACAAGAATGATCGATAGAATTGGGTTGGATAAGATTGCGGAAGTGATGCAAGATCCTGAGTATGATTTCTATGATAGAACTCATGGAGGAGGACTTTGGGTAGGGAAACGCTATGCGAAGACTGGCCCTAGAAAAGGCGATCCGCTTAAAAACATCAGCCATGGTGCTACAGCAACTCAAGTAAGCAGATTCTATTATCTATTGGCCTTTGGTCAGTTGGTTAATTTTGAGAGGTCTAAAGAAATGCTTGGTTATTTGGGCGATCCTGAATTGCACCATAAATTCGTGAACACGATGGACCAATTGGCGCCTAAGGCTCAGGTGTACCGCAAATCGGGTTCCTGGAGAGATTTCCATTCAGACTCAGCTTTGATTTGGGGACCCAACTGGCGCAGGTATATCATAGTCGCTTTGGCCGAAGATGCCGATGGAGAAAAATTAATGCGCGATCTAATTAAGGAAGTGGATGGCGCACTTAAAACCCAATAAAATTTGTCTTGATACTGAGTCTGTACTTTAAGAGTTTTTTGCAGAGAACATTCGATGTGCGCGAAGGCGAATACCATCGGGTGTTCTTAATGCAGCTTAATATCTTCCTGATTATCTTCACTTTGTTGATCATCAAACCAGTGGTAAACGCTCAGTTCGTTTCCGTCATTGGTATTGATCAACTTCCCCTTGTTTTTGTTCTTGTGGCTGTTTTTGCCATGGTGGTCTCTACCATTTACTCAAAGGCTTTAAGTACGAACTCACTTCGTAAGGTTACTTCTGCTACGCTCTACGTTTCCGTATTCTGCTTGCTGGGCTTCGGTTTGCTTTTACATTTTGGTATAGCCACAAACATTACCCTCTACGCGCTTTATATCGGAGTGGCCATTTTTGGAGTATTGGCTACTTCTCAGTTTTGGATAATGGCCAACCTTGTTTTTGATGCAAGAGAGGCCAAAAGATTATTCAGTTTTATAGGTGCAGGGCCGATTGTTGGTGGCGTAGCTGGTGGTTATGTGGCATCGGTAGTGGCCTCTTATATAGAAGGTACCAACCTGTTGTTTTTGGGGGCATTTTTATTGTGCTTTTGTATTCCGCTCAATCGAGTGATCTGGAAAAAACACATTCAACAGCTTACACCTATTCAAAGTAAAAAACGATTTTCAGATTTCGGTGACCATCCCCTTTGGTTGATCCGTAAATCAAAACACCTTACTTATCTCGCTTTGGTGATAGGCTTAAGTGTATTGATTTCTAAATTGGTTGAATTTCAGTTCAGCAGTATCGCTTCTGCTCAATTTACAGATCCTGATGAGTTGACCTCGTTTTTCGGGTTTTGGTTTTCAACTTTCAATGTGGTTTCCCTACTGATACAATTGTTTTTAACCAGAAAAATTGTAGGGACTTATGGTGTAGGGACTTCCTTGTTTGCACTGCCAGGGGGGGTGCTTTTAGGTTCATTAATTCTGTTGTTTAGTCCAATGCTTTGGGCCGCAATTTTCACCAAACTGTGGGAGGTGTCTGTCAAGCAATCGATCAATAAATCGGCAACCGAATTACTTTCATTGCCCATTCCTGCGGCCATAAAAAGCCAAACCAAGAGTTTTATCGATGTTTTTGTCGACTTGGCGGCCACTGGTATTGCAGGTCTTTTTTTAATGTTTTTGGTCAACGGACTTGATTTATCAGTACGATGGGTAAGTGTGTTGACCATCGTTATTGTAGCCATTTGGGTTTGGGTAGCTATTAAAGTGAGGCATGAATACGTCAACTCTTTTAAACTGAAGCTTACCCAAGCCGATAAGGAGGCTAAAAAAGCATTGCCTGATTTTAATAATGTGTCTGTTTTAGAAGGATTGAAAAGGGCTTTGGCTTCTGGTTCGGAGAATCAAATTCTTTATGTGCTTGACAAGGTGCGCGAGATTCCTGATAAACGAATGTTTGATAATGTAGTGGAACTGTTGGGTCACTCTTCTGCTCGAATCCGTGAGAAAGCACTCGCTTGCTTGTATTTTCTCGAACAAACTGTTGAGCAGCCACAGCTAGAGCAATTGCTTCACGATGTAGACATGGAAGTGAGGTACAAGGCCTTTGCGCAGCTATTAAGGCAAACCAAGCAACAGCGTCTGACCATCATAAATGAATACCTACAGCATTCAGACCCAAAGGTAAGCGGTGCAGCATTGGTGGGCTTGTCGGAAGATGCGAGGAATAACCCCGAGCTTCAAAAGCTCTTAAAGATAGAAGGACGGATTCAGGATAAGCTTAGCTTTTTGAAATTAGCAGAAACCGAAGAAGATAGATTTTTGTATCAAGTGATGGTGTTAAGGGCGATTGGGAATGCCAATATTTTGGCACTGTACAACGAGATAGAAACGGCCTTGTACCACGAAAATAAGCGCATTACAAAAGAGGCCATTAAGGCAGCTGGGCTTACCATGAGCCCTTACTTTGTTCCGAAAATCATTGCTTTCTTAGAATTTAAAGACACCAGGCCAGTGGCTCAAGAGGCCTTGCTTTTTTATGGGGAAGGGATTATCAAGGAATTACAAACCTACGCGCAAGAAGAGACGAGTAGGTTAGAACTGATTTGGCGTTTGCCAGAAGTGCTTGAGAAAATAGACTCAGCTAATGCTGTAAAAGCACTTTTTGGCTTCTTAGACACTCCTGATGTTGCATTGAGGCTGGAAGCCTTAAGGTCGATTAACGCAATTCAACGTGACTTTCCACACTTGAAAATAAAGAAGGAAGACATAGTAGAGCGCGTAATGGAGGAGTCGAACCTTTACAAAAATATGCTGGGTGCTTTGTATCAGGAAAGACAGTTACTGCCCAATGAAATTTCCGAAGAAATTCAGGCCGCTAGAACTAACTTGGTTAATATTTTGGAACGGAGGTTAGATGGAACGTTGGAACGAATCTTTAGATTGATTGGATTGAGGTACCCGCCTGAAGATGTGATTACAGCCTACAATGGTATTAGAAGTGTGAACGAGCATGTACGTTTAAACTCAGTTGAATTTTTGGATAACTTACTGGAGCCTGCATTGAAGAAAACCCTTATTCCTATTGCGGAAGGTGCTCTTTTCGAAAGTATTTCCAGCGAAACGATCCAAGGACTTCAAGTGAAAATACCTGATGAAAGGGTGTATTTCTCTATGCTTTTAGAGGGCCGTGACCCAAAACTTAAAATGGCTGTTTTCAGGCTGATTGAGGCGCTTGGGAATAAGTCTTATGCTTCATTGGTGAAGCCCTTAATACAAAGCAAAAACGAGAAAGTAAGGAAAGAAGCGGAGAAGGTTTACGCTGCGTTATTAGCGTAAACCTATAACCATCATTATTTCAAATTCTTCACCACTTGATCAATGTTTACAGCCAAAGCGGAATGATCGCTGGCAGAGTTCTTCTTTAATACATTACTCATCATTACGACTATATAATCTCTACCATCGGGGTGTTCTACGATGGCCACTGAATTCATAAAATTATCGACATTACCTTGGTATTTGGCGCATGAATAACCTTCTTCTGGCTTGCATTTGTATAAACTACCAGACTTGAAATAGACTGCCGCTTTTGAGAGCACCCCGGCAGAGGCATACCTGATGCGCCTGTCCGTCATGTACATCATTCTCTTCATCTCTAGGCTGCTCTCTTGGTCGATTACCTTGCCTCTTTCCATCGCGACTAAGAATTTCATTAGGCCAGAGGGGGTTCCAATACTTCCGCCTTTAGGAGGAATAAACGTGCCAGCGCCACGTGTAAATAAACTTCCCAGTCTCCATTCCTCTTCGGTGATGCCCAAGTCGCGCAAAGGGTCGTTGACAACGGAAATGGCCAAAGTAGAAAGTTCAGGTTTTGATGTGACGGCAAAGAATTGATCTGCCATAGCATCGGTAAGGGTAGGGTAGGTTTTACCAAATACGCGCATTAATATCGCTTCGCGCCAGCAAACACTTGCCGCACCATTGTTACTCACCGACATCATGTGATCGAGCCATTCGTAGAGCGTAAATTCATCGCTCTCAATCACCGTTCTCTTGACCAGTTTGTTGGTTAAGGTGTCGAATAGGGGAACGGTGTGTTCGTCTACCATCGCCCATTTTCCTCCTTGAACAATCTTGGTTCTCATGAGCTCTTGCCTTTTCTCGAAAGAGTTAGGGTATATTTTTTCGAGTTCAGCAAAGAAGCCTGCTAGCACGGCCAGTTTGCCTACGCTGCCTGGTTGGTATCTGCCCATTTCTTTACGCCCCGCATATCTTATGGGCTTACCCGGAGAAATATCGAGTACAGCAATTGAGTAGCTTTCATCTAGGTTGGGGAACAATGCGTTGATTGACTTTTGAAATACTGGGTCGGCTTTAGGTAAAGCAACCAAACTATCGCCACGCTCACCCAAAAGGTTGAGTCGAATGTCATTGATGGAAAGTTGGCCACCCAATGGAGGTTTTGTGTCTTTGATTTCGCCACTCATGACAAGGGTCAACCTTTTTAGCCTTCTTATTTTAGTCGTTTCATAACCATCAATAGGATAGTCATTCGATGGAATAGGAGTCATTAACAATCCTATTGTCATCAACATCACGGTACTTTTCAAGTAAGTCATCATAGTTTTGAATCTAAGGAAACAACGATTGTATCAGACAGTGTAGGGGTAATGGAACGCAAAAATTCAGAGGTAGTGGCCTTTTTGTTCTCAACGAAAGGCCTTACCTGGAACAAATATATTTTGTCATTGTGAAAACCCAATTCCACATCGTAGGGACCTTTTATACCCACTTCAGGTAATTTTTGAAGCAATGATTTCGACATGGAACGTAGCGATGCAAGTTTGTCCTGATCCAGAATTTGGTCTTTATAATCCGTAAATCTTTTTTCCGTACCTCCTGTTTTAGGAATGTAAGTAAACTCGTGCTCACGCGAAGGAGATAAGAGTTGATAGGAGTTGTTGGGCCTTATCACCCAAGTTTCGCTGGCTTGGCCTTCTACTGCTCCTCCAACTCCACGGTTAAAGGCGACAGTGACATCAGTTAAGCTGCTGGTGCCTACACCTTTCGTAATCATTACGCCAGAAGCGTCCGCATTTACGCTGGGGATAATCAATATAGAAGGGAAGACATTCTCAGGGTTCAGTAAATACTTTTGTCTCCATTTATAGCTGCGCTCGGTATAAGGGGAGGCCCAAACGTCTTTAATGCCTTGCAGGATTTTGCTGGCATCTAGCACATTGAAAAGTGTCAGGTTTAAGCCTGCACCAGTAAAATCTTTAAGGTCTTCCATATTGGTATCGCTACGAATGAAGACAGGGATAGTACCCATTTCGGTACCGAAGACCGTTTTAAACATTTGCTTTAACTCCGCCTCAAAAGCAGGTATTAGTGGCATTTGCTTAATGGCCACCTGCAATGTCTCGAGTTCACCTAAAACAAACTTTTCTACTTCGTTCTCAGACTTTCCTTCCTTGGTCATTTGCTCGGTAGACTTGAACGTACCACTCAAAAATTGCCAAAAACTCATGCCTTTCTGCGGCATTGGTAGGTCAAAGTGTTGTCTGAATATTGAGAAAGGAATCACTAAGCCTTCCACCACATTATCGGGAAATAGCTTCTTTAGCTGACCTAGGTTTGCGGCTTTTGGGCCACTGATTTTGCCAGAGAAAGTAGCGTCTACATCTCTTAAGTTCAATATTTTGGGGTTTGAAAGCTCCATTTCTTCGATTGGAACTCTGATTTTCTCTTCACTACGCGCTGTCTTAGTAAACAATGCTTTTTCCGTAGCATTCATTTCCGTAGCCAGTTTTAAAATGACGGTGCCTTTATTGGATACCGCATAAAACACTTGCTTGCCATTATAGGGTAGAAGTGAGTTGAGGTTTTCACCCGATAAAACAGCGTTAGGAATCCCTAAATTTCTGGCGAGTAATTGAACATGCGATACTAAGTTTCCTTCGGAAACGGTGGCAATTCCGGCCACAGGTTTTAGGTCGGCTGGGGCACGATTGAAGATGTAGATTTTATTACTGACCACTTCAATGGTCTCTGGCGATTCATTGGTGACCACCAATTCGCCCATGGCATAGCCTGGGTTCAAACCACGCATGGCACTTTGGTTTTCAATTTTAAATACCGAATTGGAAAAACCAGCTTGCATAGAAAAGAAGTCGCCTAAAACGGATGCGCTACTACCCAATTGCAAGAGGATAGAAGCCCGAACCTTTTCATCAATAAAGCCATTGGCCAAGGGCTCGAAACCAGCGTATTCATTCATAATAGGGAAGTAGGTTGTTCTAATCATGCCAGTTCCCCATTCTACAGCCCTTCGAGCAACATCAGCGTAGTTGCCCAATTCCTTAAGTCGAATTTGTGAGCCTTCCCAATTTAAATCTTTGTAGAGTTGCTCGCCTTCCCATTTTTCTAAATAGCCAAAACCCGTGGCTGCCTTGGTTAAGGTCAGTACTTTTTGTATTTGGCTTCTCAGCTTTTCTGGCTGCCAATTCGCTGCTTCTTGATTCAGTAGCGTTTCCAGCTTATTTGAAATATCGATCAGTGCCAAACGTGATTTTGCATCCAACTTAGCTTCTACGGCATTCCTTATTTCTAAAGAAAGGTTAGCGATGCTTACACTGCGTTCTTGCACAGAATTGGTGTTCGCATAGTTAGTAATGAAAGCATTCAGTGATGCTTTGATGCTGGAACTGTTGGCTACTTTTTTTATGTAGACTTGAAACTCACTCAAATTTACTGGAGCGAATAATAGCTTCATATCGGCAGTCAGTTTTTTGAATTTACCCTTTAACTCCTCGTTTAACTTCGATTCATTTTTGGCAAAGAAGTCCTCTACTTTTGCAATGTCGCTGGCTTCTGGTTGGCCATGGATTTTGATTCTCAAATTCATGAAAGGCGCATACTCATCTGCAATCTCTTTAGAGATAGCTCTTACACTTAAGGATGTATTGTTTTCAGTCGCATGTGGGATGTCTTTAGCACTTTGTCTGATCAGAAAGAAGTGTCCATCGATTCTTACGTCACCTTCCAATAGCCAAGTGTAAAACTCAATACCCCAATTGTCTTCATCTTCGGTTTGATAAGCACCTCTATAAAACTGTGCCTTTTCATTTACCCAGCCATTGTCGTTGGCCCTTAAGAATTGCTCTAGTTGGTATTGTTTAAGGCGAGATTGTTGAAAGCTTTCATCCCAGAGATCTTCGTTTTTGGTCTTGGCCAGAATTTGACCAAGAAAAATGTGGTTCGTTTTGGCCAATGCTTCAACTTCCGTTTTATAACGAGCGCGCTGTAGTCCGCCCAATTCTGCGCAACGCTCTTGTGGTAGTACAACAGAGCCATCGATGCAAAACCAGCGAATATCGCGATAAGGGCCTCGATTGTCCTTTTTGAAGGCCTCGATCATTTTTATAATCGCTTCATTCGAAGCTTTTTGAGCATAAGCCTGACTTGATATTAAAACACCTAAGATCAGACAGTTCAGTAAAACAGAAAGGAGCTTTCTCATTGTTTATAGCTTGTTACAATCTCAGGCTCAATTAGATATTGAGTTTAGGATTTTCGGGGCGAATGTATGGAATTTATATATGCTAAAATCAAAATACACATTATTAGTTAATGACGGAAAAATTAAAGAATCTGATTTCGGAAACTGACGATACAATAAGCCGACCAAAGAAGTTGAAGTAGTATATAGCAAACATGATTGGCCTTGGAAAGTTTTATTTTCTGTCCTTTGATCAGAAGGACATATGGGGCTTTGTGAGGGTAGAGGAATGGGGACAAAAAAATCCGTCAGTTCAGAATCTTTTAGATCATGAACTGACGGATAATTAAGTATTTGTATACCTTAAGGGTACTTATTTCATTTTGCTGAGTTGTTCTTCTCCCGCTTTGTTAATGGCATAATCACGCCATTTTTCGTATTCTTCAGCATCCATGTTTTTTTCTGCAGCGCCTACCGAAGGAGGAGTGAAGCTAAAGCTCGACTCCCACCATTGGCGGGCATATTCTTTGGCTTGTTCTTTATCGATTTCAAATTGATTGACCTGACCGTCACCCAATAACCAAGGCTTTTCTTGGCTGCTGTACTTTTGAAAAATCATAGTGCGCATTTTGGTGCCCATATCATCATTTCTTTGAAAATGAGCTTTTGAATAAGCCAGTGTTTCAGGCTCAATCATTTTGTTATCCCAGAAGCGTTTTGATTTGATAATCTGTGCGGATGTTAGAAGATAACCTTCACCAAATTCTAATAGTGAGCCCTCTAAATCACATGACCTAGCAGGTTTCTTCTTTTTCTTTCCGAAACTAAATAATCCCATTGTTGTTTATTTTGAATTTTGATTTAACCGTCCGCAATATGCGAAGAAAAATATTATTAATTGTTGTCGCTTAGGCTAAACGACTTTCAATAAAGGCTATTGTGAAATTAATTTTCAGCGGATTTTAATTCGCTTACAAGGTCGATATAGGCTTTCATTGCTTCCTCCTTACTTTGTCCTTTAATCTTTTCCCAAGCGTTGTATTTGGCGGCAGCCTTAAAATCAAAACCTCCTGGTCTGTCGGTGTCATTGTCTCCGTGGGTGGCTTGCTTGTAAAGTGCGTATAAGTTTAAAAGTTGTTCATTGGATGGACGCTGGGTTAGCGTATCGACTGTTTTTAATGCGTTTTGAAACGCTTCGCTTGATTCCATTTCTATATATTTTATCTAAATTTGAATTTAAAATTATTGAATATTGAGAGATATACAATTGATGAAAATAAACAAAATGATTTTTAGGGGTTGGTTGGTTATTTTCATTCTATTTGTTTCATTTTCATCTTGCTTTGGGCAAGATATTTATGCAATAAGTTATAAGGCGGGGCCTGTTTTTAAAGTTGTTAGCTCTAGAGTTAAGATGGATAGCGACTTTGCACGAATTCCTGACAATGGAAATGAAATCGGGTATCAGTTTGGTTTCTTTACAAAATTCAGGGTGAACAATGTGTACTTTCAACCCGAATTTCTAATCGCAAATACTCAGAATAAAATTGAACTATTAAATTATAATGGAGAGAATGGGTTTAATCCTATAGCAGATTTTGAATTTACCACCCTTGAAGTTCCTTTCGTTATTGGGTTAAATATTGGTAACCTAAGGTTAGATGCAGGCCCAAGTTTTAGCTTTATAGTTACAGGTAATGAATACTTTTTGAATGAGAAATATAATGTAACCCAAGACTATCATCAAACTTCTATGTTTTTTAGGTTTGGTCTTGGGGTAGATATAAATCGACTTCTATTCGATTTCAAGTTTGAGTCTGGATTAAGTAAAACAGAAGAGAGTATTTTTAGAGTAGTAGGTCGTGAGCGCATACTTGGCAAAAGTCAGCTAGTCTTTAGCCTTGCCTATTCCGTTGTTAGGGATTAAATATCTTCTACAATAAATACTGCATTGTTGTTCAAATCGTAGAAACCAAATTCATTAGTTCCCCAAGACGTGTTCAGTCTGAGTTTTTCTTTGGTAACGGTGCCTCTGGTTATAAATTCTTCAAATATGGCCTGAATGTTTTTCACGAAAATTTTCATAACCGAACCCCCGTTCAAAGGATCGTCATCCGTATCGGCATGCCATTGTAAATGCACATAAATATTTTCTCGCTTGAGCACCGCGTACATTGTGTCGCCTGAAAGTAATTTAAATCCAGCTTTTTCACCATACCATTTCACATCTCTTTCGATGTTGGCCGAAGGTAAAACTGGTGCTATTTGAAGTATTTCAGTTTTCATGAGGTAAGGTTTTGTCGATAATTTTCTAAAAAGCCCAGCTTAATTTAAAACTCAGATCCATATTTCCTGAGATTCGTGCCTCTTGTTTGTTAGAATAGTACTCGATGTCGAGCCATTCCCAATCGCTTATATAATAGTGGTAATTGTTCGGCACCTGTGAATGAGTAGTTTTCCTATATCTTAACCCCATTCCAAAATAGGTTTCAACGACTAATTTTTTCGAGAGGTAATGTTGAATTCCAATATGTGGAGTAATAGAGTAAAATGTCTTTTCAATTTTCTTTCTCTCCGAAAAATAGAAGCGTTCATCAGATGCTGTTTGTGTATAGAAGTCAAGGTCAGCATCATGCGTTTTATGTAAAAATTCTGCGGCAAGACTTATATACAACCTAGTTTGCTCGTAACTCCTAAAAAAATACTTCTCTTCTATATTGAGCCTGAAACCTTTGGCATTTCGTGCATATTCATTGTCCCTGGCTAGAAAGTGCGTGTAACTAAGTTGGGTGCCAAACTTATCGTTGTGCAGTCTTTCATAACTTATTTCCACACCTGGATGATAGGCCAACCCAAATGAAAATGGATTGAATCCGATCTTGTTTCTCCTCAGCAGCAGCGTGCTATCCATGGGGAAGTAAGGCGTATAAGAATTGCCGGGCAGGTCCATGTTGATGTGTACTTTTTTAGGGTACTTCCATTTCTTGCCTGTGATTTCATCAACCACATAGCCAGATAAATAAGGGCTAAAGGTGTTTAACCAATAGACTGGTGCTTTTTTTGGGAGAATATAAACTCGTTTCGATTTCTCTTCGTTGAAAATTGACACGATGACAGGCTCTCTGCTGTTTTTGGCTACAAAAGTGACGGGTTCGTCAAGCTTATTTACAACGGTGTCTCCTTTATAGATATAACTAACTGCTTCGTCCGATTTTATTCTCACTTGAGAATAACTACCATTGATTACAGTGGCACAAGAAGAAACCAGCCATACGAGGCCAAGTAAAAGGAAAGTATGACGCATGTTGTGTATTGAGTTTACGCTACCTAAATTTCCTCCAAGATAGAATTTCCCTTGGAGAAATCTCCTGAGGTCCATTCCCATATTTCATGGAGCCTAATTTTTCCATTCGATAACACCTCAGGCCTAGAGTGACACTTACCCGTCATCAGTTCGCCTTTCCGATTTACTTGATGGTATCGCATGTCGATATAGCCTTGGTCATCTACAGAACCGATTAAATGTCCCTTAACGATTTGCCCACCTTGATATAGAGCAGTAAGAATATTTCCTTCTTGTACGTATTCAAAGATGGTGTCAGCTGAGGTCTCACCATTCTCTGTATTGCTTACGGATCTGAATTTTCGGTTATGGTAGTTCATGAGAAGGCGCAATGCTGCTTTGTTTGGAGTACAATTAATGAAAATATTTTAATAGATAACGTTGTATTACATAATGGTAAAAGAAAGTTAACCTAGAATTTGGTTACGGTAGTTGATGCTTAAAGGCATGAAAAAGGAGCAAACCTGATTGATTTGCTCCTTTTGATTCTGAAAAGACGTTATGCATCAAGATTTTTTCACGGCTGCAAAGGCTTTCAGTCTTTCATCCTTTAAAGCGCCATTCGAAAAGAAAGACATTCCTTTGGCTCCACCAGCTTTGGCAGCCGCTATGGCCTGAGCAATTTCTTCTGGTTTCATTTCTGGTAAATACACACCAGTGTGCAGTGGGAATTTACCATCCAAGTCGTTTACGCCTTGTTGCGTTGCGTATTCAATCCACGGAATATCTTCTTCATAGAAGTTGTGGTAGATCATTGGAAACACAATGTCTAAATCCCATTCGTTCCAAGACTGACGCACCAACTTTCGGGCTAACTCTGGATAAGGGAATACCGCAGCCGACATTTTTTTGCCTTCAGCATGTACTGCTGCCGAAACTTGGTTTACCAGTTTAGTAATGCTGTCCCAACGATATTTTCTCCACTTTCCATCTTGGCTCGGATCTTCCACGCTGTCGGGTCTGTAGCCATGCTCTGCCTCGAAATTGCCTTGGCACGTTTCACAATAGCAGAAGTCGTACTCGGGCATTTCGTGGTCTTGTACTAAGTCGTATTTGGCCCAAAGTCCGTTGGGCAGAATGACATCGCAATAGCGCACATAATCCAAATGAATGGCCGAAAGTCCTTCGATATCGCAATGTGATACCATGAAATTCTTCACATATTCCTGCACTTCTGGTTTAGAGGGGCAAAGCCATTGGTAATAGCCAACATAGGGGTTCACATCAAGACTAGACTCTCCATTTCGGCTCACGGCATACCATTCTGGATGCGCCTGTGCTTCGGTGTCGCCCGGACGGTTCATGGTCCATAGCCATGCATGTACTTCTTGCCCAAGCGTTTGTGCAATCGGAATCAGCTTTTCAAGCATTCCACGTCCACCACCAATGATTAGCCCGGTAATTCCCGCTTCGCGAAGCCCAGTTAATTCTGTTTTCCAGTCGGCTATGGTTTTTTCATTATTGCCATCTACCCATACCCAGTATTTAAAATCCACATCAGTAGAACCGGTTGTTCCACAAGAAGTAAGTAGGGAAGGCGCCAGCATAAAGGCTGCTGAACCAAGGCTAATGTTTTTTATAAATTCTCGTTTTTTCATGGTTGTATTTCTTTCCAGATGCTACCTGTTTCGTTAATGAACCAAGTGGTATCAGAGGTTTTTGCTTTTAATAAGTAGGTTTGATTCGTACTGTGGAAACTATAAGCTACTGTGTTGGATCGCCCCACTTTCTTAGGTAGGTTGAAATTCTGGAGTGATTGATCGAATACTTTTTGGTCTCTTTTGAAATCAATTTGAGCCCGATGAAAGTAGTAGAGTACTTGCCTGATCTCTTCATCGGTTTGATTGACTTTTAGAGTACTAAAACCTTCATCAAGTGCATTTTTGTCTGAAAACTGAACAATACCCCAAAACTCAGGCTCGTGCATGGCAATGGCCCTTTGTGGCGACCATACCCAATTGTGTTCTGGTAAATTATTGCCTGTTTTAGGGTCTTTCTGCTTTACATATTTTCCATCCACCACTTCGGTTTTCCATTGCACCCGAGAGAAATTCAACCGCCATTGGTCACCATTTACGGGAGGGGTTTTCATAGTATTGGCTTCACTCAGGGCATCCCATGGAATGGCTACTTCAACAGACCAACCTTTATCTTGATCACTAGGGTCGTTTAGGGTTCCGTTGACATGCACAGCAGATTTTAAACCATGAATATCCCAATGGTCTATGGCGTGCCCACCATTGCGGTAGGGGCGGGTGAGCAGTAAATCCCATACCGTATTGAGGGCGTTTACTTCAAATTCATAGTAGTTATGGGTGTCACCGTCTGGGTCAATGAAAATTTCGAAGTCGTTGTCGTAGAAGATCACGGCATCACGTTCGGTGAGAGTTGCCCAAACATGCGGTTCTTCTATTTCAGCATAAAAATAGAAGTAGTCATTGTCCCAGAGCATTTTCATTCTGGTGTCGAAATAGGGCTTGGGTTTTTTATCGCCTTCAATATCTATAAAAGCATCCGTCCATGGCGCTGACTGCCACGCAGCTTCATTTTCTAAACCATCAATTTGAAGTGGAGTGCTTGTCTTTTGACTTATGTAAGAACGCCCTTGAATAAACTGAAATTGGGCTTGGGCCGCAATACAATGGCTTAAAAAGACAACAAAGAATAGGAGATGTTTCAACTTCATAAAAAAAAAACCTCTTCCGTTTCGGGAAGAGGTTCAATATCATAAATTCTGATCAGTAATTAAAAAATGCTGATACCAAAGTAGGTCTTCAACACAGTAATTACGAAAATAAATCCTAGTACGGCAGGCGCTAAATATCCTACTGCGAAGTTCAAATACTTTTGTAAGAATGACCCTTTGTAGTTAGGTGCGCCATGAGAAAGCTCTTCATCCAAATTGTGCTTTTTCCATACATGGGCAGCAAAGAAAACAATTAAACATCCACCTAAAGGCAGAAGTGTATCATTGGCTACATTGGCGATAAAACTCAAGAAATCTGTTGCAGTTTCAGAACCAGGGTAAGTAATGAATTTCGAGAAGAATTCAGAATATCCGTTTCCTAATAAAGAAGGAATACCGATTAAGAAGATAGCACCTGCTACCAACCAAACAGCTCTGCTTCTTCTAACATTTTTTTCGTCCACTACATAAGCTACAGGCACTTCAAGTAGAGATACTGTTGATGTAAGGGCTGCGAAACAAAGCAACACGAAAAATAATGTTCCAGCCACAGCTCCAAAAGTTCCTCCAATGGTTCCGAAAATTTCAGGCAAGGTTTCGAAGATTAATCCAGGGCCACTGCCTACATTGTCCATTGCGCCACCACTCATAAAGCCAATTAGAGGGAAGATCATCATACCAGCCAAAACAGCAATACCCACATCGGCAAGCGTAATAAAGGCCGCAGCAGAAACTATGTTCTCCTTTTTATTTACATATGAACCATAAGTAATTAAAGCACCCATACCCAAAGAAAGGGAGAAGAAAGCTTGGCCTAAAGCGTTGATTACTACTTGGGTATTGATTTCAGAAAAATCAGGAACTAGGTAGAATCTCAAACCGTCCATAGCGTTGGGTAAGGTTAAAGCGTAACCCACAATAAGGAGAATCATGATCAAAAGCGATGGCATTAAAAACTTAGCCGCCTTTTCGATTCCGCCCGAAATACCTTTGGATACCACGTAAGCCGTAGTTGCCATAAATACCATTCCGTAAGCGCCCACTTTAAATACATCTTGCGTAAACTCACTGAAATGTGTAGCAATATCAAAGTTGCCTATCGCCATTTCATAGACATAACCGAAAGCCCAACCTGCAATTACGTTATAGAAAGAAAGGATCAGGAAGCCACTGAAGATTCCCATTTTCCCTACAAAATTCCATTTTTTATAACCCAAAGCGTTGAAAGCTCCAACAGGGTTTTTTTGAGTTTTTCGACCAATAGCGATTTCCGTAACCATTACAGGGTAACACAATACAAAACAAAAAATAAGGTACATCACCACAAAAGCGGCTCCTCCGCCTTGTCCTACCTCATAAGGGAATCCCCAAATGTTACCTAGTCCTACTGCCGATCCGGCTGCCGCCATGATGAAACCCAACCGACTTGAAAAACCTCCTCTATTAGCCATATCTGAATAGTTTAAAACCCGAATATATGTGTTTAAATTAAGCCATGCCTCCCATTGGTCATAAAATCTTTCAGAAATTCCCTTACTGGTAAGTCATCTGCTAAATTGTAGCGGATTTAAAAACGACACTATGCCCTATATAGAAGTAATTGAACATGCCCAAGCGGAAGGAAAGCTGAAAGAGGTTTACGATCATTTATTGGAAACCCGCGGAAAGTTGGCCGAAATCCATAAAATTCAGAGCCTAAACCCGGAGTCCATCATGAACCACATGGATTTATACATGACAATTATGTTTGGCCAGTCACCATTAAAAAGGTACCAGCGCGAAATGATTGCTGTGGTGGTGTCTGCCGTCAATGACTGTGAATACTGCCAAACGCACCATGGTGCTGCGCTTAATCATTTTTGGAAAGATGAAGCCAAAGTGCAGGCCCTTTGGAACGATTACGAGAAAGTAGAACTCAAAGAAGTGGACTTATTACTCTGTCGATATGCTGCAGCCTTAACTAGTGCACCAAGCAAGGTAAATGAAGCTGAGCATATAACGCCTTTAAAAGAAGCTGGATTGGTGGAAAGGGCTGTTTTAGATGCTGCCTTGGTGATTGCTTACTTCAATTTCGTGAACCGTTTAGTGTTAGGTTTGGGTGTTCAATTGGAAGAAGATAAAGGAGAAGGTTATAAATACGATTAAAATTCCCTTTTTTAGGGTTCGAAATTCAAATAAGCATGGAGCCATTTTTTACTAATGATGCCGTAGTTCTCGGTTTACTTCTGATTGTTATTGCCGCAGTGTTTCACACTTCGCATTCGCCAAAGCCTTTATGGAAGAAGTTTTACACCATTGTACCCAGTATTCTACTCTGTTACTTTTTGCCTGCTTTACTCAATTGGCCTTTGGGCTTAATTTCGGGTGAAGAGTCAAATCTCTACTTCGTGGCTTCGCGCTATTTATTGCCAGCCAGTTTGGTTTTGCTTTGTTTGAGCATCGATTTAAAGGGAATTATTAACCTAGGGCCAAAGGCGCTAATCATGTTTTTTGCCGCCACTATCGGTATTGTCATCGGTGGGCCGATAGCCATTTTATTCATTTCGGCTGTTGCCCCAAGTGTTTTGGATGTTGGGGGTGCGGAAGAGGTGTGGAGAGGTTTAACCACTGTAGCGGGGAGTTGGATTGGCGGGGGAGCCAACCAAGCGTCCATGAAAGAAATTTATGAAGTGAGCGATGAGCTTTTTTCTCAAATGATTGTAATTGATGTGATCTGCGCCAATATATGGACAGGCTTTTTGCTCTATGGCGCCAATCAAGCCAAACGAGTGGACCGTTGGTTGAAATCGGATACAACGGCCATAGACGACCTTAAAAAGAGGGTAGAAGACTATCAAGAGAGTATAGCAAAGGTGCCCACCCTTAACGAAGTGATGACCATTCTGGCGGTGGCTTTTGGTGCAACTGCCTTGGCCCGTTGGGGAGCGGATTCTATTCAACCGGTGATGGAACGAAATATCGATTTCCTTGATAAGTATAATCTCACTTCGCTCAATTCAGATTTCTTTTGGCTGGTCGTGATTGCCACGACCATAGGCGTAGGGCTTTCGTTTACCAAAGCCAGAAAACTAGAAGGCGCAGGCGCTAGTCGGTTAGGGTCTGTTTTTATCTTTATTCTAGTGGCGACTATCGGCATGCAAATGAACATTCGTGAAGTATTCGATAACCCAGGGTTGTTTGCCATTGGTATCAGTTGGATGCTCGTTCATGTGATCATTATGATTATCGTGGCGAAGATTATCAAAGCACCTTTCTTCTTTGTGGCAGTAGGTAGCCAAGCCAATGTAGGCGGAGCTGCTTCGGCCCCAGTAGTTGCTTCGGCTTTTAGTCCAGCTTTAGCGCCAGTAGGAGTGCTCTTAGCTGTTTTGGGCTATGCGCTCGGTACCTATGGTGCTATTCTTTGCGCTCAGCTTATGGAATGGGTTTCGCCTTGAGAGGAAGTTTAAAGTTAATTCGTTTCCAGCTTAAAATAGACTACCTACTCTCAATCTCTGCTTGTATCTTCTTGCGGATGGGCATAAAGACCAATAGTGGGAATACTACTCCTGCAATCACCAAGAAGGGGATCAGCTGATAGGCTTGGTTGTTATGCTTTACAAGGGCAGCAATTGTAAGCAAAATGGCTGAGATGGCAGTCAGTACAAACATCATTACCTGCAGCCTTTTAAAGTGCCTTTTCTTTTTCTCCAGTTCTACTATAGTGTATTTCGAAAACTCGTTTTGTGTTGACATATCAGTGAAATCAAATGCTGATGAAAAGGGTTTAATAGTTCTCTAGAATCTTAAAGAGTTCGTCCAGTTTTGGTGTCAGGATAATTTCTGTTCTTCGGTTTTTGGCTTTGTTTTCTGGGCTATCGTTTGCTGCAACAGGAGTGCTTTCACCTCGGCCAGAAGCGGTGATGGACATAGGCATTACACCACCTTCCACCAAAATCCTCACAATGGAAGTAGCACGGAGTACGCTCAAATCCCAGTTGTCGTTCATGTATTGGGTTTTTCTTGAAAACTGGACATTGTCTGTATGGCCTTCCACCATAATATTGATGTCTGGGTTAGTCTTAATGGCATTGGCCAATTGTTGTAGCGCACTTACGCCTTTTTTGTCAACAGCTATACTTCCCGTTCCGAATAATAGCTGCTCGGCCAAAGAAACATAGACCTTACCGTTTCTTACTTCTACTTTTAAATCATCTTCATTAAAGTTGAGTAGGGCATTGGTCACCTTATTTTTAAGGGCTTGCACAGCAGCTTCCTTATCGGTAATTAGCTTTTCTAGTTCAGCAACGCGGGCTTCGCGTTTGCTTAAGTCTTCTGCCAATTCTTCATTTCTCTTTTTCTGAATGCCAAGGTCTTCTTCCATGGCCAACAATCGCTTTTGCTGACGTGACAAATCTTGGTTCAATTGACCGCTGTTGGTCAACAGATTTTCATACAACCCTTTAATTCTTTCGTGTTCAGAACGCAGGGCTTTTAATTCCTTATCGATGATATCGAAGTCGTTTTGTAATGCATTTTTCTCAGTGGTTAGATCGTTAAGCTGAACTTCTAACCGGTTGATTTTTTCATTGGCTACCGCAAGCTCACTTTCTAATTGCGCCTTCTCTGTTGTTAGCCCGTTTTTCTCGGACATCAGTGCATCAAAGTCTTTTTTTGCCACGCAAGAGGATAAAGAAAGAACTATAACGATTGAAAGGTAGGAAAGGAGTTGTTTCATAGCGCAGGGTTTATGGAACAAATATGAATAATATGAATCAGAAAATCACAGACATTAACGATAGACGGCCTTAAAAAAATTGTGCTGCATGCATAATAATTTATATCTTGGTATTCGAAGCAAAAGAGACTATGAGAACAGACGGAATGCTCAAAGAAGGAGCGCTAAAAGATCAGACTATAATTGTAACGGGTGGAGGTACAGGCCTTGGCCGTGCCATGGGTACTTATTTCTTAGAATTGGGTGCCAATTTGGTAATCACCAGTCGTAAGATTGAAGTATTGGAGCAAACCGCTAAGGAAATGGAAGCCCAAACGGGTGGAAAGGTATTGGCTGTTCAATGTGATGTTCGTGATTACGAACAAGTAGAAAACGTGCTGAAAGTAACCGAAGAGCGTTTTGGTCAGATCCATGCACTTTTGAATAATGCTGCTGGAAACTTTATCAGCCCTACCGAGCGCTTATCTAACCGCGCTTTCGACACTGTAATTGATATCGTATTAAAGGGTACCACCAATTTCACTTTGGCTTTGGGTAAAAAATGGATTGCCAATAAGCAACCGGGGACTGTACTGAACATTGTAACCACCTATGCTTGGACAGGCTCGGGTTATGTTGTGCCTTCCGCTTGCGCTAAAGCTGGCGTATTGGCTATGACTCGCTCATTGGCCGTAGAATGGGCCAAATATAAAATTAGAATGAACGCAATTGCTCCAGGGCCATTCCCTACGGAAGGTGCATGGAGCCGTTTGTTGCCAGGTGACTTGGTGAAGAAATTCGATCCCGCTAAACTGGTGCCAGTAGGCAGGGTAGGAGAACACCAAGAATTGGCCAATTTGGCGGCTTATTTAATGTCCGATTTTTCAGCTTATGTAAATGGAGAAGTGGTAACCATTGATGGCGGTGAGTGGCTACAAGGTGCAGGAGAATTCAGCCATTTGGAGAAAATACCACAAGAAATGTGGGACATGCTTGAAGCCCAACGCGGAAAAAAGCAATAAGCCCTAAGCTACTTTGGGGCTACTGGAAAGCCAAGCGTAAAATTAAAGATATTGAGTTGTAGCTGATGTCTTTTTTATGGCTCAGTAGGATATATCAAGAGCGACCAAAATGTTTTGGCCGCTCTTTTTATTGCTAAGCCGCTTGTGAAACCGCTTTCAATCCGATTATTGATCCAATAAGAGTGATCAAGAAAAAGACACGCCAAAAACTGGCAGGGTCTTTAAAGAATAGAATCCCCACCAGGGCTGTACCTACTGCGCCAATCCCTGTCCACACTGCGTAGGCAGTTCCAATTGGAAGCGTTTGAGTCGCTTTTATGAGTAGCGTCATGCTTATGGTTAAGGCTATGAAAAACCCTGCATACCACCAGTATACATCATTCCCTGTAGCCTCTTTGGCTTTACCCAAACACGAAGCGAAGGCTACTTCAAACAGTCCTGCGATAATCAATAGAATCCAATTCATACTTCTGAAATTTTATGGAGGCAAATTTCAGTAAATCGAGGCGCTGACGATTATACAAATGATAAAAAGAGAAGGGAGTTACCGAATGCTTGACCTAATTCTACTGAGGCTCACTTGTGTAATACCCAGATAGGATGCGATGTGTTTTAACAGTACTCGTTGAAGAAGGTCTGGGTTTTGGTTAAGGAGTTCCATATACCTTTCCGAAGCGGTTTTGAACTGCCTGGAGATTAACCTTTCCTCCGTTTTTATTAATTCTTGCTCTGCCAATTTTCTTCCCCAATTGGCAATATGGACATCTTGATCGAAGAGCTTTTGCAGGCGCTCTGATTGAATTTCATACAATTGAGAATCTTCCAGTAGCTCAATGCTTTCATAGGCGGGCAATCCTTTTACATAGCTTTTCATGGAAAGCACAACGTCTCCCTCTTTCCCAAACCAGAATGTAACCTCACCTTCGGGCTGTGCCACAAAGGCCCTTACAATTCCCTTTTTGATGAATAATAATTTCGATTCAACCCGATTGGCTTTTAATACAATGGATTGCTTGGGTAATCTTACTTCTGTAAAGAGGTCGAGAAGTTTAGCCTTAGAAACAGGATGGATAGGGTAGATGTTATCAATGATTTGTTCAATGTGCATTTGTCATTCAAAAGTAGGGAATAACCGCAAAAAAAGAGGTGCGCTCTGAATACACAGAGCGCACCATGAACAAAACAACCACTAAAGATCAACCTTTAAAGAAAGGATGATGTTTCTTCCGGCAGCGGTAATTCCCGAACTGTACGGGCGATAACGCTGGTCGGTAATGTTTTCTACCCCACCGCTAATGGTCATGCCGTTGGATAGTTTATAAAGCGCTTTGAAGTTAAGGGTGTACCAGCTTGGTGAATAAGGATCTCCATTGCTGTCTGCCGCGTACATATAGCCCTTTCCTTGTTCTTCTGCAGGCATTTTATCGAAACTTACTTCACCACTATACATGGCGTACAAATCCATTTTTAGGTTTTGTTGGCTGTAAGTGATTCGGGTTACGCCAAAGGAAGGAGCCGCATGTCTGGAAGGGCTCACGGAGCTGTCATCCAGCTCTTCTTCTCCGTGCTGAAAATTGTAGCGGGTAGAGAAACCAAAGCCAGAATCGAACTTAAATTCAATACCTGCCTGAATGCCGTATACTTTCGTATAAGCAGCATTCTGAACGGCCTGAACTTGGCTTAACTCACCATTGTACATGATTTGATCTTGCCCATTTAGGGTGAAATCTCTTCTCACTAAAGCGTTTTCTAACTGCGTATAAAAGCCTGTCACATCAACTCTTATGGATGAATTAAAGACTTTGGCAATTCCAACCTCAGCATTGTAAGCATATTCAGGGCCTAATTCTGGATTTGGAACTACTACTGAACCTGGTTCAGAGTCAAACACTTTCCCTGCGTCATCCACATTTGGTGACCTAAAGCCAGTAGATAGATTGGTAGAGATAGTCATATCTGTTTCTGGGTTGAACACCAAACCAAAACTGCCTGTAACAGCACCATTCGAAATTTCAGCCGTTTCAAAAGGGAAAGGATAAAAACGCGTATCGAATGTAGCGTCTAACTTGAAGTAGTTGTAGCGCGTTCCAGCTTGCAATAAGAGTTTCGGGGAAATGCGGTGTTGCAACGAAGCGTACAGCGCATAAGATGCCCAAGAGGATAGAGGGTAGCGTGCTGGCCCTTCTACAACATCTCCAGTGGTGATATCTTCATCTGTTCCAGTTGAATTTACGTCATCATAAACCGCTTCAAAACCATAAAACAATTCTGTGCCTGTTTTTAGGGCTTTGTCGAAATCTAGGTTGAAGGAATAAGCATTTACCTTTTCAACCCTAGAAGCTCTGGTGGTACCATTAAAGTCTCTATCAATTCTGCTTTCCTCAAAGTACTGATGTGCTAAACGAACATTCATTTGGTCGTATAACCTGCTGTTTCCTTGATGGGTGGCCGTCAAGTTATTCATTAACCAAACCTGTGGTCCGTATTGCCATTCCGCGCTTCTTGGTAAACCACCTCGGGTTCTGATCAATCGGTCATAACGAGAGTAGTTTGAAGTAGTAGAGTAATGTAGTCCATAAATGAAGTCCCAGTTGGCATTAGGCTTGAACCTGATTTTTTGCATCAAATTCGTCTGCTCATAACCAGTAGGTCTTTGTACCAAAGGATCATCATTAGTGACCACTACATCTACACCGTTTTGGCGTTCTACATAAAATGGTCTCAAATAATCGTCTGGCCCATTGCTGCCCATTCTCAAATCACCAAAGTTGAGGTTTGAAAAACTGGTTACAGAAGCCCATTTGTTCCAACCCACATTGATGTCTAAGTGAGTCGTCTTTTCTCCATTGGCAGAAGAATACCTTGCCACGGCTGAACCTTTTACTAAAGCCTCGTCTGAGTGAGAGAGTTGTGGGTTTAAAGTTCTAAAACTCATTACCCCGCCAATGGCATCGCTGCCATACATCACAGAGCCAGGGCCAAATAGAATTTCAGCGCTTTCTGTCGCAAATGCATCGAGGGAAATAACGTTTTGTAAATTTCCACTTCTGAAAATAGCCGTGTTCATTCTAACACCATCTACCGTAATGAGTAGCCTGTTGGTAGAAAATCCTCGAATCATTGGACTACCACCACCCAACTGACTTTTTTGGATAAAAACATCTCCAGTGCTGCCCAGTAAATCGGCTGCAGTTTGAGAGTTTTGTAACTGTATGTCTGAAGGCGTAATTGTCGTGATCTTATTAGGAACGTCTTGGCGATCTTGGTGCCAACGGTTGGCCGAAACCACCACGTCATCCATTGATAACTTGGAAACGATCAGTTCCACGATATAATTTGTTTGGGTAAGAATGGCATAACTCACCATTGCTTTTTCATACCCCAACATTCTTACTTCGATAATCTCAGCACCTTCAAAGGCGGTAATGTCGGCTTGGCCTTTAACGTTTGTAACCGCAAAGGCTCTTGGTGAATTGCTGGCCAAAGTAGCCAACTCCAGCGGTTCACCCGTATTTTTATCAATAATGGTAACGGTTTGCGCCATGCCCTGAAAGGCACATAGCACAAAGCACCATATGAATAAATGTTTTTTCATATGAAAATATAAAATGATGTATAAACTGTTTTTGAGCCTATAGGGCTCATATACATGGAAAAGGATTTCCATGATGCTTTAGATAAAGCAGCGTTTATACACTTATGCGTGGGGGAGGACCGTCTATTCCTTGCGACCTAGGGTCGTAGATCATTTCAATCTCAAGAAATTGAGTGGGGGCTAAGGGGTGAAAAAATGTTGTGGATTGTGAACTTGGCTGAACATAGAGCGCTTTAACCAATGAGACAACCAATTGACTATCATCTTGTTGGTCGGATTTTCCGCTAAAGTGAAGTGTTATAAGTTCATTGAACTTGTGATTAACAAGCGATTCTAATTTATCCCAATAAGCATAAAAGTAGGTGGTGTCACCCTTTACTTCTCGGGAAATAATATCGTACATCTGATCCTTGTACTCAAACTCACCTTCATGTTCCCAGCGTAAATCAGTCTTCATTTGAGCTGCTGTAAAAGCCAAATGAACCATTTCTACAGGGTTTTCTTCATTGGCAATCGCTAGGGCCGCATGTTGTTTTGCTTTCGCTTTCTCCATTTCCAGAAATAGATAAGTGCCTCCGAAAGGGAGGGTAAGCAAAGCGAGCAATATGATGGCAATAGTAGCTTTCAACGGATTAACAGATTCATAAATGTAACCTTCTCAGATTCATTTTTGGAAAGTTTTGTATGAAATGCGTGCTTGTTATAGGCTTGGTTCAAAATATGGATAACTGGGAAACCTATCAAAAACATGATGTGCTAATCTTCCTCGAAGTCAATTTTATAGAGAATTAAGCTAGACCCCGGGGCGACTTGGAATATTTCTTTGGTATGAAGTCCTTTTAATGAAAGGCCAATTTCCTCTAAAGTGGTTTCTCCTTTACCCAAGAGTAATAATTGCCCCACCATCATTCTGATTTGGTGCCTTAAAAAGCCATTGGCCTTTACTCTGTAGATGTAGCTTTGCTTGGGAAAAAAATTGGCAGCGAATTGTTCATTGGGTTCAATCCTTGAAGATGTCACTTCCCTTTGGGTAATGGTATCTTCTTTGGGTCTTTTACAATAGGCCTTGAACTCATGGAAACCTTCAAAAAGTTTGGCACCTTCTTTCATAAGGTCAATGTCCAATTGCTCGGGAACCGTAGTGATAAAAGGTGCGCAGAAAGGATGTGGTTTTTCTCCGCAGGCAAAGAGGTAAATGTATTCTTTGGTCCTTGGTGATTGGATGATATTAAAGTCTTCGTTTGCTTTTTTAAGATCGAGTGCTTTGATATCTGGCGGTAAATTGATGTTGAGTTGAATTAAAAACTCGGTCTCATCTTGAATGGGCTCATGAAGGAAAAGCTCGAAAGCATAGTCTAAAGCCGAAACTTTGGCATCGGTACGGCTGGTACCCATGGTTTTAAAATCATGGTGCCCGAGTACAAAAGCCAAAGTGCGATCCACCATGTAGTGAATTGTTTTTACCTGGGGCTGCTTGGCCCATCCATGGAACCTAAACCCTAAATATTGAATATGAATGAGGTAAAAGTGTTGCGCCTTCATACCGCGAAATTAGGATAATTTCGTGGATGGTATTGGGTACGACCCCGCTGGGGTCGGGAGATCATATTGCATTGTGGTTTCTCTATATAGATATGACCCCGCTGGGGTCGGTTATTACAAATAAATCCTGCTTGGCATCCCATCAGGATGCCACATTTGTAGCAACGAAATGTTTGATGTATCAGCAACCCTGAAGGGGTTGAATATTTTTTGTGCGTTATGATGAATTGAATTGGTGAGATTAATGTCGTTTGGTGCATGGTGCGACCCCTCTGGGGTCGGGAAGGATGTTGTATTCGATAAATGTATGACCCCGCTGGGGTCGGTTATTACAAATAAATCTTGCTAAGCATCCCATCGGGATGCCACATTTATAGCAACGAATGTTTATATCAACGTCAACCCTGAAGGGGTTGTGCATTTTCTATTCGTCCAGCCAGTCGAATAGGTATTCATCTTTGAATTCGATTTTATATTTATTCAAAAATTCAATGTATTCTTCTCTGAAGGTCTTTTTTCGATGATGATCTTTTTGGTTCATGATATAGGCGATCACATTATCAAGAGCTGAATGACTATAGGAAAAGGCCCCAAATCCGCTTTGCCATTTAAACTTGTTTTTAACTAGGCCCTGTTCGTTGATCTATTTGTTGGAGGCTTTTTTGACTTCTCTCACCAAATCAGACAAACAACATGAAGGTGTCATTCCTATCAAAAAATGAATGTGGTCAGGCATTCCATTAATGGCAACCATCTTCTGCTCCTTATTCTGAACAATTCCGGTGATGTATTTATACAAATCATCCTCCCAAGCCCTCAGAATTAAGCTTTGGCGACCACTAACAGCGAAAACCACCTGAATATATATTTGGCTATATGTTCCCGTTGACATTTGAAACCAATTTTAGTTTTACGTCAGGGCCTATGTAAAACAGATCCTTCTATAACTCCTTAATTCGGATATTCTTGAAATACACTTCGTCTCCATGGTTTTGAAGGCTGACGCGACCCGTTTTTGATTTAGCGTAAAATTCATAATTAGCCCATTTTCCAGCTGCTCTTTGTGCTAACCAGTCTTCGCTGCCTTCCTCAAACTCCAAAACCTTTTCACCATTCAGCCAATGCTCAACATGTCCGTTGTTATAAACGATTTTGATTTTATTCCACTGCATAAATGGATTAGGTTTTTTGGTTTCCGCTGCTGCTTGCATAGCGTAATTGGCCCCAACCATTTTATTAGCTTCGCTTTCTGATCTAGAAAATTCATCGTCAAGCAATTGAAATTCAGGGCCGGTTAAGTAATCGTGTCCATTGCCTTCCAATTGCACGACATGATAAAAAACTCCGCTATTGCCACCTTTTGCAATTTTGTATTCTAACTCAAGCTCAAAGTTGCCGTAATCGGTAGTGGTCATGATGGAGCGGTTGAAGCCCGCGTTTTCTTCACCTAAACCCACATTACAGGCAATTGTGCCATCCACAATTTCCCATTGAGGCATAATTGGCTCTTCACCATACATTTCCCAACCGCTAAAGTCTTTTCCGTTGAAGAGTGAAATCCACTCTTCGGTTTGGGCAGCATTATCAATAGATTTTTCTTCGTTGCTTTTTGAGCTTCCGCAGCTAACAATTAAAAAAGTGGCAAGAAGAAAGTTAAGGATGTATTGAGGTTTCATAGGTTGTTTTTTTTTCGGACTTCAAGTTAAATAAATTATGAAATAAATTTTGAAATGCTTTGTTCTTGTCGATATTGAACACAAATCCCAAAATACTAATAACTTAGGGGCGAAATCAAATAGAATTAATTAAGGAACATGAACATTTTTGTAGGCCGGTTGAGCTACGAAACCCAAGAAAGTAACCTGCGCGCGTTGTTTGAACAAATTGGACAGGTGAAAAGCTTAAAGATCATCACTGATCGAGAAACCGGTAAATCCAAAGGATTTGCTTTTGTAACAATGGCGAGCCATGAAGATGGCCAAAAGGCGGTCACTCAGTTAGACGGAACAGCTTTAGATGGAAGAAATATTTCTGTTTCTGAAGCTGAGGATAGAAAGTCGAACGAAAGAAAACCGACTGCTGGTCCAGGCCAAGGTCAGAGATCAGATTTTAAACCTAGACGAGAAGAAAGTCGAGACGAAGAAGACTCTGAAAGCGGAGGTAAGCCTGAAAAGAGCAGTCGAAGTTCTGAATGGTCTGATGCCCCATCGAAAGGAGCACCACGAAAAAACTCTCCGAATAAAAAGAAAAAGGAAGCCCCAACAGGCAGAGGTGGTGATGATGAAGGTTTCAGGAAAAAGAAAATGCCACCTAAACCACCGAAGTCTAAAAAGAACCGCGGTTGGGGAGAAGAAGACGATGACGATGATATTTTCGGAGATTTTAAGTTCTAAAGCCCTCTGTTTATAATAATAGTATTACTTGGTGTGTTTAGCCTTCAGCGTTAGAATGCACCAAGTTTTTCTTTTTCCACCTACCTGTTTTATACCAGCCTAAGGTAATTAATGCAGGAATAACATTGGAAATTGGGAAGGACCACCAAAGACCATCGTAGCCCAAGCTTGTGTGTGAGGATAAATACCAGGCCACAGGGAATTGGATGACCCAAATGCCTATAATCGTCAGCACCATTGATGAGACGGTATTTCCAGATCCCCTTAAAGTGCCTATAATCGACATTTGTAATCCCATAAAACCAAAGCTGAGTGAGGTGATTTTAAGGAAATCAACGCCCATGCCCACAACATTATCATCACCAGCCAAGAACGCACGAGTAAGTGGTTCTGCAAAAATGAAAAAGATTAAACCCACAACGGACAGGGAAATGAAGCCGATTACTGAAGAGTAATAGGAAGTTTTCTCTGCTCTATCAATCCGCTGAGCGCCCATATTTTGCCCCACCAATGTGGTGCAAGCTTTTGAGAGGCCTAAGCTAAGAATTACCACAAAGCTTATGAGTCGAGAACCTACTCCATAGGCAGCCAATACTTCGGTACCAAAACGAGCCACCAAAACGGTCATTATTGTAAGCCCTAAAGCTCTGGCTGAAATTTCGATGGAAGAAGGGAAGCCTAGTTTGAAAGCTTTATTAAGTAACGGCCAATCGAACGAAAAGGCCTTAATGCTCAGTTTGATTTCTGTTGTGCCTTTGAACAATATGTACATCCCCAAGGCAATAGATATGAACTGCGTAACCAATGTAGAAACAGCGGCTCCTGTTACTCCATAAGCTTCAATAGGCCCCCAGCCGTAAATGAATAAAGGATCGAGAAAGAAATTAAGAAGTAAGGTAGCTCCATTGATGTAGAGCGGTATTTTAACTTCACCAATTCCTCTTAATAAAGACTGGAACATGATGAACCCAAAGTTGAAAATCAGACCAATAAATATGGTACGTTGAAAGAGGTTAGCATCATCAAAAATGATTTCTTCTACTCCAATCGCATAGAGGATTTGAGGGGAGAAGATGTAGGCGATAATCGAAACTACAAGGGAAATAAGAAAAGCCATGAGCAAAGTTTGCCGTGCTACATGGTTTACCATCTTGAAATTCTTCGCGCCAGCATATTGTGCTACTAGAATGGCACCTGCAAAGGCAAAACCAGAACTGATGGAAATCAATAAGAAGTTAATGGGAAAGCTGATGGAGACGGCCGCAACGGCATTGGCACCTAATCTACCCACCCAAAACGCATCTACCAGTTGATAGCCCGTTTGCAATAAATTTACTCCAATGATGGGCAGGGCCAACATGGTAAGTGCTTTTAAAATGGGGCCTTCAGTGAGTGATTTACGTGGGGACTTCATGAATGTGCAAATCTAAACGATTCGTTTTTAGTTGTTACTTCAAATTACTAGTCATTTAATGTTAGTAATGTTTGCTTGGCTAAAGTATATCTTAAATAGATAGCTCTATATAGCGTATAAACCACTTTTATTGCTTATATTAATAGGGTTATAAAGTCACGCAATCTATGTGACTTTTTATAAATCCCCTGTCTAAAGAAATACCTATAAATAAATCAATGATTGCTGAAAGAACTAAATCCCAAGAGCTCCTTGAGAGGAGAAAAAAAATTGTAGCCAACGGGGTTGGCGTATTCAATACGGCTACTGTAAGCCATGCTAAAGGAGCAATAATAACAGACTTAGAAGGTCGTGAGCTGATCGATTTTGCTGGCGGAATAGGAGTAGCTAATGCTGGTCATTGTCCGGAGCCAGTTGTTGAGGCAATCAAAGCGCAGGCAGAAAAGTATTTGCATACTAGTTTCAACGTGGTGACTTATGAGCCCTACATAGAATTGTGTGAGCAGATTGCTGAAATTTTACCTCATGGTGATCATACGAAGGTAATGTTGGTCAGTACAGGAGCAGAGGCTGTGGAAAACGCAGTTAAAATAGCGAGACAGGCTACAGGTAAGCAAGGCATACTTTGCTTTACGGATGCTTATCATGGAAGAACCATGATGGCGATGACGCTTACGAGCAAGATTACTTATAAAGTAGGCTGTGGGCCGTTCAGTCCTGAAGTATACAGAATACCTTTTCCTAATTTTTACCACTTAGGGAATGGAAGAACTGAGGAAGAGTTTGTTGAGGAGCATCTCTCATTGTTGCATGATAGCGCGAAAAATATAGTTGATCCGGATAACCTAGCGGCAATTATTTTAGAGCCAATTCAAGGTGAAGGTGGTTTTAACCCAGTACCGAAAGCTTATCTACAAGGTCTTCGTGATTACTGTGACGAACATAATATAATGTTGATCATAGATGAGGTGCAAAGCGGCTTTTGTAGAACTGGTCATTGGGCGGCATGGCAGCATTATGGCGTGCAACCAGATTTGAGCACCTATGCTAAATCTTTAGGCTCTGGCTTGCCAATCGCAGCTGTTGTTGGTCGTGCCGAAGTGATGGATGCCGCGGCTCCTGGGAGTATAGGAGGGACTTACATTGGTAGTCCGGTCTGTTGTGCTGCTGCTTTGGCGACTATCAAATACATGAAGGAAATCAACCTGAATGCCAAGGCGCTTCATGTTGCTGAAGTGATCAATAAAAGGATGGGAGATTTCATGAAGGAATGCCCTGCGATTGGAGATATCAGAGGAGTAGGTGCAATGCAAGGAATCGAATTTGTAGAACAAGGCGATCCAAATATGCCAGATAGTGATTTATGTACACGCATTGTGAAAGGATGTGCTAAAAAAGGCTTGATCCTTTTAAGTGCGGGCACATATAAAAACGTAATCCGAATTTTGTCGCCATTGGTAATTACCGATGAGCAGCTAAATGCTGGTCTCGATATACTAATAGAAGAAATAAAAATTCAAATCAATAATTAAGAGTACATGAAGCCATTTACTATTGCGGGGATACAAATGAAGGTATCCGCAACCCATTCCAATTTGGAAATGATGAAGTTGAAGTTGGATATCACGATGAACGTGTATCCAGCGGTCGACCTTGTTCTCTTTAGTGAGTTATGTGGCTATGGCCCACTTACTTATTATGCCCAGGAATTGCCTGGTCATTTCGAAGATGAAATGAAGGCCATGGCGAAGAAACACAAAATTTGGCTCGTTCCAGGTTCTATTTTTGAGAAGTCGGGTGACAAGATCTACAATACTGCTCTGGTTATTAACCCTCAAGGGGAAGTGGTTTCACGCTACAGAAAGATGTTCCCGTTTTACCCCTATGAGGTAGGGGTTACTCCAGGAAGCGAGTTCTGTATTTTTGATATCCCTGATGTAGGCCGTTTTGGATTATCCATTTGTTACGACATGTGGTTTCCAGAAACGATAAGGACCCTCGCGGTAATGGGGGCTGAAGTAATTCTTCATCCGACCTTAACAGGCACTATGGACAGAGATATTGAGCATTCCATTGCCCAAACCATGGCTGCTGTTAATCAATGCTTTTTCTTTGATATCAACGGTTTAGATTCTGGCGGAATAGGTCGTTCTACGGTTTGCGGCCCTGATGGTCGAATAATGTATCAAGCAGGTAGTACCGAAGAAATCATTCCTATTGAAATTGATATGGAACGAGTTCAGCGAAGCAGAGAACTAGGGGTAATGCGCTTAGGTCAACCGCTGAAGAGTTTCAGAGACCATATGGGTGATTTTAACATCTATAATCCAAATAAGAAACACGAATATCTAGAGTCTTTAGGACCATTGATTAAGCCTCAAAAACCAGAACAACTGACGGAATTGAAACAGAGGGAAAGCATGATTCAGTTGCCAGTGAATTTGGTAGAATAAGGCTACTAGGAATTAATTTTAATCTTAAAAACATAAACAAAAGCTATGGGAAATCTTATGTCAAAACCAATCAAGAAAAAGCCTAAACAACCTATTCTAAACTGGTTCGAGATTCCCGTGCTGGATTTACAGAGAGCAGTTGCTTTTTTTAATCATGTTTATGATGTGCAACTGGAGATTATTGGTACCACAGAATATGCCATGGCAATGCTGCCCACCGACACAGGAGTGGGCGGTGCTTTGGTCATGGGGCAAGGTTGCATCCCTAGCGAAACAGGGGTGTTGATTTATCTAAATGCCGTTGATGACATGGAAGTCATGCTTGAAAGAATTGAACAAGCGGGTGGAAGAGTTATTATGAGAAAAACCATAATAAGTGATGATTCTGGATACTTTTCACTTTTCATCGATTCTGAAGGAAATAAACTGGCCTTACATTCTAACATATAATCGTGTCAAAAAAGAAGAACTATACGTCCGCTCCATTTTATAACATAGGTCAGTTAAGAGTTACCTATTGGAATTACCTCAAGAACCAAACCTCTGAGTTGGCACGTTGCCATAGGGATTCCAAGAATGAAAGCGCCATCACAGATAGTGTGAAAATTTTGCTTAAAGAGCTTGGTCAGGTAGAGGCTTACTTTGCTTTTCCAGGTAAAAAGCTCGTAGAGCAATATAAGTTGGCACTGAGTAGAAAGGAACATACTGCTTTGGCTAATAATGTGGCTGAAACCACGCGCAGGTTGGTGAGCGATAGTTACCGTAGCAATCCAGACTTCATCAATCTGGGTGATGAGAAAACCATGAAGGAGGTGGAGCAGAGGGAAGAAGCTGACCATGTTCAACAGAATTATTTTGAAGTGCTTTTTGTGGAAGAGATGTCTGAAGCGGACGAGATAGCCCTTCATCAAAAAGCAGCGGAGCTCTCTCAAAAGAGTGACACCTTCACCTATCGTTTTGTCGTACAACGCTCTTTTCAAGACGCACTGATAACACTACTTTTTAACTATAATATTCAGGCGGTTGTGGTACGATATGCCCCGCCTTACTATTCAAAGGGTATTTCCGCGATTATTAAGCCTTACGTTCAAAACGTCATTAAACTTGACCTGTCAGGAAGAAAAGAGGTAGAGTTAGGGCCAATTTTAGGCAAACTTGCAAGGCAATATAGGCCAGAATTGGATACCTATTATGTTACAGATACGGCATTAAGGGACCTTAAGGACAGTACCATAAAGACTTTTAAAAGAATCTTCTATCGAAAAGAGGATTTGTTGGAAATACATTTGAGCATAATGATGGGTGTTAGAGATCGTTATCAAACGCCATTCTTTACTGCTCTGAAGGAATACAGCCAAAAACCTACTGGGGTTTTTCATGCCATGCCTATTTCTCGAGGGAACTCAGTTTTCAAATCTCGATGGATTCAAGACTTCGGTGATTTTTATGGGAACAACATGTTTTTGGCAGAAACGTCAGCCACTACTGGTGGATTGGATTCTCTATTACAACCTACAGGGCCGTTGAAAAAGGCCCAGAAAATGGCCAGTGCGGCCTATGGGTCCAAGCAGACGTTTTTCGTAACCAATGGTACTTCTACGGCCAATAAAATTGTAATGCAGGCACTCGTTCAACCGGGTGATGTGGTGTTGGTAGATAGAGATTGTCATAAGTCACATCATTATGGTTTGGTGCTTTCTGGTGCGCTTCCAGTATACTTAGATTCTTACCCCATTCAAAAATACTCAATGTATGGAGCGGTACCACTGGAACAAATCAAAAGGAGATTGATACAACTAAAGGCTGCTGGGAGATTAGATAAGGCGAAAATGCTTTTGCTCACCAATTGCTCTTTTGACGGATTAGTTTATAACGTACAAAGGGTAATGGAAGAAGTATTGGCCATTAAACCAGACATGATTTTTCTCTGGGACGAGGCTTGGTTTGCTTTTGCAGGTTTTACCTATACCTATAAGCAGAGAACTGGTATGTTCTCTGCTAGAAAATTGGCAGGGAAATATCAAAGTAGCAGTTATAGAAAGGAATATGAGGATCATATAAAGAACCTTAAAGAAGGAGAGTTACCATTATTGCCAGACCCCGATAAGGTGAAAATAAGGGTGTATGCAACACAAAGTACACATAAGACCTTGAGTAGCTTCAGACAAGGCTCAATGATCCATATCTGGGATCAGGAATTTAGAAGGAAGAGCGAAAGTACGTTTTTGGAAGCCTATATGACTCATACCTCTACTTCACCCAATTACCAGATGCTGGCGTCTTTGGATGCGGGTAGAAGACAAGTGCAGTTCGAGGGTTTTGAACTGGTCGAAAAAAGTGTGGAATTAGCAATGGTACTCAGAGCGAAAGTCAATGATAATCCAATGTTGAATAAATACTTTGATGTATTGACTGTGCACGATTTTATTCCTGATAAATATCGGCAAACAGGTCTTACGGAGTATTACGGTAAGGAAGCAGGTTGGAATAGAATGGAATTGCCTTGGGAACAAGATGAATTTGTGCTAGACCCTACAAAAGTGACTTTGCATATTGGTAGAACTGGCGTTGATGGAGATACTTTCAAGAATAAATACTTGATGGATAAATTCAACATTCAGATCAATAAGACATCGAGAAATACCGTCCTTTTTATGACCAATATTGGTACTACAAGGGGGAGTGTTACTTACTTGACCAATGCATTATTGACCATTGCTGAGGAATTGGATGATGAGATCAAATCGCTCAACGGCCGTGAAATGGAAATACGGGAAGCTAGAATAAAGTCGCTTACTGAAGACGTTCCTCCGCTGCCTGATTTTAGTCATTTCCACCGTTCATTTCAGGCCGTACCGGGTGTGCCTGGTGGTAACTTAAGAGAGGCTTACTTCCTCGCTTATGACGAAACTAATTATGAATACGTTCCATTAAAAGAATGCCTCCCGTCCATGGAGAAAGGGAAAGAGTTAGTGGCTTCTTCTTTTGTAATACCATACCCTCCAGGCTTTCCTGTATTGGTGCCAGGTCAAGTAGTAAGTACTGAAATTATAGAATTTTTACTAGCACTTGATGTTTCTGAAATTCATGGTTACAGAGCAGACCTAGGTCTAAGGGTATTCAATAAAAAAGTACTCGACCGACAAAAAACAGGGACAGCATTAGGGGCTATGGGTATTTCAATGAAAAATAAATTATCAAACACAAAATAATCACGATGACCAAGAAGAAAACGAGTATCGAAAAACTGAATGGCGTAGCGGATATCAGACGCTTCTTTTATAAAAATGAGACACCGATCTACTTCATCAGTGCGACCAACTTCAACCTACTTGGGGCAGACGAATGGATCAAAGGATTCAAGTTTATCTGTCATATTGAGTGTTTTGATGGACTTCATCCTAATGTTTTTTCTCCCAAAGAAGAAATCCCACACGATGAATTCGAAAGCATTGAAGATATCAATAATTACTTGCTGCAGCATCCTGAAGTGCAGGACTACTTAAAGACAAGGACCAAAGGTGGAAATGCAGGCAAAGTGATGTTCCTGATGTTTGATGAGGAAACAGAAAAGCTTGCGAAGAAACAGGGACTCGAAGTAATGTTCCCTAGTGCCAAAATGCGAACCTTCATGGACAATAAGGTGAATACAAACAGACTGGCTGAAAAGGCGGGTGTTCCTTGTGTTCCTTATGTGCTTTCAAAAGTGAAGAATTACGTTCATTTACAGACAGTATCGAAAGAGCTGGGAAATGATTTAGTAATTCAGACCCCTTTCGGTGATTCAGGTCACACCACTTTCTTTATTTCCAACGAGACCGAATTCAAGAAATATGAAGAGGAAATTGTAAAGGAGAAAGAGGTTAAAATCATGAAGCGTATCAACTGCAAAGGCTCTGCAATCGAAGCCTGTGTTACGCAACATGGAACTATTGTAGCTCCGCTGATGACCGAGTTGGTTGGCTTCAAAGAACTGACACCTTACAAAGGCGGTTGGTGTGGAAATGAGATTTACCCTAATGCATTCAGCCCTTCGCTAAGAAGAAAAGCAAAAAACTACACGGAGTTATTCGGAGATCAGTTAAGAAAAGAAGGCTATAAAGGCTATTTCGAACTAGATTTTTTGATCGATCAAGACAATGGTGAGATTTATCTAGGGGAACTTAACCCAAGAGTGACTGGAGCAAGTTCGATTACCAATCACGCAGTTTTTGCATTGGCTGATGCACCTCTTTTTATCTTCCATATTTTAGAATGGATGAATGTGGAGTATAAACTCAACGTGAAAGCACTCAACGCGAGATGGGCGAGACAAGAAAATGTAGATGGTTGGAGTCAGTTGATCATTAAGCATACGCAAGACACGGTGGAATTCGTCAGCGAAGCTCCAAAATCTGGTATTTGGAAAATGTTTGATAATGGTCATATCCAATTCGATAGAATGGATACGCACAGAAGAGCAGTGGAAAGCGAACAAGAAGCGTTCTTTTTGAGAATAACAAAAGAAGGGAACTACCTATATGAAGGTGCTGATTTGGGTATTTTGGTATCGAGAGGAAGAATGATGACGGATGATTTTGAACTCACAGACAGGGCCAAGAATTGGATCAATGCCATCAAAGGGAAGTATTCTTCTCAGGTTATTGAAGACAAAAGAGAGCAACCAAACCTCATCGGTAGTTTGACTAAGTAATATTTAATCTATGGAATTTAAAAGCATCAATCCTTATAATAATAAGGAGATAGCAAGCTATACAGGTATCTCTAATACCGAATTAGATGATAAACTCAATCTGGCGGGGGAAGCCTTTGGTCCTTGGAGGAATACGTCTTTGAGTGAGCGAATTCTGCTCATGAAAAAGGCGGGAGAAGTACTTCGGACCAATGTTGAAGTATATGCCGAAATGATTACGCTTGAAATGGGGAAACCCATTAATGAATCAAGAACGGAGGTCAATAAATGTGCTTGGGTTTGCGATTACTATGCCGATAATGCAGAGGAATTCTTAGCAAATGAAGTAATTGAAACTGACGCTCAATTGAGTTTTGTTCAGCATGATCCGATAGGTAGCGTATTGGCCATTATGCCTTGGAACTTCCCTTTTTGGCAAGTTTTTAGATTTGCAGCACCAACCCTTTTGGCTGGAAATACTGGTTTATTAAAGCATGCGCCCAATGTATTTGGCAGTGCTACGCTTATTGAAGAAGTTTTTACAAAAGCGGGCTTTCCTAAAGGAGTGTTTCAAAATCTGATTGTTCATCATGATCAAACAGAAAAGATCATAGCTCATAGGGTAGTACAAGCTGTAAGTTTAACGGGTAGCGAAAGGGCAGGATCGGCAGTAGCAGAAATTGCAGGCAGGCATATTAAAAAATCCTTGTTAGAACTGGGGGGCAATAATGCCTTTATTGTTTGGGACGATGCTGATATTGACAAGACCATTCAGACGGCCTTAGTGGCAAGAATGCTGAATTGTGGACAAAGCTGTATCGCTGCCAAGCGTTTCATTTTAATGGAGGATATTTATGACGAGTTTGTGGTTAAGTTCACTGAGGCAATCCGTCAACTTAAATCTGGCGATCCAATAAATGAAGACACCAAAGTGGGGCCGATGGCCAGAATCGATTTGGCCGATCAGTTGCAAAAGCAAGTTCGCAGCTCTGTGGAAATGGGGGCCGAATTACTTTTAGGAGGAAACCAAAAAGGCTGTTATCACGAACCAACCGTTTTAGGTAATGTAAAACCAGGAATGCCTGCTTTTGATGAAGAAACCTTTGGTCCATTGGCGGCTATGATCAAGGCAAAAGACATTGACGATGCCTTCAGGTTATCTGAATTGTCGCCTTTTGGATTGGGTGTAACTGTTTGCACGACCAATATTAAAAAGGCAGTTGAGATGGCGCATAGAGTAAGTGATGGTGCCTACTTCGTTAACGAACTGGTGAAGTCAGACCCACGATTGCCATTTGGTGGCACGAAAAAGTCGGGTTATGGTAGAGAATTGGCCAAAGATGGTATGATGGAATTCACGAATAGAAAAACCATTTACGTTAAGTAAAGAATCGTTAAATTTTTAAGGGGTGATCTCCACTTCATTTGGGATGACTGAAAATAATATCTTTCAATC